>CBDEUB010000001.1:0-4207 GCA_965243145.1 Bacteriovoracaceae bacterium
TCATGGTTTACGGTGATGGTTCCCTGGGGTGTGGGTTCAAATTGGAAGGCGTGGATATTAGCTGCCTGGAAAACCAAAGTATTAACGACCTTTCAACCAAATTAGAAAATCTTTTAACCGCCACACAAGAGGGGACTAAACTTCAATTTGTCTATCACCTCTCCTCTTCTGTCGGTGATCTTATAGATGGCCATATGGGCATTTCTCGAAATGCTCCGGGCAAATATGCCCCCCTTTGCAGTTCTCGGCCCAATTTGAGACGGCGAGTCGAAAGCGGGGGCATCTTTTCTCTCGATATATTTTGCTTTGTGAGGGGCACACCCCACGGGTTCAGCAAGCGAAGATTTTGGGAATCTCCCAAGAGGTTTGAGCGCATCACCAAGGAGGAATTTGCAGAACACAAAAACAGGTTTTTGCGCACAAAAAAACAAATCCAGTCTTCGCTGGAACACGCGGGGTTAAACCCCGAAGATTTAACTTCCAAGGAATGGTTTGAAATCTTGTTTCGCTTTTTCAATCTTGAGAGAAGCGAAAAACTCCAAGTCCCCTGCTTTGATCTCAAGGCGGATTTTAGCTCCCAATTTGTCCTAACCGATCTTTGTATCCACAAGGATTATTTACAAATGGGAAAATATTTTTTCAGGACACTGACGCTTAAAAGTCTGCCCGAGGGAGAAAGTTATGCTTCCATGGTGGAGGATTTTTTTAAATCCCTTCCCTTTCATTTCTGGGTGACGCAAAACATTGAGATTTTAAACCAGAAAAGGGAAGTTGAAAAACTCCAACTGCAAAGAAGACTCGCCAACTCCATGGCAAAGGGGGCAAAAAATCTAAGCGACCTGGAAAGTGAATCTACCCTCCAGCACACCGAAGAACTGCTTTCCGAACTTATGGAGGGATCAGAAAAGATCGTTTCCATGGATTTTAATGTCACCATTTGGGGAAAATCCAAGGAAGAACTAGAGGAAAAGAGCGATGAAGTCTTGAGGGCGTTTCAATCCATGGGACGCAGTGAGGGACTGGTGGAGACGCTGCCACTTTTTGATGCCTTTATGTCATCAGCACCGAGTTTCGGCCAGGGATTCCGCAGCAAAAAAGTGAAATCCTCAAACTGCGCCCACTTTATGCCGATTTATTCCCATTGGAAGGGCAACACCCGCCCCGTCTGCCTTTTTGAAAACAGGGACGGGATGCTGGTCAAGTATGGCCCCTTTGCCAGAGAACTTCCGGCGTGGAACGCCCTGATTTTTGCCGCTTCCGGTTCGGGAAAGAGTTTTAGTATTTTACAGATGGCGATGCAGTTTTATGGGCAACATCCCACCCCTCGCATTGTCTGGAACGACAACGGGGCATCCAGTGCCCGACTGCTGGACAAGTCCATTCTCGACGGGCAAATGATCGACCTTAACCTCGACTCTCAAATTTGCCTCAATCCCTTTGGATTGCCCGAGGGAGAAAGCACACCGCCGCCGAGTAAAATCAAACTGATTTTGGCGATCCTTGAGCAAATTCTCAAGG
The DNA here is from genome assembly GCA_965243145.1 of Bacteriovoracaceae bacterium. Classification (GTDB taxonomy): domain Bacteria; phylum Bdellovibrionota; class Bacteriovoracia; order Bacteriovoracales; family Bacteriovoracaceae; genus CBDBLK01. The sequence continues at coordinate 1,519 of CBDEUB010000001.1, forward strand.
AAGATGGGGAAAAGGGACTGCCCAAAAAACACAAGGCGGCCATTGAAGAATTGATTTATAGAACTTACGAAAAGAACGCCCGCCCTACTCTCAGCGATTTAAAAAAGTTGCTGGAAAATCACCAATCCCAAGAGATGCGAGTCTACGCTCAAATTCTCTACCCCTGGACGGGAAACCGTGCCTACGGCAGACTTCTCGACGGGCAGACCAATATTGACCTGACAAAAGATTTAATCACCATTGAGATCAAGGGACTGGATGCCTACCCTGACCTCCAAAATGTAATGCTTTTAAACTTTACCGAATTTATTAAAGCAAAGGCATCCACCGACACCAAACGCCCTACGCTGCTTATTATAGACGAAGCGTGGAAACTGTTAGAAACCCCTTCGGGGCAGGTGTTTACAGTTGAGGCGTACCGAACTTTTAGAAAATACGGCAGCGGGATTTGGTGCATCTCCCAGAACTACAAGGACTTTCTGGCAAATGAAGAAATCGCCAATGCCCTTTTCCCCAACACCACCAGCATTTTTATCCTCAAGCAAACCAAGATCGACTGGGAGGACTTCAAGAAACGACTTCAACTGGATCAGGCAGAAGTGGAAACCATTAAAACCCTGAGATCAGTCAAGGGGGAATATTCCGAAATGTTCCTTATGCAAAACGAGCACCGGAGTGTCTTGAGGATTCAGGCCGATCCCCTCGCCTACTGGATCGCCACTACTGACCCGGCCGATAAGGCGAGGATTGCCAAAGCAGAAGAAGAAAACCCCAAGTTGGCCAAGCTGGAAATTTTGCAGAAGATTGCCGAGAACTCTTGACAAGCAGGAATAGTATGCTACACTGTGCCATGCACTTGGCGCAGGGCCTAGAATGGAGGTGTAGCGATGACAAAAAAGGAAAAAAGCCCTTTTAGAAGATTTGCGGAAAGGTCAGAGGAAATTAGAAATCGTCCTTTGGACAAAGAAAAAATTAAAAAAATCAATGAACTGGCAAGAGAAATTGAACTTGAGGAAGAAGAAGAAATGGACTCTGAGGAACCTCAAACTGCGAACAGTAGTGGCCCTTCCCATGCGCTTGAGGCGTAATTTTTACAATGGGAAGAGTCGTTAGATTTTCAGAGTTTGAAGATTATTATACAGGCCTCCAGGGACAAGAGGGATCAATGCCTGGAACGATTTTGGATGCCAATGTCATCATTGCTCTAAATTGCTCACTAGAAAAATTCCACCAGCGCATTTTAGATTTTTTCGACAATCAAATTTATTTCAAAGATATTTCTTGCTTTACAACAGTAAATACGACTTCAGAATTTTTAGAATTTCAACGACGCTTTTTAATAACTAAGGGGCTAAAAACAATCGACGAATCTTTAAGTACAGAACCTTCAAACAGGCAAGAAAAAATAATTCGTCGTTGTTCTGAACAACTTAAAAAACGAGAAAACGACGGACAGGTAAATCCTATTTTTTATGACAGTGAAATTAAAAATATTAGGAAAGCATTTTGTAGTTCTGGCAAGAAAGGCCTTGATATGTGGAGATCGTTATGTGATATTTTCCTTCGTCCTAAACTTTACGAAGAGTATGAAAACTTAAAAGAACTCAATATCAAATATCTTTCAAGTTATAAGGACGAACAAAAGCACTTATTTTCTCAAAAAATTTTATGGGAAAGTGCTATTGAGATTAGCACCACAACCTGTATTGGTTTTTCAGATGCCATGATATTGAACGCATTACAGGCCAGCAAGTTTCAATTTTCTATTAGCTTAGATTCGGATATTGCTTACGCTGTTTTGTCTGATCCATCGCTTAAAGATGTTGTGATGCCCGACGATCTTATATCCGAAAACAACGAACTCCAGAAACTTGTGGGCGAACAAGCATTTTAATAATTCTCTTAAACCTTGAGGATTTAGGCCGATCCCCTTGTCTACTGGGTGGCGACTACTGGCCTGGTCGATAAGGCGAGGATTGCTGAGGTGGAAGAAGAAAATCTCAAGCTGGTCAAATTAGAGATTTTTCAGAATATTACCGAGGAATCTTATTGACAAAATTAAAAGCCATGATAAATTGTTAGCGCAGTATTTGAAAAGTAGTATGAAAGAACCTATTACTGAACTAACTCTTGAAGATAAATATTATTTTCTTGGAAAAGAATTAGGGTCTCATTTCCTTGATTATGTAGGAAGGTATGTTTTACCAAAGGAGGTGGTTCACTTTTTAGACGATTGTGGAGGTAAGTTTGATAATACTCAAAAACCAATATTATTAAAACTCAATGAATTTGTAAAAAACAGAGGGTTTGAAACTATTGAATTTTTTTTAAAGCGGGGTTTTAAGGAGAATTTAACAATATGTTATTTTTTTAGACTCTTACAATCTTATTGCAGTGTGTTGACTTTATTACGATCAGGATGCTTTTTAGATGCCATGATATTGCGTCGTTGTGGCATTGAGTTAATGTCTAAACTTTATGCAATTATTCATTCTCCTTGTTTTGTGGAGTATCTTTTCCTTTCCCAATCTCTGCGATCGTCAAAAGAATTACCAAGAATATATCCAAGTATCAGAACCGTTCAAAAATCTCAACAAAAAAATGAAGAATTTAATTCATTAAAATACAAAATAAAAGACGATAATTTTCACAAGCAGTACAAAATTAATCCTCCAAAAAAAATTTTATG
>CBDEUB010000002.1:0-2844511 GCA_965243145.1 Bacteriovoracaceae bacterium
GAAGTCTCAAAAAGCAGAAAGAGAAAGCGAAAAACCAGAAAAAAATCCCGACAAAGAAAAGGTTACCCGTCTGATTTAACCAAAGCACAATGGAAAAGATTGAGGAAACTAATCCCTCAGTCGGGGAGGTATGGCCGCCCTCGAAAATATGATTTGAAAGAAATTCTCAACGCAATTTTTTATATCGTAAAAACTGGATGCCTTTGGCGTTATCTTCCCGAAGGATTCCCTCATTGGAAAACAGTTTATACCTATTTTAGAAACTGGCGTATTCGTGGACTCTGGGAAGAAATTAACAATCATTTGAGGCGAAAGATTAGGAAAAGCGTGGGCAAAAAATCGCAAGCATCGGCGGCCATTATCGACAGTCAAAGCGTAAAAACTACTTCTGTGGCCGGGAAAGAGAGGGGATATGATGGAGGGAAAAGAATTAAAGGCCGAAAACGCCATATTCTGGTAGATACGCTCGGTTTGCTGATGACTGTTGTTGTCCACTCGGCCAGTATTCAAGACAAGGAAGGTGGCCTGCTAGTTTTGGATAAAATGAAGGGGTTATTTTCTAGGTTAAAAGTTATATGGGCCGATGGAGGTTATAGAGGAGCATTTGTCGAAATTGCAAAATATTGTTTTGGCAGAAAAATAGATATTGTTTTACGAAAAGATAAGGGTAAAGGTTTTAAAGTTATTCGGAAACGCTGGATTGTGGAAAGAACTTTTGGTTGGTTACTCAACTACAGGAGACTCAGCAAGGATTACGAGAGGTTGCCCGAGACAAGCAAGGCCATTCTTTATATTGCTATGACTCACCTCATGCTAAGGAGATTTGATAGGAAAATGGACTTTTAAGACAGAAATAATGGATGACCGCCCTTTTTAACCGGGGACTGGTTACCCCATGTAAAAGTCTGAATAATGGACTTTTACAAACCCAAAAGGAGGGCCATCCAAATGAAAAATGTACTTTATGTGGGATTAGATGTCGACGACAAGTCTTTTCACGGAGGGGGATTCTGTGAAGCAACAGGAGAAACTTTGGAATTTAAATGCAAGGCAACAAACGCCAAATTACTGGGAAAACTCAAAAAACTCGAAGGCCAAGGATTTCAGTTGAAAACCTGCCATGAAGCAAGTTACATGGGCAATTCCCTTCACCGCTATTTAATCTCCAAGGGGATCGATAGCACGATCATTGCGCCTTCGATGATTCCCGAGTTAGCGAGCGGACGGGTGAAAACCGATCGAGTCGATAGCAACAAACTTGCCAAGTATTTTGCAAAAGGACTTTTAACGCCCGTTTATATTCCTGACAAAGTTGACGAACAGGCCAGAGACATTATCCGCTCCCGTAGATTTTTTGTTGAGCAACGAAAATCTCTAAAAAATCACATTGTATCGACTTTAAAGCGATACGGACTCAAATATAATGAAGGCGGGGAAAACAAGTCATATTGGACAATTTCGCATATGGCGTGGATTCGCAGGGAAATAAAAACTTTGGACGACTCAGGCAGGATAAATCTGGAATTTCTTCTTGGGCAATGTGAAAGGATGAATGACTGTATTGAGGAATACGATAAAAAAATCGAAGAATTGTCGGAACTGAAAAGGTATAAAAAGAAAAAAAATGCTCTTACTTGTTTTAGAGGTATAAGCACTTTTTCTGCAATGGCGTTGATAACGGAGATTGGAGATATTGAAAGATTTTCCCACCCATCGAAACTTGTTTCGTACGCTGGCCTGGATGTCAGTGAATACAGTTCTGGTGGAAAGGAAAAGAAATTTGGAATAACAAAAATGGGGAATCGTTGGATAAGAACGACGATTGTTGAAAGCAGTCAATTCTCGGGGCGGATATGCCAGATAAGCAAAAGATTAAAAGAGGCCAGGAAAGGCCAATCGAAAGCAATAGTTGCCATTGCGGATAAATGCATGAAGAGACTACGAAAAAAATCTGTAAGACTTCAAAATATGAACAAACATAGCAATAAAGTGAAAGTTGCCTGTGCAAGAGAGCACCTGTGTTTTGTCTGGGAGGCACTCAACGCAGCGGCCTGAAATAATATTAACTGATGACAGTTCCGGTTTAAAGGAGAAGATAAGGATTTTTTGAGAATTTAAGAACCATGATGTGGTGAAACCCTCGGTAAAGAAGCTTGGTTAAAGTTTCCGATCACAGATAGAGGATAACACCGCTCGAACCAAGCTTAATGCGTTAACCAGCACGCGAATATGAGGTTGGAAGTCAAAGGAACTCATAAATTTCTTAAAAAAAACGAATTTTCTTCTTGCCGGGCGGTCATCCATATGAGCTTCTAAGACTCCAGGACGGGGTTACTGGTCTTTGGGAGTCGATAAGGTTCAGATACAGGCACCCTATATCAGCGAAAAGGAGGTTATTGCCGAGGCCGATATGGCCAAATTTGAATTTGAAAATGGCACAAACGAGAGGATTTTTTATCCCCTTTTGATGGAGAAAAAGAAACCGCAAACAAAAGCAAAAATGCGATTCAAACAACTTAACAAGGAGGACAATGCCCAAAACAAAAAATAAAGAGAGTTTTGGTTTTACAGGAAAAGATTTGGAAATTATCAGACATTTGGCCGATTTTTCGGTTTCCCATATCGATCAAATTAACCGCGATGTGTTTAAAAATGGCGACATTTCGTTTGTTTATCGCAAAATGCGCGGACTGATTGGGAAAAATATGATTGAAAAAAGGTACTTTGAGAGAAACGGAAAATGCAAATTTGCTTATGTTTTGAGTCCCAAGGGGTTTCGGGAACAGGCCTTAAAAGAGCGCGGGATCGTTCAAACTAACAAGTTTCGGCCACAGTCTTTGATCCACGATATGGAATTAGTTGACATTGCTTTTTACTTTAAACAGCTTTCGGCGGTGGCCAAATACTACCCCGAAAATGTCCTAATGGCCAATCCCCAAGTGCTCCACAACAGCGATTTAGAGGATGTTATCAGCAAAAGGCCAGATGCTTTGGTGGAACTCAAAAGGGAAGACGAGAGTTGTTTTTTTGCCGTTGAATACGAATTGAGTCAAAAGAGTTGCGCCAAGCGGAAGTCCAAGATTGATCGCTACTATGGCCTAACCAAATTGATGGGATGCCTTTGCATTTGTCGGGATGAGGCGATCAGGGATCAACTTTTGGCCATAGACCGCAACAGAAATGCCAGGTTTGATTCCAGGATTTTTTACACTCTTTTGGAGGATGTGAAGAAATCCAATCGCCAAATGGAATTTTGGGGAAGGAACGGGGAAGAATTAATCATCGAATAGAGGCGTGGAGAAGTGTCCAAAGACGCGTCCAATCGGCGTCCAAACGGCATCCGGCCGACTGACGGTTTAAAAAAAGTACAAAACGGCACAAAGTCTTGGAATCACTCAAAAAAGGGCATTGATCCCCTTCGCTCGTTTGCAAGGGACTATATGCCCAAAACCGCATTTTTCACGAAAGGAGGTGTACCGCATGAAAATCATCGTGAAATGGATTCAATTTTTTGCTTTATCGAGCGCGCTTCTGCTGGGCGGTTGTGCCAGCACGAAAGGAAGCGTGTTGCTGGGAGGCCTGACGGGAGCAACCGTCGGAGCGGGAACCGGAGCGGCCCTCGCTCCCCGCAAGAAAGGGAAAGTCGCTTTGAAGGGGGCCTTGATCGGAGGGGCGTTGGGACTCGCTGCCAGCTACTTCGCCCACCAGGCCTTGGAGAAAAGGGATCGGCGAGTGAGGCGCGAACTTCTCTTCAACCTGGAAAACTTTGGCGTGGATGGATTGTCTGGCCAAAACTCACCGCCTTCATCCAGTTGCTCACTCTTGAGGGAAAACAATGCTGGCCTTTAAGATAGTTGCCTTGAGTCTGATTCTGTGGGGCTGCGAGGATTTAGAAGAACCTGCGCAGGGGCCAAAAGCGGCGGCCAATCCTGCCGTGGAGTCCCCTCAGACTGAAGTCCACGAAGTCCTCACGGAAGAATTGATCACTGCTCAAATCTTCGTGGCCAAGGTCAAGGCCGGGGATAAACTTACATTCAGGATCAAGGGATGGCGGGAGAAGTCCCAATTTGCTGTCACCAACAAAGTGGCCACGGCAACTTGGAGTCAACGGGAGTGCTCCAAGGAGTATTGGGAGAGTCTGCCCAATCCTGGATGGATTCCCAAGAATCATTGGGGGAAACCCTCGATGTTTCAACCCACCTATCACAATTTTGATCAGTGTTCCTGGGTGGAAAAGTCTGCTCCCTGCCGGTTGCGCTATCGGGAAAAGAGGCCATCACTAAAAGAAACTCTCTATCCCGAGGGTGACTTTTTGGCCTACCCTTTGCAGGTCGTGCTGGGGGAAAAATTCCATCCCCTCGTGGTCACTTCTATGGGGCGGGAATTTTTTGAGGGAGTGTTGGAAGTCACGGAGGAGATGCTTAAAGGGATAAAAGAAGGGCCAGAGGATGCCTCAGAAGAGGCCTTGGGCGATCTTTTTTTGGATGTGGCCAATCCTGCCTCCAGTACCATCGATGTGGGTTTTTTGTGGTTTGAAAGTTGCCCCGGACAGCACGCCTTGAACTTTGCAGTGGATTCCAGCTTGCAGACTTGGAGCGATCAGAATGTCACCCGTCACCAATTTTTAGTTTCCGTTACCTTAGAAACGACAACCAAAGGAGCACGATGAAGAGCAAAAAATCAAACTCCAGGATTACCCTGGACAAGGCCGCCGATCAGGCCATTCGAGTCATGCTTTCAGAGCTTCAAATGAACCATGAGTTTGTCAAAATCAACCCTGGCAAACTCACTTCCTGGATTGTGAAATGGTTTCACCAGACCGCTTTTGAGAGGGAAATGGCAAAACTTGCTAGAGCGCATTTCAATCGAAGGGACTACCTCCAAAAGGCACTGAGAGGTGTTCAGAGCGAGGAACAAGTGGCGCAAATTCTCAAGAAGGCATTGGGTACGGTCAAGGCCAAATCGAGGCCCAAGGTAACTAAAAATAATATCTAATCAAACTTTGAGAAAAAAGTGTGCCAAAACTAAGCAACCAAAAAAGAAGTCTAAGATGAAAACTATGAAAAAGGAGGCCATTCGTCAGCTTGAGGTTAAGTTAAACCCTGTGCCATTGCTAGAATCCAAGAACAAGGCAAGGTTAGAAAGGCTCTACAGGCTTATTTTTCTCTAAAATTTATCCAAAACAGGCCCTTTTTGGGCCTGTTTTTTTTAAAAAAACTTGCCAATGATTCTTGGCATAATATATGATGCTTATTATGGGTAATCTAAAGCTGGTCATGGCACAACGCCTTAAAGAGCATTTGCGAAAAACTATTTTGCAAAAAATGAGTAAAGTTAGACTCACTCAAGGCGAAGTGGGAAACATGATTGGAATGGATAGAAGAAATGTCAACAAAACCCTTAGGGGAACAGAAAAGAAAGTTTCTCTCGATCAATTTGTCCGCATTGCCGAAGGTATGGGACTTAAAATTGATTTGCTTGTTAGAGAGACAAAAAATTTCCGTAAACACAAAGGAACAAAACCATGAGAAAAATTGCCATTTACTGCCGTGTCAGCACAGAAGAGCAGGCCCAAAATAAAGAAGGGTCTATTACTTCCCAAATTCACCGCTTGAAACTCAAGGTTGAAGAAAAGAACAGAAACGCGAGAAAAAATTGGGGTAAGGTTGCCAAAATTTACAAGGATGAGGCCTGTTCGGGAAAAAATACCAACCGGCCCGAGTTTCAACAAATGTTAATGGATGTTAGGGCCAAGAAAATTAACACGATCATGGTAACGGAACTTTCTCGATTGAGTCGTTCGGTTACGGACTTTTTGAATTTTATCAAGGAATTGGAGGACTGCGGTTGTGACTTTATTTGTCCTCAATATGATTTCGATACGACAAGTCCGGCAGGGAAAGTTTTTATGACTATTATTATGGCATTGGCGCAGTTTGAGAGGGAATTAACCGCAGAGAGGATCAAGAATAACTTTTATGCGCGGGCGTTGAGAGGACTTTTAAACGGAGGTACTCCCTTTCTTGGATACGACAAACACCCTAAGCAAGCAGGTATATTAGTGGCCAATGCCAAAGAGGCCGAATTAGTTAAAGAAATTTTCGATCAATATCTTCAAGCAAAAGGATTGGCCGAAGTGGCCAACGGTTTGAACGAGCGGGGAATTAAAAACAAAAGTTGGACGAGCAAGACAGGGGAAATTTGCGGGAACAAACCTTTTAATTCAAGTTCTATTTTTAGGACTCTCACCAATTATGTCTATATAGGGAAGCGTGAAGTGAATAAGATGGCCAAAAATTTGGATCAGGATTCTTTAAAACCAGAGGAAAGATATTGTGTTGTGGATGCTGGGTGGGATGGAATTATTCCCATAAATTTGTTTGAGGCGGTTCAAGAGAAATTGAAGAAAAATAAGAAATTTCATTATAATGCGACTTACGATTTTATTCTCTCAGGACTTTTAACCTGTGATGAATGTGGCGGCCCCTTGTGTGGCCAATCGGGCAGAGGAAGGAACAAAAAACACTTTTATTATGGGCACTCCCATAAAACTGCTTGCAAGATACAGCGTTATGATGCCCCTGAATTAGAAAAAGTGATTAAAAAGAAACTTTTTTCTCTCATTCAGAGCGACCTTTTGGCCAAACAATTTTGTGAGATTGTCAAAGAGCAAGTGAGCAATCGGCCCGAACTCAAAAAAGAGTTGATCCGAGAGAAGAGCAAACATATTGAAGAAATTTCTCTCAAAATTGAAAGGTTGACGGATATTATGGCCAATAATCCTGATGCCAGTGGGATAACCTCTTTGCTTTCAAAAATAGCAGTGTATGAAGGCCAATTGAAACAATACGAGCAAGAACGGGAAAAATTAAAGGAAGATGTTTTGATCGTCGAATCCTCAAGAAATATAAGTGGCCCAGAGTTGATTTTGGCCAATGTAGACAAGCTGCGCAAGGATAATTTCCGCAAGGCCAAATTGGCCAAAAAAAGGGCAATTTTGAAAGAAATTATCAAAAGCATCCATGTTCACCCAGAAAATGTCATTAAAGTGGATTTTTGGGCATCCCCATTCCAAAGTGATTCCGAACGAAAAGAATCTCTCGAAGAGTCGGGAGTTGTGCTCCCTTTTCAGAAAATGGGTAGGCCCTTGGAAGCATCCTTTCGTCGGTATGCTTCCAAGGGGGACGGTTTTGCCTCGGCGCACAAGGTCGCTGGATTGGGCATTTATGTTCAGGCCAAAGAGGCCATTGCAGTTGGGGAGTTAGGGGACGAGGGTTTGTCTGTCATTGCAAATGGTCGTTCTTCCTTAGAAAAACTCCAATTCGCGTTTCCCGATGCCCAAGTCTTTGATTTTCTTGGGTTTTCCCCCTATATATTCAACATTAAGAGAAATGTTCTCCATCAAAAATACCTCGTCGAAGGCCTATCGGCTACCCATATTGCCGAGGAATTGGGGGTTTCTAAAACTATTGTTAGAGATCGTCTGCGAAAATATGGCCTCAATAAAAATACCCCCAACGGCAAACACCGGCACAATCTGGGTCTTGGGGAGAGAATAGAAAAGGGCAAAGTTCGGCCTCACAAGGGAGAGTTAAGAGTGGTGGCAACTATCGTCAAAATGCACCGAGAGGAAGGCCTTTCCGCTAGGGCCATTGCTCGGATTCTTAACGCCATGAAAACGCCGACAAAGCGGCAAGGCAAAAAATGGGATCACTCTGTAGTTATTGACATTCTCAAGAGGGAGAGGGTTTACAAGTTGCAGAAATAGCTTTAAGTAATTCAAGACTTGGGTTTATTTTGATAATTAACAAAAGGAAGCACTTTGTGGTAAATGTGAACGATTTAGAGAATTTGTCTAAGCCGGTAACGGTTCTCATTGAAAAAATATCTGATGCTATAGGTGCTTCCTTTAAACCCTCCCACATTGAGAATGTCGCAAAAGCTGAAGCCAAAGCTACCGTTATTCATGCAAGGGCCAAGGCCGAAGCTGATATTATTCATGCACAAGCGGAAGTAAAAATTAATGAAATTGAAAAACGCGGTTTAAGAAGGATGATTCGTCTACAAGGTATTAAGCAACAAAACATTGAGCAAATTATTGTTGAAGCAACAAAATTAATCAACGAAAACGCAAATCCAAAAGCAATGGAAAATGATTGGATAATTAACTTCTTTGATAAATGTGAATTAGTTTCAGACAAAGAAATGCAGGAAGTATGGGCAAAAATTCTTTCTGGTGAAGCTAATAAACCAGGTTCGTATTCAAAACGAACAATAAATATTCTTAGTTCTATTGAAAAATCTCAAGCGGAATTATTTACAACACTTTGTAGATTTAAATGCAATGTAAATGGTCATACTGAGATTTTATTTTCTCCTTCAGATGATATTTGTAAAAAAAATGGTCTTACAGATGATGAACTTTGTAACCTTCAGGCCATGGGTTTAATAAGATTCAGTGATATGGTTGTATATACTCTAACAAATTTGCCAAATGAATTTCAAGTTGATTATTTCGGAATTTCACTTAAAGCAAAATTGGAAAAGAACGGTTCAGAAATGTGTACCGGGTCAGTTAAACTAACCAGTGTTGGTCAAGAGTTATCTTCCATTTGTGCTTCTCAACCAGTTGATGGATTTACAGAATATATGAAAGAAACTTGGAGTCGTCATACAAACAAGGTGACTTTTACAAATTAAGGCTACTGATTAAAAAAATGCGTTTAAATCTCATTATCACTGCGACCTAAAACCCAAAGATTTTGCCTCAAATTCCCAGCATTTCCGTTTAAATTTCTTCCAAGCAGCTTTAATTAATTCCCCTTTTTTATAGCGAAATTGGTTTCTTTTACACACTCTTAACTTCTCAAATTTTTGCGGTATAGGCGCAGTAGTTAGTATTTGCGGCTATAAATCGTTCTCGGCCATTTCGTTTTTTACAGTCTTAATCAACCCAAAACGAAACCGTAAATTGGATTTTTCAAGTTTGAGTAAATAATCGATCATTTTTTCAACATCAATTTTATATTTATCAGCTAGGCATATAGCAACACGCAGAGAGGGGCCACATTTGCCACATTCAATATTTGATAAGGATTGAGAAGATTTTAAATTTAATTCTTTTGCCACTTCTTCTTGGGAAAATCTGGCCCGTTTTCTTGCATTTCTCAAAAAGAGGCCGAATTTTTTTCTGTTTTTAGGAAGAGGGTTTACATGGATCAAGTTTCCATCCTCCAAATTAAAATTATTGTTGTTTTTCCAATGGGCCGAGTCCCGTAAGGGGAGAGGCCTTAAGGCCATAGACTTCGTAAAACAAAGAACCGAAAGCGTAGGTCAAATTGGCGGCAAGATTATCAATGGCCCTTGGGTCATCTAGTGCTTTGGGGTCAATTTTTGTTTGGAAACCCTGGCCCGGTTTGTAATACACGCGGACAATCGGCCGGCCTTGATAACCTTCATCGCCAGCTATCGCGCAAAGGATGCCATTTTCAAACTCTTTTTTGGTTCCTTCATTGATTTTTTCGCACAATTGCTCTCTAAAATTTCTAAAAGTGGCCAAGCGTTTCCAGTTTTCAAGTGCGATTTTATGTTCTGCGGCCTCTAATTCTTTGATGGTTTTAAATGGGGTTTGGGAAAGTCGTTCTTTTATTTTTGAAGAAGAGAACTTTTCTCTTTTTTGAGTTTTCGTCATTTCTTTCTTTTGGGCCATGTTTTCCTCCAAGATTTGCTTTTTTTATGCTGCTGCCTGTTCGGCGACCAGGTTAAAAATTTTATTTAACTCTTCAACACTATGGGATTTATTTAAGCAGAAGAAATCATTTTCGGAGTCTTCTTTAGTTTCGGATATTTTATCAGAAACGAAGATGACGACAGAAGAAACCTCTTGTGCTTTTATGGCCTTATAAATATCTTGCTCGTTTATTTTATCTCTTTGATTTTCAATGTAATAGATAAAGTCATAGTAACATGGATAAAACTTCACTTTCTCCATAAGTTTTGAGAAACTTTGAACATAACAAAAATTTGAATCTGAAAAAACTTTTTTAAGTTTTAAAACATGGCCTCCCAACAATTCGGGGTTATTTTCACAAATTAAAATTTCCATAAACCCCTCCCAGGTTTTTATTTTATTGTCACTCAATCTTGCTATATTTTACTTCTGCCACAAAATCGAACAAACTGATTTTAAAATGATTGCAAAGCGTATTCACTTCAGAAAATCTTATATCGTCTAGGCCTCTTTCTATGCGAGAAATTTGACTTTGATCTTTTTCTAGTAGAGATGCCACTTTTTCTTGTGACAAATTGTTTTTCTTTCTAACAATTCTTAAAACTTTTCCAGTTTTAGCTTTAAATATTTTTTCCATTGTAATCCTATTTTTTCTTTTGAGTTCCATTTTTTAAGTAATGTTTGGTAATTTCGCTTTTAAATTCGGGAGAGATTCTTTTTATCGTGTTGGCAAATATGGCCTCTTGATAAGCACCTATGGCAGTTGAATAGAGTTGGTGTAAATTTTTCTTCCTTTCTAGCCATTCTTCGTTGGTTTCTCCTTCTATAAAATAAGTCTCAATAAAACACTTTTTCCTGAGTATATCGGGAAACCAACCCTCTTCATCTTCGTTTTTTATATCTTTGTTTCTTACGCATACCACTCTCTGCCGCCACCAATCCGTTATATTGCTGCCAGTAATGGATTTGTCATCCGAAAAATGCCATTTGAAATAGTTAATTGCGGCCGAAACAAAATCTATATCTTTTTTTGAATCATAGCGAAGAGGTTTTAAGGCCTCGTCTTTAATAATGTTATAGATATTACTCTTATTGTTCTTTTTTGAAGTCGGCCTTTTTTTCACTGTATCCCCTTGGTTGTTGTGCTCAATATTGAATGTCAATAAAATCTATCATACGATATTTTTACCGTTATTCAACTAAAAAGTAATTATTTATATTGAATAAAGGCATAAACTTAAAGACTCTTTGCATTAAAAGTTTAATTGCCTAAATTCTGTGCTATAAGTTGATTGAACGGTTTTTTAGGAGAGCAAGTGACCTATAGCGAAAAAGGCAAGAGAAAAACGGAGGCCCTGAGCTTGCCTTTCAAAGAAGCGTTGCGTTCCTATTTGCGTCATAAATACCCTTCAAAACCTGAACAAGAAAAATTGGCCAAAGAAGTTAATCGGTCATATTCGACGATAACAGGTTTTATCTATAACGGCATCGGTGGGCATGAGTTGCAATATGCCCTCTTGGCGGTTTCCTTAAAATTAACTTCTAAGTCAAAAGTGGAAAAATTTATCGAAGAGAAGCAGGCCCTCTTTTTTTCCAAGGCCGAAAAAGATATGCCCCCCTCTATCAAATTGTTTTTTGAACTGTACAACAACACGGATGAGGATTTATTGCATTATTTTATGCAAACGCTCTCTTTAAATATCAAACTCGCCAAAGAGTTTAATTTGGAAATCAAAAAACAGAAAAAAAAGCGATAATGCGAATTGTTGCAAGTATGGCCAGAAATATTGAAGAAGTGCTAAATTCCTGAAAAATTCAAGATTTGGCCCAACGATACCCCACGGGAGGTTTTAAACGATGATCAGGAAATTTTTTATAAATTTTGCCATTGCCGCCGGAATCTTTGCCTTTGCTTCCACAATCAAATGGGAGGGCCTAAATTATGTTCTTTTTCAAGTTCAAAAGGCCACATTCTCGAAAATTGCTAAGGGCCTTGATTCCCTAGAAGCATTGTCTAACGGATTAACCGGCACTCGTTCAGAACTTATTTATGGAACCCAAAAGAAGGGGGGAAAATGAATTTTGCAAAATTTCTAAAAAGATCAACTCTTGCCTTGATCGTACTTTTCGCCAATGCAGCTTTTGGCAACGATATTTTTGACCAGGCCGATTTTAATGGTGAAAAAATGCGCTTTGTTTCGATCAAGGCGGGCGAGTTTACCATGGGAACCCCCGAAGATGCTTATTATCGTGCAGAAAATGAGGCCCAGGTTACGGTTAAATTAGAACAAGATTTTGAAATACAAACCACCGAAGTAACCCAACTTCAATGGCTTAAAATAATGAGACGGAATCCCTCTTATTTCAGAAGAGAAAAAGACTGTAGCGACAATTATTGGATGATTGGAGGGACTACATTTTGTCCCAATCATCCGGTGGACAGTGTTTCGTGGGATGATGTGCAAGAATTTATTACCAAGTATAATCAACTCAAAAAGAACGACGGATACACTTACCGACTCCCCACTAGGGCCGAGTGGGAGTATGTGGCCCGAGCGGGGACTAAAACAGCATACTTTTTTGGAGATGGGCCATCGCTTTTAAGTGCTTATGCTTGGTATAGTGCCAACTCGGATGAAAGAACCCATAGAGTAGGACAGAAATTCCCCAACCCCTGGGGCCTCTACGATATTTATGGCAATGTCTGGGAATGGGTGCAAGACTCCGGCAAAATAGGATTTGAGAGAGGGGCCGAACTTTTGCCTAACAATGAAGGCCGCACTCTTTGTGGTGGTGGTTGGATCAACGGTGCGAAAGCGCTGCGCTCTGCGGCCCACCAAGTTTTCAATCCTGATGGTAGCAGTGTCTTTTTTGGGTTTCGTTTAGTGAGAATCCCCAACTCGTAAAAACTTCGAGGGCAAATAATGCAAGATAAGGATAAGTCTTCTTGCCAATGGTTGTGGGTATTTGGACAAAGGGGAATAGGTGGATTCCTTGGAGGAGTAGGAACACTTCTTTTAGGTATTGGAGCTTTGATAACTTCATTTAAAACTAAGGATATGTTAGGCCCAATTCTTCAAATCCAAGAACGAATTGAAAAATCAGTTGATCAACTTAAAACATTAACAGCTAAATCTAAAGTAAATCCATATACTGCTTTAGGAAAACTTAACTCTTCAAAAGAAGAAATTAAAAAGGCAATTATTCGATCAATTCCTCAAAACCCTATTGATTCAGAGCAGGCCATATATTTACCTGCGGATAGATTTAACTCTACAGTAGAGAAAATTTATGAAGCAAAATCGTTAGGTGAAAGAACAGAAATTTTAAAACAATCGCTAGAGTATAGTGAAGAAGATACCTGGGTGAGAACATTTCAACCGGCTTCAATGGGCTTGCAGGAAAATGCCCCCAGAGAAAACTCCAGGGGCAACAGAAAGTAAACTTTTAGTCTTGGCCTATTCTTGCCCGCCGCCGCCAACGCCGCCGGAGCGATAGAAAGAGTTAGCACCGATGGCCTCTTTAAAAATTTCTCCGCCATTTAGGGCGTAGTCTACCAAGAAATCCCTTGTGGCGAAGAAATCGTCTAAATTTTGTACCTCGTCCATAGTGTATCCTCCACCACCCACGGGGTATTTTGGCATGGTTCTGTCACTTCTGGCCGTTCCACCGCCACCGACGGGGTATTTAGGCGCATGAGAACCTTCCCTGGCAAAACCACCACCACCAACGGGCGGCCGTATAGCTGCCAAAGGCCCCTCTAAAACGAATTCTTCTCCGGCAAATTCCAGGCCATTGTTCTTGATTCCGTCCATGAAAATGACAGTGCCATCATTTAAAATGAAAGCATTGGCCATGCCAGCGCGCTCCTTGTATTCCCAGGAGTCTTCGGCCCATGCAGAAAAAATGCTGAATAGAAAGATAAAAGAAAGTAATTCTTTCATTGTATGGCCTCCTCTACGGTTTGGGTTTCTTTGACCTTTGAAAGACTCCTTATTAGGGAATCCGCTATCAGACCGATAAAAATCTTATCATTTCCTCGAAACTCACTTGAGCGAATAATTTTCTCGATATTCGCATAAGTTTTTTTCAATTCAGAACGAATCAACTTCATGGCCTTGGATTTGTCAACTGAATCCATTTGCAATGAGAGCCAATTGCTGTCGGTTCCAAATGTTTCGGGGTCGTATTTTTCTTTTGCACAGTAAAGGAAAGATTCTTTGAGGACACTTTGATCGGCGGTACATATCGTTTCACCGTCATAATAATGAGAGTGAACCCTGATCACGCCTTGGGGGGATTCAGTCAAAACTTCCTCTTTGATCAATTCATTTAAAAGCCTGAGTCCTCGGAATCCGTACTCGTTCTTGACCTCTTCTCGTGTGCTGCCATTACTGCTGGCCATAACCATGAGCAAAATTCCTCTATAGTCGGGATTTTTCAGAAACTTTGTTAAATCGCCCAAAATAACAGAGTCTTTATTGTGGGAGAATTGTTCCTTGATGTCCTTAGAATCTCCAACATATTTGATAACATCGGAGATTTTGCTTTGCTCACCTGAAGAGGAAAGCAGCTTAATCATGGTGTCTACGGAAGGGTTGGCCAGGCCATTTTCAATTCGATTGAGAGTCGCCCGGCCTATTCCCACCTTGTTTGCAATTTGGGAGGAACTCAAGTTGGGGTATCTCTCCCTAAGTTTTTTTACACAGGAGCACATTAAAGTGCTCTTGCTCATTTTGCCCCCGCTTCCAGCAGGGGACAAGGGCCGATCTTGATTTGTTCTCATCTAAACCTCGCTCGTTAATAAAAAGGAGATTTTGCTTTGCTCACCTGAAGAGGAAAGCAGCTTAATCATGGTGTCTACGGAAGGGTTGGCCAGGCCGTTTTCAATTCGGTTGAGAGTCGCTCGGCCTATTCCCACCTTGTTTGCAATTTGGGAGGAACTCCAATTGGGGTATCTCTCTCTAAGTTTCTTCACACAGGAGCACATTAAAGTGCTGTTGCTCATTTTGCCCCCGCCTCCAGCAGGGGACAAAGGCCGATCTTGATTTGTTCTCATCTAAACCTCGCTTGCTAATAAAAAAATGAATCAACCTTCTATTGATTCTGTTGTCCTCTTCGTATCTTAAAATGGCCCAAATATCAACATATTTTTATTGATTCATTGATTTTTTTCGCCCAAATTTGAAAATATTTTCTCATGGTGAGCAGAAATGCCCTTTTTTGTCTCATCGTGGGCCGCCAAACCTGCCCGCCGTGGGACAAAATGTCCTTTTTGTCCCGCCATGGAACACTTGAACTTGACCACCATGAGACAAAAAAATTCCTCCGTTGAAGTTGTCTCACAGTGAGACGGCCTAAATCTTTGAAATCATTGAACCCATTTCATTTTCATTTGGGCATTGTCGTCTCATGGGACACAATTTTTTAAAAATGCTGTTTTTTTGTTGAAAAAATTTTTTTCACCTCTTTAAATAAGTGCTCTTTGTAAAGGAGGCCAGAAAATGAAGACAAGAATCAAAGGCAATAGTGATTGGAAACAATTTCTTGGTATGTATTCACCTGCGAGCAAGAAGAGGCCCACTCCTAAAGCACTTCTCAATGATGAGGTTGCCAATTCTATAAGGAGATCAGATATTCAGGGCCTTTTTGCAAAATCCAAATATTGGCCAGAACTTGGGTCTATCCTTATGGAGGCCTTGGCCCAACTTTCGCCATACCAAAGCACAATTTTAAAGGCCTTGTTTTGGTGGGAAGGGGGAAATGTCACCGAATTGGCCGAGCAGTTGAATACTTCCCCTCATGCCATACGCAAGACAAAATCCAGGGCCATCAGAAAATTGAGTGCAGTTTTGCTGCGTTATGCCGAGTCACAAATGTGACCTATGAAAACACCAACAAAATCAAATATTTGGAAGCAATTTTTAAAAATAGGGTCACAAAGTTTGCACTTTTTTTCTATGAGTAGGGGCCTTTTTTTGAGGAGACGGAAAAAATGAAGATGAAAATCAAAAAAATCGAGATCAAAACTAAGCAGAAACTTCCTCCCTGGCGCAATTCCGACGGGAGCAAAAAAACAGATTCCGAAATTTACTTGCTCGGCCAAAATTGGGATATGGAAACTTGGAATACCTACCTCAACGAAGACATTGGCAAGGTGGAAAATGAGGATTACTGCTTAATTTCCATTTCAGGCCTTGAGAGTTTGCTAAAACTGAAAAAGGGCGAGGACAAGTTGGAATCGTACTCATCCCAGGCCAAAGGCATTAATTTATCCGAACTCTTTGAAATTGCCCTGGAAGAACTTTCAGAGCGAGAATATTGCGTTTTGAAGGAAGTTTTTTGGAATGGCCAAAGTGTTGGAGAGGTTGCCCGAAAATTTAACATGTCCAAACGATCCATTTATGCCATCAAGGTCAACGCTTTGAAGAAATTAAAAATTACTTTAGTTTCCCAGGATTTGAAGCGCAAGTTTGAGTTTAGATTAAAGAATCATCAATATGGTCTCGGCCAAGGGATTCGTGATCAAAAACAGTTTTTGCAGGTGGTTTAAAAATTATAATTCGGCACTGATGCCTTGAGAGTTCAAACTATTTTTTAGCTTATGTCTGCGTAAAAAAGCGCAAAGAGGGGGGTTCTATGGCCAAAAAAAATGATTTTCCGATCGTGTATCCAAACATTTGTTTTTTTGTGGTGTCTTTGATTACGCTGCTTTTTCTTCCCGAATCCGGCCATGCCCAAAGTGCCTTCCAGGCAAAACTGGGAGGGCTGCGCGATGCCTTGATTGGAACCGTGCTCCCCATTGTCAGCACCATTGGATTGGTCTATGCGGCCATATTGTCCATCTCCGGATCAGGTGAAGCGAGGGGAAGGGTCATCGGGGTTATCTTTATGTCCATCATCGGATTCATGGCCAAATATATTATTGAATTTTTCCAGCGAATTGCGGGGTAGGTATGGAATCCCTCAAAACTTCCATAGTTCACCGAAACTTGGAGCGCAAACCCCGTTTGCTGGGGATGGAGATGCAAGATTTGGTTTTTGTGGCGTTGTTGGCCTCCATCCTCAATCTCATTTTTGGGAAAACGGTGCTTGGCCCTTATGCCACATTTGGAGTGCCCACGCTTTTAAGTGTCATTCTCTTTTTCAGCAAGCGGGACAAACCGGACAATTTTTTAGTGCATTGGCTGCAATACAACACCACGCCGGGATTTTACTCTAGCGGGGAAAAATCGAAACATATCCGCCACAGGGGTGGGCGAATCTATGGGAGAAGGTAGAACAACATTCACGCCCCTGATCGATCTTCTGCCCTTTTGGCACATGGAAGACGATGGGATCGTTGTATTTAAAGACGGCTCCCTTGGGTATGGGTTGAAAATTGAGGGTGTCGATATAGTTTCCTGGCCAAACGGACAGGTCAACTATTTAAACGAAAATTTGGAAAATCTCTTGGTTTCCTCCCAGGAGGGGATTCGCTTGCAGTTGTTTTATAAACTCTCCCACTCCGTAAGTGATATTTTGCAAGCGCATCGTACTATTTCCAAGGATGCCCCCACCAAATATATGCCGATCCGATCGGCACGGATCGATTTTTTCAAGCAAATGGAAGAGGGAAAGAACTTTTACCGCCCTGAAATTTATTGCTTTGTCAGAAGCAGGCCACACCAATTTTCAAGAAGGAGATTCTGGGAATCGGAAAAACAATTTGAACAGATTACCCAAGGGCAGTTTGAAGATCACAAGAAAAAGTTTTTACGCTCTAAAAATCAGGCCAGATCATCTTTAGAACACGCGGGCCTTGCACCTAGAGATTTAAGGCCAGCAGAATGGTACAAATTACTTTTTGATTTTTTCAATCCCGAACGCAGCGAAAAACACACATTGCCGACAATGCAAGGGAAAAGTGGGCCAGAAAATTGCTTTTTGTCCCACTTTTTGTTTACCGATCTTTCTATCTATAAAGATCATCTCTGCTTGGGTAATTTCTTCGTCCGCAGCATTACCTTAAAAACCTTGCCCGAAGGAGAAAGCTACGCCGGCATGATGCATATTTTTTCTCAAAGTCTGCCCTTTCATTTTGCCATTACCCAAAACATCGAAATTTGCTCTCAAAAACGGGAGGCCGAAAAGTTGCGCTTCGGGCGGCGCATGGCCTATTCCATGGCATCGGGTGCGAAAAACTTGAGCGACCTGGAAAGCGAATCCCAACTTAGACACACAGAAGAACTTATTTCCGAACTTATCGAAGGTTCCCGCAAGATCGTGGCATCCGACTTTTGCATTACCATTTCGGCACTCTCCAAGGAAGAACTCGACGATAAAACCGATCATGTTTTTCGGGCATTTCAAGGCATGAATCATGCGGAAGGACTCGCTGAAACCTTACCCCTCAAAAGTATTTTTTTGGCCGCCGCTCCTGGAGTGTGTCAGGGGATTCGCACCATCAAGATGAAATCGGACAATTGCGCCCACCTCATGCCCGTTTATGCCACTTGGAAGGGAAATCAAAGGGCCACATGTCTTTTTGAGGGCCGTAGTGGAATGCCGTTTCAATACGATCCCTTTCCTGCTGAACTTCCCTCATGGAACTCCCTTATTTTTGCTAGCAGTGGCTCCGGCAAAAGTTTTTTTGTCCTCCAAATGGCCATGCAGTTTTTTGGACAGAATCCCACTCCACGGATCGTCTGGATCGACAACGGAGCATCATGCAAACGGCTTCTCGACGAATCCCTTTTGGATGGCCAATTTATTGATTTGCATCCCGATTCTCCCATTTGCCTCAATATGTTTGATCTCCCCAAAGGCGAAACTCTCCCAGGCCCCTCAAAAATCAAACTCATTTTGGCCATACTTGAACAGATTTTAAGTGAAGACAGTCAAAAAGGGCTTCCCAAAAAACAAAGTGCACAACTTGAAGAGGCCATACACCGAGTTTATGAAGAATCTAAAAATACTCCCACTCTCAGTGACTTGAGAAACTTCTTGCAAAAGCACGAATCCAGCGAACTTCGAGACTATGCCCAAATTCTCTTTTCTTGGACGGGAAACCGCGCCTATGGCCGTATGTTGGATGGGCAAACCAATGTGGATTTTACTAAGGACTTAGTGGCCATAGAAATTAAGGGCCTTGATACTTATCCCGACTTGCAAAATGTCATGTTGCTTAATTTTACCGAATTTATCAGGTCTGAGGCCTCATGCAATCCGGGGCAGTCAACCTTATTGATTATAGATGAGGCGTGGAAGCTATTGGAAACACCTTCGGGGCGCGCCTTCACTATAGAGGCCTACCGAACATTTAGAAAGTATGGTGCCGGCATTTGGTGCATTTCTCAGAATTATCGGGATTTTTTGAAAGATGAAGAAATTTCCAATGCCCTTTTTCCCAACACCACCAGCACTTTTATCCTCAAGCAATCCCAGATTGATCGTGAGGATTTTCAAAAGAAACTGCGTCTCAACCATGCGGAAATGCAAACGATTGAAAGTCTCCAGTCGGTCAAAGGGGAGTTTTCCGAAGTCTTTTTAATCCAAAACGAGCATAAGGCCATTCTCCAAATTAAATCCGACCCTCTGGCCTACTATATCGCCACCAGTGATCCCATCGACAAAATGTTGATCGAAGAGATGAAGGATAAAAACCCAAATAAAAGTGAATTGGAAATTCTGCAAATTCTGGTGGAGCAAAAAAAGAAAGGCCAAAGATGAGAAAACAAATGGCCAAAATGGCGCTTGGGGTGTTTTTGACAACTTTCCATGCCTTTGGATTTTCCGGTGCCGCACAGATTCCCTACCTTGCGCGTTTGATAACCGAAAGCGCTAAACGCCATGAACAGCTTAAAATGCTGATTGAACAATCCAAAAATCGCGACCAATTGCTCAAAACCATCAATCAAGGGATCGATAATGCCGTTGGAATTATCCAGCTTTCCCCCATCGAAGATGAAGGCGTACTGGAAGGATTAGAAACCACCCAAGAGAGAATCCAGGCGGTAGAGAAAATTTATGGTGCTATTCCTGAAAATCCCGAGTCTGCCATGCTCTCTTTACACGATCAAAGTGTAGCAGAGTCTATCAAGATCGTAAATGACCTTAAAAAATATGTTTCGGAACAAGAAAAAAACTCTCTTATGATCTCCAAACAGGCAACCCAGGCCAGTCCCAAAGGGGCACAAAGAATGGCCGCAGTTACGAATTCCCAAATTCTTCATGCTCTCTCTCAACTGATAAGAATTAATGGCCAAATTTTAAAACTGCAAAGCGAATTTTTAGCGACTGGGAATAAGTCCAGTAAAGATAGTGCCAGTCATTTTAACCAAATCAACTCAGAAATTGATTCTTGGTTAAATGCTCTGCCTACGGATGTCACACTTCCCACATTTTAAAACAAGGGGGCCATAATTTTTAAATGGATTCCTGCAACAGTCACTCCCATGCGAGCCGAAATAGTAGAAATCTACTGGGTGCTTATTACCATTATTGTTGTTGTCACCATTATTTTAAATTTTTTTAAAGTTGCCGAAGGGAATTTTAATCCCGCTCAAATCATCAAAAGAACGATCATCTCTATGATTCTTTTATGGACTTTCGACGAAACAATTAATGTCATAGGAACGGTAACAGAGGCCGTTATTAGCAAAATTGGAGGGATAGAAAATTGGCAGTCAACATTTTTGGAGGCACAAAAAAAACTTGAATCTAAGGCCCCACTCTTGTTTAAGTATCGGCAACTGATCATCTATATATTAAACATAGTGTGCTTTTTAGTTTCTCTTATTGGTTATTATGTTATCAATGTTGTCATCAATTTCGTTTACACTATCCTTTATGTCTTGAGTCCGTTGCTCATTCTTGCCTATATTCCAGAATCGACTTCCTATATTACTAAAAATTTATACAAAGGGATTTTAAATGTTTGTTCGTGGAAAATTTTATGGTCTATCCTTGGCGTACTTTTGTTTAAATTAACCACCGTGCCAGAAATCCAACAATTAGATGGCCTCATTATGCAAGCACTGATCAATCTTTGCATCGGAATTTCCATGCTGTTAATTCCTTTCTTTGCCAATAGTTTATTGAGCGATGGAGGATCGGGCATGGCCGCCATGATGGCCACTGTGGCGACTTCTCCAGTACGAAGAACGGTTAAAGGTATGCCCAAAAAGGCCATAAACGCGATTCGTCCCAGGAGAATCAATAACTACAGCAAAATGAAATCTAGCAATGCTGTGGAAAGGCCTAGGCCCAATCTTGATAATACTAAAGGAAATGAGAAAAGTTTGCAACTTCCTCCGCCTCGAAGAACACGAAATTTAGAACCCAGAAAACCCATAGAGTTTAACATGGAAGACAATTCTATCAACAGCAACGAGCAACAATAAAAGGGAGGTATTTCTTGAAAACACGATTTACAGAAAACTGGGTAAAAATGAACCGTCTTTTGAAATTTTATCAAATGGCCTCTTCAATATTGCTTTTAATGGGCCTTATTTTATCCATGGCCATATTCGTTTTGACAGATGACAGGACTGTGACGGTTGTTCTTCAAGAGGGAAAAGAGAGGAGTTATTACATAGGAAGGCGTGAAGGGGTCGTTACTAAAAACGATGTTAAGGAATTTATTAAAACATTCATTCAAAATCGTTACACCTGGGAAGAATTTAATCCTGAAAAAATTATCGATCGAATCCGTTGCCTAACAACTTTGGCCCAGCAAAAAGAACTGATCAAATCTCTAGGAAAAAATAATTATCAAAACCAGGACGGTAAAAAAATAGAACAGTATGTGGCCTTTATCGTCCCTCGGGTGGAAAATACGGGTTCTTTTGTTTCTTTCGATCGCATCTTGAGAATCAACGGCAGTCCTCTCGCCGTGCCTCTGAATTTTTCTCTCGGCATTATTCAAGGACAGCGAACCCACTGCAACCCCATGGGCCTTTATGTCAGTAAAATTTTGGAGACAGATCAATGAAAAATCTCATTTTATTGTGGCCTATTTCTTTGGCCCTAATCGCCTGCTTTTCGGCCAGGCCATCGGTGCGAAACTTGACGATGAATGATGCCAAAATGGAGGCCATTTTTACCACTCCAGGCATGAGCACTGTTTTACGCTTCCCTGAGAAACCCGGCAAAATTGTGGCCGGAAATCTCAACGCTTTTGAAATCGAATTTGTTGAAAATGATGTAACCATTAGGCCCAAGGGCCATCATTCGACAAACCTTTTTGTCTACACCTCAAATAATACTTACGGCTTCCTTCTCACCGTAAGCAGGGATCGCAAAATTCACGATGATTTAGTGATCATTTGGTGGAAACCTAAAAAATCAGAACGCTACGCACTGGCGCGTCCAGGACAGACAAAAAACCTTGAAATTCCCTCGGTATTGAGTGCCAAGGTCGTCGAAATCAAAAAAATTGAAAACGGATTTATTGCTGTATCGATCACATTAAAAAACCAGACCTCCAACAACATAAGAACCGGAGATATTCGACTTTTATTGGCACTCAGGAACGGCAAAAAACTATCTCCCCAAAAGGCCTATTTCAAAACGGCCTTTTTGAAACCGGACGAGGAAACCCAAGTCAAACTGATCTCCGTTTTCAAGGGTAAGATGCCGTTTGTGCTTACGCTTTTTTATAAAGGCCAGGCCCGCCGTCTTAGGCTTGATGGAGTCCGAGAATGAAACAGTTTTTGCAAAACCTTTGGAAAAAAGAGGGCGGCAAAAAGCTGTTGCGGCCAGAGGTGATAAGTTCTTTTCTCTGGGGCCTAACCGCCATTGTTTTTTGTGTGATGTGGTTTACTGGAGAAGAGGAACAAGGCTCCCAAGTGGACAGTGTAGAGGAACATTCACCTTCGGAAAAATTGTCTCAGGAAGAAATAAAAAATGAAGAGGTGATGGCATTTCCCGCTTCCAATGTTGAGGGAATGGCCTCTACTACAAAGAGAAAGAGGCGGACGGCAAAAAAAGCATTTGTCTATCCCACGAAATCCCAGGTGATAGTAAGGCAAGATGAAAAATCCGATAAAGTTGAGACAATCCCCGCGGGAACCTCGGCAGTGGGAAAAATGCTCAACGCCATCGACACCAGGACTTTGGCCTTGGCCAGAGTTCTTTTACCCTACGGGATCACCCATAAGCAGGTGAGCAAAATTCCCCGCAACAGTGTGGCGGTGGGGATGCCTTTATTCCAGGAGAGTGGCAGAATAGTGATCAACTTTCAAAAGATCATTTTTCCCAATGGGGACAGTTTCGACTTCAAAGCACAGGCCTTGGATGCCCAAGATTTTTCCGCAGGGATTGAGGGGCATTATCACAATAATTTAGATTCCAAAATTGCTGTTGCCTCTGGCCTTTCTCTGGCCAGCAGAATCAGCGGGATTTTGGCACAAAAAGAATCTCTGGGAGGCGAATATGGCAGGATCACCGTTAAAAGCAATCTCAAGGATGCGGCACTGGACGGAGTTTCGCAAGTATTGGACGAAGAGGCCAAACGCCAACTTGATATGGCCCAGAGAGAGGCACAGACGGCCTATATCACCCTTAATAGGGACAAAGAGTTGATCGTGTCCCTCACAGAGGATTTTGAGTTTGGCATGATGACAGGGAGGGGAAATGGCCCATAAAAGGGGTTTTAATGCCGATGCCATCTTTCTCGCCGTCTACCGTGCCATAAAAATTGTCGTGGCCATCGTCTGGTTTGGCGTGAAAGTGGCACTGGAGAAGAGACTTTATTTGTATGCTCCCCCTCTTATTATTGTATTTGTGCCCCCGTTGGCCTTTCTTTTGGAAAATGTTTTGCCGGCAGAGCCGGCGAATGTTTGGGCCACAATACCAGAAGGGATACAGTTTGGGATTTTGTTTTGCATTATATCGTTACTTTTTTTGTTTGCTCTTGGACTTTCTCTCTACCGAGAAATTGTGGCCTTGCAGACCTCCCTAGATTCCTTGGGACTCTCAAACGCCCAAGGAAAGATGCCGAGAGTAGTTTCCATTGAGGCCCGATCAGGCCTTAAAAAAATGGCCAGGATTGAAAGTTTCGGTATAGGCCCCGAGAATTATATTCGCAGGAAAGACGACCTTCAGGGCACCATGAATTGGGAAATTGAACAAATCGGGCGGGACGCAAACAATCCCATTTTTATTAAAATTCTCCTCACCAAAAAAAGACTTCCCCGCAAAATTGGACTTGCCTCGCTCATGGGAGAGATCGGCAGGCCTTATCAATTTGTGGTGGGGAAATCTCAAACGGGCGTGATCGTGGCCAATCTCGAAGAATTGCCCCATCTCCTGATTGCCGGAGTGACGGGACGGGGAAAATCAACCTTTCTCAATTCCGTTTTAATGGCCCTTTTAAAATCGCCCAAAATCAAAATCTACGGAATCGATCTCAAGATGGTCGAGTTGGCAATTTATAAAGACTTTCCCCATTTCAGAATGGAAGACACCATGGCCAGTGCACTTCAATCCTTGAGAGGCCTTAAATCGGAAATGGAGGCCCGCTATGAGCATTTGGCACGGCATGGGTTGCGCAAGATAGATTCCATAAAAGGCCCCTTTGATCGCATCGTGCTGGTGGTGGATGAATGTTCCGACCTTTTTGGCAAGGTAGAGAGAAACAGCATCGACTATAAAATGGTGTTGGAGTGCAGAGAAATCGCCAATATTTTGGCCAGAAAGGGGCGGGCCGCAGGCGTTCATCTCATTTTGGCCACTCAAAGGGCCTCGGCCAACAGCCTCGACAGTCGCATTTTGGCCAATATTCCGGCCAGAGTTTGCTTTAAAATGGCATCCGTTTCCAATTCGGTTTTAGTGATTGGAACCAAAGATGCCTTTCATTTGGAAGACATACCAGGAAGGGGATTGTGGTCTTTGGGAACTGAATTAAAAACTTTTCAGGCCCCTTTTATCACCATTGAAGAGATAAAAGGGGAAGTGCAAAAGATCAAAAACCGATCTCAAGAAAATCAAGGCGAACTGGCCGAAAATTCAAATTTGGAAGTCAGAAATTTTGGGCCTCAAACAGAGCAAAATCAGAAAAGTGGGGGAACAAAATGCATAAGTTAGAAAAAGTTGTTTCGGCCAGAAAAATGAAAATTCTAGAACACCTCCATCATTATGGCGTTTCCACCATCGATCAAATCAAAAGGGAATTTTTCCAATATAAAACCTTAACTTTGGCCTATTCGGAAATGCGCAGTCTTTTAAGTCAAAAATTGGTAGAAAAAATTTATCTCGAAAAAAGCAGACGGCCCAAGGGCATCTATCTTCTCTCTGGCCGAGGAGCGGAGGCCATTTCTGAAGATCAAAAAGATTTTCTCTCTGGGCAAAAATACAAACCCCAATCCTTACTCCATGACTTAGAATTGGTGGACATTGCCTATTTCTTCAAGCGGCCTGGTTCCGTCAAAAACTACTGCACGGAAAATCAACTTTTGGGAAATCCGATGGAACTTTATGCTAGATATTTGGAAAAAATGGCAGAGTTTAGGCCAGATGCCTTAGTGGAACTTGAAAATCAAAAGGCCAGTTATTTTTTTGCTCTCGAATATGAAGCAAACTTAAAATCTTCTGGCCGAATACGCTCAAAAATCAACCGCTACTACGAAATAAAAAATATAAGCGGATGCCTGTTTATTGGCAGAACAAATCAAATTATTGAGAGTGTGAAATCAATAGAGGCACGGGACAATTCAAAATTTGCGCCCAAAATTTTTTATTGTACGCTGGAGGAAATCAAAAATCACGATGGAAAAATTATTTTTTACGACCGGAAAAATGAAAAATTGTCGATTGGATAGGAGTTTTAAAATTTATTTAAAAATGGTTCAAAAATTCTTCCATGGCCGAAGAGTTTTAAAAAAGCGGATCATTTGCAACTTATTGGAATCAATAAGTTTTTGAACATGAGCAAAGCGCGGGAGAAACTGACTCTCCCCCCGTACAACGCTTTAAACCTTAACGGAGGATAGAACTATCAAGACTAAACCTTTTTTTGCCACTTTTCATATTGTTTTCATGCTCATTTATGCCGCCAGTTTGGTTTCGAGTTGTTCAACCATGACTCGCAGTCTCTCTCTTGGCGCGGCCAGTGGAGCGACGGCGGGAACCTTCGTGGGCGCGGCCATAGTGAGAAAGGACAAGCCTAAAAGTGCAGTCAAAGGGGCCTTGGTGGGTGGATTTCTCGGAGCAGTGGCCAGTTATTTTGTCCACCAAGGACTCAAAAAACGGGATGAAAAGACCAGAAAAACACTGCTTTTTAATCTCGAATCCTTCGGTATCACTGAACCCAAAAAGACAGAATCGGGAGATAATCCAACGCTTACCAAACCCGTGGTCGATTCCCAATGGGTGGAAACCAGGATCGAGGGCAATAAACTGATTCAGGGCCACAAGGTTTGGATTATCAAGGAAAACCCCAAGTGGATTCCCATGGGCCAAACCCAAGAAGATGCCCAAGAACAACCCCAAACAAAGGAAGATTAAGTTATGCAAAAATTTCTTCTCCATCTCAGTTTTATCTCTCTTTCGTTCGGATGTGGGCAATTTTGGGAGGACGAAGGGGAGACTTTAGGCCCAGGTAGTCCTAGGCCCTCAAGAACTCCTCGGGTTCCCAAGGAACGCCGCGAGGTTTCTGGCCTTGATACCATCATGTATGCGCGCAGGATCGCTACAGGCAAGGCCTTGATTATCGCCACCAGGCCCGGGGACAGGTTGATCATCACTCTTGAAGGAACGCTGAGAGTGCCGGAGTTTTACGAAGTGATCCGTCCCTATGATGCTTTTTATAGTCCTTTAAATGCCGACTGCTTGGCCAACACTTCTCTAAAAGAGTGCCTTCCCATCAATACCCATCCCAATTGTTTTGTGCGCTTTCGGAATGTGAATCACAGCAAGGATCAAAAGCTAATTCTCCCTGATGATACCCATTTGTTGGCCATAAAAATTGAAATGAGCGGCAAGTTTTATTCTGTTGGCGAGATTATCCAGCACGACAAAACAAAAATTGTCACCGAGTTTTTAGTGACCGAAGAGATGATGGACGATCAATTTGACTACACCAACGCTTATTTTGTCGTCCAGCAATCCATGCCCAGCAAAACCGTCAATATTCACGATTTGGAATTTGCCGATCAATCCCAATGCCCTGAGACAACGGAAAGACTGCGATCCCAACCATACTATTCGGCATCTTGGATGGAATACACGGTAAGCGTTGCAAGGGGGGAATTATGAAGGAAATTAAGGGGCATATCACCTTGGATCGTGATGCCACGCAATCGCTATCAAATATGTATCAAGAGATCAAAAGCGGCGGGGAATTTGTCAAAATAACCCCTTCAATGCTGGCCTCGTGGATTGTGAAACACTTTCACAGGGCCAGTTTTGGCAAGGAAAGGGCCAAGATAAGGAAGGCCTACCTCGACCGCAAAAAATGGCTTTCCAAGGCCCTGGAACGCACGGAGGACGACGGCCTAGAAAATTTCCTTAAAAGTGCTTTGGCGGATGTGGTCAAGGAAAAAAGAAAAGCAAAGATCAGGCCTTTAAAATCGTAAAATTTCTCTAAAAAAACGCTCTTTTTTTAAGTAAAAAATTTGAAAAAGGTGGCCATTGGAAAATTTAAAAGGTAAATTAGTAACCTCTGAATCCTTCAATGCGCTTGAGAAAATTTGCACGAGTTGCAGACAGAAGAAACCAGAGGCCGATTTTTACAAAAAGGGAAACCGACGAGATACCAAATGCAAAGAGTGCGCAAGGAACAAAAGAAAACGACGCTACTGGAGAGAAAAACAGCATTTAGAGGCCTATAAAGATCGCCATATTAGCAAGGTCATTATGGTTGGAAGGCCGAGAACAGATCGACAGTTTGAGCAGGAAATGGAGACGATCAAATTCATTTTGACAAAATACCTGGTCAAACTTTTAAAGGAAAAAAACCATGTTGCTAAAAAAAGAATTTTCACCTCAGAAAAGGAGAAATAAAAACACTCTCGAAGGATGGGCCGTAGTCAGGGTTTCTAAGGAAAACGAAACTAAGGATGGATCACCTACTCAGCAGATCAACTTGATCAAAGACTGGGCGGAGAGGCAAAAAGAGAGGACGGGCAAGACTTATAAAATTGCCCACTACATAGTCGAGGATGGGAAGAGCGGCCGCTACCAAAACACCCATAAAAGAAAAGAAATTCTCTATCTCGCCGAATTAGTCAAAATGGGGAGTATAGATTTTATTGTGCAAGAACGCCTAGACCGCTTTTCCCGTGATGAAGTTCTCAATATTCAGATCATGCGGGATGCTCGAAAAAACGGCATTGAAATCCACGAGGTCAATTATGGCCAATTTAATCCCAATGACAGGGGCCAAAGGATGGCGTGGAAGTTTAGGAATATTGAGGCCGGGGAATACAGCGAAGGAGTCTCTGAAAATGTTGCCCGAAAACACCGCTCGGCCATGATTTTTAACGGCAAAGATGCTTCACCTTGTCCGATTTTGGGCCTCGACCTCCATGACCGCTATGTGGGTTTTTATGTAATCAATCCTGAAGAGTTAAAAATTTTTGAAGACATCGCCAAAAAATTTATTGAACTTGGTTATAGCAGGGAGGGCACCATTCGTTATTGTCAAGAGAAGGGTTATAAAACCAAGGAATGGTGGACAAAAGAAAAAGTTAAAAATGGTGAAAAGATACCTTCTCGAAAAATGGGCGGCCATCCCTTCGATTGGCGTTCTCTTCTCACTCTTTTGGGCAATCCCAAAATAAGGGGAAAAAACACTTTTTTTGATAACTGGAATCAATTTCCTGAAAGGCAGGATCAGGATGGATGGGTCGAGTGGGAATATAAACATTATAGGGATCATGGCCCCTTGTTTAGTGAGGAGTTCTTTCGGCAAATTGATCAAGGACTAGAAAAACTCCCTCAGCGTTGTCGAGAGAGCGAGTTTCCTTTTTCCGGTATTCTTCAGGCCCCAGACGGGTCGAAGTACACGGGAGAGGCGGCGAAGAGTGGAAACAATCTCTATTATCGCAATATCAAGCATAAAAAGAGATTTGCGGCCGATAATCTCCACAAAGTTGTTTTTTCCAGGATTGGAGAAATTCTCAAAAACGGCGATTTGTTGAATCAAATTGTCACCGAGGCCCACAAACAAGGAAATGTTTTTGCAGAAGAAAAGATGCGACTTAGGGCGAGAATGGCCCACCTTCAAACTTTAATGGAACGCTTCGGGGATGCTTTGAAAAATATGGTGATGGATAAAAAGGAGAACTTGGCGGAGGCCATTGGTGTCATGTTGGAGGAAAAAGCAAAAGTAGAACAAGAAAGGGAATTTTTGGCCTTAAATATGGATACTCTCGATCGGGAAGAGGCCTTATTTCGGGAAAACCTCAAGGGCGATAAATTTAAGAAATTTGCTCGACTTTTGCTGGATAATTTGGAAGGCCTCGACCCATTGGAACTTAAAAAATTAGTGAGGACGCTTATTCCCAAAGCAGTCATTATTTTAGGAGAAGATGGAGAGCATACTTTGCAACTCACCTACAATTTCGATCCCAACGGAGAAATGGCGGCGATGCTAGGCAAAAAGGCCATTCAAGATTCAAGAGGCGAGGGGCAGGTCATCCCTTTATTTTCTCAAAAACATTATTTGTGCAAAAAGTCACAAGCATCGGATCATTTGCAGAAAAGTGGGGGGCTGGAGGACGAGAATTGGAGTTTTTCCACAAATGGTCGACTGCGGCAAAACAAAGGCCATAACGCGTTCTCCCTTGGCCTATGTCCTCGATATTATTCAATTTCCCAGGCCTTCGGCGGTCATGGACAAGCGTGTTCTCCAGCAAAAATTTATCGTTGAAGGCCTTTCTTCCGCCCATGTGGCCAAGGAATTGGGTTGCTCCAAAACCACCGTCAAGAAATACCTCCGGCAGTACAATCTTCGCAAAAATACCCCGAATGGCAAAAGCAAATATAACCTCGCCCTCGGTGAAAAAATGGTCAAGGGCAGAGTTGTCCCCCATCAAAAGGAACTGCGAGTTCAATGCATGATTATCGACATGCACAAGAACGAAGGCCTTTCTGCCAACGCCATCGCCAGAGTTCTCAATACCATGAAGGTTCCCACTAAGAGGCAGGGAAAGAAATGGGATCATTCGGTAGTTATTGATATTTTGCGCAGACAAGGTGGGGAGGTAAAAAAGGGAAGTTTGTAATTTGAATTTAAAAAATTTAAAATCCCAACTATTATTTTTTATCAGAGTTAAGTTTTTCTTGTTTATTGATTTAGGTTTGTATATAGTGCAGTAATAATTCAAAGGTCTAGGAGAAAAAATTAGGGAGTGTTTTGAATATAGCTGTTATTAGCGTTCTCTCTGTGTTCCACATTTTTATTATTGTTGGGGTAGGGGTATGCGTTTTTTTGCCATCAAAAATTTGTCTTGTTAATGAAATTAATTCCATATGGGTTAAGTCTGCATTAATAAGCCTTGTAGGTGGTTCAACCTACTGTCTCAGGGGACTTTATATGCAGTATTGCGTAAAGGGTGAATGGGATAATCGTTGGATATTATGGCATATAATTCGCCCTGTCGTAAGCACTGTTTGTGGTGTAATCAGCTTACTCTTTGTTAAAGCAGGCCTTCTTTTAGTGCAGGCTTCTGCAAGCGAGGATCAAAGTTATTACGGAACCTATATTATTGCTTTTATGGCTGGACTAAATGTTGATGGTTTTATGGAAAAAATAGAGTCTATTTTCAAGGAACTTGTGAGCATGAAAAAAAGTAGGATGTCTTCAGAAGAGACAAAAGAAAAGGCAAAGTAATCTAAATTTAGAAAATAACTTAACCAAGTTAAGGGGAGGAAAGATGCAGAGTAAAGAAGTAAAATTTTTTAAAGTTGGGAACGGTAATTGTTCTCTTGTAACAATCGACGAATTTTCAATAGTCTTTGATCTTTGCCATATTGATGGTGGCAAGACTTCGTATGAGTTTCTAAAACCACAATTGAGAAATGAGGATGGAAAATATTACATTGATGTTCTTTTCATATCTCATGGAGATAAAGATCATTGTGAGGGCTTTGAAGATTTTAAGCAAGCAATGGATAATGAGGAACTTGTGATCGGTGCAATTATGCACCCAGGCTACGATAGAAAAAAAGATGTTGCTGATTCAGAATTACCAGAATCCTACAAGGCCTTAGATGAAGAAATAAAATGTCGTCGTGATAGTAGTTCAGAGGAATATGGTTCCATTGAAATTCCCCTTAAAGCAGGAGATTCAGAAGAAATTTTAAGCAACAAAATACATGGACTACCTGATTGTATTAATTTTAAGTGCCTCAACCCACATGAAGAAGACGATGGACAAGAAGGAGATACTGATCCCAACGAACAAAGTTTAGTTGTGAATCTTCAAATTGACGACCTTAGTATATTATTTACTGGTGATTCTGGACATAAAGCTTGGCAAGAGCGAATAATTCCTTTCTTGGAGGAAAATGGAAACTTTGCAGAATCCTGTATATTGGTTTGCTCTCATCATGGCTCTTATAGCTTCTTTGGTGATAATAGAGAGGATGTACTTAAAGCAAACCCTTATCCAGACAACTACGAAGCACTAAATTATATAAGTCCTCAAGTAATGGTCATATCGGCAGGGGAAGAATTTCCACTCAATGGCGATTCTCCACAAGAACAACCTCCGCACTATGCGGCCTATAAGTGGTACAAAAAATGGTTTGTTGAGAATAGGGAAGTGGATGATTCTAAAGAACATCCCGTAGAATTCAAATACACTTGTGATGGACACTTGGTGCTTAAAAAAAATGGGGGTTCATGGGAATGGGACGATGGTTGGAAACCTCCTAATGGTGACGACAACCGATTTCAACATCGAGGAGGAAGCACAAAACGCAATTCTGGACGCTATGCATGACGGTGTTGTGGAATTTCCTGATACTCCACCAATTATAACCAAGGCTATTCGAGAAGCTGCTGAAACTAGATTTTGCAAATTTACTTCTGGTTTAGTCCGGTGTGAGCAAAGTAATAACTTCATAATTTCTGCTTCAATATCTTCAGACAGGAAGAAGATGAGAGAAGCTAGTGAATGGTTTGAAGTTAAATTTTTTATTCCCAAAAGCTTTCCGTACATAAAAGTAGAAACTGCACCTATTAAACCAGAATTTAAATGGAACCCTCATCAAAACGGGGATTGGAATTATTTTCGTGATGATCGAAAAAATATTATTTGTCCTCCAAGTGAGAACGATATTTGTATTGAAGAACTTCTTCTTCCCTATATCAGACATGCCTATCGCTGGATAATAGATGCAAAAGAAAAAACCCTCGTAAAAGATGAACAGAGATATGAAATGCCTCACATGTATGACTCTAATAAAAAAATAGTTTTAATAGAAGGAAATAGCGACAGGGTTTTAAATTTTGTCAAAGAAAATACTTTTGGCATTGCTGATATTGCTCAACCTGATGGTTGTGGAGAATATCTTTACGAGGTGACGAAACTTTATGGTTCTTCTAATGGCTCCATATTAGAATTTAACGACCCATTTCCAGAAAATAAACGAATAAAAACAAAAATCCCTTGGGTGTATTGGGGGAATCCCGTTGCAGGGCCTCCACACCGACCAATTCAGACATTGAAAGATTTAAGCGAAGATAAGAAAATAAAATTTTCTCAAAACATAAAAGAATTTTATAAAAAACTTAGAAAAAGTAGGGCAAGAAAAAGTCCTCTCAACATAGTATTGGTTGCCTTTAATATTCCAACGCTATGGAAGGGTGAGGATGAAAATATTGTTTGGATGCATTTTTGTGGAAAACTTTCAGAGGATACCGAAATCCATTGGAATAAGTGCGAAGATATTTCTGAAAAAAGTACAGGAATAAGGTCTGAAAATAATCTCTTCAAAGATAAGAAAATATTGGTTGTTGGTGTAGGTTCTCTTGGAAGCGTTTTTGTTGACTCACTTTCAAAATTCTGGTTTAAAGAACTATATCTTATTGACAGAGATAAAGTAAAACCAGGAAATTTGATTAGGCATACGGCTTTAAAGTATTACTTGGGGCAAAATAAAGCAGAAAGTTTGGCAAAACAACTGCAAGGAGTGCCAAAAAAAAATATTTTTGGATACAATTTTGATATTAGAAATACCTCTCTGTTGCCTCAAGAAAAAAAAGATGTTTTTCAAAATATTGACATTATATTTAATTTCACTGCAAGTGAAATGGCCGAAGAAGTACTATTTAAAAGCGATCTTTTCAAAAATGTCATTCTTATTTCGGGATATATTAAATCTGGAGCAAATTTTGGAGTGCTTCATATTCGAGGCTCTAATAAACATACGACTTTAAGAGAAGCTGAATCATATATGGAGGAAAAGCTTTCTCCAGAGTTACTTGAAAAATTCCATTCTGAAGAGCATGAAGTTTTTCCTGAACCGGGATGTTACGACCCCACATTTAGTGCTCCCTATTACAAGATTAGAGCAATATCTGATATTTTTATTTCAATTATTCTTGATTGTTTGAAAAAAAATACTTGTGATATAATTTTCTTAGTAGAGATAGAAGATGATGAGCAAAAAATTGGAATGAGCGCAAAAATTGTAACAGAATTAAAAGTTTGATGTTTTGCTTTTTTAGAAAATACACTTGGTTTTTTGAAGAAATTAACTGTACAGTAGTTATTCCTTTTAAATGTTTAAAAAAAATATTTAAGTACGCAAAGAAAAATATACCAAATGAGATAGGAGGAACTCTTGTTGGTAAATATTCTTCTGATGGTAAAACTGCTTTTATTGAGGGCGTTTTAGTTGCGAAACAAGTAGAAAAACAAGGGCTAACATTTTTCGTTAGACCTTCTGATAAAAAGGATAAATCTTTAGAAACAGTTTATAAAAAAAGCAAAGGCAATATCCATTATGTAGGAGAATGGCATACACATCCATATAGTCAGCCAAAACCAAGTTCTCAGGATGAAAGTACTTTGATTGATCTAGTGAAACAAAATTCTGTCAAAACAGATAAACCCATAATGATAATAGTCGGCAATAATTTTTCTTCTATAAAAGACATTTGCTGTACACTAGGTCTAAATGATAAAGTTATTCTTGGCAGGTTTTGCGAAAAGTGAAATTTTCAGGATCAAGAGTGAGAAAATGTTTTTCACTTTAAATTTTTTCCAAGCAGCTTTAACCAATTTTCTTTTACAACAAAAGCATGACTAAAATTAATTTTCTCTTTTGGAGCAAGGTTTTTCGTTAAAATTTCTCCAGCAATTTTTTTAAAGGCTTTAAGATTTAATTCCAAATTTTCCAATATCTTTTCAAAGTTATGCTAATTTTTTTGCAAAGAAAGTAAATTTATTACAATAAACAAAATTTAAAGGAGATAAAATTTCCCTCAAATACGCCTGTTGGAATTTTTCAAATTTGGATTCCCCTAAAATTTCTTCAAGGCGAGGGCGTATTTGCTTAAACCGCATTTCCCACATTTTATGCTCATGCTTGCGGTCTTCTTCATTAAAAAAACTGGCCAAAATGTGCCTAGGGTGACCTACGCTAAACCCAGAGTTGATCAAAGTTCTGCGAATTTTTTTACAAACATAACCTTCAAAATTAGAGAGATTTTTTTTAATTTTTGAAATGCACTGCTTGACAAATTTATCTTCACACTCAAGGCCATAAAAAATGCCATCAGCTTCAATTAAAATAAACTTTCCTCCAGGCCGTAACACTCGGCAAATTTCTTCACTTACAGGATTTATTACTTGGGGGATATGTTGGTAAACATACCGGCAAACAATAAGGTCATAATAATCATTAGGTTTATCAATTTTTTGCAGATCGAAATTATAGCATTTTATTCGACACGACCGAAATTGATCGCGAATTTCTGAAAGTTCACTTTCGAGGGTTTTTATTTGGTGTGGGGAATTGTCTACAGCATCTATCATCAAGGTCATATCGGGGTAATATCCAAGAATCAATTTACTTAAAACAGCATTGCCACAACCGGCATCTAAAATTTTTTCATTGCCTTTAAGTTGAAAGCAGTCTTTAGGAAGTTCTTTTGCGGGGTCGTAATTGTGGTTTTGATTTTGAATTTTGAGCCGAGAAGATTCTTTTTTGCTATTTAGTAAATACTGGGAATTTTCTTTATGAGACATTTTTTTAATCCCTCTAATGAATTTTCCTTCTAAAATTCTTGCAGGCCAATTAGAAATTAGGCCTTACAATATTTTAGACTTCTAGCGGCAATCTCTTAAAAATAGTTTAAATCAGTTCGGCTCGCGGAACAAGGTTCGGCACGCGGAACTCAAAATAATTAGCATTTCCATAAGATATTGCCATGAGCAATGATCAAGACACTCTCGACTTATTGCGCGAAAAGTTGAAAATGTATATCGACAAAAATTTTGACACCATCGAAGAATTTTGTTGGGTGAATGAAATTGCCAAATCAACAATATCTAATTTCTTTGCCAAAAAATATGATTTCAAGGTGTCTACAATTGAGAAAATAGCTAAGGCTATGGGTAAAAAACTTTCGATTGATGTTAGGTAATATCTCTAATCAACGCACTTTTTTCCTTCTTCCGTTTGGATTTTTAGCAATAACCTCTTAAAAAAGTTCAGTTCACGGAACAAGTTCGGCACACGGAACTCAAGATAACTACCATTTCCCTAAGATATTGTTATGAATAATGACCAGGACACTCTTGATCTATTGCGCAAGAAGTTAAAAGTGTATATTGATAAAAATTTTGACACGATCGAAGAATTTTGTTGGATGAATGAAATTGCCAAATCAACAATATCCAATTTCTTTGCTAAAAAATATGATTTTAAAGTGTCTACGATTGAAAAAATAGCTAAGGCCATGGGCAAGAAACTTTCAATTGATGTTAAGTAATTTTTTGCAGTGCGATCTTTTGAGAAAAAGATGCAATTGGTTATAAATGTGGCCAGAAAT
This sequence comes from Bacteriovoracaceae bacterium, assembly GCA_965243145.1. Taxonomy (GTDB): domain Bacteria; phylum Bdellovibrionota; class Bacteriovoracia; order Bacteriovoracales; family Bacteriovoracaceae; genus CBDBLK01. Next base: position 35,724 of record CBDEUB010000002.1, read on the forward strand.
ATCAAAGAAGTGTTAAATTTCCAAGAATTTTAAAATTTGGCCCTAAAATTCTATAGAGGTTTAAAATGGCGATTATTAGATTTTTCGCTGGCATTGTCGTTATTGCTGGAATCTTTACCTTCAGTGCAGAACTTCAATGGAGAGGACTAAATTATATTCTCTTTCAAGTCAAAAAAGCGGCGTTTTCCAAGATCGCTAAGGGCTTTGATTCTTTGGAAGAACTATCCTACGGATTAACTGGCAATCGCTTGGAACATATTTACGGAGACTAAAAAAAGAAAGTTCCCCAAAAAAATTCTGAGGACAAAAAGACAAAGTAGTTTTTTAGCAAAAATTTCTTATGCGCTTCTCACAAAGAATGGGCCTAGAGCCTGGAAAAAAGATTCTTCAAAAAGACTCAATGGATGACGACCTTCGCAATCGTCTGTGGAATTTTTTTCATATTAAGTTTATAAATAAATTTGATTATTTCGACGATTCAGAACAAAGATCGAGATTGCTCCATGTCTTCTGGGCAATTTTTTTAAAAAAGCCTATTGATGAACAACGAGATTTAAATAATATACAGGAAAAAGTGAAAGACCATTTTTTAAATGCAGAATGGAATCGAGTCTATGACTTATTAGAATTTTTGCTTTATCGCAAAAATTATATTTTTGGTTACGAAACACCAGATGACTATGACACATTAAACATTGTTCTTAAAAGTGAAGATTCCGCATATAGGTTTGTTGCAGGAATTCTAACTCCAATTGTTTCAAATGAAGAAATTGAATCAATTGAAGACGCAATCAAGAGTTCAACACCTTATGGTGGAGCACCTGAGCACTTAAAAAAAGCACTGGAGCATCTTTCTGATCGAAAAAACCCCGACTACGCAAACTCTATCAAGGAATCAATATCTGGCGTTGAAGCAATAGCTAAAGTCATTTTGGATGATAAAAATGGAACCTTGGGACAACTTTTAAAAAAGTTAGAAAATCAGGGAATAGTATTACCCGCTCAAAAAGAAGCTTTTTCTAAGTTATATGGCTATTGCAGCAACGAGCATGGGATTCGTCATGCCAAAACAAGCGATTCTCCACCTCTTGGTCAAACAGAGGCCTTATACTATCTTGTTATTTGTTCAGCATTTATTAATTACATGATTAACAAAGTTGGGGTAAAAAAATAAAAAACTCTCAGAAAAGTTTCTGGGGGCAAAAGACAAAGTAATTTAAAAAAACGATAGTTTTAGGTGGCCCAACCCTTTTATAAAATTTGAGAGAGATTGATGGTAGGAAAATTAAAAAAAGTTGAACTTAGAGATATTTGGAAGAATGAAGAACATGACTTTACTGCTTGGCTTGAAACGAACTTAGATGCCTTGTCTGAGGCCATAGACCTTTCTCTTGAAGTTGTTGAGCGTGAAAAAACACTTGATGGTAGTAGATTTTCAGTCGATTTACTTTGTGAAACAGAAGATAGTGAAGTGGTAGTTATAGAAAATCAACTTGAGAAAACAGACCATAAACATTTAGGTCAAATAATAACTTATATTTCAAACTTAAATGATGTCTATTATGCTATTTGGATTTGTAAAAATCCAAGACAAGAGCACATTAATGCCATCAATTGGTTAAATCAAACGGTTTCAGATAAAAATTTTTATCTTATTCAACTGGAGGCCTTTCAAATAGGTGAGTCAGAACCGGCCCCATTTTTTAGTGTTGTTTGCAAACCAGATGAAGAAGTTAAAAAATTGGGTGAAGAAAAGAAATACCTGAATACTAATAAAAAAGCTAGACAAGCGAGAAGAAAGGCTTGTGATACTCTTATCGTACCTGCACAACCTGAAGGATTTAAAAAAGTCTTTATAGGTGAAAATCAATGGCATGAAACTAGAATAGGAAAAACTCGATTAGAACAAATTAAATATATTTGTGCTTATCAGGTTTCACCAATCTCTTCAATTACTCACATTGCTAAGGTAAAAGAAATTCTTCCCTATAAGGATACTGGAAAATACCTTGTGAAATTTGATGGCAAAGCAGAAGAGATTAAAAACATTCCTGTAAAAGAATCTAGGAACGCACCACAAGGCCCAGTCTATGTGGAGAGAGAGAAACTTTTAAAAGCTAAAAATCTTGAAGATGCCCGATCACTTAATGATTATTTATCAAAAACTTCATAAATAGAGTTCCCAACTATCAAGCAAGAAGTTTTTTGTATTTAATGCTCCTAAACCGTGTAATTTTTACCATGGCTTTTGGTTGCTTCCTTGACAAAAATGATGCCTTGTGTATAATCCCCCCAACAGTGTAATATGCTGTTTTCGCAAAACACTCGATTTTGCGGGGGATTTTTGCGCCAATTTTTCAAGCAAGGATTAAAGGCCGTTTTATGGCCTCCTCACGCCTTATAAAGGCCTCTATTGGGGCTTTGAGAGCGTACCAACGCAAATAAAAATGGTCTAAATGCTTGAAATTAGATGAAAAATCCGTTTTTTCACAGTTTTTTAGTTTTCATCCTTGCTTTTTCGTTTTAAATTATATACAAGGGCTTTGCTTTGTATTATTAGTATTTGTTTAGTTTCTAGTCTATCTTAAGGTTTAGTCATGTCACAATTAGGTAGAGAATTTCAATTTTATCAGTCCAAAAAAGAAGAATTTTTGTCAAAATACAAAGGCAAATTTATTGTTATTCGAGGTGAAGAAGTCTTGGGTGCTTATGATGACAGAATAGATGCAGTTACCAAAACCAAGGAAAAATATGAATTAGGCACTTTTTTGGTTCATCATGTTATTGAAGACGATGGGGCCGTGTTCCATTCCAGAGTGCGTGTGATGAATGACAAAAGCAAAGTCGCCTAAACCTTTACATGGCGCTTTTTCTGTAGATTATTCTGAAAGGAAAAGAGAAATCGTTACTGAATGTTTTGTTGGTAACACTTTTATTCCATCATCAAATCTTCAAAAAGGGATGGCCATTTGGGATACAGGAGCAACCCAAACTGTCATCAATCCAAGATTATCCAAACTTCTCAATCTACAAGCTACAGGCCGAGACAAAGTGAGAGGCGTTAGTGGAGAACAGATTGCTCTCACTTATATTGTGGATATTTTCTTGCCTAACCACTTTGTATATAAGGGATTAAATGTTGTTGCAATAGATTTTGGTGAACGAGATATTCTTATCGGAATGGACATTATTGGAGCAGGTGATTTTGCTATATGTGGTGGAAAGTTTTTTTCTTTTGCTCTTCCTTCCTTTGAAAATCCAATAGACTTTGTAAAGAAAACCGAAAGAGTCAATCTTAAAATTGAAAAACAAAATAGGAAAATTCAAAAAAACCTATAATAAAAATGTTTAACCAAGAAAATACTGTCTTTTTCACTCCTGTCTTTAGATAAGTTTAACTAATAGGAACATTATGTGAGCAAAAATGGAGCGATAAAACTTTTTGAATTTTTAAAAGAACTTAGTGATTTAAGAACTAGAAAAGTTCTTGATGTAGACAACTTTGAAAAAGTTTTATGGTTTAATGATATTCCAAACGAAAATGAGTGCTATTCCATTACTCATGAATTGAGTCCAGAACTATCAAGGTTTGAAATATGGATTGAAATAAAAAAACCAAAAATTAGAGATTATCCTGAACCTCCTTCTGCTATAGAGGAATGGATAAAAGAAAGCACATTGAAAAATTACTATAATGAAAGTCCAGAGTTATATGATCACATTCTCCTTGAGCAATCAGATAATGAAAATGAAAGAACTACCGAAGACAAAATTTTATTAGAAAATATGCCTAGGATTAAAGAAAGATTTGAACAATACTGTGAAGAAAGTTGGATACCTTGGGCGAAAGAAAGAATTAGACTAGGGCCAGTTTCAAGTGTTTATAATGAATTATTTGAAATTTATCATAAAAACAAAAATCAAGGTGAAAACTATCAAGTGGTTCTAGGTCTTGGCCTATTGTCGACAAAGACAAAAAAAGAAAGAGCAATTAAAAGGCATATTGTTACCAGTCCTCTTGCATTCAATTTTAATTCGATAACAGGAACTATTACAATTGGGCCAGGAGAACAAAATGCTGAGTTGTCTCTTGAACTCGATATGCTTGAAACAAATGAAAAACCGGATATTAGCGATCAAATTAATTCTGACCTAGATGAATTAAATAATGACTTTTGGACAGATGAAAAATTTTATAATTGTTTAAATTCTTGGATTAACAGATTTGATCCCAATAGTCAATTCTACAAAGTTTATGACACAAACTATACTGGGAAAAAGTTTACGACTCTTTCTCCGTCTCCGGCAATAATTCTTAGACATCGTGGAGAAAGAGTTTTTTCAAAATTTTATAAAGATGTTATTAAAGACTTAGAAACTAATGGGCAAACAAACTCTTGCTTAAGTTATATTACAGATGAAAATCAAGGTTTAGAAAACATAAAGGATGGATTGGCCGAAGATGGGTTTTCACAATTATCAAACGAAAAATATTATTTCCCTTTACCAGTGAATGAAGAACAAAAAAGTATAATAACTAAATTATCAAATAGCGTAGGTATTCTTGTGCAAGGGCCTCCAGGAACTGGAAAAACACATTCAATCGCTAATTTAATATGTCACCTACTTGCGGTTGGAGAAAAGATTTTAGTAACCAGTCAGGCGGATAGGGCCTTAAAAGTATTAAAGAATAAACTACCTGATGATCTAAAGGCTCTTTGTGTGGAAGTTCTTGGCCAAGACCAAAAATCTTTACTGGAACTAAAGAATTCTGTATATTCCATAAACTCCAAGTACCAAGAATGGGATGATACAAGAAACAAGGCAAACATAGAACGACTTGAAAAGAAGGATAACGATTTTAAAAGCTCTTTAGTAACTATTGAAAGAAAAATTTCAGAAGTGAAAGAATTTGAGACAAGATTATATGAAAAGCATTTTGGATTTTACTCTGGAACAGCAGGTAAAATCGCAACTCAAATTAAAAATGAAAAGGAACTATATTCTTGGATATTAGAAGAATTCAACCTTAAAGATTTTAACACATCTTCGCCAATATCAAACGATGAGGGTTTGCTTTTATTGAAGTCTTTGGAAAAATTAAAAAATACTTCTGATTCAGTCCTAGAAGAGCCTTTAGAATTTTTAAATAAAGTATTAACGAAATCTGAATTTAAAGAAAAGCTGAGTTCAGAAAAAGAGGCAATCCAAATTATTGAAAAAAATAATCTTGACGAAGATGCTTTAGGCCAATCAGATTATAATAACTTTTCTGATCAAGATTTTAATGATTTCTTTAAATTGATTTCATCTATAATTAAAAAAATCAAGGCTTTAGAAAGCTACAAGGAAAGCTGGATAATACAAGCGAAGCATGAATGCATATCTGATAGAGATAGGCCTTGGCGACATTTGCTTAATACTACTCATGAAATATTAGATTCAAATAAAGAAATTTTCCTTTCAATTGACAAAACTAAGTTCACATACATACCCAAAAATTTGGATGAAGTGGAGCTTTCAGTAAAATTAGATGATTTTTTTAAGAAATTTAGTCAGAATGATAATATCAAGTGGGGCTTCTTTTGTTCAAGAGAAGTGAGAAGTATTAAAAAAGTTATCAAAGAACTAAAAGTTGATGGGCGCAATTGCAATACTTATGAACAAGTTAAACTTCTTAAAAAATGGATTAAGGTAAACATTGCTAAGAAAAAACTTTTAGAAATTTGGAGCGACAAAACAATAGTTAAAAATAACAATTTTGGAACTATTTATCATTCTTATAAAGACCTATGTGAACCGTTGGAAGAATGTTTAGAAATACATAAATTTATTAGAGAGCTTAAAAAATTGTTGGACGAATACCCAAATGTACCTCCACCATGTTGGGATTCGTATTCACTAAAAAATGAATATGCAATAACGAAAGTTATCAAAGCAAGAAAAGAAAAAAATAAGGTAGAAGCAGAATTTGAAAACTATATATCTTTACTAAATTTACACAGAGGTCAAAAAAACCAGATAGCAAGCAAAATCATAAAAGCATATCAAAAAAGAAGTATTGATCTATTTAACGAAGCTATAAAAAGCATCTCTGATTTCATCAATAACAAAAAAGAGTTTCAAGATATTGCTCCAATAAAAAGAAAAATAGACAATGCAAAAGGAAGGCTTTTTAAATCTTTGCGAGAAAATATTGATAATTCGGAATGGGTATCTAGGCTAGAAAATTTTGAAGAAGCATGGGCATGGTATCGTGCAAAAGTTTGGATTAAAAAAAGTGGAGATTCTGAATACCTTAAAGAATTAGCAAGAGAAAGAGAAAATCTTATTAAGGATATTCAAACTAATCTTGAAGTTTTAGTTTCGGAAAAATCTTGGAGGCACTGTTTATCTAATATAACGCCGCAACAGCAAGCAAGTCTTAAGGGATGGGCACATGCTGTTAGTAAGATTGGAAAAGGAACTGGGAAAACTGCTCCAAAACATCGAAAAATTGCGAAACAAAGAATGACCGAATGTAAGGGCGCTATTCCAGCATGGATTATGCCATTATATAGAGTTGTAGAAAATATTAAACCTGGCCCTGAATTATTTGATGTAGCAATTATAGATGAAGCAAGTCAAACTGGCCCAGATGGTTTATTATTACATTATTTAGCAAAAAAAATAATAGTTGTTGGTGATAACGAACAGATTAGTCCTGAAATGCCAGGAATTAGGGATGATCATGTTGAGTTATTAAAGAAGAAATATTTATCTAATTTAAAATTTGCAGATCATATTGGGCGTGAGTATAGTTATTATGACTACTGTGACATTTGCTTTCCTAATCAAATTCAATTGAGAGAACATTTTCGATGTATGCCAGAGATTATTCAATTTTCTAATAAGCTCTCATATTCTGGTAAGCCGCTTATCCCTATGAGACAGTATGGAAGTTCGAGACTTCCACCTCTTAAAAATACATTTGTTGAAGGGGCCGTTAGTAAAGTTGGAAATGCAAAAAATCCTCAAAATGACAGAGAAGCTGAAGCTATTATCAATCAGATTAAAGAGTGTTTTGCTGACCCTGTATATAAAAATAAGACATTTGGTATTATAAGTTTGCAGGGACATCAGCAGATTAAAAGAATCGAATATTTCTTAGAACAAGAACTTGATAAAGCAACAATAGAAGAGAGGGAAATAATTGTTGGAGATGCTTATGATTTTCAAGGAGATGAGCGTGATGTAATTTTCTTGAGTATGGCTGTTTCAAATGATTACAATTTTGCTGCATTAACCAAGGATACATACAAAAAGCGCTATAATGTAGCTGCGAGCAGAGCTAAGGATCAAATGTGGTTATTTCATTCCGTTCGTCCAGATGAATTATCCCCTTATTGCTTTAGGAAAAAATTACTTTCTCATTGTATGAGCTACGAAGATAACACTATAGGATGGCCTAGAGAAGATTTAATGAAACTTTATGAAAGAATAGAAGAAACAAAAAATAAATCGCCTAAAAATGCACCTCACCCTTTTGATAGTTGGTTTGAAGCTCGTGTCTTTTTTAAAATTGCGAACAGAGATTTCTTAGTAATTCCTCAGTTTTCAGTTTCTAATTACAGAATAGATATGATTGTTATTGGGCCAAACGGAAGACTTGCTGTAGAATGTGATGGGGATCATTATCATTCTGAGAAGGATGAAGTGAATGATCTTTCACGCCAATGGGACTTAGAACGATGTGGCTGGGTTTTTTGGAGAGTCCGCTATAGTGCATTTTGTTTAGATCAAAAGGAGGCACTAAAAGGATTGTGGGAAAAACTTGAAAAAATGAAAATATATCCACTTATGTCTAACAACTCTAAACTTGAAATTAACAGTGATATAAATAAGAATAAAGAAATTGAGCAACTAAAAAATGACGATAAATCTATTGCTCTAAATTCAAAATTTGATGTTACAAAAATATCTCATATTGACCCTCGCGACAACATTACTGCTAATATAGCCAAAGAGTTATTAGAAATTATTGAAGTTGAAGGGCCAATTGTAACCAAGCGCCTTTATAAACTCCATGTTAAGTCATGCGGTATTAGTAAAATCGGTAAACAAATAAAGAAAAAGTTAAACAAATCTGCCTATTCATTAAAGTATAAAAACTTGATTATATTTGAAAAGGAATCTATGACCAATGGAATGCAAGAAGGTGTTTTCTATATTCCAAACACACCAAGAGTAGTTATTAGAAAAAATACAGATAGAACTATTGATGAAATTCCACTTGCAGAGTTACAACAGGTTCTTAATAATTTTAGAGCACAAAAAACCAAATTCGATGATGAAGAAATATTTCGTGCTACTTTAGAGTTTTATGGTTTCAAAAGATTGACTTCTGTTGCACAAGCACGACTTCAAGATGCATTAAAATATTCCATCTAAAGTTTGCAATTATTTATTTTATCAATTTTTTTGTAAGCTGGGTCTGTGGCACGGATGGAAATATTTTTGACAATCTCATATAATCCGGCACCATGAACTCTTCAATTCAAAATCTAATATCTAGGGCTAATTGCTCTTATTGCTAAAACAACTCCAGGCTCAGGGATTCTATTCCCCGTTGCGGCTATCGAAAATAACGAGCCACAGACCCAGCTTACAAACCATGTAAATTTTGCCATGGTACTTCATTATTTCCTTGACAAAAATGATGCATTGTGTATAATTCCCCTGACAGCGTTAATATGTTGTTTTCGCAAAACGCTCGTTTTTGTGGGGGATTTTTGCGCCAATTTTTTTGAGCAGGGATAAGAGGGAATAGCAGGCTTCTTCTCGTCCTTGTAGTTAAGGCCATTTTATGGCCTCCCTACGCCTTTTAAAGGCCTCTACTAGGGCCTTGTAAGGTATCCGTGAGGCCCAAAATTTCGTTTTGAGAGGTGCTCAGGCCCTTAGGCCTGCTTCTCTCCTTAGGCCTTGGAAAACAGAAATTTTTGGCATCGTCTAACTCTTTGAAAAAACAGGATCAGGGAAACCTTTTAGGGCCTGTGTACATAGATGGGAGGAGTTTTTTAAAAAAAGGAGGGTTTTTTTATGCCTAAAAAGCAGAAAGATTCAGACATTCTGGTGGATATTGTGGAGGTGATGGGCGAGTTAATTTTAAAACTCATGCAAGGATTGACGGAGTTGGTGCATTTTCTTTTGAAAAGATATGTCTTTGAGAGAGGGAAGCAGGAAGTGAAGAAAATTGAGAGGCGCAGTCTCTCCAAAAGGACGGCAACCTTGAGAGATGATGCCATCGGGTACTCGGTGAATAACCGAAAACTCGTTTATGGGCACGAACTCGACAAGTCCATTCATACGGCCGTTATTGGGGCGAGTGGGTCGGGGAAGACTGTTTTGCTGGATGCCCTGATGTTTGAGGATATGCGGCAGGGTAAACCCGTGGTCTATATCGATCCCAAGGGAGATGCGGAGACGATGAATAAATTTATCCGCATGTGCCAGTTCACCGGACGGGATTTTTCCGTTTTTTCGGAAAACTACCACGGCAAGGGGAGTTGTGCCTTGAATCCAGTCAAGGACGGGTCTGCCTCCAATATCGCCGACAGAATCCACCACGCCTTCACTTGGAGCGAGGAACACTATGCCCAGCTTTGTCGGGATGCCGTGGGGAATGCAGTTGTCAATTTAAAGGACGAGGGAGCGGAAATCACTTTGAGGGGGATTTTTGAAGAAATCTCGCGCCTCTCCCGCCCCACCAACAAAAGGGCGTGTTACCAGAGAGATGATGTGCAGGGCATTTTGTCGAGGCTCCAAAAACTCATCAATTCGCCCTTTGGGGAGAAATTGGAAGGAGGAAATGCCATTTCCTTTGGGGACATCAGGGCATCCAGGAAATGCGTCTACATAGGACTTTCCGTGTTGGGGTATGCCGAAATCGCCCGATCCCTGGGGCGCATGATTCTGGGAGACATTACCTATTGTGCTTATGATATTTACAGGAAGGCCGATCTCATCAGTTCCCCAAAAAGTCCCATGGGCATTTGCATTGATGAACTCTCGGCGATTATTACCGATGAATTTATCGAGATTTTGAACAAGGCACGGGGTGCTGGAATGGAACTTACCTTTGCCATTCAGTCCCCCAGCGACCTCGCCAAGAAAAACAAGCACCTGTGCGAGCAAATTCTGGAGAACTCTTCAAACTGGTTTATCCTCAAGCAGAGAGTCGGAGAAAGTGCCAATAGGCTTGCCAGTGCCATGGGAACAAGGGAGACAAAAAAGCAGACCCGGCAAATCAAGGACGGATGGGAGCAGTCCCTCGGTTCCCAACAAATTGTTGAGGAATTTCTCGTCCATCCCAATATTTTGAAGAACCTGAACATCGGGCAGTGTGTGCTTCTGCGGCACTATCCCACCCGCATCGACCTGCTCAATATCAAGCACATTGACCCCGTAGTTTTAAGGGAGAATTTGGAATTTTTAGAAGGAGGACTTTTCAATGAGCAAAAATCAAGCACCCCTTCACGGCGACTATCAGGACATTCTCGACGCTCTCGGAGAGTGGAAAGCACTGGACATTGGAGAACTTAAAAAACTCTGCCATGGGGAAATCTCTTCTCCGAATCTCCGAAAGAAGATCAGGCGGCTGGAAAAGCTGGGACTGATTAGAAGCGTTTTCCTCGACGGAAAGAACAAGTCCATTTTCCTAACCTCTCTAGGCATTAAACTCTCGCGCTTTAGGCCCAGTGAAAGAATCTCGGAAAATGAGCTGTCCCATCAACTCATCACGGCCTGCGTCTTGCGGGAGTTCTTCAAAATGCCCGAGTGCCTCGATGGAAAAATTCTTCATCACATGGAGGGCGGGGAACTCTGCCCCGATGCGGAAGTGATCCTTTTGCTGGGAGGAAAGAAAATCAAAGTCGCCTTGGAAGTCGAACTTACGCGAAAAGACAGAAGGCGAGTGGTGAGAAAATTCAACCGCTACAGGCGCGAAGGAATCTTTGACAGGGTTCTTTTTATCACTCACCGAGAGGGAGTTTTTCGAGGGTATGCCCATTATTTGAGAGACTTGGACGAGGAAGTGCAGAAAATCATGGGGATGGTTTGGGACTCTAAACTTTCCATCAAGGGGTTTGATTTTTGTGAGTCTCTTTGCTTTTACCAAGGAAATATGGCCAACTTTTCCGCAATTTTTGAGGAATTGGGAGAGTTTCGTGAGGTTACGCATCCTCTGCGCCCCTGCCAAATTCCCCAGTAATGCCGGCAGTTTGTCCACCCCCAAAGAGTGACCACCCACACCCAACCAGAGTTGTCCGTAGGTGGTCACTCTTTGGGTGACGACTGCGGGCAGTGGGGTATGGGCCGGGGCGCAGAGGCAAAACTGACAAGACAATTTGGAGAGTGTGAAGTACGGATGATTAAGATAAGAGCGAACAAAGTAAGTGCCGTATCAATTAAATTTGTGGCGCATCAGTGGCCGTTGCCGCCGTATTAACCTGTCAATGCCGTAGAAGTGAGTCTGTGTTGGTTCGGTGGTTATTGCCGCTGTATTAACCTGTCAGTGCCGTAGAAGTTAGGCCTGTATCGCCTCGGAAGTCATTGCCGCCGTACTGAGAAAATCCAGGCCGTAAAAGCTAAACCTGTACCATTTCAATCACCATTGCCGCCATCTTGAGAGAACTTGGGCCGTAGAAGTTCAACCTGTACCACTTCGGCCATCTCCGCCGCTTACTTGGCGAATAGAGAGCGAAAACAATTCGTATTTGAAACTTTCAAAGGTGCGCATATAGGCCAGAGAAAAGGCCTTATATGCCCATCATGTTTTTAACCATATTGGCCAATGGTGGCCATAGATCAAGGAGAAGAAAATGGACGACAAAAAGAAAAAATCTTGCCGAAACAGATTTTTGGCAGACTTCCGTGGGGATTCAAAAAATCGGGAGAGAGTGCTTTGGGCCTTGGAAGAGGCCAACAAAAAAGAGTGCGGCAGAGAGGTCATCTTTAAGGATATTGTGGCCTATGCCTTCGCCAAACTCACCTCCAAGGACTTGGAGGCCATCAAAGAGAACTCCCTGACTGACAGGGAAAGGGTAAAGCAAGCACTCGCCGAATACAACCAGAAAGAGGATGCCAATTTGGAACTGTGGGAGTTCTTGGCCAAGAAGCTGAAACTCTCGTAAGGAGGCCTTCGCTTTTTTCCCTGGCCTCAAATTTCAACAGTCGGGGCCACTCCTGAGATTTTTTTAAATCTCCAACGGAGCGGCCCCCGACACCCAAGCACGATTGGCCTGGCAGTCATGCCATATCTCAAGGCCACTAAAACCATCGAGGGCGCAAAGTCCTGTCCTTACCACAAAGGGCCATAAGGCCCTTAAAGGAGTTTTCAAGATGGAAAATCAAACCCCATACAACGCCAAAAAATTGAATCTTCAGAAGGTTTAAAGTGCCAATATAAGGCCTTTCAATCCACCGACACAAGGCCCAAAAAACTGCGTGGCCTTGAGTTTTGCAAGTCAAATTTCACTGAAAAAAAACGAGCATTGAGAAGAAAAAAACGCTCTAAAGGAGTGGCCATTGGAACATTTTAAAGGTACGGTGGGAGTCTCGGTTGCGTTCTCAACTTGCACCAGTTGCGGACGAAAAAAACCGACAGTTGATTTTTACAAGAAGAGAAATAAGCGAGACAGCAGATGCAAAGAATGTGCCAAATCGAAAAGGAGAAAACGCTACTGGAGAAATCAAAGGCGTTTAAAGGCACTCAAAAGCAGGAATATCAGCGAGGTCATCGTGTTGGAAAACCCAAGGACAGGCCAGCAATTTAAGCGAGATAAGGAAATTATAAAATCTATTTTGGCGAAACATTTGGCCAAACTTTTAAAGGAGAAATCCCGTGCCTCTTAAAAAAGAATCACTACAAAAACGACGAAACAAAGACACCCTCGAAGGTTGGGCGGTAGTCAGGGTTTCGGTAGAAAATGAGGCCAAGGATGGCTCGCCCACCCAGCAGCTCAATATGATTAAAGATTGGGCCAAGAGACAAAAGGAAAAGACGGGGAAAACATACAAAATCACCAAATACATCGTGGAAGATGGAAAGAGCGGGCGTTATCAGAACACCCACCGCAGAAAAGAAATCCTCCATCTCGCCGAACTGGTGAAAGTGGGAGGGATTGACTTTATTGTGCAGGAACGGCTCGACCGTTTTTCCCGCGATGAAGTCCTCAATATCCAGATCATGCGGGATGCCCGAAAAAACGGCGTTGAAATCCACGAGGTGAACTATGGCCAGTTTAACCCCAATGATCGGGGGCAACGGATGGCATGGAAGTTTCGCAATATTGAGGCGGGGGAGTACAGCGAAGGCGTTTCGGAAAATGTGGCGAGAAAACACCGCTCAGCGATGGTTTTTAACGGCAAAGACCCTTCCCCCTGTCCCATCCTCGGACTTGGCCCACACCCTCGCTATGTAGGGATTTATCTTCCCAATCGGGAAGAGTTAAAAATTTTCGAGGACATTGCCAGAAAGTTTATCGAATTTGGATACAGCAGAAAGGCCACCATTGCCTATTGCAACGAAAAATCCTATAAAACCAAGGTTTGGTGGACAAAGGAAAAAACCCGCAACGGTGAAATTGTCCCGCCCCAAAAGATGGGAGGAAAACCTTTTGACTGGAACTCCTTGCTGGCACTACTTGGGAATCCCAAACTGAGGGGAAAAAATACTTTCTTCGACAACTGGAACCAGTTTCCCGACAAGCAGGACGATCATGGCCTCGTTGAATGGGAATACAAGCACTATCGAGAGCATGGCCCCTTCTTTAGCAAGGAGTTTTTTCAGGAAATCGACGAGGGGCTTGAAAAGCAGGCCTACCGCTCGCGGGACAATGAATTTCTCTTTTCGGGGATACTCTATGCCCCAGACGGCTCGAAATATGGCGGAGAGGCCGCCAAAGGTGGCGAAAACCCCTACTACTACAACCGCAAGCTAAACAAGAGATTTTCCGCCAAACAAATTCACCAACTGGTGTTTGTCCGTCTTAGGGAAATGGTGGAGAAAAGCGGGCTTTTAGAGGAAAGCATTGCTCATTTTGAGAAACACGAAGAGTTTGGACTTCCCAACTTCAAGAGAAGGCGGGAGGCGATGGAGAGGGAGTTGGGCAAACTGCAAAAACTGGTAGATAACTTCAGCGACTCCCTGAGAAAGCTGGTTTCCGAACAGCGAGGCAATCTTGAGGAAGTGATCAATGCCATGCTGGAAGAAAAGCAACGGGCCAAAGAGGAAATTGAGCAGCTAAAGGTGGCACTGGATGCGTTGGAAGAAGAGAAAACTCTTTTTCAAAGGGAACTCAGGGGCGGCCACAGGTTTAAATCCTTTGCTAAACTCTTGCTCGACAATTTGGAGAGCATTAACCCGATAGAACGAAAAAATCTGGTCAGGAAGCTGATTCCAAGGGCCACTATTGTTTTAGGGGAAGACGGCCAAAACAGGCTAGAACTGGTCTACAATTTGGAGGCCAAAGGTGATGGCGGAACGCCCAAAAAAAAAGAGGCCGAAGTTGTCCCCCTGGGGGGCTGGAGGACGGGAAGTGGCCTTTTGTCGCAGATGGTCGGAGCGACTGGATTTGAACCAGCGACCCCTATCCCCCCAGAATAGTGCGCTACCAGGCTGCGCTACGCTCCGACAGGCCCCTAGAGTAGGAATAAAGGGCGTTCCTGTCAACGGGGTTTGGAAAATCCTTGGCACAAAGAGTATTCTCGTGGGTGCAGGCCTGGGCCACAAAACCGGGTTTGCATTTGGGGAGGTGCGGTTTGGCCATATTGCTCAAAGATGTCTACACCACCGAATATCTGGCGCGAGTGGGCCAAGCGGTGGGGAAGCACAGTCCCGGTTTTCCGGTGAAGCGTTTTATCGCCCGCGTGCGCTGGGGGGATTGGAAGGCCCTGCCGTTTAAACAACGGGTGCGCCGCCTGTCTCTTTCGTTGGGGGAAATGCTGCCCGCCAATTATCCCCGGGCCTTGCAGATTGTGGTGCGCGCGGCGGGGGAGGGGTTTGAAGGTTATGCGGCCATTTTTTTTCCCGATTTTGTGGAAGTCTTTGGCCGCCATCCCTGCCACCGCCGCAAGAGTTTGCAAGCACTGGAAGTGTTGACTTCCTATTCCACTGCCGAGTACGCCATTCGCGCTTTTTTGCTCGACGACTTGAAGGGGGTGTTGGCCCAATTGAAGCGCTGGAGCGGGCATCCCGATGCACACATTCGCCGTTTGAGCAGCGAGGGCGCGCGTCCGCGCCTGCCCTGGGCACAGCACTTGGAGGCCTTCAAGCGCGATCCGCGGCCATTACTCCCCATTTTGCAAAATCTCAAATCCGACACTTCCGCCTATGTCCGCCGGTCGGTGGCCAATAACCTCAACGACATTTCCAAAGATCATCCCGATTTGGCCCTAGAGGTGGCGCGCGGGTGGGTGGCGGAAAGCGCACGCACTGCCGGCACCGCCAAGCACGGGTTGCGCACACTGCTCAAGAGTGGCCATAGCGGCGCTCTCCAGTTGTTGGGATGCCACCAGTTGGATGGCCTCAAACTGGTGGGCATGGAACTTTCATCCCGGCAGGTCGTGGCCCCGCAGAATTTGCGTTTGCGGGCCATCTTGCGTTTGCGCCGAAGGTTGCGCCTGCGCCTGGAGTACGCCCTTTATTTCCTCACCGCCAGGGGAACCTGGTCGCGCAAAGTGTTTAAGATTTCCGAGCGCTGGGCCAATGGGGGAGAGTTGGCGCTTCAATGGCGACATTCCTTTAGGCCTTTGCAGACGCGCCGGTATTATTCGGGGGAGCACCGAGTGGCCTTGATCGTCAATGGCCGCGAAGAGAGCGCGCACTCTTTTGAGTTGCTTCCCGCCTATTGGGTGTATGTGGCCAGGACGCAAAAGAATAAACTCTACACCGGCATTACTACTGATTTACAGAGGCGTTTGCGTGAGCACGCCGGTTCACCCCGTGGGGCCAAGGCCTTGCGGGGCGATCCTCCCCGGGAATTGGCCTATGCGGAGGCGGCCTTTTCCCGCTCCCAGGCGTTGGAACGGGAGGCCGCTATCAAGCGTCTGTCCCGTCCCGGCAAGGAAGCTCTTCTTCGGGGGGAACCTCCCCGGGGTACACCTCCCCGCTTTCACCGTCATCTTCCCCTTCCCAGGGGTCGCGCAACTCCCTAGGGGTTTCGGGGCCAGTCTTTTCCGTGTAACCGTGGGGGCAGTCCGGGCAGCCGGTTTGGCAGCAGGGGCGGACGGCCGCCGTATTGGGCGAGGCCATGGACTGAGCATAGGCCAGTGGGGCCTTTTTGGCGATGCTGGGGGAAAGGACTTGATTAACTATTAAAATCATACTATAATGTTAGCAATGGCCTAAAATAGTTTATAAGTATTATTATGGTATCATTTATAACTCTGCCCCAGGCGCGGAATTTATTGCGTAAAAATGTGGTGGCCCGCCGCTTGCAGCATGGCCTCACTCAGGCCGGCCTGGCCCAGCGAGCAGGAGTGCCTCTGGCAACTTTGCGCAAATTTGAACAAAAGGGCCTTATCTCCCTGGAGTCCTTCCTCAAATTATTGATCATTGTAGGTGGCCTAGAGGCCATTCTCAAAGCACTGGCCCCTCCCGAACAAGTCTTTTCCTCCATCGACGAGGTTTTGCAAGAAAAACCTCAAAAAGAGCGCAAGAGGGGGTGGCGTCGGTGATGCCTCCGGGTTCAGTGGCCCATATTGAAGTGGGGTTATCCTTCACTGGCGAGGTGGTGCCGGTGGGGCATTTGGCCCTGCGGAATGGGAGAATCTACTTTGAGTACAACGCCGCCTTTATCGAGAGTGGGCCAGAAATTTCTCCCTTCCGTTGCCCTTTGAGGCCAGGGGTGCAGACATTTGATCCCCATTTCTTTGATGGCCTGCCCGGGGTGTTTTACGACAGTTTGCCCGACGGTTGGGGGCGTTTGTTGTTGGATCGCCAAATGCGCTCAGAGGGGAGAACCCCCGCCAAGTTGTCGGCACTCGATCGCTTGGCCCATGTGGGGGATGGAGGCATGGGAGCGTTGGTGTATTCACCCAAGAGCGCGGACGACAAAGGCCTTTTGTGGGATTTGAGTTTGGAGAGTGTGGCCATAAGTACGCAACGGATTTTACAGGGGGAAGATCACGATATGTTGCGGGATTTGATTGCCCTCAATGGTTCTTCGGCGGGCGCGCGGCCCAAAATTATGCTTGGCCTGAGTGGGGACGGAAGCGAGATAGTTTATGGCAAGGATGCCGAGGGGGAGGGGTTTGAAATTTGGATGGCCAAATTTCCCAACACCAGCGATGGCCCCGACGCCGGTGCCATCGAATATGTCTACGCCCTGATGGCCACTGAAGCGGGAGTGGAGATTCCCCAGGTGCGCCTGCTGCCCTCAAAATCTGGGCCAGGATATTTTGCCACCAAGCGCTTTGATCGCCGGGGGAGGGAGCGCTTTCACTGCCACAGCGTGTGCGGTCTGTTGCACTCGGATTTTAGAACCCCGTCCCTGGATTACCGCGACCTGGTCGCCCTGGCGGCCAGATTGGCCATGGATGTGGGCCAGGGAGAAAAAATGTTTCGCTTGGCGGTGTTTAATGTTTTGGCCCACAACCGCGACGACCACAGCAAAAATTTTAGCTTTTTAATGGATTCCGCGGGCCAGTGGACTTTGTCTCTGGCCTACGACCTCACCTTTTCCTTTGGGCCAGGGGGAGAGCAGAGCACCACTGTCATGGGCGAGGGAAAAAATCCCGGCGGGGAGGATTTAATCCGCCTCGGCGGAGAGGTGGGCCTCTCCCGCACCACTGTCGATGCCGTTATCGAGCAGACCGTGCTGGCCTTGAGGCGGTGGCGTGAATTGGCCGAGGGCCATGGGGTCGCTCCGCAAAATATTGATTTGATTCAATCCAAACTCACCGCCCTCGCCGGCGGGTGAGTTTTCTGCTACAACTTGGCCTATGCATGAAACGGAAAAACAAGACCTCCACCGCCAATTGCGCGAACAGCTAAGAAAGTTCCGCCTGCAAAAAATTGAACCCTTTGCGCGGGAAGACGACGAAAAGGGGCATTTTCGCCGGGAAATTTTTAGCGAGTTGGGGGAATTGGGGTTTTGTGGCCTTCCTACGGGGACGAATTACGGTGGGGCGGGCCTGGGCCTGGGGGATTATTGCGTGGCCTTGCAGGAGATTGCCCACTCCAGTGTGGCCCATGCAGTCACCTTATCGGTTTCCACCATGGTGCAGGGGATGATCGAGCGTTTTGGAGGCCAGGAGCAAAAAGACAAGTATTTGCCCCCGCTGGCCAGTGGCCAGGGCATTGGGGCCTTTTGTCTGAGCGAGGCGGGGGCGGGCAGTGATGCCGCCAGCTTGCAAACCGCCGCCCGCAGAGTTTCCGGCGGTTATCAACTCAAGGGCCACAAAATGTGGATTAGTTCGGCGGGCCTGGCGCAAACTTATGTGGTCATGGCGCGCACGGAGGGGGAAGGCCCACGGGGCATCAGTGCCTTTATCGTGGGGGCGGACAATCCGGGCCTGAAAATAGGCAAGCGGGAAAGCAAGATGGGTTGGCGCGCTAGCCCCACTTGCGAGGTGATTTTTGAAGACTGCCACATCGATGAAAAAGATCGCCTGGGGGCCGAGGGGGAGGGCCTCAAAGTGGCCATGGCGGCGTTGGATAAGGGGCGCATCACTATTGCCGCCATCGCCGTAGGCCTGGCCCAAAGG
Source organism: Bacteriovoracaceae bacterium (assembly GCA_965243145.1). Lineage (GTDB taxonomy): Bacteria > Bdellovibrionota > Bacteriovoracia > Bacteriovoracales > Bacteriovoracaceae > CBDBLK01. Next base: position 54,471 of record CBDEUB010000002.1, read on the forward strand.
GCCTTGGACGAGGCCGCCACTTACGCTTTGGAGCGCCGGCAATTCGGCCAGGCCCTGTTTGACTTTCAGGGCCTGCAATTTATGCTCTCCGGTATGGCCACCGAAATCGAGGCGGCCCAGGCACTGGCGTTTCTCGCCGCAGACCTTTACGACACTGGCCGGCCGAGCATCAAACTTTCCTCCATGGCCAAACTCAAGGCCACCGATGTGTGTATGCAAGTCACCACTGATGCAGTTCAAGTTTTGGGGGGAGTGGGTTATACTGCGGAATATCCCGTGGAGCGTTTGATGAGAGATGCGAAGGCCTTGCAAATTGTGGAAGGGGCCAATCAAATTCAGCGCATGGTCATCGCCCGCCAACTCAAAAGGGAATACTCTGCCAACTGAAACCCGTCAGACTTCGCTGCGGCCCTCTCTCTCTTTGGAAGGGGTTGAGCATTTGCGCGCCCACGCCGCCTCTGCGGCCTCGGTGGCCATTCGGCAAAAAAAGTGGAGCGCCTTTGCCGAGGGATTGCGCTCGTCCGCAAGGGGGCCTTTCAATTTTGCGGAGCGGCCCGATTTGTTGGAGTCTTGCCGGGGTTTGTTTTCCCGTTTTGGGGAGAGGGAATATTTTTTTCACATTGGCATGGGCGGCCCCCACCTCGGCCCTAAGATGCTGGTTTCGGCGCTGCAAACTTCGCCGCTGCACTTCGAGTTTATTGGGCACCTCGACCCTCAACAATTGGCGCGGCAATTGCGCCATTGCGATTGGCGCAAGGTTTTAGTTTATGTTGTCTCCAAGTCGGGACAGACCGTGGAGACTTTGGCCAATTTGGCGGTGGTGGTGCAGTGGTTGCGGAATCTCGGATGCCGCACCGAAGATTTAAAAGAGTGCCTGGTTTTCGCCACCGATCCCTCTGATTCTCCCCTGTTGGAATTGGCCCAGACTTGGGGAGTGGAGGTTTTGGAAATTCCCCCTTCTTTGGGCGGGCGCTTTTCATCCCTGTCGCCGGTGGGCCTGTTGCCAGCGTTGTGGGCCAATGTCGAGGTGGGGGAATTGTGGCGTGGGGCCAGTTGCATGCGCCAGGACATGTTGCGCAGTGATGGGGAATGTGATCTTTCTCTGAGCGCCTTTACCCTTTTTGAATTGTGGCGGCGGGAGGGGATTGATCAGACTGTCATCATGCCCTACACCGCCCGCCTGGCCGATTTCAGTGCCTGGTTTGTGCAACTGTGGGCGGAGTCCTTGGGCAAGAAACTCGACCTTCAGGGGCGAGTGGTGTACTCTGGACTGACTCCCATCGCCGCCTGTGGGCCTGCGGATCAACACTCCCAGATGCAACTCTTTTTGGAAGGCCCCAGGGACAAGTGTCTGGTGGTGGTGGAAGTGGAAAATTTGGGCCACGACTTCCCTTTGCAAAACGGTGGGGAGATTGAAATGCTGCGCCGGTTAGGGCCATATTCTCTCGGGCAATTGTTGAGGGCCGAATTGAAAGGTTGTCTGCAGGCCTTGCGGGAGGCCCAGCGGCCCTATTTGCATTTGATCTTGCCCAATCTGCAACCGGCATCCCTGGGGGCCACGGTGGCCTATTTTGAGGGACTTACCGTTTTGATGGGAGAATATTTTAATATTGACCCTTTCGTTCAGCCGGGAGTGGAGGCGGGCAAGCGCCACGCCTTCCAGTTTTTAAAGGGGTTTTAAAAATCTTATCCATCCGTACAATGTACCCCTGTTGTATTCGGCCCCGCCAGAGATTAAACTCTTGGAGTAAGCAAATATTGTTTTTAAGGGTGAACAGAAGTTTATGAGCGGAGATTCGACCACCATTTTGACCAATATCCACGAAGTTTTGGGGGCCAGTGAGTCGGAGGCATCCGATCGGCCCGCTTCCCTAATCGTTTTGGGGGGGGAACTCAACGGCAATATTTTTGATTTGATCGAGGCCGAAGTGACCGCCGGACGCGACCCCAATAACGCCATCCCTCTGGATTTCCACGGCATTTCCCGTTTCCACTTTAAAATTTTCAGTTCCGAAGGGGGAGGAGAACATCGCGTTGTCGACGCCGGTTCCAAAAACGGAACCTACCTCAACAACCAGAAGATTGAGGAGGAACAACTGCTGAACAAGGGAGACACCATTAAAATTGGCCCCATCGCCTTAAAGTACCTTCCCAAGGGCGACCCCGAGAGGCTCACTTACGACAAACTCCAACACGAGGCCACCACCGACGGACTCACCGGCTGTTATAACAAGAGTTATTTTAACAACCACATTGAATTGGAGGTTAAAAGGTCGAAACTGAGTGGCCGGCCGCTGTCGCTGCTGGTGTTTGACCTGGATCACTTCAAAAAACTCAACGATACCTATGGCCACGATGCGGGGGATTTCGTGCTCAGGGAAGTGTCCGCTCTCATTCGTGACAATGGAGTGCGGGACAAAGACATTTTCGCCCGCTATGGAGGGGAAGAGTTTGTGGTCTTGTTGCCGGAGACGACTCTCAAACAGAGCTTTGAAGTTGCCGAACGCTTGCGCCAGAGCATCGAGCAATACCAGTTTGTCTACGAGAATCAGACTTTGCAGGTTTCCGCATCCGTCGGAGTGGCCGACTACCGCCAGGGAGTGGTGAATGGAACCGATCTTTTCAAGCGCGCCGACGAGGCCGTGTACAAGTCCAAGGAAGGGGGCCGCAACCAAACCAATTTCTACCGTGCCGAGTAAGTGCTCACACTTCATGCCATCTTGCCTCCGCATCCTGTTCCGGCACTGCCCATCGGGGCAGTCGTCGCTCGCCGCCTTCCTGGCGACTCCGTGTGGTTCAGCTTCGCCATCGCTCCCTGCGATGTGCTGGAAAGCACACCTCACTCGCTCTGTCTTCGCTTTACCCCAATCTGGCACAAATTGTGAGCACTTACCTAACTTTTATCGCGGCCCTTCGTTGTGAGTATAAATCATTCCCATGCCGAATGAATCTTTAACCGCTTCCTCTGCCATTCAATATTTGCCCACCCATTTGATCGATCAGATCAAGGCCGGAGAGGTGATCGAGCGGCCGGCCAGTTTGATCAAAGAGATACTGGAAAATGCCCTGGACGCCGGCGCTGGCCAAATTGAATTGCACTTGGTGAACAATGGCCTGGATGTGATCCAGTGCCGTGACGACGGAGCGGGGATGAGCATGCAGGACTTGCCCCTGGCCTTTTCTCGCCACGCCACCTCCAAAATTCAGCGCTTTGAAGACCTTTATTCCCTGGACACTTTTGGCTTCCGCGGGGAGGCGCTGGCCTCCATCGCCTCCATCTCGCGGGTGACTTGCACCAGTCACGGGCAGAGGGGGGAGGATGGCACTTGGCAAGGGGGGCGCATTGAAATTCACGGTGGGGAAAGAGTGGCCCACATCTCTTCTTTTGGCCGTCGTGCGGGCACTTCGTTGGCGATCAAGAACCTCTTTTACAACACGCCGGCGCGGCTCAAATTTGTGCGTTCCCAGGCGGCGGAGAAAAATGCCATCGTGCGGGTGATCCACGCCTTTTTATTGGCCAACTCGCGGGTGCAACTCTCTTTGCGTTGGGATCAGAAGGACGGGCAACTTTTCCCCGCGGTAGAGCGGGAAGAGGAGCGGGTGGCGCAAGTGTTGTTAAAACAGGCCCATGATCCGCAGAATTTGGTTCGCTTTGCCGGGGAGTACGAAAATCATTTCGTGCACGGTTATTTCTCCACCCAGGGAAAAAAGGGAAACGCCGGCAGACGGCACTTTTTGTTTGTCAACGGACGCCATTTTTTCGATCGCAACACCCACCAAAACATTCTCAAGGCCCTGGAGGGATTTTGGCCCTATGGGGAGTGGGGCCACTATGTGTGCTTTATTCGGGCACCCAAAAACCTGGTCGATGTCAATGTCCACCCCAATAAAATCCAGGTCAAATTTTTCAAACACTACTTGTTGGAAAACCTGGTTTGCAGCGCCCTCCAGGAGGCGCTCGCCTCCCGCTCCGTGGCCTCAAGCGCCGGCCCCGGCGATTCCCGCCATCCGTCGCCCCCGCCCGCCCTGGACAGGCGGGGCCTGCAGGATTTTCTTGGCCAGCGAGAGGCGGAGCAGGTGGCGGAGGCCTCTGCGGAAGGGGAGACCGTGGCCCTTGCCCTTGCCGAGGAGGGAGTGTTGGCCATATCTCCGCGCTTTTATTTGCAGCGGGATGAAGATGGCCTGGTGCTGTGGGATTTTGCCGCTATGTTAGAGGCCTATTGCAAAGATATTGTCTTGCAAGAGAGTGCCGGGGAAGTCACCCCCCTGCTGATCGCCGAGGCCTTTTCTCTGGGTGGGGAGTGGGATTCTGTGCTCAAAGATTTAAGGCCCAGGGGGTTTGATTTCGAGCGCACGGACTCCGCCACGGTTTTGCTCAAGAGTCTGCCCAGTTCCCTGGATGCCTTTGAACCGCGGCCAGTGGTGGAATACCTCTTGGGCCTGCTTCGTCCGCAAGCTGGCCCGGAAGATGGCCCAAAGTGTGAGCAGTTATACCCCTCGGCGGCCATTCGTCGCCAGATTACCCGCCGCCTGGAACGCCTGGATCAAAAACTGGATCAGTACCGCAAAGTTGTAGACGATGCCCTTTTGGCCAGGTTGTGGGAACTTTAAAGTTTCCAGTCACTATGCAACCCTGCTTTTTATGCTAATCGAAGTATTCAGGGCAAAAGCAATTTTGGCGAGGAAGTCCATACTCACCTGACTGACTAATCCTGATTCCATTCGGGCGATAGATGATTGTTTTGTGCCAACGAGGGCGGCGAGTTTTGCTTGAGATAAATTCGCCTTTAACCTTTTGTTTTTCAGGCCTTTGATAATCCTCTTTTTTTCTGAAATAAGGGCGATCTCAATATCCGTAAGGCCCATGCCCTTTGCAAATTCTTTGACTGTTTTATAGGTAATAATTTCGCCTTTTTTCACAAACTAAGCTCCTTGATACGGGATAAAAGAAGTTGCTTGACTTTTTTGTCAATTTGTTGCGTTTTCTTTTTCATAATGTGCAGAATATAAATACTATCATTCAATTTTATGACATAAAAAATGCGGTATATTCCATCTCTGCAAGATAACCTCAATTCGTGCAAACCTTTTGCGATACTTGGCAATGGCCTAGAATAGGGCATTGCCAATTTTTTTCCACAGGCGAGATCGTCAAAAAGTGCGTACGCGTCAGATAAAATATCTTCGGGTACTTTTTTCAATTCTCGATCGACTTGTCACAAAATGACAACATTCATTATTTTTTGAGAATATAACGAATTTGGTATATTGTCAAGAATTGATATGGGCCAAGGTATTTTGCGGCCCTATGTGTTTGGGGTGCCACCTTCTGGCAATGCAAAAACTTGGAAAAAGCAGTTGACGAGAAGCATTTTTTAGTTTTTACTGTGGCCTTAAATGGGCAATGGCGCTCACTGTTATTTGAGGGGTTTTAATGCGATATATCAATATTTCTCTTTCCCTTTTCTTGATGGGCCTTCTCGGCCTCACTCCCGTCAACGCCTTTGTAGCGGAACATTTGCAGTCAGGACAATTGGAGAGTGAACATGCTCCTCAAATGGCCATTTTACTCGACGAAAAGGGAGTGCCCCGCTGTAAAGTCGAAGGCGAACACAGCGAATTTTTATCAGTGGATCGCTTTGGCGAGTTTGTGGAAAACGATCCTGGGGCCAATGCTATCCTCGACGAGATTAATGCTTTGAGGGAGTGTGATGATGGGGATGTGGCCTATGCCGGAATTGTCCTTGCCCCCGAAGAAATTCAAGCGGCCGCAATTACTGGATTTCATCGCGGAGTCATCTCGGCAATGGCCATGGCCACTTACTCTTTCGTAAGCTGTATGTCGGGGGGCCTTTTTGCCAAAGACAGACAACCGTTTTTGCTGAGTCTCAATAGAACTGTTCACAGGAGTGCTTTTTGGTCGATTGTCCATTCATTCATTATGCCTCCTATTCTTGAAAATGCGGGTTCTCTTGGCCGAACTTTATTTATCATCTCTCCCGGAATCCTTTTGGCCTACGCGGGATTGGGGGTAGGGTTTTCCTCTTTCTGTTATATTGTCATGCGAACAGGAAAATAACTGAACACACCCCAATACCCTGTAATAGCGATCACTGGGCCAACCGCCACCGGCAAAACCGATGCCGCCATTCAATTGGGGCCTCTCTTGCGCCAGAGGGGGCAGGGGTTTCAGATCGTCAACTTTGATTCTCTGTGCTTTTACCGCGAACTCAAGGTGGGCACTGCCAGGCCAGACGAGGCCCAAATGCGAGGGATCCCCCACGCCCTGATGGGGGACTGTTCGGTGAGAGCACCCTTAAACGCCGCCAGTTTTTGTGCCCGGGCCTTGCCACTGATCACCTCGTTGCACCGGCGGCGGCAGATTCCCGTTTTGGTCGGCGGCAGCGCTTTCTACCTGCGCGCTTTGGCCAAAGGCATGTACGCCTCTGGCACAAGTAAATCTGGGCCACTTGAAAGGCCATGTGAGGGCCTGCAAGATGGCCTGAAGTGTGAACAGTTACTGAGGCAGGCGCGCCAGTATTTGCGCGAACACGACCCCGCCTCCTGGCGGCACATTCACCCCAACGACGCCTACCGCACACTGCGCGCGGTGGAATACCACCGCCAAACCGGAAGGCCTCTATCAGAAGAGAGGCGCAAATTTCAGAACTTAGGCGCTTACGATTTTTCCAGGCCACAAAACCCCGCCTGGCGGTTTGTGACCTTGTATTTGGACATTCCCAAGGAAGAGCACTGGCGCATCATCCGCCGCCGGGCCGGCCGCATGTTGGAACGGGGCCTGGTGGAAGAATTGGAGGGTTTGCTCTGTGGGGGCCTGAGCGGCGGTGAAAGGCCGCTCCAGTCGGTGGGTTACAGGGAAACCCTGGACTATTTGCGGGGAAATATTGGCAGTCGAGGGGAACTCGAAGAGAAGATTTTTATTTCCACCCGACAACTGGCCAAATCCCAGCGCACCTTTTTTAAAAAAATACACCCCAAAAAAGAATTGAATCCCCTGGTGGAAAGGGAGGCGGTTTTAAATGGTGTGGCCGATCAGATGGCCGCCTGGGCCTGGCCCTGAACAGTTGTAACTGCTCACACTTCAGGCCATCTTGTGAGTCAGCTTCGCCGTCGCTCCTTGCAATGTGCTCTTTGCACACCTCAGTCGCTCCGTCTCGCTTCCCCCCAATCTGACCTAAATTGTGAACAGTTACCCTGCTCTTATCATAGTTTTCCTTTGGGATGTGGGCGATGACTATCAGTTGTCTTCGAGATCGGGATCAAAGTTGGAGCGGGTGTCGAGAGTGCAAATGTCGATGTACTGGCCGACTCTTTCAAACTGGAGATTCAGCTTTTTTTGGAAATTTTTGTTGGATGGCCGAAAAAAGAGGGTGTATTGTGCCCTTTGCGCCTGGTTTGCTGGCCCTCTGGTGCGGACGGGGAAGGCGATGCCCAGTTTGCTTCTGATGGGGACTTCGGCGGTGCGCTTTTCCCCGTAGATTTCAAAGGAGAGGGTTCCCGATAGGCGGCAGTCGGCGGAACTGTAGAGGTGGCCAAAAAATTCCCGCTCCCGTTTGGGGATGGTGACTTCGATATTTTCCCCGCCGTTGGAGTCGATGGTTTGAATAAAGTGTTTTTGGCCCGGGGATTCGATTCTCAAAGTTTGGACGCGGCCAGCGGGGATGCTCACGCGGCTCAAAATGTCGGTGGATTGGTGGATGCCATCGAGGTACACCTTCATAGTGCGCTTATCAAAATTTCTGAGGATGAGATAGACATTTTCTTCCCCCCGGCCGTTCAGCGCCAAATTTTCCCTTTGGATTTCCTCTTCTATGGAGTCTTGGGAATCGCCGGATTTTGAGATGGCCTTTTTAGGGGCGCAACTTTGCAGACCCACTTGGGCACCTCCCAGCATACACAATCCGCGGCGCAGGGCCGACTGGTTGAAAAAGGCCACAACGCCGATGCAGGCGGCGGCCAAAAAGACCCATTCCCGGCGGGAATTGGCCTGCCCATCGTCGTCGTCGTCCCTTTGATGCGGGGGAGGTTTGCGCGGCAGGGGAGGGGGGGCGATTTGGCCCAAGCGCTTGCGATCGGCCTGCATCGAGACAGGAGAAACCTCGATTTCAGCTTTCATGGCACTTATCATCGACATTTGTTGTTGTTGTTCCCGACTGATGGCCTTTTTCACCGCTTGAGTCACATTGTTGGAGTTGGACGGGGATGAATTGCCCTGGCCTCTTTTCCTGCTGACTGAGGTGCGGTCGATTTGTATTTTGGGTTCGTTGGCATCGCTTTCCTCTAGGCCAAAGTCGATGACCTGTTCCTTTTTCCTGGTGCGGGTGGCCTCGTTTTCGATGATGCCCTCCTGCTCGCGCTTGAGGTCTTTGAGGTAGGGGGAAATATCAATTTTTCCGTATTCAAACAATTTTTCCCGATCCCTTTTGATCTCTTCCTTAAAGAGTCCCTTGGCGAAATAGGCCAGATCGCTGGAATTGAAATCGGGATAGTTGGCGTATAAAAATTTGATCAACAGCCGGTTGAGTTGATCCAGGTTTTTGTGGCGTTTGTTGCGGTCGGGATTGAGGGCGGTCAGCACGATTTCGTCCAACTCTTTGGGCACTTTGGGGTTGATCGTGGAAGGGGGGGGAATTTGGCAGTCTTGAATTTTCTTTAAGATGGCGAAGTCGCTGGGGCCTTTGAAGAGGCCGCGGGCGCACAGCATTTCCCACAGGGTGATGCCCAGGGCGAATTGATCGTAGCGGTGGTCGAGTTCCAGCCCCTCGATGTATTCGGGGGCCAAATATCCGATTTTGCCCTTGATGGTTCCCGCTTGGGTTTTGTCTTCGCTCTTGTCACTCTTGGCGATGCCGAAGTCGATGACTTTCACCGCTCCGTCGTAGGTCAACATAATATTGTGGGGGGAGATGTCCCGGTGGATGATGTTGGCCGGTTTGCCGGACAGTTTGTCGGTGTAGGTGTGGGAGTAGTGCAGGCCCTGGCAGGCCTGGGAGATAATGTACACCGAGACTTCCACCGGAAAGACAAATTTTTTCTTCTTTAGGCGGTTGAGGTATTCCTTGAGGTTTCTGCCGTCGCAATATTCCATCGCCACGAAGAGTTGGCCCTTGTGAAATCCGTAGTCGTAAGTTTGGATAATGTTGGGGTGGAGCAGGCCAAAGACCACTTTAATTTCGTCCATGAACATTCTTTTAAAAGCGTCGTCCTGGGAAAATTGGGGTTGCACCATTTTGATGGCGACAACTTTGTCCGCCTCTTGCCCCAGATAGCGGGCGCGGCAGATTTTGGCCATGCCGCCGTCAACCAGGTGATCCAGGATGAGGTAGCGGCCAAACCGTTCTCTCTTTTCTTCTTTGTCTTGTTTATCTTGCTCGGCCATTTAAATTTTCCCCCATTCTCGTTCTTAGAGAATCGGTCTTTGCTGGCCAAAGCTTTAATTTACAGATGGCGCTTGAATCTTGATTTTTATGCTACGAAACCCGGGAAAATGAATCGTCGGTTCTCCTTCCTCGTGTGGCCTCCCGTCCGCTTTGAAACAGAGGGCATAGGCGCGGTACAGTTGCAAACCCGAATAGGTATAGCTGGGGTGGGCCTTTAAGTGTCTGGAAAAATGGGTGAGGTTGGCCTTGGTGTAACCCCACCTCTCCATTTGTTGCAGGAAAAGGCCCTGGTAAATGGGCCTGCGGGCGTAATTGAGAACAATGATCGACTTTTGACAGTTCTCCAGGGCCTCCTTTTCGGCGGGGGAAAACCAGTTTTGGAAGGGGGATTGGGAATCGATGGGGGCCAACAGCAGGCCATAGGCCAGGGTTAAATCCTCAAACCAGGAATAGCGCTTGAAGGCCAGGGCCTCGCTCCACTCTTGGGAGCGGTAGAGGCCTCCGCTAAAGTCCAAACGCCCGGTTGCTACCTGGTTGCGGTTGAGGCCAGAACAACTGGCCAGCAGAAGTGCACACAGCAGGCCTTTTAAAGTGGAGTCGGGCATGGGGTTCTCCTGGCCTTTCCCACCGCCTTTTTAGGCGGCCTTTTGCAGGTAACTTTGAATCGCCTGGTTGGCCTCGGCGGTCAAATTTTCAAAGCACATGGCAAAACCGCATCCCCCTTGCAGTATCCTCACAATTTTTCCGGAGGCCACAAAGGCGTGTTGGGGGTCGTTTTCCGGGTGGACATTGATCTCGATGTGTTCGCCCTCTCCCAGGGGGAAGTTGGCCACCAAGACTTGCAGTCCCCCTGGCCCAATATTGCGGCATATACCCTCAAAAACTTCGTCTCGGCCGACTAAAAGGAGGCGCGCCACAAAGGGTTTGCGCGGACTGGTGCGGCGTTCGTGTTCCTGAATGGCCGCCACTTGGCCCGAGCGTTCTCCGAGCAGGGAAGTATCTCCCAGAAAAACCCAGTTGTCGAGTCCTTGGGCGTAGACATAGGTTTTGTGATTGATCCGTTCTTCCCTGTAGGCGCGCGCAATTTGTCCCTTGGTAAAGGGGCCATATTCAATTTCCTGGCCGCCCCTGTCCTGGCCGATTTTAATATAGATGGCCTGGTCGTTTTCACCGATCTGATTCCAATTAAAAGGAGCGGGGCCGCCCATGGTGGGGATATTGCTAATGCTGCTCTCTCGATTAGTGTTGGAACTGGTGCTGGCGGCGGGCAGGGGGGGAGCTTGCGGAGGGGGGGGAGTGGGAGCGGGAGAAATTTTTGGCCACTCGGCGGTGTCTTTGAGTGCTTGCCAATCTTCAAATCCCTCGCGCCAAACGAAACTTTCGGGGCCGAGTGTTCCCTCTTGAACCAGGCCCGCGAGCTGGGGCATCCCGATTGGCCCCACCCGTTCTTGTCCATCCACATAATACCATTCAACCGACATTTTTTCTTCTCCATTTTAAAAGGTGTCGTGTTCGCTTTCCCTTCCATTTTAACGGGCCAATGCCCACGCAGTTAAGGGGTACAATATTGCCATGAAAAGGGCCTCTTCAAGGCCCTGCTCTAAAGTTAAAAAAGCAAAATGACGATAGGATTTGCGGAAGATGGCCCAAAAAGCTCAACTTGAGGAGGCCCATTTGAAGCTTTTAAATTTTATTTGTTTAGTTATGGCCTTGTTGGGAGCGAGTGCCTGTTCCGACGACGACGACGGGGATTTTAATACTCCCCGGCGTGAAACCGATGGCCCCACCGGACTCACACCTCAAAACCTCACCCCTCCCACTAATCCCTACGGAGGGAGCAGTCCGGTCTTGGTAGTTGGGGGAACGGCCCTGCAAATTGCCAATCCTCCTTCCGGTGGACGGGGGAGTTTGGAGTACAAGTCGACAACCCCCAGTATTTGTACCGCCGGCAAAACCAGTGGAGCGGTCAGCGCTTCGAGGGCCGGCCGTTGTATCGTGCAAGCGCGCTTTGCCGGGAACAGCAATTACCGGGCCTCCAATTGGGTGACCTTGCTCAGTATCGATGTAGGCAAAGGAACCCAGACTCCAACGGTGTACACCGATCCCTACGGAACCAGTCCCACCCTGGCCGCCGGAGGGAGCAACCTGGCGATTCAAAGGCCACCCTTTGGCCAGGGAACCGTCACCTACCGGGCCACCACCAACAATTGCCGGGTGAGTTCCACCACTGGTGCCATCACTCCCGTCTCCCAAGGCCTGTGTACCATCCAGGCGCGCTTTGCCGGCAATGCCAGTTATCTCGCTTCCGATTGGGTGGATATTTTTAGCATTAATGTAGGCCCGCGCAGCGTGGTCACCAACGGTTTTAACTTTACCGGAACCTCCCATTATTTGGCCGCCACCATGAGTTCCCGTTGGGTGCAGGATGCCTGCCCGGCCAGTTATTACACCCGGCCCAAGGTGGATTTCATTATTTTGTGGGACAATTTGGATAAGGCCAACTATGCCGACAGCACCACGGCGGTCAACGCTCTGCTATCTTTCGTCCACAAAGTGTCGGATCAATTCGATTTGCGTCTGGCGGTGGCCCCCTTGTTTTTAAAATCTGGTGAAGATGTCCAGTGGAAGATGAAAGTGGTGGCCAATACGCCGGTGGGGGGAACTTTTCCCGCCGCCGATGTCATTGCGGTGGAGAAACTTCCCGCGGCCCTAAAAGATATGGATTCCGGGATTCAAGCAAATCAGCGTTCGGCCAATGAAAGGGGAATTGACCGCGCCTCCAAACTGGTGGCCTACGCCAAAACCAATGGTGTTTTGCGGCCAGAATCCTACCTCAATGTGGTGGTGGTTTCCAAGGGCGATGACGGAGATATCGCCGCCAATATTAAAGCGGGAGTTCACTCGCTCTTGTGTTATCGCGGGCATTACGGTGAGGCGATCGTCGATCCCAGCAATAACAACGAGCTAGTCAAGGCCAATGAGACTTGTGTTCCGGCCCTGACGGAAACTGCCTCGGCCTATCCGCAAATGCTGCGCTTTCACTCGGTGGCCTACTCGTCTTCGTGCAATATCACCGTCAGCAATTATAAGTTGGCCAGTCGCTGGATTTACAACCAACGCTATGTGGATTCCCACGGCGACGATTCAGACGGGGTTCCTGGCCGCTTTTCCCCCACCGATCAAGGCGGCCGGCCCGCGGCCCAAGTGGATCACCACAATGCCTGTGCCAACAATGTGAGTTTGCTCAAGGCCTTTGACAATATTTATTATGCGGCCTACAGCAATATCGCCCGCCACGCCTATGCCTATTGGCCAGTAGTCTCCAGTTTTGTGGCAAGTTTTACCGCCCAGGACATCACTCGTGCCTACATAGAGGATGGGGGTACTCAAAGGGTGATTTCCCCCAGCAGTGAAAACGGTTACTCCTTTTATACAGGGACTTTCACGGATGCGTACCTGCGCGCTACTCCTCCCAATTACAACCAAAAATTTAGCGGGGAGGTGATCCAGTTTCACGGCAGCGCCAAAGTCTATTACCCCCAGTGTGTTAAATTGGAGTTGGCGACGGGCAAGGAGGAGTGTTTTAATGCCGTCGCCCTTCCCAGTATCCCCAAAGACAACACCCTCAAACTGTACATTAACGGGACTCAATTGATGAAGACGGAAGGCCAGCAGACCAATTGGGAATTGTTGGAAGATAACAGCAACCAGATTGAGTTTAAGGCCTCCCACAATATCTTGGCCAATTGCGGTGATGGCACTACCAGCAGCAATGAAATCAACCGCACCGGGTATATTCTCAGCATTACCAATGGGGACAAAATCTACAAGAGCACCGATGTGGTCAAGGTGGAATATGATGTCGCCTATCCGTCGTCCGATTGAAAGGGAGGGCCTTTTGCGCGCTTTCATTTTATTCTTAGTTATGGCCCTTGTGAGTGCTTGTGGACGGGAGCGCATCGGCACCCTTCAACAGGAATACTCCATCCGCGGCAGGCAGGATTTGCAATGGGCCAATAGGGCCTGTTCCTCTTCGCGCTATGTGAAACCAAAGGCCGATTTTCTCTTTTTGTGGGACAACTCTTCGTCCACCAATCATTTGGACGAGGCCACCAAAATCGCCTTGAACAAAACCGTCAAGTTGATTTCTTCGGAGTACGACTTCCGCATTTTACTGGCCCCTTTGGTGACTTCCAATGTTGGAGACACCTCTGTGATCAAGTTGGTGGCGGACAACCCCAAGTCCCTCTCCAGTCGCCATCTGTTGATCCCCTGGGATCGGGCGGTGGAGGTCTTGCGCACTTTTCCCCAATTCCGCGGGTCGAAAGAGGCCGGCCTCAGGCGCGCTAGTGAATTGATCAAATATGGCCGCAACCGTGGCATTTTCCGCCGCGGCAGCAAAATGCATGTTGTCTTAATGTCCAACCAGGACGACAATTCTTGGCACCGGATGGGTTATTTTCAGCAGAGCAACAGGGAGCGCAACGATTATGTCACCGGGAGAGTGGGCGACTTGAACAGGCTCAAGCGCGATCACAGTTTTCAAACTCTGCGCTTACACTCCATTGTCAACGCCTGCGGCGAGGCCTCCAATTTTGTCTATCGGGAGGCCAGTCGCAGGCTCCACAATGCTTCCGGAAATTACGAGGGAGGGGCGCACCCCGACAGCTACAATATTTGCGGCAACAGTTTTCTCAACATTTTTGATCAAATCAATGCCTCGGTTAAAAAAGTTTTAGTGGCCCACCAATACAACTATTGGCCAGTGGCCTCCAGCAGTGCTCCCGCCATCAACCCTGACGAAATCGAAGTTTTCAAGGATGGCGCGCGGGTTTCCCGCAGTTCCCGCAACGGTTTTACCTTTGAAAACCGGGTGCAGCGGGTGAACACCCGCTATGCTCCCGATGCGGGGGAGTCCTTTGAAGGTTATGTCGTCCAATTGCACGGCAGCGCCCGAGTGCGATACCCCCAGTGTCTGGTGGTCAGAACCAAGTCGGCCAAAGATTGCTACCGCGCCATCGCTCTGCCCACCCGTCCCGAGGAGGCCACCATTCAGGTGCGCATTGGCGGGCGAGTGATCAACCGCGTTTCTCCCTCCCATTCCCGCGGTTGGAGACTGCTCAAGGAAAGTGGCCGGGAAAAATATTATCAATCCTACGATGTGCGGGTGTCTTGCCCCGGTTCCAATCGCCATATTTCCGCCGATGTCCGCTCGGGGTACATTTTAAGATTGGAAGGATTGTACTACACCAACAGCGATAGTGTTAATGTGATTTTTGATCCCCTGTCAGAGATATAGGCCGTCGCTACCGCCCCCTCAATTTGGCCTGGTTGACTTTTTGAATGGCGTTGATAATGCGGATAAAGGGGAACAGTTGAAGCAGTTTGTTTTGGTTGATGGTGGTGTACAAATTCCCCTCTGAGATGAAAACTTCCTCGGCAAATCCCGACTTGATGGCATCTTCCAGGTGATCGGCATCCGTGGCCATATTTTTGGCCTTGAGGGCATCTAGCAGAGGGGTCAGGTTGTAGCGGCATTGTTCTCCCTGGCCATCTTTTGTTCCCCGTTCTTTCAAATCCCGGTAGATGGGTTCGAGGAGTTGCTGGCACTGGGGAGAGATGGTAATTTTTTGCTTGTCCTGGGCCATGCGTTGTTGGTTAAAGAAGACCATCAGTTCGCGCAACCTCTCGGTGTCAAAAACTTCGATGGCCTTGGATGTGCCCTTTGGATCGGCCGCCACCGACAGGATTCCCTCGGTTTCCAGTACGCGGATCAACTCTTCGTACTTGACCTCTTGAATATTGTAGACATCGAACATAAAAAAGCGGATGCGGTTGACATGCACGGCGTGGCCAGCGCCCTTGGGTTCTCCGTAACTTTTCATCACCAGGTACAGGGTGGAAAAAATGCGCATGATGTCCTGGCCGTGAAAAAAGGTGTACTCCCCGGTTCCGTCGCGCTTTTTAAAGCCCCCCACCGAATTGGATTCCAGCAGTTTGACCTTCTCGTTGGCGATTTTGAGGCGCGAGACTAGAGAGTGAATAATGCTCCTGAGCCAGGGAGTCAGTTCCGAGAGGGTTTTGCCGAAGGCCTGAAAGGAAATTTCGATGGCCTCGGTGTTGACGATGGCCGCGGCCGAACAACTGCGCCGCTTTTGGCCGTCGCCAAAATAGGCCATTTCGCCGATCATTTCTCCGCTGCGCAAGACGGCCAGTTCGATGTAGCCGCGTCCCTTGGGGCGGAACAGGCGGACTTGTCCCGACTGGATGATAAAGAGGGAGTCGGCGGGGTCGTTTTCGTCGAACAGGTTTTCTCCGGGGGCGTAGTTTCTCACTCCCGCCTTCCCTGAGGCCATTTTTTTGTTTCCCGGTTTATTTTCCGGCATAGGCCTTTTCCTTATGTTGAGAGTTGCTCTAAAACAACCGCCAGGGCCTCGCCGCCGCCGATGCACAGGGAGGCCATGCCGTAGCGGGCCTTTTGGTTGTGCATGGCCGTCATCAGGGTGACGACGATGCGACTTCCCGAGCTGCCGATGGGGTGGCCCAGGGCAATGCCCCCGCCGTAAATGTTCACTTTGGCGGGATCGAGTTCCAGGGACTGAATCGCCGCCATGGGGACGGCGGCAAAGGCCTCGTTGATTTCAAACAAGTCGATGTCTCCGAAGGCCAGGCCCGCCCGCCCTGCACACTTTTTCATGGCCTCGATGGGGGCGGTGCTAAACCAGGTGGGATCGGTGGCGCTGCTGGCGTAGGATAGCAATTGAAAGGGGGCCTGCTTCCGGTATTCTTCCCCTCCTACAACCAGGGCCGAAGCGCCGTCGTTGATGCTGGAGGCGTTGGCGGCGGTGATGGTGCCCCCCTCTTTGACAAAGGCGGCGGGCAGTTTGGGGATTTTGTCGAATTGGGCCTTGCCTGGCCCTTCGTCCCGTTCCACCAACACTTCACCCTTGCGTCCGGGCACGGAAACGGGAGCGATCTCGCGGGCAAAAATGCCCTCTTCCGTGGCCCTTTGGGCGCGCTTAAAGGATTCGATGGCAAAGGCGTCCTGCTGCTCGCGGGTCAATGTGTAGCGGCGTACGCACTCTTCAGCGCAATCCCCCATGGCCCGGCCAGAGCGGGCGTCTTGCAGGCCATCGAATTGCATGGAATCCCTCACCTCGGCGCTGCCAAATTTGAGTCCCCGGCGGTATTGGGAGAGCAAGTGGGGGGCCTGGGACATATTTTCCATGCCCCCCGCCACTACCAGTTGATTGTCTTTGGCCTTGATGCTACGGACTCCCGCGATCAGCGCTTGCATTCCTGAGCCGCAAACTTTATTGATGGTGGAACAGGGCACTGTCTGCGGAAGTCCCGCTTGCAGCGCCGCCTGCCTGGCGGGGGCCTGGCCAGAACCCGCTTGCAGCACTTGGCCCATGAAAACTTCGTCCACCTTCTGGGCGAGTCCTCCCGCCCTCTCCAGTGCGGCCCGAATGGCCACCGCTCCCAATTGGGGGGCACTCACTGGGGCCAGTCCCTGCAAAAAACTGCCGCATGGGGTGCGCGCTCCGGATAAGATATAGGCCACCATAAAAATAATTCTCCTTTATAAAAGAGGCCTTGTAAAATGTACTCGTATTGTGGCCATTTTACGCGGGATAGAGCAGGCATTGTTCCCGCAACTGCCCGTAGGCCTGCAATCCCTGGGCCTCCAGTTGGGCCAGGTCTTCCGCCGTGCCGTCCTTTTCCACCCAGTGGCGCAATTCCTCTCCGCCGTTGATGAGGTCTATGGCCAAGCGCTGGTATTCGTACTCGTAGGGCCTGGTGTTCCAGGCAAAGGCCTGGCCCAAGGTGGATTTGAAGTGCTTTAACAGGAGTTGGCCCAAGCGCCAGGTGCGCGCCCGGCGCGCGTCCGTCACATGCAGGTGCAACCCCCCGCAGCTTGCACCTCCGTGCTTTTGGAAAGTGGGGCAAAAGTTAGTGGGCCGCAAGACAACCCCTTGAATCCCGTAGTGCTCAAAGTCTGTGGCCATCCGATCGCGCAAAGCGTAGGGTTCCACCCCCGGCGCTCCCACCACTTCCAGGGCGCGGGTGGTGCCCCGTCCTTCGGATAGGGTAGTGCCCTCGAATAAAACCGTTCCCGGAAAGGTGAGGGCCGAATTGGGGGTGCTCAAATTGGGAGAGGGGTTGACCCAGGCCAGGCCGGTTTCCTCCCACAGCATTTGATGGTGGTAGTGGCGCATGGGCACTACATGCAAGTCGCAACGGGGGGAAAAGAGCTGCCGTTGGAGTTGGGCCGCTTCTCCCAGAGTCAGGCCATGGCGCTGGGGGATAGGGTGGTGGCCGACAAAACTTTTCCACTCAGGTTCGAGCACACGGCCTTCGACCAATGGCCCGGCCGGGTTGGGGCGGTCGAGAACTACCACCCGCACCCCTTTTTGCTGGCAACTATCCATGCACAGGGCCAAAGTGGTCAGGTAGGTGTACACCCGAGTGCCCACATCTTGCAGATCGGCCACCAGAGTGTCGATGCCCTCCAACATGGCATCCGTGGGGGCGCGGGTTTGGCCATACAGGCTGTACACTGGCCGTTTAAAGTAGGGGTGTTGGCAGTCGGCGGTTTCCACCATGTTGTCTTGCACATCGCTGGCCTGCCCATGCTGGGGGCCAAACAGGCACCCCAATTGGTCTCCTAGTAATTGACTTAAACTCTCTGCTCCGTGAATTAAATTTTTATCCACACTTGCCGAATGGCATAAGTAACCTATGCGGCCTTTCAGCAGTGATTGGGCCTTGTGGTCGCCCATTAGGACATCGAGTCCGGTTTCAACAGTGGCCATACACCCCTTCCCCTCAACTGTTTGATGTGCCAAGTTTTGAGTCTCTACTATGGGTAAAATAAAATCAATCTTCACCGCTCTCAGCACCTCCCTGTGCATCTTTTCTTCGGCGGTTTTGCTGGGCCTGCAGGCCCAGGCCAACTCCCTGGAGACTCTTCCCCAATTGCCCTCCCGGGTCTACGACGAGAAGGGGTGGGAAAAATCCACTTCCCGGGACGGTTTCATCCTCTACATTCGCCAAAATACCAATTCGGGCATTTTGGAACTCAAAGTTGAGGGGGAATTGGCCGCCCCTCTGCCCCAGGTTATGGCCAATTTGCGGGATGTGGAGAGTTCCGTCAAATGGACTCCCGATCTGATGGAAAAAGTGACCCTCAGGGATGTCAGCGACTTGGAGGCGGACACTTACAGTTTGACCAATCTCCCCTGGCCATTTTACGACCGGCACATGGTGTTGAACAACAAGCTCTTTATCGACCCGGAAAGAAAATTGCTGGTGGTGTATTCCCATTCAATCTCCCCAGGACAGAAAAAGATCAAAGGGGGGACGGTGGAAGCGCTGATGCAGTACGGGTATGTCGCCATGAGGCCCACCACCGCCCAGCGCACCTATGTCAAAATGATTGCCCTGATCGACCCCCAGGGTTCCATCCCCGCCTGGGTGGTCAACTTTTTTCAGAGAAAGTGGCCGATCAATTTTTTCAAGGCACTGGAGAGTTATTGCCAACGGGCCGCACCCATTCCCCTGCGCCCCCACCTCAAAAAGATGATGCAGGAACTTTTAAAGCGCATGAACTGGCCCCTCGACGCGTTTGAACCCCCTGGCCGCGGGGGCCGAACTAGGGCATCCCGCGCACAGACAGGCGCATCTCGAAAGTAATTTTATCCTGTACTTGCTGTTGGCGGTGGCCATTTTCGGTATTGATGCCGAGCCGCCCGCATCTGTGGTGTCCGGTAAAACCCACCCGCACCCTGCGCGCCGGCGGTTGTTCCACCACCAGGGACAGTTGGTTATCGCTCTGCAAGTGGTGGTGTTGCACCCAAAAAAAGGCCTTTTGCACCATGTTTTCCTTGGAGACAAAAACCAGCTTTTCAAAGGGATAAAGGTTGTCCCCCAGTTTGATCTTGAGGGGCAAACTCTCCAAATCTTCTCCCGGCATCTTCTGCACTTCCTGGTATCCCTTGAAATCCCGCCAACCGACACCGCACTTGCCGGTAGTTATAGGGATGCCCCGATAGGTTTCGTTATAAGTCTGTACTGGCCTTTGGTAGTTGCGGAATCGGGCGATTGTATCCCGCCGCTTTAAGATGACGCTAACCTCGTCCCCTGGCCGCACTATGGCCAGGGGGGCGGCGGACTCCAGTTGTTCCGCCGTGACCAGGGTTTCGGTCAGCAGCATGGAGGGATGGGCCTCCACTTTGGTCTGGGGCCTTCCGCAACTTGAGAGCAATACCAGTGGGCCAACGATCCAGGGAATCAACTTAAAAAGCATAATAGTTCTCCGCATTAAAAACTGTGGGGATTTTCCCCGCTATGGCCTATATGCGAAGGCCTGATCCCGTTGGCATTTCACAAATCACCGAAAAAATGGCGATGAAGACTGCTTGCGCGATGGTTTTTGAACCCCCAGAGGATCATTTTTGGCCACCTGCCAGCTTTGACAGGGCCAGAAGGTGGCGTTATAAAGAAGGCCTTGCGCTTGCGTGGCCCAGGGGTAGGGCACTTCCTTGGTAAGGAAGAGGTCGCGGGTTCAATTCCCGCCGCAAGCTCCAGCCGAGATAGCAAGCGAACCCGCGACTGGCCCAGGCAGGGGTTTACAATTTGTGCAAATGAGTTTTAAGGTGTGTGCACGAAAAATTAAAAATCAACAATATCCCTGGCCCATGGCCAGGGCCTAAAAGGAGAAGCGCCCATGGCAAAGGAAAAATTTGATAGATCCAAACCCCATGTCAACATTGGCACTATTGGCCATGTTGACCATGGCAAGACCACTCTCACTGCCGCCATCACTATGACGATGGCCAAAGACCACGGTGGGGAGGCCCGGGGGTACGAGCAGATTGACTCCGCTCCCGAGGAAAAGGCGCGGGGGATCACCATCAACTCGGCCCATGTCGAGTACGAGACGACCAACCGGCACTACGCCCATGTGGACTGTCCGGGCCACGCCGACTATGTCAAAAATATGATCACCGGCGCGGCCCAAATGGACGGGGCGATTTTGGTGTGCTCCGCCGCCGATGGGCCAATGCCGCAGACCCGCGAGCACATCCTCTTGGCGCGCCAAGTGGGAGTGCCCGCCATCGTGGTGTTTATGAACAAGGTCGACCAGGTTGACGACGAGGAATTGCTGGAACTGGTGGAGATGGAAATCCGCGAACTGCTCTCCTCCTACGACTTTCCCGGGGACGACATTCCCATCATTAAGGGTTCCGCCCTGATGGCCCTGGAGGACAAGGAAGAAGAGATCGGCCGGGCGCGCATCCGGGAACTGATGGAAAAAGTGGATTCCTATATCCCCGAACCCACCCGCGACATCGACAAGGATTTTTTAATGCCCGTGGAAGATGTCTTTTCCATCTCTGGCCGGGGCACTGTGGTCACTGGCCGGGTTGAACGGGGAATCGTCAAAGTCAATGAAGAAGTGGAGATCGTGGGCATCCGCGAGACTTCTACAACCACCATCACCGGAGTGGAAATGTTCCGCAAACTCCTCGACGAGGGCCGGGCCGGAGACAATGTCGGGCTGCTCCTGCGGGGAACCAAGCGCGAGGATGTGGAGCGCGGCCAAGTGGTGTGCAAACCGGGAAGCGTCAACCCCCACAAGAAATTTAAGTGCGAAGTGTACATTCTCTCCAAAGACGAGGGCGGACGCCACACCCCCATTTTTAAGGGTTACCGTCCCCAGTTCTATTTTAGAACTACCGATGTGACCGGCTCCATCACCTTGCCCAAGGATGTGGAGATGATCATGCCCGGGGACAACACTTCTTTTGAAGTGGAACTCATCACCCCCATCGCCATGGAAAAGGGACTCAAGTTTGCCGTCCGCGAAGGCGGCCGAACGATTGGAGCGGGCACTGTCTCCGAGATTATAGCGTAAGTTTGAGAAGGCCACGGAAGGAGGAGAGCACGACTTTCCCCTTCCGCGGTTTTTCTCTTTTCTCAAAGTGGGGGCCGTTTTCATCTCTTTTTGTCGGCCCCTCTTTTTTTTGTGAGGTTTCTTAACTACACACACCTAAATGAAAAATTATAATAGAAGCACTGTAAGTGCTCGCAATTTAGGTCAGATTGGGGGGAAGCAAGGCAGAGCGACTGAGGTGTGCTCATTGCACATCGTAAGGAGCGATGGCGAAGCTGACTCGCAAGATGGCCTGAAGTGTGAGCACTTACTTTGCGGGCGCATAGCTCCAACGGTAGAGCGACTGATTCCAAATCAGTAGGTTGGGAGTTCGAATCTCTCTGCGCCCGCCAATTTTTTCCAAGATATTAGGGATGCCCCAAATGACGAGAACGGGATTCAAACCCAAATTTACCATTACCGATTCTATAACAAAACACCTTACTGATATTGAACGGGCCAGAGGATTTTTGGAAGGGGCGGATATTTCCGAACAATGGTTGCAGGAACAAAGCGCCAAGGCCTTCCTTTTGGAGGCACACCATACCACCCATATAGAGGGAACTTCCCTCACTTTGGAACAGTCCGATCGGTTGTTGGCCGGGGAAAAATTGAAAGGAGTCCGGCAGGACGATGCCTGCGAACTTTTGAATTACCGAAACGCCTTCGAGGCCATTTCCGAATATGTGGAAGACGGAGGGCCAATTAATGAGGCCTTAATTCGCGGGATTCACAAAACATTGGTGGAAGGGGTGCGTGGAGGCAGTGCTGCCCCCGGCGAGTACCGGAAGGTACAAAATTTTGTCGTCAATTCATCTACGGGTGAAGTCGTCTATACTCCTCCGCCGGCCTATGAGGTTCCCATTATGATGGGGGAACTGATGGCCTGGTTGGATGGGGAAAAAAGCATCCACCCAGTTTTAGTATCGGGTATAGCACAATTCCAGTTAGTTCATATCCATCCATTTCTGGACGGAAACGGGCGCACCTCAAGACTCCTCTCTACCCTCTGGTTATACCGCACAGGGTATGATTTCAAACGACTTTTCACTCTCAGCAAATTCTACGACCGCAACCGAGAGGAATTTTATGGGGCCATACAAGGCGTGCGCCTACGAAATATGGATATGACGGGTTGGCTCGAATATTTCACCAAGGGACTGGCCTTCCAACTAAAGGATGTTCATCGTCAAGGAACATGGGCCATTGAATGGCCCGCTTTGAAGGAGAAGTATGGCCTATCAAATCGGCAAATGGATGCCTTGGATTATATCTTTGAACATGGCCGGTTGACGATTGGCGAATACCAAAAATTCCATGGAGTGGCCCGCAGGACGCTACAACGGGATTTGAAATCCCTGATGGAAAAAAACTTTTTAAGAACGAAAGGGGCCACCAACCGTTTAGAGTATGTGTTTGGGCCTAAAATGGCCTCTCAGATGCGGCCATAAACTTGCGACAAACTTGCGACAAAACTTGCGTCGTTAGGAGGCCTTTCTATCAAATTCGTTAATATGTTGCCTTCTGCTGGAGAAGTTGTCGAAAAAGAATTTGATAGAGTGAAAAATAAAGTCATTCCCTCCTTTATAGATTTTTGCCCTCTCTTTAGGATTTTCAGGAACTAAAAGGTTCATCCAAGTTTGCAGTAGTTTGGTTACTTGTGAATTGATTTCATCTGTTTGAAACAATGATTTGCTTGCTGTCTTCCTTAGTAAGGACGAATTATTTTTATTTAGGCCGCACTCAATTTTCAAAAAATTTTGATATTGGGACTCTGTAAATTTTTGCCAATTTTCTTAATGTTAGAACGGTCATGTTTGTGCCCGATTCTAATTTTTGCAGGCGTTGCCAAGAGGGATAACCTTCCTCTTCACATTTTTCTAGTGTCCATCCTTTTTCTATTCTGCATTTTCTCAGTTTTTTACCAAGATTGGTCAAAAAATCACGATTTTCTTTTTCTCCTTTTTTGTTCATATTAAAGATTTTCTTTCAAATGCCCGAATCTTAGTAAGTCATTTATGACTTAATTTTTATTTACCAAAAACAGTGGATGCTTAACTCAACAATTGGCCGTGTATATGCAATCACAAACAAGGAACTCAAATGAGCGATACGAAAAAACAACCTAAAATAGATATTAATGAGGTAATACAAAAAGCATTGGAAACTCTTGGTTTAAATATCCAATCTTTGCAGGAGATGGTTGGGGATCGTGTAATCTTTGGCCAAACATCTGATGGAAAATTAAAACTTAGTTATAAATATGGAATAGATTTAGTCATCGTTCTCAAGTTGCTTTATCTCGATTCTTCTCATTTAAGCGAAGGTTACGATCAGGAAAAGCATTTAGGTGCTATTTGTGGCCCCATCAATAGAAAAGAATTTCAATATAAAAAAGGAAAATTGGTCAAGACTGCTTGGAAACGGTTTAAACAGAATCGCTGGGAATCTGAGGGTAAACTTTGCTGTTTTAAATTGCGATGGCAAATTAGGTTTAGGCGCTGGTTGGGTTTTTATAATAGTGGAAAGGAATTATTGAGAAAAAGTGATACAGGATAGAGATCTTCTTTTCAAGTGGCCACACTGACGGCCATGAAAGCAACGAAATGCAAAGGCAAACGATTTCTATTATTGACGGACAAAGTTTTCTGGGTACAAAAAATAGTAGTCGAGGCCCAATTCTTCACAAGGTTGCGTTTCAGAAGAGAAACCGAGCTTTTTGACAACGGTGATTGAAGGTTTGTTTGTCCTGTGAATGACCGCCATAATGTACTCTATCTCAAAATTGTCGAGGGCAAATTGAATGAGGGTTCTCGCCGCTTCCGTCGCCAAACCTTGCCTTTGGTAGTCGGGGGCAATGGCGTAACCGATGGACACCACTTTTTGCTCAAAAAAATAGTGGAACACCATAGAACCGATCAATTCCTCTCCCCAATAGGCCCCGTAGCGAGCTTTGATGCTGTTGTGTGGCCCCTTGAAAGGCCCCATAAAGTGTTCCGCTATATCTCTGTCGATTTTCTCGGAAGTTGTTCCTCCGGTGTAGTAGGAGGACATTTCAGGATGTTCTAAGACTTTTCTCCATTTTCGCGCGTCTGATTGAGTGGCCATGGGCCTGAGTTGAACCCGAAAAGAGTCCGCCGGTTTTTCGATGATCTTTCTCAAACGAGCTGAACACTCGTCGAAGATATTGTCCGGTGATGGGGCCGCGGCCACAGAGAGAGATAAAACCAGGGTGATGACAATATTTGGAATTTTTTTCTTCATAGTTTCATATCTAAATTGGGGCCTAGTGATATAGAAAAGATAGCGATTTTTTAGCAAAACACATGGGTTGTCAAGTTGTGACATTTTGCGCAATGAGGCCCAAATTCTTCTCGCCTGCCAATTTGATGTAGTGACGGCCATAGTGGCATTGAGGAAGCAGGTGAGTTTCCTCGCCACAGTGTGGCCAAATTGCTCTTGTTTTTAATTAGAAATGAGAGTATTTTAGTGACGAAAAGAATAAAAAAATAATTTTGTTTGAAGAATAGATATGAATTCAAAAATAGATTTAAATTCATGTGAAGAGAGGTATCCTTTTAATGAATTTTTAGAGGAATATCAAGGACAAAAAATTATCTTAGATTTAAGTAAGTTCAAATTTGTGAAACCAGTTGATTCTGTGCACTTGCGGTGTATTTTAGAAAAGGCCATTCGTGCAAAAAGTAAAGGACTTATTTCAGATTTTAGTATAGAATATCCTAAAAATTCCGATGTAGAACTATACTTGGGAAGAATCGGACTTTTCAAGGAATTAAAAGATTATGAATATCCAATGGCAAAGCATGACTCTAATAATTTCTCTGAACTTATTTATATAAAAAATGATTATAACGCAATTCTTGGTGATAAGGTTCAAGAACTGCTTGAGCGAGGGAAGTTTGCAACTAGCGGACTCATTGATAGCCTTACAAATAGTCTAACTGAAATTGCAGATAATATTTTTTTCCATTCAGGAAAATCTTATGGTGAAGGGTGGGGTTATTTTGCAGCACAAACCTATGAAGAAACTTATTTGTCTATGGCCTTTTGTGATGTTGGGATTGGTTTTAAAGGGTCGTTTGATAGAACGGGCAAATTTAATGATATTAGCGATAAGGATTTGATAGCAAAATCATTTGAGGAATCGGTGACTTCAACAGGTGATCCGTGGAGAGGTATAGGGTTATATCAGGTTTATGAGTTTATTCGTGACTTTTCCGGTATCATGACTATAGAAAGTGGTAAAGGGAAGGTTGAGATCAAAGATGGTAAAATTTTAAAAGATGAAATAGCTTGGAATATGAATGGGAGTTTACTTTCCCTTTCTTTGACTTTGTGAAAGCGAGTTACTGTGAAGATTGATTTAAAAAGAGCAAAACATTCAAAATTGACGGGAAGAACTCTTGTTGAAAATTGTCTTGAGGGAATTCATTTTAAAAAGGGTGATAAAATTGAGTTAAATTTTGAAGGTGTCGAATTAGTGAGTCAAAGTTTTCTCAATGAATTATTTAAGCGAATATTTATATCAACAGGAGGCCTTTCTATCAAATTCGTTAATATGTTGCCTTCCGCTGGAAAAGTTGTCGAAAAAGAATTTGATAGAGTGAAAAATAAAGTCATTCCCTCTTTATAAATTTTTGCTCTTTCTTTGAGATTTTCAGGAACAAAAAGGTTGGCCCAAGTTTATGGTGGCCTTTAGCAAAACACATGGGCCATAAAATTACAACCTATTGCGCTAATAAACTCAAATTTTCCATGCCTTCCGTATTGCCATAGAGCGTCAAGAGATTGATTTTATTGAAAAGACCGATTTTAAAGAGGGAGAAGGACTCATTTTTAATTGACTGAAGGTTTTTTATCCAATATGGTTCCGTCAATACTAACCGAAATCCCCCGCACGGGGCCAGGGAGAAAATGATATGAAAAATCCCATGCTTTTACTGGCAACACTGATCCTTTCTATGCCTATCTTGGCCCAAGAAAAGACGGATGATGACTATTATCGAAAAATAACGACAGGGAGTGAAGGAAAAATTGATACTCGAATCCATATACGCAGAGACCTCTTAAAATCCGCATTGGAAGAATCTTTAGAGGATGAAGGAGTACAGATCGAAATAAGGCCTCTGGAAGAAGTTCAGCGGCCTAACATAACATTCAAGGATAGCGGTTTGGAAAAGAATGTGGGACGCTTTGCTAAAGCAGAAATTCCCTTAAATCTCTCGCTCAAGATCGGTGCGGCCAATGATAGCTATAATTTTCGTTGCGATTTAACTATAATAAATAAGCACTTTGTCTATAGAATCAGAAGTTTAAATTTTGTGTCTGAAAGTTTGGAAGTTTCAAATTGTACTGCTCACAATCAAAATACTGTCTTTATGCCCCATACGATTTTGACTCTTTACAATCATAAAATGGAGGAAGCTATGGCCAATATTACCCAATTTGAATGTAGGGACAAAATTCAGTTCTCCAATCGGGAGTGCAACGAGTGGAGAGAAGTGATAAGTGTAAGATATTAAATATTCTCATATTGTCCCCGCCACGGGTTTTAATCTATGCTTTCCCGAAAAGAACAATCCCGCCCAGGTAGGCCCTTGCCGGAGCAATGGCATGGAGAGTTGCGAGAGGCCCTGGCCAATCTCTACGGAGATCGGGCCAAGGGTGAGGGGAAGGCGTTTCAAGTCCACGGATTCACCTATCCCGACGAGCTTTTTTTGGCGGTTTCCTACTCTGGCCCAGAGGGTGACAGTGCGGCCCCCACTACCTACATGGCCTCCGCCGACTTGGGAGACGGGGAAGCGGCGAAAGAGAACCCCAAAACATTGTTTGATGTGCTGATCGATTCGGTGGGCCTTTTTTTTGAGGCCTTCTTTGGCCATCCCCGGGAAGATTTTTATCGCGGAACTTGGTGCGAGAGCGAGATGCGGGGGCATACATTTTACTATAGGGTGACCCGGGAAAATGTGGCCCTCACTTTGCGGGCGGACGAACTTTTGGGGGAGTGAGCTTTTCTTTAATTTGCCGCCAGGTGATCTGGCGGCACTGTTCGGGAGAGAGGGCCAAATCGGCCCGGCGGTAGTGGCCCAGGCGCGAGCGGTAGAGTTTTTCAAAGGCAGCACGGCCTCCGTTGGCGAGGGGCCTCTGGCCCAGTTGGGATGGCCCGTGGGAGCGCTGCCAGCAAATGTCCACGGGGCAATTGATCCACACCAATTGGGCGTGGGAGTGGGAGCGCAAAAGTGGCAGGCCCCCCTCTTCCAGTGCCCCACCGCCGAGGGCAAAAAGGCCCGGACGGGCGTGGGCCAGGGTTTCCTTTAAAAGTTCCCTTTCCCGGCGGCGAAAGGCACTCCATCCCTCCCGTTGCACCCAGGTGGAGAGGCCAGGGTGGGGGGAGTCTTGCAGCAATTTTTGGTCAAAATCCAGGGAAACTTCTCCGGCCTCCAGATCGCGCGCCCAAATTTGCCGCCAAGTGCTTTTGCCACTGCCCATAAAACCGCACAGATAGATTTGCATCGGGGCAAATATACCTCTAAAAGTGTAAAAGAACTTGTCTTTTGGAGAAGAGTACTTTAAAGTCGGAATTCTGCTAGGTGAATAAAACCTTGGCGAACTCCCCTTGGAGGTTGATATGGCAGTGCCTAAGAAAAAAACCAGCCCCTCCCGCCGCGGATTGAGGCGCGCCGGGCAACACCACCGGCTCTACCGCAAATACACCCGCCCCTGTAGCAATTGTGGCGCATATTGTCTCTCCCACACCGTTTGCCCGAGTTGTGGCCACTACAAGGGCCGACAAGTCCTCTCCATCCAGGCCGATAGCGAGGACGAGGAAGAGGGAGAAGAGTAACCCCGCCCCCCTTTGCCTATGAATTTACCGGGCCTTAAAGTCAAAATTCTTGGCACGGGTGCTTACCACCCCAAAAAAATTCTTTCCAACAAAGATTTGGAAAAGATGGTGGACACCGACGACCAGTGGATTTACACCCGCACGGGCATCAGAGAGCGCCGGATTTGTTCCACTGAGGGGGGGGAGTGGCCCAGTGATATGGCCATGCACGCCACCAGAGAGGCCTTGGACAATGCGGGCCTTTCTCCCAACCAGTTAGACATGATCATTTTTGCCACCGTGACCCCGGATCAAAAGCTGCCCAACACCGCCTCCATTTTGCAGCAGAAGTTGGAGATTACCAATCAGTGCACTTGCCTGGACATTTCAGTGGCCTGTTCGGGGTTTGTCTACGGGGCCAATATGGCCACCAGTTTGATCCGCACGGGCCAAGCGGAACGGGTTTTGGTGGTGGGTGCGGAAATGCTCAGTCAGGAACTCGACTGGAGCGACCGCAATGTGTGCATTTTATTTGGCGACGGTTGTGGTTGCGCCATTTTTGGGCCAGGGGAAGAGAGGGGGGACTCCGATGTGTACGCCACTTATATGGGGGCCGATGGTGCTGGCCGGGAATTTTTTGATCACCCCATCGGCGGGGCGGTCAACCCCATCACCATGGAACGCTTGCAGAGCGGCGACCACTTTATGCGCATGAAGGGCAACGAAATGTTTAAAGTCGCCTCGCGCACCCTGGCGCAAAACGCCCGTTGGGCCTTGGAGAGGGCGGGGATGCGCTCCAGTCAGGTGGATTGGCTCATCCCCCATCAGGCCAATATAAGGATTATCGAGGCGGCGGCCAAAATGCTGGATTTTCCCATGGAGCGGGTGGTGCTCAATATTGAAAAGTACGGCAATACCTCGGCGGCCTCGGTTCCCATGGCCCTGCATGAAGGCATCGCCCAGGGGCGGATTAAACGGGGGGAGGTGCTTTTATTCAACGCTTTTGGGGCGGGGTTGACCTTTGGTTCCACCCTGCTGAGGTACTAGAGAGGCCCGGGTGCAAGTTCCAGTGGTTTTGCTTTTTCCCGGGCAGGGTTCTCAGTACATGGGCATGGGCCAAATTTTTGAAGGCCAAGAAGGAGAACAGTGGCGGGAGCGGATCGATCGGGCGGTAGGTTATCCCCTATCCCGGATCATGCTTGAGGGGCCAGAGGAAAAGCTGACCTTGACGGCCAATGCCCAGCCCGCCATCGTCGCCCACTCCATGGTGTTGTTCCAGCGCTTACAAATAGAGTTGGCCCAAATGGGGGCCACCATCGAGTGGGCCTTGGGCCATTCGGTGGGGGAGTACGCCGCCCTGTGTGCCGCCGGGGCGATGGAATTGGAAGACGCTTTGCAAGCGGTGCATTGGCGCGGCCAATTTATGCAAGAGGCAGTGCCGGTGGGTGAGGGCACTATGGTAGCGGTGCTGAAAATCCCCGCAGAGATAGTCGAAGAGGCCTGCCGGCAGTGTTCCCGCCCGGATTCCCAAGTCATGCCCGCCAACTACAACACTCCCGAGCAAACAGTCATTTCGGGGCACACCGCCGCTTGCCGGCGCGCCGTCGAGTGGCTCAAAGACACTGTGCCCCAACCCCACCGCTGTGTGCAACTCAGCGTCTCCG
This sequence comes from Bacteriovoracaceae bacterium, assembly GCA_965243145.1. Lineage (GTDB taxonomy): Bacteria > Bdellovibrionota > Bacteriovoracia > Bacteriovoracales > Bacteriovoracaceae > CBDBLK01. The sequence goes on from CBDEUB010000002.1 coordinate 84,318, forward strand.
CTCCCTTTCACTCGGGCCTTATGTCTCCCGCGGCGGATCGCCTGGTGGAAAAATTGGATCAGTTGAAATCCTGGCGCTCGCCGCGCTTCCCCTATATCGCCAATGTGGATGCCAAACCCTATTCCCCCTCGACAGAACCTGCCACGATCCGAGACAATCTTTATCGGCAAGTGGCGCGGCCCGTGTTGTGGACTCAATCCGTGGAGCAATTGCCCCCCCACGCCTTGTGCATCGAAGTGGGGCCGGGCCAAACTCTGGCCGGAATGATGCGCAAGATGCGGGGAAGAGCGGGGGGCCAAGTGGTTTCCCTGGATGGCGAGCAGGCCTTTCAAAAGTTGCGGCGGGCATTGGAAGAGGCGCACAGTGAACGGGTGGCCACTCTGGCCAGGTGAATGGTCTGGATTATGCAATTAAAAGGGAGTATAACCCCTCACGACGAATAACTATTAGAAGGAGAGATGAAGACATGCAGGACAAAGTGATCAAACTGGTCTGTGAGGCCACCAAAGTGGAACCTTCCAAAGTGAAATTGGAAACCAATTTTGTGGACGACCTCAATTTGGATTCCCTCGACACCGTCGAGTTGATGATGAAAATGGAGGACGAATTTGGCATCGAGATTCCCGAGGAACAAGCGGAAAAACTGAGAACCGTGCAAGATGTGGTGTCTTATTTGGAAAGCAATTTACAGGCGAATTGATCATTCCCATGACAAGGCGAGTGGCAGTGACGGGAATGGGCCTGGTGTGCGGCCTCGGCGACGAGGTAGAGAGGGTTTGGCACAGACTCTTGGATGGCCAATCGGGCATTTCCTTCATTGAACAGATGGACACCGGCGACCTTCCGGTAAATATCGCCGGAGAAGTCAAAAATTTCCAATTGAGCGAAGGCCTCTTGCCCCTCAAAGATCAGGGCCATTACGACCGCTTTACCTTATTTGCTCTGTACGCCGCCGATCGCGCCCTGGCACAGGCGAATCTCAAAGGCGATGACGGACGGGTTCCCGACGGGTGCGCTACCGCCGCCATTTTAGGGGTGGGCATGGGGGGCATGCCGGTCATCGAAAAAAATTATCAACTTTATTTACAGCGGGGTTCAAGGCGGGTTTCCCCCTTTTTTGTGCCCGCCGAAATTCCCAATATGGCCCCCGGACTGATCGCCATTCGCTATGGCATTAGGGGGGCCAACTACGCTATTGCTTCGGCCTGTGCCTCTTCGGCCCACGCCATCGCCGCGGCGGCCGACGAAATTCGCCTGGGAAGGCACCGGGTGGTGGTGGCCGGAGGGGCGGAAGCGGTGATCAGCAAATTGTCGATTTCCGGTTTTGCCAATATGAAGGCCCTGTCCCGCCGCAATCAAAATCCCGGAGAGGCCTCGCGCCCCTTCGATCGGGAGCGCGACGGGTTCGTCATGGGGGAAGGGGCGGGGGTTTTGGCCCTGGAGGATTGGGAGAGTGCCCGGGAACGGGGTGCGCCCATTTTGGCCGAAGTGGTGGGCCACGCTTCCAGTTCCGATGCCTACCACGCCACCGCACCCCACCCCGAAGGGCCTGGGGCGCGCCAGTGTATGCATTTGGCCCTCAAAGATGCCGGCATTGGGCCAGAGCAAGTCGGTTATATCAACGCCCACGGCACTGCCACTCCCCAGGGCGACCTGGCCGAAACAGTAGCGGTTAAAGAGGTTTTCGGGGAGCACGCCCACCGTTTGGCCATATCTTCCAGCAAGTCGATGACGGGCCACTTATTGGGGGCGGCCGGGGGACTGGAGAGTATCTTTTGCGTCCAGGCCCTGCGCACGGGGCATCTTCCCCCCACTGCCAACTTGGACAACCCCGATCCCGATTGCGATCTCAACTACCTCCCCCGGCAGAGTGTTGAGCGGCGGGTGGACTACGCTCTCAATAACAGTTTCGGCTTTGGCGGCACCAATTGTTCCCTGGTGTTTAAGCGCTATGTTGAAGAGGAGGCCTAAATGGATTTGCTGAAAAGTTGTGATCCCGAGTTATACGAATGCATTGAGGGGGAGAGATTGCGCCAGGAAGAGGGCCTCGAACTCATCGCCTCGGAAAATTACGCCTCTCCCGCAGTCATGTTGGCCCAGGGTTCACTGCTCACCAATAAATACGCCGAGGGTTTTCCGCGCAAGCGCTACTACGGCGGTTGTGAGTATGTCGATCGCGCCGAAGAATTGGCGATTGCCCGGGCCAAAAAATTATTTGATTGCGCTTACGCCAGTGTGCAACCTCACTCCGGCAGCAGTGCCAATATGGCCTGCTATTTTGCCGTCCTCAAACCGGGGGATCGCATTTTGAGCATGGATTTGGCCCAGGGGGGGCACCTCACCCACGGGTCGAAGGCCAGTTTTTCCGGCAAGCTCTTCGATGTGGTTCACTATGGCCTCGACTCTCAGACGGAGAGGCTCGACTATGGCCAGGTCGCCGAGGCCGCGCGCCGGTGTGATCCCCCACCCAAACTGGTGATCGCCGGGGCCTCGGCCTATGCGCGGGTGATCGACTTTGCCCAATTCCGGCGCATTGCCGATGAAGTGGGGGCCTACTTGATGGTGGACATGGCCCACATTGCGGGATTGGTAGCGGTGGGCCTGCACCCTTCCCCCTTTCCCCACGCCCACCTGGTGACCAGCACCACCCACAAAACTCTACGGGGGCCACGGGGGGGGATCATTCTCACCAATGACGAAGCACTGGCAAAAAAGGTCGATTCCAGCGTCTTTCCCGGCATGCAGGGCGGCCCCCTGGAACATGTCATCGCCGCCAAGGCGGTGGCCTTTAAAGAGGCGCTGGAACCCCAGTTTAAAGATTACCAAGGGCAAGTCTTGGCCAATGCCTCCCGCCTGGCGCGGGAATTGAAAGATCGCGGGGCCAGTTTAGTTTCCGGCGGAACCGACAACCACCTCTTGATGGCCAAAACCGAGAGCTTTGCCCTCACTGGCAAGGCCGCCGAGCAAATTCTGGAAAGTGTGCACCTGACTTGCAACAAAAACATGATCCCGGGCGACCCGCGCTCGCCCTTCGTCACTTCGGGGATTCGCCTGGGCACTCCCGCCGTCACCACCCGCGGCCTGGGTGAAGAACACATGGCCCAAATCGCCCGGTGGATCGTTTTGGCCCTGGAGAACTCAGAGGATCGGGAGGTGCTCGCCCGGGTGGGGGAAGAAGTGCGCTCCCTGTGCCGGAATTTTCCCGTCTACCCGGGCCTGTTTTAGTATGTCGGCCATTGAGAAATGAAAAACGATAATAAAAGTAAGGTAACTGCTCACAATTTAGGTCAGATTGGGAGGAAGCGAGACGGAGCGACTGAGGTGTGCAAGGAGCACATCGCAAGGAGTGACGGCGAAGCTGACTCACACGGAGTCGCCAGGAAGGCGACGAGCGACGACTGCCCTGATGGGCAGTGCCGGAGCAGGATGCGGAGGCAAGATGGCCTGAAGTGTGAGCAGTTGGCCATAGTTACTGGGGCCTCCCGCGGTTTAGGCCATGCTCTGGTTTTGGCCCTGAGGAAGGCCAACTACCGGGTGGTGGGGTGTGCCCGCAGCGGGGCGGACTTTCCACCGGAGGTGCACTACTTTCAAACCGATCTGGCCGATGCCGCCCGTTTTTTGCCCGATTTCGATCGCGTCTGGGAGGAAGTCGGTGGAGAGAGTTTTGGCAAAATTGTTCTGCTTAACAACGCCGCCCTCTTGGCCCCCATCGGCCGCCTGGAAGATGGCCCGCTGGAAGAGTTGCAGCTTCACCTCCGAGTCAATGTGCACGCGCCCCTGTTGCTCAACCGATGGTTGTTGCAGAAAACCCGCGCTATGCGCGCGCGGGTGGTGAGCGTCGGCATCAGCAGTGGGGCCGCCACCAGTGCCTATCCGGGATGGAGTGCCTATTGCCTCTCCAAGGCCGCCAACGCCATGATGTCCAGGTGCCTGACGGCGGAACAGCGGGAGCGGGAGAGTTTGGGCCAGGCCCAAGGCCGCCAATTTGAAATTTGGGACTTCGTTCCCGGGGTGGTGGACACGGCCATGCAGGATTTGATCCGCGCCCAATCGGCGGAGACATTCCCCAGTCGGGACAAATTTGTGGATTTGAAAAGGCATGGCCAACTGGCCTCCCCGTCTGATGTGGCCCAACGGCTGGTGGATCAGCTTTGAAGGCGGGAGCACCGGACTTGGCCCATGTGGCCAAGCGGGCGGCGCGGGAGTGTGCCGCCAAATTTGTCTTTCAATTTCTGATCCAAGACAATCGATCCATGGTGGAAAAGTTGGCCACTGATCCCGCCCAGTGTGCCCGCCAGTTTGAGTCGTTTATGGTGAGTTACCAGATGCCCGACGAAGAGCACGCCGGCAACCAACTCTCGAACAAGGCCCACCGTTTGAGCTTGCAACTGGTTCAGGCGTTGGTTCACCATTTTGACGATTTGGAGGAGGTGATTGCCTCCCGTTTGAAGAGCAATTGGAAATTGTCCTCGCTGGACAAAATGGATCACGCCCTCCTGTTGGTGGGCATTTGTGAAATGCGGGAGTGGAAAACTTCGCCGCCGATTCTAATTTCCGAGATGAACAAGCTGGCGCAGAAATATGGCCGCCAAAACTCTCCCGCTTTTGTCAATGGAGTCCTGGATGCAGTCGCTCGCAAAGAGTGAGGGCGGGAGCGCCTTTCACCGCCTGCAAGAAAAATTGACCCCCCAAGTGTTGGGCCTTTTGTGGATTACGGGCCAGGACATTGCCGCCAGGGAAGCGCCTTTCGATGAACTCAATTATTTTTTTGACGGCATTTTGGGGAGGCGCATGTTTTCCGCCACGGCACAGGCGGAGGTGGCGGATACCCATTTAGTGGCCAGTGAACATTACCAGCGCCCGGTGTACCTGGGCCAAGTGAGGCGGGACACTCCCCGCCTGGGAGTTGCTCTCAACCAGCTTTTGCGGATTATGCAAGGCCGTTCCGGCGGCCGCAAAAAAATTCTGGTGGTGCTCCAGGAGCGCTCCCACTTTCCCCCTTCCGTGGCCAAGTCGAATCCCTCCGTGGAGTTTGAGTTTCTATTGTTTTAGAAGTGGATTGAGGGGGGCCATTCCCGGCGAAATTTGGCGAAGTAGTGGAGATCACTGGCCTTTTAATTTTAATAAATATACTCATATTGCTTTTTTGAGTTTTTATATTAAAATATGATTATGCCAAGGCCAACTCAGCTAAAAAAACTTAAACCCCTTATGAAACGGGCCTCCTTCAGCGCTCAAGAGGCGCAAAAATACGGAGTTCACCCCAGCGTGCTTGCCTATTACGCTAAAACAGGAGTTTTGGCCCGCATTTGCCGCGGAATTTATTGCAACCCCCGACTCAAATGCAAAACTGGCCTTCAGTGGGCCGAATTGGTGATCATCGCCCAAAGTATTCCCAGTGGAGTGGTTTGCCTCATTTCTGCCCTGGCCCTCTATGGCCTCACCGACGAGATTTTAAGGGAACATTGGATTGCGGTTTCCAATAAATCACAGGCCCCCAAGAGGCCACAAACCAGAATCGTGCGTATGAGAAATACTCACCTGGGAAAAGTGGCGATCAAAATCAATGGCCAAAAAATCGCTATTTTTAATAGAGAGCGAACTATCGTCGATAGTTTTCGCTGCCTCACTAAGGAAATTGCCATCAAGGCCCTCAAGCGAGGTCTGCAAAAGAGAGGCCCCCACAAACTCGACCTCAGAAAGCTGCGAAGCTATGGCAAAAAACTGAGATTTAACTTGGATGCCTACATTTTGACGGCGACGACATGAACCAACAGGCCCTTGAAAATAAGTTAAAGCACATCGCCAAAGAAAATAATTTAACTTTCCATCAAGTGTGGAAACAACTTATTATGGAACGCCTTTTGGTTCGACTTTCTCAATCTCCGTTTGCCGATAAATTTATTTTCAAGGGTGGCATTTTACTTTCCCGTTACTTAGAAATTGGCAGGGAAACAAAAGACCTCGATTTTTTGGCCCAATTCTTAGACTCAAAAAAGGCCAAAATGGCCCTGGCCTTCAAAAATATTTGTGCTATTGATCCCAAAGATGGATTTCAGTTTTCACTTTTGAACATTTCTCCACATGGCCAAGTTCACATGGATTATCCTGGATTTCAATTAAAGTTAAAAGTTGCGTTTGAAAAAATAAAAGACTCTATTCAAATTGATATAGGAGTAGGTGATGCCGTAAGGCCCCAATCAAAGTCTTTTAAACTTTACCACTATTGTGGAAGGCCAGTTTTTGAAAAAAATATCTCTCTCCAAGTTTATCCGTTGGAAACTATTTTTGCTGAAAAGTTTGAAACTCTTATTTCCAGAGGGGCCGCCAACTCTCGAATGAAAGATTACCATGATCTCGTTTTGCTTTGTCGAAAGAGCAAACTTCTTCATCCTGAGAAGTTAAATCAGAATATTAAAACGACCTTTGATAATAGAAACACTCCAATAGGTTTTCCCATAATTTTTTCTCAAGAGGAATATTCAGTTCTTCAAAAATTATGGGGTGAACATATAAAAAAGCTGGGGCCACTTGCCACTGGTTTAAATTTGCCTATTCAAATAGAAAGCGTCGTCAATGAACTCAATGAATATTTAGAATCTATCGCCATTGTTCCAACTTGAGAGGTGGCCATCCCTGGTCTCTGGGAATTTTAATCTGGCCAATTCCCCCTATTTCCCCATGTTGAGTTTGGCCCACCAGCGATCGCGGCACAGGTGGTAATAGGCCACCATGAGCAGGCCCTGGGTTCCTAGAGTTATCCATGGCCTGGCCAATACCGTTTGCAGAGATTTGTTGGCCAAAAGGGCGATGGAGAGGGTTCCACTGGCCGCCACTGCGCTGGCCCTTCTCACTTTTTGGGCGCGCACTTCTCTGGGGGTGTCCAGCAGGCCAAATCCTGCGGCACAGGCAATCGTCAAATTGCCAAAGGTGAAGAATAGGGGAAGGGCCTTGCCCGGCGCGGGCATCCCCGCAATTTGAATGTCCTGCGGGGCCAACACTATGGCCGCGTAAAGAAAGTCTCTCTCTTCACAGGGCCTCAATTCTGCGGCGGAATCGCCCCATTCCTCTACAAAGTGGCCGAGGCGTTGTAGGGGCAAAAACTCCCCGGGCCAGGACTCTATTCCACAGCGCGGCCGTCCTTCTTCATTGAACAAAACCGGGGCCACAGCAGGGGGCGCACTTTCTTGCGCCATCGCTGGAATTGAGGCCATCAGGCCCAAGAGAAGGGGCATGGCCTTGAGCATTTCAGCTGTGGCCAAAATGGCCTTTAGGGAAATGCCGTTTTTCTCAGTTTTTGGGTTCATTGTTGACTTTTTTTTGATTGTTTCTCTAGCTGCTTATACACACCACATGCAATATGGCCAGCAGTAGCAGCTAAAGTGTGAAAAAACAGTGTGTAAAATGTAGAACCGGGAACTCTTGTGTATGTAGTGCCATTGATAAAGGTGGCAAAGATTCCCATTCCGAATCCAAAAACGCCCGTTTCTAAAGCGTAGTTCAAAGTCTGGGAATTTGTCACAGGGTAAATGGGTGGAGATACGGGTATGGCAAAACGACAACCCACACCAGCGCTAAGTCCCAAAGAGGGGATAAAAAAGTAGAATCGTCGTCCCATTAGGCCAGTTGCCCAGGCACCTCTAGCAGGTGAAGGCATCCCCGCAATCGCTACTTCTTGCGGGTTGAGCACCACGCCGGCGTAGAGTTCATCGCTCTGATCACATTCACGAAGGGTGGCCAGTTCGTCGAGGGCGCGTTCTGTTTCGGGGTGGCGATCGACAAACTCGTCAAAGCGCTCTGAAGACAAAAATTCGCTGTTTTCGACTTTACAACGGGTCTCCCCGTTTTCATCGAGCAATATGGCGGCGGCGATTTGAGGGGCCGCAGAGTAGACTTCCCCCTTGCTGTTGGCCAGGTTGGTATAAGCAAGAGCGATGGGTGTCCAAAGGGCCATAAATACACAGATCGTCTTTTTAAAGCAGTTCATAGGTAACCTCCATTTTGATTTGATGGCCTTTGAGGGGCACTTTAGATGGTTTTTGTCCTGAGCGCAAGATTTTTTTCAAAATCGGGTAGTTTTTACACGATTAGTGGCCAAATATAGCTTCGTATATTCCTAAAAGGCCCCTAAGGCCGGGAAAAAAGAGAGTACAATTCTCTCCAGGGGACGATAGAGCAGGGGCCTTGCTTGTGAGTCTGTTCTCCCCCGTAGACGAGGAAAGAGTCGCCGTGCCTGGGGCCTGCATATTTTTGGTACAGTTCCAAGTTTTTGAAGAAATGTTTTTGCAGGGTAGTGCCGGATTTCATTTCCACGGAAAAAATGTTTTCCCCCATTTCCCAGAGGAGGTCAATTTCCACCCCTTTGTTGTCTCTCCAAAAATAAAAATCCAGTCCGCGGCGGTAGTTTTTGCTGTATTTGAGACATTCGCTAATCATCATCGACTCGAAAATTTGTCCTCGGTAGGGGGAGAAGGGAAGCTGCTCCCTAGTTAAACCTAAGAGATAGCACAGAAGGCCCGAGTCGTAGAAGTAGTATTTGGGAGATTTGACCACCCTTTTGGCAAAATTTCTATAGTGGGGCCTGAGGGGGAAGATGATATAGCTAGCTTCGAGAAGAGAGAGCCAGGAAGTCACCGTCCTGGCATTGATGCCCGCTTCATTGCCCAACTCCGAGTCATTGATGAGGCATCCCGACCGGGCCGCCAGCAGTCGCAGGAATTTTTGAAAGGTCGAGAGGTCTTTAATGTTGATGAGGTTTCGCACATCCCTTTCGATATAAGTTTTGGTGTAGTCCTCGTACCAAATGCGGGGATCAAAGTTCTTGTCGTAGAGGGGGGGATAAAATCCCCTGTAGAGCGTGTCGTCTAGGGCCTCAATCTCCCGTTTGACCTCGGTGAGAGAAAAGGGCAACAGTTCGATGAGTCCGGCGCGGCCTGCGAGGGATTGGGTAATTTTGGAGAGCAGGCCGAATTGCTGGGAACCCGTGACGATAAATTCTCCCGCCCTCTTGTGGGCATCGACGATGCCCTGGATGTAGGAGAAGAGTTCGGGTGTGCGCTGGATTTCGTCGATAATAAGTCCCGTCTCGGATTGGGCCAAAAAGGCCCGGGGGTCTTCTTCGGCCAGTTGGCGCTGCTCGGGTTCTTCCATGGAGATATATTTTTTGTCCTGGAAGGTGGCCTGAACCAAGGTGGTTTTACCCGATTGCCGTGGCCCAGTGACGGCGACCACAGGGTAGTGGCCAGCGAGGTTTTGCAGAATGGCCTGGGCCTCTCGGGGGTACATCTCATAGATTTTAGGCCATTTTTAGTACAAATTCAACATAGAAGTGCTAAAAATGTACTAAAATTGGCATCGGCCACTCCTTTAAACCTTGATTTTTCGGAGTTTGTCTCCTAAAATACTAGGTATGTTACACAGGTGGGCGAGAAATAAGATCGAGGAAGTGCTCCGGCGGGTTCCCGCCGTGGTACTTCTTGGAGCGCGCCAGGTGGGGAAAACCACTTTGGCCCAAGAGATAGGCCAGGGGTACAATTCTCTCTATCTCGACCTCGAATCCCCAGAGGATTTGATCAAGCTCGACGATCCCCTCTCCTTCCTGTCTGGCCAGCGGGACAAGCTGGTGATCCTCGATGAAATCCAACGCATGCCGGACATTTTCACCGTCCTGCGCGGGATTATAGACCGCAACCGCCGAGCGGGTAAAAAGGGGGGGCAGTTTCTCCTTCTCGGTTCGGCCTCGATGGAGTTGATGAGGCAGTCCTCGGAGAGTTTGGCCGGGCGTATTCACTACATTCACCTCGACGGACTCAATGCCTTGGAAGCGCCCGGCGATGTGGGCAAGCTGTGGTTGAGGGGCGGTTTCCCCGACAGTTATCTGGCCGCTTCGGATTCACAGAGTGTCGAATGGCGGGAAATGTTTATCCGCACATACTTGGAGAGAGATGTGCCCCAAATGGGCCTGCGGGTGCCGGCGGGCCGCTTGAGGAGGTTGTGGACAATGTTGGCCCATCTCCAAGGAGAGGTGCCCAATTGCTCCAAACTGGGGGCCAACTTGGAAGTGGATGGCAAAACCGTCTCCTTCTACTTGGACATCCTCACCAACTTGTTATTGGTGAGGCGACTTGGCCCATGGTGCGAAAATGTCAAAAAGCGAATGATTAAGTCCCCAAGGTTTTACATCCGCGACAGTGGCCTGCTCCACAGATTGTTGGGCATCCCGGACGAAGAGGGCCTCTTATCCCACCCCATTCTGGGCAAGAGTTGGGAGGGTTTCGTCATCGAAAACATCCTTTCGGTTCTTCCCGTCGGCATCACGCCCTATTACTACCGCACGACGGCGGGTGCTGAAATCGACCTGGTGCTCAAGGTATCGGCCAGAGAATCGTGGGCCATAGAGATCAAACGGGGTATGGCCCCCAAAGTGGCCAGCGGTTTCCACGGGGCCTCGCGGGATATTGGGGCCAAAAAAAAGTTTGTCGTCTACAGCGGTGACGACGAATTTCCCGTCGGAAAAGAGACGACGATTATCTCGCTGCCGAGACTTATGGACAAGGTTCAGGGCCTTTGAAATTGGGAAGGAGAAACGGCCCAGGGTAGTAACCATTTTATGGCCGCTTCTTAGAGCGCCCTCTCTTTGAGGAGTTTGCTAAAGCTGGCAAAGGAGAGGACTTCGATTCCGTCTTCGGTGGCCCTGTCCCGTATGCCGGTATAAACCAGGATTCTTCTTTTGAGGCCATCTAGGGAGTTGATCGCTTGCAATCCCTTGAAGTGTTGGGGGCGGAGGTTCTCCGTCGCTTTTGCCTCGATGGCGATTTTTTCCTTGCCCCTGGCCAGGAGGAAGTCGACCTCGGTGTGTTTGGCCTCGGCCGGCGACCAGTAAAAGATGCCGTCTATGTCATCGTAGGTATCCTTTTGAAATGTGAGCAGGGTGAAAATCAGCCCTTCAAAGAGAGCACCCTTTTCCTCTGGGCCAACTGGCCCCCTTTGGCCCTTGATCGCCCTGGCCAGTCCGGGGTCGATAAAATAGCATTTGGCCCTCCTGCGCTCGCGCACACGCAGCTTGGATTCAAATGCCGGTAGTTTTTTTAACAGCAGTGTGTCTTGGAGGATTTGAAAGAATCCCGCCACGGTGGGCCTGGCGACACCGCAATCCCTCGCTATATTGGAGAGGTTGATGGCCTGGCCGTGGAATATGGCCGCTACGGGGAGAAAGCGCGAGAAGCCGCCCAGGTTGCGGACGATGGCCTCGGCCTGAATTTCTTCCTTGAGGTAGGTTTGGACATAGGTTTTCAAGGCCTCGCGCCTGTCGCAAGCGTTGTGGACGAGGGGGATGGTTCCCGTCTCTAGGGCCTGGCCGAGGGAAAAATCGTCTCCCATTTCCATGGGGGTTAAGGGGTAAAGGGTGCGGCCAGTGGCCCTGCCCCCGAGAAGGTTGACGCCAGAACGGCGCAGTTTGCGGGCGCTCGACCCGGTGAGGACGAAGCGCAGTTTGTGGCCTTCTATGAGGCGGTGGACTTCGTTGAGAAGATTGGGCAAACGCTGGATTTCGTCGACGAAAACCCATGAATTTTGTGGTAGGGAGCGCAGTTCTTGGTAGAAGAGGCCTGGCCTGGCCAAGTAGCTCTGGTATCGCTCTTCGTCCAGCAGGGATACTTCACAGGAATCTAGGCCCAGTTGGCGCACCAGAGTGGTTTTCCCCGTCCCCCGAGGCCCCAGCAAGAAAAAGCTGGATTTGGGGCAGCAGAAGAGGCGTGGGTAGAGTTTCGTTTTTTGCATACCATGATGTTATATTACGCCGTAATTTGATGTCAATATGAACAAAAATTGGGGTACTTTCCTCTGCTTGAAACAAATTAACTTCGTATATTCCTATGAGGCCTTTTGAAATAACGCAAGAAATTCGCCCTTATTGTGCGTGTCGAGGGCCAATTGCTATTGTACATAAATGTATGTACAATTGAATGATGGAATAATGTGGACTGTGCGAAGGCCCAGATGAAGATAGAGGAAAATTTTTGTGAAAAAGACGATATTGGAAAAGTATCTCAAGGAAATGGGATGGTAGAAATATGGCGAAGGTTCTAAACACGAAAAATGGACAAATGGAAAAATAAAGACGACCTTGCCACGCCATAGGAATATTAACGAAATCACGGCAAAGGCCATTTTAAAATTGGTAAAACAAAATAGGAGGGATGGGAGAGATGAAAATTGAAGGAACATTAAAGAAAGCAAAAAACTACTGGGCGGCATCGGTTCCCTTGTTGTTGGTTCACACTCAAGGAAAGAGTAAAAAGGAGGCCTGTCTTATGGCCAAAGATGCCATTGAAAGTCTGGTGGAATGTAAGGGGTTTGAAGTGTCTGTCTCCATGGAAACCTCATCAACATTTACGGTTCAATCTAACGACGAGGCCAAGTTGATTGCCTTTGCCTTGAAACAACAGCGCAATCACTACGGGTTGTCCGTTAGGGATGTTGTGGCGAGAATGGGACTTAAATCCCCAACCTCTTATTCTCAATATGAAACGGGAAAAGTGAATCCAACTTTAGAGAAAATCTCAAGGTTATTTTATGCTATTAACAATGATTTAGAAATTATTTTAAAAATTAAGTAATTCTATCCCTGAAAGAAAATCGACATTCCTTGTCTTTAATCCTTTTAAAGCATTGTTTTAAGCAATGCAATATTTTTTTTAAGATCGGGTAATTTTTACAGGGTTGAAGGGTTCCATGCCTTTTATTTCCCGTCCTCGGTGGAAAAAGCTGGATTTGGGGTGGCGATAGTCTTGACGAGTACCCATTTTAGGGGTACTATCTTCAATTGAGGATGGAAACTGTAGACTTGTCCCCTGTGAAAAAACAACTTCGCAGGGTGCCCAGAGATGTTATCAAGCGTATTCAAAGGTGGGTAAGCTATGTTGAGGCCCAAGGTATGAGAGAAGTTAGAAAAATTCCGGGCCTTCACGATGAACCACTAACGGGGAGGCGCAAGGGTTATCGATCGGTACGACTTGGCCGAAGCTGGAGGGCCATTTATCGTGAACACCACAAGGATGGAGTCGCTATCATTAGAGTTGAGGAGGTTTCTAACCATGAGTACTAGATATACTTCAAAAGATTTGCAAAATGATTATGAACCGCTTACTTTTGCCGATCTTCTCCGTATCCAAAGGGAGGATGAAGGAATGGCCCAGACAGAAATGGCAAAAGTGCTGGGGATAACTAAGCAAAAGTTGTGTGACTTTGAGAAGGCCCGTCGCATTCCCTCTGCCAAAATGGCCGCCTCTTGGGCCAAAAAGTTAGGGCATCCACAAGAAGTCTGGGTTCAGATTGCTTTGCAGGATCAACTCAGACAAGATGAATTGGATTTTGAGGTATCCGTAGCTTCTTAAAGTAGCTAATAATTGCTCAGGGGAATGTCCCGCCCTTTGGCAACGACCAGGGTTTGCCCCCACCGTACATCGTATTTATCCGCTTCGTCGCCGATCCTCATAGTTCCCGGCACTTCCTGGGGAAAAATATCTTGGTGGGTGCATTCGTCGATCTCGTAATCCGCGGTGAGCGCTTCCTCGTCGATGGTGAAGAAGAACAGGCAAGTGCCCTCAATTCGGTTTTTTGTCAATTGGGGTGTTGTACTGGCCAAAGTGTAGTGGATTTCGGCGCGGAAGTGGCCATTGACTGGCATGTAAACGGCGTTGGGCAAATCGTTGGCAAAATTCACCGCCATATTTCCCGCAAAGAGGATGAATGAGGTGTTCCATGTCCACAGGGCCGATTGCACGGCGAATTTTAAACTTTTCAATTTGGTGGTTCCAAAAAGCAGCTTGGTAATGCCGACTCCCGCCAGGGCGCTCACCGGAGCGAGGCCAAGCAGATTGCTCTCGGCAAACCCGAGTTCGGGGTTGAAAATGCTTCCCTCCAGTTGCCTTTCCGACTTTTGGGCCACCGAGTTCAGCGCCTCCCTGGCCATATCTTTCAAGGCAAGGCCAGGGTGAATATAGTTGTTGTCCTGGGCGTGGGTGATGGTGGGGATAAAACCCAAGAAACTCAAAATAATGGTTTTGGCCAAAAGAGTAGAGATCAAATTTTTCAATGTCATGCTGTTTCCTCCAGTTAGGGTTTGTGTTGACTGGCCACTTTTTACTGCAAGGCCTGAAGGATTGTCAACCCTGGGCCTTTTTAAAGACTCTGAGCAAAAATTCTTGGGCCTTATCCCCCCGCTTTGAGGGGGAACCCCGCCTTTTCTAAGTGGGCGGTAATGCTGTCCTCGGCGCGTTTGAGCGCCTCGCTGCTTAGAGTTTGGGCCTTGTCCTGCAAGTGGTGTCTCAGGGTGATGTATTTGAGTTTTTCCCCCTCGGGGGCGAAGATGTCGGCCACACTGCTGGAGACTCGTTCTTTCATCTTGAGGGATTTGAGCGCGGCCAAAACTTTGGCCACCGGCGTGTAGCGTTCGACTTCCACAGTGCAGTCGAAGTGGGTTCCGGGGAATTTGGCGGGGGCCTGGTAGCGGACTTTGTTTTTGGGGGTGACTTTCTCGGCGCTGTCCAGGTTGAGCACGCCCACGGCCAGGTGCCCCTTGAGTTTGAACTGGCGACTCAGGCGCGGGTGCAGGGAGAAGAGCGCGCCCTTGAGTTTGCCCATCAGGCGCAGGTGATAAAATTCAAAGGGGTGCAGGCCTGGCCAACGGGTATCCATCGCTTCGTTGGGAAAAGGGGCGTCCCGCTCCACCCATTCGACGGGGAATTGGCAGGCGCGCATCAAGCGGTCAAAGGCATTGGCCAAATCCATAAAGGGGGAGGCCTCGCTGCTGTAGAAAGCGACCGCCAATTGGGAAGTTTCCCGTCTGAAATCTTTGGCATTAAAGGCGTAGGCGCGCCCGATCTCAAAACAGCGGAAGGCCTCTTCCCGTTTGGCGTTTAGGGCCACCGCCTTGAGCAGACTGGGCACCAAACTGGGGCGCATGCGATCCCACTCCCGGGAGGGAGGGTTGAGCAGTGTCAGTTCGGCGTTGTCCTGGGGCCAAGTGGCCCGCTTTAACAGTTGGCCTCCCACTAGGGGGTAAGTGTGCACTTCAAAGGCCCCCGCTTGCATGGCCAGACAATCGCGCAATTTTCGGTGCAAAACCTGGGCGGGAGTCAGGCGCGCTGGCCGCACTTCCAATCGCGGGGCGGTGGCGGGAATATTGCCGTAACCTATCATCCGGCCCACTTCTTCGATCAAGTCCGCAGGCCCTTCGATGTCCCGGGTGGCGCGGTAGGAGGGGACTCCCACTGAAAGGCCTTCGGGCCGGCGTTCAACGGAGAAGTCCAGTCGTTGCAGAATATCCACCACTCGGGATTCCTCCACGGGCACACCCAACACCCGCCGCAGTTCCGTCCACTTCAAGGGAATGTGCGGGGCCGCGGTGGTGGCCAAGTCGGGGCCGTCGTATTGCAATTGCCCCGTCACTCGGGCCTCGGGGCAGATTTGGAGGGTGAGTTCCCATGTCCGCCACAGCACCCGCTCCATGGACGGGGAGTCCAGGCCCTTTTCAAAGCGTTGGCAGGCCTCCGTGCGTAGACCGAGACGGGTGGAGGTGGCACGCACCCGCGCCGGTTCCCAGTTGGCGACCTCGATAAAAAGATTTTGGGTGTTGTCGCTCACCCCCGAATTGAGGCCGCCCATGACTCCCGCTAGGACGAGGGCCTTGTCTGCGTCGGCGATGACGGTATCGCTGGGGTCGAGTTGGCGTTCGATTTCGTCGAGGGTGGTGAGGGTTTCCCCGGATTTGGCGAGTCTCACCTGCACCCGATCCCCCGCAATGCGGGCGCGGTCGTAGATGTGCAAGGGATGGCCCAATTCCAGCATGACAAAGTTGGAGATGTCCACGATATTGTTGATGGCCTTGAGTCCCACCGCCCGCAGGCGCGCCTGCATCCATGTCGGGGATGGGCCAATTTTGACTCCGCTCACGGAGAGGCCAAAGAAACCAGTGCAGGCGCTGTCTTTGTCCACTTTGACAGCTATGGGAGTTGTCGCTTGGCCTTGATCGGCGGATAGTTTCTTTTGCCAGTCATTGTTATAGGGATTGGCCAGAGGAACTTGGAGGATCGCCGCCAGTTCCCGCGCCATGCCGTAGTGGCCCCACAAATCGGGCCGGTGGGTGAGGGATTTGTTGTCGATGTGAAAGATGACATCGCCGCTTTGGCCCTGGTGTTGTTGCATATATTGATCGAATGGTTGCCCTACCGGGGCGTCGGGGTGCAAGTGAATAATGCCCTCAGCTTCGTCGGAGAGGCCCAATTCGTATTCGGAACACAACATGCCGGCGGATTCCACCCCGCGAATTTTTTTGGCCTCCAGAGTGAGTCCGGTGGGCAACTTGGCCCCCACCGGGACAAAGGCCGCCTTCATGCCGATCTCCACATTGGGGGCCCCACACACCACCCGGTGGAATTTCCCCCCCTCCATTTCAAAATCCACCAACCACAGGGTGTCGGCGTTGGGGTGGGGTTCTTTGTGGGTGACTCTGACGACTTCCACCAGGGGCCAAACTGCGCCGGCCTCGACGACTTCTTCCACTTCCGCTGTGGCCAGGGTCAGGCGCTCGGCCAGTTCCCGCGCCGCCAGTTGGGGGGGAACGCTAACAAAATCTTTGATCCAGTTGAGAGAGATGAGCACGGCGGGTTTCTCCTAGTAGAGTTGAAATTGGCGCTGAAAGCGCAAGTCTGCGGCCGCCAAGAGGCGGATGTCGTCGATGGCGTATTTCATCATCACCAGGCGGTCGAGGCCCAAACCGAAGGCAAAACCGTTCCACTCTTGCGAGTCGATCTGTCCCGCCGCCAGCACGGTGGGGTGAACCATCCCGCAGGGCAAGAGTTCCACCCACCCGGTTTGCTTGCACACTGGACAGCCGCGGCCCTTGCACAGAAAGCACTGGATGTCCAATTCAAAACCGGGTTCCACGAAGGGAAAATACCCCGGCCGCAGGCGCACTTTGACCTGCCGTTGGAAAATCTCCCCCAGCAGGGTTTGCATAAAATAGATCAAGTGGCCAATGCTCACTTCGCGATCGATGAGCATCCCCTCCAGTTGGTAAAAGGCCATTTCGTGACTGGCGTCGGTGCGTTCGTTGCGGAAGACCACTCCCGGAGCGATAAAGCGGAAGGGTGGCCGGCGCGACTGCATGGCGCGCACTTGGATGTTGGAGGTGTGGGTTCGTAAGAGATACCCGCTCTTTTCGCCGTCCTGGCCAGCAAACCAAAAGGTGTCTTGCATATCCCGCGCCGGGTGATCGGCGGGAATGTTGAGGGCCTCAAAGTTGTGCCATTCATCTTCTATGTGGGGGCCATCGACCACTTCAAACCCCATGGAGAGAAAAATGTCCTCGATGTCCCTTTGGACAATGGTGCGGGGGTGGTATCCGCCGTGTTGGCGGCCCTTGGCCTGCACCCGCTCCAGGTGGGTGATGTCGATTTTGTCCCGTTCTAAACGGCGCTCGATCCCGGCGTTTTCCATGTGCTCGCTTTGCGCCTGCAATTGGGATTGGATGCTTTCTTTGAGCGCCTGCACCCGTGGGCCAAATTGCTTTTTTTCCTCGGGGGTGAGGCCCTTGAGTGCTTTGAGCAGGGAATTCACCCGGCCATTTTTGCCCAAATATTTGGCCTTGAGATCGGCCACCTCGGCATGACTCGACAACGCCGCCAAATGTGCCTGGAAGTCTCGGCCAATGTTTTCTAATTCAGTTTCCACAGCTTCCCTCGTTTTCTCTCAAAAGCGCTCCCGCAAACGCCGGTAAAAGGCCCGCAACTCGTCAGCGCTAACGGTGGCGGTTCCGCGCTTGGCCACCACTACCCCCGCCGCACAGTTGCCGATCCAGGCGGCCTCGTCGAGACTGGCCCCCGCCAAAAGGGCGGCAGTTAAAAGGCCAATGGTGGTGTCCCCCGCCCCGGAGACATCGAAAACTTCTTGCGCCACTGTGGGGATCATACGCAGGGCCGAGGCAACTGGAAAGAGGGCCATGCCCTCCGAACCCAGGGTCAGCACCAATTGCTCCACCCGCAGTTGGCCGACCAAGTGGCGGGCCATATTTTCCAAGTCGTCTTTTGAGTCGGGAGACGGGGACATTCCCAAGGCCTGCACCATGGCCCGCGCCTCTTTGAGGTTGGGCTTGAGCAAGGTGGCCCCTCGGTAAGTTGCCGGAGGGGCCTTGGCGCTGGGATCGGCCGCCACCATTTTGCCCGCATCTTGGGCCAGGGCGATGATTTCCGCGGCCACCTGTGCCGTCAGAGTGCCCTTGCCGTAGTCTTCCAAAATGATCCCGCTGTGGTGGGGCAAGAGGGCCTTAACCCGATCGACAATTTGCGCCTCCACTTCCTCACTGATTGGGCCTGTCTCTTCATAGTCGATACGGCAAATTTGTTGCGTCGGAGTGGTGATGCGCTCTTTAAAAGTCGTCGGGCGGCCAAGGCCATACACCAGGCCATCACTGCCCATGCCGCGGGCATTGAGTTGTTGCACCAGGCGCTGGGCGCGCAAGTCGTCTCCCACCACTCCGCACAGGGTGCAGGGGATGTTGAGGCCCTTGAGGTTGTCGGCGACATTGGCCGCCAGGCCCAATTTTTCCCACTCGCGATCCACCGACAAAACCGGCACCGGGGCCTCGGGCGAGATGCGCAGCACTTCCCCGCAGGTGTACTTGTCCAGGCCTAAGTCCCCCACCACCAGGATGGGTTCCAATTTGGGCAGGGCCAGGGCGATTTGGTTAAAGCGCTCTTCGCTGATGAGCGGGCATGGCCTGGAGGGGGAAGGGGCGGTCATGGGTTTTCTCCGGCGGCCGACTCCAAAAATTGCCGGCAGACTTTGGCGACTCGTTCGACTTCCAGTTTGGGCATACACGGGTGAAAGGGGCAATTCTCACCGGCGCAATGGGTGTGCTCGGGACACTCCACACCGGGGGTGAGCACCGCCACCTGCCCATCCCGCCGCAGGGGAGTCCAGCGCTTTTGCCCCGCGAGGGGGGAATACAGGGCCACTTGTTTGACTCCCAAGCTGTTGGCCAAATGGGTGGGGCCTGTGGAGGGGGCGATCAGCAGTTGAGCGTGTGAGAGCAGGTGGACAAAGTGCCTCAACCCCGCCTGGCCTCCGTTATAAAAATAAAAGTCGCGCTCTGGCCTAAGAGAGGTCTTCTTTAAGTAATGGCGCAATTCCACCAAATAAGGGGCATCGCTGTCGGTGTGGGAGATGGTGTACAAGTAGCGCCCGGGGTAGAGTTGGGCCAACCGTTCGATCAAACGGCCATAGTGGGAGGATGGCCAGTTGAGGGCGCTGCCCCCCATGCCCGGGTGGATAAAAATCAGCGGCCGTGTATCATTCCCCTGGCCGCGGCGAAAGCGTTGCTCGACGGTGCGCTTTTCCCCGTCGTTCAAGTGAAATACGGTGCGGTAGTGTTGGGCCGCAAAGCGGGGGCGGATGCCCAGGGGGGCGAGCAAGTCCAGATTGCACTGGCCCTCGTGGAGTTCCCCGTCCCCCCGGGATTGGCGCACTCCCCGGTTGAGGAAGAGAAAACTGGGCCAGCGCGAGAGCAATCCCGCGCGCGTGGGCAAGCGGGCGAACCAGGCGTAAAAACTGGGCCAGTGGGAACCCCCTGCATAGAGATAGGTGTCGGGGGCGAAGTGGGCAAACACATGGGCCAAGTGCCGCCACTTGGAAAAAGCATTTTGCCGGGGATCAAACACCCAGTGGGCATCCAGGCCATCGATTAAGGGCATCAGATGGCGGCAGCGGGGGCCGACTAAAACTCCCACCTTGGCGTGGGGGTGGTGTTCCTTGATCAGTTTGGCCAAAGGCAGGGTCAGCAAGAGGTCGCCGATGGCATCGGTGCGGCCGATGATGACTCTCACGGCAGCACCAGTTGGCACAGGGCCGCCCTTTGGCGGACGACAGTGGCCATTTGTGCTTGGGCCTGTGACGGAGTGAGTGTGCTGGTGTCCAGCACGGTGGCGTCCGGCATTTGCACCAGGGGGGCGTGGCCACGCCCTCGGTCGCGCTGGTCGCGCTCTTGCAAGTCTTTTAAAATTTGATCTACGGAGGGGGGCGTCTGGCCCAGTTGGTGCAGTTGTTGCCAACGCCTTTGGGCGCGGACACGGGCATTGGCGGTGACAAAAAATTTGCAAAAGGCGCGGGGGAAGACCACGCTGCCCACATCCCGCCCCTCCATTACGCACGGACGGTTACGGGGCAGGCCTCTTTGATAGTCCAACAGGTAGTGGCGCACACAGGGTAGGGCCGAGGCGCGACTGGCCCAGTCGGCGACGGGGTGTTCCCGAATGGCGCGCGTCCAATCTTCTCCGTCGATTTCCACCAATACTTCCGGGCGCTCGGGGGGGGAGTAGCGAAATTGAATCTCCCCCAGGAGTTGGTGGGCCACAGGCCCTTCTTCAAAGGGAATATTGCGGCGCTGGAAGGCCAGGCCGAGGGCGCGGTACATGGCACCGGTGTCGGCATATAAAAGGCCCAATTCTTCCGCTATGGCCCGCGCCAGGGTGGATTTCCCCGCCCCGCTTGGCCCATCTATGGCGACGACTGCAACGGGATTTGGCATGGCGGGGAGTGTACACTGGCCCAGGGGAATCGCCAAGCCAGTGCGTCTATCTTGCATTTTGCGCTTTAAAATTGCACGGGAGTAAAATTTTCGGCGTTGATGATGCTGGAACTATTCCCCGTGGCGCGAATGACAAAGAGTCCCTGGTTTTCTGCATAGATGTCCGCTTGAGAATCAACTTTGAGATAAGCAACCGCACCGTAAATTTTTTTATCTTTATAGTCGGGAAAGATGTGTTTAAAATTTTTCAGCTTGTCAGTAAAATGCTTGGCCTTCTTGGGAGTGAGGGTGGTTTTCACTTCCACCACCACCATTTCACTGCCGTTAAGAGCGGCAATATCAAATTCATATTTTTTACCATTCCAATGTGTTTCAATGCGCCTTACAGTGGCCTTAACTTCAATATTTCTGTGCTGGAGTTGTTGAACCAAATCGCCCTCCACCAAACTTTCCACTAATTTTCCCCACTCGCTACTAAAGCGGGCATCGGTCTTTTTGAGTTGGCGATCAGTCTCTTTCAGTTGGCGATCAGTCTCTCGCTGTGATTCGCGCAGTTCTTTGATATGTTGGCCAGTCTCTTTGAGTTGACGGCCAGTTTCTTTTTGCTCTAAGCGCAATTCTTCAATGCCTTGCAAAACCTTTTCCAAAGTGAGTTTTTTTTCAGAACTGGCCATCCTTACTCCTCATATTTTTAAGTCTGGCATACTCTACTATCTTAACCCTCTGGCGACAAATTCGCCACCGTGGGATAGGCGGGAAGGCCCTTGTGTCCCAGGTAGAAATCCAGCGCCTCTTCCAGGGGCAAGCGCCACTCCCAGGCCACCGGGTTGTCCCGGGCGACATAATTTCTCTCTGCCGGCAGGGGGTGGTGCCGGAAGTAAGTGCGGAAGGGCCGCATCAGTTTCCAGTAGTGGCGGCGCACCCGGTTCAAGTAGCGGTTGTCTGTGCCCACCGGAAGGCCGCGCCTGAGGCGCTGGCGCACGGTCCCTGGCCCCATGTTATAGGCCACGGTGGAGAGCACAAAGTTGCCCTTAAAGGCGCGCAGCAGGTAGGCCAGGTAGCGCACTCCCATTTCCACATTGATCTCCGGCACCCAGGTCATCCGCTTGGCCAAGCGGCGGTTCATGCGCAGGCCCATACGGGCGCTCAAATAGTGGCCAGTGGCGGGCATAATTTGCATTGGCCCAATCGCTCCCACCCGGCTTTGTGCTTCCTGGCGAAAATGGCTCTCCGTCCAGGTGACCGCCAGTGCCCAAAAGGGATCAACTTGATATTTTTCGGCGTACTTGAGGACAGTCCCCACAATTTCTGCGGCGTTGGAGCGCAGGGATGGGGGAATGTTGGCCAAGAGGGTGCTGGAAATTTCCGCGGTGGAAAACTCATTCATGCGCCCGAGGGGGACATTGCGGGTAAAACTTTGGGTGGAGTGGAAATCGAGGGATCGCTTTGGCCCTTGGGGTGGCGGAGGTGGCCCCTGGTAGACGGCGGGGGAGTAGGGGATGCTCTTGAGCAGCCAGGGGGTGCCGTGTTTCCACAGTGCCGCCAGTTCTGCCAGTCCCAGACTCCAGGCCAGGGCGGTAGAGACAAAAAAGGCCCTTCCCCGCAGTGAGAGGGGGGGCAAGGGGTGAGATGCTGTATTGCATAATAATTCATTCATAACCCCCAATTCATACTGGAAAAGTGTGGCCAAAGCAAACTTGATTAAAAAAGTATGTAAAAATTACCCGTTTTTGGAGTTGGGAAGGCCAAAATTCCGCCGGTAGTATTGGCGGCGGTTGGCGCGGGTGAGCCGCCGCCCCCCCAAGATCAAAAAAACCGCTCCAGGGGTGTGCCACAACATCATAAACTCGGGGTGGCCAAAGGCCCGTTTGGTGACGATGCCGCCAATGATAAAAAAGGCAAACAGGGCCAAGTGCACTTGGCCTATCCGCCGGTCTTGTTTAATTTTTTCATCCATATCACAACTCCCAGGGAAAAACAAACAAAGAGCACCAGAAAGGCCCCAAATTCCTGGCCAAAGGAGAGGTAGGACTGCCGTTCCACTTTTAAAAGTTCCGTCCAGGTGTGTTTTTCATCCTTCACGGTGATTTGGTATTGGCCCTTCTGCATGGCCCAAAATTGGGTGTAATAGTGGCCATCACTTTGCCGTCGGGCCTCAAGGGTTCCCAATTTGTCGATCTGAATGTGGGGAGTGCCTGTCGCCCCTTCGATTTTGATTTCCACCGGCACCCCCTCGCGGATGCCCTCTTTATCGGGGATGTTTACCCGCACGCCTTCGCCTTTTGGATTTTTTGACGAAATAAACCGAGGCGGCGATGCCCGCCACCACCGAAATTTCCATCAGGTGGACGATAATTTCAAAGGCCAGGGGAACTTCAGTGGGCATTAGTGTACCTCAACGCCTTTATTGTCCAACACATAAGTCCCCACGGCAAAGTTTTCGCTGCCTTGGATCAAAAAATGTTGGCCCAAGTGCTTGCTGCTGGGGGAGTGCAATTTGTAGAGGCCTTGGCCATCCAGGGGCAGGCGCAGGCGTTCACTGGCCTTGATGGGGATCACCCGTTTAAAAGACCAACGCCCGCGGCGGGCGCGCTCCAGGCGGATCAAGTGCTTGTTACGGGAGCGGTTGACGAGCCAAATAGAGGAGGCCAAATCGGCGGGCCGAAGCAAGTGGGCCTCGGCAAATCCGGAAGATTCAATGACGACCTCGTTGGGGCCGAAGTCGGAGGAGGGGAGCCGCAGGGTGAGGGCCACACGGGATTCGATCGCTGGCCGGGCGGGGGCCGCGGGAGGGGCCTTGGCGTTCGCAGGGGTGGCGGAGAGTCGGTGTTGGAGCGCGGATGCGGCCAGGCCCAGGCCCACCACCACGGTGTATTGCCAGCGATGCCCCGGAAAGCGCCAGCGGAAAAACTTTTGAAAATGGCCAAAAAATCCCGCCCAAAAACAAGCGATGGCCACCAGGGAAATGCCGCTGGAAACTAGATGGGTGGTGATGCCGTCCCCCAGTTGCCACCCAAACAACAGGCAGGACAAGGCCCACCAGGACAGATTGAGGGCCACGGCCAAAGGGGCAAACCCGCCGTTTTGGCGGTTCAGTCGGGTGTTTAAGAAACAGCACCACAGAATGGCCTGGGGAATAAAGAAGTATTGCAGGCCATGCCACAGCGGAACCCCGCGCCCCCAGTTTTGCACCAGGGGAATGGCCAAATTGTGGATTAACAGATAGCCCACCAGTCCGCCGTGGAAGACCAGCAAAAAGGGTTTGTCCAGGTTGGGCCGGCGGCGGCGTCCCTTTAAACCCATTGTTTGAAGTTGGGAAGGGCGTAGATGGCCAAATAGGCCAGCACCCAAATGATCAGTGTGACCCAGGCCAGCTTGATAAAGAAGGGGATGCGTTCTCCCCGGTAGACGGCCTTGGGATTGTCAAAATCTTGTTCGGGTTCACTCACCGCCACCTCCTCGGTTGTGTTCTCCTTCCTCCGCTTCCAGGGGCCTGCCGGAGAGGGCCTCGGTGTCCTTAAAAGCGCCTTTGCGCCACAGCCCCAGAAAGACAAAGACACTGCATAAGACCATGCCGCCGATGGTGAGGATCAGGAAAAGTTTGAGTTCCGTCGAGTCGGCGCTGCAATAAAAACAGGGCAGTGCGGCCGTTTTGCTGGCCTTCCTTTTGGCCCACTGGTGTCGCATAGGATTAAGTTCTCATCAAACCGTGGCCTTGGCAAATGGGAAAAAAGGTAAATTTTACCCGATCTTGGACAAAGGCCTGCTTTACGCGAAATGGTTGGGGTATAAAGGGGTAACTGGAGTTTTGTATGCTTCAATTTTTGCTTTTCTTTTTACTGTTGGCCGGCCACTCCTCTTTCGCCGGGGATGGGCCAAAAGTCGAAAAAGTGGATGTGCCTCAATGGGGCACTCTCTCTATTTCCGATCGCGGGGTTTCTGTGACTCAATATGGCGAAAAAATGAGACAATTGCGTGCATCAGAGAGAAGGAGGGCGTCCTTTGGCACAGATGGAGAGCAGGCCAGCAGCAAAAGGGAATCGTCTCCCTGCCGTTTTGCCACAGGCCTTATTTTGGCCCCCTCTAACAATAAGAGGGAGGGCCTGCTCAGGGCCAAGGCGCATTTTTACGATTTAATGGTGCATAGCGGCCACTGGACGGATTCCAAACAAATGGCCGAATTGAGAGAGCAGTACCACGACGCTCTTGAGAACCGTTCAAAGCGCTTGCGGGCATTGCGTTCCACTGCCGGCAAAACCGAAACAAAGATTTATCACCGCCAGCAACGCCTGTTGAACGGGGGCCTGGATCGCCAACAAAAGGCCTTTTTGCGCGCCGAAATCGACAGGGAGAGAGCAAATCTTCTGCGCTCCACCCAGGCCTTGAAGTTGGTGGAGGAATCCTCTCCACAGGAGGGCATGGCCCTGATTAAGGCCCAGGCCGAACAATATGGCCATCTCTTTGAGAGTATGCCCAAAGAGATATTGGGCAGAGATGGCGAACTTCACCGTTTGCAGGAGAGTATCAACGCTCTCGAATTGGAAGTTGCTAAGGAGAGGTTTGACCTCTAAGATCGATAGCATGAACTTCTGGCCATTCATTGTGATCTTCGCCACCATTTTTGGCCTTGAGCTTCTGTATGCTGCTGGAGCGCCAAAAGTTGAAATTTTGAATGTCCCCGGATGGGGCACACTCACCGTTTCCCATAGAGGTGGGGAGAGCAAAGTCAAAATAAGGGAACCGCACAGCAAGAAATTGAAGCAATTGTTGGCCAGCGAATGTCATCGCAGTGCCAACTTTATTTTGGATGCTTCCCCCAGTGTGGGGGAAGATTTGCTCACCGCCTATTTTGTTCCCCAAAGTCCCGTCGAGGAGTTAAAAAAGGCCAAGGCCAATTTTTACCAAACTATGGTGGAACACGGGCACTGGAACGACACTAAACGGGTGACGGCCTTCCGCAAAGAAGTGTTGGAGTCTCTACAAGAGACCGCTCGGCGCAGGGAACGGTACAGAAATGTCATGAGCAAGGCCGAAGAGGCCATTTACTACTACCGGCAGCGCTTGCAATGGGGTAGAAGTCTGAACGCCAGACAAAAGGAGCGGTTGAATATGGCCATTGGGGAACAGGAAAAGAAAATACAGATGGCGTTTAATGTTCTTCAGGCCTTCAAGCACTCTGGCCCAGGCGATGTTCGCCGCTTGGTGGATATGCAAGCAGAACGCTATGGCCGCTTGATCGAGTCGAGGCCTGCGGTGGATCTGCGCCCCGGCACTCCTTTGTATCAGTTGGGTGAAACTATCAAAAAGCTGGAATTGCAAATTTCCACCCAGAGGGAACTCGACCCGTAATGAGAAGATTTCTCAGTACGACTTTACCTCCCGCAAGTTGGATGCAAACCGCTGATTGATTTCATTTTTTATGGAAAAGCGCCGATCGTTGGTTTGGTACACCGAACGAGCGAGGCGGATAAACTCTGGCCCAAAATCTTGCAGTTCTTCCTTTTGGCGGATGGCCTCTTCGATGTCCCACAGTTGCAAATTGACTTCTTTTAAACGGGCCAGGTAGTCGTCCACTCCCGCCAGTGCAAGGGCCTTCAGTTGGCCTAAGAGGTGTTGTTTTTCCCTCTCCACAAAGGCCAGGGCCTCTGGTTCTTCAATCTTTTGCGCCTTGATCTGCAAAATGCTGATTTTATCGATCAGTTCGCCCAGGGAAATTTCAATTTTGATTTTCACTTTTTGCCCCTTTGTTTTTGAAAATCTCCACGGTTTTGTGGCCGTTCAGTTTTGGCGCGGCCTTCACTGTCTTTGGGCCGAGAAAACCGGCGCGGGCGTTTTCCCCCGCCGAGTCGTGCGGGTTTGTCCGGGGCGGGAGGGGCCTCTTTTTTAAATTGGCCTTTTTTGCGCACCCGAATGCGCGAGTTGCCCGCTTGTTTGGGCCGAACTTCGTTGGGGCAATGGGCGGAGAGGTCGAGCCTTATTTCCGCCTTTTCTTCGGTGAGTGCGCATTGGCACGCCAGGCGCTCTTGGGTGATGTGAAAGACATTGCCCAAAAGTTGTATCTCTTCAAAGGGTGGCGGAGTGAGGCCATCGGCCCCGCTTTTTACTTTCACTTTACACTCGGAACAGGAGGCGTGCCCGCCGCAACTGGATCGGATAAATACGCCCGCCCGGCGGATGGCCTCTAGTAGAGAATCGCCCTCCTCTACGGGAATGATCTTTTGTTCGCCATCGGGGAGGAGGAGGTGGGCCTGGCGTTTCATAGGGCCTGTTTGAGTTTGTCTTCAATTGCCCGGAGTACCTTTTGGCGGAAGGGCCGATAGAGCAATCCCAACTCCAAGGTGACACGGGTTTCCCGGCGGCCAAATTGCAGCGCCAAAGTCACGCCCTTGCCGCTGGCGCAGATCAGTTTTTCCTCGGGGCGGTAGTCGATTGTAACCGGAAAGTTGAGGTGGGCGATGTACTCGGGAGTGATTTCTTCCTTGGCCGCACGGTAGGCCTCTTCCCCGTTTTGCACCCGCTGGTAAGGTATGGCCAAATCCGGACTCGCCATTCCTCGCCCCCTAGTTTCGGCCAGTGTGGCCAAATCCCCCCTCCCGGCGTTCCGTTTGGGAGAGAGGGGACTCAGGGGGGGCCTCAAAAAAAACCGCTTGCGCCACCGGCGCAACGATCAGTTGGGCCACCCGGTCGCCGTGGCCAATAGTTTCCAGGCGATCTCCCACATTCCCCATCAGAATTTTGAGTTCCCCGCGGTAGTCGCTGTCGATAGTGCCGGGGGCGTTGGGAAGGTTCAGGCCAGTTTTAAAAGAGAGGCCCGAGCGCGGCCGCACTTGAATTTCAAAGTGGGGGGGAATCTCCAAACACAGTCCGGTGGGAACTAAAATTTTTTGCCCCGGGTGCAGGATGATGCCGCGATCCCGATCAGTGGCGGGCAAGCTGGCGCGTATGTCGGCCCCCGCCGCGCCCGCAGTGTGGTAGAGGGGAAAACTGAACTCGCGATCGAAGTGCTCTAAGCAACGGACTTTAACTTCAACCCTGGAAGTTGTCATGGCCTTTAATTCCTCCGGCGGGAATGGCCGCCGCCCCGGCGATCGCCTCCCCTGTCGTCTCTATTTCTGTCTCTGCCTCTGTCGCGATCCCGGCCCCGATCCCAGTCTCGGCCGCCACCGTCTCGCTCCCGGCCGCGAAAATGGCCGTCTTGGGGAGGCCTCTCGGAGGCGGGTTTGGGGGTGTAGTCCGGGCGCGCTTGCAAAGGTTGCACTTGCTTGATGGAAAACTTGAGCCGTCCCAGGTGGTCGATTTCTGTCACCTTAATTTGCACTTTGTCTCCCTCCTGCAAATATTCCTCTACATCGTTCACCCGTTGATCGGTGATTTCGCTGATGTGAACCAGTCCCGAAACCCCCGGGGCCAAATCCACAAAGGCCCCGTACTCTTTCACCGTGGCCACAGTGGCCTCGTAGTTTTGGCCGATTTCCGGGCCATTGACTTGCAACTGGCACAGGGCCACGCAGTCCACCAGGGCCTGGCGGTCTTGTCCCAGGACTTTGACCGTGCCGTCGTCGTCGATGTTGATCTCCACTTGAAAATTTTCTTGCAGGGCCTTGATATTTTTGCCCCCGGGGCCGATCAAGGCCCCGATTTTGTCGCTGGGAATGTGGAAGACTTCCATGCGCGGAACGCCCTCTTTAAAATCTTTTCTCTGCACCGAAATGCTCTTGGCCATTTCGTTCAAAATGTGCAGTCTCCCCTGGCGCGCTTGTTCCATCGCCGCTTGCATAATCTCGCTTTTGAGTCCGGCGATCTTGATGTCCATTTGAATGGCGGTAACCCCCTCGGCAGTACCCGCCACTTTGAAGTCCATGTCTCCCAAGTGGTCTTCATCCCCCAAAATGTCGGTCAGGATTTTAAAGCGCTCGCCGTCGGTGATAAGTCCCATGGCAATGCCCGCCACCGGGGCGGCCAGGGGCACACCGGCGTCCATCAACGCCATGGAGGCGGAACACACCGAACCCATGGAGGAGGAGCCGTTGGACTCCAAAACTTCGCACACTACCCGGGTGGTGTGGCCAAAGTCGTCTTCGGAGGGCATAACCGCCTTGACCGCCCGTTCGGCCAGGTTGCCGTGGCCCAATTCGCGCCTTCCCACTCCGCGCACTCCGCGCGCTTCCCCCACCGAATAGGGGGGAAAGTTGTAGTGCAAATAAAAGCGGGAGTAGGACAGGCCCGTGATCCGATCCACCATTTGCTCGCCGGTTTTCCCCCCCAGTGTGGCCGCCGCCAAAACTTGGGTTTCCCCGCGGGTGAACAGGGCCGAGCCGTGGGGGGCGTCCAGCACCGAAATTTCGGTTTCGATGGGCCGCACTTGGGTGATGCCCCGGCCAGCGATGCGCTTTTCCCGCTCTAAAATATCTTCCCGCATGGCGCGGTAGAGAAGGGTGTCCACCCCCTGATAGGCCTCGGCGGCGAAGGCCGCATTGTCGTCCAATCCAAAGGCGGCGGGGTTTTCCTTGATCGCCCCGGCGACGCGATCCGTGAGATCGTGGATACAGCGCTGGCGCTCCATCTTGTCGTCGGTGGAGAGGGCGGTTTGCACCTCTGCGGAATAGTCCTGGGCGACTTTGGCCAGCAAGGTTTGGTTGGCGGCAACCGAGGTAAACGGCCGTTTGGTGCGGCCAACTTCTCCCTGTATTTGCTCCACCAGGGAGACAAATTCTCTGATCTGTTGGTGTCCGTAGTTTATGGCCGCCAGCAGTTCGCTTTCGGGAATGATTTTGGCCTCTCCCTCGACCATCAAAATGGCATCCCGGGAGGCCGCCACCACCAACTCCAAGTCGGATTTTTCCCACTGTTCCTGGGCCGGATTGAGCACCAACTCCCCGTCTATGCGGCCGACCTTGCAGGTGCCGATGGGGCCGCTCCAGGGAATGTCGGAAACGGAGAGGGCCACGGAAGTTCCCAGCGCCGCCAACACCTCGGGGTCGGATTCGGGGCGGTAGGAGAGCACCGTACAACTCACTACCGTGTCGCACAGATAGCCCTCGGGAAAGAGCGGGCGGATGGGGCGGTCGATGAGGCGGGCGTTGAGAGTCTCCTGGTCGCTGGGCCGGCCTTCGCGCTTTCTAAAGCCCCCCAAAAATTTTCCGGCGGAATAAAATTTTTCGGTGTACTCCACCAACAGCGGAAAAAAGTCTTGGCCAGCTTTGGCCTCCCGGGCCGAGCACACGGTGACCAGGACTTGAGTGCCACCGCAGCTCACCAGGGCCGCGCCGTCGGCCTGTTTGGCCAGTCGGCCAGTTTCAACAGTGACAGGTTTCCCACCATAGGTGAGATTCCAGGTTTTCTTACCTCGATTCATTGGGTTTCTCCTCTTTGAGGTTGGGGAGGAGAGGGGATTTGAGCGGGTGGATACTTTCCAAAGAATAATTTTCGCCCTCAAACGGCCGGTCTGAAAGCGGCAAGTATCCTCTGAAAAATGGCCTCGGTTCCGTCCCCTGTTCCTCTGGGTTGTTTTTATTTTCTCAGGTTGAGTTCCTTGATCAGTTCGCGGTAGCGGCCCTCGTCCCGTCGCTTATAGTAGCGCAGTAGGGAGCGCCGCTGGCCGACCATTTTGTAAAGTCCACGGCCCGAGTGAAAGTCGTGGGCGTGTTGGTTAAAGTGATCTTTGAGGCCATTGATTCTCTGGGTGAGAAGGGCGATTTGAACTGCGCTGCATCCAGCGTCATTTTCTCCCGCACCAAATTTTTGGCCAAATTTTTTAATGGTTTCGTTCTTTTGTAATGCTGAAAGCATAGTCTTCTCCTCTCATCAGTGCCCACACTTCAGGCCATCTTGTGGCGACAATTTAGCGGATGTATTGGCCCATGTAAAGCTTTAATTTTTGCATCAGGCGCGCCTCGATTTGGCGGATGCGCTCGCGGCTCACCCCGTACTCGGAGGCGATTGATTGTAAGCTGGGGGGCACTTCGCTGAGCAGGCGCTTTTGAAAAATGTCCCGATCCCGTGGGCGCAGTCCAGCAATAAACTGTTGCAGGTGTTCCTCCAGAATGGCCAGTCCTTGCTGCTCTGCGACGACATCCTCTGGCCCCGGGGAGGGGTCGGGCAAAAAATTGTCCAGAGAACTGCCCCCACCCACATCCCCGCCGGTTTTGCTGGGGGCCTGCAAACTGAGGTCGCCGGAGTGTTGCAACCGCTCTTGGACGATGCCCACCGCCTTTTCGCTGACCCCCAAATTCTGTGCGATGAGCTTGTTGTCGGGGGTCTGCCCCTGGGCCTCCAGTCGCTCCTTTTCCCGCATCAAATTGAAAAAGAGTTTCTTTTGCTCGTTGGTGGTGCCCACTTTGACCAGGCGGAAATTGTCCAGGATAAATTTGAGAATGTAGGACTTGATCCACCAAGAGGCGTAGTAGCTCAGTTTGGCCCCCTTGTCGGGGTCGTACTTGGACACCGCCTTCATCAGGCCGATATTGCCCTCCTGGATCAAGTCCATCACATTTTGCCATGCGGTGCGGTATTCCATGGCGATTTTGGCCACCAGGCGCAGATTGTGGAGCACCAGCTTTTTGGCCACTTCTACTTCGCCGGTTTCTTTCAGGGCGCGGGTGAGTTCCCTCTCCTGTTCTTCGCTCAAGAGGGGATAGCGGCCAATTTGTTGCAGGTAGTGATCCAGGGCCTCGCGCTTTCTTTTCCCCGGAACTTTGCCGGGAATCAGGCCACTCTTGGGGCGAAGTACGGGCAGGGAGGCGGTGCGATTAATGGGAGGTTTTTTGGCCATCTTGGGTGTAAGTCGTGACGAAAAAGATTAAATATGTTGTTTGCCCCAATGAGTTCCTCGGCCATTTTCAAAAATTTTTATGAAGGGAGTAAGTTCATGCATAACTTTCAAACAAAGGAAAAAATCCCACACGAGGTCTCGAATATCATCTTCAAAAAGAGCGACTTTTAATCCAAGTTTTTGGACTTCCCGAAAAAATATTGGACGACTATGGGATTTATGTGTGTCATAGTCTGAGAAAAAAGAAACGATTCCAGCTATTGTCTTTTCGTCAGCATGGCCCTTGAACATATATTTCTTGGGCCAGTCTTCTACCACCTGTTTGCCTCTGACTTCGACATCTTTGCAAATTTCAAAGATATGGAGGTCGTATTTTTGAATGAGCGGAAGATAAATTGGGATGGCCTTGGGGCCATCTTCTTTTAATTTTTCTTTTACGGCATCGAAAGCATTTAATATGCTTCTTGCAGGGATGCCATTAATTTGTGGATCAATAGGCCCTAGCGCTCCACGCTCATCCATTAAAATTTCATCTCCGGAGAGGGCAATCATGGTAGCAGCACTAAAGGCAGAACCTGGAATAAAAAACCTTATGTGTTGAAATTTATTTCTAAGAACTTCTACTATTCTTTGAGCAGCAGCGAGGTCTCCGCCCGGACTTTCTATGAGTACATCAAGATTATTTTCTGTAAGGCCAGTAGTCAAATCTGAAAAACCAATAATATCGTCTGAAACGATTTGGTTAGAGGCCTCTCTTGGGGCATCTAATTTGGTACTGTAGACGATTAAAGGACGCCCAGTTTTTTTCTCAATTTGTTTGATAAGATTCTGTCTTTTCTTATACAGCTTTTGGCCATCAATTGTGCCACTGCGGACACTATCGAGAAGTTCTTGGTATTTCACGCCGTTTTAAGATCAAATTCTGTGGTCGTTAGGGAAGTTTGGTTAAATTCAGCAGTGGAAGTGCGTTCGATTGATGTTTGGGCCGCAGGCCTTTGCTCTATGGCCTTTACGGCCTCTTTGTAAGTTTTCATAGTTTCACCAAAAATGCGCAGAATCTCCTGAAAATCGGGATTTTCTTCGAGGTATTTTTCCATTTCTTTTTCCAAGTATTTTCGCATTTCATTTTTCCAGTAAAAATGTTTTTTATTTTAATAAATCTGGATCATTAAAGTATATAATAACATTGAGTTTAATCCGAGTAAATCCTTATTTTTAATACTTTGCACCAATGCCTGCAATTCAATTTAAGTTATTGATTTTGTTGACTTTGGTGTGTCTCGGTACATTCGATTTATGTTGCAGGTAGTGATCCAGGGCCTCGCGCTTTCTTTTCCCCGGAACTTTGCCGGGAATCAGGCCACTCTTGGGGCGAAGTACGGGCAGGGAGGCGGTGCGATTAATGGGAGGTTTTTTTGTCATTTCTCCCTCTATACCACAAAAATAAACCAAAACCGGACTCTATTTTTTTATTGATAGGCAAAATACTCCGGTGGTTGGTGGGGTTGGTTTATAATAAGGGAGATGAGAGTCGGCAGGTTATTTAACGCCCCCCCCCGAAAGGTTCTCCTAAGTTTAAGAGCAAAGAGTGGTTTTGCCCTGATAGGGGTGTTTGCGCTGGGAGCAGTGGTGGCGTATTCGTCGTCGAAGATGCTCCACCGTGCGATTCTGCAACAAAAGGTAACGATTGATTTCAAGGCAAAGTTTGATCGGGGAGCGCTTTTCCGGCAAATCTCCATGAGGATGTCGAACCACTACTCATGTTTGAGTACTTTGGGTGGATTGGGTGCCAGTATTGTGGACGGGCAGAGTCTTACGGGGATTAAGAATCGTGTGGGGCAGTCCAGTTTTTTAGTGGGGCAGAAGTACGGGCGGAATAATAACTCGGTTATTTTTGTTTCTGCAAAGTTGACTAATTTGTCTGGGAATAGTGTGGACTTGGAAGTGGTGCTGGCGATGTGGAATAAGCTCAGCAAGAAGACGGGGAACAGGAAGAGGAAAGTGTACCCCTTAACCTTTAGTGGTACTCGCAACAACATTACGGGTTGCCATTTGAGGAACTCGAACTTGATCGCCGAGTCGAATGAGGAGCTGTGTCGGAATATCAAGGGTATGGAGTGGGATGCGGTTGGGAAGAAGTGCAAGTACAAGTTTCTGCCGACTGATCCGAGTAAGGCATCCAGGGGATTTAGTTCTCTGGGGATAGTTCAAGACTGTGACCCTATTTGGACACCGGATCACCGCAATTGGTGTGGTGGTGAGACGGTGAGGCAGAGTAATGGTTGTGGAGGGACTAGGGACGGGATGGGGACGAAACCGTCGAAGTGGAGTCCTGAGAGGGGACTTTACTGCGATGATGCGACTTTTACTCAGACGGAGGGATGCTGCCGTGGATATTCTAACTGTTTAAAGGACACCCGCACGGTTACGGGGAGCAATATCACTCCCTGGGCACCGGAAAGGAGTGTGTACTGTCCCGGAGAAAGTTTTACCCAGACTCGTCCCTGCTGTGCGACGGGAGTCACCAACACCAACAATTGCCAGAGCAGTCGCAATACGACGGGCACCAGTCCCGCTCCCTGGATTCCCAACAGGAACCTTTATTGTGCTGGCGCAAGTTTTACTCAAACCAGGGCATGTTGTCTTTCTGGCGTTACCAGCACCAATAATTGCGTGGACAGTAGAACGACAACGGGGACAAAGAATCCCCCTTGGACGCCCTCGCCGGGCACCAAGTGCCGTGGGGTGAATTTTACTCAAACCCGGGCGTGTTGTCCTTCGGGCGTTACCAGCACCAACAATTGTTCCGATAGTCGATCGGCGGTGGGCACTAAGTGTTGTGCTACTTGCAATCCCAATTTCACTCTAAATACAAATACTTGTACTTGTGAATGTAACAGGAGTTGTAGTGCCGATTTTACTTTGGATAGTAGCACTTGTTCGTGTAAGTGTACCAAGACTTGTCCTTATGGACAAACCTTGGATAGCAGCACTTGCACTTGCAAGGCAGCGTGTCCGGGAACTAATTGCAGTGGCAATTTTAATGTCAATTTCAACACCTGTTCTTGTGAGTGCAATCACACTTGTAATGCCAATTTCACTTTGGACAGCAATTCCTGTTCGTGCAAGTGCAACAAAAGCTGTTCGGTGGGACAGGTTTTGGACAACAGCACTTGCACCTGCAAGGCAGCGTGTCCGGGGACGACATGCCAGTCTCCCAAAGTCATAGATTACAATAGTTGTTCGTGTAAGTGTAACAACGCTTGCGGTTCTGATTTTACCGGACAGGATTCCAACACTTGTGCCTGTCAATGCAATAAGAATTGTCCTACAGGGCAGGCGTTGGATTCCTCGACTTGTACTTGCAGCGCCGCCTGTCCGGGGCTTAATTGTAATCTGCCTAAGCGTCCCGATTATGCGAGTTGCTCTTGTAAATGCCGTCCTTGCAACTCCCCTTGGACTGGGGTAAATCCCAATACCTGTGTCTGCCAATGTAATAAAAGTTGCCCCGGACAACAGTTTTTAGATTCGGCGACTTGCACTTGTAAGACTCCAACATGTAATTCTGGTTATACCTGGGATACAAATTCCAACTCCTGCAAGTGCACCAGAACTTGCACCAGTCCGCAGACCTTGGATTCGGCGACTTGCACTTGTAGGGCACCTTGTAATAAAACTTGCAACAAATATGGACAGACCCTCGATTTGACCACTTGTCAATGTGGCTGCATATCGGAAGGTGACCCTCTTAGTAGAGAAAGGTGGGTAAACAACTCATCATCATCTGGGTGTGGTTGGAGGAGACGATGCTATAATTATGGTGATCGGCCCAATTATGATTTTGGCCCTTGCAGTTCTGCCAATAATCCGTGCACCACTCTCTTTTGGGGCAAATGTCTCAATTATGCGCAGTGTGGTTCGGCCAATTTGACTTGTAATCAGGGTACGCCAATCAAGCACCCCGATTTACCATCGAATATGTGGTTGTGCACCCACCAATATCCAGATGGAACAGTCCATGGCGATTTAACATACCGCCTGTTTAACACAGGTGGCCCAAAAACTGGTACTAATCCTAGAGGATTGATTTGTCCTAATCCTAATAATCATTTTCGAGGCACAGGGAAAGCTTATCGTTTTCAGATTGGGGCCTGTGAGTCAAATTCCACTTGTAAGAATTGCAATAAAATTTGTTCCTCCGGGCAGTATTTGGATGCGGCGACTTGCGCTTGTAAGACACCTTAAAGTGTGGCCGTTTTAAAACGCCCTGGGAACAAAGTCAGGGGCATTGGTAATGGTGGCAATATTGGCCGGGCCACCGGGGGCGCGGATGGCGAACAGGCCCTGCTCTTCCAAATAGGCCAGAACCCGATCCTGTTTTTCTTCGCCTTTGTCAGTTTTGAGGTAGGCCATACATGCGTAAACGGTTTTATTTTTATAAGCGGGAAGGTCGTCTTTGAGCATCTCCAGCTTTTGGCGAAAGTCGTCGATCTTGTCTACGGTAAGGGTGGTTTTGACTTCTACCACAATGGCAAAATCGCCATTTTTAACGATCAAGTCCAATTCATACTTGGGAGTTCCGTCGTCTCTCGGAACCACCACCTTGGGAATGGGTTGAATTTCGGCATCGATCATGTCCAGGCCTCGATTGCGCAATAAAGAAACCAGGTCGCCCTCGATCAGGTTTTCCATAAAGTCGCCCCATTTGCGGTTAAACTCACCACTGTGCTGCCTAAGTTCTTTGCTGAGTTTGTGTAGAGATTCCTCAGTTTTTCGCCGTGCTTTTTCGCTTTCGCATCGCATTTCTTCGGTTTCGCGCCGAATTTCTTCAGTTTCGCGCCGAATTTCTTCAGTTTCGCGCCGAATTTCTTCGGTTTGTGATTGGGTTTCCTTGATTTTGTGATCAAGTTCTTCTGGGGTCATGATTTTTTTATCGGTGGCCATACAATCTCCTCATTTTGTAATTTAAGGCCACTGTAGCACGGGTTAAAGAGGGATGCAAGAATTGTTTGAAAACATAGGGTTTAAGATAGTGGGGCCACTTTTTCCTCTGGGCCTTGAGTTTAGGCCGTTGACTGTATAATATTTTTATGGACAAAATTCCCTTTTTGTCTTTTCTTGAAAAAAACTGCGCCTTCAGTTTTCCCGAGGCAATGGTTACGGCCGCACTGTTGGCGGCCTTGAGTTTGATGGCCATACGCTTGAACGATTCTGCAAGTACCAAGCAAGTGTACTCCGAAACCGAATTGGCGATCGAGGCCCTGTATCAGAAAATTTACAGCAATATGGAAAATCCTCAGTCTTGCACTCAAACTCTGGGAGGGAGTGGGGCGAATATGGCCAATGGCGGTTTCATCAATAAGATTTTTAACCGCATTGGCGGTGTCTTGGTGAGTGTAGGGGACAGCGATGCCAAAAAACTGGTGCGCATTGAATCCATGCAGTTGAACAACTTGTCCCAGGGTTCTGGGCAGAGTTACGCCGAAGTGGATTTGGACATCACCTTTAAGAAAATGAGAGAATCTCTCAAAAAGAAGCAGGGAGTGCGCAAGATCACCTTGAACATTCCCCTCTCTCTCAAACTCTCGGGCAGTGCCTTACAGAATTGTTTTCTCCACTCCATGGAGACGGGGCAGATGAGAACTTGTGATCAGTTGTCGGGGACTTGGGACAGTTCGGCCCAGAAGTGCAAGCTGCCCTTTTATGGAAAGGATTGCCGAACCGATCCCGTGGCGCAAGCGGGTTGCCGGCGCTCCATGACACTTTTTGATAATAATAGCAAGTATTCGTGCCACGCCGGCAGTGTGGAACCCGGTGGAAGTGTGTCGTGCCCTTGGACTCAAACAGCGTGCAACCGCACTTGCGGCAATGGCGAAACCCTGGACACCAGCACTTGTTCATGTGTTTGCAGCAGGAGGTGTCCCGCTGGCCGCGTTCTCAACACGGGGACTTGCTCCTGCGATACCGAACGGAAAAGCTGCACCCTCGCTTGTCCCATTGGCAAGATTTTAAATTCTACCCTTTGCAAGTGTTTTTAGGTGTTTTTAAAACGCTCTGGGAACAAAACCGGGGGCATTGGTGATGGTGGCGATATTGGCCGGGCCACCGGGGGCGCAGATGGCAAACAGGCCCTGCTCTTCCAAATAGGCCAGCACCTGATCTTCTTTTTCCTCGCCTTTGTCGGTTTTGAGGTAGGCCATACATGCGTAAACGGTTTTATTTTTATAAGCGGGAAGGTCGTCTTTGAGCATTTCCAGCTTTTGGCGAAAGTCATCAACCTTACCCACAGTAAGGGTGGTTTTGACTTCTACCACGATAGCAAAATCGCCATTTTTAACGATCAAGTCCAATTCATACTTGGGAGTTCCGTCGTCTCTCGGAACCACCACCTTGGGAATGGGTTGAATTTCGGCATCGATCATGTTGAGGCCTCGATTGCGCAATAAAGAAACCAGGTCGCCCTCGATTAGGTTTTCCATAAAGTCGCCCCATTTGCGGTTAAACTCACCACTATGTTGTCTAAGTTCTTTGCTGAGTTCGCGCAGGGATTCCTCAGTTTTTCGCCGTGCTTCTTCATTTTCTCGCCTCATTTCTTCGGTTTCTCGCCGCATTTCTTCGGTTTGTAACTGGGTTTCTTTGATTTTGCGATCAAGTTCTTCTGGGGTCATGATCTTTTTATCGGTGGCCATACAATCTCCTCATTTTGCAATTTAAGGCCACTGTAGCACGGGTTAAAGGGAGGTGCAAGGGTTATTTGAAGGATATTATTTTTGGCGCGTCTTCAGCAAACTCGATTTGCGGTGCAGGTACTTGAGGGCGAACAGGCCATAGTTGAAGTGCACTGGAATATGATGGGTGGCGGGGGTGTTTTTCAATGAAGGCCCCCGGTAGAGGGAGATTTGCTCCAGGATTTCCCGCAGGACCAGTTCTCTGACGGAGTTGCTCCAGGGCAGTAGGGGGAAGGCCCGTTCAAACTCGGCAAATTGATCGGCGGTGATGGCCTTAAACTGGCGCACTACCCGGTGGGCGGTGGGGTTATCGCCCCGGCGGATTTGGCCAAAATCCCTCCACAGGAATCTGGCCCAACTCAAAAACGGGCGCGAAACCTTTAAATAAAGCGGGGTGCTGAGTTTGCCCAGGCGGGCGCTGGCGCGATCCCACTCTCCCATGTTGACATCGACTTCCACCCGCCACTGGGCCTCTCTGGGATCGAAGTGTAATTGGCGCTCCACCAAGTCAAAGTGCAGGGATTCCTCGTAGAGCAGGTTTGCTTGCAGGGCCTGACTGCGCTCCTGCACCCAGCGCTCCCAGGCGCGATCGGCATTGCTTCTCAGGGCCTTTTGCAAATCTTTAAAGCGCCCCACTTGCAATAGAAAGTCGGGCACTTCGGTGATCAGGGCGAGCCACTGGCCGAGCGTAAAATTTTGTTGGTCGAGGGAAAAGTTTTTAATTTTTTGCGCTATTTGGGGCACCGGGTGGCGGTGGTTGTAGTCGGCGTCCCTCCACTCCTGGCAGTAGAGGTGGTTGAGGTCGCCCAGCAAGTGGTGGGAGTTGGCGGCGCGGGGCATGTGTTGTCGGGCGGAGATGAGATTGTGAGGGCGGCAGATGATGTCCCGGCACACCACCGGCGTGGCATCGGGGTTGGCGGTGGTGACGGTGCGCTGGGCGCGGGAATCCCAGGCGATTTTTTGGCCGGCCATATAGCGGAAGAGAAAGGCCATGCTCACTGGATTGCGCACCAGGGGAACCAAGAGCCGCAGGTCTTCGGCATCGCCGCCCCAACTGCACAAACTTTGAAAGACTTGGAGAGTCCACGCCATCTCCCGCCGGCGCATATTTTGCTCGCTGTCCAAGTGGCCCACCGGCGCAGGGAAAAAGGGATTGCCCGCTATGTTGGGAAAGGATGGGCGGGTGGTACGGGCAAATTGTTCCAACATTTGCCGGCGCAGCAGTTTAAGACTGATGGAGCTTATGTTTTGCGAGCAAGAGTTGCCCACCAGGTTGTCCACCAGGGCGCGGTATTCCCCGAGGGTGAATTGGAACTCGCGGGCGTAGTTGGCCAGTGCCCGCTGGGCGATGCCGAGGCCCATATATTGGAGAGTGGCCAGCACCGAGCGCTCGGCCTGGCGGCGTTCCCAGGGGGAGTTGTAGCGCAGATCGCTTTCTGTGGAGCAAGAACGGTGCAGGCCCAGGCCTAAGTCGTACAACCCGCGCAAGCGCGCTAGCTGTTCCCGGTGGGGTTCCAATGTGGCGGGGGCCATTTTTGCCCAGGGGGAACTCTCCACTTGGGG
Organism: Bacteriovoracaceae bacterium; assembly: GCA_965243145.1. Taxonomy (GTDB): domain Bacteria; phylum Bdellovibrionota; class Bacteriovoracia; order Bacteriovoracales; family Bacteriovoracaceae; genus CBDBLK01. The sequence goes on from CBDEUB010000002.1 coordinate 123,964, forward strand.
CCATTCCACGGCGTCCGTCGCTTTCAGTACGGGGCCAAGGCCCCACAGGGCGGAAGTGGAAAAGGCCCACCAGAACGCGCTAAATTTGCCCATGCCTTTGCCCATGTCAAGGGGATCGGCAACCGCGCCGATGAGTTTGAAGTGAACCTGCATACATGGAAAATTCTTCTGCTGGCCACATTGCTTTGTGGCCCAGTCCGCGCCCAGTCCCAGGGGGCCATCGCCAATTTCGATCGGGTGGGGTGGAGGGATTCCCTGTACCGCAATCGGGAGCGGGCGGCCTTAATATCCAAAGAGCGGGCACTGATTCAGCGCCAGCTCGAATTTAGCGATTTGCAGGCGGCCAAAATGGGTTTGTTAAACGGCCAAATCGAGCGGGCCAGGGTACACTTGGAGCGCTCTGATCAGCACGCTGGCCAATTCGAGGTGGTCAAACTCTACTACCAGGGGATCATCGCCTTTATTGAAAACCGCTTCGCCGACAGTTTAAAATTGATTGCCCACCGGCGCTTCGACAGTTTTGACCGTTATCCCCGGGTTTGCATACTGCGCTTGGTGAACCTTCTGGCGTTGGGAGATTTCTCCCGCTTCGAGAGGGAAAAGGCCAGTTGTACTCTCTCCACTGGGCCTTATGCCTACCGTGACCATCTGTGGCCCGAGACGCTGGCCGATCTGTTTCACTTGCGGGCGGGGAGGAGAGAATTAGTGCGCGACTGGAGTCAGGCGATCGGCCACGCCGAAGATACCGATCTCAAGAGCATCCACTTGTGGCTCAAATCCATGCTGTTTTTGAATTGGCCCACTTTTGAAAAGGTGGCCAAAACATTGCCGGAGCAATTTGCCAGTGCGCCGCCAGTGCGCGAACTGGTGGCCTTCTCCCTGTACCGCCAGGGGCGCTTCGAGGAGGCGCAAAAGGAATTGGAGGGAGTGCCGGAGGTGCAGAATTTGAACGCCCACAATGTCTTGGGGAATCTCTACTTCCGGCGCGGGAGTTACGCCCGCGCCTTCCAACACTTTGAGCGCTCTTTGAAGATTCGGCCCTACTCGGTGGAGACTCTCCAAAAATCCATCGCCCTGGCGTGGAAACTCAAGCTATCCAAAAAGGGGGCCAGTTTGGTTCACCGCTTGCACAAGACCAACTACGGCACGATGAAAAGCTGGATTTTGGACAGTTCGTTTCAAATCATGCTGGAAAATTTTGAGCGCGCCCACCGCCAAGTGGCCTTTTTAGAGTCCGAATTAGGCCCCAATTACCCGCAAATTGTGGGGTTGATGAAATCCTATGTAGCACTCAGGAGAAAAGATCAAAGGGCCTTGCAGGACAGCGCCGACTTTGAATGCCGCCGCCGCGATGGCCTGAGTTGTTGGGTGGCCATGCGCTCCCTCGGCCAGGAAAACTTGGGCCAAATGCTGGAACGGGAAGAGGAAACCCTGGATGCCGCCTTTTCCGTCGAGGCGCTCAAGCGGCCAGTCGAGGCCGCCCCCCTGACGGAACCCATTTTAGTCGACCAGCGGGTGGTGGAGGAACTGGACTTTAAGGCGCTCAAGCTGTAGCTTTCTTAAAGCTAACCTGAGAAGCGATGCTGCCGTTAGGGCGGATGTTAATACGGCCGGCCTTTTTGGGAGCAATTGTCTGGAACTTTTTATAGGCCTCACTGAGGGCCTTGGGCGTCTCGGGGTTGAGTTTGTCAACAATGGCCAGTCGGATGTCTTTTTCCGTCGCCCAATTCATGTTGGTAGGCCGATCTTGAGATTTTTCCCATTTGATAACGGCAGAGTGGGACACATCGCCAAACCTTTTGCCAAAACTCTTCAAATCCATTGCAAAATGATAACGAATAAACTTAATTTCGTTGCCGGTGAGACGGCCTGGTTTAGCGGCCAGGGCCGAAAGGACAATCTTTTCGTATTTCTCGAAGTTGAGATCAAGTGTCCACTCATCTCGAATTTTCACCATGGGGGCGTTGGCAATGTGGACGGGAAATCCGCAACCATAATCAATATAGGATTTTTGGATTTTCTTGCGCATTTTATTTCTCCTATTTGTCCAAGTCTATCACAGTGATGATCAGCATATAAGGCCCGTCAAAACTCACGATAACTCTTAAATTCCTCCCATCTATTGTTCTTCCTCGGATAGCGTAGTTCCAACTGTCGTGCTCCTCTTCAAACTCGTCTTTTCGCTTTTCGTGGTGGCCATTTTTGAGGACTTGCCTGACTTCCCGTCGGATTATGTTTCGCTGCTGAAGTCTTGTCTTAGCATGGCCAGCATATCTGTATTGACCAGCTTCCAGACCTCGTTGCAGGAACTGGACTTTAAGGCGCTCAAGCTGTAGCGGGCCTATTTTCGTTTTTTTGTGGCCATTCGCCTGGTGGCGGCCATTTTTGCAGATTTTGTCGATACGCCAATATCTTGCAAAAGAGTTTCCCGATAGTGCAAAGCAGGTCGAGGATGTGTTGTTTTTTGTTTTTGGCGGGATATGAAAACATCCCATTTTGATTGCATGGACATCCAAAATTCTGCACTAACGCCAAATACTTTTTCAAGTTCTAGGGCAAAGGAGGCCGTTATTCTTCTTTTATTGTTGCATATTTCGGATATTTTCCTTTCAGCGCACCCTATTTTTTGTGCCAGCCATTTTTGGGTTAGTCCTCTTTCCTCAAGGATCATGGTTTTTAAAAACTCTCCAGCGGAATGTCTTTTTTTAAATTCAATCATGGTAATCTCCTATTTCTACATCAATAAATTGTCCCTGTTCATATTTGAAAATGATACACCAAGGTTTCTTTATCGTTATTGACCAAAACTCGCCCATGTTTCCTTTGAGTTTGTGTATTTTTAGGGAAGGTGGTTCACAGATTTTTTTTAAATCAGGAAACGAATTTACAGAGTCTAAGGCCTGCATAAGTTTTAATGCCCTTTCGTTTAATTCTTGAGAAAACCCCCTATATTCCCCTTTGCTTACAATATTTTTAGTAATCTTACCATTGAGATTCTTGATCATTGCTTTCCTTTCTCACATTTCTATATTACCACATTCTGTAAATATGTCAACAATGCATTTAATTTCGCAGATTCCTAAAGAGTCCCCAAACCGCTGGCCCAAACTGGACTTTAAGGCGCTCAAGCTGTAGTCTCTCTCCCGATGGAGACTGTTACTTGGGGAACCCTGGAAGCGCTGTGGGCCAAATCTGGCCCCCGGGCCACACGGGGGGCGGTGATTTTGTTGCACGGTTATGGGGCCGATATGCACGACCTGGCACCGCTGGTGCAGGGCCTGCCCCAGGCCGCGCAAACCTGGGATTGGTGTTTTCCCAACGCTCCGCTAGGTTTTCCGGGGAACTCCCCGGGCCGTGCCTGGTTCCCCTTAGACCCCTTGTTGCTCTCCCAACTTTTGGCGGCGGAACCCGTGGAAGTGCCGCCTCCGGAAGTGGACGCCGCCCTGGAGGCACTGGGTTCCCTGGTGCAAGAGGTGCGCCGGCGCTACTCCCGGGTGGCCCTGGGGGGCTTTAGCCAGGGGGCCATGTTGGCGTTGGATTGGGCGCTCAGTTTTCCGCAAAACATTGACCGCCTGATTTTGCTCTCGGCGGCCTGGGTGGGCCACAGTGGCCAGAAGTTGCACCCGCCCCCTTCCTTTCCGGTGTTTCAGTCCCACGGCAGTTTTGATCCGGTCTTGCCCCTGGATGCGGGCCTGCGCCTCAAGCGGACACTGGAGGGAGCGGGAGTCGCCCTGGAGTATCACCAATTTGCCGGCGGCCACCAAATACCGGCGGAAATATTGCACCGGCTTGATGGTTTTTTGGAGAAACACCATGGGCCAACTTGAGGGCCGCTTGCTCAAAATGCGCGCCCAATTGGAGTCGCCGGTGTCTTATCAACTTCCGGTGGGGGAGGAATTGTTGCCCCTCAATCAGCACTTGGGGAGGCCTTTGAGTTTGCGCTTTAAGGGGCAAATCTACGACATCTATGACGACAGGCCGATTAAAAAATCCTATGGCCAAGGTTATAGCTACCAAAACTTTGTGAAACTCGCCCGCTGCGATTCGTGCATTATTCGGCCCGAGTTGTGCCACTACCACCAGGGCACTTGCCGCGAACCAGAGTGGGGGGAAGAGCACTGTTTTCGCCCCCACTGCGTGTACTTGGCCCACACCTCGGGACTCAAAGTGGGCATCACCCGCGAGAGTCAAATCCCCACCCGTTGGATCGACCAGGGGGCGACTTCGGCCCTGCCCATCTTGCGGGTTCCCGACCGCCGCACCGCTGGCCTGGTGGAAGTGGAAATCGGCCGCCTGGTGGACGACAAAACCGACTGGCGCAAAATGCTCCGGGGGGAGGGAGATGCGGCCGATTTGGCCGAGGCGCGGGAAGACCTCTTCGGCCAGCTCGCCGATTTTCTGGACGATTGCGGTGCCGAAGATTGGGATGGCGAGGCGGTGGCGATCACTTATCCGGTGGAGCAATGGCCCAAACAAGTGCGGCCGCTGAGCTTTGAAAAGACTCCCCTGATCGAGGGCACACTTTTGGGCATCAAGGGCCAGTATTTGATCTTTGACTGCGGGGTGCTCAATATGCGCAAGGTTCAGGGGTACCTGGTGGAGGTGTCATTTTGAAGGCGGGAATATTTTGGGGGGCGCTCTTCTTGTCGGCAAACTGCGCAGGGATCGACTTTGCCTTTATGAGTCCCGACGAACGGCAGATCATCAAGCGGGACTTGGACAATTTGTGCCGCCTCGACTACCGCCTGACGCCAACGCGGCAAGCGAAGTTTTTCCGCGACACTTTTGATTTTCCCTTTGATTGCTTCCACTTGAGGGATTTTTTAGAGCGGCATATTCAACTCATCACCAAGGATTGGGGCCAGGTCAAGGGTGTGATTCGCGTGGAGTTGGATCACCCACCAAATTGGAGTGAGCGCAAGTATTATGCCAAGCTGATCGAGACTTGGAAAAATTATTCCTACCCCTACATTTTACAACACGCTCGCGCCGCCCATTTGGGAGCACTCTTAGATGAGCTATTCCGCCAGCAAGTGGGGGACAGCGCCCGCTTTTATTTTGCTTATCCCCACGACGGCGGGGAAGAGAAACTGCTGCTTGGGCCAAAGAGCGGGATCGTTCAAGTCTCTGGCCGGTTCTTTTTTTCCGCCGGAGAATACCCCAATTTGGAGCGCTCAGATGCCATGGCCAACAGTATTTTTAGGCTCTCTTCCCTGTTTCACGAGGCAATGCACTCCCTGGGGCCAGAATTTAATCACATCGCCTGCCGGAAGAAGGGGAGGTTGCGCGGGCGCGATTCTTGCGACTCCGACTGGCGGGGTTCCTATGGCCTTCAGGGCATGTTTTTGATCATCGCCCAATCCCTGTGCCGCCAGTGCAGTAAAGAGGAAAAGGCGGTGCTCTTCCTCGCCGGAATGGAGCGGTTGGAGCATATCAACTCCCGCTGGATAGTGGGATTCCTCTAAGATGGCCTGAAGAGTTTGTTACAGATTATATAAAAGCACAGCATGGCCCACAATTTAGGTCAGATTGGGGTAAAGCGAGACAGAGCGACCGAGGCGTGCTCTCTGCACGGCGCAGGGAGCGATGGTGAAGCTGAACCACAAGATGGCCTAAATTGTGGGCCATGCTAGCGCGTGGGAGCGTGGAGGGGAAAGGGAATATTGCTCAGGACGATGGCATTTTCGACGGTATAGTCTTCGGCAAAGGGCACACTCACTGTAAAAGTCCCCGCCGCCACGCCAGTCACCACATAGGCCAGGCCATCGACGGCGATCAAGACTCCGGGGTAGAGTTCGTCCTCGCAGTTGCCGTCAGTGCACTCTCCCCCTCTCTGGCCCATGGTCGCGTTGATAGTGACGGGGGCCGCCACCCGTCCGCGGTGGGCATTGCAGGTGGTAAAGGTGGGCAGTGAGGCCGCCGGCAGGGCAGTACCGGCCGGTACGGGCCAAACCCTCCAGAAAAAGAGGTCGTCCCAGTCGCGAATATTGTTACACCGTGTGCCGAAGCAACCTACGGTGGAATCGTCTTCCTTGGCCAGTTCGGGGGTGGCCACGCTGAGGTTGTCGATGCCGTCTTCGGGACTAAAATCCCGGTTCCATTCCCTGACAAAGACCCGAATCCGCGCCTTGATGTCGCCGGCGGCATCGTTGCACTGAAATTCGTAGGATTTGTTGCCCAGGCCAAAGGTCGGATCCAATTGGTTCAGGGCGGCCGTTCCGAAATCGCTGGACACTGGGCCACCCGGATCGGGATCGATCAGATTATAACTCTCCCAACTGTCGGCATCGTAGTTAAAGCCCCCATCGGTAACGCAATTTCTAAGAGGGCCTGGGCCTTCCGTCAGGCTCGTCCAGTTGGCCAGAAAAATATTGTCCACGAAGCCGATGTCTTGGCCAAAGGGATCGGGGATGACGATGTCGTGGCCATCCAACCCAAAAAAGGAAAAGATGATCAAGCGGTCAACCACATCCAGGTCGTCAATGCCGTCGGTTTCGGTAGCGGGGCCTTCCGAACAGTTGGCCACTTCTCCGCCACAAGAGACCTCCTCGGTTTGCAGAGTGCAGTTGCATGGCCCCCCCGGGGCGGCGTTGGGGACTTCGCAGTTGTAGGTGTTGAGGGTGTAGGAACCCTCGTCACAGTTGGGACTGCGATCGTTGGGCAGGCCTGAATTGTGGTTGCCCAGGCAGGTGATCTCGTCGGCAGCGTTGTCTCCCGCCCCCGCGCAGGTGCCGGCCTCGCAATAGACCTCACCCCACAGGCGGTTGGCGGTGGGGCCTGCTTGTCTTACTCCTGTTGTATCGATTGGGAAAGCGGCACCGTTACCCACTCCCTGGCCGCTCCAGCCAGTGCACTGGGTGACATCCCCGTCGCCAATGTCGTTGTACTGGGTGTAGACGGTGTCCCCGGCGGTTTGGAAGGGGGGAAAACTGGAATAACCGTACGGCCGGTAGTTGACATATTCGCACATGCCCGGACTGGCGTGGATTTTAAAGTTGATGCCCTGAAAGAACAAGTCTTCTTCTCCGCCGTCCAAAAAGCAGACGATGTCGTTGATCTTGTCCTGGTCGGTGACGATGCCGTTGGCGTCCCGGGTGATATGTTTGTTGGTCACCCGGCAGTCGGCGGTTTGAAACCCCTGCCCCGTCTTATGCATAACATAGGACGAACTGTTGCCCAAGGCCTGATTGTTGCCGCCGCCCCCTGCATTGGCCCGCAGGGTTTCCTGGTAGATATAAAACTGGGATAAGACTTCTAAATCGAAGGAGTAGGTTATTGGAATGGAGTTGTTTCTCACCGTCAAGTTGTAGGTGGTGCGGCCCGAGATGCCGGTGGGGATGCCGCTGATCTCTCCAGTGTTGGGATCGATTTCCAATCCGTTGGGCAGTGAGGGATCGACTTCCACCGAGGTGAAGGAACCCCGCAGATAAGTTTGCAAGTTGACCGGGGAGCCGGCGTAGATGGAGTAGAAACTTTCGTGGGATACGGAGTCGGAGGTGACATTCGATGCGGTAAAATCGGTGATAAAGTTGTCGCTGGTCATGTCACTGTTGGCCTCAAAACTGCCCGACTCCCACTGGACGGTGAGCACGCGATCGGCACTGGCGTCGGTTTGGTCGAGAATCACTCCCGAGCCGAGATGGGCCGCTGCCGCCCCGTCGTAGGTGACGATATTTTGCCCTTCCTGAAAATCGAGATTGGGGTCGTCGGCCTGGGCGACGGGAAATTGCACCCGCAGATAATTGGCGTTCAAAGAGTTGATGGTGGTGGTGTTGCTGTCGCTGTCGCTGATAGTGTCGCCGTCGCTAAAGGTGCCGTTTAGGTGGCGCACAAAAATGCGGTTGCGGATGGTATCGTTAAACACCACCCAGCCCCTGGCGGGAGGGGCACCCGCTCCGGTGATCATCTCCCCAGGCCCAAAGTTGGAGGAGTTGGCCAGGGTGGCGATAAAGTTGACGAAGGACTGGTCGGTGTGGCCAATCACCACCGCCTCGCGGGTGGCATAGGCCAATTGATCGTCGATGCTGTGGCCCAGGGTAAAAAAGTTATCATTCAACAATTCTATCGCCAGGCGGTTGTCGTTGGTGTCCACTCCATTCGGCAGGATGGTGGCCAGGCCGCGCATCGAACTGGAGATCATGGTGCCGGGGGTGAAGGGGGTGGCATCGGTGACATAAAGGTACTGGAATTGGCGCACGGTAGTTTCGGAGGAATAAAAGGGCACTTCGTTGTCGAGTTCCTCTTCAAAGAGAATTTTGCGCTCGGATTTGACCAGCAATCCCTCGATATTGCCGCCGGCATTGCGGTACACATCGATAATCTTGGCCGAGACTTCCGCTTCGTCGTCGTCATCTTCCGCTTGGGCGGGGCGGGCGGAGATAAAAGTGCCCTGGTGGAAAGTGCCGTCCACCACCGGATTGATGGGCAAGTACTGCAATTGGGCCAAACTCAAATTGCTGGGCAATTCCACGATGGTCAGGCCAAAGTTGGTGGAGTGCGTGCGCCCCAGACTGTTGGCCACATTGAGGCGGAAGATGGTTTTGGCCAGGGGCAGTTGCCCGGGCGCATTGACATCGACGATGGTTCCCCCACCCAAGGTGTTGCAGGCGGCCTGGGGATTGCCCTCGCTGTCGTCGTTGGCATTCACGCAAAAGACCAAATTACCTTCTAAGAGGGCGGGAGAGATGCGGTAGGTGAGCACTTCCCCGGGCACTCCGTTAAAGACGGCATCGTCGTTGTACACCGTGGAGGTGATGGGATTGGCCCCCGCCGTGAGGTCGTTGATGCCCAGTCCGTCGGTGTTGACCACATGGTAGACCTGTTCCACTCGCGCCCGCCCAGTGACAAAAGTGGCGCTGGAGTCGATTTGATCTTCCGGGGAGAAAATGTCGGGGCCTTGTGCGGTGGCGTCCATGGTGATAAAAATGTCGTTGTTTTCCCGATCCACAAAGGTCACTGTCCCAGTGGTGCCGCGGTCGTTGGAGGCCCTTCCCCCGGCGTTGAAGGCGGCGGCGTTGTCAACTTCCAAGAGCAGGGTGCGGCCGATGGTTTGATCGATGTACACTTCGTCGATGTCGGTGGCGGTGATGATCTCTACGGCGGCGGTGAGCGCCACTCCGGCCCCGGAAATGGGGTGGTACACCCGCACCCGGGAAGTGCTGCCGGCGGTGTAACCGCTGGGAGTGCCGCTGATGGTGCCGGTTTCACTGTCGAGGGCAATGCCGGCGGGCAGGCCATCGGCATTGGGGTCGAGATCGAAAAAAATGTCGTTGGCCTCTTGAAGTAGAGGAGAGACGGTGGGGTTGTTGGTTAAAGCGTCGCTGCCGATATTGAGGCGGATGGGGTTGGTGCGGGAGTAGGTGAAGAGGGTGGGGGGATCGACCACCGTCAGGCGGATGATCTGAGTGGCCAAGACCTGGCCGTTGGTGGTGCTGCGGGCGCTGATGGTGTATTCCTGGTTCACCCGGGTGTCCATGGCGAAGGAGGAGTTGATTTCGGCGATATTGGAATTGCCGGGGTTGATCGCCAGGTTGCCCCCTAGGTTGGGTTCGGTGGAGTAGCTGGCCACTCCGCTGTTGGTTTGATCGACTCCGGCGGAGTTGAGCAGTTGCCCGCGCATGATGACCGGATATTCCATGGTGTTGTAGAGGCGCATGGGTTCGGCGGTGATGCGGGTGGTGGCGGTGCCGGAGGTGTTCCATATCGCCATGCCCTGGCGGTAGATCAGGGACACGGGATCGGTGGTGATGTACAGGCGGTTGTTTTCATCATCCACATGGTAGACGGTTGCCAGGCCCTCGTAGCCGCGGGTGGCGTTGCCGTCCAGGGGAACATTGCATTGGGCGAAGGAGGTAAAGCGGCAGATATAGAGGTTGTCGCCGTTGCTGAATCCGCTGGTGTTCACCACATCGAACCACAGGCGTTGATTGGCCTGGAAGCTGTAACTCAAGGTATAGCTTTGCACCGGAGTAGCGCTGCTGCCGCTGGATGATTCCCCTTCCGCACCGTCTTGTTTGGAAGAGGAGGGCAGGCAGGCCGACAACCCCGCTGCCAAGAATAGTGCCAATGTCAAGTTTTTGAACCTATCCACCAAGGTTCATTTTCCTACACCTTGAAACTCCAGCATTGAAAGGGGCAACAATTTCCCGAAAGTTTTGCGATTTTTAAGTAAATTCATCGGCCAAAAGTGAATACTTGAAATTTTCAAAGGTATCAGTATAATCGCCTTAAATGGGTATCTTGGATAAAAGTATTAAACAGGTGAGTGCTATGGCCATCGTTTTTGTGGCCGTTTCGTATTCGTTTACCTTGGGTTATATTGAATATCTTAAAATCCCAGAGACACCAGAATATCTCGAGGCCACAAACTTTTTTATTAGGGCCATTTTCTATGCGGGAAGGGGTACGGCCTTGCTTTATGTGATGCTACCCATTTGTGGGTTTTTGACATTAATTTATACTACAGATTTTATTGTAGAATGTCTAGGGAAACACATTCCTGATTGTTGGAAAGACAATGGCAAATCTTTCGCAATGTATCTGGTGTTTATTTTTTCTACAACAATGCTGGCGTTTTGCATGTATTGTTTGGGAAAAGAATCTTTGGATAGCAAGGAAGAGGCCATTTTTCCCATGGCCATATTATCCGAGAGAAATTCAGAAGAAAATCGAATTGTTTGGTTCGGGAAAAAGGCCACCTATTATTTGGAATGTAATCCTAACCAGCTTGAATTGAGGGGGGTGAACGATGAGGAAAAAATTATTTTTTCTAGACAAATTTTTGGTACTGCTGTTTCTAACTTTTGCAAGTAATAATCTTTATGCAGGCCCATGTGCGGTCGACAGAGGTGAAGGGGAGACTTTTCTCTTTGGGAGGCATTGTGTCGAAGTTGATAATGGAGGAAAAAAGGGTTATAAAGATTACTTGGTATCCACCTGTACTTACAGACTGTGTAAAGTCAGCAATGTTAGCGATGCTAACAAAAAAGTTCTTGAAAAGGACAGTAGTTCTTGTGGGATTCCTGCACCAGGAGCACCGTCTCCATTATCGTTTAGTCATTCTTCTATAAAAGGAGACATCCAAATTCTGCTGGAAATTTTAGGGAATTACTATAAAAACAAATCTTCTGCGCAAAAAGCGTTGGGGTTGGGTTTCAATTTTGACAACTATTTGGTGCTTGAAGCAAGTGAAATTCCAGCAAATTCAATCAGTGATTATTTAAATTCTAAAAAGGCCAAGGATTTTTTGCAAAAATCTCGTTTGAGATATGTACTCCACTTTCAAGACGATAAAATATCTGCTTATGAAGTTGGTACGGGCAAATCAATCCCCCTTGATAAAGCATTGCTAGAATGTAGATAAATTCCCTAAAAATTTGAATTTTGCGAGTGAATTTCTCGGCCAAAAGCAAAGTCTTGGCCTTTGGCAAAATTTTTTCTTAAACTATTGGGAGAAGGATCGATCACAACACGAACAAGGAGTTCGCCGTGTCCCATCTCAAACTTGCCTTTATCTTTCTTTTTATCTTTTCCGCCCTGGCCAGTTGCAGCGACGACGATAGCAACGGCAGTTCCGCAGGCAATATTTTCGGTGACGGTGGTGGAAGCGGTGGCGGGGGTGGCAGCAACTTGCCGGCCTTGACGGGAGTGTCAGTTTCCAGCAATCACGGCAAAACTCCCTTTAACAGCAATTTTAGCTTGGGCGTGCAGGGCGTGCAGAATTCTGATCGCTTGGAGATTTTCACTGATGCCGCTTGTTCGGGGAATGCCGTGGACAATCCTCCGCCTTTAACTAATGTTCAGAACTCCCTCTACACTTATGGCCGTTCCCTCAATCCAGACTTGGAGGGACAGCACACCTTTGCCGTGCAGGTCAACCGCCAGGGGTATCAACCGGGTTGTTTTGCCACCACGATCGACTATCGCTCCGTGGGCATTTCCGCGGGGGGGGAACATTCGTGTGCTATTCTCCACAACGGGTTGCTCAAGTGTTGGGGCGAGGGAAATAATGGAAGGTTGGGAAGTGGGGCCACTGATGACTTGGGAGATGGCGAAGACGGGTTTAACCTCCCTCCGGTCAGGATTGGCGGGGATTTGCGCCTGCGCCCCCGCAAAGTGCTGGCCGATGGGTACGCCAACACCTGCGCCCTGATGGACGACAAGCACCTGTACTGTTTTGGAGCGGGGGCCACGGGAATCTTGGGCACGGGCAATACCAACGATGTCGGAGATGTCCCTGGCCAGATGGAGGCCTTGAGCGCGGTGGATTTGGGCAATGCTTTGGGCACACCCCACTTGGTGTGGGACTTTGCCATGGGAGGGGATAGCACCAATAGCAGGGGCCATATATGCGCCCTGTTGGGGGAGCAAGAGTCCGATCTCACCCTCAAGTGTTGGGGCAGCAACAATGACGGGCAGTTGGGGTACGGAGATACCACAACCCGGGGAACCGGAAGCAATGAAATGGGCAATAGCTTATTAGAGGTAAATTTGGGTACTGACTCGCAGGGGACTAACTTGCGGCCAGTTCAAGTGGCCCTAGGACGCGCCCACACTTGCGTTTTATTAAATGACGATTCGGTCAAGTGTTGGGGAGACAATAACAGCGGCCAGTTGGGCAATGGAACCACCGGAACGGATGTCGATCAACCGGCGGCCACGGCGGTCAATTTGGGTACAGACCGCACGGCAGTGGCGATCGCCGCAGGCGGTGATCATACATGTGCCCTGTTGGACAACAACGAACTTAAATGTTGGGGCGAAAATGGCAATGGCCAATTGGGCATAGGGACGAATGCCGATGCCAATGCGCCGGGGGCGGCGGCCAATTTTGGATCCCAGACGGCGGTGGCGATGGCACTGGGTGATTCACACACATGCGCCTTGTTAAATAATGACGAACTCAAATGTTGGGGGAAGGGAGACGATGGCCAGTTGGGCCAGGGAGGCATGAGCGATACAAATGCGCCGGGAACGGAAGTCAGCTTAGGCCAGGGCCGCACGGCCATATCCATCACCGCCGGGGCCTCTCACACTTGCGCCCGCTTGGACGACAACACATTTAAATGCTGGGGTAATGGGGCCAATGGCCGTTTGGGATTGGGATCCCCTACCTCGATCGGCCAACCGGGCAATGCCATCAATTTGGCCGACGGTTATTACCCCGTGCGTGGCCTCTCCATGGGAGCAAACCACGCCTGCGCTATCTTTGGCCTGGGGAATGTCAAGTGCTGGGGAGGGGCCAACAGTTATGGCCAATTGGGACAGGGAAATTCTGATCAAATAGGCCATGCCAGTGCTGGGGCCAGCGACCAACTCCACGAAATTGATCCAGTAAACTTGGGAGAGGGAGTCACCGCCCTCCAGGTGGCGGCGGGAACCAACCACTCCTGCGCCGTGGTGCGCACGGCGACTAATGATCAAAGGGTGAAGTGTTGGGGCAGAAATAATGTGGGCCAATTGGGCCTGGGGGACACCGATGATAGAGGAGATGCTGCCGGGGAAATGGGAGCAAACTTGGCCAGTATCAACTTTGGCAGTGCCAGTGTAGAGGAAATTGGTGCCGGGGCAGATTTTACTTGCGTTCGTTTAGACGACGCTACCGTTCGTTGTTGGGGTGAAAATGGCGCTGGCCAATTGGGTATTACGGGCAGCACTGACGATATAGGTGATGATGAAGCGGTGGACTCCAGTGCTGTGACGGTCACTTTTCCCACGGGTAGGACTCCCCGCACTTTGAGTGTGGGGAGCAATCATGCTTGTGCTCTCTTGGATAATAACGATGTGGCCTGTTGGGGTGGCAACGATAGGGGCCAGTTGGGGCGAGGAACCATTGGCACTAATGAAACGGATGCCAACGGTATTGTCGGAGGAAGTCTGAAGGCCGATGTGGTGGTGGCGGGCAATGAAACCACTTGTGTAATAGAGAACAGCACCTCAAATGTGAGGTGCTGGGGTTCCAACATTTCGGGAAAACTGGGTATTAACAATAGTCTTCCAGCAGAAATATTGGCCCCCCAAAACGCCGTCGACTTGTTCACGGGAATCAACAACGACGGCGTTTCCCTGCTCGGTTTGGGTGGTGCTCATGTCTGCGCTGCCGCCAACAATGCCGGGGGGAACCTGATCTGCTGGGGCAGCAATAGTCAGGGCCAACTGGGCCAGGGGCAAACTTTCTCAGAACTTGGTGCCATTGGAATTACTGGTACACAAGTAAGTCAGGCCAATCCCCTCAATTTGGGTATCATTTTGGCCCTCTCTCTAGGAGGCCCACAGGGTTGTATTATCAATGGCCACTTTCAGGTTCAGTGCTGGGGGGATAACGATCGTGGAAAACTAGGCCTGGGCAACACTTATGATTACGGGGACGCCGCCGGCGAGATCGGCCAGATGGGGGAAAAACTCAACTTCGGGGGAGTGGAAATCGGCGGCATGGCCTACACCCAGGCCACTCTGGCCGGCCTTTCGGGAGTTTGGGAGGACAGTGAAGGGGTTTCCTTCAACAGTCAAATCGAAGGCAGCTTTAGCGGAGTGGAAGAGTACGATACCGTGCAAATCTTCCCCAATGGCCGTTGCGAGGGTGTGGCCAGTCAGGATATTACCATAGGTGCGGGCCGGTCCAGCTTTGACTACCGAGAATCCATCAATCCGGACTTGGAGCGTACCGCTTTTTCCGTGCGGGTGGATCGCGGAGGGATTGCCTCCAATTGTTTTTCGCTCAACCCTAAATACCGCACCTTGAGTGTTTCCGCCGGGGGAGAGCACTCCTGCGCCATCACTGGCAATGGCCTGCTCAAATGCTGGGGCGAGGGAGATGATGGAAGGTTGGGAAGCGGGGCCACTGTTGACTTGGGAGATAACAACAACGAAGACGGAATCGACCTCAATCCAGTGAATCTCGCGGGCCAAATCAGGGAGCGCGTCCGCAAAGTGGTGGCCGGAGGATCGCACACTTGCGCCCTGATGGAAGATCGCCGCCTGTATTGTTTTGGCGAGAACGCTTCCGGGCAATTGGGATTGGGCCACACCAACGATACGGGAGATGCTGCTGGAGAAATGGAGGAACTTCTCCCCGTGGCCGTAGGTACTACCTCCGGAGGTGATCCCCTGCCGGTATGGGATTTTGATCTGGGAGAAAACCACACTTGTGCCCTGGTGGGGGAACAATCCGATGCTCTCGCTCTCAAATGTTGGGGGGAAAATGGCAATGGGCAGTTGGGAGATGGAAACAGCGTAACCGATGTCAGTGATCCCAGCAGTGCTACTGCGGTGAATTTTGGCAGCAATATCAATCCAGTGGCCATAAGCGTGGGCGGCAATCACACTTGCGCCCTTTTGAGCAACGATGAACTCAAATGCTGGGGGAGCAACGCCGACGGGCAGTTGGGCGATGGAAACTCGCCAAACAATGCCGATTCTCCACCGGCGGGCGAGATAAATTTGGGCATAGGCCGCACGGCAGTGGCGATCAGTGCTGGCGGGTCGCACACCTGCGCCCTGCTCGACAACAGTGATCTCAAGTGTTGGGGGGGCAATGCTAACGGGCAATTGGGTTCGGGAACTAACAGTCCCACCAATACACCAGGATCGCTTATCGACCTGGGAGCAACCTTTATCCCAGCGGCGGTCAGTGCGGGAGGATCGCACACTTGCGCCATATCCAGAAACTCTACTGGTACTGGTGGCGCTCTCAAATGTTGGGGAGAGGGCACTAATGGCCGTTTGGGCGTTGGAAACACCAATGATATAACCCTTCCAAACGCCAACACCTCAGATGTGACTATCAGTGGAGGCACACAGGTGGTGGCCATTAGTGCAGGGGCGGCCCATTCCTGTGCTCTCTTGAGCAACAATAGTATCCATTGTTGGGGGAGTGCCGCCAGTGGCCGGCTTTTAAATAGTAGTGGAAGTTCTGACCAGAATGTTCCCGGAACAGCACTCAGTTTGGCGGAAACTTATTATCCGGTGCGGGGGATCGCCATGGGGCCATCTCACGCCTGCGGCATCCTTGGCCCAGGCCTGGTCAAATGCTGGGGGGCCAATACCGATGGCCAATTGGGGCAGGGAGATACGCAACAAATCGGACACAACACTACCAATACCTTGACTTCCATTCCCCCGGTGGAGTTGGGAGCGGGAGTAACCGCCCTCAAAGTGGCGGTGGGAACCAGTCACTCTTGTGCCGTGGTTCGGGATGCCGCTAACAATCAGGGGGTGAAGTGCTGGGGCAAAAATGACTTGGGCCAAATGGGTTTGGGGACGGTGGCCTCTCCCATCGACAAAGTGGGGGATGGCCCCGGTGAAATGTCAAATATTCCCTTGCTCGACTTTGGCGAGGACATTTTAGAGATCGGTGCCGGCGTGGATTTTACCTGTGTGCTCTTGGGCGACGATACGGTGAGATGCTGGGGCAAAAATGATGTCGGCCAGTTGGGACAAAACAGTTCCGTCAATATAGGCGACGACGATTGGACACCACCTGAGCAGGGACAGAGAACTTTGGACATCAGTAGTGTAACGGCGGTCAACTTTCCTTCGGCGGAAACAACTCCCCCCGTCAGTTTGAGTGTGGGTACTAATCACGCCTGTGTGCGTTTTCAAAGCCGTAATATTTTGTGTTGGGGAGGAAATGCCAAGGGCCAATTGGGCATCAGTGGAAACACCAACAATCTCGGGGACGACAGCACCAGGGCAGTCAGTGGGGCCACCGTGATTGCCGCCAGTGCTGTGCGAGTGGTGGCCGGAGATGAAACAACATGCGTGGTGAATAATAATAACAGCGTAAGATGTTTGGGAGATAATACTAACGGTGAAATGGGGATCAACGACATTACCACTACGGAATACGACCAACTTCAGGCCGCAGTGGACTTGGTGAGTACTGGTGACGACACCGCCTATTGGCTTGGCCTAGGTGGCGGCCATGTTTGTATTAGCTTGCTCTGGACTTCTTCGGTGGCCCGTGGGGAATTGGTATGTTGGGGGGACAACGGAGCTGGCCAACTTGGCCAGGGTAATACTCAAGGCCTAGGCATCGATTCCACCAATACGGTACAATCGGGAACGGCCATAGACTTGGACGGCGTTTTGGCCTTGAGCTTGGGGGGCGATTCCACTTGCGCTATCAACGCCGATTTTCAGGCCCAGTGTTGGGGTGAAGGCGGCAGCGGCCAACTTGGCCAGGGGGCGGCCACCAATATAGGGAATTCCGGTGGTTCCGTGGTGAATCCAACTCCGCTCGTCTTCGGCACATTCAGTATTCCGTAGAAATTGACGCATAAGTCAATTGTCGATCTCTACCAGTAGCACCTTGTGGCCAAGGTGTTGCTGATAGGCCAATTTTATTTTAAAATGCGAAAAGTCTTTAACCTGCATAACCAGAGGTATATTTCAATGAAAACGATTTTTTTATTTCTGCTAATTTTTTTTGTAAGTATCGTTGGTTCAAATGGAATTAGTGAGCTTATTCTTGAAGCTCAAAGTAAGGTTAATACATTTTACTGGTTGGCCATTGCGTCGGTTGTTTCTGCATGTTTAGTTGCTGTGATGAATATCATTGCCACTCAATTTGACAACCAAAAATATAAAAAAATTTCAGTTGCTATTGCTCTTTTTAATGCGATTCTTGTTATCCTCAATGAAACCGTAATAAGTGGTGATTATCAAACATTGATGCATAAGAAGGTGAGAGGGGATAGATTGATTGGTCGAATTAGACAATTGAAGTATGATTTTGACAACGAGAAAAATGAAGAACTTAAAAACGAGCATAAAGAGCAAATCTTTAAAAAAATTGATGAAATTGGCATTTTAAGAGAAGAATATTATGATGAAACGGTTTCTTATTCGGGAAATGTCTTAAAGTTGCCTTTCATCTCTAACGCTTACGCTCAAGGCAAACAAAACAAGCAAGATAAAAAAACGATTCGGAGAGCACCCAAGTGGATGGATCAAATTCCCCAGGGCCATGCAAAATTATACTTTGTCAGTTACGGTGTAAGTGAAAATTTTAGCGAGGCCAAACGGTTGTCACAGGCCAATAAAGTCGAAATGGGAAGCAGGGTTTTGACCGCCTCTCTTATCTCTAGTGTTGAATTTGGCCATATTCCAGGTTTATTTAATTTATTGCAGGCAACGATCAGTTCATCGAAAGCGGAAGATGTTTATTTTCATTTGAATGAAAAGATAAAAAAATACGAATATTTTACACTTTACTCGACTCTCAAATCGACTTTGCAAACAAAAATTGACATTTCAAGAGAAATTTCAAAAACGCCGAATTTTAAGGGCCTTAATGCTTCTGCGATCAATGAAAATACCTGGAATGGTATTGCAGAGGCCGAGGCCGGGGCCTTTATGAAAAATTTGCGCAATGGAGCAGATAGGCCAGGCCATACTTTTAGTAGGAGAGTTAGCGGGAGAGCGAACGCCACTTCCATGGCCTTTTCCGCAATAGATTCTGGCGGTGTTAAAGAAGCTAAAGCGATGAATAAAGTGATGGAAAGGAATAGGGGTGTAACTGGGCCAACATTCTTTAACCTGCTCTATGGCAAATTTTTGATCCATCGTGGTAGAGAATGTTCCTCGATAAAAAAATATCTCAAAGAAAAGCAAATTGAGGCCTATTTTTCTTCTCCGTGTGTGGCCTCCAAATAGAAGGGACAAATCGTCTGGCAAAGCAAATTCGGTGTTTATTCGGTGTTTATTCGGTGTTTATTCGGTGTTTTTTCGGTGTTCTCTTGGTAAAATAGGAGATGATGTTAGGCATTAAAAAAGGCCCACTTTCGCCAAAAATACTGCGCATCGTAGAAGAGATGGAACGCTTCCAGGGGCCATGGCGAGACTTGTCCGGCAAATACTCACCTCATTTTGTTAAAACCCTGAAACAGGCCATGATCGTGACCTCTTCCGGGGCATCAACCAGGATTGAAGGGGCCTTGATGAGTGATGGAGAAGTTGAGCAACTGATTAAGCGCAATTGCAAAATTTCAGCTATGTCCTCGCGGTCTGAACGGGAAGTTGCGGGGTATGCAAAGACTTTGCAATATATTTATGCCCACTACAATGGGATTGAGATGTCCGAAGTCAATATCCGGGCACTTCACCAAAAGCTAACCACCGAACTTTTGCCACGCCATTTGCCCAAAAAACAACGGGGTGCCTACAAAGACATAACCAATGATGTCACCGAAGAAAATGAAGAAACTGGAGAAAAGCGAGTTTGGCTTTATACCACTCCGCCGGGGCCACAAACTCAAGTGGAGATGAAAAATCTGGTTGAAGCATACAGAGAACTCGATGAGAAAAATGAAATTCCCAAACTGGTACTGATTGCTGTCTTTATTGTTCACTTTTTGGCGATTCACCCTTTCCGCGATGGCAATGGGCGTTTGTCGCGCTTGATGACCACCTGGCTGCTCCTGCGTGCTGGCCATGATTGGGCACAATACACTTCCCACGAAAAAGTCATCGAAGATAACAAAAAACGCTACTATGTCTCCCTGAGAAATACACAAAACACTTTGAGAAAGAGAGAGATAAATTATGAACCTTGGTTGGAATTTTTCTTTTTGGTTCTACAAAAGCAAGTTGATCATTTAAAAAGCAAAATGGCCAGTGCATCGCCGAGAGCAGAACTCAATAAAAATGAGGCGATGGTTTACGAAATCATTAGAGAGCATGGCGTTTGCTCTCCGTCCTTCATTCTCCAGTTTGTGGACATGACCAACAATGGCCTCAAGAGTTTGTTAAAGCGTTTAGTCGATAAAAATTTGTTAAACCCCATTGGAAAAACCAAGGGGAGAAAGTACGAAATCAAAAATGTGGGGTAACTGCTCACACTTCAGGCCATCTTGTGAGTCAGCTTCGCCATCGCTCCTTGCGATGTGCAGGAAGCACACCTCAGTCGCTCTGTCTCGCTTCATCCCAATCTGACCTAAATTGTGAGCACTTGACCTAGCTATTATCACAATTTTTCGTTGAGGTGTGAGTAATTACAATTAAGGCCCACTCTCCCGGGCGATTGATTGCAGCGCCTCTGTCGCCTGGGCATCGGTGAGACTATCGTCTTCTAAAATTTTTAATATGGCCTGGCGCTTTGATTCGGGATACTCCTGCAAAAAATCCTTTTTAAATTTTTTGCTGTGTCTAACCTTGATCATGAGGTGGGGCAGGGATTCCCTGTCTTTGAGGATGCGCCACCTGTATCTGGGGTGATCCAGCAGGCCTTGCAACAGGATCATGCGATCCCTCAAGGTGAAATGTTCCAGGAGGCCTGCCAGGGATTGGCCTCCCTGTTCCCACTGATCGAGGAGCACCCGCTTTCTCAAGGCAAAGGATTCTTTGCCGTTTCCCAACCATGTTTGCAGTGTGGCCTCAAAATCCCCCCGCCCTTGTTGTTTTTCCTTTTGCAAAGTGCGCATGGAGGGAATGTAGCGCATCTTGTCCTCCAGGTCGCCGTTTTTCAAGTCGGCAGTGGCGGCGGTGATTTTTTCCAAGTCCAGGGAGGCCACTTTCCAGGAAAAAGTCAGTTCTCCCGGATAGATTTTCCATCCCAAATTTTCACCGGAGCTTTCCGTGGGGCGCAGCGGGGCCACTGCTCTTAATCGCTGGCCATCTTCAGCATGAGTGTACCCGCGCAGGGGGAAGTAGAAATTGTTGCGCGGATGGGGGCGAAATTCGGTAAAGACTTTTGACGGATTGATTTTAATCTTGTTTTTCATAAAGTGGCGGTTCAAAGCACTGCTGGCCACTCCGCTGATGTCTCCCAAATCTTCGGGTATGGCCAGTTGATACCCCCTCTCGGCCACACTCCTTCTCACTCCTTCCAGCATGAGGGGCAGTTCAATGTGCTCCACATCTTGCACTTTATCCACAAAGGCGACTTTGATTTTTTCACCCACGCCGTTTTGCGCTTGGCCCAGGACGATGGTGGTGTACCCTCTGGAATATCCCTCTTCATCGGTTAAGGTAAAGTAGTGGTAGTTGGGGTCGAGGGCCTTGGCCATAGAACTATAAAACGAATGGTTGTCTCCAGGAGCGTTTTGCAGGGGCGTTTCCACAATGGTGAGGTGGCGCACGGTTTTGGGCCAGCTTCTCTCTTTGACCACTTGAGCGTTTTTTACGATCCAGTTTTCCAGCGCTTGCAGTGTAGCGTACAGCCACCGCTGGTCTCCGGGCATTCCGCTGGGCCTTGCGATACCCAAGTTTTGCAGGGCCTCGTCAAAAGAGGCGTGGCCCAGTTCGATGGCCAAAAGGTCTCTCCTCTGTAAAATTTTATAAAAGGCGTTCAAGCGCTCCAGGCCTTTGTAACTCTTCAGGCCGCTGGCCAAATCGGAATCGTAAAACCCGTTGATGTGGATCAGGTCGATCATCTGTTGGGCCATTGCCCTGGCCTCTTTGCTGGCCTTGCGCAATCGTTTTCGCTCTTTGGCCAATTTTTGGTACAGGGCCTTGAACTCGCCGGGGGTGGGTGGCCGGCCTCCAGGTTGAAAAAGTTTCTTTTTAATTTGCTCGGCATTTTTAACTTGGAGGTGGACAAATCCGGTGAGTGTGCCGGTGAGGGGATAGGGCCTGTGCTGGATTTGCAGGCGAAAATTGCGCAAGGGTTCCTTCCCCAAATGGGGATGGCCCTGCAAAGCATAGGCCAAGGTGTCGAGATGTCCCGGAGTGAGTGCAAAGCTGTCACCTTGCAGTCTGGTGTTGCGGTAAATTTCAAAGGCACGCCTTTGGTTGGGGCCATCGAGGGCAGGCACAAATCCCCGGGTAAAGGCCCCCATCAAGTCGTCGAAGGTTTCAATGTGGATCATCGGTTCGATCTGTTCTTCGCCCCGTCCTTTGACCTGTTCCAGGGGTTTGCCAAAAAGTTTGTTCATAATTTGATCGCAGCCCTTGGACATCTTGGACATTGAGGCCCGTAAGGGCGTTGGCCAGGCCAGGGAGAAAAAAGTCCAAAGCAGCAGCAGGGCGATCACGACTTTGCCTCTTCTGGGGAAGCGTAGCGGATGCGGTCGTGCTTGTAGTGCTCGAAGGGGGGAACACCGGCGAGGTTTTCTACTTCCCGAAAGATCGCCTGGCAGTGGTAGCAAATGGCGATGCTGGGGAGCTTTTTAAAGAGCCACAGGTCGGCCAAATAGAGGGCGATCAGGCTCACTCCGTAAGTCCAAAAGCTCAAAATCGCCGCCGCTATAAAAAGGCCCACGCCCCACTTGCGGTTGAAGTCTTTTTGCTGGTAAAAATCTAACGGCCCACACTTCAGGCCATCTTGCGGTTCAGCTTCGCCGTCACTCCTTGCAGCGTACTCTGGGTACGCCTCAGTCGTTCCAGCTTGCCTCCGCATCCTGCTCCGGCACTGCCCATCGGGGCAGTCGTCGCTCGCCGCCATCCTGGCGTCTCCGTGCTTCGCCCCAATCTGACCTAAATTGTGGGCCGTTACCTTACTTTTATCGAGGTTTTTTCTGATTTTCCCTAAGCAAGAAGGACAGCTATCCAGGCGGTTTTGCAGGTGTTCCTTGGTAAACGCCAGGGGTATCTGCCGGGAACAGATGTGGCAGGTGGTGGAGTGCGCGCCTTCGGTGGGCCGAATGTGCACGCCCGAGCCGCAGCCGGGGCAAGTGAGAGTTATTTCCATTGTCATTGGGCCATTCCCCGCTCCAAGACGAAGTACAGGGCCACCAGTTCTCCGGCAAAGACAAAAAAGGCCATGCTGTAGAAAATGCCGGTGGCGCTTTGCAGGGAGCGCATTTTCACCAGCCGGTGGGCCAGGTAACTGAGTCCCGCCACGGCGGCGTGGCCCCACAAAAAGGCCATCCACCACAGGACTTTTTCAAACAACAGGTCGACGCCGGAGGCATGGAGTGCGGAAGTGGGCCAAAACAACAGGCCTAACTTGATCGCCAGGGCCGACCAAATTCCGTACAGGGCCACTCGCAGGGGGAAAGTCGATAGTTTGGGAGTGATCAAGTACCAGTGCCCCATGATCAGGGCAAAGCTGGCGCTGCCGATTAGGAGGGTGGAATTGAGGAGGGGAAGTATTCCCCCGGGCAGAAGGTCAAAAAAACCCGGGACTAACGCCAACAAGGGGAATTGAACCAGGCCCCACAGTCCCCAGCGGTACCACCGGCGCTCCCCGTGGGCATCGGCAGCGAAATACAGACAGACATTGCCCAGAAAGGCCAGGCCATAGAGTGCGGCAACCCAGGGGCCGATGCGCACAAGGCCCAAGGGGCAGGCCAATAAACTTGCTCCCCCGCACACCGCCGCCATCAACTTGGCCAACCCCACTCCGGTGTGGCGGACATCGATCAGGGGGCGGAAAAACCCGCTTCCCAAACTCAGGGCGAGAAAAAAAAACTCCGCCAAGACGGCCGTCTGGCCTCTCATGGAATCGACTCCTTCAGGTAGGCCTTTAAATCTTGCAAAATGGGGCCACACGCCGGTAACAGTTCACACTTCAGGCCATCTTGTGGTTCAGCTTCGCCATCGCTCCCTGCGCCGTGCTTGTAGCACGCCTCAGTCGCTCTGTCTCGCTTCTCCCCAATCTGACCTAAATTGTGAACTGTCCTATATTTTTTACCATAGTTTTTCATGGGAATTGCACCGGCGAAAGGTATCCAATACCACTTTTGTTCTTGGCCCTCAAGGGGCCACTGGCAATCCATATTTCTATAGGCCAAATGGGTGTGCAGGGAAAGGCGGCGATCGGCATGGGTGACGGGATAAATCTTGAAGGGATGCCAATCCTCGATGTCGACTTTGGCCTCTTCCCGAAATTCCCGCCGGCAGGCGGCCAGGGGCGTCTCGCCCACCTTCCACTTGCCTCCGGGAAATTCCCAGTATCCGCGAAAAGGGCCATCTTCGGCGCGCTTTTGCATCCACACGGAAAACCCACCGGCGGCCAGGTCAGAGATGGCCAGGCCCAGGGAAATGGGAGCACAAGGGTTCACCAAAACCCCCATTGAAAGCGGCGGCCGATACGCAAAGTTTCTATTCTTTGATTTTGCATGGCATTGTTAAAATTGTGCAAAGCAATTTTGAAGAGTACGAAAACGCTAAACAAAAACGAAAAACCAGATTTTTTTCATTCTCTGGTTTGTTCGAGGGCATTTTCAGTTTTTTTGAGGATCAGAGAATTATTTTCTAGTTTGTAATAGGATATTAAATGGAGTTTGGGATCAATATTTTCCCCACTGATAAAATAACCGGAACTTTTATCGTAGACGAGAAAGGGAAAAAGTCCCAAATAGTGGAAACGGTGGTTGCTGTCCCTATAAAAATAGTTTACAAAAAGGCCAGCAGAACCGGCATTTGATAGCGAACCATACAGCTTTAACGAATTTGAGAAAATATATAGCTTCATGGGGAAAGGGTGACTTTTGATAAGGTCGGGAGCAGTGGAAATGTGGAATGTCTCATTTTCAATTTTTATTTCGAGAAAATCATCGACACCTTCCCTATAGCTTTTCCATGTAAGGGTAAAATCTTTTTCTCGGCCCTGAAAATGGGTTCGGCAAGCAGTTTCTCTTTCACACCCTTTTTTGAAGAGAATGACTTTTTCGGGCAGGCCATTGGCCGCGAGCAGGGGAAGGGAAAAGAGTGACGGGATGAAAAAACTGATCAATTTCATTGCAACTCCCATAAATGAGGCCCAATTTCTCGATAGTTCCTCAATCATAGACAAAAAGTTGGCGAGAGGCCATTTCCGACTCACCAAACCCCCCGTTGAAAGCGGCGGCCGAGGGTGGGCAGGGGCCACCAACAGGCATACCCCAGGGCGGCGAAGGCGGGATGGGCAAAGGGGGTGATCAGGGCCAGGCCAAGGCCCATCAACAGCGGAGGTGCGAGGTCGGCCAAGAGGGGGGAAGTCCGCCCCAGGGTGCGGTGGCAGCGCCATGCCAGGCGTAAAAAACTGTAGCGGTAGGCGCGCATTTGCACTCTCTCCGCCACTCCGGGGGCGCGCAGGCAATATGGCCACACCAGGCCCAGGGCACTGATCAAAACATTCACCACATGCACTCCCCACCACCACAGCAGAAGTTGCAAGAGGCCCGCCGGGATCAGGCCATAGAGGTAATAATAGCGAAGTCTTTTGCTTAAATGGCCCATCTTAAAAAATCTCTCTTTTACAGAGGCGGGGGTGGGCCAAGTGAGGTTTTGTTAAGATTTAGCACATTGTCATTATGGCCCAGTGCGGGCACAATTTTCTTATACATTCGATCCGCCGCCAGGCCTATTCTAGGGAGGGAAGCATGGCCATACCAGAAGTCAGCCCAGTGACTGGTATCTTAGAGGAAGACCAGGTTTTTGTCGATTTCGGCGAACACGAGGGCAAGAGCATTTTGGAAATTTCCGACACGGAACCCGAATTTTACCAGTTTTTGTTGGAGAAGAGGAATTTGGGAGAGAGTGCTATCAGGCGCACCAAAGACAAACTCTTCCGCTTTTATCTCGTCCAGGGCGGCATTTAAAATTTTTCTCCACTGGCCTTGACGAATATTTTTCCGGCGTGCTACAATCTCAACTTGAGTGGAATCGGAGTTCCGCTTTTTGTCCCACTATTTAAGGAGGATTGTATGGACTTGTTCAAGACTGCTCTCGCTCTCTTTTCCCTGATTTCTTTTTCCCATGCCAATGCCTATGTGGCGGATCGCTTTGAAGGGGGCGTGCACGCTGCCAAATCGGCGATCGTTCTCTTCAATCAGAATGGCGATCCCCGTTGTAAAATGGATTATCGCCACAGTGAAGATCAGGCCCGTGTACAGTTTGCCGAACTGCTAAAAGACAGTTCCCAGTTAGACGGCGAATTGCTGGAGCGGTTGGAGTCTTTGCGTGAGTGCGACGCACAAGACACCATTTATGCCAAAATCGTCACCGCCGACTCGATGCAATCGGCCGGCCTTGGAGGTTGGGCCATGGGGTTGACCCTGTTTGTGATGACGGTGGGCAACGCCGCCATCACTTGCGGCATGGCCATTAATCGGGATGAAAACAATGTCCGCGAAAAGAGCGAAGGCCCCTTTGGTGCGGCCCTGCGCGGAGGTGTGGCCGGCATTATTCAGACTGGCCTGGGGATTTTGTTCAGGGGCGTGAAGTTGCTTCCTTCCACCGCCCTGTGGAGTTTTGGCGTTTTGGTTCCCACCAATCTGATCGCCCACAGCGTTTGCAATAAGGGACTCGACTCCCTGATCGACTTTGCCGAGGAACACGGGGAAGAAGTGGAGCAGGAACCGGCGGATCAGGCCGCGGACAATGCCGCGGAAACGGCCGCCCCTGTAGAGGATTCAAACGCTACGGGAACCCCCGCTCCGGCAACACAACCTGAACCTGAACTCGTCGTAGACCCCCTTGATCCTGTAGATGAAGGCGCAGAGGAAGAGGCCCCGGAAGTTGAGAATGCCACGGAAGTTCCCGCTCCGGTGGAAACTCCGGTGGTTGAGGATGTCGCGGAAGTTCCCACTCCCGCCGAGATTCCGGCAGTTGAAGAAGTAGTGGAAAATCCCGTTCCCGCCGAAGTTCCAGTGGTTGAAGATGTCGCAGAAGAGGCCCCCGAACTCGAATCTGATCCCGCACCATTGCCCGGGCCTGAAACGGTGCTGTCTATGCCCAGCGCCCTTTTTATGCAGAATCCGGCCAGTTCCACCGGCACTGAACTCAGGCCAACCATTAGAGTTGAGGGAGTCGCCGTCGGGGATGTGGTCTACCTTTATTCCAACGCCAATTGCGACGACTCTGGCCTGCTCGCTTCGGGAGTAGCTCAGGGCGCAGTGGTGGATATTCAACTCGACATTCCTTTGGCCCCCGGAGAGCACACGATTTACGCCAATAGAGTCGGCGATCAAGGGGTGGGCGCATCTTCCGATTGTTCGGCGGCCAGCGTGACCTATACCCTACAGGCCGGTTCTGGCCCTGCGGCACCGAGCGCCCTTTCCATGCAAAATCCGGCGGCCAATTCGGGAGTCAACGCCGCTCCCACCGTCCGCGTGGAGGGAGTGGAACCGGGAAATGTGGTCTTGCTCTTTCGGGATTCCCGCTGTGGCGGCATGGAAGATGCCGTGGGATTTGGCATCGCCGGAGGGACGACGGCCGATGTCTTCGTCTTTCCCCCTCTCGGCGTGGGCACTCACACCCTGCATGCCAGAAGGATGAACGCCCAGGGGGAACCTTCCGCCTGCTCGACCGCCAGTGTGAACTACGAAGTGGTGAGCGACCCTGCGCAAACTCCTGCCGTTCCCTTGGGCCTGTCCATGCAAAATCCGGCGGCCAGTGCCGGTGCCAATGCAACCCCCACGGTGAGAGTTGACGGGGTGGGCGCTGGCCATGGAGCGGCACTTTATGTGGATTCCCAGTGCACCCTGTTTGTCGGACTGGGCCTGTCTGTGGGAACTGCCGCCGACATTGCCATCCAGGCCCCCCTGGCGGCCGGCCAATACACTTTTTACGCCCGGTCACTCAGGCCATTGGGCCAAAATGGGCCACAAGATGGCGTTGTCGCCTCGGCCTGTTCCTCTGCCAGCGTGGCCTATGAGGTTTTAGATGGGGCCGCCGGTGGTGATTTTTTGGGTCAAGAAGCAGAAGAAGAAGTTGAAGTGGTGGCCGCTCCGGTTCTCTAGGCCTATAACAAATATGATTAGAACTTGGCCCAAGGTGCGTATGCGCTTTGGGCCTTTTTTGTGCGACTTGGGAGGTGTCTCCGTTTGTTTATTTTAAAAGTTTCTTCGGCACTGGAGAACCACGGAGTTCCCTACGCCATTGTGGGTGGCCACGCGGTTGCTTTACATGGAGCAGTAAGAGGAACGCTGGATGTTGATCTCATCATACGGTGGGAATTGAAAAATTTAAAGCTGGTTGAGCGAGCGCTCGGAGAGATAGGCCTTCGATCCAGATTGCCGATTGCCTCCCAAGATATTTTTAACTCCAGGGACGAATACATCAAAGAGAGACATCTCATTGCTTGGAACTTTATCAATCCGGATAACCCTTGTGAACAGGTGGACATTCTCATCATTTCTGGCCTTGAAGGTGTCTCGGTGGAAAGAATTTCCTTCGAGGGCCAAACTCTCAATATTATTTCCAAGAAGGATTTGATCGCCATGAAAGAAGCATCGGGAAGAGAACAAGACCTGTGGGACATCAAAGCGTTGAGGTCGTTGGATGAAACATAGAGCTATACAACTCTTTGATCCCAACTATTTGCGAGAATGCCGCAAATTGACACCTGGGCAGATACTCCGGTTTCTCGATGATTTTCGCAAAATGTATGGCCCCAAGGCAGTCGATACCCCGTTTGAGGGCCAAGTGTTTGCAAGACAGTCCAAACGCCAGAAGAAATCTTAGGAACTTTTCAATGCATTACATCTTGACCATTTTGCCTGTGAACTCTACAATTCTCGCCAACGAATAGGAGACACCCATGATTTTGCGCAAACCCATTTCAATTCTTTTGGCCACTCTGATGTTGATGACTTCGGCCAGTGCCCACAGTTCGTTTTTGTCCACTCCTGCTGGGATAGTTTTTTTGGCCAATGAGAATGGAAGTCCCCGTTGCCAACTGACTCCCCGGGCGGCCGAACTTTTTTCTCTGGAGCAGTTGCAACATTTGGCCCAAAGGGGTGTTCTGGAGGCCATAGGCGGTGAATTTCTCGAAGAACTCGATGGGCCTCTTCGCCCGTGTGGCGAGGGCGATGTCCTCTACGCCAGAGTGGCCTTCGCACGGGATGTGGAAGCGGGGGCGATGGGGATGGATAAATCCTTGATCAAGGTTGTGGCCTTGGTGGGAATAGGGGCGGCCCTTTTTGTGGCCGGATCTGTATTGATCGTTTTCTATTTGCTCGACTCGCACCAAGATATGCGAGTATGGCCCAAAAATGAAGGTAATGATGGTGAACCCAAGTTTCTAAAAGACTCTGACCTGGACGATTCCAGTGCTCTCCGTGAAGGCGAGCGGGTGCACTAAGAACCTAACGGCCGATCCGCTGCCTTTTCTCCCAGGCCCGCACCTGCGCGCGGGCGCGATCAAAGAGCTTGACATAGTTGCCGTAAATAATGTTTTTGACCGCTTTTTCGGAGAGTTCCCGCCAAATGCTGTTGTAGAGAAGCAAAAGTTTGTCGTACTTGGCAAAAGTGGGGGCCACCACATCGGAGCCAAATAAAATCCGCTCCGAATGTCGCTCTAAAAAGCGCTTCCACTCGGGTTTGAGTTTGCCCCCCCGGAGGAATTGCTGGGCCACTACATCCCAGGAAATGTCTACGAACAGATTGGGATGGGAGGAGAGCAGAGAGGCCAACTGATCAGTGTGGCCCACTCGCGCTTTGACATAGCGGCCAAGTCCGGTGTGCGCCCAGATAATGGTGGTTTTGGGGTGCCGCCGGAACAGATCGCGCAGCGCCTGCAAATAGGTCGGCCGCTGGGAATTGTGGGAGATCATGGCGTCCAGGTCGCAGTGGAGTAGCGCCACTAATCCCGTCTCGGCGGCGAAATCCAAAATGCGCCCCAGGGCGGGGTCTTCGATATTGGCCGCACCGCCGGCGATTTTGCTGGAGACCACTTCTTTTTTGATGGAAAACTCGCCGATGCCGCTGAACACCCCGGGGAAGGTGAGCAGCATATTGCGGATGTGATCCACTGCGTGGCCATCGGTGGGGTTGAAACCGACGATCATGGGGTCGAACATTTGCCGCCGGGTGCGGGGCAAGGCCTGGTATTCGGCGGCGATGATGGCGTCGATGGCGCTGTAATAGTATAAACTTTGGTCGTCGTGGAGGTAGTAATTGGGGCGAATATTGGTGTGCATGTCCCAACGCTGTTGCAGGGGGATGCCAAAGACTGCCGCCCGCTTGACTCCGCGACTGGAGAGGATTTCGTAGGTTTTGTTTAAGTTCACCCCCTCTTGAATGTAGTTGCGGGTGTGCAAGTGCACATCCGCCAGGGGCAGGCCCCGTTGCTGGTGGTAGGCGATTTTTTCATTTGCAGTTTGTGTCTTGGGAGCAGTGGAGGCCTGGCCAGCATCTTTTTTGGCGGGCGGGGGAGGGGCCATAGTTTCCGGTTTGATGATGAGGGCGCAAGAAGTGAGCAAGAAAAGCGAGTACAGGCCGCAAAATTTCATGGCAAAATCCTTGGCGAGGTTTAAGTTGTCTTAACTATTCTTTATGTTAGGCCTGGATTCGTCAACGCAAGAAAATTCAAAAGTTTGTGGTGATCGGCAAAAACCGGGGATTCATCGGTCAAATCGTAGTTGCCCCGGACAAAGAGCGTCTGCACCCCTAGGCCCTCCAGGCGGTCGCTTTTTTTGTCCCCCACCATCAGACAGCGGGACAAATCCAAATCCCACTCTTCCCGCGCCCACAGGGCCAGGCCGGGATGGGGCTTCCTCATCAAACTGGCCCGGCGGTAGGCCGATCGCTTTCCCTCTGGGTGAAAGGGGCAGAAGTACCAGGCGTCGATTGCCAGCTGGCGGCACCGGAGTTGGCCATCCGCCCACTGGTGCAGGCGGTGCACTTCATCTTCCTGGTACATGCCCAGGCTAATGCCCGATTGGTTGGTCAGTACGATGAGGCGATCGTAGTGGCACTTGCCCCAGTCGACGAGATCAAAAACGCCGCGGCACCATTCCCATTGCTCCCGTTTGTGAATATAACCGCGATCCACATTGATCACCCCGTCGCGGTCTAAAAAGAGGGCACTGTATTTTCCTTTGGGGTAGAGGGGCAGGGGCCTCGCCTCTGCACCATTTTTTCGTTGCAAAACGGCCTGTAAATCCTGGTAGGCATCTTCTTGGCGTTGGTAACAAACGGCGCGACTGCTGCTGGCCAGTGTTGTCGCCCGCCGGAACCAGTCCTCCCACGCCGCTTGATCAAAAGCGCCCGTGTCCGCCGGGGGCGACGCCCCTATTTCCAGGGTAAAATCCTGGCCAGCGGACTGATTCTCCCGCTCTTGAAATTCCCGCCAGTAGTGTTCTATTGCTTGCAACATAAAAAGGCATTTCCAGGCCCATTTCATATTATCAGTAGGCCCAATCGGAGCAAGGGGGAAAGTATTTTTTGTGGGGCCAGAGGGGCCAAAAAGGCCGGTTGACAAGGATTTCATCATAATCTACAACAGTAATGTGGAAAATGATGAAAATCAGCAACTCAGTTGCGGAAAAACCTATAAAAGGGTTCTCAACCTGCCCAAGCTCTTGGCCAAAAAGTCCTTTTTCCTCTTTGGGCCAAGGAGCACGGGAAAGACCACACTCATTAAAGACTCCCTTCCGGGGGCCTCCCTCTACGATTTGCTCCACCCGGAAACCTACCGCCGCCTGGCCAAAAGGCCCTCCCTGATCGAGGAAGAACACCGGGGGGATGGCAATGTGGTGGCCATTGATGAAATCCAAAAATTCCCCTCCCTCCTCGACGAAGTCCACCGCCTCATCGAAAAGGGGGGGTACACCTTCCTTTTAACCGGCAGCAGTGCCAGGAAAATCAGGCAAAAAGGGGTCAATCTTCTCGCCGGAAGGGCCAGGTGGGCCGCGCTTTTTCCCCTGGTCTCAAAAGAGATTCACGATTTTCAATTGTTGCAATACCTCAACAGGGGGGGCCTCCCTCAGGTGTACGGCAATCCCGATTATGCAGAAGAGTTGGAATCTTATACCGCCCTCTATATCAGGGAAGAAGTGCAGCACGAGGCCCTCACCAGAAATATTGGATACTTCTGCGAATTTTTGGATGCCATGGCCCTGTCAAACGGGTGTGAGGTCAGCTACCAAGGCCTGGCCAGGGATTTGCAAATTTCTGCCGGTACGCTGAAAAATTACATCGGGATATTGGACGACACATTGATCGGGTTCCCGCTCCCGGGATACACCAAGACCAAAAAGCGCAAGGCGGTGGCGAGATTCAAGTATTATTTTTTTGATCTGGGGGTCACCAATGTTTTGTGCCGCCGGGGGGAGATCAAGGAGAAGAGCGAACTTTTTGGCCGGGCCTTGGAACACTTTATGATGCTCGAAATGCGCGCATTTTTGAGTTATACCAGACAAAATCTGCCCATGAGCTACTGGCGATCAACTTCGCATTTTGAGGTTGACCTCATTGTCGGCAATGCCGTTGCCATCGAGATCAAATCGACGGACATGGTTCAAGACAAGCACCTCAAGGGACTCAGGGCACTCAAGCAAGAGGGATTGATCGAGGCCTATCTGATCGTCTCCCTCGACAAATCCTACCGCACAACCCATGATGGCATCCACATTGTCCCCTGGCAGTTCTTCTTGGAAAAACTGTGGAAGGGGGAGATACTTCCCTGGCACAAAAAAGAATTTCTTTAAGAGATGGCCTTTTTCACCGAGCAGTTGACCTTGAGTCCCGCCACGGTGAATTTGCCCATGGGTTTGACTCTGATTTGCAAAATCTGGCGGGGCAAGTGGATTTCAAAGCTGGCCAGGGGGGGGATATAGTCCATCACCTTAAGGCCTGTGCACAGTTGGGGGAAGTCTTCGCTGTGCTTAACTTCGATGTGATCCAGTTGGTAGGTGTCGGTACCAGCGTGGAAGCATATTGCTTGAATCAGGCCAGTTCTTCCCATGCCCAGCAGGGGGGCCAGGCCCTGGGCAAAGGGTTCGCGCTGGATTGAGAGGGCCTTTAAAGCTGTGTGCAAGGCCTGGGCCACCCGCTGGTAGTGGGCACTGACTATGTTTTGCAGAGGGCGAGTCAGTTGTCCGGGAAGTTCGGAGTGTCCCGCCGCCGTCCAGGCGGCATCAAAACCGCCATTAAATGGAAGTCCCGCCGAGCGGTAGAGTTCCCTCCCCATGTGCTCAAAGCTGGCCTGCACGGTGTGGTTGAGATTCGCTTGCCGGGCGGCACTTTCCCGCGCTCCGCAGGTGGCAAAGTATTTGTTCAAAAAACTCAAGATGCCCGCCGATTTGGTGTTGACGAAGGATTCCCGTTTGCACAGTTTGAGACTCACTGGGATCAGCGTTTCCCCCCGAACTAAAAATAAATCCGCTTCCTTGAGGGGTGAGCGATCCACCGCCGCAGACCACTGGCCAACCGTCACTACTTGTTGGACGGGGGCGGGGATCACTGGGATCAGGTGGTGGGCGCACTCTTTGGCCAAATGGGGC
The DNA here is from genome assembly GCA_965243145.1 of Bacteriovoracaceae bacterium. Lineage (GTDB taxonomy): Bacteria > Bdellovibrionota > Bacteriovoracia > Bacteriovoracales > Bacteriovoracaceae > CBDBLK01. The sequence continues at coordinate 157,056 of CBDEUB010000002.1, forward strand.
AGTTGGCGCACCAGGTGGGGGCGGTTTTGGCGCAGCCAGGTTTGGTGCCTGGCCAGCAGGTGGCGGCGGGCGGGGGTGAGGCCTTGGTGAAAAGCATCTTTGCAAGCGAAATAGTCGGCCAACTCTTGCCCCACCAAAAATTCAAAGAGTTGGCCCTTGTACTCATTGGCCAGGGCCTCGCATTGGGCCAGGGTGGCGGGGGAGGGATGGGAGTGCACCACAGAAGGGGAAGGCATTTGGGGCAGAATAGTTGACGAAAGCATAGAATGTCCACTATGCTTCTCTGGCCATGCGCAACTTCCCCTCGGTTTTACAATCCATCCGCGACCTCACCAAGGAACAAGTGGATGGACTTTTGGCCCTGGCCAAAAAGTTTAAGAGCTATTCCGACGACTGGCAGGGCCTGCCCATTCCCTTTATCCGCATTCCGGTGGTGGCCACCCTCTTCCTCGAAGACAGCACCCGCACCAAGTACAGTTTTGCCATCGCCATTCAAAAAATGGGCGGCCAGTACCTGGATTTTCAGGCCCACTTTTCTGGCCTCAATAAGGGGGAGGAACTGGACGAAACCCTGGCCACCCTGAGCGTTCAGGGAGTCGATTTGTGCGTCGTCCGCACCGACATCTCCCGCCAATTGGAGGCCTTCAAGGCCCATCCCCCTCTGAGGATTGTCAACGGGGGGGACGGCACTCACCAGCACCCCTCCCAGGCGCTGCTGGACTTGTTCACCATGCTGGAGGTGGGCCTGGAACCGCAGGGCAAGACTGTGGCCATTGTCGGCGATGTGGCCCACTCCCGGGTGGCCAACAGTTTGCTGGATTTGCTTCCCTGGTACGGAGTGAAAATTATCTTGTGTGGGCCACCCTCATTTATGCCCCAGTCGCTTCCCCCGGGGGTGCAAGTCACCCACTCGCGGGACGAGGCCCTGGCCAGTTGTGATCTGGCCTACCTCTTGCGCATCCAAAGGGAACGCCATCGGGGCCAAGTGTTGGATTTGTCCCCCGACGAATATGCCCGCGATTATGGCGTGGATTTGGCCCGCTTGCGCACACTGGGCAAAAACATTCCGGTTTTTCACCCGGGGCCTGCCAATATAGGAGTGGAAATGGCCCAGGACATTTTGTCCGCCCCCCATTACTTTGGCCATTTGCAGGTGCGCAACTCGATCTATATGAGAATGGCGATCATGCAGGCGGTTTTGCAAAATAACGACACCACAGTGGGAACCCAGTTTTATGACCGGCGCATTGATGACTTGTAATTGCTCACACTTCAGACCATCTTGTGAGTCAGCTTCGCCATCGCTCCTTGCAGCGTGCAGACAAGCACGCCTCAGTCTCTCTGTCTCGCTTCCCCCCAATCTGGCCCAAATTGTGAGCAATTACTGTGCTTGTATTATAGTTTTTTATTTGAGCGTGAGTAGTTACAATGACTTACCCTAAATCCCTCCCTGCTTATCTGCATTTTGCGGACGGAACCTGCTTTTACGGGATGACCAATTTGGCGGCGGAGGACTTGCGCCTGAAAGAAGGCATCTGGGGCGAGGCGGCCTTTACCACCGCCATGAGCGGCCATCAGGAAACTGTCACCGACCCCAGTTTCCTGGGCCAACACATCGTCTTTAGCACCGCCCACATCGGCCACTACCCCATGGACGCCAGGGTGGCACAGAGCGGGCGCTGCCACGCCACTTCGATCATCGCCCGCCATTTTGAACCCAACCCCTTGTGGGAAAAGATTGGAACGCCCCTTTTCTTCGGCCTGGACACCCGCGCTCTGGTGCGCTACCTGAGGGAAAACCCGGAGGGCCATAAATCGGTGATTTTGGCCACCCCTCAAAACCCTGGCCGTGCCGCCTTTGAGCGGGCGCAGTTGCATTGCAATGACCTGGCACGAGTCAGTCAGTCGGAAGTGCGGGTTGAAATTGGTGGGGATCGGCCCATCGTGCTGGTCAATTACGGTTGCAAGAGGGCGATCGTGGAACGGATCAAGTCTCTGGGGTTTCCCCTGGTGAGTGTGCCCCATGTCGCCACCGCCGAACAAGTGGCCAGTTTTTCCCCGCGCCTGATCTTTTTGTCCAACGGGCCTGGAGATCCTCGTTTGATGGATTTTCAGGTGGAGCAAGTGCGTGCCATGTTGGAACTGGGGGTTCCCCTGCGCGGAATTTGCCTGGGCCACCAACTGTTGGGGCTGGCGTTGGGAGGCAAAGTGGTGCGCCTGCCCTTTGGCCAACGGGGCATCAACCACCCTTGTTTTGATCGCCGGAGCGGCGAGGTCTTGATCACCTCCCAAAACCACGGCTATGCGGTGGAAGCACAGGGGCCAGATACACCGATCTTTGTCTCCCACACCAGTCTTTTCGACGGCTCGGTGGAAGGCCTGGCCAGTACAGACCACACCATCCGCTCGGTACAATTCCACCCCGAGGCCCACCCGGGGCCAACTGATGCGGACTCCTTTTTTACCGAGATCGGGGATTATCTGAGTGGCCAAAAGAGGGAACCCGTGGCCTTGGCCCAGTTGAAAACGCCCCCTGCTTGTCAAAAATTGGTGTCCAAAGACATCCCCTACAAGAGGGTGCTGATCATCGGCTCGGGGCCAATTAAAATCGGCCAGGCCTCGGAGTTTGACTATTCCGGTACTCAGGCCTGCAAAGTGCTCAAGGAGATCGGCGTGCAGGTGGTTTTGCTCAATTCCAACCCCGCCACCATTATGACCGATCCGGAACTGGCCTTTCGCACCTATATCGAACCCATCACCGGGGACAACATTAAAAAGATCGTCCTCAAAGAGAAGGTCGATGCGGTGTTGTCCACCATGGGGGGGCAGACCGCCCTCAATATTTGTGTGGAATTGGAAGAAGAGGGGTGGTTTGCACAACACCGGATTACACTCCTGGGGGCGGGGGCGGACACCATCCGCAAAACCGAAGATCGCCAGCGCTTTGCCCAGGAATTGGAATCCCTGGGGTATCAAACTTGCCGCCGCTTTGAGGCCAGCAGTGCGGAAGAGGCGCAACGACTGGTGGAGTCCGAGGTGGGCCTGCCCCTCATCATCCGCCGCGACTTTGCCCTGGGGGGCAAGGGGGCCTTGTTGGTGAAAACCGCCGAGGAGTGGCGAGAAGTCTTGGATAGTGGCCTGCAATTCCCCATCGCCCTGGAAAAATCCCTCTTGGGATATAAGGAAATCGAGTTGGAGGTTATGGCCGATTGCGTGGGCAATGCGGTGGTGATTTGTTCCATTGAAAACATCGACCCCTGCGGTATTCACACCGGGGACTCCATCACTGTCGCCCCGGCGCAAACCATCAGTGATCGCTGTTACCAAACCATGCGCACCATTGCCCTCACGGTGGCCAAACACATGGGGGTGGTGGCCGGAGGGGCCAATGTGCAGTTTGCGGTCAACCCCGACGACGAAGACGACATCGTGGTCATCGAAATGAACCCGCGGGTTTCCCGCTCTTCGGCCCTGGCCTCTAAGGCGACGGGCTATCCTATCGCCAAAATTTCGGCCCTGTTGGCGGTGGGGTATTCCCTAGAGGAAATTCAAAACGACATCACCCGCGCCTCGCCGGTGGCCTTTGAGCCGACCCTGGATTATGTAGCGGTTAAAATTCCGGTCTTTCCCTTCGACAAATTCCCCACTTCCTCACAAATTTTAGGCCCTTCCATGCGCTCGGTGGGGGAAGTTTTGGCCTTAGGGGGCAGCTTTAACGAGGCCTTTTTCAAGGCCCTGCGCGCCCTGGAAATGGGACTGGAAATCCCCGAACTGGCACAACTCAAGACCGCCCCTGTGGGGGTGGATGTAGAGTATTTGCGCAAGCGCCTGGAAAATCCCCACCAATTGGGCCTGTTGAGCGCCCTGGAGGCCTTGCGGCGGGGAATGGATGTGGACGAAATCCACCGCCTCTGCCACATCACCCCCTGGTTTATTGAACAAATGCAAAAGGCGTGCCAGTGGGAAGAAAAAGTTAAAGAGCGGCCCGATTGCCTGCTGGATTTTCACACTTTTCGGGAACTCAAAAGACTAGGATTTTCCGACAAGCACTTGGCCTATTTGAGCGATCGCGGGCAAGGGGACATTTTCAAACTGCGGGCCAAGGCCCACCAACTCTTTCCCTGCTATAAGGCGGTGGACACCTGTGCCGGGGAATTTGCGGCGGTGACTCCCTATTTTTACAGCACTTACGCTCAGGAAAACGAGGCGGAAGCTGGCCCAGACGGGGAATTTGCGGTGGCGATTCTGGGTTCGGGGCCAAACCGCATCGGCCAGGGCATCGAATTTGACTATTCTTGCGTGAAGGCCTGCCAGCATTTGAGAGAGGGCCACATGCGGGCGATCATGATCAATTCCAACCCCGAAACAGTCTCCACCGACTACGACAGTTCCGATCGCCTCTACTTGGCCCCTCTCTATTCGGAAGATGTCTTCGATGTTTTGATCAACCAACGGCCCCAGGGGGTGATCACCAGCTTTTCGGGACAGACCGGCATCGGCCTGCGCCGGCACCTGGAACAGGGTTTCCGCCGCGACTTTTTGCCAATCAATTTTTTGGGGCCTTCCCTGGAGGCCATCGATTTCACCGAAGATCGCAAACTGTTTGGCGAGATCACCGGGCAGGTGGACTTGGCGCAAACTTCTTCCCGGGAAGTGCAGGGCCACAAGCACCTGATCAACGCCATGTTGGAGATGGGCATGCCGGTGATCATCCGCCCCAGCTATGTCATCGGCGGGGAGAGCATGTATATTTTTCACCGCCACGGGGACATTGATTCCTTGCCCGCCGTGCTCAAACGGCAGTTGCAAAATTCCACCGCCACTTTTCGCGTGGAACGCTATTTAGAGGGGGCCTTGGAATACGATGTGGATTTGGTGCGCGACCGTTTTGGCCACACCGTTTTGAGTGTATGCGAGCACATTGAACACGCCGGCGTACACTCCGGGGACAGCGGAATGGTGGCCCCGCCGGTGCTATTGCCTCAGGCCTGTCGCCAAAAAATGGAGCGCATTTCCCGCCAGTTGGCGGAAATGTTGGAGGTGGTGGGGCCGATCAATTTCCAGTACGCGGTCAAGGGGGACGACATTTATTGTATCGAGGCCAATCCGCGGGGTTCGCGCACTTTGCCCTTCCTCGCCAAGGCCTACCACATTTCCCTGCCCGGCCTGGCCACCCAGGCGATGCTGGGAGGAGACATTACAGGCGGGAGCGGTGAACAAAGGAAAAACTACGATAAAAGCAAGGTGACTGTTCACACTTTAGGTCAGATTGGGGTGAAACGAGACAGAGCGAGTGAGGTGTGCTCATTGCACATCGCAGGGAGCGATGGTGAAGTTGAACCACACGGAGTCGCCAGGAAGGCGACGAGCGACGACTGCCCCGATGGGCAGTGCCGGAGCAGGATGCGGAGGCAAGATGGCCTGAAGTGTGAGCAGTCATTTTTTGCGGTTAAGCAGTCGACTTTCCCCTTTGATCGGTTCTTGCAAGACAATATTATCTTAGGCCCCAAAATGCGTTCCACCGGAGAGACTATGGGCCTGGACAAAATCCGGGAGAGGGCGCTGATGAAAAGCTATCTGGGCAATTACCCCAATCTCGCCCGCATCGGCAAAATGCTCTTTTCCCTGGCGGACAAAAACAAAGCGGTGGTGCTGCCCTATCTGCGGCCATTGAGTGATCTGGGTTACCAGTTTATGGCCACTCCGGGAACTTGCCGCTTTATCAGGGAGCAGGGAGTGGATTGCCAGCAGGTGGACAAAATGGGGCGCGCCTCTTCCCGGCCAGCATTGCCCATCTTGCAGGCCTTGGGCGAGGAGGAATTGCGGGTGGTCTTTAACACTCCCCAAAACACGGGAACCTCGAAATCCGACGGGGAATTGATCCGCAACCGCGCCATTCAATTGGGCATCCCCTGTTTCACCCGCCGGGAAAATATTTGCGCCGTGATGGAGGCCATTTTGGGAACGGTAAGGCCCCATGGGGCCACACTGGAACCCTGTTCCCTGCAAGAAATCCACCGGCGAGGGGATTGAAGTTGCAGACGCCGCAAAACGCCCTGGCCAAAACCATCGTCGCCCTGGATTTTGAGAGTCCCGACAAGGCCCGCGATTTTTTGCAAAGGGCGGACGAGACGGGGTACCCCGTCACCTGGGTGAAAGTTGGCCTGCAACTCTTCTGCGCCGGGGGAAAGGAATTTGTAGGGGAGTTGTCTGAAAAGTACCAAAAGAGAATTTTCCTAGACCTCAAATTTCACGACATTCCCAATACCGTCTCCCGCGCTATTTTGGCCCTAGACGGTTTGCCGGTGGAATTTCTGACGGTGCATTTGAGCGGGGGGAGAAAGATGCTCGAAGGGGCCGCGGCCGCGGCCCAATCTGCTCTGCCCCAGTGCCGACTTTTGGGGGTGAGCTATTTGACCAGTTTGGATGGCCAAGATTTGCAAGAAATCTATGCTGTTCATCCAGGAAAGGAACAGGCACAGGCGGCCTTTCAACGCCTGTTTCATTTGGGCCAAAGTTTCGTGAGTGGAGTGGTGTGTTCGGGGTGGGAACTTCCCTGGGTGCAAAATGATTCCCTCACCAAAATCTGCCCGGGTATTCGCTTTAAGGGCGACCTGCTGGGCGATCAAAAGCGCATCTTCACTCCTGAAGCGGCCTTTGCCGCCGGGGCCAACTATATTGTCATGGGCCGATCCCTCACCCACGCCATGGATTTGCCCGAGAGATTGCGCCGGTTGAGCGAGTTGGCCTAGAGTGTTTTTGTGTTATGATAAAAAGGGATGGGAGAAGTTGCCTTGACAAATAATCTCCCTTTTAGTTTTTTTATGTTCTTATTATAATGGAATTAAGGAGCATATAGTCATGGCCCACTCTCCATTTACTATTGCAAATGTATTTCTGGCAAAAGGTTTTCAGGAAGTATTGCCTATAACGCCAATGAAATTAAACAAGCTGATTTATATTGCCCATGGTGTGGCCCTTGCAGTCACGGCCCAACCTCTTATTAGTGAGGCCATACAAGCATGGCAATATGGGCCAGTTATTAAATCAATCTATCGCCAATTTAAAAAATTTGGGAATAGTTTAATAACGGAATACGCCCCGGTAACTGAATACTCTAATTTAACCGAACAACAAAACTTTATTATTACAAGTGTTTGGGATAAATATAAATTTATTGATCCCATTATATTGTCTGCTTTAACTCATCAGGCAGGCACTCCTTGGGATCAGTGTTGGAACCCGCAGGAACAAAATATAATTATTCAGGATGAAGTTATAAAAAATTATTATAAAAGTTTTTTAAATGAATAGTAACAAAATCGAAGAATCTACTAAAAAAATTCTGGGAAATGAGCATAAGAAACTTGCTGTAAATACAAAGGAAGAAATTGCGTTAGCAAAAGCAGATGCAGAATTAGAAGATTATAAAAATACAACAATATTGCGGCGCGGATATGGAGTCGAGGTTTTTAAATTTGCAAAAGGATGGATGATTTTTACCGGCGCAGTCCTGTTGATGAATGGCCTTAACATTGGCCAAGTCATTTTTCATCATTATTTTAAAATCCAGGTTGGGCCATTATTTCAGTTAGAGAGATCTGTTTTATGGGTACTTTTGGGAACAACCTCTTTAAATGTTATTGCAATGGTTGTTGCTGTTATAAAAGGGATATTCCCAAAAGATACCACAAAATCTTAAATATTAACTAAAATCGCTATTACCTCTCTTCGAGTTGGGGTATAATAAACCCATGAGACTAAGTGGGTTTTTCGTCCCGTTGACGGCATTTGTGTTGTTGTCCGCCGATACTCCGGGGGAAGAGGAAAAAAAATCGGCCTACAGTGAAGATGTCGATCCCCGGCTCGGGCGTTTGCTCGACTCCGTTGAAGGGGTCAAAGGCCAGTACCAGGCCTGCCGGCAGTTGCGCCAGCAATCGTCCGCGCCCCAAAATTTCAAGATGGGGGATTGCCTGTGGAATGGTGGCCCAGGTATTCCACCCCTCGATGCGAAGGCCAGAGAGGAAGTGATCAAAAAATTGCAAGTGGGGGAGGAAGATTCTGGCCTCGTGTCCCGCTACGAGGGCGTGGCCTTGGCCAATGTCCGCCCGGGAGAAGACAAAGTGATGCGCCGGCTGCAAGACTATTTGGCCGAGCGATTGAAAGAAGTTTTGTTTGACGAAAAACAAGAGGGCGCGCGGGTGGTGCGCGATCACAAAATATGGCACGACCTCTACACTTCCCAAGTGGGGCGCAATGTCCTGCACGCCACTTCTACATTTTGTCTGATGAATCAGGCGCGGCCAGTGTACCTCCAGGGTGAGACTTGCCAGCAAAGTTCCCAATTGTGGTTTGACTACCGTCCAGATGATGAAGAAGTGCGCCGGCAAAATATCGAAAAGCTGGGGCAAGAGGCCCCTCAAAACTCGTCCCGGGGGTTTGTCCACTTCTCCCAGTGCATTGCCAGTCTCGCCCCCCTGTGCGCTAAAGAGGGCCTCTACGCCGCCAATTCCAACGCCTATGCGGAGAAGGGGAGTGGCCAGCAGTGCCGCTACAAACTGAACCGCAAAGTCTCTCAGCAAACTTTCGACCAGGCCTGCGTGGTGGTGGACTACCTCAAGGCCTCCAAGCAAATGCTCATCAGTTTGCAGGGAGTGGAGAAGGGGTGGCAGCGCCTCAGGGGAGAGCGGGGCCAGTTACAAGTGGCCTCCCAGCAGAGGAGTAATGTCGAGGGTGGCCTGGTCAACAAAGTGATCAATGTGCCCTCAGGGCAGATTGCCGAGGGAAAAGTGGAGTCCTCCGAGGACGATTCCACCTGGCAGGAGGTTGCCGATGAGCACGCCGAGGAGTTGCAAAAATGCGCCGGCAACGCCGAAGACGAGACTTGCGCCGCCCACTTGTTGGAGGGGGAGGAAAATTTCAAAGTGTTGGACGAATACTCTTTGCGCCGTTACGCCATGAACGCCAAGATCAACCAGGATTTGAGCGACGACAGCGACCACCAGAACCTCAAGGCCATGCTGTTGGAGAGTGGCACCAGTGAAGAACGGGTGGAGGAAATTTTAAAGGGGGACGAGGCGCAGATTGTGGCCCTCAAGGCGCGCATTGCCAGGCGCGCGCAGAGGGAGAGGGACGCCTTGACCCAGGCGATGCGGGAGAAATTCAACCGGCGCACTTTATTCGGCGCGGACGAAGCGGCCCAAAAGTTTGCGGCACTGGAGAGCGAAGCGCGCCGGCAACCTTCCCACTACGCTCAGGCGGTTCACTACTCCAATGTGGTTGCCGCCTTTGTGAGTTTGCGCGAGGGGGATAAAAAGGTGGGGCAAAACACCGCCGCCCTGGCCGCCGAGTTAGAGCAATCGGTTTTCGATACCAGTCGCCGTCCGGCGGGAGGGGCCTCGGGTCAAACCTCAGATCAAACCAGTGATGCCTATTTTAAAAACCTCAAAAAAGTGGGCCAAAACATTGTTGCCGAGGGCGAGGGCCAGGCCAATGGAGGGGATCAGCAGTTTGGCCAAATCAGCATTGAAACCATCAATACTTTGTTGGGTTATTTGCCCCGGGCCGACTAAGATAAAAGTAATAAAAACAAAAGCTAAACCCAATCCTCTGAAAGAGTCTCCGTGGATTTATTTTTACTAGGGCCTCTTCTAACTTTTCAATAATTAAAACTTCTGCATAACTTTCCCTTTTGGCATTTTCCGAACCGGGAGCAATATCAGCACCGTTTTCTCTATCCCAACCAAGGCCTTGCGGCCATTCGAGGCATTGTTGTTCTAACATGTCCTCGCTAATATTCATGCCTCATCCTTTAAAAGTTTTTTCATTTCTCTTTCAAAATCAGATTCTATCTCTTGGGTTTTATTAAACTCTTTATATTCATCGAGGGCCTTCTTCTCGGCCCGTCGTTTTGAAACTTTGCCTTTGCCATGCAAAATTTTGTATTCATTAAAACTTAAAAATTTGTCCACACTTTCGGCAAATTCACGCATAGTAAAAGTTTGTTGGTTTTCTATCAGGTTTTCAATATAGTCAAAAAAACCCGATACCGTTCGCTCCAGGCGTTTGATTTCTTTTTCTGGCAAATAATTTTTGGCCACTATAACATCGCTGGCCAGAACCCTTCCCCCTGGGGCATTTTTCCAAGTTGAGAGTCCCATGTTGGCCTGAGTTTGATCGGCCTTATTATAGACAATTTCAGCGGCCGTTTTTCCAGTGATGGCAAAGTGAAATTTATTTTGCACCATAGAGTAAAAATCTTTTGTGCCCTTTGATTGTGGGTCATAGTCAATACTACACTCGGCAAAAATATCGGTAATTTGCAAATAAATTCTTCGCTCACTGGCGCGAATGGAACGAACAGTCTCTAGGAGTTCCCGAAAATAGTCCTGGCCAAAGGCCATACTCCCCTGTTTCAACCGCTTATCATCGACCACAAAACCCTTGGTGATATACTCCTTCAAAACCTTGGTGCCCCAAATGCGAAACTGTGTGGCCCGCTTGGAATTGACTCTATATCCTACCGCAATAATGGCATCGAGGTTGTAGTATTGAACTTGATAGGTCTTCCCATCTCCGGCAGTATGTGCAAAATTTGCACATACTGAATTTTTGTCTAACTCGTTGGAATCAAAGATATTTTTTAAATGTTTTGTGATGACGGAGCGCTCGGTGTTAAACAATTCCGCCATCATTTTTTGAGTGGCCCATAAGGTCTTATCCTGTAAAAAAACTTCAAGCCGAACTTCTCCATCCGGTGCGGTATAGAGTAGAAAATTTTTGTTTGTAAGAGAAGGCCGTTGGTTGTCCATTACATTATGGCCCCTCTCTCAATGGCAGCGCGCCTATTCTATTTTTCAATTTCTTTTTTAAGTCTTTCTCATTTTCCCAAAAGATATGGTTGTGTTGTCTGGTGTCAAAACTTTTGTGGATTTCTTCTTCATCTTCTGCACGGCAAGTAAAGATAACTTGCATATTTCTCCCGTGGGCAAACCCCGCCTCATAGTAAACGCCTCCTCTGGCACCGTCTTTTCCTTGGGAAAAGTCGGCCACTAAAAATTTTGATCTTTTTATTTCTGCAATAATTTCGTCATCAATTTTATTATTGTGTTCTTTTCTGTCGATCCGAATGGGCCGATAACCCATTGCCTCTATGGCCGGAGCAATAGCACTTTCGTAAACGCTGTTCATTTCATCGCCAAACCACATGGCCACAAAAACTTTATCGCTTTCTACATTTGCTTTCTGGATTTCTTCAATTCTTTGGATGCCTTTTATGGTTAAAGAAACATCGGTTTTACAACGGCCTTTATTAATATCCTCATAAACAACATTGTTCTCTAATTTTACATAACCATTTTCTTCAAGAAATTTGATAATAAACCATCCTTCTTTATGATTGACAGATTCAGAGTAGGCAGTAATAGGGTGCTTTGTTTCTTTGTTAATGCGAGTATCATATATAATGTCAGAAGTTGAATCCTTTGATTCTATTTCGAGTTTGACCCCAACTGTAGAGTTAGTTTTCTTATATACAGAAAGTAAAAGGTTGTTCATTCTATCAGTAATCGAAAGTTTTGGACGATTTTTAACTTTTTTAAGTATGTCAACGGTTATAAGTGGAGCTGTTTCTCCATTTTTTCTTTGTTCAATAATCCAAGTGGTAAGTTTGGCCTTAAATCGTGGATCATTAAATTCGTTCCTTTCCAATTCCTCTCTGGCCTCTATTGTTATTTTGTATTTGCCGTCAGTTCTTGGCGAGTCAATCCAATAAAATTCTGCCTCTTCTGGAATAACAGTGGATTTTTCTTTGGAATAATAAGATTTGTCTACATCATCTTGAACTGTCGCTTGGGTTCCCCATATAAAACATAAATCCGTATCGCTCATTTTTTATCTTTCAATTTTAAGTCGGATAAATCTACCTCTCCCGCTATAAGACGGTTTCCCTTTGTTTTGGAGAGAGATCGAGGGAACTTGTTATTCCCATGTTTCTTCCGTCATGGCCTGATAAAGTCCTATGGCATCGTCTATAAAGTCGTCTATGAGTTGAATGGCGTCTTGGGCCTTTTCACCGTCGTAGTCGTGACTGGTGTCAATTCTAGCGCCGACATATTTATTCCATTGTTCAAAAGACGAGGAAAAAATCTCATTTTCCAAGGCCATACGGATCAAGGGTTTGGGTGCTGTAGGGACTTTAGCGATACCCAATTCTTCTTCCAGGTACCGTCCCAGTATTTTCCACAAACAATCATAGCATGTTTCAAATCTTTGGATGACTGATTCTGCGATTCCTTCCTTGGCCCATGTTGGCCAATCGGAATCCATTTCTTTATAGTGCTGGTTTTGTATTTCTAGGTTTTTCAAGGATTTTTTAAAGTTATCGCAATCGAACATTGGGGTATCCTGCTGCCTTCTTCCGCACCTTTTTTTAAAGAAAAATTACCCCTCGGCATTGATCTGCGACTGTTGGTAATTTTTTTCGCCTACATTGTCCAGCAGGCGCAGTTGGATTTCGAGCCAGTCGATGTGCTCTTCCTCGCTCTCCAGGATGGAGACGAACAGTTTGCGCGAAACGAAGTCCTGCTCTTTTTCCGCCAGGTCGATGCCCCGTTTGAGGACGGGAACCGCCTCGTTTTCCGTCTTGAGGTCGTACTCCAAAACCTGGCGGATGTTTTGCCCGATGCAAATTTTGCCAAATTGCTGCACATTGGGCATCCCCTCCAAAAAGAGAATCCGCTTGATCAGCTCGTCTGCGTGGCGCATTTCGTCCAGGGAGGCCTTGTATTCCAGCGCGCCGAGTTTGGCCATGCCCCAGTCTTGCAGGATGCGGGCGTGGAGAAAATATTGGTTGATGGCGGTCAACTCGCGCAACAGCACACTGTTGAGAGCGTCGATGATTTTGGAATTTCCTTTCATGGGGGGCCTCCTCTGCTGGTGATGGCGGTCAATGTGTTGGGATTTTAGAGGGGCGGGGCCAGTTTGTCCAGGGATCACTGTCCATAGCGTTTGGTCAAGTTTTGAATGTGTTTGGTGTAGCGCAGTTTTTCCGCATCGGGGAGGGGGGAATGGATGAGGACGAATTGCATACTCTGCAAGGTGGCCACCCCCTCGATGCCGATGGAATTGCGGGCGCTGTTGAAGATTTCGCCGCGGATGTAGTGGTCGATGGATTGCAATTGCACCCCCGTCCAAATGTCGCGGCCAATGGGGATTTGCCCCTGGCGGATGGGGCGGGGAGTAGATAATATCATGCGTAAAAAGTGGGGCCATTGGGATGCGGAAGTATCTTTGGAGAGTCGGTGGAGGGCCTCTTTTTCCTCCTTGGTGAGGGCCGCTATGGCCCGGCGGGGGAAGTGTTGGCCTTGAAATTCCACGGTGGAGAGGATGCCCGCCCGCCAGGCCCAGTCAAAACCTTCCAGCAGGCGCACCAGGTGCTGTTCCAAGATTTGCAGTTGTTGACGGGCCTTGGTCGCCTTGTCTTGTGTTGAGCGGTTTTTTTGCGAGGGGGTGCGCTGACTGCTGTGGTAGAGCAGTTTACTCTTTTCCCACTCGAAGTCCCGCACTTCTTCCAAAAAATCCTGGGCCAAAACCACCCCGGCGGTTCCCAGGGGGGCGTGTCCGGTGAGGTGTTCCAGGGTGCGCAGCAGGCAGGGATAGGCCTCTTCTCCCGCGCAGTGGTGGGGAGGGGCCGAGGACAGGGGGGTAAAACTGGCGCGCAATCGTTCCAGGCGGCAAATGTCTTCCAGGGTGTACCAAGAGTATTGCCAAGACAGGGAAGTGCTTTGAAAAATTGTGTCCGCGACCCCCTGGCCAAGAGAGGTTTGCATGGGCCAAGGGGCATAGGGCAGGCATTGAAAAAAGCGGTTTTCAAAGCGCTTGATGCCCAGGGTTTGGCCAATGGCGTACTGGCATGAGTAGTGGGCCACTAAAACGCCGCAGGCGGCGAGGTGGGCGGCGACGATTCTGGCCCAGTTTTTCCGCGGAAAGCGCGGCCAGGAGGAGGGCCACAGGGATTCGGCGAGGTCGATGCCAAAAATAATGGGCAACAGAAAGAATAAAAAGGCGGCACAAATTTCGGCGTAATTGTAAAAGGGGGAATCCTGCCGGTAAAAGAAAAAAAAGTTGGCCAACAAAAAAAGCAGGGTTTGAATCAGCACAAAAAGAGTGCCCAGCGCGCTGTAGAGTAAAATTTTTTTTCTTTCCACTGCCATGGGGCCTCTTTTAGGTTTAGGGCCTTCTGGAGGCCCGTTAAAACCTTATCGGAATGTTCCGAGAATTATTTAGAAGCGCAGGCCGACGCCCACTGTGCCATTGACCGCGTGGGAGGCCTGTTGCCGGGAATCGGCAAAACTCTCGTTGGTGGAGATGGATTCAAATGAGGCCTCCAAAACCAGAGAGTAACGGTATGACAATCTTTCGATATAGCCCACTTTGACGATGGGTAGGGCCAGAGTGGCACCGGAGGAGGCCCATTCGTCGATGGCGGTGAAGGAAAGGCCCAGGCCCAGGCCAGCACCTAAATAAAAATGCCCTTGGGCGGGGGCGAGTTGGCGGAAGTGGTAACTTCCCTCGGCGGCCAAGAGGATGCGCTGGGTGATGGTGCTGATGGCGGGGTTTTGGAATGTGGCCCTCTCCTGGTCAAAGCGCAGTCCACCGGCGTACTCCCAGCGCGGGCGGAAGCGCTCGGCCCAAAAGGCGGAGGCCTGCACCCCCGAACGGCCGACATAGCGATCCCGGTCGGTTTGGGAGATGGACTGTCCCAGGGCATAGCTGTAGTGCCCGCGGGCGATCCACTGCTGGGACGGCCTAAAGGCCAGGTCTTCCTGGATTTTCAAGTAGTGGTCGAGTTGGTGTTTGGGAATGTCGATCCACACGCTCAAGGGGGAATTGGAATAGATCACTTCTTGGCCCTTGGAAAAGGGGACAGTGCCCTGATCGGCCCTCAACTCCCACACGGAAAAATGGCGGCCCACCTCTTTGGCGATGGCGATCACGCCGGCGTCGTTGGTGGTAAAGAGGGAGGATTGATTTTTGGCCACTCCTTGAGCTTGGCCTTCTCGAATGGCAAAGCTGCGAGCACTCTTGGACACCGCCTGGATGATCACCAGTTTTTCCCTGGCCGCCAGGGGGACGGCGAATGTTATAAGGGCCAAAAAAACGAGGGTATGAGTCCAATACTTCAACGGCAACTCCCTCCTTTATTGTAGTGGAAACCGGCGTGAAGTGTGAGCGGTTATAAAAAAACTTACAAAATATTACAGGGGGGGGTAGATTCCTTTATTTGGATTAAGATTCTTTAGATAGTGTTAAAATTTTTTAAACCTCAACATCAAGGATGGTTCAATGAGTACTCGCAAACTGGCCTTTCTCTCCCTAGCTTTTATTTTCTTTGCCCTTTTGCTGCACGGCTGTTTTAAAAGCAAGAAAAAATCGAGTCCTGCTCCGGCGGCCTCGAATTCCAATCCCTGGGGCAATGCCGGCAGAGGAGGCATCCCCACTTCGGGGCCAGCGATTACCAACACGGTGAGGCGCTTGGCCTTCAACGATGGCATGACCATCAGCTACGATGGCCAATCCAGCGATCCCGCCAATCAAGAGGTGTGCCGCCAGGAAGAGCACAACGGGCAAGAAATTCGAGTCTGCATGGATTTGGAGAACGACCCCGGTGTCGGCGGTGGTGTTCAGGGAACCAACCCCCTCACTTCCGGCGGGAATCGGCCCCAAGTTTTTGTCGAGAAGGTTTTTGCCGATGTCCTGACCTGCTATGTAGACGGAGTTCGCCAATTCAACTGCAACACCGTCTTTGAAACCATCAGCAGCGAAGTGGGGGAGGACTTTAATTGCCAGGCCGATTTGGTCAACGGAGACAAGGCCCTGAGGTGCTCCGATGATTGGGCGATCGTGGTCAACGGCGACGAAGACGAACAGGAAAAGACTATCTGCCGGGTCAACTTGGCGGACGGTTCGGGCCGCTGTTTGAGTGCCCCTAAGATGGAAGATACCGACGATGACGGCGTGCCAGATACTGCCATTCCCGTGGAAGAATTGATCATGGAAATGCAAAAAACCACTTGGCCCGGGTACCGCAGTCCGGTTAATGCTCAATACCCCAACCCCGCTCAAATGCGTGCAGAAGCAATTTTAAGTCCAGCAGATTTTGCCGACGCTCCCGAGGAGGCCGAAATTTCCTTTGAAGTGACGACGGAGGATGTGAATGGCGATGGCACTATTCAAGACGACGAAGTGATCTGCCGGGTGGCCAACGATGGAATCTTGACCGCCGACGATGCCACTCTGGGAACCTGTAAAGTGGTGGTGACCATCGAGGCGGAGGGGTTTGTCGACCGGGTCTTTAACTCCCAAATGGAAGTGGTGGCGGCCAACGACGCCACTTGGGGCGGATACAACATCAGCAACAATTTTTATCCGGGAGAGGGTTCCGCGCTCGCGGCCCTCGATGCGCCCAGCGATGGTAGCTTGAGTTCTCCACGGTATGGATACACTTCCCTGACTAGAGGGATTTGTACGGTGAATCCGACTACTGGTGCCCTCACCGCCGTTTCGGCCGGGGCCTGTCGGGTGCAACTGGATGTTTCCGCCGACGGTTTTATTGACATGAGAATTGTGGAAACCGCCACCGTCAATGGACTGGGCACTTTTACCTCGATCTCCTGGGGCAACTGGGGCACATTGACCGACTCTCAAACGGTGGCCGATACGGTGGATTTTACTGGGGGCAATGCCGGCGACCTTCCCGTCGCCGACCCCGCCAATGATGTAGACGGCACCTCCGTCGATATTGAAATTCGAGCGACTTCAGATGGCTGTTATTACAGCAGCGGTAATATACTCTCCTTTGCGGACGCCACGCCCTGCGTGGTGTCCGTTACCGCGTCGGGGCGGGGGTATGCCGATTCTTCCGCGGACTTTACCGTGACTCCGACACTGGGAAGCCAAACCGTCGATCAGCAGTTGCAATACCAGGGCGATTTGCGTCCCGGGGGAGAACTCGCCGTCTACGCCATCCCTACCAGTTCTGCCGGTTTTGTCACCATTACTTATGCGGTTACGGCCCAGACCGACGGCAGCGATCCCAAGTCCGATGTGTGCACGGTGGATGCCGCCTCCGGTACGGTGAGTGCTGGAAGTGCGGCGGCGGCCAATGACCAATGTGAAGTTACCGCCACTTTAAGTGTCAGCGGTTACGCCGATGTCACTTCGCAGGCGACCGTCATCGTGGCGGGTACCGCCTTGGCCCCGCAAAATGCCCCCTCCGGCTGGAATGAACCCTACGGGGCCTCGCCAACCGTGGCGGTGGGCCGGCCGTCGAGTGCTCCTAGCGGTGTCCCTTCAGGAACCGGGGCCTTGGACTATCGGGTGCAAGCGGGCAGCACCGGATGCAGCGTCGATCACTCCAGTGGAGTCGTCACCGGAGTCAACACCGTCGGTGGCTGTATTATCGAGGCCCTCTTTATGGGGGATGACGACACCCTCGCCTCTCCCTATTCCGTGGTGGCCGAAATCAGCATTACCATAGGAGATCAACCGGATCCCATGGGTGCAGATATTTACGCCGATGCCAACGGTTGTACTGATCGCGATGAAGTGCGCTTGGGGGCGACGACAAGTGGCCCCTGTGGCCCCCTTCCCAACACTATGGGAATGGCCGGAGAAGTGGAATTACACGCTTGGGATGATGCCGATCCCGACAGTGGTGCTGCCGCCACCGCCTGTAGAGTGAATAGCGAGGGCGCAGTCACCGGACTGGAGGTGGGCGGTGACTGTTTTATCCACGCCCGCTTTGCGGCAGTGGCCAACCGTTTTAATGAATCTGACTGGGTGAATATTTCCGGCAACAGTGGCATCAGCATTGTCAACGGAGAAATGGCGGAGATCACTTGGGAACCCTCGCAAGAAAATGCCGTTGTCGGGGAGGAGGTCACTCTCGATCCGGTGGTTTTGGGAAGTCACCCCAGCGCTCAAGGTGCGCAAGTCGCCTACTCCATTGAAGGCAGTCAAGATTGTACAATTACCAGTGGGCGCACCGTGGAGTTTTCCTCCTATAATGCTGCGGGAACTTGTACCGTTACAGCGACCATCACTAAAGACGATTATGAGAACAAAATTCTCACCCACGACATTGCCGTCACTACCAGATCGGGATCGGCCATGCTGATCACCTGGGCGGGATACGATCCCGGCACTATCACCTATGGAGATGCCGCTCCGGCCTCGGGACAGGTGACCACAGACCCCAGCAATAGCGATTTGGCCTATGCAAGCGGTGATACCAGCATTTGCACGGTGGCCAATGATGGAGTGCTCTCCATCCTCGCCGGCGGAGAGTGCGCAATCACTTTGACCGCCACCCAGGACGATGATTCCAGCAATAGCGCCACCCGCACCGCCGTGGTGATGATAAATAAGGTGGCCCAAGCGGCCTTGGCGGCCAGTGACCTCTATGCCGCTGATACCATGCGAGTGGGCGGCACTCTTGATCTTACCGGCACCGTCAGTGCCGCCGGGGTGGGAGATTTTGAATTGCGCTCCACCACCGAGGGCGTTTGTAGTGTGGCCGAGTCGGGATTTAACCGCGGGCGCATCACCGCCATCGCCGGGGGAATCTGCCACATCCAAATGCGCTGGGGTGGCAATGCTCAAACCGCTCCCTCTAATTGGGCCTCAGTCACTGGAACCACTGGCATTACTGTCCAGGCCTCGGATCAAGCGGCCCCTGCCGCCTGGGACGAACCTTACGGTTATGGCCCGACCATCTTTGCGGGGGCGGCCATTTCACTGGTTGCCAATCAAGTGCCGGCATCACGGTCGGGTAGTGGTGGATACGAATATGGCATCAAGTCCGGCGCGGAACACTGTATGGCCATGCCCAATAATGGCATGGTAGTGGGTGAGTCCGCTGGCCGCTGTGTGATTCAGGTTCGCTACCGGGGCAATGCCAACTATAACCCCTCCCCCTGGGTGGAATTGGCCACCATCGGAGTGTTGCCGAGACGGGCCTTAACCTTTAACTCAGTCCCCACCTTGGCCTATACTGGCGATTTACATGTGGGTGACACCTCCAAACTTTCCCCTTCGGGACTTCCCAGCACGGACGGCAGTTCTCCCCCGGTCAATATTGTTTGGCAATATATGGTTCAAGGTTTGCGAGGCACAGCACCCACGGATGGCATTTGTGAACTGGCCGATCCAGAACCTCTGCACGATGGTGATGGCGATGACCAGACTCCCCGTGTAGTCAATCCCGAACACGGCAAAATTCAAGTGGGTGCTTCCGCCCAGGCCGACGACATTTGCCGGGTGCAAGCGGTGGCCCTGGCGATTATGGGAGGGGCCATGGTTCCCTCCTACCTTACCTACACTCAAGTCGCAGCGGTGGAGAAAACCGTGCTGGCGGGCAGCACCTTTTCTTCCTTGACCTGGAATCAATGGGCCACAAATACCCAAGGGGCGGCCCCTTCGGGCACAGTGGATTTCTCTAGCAAAATGCCCACTTCTTCTCCCGCCGCCGATAACTACGAGATCGCAGTGGCATCGGGAGGTTGTAGCTGGAATTCCGGTAGCGAGGAACTCACTTACCGATCTGATGTCGGCGATTGCGAGATTACGGTCACCGCTAAAAAGTCGGGATACGCAGACAAAACGGAAAGATTTAGAGTTGCCGTGGCCAATATCTTGTCTAGCATTGTTGATCCCATTTATCCGAGCACTTTTCAGGTCGGAGGTGGCGCGATCACTCCCTCGACATCCGCTTCTGCATCTTTAGTCGGCGGAGGAAACGCAGCAATCGCTTACTCTGCCCAAGGAGTGCGCGGAAGTACGGATACGGAAAATATTTGTTCGGCCACAAATACTGCTACCGGACAGATCACTCTGGGCAGCGATGCCCGGGCCAACGACATTTGCCGGGTGACTGCCACTTACTCGGGAGCGGATCACCACACAGTCACCAGAACAGTGAATGTGAGAGTCAATGCCGGAACCGGCACCATCGCACGGGGAAATATCCCCAATTCTGGAACCGTGGGAGCGGCGGGCATAGATTTGGATAACGCTGCAAACGGGCCTACGGCAAGTCCCTCTGCCGGTGTCACATTCGACTTCACCTATGTGTCCGGTAGCTGTAGCTTGGCCGCAGACCACACTCTGACTTTTGTCGGGGGAACCACCGATTGCGTGATTCGAGTGAGCGCCAACAAGGATCACTACACCTATGCGCCGTTAGATGTCACCATCACCGTCAACGCCGGAACCCAGTCCGTTTCGGGAACGCTCTCTTATCCCAATACTTTTAGAATCGGTGGTACGGCGGTATCGGCATCGGCAAAACCTACCTCCGCAGGTGCCACCATTAAGTACGCTGTTACCAGAGAAGATGCCAGCGATGGAACGGATCAAGGCGCAGAAGATGTTTGTACGGTCGATGAAGACAGTGGTGATGTGAGTATCGGTGATGACCCTACGATAGGCGACCAATGCGACATCACCGTGACTATCGCCCGGGACGGATACGCTTCTGTAACCCAGAGTGCCACTCTGGATGTTCTGGCGGGAACTCAATCCATTATCGGAGACCTGACTTACACCGCTACTTTGCGGATAGGTGGCAACCCCGTCTCTCCTGCAACGAGAGCGAGTGCGGCCAGTTCCACTTCCGTTACTTACGCGGTTGAGGAGACGGATAGCAGTAATGTCGCCCAAACGGACGGAGAAGTCTGTAGCGTTGATGGCACTGGTGTGGTCAGTATTGGAAGTTCTCCTTCAAGCGGCGACAAGTGTATTGTCACCGTAACCATTTCCCGTACGGGATACGCCGACCTTACCGATGTGGCCACACTGATTGTGGCCGCCGCCCTTCAGGCCCAGACATTGACGGCCCCAGTTTACTCCGAAAATACCAACTTGTTTGATGGTACCGGCAACCGTGTTTGGGTAGTGTCTGGCGGTACATCCGATCAAACTGATACGACCATCAGTTATACAGTTCAAGGCAAGCGCGGAGGTACGGCCAACACCAATGATGGAACTGACCAGTCCGGTGTTTGTTCAAGTAGTTCGGGCAGTCTCTATGGCTCTACTCGTCAAATCATTACCGTGGGTGCAGATGCCCAGACCAATGACAAATGTGTCGTTACCATGACGGCCAGTGCGACAGCGACTCATGCAGAGGACAGTGTGGAAGTCATTCTCACCGTTCAGGCACCGATTGCCTTTTCTGCTCTCAAGACCAGAATCTTTGATAAGGACGAAGCTGGTAAGAGATATGGTTGTACTTTTTGCCATGGTGCTACAGGTACTAGTGGAAAATTTTTGGAAACTCAGGCGGCGATGACTGCTCGGGAAGGAACTACCAGCGGTTTTCTTCACGCCAGTGACCCTGGATCGTCAAGACTTTTTGGCAGAGTTAATGCTGAAACCATGCCTGTTGATTACGACGGAAACACTAAGACAGTTTTGAGCGATGTGGATAAAGAATATGTCGCCGCCTACATTCGCGGAGGCGACCGATCGTAGATAAAATTCTCAGGCCCATACCCGTCTGTCCAGGCAAAATATAATAAACCACCCCCGCAATGGGGGTGGTTTTGTTGAAGGAGGGAAAAGATGAGCGATGATAACATGGAATTTTCACACAATGAACAAGAAAACTCTGTAGAAATTACTTCACCCAAAGCAATTAAATCTCAAGTAGCTTTGGCATCAGTAGCAGATTGGCCTAAAGAGCAAAAGATTTCCTTTCAAAATGTAAGAACTGATGTTGAAGAATGGATAGGGCCAAAGGAAAATTGGATAATATATTATACAAAATGAGGCCACTCTACCCCCGCAATGGGGGTGGTTTTGTTAGAGGAAGGAAAAGATGAGCGATGATAACGATGAGCGATGATAACATGGAATTTTCACACAATGAACAAGAAAACTCTGTAGAAATTACTTCACCCAAAGCAATTAAATCTCAAGTAGCTTTGGCATCAGTAGCAGATTGGCCTAAAGAGCAAAAGATTTCCTTTCAAAATGTAAGAACTGATGTTGAAGAATGGATAGGGCCAAAGGAAAATTGGATAATATATTATACAAAATGAGGCCACTCTACCCCCGCAATGGGGGTGGTTTTTGTAGAGGAGAATAAAGCAAAAGATGAGCGATATGAATATTATAATTATTCCAGAAGGTAATTTTGTGATAATTATTTCAGAAAAAGAAATAAAACAAAAAGATGCATTTAGCTATTTAATAAAACAAGATATACCGGAAGACATTGAAATTTTTTCTAATTATGAAAAAAATAGTAACTTAAAAAAAGAGTGGCATTTTTATTTTTATGGTAAAAATACAAAATTTTCACTGGATAAAGAGGGTGATGAAAATTTTGTAGAAATTACTTCATTAATAGATATTACTTTTCAAATGGCATTGATATTGGCAGATGATTATTTAAAGAAACAAAATATTTCTGTTCAATCTATGGGAACAGAATGTTTTACAGAAGGAGAAATGCAAAAGAAAAACTGGATAGTATATTATAAGAATAAAGAGTGATCGAGGAAAGAAGGATATTAATTTTACTGTTTTTGTAGATGAATTTGGTGATGAGATTTTGAAAAAGAATCCTTCTTCTTATTTTGGGGCAGGGTGCTTTGTTTGTCGTGATCAAGATATTGATTTTCTCAATGAAAAATTAAATAAACAGATACCTCAAAAAATTCACCTTCGGAAAATTAAGACAAAAGAAGACCTTCAAAATATGGTCGAAAAAGTTTCTTCTTTTTTAGATAATTGTGGGAAAAGTATTTGTGCTGGTGGATTTGTTTTTTCTAAACCAGAATTGTTTCAATTTACTGATGAATATACTCTTAAAAAATCTTTGGAATTGGGATTGACGGGTAAAAAAATGGAAAACTGGGGACTGTTTAGCACGATAGGGCAAATACCAAAAATAGTTTCAATAAGCCTTGCTCCAAAATATACAGATTATCAAAGGCTTAAAATAAAATTTATATTTGAAGAATGGGGTAATCACGAAGATTTTCAAAAAAGAATTCAAAGTATGAAATCCACGATAATAGAAGGCATAAAAACTTTTTTTAGAAGTGTTGAAAATCATTCCCATTTAATAGAATATAAAATCCCAGAAATTAAAATAGAGATTTTTTCTTGTCAATCTAAAAAAAATATTGAACTGGCGCAACTTGCCGATGTGTTTGCTCATGTCAGTAAAAAAATATTTCATTCGAATAACTCTTTTTCAAGAGGGTTGCACAATTCGCTAATAAGTCATTTTAATTTGTTTGATCTTTTCCCAAACAAAAAAGACATAATTGAAAAAGGTATATTTGATTTGCATAAAGGCATAACGAAAGATGGTGTTATGAGAGAGATTGATGCAGATTTTTTCATGCTTGGAAATAATCAAACAAGAAGCAATTGAGAGGGTTGGGTTTTCCCTTTGATCTCGGTCGTGCCAAGCCCCTTCGCAACGGGTATAATGAAAAGACGGCAAGTGCCGGCGAGATGTTCAAGAGGGGATAATGGCCAGTTGGTTTTTTATCCACGCAATGGGCACAAGCTGGCCCTGCAATAAGGGGTGTTTTTTCGTGGGGATAAAAGCATGAGTAATTATAAAAATAGTACAAAAAATGAAGCGGAATGTTTAAGAAATACTTATTCTGTAACAGAAATTATTTTTAATGAAGTTTCTTATTTTTTTACGCTTTTCGATGCAGTATTTTTTTTCAAAATGGAAAAGCGATTCTGCAAAAAATTACTATAGTAGCCTTTTGTTTAGATTAAGAAAATCTTTTCTATGTGTAAAAAATACTTTTAAATCATGGCCTCCAAATAAGTTATTGAGTCCAATAGAAGATAAAGATAAAGAAAAAATAACAGAAATGTGTATTTATTTAGATGCGTTCATAATAAATTGTTATGCAATTTGTGATAATATTGCGCATATTTGGAACGAAGAAGTATTAAATATCAAAGAAAAAGAAAAATTTGAAAACAAATTTAATATAGGGATTATTGGTGATAGGACTAAAGAATTTAGAGAAACCTTACCCAAAGAATTTTTTAAAATTTTAGAAGAGTTTAAAGAATTTTTAAACTTGTTAAAAAGATTTAGAAATGCGTTATCACATAGAGATAGCCCTCAAGTAGAAGAAAATGATACCTATTTATTAAAA
Source organism: Bacteriovoracaceae bacterium (assembly GCA_965243145.1). Taxonomy (GTDB): domain Bacteria; phylum Bdellovibrionota; class Bacteriovoracia; order Bacteriovoracales; family Bacteriovoracaceae; genus CBDBLK01. The sequence continues at coordinate 181,259 of CBDEUB010000002.1, forward strand.
CTTAGGTATTCAGGATGGGACGATGAATCTTTAAAATTTATGTTGGGAGAATATAGAGTTGCATATTTTAGTGAAATATTAAAGTTATCAAAGAACAAAAAAAACAACGATTTCAATGAAGAGTATAAAAAAATAAATAAAAAATATCGCAAAGAGTTTCAAGTAAGGCCTATATTAAATTTTTATTCCACAGAAGAAATTACAAAGACCAATCGTTTTAGAAACTCCAAAGGGCATGAATATGTTCATAGTTATATGTTGGAAACATTTGAAGGGATAATTTTTATATCGTCCATCTTTTTTAAAGAATTAATACCATATTTAGATATGTCTAAAGATAATAAAAAAATGCTAAAAGAATCATGCCAATTGATGAGGTCAAAAATAAGTAAAATGAAAAAAGAAATTAATTGATGAATGGAAAGAAAGTGAATTTAAAAAAAGAATTTGAAATTTTGGATGGTACATTATTGGAAAGTGGAGAAGAGTGGATATTTAAAACTGAAAGTGGAGATTGCTTTAATATAAATTTTGACTTCGATAGAGAAGCTGAAACAGTTACTGTTAAGTTAGATAAACCGATAATAGAGCATTTTGCCTATGAATTGGCTCAAAAATATATGGATAAAAAACAATTATTGACGGCAGCGGAAGTTGATTTGGAAACATTCACAGAACCCATGGACAAAAAACGCTGGGATTTTTTTGTAACTCCTTTTAAAAAATTTTAGAGAGAAGGAAGAATGGCGGAAATGCGAGAGTGGGGTCGGATTGTGGGCATTACCTCAATCCTTCCCAAGAGTGAGTTTTGCGGAGTGAGTGCCTGAAAAACAGGGAGTGCCGGCGAGACGGCCGGGAGGGGACAAGGGCAGTTTGATTTTTTATTCCTTGTTCTGCAATGGGGTAGTTCTTTCTGGGGGGAAATTTTTTAAAAGGCGAAATTTCCGCATTTTAAACAAAATATATTTTTTATTTAAGACTCGTTGAGTCGTGAGATAATTATTGAAAATAAGACTGGAATAGGGTACTTAGTCTTAGGTGATACGGTGGGGTTGATTTTACCTTTTTGTGAAGGATTATTAAAACAAGGCAAAATTTTATGAAATTCAGACCGGCATTTTTTACAATTTCAGATTTTATTGAGTGGGATCAAACTGAAAAATTAAAACTAAATCCTGATTTTCAAAGGAGGAAAGTATGGCCAGATGCGGCCAAATCATTCTTGATTGATACTATTTTAGAGGGTATGCCGATTCCAATTATCTACCTGCGCCAGACTGTTGACCCAGATACCAATAAGACGATTAGAGATGTTATTGACGGACAACAACGCCTTTCAACAATAATTCAATTTTATAAAAATGAATTTTCAGTAAAAAAAATTACCTCTGATGAATTTACTGGGAAATATATGAACCTTTCTAGAGAACAAAAAGAGGCCTTTCTTTCGTATCAATTAACTGTGAATGAAATAACTAATGCTGAAAACAGTCTTGTTATTGATATTTTTGGAAGATTAAATACATACTCTGTTACTCTTAATAAACAAGAAAAATTACATGCCAAATATGATGGTTTTTTTAAACAAGCTGTTTATGGAATTGCTACAAAATATCATTCATTTTGGGTAGATAATAAAATTTTTACATTAAAAAAAGTAGCACGGATGTTAGAGGCCGAACTTGTCGGGGATATTTTAGTTGGAATGTTAGATGGGGTTAATAGCAGACAGAAATTAGATTCATTTTATAATAAATATAACGATTCATTTCCAAGAGAAAAAAATTGCAAATTAACCTTTGAAAAAATAATTAATCTAATAAAGATTATCTTCCCAAATGGTCTTTCGGATTCCAACTTTTCAAGACCACAAGTATTTTATTCGTTATTTCTTTCCTTATATCACTGCAACCATGATCAATTAAAAGGAATTTCGCTAAAGCGGAATAAAATTACAGCAAATGATTTGACTAAGACAAAAATACAAGATGCATTAAATAAAATTGATGATATTATAAGTGATAATATTTCAAACAGTAAGGAAGAAAAAGATTTTTTAGAATCTGTCTCTAAACAGACAACGAATAAACGAAATAGGGAAACAGCAGTAAAATACATTATAAAAAAGATAAATCATACTTTGCGATAAGATGAACTTCAAGAACGGATTTAAAATATTTACCAAGAGTACAGGGGAACTATGTTCCTTATTGGAAAATTCGCTTGAGTCTATAAGAAAAAATTCTGACTCATTGCGACGAAATGATCAATATAAAATATACGAACTTTGCTATTTGAAGCTATTTATAGCGTTTGAAGAATTTACTGAATGTACTTTTGTATCTTATTTATTGGGCAAAAAGACACCATTGGGATATTCACCAAAGCTGATTTGTAAAGCAAAAAATGAAGTTCAAGCACTTGATATTATAAGTGGCAAAGTCTTGAAAAAAAGTGAATACATCGAATGGGGTAATTTAAACTCTCTGGCAAGAAAAGCAGAAGTATTATTCAACGGATTAAACCCTTATCAAAATTTACTTGAGCGCTCTGATTACAGAACATTTAAAGATTTAAGAAACTCAATTGCTCATACATTAAGTTTTCATAAAAATCCTGTTAAGGATATTCAAGAAAGGTTTTCATTGCTTCCCTATGATCCTTCTGCTAAAACACCGGGTGAACTACTTGCAAAGAGAATAAAAATAAAAGAAGAAGAACGATTTTTTTTCTATTTTTTGAAAGATGAAATTATAAAGTCTGCTGAAATTTTAATGACAGACCCTAGATAACTTGATTTCTAAACGGGTTTGAAATTTTAAGGGATGAGTTTTGTAGTGGAGTGTCTGCTAAGACAGGGAGTGCCGGCGAGACGGCCGGGAGTGGGAAGTCTAAGGGGTAGAAAAGAAAGGGATGAGCGAAAAAGAAGAAATCCCGGATATTCTCGATGCTTGGAAAGAAAAGAAAGACCCCAATTTGGATGATGTTGATTCAAGGGATTTTTCAAATTACGGCCGTGCTAGGCATTGGATCAAGCATTGGAGTCCGTCCAATAGATGGTGCAGAAAAGCTTTTTTTGAAATTCGTGCATGGAAAGAACTTCGTTTAAAAGACATAGGTCGAAAACTAAATGACCCGGGAGATGCTTTTTTTCGTGTATTTTATTGCGATCCTTATCCTATGGAGATGACTATTTGGGCGGAGGTGACAGAAGCGTTTTTTGATCAAAAATCGGCCAAGGAAATAAATGACTTCATCAAGGCCAATTTCAAAGAGGCTGAACATGGTTGTCGGCCCAATTCAGATTTTTTAAAATCTATCAACAGTGGTCTGCCCGATTTTTATTCTCAGAAAGAAATCGCAAACAGTGTACTCAGAGAAATAGAAAAGAAAGTACGAAAGGGACAAGAAGGCGGCCCTTACCGTTCTTTAGTAAAGGATTACGGTCGCGGGGTTCTGATTGTCGGTATTCCATTCTGGTTTTATTTTTGGCCTCCAAAACCAACAGAGGCGCAGGAACTCATTAATGATTTTTCAATTTGCCTCGAACTGGGTATCAAGAAAATGGAAAAAACGATTTTGTGTAAAAAATGGTGTCCATTCGATTCTATTTATGTCGTCTGGGATTCGACTTCGGAATCCTTTAGAATTGGTTAAAAATTGCTGATGTATCGTTTTATTCCGACCCGGCCAATATTTCGTTGCAGTCTGCCCTTCCCATGATGAAGATTGCCTCTATTGCGAAAGCGATAGGGGCCTTTAAGCACATTAAAGGCCATGCTCGTTGGGATAGGTATCCGTCGTTGGAATCAATGTTAAAAGATCAGAGTCGAATTTTTCGTTTTTCTTCTATGTCCCGTCCTTTAGGCCCCAAGGCCGACTTGAAAATCATAGAGAAAATTAATCCAATAGATTTATGGAAAATAAGAGCGTCTCACAATATTTTATGGCTCCGTATATTTATCATATTTAATGGATGGAAGGGTTTATGGCAAAATTTAGCATCCTCATTTTCCTTTAGACGGCGATGGAAAAGATTTATTTTACTTCGTCAAGTAACCCAAAGGCAAAGGCAGGATAGAAGGGAAGACGAGGAGTGATGGCGAGGCGGCCAGAGGGGGAAGAAGTGAGGGGAGGTGTTAGTCCCCCCTCAAAGTCAGGCCTGGTTTTTGAGGGCCTCAATTTCTTCTTTTGAAAGGCCAGTATTTTCTGCGATAATGTCAATGCCAAAACCATTTTTTAGCATTTTTAAGGCCACTTTTTTCATGCCCTCTTTGAGTCCTTCTTCCCGTCCTTCTTGGCGGCCTTCTTGGCGGCCTTTTGCTTCGCCTTTTTTCCAAGAGTAGTCTTCCCGGGAAAGTTGATCTCTTCTCTGTTTGTCCCGTTCAACCATAAGTTCTCTGAGTTCTTCGTCCTGAGAAATATCCCATAAGTGTTTGAGTGCGTCTGCCATGTCTCCTCCTTTTTTTAAAAATGTTTTGCATTCCTCAACGCCAAGCCGATTTGAGTTTTTGAGCAGGTAAGACCACTCGTCCCTGCCATTGTCGGGCCTCATCGCATCCTTGCGAAACTTTCCGAGTTCGACAATCACAAAACACAAATCCCTCGACAAGACAAGTCCGGGAGTCTCTTCGGCCATGAGGTAGCACACATGGCGGTAGCGGTCTTTGACCTCCTGGAATTCCTCCAAATTTTTGGTGCTGAAAACCAGAGAGTAAACAGGTGCCAGTTTTTCATACTTTTCCCCTCGTTTGAGTTGCTCTGAGTAGAGTCTTCCCGAATAGGCAATTAACCTTTTGATAAAATGGGTTTGGGCAGTGGTTTGGACTTCTACATTTACCATTTCCGTTTGCACGCCGGAATTGGTTTCTCTGGCAATTTCCACTTTCAAGTCGAGAATGAACAATTTTCCCGATTCTCCCGGCATGTCGGAGGTGCGCTCTGAAGTGAGTTCCGGGTTGAGGAGTTTGGCATCGACGACAGAAGAACTCTCCGGCAGGGGTAAAAAGTGGCCCAGCAGGGAGATTAAAAGGCCTTTATTTTCGGCAAAATATCTCTTGAAGGCCAGGTCGTCGGTCAACTTCACAAAGGCCATGTTTTTTAAAAATTCGGCCAGTGCCTGTAGGTCTTCTTCTTTCAGCATGATTTTTCCTCAAAAGTGTTACCCAAGCACAGTAATAAGGCCTTTCGCCATGGTTTGTCAAGTGCCTTGAGAATTAAAGAAATTCAACAGCTTATAATGTATAATTTAGAAGAGGTTGGGCCTGCTTCAAAGAATGGGTTTCGTCACGGGATGCCTGTAAGACGGGGAGGCCCAGCGAGGCGGCCAGAGGGGGAAGAAGTGAGGGGAGGTGTGTGTCTCCCCCTCAAAGTCAGGCCTGGTTTTTGATCAGTTCTTCGATTTCGGCGAGAGTCAATTTCGTAACCTTGGCGACAAACTCGGGGCCTGTGCCGGCAGCAAGGAGGTCACGGGCAATTTCTTTTTCGCGTTCTTGGCGGCCTTCTTTCCGTCCTTCTTGGCGGCCTTTTGCCTCGCCTTTTTGATGGCCATCTTCCCAATGCTCCTCTCTTTCAGCGAGGCGGTCGCGGCGTTCCTTGTCTCTGGACATGGCGGCCGCGCGCAGTTTTTTATCCTTGGAAATGTCCCACAAATGTTTGAGTGCTTCTGCCATCTCTCCCCCTTTTTTTAGGAATTGTTTGCAGTCTTCAAGTTTTAAACTTTTGGAATTTTTAATCATGTAGGCCCATTCGTCTCTGGTGCTTTCCGCCTTCGCAAGGCCAGTGGTAAATTTGCCGAGTTCAACGATGACAAAGCACATCCCCCGCGACATCACCACCTGGGGTTCCTTGATGCGCCTGATATTGCACACATGGCGGTAATCGTCTTTGATTTGGGCAAACTCTTTGAGATTCTGAGTGCTAAAGACGAGGGAGTAGACCGGATGGAGTTTTTTGTAGGTATCGCCCCGGTCGAGTTGGTCGGAGTAAAGTCTGCCCGAATAGGCCAAAATCCGGTCGGTGAAATTGCGGTGGTTGGAAGTTTGAACTTCCACATTGACGGTTTCTTTAATAATCTCTCCCTTGGCATTTGTGCGTTGGTATTCGGTCACGACATCGAGGACAAAAGTCTTGCCCCTGTCTTCCTTTTGTTGTTTGTCGGAAAGCAGTTCGGGGTTGAGGGGAACGGCATCAATAATGAGAGAGTCGTCGGGGAGGGGAAGGAAGTGCTTGATGAGGGATTTAGGGATTTAAGGACATTCCTGTTTTTAACAAAGAATGCCTTGAAGGAATGGTCATTGGTCAGGGCCAAAAAACCCTTTTCGTTTAAAAAGTCGATGAGTGCCTGTATGTCTTCTTCTTGCACGATTGCCTCCCAAAAAGTCTCAATACTTAGAGTTAGTCATATACCTTTCGCGGTGGTCTGACAAGTGCCTTGAGAATTAAAGAAATTCAACAGCTTATAATGTATAATTTAGAAGAGATTGGGCCTGCCTCAAAGAATGGGTTTCGTCACGGGATGCCTGTAAGACGGGGAGTGCTGGCGAGACGCTCGGGAAGGAATAAGGGCCGGTTGGGGTTTTATCCGCGCAATGGGTATAGGCAATGGTCGTGGTTTTATTTTGTAAATAAAATATATTTCTGAAATTGGTTTTTAAGTTCTATTTTCAAATTCAGATAGAATAAAATAGCTTGGAGAGTGGATCAAGATGCTCGAAAGGAGATCGGGAGGCGGCCTTTATCAAGGTTGTGCCAATCTCCTTCGCAACGGGTATAATTGAAAGACTTACAGCACTGGCGAGGCGGCCAGAGGGGATATGGATTCAAAGAAGGCGGCGGTTCGGAATAGCACGATAGATTTTCTTGTTTTTGCCGACAGAGCGGAAGGGGAAACAATTGAAGTGCGGTATAGGGATGAAACCATTTGGCTTACGCAAAAACTTATGGCCAAACTGTTTGCCACCTCGACGGACAATATTGGTCTTCATTTAAAAAACATATTTTCCGAAGGGGAATTGGATGAAGAGGCAACTACCGAGGATTCCTCGGTAGTTCAAACCGAGGGGAAACGTACTGTTCGCAGGGCGGTGAAGTTTTATAACCTGGATGCGATTATTGCTGTGGGTTACAGAATTAACAGCAAACGGGCCACGGAGTTTCGTCAATGGGCCACTGGCATTTTACGCGAATATGCCATCAAGGGATATATTATAGATAAAAAGAGGATGGAAAATGGTGTCTTTCTCGAAGAGGACTATTTTGAACACTTGCTGGCGGAAATTCGGGAAATTCGCCTGAGTAAGAGGCGTTTTTATCAAAAAATCACGGATATTTATGCGACCAGCGTTGACTACAACAGGGATGCCCCTACAACCAAAGAGTTTTTCGCCAAAGTCCAAAATAAACTCCACTTTGCCATTCACGGACATACTGCCGCCGAATTGATAAAAAGCAGGGCCGACAGTAAAAAAAAGCACATGGGCCTTAGCAATTGGAAAAATAGTCCTGACGGGAAAATTCTAAAGTCGGATGTTTCCGTCGCTAAAAATTATTTAACCCGGGAAGAATTGGAATCTTTGGGACGAATTGTTAACGCCTATCTCGACCTGGCGGAGGAGCGGGCAAAAAGAAAAATTTCCATGGCCATGGAAGACTGGGCCAGGCGTTTGGATGCTTTTCTGCAATTTGATGAGCGGGAAATTTTACAAGATGCCGGCACGGTCAGTGCCGAAGTCGCCAAAGGACATGTTGAGGGTGAATTTGCAAAGTATCGGATTATCCAGGATCGTTTGTTTGAATCGGATTTTGACAGAGAAATCAAAAAAATCGAGAAAAGAGAAAATAAACAGAGAAAGAAAGATTAGGTTTGGTGGTGGAGTGCTTGGCAAGACGGGGAAAGGTGGCGAGGCGGCCGGAAGCGAGAGATCGGAAAGAGAGAGAACGAAAATGAAAAATAATGATGATGAATCCTTGAATTTGGAAAATTGGGGCGTTCTTGGCGGCCTTTTGCCTCGCCTTTTTGATGGCCATCTTCCCAATGCTCCTCTCTTTCAGCGAGGCGGTCGCGGCGTTCCTTGTCTCTGGACATGGCGGCCGCGCGCAGTTTTTTATCCTTGGAAATGTCCCACAAATGTTTGAGTGCGTTTGGCATTTTACTTGAGGGCCTCAATTTCTTCTTTTGAAAGGCCAGTATTTTCTGCGATAATGTCAATGTTGAGGCCGTTTTTTAGCATTTTTAAGGCAATTTCTTTGCGTTCTTCTTTGCGGCCTTCTTTGCGGCCTTTTGCTTCGCCCTTTTCCCAAGAGTAGTCTTCTCGGGAAAGCTGGTCTCTTCTCTGTTTGTCCCGTTCAACCATAAGTTCTCTGAGTTCTTCGTCCTGGGAAATATCCCATAAGTGTTTGAGTGCGTCTGCCATGTCTCCTCCTTTTTTTAAAAATGTTTTGCATTCCTCAACGCCAAGTCGATTTGAGTTTTTGAGCAGGTAAGACCACTCGTCCCTGCCATTGTCGGGCCTCATCGCATCCTTGCGAAACTTTCCGAGTTCGACAATTACAAAACACAAATCCCTCGACAAGACAAGTCCGGGAGTCTCTTCGGCCATGAGGTAGCACACATGGCGGTAGCGGTCTTTGACCTCCTCGAACTCCTCCAAATTTTTGGTGCTGAAAACCAGAGAGTAAACAGGTGCCAGTTTTTCATACTTTTCCCCTCGTTTGAGTTGCTCTGAGTAGAGTCTTCCCGAATAGGCAATTAACCTTTTGATAAAATGGGTTTGGGCAGTGGTTTGGACTTCTACATTTACCATTTCCGTTTGCACGCCGGAATTGGTCTCTCTGGCAATTTCCACTTTCAAGTCGAGAATGAACAATTTTCCCGATTCTCCCGGCATGTCGGAGGTGCGCTCTGAAGTGAGTTCCGGGTTGAGGAGTTTGGCATCGAGGACAGAGGAATTTTCCGGCAGGGGTAAAAAGTGGCCCAGCAGGGAGATTAAAAGGCCTTTATTTTCGGCAAAATATCTCTTGAAGGCCAGGTCGTCGGTCAACTTCACAAAGGCCATGTTTTTTAAAAATTCGGCCAGTGCCTGTAGGTCTTCTTCTTTCAGCATGATTTTTCCTCAAAAGTGTTACCCAAGCACAGTAATAAGGCCTTTCGCCATGGTTTGTCAAGTGCCTTGAGAATTAAAGAAATTCAACAGCTTATAATGTATAATTTAGAAGAGGTTGGGCCTGCCTCAAAGAATGAGTTTCGTCGTGGGATGCCGGAAAGATGGGGAGGCCCAGCGAGGCGGCCACCTCTCAAGAGGTCAGGCGTTGGAAGTAGGGGCATAGAAAAACCAGAATCCCCCCGCACAAGGGGCGAACAGATGATCAAGGAGGAAGTTAATGGCCATTGATTTTGAAATGTGGTTGGACAATTTGGGACAAAGTAAATTAAAGCAACTGAAAAAATTGGAAAAGTACCCGCCGAGCAAGCGCAACCAAGTCGAATTTTTTAAACTTCAGGTTGAATGTAATCTTTTAAATGAAATCTTACGGGTGCGAAATTCACAAAAAAAGTAGCGATGGTTGAAGAGCGAAAGAAGTTGAAAGTTGTTGATTGCAAGCATGCACGCTTTGGAGTGGTTTTTAATGGCGTGACCAAGGAGTATTATCTTTGTTGCCTCAAATGTGGGCAGTTAAGGCCCGAACCGGCAACCCCTCAAGAGGTGAAACGCTGGCAACAAGAAGAATAAGAATTTCTAAGACAGAAATAATGGATGACCGCCCTTTTTAACCGGGGACTGGTTACCCCATGTAAAAGTCTGAATAATGGACTTTTACAAACCCAAAAGGAGGGCCATCCAAATGAAAAATGTACTTTATGTGGGATTAGATGTCGACGACAAGTCTTTTCACGGAGGGGGATTCTGTGAAGCAACAGGAGAAACTTTGGAATTTAAATGCAAGGCAACAAACGCCAAATTACTGGGAAAACTCAAAAAACTCGAAGGCCAAGGATTTCAGTTGAAAACCTGCCATGAAGCAAGTTACATGGGCAATTCCCTTCACCGCTATTTAATCTCCAAGGGGATCGATAGCACGATCATTGCGCCTTCGATGATTCCCGAGTTAGCGAGCGGACGGGTGAAAACCGATCGAGTCGATAGCAACAAACTTGCCAAGTATTTTGCAAAAGGACTTTTAACGCCCGTTTATATTCCTGACAAAGTTGACGAACAGGCCAGAGACATTATCCGCTCCCGTAGATTTTTTGTTGAGCAACGAAAATCTCTAAAAAATCACATTGTATCGACTTTAAAGCGATACGGACTCAAATATAATGAAGGCGGGGAAAACAAGTCATATTGGACAATTTCGCATATGGCGTGGATTCGCAGGGAAATAAAAACTTTGGACGACTCAGGCAGGATAAATCTGGAATTTCTTCTTGGGCAATGTGAAAGGATGAATGACTGTATTGAGGAATACGATAAAAAAATCGAAGAATTGTCGGAACTGAAAAGGTATAAAAAGAAAAAAAATGCTCTTACTTGTTTTAGAGGTATAAGCACTTTTTCTGCAATGGCGTTGATAACGGAGATTGGAGATATTGAAAGATTTTCCCACCCATCGAAACTTGTTTCGTACGCTGGCCTGGATGTCAGTGAATACAGTTCTGGTGGAAAGGAAAAGAAATTTGGAATAACAAAAATGGGGAATCGTTGGATAAGAACGACGATTGTTGAAAGCAGTCAATTCTCGGGGCGGATATGCCAGATAAGCAAAAGATTAAAAGAGGCCAGGAAAGGCCAATCGAAAGCAATAGTTGCCATTGCGGATAAATGCATGAAGAGACTACGAAAAAAATCTGTAAGACTTCAAAATATGAACAAACATAGCAATAAAGTGAAAGTTGCCTGTGCAAGAGAGCACCTGTGTTTTGTCTGGGAGGCACTCAACGCAGCGGCCTGAAATAATATTAACTGATGACAGTTCCGGTTTAAAGGAGAAGATAAGGATTTTTTGAGAATTTAAGAACCATGATGTGGTGAAACCCTCGGTAAAGAAGCTTGGTTAAAGTTTCCGATCACAGATAGAGGATAACACCGCTCGAACCAAGCTTAATGCGTTAACCAGCACGCGAATATGAGGTTGGAAGTCAAAGGAACTCATAAATTTCTTAAAAAAAACGAATTTTCTTCTTGCCGGGCGGTCATCCATATGAGCTTCTAAGGGTGCTGGCCTATTTTTTGATCAATTATAGCTTCGTATATTCCTATTTTGAATAGGGCAGATTTAGATCAATTAACTACATTTTCTTTTGTGACGACCGATGCGCTTCTAGGGGTGCCTAATGAAAGTCGAGATGAATTTGCGGTGGATTGGTTTTGTGTTCTTTTGCTTGCTGGTGGGGTGTATAGAGAATCCTACCTCGGGGGGGAAGGACACTAATTTAAGTGGAGCGGTGGGGGGACTGGGGCAGCTGAATCCGGCGGAGGGTGCTTTTCTGTACGACCCCACTTCCACTCCCAACACTGATCCCACTCCTACTTTTTTGGTCACAGGGTTGAAGAACCGGGACATGGTGTACCTCTACCACGATTCCGCTTGTGGGCAACTTGCTGCCTCGGGGGATTCTACCGGGGATTCTCTGACGATTACCGTTCCGGCGCTCAATCCGGGAATCCATAGCTTTTCCATCAAGCGGCGCTGGGAGGACGACAATATCGAGTCTCCGTGTTCGCAAAATATTATCTCTTATGAGTTGTGGAACAATAATGTGATTCTGACCGGACTTGCCGATGACAGTGTTCCCACTACTTCCAAGTCCTGGAGTTGGGGGTGTTCGGGGGAGGAGACGACTTGTGAGTACCGCTATGCTGTGACGAACAGTCCCACCCATGTGTTTAACAATTCCCCCTATCAATTGACTGACAGCGCCCAGCAAGTTTCGGGTACGGGGACTTACTATCTCCATGTCCAGGGGAGGGATGCCCTACATTCGTTTTTAGAGACTCCGGTGGAGACTTACTCTGCCGTTTTGGACAATACTCCCCCCGGAGTGTCGTCTATTCAAGCTCCCTCTAATGGCACTTATAATCTGTCGGACAACCTGGACTTTAGGGTGACATTTAGCGAGGCGGTGATTGTCTCCGGGACTCCCAGGCTCTCATTGCAAGTGGGGAGTTCTACCCGCTACGCCAACTATCACTCAAGTAACGGCGGGGGGACGGAGTTGACTTTCAGGTACTCCCCCCAGAGCGGAGACTCAGACCTGGGGGGGATTGGTTTTATCTCCACCCAGATTGATCTGAACGGGGGGAACATCCAAGACACTGCCGGAAACCAAACTGCTCTGGATTTTAGCGGAGTAGCACCGTCCCTTATCAATATCAATGTGGATGCCGCCAGTCCCCAAGTCGCCGGACTTACCAACGATCCCACTCTCACCAAGAGCAAAACCTGGACTTGGAGTTGCAACCGCCCCAATTGCTCCTACCGCTATACCGTCGATAGCATCAGCATCACCGCTCCCGGGGGAACCTACGGCACAACTACCAGCGAAACAGTAAACAGCGGCAATGGGACTCGTTATCTCCATATCCAGGTGCGCGACAACGACAACGGACAGGAATCCGCCGTCCAGCACTTCTCCGCCATCCTGGACAACACTATTCCAACGATTAACTCCGTCCTCCCTCCCGCTAACTCCACCTATTCCGAGGCACAAGCGGTGGACTTTGTTTTGAACTACAGCGATGTTGTCCACATTGTGGGATACCCCTATATCTCCCTCACCGTCAGCACCGACTCCCGCTCCGCCCAGTATGCCAGCGGCACTGGAAGCAGCGCCATAACCTTTCGCTACTTACCCCAGGCGGGAGACTCTGACCTAGATGGCATTACCGTTTCCGGCGATGCCATCCAACTCAATGCCGGAACCATCAAAGACGCTGCCGGCAACGATGCCAGCGGGGACTTCACCGGACTCATCCCCTCCCTTACAGGAATCCTGGTCGACGGATTGCCCCCCAATATTACCGCCATGACAAAACCCGACGACGACACTTACGACTCTTCCGAAAATATAGAGTTTACCTTAACTTTTAGCGAAACCGTCTCCGTCTCCGGCACTCCCCGCCTCAATCTGGAGGTGGGAACCCAAACCCGCTACGCCAACTACTACTCCAACTCCGGCAATCAAATCACCTTCCGCTACACCCCGCAAACCGGCGACCGGGACGACAACGGCATCCAATTCCAATCCCCATCCATCCAATTCAATGGCGGGCAGATCACCGACCCCGCCGGCAACCTCGCCAATCCCAACTTCTCTTCCTTCATCCCCGCCCTCTCCGGGGTCAGGGTCGATTCCCAACCGGCGGAGGTTATTGCTGTCACCCCTCCGCCCACTGCTATTTACAATGTTACTCAAGGACTTAACTTTACGCTCAACTTTAACCGTGACATTACGGTGACGGGAACGCCCCAGTTGGCACTGTGGGTGGGGAACCAGCTGCGCTACGCCCAGCACCAGGCAACCCTGTCTTCGAGAAATATGATCTTCAACTATTCCTTGCAAAGTGGTGATTCCGACGACAACGGAGTCTCCCTTCCCAGTCCCTCCATCGACCTCAACGGCGGCAGCATCAACGACACCGGAAGCAGTCCCGCCAACCTCGATTTTTCCAGTTTTGCACCGGATTTGAGTGGAGTGATCGTCGATGCGGTCTTGCCCATGCTGGTGAATGTCACCCATGATGCCATTCCTAAGCAAAACAAAACCTGGAATTGGAATTGCTCCAAGTCCAATTGCACTTACCGTTTTGTGGTGGACACCAATCCCTCGACAGTTCCCACGGGCATTTATTCCGGCACTACTAGCACCACCCAAAGCAGCGGGGATGGAACATACTACCTGCACATTCAGGCGCGGGACAGTCTGGGCAATGAATCCCCTATCATGCACCTGTCGGCAATCCTGGACAACACCGCCCCCACTTTTAGTGGAACCCTGGACATTAGCGGTGGCGGCACTGCCAGCAGCACGGCATTTGTCGATTGGACAAATGCCACTCTGACGGATGCCCACATCAGTGTGGCCAAACTTCAAATTGCCGTGGGACGGGACACCACCGAAGACGGCATCGATCCCGAGGACATTGGCAATATTGTGGGCTGGAGAAATATCCCCAACGGAGTGAATTTGAATCCCCCCCGCTACCGCATCGAAGACGGAATCGACGGGTTTTCTCTCAGTTTGGAAGAAGAGACGGATTATTTTATTTCCCTAAGAGTGAGGGATCCAGTGGGACACTTTAGCAATATTCTGCACACTGATGCCTGGGGAATATTCACCCCCCGGCAGGTGCAGGGACTGGAACTGTGGCTCGACGGACAAGACCTCGCCTCCCTCTTCCAGGACGAAACTTGCTCCACCAGCATCACCACCAACGGAAACCCCGTAGGCTGTTGGCGCGATAAGAGCGGTGAGGATCACCACGCCACCCAAAGCACTTCCAGCAGAAGGCCAACTTACCAAACGGGCGGGCATATTCGCTTTAGCAATCAATCCCACTTGTTGGAGACAGACAACCTTTTGTCCGGCAGCTACGACGAACTCTCCGTCTTTATGGTTTTTAATCAAATGGGAGATTCGTCTTGGCCAGTGGGTTTTAGTCTCAACGGTGGCCATTCCGGTCATTGCTCAACCGCTAATGTGACCACCAGAGTTTCCTCGCACATGTTTCAGAATGGTGAACTCTACTGGTTTTTTGGAGGCTGTGGCAATGCTAATGCACACCGTCTTATCACTACCTCCGCAAATTCGGCCAACGGGAACAGGCATTTTTACCACATGGGAAGTAGTGCGACTGACGACCTCCTCTTTGTGCGCAAAGATGGGAAGATACTCTCCAGCAAAAGTTTCCCCGTGAATATTAATGCCCCCTCGACGAGTTATGTGGTGATTGGCAACGGAGAACGCAACGATAGCAATGGTGCGGTCAACGGCCAGATCAGCGAATTTCTAGTGTACACCTCCCACATCAGCGCCGCCGACCGGCAAAAACTGGAGGGGTATCTGGCCTGCAAATGGGGCCTGCAAAGTGAACTTCCCAGCGATCATCCCTACCTCGCCACTTGTCCTTAGACTCTGGCCATAGGAAATGCCGGAGCAAAAGACTTGTCTCATTTTTTTTTGAAAAGTACCCGATAAGTCGAAGCGATGGCGAACAAAATCGGAAATGTGTGGAAGAACAATAATGGCCCGTTTTTCTATGGGCCTTTTCTCGGCCTTTTTGGCCTTGTTCTCTGGGGCGCTTGTGTCGCCGAAGTCAAAAAGACGACTTTGGATGCTGCTTCCGACACCACTGCGGGCGAGCAAGGGGCGGGGAGGCAGACGGGAGGGCCACCATTGGCCCATTATAAGGGTGTGCCCCGCCAGGGAAAGAGACTGGTCACCGCCCGGCCGGCCAAACGCTACCCGGCGGGGAGTAATGACCCCTTGGCCAGTCGTATGGCCCACTTAGGCCACCTCAACTTGGGTGATGTTCACCAATTTTATCGTGGCAAGGGGCAAGTGCTGATCGTCTCGGAGGGTGCTCTCGATGCAGATCATCCCGACTTAAAGGTCAATGCCGCCCTTTCCAAAGACTACACGGCGGGGAATGACAACAGCGCTTGGATTGGGAGCGTGGGCCAACCCGGTCGCCACGATGCCCATGCCACTTCGGTGGCGGGATTGGCCACCATGTTAAAAGGCAATGGTGTGGGCATGTTTGGAGTGGCCCCCGAGGTGGAATTGCGCAGCTACAACTCCGGTGATGTCAACCCGCCCGTCTTCCAAGTTCAATTCGATCAACTGGGAGTCGGGGTAACCGGAAATGTCAACTTCAACTACAGTTACAGCACTCTCCATTCCATTTATAAAAGCTATGGCCACTACAGAAAGTCCTTTCTGGAATACGCCAGCGAAAACCACCCCGAATTTAATTTTATCTATGTGACTTCGGCAGGCAACCAGTACAAAAAGAACTGTGCAAACTGCCTCATCGATTGGACTAACGGTTTTTCCCAGCAGAAAATTCTTTTGGGCAATACCAACGCCGACAATTTCAACACCCACCCCAATGTCATCGTGGCGGGGGGATTGTCCGCGGACGGTAACGGGAGGTATGGCAACGCTGCCCCCGGGGCCAATATATGGATTAGCGCCCCCGGGCATATCTCGACGGCGGATATTAGCGGCTGTTCGGAGGGGTATCACACGGGGGATTACAAAAGGGGGCCATTTGAAAACGGCAAAAACTTAGACCCCAATTGTGATTATAATATGTCCGGTGTGGGCACTTCCTATTCCACCTCATTGGTGAGCGGGGCGGTGGTGCTTATGCGAGAGGCCTGCCCCCGTTGCACTTGGCGGGAAATCAAACACGCCCTCGCCACCACGGCAGTCAAAGTCAACCCCTCGGCGTCTGATCAAGTGAATCATCCCGAAAATTTGTCTCTGGCGGGCCACATTTACCAACGGGGTTGGCAGACTAACGGTGCCGGTTTTCACTTCCACAATTTTTTTGGTTTTGGAAAATTGGACATCAAGGCGGCCATAAGCTACCTGGAAAATAAGGCCACCGCCATGGGGGAGTTGTTCAATACTTTGGGCCACGGCGGGGGGCCTTATTACCGCTCGGGAAATATTGATCAGGCCATTCCCGATGCCCACAAAAGTGGAACCTCCCACAGCATCACCGTGGATGCCCACAATTTGGCCATCGAACATATCTTGGTGACGGTCAATATCACCCATCCCCGGGTTGCCGATTTGGGCATTGAACTCACTTCTCCCTCAGGGAGTGTCAGTCAACTCACCACCATCAACAGCGGCATCCCCCAGGCCAATTTTGTGGACATTCCCCTGGCCAGCAACGCTTTTTACGGGGAAAACAGTTTGGGAAGATGGACGCTCAAGGTGATCGATGGGGCCAGCGGGCAGGCCGGCACTTTGAAAAATTGGAGTCTCAAAATCATGGGGCATCAGGGAGGGCGGGCCAAGGTGTCCACGCCACCCGGGATCGTCTCCGCCAGTTTGGACAGCTCCCGCAAACTCTCTTGGGTTTTGCCCGCGCAAACCGCCCATTTGAGAAGGGCCGAAGTGTGTGTTTTGGCCACGGAACGCCAGTGCCAGTTTCACGATTGGGTGAGCTTGCCCCTGACTCCTGCCGAACACCAGATACGGCGTTATAGGGTTTATCATTCCGGTGTTTGGAGTTGGCAAAATATCAATAGGGGCAAGAAGAAAGTCAAAATCAGACTGGTCGATAAAAATGAGAATGTCTCAAAGGCGCGGGAGTACAATTTTCATTTTTAAATCCAGGAGGCCTTGAGTGAAGAAAAAATATATTCTTATGCTTTTATTTTTGATCGGCGGGGTGGTGTGGTTTTTTTACCCGCAGGAGAGTTCCGAATCGGAACCGGAATCGGGGCCAGAGTTAAGGCCTGGGCCTGGGCCAAGTGGGAGACGCTTGCCCGCCTTAAAACACTCTTCTGTAAAGCGCCGAGAGAGCGAGAACATTGAGGAACGGGAGCAAGCGGAAGCGCCGCCGTCCGTGGCCCAAATATTGCCTCCCTCGCCCTCGCCTTTAAACTCCTATCCGCGCCAGAAATTGGCCTTTGAGGGGGAATTGCATTTAGTGAAGGGGGTTTGGGCCTACGCCACCAAAGATGCCGCCCACGGGGAGTGGATTTATTCGGCCGCAGGATTGCACTACTATGAATCGGACAGTGAACGGGCCTCCAATGTGGCCTTTAACCCTAAGACGGGGGACTACGGGCGCTTGACCGGCGAGTTTATTTTTCAGGGTACCGATGCGGAAGTGGCCAGTGGGATCGCCAGGGAACTGGGGTTGCAAAAAAATGTGGTTGAGACTGGCATGGGAGAGATGATCATTTTATTCGACTATCACGATTTTCTGCAAAACGGTGATGGCCTGGAGGCCCTGCAAGCAAAATACAAGGATATGCTTAGGCCCAGTGTTCAGTATGTTGTCAGGCGTGCCGATTAATTAGTTGTCCATAATTCTCGAAGTTCCTTAATTTTTTTACCCTAAATTTCGATAAAGAAGAGCGGAACTCAAGGAAGGGACAGTTATGGCCGCTCTGTTTAGTAAAGTAATAAATTGGGGAACCCCCCTGGCCATATTGGTTTGGGCCTTGGCCTCTAGCTGCGTGGTCGAACCGGGGGCCAAAACCAAGGCCAATTGCGATGAGGGGGCCAGTTTTGATGTGCTCTCGCGCTCTTGCGCCCAGACCGCCACCACTTATCACAGTCCACCCATCCCCACTGGCACCGGCGGCGATGTGAGCACCGACGAAGATTCGGGGGCCTTTCCGGTCGATCTGGGTTACAGGGACATTGACGGAGATTTGGCCTCTGGCTGTGAGGCCAGGTCACAAATGGGCCTGGGCATCCGCAAATTCGTCGAACTCTCCAGTATTCGCTTTCTTTCCAGAGGCAATATTTTAGACCCCCACAACACTTATATCCGCCTCAATCCCACGGGAGCAGTGCCCGTCGCGGTCATTCCATCAGTGGGCCTAGTGGGAAGCAATGCCGCCCGCCGGATCGACATTGCATACAGCGCTACCGTCCATGGCCAAAGTGATATTATTTTGGCCGTGCAAAACAACGCCATCGCCAATGGCCTGGTGGAAGTGACTTCCGTGGGGGTGGATGCCCTCGCCAGCAGCGCAGGTTATCACAATTTGACCGCGCTTCCCTGCTCTTGTTCGGGAGGGCTTTGCCAGGCCCGCATCACTCCGGTGGACAACTTTCCCGCCAAGAGTGCGGACAATATCAACCTCAATAATATGTTGAGCACTTACAACTTATGGCCCTCACTTCCCGGCGGCCAGGCCATGGGGGAAGTGGGGTTTTCCGATTTTGAGTACCGGGTGAGCGACAATGACGGCGCTTCGGACTGGAGGCCCGCAGATATTCGGGTTCACCAGGTCAATGACCCCCCTAATGTCATGGGCGTGCTGGCGGCCTATAATATCGCCGAACCTCAAGATGCCGATGCCACCTTTACTTACGACCTGGCCAATATGGCGGGACTCACCTTTGAAGAGATTGAGGAAGAGCAAATCCATTTTTGTACCGTCTCGCAAGGAAGTTTGGGGGCCTCTTCCCTGGACATTCAAACCGGGGTTTTACAATACCGGGTGGCCCGAGACGACAACGGAACCGACACTGTTGTCTTTCGCGCCTGTGATAGCAACTCCTGCCAGGGCAGCGGTTGCACCCTTGATCAAACTTTAAACATCAGTGTCGGCCCCACCGCCGACCCCTTCCGTGGAGGGGATTTGTCGTCGGACAGGGGCATCACCTTGCCCGCCTTCGACGAGGATGAAGAGAGTGGGGCCACCACCGACATCATTAACAACCTCTTTTTTGAAGATACCGACGGGGGGGAAACCGCCGTCGGCTGCCAGTTTGATTTGAGCGAGAGCATTGGAGTTTACGCTTCCACCGATTGTACCTGTACCGGGGGAGTGTGTTCCATCGGCATCACCGGCAAGGCCCACTATTCGGGGCCAAATGCTCGCATTGCCTACCGGGTGATCAGCAACGACCCCGTCGACCCGGTGGGGGACTTGACATTTTATACGGTGGCCATCGACAGTGTGGACGACCCTCCCGTGGCCCTGGGAACGCTGGAAGCAGGAACCACCCCTACGGCACTCTACCAGGACGGCAACAGTCAAAATGCAGGCCTCTCTGGCCGCCTGCGCTTTAACGAATCCTCTTCGCACTTGCCCCCCCAGGTGAATTTTACCATTGCGGAGGCCTTTTTGGCCGATGCCGGGGAGGGGGATACTGTAGTGGCCTATGAACTGGACGATGGGCCAGACAACGGCGTGCTCAGTGACTGCATGGGCCTCGACGGGTCTGCCGTCACCGACCGGGAATGTGTGTACACTCCCCAGGACGGAAATTTAAACGATGGGGGCGCACTCATGGATGACAACACCGACAAGGGGTGGGTGGACAACGCCAGCGCCTCTTTGCGTTTTATCGCCAGGGAGTTTGGCGACTCCTCCAGTTCGCTGCAAGTGGAGATGATCGACGCCCAGGAAGTGGGCGGTGGCGACGAGGAAGTGTGGGTGGATGGCAACACGGTCAAAATTCTCTACGAGGCGGGGGTGTCCACCAGTAACGACATCGTCACCGCCTTTGCAGCAACTTCCGTCGCGGCCATCGAGGAATTAGTGCAAGTCCAGGCCCTTATGGCCGCCACACTGCCCGCCGCCGACGAACAAATCTACACCTTGAGTGCGGGCACCGCCACCGCCGATCGCTTTGCCTACCGAGTGAGGGACAGCGACGGCATCCTTTCCGCCAGCAAGAATGTTCACATCTCCATTGTGCCGGTGGATGATCGGCCAGTGGTGTGCGAGTATTCCAGCTATCAGGAACAACCCAATTGCGGACTCAACGGTTGTACTGGAGACGGCGCTCCCACCAGTCTCACCGGCATCAGCGAGGGGGCCAGTTATTACGACAGGTTGAGTTCGGCCTGTTGGCGCTATCTCTCAGGGAATTGGGCGCTGGCCAGGTCTTTTATCAGAGATCGCTCGGTCAACGAATTGCAGACGGTGCTCATCGACCGGATCGTGGTGGACGAGGGGGGCGGGGATCCCGCGGAAAATGGCCAGAGCACCCGCCTGGTGGGCATCACCAGTTCCAACTTGGATTTGTTGCCGGTGGAAAATATCCACCTGCTCTACAGTGGATCCGCCACTTGTGATACCTTGGCGGACAATTGCCACGGGGGCAGTTTGGCCACTCCCATCGCTTTTGAAACCACCGGAAACGCCCAGGACGCAGATTTGAGTTTGAGTATTACCCCGGTGGTGGCACAAACCGGCACCAGCAGGATTGAACTGACTTTTGACGACGGCACTCTGGAAACCGAAGTCGAATTTGAAATCACCGTCAACCCCACTTCCGCCACCCACGGGGGGTGGAATCTCTTGAGCGCCACAGGCCCCAAGGTGGACACCTATGGCCATGTGGCCGAGGCGCGAAACCACTGCCCCTATTCCCTGGACTTGTGCGAGGAGGGCACGGCCTGCCGGGGGCCAGACAGTCCGCTGGGGGCGGTGGAGTGGACTCCCGACGATGTGAACGCCGTCTATCTGCAAGAGGGGATCGGCGACAGTCCCGACACCTGTTTTCGGGTGCGCCGGACTCCGGTTCAACACATCTTTTACGCCCCCCGGGCCAGTGATTATGCCGCCGTCGAGTATGTTGCCGGGGCGACGGCCAGCAACGAGACGGTTTCGGTGAATGGGGAGGGCAGTGCCGGCGATCCCTACCGCATCCGGGTGGAGATTGAAGACGGAGTTTCCACCACGGATCAAATTATTGCAGCAATTCGGGCCAGCACCGACGCCAATGCCCTGGTTTTGGCGCTAAACGCCAGTCCGGGGGAGACTCAAGATACTCAATCCCTGGTTTCCCTGGGCCATATGGGAGAGAGTGCCTGGGAGAGTTTCACCACCAATTGCAGTGTGACCCCCGCAGATTTTGAACCGGCCTGCGACACTTACGGAGAGACTTGCCAGGGTTTTGGTGCCCCGACGGTGACACCCACCGTGATCGACGCGCGCTATTGGGACGAACTGGGCAACCGTTGTTACCGCTCCATGGGCACCACCAATGCCGGCGATTGGATTCCCTACGATGCCGCGGCGGAAATCCGTTTGAGTTGGAACAAGTTTAGCGTTTCGGGACTGGGAGTGGTGGGCAGCTACCAGGTGTTCAGGCGGCCCGCCAACACCCAATTTGACTATCAATTCCCCATCAACAAACAGATCATCGAGGGAGGCATTGGCGAAACCATCTCCTTTGTGGACAACCACCGCAACAGTGTTTTCCCGCCGATTCCCAACACGGTTTATTATTATCAAATCAGGCCAGTCATCAACGGCATTTTGACCTCCACCAACCAAACCTTTTCCACCGTGCGGATCATGGCCCCGCCCAAAAATATGGCCTTTGTCCACCGCTGGATGGCCAACAAGGCGATTTGCGATTTGCTGCATTCGACTTCCAATCCGGTGCTGAATTACGCCTGCCCCTACCGTGGCCCAGGGGACACCGATCTGGGAAGCAATAATTTCGTCTACGATGTGTCAACCGATCTTTTAGTGGATCGCTTTGAAACGGGGTGTGCCTATGCCGTCAGTCCCACTTGTTCGGGCAATCCCGACGGCACTTGTATTGGCATCCAGGCCCCTGCTACCGCCGGAATTACTGCCGCCAACGGGGCGGTTTATTATGCCCGGGGCAGTGGGCGCTGTTATTTGCGATCGGGGGGCAGTTGGAATGAAATCTATTCTGCTGCCAATATCACTGCCTATCTGGCGGCAGTGGACAACCGCAATTTGGTGGGCACAGATCCGCAAAACGACGAAACCACGGATATTGATTCCAACCGTCCCCTGCTTCCTCCACTGGCGCACATGACCCAAGAGCTGGCCGATGACTTTTGCACTGGCCAGAACAGTCTTCCCAACGCCGAGATTTACGGCATCAATACCGACTTGGCCAGAAGGCTGCCCAACCGCAAAGAGCAAATTGCCTACTCCCAGTGGGGGGATGAGGATCACGCTACCGAGGCGGAAAAGGCCGCCCTGGAGAGCGGCCTGGCCCTGCACGCTGCCTCCAAGTGCAATTCGAGCAATGCCAGTGGCCTGGAACACAGCTATAGCGACATTGCCATTCCCGATTCCAACAATTATTACTCCCTGCCGGGCAATCACTCCTCCAATATCCGATCGCTGGCCACCGGCTCCCACCAAACCCGCGCCTGCACCTCCCAGTTTGGCGTGCAGGATGCGATTGGCAACCTGGCCGAGTGGAGCAGTATGCGCATTTCTTGCCGAGGAATTAGGGGCGGGGTGACCGCCAGACTCTCGACCTGTTCGCCGATAACGACGGGGGCCTCCCATTTGGCCAGCGACCCAGCGGCCCTGTATCAAAGTGCCGACACCACCGATCCTTTTGGAACTTGGGGCCTGGACGGCATCCGTGGCCCGTGCGTGGACAGGGACGGCGACGATATTTGCGACAGCGCCATCACCGATTGGAAGTTGAAAGAGGAGCGCCTGGGCGCGGGCCGTTTTATCATTCCACTGGGATTGCTCTCGCAAAACGACTATTTGTTAAATAACCCCTCTTCCCAGGTTGACCTCACCGAAATTGGGCCAAGTTCGGGCATTACTTCTTCCCAGTTGCGCGACGATGCCGTGAGTTTTCACACCGAACGGATCTTTGCCTCCAGCAGTGCCAACGATTGCGCCGGTATGGCCACCGGCGGGCACTACCAGTCCGGCGTCGAGGCGGGGGCCTTCAGTGCTGAATTTATCCCCTGCGAGGGCAATGCTTTTGGTTACCTCACCATTCAGGACATTTCTTTCCGCGCCATAAACGCCGCCAACAGCACGGTGGGCATCCGCTACGAAGACAACACCGCCGTCAACAATGTGGCCTTTACCGCCAACACCTTGGTGATCGACCTTGCCGACCTCTCCGGCAGGACGGCGGACGATGTGGTGACTGACCTCAACGCCAACGCCATTTTTAACGCCCGCCTGGTGGCGGCGGTGAGTGGCGATCCCAACCGCAACCAAACCGCCTTTACCAACACCCTCAACCTGATCGATGTCTCCGCGGAGAGTTCCCCGAGCAGGATTGATGTGGGCCTGCGCTGCCTTTCCGCCGTTCCCAACGGGTTCTATGATGAATGATCAACCGCAGAAAAATATATGATGATGATTAAGATAAGTCTTCTCTCTGCCTTATTGAGCGTATCCTTTTCCCTCAAAGGGAATCCCCCCGTGGAATTAAAAGTCCCCGTGGGCCATTCGTTCAATGATGCCCTCATCTCTGAATTATTCCCCCCTGGATGGGAGGGGGAATGTTCCGACTATTGTTGTGAAGAGAGGCGTAAACTGCGCTATTACTACGGTGCTCAAGGACAACTCCAATCTCAAAGCGGAGAGTCCAAGGGGAGATTGTTGGCGGATATGAACAAAGAATACAACGATCTCAGGAGAACAATTTCCTTTTTGGAGATGATCAATCAAACGAGGGAGGATGCCATAGTGGGCCTCAATGCCTTTCAAAAACTGCCTTTAACGACAAACGCAAGCGCCAGAGAGGTAAAAAAGGTCATGCTTCCTCTAAAAAATATGATTCTCATTGAGAGCATTGTCGAAGAAGCTATGGATGGCCCCAATAAAGACTTTTTGCATTCTCTTTCCCAAGCGGGGGCCTTTCATGTCTTTGCTGCGTTGGAGAGGCATTTTCAATGTTCTTTGAAAAAGAGAACAACCCTATGCTCTATTCTCAAAACACAAGAAGAAGACGACAGAATGGCACTTCAATCGGCAGTGATAAGATTTGTCAATGGCCATCTTTCCCTGAGCGAGACGGGAGTGGCCCAAATGATAGAAGCACCTTTTGAGGACTACAAGGAATATCTCAACGACAAGTTTCCCGAACATCTTGCATCCGCTTCAGGCAAGGCCTTACTGTTTGAAGAGATAAAACAAAATGGCCGCAAGACGGATAGAGATATTCCCGCAAACTTTAGTGCTTTAGAAAGTCAGCGGTGTCGTAATTTTATGCAACAGTTATATTCACAAGGTGTTTTAAAGCGCATCCCCCAAAAGAGGCGCAGCGCATTCTTGCGCACGGCCTATCAAAATGCTTGTAGTCCCAAAGGGCCGCCTCAAATAGTGGAAATGCTCAATGATATGAAATCTTCCCTGGAAAGAGTCGATGCAAGTATAAAAAGAATAAAGGACTCAAGTGCCTATAGGGATTTGGAGACATTCAAAAGAGGGATGTTGGCCCAGATGGATGAGTCTTGCAGCGTAACAGGTGAAACTCATATTACCATTTGTCCGCCACAGGCAAACAGCGCTCGGCCACTTCCCGATCATAAACTCATTTCAAAGTTAATGCCCAACCTGGAAGAAGATGTCGAAGTGGAGTTTTTGGAAGATTTTGATGAAGACGATGCGTTGGAAAGTGTTATCGCCCTTGCCGATCCCGCCGAGGCAAAAAAAGTTGCCTCTTACTCGCAGACAGTTTCCGATCTCAGTGGCCCTAATGCTACTTCTGTCAATAATGTGCCACCCCAGACTGAAAATCGGGAACTTTCTTTGGTGACTGTGACGAATGATTATAAAAATCATCCCTTCTATGAATTTAAGTTGGAATTGTCTCCCGATGGCTCGTTACAAAGTTTTCATTTTGATTCCCACTACCGGCAGACGGGTACCTTAATAAAGAGGGTCAAGAGTTTTTCGGCAGACAGCTTTGATGAAAAAGTTGCCATCGAAGAGTTTAAGATCAATGTATTGGAAATTATCCCCCATGATTTTAACAAACGGGATGGAGGTTTTTTTAATGTCCGCTATATTCACCGGATTTTTCCCCGAAGGTACAAAGAATTGAAGGTTGGGGTAGTGAAAAGAGGGGAAGAATGGACATTTGTCGATGAAAACGGCAGGCATATCTCTCTTGCACACGCCAGTATCAACGCCTCATTCTTTTTTCCTCGAAGTGGTATCAGGAATATTGATTTGACATACAATGATGGCGAATCCCCAGAAGAGAGTCCTTATAGCAATAGCAATTGAGGGAACTCCCCTAATAGTGGCATACGATGGAATGCCAGGCGAAGGTGGCGGGGTCGTAATAGGGGTTGGGGACGAAGACTTCGGCCCAAATTTCCATTCCCGGCATAACGCTGGATTGTCCGTAAGAGGAATAGGTGAACCCTCTATAGGTGTTGGCGTAGATGGAACCGCGGCAATACATGGGGTAATAGGGGGAAGTGTTGTAGATCGAGCAGCGCCCCCGGTAGGAATCCCAAAAGCATTGGGAGGCGGGGGTAAACCATCCATACTGCGCCCGAGTGCTCGAAGCGAGGCCGCCCAAGAGTAGAGCAAGCGCCAAAAATCTCATCATGGTTGTCTCCTCCTAAATCCCCGGTTTTGGCCCAAGATGGCCTTCTGAAGGGCATCTTAGGGGGAGATTATGCATAGTGCAAGTCTTTTTTCCAAATTGGCAACAAAAATTCTCACCCTGCGCCCAAGTGCTTGAAAATTGGTTGTTAAGGGGACTTAACCCGCGCTTTTTCCCCACTTGGCCTATAATGGATAGACGAGGAGTTGACCATGAGCTTAGTACTGGAAATTTGCGACCAAAACGCTTCTCACCGCCTGCCGATCACTTCTGAAGGACAGTTTTTAGGCCGCTCCCCGGAGTCCGATGTCCAACTTCAAGACAAAGTGGTCAGCGCCCGCCACCTCTTTATCAACCTCTCCACCGATGGCCGAGTGAAGATTCAGGATTTGGGTTCCACCAACGGAACCTATGTCAATGGCCACTTGATCCAGGAGAGTCACCTCTATCTGGGGGATCGCCTCCACATTGGCCAAGTGACTATCGGTTTGGTGGAGGAGTTGATGAGCTTGAGGGAAAGGCGTTTGCACACCAAGAGCGCCCACCGGACATCGAGTATGACCCTGGTCGGCCTCTACGACAAAATGAAGACCGAGGAACACAAAGTGCAGCAGGCCCTGGAAGTGGCGCGCCAGCGCCGTCGGGATGATTCGGTGGAAAAAACCACCAGCATCAAGATACTCGCTCCCCAGGAAAAAGACCGCGACAACGAACTTTTGGAAACTCTCCATTCGTTTCGCCAGCAGCACCGGGGAGAGGCACCAGGTTAGGGTGGGGTAGAACTTGCCGGATCGCTATTTTTCCACAGCACTTCCCCCTTTTTGCAAGAGTAGTTGGCCAGGCGGGCGGCGACGAAGAGATAGTCACTCAGGCGGTTGAAAAAAATCACCGCCTGGGAGAGAAAGGCCCCGTCTTCACGGTTCATTTCGCGATCCTTGAAAACCACCAGCAGGCGCTCGACTTTGCGCGCTTGGGTTCGCGCCAAATGGAGGTGCCCCGCCATGGGACTTCCCCCCGGCAGGACAAAATGTTTTAAGGGGGGGAGTTGTTCACTCCACTGGTCGATTTGGCGTTCCAGGGTAGTGGTGTGCTTTTGGCCTATTTCGGGAAGCTGAAAAGAATCCCGCTTTGCTCGATCACACGCCAAATTGGCCCCCAGGCCAAAGAGCCAGTTTTGGACTTGACTTAAAGAGGGGCGCAGTTCCCCCTCTTCCAGAGGGGAGGCGAGCGCCTGGGCCACACCCAGGCGGGCGTTGAGTTCATCGACTTCCCCGTAGAGTTCGACTCGCGGGTGGCCTTTGGAGGCGCGCTCTCCGCTGAGCAGGGAAGTGCTGCCGTCATCTCCCGATTTGGTGTAGATTTTGCCCATGGAGAGCACGCTACAGGCACTCGCGCGGAGAAGTCAAATATTGGCCCCAGGGCGGGAGTGGAGGTATCTTGAGTTTTTTTATTTGTGGAAAAAACATTCCATTGGACTAAAATTCCCTTTGGCCTTAATATTTTAACTATGAAGATGGGGCGCAAATTCCGCCTTTTCCCCCTTGGCCAAGTCGGCGTGACTTTGACCGAGGCGCTGTTCGCAGCGGGGATAGTGGGGGGCCTCTCCCTGGGCTATTTGCAAATCTCGCAACAGCAGGAGCAATCCCAGAAAAAAATCGAGGCCAGTTTTGAAATTGATATGCTGACTCTCGATATGGCGCAAATTTTGAGCAACGACCAGGCCTGTGCCAACACTTTGGGAACCACCATTTCCAATGGAAAGGTGCTGACGGCGATTAAAAATTCCGCCAACGAGGCGCTGTTTCGATCCTCCAAAAAATACGGGCAGAATGTGATCAAATTGGCCTCTATGAAAATCCAAAATCTGGACACGGCGACAGACGGGTTTGGCAGTGCCGAAGTGCTGGTCACATTTGAAAAGACCGCCAAAGTGATCAAGGGCAAGAGGCGCGAAGAGAGAGTCATTCCCCTGTCGATCCAGGTGTCTCCGGGGAGTATTGCATGCAATCCCGACGGCAGCGCCAGGTTTGTTCGGGATGCCCACAAGGCCATGTGCGATAGCATCGGGGGGACGGTCAATGCCAGCAACGAGTGCGTTCCTCCCTTTATCGGAAGAAATTGTCCCCAATATGTGGCCGGTTTCGACAATGACGGCAATCTAGTTTGCGGTAATTACTAATCCCCTTGCCATTGACAATGTTTTTCCCGCGGGGCCATGGTGGAGAGTATGGAATGGTGGAGGATTGTCCTTTTTGGGGGAGTGGCACTTTTGGCCTTGGAGGCGCAGGCGCAAGAAGACGCTGATGCCGGTGTCAAGGCCTTGCTGAATAAAATTGGCCAACTGGCAGCAGAAGATTACGCCTCCGGCATTGAAGGTTTAAGAACTCCCGTTGAAAAATATATCGAGCGCAAAAGGCGGGTTTGCAGGGGAGAACTCTCCCCGGTTATTTTGCATTCCGAAAGTGGACAGGCGCAAGGGCCTCACGGGAAAGGGGTCGACCGGAAGGCGTGTTTTCGGGAACTCAAGGCCTTGCAAATGGGTTTTGTGGAACAGACCTTTGCCGCCCGCGAGAAATACCTCAATTATTTGCACCAGTTGCGCTTAGGCCAACTCACTAGGGCCAAGGCAAAGCTGGTTGAAGCATTGCGTAAAAATTCACGATAAAAACTAGGGCAAGTGCTCGCAAGAAGATGGCCTGAAGTGCGGGCATTGACTCCGGCCAGTTAGGCCTTTCATCCTGGTTAGTGAGGCGGCCGGGCGGGCGCTCAAATGGGCACTGGGGGCCATGTTGGGCCTGGCCCAAGGGGCATCCCGGCGAACTCCGCCGAGGATTCTCTCCAGGATTCCGGGGTGGGCCTTGCGCTTGTTGAAAAAGTCCAGTGTCTCCATCGTCTATAAACCTTTGATTAAAGTTTATCCTACCACAAACCCCCGCTTTTTGCATCTTTTTGGGCAAACTGCTAGCATTTGCCCATGTGATCAGTAAACGGGGGAGAAATGGAGTGCTCGGCCTTCAAGCGTGGGTAGCTACGCATGTTCAAGCAAAAAATCATAGCAAAAGCAGGGTAACTGCTCACAATTTAGGTCAGATTGGGGGGAAGCGAGACAGAGCGACTGAGGTGTGCTATGGGCACATCGCAAGGAGCGATGGCGAAGCTGACTCACACGGAGTCGCCAGGAGGGCGACGAGCGACGACTGCCCCGATGGGCAGTGCCGGAGCAGGATGCGGAGGCAAGATGGCCTGAAGTGTGGGCAGTTACTAATGTGGGCGTTAATTATCTTTTTTTTGAGTTCTTGTTCCACCTTTCGCCATGTGGCCCTGAAAACGGTGGCACCCGTATTTTGGCAGGGGACTCGCGCCTTTGAGCGGGAGGGCGACTGGCACGCCTTCCGCGAGGGACTTCCCGGCAACCTCAAGTTGATCGAGGGACTTTTGGAATTGCGGCCAGAGGATCCCGCGCTTTTGGTGGCCCTGGCCAAAGGGTACGCGGGCCACAGCTTTGCCGTCCACGAGACTTTGTTTTTGGGAGATAAACTGGCCGAGCGGGAATTTTCCCGGCACCGGGAGCGGGCGATCGCCGGTTATGTCAAGGCCCTAACTTATGGCATGCGCTGGCTCGCAGGAGAGGGCGTCTCCCGCACGGAACTGCTGGAGGCCCAACGCAAAAACGGGGGCGTGGCCAAACTCTTAAAGCGCCGTCTGGGCAATGGCGATCTGGCCCTGGAGGGAGTGCTCTACACCGCCCAGGCGCTGGCCAGTGTGATCGCCCTCAAAAAAGACGACATCGCCCTGGTGGGGGAATTGCCCTTGGCGGTGGCCTTGTTCGACTGGGTGTGTGGCCTGCGGCCTCGCATCGCCCACGGCACATGCCCTCTCTTTTATGCTTCTTACCAGGTTTCGAGGCCCAAAGCGTTGGGGGGCGACCCCCCCGCTGGCCGACGCGCTTTTGAAGACTTTATCAAGCGCCACCCCCACCACTGGTTGGGCCGCGTGCTCTACCTCGAACGGGACATCATTCCCGCCGGCGACCGCGCCCGCTACTTGAAGCAAAAGAGTGCTTTGGAGAAGTTTGCCGTCCTCCATAAAAAGCGCTTCCGTTGGCCCTTGGCCCCGCAAGTCCATCCGGCCTTTGCCAATTCCCGTTTGAACCTTTACCAGGCCATTGCCGTGGAGCGCTTTCAGATCATCGAGCGCCATGCGCGGGAGCTTTTTTGATTTAAGGAGGGAACATGAAAAAAATCGTCGCCGTCACTTTTTTGTGGGCGTGGGCCGCCGCCCCGTCGGCCGCCCGGTTTAAAGTGGGGGTTTTAGCACCCGAGGGCACCCAGTGGGCCAAACACATGCAGAGTATGGCCCGCCAAGTGAAATCCCTCACCGAGGGGGCGGTTCGCTTCCGCTTTTACTTTGGTGGTTCCCAGGGGGATGAGGGCGATGTTTTGAGAAAAATGCGGGCCGGTGCTCTTCACGGGGGAGTGTTTACCGGCAAAACTTTGGGAGTCATCGACGGCAATTTGAGAGTGGTGGAAATTCCCTTCACCTTCGGGGGTGATAGCAAACGGGCGTGGGGTGCTGTGGAGCAGCTGGCCCCCTACTTCGACCAAAAATTAAGATCGGCAGAATTTCACAACTTGGGGTTTTTTGAAATTGGCATGGTGTACTTTGTGGCACAAAAAAAGACTCCGACACTGGCATCCCTCAAGGGCCTTAAAATTTGGTCGTGGGAGGGCGACCCCATCGTCGCCACCATGGTGCAGAGTTTGAACCTGGTCTCCGTGCCTTTATCTCTGCCCGATGTTTTGAGTTCCCTGTCCACCGGCATTGTGGAGGCGGCCTACGCCCCTCCCATGGGACTGGTGGCCCTCCAGTGGAGCAGTAAAGTGAAATACCTGCTCGACCTGCCCCTGGCCTATTCCATGGGGGCCTTCCTTCTAACCGCCAAAAGTTGGCGGCGCTTGTCTCCCCCCCAGCAAAAATTGATCTCCCGCCTGGCCAGGGAGTCCCTGGCCAAAGTCAACCAGGCCAATGCCGGCGACAATGTTAAGGCCTTAGGCCACATCCGCCGGGCGGGGGTGGAGTTTGTGGAATTTGCTCCTGAAGACAAAAAAAAGTTGCCCGCCATTCGCCGTTCGATCATTGATCAATTGCGCGGAAAAACCTTTTCACCGGAGGCCCTTAAACGCTTGGGCGAGACACTTTGAAAGGCCTTTTAAAATGCCTGGGTGCGGTCGATTGGGCCATAGAGAAGGGTGCCGCCGCCGCCTTGGTGCTGGCCTTGAGTTTGGTGGTGGGACTCTCCCTGGCGGAGATCGTCCTGCGCTGGTTTGACATCTCCTTTTTGTGGTGGGGGCCACTGGTGCGCCACCTGGTTTTTGCCAGTGCCTTTTTGGGGGGCATTTTGGCCACTGGCCGCAAGAATCACATCAGCATTGATCTGGCCACCCGCTTTTTGCAAGAGAGTGGCCGCACAGTTTTATTGCGTTGGGTGGAGCGGGGGATTTTTGCCGTCTCTTTCCTAGTGCTGATGATCTTGGCCAAATACTCCTGGGATTTTGTCCTGCAAGAGGCGCGCTACGGGAGTGAGGCCTTTTTGGGGATTCACTCGCGCTTTTTGGTGGCCATCATCCCAGCGGGGGCGTGCCTCATCGGATACCGCTTTTTTTATCTCTTCGCCGCCTCTTGGAAGGAGGGCCAGTAGTGGGGGCCTTAGTCGCCATCGGCATCGTGGGCCTGGCCCTGTTGGGGGTGCCCCTGTTCGTGGTCATGTTGGCGGCGGCGATGAGTGCCTACGCCCTCACCGGAGGGGAACTCTCCGTCATCGGCATTGAAATCTACAAAATGGCCAATCAACCCACCATTTTGGCCATCCCCACTTTTGCCTTTGCCGGTTATATGATGGCCGAATCCAAGTCGCCGGCCCGCCTCCTGCGCTTTGCCGAGGCGGCCCTAGGCCGTCTGCCCGGGGGCATCGCCATCGTCGCCCTCATGGTGTGCGCTTTTTTCACCGCTTTTACCGGGGCCTCTGGGGTCACCATCATCGCCCTGGGGGGCCTGCTCTATCCCATCCTCTCCCGCGAGGGCCACGGGCAAGACTTTAGCTTGGGGCTTATCACCACCAGCGGTTCTTTAGGGCTGCTCTTTCCCCCCAGCTTGCCGGTCATTCTCTATGGCCTGGTTTCCACCCTGGACATCGAAACATTGTTCCGCGCCGCCTTTGTGCCGGGACTTTTGTTGGTGGCCATTCTCTCCGCCTGGTCGGCCTATCACTCGCGCCACCTGGTGAGCGCCAAACGGCCCTTTTGCCCGCGGGAGTTAGCGGCCAGTTTCAAAGGCTGTCTTTGGGAATTGCTCTTGCCGGTGGGGGTGCTCTACGGCATCTACTCGGGAAGCATCACCGTCACCGAGGCGGCGGTGGCCACCGCGTTTTATGTTTTCGTCATGGAATGCCTGATCTACCGGGACTTGCATGTCGTCCGCGACCTTCCCCGCATCGTCTGCGATTCCATGAGCTTGGTGGGGGGCATCCTGCTCATTTTGTGTTGCGCTTTGGGGTTTACCAATTTTTTGATCGACGAGGAAATTCCGGTGCTGCTGTTGGAGTGGATGCGATCAATTTTCACCCACAAATACGCCTTTTTGATCTGCCTCAATGCCTTTTTATTGTTGGTGGGTGCTTTCATGGACATTTTCAGCGCCATTATCGTGGTGGTGCCCCTGATCATTCCCGTCGCCGAAGAATTTGGCATCAACCCCTTCCACTTGGCGGTGATCTTTCTGACGAACCTGGAACTTGGCTATATTACCCCGCCCATCGGCATCAACCTCTTTATCAGCAGTTTCCACTTCAAGCGGCCGATGAGTCAGCTCTACCGGGTGTGCCTGCCCTTCTTGGGCCTTTTGCTCCTTGCCTTGCTGCTGATCACATTTATCCCGGCGCTAAGCCTGTGGGCGCTGTAGGGACTTGGGGAAGATTGTTTTTATAAGGTTGTGACTTTTTCGGAATTAACAAACAAAACAATTTTTATCTATTTTAACATCTTGGCAAATTCTACTGCATTAAAGTTTTATGCCATTGGGGACGATAAAGGCAGGTGAGGAGGGCCTAATATGAAAAGTCCGTCTATTGCCATCTTATTGTGCTTCGTATTCTTCTCAAGTTGTGGTGAGGTGAGAAACAACAAAAGGAAGTCGAGTAACTGTAGGCAAACCCGCAATATGTCGACAAGCACCATCAATCCCGTCTGCCCTCCAGGGCAGAATTGTGGTGCTCCCCCGCCCCCTCCCGGATATACGGTCAACCCGGTTTGTCCTCCGGGGCAGAATTGTGGCGCTCCCGTGCCCCCTCCTGGATATACGGTCAACCCAGTTTGTCCTCCGGGGCAGAACTGTGGTGCTCCCCTTCCTCCTCCTGGCCTGGAACCTGATTGCCCGCCATCGGGCCAAGGGAAATCGTACTGAAAGGGGGCCTATGAAATTGGCGAAATTCAAAATATTAGTTTTTATATGGGTGTTGCTGGCATCCCAGGCCAGTGGTGCGGTCAGCATGGACGAATGTTCGGAAATCCGCGGCGGTTATGAAAATGAATATGGCCTGTGTGTGCAAATGGCCTCACTGGACGGACACAATGTCGATTGCGTCGAGTGCATTGTCGACAATCAGGACAATGCCAACCCCTGGGTGGACGCCCTCAGCATTTTAGCTGGCCCCTTGGCCCTGGTGGGCAGCACTTGGCTCTCCAGTCGCTACCAGCACAAAACCCAAAAGGCCTGGGCCAACGCCTATATGGTGGGCAACCAGGAGTGCACTTCCCGCTTCAATTCCTTCTTAAATTACAGCACCGAGCGCGGTGCTAACCCCATTCTGCCCCAACAGGCGGCGAGCATGTGCAACGGCGCGGGCATGATGGCCGGCCGCTACGCCGGTTTTAACGGTTACGGCGGCAACGGTTTCGGCGGTTTCGGCAACCCCTGGCAGGGGGCGGGTTATTCCCCCGGGTTTATCAATGGCATGATGGGGCCTGGGTTTGGCCCAAGGGGCGGATTTCACATCAGTGCTGGTGCTCATCTTGGGACTGGGTTTCCCCCTACCGCCGGGTGTGCTTGCTTTGCTCCCCCCTGCCCGTGTAATAGCGGAATTTTACCACCTGTGCCTCCTATGTATTCCCCTCCCGTGGCCGCACCTCTTCCCAGTTATTTTCCCCCACCCATGCTCACACCCGCTCCCTATCCCGGTATGGGGGGAAGAGTGGGGTTTGGCGTAAATATCGGTTTCGGCGGAAGAATGGGTTTGGGCAGAAGTTATGACGATTTTGGATACTTTCCTGGAAGTATGGCAGGTGTATTTACTGGCCCTGGTACGGTCTACGGTGATGCCGGAATGGGCATGGGTTACCCAGGCCCCCATATAGGCGGCAGCTATTGGGGCAATACCGGCGGTTGGCAGGGCAATCAGTTCTGGCAGCAGCAACAGCAGTGGATGCAGGCCCAACAGCAGAGGGTCGACAAGTACCAGGCCGACGCCCAGTACGCCCGCGATATGTACCAATCCAATGTGGCCACCGATCGGCAGGCCTCGTCCAATTTGTACCGCAATTTTGTGGATTCCAGTCGCAACTACTACCAGCACGGTGCGGGCCAGGCCTATGGCCACTTCCTCGGCGGTGCTCCCTATTCCCCTCACGGGATGGGAGGCCACTTTTCCATTGGGGGGTACGCCGGGTTCGGTTTTTAAAACGGGCCACTTTTAAGGCGGCCTCTCTCTCAGCATTCCCTTGGGCCTAGTATTTGATGATGGATCATCATTTGCTCATGAGTATTTGATGATTGACTATCATTTACTAATGTGATATTTTGTAGCTTATGATGGACTTGTTTCACAAAAGGTATTTGGCCCGAGATATTGGGAATTTTTTGCGGGATAAAATGGTTTTTTTGGGTGGCCCAAGGCAAGTGGGAAAAACCACACTTTGTCTCCATTTTTTAAAACCTCCCTCTGTGGAAAATCCGGCCTATTTGAATTGGGACGACCTTTCAGGCCGCTACAGTATCAAAAAAGCGGAACTTCCCGCAGATAAAAAAATCATTTGTTTTGATGAGATTCACAAATTTAAAAACTGGCGCTCCCTGGTCAAGGGCCTGTACGACACAAAAAAGTATAAATACCAATTTTTAGTCACGGGTTCGGCCCGATTAGATTATTACCGGCGGGGCGGAGATTCCCTTTTGGGCCGTTATCGCTATCTCAGGCTTCACCCGTTGTCGTTGGGAGAACTTGCCTTTTCTAAGGCCAGCACGAATGAGTTGCTCAAATTTGGCGGTTTTCCGGAACCTTTTTTTCAAGGGACGGAAAAAAATCTGCGCTTGTGGCACAAGGAGAGAAATTACAGAATCGTCCATGACGACTTGAGGGACTTGGAGCAAGTTAAGGAGTTGAGTGCTATAGAACTGTTGGTGGATGCCCTTCCTGGCCGGGTGGGGGCACCCCTGTCGGTCAAAAATCTGGCGGATGATTTATCGGCCAACCACAGCACCATTCGCCGCTGGATTCAGATTCTGGACAATATTTATTATTCCTATCGCATTTTGCCCTATGGCCCACCCCGAATCCGGGCGGTCAAAAAAGAACAAAAACTCTACCTTTGGGATTGGAGTGCCGTTGAGGACCGCGCTTTTCGTTTTGAAAACATGGTGGCGGGCCACCTTTTAAAATACTGCCATTTTTTGGAAGACACCGAGGGGTTCAAAATGGAATTGCGTTTTTTGAGAGATACAGACAAGAGGGAAATAGATTTTGTCGTCCTCAAAAACAAAAAAGTTCTGTTTGCGGTGGAATGCAAAACAGGGGAGAGGCAAGTTTCCCCCCATATTCATTACTTTAAAGAGCGAACCAATATCCCCAAATTTTATCAGGTGCATTTGGGATCAAAACATGTGGAGTTGGACAAAAAAACGGTCATCATACCTTTTTGGAAATTTTGCTTTGAAAAAAAACTGCCCTGAGAAACTGTCGCCGCGGGCCTTCTTTTTTGTGCATTTGATACAATGCGCTATTAGTGAAGGAAGTTAAAGTCTTTACAATTCTGTTTTTGACAGTGTAAAGATTAATACCATGAGCGATGGTTTAAGCAGAGTGATTCAACAAATCAGTGCTGTGGCCACCATTTTTGTGGCCGCTTCATATTCATTTACCTTGGGGTATATTGCCCATCTTAAAATTCCAGAAACTCCCGAGTATCTCGAGGCCACAAACGCTTTTATTAGGGCCGTTTTTCATGCCAAAATAGACTTTGCTTTTCTCCATGTGATATTACCCATTGCTTGCTTTTTAGGTTTACTTTTTCTACTTGAATGGTTAAATAAAAAATTGATTTCCAAATTTAAATGTTTAGAATGTTGCGAATCTTTATTGAGGTATTTAATTTATATTATTCTTACAGTGATATTTGCTTTTTGTATGTATTGTTCGGGGAAAAATTATTTTAATGATAAAGGTTCATTTTTTCCCATGGGCCATTTATTTGATCAGAGACAGAAAGAAAGGCCAATTTTTTGGCCCGGAAAAAAGGCCATATATTATTTGGACTGTGATAATCCTTGGCAATATGTATTAAAGGGGGCCAATGATGAAAAAGAAGATATTTTTACCAATCCCATTAGAGGTAATTCTTCTCTTTTTGCTTTGTGTGAGTAGTAATCTTTACGCAGATCCGGCAGATAAATGTTTTGTAGATAGAGGGGCCGAAAAGATTCCTTTATATGGAAAATGTTGTATTAAGAAAGAAGATTACTATATAGTGGTTACTCACAACGATAATTTATGCCAGGCCAAGGCCAATAAAGTTGAGGAAAAGGGAAATAATCCTTGTCAAAATCCAGAATTGGGGGCGCAAATTCTTTTTGAGAGTCTCGAAAGATACCATAAAAGAAATATAGCAAGGAATCAGAAAAAAAGGGATTCTTCCGAAAAGACATTAGGATTTCATGCACGGGGTTTCTTTGTTACCAAGGAAAGTGAGATTTCCAAAGACAAAGTAGCTGATTATGCTAAAAATGGCGTACAAAATATTCTCTATTTCCAAGAAAATAAAATATCTGCTTATAAGACTGGCAAAGAAATAGAAGTAAATCTCAAAGATGTACTGCCGAAATGCAAATAATATTATACAGAAGAAATGCCTAACCTACATTTGCCCCTTTTGGCCAAGGCCAAAAATCTTCCCACTACCAGCGGTTGTTATTTGATGAAGAATCACGCCGGTGAAGTCCTCTATGTCGGCAAGGCCAAAAATTTGCGGGCACGGGTGAGCAGTTATTTTCGCAGTCGTCCTCAATCGGCCAAGACTTCCCACCTGGTGGCCAGCATTGGGGATTTCGACTTTATTTTGGCGGGGACTGAAACCGAGGCCTTTATCCTGGAAAACAACCTGATCAAGCGCCACCGCCCCAAGTACAATATTTTGTTGAGAGACGACAAGTCTTACCCCTATGTGGTGGCCGACCACCGTCGGCCCTTTCCGCGCCTGGTGCTCAAACGCCGGCCCACCCGTGGCCCAAACCGCGAAATTTTTGGCCCCTTTGCCCATGTCGGCCGGGTCGGCGAAGTCTTGGGCATTTTGGTCAAAATGTTCCAGTTGCGGGATTGCAGTTTGCGGGAATTCCGATCGCGCACCAACCCCTGCCTATTGTATCAAATGCAACAGTGTTCTGCTCCCTGTGTCGGCCACATTGGCAAAGAAGAATACCGAAGAGAACTGGAGCGGGCACTGCAATTTTTTCGCGGGAGAGGCGGGCGGGTAGTGCAGCACTTGAGGGAGAAAATGGATCGCGCCGCCGCCGCCGAGTCTTACGAGTGGGCCGCCATCTTGCGCGACTCGATCCAGGTTCTCACCGCCTTTTTGGAGTCCGCCCAACAAAAGAATGCCGAACTTCACCATGGTATAAAGAATTTGGATGTGGTGGCCTATGACTGCGGGGAGGGCGAAGTTGGCCTCTCCCTGTACATGGTTCGCCACGGGATGCTCTTGGGCCACAAAGATTTTCACTTTCCGTTTGTCCATGTCCAAAACGCGGGCGCGGAAGAGCGCCAACTCTACGCCGAAACCCAAAGCGCCAATCTCCTGTTTCAGTACTACAGTCAGGCCCGGGAGATGCCTCCCCAAACGGTGGTGGTGCCCTTTCAAAGGGAGACACTGGTGGTGTTGAAGGAGGCCCTCGCCAATTTGGCCAAAATCAAAGTTTGTTCTCCTGGCCGCCGTTTTGCCTCGCTGGTACAACTGACACACACCCACGCCGTGGAAACCATGCGCATCCGTATGGGCCATCTGGAGTCCGCTCTGGCCAGTTTGCGCTCGCTGCAACGCCTGCTTTCGCTTAAAGACAGGCCCAAACTCATCGAGTGCTATGATGTGGCCATCTTCCAGGGCAGTTCTCCCACCGCCAGTGGCATCGTCTTTGAGCGGGGCAGGCCGTGTAAGGAGCGCTACCGCCACTACCATTTAAAGGCCCGGCGCGAGGGCAACAACGACTTTGCCATGTTGCGGGAAGTTTTGGAGCGCAGGTTGGAGCATGGAGACTGGCCCGCCGTTTTTGTGGTCGATGGCGGACGGGCGCAGGCCAATGTCTTCAGTGCCGTTTTACAAGAGAGAGGACTGTCCATTCCGGTGATCGGCATCGCCAAGGCCAAAGCGAAAGAGGGAAGCGTCGAACGGCTCTTTTTACCGGGGAGAAAAAAGGCCTATCCTCTGGGGGAGGATTTGCCCCTCTTGCGCTTGATCACCCATCTGCGTGACGAGGCCCACCGCTTTGCCCGCCGCCTGCACCACCGGGCGGAAAAAAAGCGCCTGTTTGCCGCCGTGGAGAAAAAATGGTAGGTGCTCACACCCAAGAGAAAAAATTTGATAAAAGTAAGGTAACTGCTCAAAATTTAGGCCAGATTGGGAGGAAGCAAGACAGAGCGACTGAGGTGTGCTCTCTGCACATCGCAAGGAGCGATGGCGAAGCTGAACCACACGGAGTCGCCAGGAAGGCGACGAGCGACGACTGCCCCGATGGGCAGTGCCGGAGCAGGATGCGAAGGCAAGATGGCCTGAAGTGTGAGCAGTTACAAAAAATGAAGTATGCTATTCTCGCCGCAATCTTCCTTTTTAACTCCTGTGGATTCAACACCTCCGGCACTTCCGGGCGCTACTATTGCCAGGATGGGCAAGAGATGGCCTGGCACGACGACCTGGTGGTGACGGTGGGAGACAGGCCCCGGCGCAAGATCAAGGAGGTTTCCTATAGAGAACTGGAATTTTACCGAACTTACGACGAGGGTGATACCATCACCACCATTTATGTTTATAGAGGGCCGCCAGATAAGCGGCACTACAGAATTTTGAGACTTGAACTCTCCCCT
Organism: Bacteriovoracaceae bacterium; assembly: GCA_965243145.1. Classification (GTDB taxonomy): domain Bacteria; phylum Bdellovibrionota; class Bacteriovoracia; order Bacteriovoracales; family Bacteriovoracaceae; genus CBDBLK01. The sequence continues at coordinate 220,678 of CBDEUB010000002.1, forward strand.
GGCCAGATCACTTTTGCCTATGGCCACGGTTATCACGATACGCGCCGGGGGTTTGAGAAGGGGTATCAGGTTCCCCCCACGCCCAAGGCCCTGGCGTATTATAATAAAAACCCCGAACTGATCCCCTTTCTTCCGCCGAGGCCTGCCGATAAAGAACTCTCATGGGCCTTTTTGAAGGATCCCACACCCTGCACTTCCATGGGGCATTTTGAGTCTTTTTTCAAGTCGATGCTTCTCTTGATTATTCAAGGGATGTCTGCTGCCGGCTGAGGGCCTGCCGTCATTTCAAGAGTTTGGCCCTTGGGCGGGTATTTTTTACACGGTTTCTTGCACTTTTTTCGCGCGTAGGATATGTTGCGTCATGGAGGTAAACCATGGCCATTTTTATGGCGTTGGCATTGGTTTTTTCAAGCTCGCTTTTGGCCGAAACCATTCGGGGCGAGGCCCAGATTTTTGATCTCTACGAAGTGGACAATCCCCTGGTGCGCCAGGCGGCCAACGCCACGGCGGCGATGATAAGAAAGGATTACATTCACTTGAGAGATGATTGGCGTACCGCCCTGATCGAAGGGAGTCCTCCCGACGAAAATGTCTGCCCGTTGTCCAGGTTCCAAAATCAGTCTTCGGCGGCATCTTGCGCCGGTTTTTTGGTCAGTAATACCTTGCTTTTGACCGCTGGCCATTGTGTTAAATCCCCCAACGCCTGCCGTTCTTCTGCCTGGGTTTTTGATTACACTGTGAAAGATCAACGGGGAGCGGGGGAACCCGTGACCGTGGATGCGGGAAATGTCTACCATTGTGCCGAAGTCGTCCGCAGCAGTTACAGGCCCTTGTCGAGACAAGTACCGGATTACGCTTTTATCAGACTGGATCGCAAAGTAGAGGGGAGAGCGCCCTTGGCCTTGAGGACGGAGGGCCAACTGCGGGGCGATGAAAACTTGGTGGCCTTAGGCACTCCCAAGGGATTGCCCCTCAAGGCCAGTTTTGGGGGTGTTGAACTGGATAGGGGAGGGCACATTTTTCACGCCGATTTGGAGGTGTTCCCCGGAAATTCGGGAGGCCCCATTATGAACGCCGAGACGGGATTGGTGGAGGGGATTGTGGTGACTGTTGCCGGGAAAGGACTGATGTCACCCGTCGCCTATATTTATGATGAGGACGATCGGTGCTATTATTTTGATCGAACCGTCCGTCCCGACTACCTTTTGGCCCAATATGGAGTACGCACTGGGAGTGCCAATTTTGATATGGCCCAGATATCTCCCGGCGACTTTCCCAGGGCGGGAAGTGCGGGAATTGAACGCATAACTGGAGTTTTGCCTCATTTGAGACACCGACAGCGACAAGAGGAAAAAAATGCTTCGGCATCTGTTGGGGCCTTACTTTTGCAAGACAATCTTTTGAAAGACAAACTTTTGCGGGACTATAAAAATGGTGATGCAAAATTTTTAAAACAATATATTATAGGGCACTTGAGGCAAAGGCTTCTCGACAGAGAAAGATAAAAACTATACGATTTTTTTCGGCAACTCCCGCGCCAAATTGCACCCCCAGGAATAAGTCACTTCGTCTATAGTTTGCGCCTCAAAGAGGGAAAAACGCGCCGAGAGTCCCGGACGAATGGCCCCTTGTTGGTGCAGTCCCAGGGCGTGGGCGGCGTTGAGGGTGATGGCGGCCCACAGTTCGGCCTGGTTCATATTGTATGTGGGGGCCGCCAGATTGGCGATGGAGAGCAAGTCGCTCCAGTGGCAGGAGCCGGGGTTGTAATCGCTGGCGATGGCGACTTTGCACCCGGCATCTAAAAAGGCGCGGGCGTGGGCCACACCCTTGCCCAGGAAAAATCCGGTTCCCGGCAATAGGGTGGCCACAGTGGAAGATTCGGCCAGGGCGGCGATTCCCGCATCACTGGTACACAACAAGTGGTCGCAGGAGAGGGCATTATACTCGCAAGCGAGTGCCGCCCCTCCGTGATCGGCAAATTCATCGGCATGCATTTTGGCCGGCAGATCGAGTTTGGCGGCGGCCTCAAAGAGTTGGCGCACATCCGCTTCATTGAAATAACCATCTTCGTGGAAAATGTCCACGGCGTCGATCAGGCCTGCTTCCGCCAGTTCTCGCATTAGAGGCAGGGCCACTTCTTTCAGGTAGTGGCGCGAAGATGTGTATTCGGGAGGAACTGCATGGGCCGCCATGTAGGTGTTGACGATTTGCACTTGAGGGGCGCACTCTTTTTTGATCTGGCCGATCAGCTTGGTGAGGGCCTTTTCCCCCTGGCGGTCGAGGGCATAGCCGGATTTGATCTCGATAGTGCCCACCCCGCGGGCGCGCATTTCCTCTATGCGGGAAAGGGCGCTTTGATACAGTTCTTCTTCACTGGCGGCGCGGGTGGCCTTCACCGTGGAGAGGATGCCCCCCCCCCGGCGGGCGATGTCTTGGTAGCTGGCCCCGTTGAGGCGCAGGGAATACTCCCCGGCGCGGTTGCCGGCAAAGAGCAGGTGGGTGTGGGCATCGACAATTTCTGGCACCATCACGGCGCGGGGGAGTTCGATCATTGGGGCGCGGGCAAATTCTTGCGGCAAGTGGCGATCTTCCCCCACCCAGGCGATCGCCTCTCCATCCACTACTACGGCGGCGTTGTCGATAAGGCCCAAATCTTCTGGCCGCAAATGGCGGCCATCTTTTTTCCAGGCATCCTCTAGTGTGGCCACCTGCCGTAGGTGTCTGTAAGCGCGCAAACTCATCTCATCTTTCTGTGGAGAGGCCAGGGACTTGCAAATTCGTGCGGGGGAGTATCTCCCGCGCCTCTTGGTAACCGGCGCTGGCGTGGCGCAAAATGCCCATGCCGGGATCGCTGTTGAGCACCCGGGAGAGGCGCGCCTCCGTCTCGGGAGTGCCGTCGGCGACGATTACCATGCCGGCGTGTTGGGAGTATCCCATGCCCACCCCGCCGCCGTGGTGGAAACTCGTCCAACTGGCCCCGTTCATGGTGTTGATCATGAGGTTGAGCAGTGGCCAATCGGAGATGGCATCGCTGCCGTCGCGCATGCCCTCGGTTTCCCGGTAGGGGGAGGCCACCGAGCCGCCGTCCAAGTGGTCGCGTCCGATGGCGATGGGGGCGCTGACCTTTCCCTCTCCCACCAGGCGGTTGAACAGCAGGCCGGCCTTCTCCCGCTCGCCGTAGGAGAGCCAGCAGATGCGCGAGGGCAGGCCCTGGAATTTGACCATTTTGGAGGCCTTGTCGAGCCAGTTGGCCAGATTGCGGTTGTCGGGGAAGAGCTTTGTTAAGGCCTCATCGGTGGTGGCGATGTCTTGCGGGTTTCCCGACAGGGCCACCCAGCGGAAGGGGCCAGAACCGCGGCAAAACAGCGGGCGGATATAGGCCGGTACAAAGCCGGGGAAGTCGAAGGCGTTGTTCACTCCCCCTTTGCGCGCGCCCTCGCGCAAGTTATTGCCGTAGTCGAAGGTGTGGGAACCGCGGCCTTGCAGGGCCAACATACTTTTCACCTGTTCGGCCATGCTGGAGTGGGCGCGCTCGACATAAGCGGCGGGGCCACTCTTTCGCAAGGCCGCCGCCTCGGCCAAATTATACCCCTCGGGGATATAACCATTGAGGGGGTCGTGGGCGGAAGTTTGGTCGGTCACCAGGTCGGGGCGCAAGTTGTATTGCAGGGCCTGGCGAAAAAAAGTGGCGGCGTTTTCCACCACTCCAATGGATTTGGCCTGGCCTTTTCGGCGCGCTTCTTGTGCCAGGGCAAAGGCCTCTTCCACGCTGGCGGCACACACATCGAGGTAGGCACTTTGCAAGCGCTTTTGCAGTCGCTCTTGAGAAACATCGCACACCAGGCATACTCCCCCCGCCATTTTTGTGGCCAGGGGTTGGGCACCCCCCATGCCCCCGGCCCCGGCGGTGAGCACCAGTTTTCCCCGGAGATCGCTACCCGCTCCGTAATGTTTTTCGGCGGCGGCCATAAAGGTTTCATAAGTTCCCTGCAAAATCCCCTGACTGCCAATATAAATCCACGAGCCGGCGGTCATCTGGCCATATGTAATCAGTCCCCGTTTCTGCAATTTTTCAAACTCTTCCCAGGTGGCCCACGCCGGCACCAGGTTGGAGTTGGCGATCAAGACTCGGGGGCCATATTGGTGAGAGGGGACGATGCCGGCCACCCGCCCCGATTGGATCAGTAGGGTGTGGTCATTTTCCAGATTCTTGAGGGCATCGACGATTTCGTGCAGAGAGCGGTGATCCCGCGCCGCTTGGCCATTGCCCCCGTAGATCACCAAGTTGTCGCGGTCTTCGGCGACTTCGGGGTGCAGGTTGTTGAGCAGACAGCGCAGGGCCGCCTCTTGATGCCAGCCTTTGCAGGTGAGTTGGGGGCCAGTGGGGGGCAGGGGAATATCTTTTGAGGTCATTGCAATTCTCCTATTTCCTCTTCGACGGCACGGATCAATTCGCCGGAGGCCACAAGTTCCGCCAGGTTTCCAATGTCCCGGTGGAGGGGGCGGTCGGCCTCCAGTTTAGGTGTATGGCGGCGGGTGAGTTGCCAGGCGGCCTCCAGGGCGGGAGTGCTTTGGAGCGGCCGTTGAAACTCCAGGGCCTGGGTATTACACAATAGTTCGATGGCCAAAATGTGGCGCACATTGTGCAACACCTGGTGCAGTTTGTGGCCAGCGGTGACTCCCATGGAAACCAGGTCTTCCTTGTCGGTGGAGGTGGGGATGCTGTCGGCGCTGGCAGGGTGGCACAGGCCTTTGTTTTCAGAGGCGAGGGCGGCGGCGGTCACCTGGGCGATCATCAGGCCAGAGTGCAGGCCGCTGTTTTTGGTGAGGAAGGCGGGCAGTCCCGAAAAGGCGGGGTTCATCATTTTTTCGATCCGGCGCTCGCTGATATTGCCCAGAGTGCTCATGCCCATCGCCAGATAGTCCATCGCCAAACTCAAGGCCTGGCCATGGAAATTGCCTCCCGAAATGATCTCTCCGCTCTCGGGAAAGAGCAGAGGGTTGTCGGTGACGGCATTCAATTCACATTCCATCACACTGGCGCAGTGGTGTAGGGCCTGGCGAGTGGCCCCGTGGACTTGGGGGGCACAGCGCAGGGAATAGGGGTCTTGGATTCGCGGGCAATCCCGGTGGGATTCGGCGATGGGACTGTCTGCCAGCAAGCGCGAGAGATTGCGAGAGGACTCCAATTGGCCAGGGTGGGGGCGCAATTGAGACAGGGCCTCTTCATAGGCGCGAGGGGTTCCCTTGGTGCCCTCCAAAGTGAGGGCGGCACACAGGTCACTGGTCTTGGCCAATTGCTTGGCCTCGATGACCGCCAGACTTCCCAGGGCCGCCATGGCGGCAGTGCCGTTGATCAATCCCAGCCCATCTTTGGGGCCGAGTTGGAGGGGTTGGCCGCCAGTTTTCTCCAGGGCCACACTGGCGCAGGTGGTGTTCCCCCGCCACGAGACTTCCCCCTCGCCGATCAGGCATAGGGCCACATGGGCCAAAGGGGCCAAATCCCCCGAGGCCCCTACCGAACCCTTGCCGGGAATGAGGGGGGTGATGTGGTGGTTGAGGAAGTGCAGGATGCCCTCCACGACTTCTGGGGAAACCCCTGAGTGGCCACTGGCCAGGCAGTTGGCGCGCAAGAGCATTAGAGTGCGGGCCACCCGCGTGGAGAGCACTGGCCCCACCCCCGTGCAGTGGGAGCGCACCAGGTTGAGTTGCAATTGGGCCAGGTCTTTGGCCTCGATAGACTGATTGGCGAGTGCCCCGAAGCCGGTGTTGATGCCGTAGATAGGTTTGCCCTCCGCCACTTTTTTCAGCACTAGGGCGCGCGCCCTTTGCATGGCCGCCACGCTGGGGCCAGACAATTCCACCCGGCAATTACTGGAGGCAAAGCGGGCCAGGTCTTGCAAAGTGAGGGAGCGTCCGTCGAGGGTGAGGGTTGAAGCTGTCACTACCTCAAGGCCTCCACCCGCTCACCGTATTGCTCACAGGGCGCTTGGAAAATATAACTGCCGGCCACCAGGTTGGCCGCACCTCGTTCCCGCAAGCGGCGGGCGTTGTCGGCGCTCACTCCGCCGTCGACTTGAATGGGCCAATGCCAGTTGTGTTCCCGGCGCAAACTGTCCGCCTCGGCAAGTTTGTCCCAAGTGTTTTCGATAAAGGCCTGGCCGCCAAAACCCGGTTCCACCGACATGATCAAAAGCAAATCCACTGCACTCAGCAGTTCCGCGCTCAAAAGCGAGAGGGGAGTTTTCGGGCGCACGCTCACGCCCACGCTGGGGAAATGTTGTTTGGCATAAGTGAGTAACTCCAGGGCCTCGTTTTCACCGGCACAGGCCTCGTAGTGAAAAGTCACATTGTGCACGCCCATGCCCGCTAAGGCCTGGATGTGAAAGCGCGGGTTGGCCACCATCAGGTGGGCGTCCAGGGGGTGCTGGGCCAAGGCGGCAATTTGCTCGACGACGGGGGGGCCAAAAGTCAGGTTGGGAACAAAGTGGCCATCCATAATGTCCAGGTGCCACCACAGGGAATGACATTCTGCGAAGGCCCGGACTTCCGCCTCCAAGTTGGCGAGGTTGCCACACAAGATGCTGGGCGCTACAATGCTTTTGTCGTTGTTTTTCACTGCACTGGTTTTAAGCGCAAGTTTTCCCTTTGGCAATTTGGGCCTGCGTTGAGGGCCAAACTGGAGAAGAAACCGTGAAAAAACTCGTCCTGCTCTTTTTGATGGGTGCCATGGAGTTAGGCCTTGCCGCCATCGAATTTGATAAATCTGTGCCTTTGCAACACCGGCGCATTATAGAAAACGACCTGAAAAACCTCTGCCAACTCAATTATGATCTGCAAGGGGAAAAGATCGATCGGGCCAAAAGGCGGGCCACGGAGATATTTGAAATTGAAGACCTCGACTGTGATCAATTGAAAGATTGGCTGTTCGATCGGATCAAACTCATCGTGGGCAATTTGAGTTTTCAAGAGTTGGAAGAGAGAATCATTATTCAAAAGAACAATCAACTCAAAACACCGTCTCTGGTGGATCGCATCTTTGGCCCCTTTAACCGTTTTTTCGATATGTTGACAGTCAATTTTCTCCTCAATATGGCCTATGCGGCCAACTTGGGTTCACTGATCTACGGGGCAACTCGGGATGTTGAAACGAGAGAGATGTATATCTACCCGTTTCGGGATGATGACAATTACTTTAAATATATAGGAGACGATGGCAGTGAATCCTTGCTTCCCGTCACAACTCCGAGGGTGGGCATTATTCTGTTGACGGAACATTTCTTTTCACACCGCAGTCGTCCGACCCGTTCGACGGCACAGTCTATGGCCAACAGTCTCTTTCGGATCTCCAATCTCATTCACGAGGCCCGCCACAGTGATGGCCATGGAGACTATGCGACTTTTCCCCATGTTTCCTGCTCCGGTGGTTCCGAACAATCGCTTTTCAAGTTCTTTGCCAGTGGGAATTGCGACAATGCTTTCAATGGCCCCTACGGACTGAGTGCAGATTTTCTCGACTATGCTGTACTGGCCTGTGATGATTGCACCATCGTAGAAAAGCTCAGACTGACTCGCATGTCGTACCAAATGAAAAAGAAGATTATTCGGGGGAGTGGGGTAGTTGATGCCACCCCCATCCCAGAGTAACTGCTCACACTTCAGGCCAGTTCAAAATGGCCAAATTTGTTTTTCAGTCCGCGCAGCACTTCTACATCGCTGGCGGCCTTTTTTCCCTCCAACTGTACCCGCTTTAGGCGCAAGCTGCCCTCCCGGCAGCCGATCCGCAGAGTTCCCATCTCGGTGTCAATTTGCCCGGGCCTCAAGGTTGTGGCATCCAATTCGACACCGTGGACTTTGACCCGCAAACCGTTGAGAAAAAAGTAACTCCCTGGCCAGGGGTGAAAGGCGCGCACTTGGCGAGAGAGCTTGAGGGCGCTGTGGTGGCAAAATTCCAGGTGTCCGTCGCTCTTTTTTAGGGCGGGGGCAAAGCTCACCGCGGCCGCATCCTGGGGAGTGGTGGGAATATTCCCCGCGAACCCCGCCGCTACTAACTGGTGCAACCCTTCCACCGTTTTTTCCGCCAGCAGGGTGGTCAGTTCTTCCCGGCCAGTGTTTTCACCGATGGGAATTTCCCCCCGCCAAAAAATAGGGCCAGCATCCATTTGGCGCACCATCTTTTGAATGGAAATGCCGGTAGTGGTGTCTCCGTTAAGCAGGGCGTGTTGGATGGGGGCGGCCCCCCGGTAGCGGGGCAGGAGGGAGGCGTGGACATTAAAGCACCCCAGGCGGGGCAATTGTAACAGGCGGTGGCCCAAGAACTGGGCGAAGGCGATAACGATGATCATGTCCAGGCGGGCATTTTCCAGTCGGGCGATAAAGTCCGCCTCGGCATTGAGATTGGCGGCCTGAAATAGGGGCAGGCCATGCTCATTAGCATAGCGGGCGACGGGGGGAGGGGCCTTTTTTTGGCCCCTCTGGGCCGGTCTGTCGGGCATGCTCACCACCCACTGTAAATCCACCGCAGGGGAGCGGTGGAGCATCGTCAGGGATGGGAGGCAAAACTCGGGCGTCCCACAAAAGGCGATTTTAAGTAACTGCCCACACTTCAGGCCATCTTGCCTTCGCATCCTGCTCCGGCACTGCCCATCGGGGCAGTCGTCGCTCGTCGCCCTCCTGGCGACTCCGTGTGGTTCAGCTTCACCGTCGCTCCTTGCAGCGTACTCTTGGTACGCCTCAGTCGCTCCGTCTTGCTTTACCCCAATCTGACCTAAATTATGAGCAGTTACCCTGCTTTTATCACGATTTTTCATTTGAGAGCGAGTTACTTTTGTTTTTTTAAAAATCGTTTGGCCACCAAGTCGCGCTTGAGGGGAGTCAGGCGCTCCAGGAAGACGATGCCGTCTAAGTGGTCGTTTTCGTGTTGCAGGCACACCGATAAGAGGCCGTCCGCCTGCATGGTGTGGGTGTGGCCCTCAAAGTCTTGATAATCGACGCCAATCCGCTCGGCCCGTTTGACTTCTTCGTAGACCTCGGGCACCGACAAACAGCCCTCACGGAAGAGTTGTTCTCCCTCAAAATCGCGCAAAACCGGATTGATTAGCACCCGCGGGCACAAATTTTTGAGTTCATAGGATTCGCCGCCGTCGGGGCCTATCACTTCTTCCCGCTCAAAATCTATATCCATGACAAAAATGCGGCGACTGACTCCCACTTGGGGAGCGGCCAGGCCGATGCCGGGGGCGTGGTACATGGTGTAGAGCATGTCCAGGCACAGGGCCTTGAGTTTGACATCGAACTCCTCCACTGGTTTGGCCACTTTTTTTAAGATCGGGGCGGGGTAGGTGTAAATTTTGAGTGCCTTGCCCTCGGAGAGGGCGGACTCGGCCAATGCCCGTTCTTCGGTGCTGGCGGCGTCCCTTTCTTCCACAGGGGGGCGGGGGTATTGGTTGAGGCGACTCATAGTTTTACTCTTTGCCCTGGTTTACCGCGAGAAGAGCGCTTTTGACAAGTCCGCTCAGCGCTTTGACGGGGCCTTTTTGACTTCCATGCTTCTGTGCAATAAAAAACTTGCAAAAATCCCACTGGCCATTCAATATGTCTTTATCATTAACATGGAGGGAAATAGTGATGGCATACACGACTCGAACTTTTATCCTGGCCTTTTTCGTTGGCGTGCTAAGTTGTTTTGGCAACGGTAAGGGCGTTTTGGCCTGTTCTCCCGGTATGGATGTCTCGGGGGGAGGCCTATCCATCAGCACCGATGGTAGGCCATATTTTTTTAGCTGTAAAAGTCACGATTTTGCAGCAAGAGGTGTCCCGCTGGCCGTGTTCTCAACACGGGGACTTGCTCCTGTGATACTGAACGGAAAAGCTGCACCCTCACTTGTCCCATTGGCAAGATTTTAAACTCCACTCTGTGCAAGTGTTTTAGGTGTCTTTAAAATGTCCTGGGAACAAACCCGGGGGCGTTGGTGATGGCGGCGATATTGGCCGGGCCACCGGGGGCGCGGATGGCAAACAGGCCCTGCTCTTCCAAATAGGCCAGAACCCGGTCTTCTTCTTCCTCGCCTTTGTCGGTTTTGAGGTAGGCCATACATGCGTAAATGGTTTTATTTTTATAAGCGGGGAGGTCACCTTTGAGCATTTCCAGCTTTTGGCGAAAGTTGTCAACTTTATTTACTGTGAGAGTAGTTTTAACTTCTACCACGATGGCAAAATCGCCATTTTTAACGATCAAATCCAATTCGTACTTGGGTGTTCCGTCGTCTCTCGGAACCACCACCTTGGGAATGGGTTGAATTTCAGCAGTGATCATGCCGAGGCCCCAATTGCGCAATAAAGAAACCAGGTCGCCCTCGATCAGGTTTTCCATAAAGTCGCCCCATTTGCGGTTGAACTCACCACTGTGTTGCCTAAGTTCTTTGCTGAGTTCTTTGAGTGCCTCTTGCATTTCGCGCAGGGATTTCTCGGTTTTGCGCTGAGATTTCTCAGTTTCTCGGCGGGATTTCTCAGTTTTTCGATGGGATTCCTGTAGCTTTTGGTGGCCTTCTTCAGTTTTACGGGCCAATTCTTCGAGAGACAGTAGTTTTTTATCGCTGTTCATAAATTTCCCCTCTTGACGGTTATTTTAATGTGTTCAGACAACACTGGCCACGCCAGAGGGGCAACACAGAAAAGGAGACTTTTTCATATATGCACAGATTTTTTGCGTTCGGCCTTATCCTTTGCCTTGGTTTACCGCGAGAAGAGCGCTTTTGGCGAGTCCGCTCAGCGCTTTTCGATCAGCAACATATCATCCTTGAGGGAAGAGGCGTCTCCCTCTTCCAGGGCGCGCAGGACCGCTCCGGTGCTGGCCTTGCGCCGCCACAGGGGCCAGCGTTTTACTATGCGGGCGGCATTGGCCAAATTCTGGTGGGTAAAAACGGTTTCCGGCACTATGGCCAAATCGCCGGGGAGGGCATTGGAGAGCACTCCCTTGATCTGATGGGGCGAATAAGTGGCCACTTTTTTCCCCAGCCGCTCTTCGATAAAAAAGGGTTTGCGGAAAACTACGCTGATGGGCCTTTTTTCCCCTCTCTCCATTATGGTTTGCACCACCGAAGAGGGGAGCACCGGCAGGGCCAAGAGGGGCAAGAGGAACACCCACACTCCGGCCAGAGTGGCCATCCAACCACTGTTCCACTGAGTGAGATGACTTCTTTTCCACAGCAATCCCAGTCCCGCCAGCACCAGGCCCATCCCCACTCCGATGCGGATGTTTTGGCCCTCCATTGAGGGGATGCCGTCTAGTGACAGGATGTGGGCGAAGAGGGCGAGGACTGTGGCAAAAAAGACACTCGCCATGGCGTTCACCCACCGGCACAGTCGCCCCCGCAGAAAAGCGGGACCCACCAAGACAGTGTTTTGCAGGATCAAAAGCAGAACTGGCAGGGCGGGAACGGCGTAGTGGTGGCTTCGCTGGTTGGGGAAAAACCATAGAGAATAAAAACTTATAAAACAGCAGATCAAGAAGAGCAGCACTTGAGGACTCTCCTTTAATTGGCGGGCGAGTTGTCGAATCCCCTGGGGCAGCAGCAGAGTAAAGGGCAGTCCGTACAGCAGCAGTCCTTGAATCAGCGATCTCACGGGGTAGCTTTGGGTGGTGAATTTGCCCACATTTTCCCGCAGGAAAAAGTAGTTGAAAAATTCGTCGCCGTAGGTGTACCAGCACCAGGCAAACCAGGGGGCGCTGGCCAAGACGCTGAAAGACAACCACAGCAGCGGAGTTGTAAGCACTACCCGCCGGCGTAAAACCGTTTGCACTAGCGTCCAGGCCCCCACTCCCCCTGCCAGCATGGCCAAACTGACTGGGCCTTTGACCAGGCAGCTGGCCCCGGCGAAGAGCACCGCCAAGGCGCAGGCCCGCTTTTCTCCGCTTAGGGCGTAGTCATAATAGGCCAGGCCAGCGCAAGTGGTGAGCAGGGCCAGAGGCATTTCCATCATGTAGATGCGGGCGTATTTGAGAATCCCTAAGCAGGCCAAAAAATAAAACAGTGTCTCTCCAAACGGCCGTTGGAAGTGGCGCTGGTTCCAGCGGGCGATAAACCCCACTCCCGCCAGAGTGAAGAGAACGATGCTGGCGCGGGCGATGGCCAGGTAGTGAATCGGCCCTAAAGGTGAGGCCAGGGCATAGAGGGGCATGGGCAACCAAAAGTGCAGAGGAGGCTTGCTCCAGTGGTTTGCTTCGGCCAGGCGGGGAGTGAGAAAATGGCCAGTTTCAAACATTTCCCGGGTGATGAGCAGGTAAAATCCCTCGGTGCCCTGGCGTAGTCCGTCGATGTTGCCCAGGTCATAGAAATAGGCCAGGAGAGCGAGACTTGCGGGAATGAAGAGAGCAATGGGGGGGAAGTGGGGAAGTTTCATCGCCAAAGATTAGATGAGTCGCCGGTGTCGATAAAAGGTGGTGGCCAACCCCAGGGCAAAAACCGAAGGGATGCCGAAACAGGCCACTGCGGGGCCTATTTTGGAGTGCATCCCCATCTGCACAAAGTAGCTGTAGAGCGGCCAGTAGACGATGCTGAAGGCGAGGATGAAGGTGAGGATTTTGGCCAGGCCATAGGTGCGGCGGTTGGGGTAAAAGGCCAAAACTGAGGGCAACAGGGCAAACACCAGACAAGTCAGGGGCAGGGAGAATTTTTCCAAAAAGAGCACCGCGTACTCGCTCACATTGATGCCGTTTTCGCTCAATTTTTTGATGTAGTAAAACAGCTTGACGATGTTGAGGGTGGTGATGTCGGCCTCGATTTCTCTAAAGTCGTCGGGGGTTTCCAACAGCGGTATGGCCTGGTTTTCCAGGTCTTCCACTTTGGGAAAGCCGGGGGTGTGCAGATTCCTCACCACCCGCGCTTGCGGGGCCATCCACTGGCCCAGGGCGGGGTCAAACGAGGCCTTGGGCGAGCGGATGACCCTCTCGATCAGGGCGTAGTCCTTGCCCGGCGGAATACTGTAGAGGTAGGCGGTGAGGCCCAGCAGGGTGGGGTTGGCCTTGTCGTAGGTTTCAAAGGAAAAAAAATAGCTGTCGTTTTTGTACCAAATTTGCCCCGACCCGATGGTCGAGGCGCGCAGCCCGCGGCCTTTGAGGTTGCGGAATTTGGCCTCCGGGTTTTGGATCAAGTCGTGGCGTTTGGATTTGATCAAGGGGGCCAGATAGGCGAGTAGTAAAAATTGCACCGCCCCCACCAAGAGCGCCGCCTGGGATAGCGCCCAGAGGATTTTTTTGTGACTGTGGCCACAGGCCAAAATGGCGGTCAATTCTCCCTGGGCCTTGAGTTTTTCGATGGAGAGCAGGGAGGCCACCAGGCAGGCCACTGGAAAAATAAACTTGAGGTGTCCCGGGGTTTCCAACAGGTGGTTGAATAAAACTTCCCTGAAGTTGACATTGCTCCGTAGAAGGCCACTCAGCAAATTGCCGATGGAGAGCAACAGGTACAGTGTCCCCACGGTGAGGCCAAAACTGTGCAGCCAGTAGCGCTGAATGAGCGTTCTAATGAGAGACATTAGAATCTATAGGCCAGGCCAAAGCTGGTTTCCCTGATCTCTGTCGTATTTTGGGAGAGCGTTCCGTCAGTGGCCAGTTGCACCCCCGTATTTTTGAGGGCAAAGTCAAACACCAGGCGCGGCCCAATCCAGCCCAGGCCCACTCCGGTGCCCTCTTCTCTCTTCCCCTTGTCATCAAAGGCCCCCAGGCGCAAATAAAAGTCGTCCAGCAGTTTAAATTGAATCGCCCCCCTCCACAAGAAGGTTTTATCTAAGGGGTGATTGTAGTCGGCACCGATGTCCAGGATAAAGCTGACCATGTCCTGGTAGACATATTGCCCCCCCAGCAATCCGCGGGTTTCTCCCTTGCGCCTGCGCATTGGATCGACGAAGACCATGCCCATGGTAAACTGCTCGTTGAGAGCGTGCATCACTCCAATATTGGCCTGGCCATAGCGATCTTGGTGGTCTCCTCGGTGTTCTTTGATGCGCTGGTAGTTGATGCCCACAGAAGATTTCTTGCCGGCGGGGTGGGCAAAGGCCGCCATGAGCTGTTGCCGGCGGTGGTGGGAGTAGGTTTGCCGGGTGTAACCAAAGGCCCCTTTCAGTTTGCTTTTGGCATCCGCCACTACTGTGGAAAATTGTTTGCTCTTGTGGGAGGGGGAGGCCTCCAGGGGGGCGTTGCCAGGCCCGTTTGCTGGGCCTGGGGAAAACTGGTTCATCTGCCCGCTGGAGCGCTGGAAATAAAAGCTGCCGTTTTGAAATAGGGCCAGGGGGGCGGGGTTGAGTACCACCGCTTCATTCATCAACACCGAGGCCACCCCCGCCCCGGCGGTGGATTTAAGACGCGTTGTTTCAAAATTGAGAATATTACTATTTGCCGACGGGAGGGAAAATATGGCCAGAGCGGAGATGTACAGGGTGGCATAACGCCTTAAATAGAATATATTGGCCACACGATCCTCACTATAAAATAAGGACTTAGGATTATTGTAGTGAAAATCACCAAGGCCGTCATCCCCGTGGCCGGAAAGGGGACGCGCTTTCTGCCGGCCAGCAAGCAGATCCCCAAAGAGATGATCCCCATCATCAATGTCCCCATGCTTTATTATCCCGTTCTCGAAGCAATAGAGGCGGGTATTAAGCAGATTGTCTTTATCAATTCCTGCGGCAAGCACAGCATCGAAGATTATTTCGATCGCAACTTGGAATTGGAGGCCTTTTTGCGGGAGAAGGGTAGGCCCGAACTGGCCGAACAGATGGCCTCCATCGGCGATATGGTGGAAGTGATCTCAGTGCGCCAGAAGCGCCCGCTGGGGCCTGGCCACGCCATTCAGTGCGCCCGCCCGGTGGTGGGGCAAGAGACTTTCGCCGTGCTGTTGGGAGACGATCTGATTTGTGGCCAGAGGCCAGGGATCGGCCAGTTGATGCAGATTTCCGGGGAGCAGGAGGATTGTGCGGTGGTGGGAGTGGTTCCAGTGCCCCTCGAAGAGGCCCATCGCTACGGCATCGTCGCCGGGGATTTTTTGCAAGGCGATAATCAAACTTTGCGCCTGCGCGCAATGTTGGAAAAACCCCATTCCGATGTGGCCCCGCGGCCCACTCTTGCTTCGCCTGGGCGTTATATCTTTACTCCTAGAATTTTTGAATTTTTGGATCAGATTCCGCCGGGAGCGGGGGGGGAGTACCAACTCACCGACGCCATCAACTTGTTGGCCAAAGCGGAGAAGGTTTGCGCCCATTTGATCGAAGGGGAGCGCTTCGACACGGGAAGCATTTCCGGTTATTTGGACGCCACTTTAGATTTTGCCTTGCGGGATGAGAATTTGCGGCCCTTGATGGAAAGTCTTATTCGCGAGAAGATCAAGAAGTATCAAATCAAACTTTGACCG
The DNA here is from genome assembly GCA_965243145.1 of Bacteriovoracaceae bacterium. Lineage (GTDB taxonomy): Bacteria > Bdellovibrionota > Bacteriovoracia > Bacteriovoracales > Bacteriovoracaceae > CBDBLK01. The sequence continues at coordinate 236,085 of CBDEUB010000002.1, forward strand.
GGTGGAATTTGCGGTGAAAAAGGGGTGGTGGTGTTTGTTGTTTTCGGTGCAGACGGCACTGGGGTTTGTTCCCAGCGTGGAGGGCCTCTTTCGCAATGGGGCCAATCCTCCCCTCTCGGGCAATTTGGTGGTGGTCAAAGGCCTTATTGAAAAGGCGGCAGAGGTGGGAGAGGAACTCGCCAGGAATGTCCCGCCCCCGTCCTGGGCCAGGGAGGCCCTGCATGTCAAATTGATTTTTTCTGGCCAGTCAAAAGAGCGGGTTCAACTCCTGCAAGTGTTGTATCAAAACGGGCGCATGGACACCCGCGATCTGTTGCATGTCCGTTATTTCACCTGGATGGAGCGCGCTGTAATCGCCAACTTTTCCCTCGATCAGAGTCTTTTTTACGGGGCACTGGCCACTCTGTGTCTCAATCAGGCCTCGGTGATGATGGCCTACCTCAAGCAAAAGTTTCCCGACTTGAAGTCCAACCGGGAGAGGATCAACCGGGACAAACAGCGGCTTTTGAAAAGGTATCAGGACTATTTGCAGGCGATCAAAAAGGACAAATCTTTGCGTGAAGAGATGGATAATCCCCTGTCTCCCAAACGCCCCGAAGAGCAAAAGCGGGTGGCCGAGATCATGGGCGCACCCTTTTTGCAAGGCCAGTCAGTGGTTTCCCTGCAAAGGGAAGGGGAGGACTATTTTTGGGCCATTTCCCAGGAGGGGTTTCGGGCGCGCTTTGATAACCAAACTCACTGGCCAGTGCACATGAGCGCAGACGCGGCCAGTGGGAGGATGGAACTCTATTTTGATGCCCCCGTCACTTTGAATGGCCGCCACCAACTTCCCCAGTATATTTTTGTTCAAACTTCAGTGGGCCAAATCTACCGCGTGCGCATGACTTCGTTGCAACACTTGAACACATCCCGCCGCTCGAAGAGTATGCAGCAACGGGCGGCCGACTACCGCAAGGCCTTGGCGAGCGTGCGCCGCCGCTCCAATACATTTTTACGGCCCAAATTTTTGAGTTATTGAACATGGCCTCTTCGCCGGCAGAATCGCAAGGTGATCCCGTTGGCCTGAAGTGTGAACAGTTATTAAGGGTAGCGGTGGACACTCCTTTTAACGGCGGAGTTTTAACCTATGCCCCACCCGAGCAAGGCCCCGCGCCCCGGCGGGGGGAGTTGTGTTACGCCCCTTTGGGCAAGCGCGAGATCAGGGCCTGCGTTTTGGGCCTCGAATCCAGGCCCTCTTTGGAAGACTTGAGTCTCGTGCGTCCCTTGGCCAAATCCATCTCGCCGCAACTCAAATTACCGGCCTCCCACCTGGACTTTCTCGAATGGGTGGCGGCCTATTACCAATACCCCTTGGGCCAACTGGTCTTTGAAGTTTTGCCCCGTTTGTTGAAGCGGCCCCGTCCCCTGTCTTTGCTCCAGGGAAAAAGCGAGCGCCGCTTTGTCTTGCAACCCCAACAGACGCGGGCGTGGGCGCGCATCGCAGAGGGTTTCGGCCGCTTTTCCCAATACCTGCTCCACGGCATCACCGGCAGCGGCAAGTCGGTGGTGTACTTTAAGGCGATTCAAAAGGCGATTGCCGATGGCCGATCGGCCCTTTTGCTGTTGCCAGAGATCAACCTCACCCCCCAGTTTTTGCAATCTTTGCGTGCTTGCGTAGACGCCCCCATTTTTTCCTATCATTCGGGACTGGGGGCCAGTGACCGCTTTGGCCTGTGGGAGATGCTCTGCCGGGAGGGTAGAACTCGGCCAATGGTAGTGGTGGGGGTGCGCAGTGCGGTTTTTCTTCCCATCCCCCGCCTGGGAGTGATCGTTGTGGACGAGGAACACGATACTTCTTTCAAACAGGCCGATCGCTGCCCCTACAACGCCAGGGATTTGGCGCTAAAACGGGGGGCCTTGGAGAACATTCCCGTCATCTTGGGATCGGCCACCCCCTCCCTGGAAACCTTCCACCGCTTCCAGGCCCCCCGCTTGCGCCCCTTTTACCTGTCCATGCCGGAGCGCTACGGGGAGGGAAAGTTGCCGCGCTTAAATCTGGTCAACACCTGCCAGCAGTCCCTCTCTGTGCCGGAGGGGGAGGCCGCCACTTGGCCCTTTGAAGCGGCGACCTTAAACCGCATGGGCGAACACCTGGCCAGGGGAGAGCAGGTTTTGGCCTTCGTCAACCGCCTCGGCCTGGCCCTATACATGCAGTGCCGGGGGTGTGGCCACCAATTCACCTGCCCCCATTGCAGCGTCTCCCTCAGAGTCTTTAAAAAGCGGCGGCGCTTGAGTTGCCACACCTGCCACCACTGGGAGGAATTGCCGGAGATGTGCCCCCAGTGTGGCAACCTCAAATTGGAACACCGGGGGTTTGGCACTGAACGGCTCGAACAGGTTTTAAAGGCGCATTTTCCCGCCGCCCGGGTGGGGCGCTTCGACCGCGACGAAGTGGTCACTTTTGCCCGCGCCAAGGAGAGGTTGGGCGAGTTCGAGCGGGGAGAGATCGACATTTTGGTGGGCACTCAAATGTTGGCCAAGGGACACAATTTCCCCAGAGTCAACTTGGTGGTGGTTTTAGGTCTTGATGGCCAACTCAACTTTCCCGACTTCCGCTCCTATGAGCGCGCCTACCAGTTGCTCACCCAGATTTCTGGCCGCGCTGGCCGCTTTGCCGCCGGCGGGGAAGTGATGGTGCAAACCGCCTGTCCCGATCACCGCTTGTTTCGTTGGGTGCAAAGCGAACACTTTGCCGACTACTACGGTGAAGAGATCAAAATGCGAGAGTTGTGCGCTTGTCCCCCCTACAGTTATTTGGCCATGATCTACTTGACTGCTAAGCGCCGGGAGCGCGCTGTTTCCTCTGCCGAACAGATCGCCCGTTGTGGCCACTCTTTGCTCTCCCGCTTTCCCGCCGTGCACATTCTAGGCCCCCGCGCCAGTATCATCGAAAAGCGCGCCGATCAGTTTACTTGGGTGGTGATGTTGAGGGCAGCGGAGCGCTCCCCTTTGCACTCTCTGTTGCGGGAGTTGCATGTTCCCCTGGCGCGCTTGCGGGGAGTTTCGGCCAAAGTTGACATCGATCCCTATCATATTGCCTGATTTGTATAAGGCCTAAAGAAGGCGACCAGCACAGCACCGAGCAGGCCCATGCCAGGCCTTGTGGCCACTTTTTTATCGCCAGGGCGATTTTTTTTGCATATTTGATTTTGCGAATTCCCCTTATTTCAAGGGATTGGCCCTCTCGTTTTGAATTTGCTCTTGCCCCTCTAGGTGCAAGTCTTAAAAATCAAACGGGAGAACTACCAATGCATGGCCCCTTCGTGTCCCTCACCAACGACTTCGCTTTTAAAATCTTTTTTAAAAGTGAGGAAAATCGCCTCCTGCTCAACGCCCTCTTAAACGACTTCTTGCCCCTTCCTCCAGGTGCTAAAATCATTGAAACCCAGGTCTTCGACCCCGAACTCTTGCCCGAAGACGCCTCCAAAAAGCGCGGCATCCTCGACCTCAAAGCAAAATTTGTCCAAACTCTGCCTTCTGGCCGCCACTACCACGAAACGGTCAATGTGGAAATGCAAACCACCTCTCAAGATTATCTGCCCGAACGATTGGCCTTTTACGCCAGTAAACTTTACTGCGGGCAACTTAAAAAGGGCGAAAGTTTTAGAAAACTTGGCCGCGTCTATTCTCTGGCCTTCACCACATTCAATATGCTTCAATTTGAACAATCGGAATCTTATTACCACCACTGCGATATTCGGGACAGACAGGCCCCCTGGGCCACTTTTACCCAGGCACTCAATTTTATCGTGGTCGAACTGGGAAAATTTAAGCGTCCTCTGGAGCACCTCCTTGATTCCAGGGAAGGTTGGTGTTATCTTTTGAAGGAATCTGGCCGCATCGGCAAATGCCAAAGCGAGGCCTTGGCATCCCGAGGAGAAGTTATGTCTAAAGCAGTTAAAGGTTTGTGGAATCTCTCGCAAGACGAAGTCATGCGCGAGATTATGGAGGCGGAGGAAAACCAACGCCGCGACCAACTCACCCGCGAGGAATTTGCCTGGGAGCGGGGCGAACAATCGGGGCATAAAAAAGGCGTGCGGGAAGGCATGAAAAGGGGTATGGAAAAAGGTGTTGAAAAAGGCCGAAAAGAAGGCGTGGAGCAGGGCCTGGCCACTGTGGTGCTCAAAATGTTGCAAAATGGTCTGAGTCCCGAAGAGATCAAGCAAAATACTGGTTTGAGTTTGGCCAAAATCCGCGAACTGGGGAAACTTGGATAAAGAGTAAGGCGTTGGCATCCCGAGGGGAAGTTATGTCTAAAGCAATGAAAGGTTTGTGGAATCTCTCGCAAGACGAAGTCATGCGCGAAATTATGGAGGCGGAGGAAAACCAGCGCCGCGACGAACTCACTCGCGAGGAATTTGCCTGGGAGCGAGGCGAGCAGTCGGGGCGTGTGAAAGGCCGCCAAGAAGGTATTGAAGAAGGCCAAAAAGAAGGCGTGGAAAAAGGAGAGCAAAGGAAGGCACGAGAAATCGCCCGCAAGATGATCACCGCTGGTGCTGATCCCAAATTTGTCGCCAAGGCCACGGGATTGCCTCTCAAAGAAATCGAAAAACTGCAAAGAAAGTAGTCAGGACTCCGAGAGGAAAACTAACGCCGCTTTAAGCTAAAACATGATGTTTTGATGAGGCCCCTTCGCCCATTCAGCGGTAATTTTTGCCGTTTTTCATATCTGATTAAAAAAAGTTGATAAAATGGCCTATATCCAATTTTTAAACGGTGCTTTTTCCCAGGGAGGTGGAATGTTGAAATTGAAAAACTGGGCGATTTTTTTGTTGTTTAGTTATTTTTCCACAGCACTTCATGCCGCATCTAACGCCAATATTCCCGATTCCGATTGGAAACAAGTCTTCTCTAGTGCTAAAAGTGTGGTTGACGGGCCTGTGCGGAAGCATGCCGATGCACTTAAAAAGGCCTACACGAGCAACGACAGTGAAGACCCACTGTTAAAAGATCACTCCAAGGCAGAGTTTTTAGATCGGGTTGTTCAAAAACTCTACTCCATGAATGGAGGATTTGGATATGCCTCGATACGAGGTATCTTTATGGCGGATGTCTTGTGTTGGGTTCCGCCTCAACACCGATCTTCCCAGGGAAATCCGACGGGAAAACGGGTATTGTTCCCCAGTGTTGTTTTTATCACTAGCGACGACACAAATCCTGTGGCCCGTCCCTTTTGGGAAATTATGAGTCCCGAAAAATTGTGGAATATGTATCCCCCGGAGCATGTTTTTCACGAGGGCCGTTGCGTTTTCCCCCGGCCCAATGCCCCCGACTACGGTTATGTCGAAAATTACGATAAAATCGGCAGTAGTAATGGAACCGGCAGTGGAACTTCCACCAACGGTGAAAATACTGGCAGTGGAGGTTCTGATGCTGGTGGAACTCTACCCGGCATGGCAACACAAGGTGTCTGTTCCGCCACACAAATTTCTCCCCATTGGAAAACGGTTGATGGAAAGTGCTGGCCTTCTTGCGGAAATGCCAAAAATCTCTATTGCGAGAGTAACGATTGTCAGGGGTATATTGTCGCTTCGGGAGATGCTTGCCGGAATGCCAGCAACAAAAAAGATTTGCAGGCCTACAATGTGTCAACCTGTTGTTTAGTCAATTTAGGAGGAGGGCGCGCCACTGCCGATGCTTCTTCCGATTCCAACTCCAATGCCCAGACGGCCGAATCGGATTCTGTTTGCAAGGAAATGTGTGATGAACTGAACTCTAAGGAAGATCAATTGGCCGAACTTTGGAAAGATTACCGTGGCCGGCGCAAAAAGAGGTGGTTAGGATTGAGAAGGGAAAAATCTTGTCACAATATTGACTTGGAAGAGTGTGAGAGTTTGGCGGATCAAATTCACAAGGCCGCCAATAAATCGCAATTGAACAAGCGATTTAAGAAAGAGTGCAAACGCTTCGAGGGATGCAGTCAAATAGCGAGCGAGATTGAAAAAGCGAGTGGGGAGTTAGAAGGTTTGCGACGGAATTACAGTAAGAGACAATGTGAAAAATGTAAAAGAGAAGTCACGGTCAGTGGGGGAGGACTGGGTTCGGGAGATGGCAGTTGAAGGACAGTTTCTTAGAACTCGCCATAGTAGCGTGTTTGCACCGATTCCGGTGAAGGCCCCCGCCGCGGCAGCGGTGCCGGGGGTGGCAGGTAGCACAGGGAAAAGAATCCGGCACTGGCAAACAGGTGGGCGGCGTAGGACTCCCGAGAGATGATCATGCGGGCCGCCCCAATCCCCGCTTTTAAAACAGAGCGGTGGAGCACCACCAGTGCACCTATGCCCAGAGAAGTCAAAAGGCCCGACAGGTATTGATTGGTGGATGAGGGGCCGAGTAGGGAAGCAAAGGGGAAGTCTGGTTTTTGCACTCCCGTTTGGCAGGCCATGGCGACATTGCCCAACATAAAGGCCACATCGAGAAGTCCGCTCTTGTTGAGAGATATGGCGGCAATACGGGGTTCCTCTGGAGCGAGCACCAGGTGGGCGTAGAGCACATCGCTGGTATTGCACTCTTGTGGGGCCTCTCCCTCCTCCACAAAGTCCGCCAGGCGGCCATCTTCTAAATCCAAATGGGCCACTGTCGCTGGGCCAATTTGGCAGCGGGGAGTTCCGTCCCGATTCAACAAGAGATTGGCGGCACTGAGGGCCTGGGCCAGGAGCAACGCGAAAAGGGCCAAGTGTGTTTTCATCTCAATTCCTCCCTTTCACTGCCGATCAGATGGCGGCGCAGTTGCCGGATTTGCCTCAAGAGCGCGATCCGCTCCCTGGAGGCAAGTTTGTTCTTACCTGCAATCTTGGAGCGCCAATCCGCCGTTTTTCTCGACACCGTTTTGGCCAAATCGAGAACTTGGGTGAGTTTGATCTCCGCCGTTTCGCCAAATTCCTGGCCGATGCGTTTGTATTGAAGTTCTTTGGCGCGGTTGTGCAGAAAGCGCAGTCCCCACAGGTCTTGGCCCTGGAAGAGCAGTTGCTGTTGGTAGCGGACGAGGGCCTCGCGGGTGAGGGTTCCGTGGCCGCTCTCTAAAAATTGCAGGTGGGGTACAATCTTGACATATTCGCCGGAAACCAATTCGTCGCGGGCGATTTTGTCCAGTTCCACCAAGTCGTCGCGGGAGAGGGAGAGGAGCACCGTGGGCAATTCGGCATTGCCGGTGACCCGGGCGTAATTCTCGGGCAATACGAGATTCACTTTGCGCCCCTTGGTGTCGGAAATTTTTAACAGGCCACTTTCCATGCGCGCTTGGTGTATCAACGCTGCGGGGGTGGGGGCGTGCTCTAAAAGGTTGCCTATGATGTTGGCCATATTGTGGGCGATGGCCTCCAGGTCATTGAGAACCTCTCCCAGGGAATTTAATGCTTCGGTCTGCTGGGCGGGCCTGGTGTGGCGCACTTTTTTGGCGTAAAAAAAGGCATCGTTCAAGTAGGTGGAGAGTTCTTCGGCCCACATAAATTGGCCCAGTTTGAGGGGGGGAGTATCTTTGGAGATCGTCTTTCCGTAGAGGTCGTAGGCCGCCCCGTAGGCCTCGAAGGAAATGTCGTAGATCGATCGCACCCCCATGGCCCTGCGGGTGGCGTACATTTGGTGGCGGAGAGAGTGGATAATGGCCGGATTCATTTGGTGTTGCAACAAGGAGAGGGCGGATTCAAAACCTAGCACCAGGCGGTTGCTGTAGTGAAAGGCCTTGGAGTTGTGGAACAGATTGCTGGTAATGGAAACTCCCACCTCTCCCGCGCCCTGCCGTTCCAGTTGGCGTAGTAAGCGGCGCAAGAGGCGGTTGCCGTTGGGGTGGACGCCAAGGATCAGGAGCGAGACGAGTCCACTCTTGTCGGGAGCAACCAGCACTCTGGTGGAGATGCCCTGTCGTTTCATTTCTATGCGCAAGTGGGCGATCAGTTGGCCATTGAGTTGGACATACTGATCGACAATGTGCTTTTCCTCCGCAGAATTTCGCGCCAAAGAGGGAATGGAATCTTTGGCCAGATTTTCCATGGCCTGGAAGTCCGCCCGCAGCTTGGTGGCCTTGAATGTCCCCATGGGAACGGAGAGGTCTGCTGGCCTGGTGTCCACGGCGGCCCTGGGCCTCAGCGCCAGAGTGCCCACGGGGACGCGCTTTGCATCCATCACCGGAAATTTTCCATGAAATGCAACATGGTTATCGTCGAAGACTTTTTCGATCAGTTTGAGGGAAGGGGGGCCATCCAGGTCTTCAAAAATCACCTCGCGGCCAGGCCGAATGGGCCAAAAGAGCTTGTCTAGCGGGTATTTGAGCTTAAAAATTTTCCCCCGCGCGCTGGCCGCCACTTCTACTTGATCGCCTTCAAGGGCAAGTACCCGGGCGTTGATCAGATTGCCCAGGTCGTTGGGAATCGAGATTTTGGCCCCTGGCCGTATATAGGCCGGATTGATGGGGGGGATGGTGGCCAGAAATTGATATTCCAGGGGATCAACTTCAAAAATGCGCCGGCGGTTTAAAAAGGCCATTTGCTCTTTGTTCACTCCCAATTCTTTGAGAATAGAATGGCGCAATGCATTTATTTTTGGCCCCGGGCGCAGGTATCCCAGATAGGGGATGATTTGTTTGGCCTTGGGTGGTAACGGCATATTGGAGACGATTTCCTTTTTCCATTGCAGATCGGGATAGGAGGGAAAGGTTTTTTTGGGTGGCCCAGAGGATGGCACCAGGGAGAGCAACCGGCGGGCGCTGTGGCCGCACTCTTGATCGGAATGGGATTGCGCTGGCCAACAAGGGCCGAGAATGGCCACCAATAATAGGATTCGGATGGGCATTTTCATGGAACTGGGGCCAAGATAGCTTTTAGCTTGGCCTTTGGCCAGAAACTTTGACGGGAATCAGTGGAGCGGGATAAATTAACCTTGAGGAGGGGTTTTTATGAAGCATTTATTTTTGTTTCCCCTGGCAGTGGCCGCATTGTGGGCCAGCATTGTCTTTGCTGCTGGCCAAGATGGCCTTCCCGGCGAAGATTCCACCTGTGTGGAGGCGGCAACCACGATAGAGCAAATAAGGGAAGAGATCAGGCAGTTGCGTTCTTCGATTATGAGGGATTGTTTTTCTTCTGCGGCCCGCAAATATGATTGTTGGGATATGCGCCGCCGGGCCATAAAAATGAGGGAACGGCGCATGGCCTGGGAAAAATGGCGGATAGACAACTGCGGCAAAGAAAAATAGCTTTGACAAATTTGGCGTTCTTGGGATAGACTCGTGGTTGAGGGGACTCCCCTCTGGATCAATTTTCCCATCGATCAAGGAGGAAACCATGAAAGTTTTTGTTTTGCTTGCGGCCTGGTGGTGGATGGCGTTCGCCCTGGCCTCTGATTTGCCCTCTGAAAATTCCACTTGTGAAGAGGCCCAAGTGGCCATTGAACGCTTGGACAATGAAATTCAGCGCTTGCGCAATTTGGCCTCAAGTGTGTGCTCTGATTCTTCCGACAGCGGTTACGCTTGCCAACGAGTGCGCCGCCAACTCGTAGTGTCGAGGCAACAACGGGTGGCCTGGAAAAACTGGCAGAGCGAAAACTGCGACGAGTAAGATCAGTTTTCACTGTCGTCCCCCGAGTAAGATGGCCCAAAGTATAGACAGTTACTTTACTTGGGGAAGATTTCGTATTGCTCGATATGATAGCTATTTTCCGAGCGGATGATGACATTGTGATCAAAGCGCTTTTCCAGGGCCTCGATCATGTCCAGGTCGGATTCCGCCAATTGGGCCGCCACTTCCGGGTGGGCGTAGACATGAATTTGCTCTTCCTCGGGGTTTTGCCCCAAAACTTTTACCAACTCGCGCACCAATTCGTAGCACACGGTGAGCACTGATTTGACCACTCCTGTGCCCTCGCAGTAGGGGCAGGGGGTGCACATGGTGCGCGCCAAAGTGTCCCGGGTGCGCTTGCGGGTCATCTCGATAAGGCCAAGGCCTGAGATGGGCAAAATTTTGGTTTTGGCCCAATCCCGTTTGAGTGCCTCTAAAAAGGCCTGGTACACCTGGCTTCTGTACTCCTCCCTCTCCATGTCGATAAAGTCCACCACGATGATGCCGCCGCAGTTTCTCAGGCGCAGTTGGTAGGCGATTTCTTTGACCGCCTCCAAGTTGGTGCACAAAATGGTTTCCTCTAAAGTTTTGCGGCCGACGAATTTTCCGGTGTTGACATCGATGGACACCAGGGCCTCGGTCTGGTCGATGTTGAGGGAGCCTCCGCTGCGCAGGAAAATCCGGTTGGAAAGCCCCCGCTCCAGTTCCAGCTCCAGGCCGAATTTTTCAAATAGGGGGATGATCCCCTGATACAGGGAGATTTTGCCTTTGAAGGTGGGGATAAATTTTTTGGCAAAGCGCTCGGCCTCCTTGAGGTTGTCTTTGTCGTCGAGGACGATGCGGGTCACCTCTTTGTCGGTCACATCGCGCAAAATGCGCTGGATAAAATTCAGGTCGCGGTGGCCCAACTGGGGTGCTTGGGCCTTTTTCGACTTTTGGGCAATGTCCTTCCACTGTTTGAGCAGCATTTGGTAGTCGGCCTTGAGGGTTTTGTAATTTTGTTCCTCCGCCACTGTGCGGGCGATGATCCCTTTCCCCTCTGGCCGCAGAGTTTCTAAAATTTCTTTGAGGCGCTCCCGCTCCTCTTCATTTTCCACCCGTCGGGACACCCCGACATGTTCAATAAAGGGCATCAAGACCACATAGCGGCCGGCGATGGTAATGTGGCGGGTGATGCGTGGCCCTTTGGTGGAGATGGGTTCTTTGGCCACTTGAACCAAGATTTCGTCGCCCTCATGCAAAAAACTTTCAATGCTGACACTGGGGCGCAATCCTAGGTGGATGTGATCGGTGAAGGTGGACAGTTCGTCGGGAATGACCTCATTGGGCAGGCCATACTCGTCGGGGGGAGTCGCCAGCGGGGGGGCGGGTTCCTCGGCCATTTGGCGCTGTTCTTCCAGAGTGGGGATATAGGCGTCGTCGACATAGAGGAAGGCCGCCTTGGAGTGGCCTATATCCACAAAGGCCGACTGCATGCCGGGCAAAACCCGCAGAACTTTGCCCTTGTAGATATTGCCGACATTGGGATAGGGGTGATCTTTGTCGCTTTTGCGCTCCAACAGAAAATTGAGGATTTCCCCGTTTTCCACCAAGAGCGCACGGCATTCGTTGAGGGTTTGGTTAATGTAGAGTTCTTTCGCCACTACGCATCACACTTTGGGCCATCTTGCTCCGGCACCGCTTTTGTTAAAAACCAATCTTCAATTTATGGGCCATTATGCAAAGAAAAGCAAGACAACGCTTAGCAATATTCACCGAGAATTTTTCACGCTTATGGGGTGAAATACCAGTTGGAGACACTTAGGATTAAGGAATTCTTTGGATTGGTATGTAAAGTCTATTTATAATGCAATGCAATATTGTCATGAGTGCCCACTTTGCGTATCAAACTCTAGTACTTAAAATTAAAGATAGACAGGATGGACTTTATATACCACAAAAACACTCGGCATTACAAAAGATGCATTGAGTTGTTTAAAAAGTATTGGTTTTAAATAATGAGTTCTGCAATTAAATTTTCCAGTGTTTCCTTCGTCGGACTTGGAAGTTTTTCTCCATCTCAATTTACCCCGGCCTGGTTGCAATCAGAAGGCCTCATCCGCAAGGAAGATGTAGATGCAAAGGAAATAAGAATTATTGCTCATGAAATTTCTGAATTTTCTATTCCTGGCATTATATTTAGAGTACTCCAAAACTCCTTAACTTTAACAGCAAATGACCAAAGATATTTTGAATCTTTAAAAGACCTTGTCTTCGGTATCTTTTCCATATTGGACAGGACACCTATTCGTTATTTTGGCATTAACTATGAGTATCATTTTCAAGTGGAATCAGAGAAAAACTTGGATAAATTGAGAGATGTAATTGCTCCTAAAGAATTTTGGGAACAAAGTTTAAAATCATCAATGTTATTAAGAGACATAACCATTCAAACTGAAAATAAATTTTCACCAGAAGAAAAAAACTATATTAGAATTACTGTAAATAGATCAGATCAAATCAAGTATGGTGTGCGGGTATCTGTTAATAATCATTTTGAAATAAAACAAAAAACTGTACTTGATGGAACAATATATATGGTTGAATTGATAAAAAATAATTGGCCAGAAATTCAAAAAGAGTCAAAATATATTTTAGACAAAATTATGGAGCAATCAACATGAGTGCCTTGTCTCTCGATTTTTCGACAACAGACAAAGTAGAAGGACTTAATACGATTTTTCCTTCAAAGATTTTGCAACAACAAGATGATGATAAGGATAAAGCGACCATAATTGACTTGGATGATGAAAGAAGAAAAAAAGCAATTACAAGGGCCATAAATAAGAACAGAATTATACAAAGCGATTTTACTGGCAAAGAAAACATTGCAAAAAGTGCTCAAAGTGAAAGTCTTATAAATTTTATTGCACTTAAAAAACTTGAAGGCCAAGTTGTTTCAGTTGATCAAGAGCAAAAAGAAGTTTCTATTCGATTCCATGAAATAGGTGGAAATAACCAAACAGTAGAAGAGGCCGTCTTTGACATGGAAGAAATATCTCCATCTGATTACGACCTCTTGGAAGAAGGGGCCATCGTTTATTGGAATATTGGATATTTAGATCAACCAGAAGGAAGACAAAGAATTTCAGAACTTCGTTTTAGAAGAATGCCAATTTGGTCAAAAAGAGAGATAGAAAAAGTAGAGGAAAAAGCAAAGGCCTTCAAAGAATTTTTTTCTCCAGAATTGCAGAATAAAAAAAGTAATGGTTGATTTAAACTCAAGGCCTGTGGAAGTCTCCATTTTTGGAGGCGGTGTCGGGGAATGTATTGTCGTCAAATTTCAAGAAGAATGTTGGATGGTTATTGACTCTTGTAGAGACCCAATAAGCAAGAGGCCCATTGCACTTAAATATTTTGCAGGAAGAGGGATTGATTATAAAAATTGTGTGAAATACATCATGGCCACGCATTGGCATGATGATCATATTAACGGCATTGCCGATTTGGTTCAAGAATGCTCCTCTGCAAAATTTATTGCTTCTATTGCTTTAAACAAAGATGAATTTTATTCATTGGTATCGACAAATGAACATCACGCAAGAATTTTAAAAGAAAAAACATCCGGAGTTAGAGAATTTTACCAAGTTTTCAGTTTTCTAGAATCTCATAATTGTAAAGAGCGTTTGATTTGGGCAAAGTGTGATCAATTGATTGAAAGAATGGGAGATATTGAAATTTGGACTCTTTCCCCTTCAAATAAGGAAATCACCCTTGCCATGCAAAGAATGGTTCAATTTTTGCCTAAAATAAAGGAAAGTTTGAAAATTATACCAGAGAAAGGGCCAAACCATACTGCCGTTGTGACATTTATTAAAATTGCGAATTTGAAGTTGTTATTTGGGGCAGACTTGGAAGAAACCTCAGACCCAAGTTGTGGTTGGAGTGCTATCATATCGGATTCAAATTCTTTGGAACAAGAAATTAAATTGATAAAAGTTCCTCATCATGGTTCGAGAAATGCCCACAATAATGTTTTGTGGGAAAATTATCTGCTAAGAAACGGGGTGGCCCTTTTGACTCCTTATAACCGATCCAGACTTCCACGGAATGACGACATCAACAGAATTACACACTTTTTAAAAGAATCGTATTGCACATCTCCTCCCAATCCAAAAAAAATTAGGAAACAATACGACAGGGCAGTAGCAAAAACCATCAAAGAAGCAACCAAATTCTACCGGGCCTTTAGAGAAAATATGGGCCAAGTCAAATTTGAGTATGATTTTGCCAAAAGGGAGGGAACGATTGAAACCTTTGGCGCAGCAAAAAGGTTGATTGATTTTAGAACTGAAAGGTAAGTTGTGGCCCAATAAAAGCGGTTTGCAGAGGTTGGGCCTGAGATGGCCTGCGCACGGCCGCCAGGGAGTCGGCCGCCACTGGGACGGCGGCGGCGTTTTGGTAGTAGTAGTCTTTGGATTTGTAGGCCTGTCTCCAGGCGACGATGGCGACTCCTAAGATCACCCCGAGGGAACCCCCCACCACGATATTTTTCAAGTGGGCCGAGGAATCGGGCACAAAGGAGAGAGTGGAAAGCCCCAACAGTCCCCCGGTGAGAGTGGTTCCGGTGACGATGTAGATGTCGGTCATCGAGTCGTCCAAAATATCCTTTTGCAAGGCCCCGCCCCCTTGGGCGTGGGCCAGGGAAGTGAATCCGCTAAAGACGCTTAGCAAAAGCAAAGTTCCCAGGAGTCTGCTACAATTTTGGTGTAATATCCCCACCTGTCCACAATGCGGCCTTTTGGCACGGGAGTCAAGTTGGAATCTGAACACTCGGCCCCTTTGGCGGTTCAAATGCGCGGAGTGGCCAAAGTTTTCTCTGGCCACATGGCCCTCAAGGGCGTCGAGCTGGAAGTCGGGCGCGGGCGCGTACACGCCCTCTTGGGGCCAAACGGGGCGGGGAAAAGCACTGCCATCAATATTATCGCTGGCCTCACTCCCCCCACCCGCGGCGAAGTCTTTATTTTGGGCCAGGATGCCCTGAAAAATCCCCGTTGGGCGAGGAAAAAAATAGGCCTTTTGCCGGAGGTTCCCCCCCTGTATGGCCACATGCGGGTGGAACTGTATTTGCGTTTTGTGCAGCAGATCAACGACTGGTATGGCCAGGCCGCCGGGGAGTGGCGGGAGCAGACTTTAAAACGCTGTGGCCTGTGGGGGGTGCGCCGGCGTTTGGTGGGCAACCTCTCCAAGGGGATGCGCCAGCGGGTGGGGATTGCCCAGGCCTTGAGTATTCGGCCAGAGGTGATCATTTTAGACGAACCCGGTGCCCATCTCGACCCCCGCTCCACCGTGGAGATGAGGGAACTCATCCTGGGACTCAAGGGCGATCACACCGTTTTGCTCTCCACCCACCACTTGGACGAGGCCGCCAAGGTGTGCGACGAAGTGAGCTTTATCAGAGAGGGGCGAATCGTCGAATCTGCTCCGTGGCCCACCTTGCGGAAACGATCGGCATCCTTGGAGGATGTCTTTCGCCAGGTGGCCTTTTGAGATGAGAGGGGTGTGGACACTGCTCAAAAAAGAGTGTGGGGAAGTTTTTGCCACCCCCCTAATCTACCTTTTGGCGCTGCCCTTTTGCCTTTTGCTGGGGTGGAGTTTTCTGAGTTCCTTGAGTGTAGGGGGCCTGACCAACAAGACGGCGGATGGCCTGGTTTTGCTCCCCTTGTACGGAGGGGCCCATGTCTTGCTCCTGGTTTTGGCCCCCTTGCTCACCATGCGCTTGTTCAGCGAAGAAAAGAAGGCCCACACCCTGGAGTTGTTGCTGTCCTCCCACCTGTCCCCCTGGCAAATCGTCTTGGGCAAGTATGCGGCGGCATTGATAACACTGGCCTTTTTATTGGGCCTTATGGCCATCTTTCCCCTCGCTTTGGGACTCTTGGGCCACGCTAACTGGAGTTTGGTACTGGGGGGCCACACGGGAATTTTTTTGGCCGGGGCGGCCTATATGGCGGTGGGGCTTTGGACTTCCAGTTTGGCCCACAACCAGGTGGCCGCTGCCTCTTTAAGTTTTGGCCTGTTGATGGCCTTGGTGTTGCTGGTGCTCGCCGGGCAAAACACCGGCAACTTTGCCCTGGCCGAACTCTTGCGCTACCTCAGCACCGCCACCCATTTGGAGAGTTTTTTGCGGGGGGGAGTGCGCAGTGACAGTTTGGCCTATTTGTTTTCCCTGAGCGCCTTTTTTCTCTACCTCACCCACCTCTCTCTGGAGGCGCGCCGGTGGTGAGGGCGTTGGGCATCTTGCTGCTCTTTCTCGCCACCGCCATGATTTTGGCGACACTGGGCCTGTGGATCGCCATTCCCCAGGAGACAACTCTCAACCTGTGGGCCAGCGGGGCGACAGTGGTTTTGATCTCCACGGGCCTCTTCTTCCACCGCCGGCGCTTTAGAAATGTTTATACTTCCCCCTTTTTTATGCGCCTGAGTTCTCACACAGTGAGCGCCTTTTTGATCGCTGCCATTTTGGGGTTGCTCAATTTTTGGGCCTACCAGCGGGCGCGGGTGTGGGAGTTGGCAGGGGGCCGCGCTCGCCTGACTGCTCAGACCCGGGAGGTTTTGAAGAACTTGCCCCATTCAGCGCGCTTGATCCTGCTGGGCACTCGGGATCAATTGGCCCCCGTGCATCCCCTGTTGGACGCGTACCGCCTGGAGAGTTCCCGCTTGGAATTTGAATTTGTCGACGCTCAGTTGCGGCCAGATAAAGTGCAGCAGTACGGGGTGACGGAAATTCCGCAAGTGATTGTGGAATCACAAGGGCGGGTGGCCAAAGCGCGGGGCCTAAACGAGTTGGCGGTGACTAACGCCTTGATTAAACTCTCCCGCCCCCGTGACCCCTTGATTTTATACAGCACCGGACACGCCGAAATGGACTTGCAGAATACTCAACTTCAAGGGGGCAGTGAACTCAAAACATTGATTCTGAACAGCGGGTTTGAGTTGCGGCCTATAGACTTGAGGCAGGTGGAGAAGATTCCCCGCCAGGCCTCCGCCGTGGTGGTGTGGGGGCCAGGTTCGGCCTTTGAAAAACGCGAATTGGTGGCCTTGAACACTTACATAGAGAACGGGGGGGCACTGCTGGTGGCCCTAGACCCCCAGTTTGAGCAAGACCCCCTGGGGGGCCTGCGCGCCTTTTTAGAGGACTGGGGCCTGTCGGTTCCCAACAGTTTGCTGATCGACAGACTGTCCCATGTGCGGGGTTCCCAGGGGAGTGTTCCCATCGTCGCCGAGTACCGCGGCGGGCATCCGGTGGCCGAGGGGTTGGGCAACGCCGTCTTTTTTCCCCTGGCCAGTGCGGTTTCCCCCGCCACCCGATCGGCGCGCGCCGAGGCCATTCACATTTTGGCCTTGTCTTCTCCCTTTCCCGCCGCCTGGGGGGACTTGCGGCCAGAATCTTTGCGCAGCGGACGGGTGGCCTATGAGGAGGGAGTGGATTTAAAGGGGCCATTGGGTTATTTTGCCGCCTACACCCCCTCCGAGGGAGACTCTAAGATTTTGGCCTTTGGCAACTCCCGCTTTGTCAGCAATGCCTACCGCCAGCACCCCAAGAATTTTCACCTTTTTTTAAACAGCTTGTACTGGTTGGCCGATCAGGCACACTTGGCCAGTTTTGACCTGCCCGCCATCCCCGAGTCTCCCTTACTGATCAACCGCCACCAATGGGGCCTGGCCTTTTACAGTGTGATGTTGGCCCTGCCCTTGGCCTTGCTCGCCTGTGCTCTGGCCTTTCATTTGCGCCGCAGGATGCTGTGAAATGAGAAACGGGATTTTATTGGCCATTGCCTTGGGGCTTACCCTGGCGACTTATCTGGTTTACGAATTGCCCCAGCGCCACCTGGAGCGGGGCCATGTGGCCCAACCCCTGTTCGACTTGCAGGAGTGGCAAGCGCGCTGGGGAGCATTGCACGCCATCGAAACCCCCGCTGTGAAGGCCCAAGTGGATCAGATCGGGCGGGAAGACTGGCAGCGCTTTTTGGGGGATTTGGAATCGGCCTTTGTGGAGAGGGCCTTGCCCCGGGATCAGGTGAACCCCTCCATGCGGGACTCGTTTTTCCCCCGGCGCGAGTGGGTGATGCGCTTTCTTTTTGAGCGCGGGAGCGTTTCCGTTCTGTTGGGTGCAAAATTGCCCTTTGCTCACAGTTTTTATGTTGCCATTGCTCTTCCCGAAGGAGGGGAGTCCTGGGTGGTGGCCAATGACTCCCGCAGCGCCCGTGGGGCCTACCCTGCTGGCCAGGCCCACCGCCACGACCTCAAATACCAGCGCTTAAAGGGCCTGTACTACCGCAACTTGCTGGAAAAAGAATAGGCGTTGAGAATGGAACTATGAACGGTGTTTTGCGCGCCTACTTTCAGGCCTTTTTGCATCCCTTTAAGGTGCAGGAAGATTTGCGGACTTTGCGCTTGGAACGCTCGGAGTGCTCAATTCATCAGGCCCAACAAAAACTTTCCCTGTTGCCCGATGCTGGGAGCGATGGCGAAGCTGAACCTCACGGAGTCGCCAGGAAGGCGACGAGCGACGACTGCCCCGATGGGCAGTGCCGGAGCAGGATGCGGAGGCAAGATGGCCTGAAATATGGGCAGTTACTCGAACTTAGCTTTTTGGAGGTTTTGAGCGTCTCCTGGTTGATGGCCACTCTGCAGGCCCTCATCCTGGGCCTGCTCATCGGCGCGGGGTGGTGGTGGTTTACTTTAAACTTCGCAGATTCCTACGCCGTTTCCTGGGCCAATAACGCCCTGGCGGCGGGGCAATGGCAGGTCTTCTTTGCCCTTCTTTTCAAGGCCGCGCTCTTTCCCCTGCACTTGTGGGTTTTTTCCCGGCTATGGCTCTACAGTATCCGCTTTTTCGGGCGTTTGATCGGCACTTCAAGCGAGGAAGACCTGGAGGAAGGCGGCCAGCAGGTGGTCAACGGGGCCTTGAGTGCCCACACTTTTTTATTGCTGCCAGTGTTGGGGAGTCTCGCCTTCCACGCCGCCTTTTTGATCTCTCTCTACGCGGGCCTTTCCCGCAACCTCCGGTGGCCGCCCCTGCAATCTTTGAGTGCCCTCCTGGCCCCCCTCTTTTTGTTCTTTTTACTGGGCCTTTTTCTGCTGTTGAGTCTGGCCCTGTTTTTTTCCGCGCTGGTGTTTTAAACTCTCCTTAGTGAAGATCGAAGTGCAAAAGAGTATTCGGGCCGATCTCCTGGGGGGCACTTTGGACTTGAGTCCCATCCACTTGATTTTAGATCGGGTGGCGACTCTCAATTGCGCCCTTCAACTCAAGGCCAGAGTGATTTTGGAAACGGGCCAGACGGGCGGGATCAGCATAGTTTCAAAGGATTACCGGCGCACGGATTTTTTCTCGCGGGACGAGTTTACCCCCGCCAACTTGCGCAGCGGGCACTTCAAGGGGATGGCGTTTGTCGCTTGCTTGCTGGACTTTTTCGGCGTGCGTGAGGGCATCAACATGGAGTTGCAGTCGGGTTCTCCCCCCGGTGCTGGCCTGGGTGGTTCCTCCACCATGGGGCTGGCCCTCTTCGAGGCCTTGTGCCGCTGGTGCGGGCGGGATTTCGGCCGTACCCAGGCGGTGCGGACGGTACAATCCATAGAGGCGCAAATTTTAAATGCAGGCCCTGCGGGTTATCAGGATTATTACCCCGCCCTATACGGGGGTATTTTGGGCCTAGTGCCCGCCTATGGAGAGGTGCGGGTGGAGCAATATTTTTCCCCCGCTCTCAAAGAGGCCTTGGAAGAACACCTTACCCTCATTTATTCAGGCCAGACGCGCGCTTCGGGCATCAACAACTGGCAGGTTTACAAAAATTTTTTTGACAATGCCGGCACCACCCGCCGGGATTTACAAGAAATCGCCGATTTAGCGGCGCGGGCGCGGGAGGCAGTTTCGAGCGGGGATTTTGATCAGCTCTTAAATCTCGTCGCCCAAGAGGGGCGCAAACGCCACCAACTCTTTCCCCAAATGATCACCGAGGACATGACGGATCTGCACCGGCGCTTGGCCAAATCGCTTCCCAATCTCGGCATCAAAGTTTGCGGGGCCGGTGGCGGCGGGGCCTTTTTGCTGGTTCATCAAAAGGGCCAGCGCCCTTTAATCCGCAAAGAGGCCGAACGGGCGGGGATGCGCCTGCTCGACTTTGCCATCGCCGCGCCAGAGGAACTTGGCGCAAACTGAACTCCAGGCCAGACTTCCGTGCGGACGGTTACAGATATTCGCGCTCCAGGCGGGCGCTTAGTTGGCACAGAATTTGGTAGGGAATCTGGTCAGTTTGGCGGCACAAGTCGGCGAGGCCATGGCGGTCTTCTCCCCACACTTGAAAAGGCCCGCCTATTTTTAAAGGTGTGCCGGCGGGAAAGAGAATTTGAAACATGTCCATGTTGACTTGGCCAAAGATTTTTCCCTTGGCCCCCTGGTGTTGCAGTTGGACTCCCGAAAAATGAGTGGCCAGGCCGTCGCCGTAACCCAGGCCGATCAGGGCCAACTCCCCGGCGTGGGGAGTGGGGTGTCCCCCGTAGCCGACGGGAGTGCCCTTGGCCACGCGGCGGGTTTGGATGATTGGCCCCTCCAGGCGGGAGATCATTTTGCCCGGCCAGGGCGTGGCCAAGTTGACTTCTTTGCCGAGGGAGGATGGCCCATACAGCATAAGCCCTGGCCTGATATGGGAATCCTCTGCGCCCACCCCTTGTTCTATGGCCGCGGAATTGGCGCAAGAAGTGCTCTCTATGGCCACACCCTTGGATCGCAACAGGGATTTGAGTTGGGTGTATCCGGCCATTTGGGTGCGGTTGAGAGAGTGGGTTTGCATACATTGAGAGGCGCAGGCAAAGTGGGCCATGAGATGTTGGATGCTGTGGCGGCCACAGCGTTGCAAGAGCGTGGCCACCGCTTCGGCCTCCGGGGCATCAATGCCGAGCCGGTTCATTCCGGTGTTGAATTTCAGACACAGGGGCAGCCGTTGACACTGGGGAGAGGTGAGAAAAAAATCCAAGTCCCTTTGTTGGGAGATGACGGGCATGGCCTGGCGGCGGGAGAAGAGTTCCATTTGCTGGGCCGAATTCAAGTCAAAATCGGAGAAGACATAGGCCTTGAGTTTTTTGTCGGGAATGTGTTGGCACAAGGTGTGTGCCTCGGCAAATGAGGCCAGGCCAAATTCTTCCACTCCCAGTTGGCGAAAGGCAAACTCAGCGATGGGGAGCAACCCGTGCCCGTAGGCATTGGCCTTGATCATAAACACCGTCTTTTGGCCAGGACGGGCGGCCTTTAAGGCCTCTACATTGTGGGCCAAGTGGGAGAGGTTGACCAGCAAGCGGCGGTGGGTGGGCATAGGCCTTAGATACTCAGGGTTGGCGTTGGCATGGGCCGAGGTTTATTGGGTGGTGGAGAGAGGTAGTCCCCGCTTTCCCAGTAGCGCAGGCAGGCCTTGGCGGAGAGGGGCAACTCTTGCAGTTTGGGATTCAAGGTTTTGCCCAGGGCCGCATCGGCGTCGGCAAAGTAGCGCCAAAAAGGATAGTTTCTGGCAAACTTTTCCAAGCGGGCAAAGGCCTGGTCAAATTCCTTTCTCTCAAACATTAAGAGGGCGTGTTCGACATGGGGAATACACAGGCGAAACTCCAGCTGGTGGCGGGTGCGCAGGCGCTGAAAAAAGTCGGCAAAACAAGTTTGCCAGTCGAATTTGCCACAGGGGCCTGGGGCGTTTTTGGAGGTCAGGGCCTCGCGCACTAAGCGGGCAAAGTGCAAGTCGATGATGGCCCATTTTTTTTGTGTTTTGCCCTCTGCTTGTCCAATGAAATCCATCAGTTCCCAGGGGGAGAGAAGTTGGCCTTGTTCGCTTACGGCCGGAACTTTCCGCCCCTCAAAGTAGGCGTGGATGCCGGACAGGTAGCGCTCCAGGGATTCCCAATCAAATTGGTGGAAAAAATCGGTGTCAGTCGTGCGCACCACCAATATTTTGTCGGGATTTTCCCGTTGGCCACAAATCTTGAGCGGCATCAGTTCCCCGCCCATCAACTCCAGGCACACCTGGGTGGCCATATTTTGGGCAAAAAATTCAATCCCCCGACGGCAGGTTTGCCCCAACCACAAGGGGGGCAAGGCCATATATTTGGCCAAATCCCTGGGAGGGCAGACCAATTTTTGGCCGCTTTGGTTCAACTCCAGCACGGTAAACTGGGCGATTTCGGGCACACTTTCAAAAGTGCGCGCGCAGGCGTGTTCAAAGTCGAGACACTTCTCTTTGAAGGATTCACAGCGCTTGCCCAGGGACTTAAACAGGGTGTGGTAAAAATCCTTTTCTTTGAGGGAGGTGGTGTCTTGCACCGCTTGGGACAGCTTTTGCTCAAAGCTGGTTCCGTGTTTTTCCCACAGGTGGGCGCGCGTTTTGAGTTCATTCCACTGGTTAAAGCGCAGCAAGATATTTTTGATCTGGCCACTCAGGGAAATTCCCCCCCACACGATGCCTAAATTCACAATTTCGTAGGCCGGGTAGAGCAGGGGAACAGTCTCGGGGGAACAGTAAAAGACGAGATTCAAGTCCCCGGACTCGACCTGGGGGTGTTGGGCCAAATGGCGTTCCCCCTGGGACATGTGGCGCACATCCACCATGGCCAGGTGTGGAGGGGCGAGGGCCACGCCCTTCCAAAAATCGGCCAGATGGCCATAAATGTGGGGCACAATGCCCACTTTTCTAAAGACCTGGCCCCACTCGCGGAGTTGGGCCAAATCCCCACCCAAAAGGGCAACTTCGACTTGTGCGCTGGGCGTATCGGCCTGATCCATGGGGATGCCTTCCTTTCTTCAAGTGTAGAGGAAGTTTGGCCATCAGGTCAAAACCGCGGGATTGGCCTTATTTAGGTGCAGCGAATTATAGATGGCCGAATAATTCCAATTTTTTTGCCAGAGAGAGGCCCGACAAATCGCGGGGGATTCTCATACCGCCATGATCTCTTCCCTGACAAAGTGAAGTCTGATGATTTTGGGAGAAAGTTTCTCATCGGCAAAGTGACAACTGATGGCCTCTTGAATATTTTTTTTCAATTCGTCGAGGGTATCGCCCTCCGTAAAGATGGACTCGCCGATTGATTTGGCCGTCCATCCCCCCTCTTGGGCCTCCTCTACAACAAAAACAATTTCCGTCATGTAAGAACCTCTCCATTGACTCCGTTACTTTTCCTACTCTATTGCAGAAAGACTTATATTGCAAAAAAACCAGTTAAGGGTAAAAGAGCGATTCCCACCGCCTATCGCGCATGTGTTGTAGAGCTTCACCGAATACCTCCTGGGCCAAATTCTCCAGGCCTTGGGGAAGTGGCCCCGCCGCCACCACAATTTGCGCACCATCCTCTATGTATGTGGCCGCCTTTTGGGAACTCCAATGCCGGGGACGATCCTTTTTTATATCCATGACATTTGAAATTCTATCCACAACTTTAACCCAACGGATTTCTTTAGGCAATTTGGCCATCACTTGAATTTGGTATTTCAACTTATCGGCAGAATCGAGTCCTTCCGGTACGGTGAGATAGCGGATATATTGAAGCACCCGAGGGCCAAACGCTTCTTCAATCAACTTGGGATTTAAATTTGTATCTTCCAAAGTGTCGTGGAGCAAGGCCACGGTAAGAGCATCAGTGGAAATTTTGGGAACGGTTTGAACCAATAGAGTGGCAACTTCAATGGGATGCTCGATATAGGAGCGCGCTGGACTTCCCTTATTCCCCGACAACCTCAACTGTCCACGGTGGGCCTCTGTGGCCATGGCAACCGCCTTGAGCAGTCGCAGGCAATTTTGGTTTCGTTGTTCTGTGCCTTCGGATTTTGAATTGTTGCCAAAAGATGGCACTAGATGCAAAAAATAAACACAGATAAAAACAAACCACTTTTTCATAAGGCCTCCTAACACACAAAATTGACAATTTTATGAGGAACCACCACCACTTTTTTGATTGGGCGGCCGCCGATCCATTTTTGGGTGCGGGCATCTTCCAAGGCCCGCCGTTGGATTTCATCGCGGCCCAAATCCCGCGGCAGTTCCAATAAAAAGCGGGTTTTGCCGTTGAAGGAGACGGGGTAGGAATAAGTGTCTTCGCGCAAAAGGGATTCGTCCCAAGTGGGCCATTTTGCGGTGGTGATGCTCGGAGCGTGGCCCAAATACTGCCACAACTCTTCGGCCACATGGGGGGCGAAGGGGGAGAGGGCGATCACCAACGGTTCCCAGATTTCGCGCTTGTGGCAACTGGCCTTGGCCAATTGTCCCACTGCTACCATCAGGGCAGAAATGGCGGTGTTGAAAGCAAAGTTTTCTATGTCGAGAGACACTTTCTTGATACAGGTGTGCAGGATTTTGCGCTCGTTCGGAGTGGCGGCCTCCTCGCTGACTGCCTGATCCTGGCGGTGGAGCGCATTCCAAAACTTGGCCAAAAAGCGGTGCATTCCCTCGATGCCGTTGGTGTTCCACGGTTTGGATTGTTCGATCGGCCCCAAAAACATTTCGTAGAGGCGCAGGGTGTCCGCCCCGTAGCGCTCAATGACGGCATCGGGATTGACTACATTGTAGAGAGACTTGGACATTTTTTCGATTGAGTGGCCACACAGATAAAAGGATTCCCCGTCCTTCTCTTCGGTGAGGAATCGCGCGCCTTCAAATTCGGGCCGCCATTTCTTAAAGGCCTCGCAGTCCAGTTTGTCGTTGTCCACCAGGCCCACATCCACATGCAAGGTTTGGATTTGCTCTGGCGGGTATTGGGAGAGCAGGCCCTTGGAGACAAAAGTGTTGGCCTCATTTTTGAGGCGGTAGACCAGGTTGGAGCGCCCCTGGATCATGCCCTGGTTGACCAGTTTGGCGAAGGGTTCGCGCCGGCAGACATGGCCTAAATCGTATAAAACGAGATTCCAAAAGCGGGAGTAGATGAGATGCCCGGTGGCGTGTTCGCTGCCGCCCACATATAAATCTACGCTTTGCCAGTAGCGGTTGGCCTCCCTCCCCACCAGTTGGTTTGAGTTGTGGGGATCCATGTAGCGCAAATAGTAGGCGCTGGAGCCGGCGAAACCGGGCATGGTGGAGAGTTCCAAAGGATGGCCCCGGTAAGTCCAGTCTTTGGCCCGGGCCAGGGGCGGTTCCCCTTCCCCGGTGGGCAAATAGGCATCGACTGCGGGAAGCTCCAGGGGCAGTTCGCTCTCCGGGATCAGACGGGGAACGCCGTCTTGAAAGTACACTGGGAAGGGTTCCCCCCAATAGCGCTGGCGGGAAAAAATGGCATCCCGCAAGCGGTAGTTGATTTTGCGCACACCGATTCCCCGCTTCTCGACTTCGGCGTTCATCCGTTCGATCGCCTGCGGCACTCTCAGTCCATTCAAAAAGTCCGAGTGGTGGCACACTCCCTCTTTGTCTTCATAGGGCCTCTCTCGCGCATCGGGAGCGGGGCCTTCCGCGGGGGACACCACCGGAACGATGGGCAGTTGAAAGTGGCGGGCGAAGTCGTGGTCGCGCTGGTCGTGGGCGGGAACCGCCATAATTGCCCCCGTGCCGTACCCCCCCAGAACATAGTCCCCCACCCAGATGGGAATTTTCTCTCCACTCAAGGGGTGGCGGCAAAAGGCCCCGGTAGGGCATCCCGAAATAGATTTGGCCTCGGACATCCGTTGTCGTTGTGTATTCGAGCGGCACTGTTTGAGATAGGCCTTGACCGCCGGGAGTTGTTCGGCGGTGGCCACTCTCTCCGCCCAGGGGGATTCCGGGGAGAGCACCACAAAGGTCGCGCCGAAGAGTGTGTCTGGCCGGGTGGTGAAAATGTCGAAGGAGGCGTCGTGGCCCTCGACGGCAAAGCGCACTTCCAACCCTTCCGAGCGGCCGATCCAGTGCCGTTGCATGTCTTTGAGGGAATTGGGCCAATCCAACTCGTTCAGGCCTTCCAGCAGGCGCTGGGCGTAGGCGGAAGTGCGCAGACACCACTGCCGCATAATCTTTTGTTCCACTGGGAATCCGCCGCGCACCGAGAGTCCGTCTTTCACCTCGTCGTTGGCCAAAACAGTGCCCAGTTCGGGACACCAGTTGACCGGAGTGGGGGCCAAATAGGCCAGGCGGTGGTTTTGTAAAATCTCTTCCCGCTCTTTTGCAGAGGCCGCCTGCCAGTTTGGCCTCTTTTCCAAGGAAGGTATCAATTCGCTGATCGGACGGGCCTTATTTTGCCCAGGATCAAAATAAGAGTTAAACATTTGTTGAAAGGCCCACTGAGTCCAGCGGTAGTAGGTGGGGTCGCAGGTTTGCACTTCCCGCGACCAGGCGAAACTCAATCCTAAGCGATCCAGTTGCTGGCGGTAGCGTTCAATATTGGCGGCAGTGGTGGCCGCCGGGTGCTTTCCGGTTTGGATGGCGTATTGCTCGGCGGGCAGGCCAAAGGCATCGTAACCCATGGGGTGCAAAACATTGAACCCTTTGAGGCGCTTGTAGCGGGCGTAGATGTCGGAGGCGATATAACCCAGGGGATGGCCGACATGCAGGCCCTCGCCGGAGGGGTAGGGGAACATGTCTAGGACATAATACTTGGGGCGGGAAGAATCTTCCTCCACCTCAAAGGTTTGTTCCCGCCGCCAGTACTCCCGCCATTTGTCTTCGATGTGATCAAAGGGGTAGGCGCGGAAGGGTGGGTTCATAGCTTATAACTGCCCACACTTCACGCCATCTTGCCTTCGCATCCTGCTCCGGCACTGCCCATCAGGGCAGTCGTCGCTCGTCGCCTTCCTGGCGACTCCGTGTGGGTCAGCTTCGCCATCGCTCCTTGCAGCGTGCTTTGAGCACGCCTCAGTCGCTCTGTCTCGCTTCCCTCCAATCTGACGCAAATTGTGGGCAGTTACTCTGCTTTTGTCGTGGTTTTTCTTTGGAGTATGAATAGTTATCATACAAAGGAATCAGGTTTTAATGTTCCCAATGTTGGCCATCGTTTTTAGGCCGGCGCACGACTTCCAAGGGAGTGCCCTTTTCCAGTTGGGCATCGATCATGGATTCGCGGGTTCCAATTTGTTCTATCAATTTGATGATGGTCTCGTACAACTCACCCAGAAACTCAGGCCGCAAATCCAGCATGAGAGTGGTATCGGCCAATTCCTCATAGCGCTCGGCCTGCAAAAAGATGAGTTTTCCCGATTTGGCCAGCAGTTGGTAGCGGTAGGAGTTGAGCAATTGGATGTCGTCGTCCAGGGAGGTTTCGAGGGATGCTTCGTTGACTCTCAGTTCGCGCACCGCCTTGGCGCTCTCGGCAAAAAACTCTTCTTGCAGGGATTGCACCATTTCCCTTCCCGTGCCGTCAAAGAAAACGCTGGAGAGGGCGTGGCCAAAGATGGTGCGGTGGAACTCCCCACCGTCGATATTGGTGATGTGGCCTTCGAGGCCTTGCAATTGGTAGTAGTCCCCCAGTTTTTTAAACTCGCCGGGGAAGTCGTCAAAAATTTCGTCCACCGATCCAATGTCCAAAAATTCGGCCAGCTCTTCTTCGTCCAAGTGGGGCGGCAGGGGGGAGCGGAATTTTTGGTTGAGTTGCTTGCGCGCCCAGGTTTGCTGGATCAGGTAGTGCAACTCTTCCAGGTCGATGTGGGCGTCCAGTTGGTTGCGGAAAATCTGTTTGATCAAACGGTAATTGGAGCGCGCCACCCGATCCGCTTCCACGGAGTTGAGGCCATCCAATTGTTTGATGGAACTGTAGATCATGGCCAAGCGGTTTTGCTCGTCGAGGAGTTGCTGATACCCTCTCATGGTGAAGCGGATGTTGTCCCGCAATTGGACTTGATGGCGCTGCTGATCCCAGTACTCCTTTTTTTTCTGTTCGGTGTCCAAGGCCTTGGCCTTATGGTTGTGCTCTTGCACCCGTTGAATCAGCTTTTCTTCCAGTGCCAAGTTTTGTTTTTCCAAGATCAGCAGTTCCCGTCTGGTGGAGGCGATTTCGGGAGTGTCCACCCACTGCCGGTTGTCCACCATGGCGGTGTAAAAACTGGCCTGGGCCTCGCGCAGGGATTCGTATTTGGCCAGTAGGGTTTCGTCTTCGATCCAAAAACTGTCGGTATATCCTTCCCCGCCCCAGTGCATGGCCACACGGGGGTTGCCGCCGTCCAGAGCGCGGGGGAGGATGTCACCCTCCGGGATGAGGGCCAACTCCGGGTTTTGTTCACTCAGTTGTTCCACCGCTTTTTGGGTTTCTGGCCACCCTTCAAAGGTATCTTCGTGCAGGTGGACAAATTTCATCCAGCGGCGTTTGATGGGGATCGCTTTCTCCGCTTTGGGGGCCGCCTTGTTCTGTACCAGAATGGCCTTAGCTGGCCCGCGGCAGCTGTCTTTTGGTGGTTGTGGTGGTGTTCCCAGGGCGGCACTGGGCCAGGCGAGCAAAAGAAAGAGTGGAAAAATTTTAATCATTGAGCTAAGCTAGGGGGGCCTGGAAAGGTTGTAAATACCCTGGGTAACATTTTCAACAAGGAATTTCTGTGCCCCCGTCCCGCCGCCCCTCCCCCCGTAAAAAAAGTCGCACAGTGCCAAAAATGGACAAGAAAGTGAGTGCCAAACTCAAAATGGCCGAGAGGCATGGCCTGGGGAAGGCAGAACTGCATCAAATGCTGCGAACCGTTATTCTCTCGCGCAAACTGGACGACACGGAAATTGCCATGCGTAAAAAACAGCAGGCCTTTTTTCAAATTTCTGGCGCAGGGCATGAGGGAGTGCTGGTGGCCGCGGCCAGCGTGTTGCGGCCCGCCTACGACTATTTTCTGTGTTATTACCGCGACCGTGCCCTGTGTTTGGGGCTGGGAGTGACTCCCTACGAGATGCTCTGCCAGGCCAACGGTAACACCGGGGACACTTCTTCCAAGGGCCGCCAAATGCCCGCCCACTGGGGCAATAAAGCGCTCAATATCGTCAATAAATCTTCTTGCACCGGCACCCAGTTTTTGCAGGCGGTGGGACTCGCCGAGGGCGGCCGCTACTTGGCCAGTTTGGAAAAGAGGGGGGAGGAGACGGGGGGCCATCCCCACCACTCAGGCGAGATCGTCTACACCTCCTGCGGGGATGGCACCACCGCCCAGGGGGAATTTTGGGAGGCGCTGACGACGGCAAGTGTACAACAACTGCCGGTGCTCTTTCATGTCGAGGACAACGCCTGGGCGATTTCGGTTCCGGTGGAAACCCAGACTCCCACGGGTTCCATCAGTCGCGCCCTGGAGAGCTTTCCGGGACTCGCCATTTTTGAATGTGACGGCAATTGCCCCATCGAATCCTACGCCGCTTTTGTGCGGGCGGAGAAGCACTTGCGGGGGGGAAAAGGCCCGGTGTTGTTGCACTCCCATGTCACCCGCCCCTATGGCCACTCCCTCTCCGACGACCACCGCATGTACCGCACCCAAGAGGAATTGCAAAAAGAATCCGCCCGCGATGTGGTGAACAGCTTTCCCCGCTTTCTCGTGCAAGCTGGCCTGATGAGCGAAAAAGAGCACCAAAAGCTGGTGCAAAGTGTGGATGAAGAGTGCCGCGAGGCCTACCAGCGGGCGGTGAAAACTCCCTGGCCAGACAAAGACAGCGCCCTCGACTACCTCTACAGCGCGCGGGTGGACATCACTTCCCGTGAATTTGAGCGGGAGGGGAGTTTTCAGGGGACGGACGACATTCCCATGGCCAGTGCCATCAACGCCGTTTTAAAAGGCGAGTTTCAGAAGAACCCCTTGCTGCGCCTGTGGGGCCAGGATGTGGCCGACTTTGGCCAAATGGAAAAACTGGATGACCCCGAACTCAAGGGTAAGGGAGGAGTGTTTAAAGTTTCGGCGGGAGTCCAGCGCACTTCCCGGCCAGAACAAGTTTTCAACTCCCCCCTGGCCGAGGCCAATATTGTGGGGCGGGCGATCGGCCAGGCCTATCGGGGGATTCGCCCGGTGGTGGAAATTCAATTTTTCGACTATATCTGGACGGCCTATATGCAGATCAAAAACGAGTTGGCCACCAGTCGTTACCGCTCGGGGGGAGATTATCCCTGCCCGGTGATTATTCGGGTGCCCATCGGCGGCTATTTGCGGGGCGGGGCCATCTACCATTCCCAATCGGGGGAATCCCTCTATACCCACATTCCGGGCCTGCGGGTGGCCTTCCCCTCCAATGCCGCCGATGCCGCCGGACTTTTGCGGACCGCCCTGCGCGCCGACGATCCAGTGTTATTCCTGGAGCACAAGCACCTTTACTATCAGGGCCACAACCGCTGTGCCGATCCCGGGGAGGATTACTGCATCCCCTTTGGCCGCGCCAGTGTGGTGCGGGAGGGGGCCGACGCCACCTTGGTGGCCTGGGGGGCCTTGGTGAGCAAATCCCTGGAGGCCGCCAAGCAGTTGGAGGGGCGGGGAAAAAGTGTTGAGGTGCTCGACTTGCGCACTTTGGCCCCCTTCGACTTGGAGGCCATACAAACATCCCTGGCCAAAACTGGCCGCTTGCTGATCGCCCACGAGGAAACTAAAACTTCGGGGTTCGCCGGGGAGATCGCCGCCAGCGTCAACGAAACTTGCTTTGAGTTGCTGGACGCTCCCATCTTGAGGGTGGCGGCCCAGGATGTGCATGTCGCCTATTGCCCCGATTTAGAGGAGGCCATTTTGCCCCAGGTGGAGGATGTGGTAGTGGCCTTGGATCGTTTGTTGGCCTACTGAAAAAGATGCATTGGCCCAAAAGCGTGCAAATATGAAAAAGTTTCACTTTTTTTGTGGAACAGGGTGGCCCTTTCGGGGGAAGATTGCTCCCGTCGCCAGGATCGGCCTGGTGGCAGTATAATCAGACTAACCCGAGAGAGAGGGGCCTTATGGATAGCAATAAAAAAAACCTAACCAGTGAAGAGTTGGATAGAAAAATTCAGCAGTCTCACTTGAAAATTCAAGAACTTCAGCAAAGGGCCAAAGAAGAACAAGACAGAGACAGGGTGGCCATGCGGGAATTTCGGGAATCCTTAGGAGAATTAAAGGAGGCCCAGCTCGAAGTGCGGCAGGCCCAACTTAAAACAGAGCAGGCCCAACTCGAAACCGAGCGGGCCTTGCGTGAAACTGATAAATTTGCCACCAAGACCCTTGAGGCGATCAATAAGGCCAGCGGCGATTTCAGAAACAAGTGGGGCCGTTTTATGCAAATGTTAGTGAAGGGCGATTTGGTGAAACTGCTCAACTCGCGCGGTCTCCAAATTGAGGGCATTCACCCTTATAAGGCCTTTCACAAAGATGGAAACCCCAAGTGGGAGTACGATCTGATCGCCATTCATGAACAAGGGGCCGTCGTGGTCGAAGTCAAAACGATGCTCAATTCCAGTGCCGTGGACTATTTCCTCAAAAAAGTGGTCGATTTTAAATCCAGCGTTCCCTTTTATAAAGGCAAAACGGTCTATGGCCTGATGGCCTACCTCGACGAAGACGGGGCCGCCAAGCACGCCCAAAACAGTGGCCTGTTCACCGTCGAAGCGTTGGGTGCCCAAGAGGTGGCCATAATCACCAATCCCCAAGATTTTGTTCCCCGAAGGTTTTAGGCCATTTTTTTTAGCAAAACTTGCATCTTCATTATGCCTCACGCTCCGCGCTCGATTTAACCTTCCCTTGAATAGATATGCGCTTGACCTGACCAATCGTTTTAATATATTATTTTTTTAATGATTGTGGGTTTCTTATGATAAAAAACTCGTGATAGAATTGTGTCGATCTTATCAGGCCTAAACCAAGGAGCAAGCGTGTTCAATGTATTTGGAATCATCATTGGCCTTCTCATTTCACTATCCGCTCTTGGCGATGCCTATGTCTTTAGAAAACTCCGTTCTCAGACATGCAATGGTTCCTGCGTTCTCGTTCCAATAGTTGGGGAAACTTTTCGTATAAAATACAATGTCCAACAAAAAATAACTGATAGTGGAAGCAGTTATTTCTCTGACATAAATTTAAATGGAAAAGACTTCAAAGAATTGGAGGTGCCCGATTCTTCTGTAAGGAGGCTTCCTTTCTACCAAAAACTTTTCTTTAATGACCACCGTTTTCAAATATATGTACTCAACTCATCTGACCATGTGGCAACGAGATACCATTACTATTTTGTAAGACAAGGGAATGATTTTTTTCTTCTGAATTCGCAACCTATCGCCACTCTTTTCTATGACTATCAAGCAGCTAATAAAAAGGCCGATGAACGCTTTTATGTTCAAGTAGGATATGGCCAAGGCCAATATGTCAGGCAAAACTACAAACTCGAAAAAAATCAACTCATCGAAATATAGACCGCATGTTGATGAAACCCCTACCAAAGAAAGTTCTAATTTTAGGCAGTATTGGTTTATTTTGCGCTATCGTAATTTTTAATATGCGTCTTTTCCCATGGAGAACTCCTGCTGAAGCACATTTGGAAACGGAAGAAAAATTTAAAGAAAAAATGGAATGTTCTTTGCAATCAGTATTTCCTGTCAATAGACAAAATTCTCGTAGTTTCAATCAACGGTTGAGAAAACTGTCGGGATTTACACTCGATTTTTTGCAATCGAGACTATTCCAAAAATTTCGCGAATACAATATTTTGTCTCCTGTTGAGCAAATTCATTTTCTCACACAAGTTTTTCAAGAAACAGATAATCTGATTTACACAGTAGAAAAAGCGGGATTACGCACATGGAATACAGTACTTTCCACCTCCGCAAATTTGACAAGTTGGAATTGTCATGCTTATCACCAAGCGATGATAGGAGACAAGAGTTATTTTGATAACCGATATGACAATTCGAGAAATTCTTATAAAGCAAAATTTCGAGGGCGAGGATTAATCCACTTAACCCATTGCTATAACTATTTGAAATATTTTTATCACAGATCTGCCGTCAAATTACATCGTTCAAACCTTGCTCAAGAAATTGGGCCAGAGATACTTTTTTTGGATGATAACATTGGTCTGGAAAAATCTCTTGCATGGAACACCTTTTGTTCCGATGCTACTTTAGCATCCGTTGCGAATTTCTTTCGAGAAGAAGGACTCTTATTGGAACCCTCTGAACTCATAAACGACTTTGAAAATACGCTCAACATACTTGCTATTCCCTGTACAGAAAGCAAGGTCTCAAATATTTCTAGCTTAGAATTTCTCGTGGATTCTTCCATAAACTACTGGAGAAAATGTCAATCTCAATACTCAAACGACCTCCGCAAAACTGATGGTAGGGCAATTGCCCAAATTTCCGAGTGTGTCCACGGATATGCTTGGGGATTATACAATACTTTTACCGAATCATATTGTAACGAAGATGGAAGTTCGGTACTGATAGAAAGACAAAAAATTAAAACGGAGAGAAGATGGATTTTAGATGCGTACTGCGCGCGTCTCAAGAAATTTAGAGATATACAGGGTTGCTTTCTTTAGACTTAATGTGAAATTAATCAAATCGGGTATGTAATTTTTCCTGTCTGCTTCGCCTTTGTTCAAAGCGGTTTAAATATCTCTTAAAATC
This sequence comes from Bacteriovoracaceae bacterium, assembly GCA_965243145.1. Taxonomy (GTDB): domain Bacteria; phylum Bdellovibrionota; class Bacteriovoracia; order Bacteriovoracales; family Bacteriovoracaceae; genus CBDBLK01. The sequence continues at coordinate 269,162 of CBDEUB010000002.1, forward strand.
GGCGGCCATGCGCACTTCGATCTGTTGGATGCGCTGTCGGGAGACTCCGTGTTGCTGGGCCAACTCCGTCTGGGTTGCGTGTTCTGGGGAAAAATGGAGCTGCAAAAAGATGCGTCGATTCCTCGGTGAGTACTTGCTCAAAAATTCTCTAAGTCGTCGTTTAAAGATGGGGTCGCGGGCGATGGGAACATCGTCTAATAAAGGGAAGGTGTTTTGAATCGCCACAGTATCCACTCTGTCCACGAACAAATCTTCAGAAGAACCGGGATTATTGAGTTTGATAACTTCGTCCAAACTCAATTCTTTTTTGCGGAGTTGTTGATCCAGGGCCATGATGATCTCGGTGGAAGTTTTCAATTCCTCGGCCAATCTTTCTCTCTCTTCAAAAACGCTTTTCCCCTGTCGTTCCAATTCTTTTTTGAGCTGCAAAAAGCGCTGCTGTTTTTTGGGAGCAATTTTAATGCGAACCAAACGGATCTTATTATTAAAATAACTTAACATCTGCCGTTTGATGATTGGAGTTGCGAGGGTGGAAAACTCGGTTTCCCAATCGAGGTCAAATCGTTCTATGGCCTTTTGTAGTGCGAGGATTCCCTCTTGGAAAACATCAGTGAAATAGGCATTGCTAACTGTCACACGGTATTTTTTAAAAACGCTGTAGACTAGCCTCAAGTTGTGCATAATCAGCTTGTGGGCCACTTCTGTGCTTTTGGTCTGTGCATATTCTGCAAGGAGCGCCCGTTGTTTTTCCCTGGGCAGGGGTGGGTAGGTGTCGAGCAAAAGTTGGATGGCCACATCGGAATGACTGGCAGCGGGCGGAATGGAGAGAACCAATTTTGAGTTGTCGTCGCAGTGACTTGGGCCTGCGAATGCAGGAAGGCCCCAAAGCAGGAGCAGGAGAGGGGCCGCGGGCCTGGCAATGAACTTGAAGCACTGACTTTTCATCTTTAGTTTTCTAATTCCAATTTTGATTTTGATCCAATACGCGATGAGTCAACGAGTCATTTTTACATGGTGATAAGGCCAATTGGCCGCTTAGACATTGCGCCGGTAGCGCCCCCCCACCTCAAACAGGGCGTGGGTGATCTGGCCCAAAGAGCAGGTGTTGACCGTGGAGAGCAATTCTTCAAAGATATTGCCCCCGGCGAGGGCCACGCTTTGCAAGCGCGCTAGGGCCGCCCCACTCTCTTTGCGGTGGCGCTTGTGAAAACTCTCCAAGCGCTGGATTTGTTCGCGCTTTTCTTCATCGCTGCAGCGGGAGAGTTCCACCTCGCCGCTTTCCCCTTCTTTTGAGTCTTCCGCCAGGTAGGTGTTGACTCCGATGATGGGCAAGGCCCCGCTGTCTTTGAGGGTTTCGTAGTGCAGGGATTCCTCTTGGATTTTGCTCCGCTGGTACATGGACTCCATCGCTCCGAGGACGCCCCCCTTGTCGCTGAGGCGCTCGAACTCCGCCAAAATCCCTTCTTCCACCAACTCCGCCAGGGCCTCGACCAGATGGGAGCCTTGCAGAGGGTTGTCGGTTTTGTTTGGGCCAAATTCCCTATTGATGATCATTTGTATGGCCATCGCCCGGCGCACGGAATCTTCGGTGGGGGTGGTGATCGCTTCGTCGTAGGCGTTGGTGTGCAGGGAATTGCAGTTGTCGCTCAGGGCGATAAAGGCCTGCAAGGTGGTGCGGATGTCGTTGAAGTCGATTTCTTGGGCGTGCAGGGAGCGCCCCGAAGTTTGGATGTGGTATTTAAATTTTTGCGACTTGGGGCCAGCGCCGTAGCGGTCGCGCAGAGTGACCGCCCAGATTTTGCGTGCCACCCGGCCGATCACGGCGTACTCGGGATCGAGGCCATTGGAAAAGAAAAAGGACAGGTTGCCGGCAAAGTCGTCTATGGCCAGGCCCCGCGCCAGGTAGGATTCCACAAAAGTCAGGCCATTGGCCAAGGTGAAGGCCGCCTGGGTGATGGGGTTGGCCCCCGCCTCGGCCATGTGGTAGCCGGAGACGGAAACCGAATAGTAGTTGCGGATGTGGTGGCGGCAAAAATACTCCTGAATGTCGCCCATAAGTTTGAGGGAAAATTCCAGGGAGAAAATGCAGGTGTTTTGCGCCTGATCTTCCTTGAGGATGTCGGCCTGAACCGTACCGCGCACCTGGCGCATGATCTCCACCCGCTTGCCTTCGTCGCGGAAGTCCGCGCCGGAGAGCTTTTGCCCGATGGCGGTGTTCATATACATGGCCAAAATGATGGAGGCAGGCCCATTGATGGTCATTGACACCGAAGTTTGGGGATGGGCCAAGTCGAAACCGCGGAACAGATCGTTCATGTCGTCGAGGGTGGCAATGCTCACCCCCGCCTCGCCGATTTTGCCAAAAATGTCTGGCCTAGTGTCGGGGCCTTCCCCGTACAAAGTCACCGAATCAAAGGCGGTGGAGAGGCGCTTAAAGGGGTCGTTTTGCGAGAGGTAGTGAAAGCGCTGGTTGGTGCGCGCAGGCCCCCCCTCCCCGGCAAACATGCGTTTGGGTTCTTCGTCCGCGCGCCGGAAGGGAAAGATGCCCGCACCAAAAGGGAAGTGGCCAGGCAAATTGCAATTGCGCGAGAAACGGTATTTTTGTGCCAGAGAGTCGAACTTTGGCACCGCCACCCGCGGCAGAGAGAGGCCCGAAAGGGAAGTGTAGCGGGTGGGCACTTTGATCTCCCGCCCGCGCACCGTATAGCTGTAGTGGCCCCCTTCCAATTGTTCCCGCTCTTGCTCCTGGGCCTGCAAGTCCACCCAGGCCTGTTTGCCAATTTGCCCGCGCACTTCTTCCCGCTTTTGTTCCAGCGCAGGCGCCCCCGGGGCCAGTTCATTGGCCCGATCCAAGGCCTGGTAGTCTTTCAAGAGGGCCACAGTGCGCTCGGTTTCATCGTTATAGTGGCGCACGGCCTGGGCGATCTCCCGCAAATACAAGCTGCGCTCTACGGGGATGATGGAGTGCTTGCGCGCTGGCCGCCTTTGGCGCGGCAGGGATGCCACTTCCCTCGCTTGGGCCTCATTCAAAAGGCCAAATATTTTGGCCAAGTCTTCAAACAGGGCATTGACTCCACTGTCGTTAAACTGACTGGCGGTAGTGCCGTAGATGGGCAATTCATCGTCGGCGGGGGAGTCGGGATGGCCCACGAACCACTGGCGGTTGCGGCGGTATTGCTTGGCCACATCCCGCCAGGCGTCCTCCGAGCGCGGCCGTTCAAATTTGTTGATCGCCACCAAGTCGGCGCTTTCCAACATTTCGATTTTTTCCAGTTGGGTGGCCGCCCCGTACTCGGGAGTCATGACATACAGACAGCGATCCGCCACCGCGGTGATGGCGTCCCCCGCTTGGCCAATGCCGGAAGTCTCCAACACGATCAAGTCAAAGGCCTGGGATCGGAGCAGGGCCACCACTTCCCCAATGTGGGGGGAGAGTTCAGTGCCCGAGTGGCGGGTGGCCAGGGAGCGGATAAAAAAGTGGCCCACACTGGCCGCTCCCAGGCGGATGCGATCCCCCAGCAAGGCCCCCTTGGTTTTCTTTTTGGTGGGGTCGACGGAGATCAGCGCCACCCGCAAGTCGGGGGCGAAGCGGGCAAAGCGCAACAACAACTCGTCGATGAGGGAGGACTTGCCCGCTCCGCCGGTGCCGGTAATACCCAGAACTGGTACAGTCAAGTGCTCACACTTCAGGCCATCTTGTGGTTCAGCTTCGCCATCGCTCCCTGCGATGTGCTTAGAGCACACCTCAGTCGCTCTGTCTTGCTTCGCCCCAATCTGACCTAAATTGTGAGCACTTGATTTTAGCTTTTTATTGCAATTTTTCATTTGAGTGCGATCTCTCGGTGTGGGCGCAAAGGGCAGCGCGCGCCCGTTTTCGATCGCCGAAATGGCCTTGGCCAACTCCCGATCGCTGAGTTCTCGCCCCTCCCAGTCCGCCATGTTTTGGCCCTCGGTGGTGTCGTACTGGGCCTGGGCGATCATGTCGCCGACGATGCCCTCCAGCCCCAGTTGCATGCCGTCTTGGGGGGAATAGATGCGGGTGATGCCGCGGCGGTGGAGTTCTTCAATTTCCCGGGGGGTGATGACCCCGCCGCCGCCGCCAAACAGGCGCACGGCGCGGGCCTTTTCTTTGTCCAGCAGTTGCCGGATATAGGTAAAATACTCGTTGTGGCCGCCCTGGTAGGAACTCAGGGCCACGGCGTGGGCGTCCTCTTGGATCGCCGCCTGGACGACTTCCCTGGCCGAACGGTTGTGGCCCAAGTGGATGACTTCCACTCCACGGGCCTGCAATAGTCGCCGCATAATGTTGATGGAGACATCGTGGCCGTCGAACAAGCTGGCGGCGGTGACAAATCTAAGCTGTGTCATAATCGCTCCCAGCTTAGGCCCTTATCGCAGTTTAGGCAAGGCCGGCCATTTCCTTTTTGAGAGGCATGGGAAAGCGTGTTATGCTTATAGAGTAATGAAAAAAGTCGCGTTAAAAGTGCTGGTTGCGACGGTGGTGCTGGGTGCGATCGCCTTGGTGGGCCTGGTGGGTTATGTGGTTACGGATTGGTTGGCCTCGTTGTGCGTAGACTGGGGCCTCAGTGAATTTGTGTGTACTTGGTTTTTTTGGGAGAAAAGGTAGATGAAATGGCCAGTTAAAACTCGGCCAACTCTTCCCAAAGAATGGGAACACGGTTTTTTTCAACAATGTTTTTGAAACTTTCATCAATGGCGGATAAATCCACCACATCAACTTTATAGGGAAGAAGTGACTCTTCAAAAGCATACCGCAAATTGGCCATCATTTGAAGGCCTAGTTTATCACTCGATTCCAGGGCCAAATCTAAGTCGGAAGCATCGGACGCCATTCCGTTTGCACGACTTCCAAAGGCCCAAACTTTGATTCCAGGGGATAAATGTTGTTTTAAGAGTTTGACAATAATGTCCAAATGACGGGAAGAAATATCGGCAGCAAAATTCAACTTGACTCCATCCTTTTGGATAATTGTTCTATCAAATATTGGGCCTGTGACAAAAAATCGGGAATGATTTGAAATATCTCCTGAGCGCTTTTTTGATCATAATGGTGACTTGTTTTATTGCGGCAATCTCTATACTTGATCCACATTTCCAAGTCCTGGCCTATGATTTTTTTCCCCAAGGCCATGCGAATAATATCTTTGAAACCCAAGGCATCTATGGACGAGGGGTTTGAAGATTCTTCTTTCAAGTAGCGCCTCATCATTCTGAAACACAACTCGTAACAGTATTCAAACCGTTGAATACATCCATCCCTGATGACATCCCTGACGGCATCGTCGGAATTTTTTTGATGCTGAACCAACGCCAAATCCAGCGATTGGACAGCAAGCGTTAGAGATTTCAAATTCAATATTGGGCCTTTATTATTTTGGTGCTCGGAACTGGAATTGAACCAGCACGGGATTGCTCCCACAGCGCCCTCAACGCTGCGCGTCTACCTGTTCCGCCACCCGAGCTTACCCGCCACTATACCCAAATTTTTTTCCTTGGCCAGAGGCCAAAGTGGAAAGGTTTGGAGGGATACCCTAAAACGCCCTAGGGACAAAATCCTTCGGGTTGGTGATGGTGGCCACTTCCTTGGCCCCCAACGCTTCGATGGTGAACAGGCCATTATTTTGAGCGTGTTTGGCGGCCCCGTCTTCGTCGAGGTAGGCCATCAGGCCATAGACCGTTTTATTTTTGTACATGGGGACACTGGCCTTAAAATCATCAAGTTTTTTGAGGAAATAATCGACATCTTTGGAGTCCAGCTTAGTTTTAACTTCGGCCACCACGACTTCCTGGCCATTATTGGCAATAATGTCGTACTCCCACTTGGGGTTTCCATCTTTGTGAAAGACTTTATAGGGGTGAGTCCCCTTAATTTCAATACCGCGAGAATTGAGCAGCTTGACTAAATCACCCTTGACCAACATTTGCATAAATCGGCCCCATTTGTTTCTAAAGTCACCGCTGGCCTTATTGATCGCTTCAAGAGTTTTATTGGCAAATTCGTCCGTTTTTCGCAAGGCCGCTTCTGTTTTAAGCTGGGCCTGTTCAGTTTTAAGCTGGGCCTCTTTTAATTCTTGTAGGCCTTTCTCAGTTTTGAGTTGGGCCGCCTCAGTTTTGAGTTGGGCCACTCGAACTTCACGGGCAAGTTCTTCGAGAGTCAATGATTTTTTGTTGCTACTCATAAAATTCCCCCTTTCAGGCAAAGGTAACACAAATCTGGCCGACGGTCATTCCAGTGGCGGTTCGAGTACCCTGTCAGTTCTGGAACTGGAATCGAACCAGCACGGGATTGCTCCCACAGCGCCCTCAGCGCTGCGCGTCTACCTATTCCGCCACCCAGGTTTATCCGCCACTATACCCAAATTTTTTCCTTGGCCAGTGCTTGATTACACAGCAAATATGCGGTATAATTAACCTATTGTGCCTATATCAAACTCAAAAAAGATGGCAAGTTGACGATAGTGCCTATTCACGGTGGAAGGGATTTACCCAAAGGAACTATTAAGGCCATTGAGAGGCAAACCGGAGAGAAAATTTTATGATAAAATACCAGGCCAGAATTTTACGAGATGGCCAATATTACTCGGTGGATTTCCCTGATCTTCCCTGATCTTCCTGGATGTTTCACTGTGGGCAAGACTTTGAATGAGGCCAAACTGATGGCCAGTGAGGCGCTCGGTCTTTATTTAGAGGAGGCCAGGGATCCTAAGTGGGAAGTGCCGAGGCCCAAGAAGCGCAGGGGCAGACACTATTATTGGATTTATCCGGAGAGTAGTGTGGCCATGGCCCTGATATTGAGAAGACTCCGGGTTGGCCTTGGATTAAAACAGGGCCAAGCGGCGAAAAAGTTGGGGATGACGATTCAACAGCTTCAAAAACTTGAAACTCCTGGAAAGTCAAACCCCACCGTCAAAACCCTGTCAAAAATTTCCAAAAGTTTTCAGGTCAATCTCGAAATCAAACTGGTGGCCTAAAAAAAGGCCCCCACTCTGAGGGCCTTTTGGAATCGCTAAAACGAGAGGTGTTGTTTTAGCGCCGGTATTGTTGCCAATTCCAATGGTGTGGATTGAAGTCTATGCTGGCGGGCCGGTTGTAGCAATTGTCCTGGCAGTCCATTTTGATGAACAGTTCAGCATGTGATGAGGCCATTTGTGGGTGCAATGGTGTCGGATCTATTCCTTGCAAATGATAGCGTTGGGCCCAAGTGGGAAGTTCTCGAATGGCCCCAGCACTTAAAAATTGGTCGTCCGCATGATCTCTTTTGAATAGGACACGGAGGGTGTGCGAACCTGGCCAATTGATTTGAGAAAGGGCGGCGTGAATTTCTCGGGCCTCGACGACAACGGCCGAGGGCAAGGGGCATCCTGCGCAGACAGTGCCTAAACTCTTCACTTTGGCGATTTGTTTGTACTGGGAGTAGGGGCCTTCGGGTACCATCACCAAGTCCAAGTGAAGGGGCGTGGATAAATCGGCCTTAACTTCGTGAATTTCGATCACCAGCTTGGTGTCTAGGTGTAGGTCAGAAAACTTTTTCTCGCCGGCGAAAACGGGAGTGTACAGAAGTGCCGCTGCCAGGGCCAAAGCATTGGCCACTTTCAATCCATTCACCATTTGCATAAAAAACCTCCTTAGGTTGTTTGTTCGCTCTTATACACATACACAGAGCACAATAGGGGGATTATAACAATCCAGGTAAAAGTGTCAACTTTATTCTCCCAACCGTGTAATTTTTACCAAAATGCCGGCGTCTCAAGGCCCGTGACCGGGTAAAAAGCGGCCCATTGGTGAGCGCCGGAGTTGAATTTAAAATGGGGATTATGGGCCACACCACCAGATTTATTTGCCTTTTGGCCTGCTTTTGTATGATTGGGCCAATTGGGGCCACCCAACGGGCGGATGCCTTTATTTTGGAAATCTCCGATGGCGGGGCCAAAATGCTCTACCCGGCCCAGTGGGGCAGTTCCATGCACTTGATTGTCAAAAACAAAACCCTGCTCAAGCTGGTGGGCAAAATTGAAACCGGCGGGCAAAAAGTTTTGCAGTATTTCACCATCGACTCCCGGGCCAATTACAGTGTGCCCCTTCCCTCACCGGGGCGGAATGGGTTATTTTTTGTCTCCATGATCCCCCCGTTGCAAAAAATGGAACTCAAAGCAGGAGGCCCACCCCGTGCCATCCCCCCCCGCATCGACTGACATGCCGAAATCACAAGATGGCCTGGAGTGCGAGCAGTTACATCAAGTCAACTTTGATAGAAGCAGAGTCTCTGCTCGCAATTTAGGTCAGATTGGGGGGAAGCGAGACAGAGCGACTGAGGTGTGCTCAAAGCACATCGCAGGGAGCGATGGTGAAGCTGACTCACAAGATGGCCTGAAGTGCGAGCAGAGAGGGCGAACTATCTTGGTGATCTCCGATTTGCACTTGGGAGCAGGGGCCAAAGTGAGGGGACGCCGCAACCACCTGGAGGATTTTCACTACGACAAGGAATTGGCCGAATTTGTCGAATACTACAGCACCGGCGAGTATGCCGAGCGTCCGGTGGAACTCATCGTCAACGGGGATTTTTTCGACCTCCTGGCAGTCCCCTTTGTGCCCTTTTTCGACGATGAATATTGGAGCGAAGAGGCCTCCCTGGAAAAACTCAAGATGATTTTAGAGGCCCACCCCCTGGTGCTTCAGGCGCTAAACCAGTTTTTGGGGCGGAAAAACAAGTGGCTCACCTTTATCGTGGGCAATCACGACGGGGAATTTGTCCACCCCAGTTTGCGGGAGCATCTCATTCAGCAGTTCGGCGAGAAAGAGCGCCGGCACTTTAAAATCGTGCTGGAGGCAAACGGGGAGTATTCGCCGGTGCCGGGGGTGCTGCTCCAACATGGCCACGAATACGAGTTGGCCCACAAGTTTGACATTCGCCAGTGCGTGGCCCGTGAGATGGGGCAGGATGGCCCTGGCCGCAGTTACTTTATTCCGCCCTGGGGTTCCTATTTCGTCACTCGCATCATCAATAAATTCAAGGAGGAGCGCCCCTATATCAACGCCATCCGGCCGATCAAAAAGGCGATGATCAACGGACTCATCTACGACACCCTCTACACTACGCGTTTTATCATCGCCAGCACTTTTTATTTTCTTATGGTTCGCTTTATCAGCTTTTTCAAACGGGGAAAAAAATCCCTGCGCCAAATTTGGGATCAAGCGTTTGCCGAGTTGGAACTCTTTTTGGATTTGGAAGATTCCAGTAAGCGCTTATTTGAGCGCCGGCCAGAGATAGGATGCCTCATCGTCGGCCACACCCACGAACCCAACTTCCGCACTTTTGCCGATGGCCGTGCCTTTATCAACACCGGAACCTGGACGAATATGTATTATTTGGATTGGGGCAAGGGAAGGCACAACCCCCAACTCACCTACGCCCAGATCGATGTGTCCACAGAAAGGCCAGAAGACTTGGCACACCCTTTGGATGGCCTGGATTTGGCCCTCAATGTGTGGAAGGGGATCAATCCCCGGCCATTTCGCGAGTATTAATGGAGGGCCAGCAACAGTATGGCCTTAACTCTCCTGAAAAGGGCCATTTAAAGAAAGGATGGAATTATGGCAAAGGATTTTGAAATCTGGTTGGAGTATGTAGGCCAGAACAAATTGAAGGAACTCAAAAGATTGGAAAAGTATTCGCCAGAGAAGCGGAACAAGGTGGAGTTTTTTAAGCTTCAGGTTGAATGTGGCCTTTTAAATGAAGTCTTGCGTGTGTGGAACTCGCAAAAGAAAAAATAGTGTGAGGCACTGCTCATACTTCAGTGCCGGTGGATTTTCACTTTAATCCCGGCCTTGGGGACAGGGGTATTAATTGCTGGAGAGTTGTATCCGTAGCACACGATGCCCGAACCAAACAGGCCCAGGCCCAAAGCATAAAATGCCGCCATAAAAGGCCCACGGGGCACAAAGACTCCCTTGGGCACCCGATGGGCCGCCAGGTTGACTACTTCTTTTCCCAAGACATAGAGAAAGGTGGCCCCGCTGGCCAGGCCCGCTAGAGGGGCGGCCAGGCGCAATGTTTCCCGCCAACTTCCCGGGGTGGCCGCTTCACCTTCCAGGGCCATATCGACACCCATGGTGCAACCGGCGGCGCTGGCCCCGGTGCCGATGATGATGGGGGCGAGGGGCAGGCCCGCCCCTTGAATGTTCCCGTCCGCTTTCACGGCGGCCGAGAGAATTTGGCCACTTTCACAGATGGCGAGGGAAGAGGGACTTTTCTCTTGTCCCAGACGGCCCACCGGAAGAAACTCCGTATTGACTCGGGAATCCAACTGGCACAGGGGCCTTCCCTCCCCGTCCAGAAGTACAGTGGTGTTATCACTGGGCCGAGCGTACAGGGCCAGGGAAGAGAAAAGGGACAAAAGGGCGAGAAATGGAAAATGATGCATACCGACTTCCAGGTTGTTTGATGGTTCAAAAACTTGTTTTACAAATAAAACAAATTTTTGACAAGGGCAACTTTTAAAAAATGCAGAGCAAAAGATAGGCCGCAAAGGGCCATGACAAAGGAGTGTGTCGTAGAGTAATTCGCCTTATCACCAAACTTGAAAACTTGTGGAGGATTTCAGTGAAAAAATCTCTTTTAACTCTCGCCCTTACTCTCGCTCCCGCTTTGAATTTTGCCGCCGTCCCGTTTTGCGATCACTCCAATTACCAGCAATTTATTTGGGATTCCCAAAAGACGCGGGAATTGATCGAGACTTCTGGCCAGGGGTGCGATCTCCAGTATGCCGATTTGGCGGGAATGGATTTGGAAGGGGCCGATTTTACCCGCGCTGACTTGCGGGTGGCGAAGATGAATGGGGCCATACTCGCCGGGGCCATATTGGAAGGGGCCAACCTCTCCTTTGCCGATCTTTCCGATGCCGTCTTTCCCGAGGCCAACTTGCAGGGGGCCGATTTGCGGGAGGCGGTGCTCGTCGGTGCCAAATTGCCCCTGTCCAATTTGACGGGGGCGAATTTGGAAAATGCCGATCTCACATCTACAGACTTGGTCTTGAACAACTTTACCGATGCCAATCTCAGGGGGGCAAAATTCAATTCGGCCATGCTCAACGGAACGATTATCGTCAGGGCCAACATGGCCTTTGCCAAACTCCACGGGGCCAATTTTTACGATGCCTATCTTTTGCAAGTGGACTTGCGGGAGGCCGAACTGGCGGGGGCGGATTTCACTGAAACGGGCCTCTTCAGCGTCGATTTTTACAATGCCGATTTAGAGGATGCCACATTTGTCCAGGTGAAGTTCGACAACTTAAAAAACCTGGATTGGGCCAACTTGGAAGGTACACAGATGCCGCACCGAATGCGGCCTTAAAGAAGGGCCAATACTGCCGGAAAAGGCCTGCAGTCTGTTAAGTGCAGCCCCATTTACAAGAGGGCCAACCCATCCACTGTGGCGTTTGTCCCTCGTCGTCTTGGCAGATGCCCGGAGGTGGAGAAGAATCTCGCGGAGGACAAGTGTTCTGTTGAGATGGAGAAGGAGTTGACGGCAGAATCGGCGGATTCGGTGGAGTCACACAGGAACAATTGACGAGATTTTGTCTGGTGGGGCAAGAGAGGATGCACACACAGCCGGTGCAGGAGGAGTTGGGTGCTTTGTTTGCGCCACAATTCATGGTGCAACTGGGTGGTGTCGCAGGTGCCGGGGCAAGAACGGGAGGAGCTGGAGGCCCAGGGGGAGGTGGCCCAACAACGGGGGGCACTGAAGGCCCCGGAGTTAATGATGGTGCTGGAGGGGCGGGGGGGGCCGGAGGAGGCGGACACGGTGTGGGGTTACAGCCACCGCAAGAGCGGCAGCACTTGCTTCCCGTGGCCGAGCGGGTTCTCCTGATACAACTTGGCCCGCTGCCGCGGCAGCACTGTTCGGTTTGGGTAAAACTTTGTCCGGCACAAACCGAACCCCTGGAGGGAGACCAATGGGGGGAGCGGGTGCCGGTTTTGGTGCGTTGTCCATTACAGCCGGTTTTTTGCACCACTGTTTCTCCGCTACACCAGCGGCGGTGATCGGGAACCCACCTGGTGCTGCAACAGTCGAAACTTCCACTGGAGCTAATCCCCCGCAGGGCATTTTGAGCGGGACACGCCTTATTGGTCACGGTGTCCAGTTGGCAACGGCCGCCCGTCCAGGAAGCGTGTTGAATGCCGAGGCACAGTTTTTCGTTGGATTCGGCGACGGCATTGCCGGTTTTGAGGTAACAGCCCTCCAAGCTGCCGGCGCTGCCGACAAGTTCTAAGGGAAAAACTCTTTTGATCTTCCTCTCCGCCTGGCCTTTGAGTTTGTTCCAGCGACTGACTTCGATTTCGAGATCGACAGAGTTGCCGGAGAGATTGGCCAGCACGGCGGATTCAAACTGGACTAACTCCCGCCCGTAGCGGTTGCCGACGACAAGGGTGGGTGCACCGGCGTGGTTTTTAATGTCGCTGATGGATTGTCCGTCGGAGATGCTGGCCCCGAGGCCGCCTAAAGTGTGGAGGCAGGCGTGGGTGTTGAAGAGGTTTTTAGAGATTTTCCGCAAGAAGGAGTCGGTTTCAAAATTGCGTTTGAGGGTTTGAATGGCGGCACGGCGGGCGGCGGATTGCTTGATGGCCTTGATGGCGGTGAGTGAGACGACTCCGGAGAGCGCCATGACGGTGAGGAGGGCATAGCCGCAGCGGGATCGCAGGAGTTTCATAAAGGGGGGCGTTAAGAGTGATTTATTGAGTTTCACCCTTTTATTTTAACTCGAAAATGGATTTTGCGGGGATTATTTTTGTGGAGGAAATTGCCTGACTTGTTCGCTGGGTACAGGCCTAAGGGGTGTGGGATCGAGCATGCCCAGTTTCCCCAGAGTGACCAGTGCACTCAGAATAGTGAGCACCATGGCCCCGGAGTTTAAGGCCATTTTGAGGGCGATTTTTCCCTCCAAAATTTTCATATCCCGTTTGAAGTTGTTATCCAATTCTTTTTTAGTGGCCTCAAGTTTGTTGTCGAGTTCTTTGATGTCGCGCTTGAGGTCGGCCCGTACGGTTTCAATTTTGAGGTCGAGGTCTTTTCTGACGGTTTCAATTTTGAGGTCGAGGTCTTTAATATCTCTCTTGGTCGCCAAGGTTGAGGCGACAATATCGTAGATCATCTATGCTTGGATAAAGGCCTGGGCCTCGGGAACTCCCGCATTTTTCAATTTTTCAGCATATTCGAGCGTATTGAGGCCATTGCCATTCATACTTATTCTCCGCCAACTTACTTATCGCCATTGTGAAGGAGTAGCTTGAATTTGTCAAGAAAAGGCCATGGGGCCAATTTTGCCACTGAAAAACTCTGTGGCCTGCTATGAGGTTAAGTTTTTTGACTTAAATGCCGATACTTTGAATAACTTTTTGGCCTAAAGAATAGGGAGAAGAGGCCATGCCAAGATTTGCCAACTTTTTGATCCTCATACTTGCTTTAATGGTTTGGGGTTGTCTTCCCGCTAAAAACTCAAATTCGCTCAAAAAAGATAAAAGCAGCACTCGTTCGCCTGCACCACAAAATTCTGCTGGGCCTTTCCAAGACAAGTGCGAATTAAGCGATGACGAGGCCCAGCGCTGCGAAATTTTCACCCAACAAGCGGCCCAAGTGGCCAACACTTCTTACGAAATTTTGTGGGTCATTGACGACTCTGGTTCCATGCAGGAAGAACAAAGCGCTTTGGCCAAAAATTTTGCAACTTTTGCCAGTAATTTGGCCACCCGGACGATCAATTTTAAAATGGCCATTCTCACCACAGACCCTGGCCATGGCCACATCAATCGCGATGCTCACAATAAGTTGAATTCCCAAGAGATGGCCAAAAACAAGAATCAGTTTATTGCTAATTTTAAACAAAAAATTCAAGTGGGAATCAAAGGCAGTGGCAGGGAAAAAGGTCTGCGCACGAGTCGCAAATTTTTAAACGAAAATTCTGCTTGGTTCGATTCAAATGCTTATCTGGTGGCCATTTATGTTTCCGATGAAGATGATCACAGTTGTTCCAGTAATTATCCGGGCAAATGTCCCGATAATGGCGATAAAATTGTGGAAAGCGCAGTTGCTACCCATGCCCTGGTGAGTGAGTATTGGAATGATTTGAGCAAGGGAAAAAAATCCAAAAAATTGTTCAAGGCCTTTGCCATCGTCAATAAATGTGACAACGGAGACGCGTTCGACGAAGATGGAAACCCGTGCAGAACAACCTTGGACAGTGATGGACATAAGGGGAATCGCTACATTCAGTTTGCCAAGCTCACAGGCGGGGCCTATTACGACCTCAGGGGCGATTTTCAAAAAATCTTGGAAGATCTTGGCAAACATATTTCCATTTTGTCCTCAAGTTTTGCACTTCAATACCCCGCCTTGGAAAACACTATCGAGGTTTATGTCAATGGTGTTCTCGCGCCCTCGACTGACTGGGAGTATGTTTCTAGTGCCAAGGCCATTCAATTTAGAGAAAATGCTCCTCCACCGCCAGGAAGTAGCATCAAAATTACCTACCAAACCCTGTAGAAGGCCACCATTCAATTCAATCTGAGCAAACAACAAGGGGATTATTTTTGTGGAGAAGATTGCTTGGCCTCGGCCCTTTAATAAGTAATAAACTAAATCAGTTAATGATACATTCTGGGTACTTGTAAACTTTAAGATAATCATTTACGCTAAAATAGGGAGGTTTGGCATGAACAAACTTTTATTTTTTGTGGTCTTGATTTTAATGGGAACTGCCCAAATTTCAGCAAGATCAGAAGCAAAAGTCAAAGGAGAATGTGGCCGTTGGCAGGGAGAATCGGATAGCTCTTGCAGGCAGGGAAAATTTCACCCACACCCTCCCGATACTACCCGTGAACATCTTTGGACTTGTCGAAATATTCCTCACGATGGGGAAATTCAATGTAAAGAGTTCAAATCTGGTGATTCAACAAGCAACCAGACATCTAGTGTTTGTTCTCCTGATCAGAAATTACCCCATTGGAAAGAGATAAAAGGAAAATGCCTTCCCTCATGTGGACTCGCTAAAAATATATATTGTAAGAAAAATGCTTGTAGAGGAAAAATAGATATAATATCGAATGAAGCAGAATGTAAACGGTTGCAAACAAGTAACATTGGTGTACTTCAATTATTTTCCTATGAGACTTGTTGTCTGGTGTTGCAGGGTTCGGAAGGGCCTATAACTATAGAAGAGGATTAAGGCCTTTTTTGCCATCCAAGTTAAATTCTGCCATTTAAAAAATTTAGAATGGGCCAAGCTGTATTATTGTACCGAGTAGGCGAGTCCCTCCTGCGCATCGTACAGGGCCTTGGCCACAAAGCGCCCTTTGGCGTCCAAGTCGATGCTGGCCCCCCAGTATTGGGGGTCGTGTTCAAAGACGACTTTGAGGTTTTGCTCCCGCACGAAACTCAACAGGCGGCGTTTGTCCTGGGTGGTGACTCCGGGGGCAATGTCATAACCCATCACCCACGGAATGTGCAGATGGTGGGAGGTGGGAACCAGGTCGGCGAGGTAAAAATAATGTTCGTCATAAGGGTGCATCATGTAGGGGGTGTGCCCGTGACTCAATTTAAAGCGCAGGAGACATCCGGGGGCCAACTCCAGCAACTCCCCCTCTTCTCCCCGGTGAAAAATCAGTTGCCCGCGCGCTCGGTAGTCTTCTAAGACGGGGGCGAAGTGCTGGCGGTGGAAGCTGCCGGCGTCCCGCTCGGTGGGATTGAGGGCGTAGTGGTAGTGATCCTCGTGCAAGTGGCAGCGGGCGTGGGGGAATACTGGCCGCATTTTTCCCTCCACCAATTCGCCGATGCCGCCGGCGTGGTCAAAGTGCAGGTGACTCAAAACCAGGTCGGTGACCTGTTCGCTGCTTTTCCCCAATTCGGCGAGGGCCTCTCCCAGCGGGGATTTTCCCCCGCGTACGGCAAAGCGGTTGTCAAAGGTTTCCCCGTGATAGTCGCCGATGCCGGTGTCCACCACCACCAGGCGATCGGTGCTTTGGATCACCCACAGGCGCAGGGATAAGTCGATGCGGTTTTGCGAGTCGGCGGGGGCCACCCGGTTCCACAGGGGTTTGGGAATGATGCCAAACATGGCCCCGCCGTCGAGGCGGAAGCGGGCGGGTTCGACCAGGGCGTATTGGATACTCACCGGGCCTAGTATGCCACAGATGGGGCCTAAGGAAAGGGGTTAGGCCATATTTTCGCAAAAAATGGACACCATACTGCCATTTTTTCGTGAAAAATGGACACTATACTGCCATTTTTAGCAAAAATATGCTATATTTGGCCCATGTTTTATGAAAGGGCCTTAAATATTCGGCAATTGCTGCACCAAAAGGGCCATTTTTTGCTTGGCCCTCGGTCTACCGGCAAATCCTCCTGGATTCGCCGGACTCTCAAGGCCGAACTCTTTTTCGACCTTCTTGGCCAAAGTCTTTTGAGGCGACTGCTCTCCCGCCCTTCAACTTTGAGGGAAATGATCGCCGCCAAGGGGCCACGCCCCGGAGAGATAGTCGTCATCGACGAGGTTCAAAAGGCCCCGGAACTGCTCGACGAGGTTCACGCCCTCATCGAAGAGTACAAACTGAGCTTTTTGCTCACCGGAAGCAGTGCCCGCAAACTCAAGAAGGGGGCGGCGAATTTGTTGGGGGGGCGGGTTTGGATGGCCCAATTTTTTCCCCTGACCTGGAGGGAACTGGGGAAGGATTTTGACCTCATCCGCTACCTCAATTTTGGGGGACTTCCCCAGGTGTACACTTCCGCCTCTCCCGCCGTGGAGATGAAGAATTATGCCGAACTCTATATCAAAGAAGAGGTGCAGGCGGAGGGCCTCTTCCGCAATATGGCCCGCTTTTATACCTTTTTTGAGAGCGTCGGATTCCTCAACGGGGAAGAACTCAATTATCAGGGGTGGAGCAGCGATACTGGCATCCCCAGGAAGACCTTGCAAGGTTATACCGAAATTCTGCGGGATACCCTGATGGCCTTTGAACTTCCCGCCTTCAACAAAACCCGCAAGAGGAAGGCGGTTTCCCGCTCGAAGTTGTATTTTTTTGATGTGGGGGTAGCGGGTTTTTTGGCCCGGCGTCCGCGCCTATCCGCAGAAGGGGGGGCCGACTTTGGGCGCGCCTTTGAGCACTTTATCATTCAGGAGTGTCGGGCGTGTCTGTCCTATACCCAAAAAGATTGGCCACTCAGCTACTGGCGCAGCTATTCCCAGTGGGAGGTCGACCTGTGTTTGGGAACCCATTACGCCCTGGAGATCAAGGCCAGAGAAAACATCACCGGCGCGCACCTCAAGGGCCTTATGGCCTTGCGGGAAGAGGGACTCTTCGAGAACTATGCGGTGGTGAGTTTGGAACCTCGAAAACGGCTGGTGGATGGAATCGTCATTTGGCCATGGCGGGAGTTTTTGCAGCACCTCTGGGATAGCGGGCCAAATTGATCCACCCAACTTGAGGAAAGGGCAAATCTTATGGCGCATCGTCCCTTTTGGATGGTATCACTGGCCATTAAGATGGGACGCAATTTGGGCCACACGGGCCTTTACCCCAACGGCGAGGAATGTCTTTCTTATGAATGTCCACGAGTATCAGGCCAAGCAGATTTTTGGCCAATTTGAAATTCCCACCCCCCGCGGGGAGGCGGTCAAAAATGTCGAGCGGGCGGCCCTGGCGGCCGAGAAACTGGGAGGGGAAAAGTGGGTGGTCAAGGCCCAAATCCACGCCGGTGGAAGGGGCAAGGCGGGGGGGGTTCGCCTGGCCAACTCTGTAGAGGAAGTGCGCCATCACGCCGGGGGGTTGTTGGGCAGCACCTTGGCCACCCATCAGACAGGCCCCTCCGGAGAAGTGGTGCACACCCTCCTGGTGGAAGAGGCCTGTTCGATTGAGAGTGAATACTATGTGGGAGTGGTGCTCGACCGCCGGGCGGGAGTGGTGACTTTTATTGCTTCGGCCGAGGGCGGGGTGGAAATTGAAAAAGTGGCGGCCGAAACCCCGGAAAAAATCGTCAAAGTGGCGGTTCCTCCGGCAACCGGATTCACTCCCTTTATGGGCCGAAAACTGGCCTACGGTTTAGGTCTTAAAGAACCCGCCCAAGTCAAAGAAATGGGCCGCATGTTGGTGGCCCTCTATCGCCTGTATGTGGAAAAAGATTGCACTATCGCCGAGATCAACCCCCTGGTGCTCACCAAAGGGGGGGATTTTTTGGCGCTGGATGCGAAACTCAACTTTGACGGCAACGCCCTCTTTCGCCACCTGGAGATCGAAGAGTTGCGCGACCCCACTCAAGAGAGCGCCGAAGAGCGGGAGGCCAGCGAATATGGCCTTTCCTATATCAAATTGGACGGTGACATAGGCTGTTTGGTCAACGGGGCCGGCCTGGCCATGGGAACGATGGACATTATTCAACTCTACGGCGGGTCGCCCGCCAATTTCCTCGATGTGGGTGGAGGGGCAGACCGGGAAACCGTCGCCAAGGCCTTTGCCCTGATTTTGCGCTCCCCCACCGTCAAGGCCATTTTGGTCAATATCTTCGGGGGCATCATGCGCTGTGATGTGATCGCCGAGGGAGTGGTCGAGGCGGCCAAATCCCTGGGCATTAAAGTCCCCTTGGTGGTGCGCCTGGAGGGCACAAATGTGGCCCTGGGCAAGAAGATTTTGGGGGAGTCGGGGCTTTCCATCATCCCCGCCGACGATTTGGCATCTGCCGCGCAAAAGGCGGTGGCGGCGGCCAAAGGGGAGGTGGTGTAATGGCCATATTACTGGGGCGGGATACCAAACTCATCACCGTCGGCTACACTGGCAAACAGGGTACTTTTCACTCCTTGCAGTCGCGGGATTACGGCACTAACTTTGTGGGAGGGGTGACCCCCGGCAAAGGGGGGCGCGTCCACGAGGGCCTGCCGGTATTTCATACCGTCCGTGAGGCGGTGGACAAAACGGCCGCCAATGCGGCGATGATTTTTGTCCCTCCGGCGGCGGCGGCGGACTCCATTTTAGAGTGCATAGATTCGCAGATTCCTCTGGTGGTGGCAATTACCGAGGGCATTCCCATCGTCGATATGCTCAAAGTTAAAGCAGTTTTAAAAAATTCCAACTCGCGCCTGATAGGGCCGAATTGTCCAGGCATTATTACTCCTGGAGAGTGCAAAATCGGCATTATGCCGGGGCACATTCACATGCCGGGCAAGGTTGGTGTTATTAGCCGTTCGGGAACCCTCACTTACGAGGCAGTCTATCAACTCACCCAGCGGGAAATTGGCCAGTCCACTTGTGTGGGCATTGGCGGGGATCCCATCATCGGTACCAGCTTTGTCGACTTGCTGGAATTGTTTGAGCAAGACCCCGGCACAGAGGCGGTGATCATGATTGGGGAGATAGGGGGAACCAGCGAAATCGAGGCGGCGCGCTGGATTCAGCGGAGCATGACCAAGCCGGTGCTCTCCTTTATCGCCGGGGCCTCGGCCCCCCCCGGCAAGCGCATGGGCCACGCCGGGGCGATCATTTCCGGCGGGGACGACACCGCCGAGGCCAAGTTTAAAATCTTGGAAAGTTGCGGTGTGGCCGTGGTTCGCTCTCCCGCCGAATTGGGAGAAAAGACGGAATACATTTTAAAAACCTAACCAAGGAGATTCCCATCGAAAGAACACTGAGCATTATTAAACCTAATGCAGTGATAGATAACAATATTGGCCATATTATCGCCCGCTTTGAGGCCTCTGGCCTGAGAGTTGCGGCCCTTAAAATGGTGCGCCCTTCCCGGGAAAAAGTGGAGGGCTTTTATATCGAGCACAAGGATCGGCCCTTTTTTGGCGAATTGGTGGCCTTTATGATTTCGGCACCGGTGGTGTTGATGGTGCTGGAAGGGGAAAATGCGGTGGAGAAAAACCGGGAGATCATGGGGGCCACCAACCCCGTCGAGGCGGCCGAGGGAACTTTGCGCAAGTTGTACGCCAAGAGCGTGGGGGAGAATGCCGTTCACGGATCGGACTCCCTGGCCTCTGCCGAGCGGGAGATCAACTACTTTTTTGATGCCCACGAGGTAGAACAGCGCTTTTAGCGCAACGAGTCTATAAAATTTACAGGATGGGTGGCCTTTTATTTCCCGATGGTATAAGTTGGTTTTTTTAATTGAGATGAACTGATCGCATTAGGGAGTTCAATATGTTTAAAGTTGGTGATTATGCAGTTTGTCCAGGGCACGGAGTGGGCCAAGTTTGCGAGATAGAGGAGCGCGATCTGGGGGAAAACCAGATTCTCTTTTACAAAATTAGAATTCTCTCCAATTGCATGACGGTGATGATCCCCACCACCAGTTCCGACGGCGTTCGCCGTTTGGCCGATGGAGAGGAAGTGGAAAATGTTTATAGAGTACTTGAAGACCATGATGTGGAAGTGGATAATTCGACTTGGAACCGGCGCTATCGGGACTATATGGCCAAGGTTAAAACCGGCTCTCTGATCGAAATTGCCGAAGTTTTGCGTTCCCTGTTTTTGTTGCAAAAGCAGAAAAAGAAAAATTTGAGCGATGGCGAGCGCAAGATGCTGGATATGTGCAAGGACTTGTTGGCCCAGGAAATTTCCATTACTGACAAGGCCGAATCCGGTGTCATCAAGAAAAAAATTGAGTCCTATTTTGAAGTGCCCAGCGAGGCCGAAGTCTAGCGGGAACTGCAACTGTTTTGTCTCTACCGTTTCAATTAAAGTCTGCCTTTCATCCGACTGGTGATCAGCCCAAGGCCATAGAGGCCCTGGTGGGCGGTTTTCAAAGAGGGGATAGGGCGCAAACGCTGTTGGGAGTGACGGGTTCGGGCAAGACCTTCACCATGGCCAATGTCATTCAGCAGTTGGGCAAAAAAACTTTGGTCTTGGCCCCCAACAAGACTTTGGCGGCCCAACTCTACGCCGAATTTAAGCAATTTTTCCCCCACAATGCAGTGGAGTATTTCATCAGCTATTACGACTATTACCAACCCGAGGCCTATGTGGTGGCCACCGACACCTATATTGAAAAAGACGCCTCTATCAATGACGAGATCGACAAACTGAGACACAGCACCACCCGCAGTTTGTTGGAGCGGGAAGATGTCATCGTGGTGGCCTCGGTAAGTTGCATTTATGGTATCGGTAGTCCCCGTGAATACCGCCAGCAAAGGGCCAGACTTTTCGCCGGCGATCCCCTGGAGCGCGACCAGTTTTTGCAAACCCTGGCCGAAATGCAATACCAGCGCAACGATGTGGAGTTGAGTCGCGGGTGTTTTCGTGTGCGCGGGGATCGGGTGGAGGTTTTCCCCAGCTACGAAGACAGTCACGCCGTGCGGGTGGAATTTTTCGACGATCACATTGAGTCTTTGAGCACTGTCGATCCCCTGCGCGGAAAAGTGGTGCAACGGTTAAACAAGGTTTCCCTCTACCCCAAGTCCCATTATGTCGTGGGGCGCGAGCGCATGCACCGGGCGATCGAGGGCATCCGTTCCGAATTGCGGGAACACTTGCAAATCTTGGAACGGCGGCAAAAATTGGTGGAGCGCCAGCGGCTCGAACAGCGCACTCTTTTGGATTTGGAGATGCTGGAAGAAGTTGGCCTGTGCGCAGGCATCGAAAACTATTCCCGCCACTTGACCGGCACAGATGAGGGGGAACCGCCGCCCACCCTGTTGGATTTTTTCGCCCGGGATTTTTTGATGATCATCGACGAGTCCCACATCGCTTGCCCCCAAGTCGGCGGCATGTATAGGGGGGATCGCGCGCGCAAGGAAAACCTGGTGGAGCACGGTTTTCGCCTGCCCTCGGCCCTGGACAACCGGCCACTGCGCTTTGAAGAGTTCGAGCAGCGCTTGGATCAGGTTTTATTTGTCTCCGCAACTCCGGGGGACTACGAACTGAGGGAGAGCGGCGGCGCTTACACCGAGCAGATTATCCGGCCGACGGGGCTGCTCGACCCGCAGGTGGAGATCCGTTCGGCGGAGTCCCAAGTGGACGACATTTTGAGTGAGGCCAAAAAAGTCATCGAGCGGGGGTTTCGCGTTTTGATCACCACTTTGACCAAGCATCTGTCCGAGGAATTGAGCACTTATTTCCAATCCCAGGGCATGCGCATCCGCTACCTCCATTCAGACATCAAGGCCCTGGAGCGAACGCAAATTCTACAGGACTTGCGCGCCGGCAAGTTTGACATTTTAGTGGGCATCAACTTGTTGCGCGAGGGCCTCGACCTTCCCGAAGTGGCTCTGGTGGGGATTCTCGACGCCGACAAAGAAGGGTTTTTGCGTTCCGAGAGGTCGCTGATTCAAACCATTGGCCGGGCCGCGCGCAACAGCGAGGGCCAAGTCATCCTCTACGCCTATCAAAAAACCGCCTCCATCAATCGTGCCATGGAGGAAACCCGCCGCCGCCGCCGGTTGCAGGAGGCCCACAACGCTAAACACGGCATCACGCCCCGGAGTATCAACAAACCCATCACCAGTGGTGTGTTGGAAACATTGCGGGGAGTGCGGGGGACTCAGGCCCTCTTGGCCCAGGATGAATCCGCCGCCGATTTGTCTCCCGAAACTCTGGATCACAAAATTGATCTTTTGAGACGCCACATGAAGGCGCTGGCCAAAGAACTGCGCTTTGAAGAGGCGGCCCGGGTGCGCGAGGAGATCAAGGCCCTGGTGGAGGCCCGTTTGAGTTTGTGATCTTCTTAGGCCAGGCCTTTATTTGCCAAAGAATTTTTGAATGTCTTTGGCCAGCAGTGAAAAATCCCCAATGGGTTTGGTGATGATGTGGCCAAAGGGATTGGCCACATTTTGCCGCAGGCCTTGAAGGTTGCGCTCGGTGGTGGTCACCCAGATGGGCAATTTCGGAGCGTGCTCTTTAATTTGCTGGGCAAATTGGAGTCCGTCAAAATCGGTCTGCCCCGGCATGGCCAAGTCGGTGATCACCAAGGCGACGCCGGCGCTATTTTTGAGTATTGCTTTGAGGGCCTTGCCGGCATCGTTAAAAGCGGCAATTTGATATTCTTTTTCCAGTGCCGTTTGAATCGCCTCCGTCACCAAAGGGTCGCTATCCACGACAATAATTTTGCCCTTGAGACGACAGGATGCCGTTTTTTGTTGTGGTACAGAAGGTTGAGCACTTTCTGGGCCAGAGAGGGGAAAAGAGAGCGTGATGGTAGTGCCCTCTCCATATTGGGAAGCGAGATTTATTTTCCCCCGGTGCACTTCGATCGCCTCTTTGATAATTCCCATGCCCAGGCCTGTGCCGGCACCGATCTCTTTGGTGGTGTAAAAGGGATAAAAAATCTTTTTTTGAATGTCTGTTTTCATGCCCGTGCCGTTGTCGCTAACCACGATCACCAATTCCGTCGCGGTGGCCTCCGCCTTGATGTGGATCAATCCTCCGGTCAACATTTTTTCGGCGATGGCATCTTTTGAATTGGAGATAATATTTTGAAAAATGCTTTCAAATTTTCCCCGGTTGCCGATCAATGTTAAATTTTCGTCAAATTGGTTTTCCAGTTGGACTTGAATACCCTTTGGCCCCAGGATCATTTTCATAAAATTGATGACTTCTTTGAGACTCACCAGCGGGGAAAATTCCTGGTCGTCGTGGTAGTTCCTTTGCATGGAATTGGCCCTGATGCCCTCGATGACCCTCGACATTCGATCCGCCACGGAAATAATTTTTTTGGAAATTTCTTGCGCCTTTTGGGGAGTTATGTTGGCCTTGGAAAGCCGGTAACAAAATCCTTTCAGTGCGGTCAGGGGATTGTTCAACTCGTGGGCCACACCGGCGGTCAGCAGTCCCAAAGTTGCCAATTTGGATGAATGTTGGATTTTCTCTTTGAGTTCGGAATTTTTTTTGACAAAGATTTGCCTAAAATAGGCATTGTGTATGGCGCGTTTGACTCCCTTTAAGTTAATCCGTTTTAAATCAATGGCGTCGCTAAAACCCATGCGGATAAAATAGGCCTCTTGGTCGAGGGTAATATTTTCACCGACGACAATTTTTATGGCGGTGTTGTAATGGACATCGTAGGTGTGTTCCTTGAGGTCGGCATCGGAAGACGGGGGTTCTACCAAATGCACTACCACTTCACTCAGGCCGTCTTCCGGGGAGTGGAGTTCCAGAGCGAGTTCCTTTTTCCCCTGGTTCTGTTTTTCAAGCATGTCGTAAAAATTTTTTTCAGGCCCTTTTTTTAAATGGGCCATAAACTTAACTGGGATATTGTGCTTTGATGGATGATTTTTCATTTTGATTGAAGATGTAAAGAGAGATCATTTCTCTTTTAAAATTATCTCGAACCAGTACTTTTTTCAAAGATAATTATTCTAAACTCGGCCCAACAGGGCGTGAACGCGCTCGCCGAGGCAGTTGGAATCGGCCAGAAAATGGGCGTAGTGGGAGTGTAAACATTTGATGCTGGAAAAATTGCGGACACCGCCGATGCCGGTATTGCAGAGAACTTTGAGTTTGTTGAGAGGCAATTGTTTCCAGTGGTGATGGCGTTTTTTGAGCAGAGATATTCTCATCTTCCGGTAACGGTGGTGGTCTGCCTGGATTTGTTCGGCCATGGCCTGTTCGCTTTCCCAGTGGGCCATAAGTCCATCCCGCTCCAGGTGGGAAACCCGCTTTTTCAAATCGGGACAAGTCAGCCAGAAGAGGGTGGGGAAGGGGTTTCCATTCACCAGGGGATCGACTTGAATGACCGTGGGCCAACCGTCCCTTTCCCTGGCGGCGATTTTGAGTGCACCGGCGGGAATTTTTCCCAGTTGACGGGCCACTATGGCGAGGTCTTCGGGGTGCATAAGGCCCCAATATACGCCCGACTTTTAGGCACGGTCAAAAAATGCTAACTCTAGCGCATCAATGGGGCCTGGTGCTAAAATAAAAACAATCATTGCCGTGAAATTCCAAATAGAGAAGGAGGAAAACTATGGGAATTTTCTTAAAACCGATGTCAAAATCGGTGAAAAAGGGCCTTTGCGCCATCGTTTTGGCCAGTGGCCTGTTGGGGATGTCGGGATGTTCCCTCTGGCCATCTTGCTGTTCCAAAAAATATAAGGCGGAAAAGAGTTGTTGTGCCAGCAAAGGCATGGGCAAGAAGTGCAAAAAGAAAAAATCCGAGAGTAAGGCCCAGTGCAAACTCAAGAAAAAGGCCAAAACAAGCGAGAGGGCCGAGTAATTTCACCCACAGGGCGCGTTTAGGGGGGTGGAAAGGCCCCCCAAATGCCTCAGATGCCTCAGATGCCGCGGCCAAAGGCCGATTTAGGCCGAAATTTTAGATTTTTTTACTAAAATTTTTGATCGAACGACCGAATCGGAAGGTATGAGATTCGGTATTAAACAGGTCGTCTTTTTTATTCTCACCCTCTTTCTGCTGAGGATTAGCTTTGCCGGTGAATCGGGGGCATTGCCCGCGTCCTTGACCAAACAAATTTTATCGGAAAAAGTCTTAAAGGGAGCGAAAACAGCAGAATAGTTGGGGAGATTTGCCATATCCTTTGAGTTTGGGGAGCGCCTGGAGGCCTCGGCCACATTTTTGGCCCCCTATGTACCGATTTTTAACCGTGAAGTGATCCTCTCCTATCCGGCCAGCGAGCGGGCCTATCCCCCCGCTTGGGCGGAAATGTTGCAGCGGCTCTCTCCCGTGGAGCGCTGGAGATTTGACGCGCAAAGTGATTGGACTCCCCTGGCGGGAACGGATTTGGGTGGCCTGGTGGCCAAGCTCCGCCAATTGGGGGACTGCCCCGCAGTGGAGGCCCCCGACGACTTGCCCCTCCCCAGTTGGGCCTTCTTTAGAGTTGGCCAAAAAAAGCGCCACGAAATTTGCAAGCTGGCCCCCCTGTTGAGTTCGCTCCATCAGCGTCACCGGGTGCGGGAGCTGGTCGATATTGGCGGAGGGGTGGGGCATTTGGCGCGGGTTTTGGCCCACTATTTTGCCGTGCCGGTGCTCTCGGTTGACAAACGCCCCGATTTGCAGCGAATTGGCCTGGGAAAATTGCATCATCATCCACCACCGGACGAGGCCCAAGAAGTGCGTTTTCATTGCCTGAATTTTGATTGCCAAAAGGCCTTGGAGCGGGGCCTCTTTCACGCCCGCGCGGGTTCGGTGGGGCTGCACACTTGCGGCGATTTGGCGATGGAACATCTCAGGGCCTTCGCCGCTTCCGAATCCCCGTTTGCCCTCAATTTCGCTTGTTGTTATCACCTCTGCCAGGCCCCTCTCGGGTGGCACAGTCGTCGCGCGCGCCGGACGGTTCCCTTTTTCCTGGAGAGAGTGGCCTTTACCTTGGCGGCGCGGGGGCATGGCCACCTGTCCTTTGAGGATTACCAACTCAAAGAGAGGGTCAAATTCTTTCGCTACACTCTGCACTTTTTTTTGCGGGAGCACTGGGGCCTGCGGGAATTTGTGCCGGTGGGGAGTGCCCACCGGCGTCTCTACGGTGGCGAGTTTGAGGACTATGCCCTGGCCAAACTTAAAGGTTTGGCCCAGCGGCCCTGTCACCGCCAAAATGCCCTTCCCAGTGCCCGGGTGTTGCGCCAGTATTTTGCCGACGAGAAGCGGCAGAAGAAAATCCGCACTCTGTTTTTTTGCAACCTGGTGCGTTGGCAATTTGGCAGGGCCTTGGAGTCTTTAATTCTGCTGGATCGCTGCCTTTGGGCCGCAGAGCGCGGGTACCGGGTGGCCCTAAAGCGCTTTTTTCGCCCGGAGATTTCCCCCCGCAATCTGGGCATCTTGGTGGAGAAAGGCCATTGAAGCAGGCGCAAAGCGGGTTTCTCCCACTTCGCCTTGGGCGCGCACTTTGGGCAGGCACAACAGGCAGGCGGCAAAAATGAAAAAAAGAATTTTGGCCATCAGGGCCTGAATGTCATGAGGTAGCATGGCCAAAATCTCCTTAACAACTCTTTTTATGACAAAAAAATTGCCCCAAGGCAAGGGCATCGGTTAAAAAAGGCGTTGAGGAGTGCCTGGGGGAGGGTGTGATCCATAAAATTGTCCACATTTCCGAGATCGATTGTTCGTCCTGGCCAGAGTTTCAAGGGCAAGGCCAGCAGTGGCAAAGTTCCCGTTATGCCCTTTGTCAAGCACTGCGTCAACTCGAGCCCGATATGGCCCTGCAAGGCCCCGAGCGCTTGGAAATTGAGGGCCATCATTGCTTGAAGCACAACCCGCAAATTCTGGTGGGACTCTCCCACTCCGGGGATTACGGAGCGGCGGTGGTGGGGTGGCGCTCGCCAAGTCTCAAGGGCCTGGGCATCGATATTGAACGGGAGGGCCGTCCGGTTCCCGAGGGGGGGGAGAAATTTTTTATTCGGGATGAAGACGATGTGGCCCTCAAGGCCCACTCTCTCCGTTTGTGGGTGGCCAAAGAGGCGGCCTTCAAGGCCTTTTTTCCTCTCTATCGAGGGGATAAAACTTTGGTGCTCCACGATTTTTGGGTGCGGGGGCCATCGTTTGGCCTGGGGCGGGAGCGCTTGGGGCACTTGGAGTTTATCCCCCGACAGGATGGCCTTTGCGTGGCCATGGCCCGCGTGGAGTAAGTTATGCCCGTTGAGCGAGAAGTTCCTCAGATAGAGTTTTCCCCGGCGGCCATACGGCAAGTGTCGCTCATTTTGCAAAACGACCCCACGGTGAAGGAACAAGTGTTGCGTTTGCACATTAGCGGCAAGGGCTGTGATGGGTTTGACTACGCTTTGGGGTTTACCGAAGTTCGGCCCAAAGATTTATGCGTTCCCGTGCGCGGCCAGGGGGCCAATTTTACAGTTGCCATGGATGTCTTTAGCGCCCAATATCTCGACTGCGCCCATGTCGATTTTGTCCAGGAGTTTGGCGGCGGAGAGGAGGGGCGCGAGGGGTTTGTCATTACCAACCCCAGGCAGGCAGAGTACAAGGGAAAGTTCTGGTTGCGCCATTGAAAACTTAAAGGAGTTTGCTCCCGGGAAGTTTGAGGCCCCACTGCCCGTTCCCCTGGTATTGGAGGACGCGGGTGATGAGGTGGTAGCGCACCACCACTTCCCGCACTCCGTCTCCGTTCAAATCTTTGAGAATGACTTGGTGTTGGCGCTGATGGTAATGCCCGATGCCGTCTTCGTATTCCTCCCAGACTACCGGGCCTTTGGCCATATTGAAGGTGGAGAGATCACCCCGTTCTATGGTCAACAAGTACAGGCGGGCGGTGGAACGCAGTTCCCGGTAGTGGGTTTTCCCCTCTAAAAAGTAGATCAAAAAGAGGCGGGTGGCGGGGGAGAGGCGATGGGCCTCCAGGCGGTAGGCGCGGGAACCTCCTCCCAGCGTCTCCAGGGAGCGGCGGAAAACTTCCTGGCCGCGCCAGTCGTAGATGAACATCCAGTCGGTGCCGTCCCGTTTGGCGAAAAAAAAGCTCTCTTTGCGGGCGTCTCCTCCCAAGTCAAAGCGGTAGCGGGGAGTGCGCGCTTTGAAGTGTTCCCGCGGGGGCGTTTGCCGCCGGGGGCGTTCGGCGAAGCTCCCGTCCAGCATTTGGTGCAAAAGGGCCTCGTCCTGGGCCAGGGGGGCGGTGAGGGTGAGAGCACTCAAAAGGGCGAGTAAGGCCTGGTTCATAGTTTTATTATGCCCCAAAGGGTGGTAGGATAGGCCCATGGATGCGCATTTTTCCCTGGCCTACGCCAAAAACCCCCGCCAAGTGGCCTATAAAACTTTTGCCCCTGAAGGTCTAGAAGGCCCCGCAGGAGATTCTGCTGGAAACTCCCACACTCAAGTTATCGACTGGCGGGAACTCAAATTCCGCCCGGTGGAGGCCCTGTTGTTTCCCCGAAAGGCCTTGGAGGCGGAGGAATGGCGGGATTGCCTGGCCACCTGGCGGGTGGAGCAACCACACCTCCCCCTGTGGCCATTGGACGCCGGCGAAATGGACGCCGTGGCCTTTGAACGCCTCGGAGCGCGGGAGGCCCAGGGCCTTTTGGAAAGGGCCTCGGGCCATTGGTGTTTGCAAAACAACCTGCACTTGTTAGAGCACTTTTTTCCCCGCCTCGAACACTTGAACGAACTTTTGGCCAACGACCGCAGCGCCTTTTTTGAAGAACTGTGGCAACTGCTCAAAAACAATTTGGCGGCCAGGCAACTCAAAGTGGCCTACCGCCATCCCAACTCTAGGGGCAAAACCTCCAGGGCGCGCATGACCGCCATCATCGTCGAGGGAGCAGGGGAGGGGGGCCATATCCCCAACTCGGTGGAAAACCGCAAGGCCGGGGAGGCCCTGTTGCAACGGTATGTCGACTTGGTGAACTCTCCTTGGTGCGTGCACCAATACTGCCGCGATTCTGGCCAGCTAACTGCCCTGGCCAGGGTGGGAGGTTCTCCGGTGATCATTATGGCCATATCTGGCCCGCTTTCCGCCTTGCAAAGGGCGCTTTTGAAATCCCTGTTTGAAGGATTGGAGCGCTATCTGGCCGCCCCGAACCCGCCCAGAGGTTCCCCGCCCAGCAAGTGAAAGTGGGCGTGAAAGACGGTTTGGCCTGCATCTTTGCCGAGATTGGTGACAATGCGGAACCCCTCCGCTAACTGTGAAGTTTCCGTGCTCCACTGGCGGATGGCCATAAAAACCGCTTGAATTTGCCCGCCGGACATGGCGTTGACATCGCGGGCGTGTTCTTTGTGAATAAATAAGTGGTGGATTTTGGCCTGGGGGTGGAGGTCGGCAAAACCCAAAACGGCCTCATTTTCAAAAACTTTTTGGCAGGGGATTTCTCCCCTGACGATTTTGCAAAAGAGACAATCTAACATGAGGCCCCCCTCCGGTTGCCTGGGGTTAAAAAACTGTGGAATAATAGAATAACTCTAAAGACGGATTTGAGGAGGGGCGATGAAAAAAAATCTGAATATTTTGGCCATCGGGGGGGTTTTGGCGTGTTCTCCGGGGCAGACCAACCCGCCTACGGCACAGCTTTCTGGCCTGTCCTTGTGGATGCAAAGTTCCATTCCCGAATCTTCCCAGAGCGGGCAAAACCAAGCGGGCCTGTATTTGGCGGCCAAACAATTGAGTGCCCAGGGGCCAAATTCCCTGGCCTGCCGCAATTACCGGCAACTCGCCGCCGATACTTCCTTTCCCCTGCATGGGCTGGCGGAATTGCGCGCCCTGGAATCCTGTGGCCAGGACAGGGCCACAATTGAAGCATGGTGGCAGGCGCGCCATGGGGATTTCTCGGGGTTTTTGCGCCGCCAATACCTGCAAGTGTCGCTGCGCATGGCCCGGCATGTGCAAAGTCGCACCTTTGAAGCGCGCTTTTTGGCCTCTCTGGCCACTTATGAAAAATTGCCCCGCCAACAGGAATCGATGTTGCGTCAAGCGTTGAGCATTGCCGAATCCACCGGAGACAATGCCCTCATCGCAGAGGTGAGGGAGGCCCTGGAGCGCATTTTTCCCCCTCCCACCTCTTCTCGCGGTTCTAAAGAGGAACAACTCTACGAGTCGGCCAGGGGGTTGGAGCGCAAGCGCCAGTATAAGGAGGCCCGCGCCCTCTACCGCCAAATTATCGAGGCCCAAGATGCGGATATGGAAGTGCGCATTGCCGCCTATGAGCGCTACGCCTTTTCCTACAAGCTGGAAATGAACCGCCCCCAGTACAGGGTGGAGCTTAATTCTATGCGTTTATGGCTGGCCAAAGAGGTCAGACGGCTGCGCGGGGAATCCGATCCCCAACTGCAACGGTGGGTGGACGAGTGGCACAAAAAGTGGATTGCCTACGCCCGCGCCCTGTGGACGGCCGATCAATTGGACGCTGGCCGCCGCCAACTTTTGGCCCTGATCAAGGAATCCCCCACCAACCCGCACCTGGTGCTGGACATTTATTGGGTGTTGGCCAATATGAGTCTGGCGGAAAAAGATTATCCCCAGGCACTCGTCCACTTTGAACGGGCGGGCCAAGTTAAAGGCGCTTCCATGACGGCCAGCGAGCGGGTGTGGTGGGCCTTTGGTTGGACTCATTATTTGCTTAAAGATTACCCTCGGGCGGTTGGGGTTTGGCGCAAGGCCAGCGGGGAAATTTCCCGCCTGTCCTTTCAGCGCAAAGTTCAATTTTGGCAGGCCAAAGCGCATTTTTTAAACGGCGAAGAGGCGCGGGCGCGCTCCCTGTGGGAAAAGTTGGCCGAGGACGATGCCTTTGGTTATTACGGCATTATTGCCCACTTGGAAATGCAGCGGACACTGCCCCCTCTCCACGCTCCCAAATTGTCCCCCGGAGTGCAGCTTCCCACCCTCGACTGGTTGATTTATTTGGGGGAAAGGGATGTGGCCATAGACTACCTTCAAGACATTCAGGAACGCTACCGGGACACCGATGAAATCGTCGACTTGCTTCCCTACTACGCCCTGGCAGGTTGGCATGCGGGGGGAATTTTTAAATTTGCCAGATTGGAGAGTGCCCAGAGGGGGCGGGTTTCCAAAATGCTGAGTACCGTGGTCTTTCCCACTCCCTACTTGCAAGAAATTCAAACTGCGGCGCAAAAGTACGCCCTGCCGGCGGAACTCATCTACGCCATCGCCCGCCAGGAGAGCGCTTTCAATCCGATGGCCCGCTCCCCCAGCGACGCCTTTGGACTGATGCAATTGTTGCCCTCTACCGCCAAAAAAATGGGCCGTGAAGCACGGGTGCCCTACCGGGATTTTGAAGACCTCTACGACCCCGCCACCAATGTCACCCTGGGTTCTTATTATTTGCGCAAACTCTCCAATGTCTTTCAGGGCAACTTTATCGCCATGGTGGCCTCCTACAACGCCGGATCGGGCAATATCAGGAAGTGGATGAAGGCGCGCTTTCGGCCCGACCCTTTGGAATTTATCGAGATGATCCCCTATCGAGAGACTCGCAACTATGTCAAATATGTGTACCGCAACTATGTGATCTACCAGCGCTTGTTGGGCAAGAGCGTGGCCTTGAAAAAGGAATTTTTCAGCGCTCCTGCTTGGTGATGTTGAAGGCCGCCTGGAAGGGTTCGCGGGTGCGCTGGGGAAAGCGTTTGGTGATGTCCAAAAAGGCCTTGAGCAGGTAGGTGCGGTCGACGCTTTGCCCTTGGAAGCGCTTGATGGTGTGGACGAAAATATCGCTGATTTCGATCACTTCCGCCAGAGGGTGAATCTTCCCGCTCATTTTTCCCTGCACTTTGTTTTCGATGGCGTGGTGTTGGCGGATAATTTGCGGTACCACGGCGGGAATGGAGGGCATTTTGGCGATGATCTCCGCTCCTTTTTGCGGATGGTTGCGGTAGATATTTTCCAATTGGTTTTTTTCGTCGCCGAAAATTTTTTTGCCATTCAAACGATCCAGTAAAATTTCTTCGTTCAGGTAGCGCTGGGACTCGTCCACCGAATCGTACATATTGTTTTGATCGACTTCCCGAATAAGCCCCACATCGTGAAACAGGGCCGCCACGCCTAAAATTTCAATGCTTTTCTGGGATTCCAGGCCCATTTGTTTGGCCATAACGGAGGCCACTGCCAGCACGCTGGTGCTGTGCTGGAATTGGCCCGCTTCCCGGATCAGGGATTTCAAAAAATCGTCTTTTTGTGCATTTTCCACCACCAAGTGGAAGACTTCTTTAACATTTTTCTGGGCGTGCACCAGGGAGTGGTTGTCAACCCCCAGTCCATACAGGGTTTGGGTGGTGGCCTCCACTTGATTGAACAGAAGGCCGAATTTTTTTTGTACGCCAACATGTTCTTTGTTGAGAATGTTGGGGGTGATGATTTTGCAGTATTCGATATACTTTTGGCGGTCGCCCTTTAAAATGTATAAGTATTTGAGGTCTTTGTGGGCGTAATTGGAGAGGCGTTCCAGTTCCAGCTTGTCGCCCACCCGGAACAATTTGAGAAACTTGTCCCCCGCCAGTTTGATGTAGAGGTCGAACAGGGATTTGTTTCCCGGCACAAAAAGGTCGATGCGGATGGGGTGGTAGTCGCTTTTCCCCTCTACGAAGAGTTCTTTTTCTGCCCAAATTTCTTCGCCGGAGTAGACGCTTTGCAAGCGCGATCCAACGATGTCCTTGATTTCCTTCACTCCGAAGGGTTTGACCAGTTGGCGACTGATGCCCAGCTTTTGGTAGTCCAGGTTTTTGTCCAGTCCCGTTTTCATATCTTCGATCAAAACCAGTGGGATGCTGGGGAGGTGGGCCAGAGCGGATTGGATGATTTGGCACCCGTAATGGGCCAAAAGGTTGGAACTCACCAAAACGGCGAGCAAGGGATCACCTTGGCCCTGCGCCTGGGCGCGGATCAGGGTTTCCGCCCCCTGGGCGTCTTCCACAAAGTGGAATTTGAGGTGCTGCACTTCCGCAATGGCCTTAAACTGCTCATAAAAGGCCGTGTCGGAGTCGGCCACCAAAATGGTCTTGCTGTTTTCCATCAGTGGGCATTATCGGCGTTTAAGGCCCGCTTTTGTATTTAAAAAAATGTAACCAGTACTTGCTTTTAATGTGGCCTTAAAAGATTTTTAAACAAATTTTTGCACCAATGGGGTTTGGCCATCATTTTTTTAAGTTGCCAATTTTTAGCGAGATACAAGTTTAGCAGATGATAGTTAAGGGTTAAATCAACGGTTTTGATTTTGAGTGCGCTTATTTGGCCAGAATTTTGTGCCAGGGGAATTGCTTTGGCCAAAGCTGAGATTTTATTTTTTTTGCTCAGATCGGCCACACTGGTTAATAATCTTTGCAATTCATCAAACTCAGGGTTTCCCAACTCTAAAACGGTCGCTATTTTTTGGTTGAAGGCATCCACTGTCGTCGGATATTCTCTATTGGTTAATTCTTCAAAAGCGTCGATAAGATCGGAAGGATTATCGAATTTGTCAAAATAGATTGAGGCCAAAAATATGGCCCTCTGTGGATGGTTTGAAAAAAAATGGAATTGTTCCAATCTCTCGTAATCTTCCAGGTTTTGCATCAAACGGGAGATGTTGGCCCTAACTTCTTTGTAGGCCTCATATCTTACATTCTCATCCGAATCCTCCAATTCTTGCGCAATCCAGGCCATTTGGTTTAGGTTGCTCGCTTTTGAAAGTAAATAGGGGCCAAGTTTGGATTTGGCCCGAGAATCGCTTTGTATGAGAATCTCGTACCAATCGCCAACACTCAATTCAAAATCTTTCATTTTATGGAATCTCTTATTGATAAAGTCGATCACGATTCGTAAAAATTCCGAAGAACGATTTTGTTCTAAGGGTTTGACTATATTCAAGATAAAACTGTTCGCATTATAGAGATTAAAGTCAAAATATTGATTCAATAGATCCTTGGCATCCAATTGGTGTTGTTTGGCAAAAGAGAACAGGGCATGGGGATGGAGGGAGTTCCGTATCAAAAGGTCTTCATGGCCGGCAAAGAAGATTTTTTTTGCCAATCTGTTCATCTCTTCATGATTGAGTTGGTTGGCCTGTAACAGGGCATTGATTTCATCAAGTGTTGAAACTTTGCGGGCCTCCTGGTCCAAAAATTTGGCGTGAAGTGAAATTTCTCGCTGGACAAAGGCCTGTATGGCATCGGCAATATCTTTGCTTTGGGAATAGGCCGCTTTGAAGAATAGAAATTTTTGTGGAGAATTAATTTCTGCGAGTAGGGCAAAGCGTTCTCTGAGTTGTTTTGTGAGAGGATCCCTTTTTATAACTTTTTTCACCCTCTCTATTGCTTGCGGATTGTTCAAGTTGTGAAGGTCTTGATATCCGGCCTTAACGACGAGTTGGTGTGTTATAAAATTGAAAAGTTCTTCGTGGATTTCGTTTGACAGTTGCAGATAGTTGCCAAGATGGTGGTGATAGTTTTCTTCGTGTATCAGAAGGCCAAACTTGAGTGCTGCAAGCTGGGAGTGCTTTGAGAATTGGAGGACTTTTTCGTGCAATTGATTTATGGATTTTGGCCTAAACTTCGCGATGGCCTTCAAGGCCTCGATTTGGTAGTGGTTGCTGAATTTTAAAAAGTAGTTGTATGCGTGATTTGTAATGAAATGGCCCAGGATGGGAATGGCAATTTTCAGCGCCTCGATCTGGTGTGGGTTTCTAAATTTTAAAATGTGGCCATAATCACTGGAAATGTTGATTTTCCTGGCCGGAGAGGCGTATTTTAAAGCATCAGTTTGGTGTGTATTCCTAAATTTTAAAAGGAAGTTGTAATCGTAGTGTATGTTGGTTCTTCTGATCGAGATAATATGCTCTAGTGCTTTTATTTGATATTGGTTTTCAAACTTTAAGATGGAGTCATAATCATCCCGTACATTCATTTTTCTGAACGGGATGATATATTCCAGAGCTTCAATTTGGTATGGATTTTTAAATTTTAGGAAATGGCCATAATGATACCTGATGAAAACCCCTAAAAAGGGAATGGCGCATTTTAAGGCCCTAACTTGATGTGAATTGGTGAATTTTAAAATATGGCCATAGTCGTGGTGGATGCTCATTCCTCTCACCGCGATGGCATGTTTCAAGGCCTCGACTTGGTGTGGATTATTAAATTTTAAAATGAAGTTGTAATCAAATGTGATCATGTCTCCTCTCACAGAGGTGGCATATTTTAGGGCCGCAATTTGGTGGTGGTTTTGAAAGCGTTTCAGATATTCAACATCTTGGCCTACCGATTGGCCGCGATAAGGAGAGACAATGGCGTGGGCCTCATCGGCCATGGAGGCCTGGCCAGCACTCGGGGCCTGCCAGTACGAGAAAAGGCAAAAGAAACTCCACAAGGCCGCAGGCCTGGAGAAATGAACTTTTTTAATGCGTAATGACACAGCACTTCCAACTTGTTGAGAAAGGACAAATCTTGGCCTTCCTTTTAAGAGATTGACAACCGTTGCAGTAAAGTTTCCGCGGGAGTGAGGGAGATGAGGTTTTTTAAATCTGGCCCTTGAAGGTGTCCGGTTAGGGCCAAACGCAGGCCCTGGAAAAGCGCCTTGCCCTTGAGGCCCAAGTGGCCTTTGAGGTGGGCGATCCAGGCCTCGATGTCTTTGGGTGTGGGGTAGGGAGTGCCCGCCTCCACCATTTTTTGCACTTCGTCGCGCAAATAGTTTAACACTGAAGCATCGGGAGGTTCCGCCGCTGGCCCACAATGGAAGATCAATTCCAAATGGGGTTCCAACTCCCCGGGCAAGTTGATCTTTTCCACGAATGTCCGCAAGAAGCGCTTTTGCCAGTCCTCCCCCTGCCGGTGGAAGGGGTTGTCCGCGCCTATCCACTGGCGGCAGTGGTTTAACAATTCGCCGTCGGAGAGGCGGCGCAGGTGTTGGCCATTGATGTGTTGGAGTTTTTCCAAGTCGTAGATGGCGGGGGACTTGTGCAATTTGCGCAATTGGAACCAGGAGGTGGCCTCCTCCAGGGTAAAGATGTCCTGGCCCTCGGGGTGGGCGTGGCCCAACAGGCACAGATAGTTGGCCAAGGCCTGGGGCAAATAACCTTCTCTCCGGTATTGGCCCACGGAGGTGGCGGCACTGCGTTTAGAAAGTTTTTGGCGGTTTTCATCCACCAGCAGGGAGCAGTGGGCGAATTGGGGCGGGGGAACCTCCAGGGCCGCGTAGAGCATCAGTTGGCGCACGGTGTTGTTTAAGTGCTCTTCCCCGCGGATGACATGGGTGATCCCCATTTTCCAGTCGTCTACCACGCAACAAAAATTATAGACTGGCCGGCCGTCGGAACGGAGTAGGACAAAGTCCCCCACCATGTCCGGGGGAAAGGAAACCTCTCCCCTCACCAAATCGGTAAAGTTCCAACTCGTGTCGGGATTTTTAAAGCGCAAGACAAAGTTTTCGCCGGCGGTGATGCGCTCTTGGGCCTCGGCCGGATTCATGTCCCGGAAGCGGCCGTGGTAGGCGTGGGGGGCCAGGCCCTCGTTCTCCGCTTGGGCAGTGAGTTTTTCCAACTCGTCGGGGGACAAAAAACAGGGGTAGGCATGGCCCCGTTTGGCCAAATCTTGGGCCACTGATTGGTAGAGTTTCAGGCGTTCGCTCTGGCGGCAGGGGGCCTGATCGAAAGAGAGTCCGCACCAGCGCAAATCCTCTATCATCGCCTCTTCGTATTCTTTTCGTGATCGCGCCTGGTCGGTGTCCTCAATGCGCAGGAGGAACTGCCCCCCCGCCGCCCGTGCGGCGAGGTGTCCGTAGATAGCGGTACGAGCACCTCCAATATGGAGGTGTCCAGTGGGACTTGGGGCAAATCGAACGCGAACAGACACACTATCCTCGCCAGTAGGCCACTGACCAAAAACCTGTTTTTACCATTTGTCATTGGGATTGGCGAGTCCTAAAGACTGGGCAAAGAGGTTGTGCTTTTTAAAAAAGCGCGGCTCTCCCAGGCAAAACAGTTCTGTATGGCACAGGGGGCACAATTGGCCCTTGGGCCGGCGGCCCACTTTATTTTTTTTCATTTGGTACAGGCGCATGGGTTGAAGACTGGCCTTTGGCCCACAGCGCAGTTTAAAATTTCTATCTTCGCTCTCGCAGCAGTCGCACATCAGAGGAACCCCTGGTGAATAAAACAAACTTAGTTGGTTTATTTTTACACAATGAGTTATAAAAAATCAATTCAATTGTTTTTAAATGGCCTGAGTTTAGTCGCCTTAACTCTCTCCTGTGCCGTTCCCCAGGTTCCCGTGCCAGTGGCCAAAAAATCCAAAAAGGCCCAAGAGATAGAACGGGCCGAGATTCAAGGGGACACCTCGGTGCGGGAGTATTGCCGGGAAATAGAACAGTCTTTTCAACGCTACGGTTGGGGCCGCAGCGGTTGCCGGGGCCGAACATGGTTGGCCTACCGCCAGACTTCGGTGCAAGGGCGGCCTCTGGCCTTTCAGATTTTTGGGGATTGGGCACAAAAGCAAAGGCATCCCCGGGAAGTCAACACCACTCTCATTTTATGTGCCGTCCACGGCGACGAGGTGACTCCAGTCAAATTTTGCTACGACATTTTGAACTTTTTGCAAAACCGCCAGCGGCACCAGCTTTCCCTGGAGCACAGTTTGGTGGTGGTTGCCCCCCTGGTGAATCCCGACGCCTATTTGAAAAAGCGGCCCACCCGCACCAACGCCAACGGGGTGGATGTCAACCGCAATTTCCCCACTGCCGACTTTGATACCCGCGCCCTGTCCATGTGGCGGCGGCGCTACCGCAGCGACCCCCGCCGCTATCCAGGATTGCGGCCGATGAGTGAGCCGGAGACCGCTTTTCAGGTGGATTTGATCGAGACTTTTGCCCCCGACAAAATTATCAGCGTTCACGCCCCCTTGAGCATGTTGGATTACGATGGGCCAGAGGGCCACTACGACGGGGGAAGAATCGGCCCCTCGGCCAATCAACTGTTGATGAACATGGGCCAAAAGGCGCGCAGTTTGCGCATTAAAAACTATCCCTTTTTTCCCGGCAGCCTGGGCAATTGGGCGGGCCACGAGCGCAATATCCCCACTTTTACCCTGGAATTGCCCTCCAGCGACAACCGCCACCACCGGCGCTACTGGAGGCTCTTTAAAGATTCCGTGGTTTTGGCCATCGAGCACGGACTCGACGAAGATATAGATTTGGCCCTGGAGGACACCCGCGAAGCACCATCTCCGCGATAGTCGCCCCTTTGATCGACAACATTTATTGACCGGCAAAATACTCCTGGGGGTGGAGGGGTGTGGTTTATAATGGGGGTGATGAAGTTTGGTAAGTTCTTTAGGGCGTTTGTGACGCCCCCCCCCGAAAGGTTCTCCTAAGTTTAAGAGCAAAGAGTGGTTTTGCCCTGATAGGGGTGTTTGCGCTGGGAGCAGTGGTGGCGTATTCGTCGTCGAAGATGCTCCACCGTGCGATTCTGCAACAAAAGGTAACAATTGATTTCAAGGCAAAGTTTGATCGGGGAGCGCTTTTCCGGCAAATCTCCATGAGGATGTCGAACCACTACTCATGTTTGAGTACTTTGGGTGGATTGGGTGCCAGTATTGTGGACGGGCAGAGTCTTACGGGGATTAAGAATCGTGTGGGGCAGTCCAGTTTTTTAGTGGGGCAGAAGTACGGGCGGAATAATAACTCGGTTATTTTTGTTTCTGCAAAGTTGACTAATTTGTCTGGGAATAGTGTGGACTTGGAAGTGGTGCTGGCGATGTGGAATAAGCTCAGCAAGAAGACGGGGAACAGGAAGAGGAAAGTGTACCCCTTAACCTTTAGTGGTACTCGCAACAACATTACGGGTTGCCATTTGAGGAACTCGAACTTGATCGCCGAGTCGAATGAGGAGCTGTGTCGGAATATCAAGGGTATGGAGTGGGATGCGGTTGGGAAGAAGTGCAAGTACAAGTTTCTGCCGACTGATCCGAGTAAGGCATCCAGGGGATTTAGTTCTCTGGGGATAGTTCAAGACTGTGACCCTATTTGGACACCGGATCACCGCAATTGGTGTGGTGGTGAGACGGTGAGGCAGAGTAATGGTTGTGGAGGGACTAGGGACGGGATGGGGACGAAACCGTCGAAGTGGAGTCCTGAGAGGGGACTTTACTGCGATGATGCGACTTTTACTCAGACGGAGGGATGCTGCCGTGGATATTCTAACTGTTTAAAGGACACCCGCACGGTTACGGGGAGCAATATCACTCCCTGGGCACCGGAAAGGAGTGTGTACTGTCCCGGAGAAAGTTTTACCCAGACTCGTCCCTGCTGTGCGACGGGAGTCACCAACACCAACAATTGCCAGAGCAGTCGCAATACGACGGGCACCAGTCCCGCTCCCTGGATTCCCAACAGGAACCTTTATTGTGCTGGCGCAAGTTTTACTCAAACCAGGGCATGTTGTCTTTCTGGCGTTACCAGCACCAATAATTGCGTGGACAGTAGAACGACAACGGGGACAAAGAATCCCCCTTGGACGCCCTCGCCGAGCACCAAGTGCCGTGGGGTGAATTTTACTCAAACCCGGGCGTGTTGTCCTTCGGGCGTTACCAGCACCAACAATTGTTCCGATAGTCGATCGGCGGTGGGCGCTAAGTGTTGTGCTACTTGCAATCCCAATTTCACTCTAAATACAAATACTTGTACTTGTGAATGTAACAGGAGTTGTAGTGCCGATTTTACTTTGGATAGTAGCACTTGTTCGTGTAAGTGTACCAAGACTTGTCCCTATGGACAAACCTTGGATAGCAGCACTTGCACTTGCAAGGCAGCGTGTCCGGGAACCAATTGCAGTGGCAATTTTAATGTCAATTTCAACACCTGTTCTTGTGAGTGCA
Organism: Bacteriovoracaceae bacterium; assembly: GCA_965243145.1. Lineage (GTDB taxonomy): Bacteria > Bdellovibrionota > Bacteriovoracia > Bacteriovoracales > Bacteriovoracaceae > CBDBLK01. Next base: position 309,387 of record CBDEUB010000002.1, read on the forward strand.
ATCACACTTGTAGTGACAATTTCACTTTGGACAGCAATTCCTGTTCGTGCAAGTGCAACAAAAGCTGTTCGGTGGGACAGGTTTTGGATAACAGCACTTGCTCCTGCAAGGCAGCGTGTCCAGGGACGACATGCCAGTCTCCCAAAGTCATAGATTATAATAGTTGTTCGTGTAAGTGCAATAACACTTGCGGTTCTGATTTTACCGGACAGGATTCCAACACTTGTGCCTGTCAATGCAATAAGAATTGTCCTACAGGGCAGGCGTTGGATTCCTCGACTTGTACTTGCAGCGCCGCCTGTCCGGGGCTTAATTGTAATCTGCCTAAGCGTCCCGATTATGCGAGTTGCTCTTGTAAATGCCGTCCTTGCAACTCCCCTTGGACTGGGGTAAATCCCAATACCTGTGTCTGCCAATGTAATAAAAGTTGCCCCGGACAACAGTTTTTAGATTCGGCGACTTGCACTTGTAAGATTCCAACATGTAATTCTGGTTATACCTGGGATACAAATTCCAACTCCTGCAAGTGCACCAGAACTTGCACCAGTCCGCAGACCTTGGATTCTGCGACTTGTACCTGCAAGGCACCTTGTAATAAAAACTGCAGAGAGTTACAGGTTCTCGATTTGAACAGTTGTACTTGTAAGTGTATCAATGCGTTCGCCTTTATCAGTAATGTCGAGTTTATAAATAGCGGAAGAGGTTGTACCTTTCGTCGGCGTTGCCAACCCAGCTATTGTGGTGGCAATGTCAGTAGGACAGATTATGGGCCTTGCGGTTGTAGAAGTGGTTCTATGGTGTCTGACTGTGGAAGTGCTGGTGGAAAATTATTTTGGAATACATGTGTTCGTCAAGGGGCCTGTGGTTCAAGTTATAAGACTTGTGTTACGGGAATCCCCATGGAAGTTCCCGGTTTGCCGTCGGGAACTTGGCTTTGTACTAATGTCAATGCTTACGACTCTACAATAGCTCAAGGTGTAACCACAAAATATATAATCCCAGGTAGTGCAACATTTCCATACAGGGGAGTTCTTTGTCCTGCAGGCAATTGGCAAGGTCAAAGTTTAAATTTCCCCTGATGCTAAAACGCTCTGGGAACAAAATCGATTAGGCCGCTGATGCAGGGGAGATCAATTTTCCATCTATGGCAACTGTATCCCCGTGTATGGCATAACCATTTGGCCAAGTTAAGGCCCCATAGTCGAGAAAAACTTGTTTAAAAAAATCGGGACTCTTGAGTGGAATGACCATTTCCCCGTCTTCTTGATTGACAAACGACATATCATAATGGTAAATTTCTCCATTTTCCATTTTACATTCAAGCAAAAAATCTCCCACAACTTTGATTTCAAAAATTTTTCTAATCTCAATCATTCGTCGGCCCCCCTAATGCGCATAAATCCTTTTCCTTTCATCATCATTTCCCAGTTTTGCAAAAGTTTATCCCTGTGCTCTTCGGCCCATTTGTTGACGATTTTATCAATTTTGTTGGGCATAAAACCTTTTATTCTTTTGGCCTTTTTTATATCGTAGACGGCCTCTGCTCCTTGGTATGAAGCGTGGAAATGAGGAGGATTGTGCTCTCTCCAAAACATGCTTATGTATATTCCATAAAATTGTGCTATTAAGGGCACGATTAAACCTCTTTCTCTATAACCAATAGCGAGTGTTGAGCACAGATTGATAAGTGCACCCTACTTCCCGACATTAGGCGGAGACAGGTGGTAATGTCAATAGAAAATTCTACTTCAAAGGCCAGAATTTCAATGATTTTTAAATTAATGCATGGGGTCTATAAAAATGGTACACTAAATTTTCCCAGTTCGACCACGATAAAATTGAGTGCCTGGGTAAAAATGGCCATCCGTGTGCTGGCCTCCTGAGAGGTTAAACTTCCCCCCGTTCCCGCCGAAGAAGTGAGGGAGGGGGAAGTCCATGCTGTCCACTTTTTCGGAGTTTCAATTTTACCAGTCCATCCGCCTGCCAGTGGCCACTGCCGATGGGGTGCATTTTTCGGTGCAGGGGCAAAACGAATGGGGCAAAGAGGTCGATCTCAGAGATTGCCAATTGGAGGATGTCTCCCTGCGGGGCCTTAGCTTTTCCACTACCCAGCGGGTGAATAAGGGAGGCGTACTCAGCATCTTTATCCAGTTTAAAAAATACCGCCTGGAACTCTTAGGGAGAGTGGTGCGTTCTTTTTGCCGCTCCCTGGAGAGTGAGAGGGTAAGTTATGCGGTGGAACTGGACGAAGAGGCGCGCATGGGCCACTTCCTGGAGGCCCTGGTGGCCAGTTTTACTCCCCAAAAGCTCAAAGATTGCCTGGTGAAATCGGTTCTGAGAGGCAGTGATTGGAATCATACCAGCAGCATGGAAATGATTGCCCTGTTGCTCTCCACTCTGCGCGATGTGGCCTCTGTCAAAGAGAGTGGGGCCTTTTTGCAGGCCGCTCTGGAGGAAGTGATCAAAGTAGTGGGTGCCGAACGGGCCTGCATCTCGGTGATCGATGACAGTGGCAAACAACTGGAAAGGGCCGCAGTGGCCCCCGCTGATAAGGCCTTCGAGGGAGAAAAGTTTGATTGCCGGGCGGGAGTGGCGGGAACCGTCTACAGTTTGGGCCAAGGCCTCAATTGGGATGTCAAAAGCGATGCCGTCCGCTTTCAAAATATCTGCGACCACAAGTTGGATGCCGATACCCGTTCGGTGATGTGCTACCCCTTGAGAAACGCCCAAGACGAAGTAGTGGGTGTCGTCGAAGTGGCCAACAAGCAGGGCGGTGCGCGCTTTAGTGCCGAAGATGTGGGCCTGGCCAAAATATTGGCGCTGGTTTTTTCCGGTATTCTGAAAGACAAACAGGCCCCTGCCCAAAATGCTGGGGGAATGGCCCTTGCTGGAACTGGAACCTTGAGGCATTGCTACTCGATCATTGGCAAGAGTTCCGGGATGGGGACTTTGCGGAATGCCATCAATAGGGCCAAAGATTCGCAGGCCTCGGTGCTCATCGAAGGGGAGTGGGGAGTGGGGAAATCCCTGTGCGCGCGGATTTTGCACGCCGAAGGGCGCTTTGGCCTGCGCGCCTTTGAAGAAATCGACTGCCACCCCAAGGACAATGCTTTTTTGGAGAGCAAACTTTTCGGCGGGGGGGGGAAGAGAAGTGGAGTGCTCTTTTTGCGGGAAATTTCTGGCCTGCCCATCAACTTGCAGGAGAGGCTGGTGGCCCTAGTCGAGGGCCGTGAAGGCCTGCGCTTGATCTCTTCCACCACCGAAAATTTGGAGAAAAAAGTCAAGGCCGGGGAATTTCACCGAGAACTCTACCACCTCATCTCCGAAATCAGCATGCGCATCCCTCCGCTGCGCCGGCGCACAGAAGATATTGCGTTGCTGGCCAATGACTTTCTCAAAGAGGAATGCCGCCGGCAACAAGTTTCTTTAAAATCCTTTGCGCCCAAGGCCATGCAGCAGCTTGAAAATTACGATTGGCCCGGCAATGTGCGGGAACTCAAGCGGCTCGTCGAGCGGGCCATATACTACCACCCCCACGATCATGTCATCGCCAAAGTCGACCTCCAGTCCTTTGCCGCCCCCCTGGCCAACACCAACGCCCAGCAAATGCTCTTTTTGGATTTGCCCTTTGTGGGGGATTCCTCGCTGCCCCTCAAGGGCCGCTTGGCGATCGTCGAGCGCCAGATCATTTTGAGCGAGATCAAACGGTGGAACGGCAACAAATCCAAGGCGGCGCGGGCGATGGGCATTTCCCGCGAGGCCCTGCGCAAAAAAATGCTTATCTCAGAGCAAATTCTGCGTCAGCTAGAATCTGGCCCCCCCAGCAAAAAAGTGGCCTAGGGTTCTGCACCAGTGCTAGACTATAGGAGCATGGGGGAAGGCAGTGCCCAGTATTCAGGCCCTGGTGGCCCAAATCACTCTCAAAGATGTGATCGACATTGTGGTGGTCACCTTTCTCATCTACCAGGCGCTTTTGATCGTGCGCGGAACCAGGGCGGTGCAAATGCTCATCGGCCTGGGGGCGTTGCTGGCCTTTTTTTGGTTGGGCCACGCTATGCAATTGCACTCCGTGATCTGGCTTTTAGGCCACTTTTTTGAGAGTTCCTTTATCATTGCCGTCATTCTCTTCCAGGATCAAATCCGCACTGCTTTGGCCAACTTTGGAACCGGGCGAACTCTCTTTCGCTTTTTTAACCGGGACACTTCCCGCCCGTGGATCGATCATGTGGCCCAGGCGGCGGCCAATTTGGGGCATAAAAAAGTCGGCGCTCTAATGGTTTTGGAAAAGGGCCAAGGTCTGGGCAACCTCAAATCCACCGGCATTCCCCTGGAAGCGGATCTGCACCCGGGACTGGTCTTTGCCATCTTTCAATCCTCGGGGCCATTGCACGACGGGGCGATCATCATCAGCGAGGGCAAAATCGTCAGCGCCGGCTGTGTGCTTCCCCTGGAACAGGATGTGGAGGTGGAACATCACCTGGGTACCCGCCACCGCGCCGCTTTGAGTGTCACCCGGGAAACCGACTGCTTGGCCATAGCGGTCAGCGAAGAGAGTGGAAAAATTCAAGTCGCCCACCAGGGCATGTTCTACGCCTGCTCCTCGGTGGACAAAATCGCCGGCTATTTGCGGCACTTCCTCTCGCCGCAGGCAAGGGGGCGCGCACCGTGAACCGGCACTTGTTGAAATTGGCGGCACTGGCGGCGGCCATCACCCTGTGGTTTTACATTCTCGGTTCGGCCACCCTGGAGGCCGAACGCCAAGTGGAACTCGCCTTTGTGCCACCTCCCGGTATGGCCATCAATGGCCCCACTCCCTCTTCCGCCACCATCAGATTGAGGGGCAATCGGGTGGCAGTGGCCCACCTCTTTCCCCCGGGGGAGAAGATTTCCATCGACTTGAATGCTGCCGCGGAAGAGGGCGGCCAGTTGGAGGTCGAACTCGGCCAGGCCAATATTCCCCTGCCCGCGGGAGTGGAAATGTTGCATGTGTCCCCCGATAAAGTTTCCCTTTCACTGGAGCGCGAGATCAAAAAATGGGTTCCGGTGAAATTAAAGGTGGAGGGGGAATTGCCCGAGGGCCTCAAATTGCTAGAGGGCCAAATCGTCCCCGCCGAGGTGATGATCAGGGGGCCACTCTCGGTACTTAGGGGCATTGGCCAGCTTTCCACCGCGGTGATTGACCTGTCCACCCTGTCCGCCCAGGAGGGGGAGGGAGTGCTCAAAACTGCGCTGGAAAAAGTCGATGCCCGGGTGGCCTTGGAAGGGGTGCGGGAAGTGCAATTCAAGTACAAAATCCGTCCCGATAAGGCCAATGTGAGTTTGCCCAATGTGGACATTCTCTTCCTCACTTTGCGCAACCGTTTTTATTCCCGCGCCAAGCGGGCCACACTGGAAGTTCTGGTTTCCGAAGAAACTTTGCAAATTTTGGGTGGCCCAGAAGGATTGCGCGGACAATCCCGGGTGATCGCCGAAATCCCTCCCACTGCCGTGGGCCATGTGCAGGTGGAATTGCGCGCCGAAATCCCTGAGGGAGTGCACCTTTTACACATTCACCCGGCCCGTATTAGTGTTTCCGTGAGGTAGTTCATCAATGAAAAAACAACTTTTTGGCACAGACGGCATCCGCGGGCGCGCCAACACCTACCCGGTGACTGGAGAAATGGCCTTCTTGCTCGGCCGAGCGGTGGCCCACCACTTTGAAACCACCATCACCCACGGGGTGAGGCCAAAAGTCATCATCGGCAAGGACACCCGCCTGAGTTGCTATATGTTGGAACAGGCCTTGGGCGCGGGCATTTGCGCCCAGGGAGGGGAGGCCATATTGACTGGCCCCCTGCCCACCCCGGGAGTCGCCTTCGCCACCAAAAATATGCGCGCCAACGCCGGCATCGTTATCTCGGCGAGCCACAACCCCTACCACGACAACGGCATTAAGATTTTCGATGCGGAGGGGTTTAAACTGTCCGACGAAGTGGAGTTAAAACTGGAGGCCCTGCTGCTGAACCCCGGCGAATTGCCCGCCAAGAGCGGCCTGGACTTGGGCCGTGCCCAGCGCCTGCGGGAAGTCTTTGGCCGCTATATCGTCCACTGCAAATCGGCCTTCAGTGGCCGCTTTGATATGAATGGCCTGAAAATCGTTCTCGATTGCGCCAACGGTGCCGGTTATGAAGTCGCTCCCATGATGTTGCGGGAATTGGGTGCCGAAGTCATCGGCCTGGGCGTCCACCCCAATGGCCAAAATATCAACTTGGAGTGTGGCAGTTTGCACCCACACGGGGCCGCTGAGCGGGTGCGCGCGGAAAATGCCGATTTGGGTATATGCTTAGACGGCGACGCCGACCGGGTGGTGGCCATAGGCCAAGGGGGGGAGGTGATCCCCGGGGATCAACTCATCGGCCTGTTTGCCCGCTTGCTGCTGGACGAAGGGATTTTGGCCAAGGGGGATACGGTGGTGGGTTCGGTGATGTCCAATTTGGGGCTAGAACTGTACTTGCAACAACTGGGCCTCAATTTCGAGCGCACCCCAGTGGGGGATCGCTACATTGTGGAATCCATGCGCCAGCGCCTTTTGCCCTTGGGAGGGGAGCCTTCCGGGCACATTATTTTTGGCCACTACGCCACCACCGGAGACGGTGCTCTGGCGGCCCTTAAAGTGGTCGAGGCGATGCGCACTTACCAGCGGCCACTGAACGAATTGGCGGCCCGCGTGGCACTCTTCCCTCAGTTGATCAAGAGTTTGGCGGTGGAGCGCAAACCGCCCCTGGCAGAAGTGCCTCCCGTGCAAAAGGCCCTGGCGGCGGTGGAACAGCGCCTGGGTGGGCGGGGACGGGTGGTCTTGCGCTATTCCGGCACTGAACCCAAAGTGCGGGTGATGGTGGAGGGCGAGGATGAGGGGGAAGTCCGGCGCTCTTGTGACGAATTGGCGGAAGTCCTCGATCGGGAACTCAACCGCGCCTAGAACGCTTTCCAAAGGCCATGTAAAAACGGACTTGAACTCCGGATTTACATAAACTCAAAGAGGGATGGCCAGCTTATTGGCCTACTATTTTACCAACGATACAGTGGCGGCCTGGCCATATTCACGGTTGTCGATGTCCCGTCTCATATATTCGCCGAAGGCCTTGAGGGAGCGGTTTTCGATTTTGTGGGCAACAGTTAGGGCCAAATCATATTCCCGGGCCAGATTGCGCAAGGAAGGAGGGGAGGGGGAGAGGAATCGCCGGCGGAACATATCCCGTTCCTTTTCCGGCAGGGCCTCTAAAAAGGGGCGTATTTCCTCTTCCGTTGGCAGGCGATCGGTAAAGGCCGGGACAAAATGGGCCAGTTTTTTCCTCGCCGCCGCCTGAACGCGGGGCAAGTGGGCAAACGGATCGTCTTCTTTGGCGGCCCGGACTTGGGAGTCGGAGAGAAAGTGCACTATGGATTTTTTAAAGGCCGTTTGCAAGCGATTTACCCTTTCGCGCATGCTGGATTGTTTGATCCCATATTTCTGGGCCAATTCTCTTTGGGAGAGGGAATTGGGGGAGAGAAAACTGTGGACAAAAATTTCCCGCTCTTTTGGGGTGCGGGTTTGAAGGAAATTCCGCAAGTGCCGCAGAAAGATGGGGTCTTTGACGATGGGGAGATCTCTTTGCCAAGAGGTTTCCTTGGCCAGGGCCTCGAGATGGCCCTCGGAGTTGAGAGGCACTTCTCCTCCCTTCAGTACGGTGTCTATCAGGTCAACCATTTCCGGGGAGATTTCGAGTTCTTGGGCAATCCGGTTCCGTTCTTGTTGAACGCTTAGGCCTTGTTGTTCCAGGCCTTCTTTGATCCGTGCAAATTTTTTGCGTGTCCTGTAGTGCACTTTGATCCTAACATTGTGTAAATGGTCTTCCAGGTAGTGCCAAATATAGCGTCTTATAATTGCGGTGGCGTATTGGCCAAACGATGTGTTTTCGCTGGAAAAGGGGTCGTATCTCGACACCGCCTCCATAAGTCCGAGATTGCCCTCTTGGACGAGATCCAAAAAGTGGCCCTGGTAAAAGGTGGCGTATTTTTTGGCGACGGCGAAGGCCAGACGCAGATTGCTGGTGATGATCTTATCTCTGGAGGCCCCGTCCGCCGTCCGGGCAAAGTTTTCGAGAAGCGCCTGTTGTTCCTCTTTGGCCAGAATGGGATGGCGGCCCATATCTCTCTGATAGGCCCGAACTGAGAGGGGGAAGAGGGGTTTGGCCAGGTCGTTGCAATTCGCTTTGGCACTGGTGGTAGTGGCCAGGACAAAGAGAATCGCCACCTTAGTGAGAGTGCCGCCAAATATGTTTCTATCCCACGCCAATTTTTGCCCCAGTTTATTTTAATGATAGGCCTTGTCTTCGTAGCTCGACGGTTTGGCGCTGTCAACAGAGGGGGCAAAAAGGTAATGGCAAGGGGGACTTGTAGGCCCCTCCCCCGCTTGACAAGGAGTCAAGATAGTGCTAAAGTCTGCTCTTACTCAGAGGAGGATTTATGAGTGTTTTGGCCAATACAATTTTACTCTTAGGCCTTTTTCTGGCACAACCGGCCTGGGCACTCCGCGCCCCCGACATTCAATTGATAGTGGATGAGGGCCAAATCTTTGCTTTTACCCTCAACCAAAACAGGGATTCCCTGTTGGTTCAAGAGTGTAGCGTTCCCCATTGCCCTTCAGGGACGGTGGCCAGCACCGCTAAAATTCCGTTGATAGGCCTGCGATCGGGCCTAAAATTCACTTTGGGCCTGGGGTGGATAAAGGATTGGGCCGAGCTTCCCCTGTCTCGCTCGGAGATGGAAGAGTTTGACCGCAAAATTGATGCCCTCATCGAGAACATGGCGGCCCATATAGATTCCCCGGGAAGTTTGACTTTTTCTCCTAGGGATGCCTCTTTTGAGTACGCCCTGTTAAAGAATTACCTGGATCATGTGGTGCTGTGGTTTGCCCCCATTGAAGCGGGGACATTTATCATGGGGAGTCCAGCGAGCGAGGATGGCCGCGGTAGAGATGAGGCCCAACACCAGGTGATCTTGAATCGCGGTTTTGAAATGCAAGTCACCGAGGTGGCCCAGCTTCAGTTCGTTCGACTGATGGGTAAAAACCCTTCTTTTTTCAAGAAAAGGGAGCACTGTGAAGAGACCCATTTGACCATAATGGGAGTTGGCCTGTGTCCCCATCGCCCCGTCGAGAACATTTCTTGGAATGATGCCCAAGAATTTCTCTATGCCCTCAACCGCCAGAACAGGGACGGGTACTTGTACCGCTTGCCCACCGAGGCAGAGTGGGAATACGCCGCCCGCGCGGGCACTCAGACGGCGTTCAATTTGGGGGAGGCCATTTATGCGTTGGGGGCCGAACAGTTCAATTTTCGCCGCCAAAGAGAAGAGCGGGGGGATTTGGCCCAGACGGGGGGAAGATCGAGGGCCTCGGAAAATACCAAACTGACATTAAATGAATTGAAGCGAAAAGACCCTAGGGCCTATACTGAGTTAAAAAAAGAGGCCTATGCTATTGTAGATGCTTTGAGGCAAAAAGGGCAGTTGGCACCCTTGGTGAGACAAGCGGGGGGAAGGGTAAAGTTTTTAGAACTCTTAATAGAGGCCATAGCGAAGCGGTCGCCTTCCTCTCCAAAGGGTTCTGTGCCCTATCCCTTTGACTCTCCAACGGAAAACACTTCTCAAAATGGCGCGACGGTGGCGGTGAAAAGTCTGCCCAACGCCAACGCTTGGGGACTCTACGGTATGCACGGCAATGTCGCCGAGTGGGTGGAAGACAGTTATACCTCCTACCCGGAAGTGCCGGTGACTGACCCGGTGGGGGTTCAGTTGCTTTCCGATGGCCGCAATAAAGTGGTTCGCGGGGGAAGTTGGCAAGACCCGTGGCCATCTTTGCGCTCCGCCAGTCGGTTTTGGAAAAGGCCCTCCGAGCGTTCGAGCGGTGTTGGTTTCCGTTTGTTGAGAGTTCCCAGGGAGGCCCAATGAATGTTTTAAAAAAGACAATTTGTGTATTTTGGATATTTTTGGCCCATTCCATTTCCGCCTATTTGCCGGGGGAGTTTGAAATGCAATTTGTCCCCATTCCGGCGGGGGAATTTGTGATGGGGAGTCCCCTGGACGAGGCCCATCGCCAGGAAGATGAAGGCCCAGGCGCGGTGCGCTTGACCCGCTCTTTTGAGATGCAGGCCACGGAGGTGACACAACTCCATTGGTTTAAAGTGATGGGGGCCAACCCTTCCCGCTTTAAGAAGGAACAGCACTGCCCGGGGGAATACCGGATAATTGGAAAAACCGAACTTTGTCCCCATCATCCGGTGGAGAGGGTTGCTTGGGATGAGGTGCAGGACTTTATCGCCAAGTTGAATCAGTACAAAAACGACGGTTACACCTACCGCCTGCCCACCGAGGCGGAGTGGGAATACGCCGCCCGCGCGGGAGCGGAGAGTGCTTATTTCTTTGCAGACGACGGGGCGGATTTAGTGGCCCACGCTTGGTATCGGGACAATTCCAATAGGGCCACCCACAATGTGGGGCAGAAGCGGCCCAATTTCTGGGGACTCTACGATATGTATGGGAACGCATCGGAGTGGGTGCAAGATTATTACGCGGCCGAATTACCGGGAGGGGCCGATCCCGTTGTTGATGGTGTGGGCATCTTGATTCAACGGTGGTGGCAGGGCCTTGAGCTTCACCGCACTGTGCGCGGGGGAAGTTGGAGCACCAAAGCGGAGTTGCTGCGCTCTGCTAATCGCGACATTGGAGTGCCCGGCAGTGGGTTTGGCAGCGTCGGGTTCCGTTTGGCCAGAATACCCCGCTCCGATTAGTGTACGGTTCCGCTGTTTCCGCCACCGCATTTTAAAACCACTTTTTCCAGGAAGGACGGGTGATCGGATGCAAACCGTATTTTGGCAAAAAATCTTTCCAAACTTTCTGATGAGAGCGGGTTGCCGGCAACCTTAATATTTAACAGTTTGGAGTAGCGTTCTCCCATACTTTCGGGAAGCGAGGCCAAAAGGTTGTTTTCCAGGTTGAGCAGTTCCAATCGGGCCAAATTCCCCATGGATTCGGGAAGAGAGACGAGTTGGTTGCCCGCCAGACTTAGGATCATCAGTTTGGAGAGATTTCCCATGCTGTCGGGGAGTGAGGCCAAACGGTTGTTTTCCAGGTTCAAGATTTGCAATTTGGCCAAATTCCCCACTTCTTCGGGAAGGGCGGGGAGTTGGTTGTTCATCAAGTAGGCGACTTGTAAACGGGTGAGGTTTCCCACTTGTTTAGGGAGCGAGGCCAAAAGGTTGTCCTTGAGGTCGAGCATTCTCAAATGGGCCAAATTTCCGATAGATTCGGGGAGGGAAACCAGTTTGTTGCCCGGAAGACTGAGCTGCTGCAATTTGGCCAACTTTCCTATACTTGGAGGAATGGAAGAGAGGTTCGGGTTGTAGGCAATGAACAATGCCCGCAAATTGGCCAAATCCCCCAAACTGTCGGGGATGCTCTCCAAACGGTTGTGAGACAGGTCGAGAAATTTCAGGCCCAATAGGCCTTGAAAATCTTGGGGGAGCAAGTTGGCCAACTGTTGTTTGGAAAGATCCAGTTCTTTAATTTTTTTGAGGTCTGCCGTACCGACTCGATGGCAAAAGAGGGCGCGGGCCTCCGCAAGATTTCTGGGGACATTCCACTTTTTTTTCTGTTCTAGGGCCAAAATAATGGCATTTTGAACCTCGGGGTTCGATCGCATATCTTGGCCCATGCAGATGGGGCATAGGCCCCAAGGCCCAAGGAGAGCGAGAGGAAAAAACTGAAACGAAATTTTTGCGTCAAGGCCATGGCCTTTCTCCTTTGGCCCAAGGCCATTTTAGGGGCAGAGCGTAGCGAGGTCATGAGAAGATGTCAAATCTCGATCACCTTGTTTTACACGGCCTATGAAATCAATTACAACTATTGGAAATTTCAGGGGTTTCAAATTTGAGCGGCCAGAGAATCACAAATTGTGGTTTGATCACATCAACTCAGGCGGCACAAGGTGAGTTCTTGCACCCGATCGAGAATGCTTTGAAAGCTGTCCTCTGCGGAGAAGCAGGCGTTGGCCCCCTCTGTTTTCATCTGTTGGGCCAATTCGGGTTTGGGTTTTTCCTCGGTGAAAAACAAAATCGGCATTTGCTTTTTGTCGAAGAGGTTTCTGGCCAGCAGTAAAACCTCTCGGCCAGGCATATCTTTGAGGTCTCCCGAGATGGTGAGCAACAGGTAGGGCGGCCCCTCGCCGTTTTTTTGGCCTTCGCTTTCGCTTTCCAACAGGTAGAGGGCGCGGAATCCGCTGTCGCAAATTTCGGTTTTGTGGCCATTGAGGCGCAGGCGCGAGGACAGGTTGTGGGCGCGCATTTTGTGGGCGTCAACGATCAGGATGGGGCGTTGGCAGTGTTCGGGCGGGCGTTCCTGGGCCATATAAATAATATTTATATAAAGTCCGGAAGATGCCAAGCATTTGCAACTGTGTCGTGGTTTTGTGAGACTGATAAGTTAAGTTTTAGGCCAGCATAAAATGGAGGAGATATGCGCGCCTATTTGGACTTGATGAAAACCATTTTACTCCACGGAGAACGCCGTTCCGACCGCACCGGAGTGGGGACTTTGAGTCTCTTTGGCCACCAGGCCCGTTACGATTTGCGCCGCGGTTTTCCCCTGGTGACTACCAAAAAAATCCACTTTAAAAGTGTGGCCTATGAATTGCTGTGGTTTTTGCGCGGAGAGACGAACACCGCCTACCTCAAACAGCACGGTGTGTCTATCTGGGATGAGTGGGCCGATGAAAAGGGGGATTTGGGGCCAGTTTATGGCCAGCAGTGGCGTCGTTGGGGGGCCACTCCAACTTCCCCCGCGGGCATCGACCAATTGGCCCAGGTGATCCAGCGACTGAGGGCCAATCCCCACGACCGCCGGGCCATCGTCAGCGCCTGGAATCCCTCCGACCTGCCTCAGATGGCCTTGCCCCCCTGTCACCTTTTAATGCAATTTTTTATTAGCGAGGGGGAGTTTTTGAGTTGCCAACTCTACCAGAGGTCGGCCGATGTCTTTTTGGGTGTGCCCTTTAATATCGCCAGCTACGCCCTCTTAACCAGTATGGTGGCCCAGGTACTGGGCCTCAAAGCGGGGGAATTTATCCACACCCTGGGGGACGCCCACCTCTATCTCAACCACCTGGAACAGGCGCGCCGGCAAGTACAGCGCAGGCCACACCCCTTGCCGCGCCTGCACCTCAATCCCGGCATCAAATCCATCGACGATTTTCGCTTTGAGGACATCCGCCTGGAGGGTTATATGGCGCATCCTCACATCAAGGCCCCAGTAGCGGTGTAGGCGTTATGCACATAAGTTTGATCGCCGCCATTGGAAAGCACCGCCAAATCGGCAAGGATGGCCGCATGTTGTGGCACATTCCCCGGGATTTTCAGCATTTTAAGCAAACCACCCTGGGGCACTGGCTTATTATGGGGCGCAAAACCTACCAATCTATAGGGACTCCTCTGCCTGGCCGTCACACTGCGGTGCTCACCCGCAACCCCGAACTCAAAAGGCAAATCGAGGGCCACCCCAACGCCTGTGTTGCCGGCAGCGAAGAGGAGGCACTGGAGGTGGTGCGGGCAGCGGGAGAAGAGAAAGTCTTTATTTGCGGCGGTGAAAGCGTCTATCAGTATTTTTTAGAGCGCGGCCAGCGCCTCTATTTGAGCCGGGTGGATTTTGACGGGGAGGCGGATGCCTTTTTTCCCGCCTTTGAGCACTTGTCTTGGGTTTTGGCCCACTCGCGGGATTTTTCCGCTGTGGGCGAATCCCCCGCCTGGTCGCTGGAGGTGTGGGAGAGGGGGGCGGATTTGGCCAACAGTTTTTCCACTTCGAGGGCGGCGTAGAGGAGGCCCGCTTCCAATCCCTCTTTGGCCACTGTGGCCGCGGCCTGTTTGAGCAAGAGGCGGCATTGAACCGGAGTGGTGGCCGCCAGTTGTTCATTCGTCAGGCCTAAGGCCATGCGCTTTTCCAGGATGCTCACCAATAAGAAGGGGCGGGGGGTATTGTGGGCAAAGCGCAGAACTTGTTGGCCCACCCGATCGTCGAGTTCGGCGGTGGTGGAAAACATTTTTTTCAACTTGGCGCGAAATCCCAACACAAACCCCGCCAGCAGGGCGGGCAGGGCGCTTTCCAAGGGGGAGAAGGGGAGGGGCATCCATTCTGCGCCCAGGCCGAGGAGCAGGGGCACGCCCAGGCCCAGCATCAAACTCAAACGGAAGTGGGCCACCGGATAGAAGTGGGAGCGGGATAAGATGATCAGGCGGGTATCTTTGGCCCTTTCTTCGAGAGGTTTGGGATTAAAGGTCGATTTGGCCCTGCCTTTCCACTTGGCGGTGAAAATCGGCAATGGGGCACTGGCCTTCTCATTGGGGTAGCGCTGCCAGGCGGGCCTAAAGTTTTGGCCGCGGCCCAGGAGTGTCAGCAATAGGGCCAGGCCCACAATGGCGGCGGGGAGGGTGGGGAGTGTTTTGGCCGGGCCAGACAGCGGTTCCATCTCGCTGCCCAGGGCGTGGGCCATTTCTCGGGTGGCGGTAGTGGTGGCCTGGGGGTAGTCGCCCTTTTTGAGCAGGGGGGTTATGGCCCAGATGATTTCGCGGGTTTTGTTTTTTGGCCAACTCTCCCGCGCCAGGGAGTTGGGCCACACGAAAACCGAGCGCTTTGCCAAATCGACCACCAAAACTGCGGCGGGGCCTTTCTCCTCTTCTTGCTGCAAGAAAGACTGGACGAGACTGCCCTGCAAAGATTGGAAAAAGAACACTCCCAGGCGCGCGCCGGTGCGCTGCTGGTGTTGTTCCAGGGAGGCCTCCAGTTCGAGGCGGAAGTCGGGGGAGAAAACTTGCGCCTCATCGTGGACATGCGAGGGGGCCTCGGCCCGGGCCAGGTTGAACAGAACACAGCAAAGCATTGGCCAAAAGACAGCTTTCACGCACCCTCCAAGCGGGCCATTTCCCCTTGAAACAGTTTAAAACAAGTGTCCCGCAAAGGGGAAATATCCCCCTCGCCCAGGCCCCGGGTGCTGACTGGGGGGAGTACCCGCACTTGCAAAGTGCGCACTCCAAAGTGGCCAAATTTGGCCCGGTAGGGGGCGATCACCACCGGAACCAGGGGGCACTGGATTTTGATGGCGGTGTGGAAGGCCCCCTTTTTAAAGGGCAAAAGGCCACGGCCGCGGGAGCGCGTACCCTCGGGAAAGAGCCACAGGCCGAGTTTGTCACCCACGATCTTTTGCGCCATGGCGTCCATGGTGGCCAAACTTTTGCGGCGGTTGTGGCGCTCGATGAGGAAGTTGCCGGAGATGGCGAAGAGTTGGCCAAATAGGGGAATCCAGGCGATGGATTTTTTCCCCACTCCAATACAGTGCCGGGGGAGTAGCTTGGCCCCGATAAATAAATCCAAGTTGCTTTGATGGTTGCAGATGTACAGGCAGGGGTGGTGCGCTCCCAGGTGTTCGGCCCCTTGAATGTGCAGTTTAAATCCCAGGATTTTTAAAACCGCGCTACCGAACAAGCGGCCGAGTAAAAAAGTTTTAAGATACCCCAAGGGCAGGCCCAGGGCGATGGCGTATCCCAGGGGAATGGCGGCCAAAATGTAGAGTCCCGCCGTCAATAGGCGAACTGTGCGAAGCATATTTTTATCCTAGCAAAAAAAGGCTTGCCAAGGCCCATCCCGTATCCAACAATCTTCTGGGTAGAAATTGTTCTACCGCTTTGAGGAGGAGGAATCCCATGCATGCTTTCTTTGCCACCTTGTCTTTTTTGTCTCTCATCTTCGCCACCCACGCCGGAGAAAATGAGGACGGAGTCAACCGCCAGGCCCTGCGCCAGCAAATCCAAAAGTATTTCAGTCAGACCCTGCTGAAAAACACCGATGCCCCCGCCGCCAATGCGGGCACTGGCCACCACGGCCATTTTCGCCGTGGTTCTAACCAGGGAACCTATTTCTTGATGGCCCTGACTCCCACCATTCAGGCCCCCAACGGGGAACTCGCCGTCGTCCAAGACGGGGAAGACCTGTGGCGCATGGAGACTGGGTTTACTAACAGGTTTTTCGAGTCCGCCGAAGTGGCCATAGGCCAGAGAAAAAATAATCTCCGGTTTCAGGTTGGGGCCAACTGGGTGAGGCTTAACAACAATCCCGATAATGTCACTTACCTGCACCCCTTTCTCTTTCCTCTGGCCTTTGATCCGGTAGAGCAATTTAGCGATGGCAACACTAATAACTTGGGGATTAGAGGTGGAATTTTTGTGGATTTGCTCGACCGTTCCCAGGGGGATTACGATGAAATCTACTATGTCGGAACCAGTGTTGGCCTCGTCCGTTCGGCCTTTCATTCCAATAGCGAAATCATGCCGGGCAGTGATGCAAGTATGGTGACTACCCACGAATTGGAAGTGGGCGCTTTGTATGGCCTGACCGCCTCTACTAATCTGCAAATTGCTTTTCAAGTTTTGCGAGTGGGGAACATGTTGTGGAGTGAAAGTGGCCAGGGCGTTAGTTTTGATGCCGGCGTAGGAAGAGAGGCCAGCTTTCGGCCCTACACCCGCTATATGGTTAAGATCGGCCTGATGCACTTTTTTGCTAGGCATTAATAAGTTTTGAACTTTTCCCAGGGGCCGCTTTAACTTGTGGCCCCTCTTTTTTTTCTCCTTTTTAATTTCGCAGATTCCTATATTAAACCTTTTAATTTCAACACTTTAAAGCTATATTAAAATACTTGACTCTATCTCTACGCAATGCTATTAACCTCCTATGTTAAAAGTTTGTCCATCAAAATATTTGGCCTTCTTTTTGTTTGTTTACCCTATCACCTCACCAGGGTTTCCTGGCCATTGCGTACGGGAGGCCAAATATTTGATAGGTAATAATCAATATATACCTATTTCCCAATTGCCATTGTCCGATTTAAAACACGCCCTGAGAGACTATATCTCCCGGGGGAAAATCGAATATTCAAACCATGCTCTTCAACGCATGGAAAAACGGATGATTTCTAAAGAAGAGGTTGAATATGTCTTGCGCAAGGCCCGTCAAGTGGTCAAAGACCCCTACGAAGTTAATGGATATACCATCTCGGGGCTAACCGGACACACTTATAATAGGGGCAAGCTGAGAGTGGCATTGGTTTTTAAAGATTACGAAACTCTGACGATTACCACCGTTTGGAGGCCATGAAGTATGAACTGGCGACCTCAAATATTACGAATGGGCACAAGGGCAAAAAATTTTCTCGGCCCGAGTTTGCTTTTTGCTTCACTGAGTGTTTTGGCAACACCTAAAGAGTCTTGCAAGGCCATAGTCGAAATAATCATTGATGAGAAACCTGTGCCAGTTTCCCAATTATCCCTGGAAGAATTTAAGTGGGCCATCAAAAAATATTTCGATGGAAAAAAAGTTTACTACACCCAAAATGCTTCTAAACATATGGTGGAGCGCAATATTGCCCACTGGGATATTGAATATGCTTTGCTTAATGCAATTCAATTAAAACGAAGTGTTATGCCGTTTGATTATCCCAACTTTTTTCAGGCCATAGGGCCAACCAGAGAGATTTCTCGGTTGAGGGCCTTTATAGAATTTCGAGAAGACTATTTGGTTATCATTGGTGCCAAAAAACTTGAATAGGTGATGCTGAAAATGAAAACAAAAATCCCAACTTTTCTCCTTCTTCTCTTTTGGCCTATGCTGCTGAGTGCTTCAGGGAATTGCACTGGCCTGGCCAATCAAGTATTGGATAATCCTGTTCTTAAAATTTTGCGGGATCGCATTGAACAGGGAAAAATCCGTTACACCAGAGGCGCTCGCCAAATCATGGAAGATAGGGGAGTGACTGAAGATAATGTCGAAAATATCTTGCGCCAGAGTCAGACCGTCGCCAACAACATTCTCTCTAAAGGGAGAAGGAATGGTTATTATATTGGAGGGTATGATCCTTTGATCTTTGGCATGAGAAAATTAAAAATCATATTTGATTTTGACAATCAGGGGTTTTTTACAATTATCTCTATCAAAGTAGATCGCAACCTCTACACCAAATTAGATAATGGCCGCTACAAATCAATTGATCGGTTACCATTGGCCGATTTTAAACATGCTTTAAGGGATTATATCGATCAGGGAAAAATCCATTACTCGGATCACGCTCTTCAACGCATGAGAAAACATAATATAGATGAAAGGAATATCGAAAATATTTTACTCAAAAGTGAGGCCATCTCCAACAATACTCGTTTCGACGGGGAAAGGAATGGTTATTCCGTAGAAGGATTTATTTCTCAGATGTCTGGCGGCATAAAAGAACTCAATGTCATTTTTGATGTGAAAACGAACGGAACCCTCAAAATTATCACTGTGGAAAGGCGACAATGACAAAAATTTCCCTCTTTCTCCTTTTCCTTTGGCCCATGACTGCACTGAGTTCTCCAAGGCATTGCTCCCGCTCGGCCCGCTACTTGCTGGACAACAATCGCCGTGTGAAAGTTGCCCAATTGGCCTTATCCGACTTAAAACACGCCTTGAGAGATTATATCTACCAGGGAAAAATCCATTACTCAAACCACATCCGTACGCGTATGCAAGAACGGTTTATTACTGAAGAAGATATTGAATCTGTTTTGCATAAGGCCTATGTCATACGCAAAGGCAAAAAACTTCACGAACACAATCTTTACAACATTTCGGCCCAACTTCGCCACCACAGGTTGACAGTGACGGTGGCCTTTGAAAGCAATGACTCGTTGCTTGTTGTCACCGCTTGGAGGTCGTAAAATTTTGAGTAATACCTATTTCATCAATATAAGTCTGGGTGACTTTGGCATCGGTGTGGTTGAGGTAATCCCGCACGAAGAGCAAATCTTTGGTCTTTTGATAGAGAGCGGTGGCGCATCCTTTGCGGAAGGAGTGGGGGCCAAGTTTGGAATCGAGACCCACTTTCTGCAACAGGGCCTTAATTCGCTTGGACAGCCCTCGCGGTGAGATGGCCCTGCCGGCATGGCCATAAAAAAGTGGGGCCACGGGGCCTTGTTGGGCGGCCTTTTTGGCCACTGCTCTCCACAGGAGAGTGATCTGCTTGCCATTCCACAGCTTGAGACGGTGGCGCTTGCCCCCCTTGCGCTCCAATTCCAAAATTCCCTTGGCCATATCAAAATCACCCCGCTTGAGATTGGCCACTTCAGAGAGCCGCAGTCCTCCATAATAGAGAAGATAGATGAGCAGGCGGTCTTTTGCCCGCCAGGTTTTTTCATCCAATATTTCCCAATCTTGCGGACTTAAAACCAGAGTGGGTTCCACATCAACTTCCTTGACTTTAATCCGGTGCAAATTGGGGCGAATGGGATTTTGCCGAAACTGGCGTTGAAAATAGGAACTCTCCAGCAAAATGGTGAAAAAATTGTGCAAACTGGACATATTGCGCCTGCGGCTATTGGCCCCCAGGGGGCCATTTT
This sequence comes from Bacteriovoracaceae bacterium, assembly GCA_965243145.1. Classification (GTDB taxonomy): domain Bacteria; phylum Bdellovibrionota; class Bacteriovoracia; order Bacteriovoracales; family Bacteriovoracaceae; genus CBDBLK01. Next base: position 328,868 of record CBDEUB010000002.1, read on the forward strand.
TGAGTTGAAAGGCGCGTTTTTGGGCCTCCAAAGGGCCATTTTTGCGGGCGAATTTGCGCCACAAGGCCATCCACTGTGTCCTCCAAGTGGCCACCCGGCGAATTGGCCGGCCATCGGCCATAAAGTGCTGGTATTCGCTGATCATCTGGGCGTCCAAAGATTTCAGGGAAAGTCCGTAGCGCATTTGATACCAACTCAAAAAGCGTTGCAAGTCTTGACGGTAGCCAGTGATCGTGTGCCCGGATTTGTTCTGGGATTTCAAAATTTGCAGGTAAAAATCCAGCGCCTGGCGGTATTCACGGTTGAGATGAGAACTTTTTTCTTGCATTGTTCAGCGTCAAGGTTTGTCCGGTTGGCCTTTTGCATGGCCGAATACACATTACAATTTTGATCCTTTCCCTTGCCAAAAGTAAATTTGCTTCAAGCTGGGCCAATCCAAATAAAAAACACTTACCAAATAAAGAGATTTTTGGGATTGCCGATAATGTAGGTGGGATGGGAGAGGGGGAAGCAGTGAACCTGGCGGTGTTGATCCCCTTTCCCATGGCCACCTAGTGGCCGGGCGCTTGCCTTTTTAAGGCAGCGTCTCCCATCCCTTTTATAATAGCACAAGAAATTAAGATTTGACTTGAATCAATCCAAACAAAAAACACTTAGCAAATAAAGGGATTTTCGAGGTTGCCGATAATGTAAGTGGGATGGGAGAAGAGGAGCGGGCCACCTGCTAAACCCGCATTTGACTCCTCTCCTATGGTCACCTTGTGGCCGGGCGCTTGCCTTTTTAAGGCAGCGTCTCCCATCCCTTTGATCATAGCATAAGAAATTAAGATTTGACTTGAATCAATCCAAACAAAAAACACTTAGCAAATAAAGGGATTTTCAGGGTTGCCGATAATGTAGATGGGATGGGAGAAGAGGAGCGGGTAGTCCTGCTTCCCCGCTACGATCCCTCTCCCATGGTCGTTCACTCGGCCGGGCCGTTGCTCTATTTAGGGCACGGTCTCCCATCCCTTTGATCATAGCATAAGAAATTTGGGCCAGACTTGTGCCATCCTAAGGCAATTAGAAAGGTCTTTTTATCAATTATATATTAAAGATTTTTTAAAAGTTCCCGATAGTTTAAATATGAAATGGATTATCCTTTTTAACCAATGACAAATAAAAAGCTCTGCGTTTACACCCACAGAATAGGTGGCCCATCCGGTAAAATTGTCTATGTGGGAATCGGACATCCTAAATTCCGCCCCTACGATTTCGAGTCTCGCAATTACAAATGGAAGCAAATATTTGAAGACCGAAACCCCTGGGTAGATATACTTGGCGTTTTTAAACCCGAGGATGCCGCTGAAATGGAAAAAGAGCTAATAGCTCTTCACAACCCAGCGGCCAATCTCACGGCCGGAGGTGAGTTTGGTGGTGAATATGATGATTTTCTTGAAGAAAGTTCTCTTTGGGGCCAATGCTTTTGGTTTTTAGTAATTTTGGCCATTTTATTGACTCTATTTTGGCCCTAAAACCCAAGGCCTAGTGTTTAATTCAAGGCCCTTATAAAAGGCCATTTTAGGCCTCTAAGGGCCTATTTTATTTCTGCTCTTGCTTTTGTTGTTAATTTTAGTTCCAATAATATAAATTATAGGTAATTTTTAGATTATAAACTATTGAAAATAAATAACTCAAGAGAATGATTCTTAGCAAAACGCCAAAATCTCTGCAAAAGTGCTATTTAATGGGAATGTCAAACCCCGTACGGCCTATTTCACCGCCGTTGGAGCTGTTTTTGTGGGCCAGTTTGGCCTTTTTGGCAATTTGGCCCCTCGGAACCAATCTCAAGGCCATTTATTACAACTGCTATAATGCCATTGATTTTTCCATCTACCAGCAGGCCATCTATGACATTTGGACGCTTCAAGTCCCCAATCCCTTTGTTTCGATTAGAAATGTCAAGATTTTCAATGACCACTTCGACCCCGTGATTTACCTGGCGGTTTTCTTTACCGCCATTTTTGGCCAGGGTTTCCAGCAACTTTTGGTTTTTGAGTGGGCCTTTTTCGCCACCCTTTTGCTGAGTATTGCCTTCCTTTTTAGAGATAACCTCAAAGAGGCCATTCCCTACCTCTTTTGCACCATTTTAACCAAATTATTCCTGGTCTCCTTTCTCTATCCCATCCACCCCAGCACCTGGGCGTGTTTGCCACTCTTTTGGCTGACTTATTTTATCGTCAAAGACAAAAAACTGGCGGTGGCCTTGGCCATACCCGTCTTATGTCTGTTCAAAGAGTCCTATGCCTTTGCCCTTTTCCCCTTGAGTTTTTATTATGTTTGGAAAAGAGAACTTAAGGTGGCCGCCAGTATTGCCGTTATCACACTGCCCTTTATCGCCTTTGAACTGCATTTTAGAGAGGTGTTTTTAGGCCCCACCGTCAATTACGGCGGCAGAATTTTTGGCCCTTTAAGGCAAAATCCCGTCTCTTTTTTAAAGGATATGGCCCTGGGGTTTAACCCCCTTCCGTTTCTAAAAATGTTTTACCCCTTTATCGCCTGTCTGGCCTTCTCCCTCAAAGGCCTTAAAGAAAGGAGTCTGGGCCGTTTATTTGCCGTCTTCTCGGTTTTTGCTCCACTGCTCTTGCTGCAAATCTGGCGCAACGATACCCATCACCACTACGGTGCCCAATTTGGTGGAATACTGATGGGCCTGTTGGTATCCCTCAAAATGTTGCATCACCTGTCCAGAAAAAAACTGCTTTTCGTCATGGCCCTATTTTTCCTCTCCAGTATGGGAACTTACACGAAAATGTTTAAGGGCCTCTTTCTGGATTCCTTTGGCCAAAACAAATGTTCGATCAACGCGAACAAAGTGGTGCAAAACCGGAGAGTCAAAGAAAAAATGGCCTTTATTCCAAGGAGTGAGGCCATCCTCGCCACTGGGGGCATCGTACCCTTTGTCATGCTCGGGGGAAAAACCATAGATCACTATCGGGGTTATTCCATGCGCAGGCCAACTTATGACTATCTCATTTTAGAGCGCAATCATTCGGGAGACACCTACCCCGCTAATCTCCGAGAGGTTGAGGGCGTACTGCACCGTTGCCGCCCTCTGGTGGATGAGGTTTATATAGACAATGATGAACTCTTTTTTGCCAAAGGGAATTTTGAAAACTGCGTTTACCCGCGCTAGCTTGTGGGCGGGACTCATTTTTTTGTCTCTGTGGCCACTGGAGATGGGCCGACAACCACAGCAAATCTCTAACTCCCCCTCATTATCGACTTTTTAGCTTTCAATAGGCCCATTTGAGGAAAATAACGCTTATCGCCTTCCATTTTTAACTTTATAATTGGTATCTTTAATTATTATGAAAACGAACGGCAAACAAGTAAAATTTTTTTTACTCATTTTTGTAAGCATTTTTTTCACCCACGCCATATTGCTATGCAGCATCTCTGGCGAATTGAGCAACGCTATTCTGTTTGTTGATGGTGCATGGAGGTCGTTAAAGACATTTCTCTATGTTTTGATTTTTAGTTTCTTCCCGGCAGGCGGGTATTTTGCCTTGATTTCATGCTTTTTGAAAAGGCCACACTACATCAAGCATTCGCTTTCGGCCATCTACCTGTCAGTATATTTTTCTTGGGTTTTGTTCGTTCTCATCTATCACAATTATGCAGGATTCATTCCCAAACTAGAAGTTCTCGCTAACCCTCAAGAAGTTACCAGTGTTGTCTATCAAATTTTGCATCAATTTGTTGACATCAAAGAATGGTGCATTTTCGCCATGATGCTAGCATCCTTGTATGTATCCATTCCTCTCATTCAAGAATGGAGAGAGCACCTCGCTTTAAGCAGGCGAAAGAAAATTTTTATCTCATTGCTTTTTATCTTAAGTTTAAAGGGGCCGGTTCAATATACTGTCAAGAAGCATTGGCCATGGAACTTTGACCAATATGAATTTTCCATGACCATCCACAAGATGCTGATAGATAGAAATGTTCAAGCCTTTCGCCAGGGTTTTCTGGTATATTACCTGTGGTATTACTTTTATGAGAAGAAATTTCTGGCCGATGTGTCTCAGGTTAAATATCCAGGCCCCATCAACAAAAACACTCTCTCCTTAAACAAGATACCTAAAAAAAAGTACAATATCATAACCATTCAGGTGGAATCGTTGGCAAAACAGGTAATTGGGTTAAGAGACAATGCTGGCCAGGAAATAACTCCCTTTCTCAATAAACTCAAGGAACAATCCCTATATTTTCCCAATTTCTATGCTCAGCATGGAGGTGGGCATTCCAGCGATGCAGAATTGGCTCTTTTTCTCAGTCTCTTGCCCATGGAGACTCATCCAGGGATGAGCACTGCTAAAACTGATTATATTAGAGAAGGTAATCTAGTTTCTATCTTGAAAGACAATGGTTATGAAACTGCCGCTTTTCATGGAAACGAGGGAGACTTTTTTAACCGAAAAAAGAACTACGCCAAGATTGGGATAAATTGGTTCTACGATTCGGAACACTATCACGACAAGGCGGTGGGGTTTTACACATCGCGAGATGTCGATTTTTTTCTGCAATCCGTTCCCAAAATAAAATCATTGAAAAGGCCCTTTTTCGCACATTTAATCACTATGCAATCCCACAGCCCGTTTAAAAATTACGACAAAAAAACGCTAGAAAAAATGGAGTTCTCCGGCCTTAACACTTTGACGAGAAATTACTTGGTTTCCATGCGCGAGGTCTCGGATGCTATCGAAAAGCTTTTTGAATCTATGAAGGCGGAGGGAATTTTAGAAGATACGATCGTTTTATTGTATAGCGATCATGTCCCAGGCAAAGGCGTTGTCTTTGACAAAAAGTGTCCGGCGAAATGCATCCCATTGTTTATCTACGCTCCACAAATTATTGAAAGCAAGCAAATGGCCATACTGGGAACCCATCTGGATATTGCTCCCACCATTCTGGATATGTTGGGAATAGTCCCTGTGCCGACCCCTAAATGGTTGGGGAGCAGTCTATTTAACCATTTTCACCTAGGAAAATTTGCCTTGTTGCCGCAAAAAGTAGGACTGATTTGGGAAAAAAATGGAATCGTCAAAAGAATGCAGAGAATTGAGGGAGAGTTGTTGAAATTCTACCACTATAGCTATAATATTTTATATAGTAATTAATGTAACTACCCTATTCACAACCTCCAAAATGGAACAAAACCGGAAGGCCAGGGAAAAGATGGCCACTATTCCGAGAGACAGGGCCATACTTTCAACCCGGGGAATCCTTCCCTTTATTTTAAGGCCCGCTCAAAGCGTCGATGCCTACAGAGGTTTTTCGGCGAAAAGGCCACATTACCACTATTTGGTTTTAGAGCGCGCTTTGCCGGACATTGGCCCCACGGTTTCCCCCGAGGAGCGGGAAGAAATGGGGGAAGTGGAAAAGGCCATTTCCCGCTGTCGGCCCCATGCCCATGACATTTATATCGACACTCACCATCTCTTTTTCGCCAAGGGTGATTTTATGAACTGTGCCTACCTCAAGTGAATAACAAAAAAAAGCGGGACACCAAAATGTCCCGCTTTGATCCGTTTCTCAATGTTTTTAAAGTGTCCTAGCGACTTCCTCCGCGGATATAGGCCGCCACAAATTCCTTGTCTTCATCGCTCAAAGCTGTCCCCCCCACGGGCATGCTGTCGTCGGCCACCCGCTTGTAAAGTTCTGATACAGAGGGGTCGCTGGCGTGAAGAAAAGTATTGGCGGAATTGCTCGCTGAATAACTGTTCATCGCCGCTTGATCGGCGGCAAATTGGCCCGCATACCCGTTGCTGCCGTGGCAATTTTGACAACCGTAGGGGGTGAGGATGCGGGTGTTGAGTTGGGCGAAACTGATCGCTGGCCGAACTCTGAGTTCCACAGTTTCCGCGGCGTCCTGGTATCCGCTTGCCGTAAAAGTTGTTGTCACCCGGCAAATATCGGTGGGGACGGCATTGGCCAGGACGGTAACCTCGCCAGTTATGCCGTCGATAGAACAAACGCTGGCCTTGGTGGTGCCACCACTGTCCACACCTTCAGCGGTGTAGGTGATGGCGTTGGCACTGCCGTCACGGGGATTGGCATCGGTGGTGGCGTCGGTGGTGATCCACACGCTATTGCCGGCACCGTAATACAAGTTGGCACCTTCGGAATAGGACTGAATGGCCACCGTCTGGGCGGGAAGTAGGGAAACCTCGTGGTCAATGGCATTGCTGGAAGACCAGGAAACCACATCGTCTACCCTCAGGGCGGCAAAGGAGTAACCCGTGGAAAAAATGGCGAGCACATCCTGCACCATCATATTGTTTTGGCCACGATTGTCCCATGTGGCCACATTTTTGGTACCCAGGTCGTTGGCGTCAAAAATCACGGCGGCAAAAGCATTTTCAGTGGCGTAAATGGCCTCGACATTTGCTAGAGTACCTTGGATAGTGCCCCAACTCACCGCCGTGCTATCACTCTTCAAGGCGGCAAAGGCCATATCGCTGGCCACGATGGTTTCAACATTTGTCAAAGCAACCCCGCTGGAATCCCCTCCGGCAAATCCCATGCCCCAAGTGGTGACAGTGTCGTCATTTTTCAGGGCGGCGAAGGCAAAGTTATTGGCGTAAATGGCCTTGACATCAGTCAGAGATGTGGACGGCGTGAGGCCATCGTACTGATTGCCCCCCCAAATGCCATTGCCCCAGGTGATCACGCTGTTGTCGGTTCTGAGGGCAGCAAAGGCACCGGCAGTGGAATAAATGGCCTTGACATTGCTCACATTGGCCACCCTTCCACCGTTTTGACTGTCTCCCCAAGCGAAGACGGTGCCATCATTTCGCAAAGCAGCGGCAGCGTGGTCATTGGAATAAATGGCCTTGACATTGATCAGACCCTGCACGGCGGCACTGTCCGCCACTGGCCCAGAACCCCACACCACTACCGAATTGCCACCTTGGCCATCACTCTTAATGGCAACGAAGGCCTTTTCGGTGGCGTAAATTCTGGTGATTCCACTCAACTGGCCAGAGACGGAACTGGCATCACCCCCGTGGGAGGCCTCTCCCCAGGCGAAAACCGTGCCGTCGTTTCTCAAGGCAGCAAAAGCGTAATCGTTGGAGATGATCGTCTTGACATTGCTGAGATTAGCGGTGTTGGTAGTGTCTCCCGCCGCACTGGAACCCCAGGCCACTACTGTTCCATTACTTCTGAGGGCGGCAAAGGCCTCCCGGGTGGCGTAGAGTGCCCTGACATTTTTGAGTTGATTCCCCACCGCTGCTTGAGTGTCGAAGGTTTCAACCTGGCCAGTTGTCCACACGATGTCGGCGTTGGGATTCCCGCCGTATGCGGGAAAACCCCAGGCCAGAACGGTACCATCATTTCTCAACAAGGCGGAAGCGCCGAAATTGCCCACCACCGTGGGGCCAGAAGAGAGGGCCTCGGATGCTTGGGCGTTTTGCTGTCCTTCGACTTGTTGCTGTTCCGCCTCGATGCGGTCGAGCCTGTCGGCAAATTCTTTGCACTCCTCGAACTTCCTGAGCCATCTGGCGGCCCTGCCATTGGGGTTTTTTCTGGCCCGTCTAAAAAGTTGCCGGCACTGGGCGCGGGTTTGTTGATTGGCCTTTTTCACCCTGAATTGGACGGGAGCATTGTTGGCCGCAGTCTCTGCGCTGTGAAAAAAAATGCCGACGGAAAAAAAGAAGAGAGCGAAAATGTTTCTGGTGAAATCGAAGACTTGGGCCATGATTACCTCCTTGTGGCCAGGGACATTTTTGGGATACCCATAATAGAGTGAATCCCCCCGTCTGCGCCGTCAAGAATTTTTTTCCGGTGAACTTAAAACCCACCAGAGTACTTTGGTCTTTTGATTTTCCCGCCAGAGTTCGGTTAGAGTGCCCCATGGTGAAAGGTCTTTGGCCCACTGTCTTTCGGCTGGGCCTCTCCGTTTGTTCTTTTCTCCCAAATGCCACGCTTTTGGCCGCCCCGCCAAGTTCCGCTTGCACCGCTTTGATCAAAAACCTGACGCAAAAACCGCAATCGGTTCTGTTACCCAGACTGAAACACAGTGGCCTCACCATCGAACGGTTGGGAGAGGCCAAACCGACGATGTTTCCCGAGGCCCTGCCACCCACCGAATGGGGAATTGCCATGCGCATGGCCCATCACTACAAGCTGACTTTTTCCCACCGGAACCGGCGGCAAAACTTTATTCTGATCATCCCCGCCATGTCTCAGGACATTACCGATCTCAAAACCCTGTTGCAGCTCAAGTTGGCGTTGGACGAAATGCCCGCCAGCGCTTTGCGTAAAATTGATTATCTGGTGGCCAATCCGGCCAGTAGCAGAATTGAAAAGGCCTATATTCAACAAACCAAATACCTTCCCGCCACTCCCGATTCGGCCCATCTCAATGTTTGCGCCACTGTGCGCCAAGATTCGTTTAGAGAATCCCACATGGACATCTATCCCAGCGGCCTGAAACTCCCCTTGTCTCAATTGCTTTTTGTTCTGCGCCACGAATTGGGCCACATTCTCGCCCTTAAACGGTACCGCAAACTGACTCCAAGTCGAAGGTGGTTGCAGGCCATAAAAAATGATAAAACGGCGGTTTCCCACTATGGCCTCAATTCCGCCGCCGAAGATTTCGCCGAGGCGGTGCGGGTGTACTTGGCCACCGAGGGGGGCCTCAAGGCCCCGGAAAAACGCCGCAAATTTGCCCACCGTTTTGCCATTTTGGACGAGATTTTGGATGTCGATTTGGCCATTTTGAGGGATGCCGAGGCCAAAAATTCGCGCTGAGAAGATTTTTCTTGTGCAGTTGTCTTTTTGTTGGGTGTTTTGTTAGTTGTGATTGATGGGAATTTGTAAGAATCTGCGAAGTTTTATTTTATTGGCAAAAACTGCAATGGGCCTCATTATCGGCCCCATTTTTGCAGGCCCCGAATGTACTGAACCGGCCGCTAAAATCCTTCTCTCCAAAGCGGGATTGGGCCATTTTGAAATCCGCGGGGGAAGCAAGGCCCTGCCCACCCTGTTTTATGAATCCATGCCTCCGGAAAGAGAATCCCGCGCCGTCGCTCTGGCCTACCACTACACAGTAAACTTTACCCACCACGGTGCCCCCGCCGAATTGCGCCTGGTTGTGCCAGTGGATTGGGATGGCCACCCCGATAATGTCCTATTGAATAAAATACTCCCCGTTTTAAAGGCCTCCCCCAGCGTGGCCCTAAAACAATTGGACTTCCTCTTCATCAGCCCCTTCCCCTTTCGCCACCAAGAACTTTTCCGCAAAAAATACCGCATCCCCGAGGGAAAAAAGTTTGAGGTCTACGGGGCCAGCAATGCCGACACCTCGGGAAAAAATCACATTCATCTGTTTCCCAAAGCGATCAATGCCGCTGGCCCCTTTCTGCTCAATACTTTCCGCCACGAACTCGGCCACACCATGGCCCTGGCCTACTACGGGAAGGCCACACCCAACTCCCGCTGGTTGGAAGCGATGAAAAATGACGGCGTGCCGGTTTCCGCCTACGGACGGAGTTCCTCCGCCGAAGATTTCGCCGAAGCGGCGATGGTGTACTTTACCACCGAGGGCGGCCTGAATGTTCCCAAAGTGCGCCGCAGATTTATCCACCGCTTTTTCATCCTGGACGAAATTCTCGAAGTTGACAGGGCCTTATTGCCCCGGTTGAGTTTATAAGATGATTAGGAATCTGCGAACTTTAATTTTACTGCTGGGACTGAACCTGGCCCCCGTTCAGGCCTCTCCCAACTTCAATATCTGCCGCCATCTCGCCGGCACGGTTTTTGGCCCCCCGCCCTCGCTTTTGCCTAAGGCGGGGGATCAGGAATTTCAAATTGTCAAAGACAACCAGAAGGCCAGAATGAACTTGTTTTTAGATTCCGTCCTTCCTCCTCAAAGAAATATCCAAAACCTGGCCTGGTGGTCTTACGACACCCTCCACACTCCCCTGGTAGAAGAGTCCCATTTGTTTCGCGACAGGCCAGTCCCAGCAGCTTTGTCACATAGCTACAAAGTCTCGTTTAATCACCGCCAAACGCGCGCGGAATTGATGCTCATTCTGCCCGTCGGCCGCAAAAACAGGCCTCTCCCCAACAAGTTCTTGGCCAAAATTGAACGAGCGTTAAAACAACTTCCCAGTGTGATCCTACGAGAAGTCAATTTCATCACAATCAACCCGTACCCCCACCACAAAGATGCCATCTCTTTTTTTAGCTCCAAAACCCCGGCCACTGCTTGGCACATGAATAAGAGCGTAAAACTGGTTGAATTATTCCCCGCTTCTGTAAAGCAGGGCACTGACTCCGAACTCCTTGGAGACCTCCACCACGAACTGGGCCACATTATGGCCCTCGCCCACTACAAAAGTTTCACCCCCAATGAAAAGTGGTTAGAGGCCACCCTCGCCGACGGCATACGGGTTTCCGAATACGGTGAAACTTCCCTCGACGAAGATTTCGCCGAAGCGATGAAAGTCTACTTGGCCACTGAAGGCGGCCTAAAGGCCCCTCACACGCGCCGCCAATTTCTCCACCGCTTTGCCATTCTCGATGAAATCTTGGAAGTCGATAGGGATTTATTGTGGCGTGGACTTGAGGGATTGGATGGGAATTTTTGAAATGACTAGGAATCTGCGAACTTTAATTTTACTGCTGGGACTGGGCCTGGCCCCCGTTCAGGCCTCTCCCAACTTCAATATCTGCCGCAACATCGCCGGCAAAGTTTTTGGCCCCCCGCCATCGCTTTTGCCCAAAGCGGGAGATGATGGCCTTAAAATCGCCGGGGAAGAACGGCCCATCATCACCGAGTTTCCCTTTTCACGAGTCGATCCCCACTCTTTTGGTGAAGACTATTTGGCCCCCGCCCGTCAGTATCGGGTTCTCTTTTCCCACCGCGGCCGGCCCGCTCAATTGCGCTTAGTTGTACCCGTTTCTCTCGAAGATCAAGATTTCTCCCAACTCATAAGACGACTAAAATTCAACCAACTCCATCGAATAGAACAAGTTTTAAAACAATTTCCCAGTGTGATCCTGCAAGAAATTGACACCATTTATTTTGTACCCAGGCATTACTGGAATGAGAGCACTTATACCTTCAGAATAGATGTGCCCATGTCGGCCAGCGCCCAAACTGACGAAAATTTTTCCAAGGCCAGTATCGAGATTTACCCAAGTTCACAAATAATGCCAAAATTTATGTTCAAGCAATCTCTTCAACACGAACTTGGCCATGTTATGGCCTGGGCCAACTATCAAAATTTCACCCCCGATAGGCGCTGGACGGAGGCCATCGACGCGGATGAAAGGCCAGTCTCTAGCTACGGACAAACCCACACCGCCGAAGATTTTGCCGAAGCGGTGCGAATGTACTTGGCCAGCGAGGGAGGACTGAAAAACACCCTCTACCGCATTAAATTCCGCCACCGCTTTGCCATTCTCGATGAAATTTTGGAAGTTGATCCCAGTTTGTTGCCCCTGTCCTTTAGAAACTAAAGTAACTGCTCACACTTTACGCCATCTTGCCTCCGCATCTTGCTCCGGCACTGCCCATCAGGGCAGTCGTCGCTCGTCGCCTTCCTGGCGACTCCGTGTGAGTCAGCTTCGCCATCGCTCCCTGCGGCGTGCTTTGAGCACGCCTCAGTCGCTCTGTCTTGCTTCCCCCCAATCTGACGCAAATTGCGAGCAGTTACCCTGCTTTTATCGCAGTTTTTCTTTTGAGTGTGAGTAATTACAAATTAAAATTTCTATGGGAAAGTGAGATCATGCCCACACCCGCTCCGCTCCATTCGGCCCTGCAACGGCTCTTGCACAAGCGCGGCCTCGATGCGGAAGGCATCGAAGAATTTTTTTCGTGGGATTTGCGCCCGTTGTCCGCCCTGCTTGGCCAAATGCGCGACCTGGACAAGGCCGCGGCCCGCATCGCCCGCGCCATGCAAGCGGGGCAAATCATAGGCATCTACGGGGACTACGATGTGGACGGCACCACCGCCTGCGCCCTCTGGCACCACTTTTTCCACCTGTACGGACACACCCGCTTTGAGCTGATGCAACCCAACCGCCTGGTGGAGGGCTATGGGCTGCACCGGGAAGCGATAGACAGCGCCCTGGCGGCCGGGGTGGAATTGCTCATCACCGCCGACTGCGGGATCAGCAGTCACTCCGCCGCCGAGTACGCACTCCACCAAAAATTGGACTTGATCATCACCGACCACCACCGGCCGAGTGGCGCAGAATTGCCCCCCGCTTTAGCGGTGGCCAATCCCAACCGCCAAGACGAAGCGGAGGATTCCCCCCTGCGCGCCCTGGCGGGAGTCGGCGTGGCCTTCGCCCTGTGCCTGGAAGTCAGAAAAGTCTTGCAAGAGGAGCGCAAGCATGATTCAAAGTATAACCATGATAAAAGCACAGTAACTGGCCACAATTTAGGTCAGATTGGGGGGAAGCGAGACAGAGCGACTGAGGCGTGCTCCAAGCACGCTGCAAGGAGCGATGGCGAAGCTGACTCACAAGATGGCCTGAAGTGTGGCCAGTTACCCAGTTTAGCGCCTTTGTTGCCCTTCGTGGCGATGGGCACTGTGTGCGATATGGTACCCCTCAATTTTGTCAACCAAAGACTGGTGCGCCACGGGTTGCGGCAAATTAGGGCCACCTCATACGCAGGACTCAAGGCCCTGTTTTCCCGGGAAGAGCGCGCCCTGGAACTCATCCCCTCGGAAAAGCTCAGCTTTGGCGTCGGCCCCTTGATCAATTCCAAGGGACGAATTGGCCCCCCCGAACGGGCCTTGCAATTGCTCACCAGCGATGATCCCAGTGAGGCCTTCGAGCACTACCAACACTTGCAGTCGTGCAACCAAAAACGCAGGGAATTGCAGGCCCAAGTCTTGGAACAGGCCATGCAGCAAGTCTCCCAATCGGATCACCAGGCCCTAAGTTTAGCGCGGGGAGAAGACTGGCACGAAGGTGTCATCGGCATCGTCGCCTCCAAATTGGTGGAGGAGTTCAAAGTCCCGGCCATAGTCCTCACCCGCACCGGGGATTCCCTCTACAAGGCCTCCGCCCGCAGTGCTGGCCAACTCTCCATTTTCGATTGCCTGGCCGAATGTCGCCCTCTGTTTGAAAGATTCGGCGGCCACAAAGCGGCGGCGGGTTTTAGCATTGAAGAGGCCAACTTGAAAGAATTTTCCCGGCGCATTGGGGCCATCGTGGGGGCCATACCCGTGGCGGAGCGAACCCGCCAAGAAACTTTCGATTTGGAAATTCGGCCCGAGGAGATCACCCCTCAATTAGTGCACCAACTGGAACACCTGGAACCCTTTGGCAACGGCAACCCCCGCCCGCGCTTCAAAATGAGCGGGTTTCAAATCGAGAGTTTTAAAATCCTCAAAGAAGTGCATGTGCGCTGGCACTTGCGCGCCCCCGGCAGTTCCACCCGCTGGCAGGGTATCTCCTTTAACTACCTCAACAAACGGGATGGTCTGCCCCCTCAGACTCTTCAAGAGTCCGCCTCTCCTTGTGCCTATTTTACTTTGGGGATCAACCGCTACAGGGGCAACGAGTACATACAGCTACAAATCGATCGCATGGACATGATGTAACTGCCTACACTTCAGGCCATCTTGCCTCCGCATCCTGCTCCGGCACTGCCCATCAGGGCAGTCGTCGCTCGTCGCCTTCCTGGCGACTCCGTGTGAGTCAGCTTCGCCATCGTTCCTTGCGATGTGCAGGAAGCACACCTCAGTCGCTCTGTCTTGTTTCTCCCCAATCTGACCTAAATTGTAGACAGTTACCTTGCTTTTATCGCAGTTTTTCTTTGAGACATGAATTACATTCAAGAATCCAGGTAGGCCGCCCGGTTTAATTGCTTTTCACTTTTGGCCACCACCAGGGAAATCGCCACATCACCTAAAACATTGACCGAAGTTCTGGCCATGTCGAGGATGCGATCAATCCCCAGAATCAGGCCGATGCCCTCGATGGGAAGGCCCACTTGCCGCAGCACCATGGCCAAAGTGATCAGTGCTGCGCCGGGAGCGGTGGCGGTACCCACCGCTGCCAAGGTAGCAACCAACACCACCGAGGCCAGTTGCGCCAGCGAGAGTTCCACGCCGTAGACCTGGGCAATAAACACGGTGGCCACCCCTTGCATGATCGCCGAGCCGTCCATGTGCACCGTGGCCCCCAGGGGAATGGTAAACGAACTGACACTGTGGCCGACTCCCATTTTGTTTTCCACGGTGTCGAGAGTCACCGGCAGAGTGACCCCGCTGCTGGCGGTGCTAAAGGCCAGGGACAGAAAATCCCGCGACTTCTTAAAAAAGGCCAAAAGGGGCAGGCCCACCGCCAGTTTGACCAGCGGGCAATACACCAGAGCGACATGCACCACCAAGGCCAAAAGCAGGCAAAAGGAATACTTCCCCAGAGTCAGCATAAAGGCCAGGCCCTGCTCGGAAAACACTTTGGCGGTCAGACAAAACACCCCGTAGGGGGCGATTTGCATAACCAGCACCATCATCTTGATGACGATTTGGTTGCAGTCTTGAACAAAACGCAAAACCCTCTCTCCTGCTGCTCCGCTCAAAGGCAGCGAAATGCCCAGGAGAAAGGCCATGACGATAAGTTGCAGCGTCTTGCCCTCCAGCATGGCACTCAAGGGATTGGAGGGAACCATGCCAATCAGGGTTTCACTGACGGTGGGGGGTTGGCGGGGGGTGAAGTTACTGGCCGCCTCCAATTCCACCCCCACTCCGGGGGCCACCAACGAGGCCAGAGTGACGGCGATGGACACTGCAATGGCAGTGGCCAACAAGTACAGGCCCAGGGTTTTGCCCCCCATGCGGCCCAAAGTTTTGACATCGTTGAGGGAGGCAATGCCGCAGGTGAGCGAAACCAGGATTAGGGGAACCACCAGCAGTTTGAGGAAGGCGACAAAAATCTGGCCTCCCACCATAAAAAGCTCTTCGGCCCAAGAATCTTGCAGCAGGCCCTCGGCCTTGGCCCCATAAAAGGCCAACCCCAGGGCAATGCCGGCGGCCATGCCCACCAAAATTTTGAGTGTCAGGGATTTTGAACTCAAACTACCAGACACAACTCCTCCCCAGACCTTTTTGTTTAAGGCAATTTAAGCTAGTCTTAATTACAATGGATTCCGCCAAAATACAACTGGCCCCCCAAGTGCTGGATTTAAAAGAGTCGGCGACTTTGGCGATCAACCAAAAAGCGCTGCAAAAACGCCGTCGAGGGGAAAGTGTCTGCCACCTGGGCTTTGGCCAATCCCCCTTTCCGGTTCACCCGCGCCTTGCTGAATCATTGCGTCAAAACGCCCAACGCAAGGAATACCTCCCCTCCCAGGGGTTGCCTCCCCTGCGGGAGGCCCTGGCCGCATACCTCTCCTCCCTGGGGCCAAACTTTGGGCCAGAGCAAATTTTGATCGGCCCCGGCAGCAAAGAACTGATCTTCGACTTTTTGCTGTTGGTTGATGGCCCGGTCTTCATCCCCGCCCCCAGTTGGGTCAGCTACGCCCCCCAGGCCCAGGCCCTGGGGAAAACCGTTCACACCGTCCAAACACTCAAGGCCAACGACTACAAACTCACCCCCAGCGATATTGAAGAGGCCTGCCTCTCCCACTCTTCCTCGCAGCAAAAAATTGTGATCCTCAACTCCCCCTCCAACCCCACCGGCGTGGCCTACAGCAAAGAAGAAATCGAGGCATTAGTGCCGATTTTCCGCCGGCACAACTTTGTGGTTCTCTCCGACGAAATCTACCGGGAGATCACTTTCGGCGACTCCCCTCCCGAGAGCTTCGCCAGCTTTTACCCCGAGGCCACTTTTGTCACCGGCGGACTGAGCAAATACTTTTCCGCCGGGGGTTACCGCTTGGGGTTTATCGCCCTCCCCCAAAGCACCCCGCTGCAAAAGGCCTTCACCACCCTGGCCAGTGAGACTTTCAGTGCGGTGGCCACACCCATCCAGTACGCCGCTTTAGAGGCCTTTCAAGGCCACCCCGAAGTCAAGGCCTACAACCAAAAGTGCAATGACATTCACCGGGCGTGCGGCCTGTATGTGTGGAGGGGCCTGACCGATCTGGGCCTTAACTGCCCACGCCCTGACGGGGCCTTCTATCTCTTTCCCGACTTGGAAAACTTTAAGGGGCCGATTCGGGAGAGCGGCATCCAAGACGCCCCCCAACTGTGCCGCGCGCTCCTGGAAAAGCACCACTTGGCGGTGCTGCCCGGAACCGATTTCTACGCCCCGGCGGAGGCCCTCGTCTTTCGCGTGGCCCATGTCGACTACGACGGAGAAGCGGTGCTGGCGGCAGCGCAGAAAGCATCGGCAGAACTGGGTGATCACTTTGTTGAAACCTACTGCCCCAATCTGATCCGCTCCCTACAATCCTTTAAGGCCTTTATTGACTCTCTTGGGTAGCATTAGAGGGACAACTGGGATGGGAAGCTGCCATGCCCCAATGAATTTCCCCAATATAAGAGCGGCCAGGCCAGGCAAAAACCCTACGGATGAACGCCACGCTATATCCGCACCAAACCACCCTTCGAGGCCTGAAAGCACCATGAAAAGGAAACTGCTGTGGTGAGGCCTGTCGATAAAACAAAGGTAGACAAAATCAATGCCTGCCACACCAAATCCCATAGCGTGCAGTGCCTTGTTTGGGGAGGGTATCCCCGCAATGGCCACTTCTTCAGAGTCGAGCACCACACCGGCGTAGAGAGCATCCCTTTCGTCACACTCGGGAAGGGCGTTGATTTCATCCAGGGCGCGCTCAGTTTGGGGATTGGCCAGGGTAAAGTCGCCGAAGCGATCGGATGACAAAAATTCACCGTGTTCCCCCGCTATTTTGCAACGGGCCTCCCTGTTTTCATCGATCAGAACTGCCGCCATTGCTTCCCCTTGGCCAGGGGAAGGCAAAACTTCTCCACGACTGTTGGCCAAGTTGGTATAGGCAAAAGCAATGGGTGTCCAAATCGCCAAAAATGCACAAATCGTCTTTTTCAAGCAGTTCATAAACAACTTCCTTTATTACAGGTGATTTAAGGCCATAGAGACCCGAATATGGTATATATCGTCATAATAAAACCGGCCATCCCGGCCCCGGCGGCACCGATCAACCCTGTACCCAAGACCATAACCCCTATGGTCGCCCTCTTAAATGCAACCGCCTCGCGGACAGTGGGCAGTTTTTCTCTCCACGCCGTATCTGGCCTAAGCTGTTTTAAGAGAGAAAAAATTTCCCGACTGTCAAAGGAAAGCCTCTCTGATGATTCACTCACAACTTGTGCAGCAACGGCAAAGAATCCTCTCTCAGAGGCGACTTTCAAGAGAGTGGCCGCAAAGTATGTGTAGAGAGAGGCCACATCATTTTTTCCCTCAAGATTTTTGCTGTAGGCATTAAGTTCTCCAAAAAAAGGCAGAAGAATGTCGGAAATTCCCTCCCGGCCGATTTTCTCCCGCAATCTCCACAATAGATTGGAGAAAATAGTGGACTTTGCGTGGTCGCTGAAATCGTCGTTCAGGCCTGCTAGCTGTTTGATGAATTGGATGCCGATGCCCTCCGACTCCATGGACTCAATATTGCGCATAGTAATATCGGGACTTCCCCTGACATGGGCCGAGAGAAAATCCGCCAACGCCTCTGATATAATATGGTTATGACGGTTGTCATTGACAAAGGAATCATCTTTAAAATTGTGCCTTAAAATGTTGTGCGTCCTCTCGTGCATAATGACCGCCGGACTTAAATCCTCCTTGGGCCTCGACCAAAAGGGAGTAAACTCTATAGGCATTCCCGCTCTTGTGCCGGAAGGACTGGCAACAGGTATATAATGTGATACGGAACCTCCCCGAGGCCAAAAAGGTTTGTCGATCAGGAAAACTTTGACAAATTCGGGGATGCGAAGTCCCCACCCTTGCGCCTCCTCGTCAAAACGGTCGATCACTCTGGCCACCCGTTCGGCCAATTCCCGGGGCGTTCTACGCAGGCCAACGATATGAATATTCCCGCGGTTGAGAATGGTTCGGTGGGGGAACACATACCTGAAAACACTTGTGTCCTTAAAAAATTGCGCAATCCCCTGTGGTAGCGTCTGGCGGAAAAATTCCCTCGCCATGCCCGTAGGCCTGGCCAAAAGGCCCCTGGAACTGCCCCTTTCCTCCAAAACACCACCTGTCAAATTCAGCAATTTACGCAATTGTTCATCACTCAAACTCTCGGGCCGTTGCTCCATAAAATCCTCTCCAAAGTGATTTTTGACCCTCTTTAAAAGAAGGCCCATCTCCTTTTCGGAAAGGCCCAGAGAAAACCGCTTTGGCCTTCCAAAAAGGCCCATTGCCATAGAGCGACATTCCATATCGGCGGGAAATATTGAGAGTGGAATCACGAAGGCCAATAGGCCTAAAAATAGAGGCATGAGTGGCCAATCCTCCCAAGTTTTGATCCGAAACTGAAGGGGTAGCATGAATTGATTTAAAAAGTCAACTTCAAAAATGACTCAATTCATAAGAAGAGGCCTTGGCCCAATTTTCCGTCTATTTCGCAGTCGATCGAAAAAAAGTCTCGACTATTTCGACATGGACAATAAAAAAGTCGAAAAACTGATGGCCTTTCAACAACAGACGCAGGCGAGTGGCCATTTTACGATTCTCTAAAAAACACCTTGGCCAAAGAACGGCAATCTTCAAACTCGCCGGGTTCCATGGTAAAAAATTTCCACAGATCATCACGCATCATCCGGTTGGCCACTCCTGCATTGAAAGAAGTATCCACGAGTCGCGCATTAAATTCCAATTCCTCTAGGCGCACCAAGGCGGCCGCAGGGTTTTTTTTCAACATCTCTCTCATGGCCTTTTTGGAAAGTCCTCGGCCTTGCAAAAAAATGGCCACGGCATCAAATTCTTGCATATCTATTGAATCTATGGCCCGGAGGTCGTCGAGCATCATGTGGTTCACCACTTCTCTGGCCTCATCATCACTGCCAAAAAAAGTATCCAAGTGCTGAGCGCGCACCTCCAACGATTCTTTGCGTACCGAGGCCAATGCGGGGCCTTTTTTCAGCATTTCTTTGATGCTGTCTTTGGGGATTCCTCTCCTTTTTTGTCAATACCAACGGACGCACGGGGCCTTAGCACCCCATAGGCCAATTAACTCGCCATGTCTATACTGCCGTTAAAATTCCAGGGCGTGCACCCGAAAGCGCCCCACGAACTCCCGGGGCAAGTTCTCGCCCTTGGGCAAGAAAAAATGCAACTCCTGCTCCTTCTTGAAAAAGGCAGAGAAGTTCAGAGAATCGTAACTCAAAAGCTCTCGCTCCCGGGAATAGGGATTAAATAGCTCAAAAGTGGCCAGGCGAATGTCGGCCTGGCCCAGGCCCAATTGTTGCAAGTCGTCACGCACCTGCCGGTAGGGATGGCACAGGGACACCAAAACGGGGTGGCCCCGCTGCATGGAAGGCCGACTCACAATTTCGCGCAAGCGCGCCTTTCCCCCTTCCCGCCGCCACAGGGGATCAATCCAAATCAGGTGCACCCGCCGGTGCTCGGGGGGATTGAACAGATAGACTCCCGCCAGGACTTGATCACTGGCGCGAAAAAAGATTTCCTCTTCACCTTTGAGGGAAACCGTTTGCTGGCGCTGGCCCAATTCCACATTAAACGAGAGTTGCCACTGATGGGCCTCCTGATAAGTCAAAAAAAAGGAACCCCTAAGCAGGGGCATGTGAAACATTTGCAGGGCCGACTGGCGCACACACTGTCCCGAAAAGGAGCGGTTGGCCCAGGCCGGACGGCGGGGAAGCAGGTAGCGGGTGATGCCGTGTCCGACAAAAAAACTCTCCACATTCCTGCGCTCCATGGAATCACGGTAGAAAAGGGAACAGGAGGCCAGAGACAAACCGACAAAAAACCGCAACCAAACCGACAAACTCACACCCTCGAAAAAAACTTCAACACATCCTCTTTCACCCATTGTAACTGATGCAGGCCCCATTTTAAGCTATAAAATCCCCCCTTCTCTCCCAAGCGGTAAAATCCCAGCTCCCCTTGGCCCAGGCCAGAGAAGACGGGGTTTGTCTCCCGGCACCCGTTGGCGGCGATGGCCCAATCCACCTGGACAGTGGCCAACTTTGGCCCCCGCTTTCTGCGCCAATCTTCGGTTTCACAGGTGATAAAGAGGCCCTCGCGGTCTTCCAGGCGATCCACGGCGGTCACCGAATAACCCCACAAAACTTCCAGGCGGGGAAGCGGCGAGGAGGGCCGAGGAATTTTGGCGCGCTCATAGTCGGGCAACTCTCTCCAAGCGCGCAAACTTTCTTCCCAATGCTCTGCCTGTTTGTCCTGTTGCTCTTTTTGGCCCTTTAAAAACTCCTCCACTCGGGCCACTCGCGCCGGCATGGCCTGGCCCAGTTTCTCAAAGGGCCTGAGTTCGGGAGTGACTAATATGACGGTACTCTCGGTTTTGGCCAGGGCGAGCAAAAGGTGGGCGGCCCACGCCCCGGAACCCGCGACTGCCACTCTTTTGGCCCGGGCAATCTCTGGCCAGTGTTGTTGCAAGGCCCTTTGGCCATAGGCAATTGGCCCGCCTTTCGCCGCTCTCTCTTCCCCTAGCGCCCACACGCCCGAGGCCCCCAGGGGATAAAAGCGATCCTGTGGCCCCGTGGCATCCACCACCAAATCAAAATCCCGGCAATCCTCCCCCTCCAACTGGGGCCGTTGATAGGCCACCCGAAAAAGGTCGAGCAAACGGGTGTGCCCCGGGATGGATTCCTCCGGCGCTAAAAGGCGTTTGTGTACCCGCTTGGCGGCGAAAGGTTTGACCGATTCTTCCAATTCCACCGCCCTTTGCAGGGGAAACAAATACTCCCGGGCGTACTGGGCCAGGTTGGGGGTTTCCCCTTCCTTGAAGGAAAGTCCCGCCAACTCGCGCCCCGCCTTGCTGGTGACCTCTTCCCAGGGGCCATCACAGGCCTGGCCGCCCCACTCGGCCCAATTGGCCAAAAATTCAAATCCCCGAGAGGTGCCCCGCTCCCTGGCCTTACCGGCAAAAAGGCAAACCTCGGCATCCAGCTCCCGAAAGGCGAGCAGGGCCTCAAACCCCAGGGGGCCACCTCCGATAATGGCCACTTTCATGTTGGGGCCTTCATCTTCCTATCTCTATTCATGGCCCCGTACTTTACCTGCACCATCGTTGGAAGGTAAGGGGCCTTGGAGACCTTAGAAGCTGTCTTAGAGATACCAAACTTTTCTGCTGCCCTGATCTTGAATACTGTGCTCGGCGTATTTGTCGAGAAAATCGATAAAGGCGGACATGGCCTCAAAACTCGATGTTGAAGTGTCAAATTCGCAGCCATACTGCATGTAGGTAGTTCCCTCGGGAGAGGTGTATTCACGGCCATACTTGACTTGCATCACCACCGGAATATAGGAATCCTGGGCAAAATACATGCGCAGAGTGACCTCGCTCCCGGCCGCCAAAACGCTCTGGCGATCGGAATTCCAATAAATTTGGAAGCGGCATCCGCTGCGGGAAATGTCCACCAAAGAAACCGAGTGGGTAATTCCGTCTTTGGAAATTTCCTGTTGCGCCCCTAAAAAGTTGCTCAACACCAATCGTTCAAACTGGCGGCGCTTTTTGTCAATGCGTTTTTTACGGCCCGCTGAAAAATCGAGAACTTTGTTGCCGTCGTCGCTCATAAAACTCCCCTGTGGCCCTTTTCAAAAGGAAGGCCCACGGGGAACTTATCGGGCGGGTGAGAAATTTTATTGAGCGCTTTGGGAGTTTGCCCCTCCACTTCCCGAAGTTTGCCGGGTGGCCACCAGGGCGACTTCCATAGTGACTTTGTCGTGAATGAGTTGATCCCCCAATTGCTTGAAAAAAGAACCCGACTTGTACTTGATGCCGTATTCAGCGCGGTTCCACTCCAGGCGGGCGCTGCCCTCAAAGGTATCCCCTGAGGGAGTCACTTTGGCCACAAAGGAAATTGGTTTGGAGACACCGCGAATGGCCAACATCCCTTGGACATCAAACGAACTGGCCTCCCCCGGGCGCGCCTTAACCTCCCGCATTTCCAGGGTGGCGGTGGGGTGCTTGTCCACGGCAAAAAAGTCGTCATTTTTCAGGTGATTCACCAATTTGGCGTTGGTTTCGGGGTCTTTAATGTCGTCCACGCTAATGGAAGTCATATCTATGGCCACGGTTCCCCCCGTCAACTGATTGCCGTTCAGGCGCATTTGCCCGCTTTTGACTTTCACTGTGCCCCAGTGCTTGCCAGTGACTTTGGTGCCCGTCCATTTGACCTGTCCCCTGGCCGGATCGAGGGTAAAAACCCGCTCCCCTTGCCCCTGGGCCAACAAACTGAAAGAACACAACATGGCCATTGGGCCACAATAAAATTGAATCACACGCTTTAGCATTTTTTCCTCCCGCGAGATCGTTACAAGTTTGGATTTAAGGTAGTATAAAGGCCCAAGTACCGTCAACCGGCAACCCCGAGGTTTTTTTGGCCAAAATGCCAGTTCGTTTGTTTTCCTGGGCCTTGCGCTGCCTGCTGCACTCCTACCGGGCGGTTGACCTCACTCCGGAACGCCGGCCAGGCCAGAATCAGGCCTCCCCCTCTTCCTACATTTATGCTATTTGGCATCAAAACCTGATCGCCACCCTGGCCACCGACTGGGGGCGCAGCTATTGCGTGATGAATAGCCACAGCCGGGACGGGGAATTGATGGCCACGGTCTGCCAATTCCTGGGACACCACTCGGTGCGCGGGAGCAGTCATCGGGGAGGGGCCAGCGCCCTTAAAGGCATGGTGCGCTTGGTGCGATCCGGTATTCCCGCCTGCATCACCGTGGATGGCCCCCGTGGCCCCCTCCACCAGGTGAAAAAGGGGGTTTTTGAACTCTCCTTGCTGACTGGTGCCCCGGTCATTCCCCTGCTCGCCGTCCCCGAAGACTACTGGTCTTTTCCCAAATCCTGGGATCAGTTCCGCATTCCTCGGCCATTTTCTCGCATCCGCGTTTGGCACGGAGAAGCATTAACAATTACGCGAGAGGATAAAGATGAGGGCTATGCTAGCGCGAAGCAAAATCTACGGCACCAACTCACTTCCGCGGAAGAAAAAATGGGGCCATCTCCCTTTTAGCATTGACCTTTCTAGCGCCCAAGGTTCAAAATTTTCCTTGAGGTCATCTCGACTCAAACTGTTTAACCCCAACCCAAGGAGAGAGATTATGGCATCGGAAAGGGAAATGTTACTCATCAGCTCGAAAACCAAGGAGGCCCTCAAGTCCAGTGGGCTTAATGTTTCTTCAGAGGCGATCGGCCAGTTTAACGAAAAAGTTCACCGCATGGTGAAAGAGGCCCAAGAGCGCTGCACGGCCAACGGAAGGAAAACCATTAAGGCCTGCGACTTTTAGTTTCGGCAGAGGTGGGAACTGGCCCAACATCTTCCTTTGAGATCGGCAACTGGTCGAAGGCCGAGGCCTTTTACAATGAAAAGAAATTGTATCTGCTCGACGAGGATATAGATTTTGCCGAAGTGGTGCGGGTTCTCGAAGAAGATGGGCGGCACCAACTGGACACCTGGATCGGCAGTGGCCTCATCTATCCCCCCACGGAACGGGAAGTCCTCGATTTCCGCTCCCGGCCAGAGTTGCAATTTAAATTTTGCCAGGCCACTCCCTATCTCTTTTTTCAAAAGGTGATCAAGGCGTGAAAATTCTCCCCCTCCTGCACATTTTTGTCCTCGCCCTGCCTTGGGGATGCCTCGGCCGTTCTCCGGCCCCCACCCTGGGCATACGACTGGACAAAGGCCAAGTCAGTTTCCAGGAATGTCGCCAGCGCTGCCTGGCCAGTTTGGCCACCTTCGAGGGTTCTGGCCCCAGTGCCTCCCCCATCAGAGTCACCGGCGACGCTGGCCAGGCCACTGCTGGCCTGGATGCCGTTTTGCGACGCCATTTCAAGGCCATCCGGGTGAAAAACAGTTTGGCCTACCGGCACTACCAACTCAGAGGGTGGTTTAACTCGGTGACCGACTTGGAATTGTGGTTTGGCACACTGGGGATGGTTCACTTTAGAATCGAAGCGCGCTCCTACTGGAGTCCCGATCCCTTAAAGAGCATCGAAAAGGTGCGTTTCAACTACTACCAAAAAAATTTCTGAATGAAATATCAATCTATAGATACTCTTCAAAAAACACTATCTGAAACTGTCTTTCATTACGCTAAAGATAGAAAAAAGGCCGCTGGCCGATCTTTGGGAACACTTGTTGAGATCGTTACATTTTATACTCTTCGCTCATGGAACCTATTAGGCCATATCGTTATTGAAAGAAAAATCCCCGAATTTGCAAATCCAAACATTACTCATAATGTTGAATTTTCTCTTCACCCCATTAAATCAACACAAATTGTCGAAATTGAAGATTACAAATTGCCTATATCAGCGACAAAACTCAAACCTAAATTATCATTTCTCAAAAAAGAAAAGCTAAAATCCTCCCAAGTTTTAAGTCGTAATGGAATAAAAAGAAATGCAACCGTTCTTTTTGAATCCAGAGATGGACCAGTTGTAGCAAACCTCAACTCCATGAATGAAAAAACTTGCAACATTCTTGTCAATCAACTACTAAGCCATCCATTTGCTATATTTGAATGTAAAAGGGTTGGAGTAGAGGAAGGTCTCAAAAAAGGGCCACAAACTATTGAGAAGGCCAAACAGGGGGCGTATGTGGCCCGCACTGTTTCCTCATTGCAAAAAGTTCGTTTGAGAAATGGTGAATTTAACGGTGTCATTGAACAAAGAAACGGCGAATTTTACAGTGGCCCTTATGTTGACATCCTGAAAAAAGTTATCAAATCTCCACTCTATTCAGAATATGAAGGATTTATATTGACGATAGGAATTGTTAGCAATCATGGAAATTGGTTCACCTCAAATCATCACACCAAAGAATTGACCATATTAGCACAATCATATGATTGGTTGTTATTTCTTACAGATTCTGGGTTATCAAAATTTATTGACAATTTACTTCTCAACCCAACAAACGAACTTATTCCAGCAAGAAAGGCCTTTTTATCGAGTTATAATGCTGATGTGAAAATAAATCGCTTCACCAAAGTTCGTATTGATATTGAGGCCGATCAAGCGTTGCAAAACTATTTTGACAATCATAAAACAGAAATTTGTGACTGGTTTAATGTCATTGCTCCCAACAAGGGAACACTAGACGAACTTCGATCAATACTTGGCATTTTAGGTGAAAAGGAAATCTCTTATGACTGCCGGTAGAACAAACACAAATGCGCTAAGTCAACATTGGTGCACTCCGTCAAAATATGTAGATGCCATTCATCAGTTTTTCAACGGAAATCTACATTTAGACCCTTGTTCTAACCAATATTCTATCGTCCAGGCAAAAACTGAATACTCACTGCCAACAACAAACGGACTTTTCTCATCATGGAATTATCCAACTATTTTTGTTAATCCACCCTATGGCAAAGATAAAGACAGAGGAACTTCAATTAAAGACTGGTTACAAAAATGTTATTTGGCCCATAAAAACTACCATTCAGAAATTCTTGCGCTTGTGCCAGTGGCAACTAACACTCGACATTGGAAAGATTATGTTTTTGGCATTGCAACCGCAGTATCATTTCTTTACGATACTCGACTTAAATTTCTTGAAAATGGACAAGATGGCGGCAAGGGAGCACCTATGTCTTGTGCAATGGTATATTGGGGGGGAAATTATGAGAGATTTGAAAATATATTTATTCGATTTGGCGCTGTCACTGACCTACGCCATTTGCACAATAAAACAATTGGTGTAACTAACCCACTGCCATTATTTCAAACACAATAATGCTAAAATAAAATGATAAACGAACCCACTAACGCCCCATGGAGGGCAATTTGGAGATATAGGCCGCCAAATCCTGAATGTCCTGGGTGCTCAATTTTTTGATGTAGGGATTCATCAATTTGTTGATGCGCTCTCCTTTCTGCATGGCGACAATGACGCTTTCAACATACCATCCGTACTGGCCACCGATGGCCGGGGCCTTTTGGGAGCGCTTGCCCTGTCCGCGCTGGCCATGGCACAAGACACACCGTTTGTACAATTTGGCCCCCCGTTCTAGCTGGGGAGTCATTTCCACCCCCGCCAAAGGGCCTTGGGGTATGGCCTGGGTGGGCGCGGGTTCCTCGGTGGTGCTCAATTCGGCAATTTTCTGCACGGCCGTCCGGGCACTGTGCAGGGCCGCCAAGGCCTCAAAGTCGAAAGGGGCCACTGCAGGGGCCACGGACTGAAAGCGGTCGAGACTCATCAACCATGGCAATCCCGCCAAAAAGGCAAAAAAAATGATCATTCTGCTCACAACACCTCCAGGCCGATCTTCAACTCGATGAGCTGGGACTTGTGATTGTAGACCACAACTTCCTGTTCTCCTAGACGAATGGCAATGGGCCTCTCCAAAAAACTCTCCAAAACGCGCTCTTCACCGTCGTAAATGGCCCCCACCACCATGATGGTGTCACTCGGCCCGTATTCCCCCTCGCTGGCCTCTTCTTTGAAATGGGCCTGAAGTTCGACTTTGATGCCGGTCTTCATCTGCAACACCACGGTCTGCCCCTTGCCCACTTCTTCGAGAGCGTGCAATTCACTGGCCAGGGCGAGGCCCAAGTCAATGCCCTTTTTGTCGTAAACGCTGGCGTTGAGGTACAATTTGGCCCAACAGGGGGTGGCCCAACCCAGACAGAACCCCAGCAAACCCCGCAAAATCCACGCTTTGGGCACTATGTCTCTCCCCACTGTGAAAATTCTACCACTTCCATGACAAATCCCCCGCGCCCGACTAAACTCAGGCCCAATGATGGAGGCCCTAAAAAACTCTAACACAATTGGGAGCAAAAGTGCCCGCTGGCCACTCTGGCCCCTGTGGTGGGGCCTGGCCTGGCCAGTCCTCGCCGCCTGCACCTCTTTTTTCCTGATTCCCCCCCTGTGGTGGGAGGCGGCCCTTCCCTTCCGCGCGGAGGGCCTGCTCACCATTCCCACCGGATTGGCGGTGTGCTGGATCGTGCCCCCACCCCCGTCCAAAGGCCAGCACTTCCTCTCCCTCCTCTTTAAAAGTGTTGGGCCTGCCATTCTGTGCGTGGCCACCCTGCTATTTTTACTCCCCCTGCCCAGCGAGCAAGAGGCCCTGGCCTTGCCCCATGTAGACAAACTGGTGCACTTCTTGATCCACGCTTTTTTGGCGGCCTATTTCACCGCCCTCTACCGCTCCCCACTGGCCCTGCCCTTCTTTTTGGCCTACGGCACAGGTATCGAGGCGGCCCAACTCTTGATCGAATACCGCGATTGGGAAACCGGCGACCTCTTGGCCAATTTGGCCGGGGTCTGCGCTGGCCACTTCCTCCTCGCCCGCCACTTCCGCCGGGGCATTCACCGGGTCGAGCGATGGGTGCAGGCCCTGGCCTCCTAGACAAGGCCTCTCTTTTCCCCTAAAATTTCCCTCAATTCTATTTAGCGGTTGGGGGGCATTAGCTCAGTTGGTTAGAGCTTCCGGCTCATAACCGGGTGGCCGCTGGTTCGAGTCCAGCATGCCCCACCACTCTTGGTAAAACTCCAACTTTTGTCCTCCCGGTTTTGAACCGATGCGTCCAGGAGGTTTTCCCGTAAATAACGCCTCTGAGAGAGTAGCGGAAGAACCCCATTTCCCGATTCTAGGCCGCCCATCGCTTTTTTGCTCAGCAGCGCAGCAGTTTCTTCATTAGGGTCAAAATTGTAGGTCAATTCCAAAGAGTGCTTTCCGTCCTCTTCCAAGACAATGACGGCCTTGGGGATGAGGATTCTCAACAGCTTTTTAGTTTCAAGGGGGTGAAACTTCTCCGAGTTGTCGAGCAAAAGTCGAACAAATTTTTTAAACTTGCCGCCCTTGAGATTTTCCCAAAAGGCCCTCTCTTTCTGGTCAAGATTGGCCAGTTCTAAGGCCAAAAGGTTTTGTTGCTTTTCCGCCTTCTCTTTTTCTTCCAGCATTGCATCAATAATTTCTGTAAGATTGTCCCGCTTGTCCATCACCACCTTTTTTAGAGCATCTCCAAAATCCCCAATCAAGGCCTTGCACTTGGCCATATCCCTCTGCAAGCGCACCCTCTCCTCCTGAAAACGATTCTCCCCATTATGTGCTTTGGCCACAATCTGGTCTAAAAGTTCTTCTCTTTGAAGAATCTCTCTCAATCTTGAAAAAATAATTTTGTGGAGACTTTCGGCCGGAAATCTCTTTCTATTTCTCGTGTTACGGTAATAGAAATGCTTTCCACTCTTGGCGGCCTCCCCTGTGTACTTGGAACCATCTGGGGCCTGAAGAATCCCAGAGAGGGGAAATTCATTTTCCCGAGAGTGCTGGGGAAGTTTTTCTAGGCCTCGGTCAATTTGCTTAAAAAATTCCTCACTGAAAAAAGGGCCATGCTCTCGATAATGTTTGTATTCCCATGTAACCCACCCTTCTTTATCTTGCTTTTCGGGAAACTGGTTCCAGTTGTCAAAAAAAGCGTTCTTGCCCCTTATCCTGGGATTGCCCAGCAGGAGCATAAGCGAGTTCCAGTCAAAGGGCCTACCTCCCATTTTGCGGGAAGGTATTTTTTCGCCATCTTTAATTTTTTCTCTCGTCCACCATTCTTTGGTTTTATACCTCTTCTCTCGGCAATAGCGGATAGTGCCCTCCCTACTGTATCCCAGTTCAATAAATTTTTTGGCAATATCTTCAAAAATTTTCAACTCTTCGGAATTGATGACATAAAAACCCACATAGCGCGGGTGATAGTCCAATCCCAAGGCCGGACAGGGTGAAGGGTCTTTGCCGTTAAAAACCATCGCCGAACGGTGCTTTCGGGCAACATTTTCAGAAACCCCCTCGCTATACTCCCCTGCTTCGATATTTCTAAACTTCCACGCCATCCTCTGGCCGCGATCGTTAGGGTTAAACTCCCCATAATTGACTTCGTGAAGTTCAATGCCATTTTTGCGGGCATCCCGCATGATTTGGATATTGAGAACTTCATCGCGGGAAAACCGATCGAGCCGCTCTTGAACAATAAAATCTATGCTCCCCATCTTCACCAGTTCGGCGAGATAGAGAATTTCTTTCCTGCGGTGAGTGTTTTGGTAACGCCCACTTTTGCCATCTTCCACAATAGTATTGACAATTTTATAAGTTTTCCCCGTTCTCTCTTTTTGCCTCTTGGCCCAATCTTTGATCAGGTTGATTTGCTGGGTGGGCGAGCCGTCTTTGGCCTCATTTTCCTTGGAAACCCGGACTACCGCCCAACCTTCAAGGGTGTTTTTGTTTCGCCGTCTCTGGGGGGAGGATTCTTTTTTAAGCAACATTGGATTTTTCCTTCAAAAGTTCTACGAGCCGCTTTGCTAAAATGGATTTGACAACTTCCATGTCCCGTTTAAACTGCTGGTCTGTTCTCGGATTCGCTTTCATAACAACCTTGCTAATATGCCTGGTTTGGAATCTTTTTAAACGCCGTTGACTTTTCCAATAGCGTTGCTTTCTTTTCGCCCTGGCGCAGTCTTTACATTTGGCATCTCGCCGACTTCCTTTTTTATAAAAATCAATCTCTGATTTTTCTCGTTTACAGTGCGTGCACATTTTAACTTTAGAATTTTCCAATGTCCACTCCTTTGCAAGCATTTCGCCTACTAAAAATTTGTTTTTTTGAAAGAAAATTTGATGGCCAGAAACTGAGGGCCTTATGGCCCCCAGCGGCCAAAAGGCCAAGGCCGCCCTTTGACGGACGGCCTTGGAGAGAGGCCCATCCTCAGGAGAGGGCCTGCCGAACCTGGGGGCCAATCCTTTGGCTGCCGTATTTTGATCTAATTTCCTCGATGGAACTATCGCCCTTGTAATACCCTCGCTTTTCCGATGGCGGGTGAAAGCTGTATTCATACACTTCAAAGGCCGGGATATAGTAGGTTTTAGGGCCTTGTTTGATATACCGTTCTTTGGCGTGGTACTTGATAAGGTACTGCTTGCCCACCTTGCCTTTCAGCTTGTCCGGCAAGTCTTTGGCCAAGACTTGGTAGATTTCTTCCCTTTTGGGCCTAATATTGAGTTTTAAAGGCCCCAGTCCTATTTCCATGGCATTGGGATTGTCACCTTCTTTGGGATCAATCAACATACTCCTCAATTTGTAGTTTCGCGGGTCGTCCTGATAGAGAGCATATCCCGCAAGAGAGGCCAGGCCAGCACCGACTAACCCAAAAACGAATGCATTAGCGCCACGGTCTTTTTTGGTGGGCGACAATGCCGCACCCGCCGTGGCCCCGGCCATGCCCCCGGAAAGAGAACTATAGGCCAGGGTTTTTTTCAGACTCGAACAAGATGCCAAAAGGCAAAAAGCGGTTATGGTGAAAACGAATCTCATGGCCGCACCTCCTCGCTCAATTTTAAGGATTCGTGAAAAAACACTAAAACGGATTTGCCTGCATTGATGTAAGCAATGGAAAGTTTATCATCCCCCGACTGCGCTATTTTCTCCCTGGCATTTTGAGCAATATTTGAAAGGCCACTCAAGGCTTGATTGCGGGCGTTTTTGGCGGCGACTTCCCCCAGGGGAGTCATTACCTGGCCTTTGGTCGCTTCCAGTGTGCCCTGGAGAAAGGAGGCCAGAGAGGAAGAGAGAAAACTTTTCTCTTCCCCCGAATAGATATAATCGGCAATGATGCCCTGTGCACCGTCCAAGTCCCAGATTTCCACGGTGACGGGATACTCCCGTTCTTCGGCCACCAACAGGCCACACTTGGAGATGACCCGCTTCCTAAAACTCTGCCCCTGGCATTTAAGTTCTGCACCCTCAAGATCACCCTCTTCAATCCTCACAATAAAGGTGGTAGGAGCAGTGTTCATCGCCACCATCGAATTAAGCAGAGTCCCCCGCACTCGGGTTAGCGCCATAATCTTTTCCTCTGACCGCTTGATCACCATTTGCCGAGAACCCGCTTCCAGGAGTTTCAAAATCTTTTGGTCTTGTTCCAGCAATTCCCTCAAAGCACGATCGTCTTTGGCCCTAGTGCCGGATTTTTGTTTGCGCCTGGATCGAGTTTTTGCTTTGGGGCCTACCTGGGGAGATTTTTGCACCTTGTGCTGATATAACTCACCCGGAGGCAGGTCAACAAACCCTGCATAGGCCAGCGGAACAAGATGCCAGAGAAAAAACCAAACTCTAAATGTCATTGAAGCACCCCCTGGTAATAGATCAAACGCCCTTCAACAACGATGGGCGGCCCCTTGGAGAGATAGCTTTTTTTGGCCACCATTTGATCATTGACTTTGACCGGAGTGGATTTTTTGTTGACGAAATACAAGGATTTAGGACACTCAAACAAACGCCAAGAGGGAGTTTCTTTTAACAGCACGAAGGCCATGCAGGGAACACCCTTTTTGATTTCAATGTCCTTGTTGGACTTGCCTTCATCATAGGCCAAATTAAAGTGATACTTTTCACCGCCTCCAAAGGCGATAAAGTTGTGCTTGAAGTTGACTCCCTTGGATTCAAACACCAGAGTTTTATCCTTGTTGAGTCCGTAAACGAGAAAATCCCCCTTTCGTCCTCCAGCGTAGTCGGTGATTTTTGCGGGAAAAGTCACCGAAGTCATGTGCGCCAGAGATAAAAAGATGGTGAAGATATGCCCCGGCATGATGTAGTAGATCATCGTTTGTCCTCCCATTGATAAGGGGAAACCAATTTTTGCCCCTTGATGTTGGCGATTCTGTAGAAATGCCTAAACTTGGAATTTTTCTCCAGTTCAAAGCGATAACCCCGGTGTCCCCGATCGTCTTTGGTGACAATATCGCAGGCGTGACTCCCAAGGGATTTCACCAAGGTGATTTTATCGATCTTGAACGACTTACCTTTAATGTCTTTCAAGACCGACTCTCCAAAAAGTCCTTGTTTTGGGGCGTTTTTTATAAAGAGACTTTTCGCCCCAAAATAGCACGCCTCCAACGGGGAATACTTATCTTTTCCTGGGCGGTGGAGGTAGATACTGGCCACCAGTACTGCCACCTGGAGCAGGATGCTGATTCCGGTGATGATAAGGAGTGGGAGTTTGGTTTCTTTGATCCCTTGGACGATGCTTTGGTAGTTTTCCATGATGTCCTCCCGAGGTTTGGGTTTGAGGCCTGTCCTTTTTCAAAGAAGGGCCAACTTGATTGATTGTCTTTTGTGGAGTCGTTGAAGTCGGCGCAGAAGTTTTATGAGGTGTAGTCTTTAATGTCTGCTCTCTGCTCTTGGTATTTTTGTTTTGAGTGCTGGCCTGAGTGTTGCTCTGGCCACTCTTTTGAAAATTCTGTCCCGATTTTGCCTGACTTGAGGCCTCCATTCTCCCTTCCTTTTGCTCCCGATTCTGACCGGAAGAAGGAGTGCCCCGTCTTTGTCTCCCCGAATGATGAGAACTTATGAGATTTTTAGTCATAGATGCCAGTGCTGTTTTGGGGAAAATCATCCCCATAACAACTTTCAAGGCCTTGGAGGTCAAATTGCGCATGGATGAAATCGTATAATTGGCACTCACTGCTGCGACAATGCCGCCAATTTGTGCTATGCCAGTTTTATTTAACATGGCCGAAGTGATCAGAGGGACAAAGGCAATAGATAGCGCCATCACAAAGAGAAACGCCGTTCCCATGATCGATCCCCCTATCACCTCTCCGGCCATATAACCCTTGTTGATCTCATGGCCGAGCATCGCCAAGACAAATACCAAAACATGGGGGAGAACCAGGCACCAGAAATAGCTGATCACTCCCCCGTATAATGCCCTTCCCATGTTGGGGAAGAGGTAGAGCAGACAGGGGATGCCCAAAAGCCCGTATCCCATATAATACACCAAAGAGTAAACCACTTTGAGGATCAATAAAAAGATGCTGACAAGGAAAAAAACCGTGATGGCAAAAGGTTCATTGATAAAAGTTTTAAAGAGGTGACTCTTGAAAAAGAAAGCAATCTTATCTACGATGCCGTTCTGATCTTCCGCCCCTAATTGTTCAAGTAATTTTAAATAAATTCTTCCTTCCAGCATATTCATCAAGAGGACATTGCCTTGTTTTTGCCTTTCCAAAATTTCGTCGGCCATATCCATGGAGAGGTCGATGCTTTGCTGATAAAAACTGGATACGCTGACTAACAACAGAATGGAAATTAAGGCGCGCTTGACCAGGGCGAAGGGATTGGCCTCGGCAAAGAACTCGACCAAGACGGCGATGATAAACACACTGGGCATCAGTGCCAGGAAAAAGAGACGGTACTCTTCAATGAGTCCGTTTAAATCCAAACTTTGGATGAGGAGGAGGTCTTTCATCTAAAATTTCCTTTTGTAGGTGGTTGATTCAAAATTTTGTCATGATAATTATGTATCAATGAAAAAATAGGTGATTTCTCATCTTCAGTGTTCTTCCCCAATAACAAGCATGGCCTTCTCGGGTTCGCCTAACGAAAACCCAAGAAAATAAGTATGTTTTACAAAAATAGGCCTCTTACCCGAATTAAAAATTTCTCTGAAAATCACCGAATAGAATATATGAAAAAAACTGTCCTCTTATTGGGGATTGTTCTTTTTTTTGGCCTTGCTTCTTCTAATTCTAGTGCCAAAAATGAAGGCCAATCCGTTCGCTATGAAGGCCTCTTTCAAATGAGTCTCGATAAGCACTATTTCATCTACGAATCACCTCAATATAACAGGAAAATAAAGCTTAATTCTTGCAATAGAAATTTGGCCCAAAAGATTTTTAAACGCTTTTATAAAAAAGAAAATCCGAGGGTAAAACGATTGATCCCAAACACAAAAGAGGTAAAACAAGTTTCTTTTGAAAGAGATGGCAAGGCCATAACCGCCAAGGTCGGTTCTCGAATCTATGCCTTTCTCGAAAGTCTACCGAAAAAAATTTCCATTTATGTTGCGCTGATGAGAAAACCATGCCCATAATTATCTTTGCCATTGCTGTTTTTACTATTTCCAGCGTACTTCCCCGAGAGGAATGGCTATCGAACCCTACTCACAAGCTACAAGAAATTATTGATTGGGCCACGACACCTCCAACAAGGTTATGTGCTGAAAAACTCCAATCTAACCACCAAAGTTCTCGATCAAATGACAATAACAACCCCTACCAAGAATGCCTAGAAAATATTTGTGGCCCCAGTGATCAATTTATTCCTCTTAGAACTAGGCACTATCGGAAAAAATACGGCCTGGAAAAATTTGATGCTCACCAATTAAAAAATACAACGAGAGGAGGAAGGGAAATCTCTCAAAAAATTGCCGAATATTACTCTTTAGAAGAACAATTAGAACTCGATCCGAAAAGAAAGGCAGAATTAAAGGATGCTATCCTTCCAATGCTCGAAAACCCTGTCCGCCATATTGAACTTCCTACTCATGGTATTTATGGCGGGGCCATTTTTGGAAAAGTGTACGATATTATGGATATGGTTGTTATTCACACTTACAATGATGAGGGGGAATTAATTGATACTAAACTTAACGAAGATTCTTTTAAGAATATTGATGATCAACTCAAGGCCCAATACAGAGAATTAGGCCAAAGTTATGTGAATTACAATAAGGCCCCTCTTAGGATTTTGGCCCAAAATTCTGTGAGTAAATACCTCTCAGAAAAATATGGCAATATTCCCTTACAAGATGCCATTACCAAATATATCGACTA
Source organism: Bacteriovoracaceae bacterium (assembly GCA_965243145.1). Taxonomy (GTDB): domain Bacteria; phylum Bdellovibrionota; class Bacteriovoracia; order Bacteriovoracales; family Bacteriovoracaceae; genus CBDBLK01. Next base: position 363,620 of record CBDEUB010000002.1, read on the forward strand.
TGCCATAGGCCTACAAGAACGCATGCAAAAAAATATTGGTATGTCAATAATCAATTATCCCTTTGATCTTCAAGAATTAAAAATCCGAGCACAAAACCAAGCGATCACTTCATTTGAACTGGATCAACTCGTACAAATAACTGATCCCATGGGCGTATTTGAAGTTTATTTTGATTATCAAGATAAGTACGGTAGAGAAATAGCAGGAGAAATGGAATCAATACTGCTAGAATGGTTGAAAAACAAAGGAAAAGATGAACTCAAAGCACTTGTCGAAGATGAGGATGAAGATTCATCTGAGGAAAGGGAACGGTTGGCCCAATCTTTGAAACATTCTGAAGAGCAGTGTCTGGCCGCCTGGCATCAAAGATATAATCTCTATCCCACTCAAGAGGCCATCGAACAACTTAAACAATTGTCCTCTGAAGCAAAAAAGAACTTTATCGACAAAGTTGAAAAGGCCCCAGGAATTTCCAACGCATCCAAAGAAAAAATGACTGGTAAACTCGATGCTATCTCGTTTCAGTTCCCCTTCTCCCGAGAATTTTACCACACATCCCTTATTCAGGCGCTTGATCAAAAAATACAGCAAAAAAGAAAATTCAATCAGTCTATCTTAGAGATTACGACAAATCCAAAAAATATGTTGACTATAATGGCCTTAAATGCCATGAATGAAGAAGAAAGCAAAGACTCTCAAGATGAAACGGAAGATGAAGATGAACTCGATGAAGAAATCGCAGACTTGTGCTCAACTTTTCTCGAACAAAAACCTTTTTCTGATAATTACACTATTACAAAATTCGGTGCAGTTAATCTTGAATATGATCTGGCCCTTGGCCCACCGTCGTATGCTCGCCAAGTCATTGGCCATGAAATGGGCCATAACCTCCACGACATCATTGCTGAATCAAACGGCATAAGTTCAGAAACGAAAGCAGCATTTAATGAAGTCAGGGACTGCCTTACTCACATGCAAAGTTTTATTCCTGGAGGCAATGACGAAATGTACTCTGAAGAAGATTTTTCCGACCTCGCGGCCTTTATCGTTGAAGACGGCACTTTTCGGCCTTTCGGCTGTTATTTTTTATTACAAAATCCCAAAGGAGTTTTTTTTAATGATTTATCCATCGCCAATTCTAACCCAGAGGACGATCATTCTAGCTGGGTGCTGAGGATATTAAAATACTATGTGGATAAGAATATCACTCTGCCTAACTCGTGCCAAAATGCTTTATTCTTGGATGCTGGCATCCTCAATTTTGAGGCCCACAAATGTGCTGCGCCTTTGTTGAAGCTGCCTTAATTCTGGCAATAGTTTTTTTAAATTTAAGGATTTAAATTCAACTGGAATTTTTGCTATTGATTAACTTATTTTAAATTTTCTGTACATGATTTTATAAATTTATAGCCGAAGGTTGTAAAATAAAGCACGGTGACAGATTCTTCTTCGACAGAAGGTTCATAATCTCCACGATCAGTATAACCACTTGGATGATATTTAATATCTCCAATATGAAACTTGCTTTTCAGTATTCCTAATCGAAGTAGGTTATCTAAATAAAAATCCGAATATGAGTGCCTTTCAATATCAATTTTCTTTAAAAAATTAGAGAACTCTTCTTCTATGCTACCTTGAGATAAGGCATCACATATTTCATCTTCTCCATATTTTTCAAGATTGTCTGAACAAACATTTGCAATATGTTCAATAATTTTGACTTCATCAGGGGAAAGATTTTCTAAAACACGAATAAAAGATTTATGGGCAATCTCATCAAACCTTTTGTCCATAGAGTTGAGCAATAAATTGGCATACATTGTTTTCAGTATTTCATCATCTTCTAAAAATAATCTTTGCAAAATACTCAATCCAATATCTTTCGGTGGTGGAGATACATTTTCAGGGCAATTTTGAAATCTTTTATTTATTTTCAATGAAAGGAATTTAACGATTTCTTCTTTATTGTCCACTATTTTTTCAAGAGGATACAGAATCAAGTTCAATGTTTTTGCCAGGATATTAACAGTTTTTGCCAATTCGAGAGTATTGGGTTCCATCATTTCATAAATAATTTTTTCAATGTTTTTATCCACTTTATTATCCTTTTGCATTTTGAGCACAGTTCTTTAATTTGGCAATTCTCTGGTTTCCATTTTCAAAATAAAATCACCATTCTTTTGGGAAATGAGTTTAAAGTCGCCCATAAAATACTTGTAATCATCAAAATCATTTCTTTTTCTCTCTTCAAAAAGTTTTATCCATTTATTATCATAGTTCTCTTTCATTTCTTTTGGATATTCTGCTATTCCCTGATTCAAAAGAGATAAGTTCCAAACCGCCCAAGGCACTTTTAAGGCGTTTGCAATTATTTTCAGATCAGTCTCTCCGTCATCAAATATTTTCTTCAAAAGTGGCATGGAGTATTCTAAAAAAACTTCTGATGCTTCTTGTTTTTTATCTTTTGGTGCATCAGTCTCATTTGACTGCTGCATATTGTGTTCAATGATTTTTTCTTTATCTCTCTGAGACAATACACGATCAAAGGCCATATAGAGTTTTTCCTTTTCACTAAACTCTTTACTACAAGGCAATGAATGAGAGAGGTCGGGAAGTCCATTTAGAAAAATGGTATCTCCAGCAACACAGGCGAATCCAAAGAAAATAAATTCATTCCAATAATCCACTGATGGCCCAAATTTCATAAAGTCGTGAAGATTCTTTTTATCCACTCCCTTTCTTTCAAAAAATGAGTTCCACTCTTCTTTGCTGGAAAGTAAAACATAGGGTGCTGAAAGGGTGATAGCATGGCCATCGGGATCAAAAGGTGGGAAAACTCTTATGTACCAAAGTTGTCCAACTCTCCCTTCAATACCATCTAGGCCAAGACACCAAAAATTTTTGTCGGAGACTAACTCCTTGAGGAGGAATTTTTCCCCTTTGATTTCACAAACTTCATAAATGCCCATTCTCGAATTGCTTATGTTCTTTACTATTTCTCTCTCTTCGTAGGAAATCTTTAAAATATCTCTCAATTCAAGGAACATACTGCTCAAGGTTTCACGGTCACATCCAAAGTGAAAATCTGCAAGTTCCCATATTCTGTAGTAAGACTCTGTGACAGGGCCACCTTTCGAGTCACCTGGCCTATAGAGTTTTTCTTGGGATTCTAATGCTTTTTTAAAGTCCTCCATCTCCTCGGTTCTCAACATCCCATACATACAACCCGCTATAAATTTAATGCCGTAGAGATAGGGGTAATAAAGAGAGTCAATTTCTTTGGCCCTATGCTGTTGTTCAAATTCTTCCAACCCATCTTCTGGCCTCATTTTTTTGGCCAGTTCCTTCATTTCCTTAACATCGGAAATTTCAACAACCTTTTGCTTGACTTGGAGTAGAATTTCTCTTCTCAGCGTTTGAGCAATCTTTCCCATCATTTATCCCACATGGCCCCAAGGCCTCAAACATTGGACTGGCCTATTCGCTGGCCATTGGCATCTTATCCCAGGTAGGGGCCTTATTTTCAAGGGAGACGGTAAATTATACTCTCTTTTTTTCCAATAACTTGTCGCGTAATTAAAATCGAGGCCATAGGGAGTGGAGGACGAGAGTTGGAGTTTTCCTAGCGACGCCCCACCAAATTAATGCAATGCATTGCAAACTGCTATTTAAGAATACCGATTGAAAATTTTTTATTTTTTGAGTACACTAGCATTAACTCGTTTCCACCCCAAGTTTACCAAGGAGGGCGCTTCGTGAAAACAGTAAAAAACATTGTCTTCTCTTCCCTTTTTCTTCTTCTCGCAGTTGGCTGTTCGCAAATGGCCAAAAGGCCAGAGACACCCGCATTGGCCCAAACCCACTCGCAAAATGGGCAAGGCCAAAAACCCCGTTGCGAAAAGAGAAGGCCCGCATCTTCGGACGGCCAATACTACTATATTGGTTCCCAGGGATACCGCATCGATCGGGAGGCCTTGGCCGATTTTATCCAGGCCAGTTTCAATCACTCGGCCCGCAAGCGAGAGAAATCCCTCAATTCAGATGTCTATGCGATCCATTCAGTGGCAAAAATTGAATCCTCCGTCGGCAGCAATATTATTGCTGGAATAACTTTGGGAGTCGTCAAACGCTCGAACTACAAGGCCTTCTTTTCCGGAGCGTACAGAGAAAATTCCCAATTTTCAGGTTATTGTCATCTCGACCTGTCCCTGGCAGAAGACAAAGTGAAAAAAGTGCATTTGCACCGCTGTTTTCTCAATTATGCCGACAAAGAGCTAAAACCAATACCACACCCTCGAACTTCTATTGAGCGCACATTGGAGGAGGCCGGAGTGGGCAAAGTGCCTATCCAATGTGAATAATTCCCCTTGTTTTGCGCCCCAAAGAATGTCAAAATAAATTGAAGGAAACTCTGGCCACACTAAGGGAGTTTGGCCCCCATGAAAGCAGGAAGCACTGGCCACACCAAATTGCCGAGAATTTTTGGATTAGCATTCGTCTTTTTGTTGTTCGTTTCCCTGTGCCAGACTGAAAGTTTTGCCTCGGAAAAAAAGCGAAATTTCAAGTTAAAAAGTTTAACCTTTTCCGTACAAACCAACATGCCCGGATTTTATTTTGAAGGGTCTCTCCAAAAAACCGTGTCCATTAAAAATAAAGACACCACTTATCACCTGCTCATCCCCATAGAAGAACTCACCACCGAACTCTCCCTGCGCGACCGGCACATGCGCCGGGACATTTTCAAAAATCAAGACATTCGCTTCACTGGCAAAGTCAAATGCCCAAATAAAACCAGGTGCAAAGTCAAAGGCCAACTCGAAATGGCGGGCCAAAAGAAAACCTTGCTCCTGGTTTTAAATAAATCGGGAAAAGAGTTTAAATTGAATTACCAACTTAAACTCAGCGACTTTTCCATCCCTCCCCCCGAATTTATGGGCGTGAAGGTTAAAAATGAAATTGCCATCGTGGCCACTGTCGCTCGCTAGCTTGTTCGCTGGACTCGTCTTCTCTGGCCAAATTTGGGCCTATGAAAGCATGATCCGCTACAAATATGCCAATTGTACCGCCTGCCACTATTCCCACACCGGAGGGGGGTTGCTCACCCCTTACGGAAAAGTCATCGCCAACGAATTTTCCACTTTTTCCAGCAGTAAAAAACCGCGCCCCAAAACCTGGGAGCACGGACTGCAAACACGCCTCTCCCACTTCCGAACCCGGGGGCGCAATCCCCGCAACTTTCCCATGCAACTCGACTACCTCACCGCCTTCAAGGGCAAAAAGGCCAGTTTCGAGGGAGTCTTGGCCAAAACGCCCAAGGCCCAGGGCGCGGCCGAACAACCGGATTTTGAAGATCAATTTTATGTCAGAAAGGCGCTGGCAACCTATTCGCCCAACAGAAAACTGCACTTCCAATTGGGGAGGGATGCCCTGGATGTGGGCCTGGGTTTGGTGGATCACACCCTCTTTGTGAGGAACAACAACAAACGCAGTGTCACCGATTTTTTTACCATTGGCCGAGTTGTCTACTATGGGCGCGGATATAAACTGGCACCCTATGTATTTTTTCCCAGTTACCAGGAGAGCTACGACGAAACCGAAAAAGGATTGGGCATCAAAGCGGAAAAATACTTTCCTTCCTACCGCACAGTGCTCACCTTTTCCCAACTGCTGGGTGACACTTCTGGCCTCACTCGCCAGGAGAGCGCCCTGTCTTTCAAGACGGGATTTAAAAACTTTATCTTCTTGGGCCAAGCGAGCTTTACCCACCGCAAACTCTCCCCCTCCGGCACCAAGTTTGATCAAAATGCCTACCTGTTGGGTGCCCACTTGTTCCCCCTGGATGCCGTCGAGTTGAGAGCGGATGTGGAAAAGCTGTTCGTCAGCGCCCCCTTCACTCGCCGTTCCGTGCGCTCCAACTTGGGCCTTAACTGGAAACCCTGGCGCTACCTCAGTTTGCAATACAATGCCCAGAGGAGCATCGACCGGAGCGATCAACTTTCATCCATTTACCAAATCTATTTCAACGGATCATTTCTATGAAAAGTAACTGCTCACACTTCAGGCCATCTTGCCTCCGCATCCTGCTCCGGCACTGCCCATCGGGGCAGTCGTCGCTCGTCGCCTTCCCGGCGACTCCGTCTGACTCAGCTTCACCGTCACTCCCTGCGATGTGCTTATTAGCACACCTCAGTCGCTCCGTCTCGCTTCATCCCAATCTGGCCCAAATTGTGAGCACTTACCATGCTATTATCACAACCCTGAACTTCGTTTGCTTGCTGATTTTATTCTCCTCCTGCGGTGAAAACGGAACCGACGAATCCAGGTTTTACAGCGACGATCTCTTTATTCCCGAGGGCCAAATCGTCACCTACCAACTGCTCAAAACCACCGTGCTCGAACCCTGGGGTTGTCTAACCTGCCACGGGCCAAGTGGCAGCAACACCTGGGGGGCAAATGATGAGGACATTCGGCAAACGATCTTCAATAGCAGAGGTGTTCCCACAATTCCCGGCGACCCAACGACGGCCCCACTCTACGCAAGATCGGCCGGCACTAATCCTCAACCCATGCCTCCCAATCTCAACCCAAATTATCTTAGCCCCGGCCCCGTCGATGCTCAAGGGTTGGAATATATCAGGCGCTTTATTGAAGACCAGTCCCCGTAAGCAGGGCGTCCTCTATGCGGGGGATGGCCATATTGTCCAAATACTTTTTTTCCGCATCAATGCCGATAAAAGACAGGCCGTGCTTCAAGGCCACAACTCCCGTGGTGGCGCTCCCGCAGAAGGGATCGAGCACCACGCTGTCCTTTTGGGTTGCCGCCACTATGGCCCTCTCCAAAAGACTCTCCGGTTTTTGGGTGGGGTGTTTGCCATAGCGCTTTTCCGCATTTTTTGGTGTCGTCACCGTCCACACACTGCGCATTTGCCGGGACGGTTTTTTGATAAAATCCCCGGGCCAGGGGGCGTGTTTGATCGTTTCGTAGTTGAAAATGTGTTTTGATTTTTTGTCTTTTCTCGCCCAAAGCAAAGTTTCGTGACTGGCGGTAAACATGCGGCAGGACAGGTTGGGAGCGGCGTTGGGCTTGAACCAGCAAATATCGTTGATCAGATGCCACCCCTGTTTTTGAAGGGCAAAACCGCAGGCGTAAATGGAGTGGTAAGTTCCCGAAATCCACAAACTGCCGTGGGATTTCAAAATCCTTTTGCAGGCGGAAATCCACTGGTAGTGAAAGTTGAAGTCTTGATCAATCCCCTGGCCCTTGTCCCACTTTCCCTTGTTGACACTGGCCCTCTTTCCCCCGTGGCAGGTAAATCCGTTATTGGACAAGTAGTAGGGAGGGTCGGCAAAAATGAAATCCACGGAACTGGCCGGAAGCTCCCCTAAAACTGCGATGGCATCGCCCCAAAAAAATTTGGCCCTTTGCTTTTTATAGTAGGGTTTCAAGTTTTGCCCTCTCTGGCCCCAGTTTATTGCTGTGTGAGCATATCCCGTTTTCAGCGCTTGGTCAAACGGCCGCTATTCCGTTCTGTACCCGCCGCGGATATAAGCGGCGACAAATTCCTTATCCTTAGCACTCAAAGCTGCACCACCTATAGGCATAGAATCGTCGTCCACCCGCTTATAAAGCTCCGAAGACGATGGATCGCTAGCATGCAGAAAAGTGTTGGCAGGATTGCTTGCCGTGTAGCTATTCATGGCCGCCTGATTCGCAGTAAATGCGCCAGCATATCCTCCGGCCCCATGGCAATTGTTGCAACTGTGCTGGTCGAAAATTCTGCTTTTAAGCTGGGCAAAAGTGATCGCCGCCTCAACAGTCAGCTCCACTTCTTCCGAGGCCGGAGAGTACCCGCTGGCGGTAAAATCCACCGTGACACGGCAAACATCGGTGGCCGCGGCAGCACTGCCGATGGTGATTTGGCCATTGCCGGAATTGACGGAACAGACATTATCTTTGGCCGTACCGTCGCTCTCCTCCCCGGCCACCGAGTAGACGATAGAAGGCGAGGTGGCGTCGGTAGTACCGCCGGAAGCAACCCACACCTTGTTGCCGTCGCCAACATACAGGTTAGCGCCTTCGGAGTAAACCGGAGCAGTCACCGTCTGGGCAGTAAGGGGCAGAGTGGCGGTGGCGGTAAAGTCCGCATCTTTGGTAGTGTATCCCGTCTTGGAAAATTCCACGGTGACGGTGCACAAGGTGGTGCTGTCAAAAGTGAGTTCTTTGTTAGAGTCGTCCCAACTACAACCCCCCGAAGCGGAAATGGTAATCGTCGTCGACGCCACAGAAGAAGTGGGCATATTGCTGGAAAAATCCACCGTTTGGCCCGAGGTAGCACCGCTAGTCAGAGTGGCAAAATCACTCCAAGCAATGGCCCCAAACTCCCCTGACTGCACAGTCACATCGGCCGTCCTGGTTTCCGTATGATACCCGCTCGCCGTATAAGTGGCGGTCACCCGGCAAATATCGCTCACCTGGGCACTGTTGCCAATGGTGATCGCTCCGGTTCCTGCGGCCACCGAACAAATGCCGGCGGTGGGAGTCGATCCGCGCAGGCCTTGGCCAGAGTAAGCAACACTGGCGTTGTTTACTCCCGCCGTTGCCGAAGCGGAAGTTGAAGGGGAAACATTAGCACCACCGATGCGCAAAGTAGAGGTATAGGCCAGGGCGATCACACTCGACAAATCCTCCGCCACCGTCACGGTAAATGTCTCGGTTTTGTCCGTATAACCCGATTTTTCGGCGAGCACACTGATGACACAATCGCCGGCATCCGAACGATAAGTCAACTCCTCCTCGGTGTCATCCCAACCGCATCCCCCCGAATCCACGCTGACGGTGATAGTGTCTGCGCCGGGAGAGGAAGTGGGCATACTGCCGGTAAAATCTATGGTATCGCCGGGATTGGCCCCATCGGTGTTGCTCCACGCTGTCCAGGTGATACTGGTAAAAGTGGAGAGGGTGGACACGGCAATGCCCGCCGCACCGGAGATATTCACCCAATTCGAGGCGCTGTATTGATTAGTGACGGCGGCAAAGCGGGCGTGAATATAGCAAGTTCCCATATTCGCCCCGGCGGTAACTTTTCCATCGCTCTGGTTCACGCTACACACAGTGCTGGCGGAACCGCCGGAGGGGTTGGCCTGACTCCACACCCTCAGGGCCAAAGTTCCCTGGCCGCCACTGGGAAGGGAAGCGGAAGGATTGATGCTGGTATTCACTACTACATCGTCGGGATAAATATCCGTCGAGGCGGGGACTGTCTGGGTTCCCAAATTGATGGTAATGGTGGCCACATCGGAGTGGCCAGAAGATTGATAATTGGCATTGCCGGCAAACTGCGCTTCGATGGTACAACCCCCGTTGGTGTTGATTCCCTTCACCACGCCAGTTGTGGAAATAACGCTACAGCCGGTGCTGCCGGATTTCACACGATACACCAAATCCCCCTGCCCGCCGGGCGGATTGCTGGGAGCACTGGAGTCCGCGCCCACGGCAATGGCGGGAGAAGAACCGTAGGGGTTGTTCCAACCGGAAGGTGCGGACTGGGTGGCCTTGGCCGCCGCGGGAGTCACTCTAAAGAGTTGGGTTAAGTCATCGTACCCGCGCAATTCGACAGTGACTGAAACTACGCACTCGGTGGTGTCGCTAAAGGTAAACTTATTGGCGTTCCAAGCACAATCCCCCGAATCCACGGCGATCGTAGTGGTAGTCGCCGCAGGCGTGGCCACCGGCGCATCTCCGGTATTGCCGCCGGACAAATCCACCTCGGTTCCCACCGTCGCACTGGCGGGGAAGTTGGCCCAGGCCAGACTGGTAAACTGTTGAGTGGCCGAGACGGTGACACTTTGTTCGACCTCCACGGATAAATGTCCATCCGAAGTGGAAGACAACTGGATGCGGCACTCCCCCGCCGCCACGGTGGCGACTGTGCCATCATCTTCGTCCACGGTGCAAATTGAGGTGGTGAGGGAAGTGTAGGTCAAATCCGGGGAAATGCCACTGCCGTCGGCGGGAGCAGTATTGACTGTTCGACTTTCTCCGGGATAGAGAGCATCGCCGGCATAACCTCCCGTCCAAGTCGTATCGTTGTCTTCTACCACCTCTACTTCAGCGATGATCACCCGGTCGACGAACCCTTGTGCTTCCACTGTGAGGATGATCTTGCAAGTCCCCTTGTTGGCGGCGGTGCCAGTGGCGGTGAACGCCCCGCTGGCCACCACTGTGCAGACATTGGTATCTGCGGAGGCGTAGGAAAAACTGGCCTCCTCGGGAGTATTGGTGGGCGTGGCCACGGGACTCAGGGTGGCGCTCAACAAGACTTGCCCGGAGTTGGCGTTTCCGCTGCGGTATCCCTGCCAGGCGGTTTTTTGCATTTCCATGATCAACTCTTCTACCGGAATGTCTTGGCCCTGATCATCTTGTTTGGGGGCACTCAAACAACGGCCCGAATTGTCCGCCAAGTTGACCCGGCAGATGGTTTTTTCCTGTTCATCCTCGTCTCCGTTGACCACGATCGCCCAATCGTCGGAACACTTGAGCGCCTTGTCCCCGTTGACCAGGTCAGTTTCGCAACTAAAGGTTTCCCCCATGTTGTTGCCGATGGTTTGAAAAACGGTGGTGCAGGCGGTTTGGGCCCCATCCACATAGCAGGCCAAAGTGGAACTGAATTGGGCCTCGGCAAAGAAGTCGCCCCCGACGGGGCCGCCAAAGAAGACGGGGGTTCCGGTATTGGCCAAATCCATACAAACTTTGACCTCTTGCCCGTTGTGGGTTTCCTGGCGGCAAACTTCCTGGTTGGCCAAATTGGAATCGCTGCCGTCGTAACTGATGGCCATGCCGTCGGAAAAGGCCAGTCTTCTCACCGTGGCGGTGATCGCTGGGCCAAAGGTGGGGATGCTCCCCCGCCCGGCACTGCTCCAGCGATCTGATGTGGAGTTAGAGGCGGCCTTGGGCGTAACCGTTTTTTCACTGTTGCAAGCGGCCAGGAAAAGGGGGCCACACCCAAGGCCAATGCAGTAGAAAAAACAGGCGGCCGACTTGCCAATGTTCACAGAAACCCGTCCTTGGATAAATTAAAATTGTTTATGCCATACCGAATTGTATCATTGAAGTGTGGCCGAACGAGTCCAATGTCAGTTTTTTTAAGAAATTCTGTAACTGGTCACACTTCAGGCCTGGCGATCAAGGATTCCCGCTTGCCGGCAAACCCGGGGCGCTTTTCGACTTCCCAACCGGCGGATGTCAAAGCGGCCCGCACCGCCGAGGCGCTGCTGTAAGTGGCCAAAATGGCCTCCCTCTGGGATAACTGCTTTAACAAAGCAAACCATTCCGCAGTCCATAACTGGGGATTGCTGCGCGGACTAAAAGGGTCTTGGTAGATGGCCTCAAATTTGCGCCGGGGAAATGTTTTTAAAAATAGAGGCAAGGCCTGGCGGGCGTCCCCTTGCAAAATAGTCACCTTTTCCCTGGGCCACAGTTTCCCCCAAAATTGGCGGGCGTAATCCACCAGTTGGGGATTGCACTCGGTAGTGACAAAATCCACTTGCAGATGGGGACATTGTTTTAAGGCATCAAAGGTGGCCATCACTCCGTGGCCCAGGCCGAGTCCGACCTCCAAAATGCGCAGCGGCCTGGCCTCCTCTTGGCAGGCCTCTCCCCTGGCCACAATTTGGCAACCTTCAACAAAGTTGTAGATGCTTTCTCCCCGCGCTCCCGAGTAGGAATGACAGGCCTCTTTGCAATCTTGCGAATAGAGGGTTAAACTTCCGTCGGCAGTTTTCTCTAAACGGTGGCCATCAGGAATCTGCGAAGTTTTCAAGGTTTCTCCAGGCCCCTCAACTCTTGCCAAATCCACTCCACAGCACGAACAAAGGGAAGGCGCTCACCATCGACCTCTACCCAGCGCGAACCTGGGCCACCGCCCAAACTCAAATAAATATAGGGAAGTTCGGCCTGGGGATAAAGGCCCAACTCCACCTTGTCCCACAATCCGTTCTCCAGCAAAAAGGCCCTCAATGCCCGCACATCGACGAGAAAGGTGATCAGGCCTTGAGGGTGGCCCATGCTGGTGTAGTCATTCAAAGAAAAGGCCAGGGCATTACCCTCCCGAAAACGGTGAGTATAGTGCCGCTGGTTGATTTGCAAAAAATAGCACAAAGTCGCCAACAGGGCGGGATCAGTGTGGCGCAGATCCGGGAAGCGATCAAAGTCAAAGCAGTGATCGAAGACCTGCAAATTAGAGGTGCGCCAACGGGACGATTGGGTGGCCGCATCTGGTGCACTCAAAAAAAAGAGAACACATAGAGTCTCAATAAATATTCTTTTCAAACTCACTGGGCCAACTTCCCTTGCAACCAGTTCCAGGCCGATGCAAAACTGACTTCACGGCCCTCCAGCTCTCCCCAACGGGCCCGCACTCCCCGCAAGTCCAAATGAATAAAAGGGTTGGGAGTTTGCGGGTAAATGCCCAATCCCACCTTGTCCAACAATCCCCATTGACGCAAAAAACTTTCCAGCAATTTGACATCACCGGAAAAGGCCTTCAGAATTTGGCGGCGACTCATATCACGATAGTCGGTCAAATGAAAGTCCAATGCATTGCCAGAGTGGTTGTAGGAACTGGATCGCCAACCGGAGTGGTGAAAATAAGTTTTATTGTAACGCTTTAAAAAATAACAGACTGTGGCCAGCAAAGCGGGATTGATTCTATCGGCAAACCTCACCGTGGAAAAGTCAAAACAGTGACTAAAAAGGTGCACAGAGCTTTCTTTTTCCCCAGCGAAAAGCGGCAATGTACACAGAAGTGTGGCCAACCCCAAGCATCGCATTTTATTTTTAAAAGATCGCATCAACGGCATCGCTCCAAAAATAAACTCTTAAATAATTTCAGTCAACCATTAACTAACCTCTAAATGCATCTTGTACTTCCGCCTTCAAATGAGATAAACTGCGATTTTACTTTTCCCATTTTTTTTCAGAAGATGAAGAAAAAACATTTTAACCATGGATTAAATTTGTGACAACTCCTGCGGCATCCATTTTGGCCCCCAACGAAAATCGCTTTGTGGTTTTCCCCATTGAATATGAATCCCTGTGGGATATGTACAAAAAACATATGGCGGTATTTTGGACGGCCGAGGAAATCGATTTGGCCGCCGACCTCAACGACTGGGAAAAACTGAATGGCGACGAACAACACTTTATTAAACATGTCTTGGCCTTTTTCGCCGCCAGCGATGGCATCGTCAACGAAAATTTGGCCCTGCGCTTTTATAATGATGTACAAATTCCCGAGGCGCGGTGCTTTTATGGCCTGCAAATCGCCATGGAAAATATCCACAGCGAAACTTACAGTCTGTTGATCGACACCTACATTAAAGATTCAGCGGAAAAGGATCGCCTCTTCCGTGCGGTTCAAGAATTTCCCCACATTGCCAAAAAGGCCAACTGGGCCTTGAAGTGGATCGACTCCAAGAGCAGTTTTGCCGAACGCCTGGTGGCCTTCGCCGCCGTCGAGGGACTCTTCTTTTCCGGTTCCTTCTGCGCCATCTTTTGGCTCAAGAAGCGCGGACTGATGCCGGGGCTTTGCACTTCCAACGAATTTATAAGCCGCGACGAGGGGTTGCACTGCCAATTTGCCTGCCTGTTGCACCAGCTTTTAAGGCCCCAAGAAAAGGCGACGCCGGAAGTGATCGCCCGCATTTTTACCGAGGCGGTGGAGATCGAAAAAGAATTTGTCACTGAAGCGCTGCCAGTCGATCTGATCGGCATGAACGCCTCAATGATGTCCCAATATATTGAATATGTGGCCGACTTTTGGCTGCAACACTTGATCGGCCAAAAACACTACCACACCCCCAACCCCTTCGACTGGATGGAACTCATCTCCCTGGAAGGCAAGACCAACTTTTTTGAAAAGCGGGTTTCCGAGTACCAAAGGCCCGGGGTGATCGGCGATCGCGCTGGCCAGGTCTTCACTTTGGATGCAGAATTTTAACTTATGTATGTCATTACCCGCAGCGGCGAGCGCGAACCCGTCAAATTCGACAAAATCACCGAGCGCATTGAACCCCTCAAATATGGCCTGGACGAGGGACTGATCGACCCCACCGCCATTGCCCAAAAAGTGATCGAGGGCATTTACGACGGCATCAGCACCCGCCAACTGGATCAATTGGCCGCCGAAACCGCAGCTTACTTGGCCACCAAACACCCCGACTACGCCGTCCTCGCCGGCCGCATTGCGGTCAGCAATTTACACAAGGAAACCCGCGGTTGTTTCTCCGAAAACATCAAGGCCATGTACAACTTCGTCAACCCCGCCACCGGGGAACACGCCCCCATGGTTTCCCGCGCCCTCCACGACACCGTGATGGATCACGCGGAAATGCTGGATCAGGCGATCCACGACAAGCGCGATTTCAACTACGACTACTTTGGCCTCAAAACCCTGGAGCGCTCTTATTTGTTGCGCATGAACGGCAAAGTCGTGGAGCGGCCGGGGCAAATGCTGATGCGGGTGTCCCTCGGCGTCCACGGGGAAGATATTGAAGCGGCACTGGAAACTTATCATTTGATGAGTCAAAAGTATTTTACCCACGCCTCGCCCACTCTTTTTAACAGCGGTACCAACCGGCCCCAGCTCTCCAGTTGTTTTTTGTTGTGTATGCAGGAAGACAGCATCGACGGCATTTACGAAACCCTCAAACAAACCGCGCTGATCTCCCAAAGTGCCGGCGGGGTGGGCCTTTCCATTCACAACATCCGCGCTAAAGGTTCCTTTATTAAAGGAAGCAACGGCACTTCCAACGGCATTGTGCCCATGCTCAAAGTCTTCAATGATACCGCCCGCTATGTAGATCAGGGGGGGGGCAAGCGCAAGGGGGCCTTTGCCATTTATTTGGAACCCTGGCACGCCGATGTCTTCGACTTTTTGGAGATGAAAAAAAACACGGGCCAGGAAGAGCGGCGGGCGCGGGACTTGTTTTACGCCCTGTGGATTCCCGACCTGTTCATGCAACGGGTGGAAAACGACCAGCACTGGAGTTTGTTTTGCCCCCATGAGTGTCCCGGCCTGGCCGAGCGCTACGGGGATGAATTTGAAAAACTCTATACCCACTACGAAGAACAGGGGAAAGCGCGCCAAACCATCCGCGCTCAAGATTTGTGGTTTGCCGTTCTGGAAAATCAAATTGAAACCGGATCGCCCTATATGCTCTACAAGGACACCATCAACCGGCGCTCCAATCAAAAAAATCTGGGCACTATCCAGTCCTCCAACCTGTGCACGGAAATTATGGAGTACACTTCACCCGACGAAGTGGCCGTGTGCAATTTGGCCTCGGTGGCGCTCAATAAATTTGTTCAACAAAAAGATGACGGCGAGATGGCCTATGGCCACTCCAAACTCTACGAAGTGGTCTACCGCATCACCCTCAACCTCAACCGCATTATCGACATCAACCACTACCCCGTGCCAGAGGCCAAAAACTCCAACACGCGCCATCGCCCCATCGGCATCGGCGTGCAGGGCCTGGCCGACACTTTTTTTGAAATGCGCCTGCCCTTTGAATCCCCTGCCGCCCTGGAACTCAACAACCAAATTTTTGAAACCATTTATTACGCCGCCCTCTCCGCCTCCAAAGATTTGGCCAAACGGGACGGCCCCTATTCCAGTTATCAGGGCAGTCCCGCGCAGTTGGGCCAATTGCAATTCGACCTGTGGGGAGTTACCCCCTCGGGTAAGTATTGGGACTGGCCAACACTCAAGGCGGAGATTGCCGAGCACGGATTGCGCAACAGTTTATTGGTAGCGCCCATGCCCACTGCTTCGACCTCACAAATCTTGGGCAACAACGAGTGCTTTGAACCCATCACTTCCAATATCTATGTCCGCCGGGTGTTGAGCGGCGAGTTCGCCCTGGTGAACAAATACCTGGTGCGCGACCTCATTGAAGTGGGCCTGTGGGATCAGGACATGCGCAGTGAAATCGTCGCCCACAACGGCAGCATTCAGGCCATCGAGCGCATCCCCGAAGAACTCAAAGCACTCTACAAAACCGTGTGGGAGATCAAACAGCGCACAGTCGTCGAAATGGCGGCCGGCCGCGGCCCCTACATCGACCAGGGCCAGAGCATGAACATCCACATGCAAGAACCCAACTTCGGCAAACTCTCCTCCATGCACTTCTACGCCTGGAAAAAGGGCCTCAAAACCGGCATGTACTACTTGCGCTCCCGCGCGGCGGTCAACGCCGTCCAATTTACTGTCAAAAACGAGTCCCGGCCTCGGCCCACAGCTGGCCAAAATTGTTCCCTGGAGAATGATGAAGACTGCGTGGTTTGCAGTTCGTAAGTTCAATACCGGCCATAAAGAGAGGCCAGATATATTGAGAAAGGGAGGGTTTAGGCCCTCCCTTTCGTTTTTTAATGTTTAGTGCTCGTCAAAACGGTTACAACCTAGGGCGGTAATGAGTATCCTTTATAATATTGCATACCTTATCAGATAAATTGTTAAATAAATCGAGAAACTTTTTTTGGTTTTCTAATGCGTTTTGAAGAGTAACACCTTTCCATTGCAATTCTTCTTTTGAAAGTTCAAATATGGGTTTGTTATGTTTTTGTGAAACTGCGATAAGGGAATTAAAATCAGGTATGCTAATTAAATTGTAGGGCCGTTCATCTTGAACATGCTTTTTAAAAATATCTTCTTCAACGGCCATATTGACCTCGTGTAATTTCAAGGCCAGAACATTTTTAGATGCTTCTTGAATTTTATCAATCCACATTTGGAAAGATTTTGCTTTATCCTTTCCACTATGTCCCTTATAAGGCCTGTATTTTTGAGAGATAATCCCTAGCATTTTAGGGGAATGTTTTGGTAAAGGGTTTCTTATTTTTGGTTCTCTAAAATTTTTAAAGTCCTCAGACCATGTTGGGAGCATATTGGCCAATGAGTTTATTGCTTGATAACAAAAAAAATCCGGTGATGTTGGAATGATAAAATAATCACTGCTCATAAGTATGCATCTATTTAAAGCTGAAGCACTTGGACTCATATCCACTAAAACAAAATCATATTCGTACCGTTCTATAGTAGATTTTATTGTTGCATAAAATGCACCAATAAACTGTTGAGCAAAATGCATAAATCTACCGCCAGCAAGGCCTATTGATAGGGATACATCCAATTCGGCCATCCCAATATTACCAGCAGCAAGGAATAAATTATCGTTCTGAGTTTTTGTTTGTAATATAGCTTTAGGTTCTAGCCTTGTTCCCTCAATTATTGGCGAAATTGAAGAATAAATATCTTCATTTTTTTTACTGTCATAAAATGCATCAAAATCTTCATTAGAATTTAACCCAATAGTATATGCTGTTAAATTACATTGAGGGTCAGCATCAACCATTAAAACTTTATATTTTTTAGATGCTAAACTCCAACCAAGGTTAAATGTCGTCGTTGTTTTACTAACACCACCCTTATGATTAAATAAAGAGATAATACAACTCATTTGACCTCACTTGTTAATAAATATCTTATTACTCATACCGATATTCGACAAGGTATAATCTCACCCCTCCACCCGCACAAACCTCTCCCCCTCCACTTGAAAGTCCATCGAGCGGTAGTTGGCGTCTTCCCGGGAGCAGCCCCGCCAGGTGTGAAAACTCCCCTTCACATGTTCAAACACTCCCCCCCCGCAAGTGGCCGAAATGTGATCCCCGGGCCTGTCCGGGTGAACGCACAGGGAGTGGGGGTAACCCCGGTGGGATTTTAAAAGGGCCACTAACTCCGCGCTGCTCTCCAGCGTTTCGACTTGGCCCTCTAAGAGGCCATAGCGCGGGTGAGTGCTGGCACTCAAAGCGCTGGCCCTTTCCATGCCCTTGGCATCGGCATCCAGGCAGTGGTTGGTGTGAAAGACGATGCCACGGGCCTGAT
Organism: Bacteriovoracaceae bacterium; assembly: GCA_965243145.1. Taxonomy (GTDB): domain Bacteria; phylum Bdellovibrionota; class Bacteriovoracia; order Bacteriovoracales; family Bacteriovoracaceae; genus CBDBLK01. Next base: position 381,566 of record CBDEUB010000002.1, read on the forward strand.
GATTCACCCGGCGGGCGAGATTCGGCAAAATTTCCCAGTGCTCCCCTCTCTCATTGTCGGCGATCATATAGTTGTGGCCACTGGTGACCGGGGCCTTCCGCAAGATTTGTCCCATATTGGCAACATTGTTTTCCCTCAAAAGCCTGCGCACCAACAAGGGCCAAATCACTCCCGCTCCGGAACTTTTGGTGTTGAGGTTGTTGACTCCCACTAGCGTTCCCCTGGTAGTAACTCCCATCAATCCCAGACACCCCACTAAACTCAGCACCAGGGCCTCGCCTTCCCCACTGTCTGCCTCCAGGGGACAACGGATCAGACACAAATAATTTTTGGCCGACTGGTGCATGTCCCAAGTTTGGCCAGAGAAGGCCAGATCATCCCGATGAAAACACACGCAAGAACACCCCTCATCAGGCAATTCAATATCCCGAAAGTCGGTATAGTTGTTAAGCACCACAATATCTTCCAGGGAGAGTTTGGCCCCCTCAGCGATTCCCTCCAACTCTTCACTCAAGGCCAGATCAAACGGGCGCGAGGCCCGCATTTGATCAATCGCCAATGCCGCAACATGGGGGGCCAAGGAGGGGTTGCGCTCCAGCATCAGGTGGCGGCGGATGTTGGCCAGTTCGGCAATGGGCGCGCGGAAGGCCTCGCCGTGTTTGCGCCCCCGCAAGCGGGGGGAGTCCTCCGGCGCATATTCGATCAGGGGAAAGTGGGCATCTTGCATGGTGCGAGTATGGCCCAAGCGGGGAAAAATTGCTAGAAAAACTCCCAATGAATTTTTTTTCCCTCAAAACGCTGTGGTGGACGAGTCTCGCCCTGCATCTCTATGCCGCCTGGTGCACGGTGGGTTTCCAACACTGCGACGAGCACTTCCAAATCCTCGAACCCCTGGCCAGCAACCTGGCCCCCTGGGAATTTACCGATCGCATCCGGCCCTGGTTTCAAATCACCCTGTACAAATTGTTTTTATGGCCATTCGAGGCGGTGGGCCTGCAAAACCCCTTCACCAAGATGACTCTCTTGAGGATGGCCATGGCGGTGCTGGGGTTTTATTCCCTCAACCGCCTGGCCCTGTGGTGGCGGGAGAGATGCCCGCAAAGCGATCCGGTGTGGACTTATGCCCTGATTCACTTGGCCTGGTTTGTGCCCTACTTGCACGCCCGCACCAGTTCGGAAAATTTGGCCACCTCCCTTTTTCTCCTGTCCCTCGTCGGCCTGCAAGTGAAAGGGCCTTCCAACGGCCGGGCCTTCTGGGCCGGAGTGCTGGGCGGGTGCGCTTTTTGGGCGCGCTTTCACTTAGGCCTGCCCGTCTTTCTCCTGTGGTGCCACTCCCTGTGGCGCAGGCGCGGGATTCCCGCCAACTGGGCCTACCCCCTGGGAGTGGTGATAGTAGTTTGCCTGGGAGTCGTATTGGATTCCCATTGGTATGGGCAGTGGACGCTCTCCCCCTACCGCTACTTTTACACCAATTTGATCCAGGATAAGGCCTCCAGCTTTGGCATCGATCCCTGGTACCAATATTTGGAGTGGGGGGCCTTGAAGCTGCTGCCCCCCTTGAGTTTGGTGCTGATGAGTTGCCTCTTCTTCTATTGGTGGAAGCGCCCCGGTGATGCCCTCACTTGGGTGGGCCTGCCCTTTTTCCTGTTGCACTCCCTGATCCCCCACAAAGAATACCGCTTTTTATTCCCCCTTCTGCCCTTGGCCCAATTGGCGGTAGTGCACTTTTTTCCCCGGCCTCCACAACTCAATACACTGTGGAAAAAGGCCCTGGCCGGCCTGTGCCTGCTGGTCAACGGGATGGCCCTAGTGATCTCGGCCAACAAACCCGCCCAATCCCTGATCTCGCTGCAACAACAACTCTACCGCCGCCAAATCCAATCCCTGGCGGCCTTTCCCGGACGGGAGCATAAAAACCCCTACTTCGTCTGCGCTCTCGATGTGAAATTCACTAACCCCCGCGGGAACGAAGTCAAACTCTTCGGCCAATCCGCCATCTCCCCCCCGGCCGAGCATGTCCTCTTTTATCACTACGGCAAAGAAAAACTTTTCCCCTGGATTGCAGACTGCCAATTGCAGTGGCAAAACCGCGCCGACTGGTGGGCCACAATCCTTCCGCAAAAACAATTGCACCGTTCGAGTTTTATTAAACTCTACCACTGCCCCCAAAACACCACGGGAACCATTCCATGAATATTCAAGGTTTGAGCGATCGCCTGCTGCTAGTTATTTTGGACGGTTTCGGAGTGCGGGAAAACACCCACCAAAACGCCGTTCGCGCGGCCCACACCCCTCGCCTGGACGAGCTTTTTGCCCACTATCCTTTCACCACTTTAAAGGCCAGCGGCGAAGCGGTGGGACTGCCCGCCGGCATCGCCGGCAACTCGGAAGTCGGCCACATGAACCTGGGGGCCGGGCGGGCCACACGCCAAGATTTAGTGCGCATCGATCAGGCCATCACACAAAACAGTTACGCCCAACTCCCCGCCCTGGTACAGCTCCCCCGCCGGGCGCAAGGGGGTTCCCGCCGCTTGCACTTGATGATTCTGCTCTCCAATGGAAGGGTGCACAGTCACATCGATCACCTGGGGGCCACACTGGAGGCCCTGGGAAATTCTGGCCTGGACATTTATTTGCACGCCTTTATGGATGGCCGAGACACCCCCTCCCGTTCGGGGCAAAAATATTTGGCCACATGCCAAGAGTGGCGGGAACGCTACCCGCACTTTCACCTGGCCTCCCTGCAAGGACGCAGCTACGGCATGGATCGGGATCGGCGCTGGGAAAAAATTGAACTCGCCTACCGCACCTTCACCGGCGCGGGTGCTGTCACCGATCAAAATCCCCTGGACTACCTGGCGGCGGAATACTCGAGCGGCCGCTCCGACGAATTTGTCCGCCCCGTTCTGTTTGGCCAGGCCGCCGCCATGGGGGGAGACGACGCGGTTTTCTTCCTCAACTTCCGCCCCGACCGGGCGGTGCAAATCACCTTGGCCCTGGCAATGCCCGACTTCCCCCACTTCCCGAGGGATTGGCGCGCACCCTACTTCCTGTGCATGACTCCCTATGTTCCCGAAGAAGTGGAATTGCCCGTCCTCTTCGACAAGGAACCCCTCAAAGGCGGCCTCTCTGAAATCCTCTCCGCCCGTGGCCTCAAACAATTCAAAATCGCCGAAACCGAAAAATATGCCCATGTCACCTATTTTTTTAACGGCGGCCAGAGGGAACCTTTCCCCGGCGAGGAACAAGTACTGATCCCCTCCCCCCGTGAAGTGGCCAGTTATGCCCAATGCCCTGAAATGAGCGCCCCCCAACTTACCGATCGCTTGTTAAAGGCCCTGGATCAGCGCCAACACCACTTTTACTTGGCCAACTACGCCAACAGCGACATGGTGGGCCATACCGGCGACTATGCCGCAGCAATTAAGGCAATAGAGGCGGTAGACACCTGTGTGGGCCAACTCCTGGACAAGGCCCAAGAACTGAACTTGGCCATAATTCTCTGCTCAGACCACGGCAACAGCGATCAAATGGCCCATCCAGACGGATCGCCCCACACCAGTCACACCGACGCTCCAGTGCCCTGCGCCCTCTTCCACCCCTCCCTCAAAGGCCAAAAACTGGCCTCGGCCAGGGAAGACTATGGTTTGCTCGATGTGTCACCAACGATCCTCAAAGTGCTGGGCCTACCCCCCTCCCCCTCTTTTCGCGGCCGGCCTATCTTTTTACCACCCCCTCTTGACAGGCCATCTGAACCATGATTAAACTCCCCACAAATTGATGGCATTGGCCAAATTATAAAGGAGATCAAACCATGAAAAATGCACTCGGCCTTTTACTACTTCCACTCTTGTTCCTGGGTTGTGACGAAGTACCTACCACCGCAGAGTTATTGGAATCCATTAGTGGGCAAACCTACACCACCACCTGGACGACGACATTAGAGGGCGCGCGCCAAATTGAAATCACCACCTTGGAACCCGTTACCCTGGATGAAGAGGGGCAAGTTCTCCCCTTTTCCCTGGTTATCGACGGAGCACTTGCCGGCAACGGGTATCTCCCCACCAAGCTGTTTCACTGGCAAAACCGGCGAGTTGTCCAGGCCCCGGCGATCAATGAAGACTTCCCTCCCATTCCTATTAACGGAAAAGATCATGTACTAAGCGCTCTGCACTTTGTTGCTCAAAGGAACGGCGGCCATACCCTGGAGAGCATCGCCTTTAGAAGGCCCGAATCCACCAGTACTTACTACCTTTATTTTTCCACCCCACTCCCCGAAGACGCACCTGTTAAATGGATTGATCCAGGCCCTATAACTCGGATTCCCTAGGGAAAAGGCCCATTGTGTCAACAAGGCCCTCATATCTATTTTCAATCCCCAGATTCTGAACTGGCCCACTTTTTTCATTAAGATCACTTGCCAAACCGTCTGGGCCTTGGTGAAATTTTCCTAAACTAACGGCATTGGCCAAATTTCTAAGGAGGGAGGATTTTGCCATGGAGGCAACAAAAGAAGCGGCCAAACTGGCCCGATGGTTATTGGCCCCGCTCTTTTTTCTCACGGGGTGCGAAGTCCCGCAAACTGAAACCGAATTGGAACCGGAACCCTGGCAAATTCGCGCCGAATATTTTGTCGAAACCTTTGCCGGGGCCAATTATAACACCTCCTGGACAACCAGGGGCGAAGGCACCCGCTGTATTAGTATAAAGATTGGCGAAGAAGTGGTGGGTATGGCCGATGAAACCAACACCACTCTGACGGTAGACGCTCTGCCCTTTCACCTGGAAATCGATGGCCAGTTGATCGAGGAAGGATTTATTCTCCTCGACTTACTGCCCCTCTACAGAACTGGCCGCTTGACCGTTAAAATTCCCACCACCAGAAACAGCAAAGTCGGCCTGGTTTCCATCGACGGAATGGACTACTTCCTCGGCCACTTGCGCTTCGGCCGCAATAAGGAAGGTGCGCCCTCCCTCGACAGCATTACTTTTCAGGAGGCCAGGCCAAATTCCCGGGCCTCCAATCTGCGGGTGGTGTACTTTACCCGGGAAGAGAGTAAACCTTTCAGATGAAAATTTTGTAACTTATATTCAGAATCTCCGAAAGTCGTTGGGCCATCTTTTTGCCAATGGATTTTTTTCCGTGCTCCATCGCCGAAATGTGCCCTTGGGGGATGCCCAGTTTTTGCGCCAGTTGTTTTTGAGTCAAGGCCTCCCTCACACGGGCCGCCCGCTACTACAGCATTATGGGCCATACCTCGATGGACATTCTTCCCGCCACTCTCCCCGACGGCAGCACCTCCCTCCCCGGCAAACTCAAAGTCTTTCAAAACGGTGGCGACGAACACCCCGTCCTCATCTTTGGCAAGAGTGAAGAAGAGGTGACGATGGCCTAACCCATTTGTGTGTCAATCAATGATCTTTGAGTTGACCCCCTAGGGCCTCCAAGTAAATATCCAACGAGGCCAGAGCGGCCTGGCCAATGAGTTGGAGATAGTCGTCCTTACTGCCACCGAGTTGGGCCTTCTCCAGTGAATTGAGATAGGCCAGGCGTTGGGATTGGCCAATGATCGCCAGCGGATAACCCTTCATCAGTAAAATCATATTCATCAACAGACGAGCGGTGCGCCCATTGCCGTCGACAAAGGGATGGATACTCACCAATTTCAAGTGGGCCTCAGCGGCCACTTCGACGGGGTGACAATTGGGATCACTTCTTAACCACTCTGCAAACTCTCCCATGAGTTCCGGCACTTTGCGCGGATTGGGCAAAACCACTGTTGAACCGGCAATGCGAACGGGAATGGCCCGGTAGCATCCGGCGTGAGTGTCATCAATGCCCTTTAAAACCAGGCCATGGAGATGGAGAATCTCTTTTTCACCCAACTCCTCAAGGCCACGCCCAACCTGCTCGGCCACCCAATCCAGAGCACAAGCGTGGTTCGTTGCCTCCAAGTGCTCGCGGATCGACTTTCCTCCGACCGCCAGGCCCTTTTCCAACACCAGAGCGGTTTCCTGGCGGGTGAGGGTGTTGCCCTCCAAAGCATTGCTGGTATAAGTGAGTTCGACCCGAAACCAACTGTCGAGACGGCGAATCAAGGCCTCGGGCAAGGGGCGGTGGGCATCCAGACGCTTTTTTTTCTCCGTCAGGGTAGTGTAATCCATGGGGCGATTTTAACATGGCCATATTTTACATGTCGATTTTGATTTAAAATCGAGTCATTTTTAGGGTAGCTTAGTCCGCAGCGTCGATTACGCTGCCCTCAATTGAGATTGATGGCGGGAAGATTGTCTCCCATTTCATCGGCATCATCCCCCCGATGGTAGGTCTTGGCCACGCCGGTATATCCCCAACATTTCAAAGAATTGCCACCCAGTATGGCGCAAGTGGTGTAATAACTGGCACCGATCACCTCGGCGGTTTGTCCCGTTCCCAAATCAACGGGAATGGGAGTGGCCCGATTTGAAGTCGTCGAGTCACCCAATTGGCCAGATTGGTTGTACCCCCAACACTTCAAGGAATCGTCATTCAGCAGTATGGCACAAGTGTGGAAATGCCCAGCACTCACCGCCTTGGCCCGTTGGCCTGTTCCCAAATTGATGTTCACAGGAGTATCCCGATTAGCGTCGGTTCCGTCGCCCAATTGGTGAGAACTGTTATAACCCCAACACCTCAGAGAGTCGTTATTGAGTATAGCGCAAGTGTGTTCTCCCCCGACGCTAACCGCCTTGGGCGCACTTCCCCCCAGGCCAACCGCCGTGGGAACATTCCGCTGAACCGTGGTTCCGTCCCCCAGTTGGCCAAATGAATTGCGCCCCCAACAGGAGAGAGAATTATTACTCAAGATAGCACAAGTGTGATTTTGGCCAGCACTAATCGCCTCGGCGGTATTTCCCCCCAGAGCAATCGCCGTAGGAACATGTCGCTCAGTGGTGCTGTTGTCTCCCAATTGCCCAGAGTCATTGTATCCCCAACAACTCAAGGAATCGTTATCCAGTATCACACAAGTGTGGTAGGCACCGGCACTAACCTCCTTGGCCCTATTTGAACCCAAATTTATGGCCACGGGAGAAAGTCGATTGATAACGCTACTGTCGCCCAATTGGCCATGTTCATTATTGCCCCAACACCTGAGAGTATCGTCATTCAATATAGCGCAAGTATGGGCGTACCCGACAGAAACCGCCTTCGCTGTCATATTGGTGCCTAAGTCAACCACAACGGGAGTGCTGCTGTTGGCATTGGTTCCATCTCCCAATTGGCCAGATTGATTGTTTCCCCAACACACCAGGGAATTGCCAGTCCGTATCACACAGGTGTGGTTGTTTCCAACACTGGCGGCGGTGGCGGTTTGCACTGTTCCCAAATCCACAGCAGTGGGAGTAATCCGGTAGACAGGCCCACCATATCCCAATTGGCCCAAACTATTACTGCCCCAACATTTTGCAGAATCGTTGTCCAGGATGGCGCAAATGTGGTTTCTCCCCACAGTCATCGTCTTGACTGTTCTCCCCGTCCCCAGCATCACAGCGGTTAGATTCGAGCGATCGGTATTGGTTCCATCCCCCAACTGGCCAAATCCATTGTACCCCCAACAACTCAGGGAATCGTCATTCAGTACGGCACAGGTGTGGTGTCGGCCAACGCCAACTGCCTTAACCGTTTGTCCCATTCCCAAATTGACGGCAGTGGGTTCATCCCGATCGTTGGTGGTTCCATCTCCCAGTTGGCCATAATCGTTGTCCCCCCAACATTTGAGAGAATCATCGTCCAATATGGCACAAGTATGCTTATCTCTAGCACTCATGGCCTTGGCGGTATTCGATCCCAAACCGACATCGGTGGGAGTGGGGCGTTGAGTGGTGCTATTATCTCCCAACTGCCCATAATCGTTATCCCCCCAACATTTGAGAGAATCATCATCCAAGATGGCGCAGGTGTGATTCCCCCCAGCACTGACCGCCTTAGCAGTTTTACCGCTCCCCAAATCGACAGCAATGGGAGCGCCTTCATCGACAGTGGTATTGTTCCCCAACTGGCCAAAACCATTATACCCCCAACAACTCAGGGAATCGTCATTCAGTATGGCACAGGTGTGGTTCCCTCCAACACTAACCGCTTTGACAGTGCGGCCTCCCCCCAGGTCAACTGTAACCGGAGTCGATTGTTCATCGTTAGTCGTACTGGTTCCCAGTTGGCCATAGCGGTTGCTTCCCCAACACTCAAGAGAATTGTCTTCTAATATTGCGCAAGTATGATTGTCACCTGCAATGACGGATTCAGGCAATTGGTCACCTGTCAAATCCACAGAGGCCGGAGTCGGGCGATCGGTAAACGATCCATCTCCCAACGCACCAGATTGGTTGCTTCCCCAACATTTGAGAGAATCGTCCTCCAAGACGGCACAGGTGTGAGCACTTCCCGCACTCATAAATTTGGCCGAAAGAATAATACTATTTTGGCCATCATCCAATGCCTTGTCTCCGCAAGAAGAAAGCGCCAAAGAGAAGGGAATAAAAAAGAGAAAACATTTATTGAAGGCGGTCACATTTTATTTTTACTTAAATGTAAAAAATTTTTAACCCAAGCAAAATGTGCCCATACTGAAACGGGGAAAGGTTCAGGAAACCACTTGGGCCATATTCCATTTGGCCCTCTTTCCCAGGCCCAAAACCGTGCGCAACTCCCCTACTTCAAAGCAACGGAGGAAATCACTGTTAGCGGCAACAGCGGGGCCAATCACCGTAAGACAACGCCGGCGCTCGCTCATCACCTGGGCCAAATCCTGCCAAAAGTGGGGAGGAGCAGAGGGGGGATAAATTGCCCCATTGAGTCCTATGTGGCCACTCACCAGACAATCCTGAGGTTTGCGCAAATGCAGATGCCCCGCCATCATCCAAAACAACACGATCACCGCCAACTCCAAAAACTTCAATCCCCGGCGATCATCACGGGTGAAATTCTCGCACCCCTCCACCGAAATCATGTAGCGCTTGGAGGGAAAGGTGAGTCCCCTTTCCCGGCCGAGGTAGATCACTTTTTCCTTGAGGCATTTCCCCTGGCCTCCCAGTCCCAAAATGTCCAACCCCGGCAGGCCATGGCTCGAATAAGCGTAGAGGCCCACCATTCGGCAACTCTTGCGGAGGGGAATCAGGCCTAAAACTCTGGGGTTCATGTTGCCTTAAAGCTAAAGCGTGATCCATAAGGCGGCAGCTAAGTGTGCGAAAAAAGGCCAAGGCCCAAGACGCTAGATATTCAAAAAAACCGCCTACTGATCAAAATTGGCCACAAGCGAATCTTCTTCCCGGGCGTAGAGGCATTGCAAATTTTGCCCCCCGTCTTTGGCCAAGACCGAATGGTGCAACAACTGCAAGTGGCGGGCGTAGTGGGATTTTAAGCGCCGGCAACTGCGCTCGGGATTGTCACACAAAGACTGGTAGCGATCCCGGCAGGCCAAAACCAACCACACCGCATCCCCGCTTTCACACACCACCCGTTGTTTCTCCACATCAATATACCCCCGCAGAAAAACGCCGGAAGGGAAGTGCTGCTGGGAGCAAAAATCAAAAGTGCTCACCTCTTCCCCCATGCAATCCACTTGCCTGGTATTGAGGGCGGAGGCCAAAAGCAGGTTTTTCTTTCCCTGGGATTGGCACACCTGGCGCAGAGAAAAGGCCTTTTGCCTTCCGGCGACGACCTCCCTTTTTACAAGTTTGGGCCAAGTGGAAAGGCAGAACAGCAGAATCAGGCCAGATGTCCAAACCTTGAGAAGCTGCATAATAAAACTAGGCGGGAAAGAGTCCGCGCAGGCGCTTGGCCTTTTCCAGGCGCTGTAAAGCGACGATAAAGGCCGCCTTCTTCATGTCGATTTTGTGGCGATCGGCAACTTCGATCACGCTGGCAAAGGATTGTTTGAGGATGACATGAAGTTTGTTATTGATCTCGTCGAGGCCCCAAAAAAAGTTTTGCAGGCCCTGCACCCACTCGAAATAGGAGACGATCACCCCGCCGGCATTACACAGAATATCGGGAATGATAAAAGTCCCGTTTTTGGCCACAATTTCGATCGCCTCGCGGGTAAGGGGGCCATTGGCACCCTCGGCGATGATTTTGGCCTTGACAGTGGAAGCGTTTTGGGCGGTGATCACGCCGTCGATGGCGGCGGGAATGAGAATGTCCACATCGAGGGCAAACAGCTCCTCGTTGGAGATGGCCTCACAACCCGGCATCCCCTTTAAAAAACGGTTGTGCTCGACATATTCAATGACTTTTGGAATGTCGAGGCCTTCCGAGCAGTAAATTGCCCCGGAGACATCGCCTAAGGCCACCACTTTGGCCCCCTGGGCGATCAAGTCCGCCGCCGCCGGTTGCCCCACTTTGCCAAAGCCGTGAATCGCCACCCGGGTTTTGTGGCCGATTTCGAGATTGAGTTTTTCAGCGGCAAAGTTGATGCAATAGGCGACCCCCTTGCCGGTGGATTCCCCGCGGCCCAAGGAGCCTCCCACGCAGATGGGTTTGCCGGTCACTACTCCGGGAATACTGTAACCGTTGAGCTGGGAATAGGTGTCCATAAACCAGGCCATGGTTTGCCCATCGGTGCCGATGTCGGGGGCGGGAATGTCGATATTGGGGCCGACGATCATATTGATTTCGGTGGTGAATCTCCTGGTCAGGGCCTGCAATTCTTGGCGCGAAAGATCATTGGGATCGACTTGCACACCGCCCTTGGCCCCACCCAGGGGAAGCCCCACCAGGGCGCACTTAAAAGTCATCAGCATGGCGAGGGCCGCCGTCTCGGACAAATCCACCTGGGGATGGTAGCGAATCCCCCCCTTGCCGGGGCCTAAAGTCATATTGTGCTGGACGCGAAAACCCTGAAAAATTTTGACTTGGCCATCGTCTAAGCGAATGGGAACCGCCACCTGCAAAGCGCGCTTGGGGTATTTTAAGCGCTCGATAATGTTGGGGTCGATATTGCCCACTTTGCCAGCGGTTTCCAATTGTTGAAAAGAATCTTTAAAGAGGGAACTTTCAAATAGGCCCATGGCAACTCTCGCAGTTTGATGAAGGTTCACTTACCAATTTACCGCAAGATGGGATTTTTGAAAATGGCCCTTTGAAAAAGGCCCAGAGATTTTAAAGGCCCCGGTAAAACATTAACTCGGCCTTTTGGTCGGAAAGAGGGCCAAAGGCCATCTCCCGCTCAGACTGGCCAGAGGAAACCCGCGCCCGCAGATCGGGAGAAAGGGAGCGGTCGAGGGCCACTTCCCATTGGCCCTGATCGATCTGGTAATTAATGCTGCTGTTGAGGTCAAATGTCTCAATCTTGCGGATTGCCCGCACTTGAGTCCCCCCCCCTACTTTGCTGGAAACCTCGGTCTTCACCCAGGGATTTTCAATCCGGGCGATGGCCCGTCCCTCCAGTAAACGGGCCTTAAATTTGATCCTCACCCGTTTGGACACCCGCGCTTCGGTAGTAGGGCGGAGGGCCTGTTGGAATTTTTTGGCCCGGTGGAGGGCCGAACCCTTTTCCGCCTTTTTCATTTCTCCGGCCAGGCGGCGGTCGAGGTACTTTACTATTTTCTTTTTGACATAGCGGCCGCGGGCCTTGGAATCGGGAGTGCTGTAAAGGCCTGTGGACTCCAAGTTGTAGTTTCTGGCGTATTCGTCCACCATTTCCCAGCGCTCGAAATCCCGCTGCATGGATTTGAGAATGCCGGCGCTGTCTTCCACCCAAATCCGACTGGCAAAACTCTCCCTTTTCAAGGGAATGGGGGACAAGTCGTCGGAGGGGGCGTAGGAGCCGGGGCCACGACTCACTTTAGAAGAGTCTCCCCAGTGGTAAAAATCGGGCATATTGAGGCCCCGGCACAAGAGAAGCGCCACCAGGGCGATACCCCACTTATTTCCTTTAAGTCCTCTCAACCCAAGGCCCCCCTTTTGGAGTTAAGTCCCCTTAAATTATGGCCCAAAACAGCGCTCAGCGTTAGTAAAAAAGTGGCCCCTGGCCCCCTTTTAAGCGTTTGTAACCTATCGAAATCATTTAAAATTAAAAAAAATTTTCCACCATCGTGGAGGTTCTGTGCCCAACTCGCAAGCAATTGTGTAGGATGCGCTCCAACCGCCAACTTTTTGGGCCTTTTGGCCCATAGCGAATAGTTTTATGGCCCATAGCAAAAGCACCCTATCCATTGACCAGAAATACCGGCTCTATGAAAAGTCGGTGCAAGACCACTTGAGCGACATCGACTTTATCAACCGCGAATACCCAAAAATCAAAGGTGGCCAGGCCCTAACTTTGCGGGAAGATTTTTGCGGAACCGCCGCCCTGGCCTGTGCCTGGGCCAAGCAAAGCGCAGCACACCGCGCCTGGGGCATCGACCTCGACCCCGAACCGATTGCCTATGGCATGCGCAAACACTACCGGCGCATGGGCGACAAGGCCCGCGCCAGAATGAACTACATCCAGGGCAATGTCCTGGATGATCACCCCCTTAAAGTCGATGTCACCTGTGCCTTTAACTTTTCCTATTTCATCTTCAAAGAGCGCCGCCAACTCCTGCACTATTTCCGCCAAGTCCACAGGGGACTGAAAAAAAATGGAGTCTTCTTTTTGGACATTTTCGGCGGCACCGAATGTCTGCAAGCGCTGGTGGAAGAAACCGAGTTTTCAGGCCACACCTATTACTGGGACTGCCGGGCCTACAACCCGCTCAACAACGAAACCGACTTTGCCATCCATTTCAAAACCAAAAAGGACGGAGTGAAGTACCGTAACGCCTTTACCTACGATTGGCGGCACTGGAGCGTGCGGGAGGTGACCGAGGCCCTGGAGGAAGCGGGGTTTGCTTCGATCACCACCTACTGGGAGGGAGACGATGAAAACGGCGACGGCAACGGCGAATACACTCCCTCAAAAAAGGAAGAAAACTGCCTGTCGTGGGTATGCTACATCTCCGCCACGACGCGTCTACAACAAACGGAATAACTGAGTTAAAGTGCACACAATGAAACTGTGGCCCACCATTTTTTCTCTTTTTTTGGGTATTGGCCTGCTCGATGCCCACGGGGCGACAGAGACTGTGCCTTCCGTCTGCGAGAGAACCCCCCAGGTGAGGGATGCCATTGCTGCTCAATTAAAGATGCCTTGTGATCAAATTGGATCACAAGACCTCAAAAAAATACAACATCTCAAACCTTCTGGGCGACTTATAGAGCGCCTGCACCCCGACGATTTTTTGGGCCTAGACAATCTGGAAAAACTCGACCTCAATGGCCATTTTATCGGTTCGGAAACTCTGACCGAGTTATCCATCACACGCAAAACGCTCCTCTTTTTGCCCGCCAGTCTCAAAGAACTGCACTTGCGCAACAACGGATTGAGATACGGCATCGACGACGAAATTATGAAACAACTGCCCAACTTGGAAGTTCTCGACATTCGGGGAAATGGCATGAGAGTGATGCCGGCCCTAAAACATTCTCCCCGGCTGCGCCGTTTCTATGCTGAACACAACCAATTGGGTTCTTCCGCGCGCCTCAACGACCCCACCAGCAGAATCTTTACCAATAACCCCGCACTGGAAATCATAGATTTGAGACATAATGGAATCAGGCGAGTTGCCGACAATAGCAATTTTTCCGACTTGAGCTTGCACCCCAAGCTCAAGTTTCTGCTCCTGGAACCCAACCCTTTTGTAGAAATCGAGGGCATACCAAAATCCCTCTCTTCGGCCTGTAAAATCCGACTTGAAGAAATTTTCGACGACAAATCGCTGGGCCAGCGAATACACCTCATCGACTAGAAATAAGGAATTTTTTATGCAAAAGATCAAAAGGGCCATTTTATCCGCAAGCATTCTCATCAGTACCCTGGCCGTACAAGCAAAGCTAGTAGAAACCGCCCCCAGCTTTTATTACCTCGAAGAAGCAACTCAAGAGGGCCATATTTGGGTTCGCTCCTGCCGCCACCTTCCCACCGAGAAGGCCCAACTTCAAGGAGACGATTTATTCATTAAAGCGGGACTCGACTGCACCCGGATTGCCCAAATTGCTCAATCCGATCTGGACACATTTTTGCAGGAAATGGAATCCCAACTGCCGGGTGGCGGCCTCGCTTTCTTTGAGGCCATATTGGGACTTGGCCTTATGGTGGGTGCCATTTTTCTCGGCGCTAAACTCAAAAAGAAAACCAATTTGGATCGCTTCATGTTTTTCCTCGGAATAGGTTCCGTTTTCAAATCAGCTTACGATATGGACAAAGGCCAAAAGCAAATCGATTTATGGCGGGAATTTCAAGCACAGATTCAAAGCAACATGGTGGGAAGAGTAGAACACCAGTGGGCCTTGGAAGTGTTCACCGACTTTATCAACAGTCACGGAACCAGGCCCAACAAAGATGCGCTGGCCACTCCAGCAGAATTAAATTAGAAAGGCCCATTCTCTACCATTTCCGCCAAAACCCCATGCACCAACCCCACCGGGGGAGCATGAACTTTGCTCACTGAAACCATCTCTAAAATGACCGCAATAAGGTGCAGAGCGGGAACCACCAGATCGGCCTGGCCCACTTCGAGATCAAACCGGCGGGTGATCTGCGCAGGGGAGAGGCCCTGCAATTCGTGGATCAATTCATCAATTTCCCGGGGAAGTAAAAATTCCGCCCTCTCCCCGCGAAGAGTATTCCTTATTTTCAACAACCGTTTAAAGTTGCCACCAGTGCCAACGACCTCCAACTGGCCAGAGGAATGCCCACTAAAAAAAGTTCGCAAGGCCACACACTCCTGGATGAGGCCCGTTTTAAAATCTTCACCGCGAGCGTGGGCCAACTCCAACAGGCGGATAGTGCCCAGGGGAAAACTCTGGGCCAAGACGGGCCTTCCTTCACTCAATAAAGACAACTCGACAGAACCGCCACCGATGTCAAAGAGAAGGAAATCGCCGCGCTCCAGGGGCATGGCGGTTTGCACCGCCCGGCGGATGAGTTGGGCCTCTTCGGTTCCCGAGATGGCCTCAATGGTGATGCCACTGGCGCGCTTCACCCGCAGGCCCAGTTCCTGTGCATTGTCCGCACTCCTGTAAGCACTGGTGGCCACTGCCCGAATGTTGGCCAAATCCACTTTTTGGCGATCCAGAAGCTGGCGCTGTTCATAAAAAAGATCGGCAACCCGTTGGATAGTTGCGGGGGAAAACCGCCCATCGGCAAAGGCCTCAGTTCCCAGGCGCAGAGGGAAACGGGTGCGTTTGCGAATTTGAATTTGGCCATTATCTCCCACCACCGCCTGGGCCAGGCGGATGGCATTTGATCCCACATCAAAGGCGGCGATTTTCACAGCTTCCAGATTTAGTCCCGACTGCGGGGCAAACAATATTGCTGCCCATAATGCACAATAATAACTGCTCACACTTCAGGCTCAGTCCCAGTTGTGGCGCTGTCTCAGAGTGTCCGCCTTGGAGAGCAACTGGCGCAAATTCACTTTGGCAGCGGCGAGAGGATTATCCTCCACCTCTGGCCCCGACTCTGCCTCTATTTCCACCGCCACCTCTTCTCTTTCCGCTTGGGGTCGGCCAAGGAGTGGTGCGGGATGTTCCTTGGGAGTGAGGGATGTGGCCAAAACTTTGATCTCTTTTTTGGCCTCTTCAATGCTCATCTTGCTTTCAAACAACAGCTTTTTGACCAGGACGATGGCCTCGATGTCCTTGTGTTCGTAGAGTTTTTGCCCGCTGGAAGAGAGGATCGGATCAATGTCTTCAAACTCTTTTTCCCAGAAGCGCAAGACATAGGGTTTGACCTCGGTCAAACTGCACACCTCGCCCAGTTTAAACAGGGATTTGTTGGGGATATTTAAGTCCATCGGCACCACCTTTCTCAATCAGTAACTACTCACTCTTCAGGCCATCTTGTGAGCAGTTACCTTGCTTTTAGCAAAGTTTTTCATTTGAGCGTGAGCAATTGCCTCAATCATTTTCTTCGTATTCGTCATATTCGCCGTATTCATATTCGTCATCGTGGGCACTGTCCATCTCGGCAGAACCGCCCATAAAATTGGAGAGGGCGCGGGAGGTTCCCCGCTCCAAGGGAACGCTCTCGTCTTCCTCGCCGGAATGGCCAATGCGATGGGCGTAGCGGGAACTGATGTCGTCTTTTAAAACCTGCGAGGGCCTAAAGGTCAGCACCCGCCTGGAAGAAATTTCCAGGGTTTCGCCGGTCTGGGGGTTGCGCCCCAGGCGCTTCTCTTTATCGTGGGTGCTAAAATTGCCAAACCCCGAAATTTTGACCTTTTCCCCTTGGGCCAAAGTTTCCTTGATAATTTTAAAAACCAACTCGACAATTTCAACAGATTCCCGTTTCGTAAAGTCGGTTTTTTTGAAAATTTCTTCGACGATACTGGCCTTGGTCAAACTCATGCTTATGCGTCCCTCAAAAGGCCAAAAAAAGCTCCAATTATTCACAGGTTAGCAGGAAATTAAACATTGGGCCACAAAAACTTCACCCCCTAAAGACGACTCTTTTTGGCCCCTTTGGCGCTTTTATCCAACCGTTTGCGCAATTCCTTGCGTTCCTTGTCCCGCCTCCTCGCCCAATCTTCCAAGCGCTCCTCGATGTCCTCCAGTTCTTCAATCAATTTTTTCCGCACCAAACGATCCGATTTGGCCACTTTTTGATATTCCACGAGTTTGGCGCTGTCTTCTTTGGCCAACAGTTTGCGCTTGTCCACTTCATCTTTAGTCATGCGGTAGATGGGCATGTCCGCCAGGTAGTCGCTAAAAGTAAATTTCTTTTTATTGAGGTACTCTACAAAGTTTTTGCGATCTTTGGCGCGGGTGGCGGCCTGGTATTCCTTCTGGCGGATAAATTTGATAATTTCGTTGTTCTGCTGGATTTTTTCCTTTAAATCCAGGCAGCGCAATTGGTAGCGGCGCTTGACGATGGCGAGCCTTTGCTGGGTAAAAATTTCGACGATCTCTTCTGGTCGCTGAAAAATGCGCACCCCCTTGGGGCCTACCAAAGTGTAATTGGGAGTCATGGAAGTCGAAACGCCCATCTTTTTTTGAACCTGCTCAAGTGAGGGCCGTTGGCCGCGTTTGAAGGCCAATTCAATTTTGATGTCGTTATCTACGGTATGGTCGATAAAATCTTTGAGTTCGTCACTTTCGATAAATTTATTCAGATGGCGGTAGGTGCGGGCAGCATCAAAACCCTTGGGGATTTCAGTGATAAAAATTTTGTCCCCCACCTCTTCAAAGCGCATTTCAAAAATGTACTTGCCCCGATCGTGAACGATCCCCCCGTGGTAGTTGTGAACAAAGGGTTTCAATTTCTTGCAACGGCCAGTTTCGACATATTGGATCATGGACTGGCAAATATCGCTGTGGTGAAAACTGGGGATGACCGAACTAAATCCGGTGCCGATGCCCTCCGCTCCGTTGAGCAACATGACCGGCAATTTGGGGAGCAAGTTCACCGGCTCTTGAGTGGTTTCGTCATAGTTGGGCACCATCTCCACTTGGTTCACATCGTCGAAGAGCAAAAACTCGGCCACTTTGCCCAGTTTGCACTCGATGTAGCGACTGGCCGCCGGCGAAGTCTCCATGCGTTCGCCGAAATAACCCTTTTTGTCGATCAGGGGATAGTTGTTGGCAAAACTGAAATCCTGCGCCAGATTGACGATGGCGGTTTCAATGGACGCTGGCCCATGGGGGTGCAAAGTGAGCACCAACCCGGTGGCGGAACTGACTTTGATCAGGCCCTTGGACTGGTTTTTCCACAAAGTGTAGAGGATGCGGCGCTGGCCCGGCTTGAGGCCATCGGAAAGATAGGGAATCGCCCGATCCATCAAAGTGTAGATTTGATATTCGCAATATTCCTTTTTAACAATGTCTTCGAGGGGCACTTGGGCCAAAGCGTGCAAATGTTTTTCTTCCACAACCTCACTCCTTCAGGGTTTCGGCCAAGGCCTGTTCGATCCCTATATGAGGTTGCCACCCGAGAAGTTCTTTGGCCAATCGGTGATCAAAGTAGTGACTTTTGGCCAACTGCAAGGCCATAAAGCGAGTCATGGGGGGATCGGCGCGGTAGCACCTCAGGAGTTGCAGGCCCTTTTCCATCCCCCACCCCAGGCAAAAGGCCGCCCCAAAACTGATCTTCTTTTTCACCGGGGGAAGTTGGTGCATCTCCAAAATGCGGTTGATAAAAGGCCACAACTCCACTGGGCCTTGGCCCAAAAAATAGGCGCGGCCGTCCACTGGTGCTTTGGCAATCAATTTCTCCAGCGCCAAGAGATGGGCGTCGATGGCGTTTTCGATAAAGATCACATCCACCCGGTTATCTCCCTGGCCGACCATTTTAAGTCGCCCTCGACGGGCCGCATCCACCAGGCGCGGGATCAAATTCCGATCCCCTGGCCCAAAGATGAGATGGGGGCGCAGGGCCAGAGTGCGCAATTCCTCCCGGTTAGCGGCCAAAACCTTTTGCTCGGCGAGGGCCTTGGAGCGGGCGTAATCACTGTAAGTCTTGCGGGCGTAGGGCAAACTCTCGTCGCCCCCCTCAATGTCGCTATCTTCAAAAACCACGCTGGGACTGCTGGTGTAGATCAAATGGGGTACCCGGTGGGTACGGCAGGCGCGGATGACATTTTCCGTACCCACCACATTGGTGCGGTAAAAGTCGCGCCAGCGGCCCCACATGGCGACTTTGGCGGCGGCGTGAAAACAAGCGCGGGCACCTGCAAACAGGGATTCCAGGCCCTCGCCATCGGCAATGTCAACACGACAAGTGCGCACTCCCAGGGCACGCAAGTGGGGATAGTCCCCGCGGGCCAGGCCCCAGACGGAGTGGCCCAACTCGACGAGACGCCGGCACAAAGCAGTGCCCACCAATCCTCCCGCTCCGGTGACGACCACTTTCATACGGTGTTGAGTCCATTCAAAATTGGCCCCATCCCAATCGAATTACGAATCCTCTTGCTCGATTTTTCTCAGTTCTTCAAGGAAAGGCCCGTCGCTTTGCTCACAAACTTTAAGTTGGTTCCAATTTTGATCAAATTGTGGGCGATTGCTTTGCGCTCTTTTAATTGGCCTTCTTCTCTTCCTTTCTGTAGTCCTTTCTCCAACCCCTCTTCCAGAGCACATTCCTCACGGGTGAGTTGATCTTTGCGCCGCTTTTCCTCAGCGTTCAAAATTTCCCGCATAACATCGTCTTGAGAAATATTCCACAAACTCTTGACCGCTTTTGACATAATCTCCCCTTCTTTAAACTGCTTTCTGTATATTTTGCTAGCGTAAAAGTATTTTCTTTAGCTAAACCAAAACTATTCTTGAACTTCATCAATGCTACAATTTGAACCATCACCTACAAGATTAATTTTAATCCTTGTTTTCCTATCTGGCTTTGCCCATTTTATATTTACTAAGAATTCAAGGTCACATAGTTCTTCAAAAAAAGACTCTGCTTCCTTTATTTCTGGCGTGTCTGTTTTTATTAATTTTTCGGAGATTTTATCTCCGAAAATACTTTTGGCCTCTTCTGCATCAATTACAAAACCATGATGTTTATAGTCTTCGACAAGGGCCTTGGCCACTCGTATTTGGTCTTCTTTTTCGTAGTTAAGAGCAAGAAGCTTTTGTGCATATTGGGATGCGGACTGAGAAATTCTTGTCAACCAGCCCAAAACATCTAGGGTCACATTTTTTTCAATAAAGGTGGAAAATAAACGAACCGACTTTGGGTAATTTGTGACAATTGTGGCCAATTCAATTAAGGCATCATGCACTCCAAGAACGGGAAATCCGTTTCGCAATTGGGGATCGATTGGGCCAAGTTGGCCAAGGTCTCCCATATGTATTTCATTGGCCCCTAGTGAAAGTAATGTCGCTGCAGATTTTGCTTGCCCCGGTATTGCGACAACGAACTTTCCTTTTTTATACTGATTACAGATTTTACTAATCTGGAATGCTGGTTCAATCGCTCCTCCCTGATTATTAATGATTAAAAGAATATCTTTGGATTTTTTTCCACTCTTTTTTAAATGCCTATAAATTTTGCCTAAGTGATAGCCTGATAAACTTTGCTGTGTACACAAAAAAGTGATGGTATATTTATTTGTCAGTTCTTCTGAAAAATATTTTTTTACATAAGCACGAAGCAATGGTGCCAATTCTTTTTTGAAATCAGGGTATTCAATAGGTGTACTGTTAAAAATAAGTTCGGATATTTTCTTGTGGAGAGTGTCTTTCCTTAATTTATCAAGGTCATGCTCTTCTTTTGCGTCGATAGGCCGCTGACCATGTTCCTCTTGATGTTGGAGAGATTTCTCTTTGCTCCCATCCTCTGTCTGCTCGCTCCCATCCTGAGTATGTTTTTTCTCTGAAGTGTTCGATTCTTTGGTCATTTTCATCCCTTAAAGACTCGCCATTTCTCTCCATATCCCTTAAAGCATTTTTTAAGTTTTCAAGCTGCATTTTCAACCTCTCCTTATCGCCATCTCTTGAAAGTGATTTAAGAAGTTTTTCTATAACAGCTTCTAATTTCTCATCCATGATTCGCCATCCTTAACGAATTAAATTACTGCTAGAAAAGGGCGAATTCAAATTTCCGTCGAGAACCTTACCATTTTTATTCTAGTAAGTCCACAAATTTTCTTCCCATTCCTAATACTATTATTTTAGACACGAAACGGAATATCAATAACTTATACAATATTTCACCAAATTTTCCCTACATTGTGCTGCATTATAAGAGTTCTGGCCCTGCATCCTTCCTGATTCCTTTTGATGTCTTTTTTGCCGAGATATTTGAAAATTTAGCAGGGAAGTCTGCCTGTTCCTTGACAATATGCTCCTTATATTTTGTACGGGAGGCAGGGTTCACTTTGGAATTTCAAAATCCCCCACGATGACTATTTTCAACCACAAAATTTATAAACTAGGCCTTATACCGGCAAGGGCCGGCCCAGTTTGCCGCTACAGGCCCATTGGCCCAAAAGTGTGCGGTCAATTTTAATGTTGTGGCGAATGTCCACGGGCAAGTGGGAGTGGCAAAAAAAAGTTTGAATCCCTCTCGTGCAAACATTGGACTGGGCCAAGGCGAGCAGTTCTCCTCCCAGTTGGGGAGTTTTTTTCGCCTCCACCACGATGGCCGGTTCCGAAGAGTGATAGGCGATCAAAGCACTGCGCACCACCTGGGGGTGCTGGCCAAAAACCGCTTCGCAGGGGACACTGGCAAAAGCGCGCCCCTGGAAATGCACCAAATGGGCGACTCTCCCCTGCATCCACAAGTGCCCCGCTTCGTCTATGTGGCCAAGATCGCCCATGCGATGCCACAAGCGCCCCTCTCCATCTTTGAATTTGGCGCGAGCGGTGGCCTCTGGATTTTCAGCGTAGGCGGGAGTGACGCTAGCACTGTGAACGGCGATCTCTCCCCCTCGTCCTCGATACCCCTCGACGGGAACAATTCGCACCTGCACTCCCGGCGCAGGTGTCCCCAAATGCACCCCCTCCTTTCCCTCTTGCACAGCACGGCCAGACACCACCGCCACCGGCAAGCACTCCGTGGCCCCATAGGCACTGTAAGTCTCGCCGTTGGGAAGCAGGGGACGCCACAAATCGTGCAGGGGTCGCGCCACGGGTGCCCCAAACATGGCCAGAGAGCGCACACTGGGCAGGGTGAGTCCATGTTGGTGGCAATAGGCCCCCAATCTCTGCCATATCGCCGGACTCCCGGCCATAAATTGTGCTTGTTGGTCGACAATATTTTGGTACAGCAACGCCGGATCGGCGCGCGCCGGACGGCGCGGGTCGAGGGCGGGGATCGCCGACTTCATGCCCATACACAGGGCAAACAAACTAAAGAGAGGAAACCCCGGCAGATCAACTTGCCCTGGCCGCAAATTGAAAAGGGCCTGCAACTGGCGCACTTGGGACTGGAAAATGGAGTGGGTATAAACAACTCCCTTGGGCGCTCCGGTACCCCCGCTGGTAAAGAGAATGGCGGCGGGAAACTCCCCTTCTGGCCTAAACAAAAGGGGGGCCTTCCCCACCAGCGAAGTTTGTTCCAATTCTTTCAGGGAGACATGCCTGCGCCCGGGCCAGTGCAACCTCGAAGTCGTCACAGTGTAGTGCAAAGAGTGGAACACCCGCGGGAAAAAGGGCCGCATCCAATGCACCAGAGGCCCAGCGATCAAAAGTTGGGGCCGCATTTGCCGAATCGCCTGCCACAGGTATTCGCGCTTCATACCGGGGTCGATAAAAACCGGAGTCAGGCCCACCTTGAAGAGGGCAAAAACCACAGCACTAAAAGATAAACTGGGACGCAAAAAAACCAGACACCTGGCCCCTTTGTCAAGGCCCATCTGATCCAACCCCTGGGCGATGGCCTCGGCGCGCTTTAAGAGTCCGGCAAAATCCAAATGGGCGTAGTGGAACTCCCCCCGGCGGTAAACACGGGGAAAGCTGAGTGCCGCCTGGTGGGGGGTGCACTTGGCCCAGTGGTGCAGGTGGGCGGCGATATTGGGAGCACTTGAACTAGCTGTGATCACAATTTTTCGTTGGGGAGTGAGTCATTACCACTACTGTATCCTGTTGCGCAGACGCAACCCCTTGGAAACCAAAACTTTTTCTGAAAGGCCTATACATTTATCGACGAAAATGGCCAATATGGCCGCCGGAACGGCACCCAATAAAATAAGGTTGGTGTTGACGGTGGCGATACCACGAAAGATGGGATCCCCCAGGCCACCCGCCCCCACAAAGGCCGCCAAAGTCGCCGTTCCAATGACAATACTTGAAGCGGTTCTCACTCCCGCAATAATGATCGGCAAGGCCAGAGGTATTTCCACCTTGATCAGGATTTGCCATCCAGTCAGGCCCATACCCCGGGAGGCATCAATATAAGTTTTGTCTATACCGAGGATTCCCGCATAAGTATTTCTCACCAGCGGAAGCAGAGAGTACAATAAGAGGGCCAACAGGGCGGGAGTAAACCCTATGCCCACTATGGGAATGAGGAAACCCAGCAGGGCCAAATTGGGTATTGTTTGGATAGTATTGACAATGGGGAAAACGACATTTCCCAAAGATTGGTAACGGGTAAGAGTTATCCCGATGGGCAACGACACCAAAAAGGCCAAAAATAAACTTCCAAAAGACAACAACAAGTGTTCATACAAAAGTTTCAATAAATATTTTTTTTCACTCAAAAAATAATTTAAAAATCCCAAATTTGTCTGGGAAGTTAAAATTTTTCCCGATAACAATCCCTTTGTTATCAAAAAGTTTTTGGCCACCCTGTAGGGAGAATTGTTCAAGCGATCCACTAAATCATTCATTTCTATCATTTCCGATTCACTAATTTTTCCCTCTAACGACTTCATGGCCAATCTCAAGGCAGAATGTTTTTTTAAAGTGTCGTGGCGGGCAATAAAAGCTGCATGGTAGGGAGGGAAAAAAGACTCGTCGTCTTCGAGGAGGCGCAAATCATAGGCCCCGATCCTGCCGTCTGTAGAATAGGCGACGATCATGTCAACTTGGGCATCCCGAATGGCAGAGTACATAAGCCCCGCCTCCATGGCCACAATATTTTCTGGCCTTAAACGCAATCCATAAGACTCCATCAGCAAATCGTGGCCATCTTTTCTCTCCATAAATTCATGTGCGGCCGCGTATTTGGCATCGTCAAGTTTGCCCCGCAATTGGGATATTTTTTCCACGCCCTCAAATTGAGGGTCATTCCTTCTCACCGCTACGGCATAAGTATTATTAAAACCCAAAGGCCTCGACCAAATCATATCCCACCTTTCCTCAAATTCACGCCGGACAATTTGGTAAACCTTGTCCGGATTCGTCTCCGTCTCCATTTTCAAAATCATGACATGGCCAGTTCCGGTATAATCGGGATAGATGTCAATGCTGCCTACTTCGAGAGCATTAAAAACCACCTGTGTTCCCCCCAGTGCCAATTTTCTCTCTACCGGCAAAGAATATTTTTCTTCCAGCAATATAGATAACATTTCTCCCAAAATGATGGATTCACTAAAAATTTTTGATCCCACCACGATTTTCTCTGATGCCCTGATCTGTTGCACACCCAACAGAATAATGCCTAAGAACAAAAACAGTGTTTTAATCAAACTCCCCCCTTCACAAAATCGGCGACAAAGTTGTTTTGCGGGTTATTCACCAAATCGTCTTTTGAACCCATTTGCACAATACCGCCCTTGTCCATGAGTATGATTTTGTCCCCCAGTTTAAAGGCCTCCTCAATATCGTGGGTCACCATCAATATTGTTTTGTTGAGCTTTTGGTTGAGGCGGATAAACTCGTCATGTAAATCTTCCCTGGTGATGGGGTCTAGGGCACTAAAGGGTTCATCCATCAATATGACGGGCGGGTCTTCCATTAAAGCGCGGGCGATGCCCACTCTTTGTTGTTGGCCACCACTCAGTTCTATGGGATAGCGATGGCCCAGTTTTTCATAAGACATATTCACCACTTCCATCAATTCACGCACTCTGTTTGCAATAAAATCCTCATCTCTTTTGAGAACTTTTGACAGCAGTGAAATATTTTGCTCGACCGTCAAATGGGGCAATAATCCGGCCTTTTGAATGACATATCCTATTTTTCGCCGCCACTCTATGGGGCCACTCGAACTGGCCCTGGCATTGTTGACCAAAATTTCCCCCGCAGTCGGCCCAATCAGCCGGTTGATCAGCTTGAGAATGGTGGTTTTGCCACACCCGCTGGTGCCAATAATGCAACCGATTTGCCCCTTATCCAACTTAAAAGAGACAGCATTCACCGCCTTGACATTTCCCGGGGCAAAAATTTTGGTGAGATTTTGCACTTCAATCACAACGGTCTCCCTCCCGCAAAAAATCCGCCACTGCGCCCACCACCGCCTGCCGGCGATCTTCCAGC
Source organism: Bacteriovoracaceae bacterium (assembly GCA_965243145.1). Classification (GTDB taxonomy): domain Bacteria; phylum Bdellovibrionota; class Bacteriovoracia; order Bacteriovoracales; family Bacteriovoracaceae; genus CBDBLK01. Next base: position 406,482 of record CBDEUB010000002.1, read on the forward strand.
AAGTAGTGGCCTGCATCGGAAAAAGTTTGGCAGCGGGCGCGGGGGTAGATGCTTTTCCACCGCTCCAGGAAGTGGGGGGTAAAGCAAAAGTCGCGCAGGCCCCACAACAACAACTTTTCTCCCGCGATGGCGGGCAAATGTTTTTCGATCCGGCGCAGGGTGGAGTAGCTGGGGTGGGAGGGGTGCATGGGAATGTCTTGTACGAAGCGGGCCACACTCACCCGGTCGCGGTAGTTGCCATAGGGCCACAAAAACCCGCGTTTAGCGACCTGTGAAAGTTTTTTGGCCGTGGCCATGCGGGTGGCGAGGGCGGCAAAGGCGTTCAAATGCCGGATCATGGCCTCCCCCAACCAGGGCAAGCGGCACAGGGCCAAGCGCAGGGGCAGGTGGGCATCGGCAAAGGCGGCGGTGTTGAGCAAGATGGTCTTGCCCCGGCGCTGTCTCTCCAGTTCCAGGCCCAAACCGATGGGGCCGCCCCAATCGTGCACCACCAGGTGGTAATCCCCTATCTGCAAGCGGCCCAACAAACTGGCCACATTGGCAATGCGATTTTTTAAAGTGTAGGGATAGTTTTGCGGCCGATCGCTCAACCCGTGGCCCAGAAGGTCGGGGACGATGGTGCGAAAATGCGGACGGAGAGCGCACACCAAATGGCGGTAAAAAAAACTCCAGGTGGGATTCCCGTGCAGCAACAGCACCGCTGGAGCGTCCCGCTCCCCCTCGTCCAGGTAGTGCATGGAGTGGCCACTTTTGAGGCAGTGGAAGTGGTGTTCAAAGGGATACTCGGCGCGCACTTCGCGGGGCAGAGAGGGAACTCGCACGGGCCTCACACTTCAACTCCCAACATCAGACTGGCCAGGCCTGAACCGATGCCTAAGAGCGCCACTTTCTCTCCCCGCGCCGGGTGCTTTGAGGCCTCCATCAATTTGGCCCAAGTGATGGGCAGTGCCGCCGAGCCGGTGTTGCCCAAGTCCGGGTAGGTGACGAAGCTCTTTTTGTCCTGCAATTGCAAGGCCTCCAGCACTTGCCTTTGGTGGGCGCTCCCCACTTGATGCCCTAAGGCCCAATCGACCTGTGAATTGTCCCACTCCAGGACACGCAAAGTTTTTTGCCAATTGTTTTGCGCCAACTCCACTCCCGACTGCAAAAGCGCTTCCGCATCAGTGTGCATCTCCAGGGTGTCCAGGTCGCCGTCCCCCTGGCACAGGGAATTGGCCGCACTGTCGGTGCTGGCCGCCCCTCCCAGGAGTCGGGGGTATTGCTTCCCGGTGGCCAAACTTTGGTGAACCAGCAAAACCGCCACCGCCGCCGAACCGATGGTCAAGGAGGCGATGGAGCGCTTGAGTTTTTGGCGAGTGATGTGGGCATCTTCCAAGAGGGAGCGGATAGTGTTGAAGATCAGTGGCCCACTGTTTTCCCCACTGACAATCAGGGCCGACGGGATTTGGCGGCGCTCGATGGCCTGGGCGGCAACCACCATGGCGTTGAGCACTCCCAAACAGGCGTTGGAGAGGTCAAAAATCATCGTCCCCTGGGAGAGGCCCAAGCGGGCGTGCACCAGCGAAGCACTGGCCGGCTCTAAAAAATCGCGGCACACCGAGGCGTGAATGAGAAGCCCGATCTCCTGCCTGGGAAACCCCAGTCCATCGAGCAATCTCTGCGCCGCCCGCGAGGCCACTTCGGCGGAGCTGGTTCCTGGCCGCCACCAACGCAACTGGCGGATACCGGTCATCAATTCCAAGCGGCCGAAAGACAAGTTGAAACGCTGGTAGAGGGGGGCCAAGCGGTCTTCAATGCCCGCCGTGGTGATCACTTGCTCGGGAAGGTGGTAGTCCACTCCGGCGATCACGGTTTGCCTAAATTTCATCCCCGCTCCCCTCCAGAAAGTCCGTGTAAATTGGCCATGGAGATGCCACTCAAAAGACTGCCCACAATGCCCAAAAAGCCCTGGTCTGTGCCACACAAAACCAGGCCGCCAACCGCCGTATGGCCATCGCGCCTCTTGTCGGGACTTCCGTAGACACACCCTTGCAGATGGCCAGTGTAGCGAGTGATAGTGGTGGGAGTAAAGACATCACTAAATTCGATCGCCCCATCCCACCGGGGCAAAAATTTCTGGGCCAAAACACTGGCGGCCTTTAAGACTTCCCCCTTGGCCTGGCCATAGGCCAGTCGGCCCCGCTCCAACAGGGCCTTCCAACGGTGGTAGTTGGCGATAAAAGTCACCCGCACTAGGCCCTCTTCAAAATCGTCGTGGGCAAAATTGTTGGGGAAGCACACCACCGCACTGTGGGGATCAAATGGCACTTCTGGCCTGCGGTAGTGATAAGTGGAGCGGTTGTTATAAAAAATAATGCTGGCCTCTTGTTGCAATTCCCCTGGCCTCTCTTTTAAGCACAGCAAACTCTCGGTAAAGCTGAGTTTGCCCACTGAGGGGTGCGAAGGGGTAGGGACATCCAAAAGGGCGTGAGTCTCGGGCATGCCTGCCGAACTGAAGATCATATCACTGGCAATAAATTCCCCCGCTTGGGTCACCACACCTTTTACCCGCTCGCCCTCTCCCGCAGTGACAATGTGGCGCACGCCACACTGGAAGCGCACCTCGCAGCCGTTCTCTTCCAGTTTTTGCATGAGGATGCCGATCAGGCGGCGCACCCCTCCCTTGGGGCGGGAAAATCCCTCCAAGTAGAGACTCTTAAACATAATGGCGAACTGGGAAAAATCCATGTCGTCCTCCCTGGCCGAACCGTAGATCAAGAGGGGGCAAAAGAGCATCTCCAGCAAAAGGGGATCGGAGAGAAATTGGCCGACGACTTCTTTGGCCGAGCGGTAGGGGTTGCCCAGCGCCGTCTCGTCAAACTCTCCCAAGTATTTGATCAAGCGAGTAAACCCATCCACTTGGGAAGGAAAGCGGGTGGCCACTTCCTCGGTAAAAAAAGTGATGTCGTTGTTAAAGCGCAAGCGGGTTTGAGGAAACTGGATCAGGGAATAATTTTGCCGGCACAATTCCAACTGGGCATGGGGGATGCGCAGTTGTTTGAGCAGCTTATTCAAGGGACGCCGGCGCTCCCCCGGCACAGCAAAGTTGGTGAGGGCGTGCAGGCCCACATCAAACTGGCGTTGGCCACGCCGGTAATAACTGTTGAGTCCGCCGGGGATGCTGTGTTTTTCCAAGATCAAGGCCCTCTTGCCAAACATGGCCAGGCGAATCCCCGCCGCCATCCCCGACATTCCCGCGCCGATGATCACGGCATCGTATTTGGCCCCGTTCACTGATAGAGTTTGGGAGTGAGGTACTCGACGCAACTTTTAAGCGAGGCCAAGTGGGGATAGTCTTCCTGGGGGACTTCTACGCGGTGGCGCTTTTTGAGTTCCATCACAATGTCGAGAAAATCCATGCTGTCCAGGTCGAGTTGTTGGCGCAAGGGGGTTTCGTCGTCGAGATTGTCCAGTTCACCGGCGTTTTCCTCTAAAGTAATGTCGGCGATAATATCGAGAACCAATTTTCTCACATCTGGCGCGGTTTGCGGGGATGGCATAAACTCTCCTAGCGGTACTTCTTGATGATCACCACGCTGTTGATTCCCAACATGCCAAAGCTGTTGTTGAGAATGGTATTCACCTCACCGGGAACGGGCGATCCTAAAACTAAGTTCTTGAGATAGCACGATTGATCGAGTTCTTCAATATTGCGGCAACCGTGCACCATTCCATCCGCAAACGAGGGAAGGTTTCCGGCCAACTCCAAGGCCCCGGCCGCCCCCATGCAGTGCCCGATAAACCCCTTGGTAGCGTTTATTTTGGTGCCCGCCAAATGGCCAAAGACCTGATCCACCGCCCGGCATTCCTGAATGTCTCCCTGTTGAGTGCCGGTGGCGTGCAAATTGGCCAAATCTACTTCACTGGCATCCATTCCCGCCCGCGCCAAGGCCTGCTCCATGCACTCTTTTTGGCGCTGGGGATTGGGAAGCACAAAATCATGGGCATCGCTGTTGACCGCATACCCCGCCAACTCCCCATAAATTTTAGCATTGCGCGCAAGGGCGCTGTCGAGGGTTTCTAAAACGAACAGGCACCCCCCCTCGGAAACGGCGATTCCGTTGCGCGATACATCCAGCGGCCGGGTGGCCAAAGTCGGATCAGGGTGTTGCCCTAAGGCCCCTTGGGCCTTAAAAGCGGCAAAAATGCCAAAGGTGTGAGGGGCCTCGCTCACCCCTCCGGCCAAACACCAATCCACCTCTCCGGCGCGGATCATCTGCGCCCCGTGAATCAACCCCAAATTGCCGGCGGCACAGGCCGCCCCAATGGTGTACGCTGGGCCTGACAACCCCAAATTGAGGGAGACTTCCCCGGCCGGAGCGTTGGCCACCGTGCGCGGGTTGTGGTGGGGAGACCACAAGCTGGCGTCCAAGTCGTTTTGGTGCAGTTCAAAGATTTCGTTTTCCGTCTCCACATTGCCGTGTTCGGTAATGCCTATGTAAACCCCCACCCGGTGGGAGGGCGTCCGTTGCAAATCCACCTGGGCATCACTCAAGGCCTCACCGGCACAATAAATGGCGATCGCCCCGGCGCGAGTGCCCCGCCGGCGCATTTTAAAACTCTGGTATTTGCGCTGATCAAACTGGCACAACCCCGCCGCCACACGCCCCATGTAGCGCGCCTCCATGGACTGCAGGCCGCTTTGGCCCTCTAGGAGCGCGCGGCGAAAGTCGGCCAGGTTGTTGGCGTTGGGAGCAGTTAGCCCCACTCCGGTCAATACGATCCGTAATGGCCCACGGTTCATTTTTTTGAGGAGAGGTGGTCAAAGAGTTGCAGGGGAATGGGAATAAAGTTGGTGATCTTGCCCTCTCCGTGGGAAATTTCCCGCACGGTTTCCAAATACCTCAAGGTGATGGCGTTGGATTGCTCTCCCAACACTCGCGCCGCTTCGGCCAATTTGCGGGAGGCATCCAGTTCTCCCTCGGCGGAAATGACCTTGGCACGCTTGTCCCGCTCCGCCTCGGCCTGTTTGGCCATGGCCCTCTGCATTTCAATGGGCAAGTCGATGGCCTTGACCTCCACGGCACTGACTTTAATGCCCCAGGGTTCGGTCTGCTCGTCGAGAATGGTCTGCAAGCTGGAGTTGATGCGATCCCGGTGCTGCAAAATTTCGTCCAGTTCGTACTGGCCGATCACCGTGCGCAAGGTGGTTTGGGCAATTTGCGCCGTGGCCGAATAAAAATCTTCCACCGCGACGATGGCCTTTTCCGGGTGGCTCACCCGAAAGTACACCACTCCATTGACCTTGAGGGTAACATTGTCCTTGGAAATAATGTCCTGGGAGGGAATGTCCATGGTCACTGTGCGCAGGTCGACGCGCACCATTTTTTCCAGGCCAGGGATCAATAAAATAAGGCCAGGCCCGCGAACTCCGCTCAAGCGCCCCAGGCGGAAGATAACCGCCCGCTGGTACTCCCGCAGAATTTTGACCACATTGAACACCAGGGCCGACAAGAAAACCAGAAAGAGAATTAAGGGTTGTATAGGCATTTTAGATTTCTCCTCGCTTTTTAGGCCTCAGATGCCAACAACAGCACCATGTGTTTTTCCTCGCGCCCTTCCACTCGGGCAAAGTCCCCGCGGGCGAGGGGCCGCTTTGACTTGGCCTTCCAAATCTCGCCGCCCACTTTGACCTGGTAGTAAAACCAGTCCCCGCCGCCGCTGGAAACTTCTTCTATCACGAGGGCGTTCAACCCGACAAGGGAATTAAATTCTTCACCGCCGATTTTGTCGCGCTCCCGCAGAAAAACCCAGGCCACCAGGCCAGCAAAAATGGCCAGCACGGCGATCACACTGGCCAACATTGCCGTGGAAAATTGCAAGTAGGCGTCGTCGGTGCGGAAGAGAAACAAACTGCCGATGGCCAGGGAAGTCAATCCCCCCAGGGAGAGGATGCCGTAGCTGGTGACTGCCATCTCCATGGCCAACAGGACAAAGGACAGGACGATAAGCCCCAACGCCCCCCAATTGAGGGGCAAAACTTGAAAGCTGATCGCCGCCACAATGAGGGACAGCGCCCCCAGGCCGCCGGCGATGAGTCCCCCCGGCGCTTGAAATTCCAGGTACAAAAGGCCCAACCCCAGCAAAAACAAAATGTAGGCGGTGGAGGGGTTGGCCAAAGTGTTGAGGATTTTTTGGCCCAAATCCATGGAGAACTCCACCCACTCGGGACGCGCCGAAGGATCGATGGACATTTTTAAATTCCGCCCCCGAAATTGCAACTGGCGCTGGCCGAGCAGCTGCTCAAGTTCGGAGGTGTCGTCGGCCAGGCCGTCGATGAGCCGTTGCTCCAAGGCCTCTTGGGAACTAAAGGAAGAGGCCTCCTCGATCATCTGGCGAAATGGCCGCGGGTTGCGCTGGTGCACTTGGGCCAAAGAATCCACCAGGGCCGCCAAATCGTTGACCGCCTTTTTGCGGTGATCGCTGGAAGCGTCCATGCCTCCCCCCATGGCCACCGGAGTGGCCGCCCCGATATTGGTTCCCCGGGCCATAAAGAGAAAATGGGCGGCGCTGGCGATGATCGCCCCGGCACTGGTGGCACTGGCCCCACTGGGCCTGACCCAAACCCCAACGGGCACCGGACTCTCCCCAAACAATGTCATGATCTCTTTGGTGGTGCTGACCAATCCCCCGGGAGTGTTGAGTTCAATGACGATCAGGTCGATCTCTTCGGCCGGCATTGTGGCCCGCTCAAACGAACTGCGCAAGTAACTGAGGGTAGCGGGGTTGATAGAACCCTTGACCTTGAAGTGGGCAATGCGCTCCACCGGGTAGGGTTGCGCCTCTGTGGCCTGTGAGCCGTGTACCACAGTGCCCAAGAAAAGGCCCAAAGCAAAACCCAAGAGAAGTTTTTTCAAACCAGTTTTCACCGGGGATTAGAGTAACAAACAAGACTTCTAAAGTCACTCTTTGTCGATCCGGCCGATCTTGCATAGTGTCTCAAGAAGTCCTTTAAGTTATTGAAAAAACTAGGTAATTAAATTTAATACTTTTGATCAGCAAAAAAAACTTACCAAATTTCGTTTACTGAGATTAAATTTTATTTAACGGGGTTAAAATTTCCCTATCGTCCAATGAGAGGAGGATTAATGCGCAGTTTCCAGTATGTGGCCAGATTGATTCGAGAGAAGAGGCTCGGCCACCCCAAAAACTATTCCCAACTCGAACTCAGTCAGCTTCTCGGTTACAAAAATGGCCAATTTGTCAGCAATGTGGAGAGGGCCTTATGCAATGTTCCCCTCAAAATGCTCAATCGCATCAGCGACATCCTCGAGGTCTCCCACGAGGAAATTAAAGAGGCGATCCTCAAAGATCACGAGGCAACCTTGAACAACTACCTGCGCATGGCCTCCAACAGGAGCAAATACCCCCGCCATGCCCATACAGAGGCCGGCATTTCCCTCGGCCGCCGCGCGGCCAATTAGGCCCTTCACAAATTAAAGGCCCGAGCTGCACGAACCTCCCGAGGATGGGAATGCGCCGCTATTTATTCACACCGTACTGATAATTGGACTTGACCAATTATCAATACGGTGATAATATAGGGCATGAACAATTCTCGCTATTTGGGTTCCATCATCCCCGACGACGCTCTAGCGAGCGGAAAAATGGCCTTGGTCAGTGGCCCCCGGCAAGTGGGGAAAACCACCCTGGGGAAACAGCTTTTAAAGGCATCCGAAAATTACTTTTCCTGGGATCAGAGCAGTTTTCGCAGAGTGTGGAACAGGTTTCCCGAAAACATCTTGGAGGGCCTAGGAGATGGCCCCGTCTTGCTGGACGAAATCCACAAAGACCGGCGCTGGAAATCCAAACTCAAGGGCCTCTACGATCATGTTGGGGACGAAATTTCCATCATCGTCACCGGCAGCGCCAAACTCGACCTCTACCGCAAGGGGGGCGACAGTCTCCTGGGGAGGTATATCCCCTACCGCCTGCACCCCTTTTCGGTGGCGGAAAATGATTGCCCGCCCGGGCCACAAGGCCTTTTGCAAAAATCGGCCCCCTGCTATCCGTGGCGGGACTTGATGGCCCTGGGGGGGTATCCGGAACCATTGCTTGCGGGAAGTGAAAAAAAGGCCCAGAGGTGGTCGAGATTGCGACTCGACCGCCTCGCCTTTGAAGACACCCGCGACATCAAAGTTTTGTCCGACCTGAACGCCTTTCGCGCCCTGCTCGACCTGATCCCCGAAAAGGTTGGTTCCCTCTTTTCCTTTCACTCCCTCAAGGAAGATGTCGGCGTGGCCTACGCCACCGTCAGGGACTGGGTACTGCTGGCCGAGGCCTTGTACTACGGATTTTTTATTCCCCCCTACGCCAAAAAAGTCAAACGGAGCATCCGCGCGGCCCCCAAATTTTACCTCTACGACCTCTTGCAAATTCCCCGGGCGCAAGTCTCCCGCCGCCAAGAAAACCTAGTGGCCCTGCACTTGCTCAAGGCCTGCCACTTTTGGACGGACACCGCCGAGGGCCTGTTTGAACTCTTTTTCTTGCGCGACAAGAGCGGGCGGGAAGTCGATTTTTTGATCACCCAGGACAAGGCCCCGTGGGTGCTGGTGGAGTGCAAATCCAACCGCAAAGAACTGTCGCCGCACCTCTTGTATTACCGAGAAAAATTAAAAACCAAACTCAACTTTCAACTGGTGGACGACGACACCTACGATCGCCGGCATCGCATACCCAAAGTGCGGGTTCTGGGGTATGAAAAGTTTTTTGCCGGGTTGGTTTAGTGGGGGGGCAAGTTATCGGAATCAAAAGGAAAATCTCAAGAGAGACGGAAATCATCGGAAATGGATGGCCTCACGGCAGCTTGAGTTTGCGGCAAAACGATGGCCTTCAAGGGCAAAATTTCCAGGTAAATTCTTCCTTTAGAATAAGGTCTTGACTTTGATTTTAGAAAGTCGGATACTGTCGCTAACATCCCCACCTGATTCGGCGGGTGGGTTGCGGGGGGGCCTTTGGCCCCTCTCGTTTTTTAAGGCCAAATTGAATAAGCAGCAAAAAACAATAGTTTATGTGGATGGTTTCAACCTCTATTATCGCTTGAAATCAACGAGCTATAAATGGCCTAATTTGGAAGTATTGATTAAGTCCATACTAAAAGAATATCACCAAGTTGTTAAAATAAAATATTTTACCGCTTTGGTTAAAGGTTCAGACCACATTTCTTCAAGGCCAAATAAACAAATGACTTATTGAGATGCTCTCCAATCTATCCATAACCTGGAAATTATAAAAGGCCGTTTCAAAAAAAGAACAGTAAAAGGCAAATATCACTTGCCCAAGGTTCAAGGGGTTAATCAAGGGGGATATTGTGACTATAAAAAAATATGAAGAGAAAGAATCAGATGTCAATATGGCGTCTCATATTCTCCTCGATTGCGTTAAGGAGGGGAACGATTGCACTGTCCTTTTATCAAATGACACCGATTTGCTTACACCACTATCTATGGCCAGAAAAGAGTTTGGCAAAAAAATAGGTATTATATCACCTTCAAAACAAACCCATGAAGCGTTAAAAAGAATTTCTCATTTTGCTGTTGCCATTACCGACGAGCAACTCAAAAAATCCCAATTCCCCGCAAGCGTCGGCAAGTATAGAAAACCACTTAATTGGTAGAATCTCACAGATAGATTTGTCCACTCTAAAATGGTATGTCATCAAGTGCAAAATAATCTGCTAGCTGGCCACTTTAGAATTTGCGTCGTGGAAGAGACAGGAATCATCGGAAATGGATGGCCCTATGGCAGCTTGAGCTTGCGGCAAAAAAGTGGCCTTCAATAAGGCCATTCGTTATTCCCAATCGGGCATGGCCCTTTTCATAAACTGGCCGAACAGGGGCACGGTAAAGCGGTTGTCTCCGTGGGCGGGACTGTAGATCATTCCCTTGGCCATCAATTTGGCACGCACGGGGGCCACCCGTTGAGAAGGTTTACCCAACAGATGGGCAATCTCCCCCGACTTTTGATCACCTGGGCGCAATTCCGACATGGCCCGTAAATAGGCCTTTTCCAGGGGAGTGCAACGATCAAAGCGCACTCGAAAAAAGCTATTGTCCAACTGATTCAAGGCCAGTGCGGTGGCCTTTTTGACATCTTTTAAAGTGACCGGGGATTTTTGCGCCACTTTCCAGCAATGCTTGCCCCACTCTTGAATAAAGTAGGGATACCCCTGGGTTTTTTTAAAAATTTCGTCGAGAGCGCCCTTTTGAAATTGAACTCCTGCGCGGGATGCCGGCACCGTGATGGCCCGAATGGCGGCCCGGCGGTCGAGAGGGCCAACCCCGGGGTATTCAAAGAGGCGTTCGGCGTAGGATTTGGCCTTCCCCGCCTGGCCAATAACTTGAGGGAGGCCCGCTCCCAACAAAATAACGGGGAGTTGCTTTTGCGTACACTTGTGTAAAGCGGTGATCAAAAAACCGAATTGTTCTTCCCGAATGTACTGGATTTCATCTACAAAAAGGGCGATGGCGGTTTTTTGTTTTTTGGCCAGAGTTCCCATGTTGGTGAGCAAGCTGGCCAAATCGGTTTCCAAATCACCGCTGTCCGCACCGCTTTGTTTTTCAACATCAAAGCTAAACTCGACATCGCTAAATTTCATCTTCATCGCCTGCACAAATCCGCGCAAAAGTCCGAGGGCCTGGCCTTTCAAATTCGACGGGAGATGGGAAGCGAGCAATAGGTTTCTCAACGCCGGAACCAGCACCGATGGCAGCGATCGGTTTTCCGGAGTTTCTATCAAAATGGGCCAAAAACCTTGGGCCTCAGCATCTCCAGACAGTTTGCTGAGCAAAACCGTTTTCCCCACTCCGCGCAGGCCGATTAAGATTTTTCCCCGGTAAGCGTACCCGTTGCGGCAGCGGTCGAGTTCTACGGCGACATCCTCAACCAGCTGATCGCGGCCGGCCAGTTCTTGGGGAATAGTTCCTGCTCCAGGGGAATAAGGGTTGCTCCGCTCATCCATTTATATCGAGTTTACCTCAGTTTATCGAAAAAAGATAAACTGGGGTAAACTTGATATATTTATGCTTGGCAAAATAAACCCCTGGGCCTCACGGCAGCTTGAGCTTCCGGCAAAATGTCTCGAAGGGCAGAACTTCAATATTGCGATCTTTGAACGCCTGACTTCCCAAGTGTACTTGGTAGTAGTGGGGGATGGCGGTTCTCTTGTTAAAATAGTGGATGTGTTTTGAAATCGCTCCCTCTCCGGCCTTACATTCGACGGCAAAGAGCGGCCGCCGGTTCTTTAAAACCACGAAATCAATTTCACGGCCGTCCACATCCTTTAAATATTGAAGTTGCATTTTGTGTCCGCCGGTATCCTCTTCAAAGTGGCAAAATTTGAGCAGTTGACTGGCCACCAGGTTTTCAAAGCACGGCCCCTGTGAAGGCACTTCTGGCCAATCCCACAGGTAGAGTTTCTGTGCCTTCTTCACCGCCCGAATGGGGGCCGGCCCAAAGGGTTTAATGCGATAACAATAGTACACTTGTTCGAGAATCTCCACCCACTTGGCCACCGTGTTGGGGGAAACTTGCAAATCTTCGGCCAAACTGGCGAGGGACAGGGGGGAGGCCACTCTCGCCGGCAGGGCATCGGCCAGCAATTCGATTTGGCCAATTTCCTTGAGGTTGTTTAAGTCCCTCACATCTTGGTAGACCACGCGAGCGGTTCGCTCCTTCTGCCAACGCCTGCGGAAGGCCTCGGAACCCTTTAAAAAAGGTTCGGGAAAACCGCCAAATTTTAAAAGTCGCGGCAGCGGATTTTTAATGGATTTGGGGATTTCGCCCAGGGAAAGGGGGTGCAGCCGATAGTAAAAAAAGCGCCCGAAAAGGGAATCTCCTCCCTTGCGAAAGTGATCCAAGCACGCCGAACCCGTCACCAGAATTTTGAGCGAGGCCTGGTATTTGTCGTAGAGGCCCTTGATGAGACTTCGCCACCGGGGGTATTTGTGAATCTCGTCGAGGACGATGGCCCGCAAGGCGGGATCAATGTGGTGTTTTTTGATCACCTTCCGATCCGCCAAAAAATCCCAGTTGAAATACTGATCCCGGGAAGAAATAAACTCCTGGGCCAGGGTGGTCTTGCCCACCTGCCGAGGGCCACCCAAAACCACCATTTTACTGGCCAGATCAGTCTGAATGGGCCGAAAAATATAGCGAGTTATATTCATATAACTGAATTATACTCGTGATTAAAATTCAGTCAACTGAAAAATACTCGTGAGTAAAATTCAGTAGTATGAATTTTACTCGCGCTTGCCACACCCCTCTCCACCTCTTAAAATGCCCGCCAAATGGCCCAACAACCGCTCTTGAGACATTCTCATGGCCAGCTTGAAATGGAAGTCTCCCCGGGGGAGTGGAAGTGCCTAACTGGCCTTCCCAGATTAAACTCCAGGGACGACGAGGCCAAACTGTGCCACCACCTCGCCGAGCAATACCCCCTCTTTTCCCGCGCCACGCCCGCACCACCGCTCACATTGCCCACCCGCTATTACAAGGCCGCCTGGGGGGAACAATTGGCCTTTTTTGGCGGCAGCTTTTTTCCCTGGCACCAAGGCCACCGCGCTTGCCTGGACTTGTGCCATGCCCGCTTTCCCCAGTGCCCCATCGTGGTGGCCCCCGACCGCAATCCGGAAAAAGACATCCACTGGGACTGTGGCCCCTTCGAGCGCTTTCAAAAGCTGGCCCTGGAACTGGAAGACACTCCCTACTCGATCTACCCCGGATTTATGGCCCTGGACGAGGCCAATCCCACCTACCGCTGGGTGGGCCACATAGCAATCGCCAAACTTTATTTCTTAATGGGAGACGACAACTTTTTGCACCTCCACCGCTGGCAAAACTACGCCACCGTCGTGCAACACTTGTCTGGCCTGTGGGTGTGCCCCCGTGGAGGCACGAGGCCACAACTCGAAGAGCAGGCCCAGCGCCTGAGGCAAATCAACCGGAAATTGGAAATCGAATTTCTGCCCCGCCACCCCTGGGAGGCCCTCAGTTCCAGGGAATTGCGCGGGCGTGAGTGAATATTTTTGCTTTTTTAATGATGCCATTCCCGAGGGCAATGGATGGCCCGCCCTGATACATTCAATTTGAGGGGAAATTGCGACTTTTGAAAAATGTTGTTATTTTTTATACCCTTGGAATAATGAGATGCCTTTTTTAAATCAACATGAACTTTTCCATAAGGACTTATAACTACAACCAATTTTTCCAAATTGTATTTAATGCGAAGAAGCGGAGTCACCAAATCGGTGTCGTTAGAAATTAGTGCTGCACATTCATATTTATTTTGATAACCATCTTCGATCATATCGGTAGCAATATTCACATCTGAATTTTTTTCTTCAAACTTACTCACTATGACTTTTTGCTTTGTCTCCAGTCCTTGGGAATAGCAAAGAAAACCCTTTATTGTGCGTTTTTTGAATTGCCCCCAAACAATTTCGACATTGGGCAGAGTTTGAATTGCTTGCAAGTACAAGTCTTGCCGTGTGGTTTTTCCAGGGTCATCTGCATTTTTTTTCACTCTAGCGGTGAAAAATTTGATCTTTTGAATATTATACTCTTTAGGATTTAAACAGGCATACGCAAATTTTTCGAGATTCATCCATTTATAGGGAGTTTTTTTGAGGCGATAGTAGAGATTAAAACCGTCGATATAGACAAAAGTGGATTTCTTCATTAAGGCCCTAAAAAAGCAAAAGCGGCCCCTAGAGGCCGCCCGCGCCCATCAGCCAGAAGCGTCAGGGGATGTCTCTTACATCTTAAAGTCTTTTAAATAAAAGTCAAGTTTTATTCCAAAAAGGAACAAATCAGCAAACAAGGCCCTCAGTTCCAGGGAATTGCGCAAAAAGATGGCCTGAAGTGTGAACTGTGCCTATTTCACCTTCCAGTAGTGTTCGATGACTAGCTGATCAACGAACGCGAAGGGAACATCTTCGGGCAGGGGCGAGGCCGAGAGTTTGGCCTTTTTGCGGTCGTCGGCCCCTTCCATGGCCCAGCAAGCGGGCACTGCCGGCAAGCGGGGAGTTTCCAGGCAGCGTTTATAGCTTTGGTTGCGGTAACCCTTGTCGGTGAGTTCCACCACATCCCCGACACTGGCCAAAAAGGAGGCGCGATCGACCTTTTTGCCGTTGACCAGAACCTGGCCGTGGGAAACCATTTGCGAGGCGGCGGGAATGGAGGGTGCCCAATTGAGGCGAAAAATGACATTGTTGAGCCGGCGCTCCAGGTTGGTGAGCAAAACTTCCATCCACGGCCGCTCCCCCGAGTGGCGCTTGGCGGACTTGACATATTTCACTAGCTGCCGCTCGCGCAGGCCATAGTGGTACACCAATTTTTGTTTTTCCTTCAAGCGGACGGCGTAGTCCGAAATTTTCCTGCGGCGGTTGCCGTGCACCCCTGGCCCATAGGGGCGTCGTTCGAGGGCACCGGCCTTGCCCAATCCCGGAAGTTCGATGCCGAGGGCGCGCTGAATTTTAAAACGGGGTTTGCCCGTGGTTGCCTTTGCCATGGTAGAAATCTCCCTTTACCAAATTTAAGGGCATCATTATCGCCCAAAAGAAAAACTTGTCAATGACTCTATGCGTAGGCAAACTTCCCCCCAAAGTCTGTTAAAATCAAAGCAGTGCACCGAAACACTCTCAACACTTTGCTTTTGGCCCTTGTGGGCCTTTTCGCCCCTGCCGCCTGGAGCGCCACCCTTCACGATGCCGAATGGAGGGAGTCCCACACTGCCTTGGACGAAATCTATCCGCTGGTGTCCCTGTCCGATACCGCCCCCAACGGCAACTTCCGCGCAGGGCCTGTCAATCTCAAAACTGGCCTGGAGGAGGGCGGCGAGGAAAACGACGCCATCGCCGTGTATGTCCCCGTGGAATCCACCTCCGGCACTGGGAACGGCGACTATTTTACCGGGGATGTCCTGCCCGACATCAGCAACGACAGCACGGGCAGCGGACTGCTGCACTTTAGACTGCAAATCGACTTGGAGGGAGGCCCCGAACACTACCTCTATGTCGCCGTGGAAAACAATCCCGGCGAATACAAAATTGTCCAGGACGCGCGCTATTTTAACTCCAACAATGATCGCTATCTGGTGACAGTCAGTTTCAACGACTTGTGCCGCGGGGGCGAGGCCAATTGTGGCCAGTTCGCCAGCGCTTCGTCCCCTCCCGATCGCACCGACAGCACCTACCTGCTCTTTTTCTTGAGTGAAAGCACCTACAACTCCGGGGACGACATCGCAGAGGCGGATTTCTCGGCCAAACTTTTTTACCAACTGTATTTCAGCAACCGCATCAACAACACCGGCGAAATCAGCTTGCAAGAGATTTTCAAGGGCGACGGGCAGTTGCACGCCACTTACCGGGGGTTTGAACTCCAGCACATCGATTCGCTATACGCCTATGTCATCGAAAACACCACCCGCACCTGCACTTTTGGCGACGAACCCACCACCGTCACTTACGCTGGCCGCACCCGCCCCCCCGAGGGAACCCTGCAATTCTTAGACACCACCCTGGTCTCTGGAGAGGCGCGCATCGAGCACCTCCGAAACGACCGCTGCTACGCCATCCGCCTGCTCTACCTCGACAAATTCGGTTTTGCCTCCAGACTCTCCCCGCGCAAGGCCGGATCACCGGAAGAAATTTTGGCCCTATTGGAAAAACAAAGCTGTTATTTGTTGACCGCCGGATTTGGCCGCGCCCACCCGGTGATCGATTTTTTTCGCCGCTTTCGGGATGAGGCCCTGCTCACCAATCCCCTGGGCCATATGTTTACCCGGACCTACTACGCCACCGCCCCCCAATTCGCCCCCCTGATCTTGCAATCGCCTCCGCTAGCGGCCCTTATACGGGCCAGCGCCTACACTCTCTATTATATTGTGCGTACATGGAAAATTTGGTTGCCGGCGGGTATCCTGTTGGCACTGATGGGATTTTTCTCCATCCGGAAAAGGAAATGCACCCATGGCCGGCCATAGCAAGTGGGCCAATATCCGCCACCGCAAAGGCCTACAGGACGCCAAGCGGGGCAAGGCCTTCACCAAATTGCTCAAAGAAATTGCCGTAGCGGCCAAGAGTGGCGGCCCCGATCCCGACTCCAACCCGCGCCTGCGCGCCGCCATTCAAAGCGCCCGCGGGCAAAATGTCCCCAAGGACAATATCGACAAGGCGATCAAAAAGGCCTGTGGAGGCGAGGGCCAGGCCTTGGAAGAGGCCACCTTTGAAGGTTATGGCCCCGAGGGCAGCGCCCTGTACATCGAATGTGCCACCGACAATAAGGCCCGCACAGTGGGCAGCGTGCGCTCCTACTTTAGGAAATTCGGCGGCAACCTGGGCAAGGACGGATGCCTGGAATTTGTCTTTTCCCGCAAGGGGGTTTTCATTCTCGACATGCCCGACAACTTCGACGAAGAAGAGTTTACCCTGGAGTTGATCGATGCCGGGGCCGAAGAAGTGGAGGCCGAGGACGGGCAAATCACCGTGATCAGCGCCATGGAAGACTATGGCCAAATGGCCAAACAACTGCACAACATGGGCCTAGAACCCCGGGAGGCCGGCCTGCAACGATTGGCCCTGGAGCGCAAAAATTTGAGTACCCAGGAGGTTTATCAAACTTTTATCAAACTGCTAGATGCCCTGGAAGACGACGACGACATTCAAAAGGTTTATCACAATGTGGAGTTTCGGCCAGAACTGAGTGAGATTATAGGTTTGGCCTAACTCGTTAAAAAATAATAAGGTGAGGAAAATAGTTCAAAAGACTGATGATCATTGAGAGGTGTTTCCAAAATGACTTTTAAAAAATGGATTTTTACTTTTCATGCGAAGAGGAGAATGCAAGAACGGGACATTACTCCGGGAGAAATTGAAAAGGTTGTCATGGAGGCAGACGATATTTTGCGCCAGAGGGATAAACTCATCGTTGTAAAAAACTTAAAGGGAAGAAACGATAACGCTATTGCCGTCGTTTTGGCCCCATCCCGCACATTAAAACAGGAGGATTTATGGATCATAGTAACAGTCATGGTAAATTTCCGCATGTCGTGATCGATAAAGAAAACAACTTTACATCAATAAAACTCAAAGAGGGAATAGAAACTCTCTCCTATATCAGGGATGGTGTCCTTTTTTCTGAAGATTCAGACGGGAACATTATCGAAATACAAATTTTAAGTATAGAAGGCCTGATGGAACCCGTTTCAGACTCCGCATCAGGATAGCGGGTAAAGTCTATCACAACCTGGAGTTTCGGCCAGAGTGGAATGCTTAGACCAGGGCGGCCTGCAACTCCCCCGCCTGAAACATCTCGGTAACAATGTCGTTGCCGCCCACAAATTCTCCCCGGATATAGAGTTGGGGATAAGTTGGCCAGTTGGCGTAGTCTTTGGCCCCCTGGCGAATCTCCGGGTCGCTCAAAATGTCGAAGGCCTGAAAGGCCACTCCCAAATCGTTGAGAATGTTGACCACATTGGCGGAAAAACCGCAGCGCGGGGACTGCGGCGTCCCCTTCATCAAAAGAAAAACCGGGGACTGGTTGACCAATTGCTGCACTCTCTGGGCCATACCGCCGCCGGAGAGGGTATTTTCGGGCATAATATTACTCCTTGAGTTGTTGGGGAGTGAGAGTTTTAAGTTGCACGGCGTGGATGCCCTGGCCGCCAAACTCACTCTTTAAAATATCCATCACCATGCGGTGTTGTTGCAAGCGGTTTTTGCCCTCAAAAGCGCTACTGGCCACCCGCATACCCAGGTGTTCCCTGCCCGCCCCGTGGTGCTTTTCATGCCCCTTGCGCAAATCCCAAACTTCCACTTGGGCATCGGGGAGTTGGCGGGCGATCAAATCTCTAATTTCGTCCAAGCGGTCTTGAAGTTCAACCATTGTATCCCCTCCTTTTGACTCAAGCGGGAACCGCCCAAAAACTGGTGATCAAAACCAAAATTCTCACCAGGGCGGTGGCAAAACCCAAACGGCGGTGAAGTGTTCGCCGCATTGCCCGCCCGCGCAAGGCCTCCCATCCAGTCAAAACCAATCCTATATACCCCAAAACACAGGCCAGGGCCAACCCGACATGCACATTTAAAAGGACGGTGTTGTCGCTGGCCGAGACGCTTTTGGCAATGGCCCCACGGGTTAATTCAATTTGTAAAATCAGCAAAATGTCCCAGACGACCACCGTGGCCATGGTTTTGACATGGATGGGCCTTTGCTTTCTGTGGTAGAGTCCCCAAAGCATCAGGGCGACGATGGAAAGGGATTGGCCTTGAAACCAAAGGGCGGAATGGGAAACACTCATCACTTTTTACTTATAGGGGAACTCCGTTGACCTCGCAAGCACCGGGCCTTGGCCAGTGGGCCATAATCGACCTGGAAACCACTGGCCTGGACGCTTCCCAAGACCACATCATCGATGTGGGTTTCCTGCAATTTGAAGACTGCCGCCTGGTGCGCCAATACCGTTCCCTGGTGCACACTGACAAACCGTTGGGCCACTTTGTGCAAAACCTGACCGGCATCACCCCTGCCGCCCTGGAACAGGCCCCCCCCTGGGAAGAGGTACGCACCCAATTGATGACTCTGCAAAATCATCATCTGATCGCCCACAACGCCCCTTTTGAAGAACAGTTTTTAAGGCCCCACTTCGATGTCTTGGATGGCCACTCGGCAGCGCCACAATACTGGGACAGCTTGCCCCTTTTGGCGCTGCTCTTTCCCTGGAGAGCGCAACTCAAGCTGGAACACTTTGTGCGGGACTGGGGCCTGCGGGACAAGGAGGCCCACCGGGCGTTTGAAGACGCCCTGGACTTGCTCAAAGTTCTGATCAAGGCCAACCAACTGTTGCGCGAGCGCTACCGGGGCGAGGCCTGGAGCGTCCTCAACGCCCTCTTCAGGCACTACCGCCAGGAAGACACCTGGTATGTCCGCTTTCTCAATCTCTCGGGCCAGCAACTGGCATCCCTGGCCGAGCAAATTGGCCTCGATTTAAAGCAGGATGCCGAGGCAAACAACGATGGGGCCACAGACTCACACGATAAACTTTTAGGCGAGCAGTTGCCCTTAAACTTCTCTAGGGAAAATATCCAAACTCTGATGCGCTCAGAGGAACGGGTGAGGGAGCGCATCCCCCACTACCGCCACCGCAAGTCCCAGGAAGATTTGGCCCTTAGGGTGGGGCAGAGTTTTCAGCACAGTACCCACGCCCTCATTCAGGCCCCCACCGGAACCGGCAAAACCCTGGGTTATTTGCTGCCCGCCAGTCTGTTTGCCCGGGAACGCCAGGCCCAAGTTTTAATTGCCACCGGAACCAAAACCTTGCAACAACAAGTGATGATTCAGGATGTTCCCCACCTGCGCCAGTGGACGGGACTGGACGCCCAACAACTCAAAATCAAACGCCTGGTGGGTTCCTCCAACCACCTGTGCGAACTGCTCTTCCGCCAGGACGAGGCCAGCAGAGATGCCCCCTTGATCAAGCATGGTTTTGACCAGGTTTTTAATCAACTCTTTTTTGAAATGGCCTTCTACACTAATGGCAAAAGGGAATCCCCGCCCATCCTGCGCGATGGCCTGCCCGCCACTCTCAAATACCGTTTTTCCGATTTCCGCCGCCTGGAGCGGGAATTGGCGGTGGACTACCGCGCTTGCACGGGGAACCAGTGCCCCCACCGCCACCAGTGTTCCTACCTGCAAGACCTGCGCGAGGCCAAAGGCGCTGATGTGGTGGTGGGCAACCACGCCCTGATGTTCCACTGGCCGCGCTCTCTGCCCAGGCCTTCCTATATCGTCGTCGACGAGGCCCACCGGATCGAAGGGGAGGCCACGGCGGCCTTCAGTCTGCGCGCTAGCGGCGAAGATTTGGAAAGTTTGGCCCGCGCTCTGGGGCCTGGCCCAGGGGCCTTGTACTACCTCTTGTGCCAGGGGGAAGGGGCGGCGGAAGCGGTGGAAACGGAAATCAATTCCTTGCGCACCCGGGTTCAACAGGCCCAACAAAGTTTGCAAGAACACCTCTCCGTGTTGCCCACTCTGATGCAAGACTACTTTCACAAGGCCCCCCGCTACACCGCCGAATTTTGGAATGAACTGCCAGTGCCACAGGAGGGAAGCGACTCCAACGCCCTGATGGTACGCCTGGAAAGTCTCCACACCGTCCTGGACAACTTGCACCAACAATTCGCCCCCTATGCCGAGAGGTTTGAACTGGAGGGAGGCCCAAGGGGAAGTATGGCCAGCGGCGATGACGATTCGGCCGCGGCGACCACCCGCTTTCAAACTTTTTTCTCCACTGTGGAAGGCCTGGCCCAGTTGATGGAGGGCATCTGTTGCGGAAAAGAAGGATTTGTCGGGGGCCTCAAATACCACCAGGCCCAGGGTTACCAATTGGAATTGGCCCCTATCGACATCGGCCGCTTGCTCCACAGCGAACTTTTGGACAATAGCGCCTCGGTGGCCTACATTTCGGCGACTCTGGCCAGTGGCGAGTCCGGCGGCAATACGCAGGGGATGGAATGGGTGACCGGATACGCCCACTTGGCGGCGGAGAGGCGTTTTCAACGGGGCCTCTTTTTGCCCTCGGAATACGACTATGGCGAGCGCACCCGCATCTACTTGTGCCAAGATGTACCCCCTCTGCACGATTCCACATTTGTGGAGTCCGTCCTGCGGCCGATCATCCCTCTAATAGAACGGTTGGGCGGGCGCACTCTTTTACTCTTTGGTGCCCGCTCCCGCTTTGACCGGGCCTGTGAATTTTTGTGGCGGGAATTGCCCCCCTCCATCCCCCTGTTCGTCCAGGGCACGGGAGTGGGCCTAGTGGAAGATTTTAAAAAGCACCGCGGGAGAGGAGTTCTGGTGGGGATGGAATCTTTTGGCGAGGGCATCGACATTCCCGGCGAGGCCCTGCAATTGGTTTTCATCGACAAAATCCCCGACATGCCCATGAACTTGGTCACCCGTGAACGGCGGCGCTTTTACCAAGACCATTTCGGCAACGAATTTAACGACTACTACCTGTCCCACCGCACCCGCCGGCTGCACCAAAAACTGGGCCGCCTGATGCGCCAGGAAAGCGATCGCGGCGGAGTCATCATCGCCGACGGCAGAGTGGCGCGCTGGAAACCCCACACCCGGCAAACCTTGGTGCAATTTATGCGCCCTTATCACCTGCGCCAGGCCCCCTTAAACCAGGCCATTCGGGACATGGGGGATTTTATTCTCACCGGCGCAAACCCCTCAAACCCGCCGGAATCCCGCGCCCAAGTACACCATCACCCCTTCCCTGGCAAAAATTTTCCCAATCCACCTCCCATCTCTTAGCTAAATAAATTTTAATTACTCATCTCCGATAGGCGCTCAAGAAGCGATCCATTTCTCACATCGGAGAATCGACCTTGAGGGCCTTAAAAACCGTTTTTTTAGCTATGGTTTTTGCCGCCGCATATTCCAGTTGTCTGCGGCAACGGGAAGAACCGGCGCAAAACTCCGGTGGCCGCGGCGGAGATATTCCCCGCCGCTGGAGTGCCGCGGCCCTATCCTCCCCCCTGCGGGTGGGCACTAGCGACGAAATCCGCAACTACTTTAACCCCGCCGACGACGACGGCAACGGCGACCACCCCGCCTCCCAAATGATGAAGCGCTGGAATGCCGTCATCGGCGGACTCCAGTTCTTTGCCATTCCCAGTCCCGACATCGCCAATCGGGAATACCCCTTGCACGAAAACTATCTGGCGGACGGCGAGTTTGGCATCTATCTGCACAACACCTGGTTTAACTCCATTCCCCGCAGCGTCCTGGCGATCACCACTTATAGCGGATACCAACGCCAAGTCGGAACCTTCGACGAGTGGGTGGAAATCATCCACGCCGACATCGTGGCCAATGGCCTACACTCTTTCAGCAGCGATGCCACCGATGGCACCACTTACCACCTGCCCTCGGTTTTGCTCCACGAATTGGGCCACTTGATAGGCCTGGTTCATCAACTGGACGGCCGGCCCGCCGTCATGGCCCCCAGTCTCTCGGCCACCGAGTCCTACAGCACCCCCTACTTTGCCGACAACCAGGCGCTCCAGTCGATTTATTCCTCGATCGCGGCCCTGTTTGCTCCGGATTCAAAGGGCGCGCGCGCCTTTCCTCCCGTGCGGCCTAAACCGGGCATCCCAGTGCGCGGTTGGATCGAATTGCACAGCGACGGCACTTGCCGGCACTACCGAGGACAATACTTGATAGAAGAACACTCCGTGCCCCTGTCAGTTATCCGCCCTTAGGCCAATCAATTTTTTTTAACTCCATCCGATACGAATGTTGAGATTCCTTGATTTCTCTTCACGGAGCACCAATTTTGAGGGCCTTAAAAACCACTGGTTTTATTCTCATTCTTGCCACTACACTTTTCAGTTGTCTGCGGGAAAAAAACGAAGCGCCAGCACAAAGTTCCGGCGGCCGCAGCGGAGACATCCCCCGCCGCTGGAGTGCCGCGGCCCTATCCTCCCCCCTGCGGGTGGGCACTAGCGACGCAATCCGCACCTATTTCGACCCCGGCGACGAAGATGGGGAAGGGCATGAACCCGACATTCAAATGATGAAGCGCTGGAACGAAGTCATCGGCGGACTCCAGTTCTTTGCCATCCCCAGTCCCAACACCAACCCCGAGATTGCCAATCGGGAATACCCCCTTCACGAAAATTATCTGGAGGATGGGGAATTTGGCATCTACCTGCATAACACCTGGTTTGACTCCATCCCCAACAGCGTCTTGGCGATCACCGTTTATAGCGGGTACCGACGGCAGGCCGGAACTCAGGAAGAGTGGATAGAAATCGTCCACGCCGACATCGTGGCCAATAACCAGCACACTTTCAGCAACGACCCCAACGATGGAAATACTTATCATCTGCCCTCAGTTTTGCTCCACGAATTGGGCCACTTGATAGGCCTGGTTCACCAACTGGACGGCCGGCCCGCCGTCATGGCCCCCAGTCTTTCCGCCTCCGAGTCCTACAGCACTCCCTACCTCGCCGACAACCAGGCACTCCAGTCAATTTATGCCTCGACGACGGCCCTGTTTGCTCCGGATTCAAAGGGCGCGCGCCCCCTTTCTCCCAAGTCCTCCACTGGATTATCTGGGCCGGGCATTCCGGTGCGCGGGTGGATCGAATTGCACAGTGACGGCACCTGTAGGCACTACCAAGATCAACAATTGGTGAGGGAGCATTCCCTAACACCGCTTGACTCCCACTGAAAAATCCTTGAAAATAGTTTTTATTTACCCTCAAAAGCAAGGCCTTAACCCATGGGTAAACTCTCCAAGAAACTGACCAGCATTACTTTTGGCGTTGCCGGAACTCCCCCCAAAATCTCCAGGTGCACCATCGACAATTCGGGAAATGCCTCCAACATCGGTTCCGACTCTGGCCAGGGGCTGCTCTCCAGCGGCGACTTCAAATCCGCCACCAAAGTGTGGAATGCCGTGTGGAACGACATCGCCGACTTTCAACTGTTGGGGGATCAACTGGCCTTTGGATACTGCTACTACGACACGGCAGACGGTGCCCGCCTGTGCACTGAACGCTGCCAAATGGCGGTGGTGGGCATTGCCTCGGACACTTTTGGATTTGGAGTAGGGGCGGGGGCATCCGCCCGGGAAGTTCCCATTGCCGTGGCGGGGTGGGTTTTGGCCCATGTCGACCGGG
Organism: Bacteriovoracaceae bacterium; assembly: GCA_965243145.1. Classification (GTDB taxonomy): domain Bacteria; phylum Bdellovibrionota; class Bacteriovoracia; order Bacteriovoracales; family Bacteriovoracaceae; genus CBDBLK01. The sequence continues at coordinate 430,214 of CBDEUB010000002.1, forward strand.
AATACCCCTGCGGCACCCCCCTCACCAACGATGCACAGGCGCGCCTCACCGCCATGACTCTACAGGAAAAACGCGACTACCCCGAACGCCTGGTGGCCTTGTACAAGTGCCCGGAAAAGCGCGAGTTCTGGGGGCCAGACGGACAGCAAATACAAGTGCATGGGCGTCACTGGGCCAAAGTCAAATAGGGCGCGAAAAATTCCACCACTTCCGGCAAAGTTTTCAAGTGCACGGAAAATTCCCGCTCAAACGCATCCACCGTCGCCCGCACCTGATCCAGATCGAGATTGAAACGGGGAAACAGACGGCGCTCCACCAGCTCATTCAAGGCCACATCGTAAGTTCGGCGCACTTCCCCGCTGTGGGAATAGGCGCGAAAGAAAGGGGCGCTCCCCTGAAACAACTGGGGGTCTTTGAGGATCGGCCAAAAATCCAGGCCAAAATGGGATTCCAACAGGGAAGCGTAAATGATCGCCACGGCGTAGGCCTTGGCCGGATAGTGAATGGCATCGAGAGGTTTGCAAAAATAATCTACAATACCGCGCACCAGTTCACCTTTGGCCTGATCCCGGTGAATGTAAACCGGATGGCCAAGGGGCCGCTCCCTTTCACTCCACTTTAAAAAGAGGGTTTGGCGAAACTTAGCATCTCTGAGCATACCCATCCAGCAGGCCCTTAAACCCGTCGCAAGAGTCATCATTCGATCTCTCGGGCAAAATTCCCCCGCGCAAGTGTTCGCTCAGGCAATGGCCTAAGTAGCGGCAATCGCCACACCAGGGGTCACTCTTCACCCGCTCCTTTTCCCTCTCACACCAACGCAGGTATGCCTCCCAGTCGGGGAGCGACAAAAAATATTCCCGCCCCTGGGAATCAAAATCCAGCACCGCCCACTCTCCATCGGGCGTAATGTAGAGGTGATCGTCAGACCAGGCATTGCGCTCGCCCCGCAGGGCCTTCTCAATAGACTTCTGATTGATCAACTCAAAGCGGAAGGGGGCCAGATCGATCCACTTGGCGACAAATTCTTCATAAGCGCGGTAGGATGCTGGCCACTGGTTGGCCTGGTTGGAAGAATAGGGTTTGATCTCCACCGTGAGAACATTGCTCATCGAATTGAAAAGATTGGCCATCTTGCGGATGTCTTCCTCCCCCCACTTGAGCATGGGAGGCGAGGCCAACATGAGAATGTGCACCAGGCGACCCAGCGAGAGAATATGGCCCAACACTTTGTCGCCGTCCCGTCTGAATGGGCCATCCCAGCTGACCGATAAAGTGTACCTTTCGTCTGCAAAAAGCGGATGCAACACGCTCAAATTGGTGACTACATTGACACTTTTTACAGCGTAGAAAAGCGCCAACTCCAGCAGTTCACCGAGATAAGACTCCGGCAAAAGGCCAACTTCGCCGCCGTAGACATCAATGTGCCGAATCCGGCGCTGCAAACGGGCCTCTTTCAATTTGTGCTCTAAAGTATCAAGCTCTAAAACTTGATGACTGCCCAGTTGCTCTCCGGTCAAGTAGCAAAAGGAACAGCGAAAATTGCAGCCGTAACAGGGATTGATGGAGAGGTCAATGATTTCCTTCACGGCACCCCGGTGAGGAGGGCGATTTTGTCTTCCAAAGTTTTCATCAGTTGGCAATGGGCCTCCACCATGCCAAAGCGCTTGTGATCCTTGATGCTTTTGCGGCAGCCGTTGCACAAGGAAAAGAGGGCACAGCCAAAACACTCCGCTTTGAACGAAGACAAGTCGAAATCGTCTTGCAGGGGAGTCTGCACACTGTCCGCTTGCATTTCCCCGGCAAAGTCGATGGGATAATCAAAGTCGTCGGCAAAGGAACCGCAGGAATAATAATCCCCCTCCGGTTGCAAACAGCGGATGCCCTGGTCGCAATGGCGGTGGCGCGGGCAGGCAGTGGCCAGATTTTGCATGGAATCCACCAGCGCCTTGCTGTTGTACTCCCAGGGGGCCAGGCCCCGCTCGATCACTTGTAAGTAAATGTGATACATTTTGGAGAGCTGATAGGGCCGCCCCTGACGGCCACTGGCCAGGGCGTTGTTGAGTTTGCACTCCACCTGCATTTTTTTGGCCAAATACACATTGTCCAGCGCCTTGGACTCGTTTTCCCCACTGATCACACTGATAAAATCGGGCCGATACCCCACATGCTTGAGCAGGCAATCGGAAACCTTCCAAAACAGGGATTCGGCATAAACCTTGCCCGAACCCAGGCGGCGGGTGTGGCCATAGTGAAAAGAAGTGGCCACTCCCACCCGCGGCAGGCGAAAGAGGTCGGCCCATTTGTCGGGGTGCAAATAAAAATCCCACAGGTTGGTAGTCAGACTTAAACTCGCCGGCAATTGGCGAGTCTCCAAGTAGTCCACAATCTGCCAATAGTAGTCGGGACTCATCATCAGGGGGTCGCCCCCGTTGACAATAATCGTATTGGTCTGGGGAAAGCGCTCTAAAAATTGATAGATAGTCTCCAGTTTCAAAAAGGTGCGCTTGCCGGCATTATCCTGAGTAATTTTATTGGAACTGCAAAAGGTGCAGGCGAAGTTGCAAAGTTCCGTGGGCTTGATGATCAAATCCATTTGCTAAATATAAATTATTTATGAAAAAATGGAAAGCATGAACCAGCAACTGATGTTTTACCTCAAAACCACCGACACCTGCCAACTCAACTGCGAACACTGCTTTACCAGCGGCAGCCGCGGGGCCAAGGGATTTTTCGATCCCGCCGCCACCATTGATTTTTTCCGCCGCCTGCGCCACTTCTACTCTCCCGTTCCCGCCGGCAATATCGCCTTCCACGGAGGGGAACCCTTTTTGTGTCCGGTGGAGATGATGCGCGAGGCGTGGCAAGGCATCCGCGAACTGTGGCCCAAGTTGTGGTGGTCGATTCAAACCAACCTCACCTTTAAACTGAACCCTGCCAAAGTCGATTTTTTAAACACCGTCTGTGGCCGCTCCTGGGGCACTTCCTGGGACTACGGCATCCGCTGGACAAACAAGCGCCAGGAAGACTTGTGGCGCTCCAATGTCAAGGCCCTGACTGAAGAAGGCCACACCGTCACGGTGATGGTCTCCCTCACCGAAAGGGTGATCCGCGACCTCAGGCCCATCGAGATCATCGACGACTTGGCCTCCCTGGGAGTCAAGCACATCAATTTTGAGCGGGTCACCGCCAACGGCAATGCCCTTCTCAACCGCCACAGGAATATCTTTCCCGACAACCGCGCCATCGATGCCTGGCTCTACCAAATGTGGGAAGAAACGCTGGAGGCCCAAACTTGGAAGTATGTGGACAACATGTTTTTGGATTCCCTACTGAGTTCCCTGGTGTACAACACCCACTCGGGTTGCCGGTCGCGGTCGTGTGAACAAAAAATCCTCACCATCAACGCCAATGGCAACATAGGGGGCTGTCCCAACGGGGCCACCACCCAAACCTTTGGCCACATTAAAGACGATGTTTTCCAGTTGATGGCCGCCCCGGGCCGCCTGTGCAATATCAGTGAGGAAATGGGCCGCCATCCGGTGTGCCACACCTGCCCCGTACACGACATTTGTAACGGGGACTGCCACCAACTGAACTGGCAGGGGGATGTCTGTGCCGCTCCCAAAACTCTGATGACCGAACTCAAGCGCAATCTGGCGCGGGATTTTTCCCTCTACAGGCAAGTTTTGGCGGGGTTTATGGGGCAGGAGTAATTCCCAGTCACTTGCACCTCTGTAAAACGATGTCCTTTTGGGGGTTATTTTATAGGGTGGTTCCACCAAATGATAGTATCATTGTCCACTTCACCTCACTTTTAGGCAAAGATGCTGCATAAACCCGTAGTCCTGTGACTGCCTAAGAAGTTGAGGTGCTAAAACTTGACAAGCGTCAAAAACTTACCCAATATAAGATGCATTGCAAAACACTGGGCACGGTTGAAAAAATGGAACAAGACATCCTGGCAGGGGGAGATATGGCCAATTTAAGAGAGCTGAATATTTGAAATGATAAGGTTTCACTCGACTAACAAACAATGATAAACTAAGGCCAAGGCCCTCAAACTTTGGCGGAGAATATTGTGGAAACTAATATAAGCGGATTCAATACCTTTTTGGCCACCAAGCAGGATATTGCCGAACTCAAAAAAGATGTGGCCATCATCATGGGAAGCTATAGTTTCCTCATTCTCGGTGCTCTAGTCACTCTGGCCAAGTTTGGACTTCTCACTCCAACACCTTAACCCTATGGAACCCCCTATAGGCCTTAGGCCTCCAGGGGAAAGAGCACTTGCCAGTAATTTTTGAACAGGTCGAAGTAGAGATAGGCGGAACACAAAAAGGCCGCCACCAAACTGCCCAGCAGGGCGAGGGTGCGGCCCAAGACCACATTCCCGCGCTGGTCTTCGCTGGACTGGCCAAACCACTTGATTGATCCAGGGTACAAGTGCAGGCCCGCAGACCCGTAGATGAGGAAACACATGACCAGAGCGGTGATCACAAAAACTTTGCCGATGTCGCCCCTGTAGATGCCAATGGCCGCCAGGGCGATGGCCAAGCAAATATAGGAGATAAAGGCCATCAGGGCGTAAACCAATAAAGTGGCGGTAGCGGTTTTGGCCAGGGATTCAACGCTCATTACTGGCCCCCCAATGCTACGGATTGGGATTGGGGCAGTTACCATTGCCGTACGCCTGTACACTCGCTATTTGCACCCAGGAAGATTCGTTGTAGTTGGTATCTGCCCTCCAGCGCGCTCGAACCGTACAAGTTGTATTAGAACCCCACCAATATTTTAGCTCACCTGTACTGCTGTTTATACTACAACCAGTATTAGTATTAACTGTGTACTCCAGCGTGGTAGCACCTCCCGTGGGGGCATTGACGATATTAAGTACCTTGCTAGCAGCGTCGGCACTACCATCAGCATCGCGGCAAATATAAGGATTGGCCCCGTAGGGATTGGTGGGGGCCGTGAGAATTTGATTTCCTTTGTCCACTTCCACAATTAAAAAGTCTGCCCAGGGAGTGAAAACATAAGTATCATCCCCTGGCCAGCGCACTTGAACGGTGCAAGTTCCCGCCCCCACTCCCGTCACTTGTCCGTTGGTGGCGACGGTGCAAATGGTGGCGTCCGCCGAGCGGTATTCCAGCGTACCATATCCTCCCGAGGGAAAACTCACCGCTGCCAAAGTCTCCAATACGGCCATACTGGGATTGCTGCCGTAAGGGTCATTGGGCACTACCACGGGACTCTGGCCTTCCTTGACCTGAATGTCGGTGATGGGAGACAACCAGGCCTGGTAGTCGTCCCGAACGCTGACCGCACGCACCTGGCAAGTGCCCTGGGATGAGGCAATTAGGGTGCGCTCATCGGGGTCTCCCGTCCCTTTAAAGGAACAGCTGGTGCTCCCAGCATCTACCACCAAATAGAGTATATCCGCGCTGACATCGGCCCCTTGAACCGCTCCCAGCAGCACTTCCGTCCCCCACGCCATCTGATCAGTACCCGCCGCCCAACTCACTCCCGTCTGGGGTGCTGGTGAAGGAGTGACACTAAAAATTTGGGTGGTGGAAGCGTATCCTAGCTTGTTGACCTGCAAGGCAATAGAGCAAGTGGAAGTGCCGCTAAAGGAGAGCCTGTTGTTGTTGTCATTCCAAGTGCAATCCCCGGCAATTTTCCGCGCCGACCAGTCATCCAGAGCGGGAGTCGAAGTGGGGGCGGCGAGGGTGGCGTCCACTCCCACCACCGCACTGCCGGGAAAAGAGGCCCAGGCAACCGAACTCAAACGGTTCCCCTCGGTGAGTATGGGGATTGCGGGTAAATTGTCCCCCATCTCACCGGCATCGTCTCCGATTGTCTCAATCCCTCCATATCCGTACGAAAATTCTCCCCAACATTTGACCGTATTGTCGTTTAAGAAGGCACAGGTTCTACCGCTCACATTCACCGCCAGAGCGGTTTTGCCCGTGCCCAAATCCACCGCCGGCAAATTGTCCCCCATCTCGCTGACACCGTCTCCCCGATTGTCGGTATTCCCCAGTCCCAATTCCCCATAACCATTTTCGCCCCAACACTTGACCGTATTGTCATTTAACAGGGCACAAGTGTGGTCACTGCCCGCACTCACCGCCAGGGCGGTTTTGCCCGCACCCAAATCCACCGCCGGCAAATTGTCCCCCATCTCACTAGCACTGTCCCCCCGACTGTCAGTATCCCCCAGTCCCAATTTCCCTGAACCATTCTCTCCCCAGCACTTCACCGTATTGTCATTTAACAGGGCACAAGTGTGGCCACGGCCCGCACTCACCGCCAGAGCAGTTTTGCCCGTGCCCAAATCCACCGCCGGCAAATTGTCCCCCATCTCGCTGACACCGTCTCCCCGATTGTCGGTATTCCCCAACCCCAATTGGCCTTCAGTATTTCTTCCCCAGCACTTGACCGTATTGTCATTTAACAGGGCACAAGCGTGGTAATGGCCCGCACTCACCGCCAGAGCAGTTTTGCCCGTGCCCAAATCCACCGTCCCCGCCGGACTACTCTGGGCAGTGGTATTCCCCAACCCCAATTGGCCTTCAGTATTTCTTCCCCAGCACTTGACCGTAGAGTCATCCAACAGAGCACAGGTGTACTGGGTTCCCAAACTCACCGCACTGGCGGTTCTCCCCGCACCCAAATTGACCTTTACATTGGGAGGACTCGTTTTTGGGACACCAATAGAACCCAACCCCAACGCTCCAAATTGATAATTGTCCCCCCAGCACTTGAGAGACCCATCGGTGACAATGGCGCAAGTGTGTCTATAAGTGCTAGTTTCCACGCTGGCCACATCCCCATCCCCACTGACATCCACAAAGGGAAGCGCCCCCCCCATCTCGTTGGGATCATCCCCCCGATCAACTTCGTCCCCCACTCCCAATGGCCCATCAGTATTACTTCCCCAGCACTTGAGAGTTCCATCACTAAAGCGCGCGCAAGCAGAATTTCCACGGGCCGAAAACTGAGTGGGGTAGGCGCTATTGGCGGCAATGGTGATGCTGGAGTCGCTGGACTCCCAGTCCTCAAAAGAGGGGTGGGTGCTCACCGCCCGCACCGTGCAAGTCCCCCCGGCGGAAAACGCCAGAGTGCGCGCCAATGCGCCGTCCGCTCCCCGGAAAAAACAATTCGTGGTCCCGGGGGCGTCCACTTCATAGTGCACCAATGCCCCGTTGGGTACTCCCGTCACCGCTGTCAACACAATATCTCGCCCCACGGTGCCGCTGGTGGGAGCGGGGTTCCACGCCAACCCCGTCTGTGTGCCCGGAGCGACGGTAAACTCGATCTCCGGTGCCGAGTATTCGGCATAACCTGTCGAAGAGGCCGTGGCGACAATCCGGCAAATATCCCCCGTTTGAGCGTCCGTACCAATGCTCAGATCCCCATTCGCCGCCACCGCACAAATATTCGACCGGGGCGCTCCGTAGCGCACTCCCTCGGCCACATAGGCCCAACTCAGCGCCACTCCGTTGTCGTCGCTGGCGGGCGGGGATTGAACCGGCAAAGCACTTCCCCCAATTCTAAGGACTCCACTGTGGCCAGGATTACCCGCACTCACCATATCCAGGGTTCCCGCCTGGAGAGGAATGACGATCGTCTGGGTGGCGTCATTATATCCGTTCTTCGTCGCGGTAATCTCCACCGAACAAGACGCCGGCATCGCCACCACATTGGCGCGCACTTCTCCCGTAGCACTGTCCACCAGCACACAATCCAATTCGCCCGTGTCGAGGGCATAAGAATGCATCACTCCCTGAGTGGTAAAGCTGGGGGCACTGGGAGTCACGGTGCTGCCTCCAATCACCAGATTGCCGGTAAAACTGCCCCAGTTGGCAACCGTCAGCATCCCCCTGGCAATCGCCACCGTTTGCATGGTCTCCCAGGGCGAGGGGACATAATCATTGTTCCCCTTCCAGCGCGCCTGAACCACACAATTGCCGTCCAACAGGGCCTCTACCTCACCATTGGCCAAGGCCACCGAGCAAATCGTCCCGGTGGTGGTCTGGTACTCCGCCACCCCGTGGCCACCGCCGCCGGTGGGGAGAGATTGTCGGCCCAGTGTCCCTCCCGTCGCCAGCGCGGGCGAGCTTCCGTAAATATCGCTGGCACTCGGCGCGGCCTGATCCCCCTTGGCCACTGTAATAGTGGCCAAAATTCCCCAGTTCGATGCGGTGTAATCCGCCGTCGCCCCCCAACGGGATTCAATGGTACAAGTCCCCGTGCGGGAAACCCCAGTGACTGTCCCGTCTGCCACCACTGTACAGGCGGAGGTATTGGAAGAGCGGAACTCCAAACTCCCCTGCCCACTGGCCGGGGCGGTGTCTATGGCCAAAGTGCCATCCACTTGAACCTGGGGGTTGGCACCATAGGGGTTATTTGCCGTGGGCAGTGCCTGAGTTCCCTGAGTCAGGGTAATGGAGAGAATATTATCCAACCAGGGCGAGGGATTGTAGTTGGCATCACCCTTCCAACGCACTCGAATCGTACAGGCCCCCACCGTCACCCCGGTGACTGTCCCCGTAGTGTCATCCACCGTACACACCGAGGTGGTGGTGGAGTCGTACTCCAGAGTGCCATGCCCACCCCCTCCTGAGGGAGTATTCTCTACGGCGAGGGTTCCCCCCGCCGCCAGTGTGGGCGAGTTGCCGTAGACATTGCTGCCAGTAGGTGCCGCCTGGTTGCCCTGGCCCACGCTAAAGGTGTGAATCGTCGTCCAGCCAGAGGGATTGTAGTCGTCACTCGCCACCCAGCGCGCTTGCACTTGGCAAGTTCCCACCGCATCTCCAGTGACATCCCCGCTGGAGTCGTGAACCGTGCAAACATCCGCATCGGTGGATTGGTATTCCAGGGAAGTTTCCCCTCCCGTGGGAACATTCTCCAGTGCCAAAAATCCCTCCACGATGAGCACTGGTGTGCCGCTGCCGTAGGGTTGGTTAAATGTCACTGTCTGTGTGCCGGGGTTGACCGTCACCGTCACCGACTCCATTCCCGGCACATGGGTACTGGGGTCTGCCGGGGTGGCGGTCAAGCTCACCTCACAACTTCCCGCTCCCACAATCGTCAGTGCTCCCGTAGAGGAATCCACTGTGCAAACCCCTGACGGGGTGGCGGAATAAGAGGCGTCCGCCGAAGCGGGGTTCAGGGTGGGTGCTTGCAAGGCCGGTGCCGCCTGCCCCACTGTTGCCGTATTGGAGTTGGCATAACCCGTCCAAGTAATCCCCACCGGAGGCAAGTCGCTAATGCTAATATCGTGATCCGACGATTCCCAAGGATTGTACCCCGTCTTGGCCACTTTCGCCTTCACCTTACAAGTCCCGGCCGCACTAAAAGTCAGCACCGGCACAGTCGCCGTGCTAAAAGCACAACTCGTCGTCCCCGCATCGGAGACTGTATAGGAAGCATCTCCCGTCACATCCCCCACCGTGGCCACTGGATTGAGTGTCGCCGGAGAGTCCCCCACCAAAAAGGTGGCCGTTCCCGGAGTCCAGGAAAGACCTACGAATGCGCCTGGGCCAACATTGATGGAAACTTCCGGCGAAGTCCATGTCTGGTACCCGGTGAGAGTTGCCGACGCCTGCACTTTACAAGTTCCAATATTGGTAAAGATGAGGGTGTGGGCATCCGCCCCCGAATTGCCCTTCCAAGCGCAGGCCGTCGCCCCCGCATCCGTAACCGCATAATTGATCGCAGCAGTCGTGTCTGCTCCGGCGACTGCCGCCAATAATAATTCGGCACCCACCGTTCCCGCCGTCACCGGACTCCAAGAAATTCCCCCCTGTGTGCCCAAGGCAACGCTGACGGAGATTTCCGGCGAAGTCCATGTCTGGTATCCGGTACGAGTTGCCGATGCCTGCACCTTACAAGTTCCGGCATTGGTAAAGATGAGAGTGCGGGCATCCGCCCCACTGTTGCCCTTAAAGGCACAACCCGTCGCCCCCGCATCCGTAACCGCATAATTGATCGCAGCAGTCGTGTCCGCTCCGGCGACTGCCGCCAATAATAATTCGTCACCCACCGTTCCCGCCGTCACCGGACTCCAAGAAATTCCCCCCTGAGTCCCCAACGCCACCACAATATCCGCAATGCTCGTCCAATCGTCGTATCCCGTGCGCGACACTGTTGCCCTGACTCTACAAGTTCCAGCATTGGTAAAAAAGAGGGTGCGAGTGGACGCATCACTACTCCTCCAAGCGCAACCGGTGGTGCCCGCCGCGGCCACGACATAATTCACCACAGCGGAAGCGTCCGCTCCGGCAACTGCCGCTAGCAACAAATCCGCTCCCACTGTTCCCGAGACCGACGGACTCCAGGTAATCCCCGCCTGTTGCCCCCGCACGAAAACCACTGGAGCGGCAATTTCCTTTTCCAAATATCCCAGGGGCGTGCTGCCAGAACTCGCCAACAAAACGATCTGACAGTCCCCCATCGCCACCCCCTCGATCTCCCCGTTGGTGCTATTGACTGTGCAAATAGAGGTATCCTGGGAAGTATAAGTGTAGGCCGGCGATGCTATCTCATCGCCGAGGGCGTTGGGTGCTTGAGTCCCCCCAATCGACATCGCCGCATTGGGGTATCCATCCCAAGTGGTATCGTTTTGCTCCACCGTTTCAATTTCCCGCTCAAAAATGCGATCCACAAAATTGGCGGCCTCTACCTTTAAAACGATCTTGCAGATGCCTTTGTTGTTGGAGTCGCCATCGGGAGTGATCCTCCCCCGCACTCCATTGTTGGAGTCATTGTCATTGTCCACTGTACAAACCGTCAGAGTCTTAGACACATAATCGGCCGTCACATCCCCCGCAGGCGAGTCCACCAACGCTACCGGATCAAGCCCCTCCGTGTAGAGCATCTGTGCAGGGTTATAATAACTGGTGGCGTACCCCTCCCACGCCGTCTTCTGCATCTCCAAAACCAGTTCTTCCACCTCCACTTCCGTATCTAAAATCCCATCGTCGTCGGTGTCTATCCGCTTGGGTGCCCCCAGACAACGGCCAGAGTTATCCGATAAATTGACCCGGCAAATTGTCTTGCTATTGCCTCCCCCCTCTTCTCCATTCACCACCACCGCCCAGTCGTCCGAACACCTCAGGGCCTTGTCCCCGTTGACCAGTCCCGATTCACAATTAAAGCTAGTCCCCGTCTCGCTACTGATGGCCTGAAAAACCGTCACACAGGGGGTAGACGCCCCGTCCACATAACAAGTGAGCGTCGAGACAAACTGCATCTCCAAGAAAAAATCTTCTCCCCACAGATCGCGGATTTCTTTGGCATGGACACGGGCGCTGGCACTGCCAAATCCCCCGAATAAGAGGGGCGAACCTGTCTCTTCCAACCCCATGCACACGCTGAGTTCCTGTCCCCCGACTTCTTCCATGCGGCACACTTCTTCATTATTGGGATCAGTGGCGTCGTAGCTCACCGTCATCCCGTCATCAAACGCCAACTGGCGCTCGGTGGCGGTAATGGCAGCGGGGTCGGGAATCTGGGCATCCCCCGCCTGTTCCCAAGGAGTCGGCGGCGGAGGTGCTGGCGGTGCTGGAGGCGATCCCGTCGGTGGTGCCGGTGTGGAACCGCCGCCGCCGCCACCACCTGCGCCGCCGTCATCACCACTACAGGCGGCGAGGGCGAGTAAAATCAACAAACGAAGCAAAACGGTTTTAACTTTCTGCGTATTCAGTACAAACATCAGTGAACTCCTTGTTCAAAGTTGATTTTTTTGCTTTTTAATTTTTGAGTTAAATTGAGATAGCTTATCGACTGGGCGACTGGGCGACTGGGCGACTGGGCGACTGGGCGACTGGGCGACTGGGCGACTGGGCGACTGGGCGACTGGGCGATACCATTTTTAAATCATCCATGAAAAAAAGTTAAACTGTCTCCATCAGTTTAAGAAATTTTTTTTTACAACGCAAATTTTTTTGCCCATTATCTGATTTTTTTTACAACTATCCGCATTATGCATGGCCAATCATTTGGCCCACCTCCCGGCGCACTTCTTCCAAGTCTTTAAAAGTCATCTCTCCTTTGATCAATAACACAAAAAGATGGGCCAAAAGGTTTTCCTCGCAAAAATAGTAGTCAAACAAACTTTTCCCCTTGAACATGTACTCCTCAAACTGGGGCCTGAAAAAAGTCAACTTGTGCCTGACTCCGGCAGCAAAAAAAAGTTCCATAAAAGAGGGAACCGAAAAAAGGCCCACTATGTTGCTGCCCACGAAACGGGCGTCGTCGATCTCCTCCACCTGATCTTTAATCTCGGCGAAGAGGTCAAACTCCCGGCAACAAAAACAGGCAAACACGATGGTGCTCTCGATAAAGCGTTCCCACCTGGAGAGCAAATCAAGGTTGCGGCGGATAAAGTCCACCCGCTCCCCCTCGTCAAAGGCCAAATGGTCAAACAGGCCATCGGTGGAAGTCTCCCGGTATTGCAACAGCATCTGCGCTATATTGAGGCGCAAACTGTCCATGGTGGTTAAATTTCGGCCAGTCAAATAGGCGCGAAACAGCGCCTCCTTGTCCTCGAAAGGGCAGTTTTGAAAAATCACCTCCGCCGGCAAATTCAAATTGGAAATATAGTTGAGAAAAATGCCATCCTTGAGTTCCGATTTGTGATAGTCCACCACATAAAAACAATCCTTCTTTTCAATAAAGTGCTTGAGTTCCGCCACTTCCAAGGGCAGTGTGACTTTTTTGATTTCTGCTTCCATGCTAACGCCTCCCCCTGGCGTGGTGGCAGTCCATGTGGCAAGAACTGTGGCACACTGTAATACCCTTAGTGTTCCTATTTCTGTAATAACTGAGGACACTCGCCAACCTGTCAATAAAAGTATCAATGGCGGCAGAGGGGTTGCTGCCCCCGGTGCGAAGGGCATTGTAGGGATTGGGGTCGCGGGCGATGCGGGATTTAAAATTCGGAAAAAGGGGCCGATGATCGGCCGATAAAGCGGTGATTTTATCAAACTCCATAAATTGGGAACCGAGAGTCTCGTGTTCACTTAGCGACATCCAGCGGTTCACGGATCCTTGAATATGACGCCCCCTTATAGTCATATATTGATGTCGGGTAAGTCTTTTAGTGTACAAATTGGCCTTGCGGATGGAACTGTAGAAATGGGAGAGGTGCAGGAAGAGAGTCACCAAATCGGAAGCGCTAATCAGGTTTCCGCGCGGAGAGATTTCATTGAGACTTGAGGCAGAGGGAAGCAGGAAAGCGGAGTCATACACCAGGTCGTTGGGAGTAAAATCTTCCCGGTGCCAAGAAGAGACATCGTGATTAACCCGCTCAGGCGCGGGCACATTACCCTTGTGAATTTCAATGGCATCGCGGGCGGGCCTGAGCACCCGATCAATAAAGCGGTTCAATTTGTCGGTTTTATTGACATAATTACTCATCCCCAAATTGTTTATAAATAATTTTTATTTGTCAACATTTGGCCCATGAATTAGTCTCAAGTTATGCACCAGGCCCCCCACATTCCCTCCCTGCCGGCCAAAACCACCAAGGCCATACTGGAGAGCAAGCGGCCAGACATTGCCGAAATTGAACTCACCCTCTTTGAAAACTGCCCGGTCAACTGCCACTTTTGCTTCCACGACAAAAAATCCCCGGTGGGCCTCACTCGCGCGGACATGTTTTCCAAAATTCCCCTGGTGGCCCAATTTTTAGACAAGCAAAAAGGGCGGGTTCAGTTAGCACAAATTAACTTGGTGGGGGGGGAACTGCTGCAAGACCGCTGGATGGAGCGCTTGTGCCGCGACTATTTTGGCCTTTTAGTCGCCTTGAAACCCCACTTTGCCCGCAACCGCCTCCCCATGAAAGTGGTTATCGTCAGCAATTTTTTGTTTCAAAAGCGCGAAGTGGTGAAGGCACTGATCGACGACTTGCGGGCGACGCACATCGACGCCCACTTGATCGCCTCTTACGACTTTCACGGGCGGCCAATTTCTTCCGTCTACCGCCAGAATATCGCCTACTTTGGGCCAAACTACATCACTTCCATCAATGCGGTGGGAACCCGCCAATCTATAGCGGCCTTTCAAAAAAACAAAGATAGCTATTTTCAAGAACTCTACCAAAATTTTAATGTCTATTTTGACGATTTTATTCCCGACCCCGGCAGCGAAGACTCCCTCCCCTCCGACCGGGAATTTTACCAGTGGTATCGCTTTATCGCCGAACACTACCCCAAGATTCAACCCGTGGCCGAACTCTTAAACAACCGTGAAAACAAAATGCACTGCCTGTCCCTCAACAAAATTACCATTTTCCCCGACAACCGCACCTCCAACTGCCGCTGGTACCGCTACCGGCAAGAACACTTCAACACCCAACTGGACATGAAAGATAACGCCGGCATGATGCAAAACTTTCTCGACGAAATGGGCTGCCTCTCATGCCGCTATTTCCAGCGCTGCGGGTTTCGCTGCTTTACCCAGTGGGATTGGAAAACGCGCCGGCGGGATATGCCCCAATGCCCGATGCAGGCCTTTTTTGACCATTTCGCAGCTTAACTCGCACCCCAACTACTAGGCCTTATTATTTGCACTCCGGCAGTACATCTTTAAGATTTGCGGGTTTTATTTCTTCGCCAATCCTATAAACAGATATTTTATTCTCTTGGAAATAGAGAATATTTTTTACACCAGGTTTTTTTAAACTTTTAGCATAATCAACAAATCTATCTTTTGAAACCTCACTCTCTTTAGCAATAAGAAAACCACTAGCATGAAATCCCGCCCCCTTTGCAAAAGTAACGCTCGTTTCTCGCCTTGCTACAGCGTTTCTTTTGGAGCGGCCTTCCAGGTTACTCAAAAGAATTTGCACATCATTACTGGCATCCATCTCTGCAACAGGAGAAATACCCCCTGGGCCATCATTACAAGAGACATAATCTTTTGGAGTAACTTTTTTGGAATCCGCCTTGCAAACCTTACCGCCACAAGTCGTCACTATATAATAATTTTCTTTCTCAAAACAATGCTTCCCAAAGAGAAATGTTTCCCCTTCTCCCCTGTCCACCAAGCATGAACTTGCATAAAGACTATTGCTTACACAAATCAGGAGAAGAATCTTCAGGAACTCTTCTTGAAAAAATAATCTTTCTTTCATCATTAACCCCTCGCAATTCAGATTCAATAAACTCGGCCCCGCATCTTAAATAGTATGTGGCCTTTTTTCCAAACCAAACAATTCGATATTTCTCAGAACTTTTTTCAGACAACAAGGCCATGGGAAAAACTGGCCCTTCTTTATTTTTTAATGAATTTTCTCCCCAACAATACATATAAAGCGCAAGCGTTGTTGTAAGAAAAATGAAAACCAAGTACATGATAAAGGACTTACAATTTCCCTCGAAACGCTTGGAAATCAATTTTTCTATACCAAAAATCAATGCCAGAAAAAAACAAATGAGCAGTGTTACAAGAAAGGCCGCACCCTTTCCCGCATAAAGGATGGCCCTGATAAAAAAATTTGCGGCCTCGAGATATTCGGGAGTTTCTGGAATTTTTAAATATTCAATATAACCTAAGGTAAACGAATACGAAGCGGCCACAAAAATGATGGCCACTGCACTCACTTGTTGAATCCCTCTATCTAAAACACTACTCACAGTGTCAATTTTATGCCATCAAAAAATGTGAGTCATTACAATATGAGTCATTACATCGAGGCCAGGGCGTGAGGGGCGTACTTGGGCCTTAACTGATGGGGAAACCAACACTCCCTGGCCCCCTGTAATTGCATCATATTGAGCACATTGCGGCCGACACAAGCAACCAGGTGTTCACATTCCGCGCACTGATCGGTCTGGCGGGCGTACTCAAAACCCAACTTGAGCAACTCTTGATGTTGGCCCAAAATAGAATCGCCATTCAACTCTTTGACTCTCAAAAGTTCACTGGTATCCACGATCTGCTCGTAGACAAAGGGACTAAAATACACCTGGCCACCAGTAAAATTGAGAAAGATGGTGTTGGCGGTGTTGTGCTCTTTGTCCCAATCGGCAAAACACATTCCTTCATAATCCTCCCGCTCCATCAATGCTTGCAAAAAATCCTTCCACGACTTGAGAATTTTGGCAGAAAATTGGCGGTTTTGCAGGCGGAAAAATCCGGGACTAAATTCCATAATGGTTTCAAACTTTTTGGCCACCACGCCCATTAAGTCGATATAGCGATGGCGCAACAATATATCTTTATGCATGTTGATGAGGTAAAACCATTCTATGATTTTGGGGGTGTGGTGTTTAAAAAAATCGATCACCCAAAAGTTGTCGCGCATATAAGTGGCATCTTGGCCCAGAATTTTTTTTATATCCAAGAGCACTAGAAATTCCATCATCAAATCTTTTTTAAAATGGACGGGATTGTCCAAAAGTTTAAAAATCTCGCCAAACCTCTCCCTATTGAGAGGTGAGAAAATGCAAGGAACCGCCAGGTGGGTTTCGGGGTGGAAGTGAAACAACTCTTGAAAAAGGGAATTTTTGAGGATGTCCGGCGTGTTGGCCGCACTCAAAAAATCGGTCGGCCCCAATATAACTTCACGCAGACGCCAACCGGCGCGACTCATCCCCTCGGCCACCGTGTGGGCCTGTTTGAGCACCGATTGGATGGGCCAGGCCTCTCCCCTTTTGTCCACAAAACAACCGTAGCAACTGTGCTGGCAACCATTTAAAAGGCCTAAATTGAGAATAAAATCGGTGCTGTCGATATAGTGGCGATCGGTGCGGCGGCCGCGTTCCAAGAGATGGGACTCTACCGTCATACCCCTGTTATAAATAAATATTATTTATATGTCAACTTGAGGATTTGCCCGACTCTTTTTCTTTAAAAAATCCCTGAGATGAACCACCACCAACAGGCCCAGGCCCGTCATAATCACCGCATCGGCGACATTAAACACATTGGTTTGCCAAAAACTGCCGGGAAACCCCACCCAAAACATATCCACCACGAACCCCAGGCGCAGGCGATCCAGCATATTGCCCCACCCCCCGGCAACGATCAAACTGAGGCCAATCGCCTCGCCCTTCTCCACCGAGCGACTCAAAACAATATGGCCCATCAACACCACTAAGATGATCGTGGGGAAGGCGATCAAAAAGGCCACCCGCAAAGGTTCAGGCCAATGGCCCCCGAGTCCCCCCCAGGCCCCCTGGTTTTCAACATAGAGCAATCTGGCCAGGCCGCCGAAAAAGGAGAGGGAGGCCCGCCCGCGCAGGTGCTCCACCGCCAGCAGTTTGCTCCACTGGTCTAGGGCCAAAATCAATAACAGGGAAAGGCCCAAAATTTGCGCCTTCCAAAGACGGAACTTCACAAGGAGAAGTTTTACCTTGTTATTGCCTCGTTGGCAAGCGGGGGGCGTAACCCTAAAGTAGTTGAACCAGTATTAACGACCGTCCAAGAAGTGAGGATAAGCTGGGAAAGGCCAAAAATCGACCTTAGCTAGAATTGGCAAAGAAGCGGAGTGAAGGCCCGGCCCCCCCAAAGGCCTTTTTTAGGCCTGTTTTGCCAATTCGCGGATTTCTTTAAGGGAAAGGCCAGTTGTCTTGCTGATAAATCTGGGTTCGGTTCCAGCTTCGAGCAATTTAAGGGCGATTTCGACAGCTTTCTTTTTTTCGCCCTCTGTGCGGCCTTGTTCAAGGCCTTCTTCTTTCGCTAGATCGAGAGAATATTTCAAAGGTGGCATAACTCTTTCCTCTTCTGGTAGGCCTTGGGCCTCTATTTCTTTAACGACTTTCCAAAGTTTCGGGTTGTACTGGCAGACATAATCAACTGCCCTTTCTATTATTCCTTGCCTCTCTTCCTTATTTGAGACACCTTTTAACTTTGGGCCAAGGTCGAAAAGTTCCTTTAGGGTACTTTTCTTAACATCCCATATTTTTTGCATTATATAAATTGCGGGGCCTGATGTCAATTCCCTGATGTCCTCAGTGCCAAGGTCTTGTAAATTCAAGAGTTTACAAGTGAAATTGACGATATTTTCCCCAAACTCGCGGCGAATGGCAGGGCCTAAGGCCAAAGAATCTTGAAAGTTCAACGGCCTTTTCCACTCCCTATCCTTGCCGTGATAGACCAGAATTGGAATAACGGCGTGAGTGGATTTTTTATAAATTTGCGCCTGATACCCCAACAACTGTTGCAAGAGTTCAGCGTACTGCCCGCTTTTATGCTCAAGAAGGAACAGGATGCGCGTTTGCTTTCGGGTTCTCTTCCTTTCGACGGAGAAAATTAAATCGATTCTTTTTTCGTTTAATTCCTCATCTATCAATGTGGTAAGTTCCGACTGAATGGTGCTCCAGTCGAACATGGCGAATTGTTCAGGCGTGAGAACTAAACGGAAAATGTCCAAGCAATACTTTTTATCGCCGAAAATTTCCTTAAAAAACGCATCGTGAAGCTGTTTCTTCGATTGGGCCGCTTTGCTCATTCGGGGATATTAGGCCAGTGAAGGGGAAAAGGCAAAAAAGTTTTTTCACGCTTGGCATGGCCGAAAACTCCTACAATTTCAAAGCTTCGAAATGAAGTTTTAAAAATCACACAGGATTAAGAAGTGTCCAAAAAATTCTCAACATTTTTAGAGAAATGGAAAATCCTCGACATTCGGCGGCCGGCAGAATTATGCGGTGAAATCTCTCTGCCCAACCTCCGCGAAAAAGCGGAGGATACACCTATTTTTTCTCTTTGGCGGCCTGAATAAACTGGGCCTCCAATTCGTCCGGTTTACAGTTGTTGTTTTGGCCAGGATTTTTGGCCGTATAGGTCGGAGAACACTGGAACAATTCCCGCAAATAGGCCGCTTCAAATTGTTCAAACTCCCCCGGCACCACCAAAATGCCGTTCATCAAACTCAATTTGTGCGTTTCATTTGAGTTCTGATCCCCCTCACTTTGATATGTCCCATCATGATGGTTGCGCGCCAGACGGCAATGCCCCAATTCGTGAAAAATCAGGGATTCGCGGTATTTCTCATTCTTGCCCCCCCCCTCTTCCCACCACTTCTGGCGGATGATGATCTCCTTAGTGCCGTCCCCGTACTGGGTGCATATCCCCTGCACTGTGGCCTCGTCGGGATCGTAAAAATTGATCGGAATATTCCCCACTTTAAAACTGGGGTCTCCCAAATATTTGCGGCCGTGCGCTTCAAACTTTTCAATATAGGGGTTGAACACCGGATTGCTGGCCTTAAAGCGGCGACTCTCCTGCTGGAACTGCTTGCCGCAAGAGGTGAAGAGAAACGCCGAGATGGCCAATGGGAGAAATAAGGTTTGTGTCTTCATAGTGGCAATACTCCCCCTTCCCATCGGTTTTTTTGGCCGAGAACTTTACCAGGGAACCTCTTTTTTTCTTTTTTGTGTTATGCTGAAAAGGGATGGGAGACGCTGCCCCGTATGAGGCAAGCGCCCGGCCCATAAGGCGGCCATAGGAGAGGGGGTTAAATGGGGTAGGTTCTTCCCCCCCTTCTCTCCCATTCCTGCTCCACTTATCGGCAATACCAAAAAACTTTTTAACCGGCAGGGGTTCCTCAAAGAACAATTGTGCTATGATAAAAGGGATGGGAGACGCTGCCCCGTATAAGGCAAGCGCCCGGCCTAGGCCGTGAAAGTGGGGGGGAGTGCTGGATTCACCTGCCCCCATCTCCCATCCCTGCTCCACTTATCGGCAATACCAAAAAACTTTTTAACCGGCAGGGGTTCCTCAAAGTGTCGAAAGTTTTGACAGTGGCCAGACAAAAGCACCGAACACTGTTCATTGGCGATATTCACGGTTGTCACCGGGAGCTGTGCAATCTGTTGGACAAAGTCGACTTTACCCCGGCCACGGATCGCCTCATTTTTCTCGGGGACATCCTCAACCGGGGGCCAAACTCCATCGGCGTGCTGGAACTCGTCCACAGTATCCCCTGTGAAGTCATCCTGGGAAACCACGAACTCGGATTGTTACAATACGCCCGCGCCCGGCGGAAAAAGCGCAATCCCGATTTTGAGCGGGTGTTGGAGCAAATGGGAAAACAGCGGCCCTATTACTTGAGTTGGCTCGCCAATCTCCCCACCTTTATCGAGTCCCCCTCTTTTCTGGCGGTGCACGCGGGCCTGATTCCTGGCCTCTCCCTCCGCCAACATCCCCCCGGAGTGATCACCCGCCTGCGCACCTGGGGCGGAGACTTTAACGACCTGGACAACCCCATCAATCCCCCCTGGTTCCACCAATACCGGGGCAAAAAGCTGGTGGTTTACGGGCACTGGGCCACCATGGGCCTCACGATCCGAAAACACACCATCGGCCTGGATTCCGGTTGCGTGTGGGGCGGGGCCTTGAGCGCTCTGGAGTTGCCGGGGCGAAAGATCACCCAAGTTAAGGCCCACACCACCTATGTCAGACCTGATCTTTCCACACAGTAAAAAAAAAATAACTCTTAGGTTGCCAGGCCTTTTTGTATAATGGTTTTATGCTCAAAAAAACCATCCTCTGTGTGGACGACGAAACCGATATTTTGGAACTTTTCCGCGAAGAACTGCAAGAGTGTGGCCACCGCGTTTTAGAGGCCACCAACACCCGCGACGCCCTCAAACTGTTTGACGAAAATCAAGTCGATTGTGTCATCTCCGACATCCGCATGCCGGGAGAAGACGGCATCGAACTGGCGAAAAAAATTAAAGGCCAAAAAAGCGATGTTCCCGTGCTGCTAGTCACCGGCTTTGCCGATTATACCAGCGAAGAACTGGGCCAAATCGGCGTCGATGCGGTCATCTTCAAACCCTTCGATTTAGAAGAAGTCATCACCATGGTTAGGGGCATTATTGAAGACTCCGCTTGAGGCGAAAAAAGGCCAATAAAAGCACCAAGGCCAACACCGGAACCACCGCCAGATAAGACAAGGCCTGGTGGATGCCGATGCGGTCGGCATAAAACCCGATAAAAACATAACTCAAACTCATCACCATGGAATTGACAAAAGACTGAACCGAGCACACGGTGGCGCGAATTTGGCCGTGGCAATGATCTTGAATGTAGCGGTCGGTGTGGATAAAGAGGATGCTGGGCAAAGTGTTGATGATCAAAAACAAGAGCACCATCAACCCCAAACCGGGGACAGTCGCCACCATGCCGGTGGCCAAAGTCACTACCGCGATAGTGCTAAAAACCAGGTTTTTTAATCCCCACCCCGACAACCTGGGGGCGAAATGCATCCCCAGAGAGGCCACCATAAACCCGGCGGCAAAGATAAACCCGATGCCCTTGCCCTGAATCCCGTACTCCCTGAACAGGCCTTGGCAAAAAATAAAAAAGGGCATTTGGAATCCCTCCAGTAACCCCACCCCGGCGATAAACACCAGCAAGTGCCTGCCTCTGTCGATTTTAAAAAAATCCCCGAGTTCTCCCAACAAATTTCTGCTCTCCGCCCGCCGGCAGGCCTGCCTGGGGGATTCGTCAATAAAAAACAAACACACCAAGGCCAGGCCCAACGCCAGCGAAGTCAGGCCAAAAATAAAATAGTGATTCACATCAAAAAGAAACCCGCCCACCAGCGTGGCCAGGGCAATGGCAAACGCCACTTCGGCCTTGTTTTGGGACATGATTTTGATATACTTGTTCGTCCAACGGGGGCCAACTTCCCTCAACCCGTCGTACAAAAGGGCGTTTTCCGCCCCCGTCGAAAAAGATTCCCCCATCCCCGCCAGGGCAAAAATCAACAGGTAGATCAAAAAATTGGAGGGTGCAAAATACAGCAAAATCGCCGACAGCATGAGTCCCGTCCCCACCATCAGGCCATACTTTCTCTTGAATTTGTCGGCAAACAATCCCGAGGGGATCTCTAGCATAAACGACATCCAAAACAACAACGACTGCAAGATTCCCACTTGAAAACTATTGATACCGTTTTCCATCAAAAAAACGATAAAAAGCCCCCGCGTAAAATCCATGTTCCGCAAAACCATATGCGCGCGAAAAAGGGCAATATTTTTTCTGACATTGACGCTATTCCACTTCATAAATCGTCGAACTGGGTGGGCGGAGGGATCGCCTCCTCGCAAGCGCCCTCTTCCGCGGGATCAAAGTTGGGCACTCTGGAAATCGCCGGCGGGCGGCAAACTCCATTCTGACACTCCCCCAGAGTGGGAACATGATAGCACCTCAGGGCACAGGTGCGCTTGCCGCGCACGCTGGTGCCGGTTTCGACTACGAAACAAGTGGGGACATATTCGCGGGAGCAAAAGTTTTTGGTGACACATGCTTGGCCAACCGGCTTGGAACACCAAACCCCGTCCTCGGGCCGATGCACAGAGCACACCCGCGCCCGCGCCGAACAGCACAGACTGGAACACTCCAAATCGCTGGCGCAAGAACTGCCCACTGGCAGGTTGCCCTGCAAAGGTTCATCTTCCAGGCATTGAGACACCAGGTCTTTACTCCAACAACGGCCATTAAAACAACACTCCCCGGCGGCGCAGGCCTGTCCGTTGGCACAATTTTTGAGGGCGGTGTATAAAATTTCGTTGTCGCGCACATTTTTCAAACTGGGGCGGACGAGTTGCAGCTTAATTTCTTTGGAGCTGGTTAAAGTCCGCCGCACGCCCTGATCGTCGTCGTAAACCAGATCGATGCTGGCGGCGACGGTACAGGAGGAAATGCCCTCCAAACTGTCGGGATCGCGCTGGGATACCCGCAAGTTACAGCCATCGACGAAGTCGCTCGTGCCGGAGGCCAGCGTCCTCTTGATGCTGCGAACGGCAGCGGAATTATTCAATCCCAAAGGATCGGGCAAATGGGAAAATCCCAGGTACTCGACTTGCCCCTTGAGTTCCATGGTGCCGGCGCGGGGGAAGAGGAACGATTTGAGTCCCCCCTCCGCCTCGGCGTTGGGGTTCCCCGCTGTGGAAACTGGAGAGTTGTCCAACTGGTATTGGAACAGGCCCCTCGCCCCCTCCCCGGCGGCCACGGCGCTAAAGATGGCCTGGCCCTCAATTTCCCACTGGGAACGGTTGAGGGCGCGATAGGGGCCGCGGTATTCATAGTCGCCCTGGAAGGCGCGATGCCCGTACCCCAAAATTTGCGCATTAGCGCCGGTAAACTGGGTTTGCAAACTGGTTTGGTTGGAGGCGCGGTGATTGGTGTCGGGCAAACATTGTTTCAAAAGATCGCCCTCGGCCTGTTGGGCATACCCGCGCTTGCCAAAGTCCAGCGCTGGCCGAGAGGGATTGATGGCGGCCACCTCAGTGCCACTCACTTCATAGAGGCCCGAGTCGGCGATTTTGGCATAGGCGTAAAGACAGCGCTCGCCGGCGTCTTCACAACGGCCGTTGGCCGAAGACAGATCAAAGGTGGGGTCGTCCTCTAAGCGCAGGCCACGGCAGTACAATCCCGCCGCCAAGGGATCGTCCTCCGGCACTTTGGGTTTATCGGTGGCATCAAATTCCATTTGGTTGCCGTTGCTGTCGTAGTCGGTATAGTCGAACAGGTCGTAGAACAAGCGCAGCTTTTCAAAGGGGCGCTTTTCCAAATCCAAAATTAAAACCTGAATGTCGGTGGAGGGGGTAATGCCGGGGGCCCTGCCGATCACCGCCGGCACAATCACTTCCTCCCGCTCGCGGCCAAAGCGAAAGCGCACACTGATGTGTTTGTCCGCCAGGGAAGTGATATTAATACCTGACAAATAAAGCATCCCGCTGTAGTTTTTGGGAATGGTCACTTTGGTTTTATAACTTCCGTCAAAGGGATCGACGATGTGGCGGAGTTCCTGTTTCCCCCGATAGATGATTTGATCGGTGGTGTTGCCAATGCTGCCATCCCGGGGGCCAACCTCGAAACCCCAATTTGGGCCACCGCCACTTTTGGCGGCCCCTCCGTAAGCTCGTTCGCCACCTTCTCCGTCCTCGGCGCGGGACTCCCCCGATGCCTCACTCAAAATCCTATTGCCACGCACTTCCTGGCCAGGAGTACAACCCGCCGCCATCACAACGCTGGCCAAACTGGCCAAGGCCCACCACCTAGAAAGCTGTTTGAGAGTTTTCATGCACTTCCCGTATCGGGAATGTAGGGGACTTTTTTAAACTTGGGAAAAACAACCGATTAAAATACTTACATTTCGCCCCTTTTCTAACGCCGTATGTATTGCGCTAATAAAAAAGGCCATCTTAAACTGCTGGCCATTGTTCACCACCCATCCCCGCAAAGGAGGATCATTTCATGCAAAGGCCACACTTTTTTCACACCGTCGTCACCTCTACTCTGCTTTTCCTCGCCGCACTCTTTTGGGCGGGCTGTAACCGACAAGAATCTTCAAGTGAAGAGATCGTCGTCGGAGCAGTCTTCCCCATGACTGGGCCAGCGGCAACCTATGGCCAGGAATCCATGAACGGCATCCGCTTGGCCCTAGAAGAACAAGATGCCCCAAAAGTGCGCGGCAAAAATATTCGCATAGCGCTGGTGGACAACAAGGGCGAGCCGGTGGAATCGGCCAATGCCGTCCGCAAACTGATCTCCGTCGACAATGCCATAGGGATTCTCGGTTCGGTGGCCTCCTCCAATACCCTGGCGGGAGCGCCCATCGCCCAGCAGGCGAAAGTTCCCCTGTTGACCCCCGCCTCCACCAATGAAAAAGTGACCCAGCTGGGAGAGTACATCGCCCGCGTTTGTTTTACCGACAACTTTCAGGGAGTGGTGATGGCGGATTTCGCCTACAAACACTTGAACAAGCGCAAAGCGGCGGTCATCGTCGACAACTCGTCCGATTACTCCAAAGGCCTGGAGCAAAACTTTCGCACCAAATTTACCCAATTGGGCGGCCAGGTCATCGCCGAGCAATTCACCTACAACCAAAAGGATACCGACTTTCTCTCTCTGCTACGGCGGATTTCCAGCGCTAGGCCCGATGTGGTTTTTCTCCCCGGCTATTACACCAATGTCGGCCTGATCCTCAAACAGGCCCACCAAGTCGGCCTCAAAGTGCCCTTTCTCGGTGGGGACGGTTGGGACTCCCCCAAACTCCACGAACTCGCTGGCCCCGAGGCAGTCAAGGGGCACTACCTCTCTTCCCACTTCTCCGCCGAAGATCAAGACCCGCGGGTGCAGGCCTTTGTCAAAAGCTATACCGCCAAGTACAACGAAAAACCGGGGGCCATGGCGGCCCTGGGTTACGACTCCATTTTGGTTCTGTTGGACGCCTTGAAGAGGGCCAATCCCTTGACCCCCGAAGGCCTGAAAAACGCCATCAACGCCACCCAGGGAGTAACCGGAGTGACTGGCACCATCAGCATTGATGCCAACCGCAACGCCCACAAAATGGCAGTGGTGCTGGAGACTACCGCCACGGGGACGATGCTCAAACAGAGAATTACACCCTAGAGGGTGATGCCTTGTTGGATGATATTCTTACTTACCTACTCAACGGCATCACTCAAGGATCGGTCTACGCCCTGATCGCCCTGGGTTACACCATGGTGTACGGGATCATCAAACTGATCAACTTTGCCCACGGCGAGTTTTATATGGTGGGGGCCTTCGTGGGTTTTTACTGCCTGGCCGCCGGCATGCCCTTTGTGGTGGCCATGTTGGCGGCCATGCTGGCCTCTGGCGTAGTAGCAGTCGTCATCGAGCGCATCGCCTACCGCCCCCTGCGCAGTGCTGGGAGAATCCCCGCCCTGATCACCGCCCTGGGAACCAGCTTGCTCTTCCAATACGGGGGGCAACGCCTTTTGGGGGCCTCCCCCCGCGCCTTTCCCCAGTCCATTGAAACCAAACTCTACCGCTTTGGGGAACTGGCAGTGAGTTCCACCCAACTGATCATCTTTGTGGCGGCCCTCGCCCTGATGGCCTTTCTGTGGTGGCTCGTCAACAAAACCAAAATCGGCAAGGCCATGCGGGCCACCTCCCACGACATGCAAACCGCCCAACTGATGGGCATCAATACCGACCGGATCATCTCCTTCACCTTTTTTGTGGGAGCGGCCTTCGCCGGGGCGGCCGGGGTTTTAGTGGGGCTTTATTACAATGTCATCGATCCCATGATGGGCATGATCCCGGGCCTCAAGGCCTTTGTGGCGGCGGTGCTGGGGGGAATTGGCATCATTCCCGGCGCGGTTTTGGGGGGACTCATTTTAGGCATTGCCGAAAACCTGGTGGTCGGCCTGTGGGTTTCCACTTACCGGGACGCCATTGCCTTTGCCATTCTGATTTTGATCTTGTTGTTGCGGCCAGAAGGATTATTAGGACGCAAACAAAGGGAGAAAATTTAGTTACAGATGATTTACTACCTAGATATGGCCCAATTGTGCGGCATCTTTATTATTTTGGCCCTTGGCCTGCATCTCATTAACGGCATGGCCGGCCAATTCAGCTTGGGCCACGCTGGTTTTTGGGCGGTGGGGGCCTACACCGGGGCGGCGGTGACCGTTTTTGCCCAACTACCCCTCCCCGACTGGGCCAATTTGCTTCTGAGCTGCCTGGTGGCCTTTGTCTGTGCCGCCCTTGCCGGCCTGGCCATTGGCATCCCCTGCCTGCGCCTGCGGGGGGACTACCTGGCGATCGCCACACTAGGTTTCGGGGAAATCATCCGCATTATCATCATCAACATGGATTCCGTGGGAGGGCCACGGGGACTCATCGGCATCCCCAAACTCTCCAATATCTTTTGGGTGTACCTCCTCGTCGTCACGGCGGTGCTCTTTTGCCACAATTTGGCGCGCAGTACTTTCGGCCGCGCCATCGTCTCCATTCGGGAAGACGAATTGGCCTCGGAGAGCATGGGCATTTACGCCTTCAAATACAAGACCCTGGCCTTTGCCATCGGGGCCGGCCTGGCCGGAATTGCCGGCAGTCTCTTGGCCCACACCAACCAGTTTATCGGCCCCAAAAATTTTACCTTTATGTGGTCGGCGACCATTTTACTGATGATCATTTTGGGCGGCCTGGGTTCCCTGGCCGGAGCGGTGGCCGGGGCGGTGGTGCTGACTCTACTTCCCGAAGCGCTCAAATTCTTTGGCCCCACGGTAAGCGAGTGGCGCATGGTGATCTACGCCCTCCTGCTCATCGTCTTAATGTTGGTGTGCCCGCAAGGGCTTTTGGGCAGACGCCGGGGAAAGGCCTGATGTTTACCCCCATTTTAAGCGTGGAAAATGTGAGTATGCGCTTCGGCGGCCTGACTGCGGTCAATCGGTTTTGCATGCAAATGGGGGAGGGCGACCTGGTGGGAGTGATCGGCCCCAACGGTGCCGGCAAGACCACCCTTTTCAACATGATCACTGGCCACTATCGGCCCACGGCGGGAAATATTTTTTTGGCCAAAAAGTGCATCAATGGCCTGCTCCCCGCTCGCATCGTGCAACAGGGGATCGCCCGCACTTTTCAAAATATCCGCCTGTTCCAGGGCCTTTCCGTCCTCGACAATATCCGCACCGGGTTGCACTTTCGCGCTACATACGGGTGGTGGGCGGCGATTTTGCGAACGCCCCGATTTCACCGCGAGGAAAAGCGCATGCAAAGCGAGTCCATGCACTTGCTGAAAATTTTTGGACTGGAAAAGAAGTCCCACCACTTGGCCTCCAACTTGAGTTACGGGGATCAGAGGCGCTTGGAAATTGCCCGCGCCCTGGCCACACGGCCCAAGCTCTTGTTGCTCGACGAACCCGCCGCCGGCATGAATCCCAAGGAAACCTCCGATCTCGCCGAACTGATCGTGTGGATCAGAGATCACTTTAAAATTGCCATTTTACTGATCGAGCACGACATGCAGTTGGTGATGAAAATTTGCCAGCGCATCTATGTCGTCAACTACGGCGAGTTGATCGCCCATGGCCCCCCCGCCGAAGTCCAAAAGAACCCCAAGGTTATCGCTGCCTATCTGGGAGAAGAAGAATGAACATAACTGTTCACACTTCAGGCCTGCTTGCCTCCGCATCCTGCTCCGGCACTGCCCATCGGGGCAGTCGTCGCTCGCCGCCATCCTGGCGTCTCCGTGCTTCACCCCAATCTGACCTAAATTGTGAACAGTATCTTACTTTTATCATGGCCCTTTATTTGAGTGAGAGTAGTTGAAAATGAGCAAACCTTTGTTGGAAATGCGGGGCGTGCACATTCACTATGGCCCCATCCGCGCCGTCCAGGGCATCGACCTCAAAGTGGAAAAGGGAGAAATCGTCACCATTTTAGGTGCCAACGGAGCGGGCAAAACGACAACCTTGCACGCCATCTCTGGCCTTTTGTCTCCCGCTAAAGGCGAGATTGTCTTAGGCGGCCAGAACATCCAGCACTGCCCCCCTCACCACATTGTGCGCTTAGGGATCGCCCAGTGCCCCGAGGGACGCAGAGTCTTTCCCCACATGAGCGTGCAAGAAAATTTGGAAATGGGGGCCTATTTGCGCCGCGATCGCGCCCAAATCAAAAAAGACCGGAATCATATTTTGCAACTCTTCCCCCGGCTCCAAGAACGCTACCAACAAATGGCGGGAACCCTGTCGGGAGGGGAGCAGCAAATTTTGGCCATCGCCCGCGCCTTGATGGCGGCCCCCCAGTTGTTGCTCCTAGATGAGCCTTCCCTGGGCATGGCCCCCATGCTGGTCAAAATTATTTTTCAGGCGATTCGGGCGATCAATAAAGAGAGTGGGGTGAGCATTCTCTTAGTGGAACAAAATGCCAGCGCGGCCCTCAAGATCGCCCACCGCGGTTTCGTCCTCGCCTTGGGGCAAATTCATTTGAGCGGGCAGGCGGAAGAATTGATGGCCAATCCCAAGGTACGCCAGGCCTATTTGGGCCACGCTTGAACTAGAGATCACATCGACCACCGGCACTTATTGGAGTTGAGTTTGCACTTACTCCGCTTGCCGTCGAATTTTTCACAAAAATCGGCATCTTGGCGATCGCCTGCGTCAATGGCACTGCAATTGCGGGCGCTGTAATCCCATTTGCAATCAAAACTGTTGCGCTCACATTCCTGGCGGTTGCCGGCGAAATTGCGGCACAACTCAAAGGCCCTTTGATCCTGGACATTTTTGGCCTCACAGGTTTTTGGTTCCTCCATCCAGCGGCAGCGATCCGAATACGATTGGCATTTTTCCGCCCGATCATCGTAGTCTTCACAAAAATCAGTGTTTTTTTGCTGTTCTTTTTGCTGTTCCGGAGTTGTCGCCTCACCCTTGCCCAAACATTGGCCCCAAGTCTCTGCAGCATTTGAAAAAGCGGGAAACAAAAGCGCAAATCCCGTGATCATCATTACGAAATTTCTCATTCAAAACCTCCATTTTGATTTAAACGCACTTCAAGTTGGTGCACTTTTTCGCTCAATTCCTGTAGGCCTTTGATCAACACCGCCGCCAACTGGGGGTACTTAATCGCCAAGTGGGATGACTCCGTTTGAAAAACCAAATCGGGGTACAAGTGCTTTAATTCTTGGGCGATCAAACCGATTTCTTTTCGGCCATTTTTCCTCCAACGAAAGACCACTGGCCGCATGTCATTAATTTTATTGATCGCGGAGTCCAGATTTTTGATCCCGTATTTGAGGCGGCGGTCGGAAAGCACATTTAAGGCAAATCCGTCCATCAACACCAAATCGCCATTGACCGTCGATTTCCCGTTGAGAAAAGATTGGGCGTTGATGGTCATATCATCCTCGACAGTGGCCTTGCCCTTGACCATCAAAGCATCTTCCAAAGAAGTGTCCCCATTGATCGACAGGCCAGCGCAATCGCCGCTCAAATTTCTACCGTCAGCATCAAAAGTGCCACCGAGAGTGGCACATACATAGGTGGCCGAGGCCTCAAAATTGCTCGCTCTGGAACTGCAATCCACCATTCTCCCCTTGCTGTCGGCCAAAACATGCAAATTGATCTTCCTGGTAAGTTTTTGGCCGCCAAAAATGCCCTTCCCGCGATCAAAATCAACCAAAAATTCGGCGAGGCCCGAATTTCCCGGAGTGATTTTTTTGGTCGTCCTGAGGGAATAGAAGGTAATCATTGTCGAAGTGCTGCCCAGTTTGATTTTGGTGGAATAAAATTTGGAACCCGACTTGTTGGTAATGGCGGTAATGCTCCCCCTGTTGATGCGGTTGGGATCAAACACTCCACGGATGGTGGCCCCCGTGCGGGTAATCCGAAAAGTTTGCCAACAGGTTTCCCGGTCGGCGAGCAGTCCGCGAATGGCATCGACAGTGCTGGCAATTTCCAACCTGGACTCGGTAGTTTTGACGGTTTTGGTTTGATTGACAATAATGCGCGTGAGTCCCAAGGACAAAACACTCATCATCCCCGCCACAATGATCACTTCGATCAAAGAAAAGGCCCGTTGGTTGCCGTAAATCTTCAAGAAGACACCACCTCTCGCCAAAAATCCCAACCCGCCCATTGGCCATAAAAAGTAAAGAGCACATTGCCCAACGAATCCAATTGCAAATCTTCCCGCGCTCCCAAGAGAGGAATCCCTCGATAGAGCACCACCGCTGGCCGCAAAAGCGATTCTGCCGTCACTGCCAGACCGATGCGATCTCCCTTGCTAGCATTGCCGGGAAAGGCCAACCTCTCGCCGCCGGAAACTGTGTAAGCAGTATTGGCCTGGAGAAAGACGACTCTCTGTTGGAAGGGCACAAGGGGAAAAAGGCCCAGGGCCAATCCGCCGGCGCTCAATAAAAATTCCCTGCGATTGGGCCTCATATTTCTATGTTAGGGATTTTGTAAATAAAATAAATTTATGGAAAAATTTGCCTCTTTAATCCGCCAAGGCCTGATGTAAAAACCACAAAATGCGCTCCTTGCCCACTTCGCAAAAGAGGTTGGCCAAACGGGGGCCACTCTCTTTGGAGATCAAAAGCTGATAGGCCCAAACGAAGGCGGCCTTAGGCGATAGCTGGCACTGGTGAACTACCCGGTAGATGATTTCGTGCACATCCTTATCCGAAGAAGAATCCCCCCAGTCTTTCTCCAGTGCGCTGGCCAACTGGCGGAAAAAATCCCTTTGCCCTTGTTCTAAAGTGCACCGGGGAGCTTCACTGTTGAGACTAAACTTAAAACTCTCGGGGGCGTGGGACTCCAACCAAAAGAGGGCGCAACGGGAGCGCTCCAAAAAGCGCCGCTCGTCCCGCGGAGTTTTGATCTGATCGGCGTAATGCTTTTTGGCCGCACCAATATCCCCCTGGTGAATTTGCAAGACATTGGCCAAATGGCGAAAGCTGGGTTGAACGGGCATCTCCTCGGGGCGCAGAGAACCCGGGGCGACGGGCATCAGTTGGGAAAGTTCAAACACCCGTTTGGCCATGGCGACTTTTTTGGCGTTGCCGGATTCCACCCCGTAGGCCAAGCGCTCCTGGCGATCGAAGTCCTCGTAGGTTTTAATCACATCCAGGTCAAAACTGATGCTAAAATCCACATTGGGTTTGTAGCTGGCAAAAATCCAGCGCAACATTTCCGGTTCATAAACCCGCAGGAGGTCGCTGACAGTCACCACACCGCCGCGAGATGAAGACATTTTGCCCCCCCCTCCGCGAATGGAGACAAAATCATAGGCCAAATACACCGGGGCCTGTCCGCCCAACAGGGCGACGATCTCTTTGGCGGTGGTAAACGACCCCCCCTCGGCGGAGTGGTCTTTTCCCCCCGGTTCAAAATCGACTCCCTCGTACGCCCAACGCATGGGCCAGTCCACTCGCCAGGGCAATTTCAGGTGCGAACTGGAGCGGGGACTTTCCTGGCCCGAGTGCCCGCAGTGGGCACAGTGATAAAACAACTCCCCCTCCCGCCAGGCCTTGTCTTCAATGCGGTGATCAGTGTGGCACTTTTCGCAATAGACATTGAGGGGGATGTAAGACTCGGGCAGGGGTTCGCGGCGGGAGCGGTTTAAAATTTGGCGAATGGCATGGCGCTTTTCCACTACTTCAATCATTTTGTCGGCGTAGAGGCCAGCGCGGTAGCGTTCCGCCTGATAGAGAGGTTCCAATTCGGCCCCCACTTTTTTCAATTCCCCCTCAAACGCCTTTTCAAACCGGGCGGCGTAAGAAGGGTGCTCCCCAAAGGGATCGGGGGTATCGACGATCGGCCGAAAGAGAAAGTTTTGCAACTGTTGCCCCTCGGGAGCATTCTCCAGAATGTCGGCGGGAATTTTGCGAAAGGTATCGTAGTCGTCCCAACTCAAAATAAAGCGCACCGTATGGCCCAAATCGCGCAAGGCCCGGGCCACAAAATCGGCGGTGATCACTTCGCGGAAATTGCCAAAGTGAACTTCACCCGAAGGAGTCAGTCCGGCGGCCACTGTGTATTCCGCTTTTTGCCGGCGCTCTTTCAAAACGCGCCTGGCGGCCAAATCCGCCCAATGCACTGGTTGAGACACTTTCGCCCCCCGCGCTCCCATCTTGCCACAAACAAAACAAAAATGCTAGAGATTAAACAGTTATGGCATCCCTTTTGTTTAAGGCCCTATTATTCTACGGGCTGTTTCTCTTTCTGCGTTGGGCGTGGCGATTCTACCGCCTCTTTTCCCTGTTCCGGCGGGAAATCAAAAAATCACAACAACAATCCCGAGACCCCAAGTCCCCCCCAGGGGGCAAGGGCAAAGGTGATGTTATCGAGGCCGAGTTTCGGGTGCTGAACGATGGGGACTGAGAAGCATCTCAAGAGGGCCTCAATTCCTCTCTTTTGACAATTTGCGCCATTTTGATTTATATTGATTTATACATATCAATATGGGAAATTAAATTATGCAATTTCAATGGGACAGAATCAAAGAAAAAGAAAATATAAAGAAGCACAAAGTAAACTTTACAGAGGCCATAAGCACATTTTCTGACCCCAAAGGACTTGAATTTGATGATGAAACCCACTCCCAAATTGAAAAACGATTTTACCGTGTGGGAAAATCCAACACTGGCAGGATTCTCACCACCTATTATACTGAAAGAAACCAAATCATTCGCATTATTGGATGCGCAGAATGGAGAAAATTTAGGAGACTTTACCATGAAACAACCAAAATTGAGTGATCTCAAACTTAATAAAGAAAGGACACTGGCCATGCGCAAGGCCGCGGCCAAGAGCAAAAAAGTTAAAATCACCATTAATTTTGATTCCGATATTTTACACACTGTAAAAAAATTGGCCAAGGTTACGGAAACACCTTATCAAACACTGTTAAACCGAATTGTCAGGGACTCTTTAAAAAATGCGAAATCTCAAGAGAGCAGGCTATCTCGTCTTGAAAAGGAAGTCAAAAGTTTAAAGAAACAACTGGCCTGATTTTGGCAAAGGCGATGTCATCGAGGCGGAGTTTCGGGTGTTAAACGACGGAGACTGAGAAGCATCTCAAGAGCGCCTTGGCCCCTTTTTTTAACCAATTGCGCCATTTGGATTCATACCGAGGTGGGGCCTTCCTTGTACCCTATGGTAAAATATGTTACTAATGGCCTTTAGTGCCGCTTAGAGGCCCTTTCGGAGGCAATGATATGAATGACAAAGACCAGAAAGAAAAAGACATGGCGGAAATTCGAGAGAATTTCAAACGACTCCAGGCCATAATAGAGGCAAATGCCAAGAATACTGCGGAATGGCGCGAAAAAACGGAAAAACTGGTTGAAGGTAGATTTGGCAACGAGTGGGGCGATTTTGTCGAAGTCATCACCAGGGAAAATCTGGATCGCCTTTTAAGGGAACGAGGCCTTAATGTCCATCGCATCTATGGCAATGTTACAGATAAAAAAAACCAAAAATGGGAACTTGATGCCGTCGCCATCAACAGGGAAGAAATCGTCGTCGTCGAGGCCAAAGCATCCCTCTCTGCCAAAGATGTTAAACTTTTTATCGAAAAGAAACTTCCGAAAATAAGAGAATATTTGCCAGAACACAAGGACAAAAAAATCTACGGGGCGGTTTCCTATCTCAAATCTAAAACGGAAGTGAGCGATGTGCAAACCAATGACGAAGGAAAAAATGCCGCCCAATACGCCCTGGAGCAGGGCCTTTTCGTTATCAGCGTGGCCGGCGACACGGCCAACATGATCAATGATAAATCGTTTGTGCCCAAGGCGTTTTAGATACCCCTTCTCTCTGTCCAAGTGCCATTCACATCAAAATTAGGCGACCCCCACCGGCCACTGGCGTTCCAAACTAAATCAAAATTGTGCTTGAATCTCTCATGGGTAACTTGATTTTTGTCAGAAAATGCAATTTCAGGAAGCAATAAATCTTCTTTATCTATTGGCCCCCCAGAGTCTACATTATCCTTTGTTATATTAAATCCATGAATATTAAGTAGAGAAATATATACATGAAATGGGCCTTTAATCTCCCAAGATTCAAGTTTTTCAATATAATTTTTTACAGATTCTACAAACTCTCCCTCATAAAGTGATCTTATTTCTTTATTTTCTGGGTGCATAGAATGAAGAGTAATCGCTTCAATTTTTCCATCTCGATAGATTTGAGTTTTGGCCCAATTACAAGAGAAATTACAAAGTCCATCATAGTTAATGTGATAATTATCTATTCCATCTGAACCAATAGGTATTAAACTATCATTCCCAGAAATTTTCTTTATGTCTAAAGTGTTGTGTCCTGGCAAAAAAGAATCCATGGGGAATATATGTAAAACAAAAAAAGATTTTCCTAATTGTATCGGCCGAGTATCACCATTTTTAATTGCGCTTAGACGGTCTAATCTAAAATCTCTCATCATTCTTGGAAGAGAGTTTGCTTTCAAAAAAAGTCTCTTATTTCTTCAATGTCGTTTATTGGGTACTTTCCTGCACTATTTCTGCTATAAAATTTGCTAGCCCCTTGAAAAGTAACCATGTGGGGCGTATTATAACTTCTAGGAACTTTGATAACTAATACAGGTTCATTTCCATTACACTCTATAAGTTTGGACTCAATACCAGAAATTCTAGGCCGGATTCCTTGTTGTATGGCCGGTTCAAATCTATTTCTCTCATAATCACTATTAAAGTTTTTCAATCCAACAATCTTTTCAGGGCATCCTGTCTTTTTTCCATTTTCCCTACATTCTTTAATTCCATAAATAAGGTAACCACCACCACTATTGGCAAACGAGCAAATGTCATAAAGAAATTCCTTTTTATCCGCATCTTTTGAAAATTTATATTCTTGTTTATAGTCAAGACTTCGATTTTCTGAAACTTGATTTTCAACGAGAGATTCAATATCTTGTAAAGTCAATTTTTCTATAGGTTTGCCGAATATGCCGAACATGTTTCTTTTCCTCCTATCTAAAAAAACAGTGAAACACTTTATTCGTTGGAAACAGTAAAACAATGAAAAAGAAAAGTCAAGGGAAAGCAAAATGGCTTACTAATCAAAGCGGGCGAAGGCGTGGTCTTGTCCCTAAAATAGAGAGTACTCCCTTTTGAGACTCCAATAAACAAATAAAACGCACTCCGCTTTTAAGGTTCTTCATTCGCTTTCTTTTTGTTTTGCATTATTGTTTTCAATATTGACATTGTTATGAATTTCAACTTTGCCTCGGTCATTTCTGCTTTTGCATGTAGGAAATTTTGAATCAATTAACTCCAAATCTCCTCTATAGCTTGCTATCTTTCTTTCAAGTTCTTTTATTTTAGATTTATTGCGTTCTTCGAGACTTATACAAGAAAAATAACTATCGTAATCATAAAAACCACTTTTAAATTCACTACAATGTTTTTTTGCTTCGTTTTTGTGTTTAGTAGAAATGTTTTCATTTATTGCGCTTACGGATAAGCGCTGAACTGCAAGTTCCTTGCATCCAAAATCTTCATATTTGTTTGGATTTGTAACCTTCGGCTCAATATAATCAGTATGTTTAATTTTAGTCGCACAAGCAAATAAGGAAAGCATTAAAGAAGTGAAAATGAGAGAAAGGAAGTTCACTATTTGGCCTTTTTATTGGCGATTGTTGTTATCAATATTGATATTATTGTTAATATTCACTTCGGATTTTTCTTCCCTATGTTGACAAGTCGATATCGCCTCACGCACTCCTTGAAGGTCTCCCCAACTTCTTTCAGCAGGTTCTCTTGCTAGGCGGAGTTTCTCTTCTGTTCCAATAAAACAAAGCGGTGCAAAGGGTATCCCGACGATCGTGCCAATAAAAACAGCCGCACACATCTCCCGATCTTCGCCAATCTGGTAATAGTGTCTAGCATCCCTATCTGATCTTTTTTGTACTCTCTCTTCATATAAAATAAGTTCTTGGCAACTAAGGTTGCTAAATTTGTGAGTGTTCGCTGGAGAACGAATCGGTTGCACAGCACACCCGAAAAAAAATACTTATTAAAAAAAATGAAGTGAGTTTAGTTTTCACTTTAATTTGAATTGTTGTTATTGTTTATATTGATATTGTTGTTAATGACATTCTCTGCCTCTATTTCTGGCCTCTTCTTTTCCTTGTTCCGGTGGCAATCTTCAAAGAGTTTTTCTAAAGTCTCTTCCCTGGTAGCACACTTTGATTGCTCCGGTTCCTTGTGGGTATGGCAAGACCTGATGGGTTCCTTAATCTTTCTTTTGAATTTCACCAAGTCGGTGCAATTAAGGTCTTGGGCCTCTTCTAAAATTCCTTGCTCTATGGCCCGAAGTTCGGCCCTTGAAGCGGATCGCGGGGACGACGAACAACCCGCCACCACAAATCCAACCCCAAAGAAAACGAGCAAAAACCTCATCAAAGCTACTTTCATGGGATACTTATCGACTAAAATTTAAAAAACTTTAATTTTTTTGATAACGATCAACACTCCCCCACAAACCACCCTTTCAAGGCCCTGCGCGGCCCATGCAAGCTATACTTATTAAGAGTAGAGAGAACAAAAAAACCCGTGGGGGGGTTCTCCAAGGCCTTTTATTAGGCCTGTTTTGCCAATTCGCGGATTTTGGCCAAACTCAAACCAGTATTTTGCTTGATCTCTTCAGGACTTAGGCCATTTTGCAACATCCTGAGCACTACTGTGGCCAGGCCTTGCTCCACGCCTTCTTTTCGGCCTTCTTCAATACCTTCTTGGCGGCCTTTCTTACGCCCCGATTGTTCACCCCGCTCCCAAGCAAATTCCTCGCGGGTGAGTTGGTCACGCCGTTGGTTTTCTTCCGCTTCCATCATCTCGCGCATGACTTCATCCTGGGAGAGATTCCACAAACCTTTCATTGCTTTAGACATAACTTCCCCTCGGGATGCCAGGGCCTCGCTTTGGCGTTTGCCGATGCGGCCAGATTCTTTCAATTGAACTATTCTCAACAATAATATCCATTCAGTCATTTTGTCAAGTATTTGCCCATTAAGAAGTTTTGACTTGGGCCATTTCTGGCCAGTCCTTCCCCAACCGAATCCCCCAAAAACTTGCCATCCTGCCCGCCCTGGCCTATAAACCAATTAAGTTGTTTGCCACGGAGGATGTCTATGCTTTCCTACGAAACCTACAAGCTGATCCATGTGAGTCTGGTTCTCTTCTTTTTGGCCAGTTTGGCGATCAGTTTTTTTGGCCCCGCGCGATCGCGCTTGCACAAAATTCTCTCGGGGTTGAGTTCCCTGTTGATCTTTGTCGCCGGCATGGGCCTGATGGCGCGCCTAAATATTGGCCACGGGGGGCCTTGGCCAGTTTGGGTGGTGGCCAAAATGGGGCTGTGGTTGGTGCTCGCCGTGGCCGGGCCAATTTTGGCCAAGCGAGTGCGCGCCAAAAAGGGGATCATCTTTTACGCCCTTTTTTCGCTCTTTGTTTTGGCCACTTATTTCGCCGTCAATAAACCCGGCGGTTAAAAAACCATGGGCCAACTCCAAGAACAATGGGACAAACCCTGTCCCTGTCAATCCGAGCGCCCGCTCAAAGATTGTTGTGGTAGCAAGATAGATGGAAGTGCCCCGGCCAAAAACGCGGAAGAATTGATGCGTTCCCGCTATAGCGCCTTCGTCTTGCAAGAAATCGACTATATTATTCAGACTTGTCATCCGGAAACCCGGGATCAAACCAACCGCCAGGAAATTGCCGAGTGGTCGCGCAATTCCCAATGGGAGGGATTCCACCTCATTGACACCGAGGGCGGCCAAGAGGGCGATGCCGAGGGGCAAGTGGAATTTGTCGCGCGCTATTTTAACCAGGGTAAGGCCCAGGCCCACCACGAACGCGCCCGCTTTATCAAGAGCGAAGGGCGCTGGTACTTTCACAGCGGCAAACAATTGGAAAATACTTACCGCCGGGCCTCGCCTAAGATCGGAAGAAACGATCCCTGTCCCTGCGGCTCAGGCAAGAAATTTAAAAAATGTTGTCAGATTCTCAATCCCCAGTCTTCCAACCCATAGCGATATTACAATTTAACCAATTCTTATGTAGTCTATAAACACCTATGATCACTACCATTAAAAAGGGCCTCGACCTGCCCATCACCGGAGTGCCCCTGCAAGAAATCGCCAATGGCCACTGCGGAAAGAGAGTGGCCCTCACCGGGCCAGATTTCACCGGCATGAGGCCCTCCTTTAAAGTGCGGGAAGGGGATCGCGTGCGCCTCGGCCAACCCCTCTTCGAGTGCAAAAAAATTCCCGGCGTCAACTATCCCGCTCCCGCCGCCGGCAAAGTGGTGGCCATCAACCGTGGGGACAAGAGGGCCTTTCAAACCCTGGAAATCGAGATCGACGGCGAGGAAGAACACCACCCCTTCAAGTCCTACCGCACCCCCTCGCTGGACGACTATTCCGCCGAACAAGTGGAGGGCCTGCTGCTGGAATCGGGACAGTGGGTGGCCCTGCGCACGCGCCCCTTCTCCAAGGCCCCACACCCCGGAACCCGCCCCTCCAGTTTGTTTATTTCCCTGATGGACACCTCCCCCCTGGCGGCCGACCCCGCAGTGGTGATCTCCCACCGCCGGGAAGATTTCGTGGCCGGAGTGCAGGCCCTCGCCAAACTGGCCAAAATCCACCTGGTGAAAAGGCCAGGCAGCACTCTCCCCCAAATTGAACACCCCCGGGTCGAACACCACTCTTTTACCGGGCCTCACCCGGCCGGCAATGTGGGCACCCACATTCACTTTATCGATCCGGTGGACGCCCACAAAACGGTTTGGCATATAGGGTATCAAGATGTCATTGCCGTAGGATACCTGTTCAACCATGGAAAATTGTTGGCCGAGCGGGTGGTTTCTCTCGCTGGCCCCAAAATTTTTCGCCCCAGACTTTTGCGCACGCGGATAGGGGCCGAATTGCAAACCCTGGCCAAAGGCCAAGTGAAAGAGGGCGAAGTGAGGATGATCAGCGGTTCCGTTCTCAATGGCCGGCAACGCTGTGGCCCCTTTCAATACCTGGGTTGGTTTCACCACCAAATCAGTTTGATCGAAGAAGACCGCAGGCGGGAATTTTTGGGCTGGCAATCTCCGGGGTTCGACAAATATTCCCTAAAAAATGTCTATCTCGGAAAATTTTGCAAAGAGGGACTGGGCCTCACCTCCCGCACTTTTGGTTCCCCTCGCGCCTTAGTTCCGGTGGGCCTTTTTGAAAAAGTCATGCCCCTGGATATTTTGCCCACCCAACTCTTGCGGGCACTGCTCACCAACGACAGCGAATTGGCCTGTGCCCTGGGGGTATTGGAACTTGATGAAGAAGACCTGGCCCTGTGTACTTTTGTCGATCCCGGCAAGCAAGATTTTGCACCACTCTTGCGCAATATGCTCGACACCATCGAGCGGGAAGGGTAGTCCCCCATGAAACTCTTGCGACGCTTTCTCGATTCCCAACACAAACACTTTTCTGGCGGGGGAAAGCTGGCCTTCTTCTACCCTCTTTACGAGATGATCGACACCTTTCTCTACACCCCCGCCGACACCACCCGCGGCAGAGTCCATGTCCGCGATGCCCTCGACCTCAAACGCCTGATGGCAACGGTGGGCCTGGCCCTCACTCCCTGCATTTTCATGGCCATCTACAACACTGGTTACCAGGCCAATCGCGCCTTGCGGGCCATGGGAATCGATCAAAGCGAAGGGTGGCGGGGAGAGTTTTTGGCGTGCCTCAATTTGCCCCTCGACCCTGGCCATTGGATTTCCAACGCCGTTCACGGGGCCTTGTGGTTTTTGCCGGTCTTGCTGGTCACCCAAATCGTCGGCGGCCTGTGGGAAGCGCTGTTTGCGACCATTAGAAAACACGAAATCAACGAGGGTTTTCTGGTGACCGGATTGCTCTTCCCCCTGACTTTGCCCCCCACCATTCCCCTATGGCAGGTGGCCCTGGGCATTTCCTTTGGCGTGGTGATGGGCAAGGAAATTTTCGGCGGCACGGGGAAAAACTTTCTCAACCCCGCCCTCACCGCCCGCGCCTTTCTCTTTTTCGCCTACCCCGCCCAAATTTCGGGGGACGCCGTGTGGGTAGCGGTGGACGGGTACACCGGGGCCACCTCCCTGGCCCAAGCGGCGGCCAGTGGAGCACAAGCGGTGAGCGCCACCTGGAGCGAATCCTTTTGGGGACTGATTCCCGGCTCCATGGGAGAAACTTCGGCGGCAGCGTGTTTGTTGGGGGCCATATACTTGCTCTTCACCGGCGTGGCCTCTTGGAGAATTATGCTCTCTATGATCGCCGCCACTCTGGCCTCGGCCACTCTTTTATACTCCTTGGGAAGTGAGAGCAATCCCCTGTTTCAAATGCACCCGCTGTGGCACTTGCTGGTGGGCGGTTTTGCCTTTGGTTGCGTCTTCATGGCCACCGACCCGGTGTCGGCCGCCATGACTCAAACTGGGCAATACTTTTATGGTGCTCTGATCGGTTTTATGGTCATTCTGGTGCGGGTGATCAACCCCGCCTTTCCCGAGGGAACCATGTTGGCCATTCTCTTCGCCAATTGCTTTTCCCCTCTGATCGACTGGTTCGTGGTCAACGCCCATATCAAACGCCGGCAAAAAAGATTTAAGGGGATGCCCCGTGCAAGCTGAAACCCAAAGCAAACCCGATGGCCCCTTCAAAATCCTCACTGTGGCATTTTGCCTGTGCATCGTCTGTTCCCTGCTGGTTTCCACGGCGGCGGTGATACTGCGGCCGTTGCAACAATTGAACGCCAAGCTGGACAAGCAGAAAAATTTGTTGATCACCGCCGGACTGCTGGATGACGCCAACGCCCCGGCCGAAGAAGTGCAAAAACTTTTCACCGAAAAAGTCGTCATTAAAGTGATCGAACTCGAATCTGGCCAAGTCGTCGATTGGCCCACCCAACGAGCAGAATCTTTTGATCCCCTCAGAGCGGCGCAAGATATGGATCAAGGAATGGCGATTCCCGCGGAACAGGATTTTGCCAAAATCAAGCGCCGCGCCCGCTATTCCAAGGCCTACCTGGTCTATCGGGGAGAAGAACTGGAACGGCTGATTCTCCCGGTTCACGGCAAGGGCCTGTGGTCAACTATGTATGGACTGGTCGCCCTCAACAATGATCTGCGCACGGTGTATGGCCTCAACTTTTACGCCCACGGGGAAACCCCGGGCCTTGGCGGCGAGGTGGACAATCCCGCTTGGAAGGCCAAATGGCGGGGCAAGCGCGCGGTGGACGAAACGGGTGCAGTCATCTTGAAAGTGGTCAAGGGCCAAGTCAACCCCCAGCACCCCTCGGCCAATTCCCAAATTGATGGACTGTCGGGGGCCACCATCACCTCCAACGGAGTGGAGGCGCTCATCCACTACTGGTTGGGGGAAAACGGTTTTGGCCCCTATTTGGCCCAATTGCGCTCCCGCATGGAAGGAACTCAAAAAGACGCCACGGGAGACACTCAATGAAATTGAAAAAAGTTCTTTTTGATCCCTTATTTGAAAACAACCCCATCGCCCTGCAAATCTTAGGCATCTGTTCGGCCCTCGCCGTCACCACCAAATTGGAGGCGGTCTTGGTCATGTGTCTGGCGGTGGTTTTGGTGATTGGCCTCTCCTCTTTTTCGGTTTCCCTGATCCGCCACTTTATCCCCGCCAGCATCCGCATCGTGGTGCAAATGACCATCATTGCCTCGCTGGTCATCATCACCGATCAACTGCTCAAGGCCTTTGTCTACGATGTGGCCAAGAGCATGTCGGTGTATGTTGGACTGATCATCACCAATTGCATCGTCATGGGCCGTGCCGAGGGGTTTGCCATGAAAAATGGCCCCTTGCTCTCCCTGCTCGACGGCATCGGCAATGGCCTGGGCTATTCCCTGGTGCTCATCTTTGTGGGAGTTTTCCGTGAACTGCTGGGTTCTGGCCAATTGCTCGGCCACACCCTCTTGCCCCTGGCCTCGGAGGGGGGATGGTATCTCCCCAACGGCATGGCCCTGCTCTCTCCCAGTGCCTTTTTTCTCATTGGATTCTTTATTTGGGGATTGAGAAGCTGGAAAAGGGGCCAAATCGAACTGGAGTAATTTGTGTTAGAGCACTATCTTTCCTTGTTTATTAAGGCCGCCTTTATTGAAAACCTGGCCCTCTCCTTTTTTCTGGGCATGTGTACCTTTTTGGCGGTTTCCAAACAAGTCAAAACCGCCATCGGTCTGGGCATCGCCGTCATTGTAGTGCAAACCATCACCGTCCCCGTCAACAACCTGATCTACCACTACTTGCTCAAAGAAAACGCCCTCACCTGGGCGGGCCTGGAAAATGTCGACTTGAGTTTTTTAGGGCTTATTTCCTACATCGGCGTGATCGCCGCCATCGTGCAAATTTTGGAAATGTTTTTGGATCGCTTCGTCCCCTCCCTGTACAACGCCCTGGGGATTTTTCTACCCTTGATCACCGTCAACTGCGCCATCTTGGGCGGCTCCCTGTTCATGGTGGAGCGCAATTACAATTTTTGCGAAAGCGTGGTCTTCGGCCTGGGTTCCGGTGCGGGTTGGGCCTTGGCGGTTATGGCCCTGGCCGGCGTGCGGGAAAAAATGAAATATTCCGATGTGCCTCCGGGATTGCGCGGACTGGGCATCACCTTTATTACAGTGGGCCTTATGGCCCTGGGTTTTTTGGCCTTTTCGGGGATTCAACTTTGAACGGGTGTAGCACATGAACGAGATTTTGATCGGCATCAGCATGTTTACCCTGGTGGTGTTGGGCCTGGTGGTTCTCATCCTCATCGCCAAAAACCAACTGGTGGCCTCTGGCCCCGTCACCCTCAACATCAACGCCAAAAAGGACATTCAAGTCCCCGCCGGGGGCAAATTGCTCAATATCCTGGCGGATCAAAAACTCTTCGTCTCCTCGGCCTGCGGAGGAGGTGGCACCTGTGGGCAGTGCAA
The DNA here is from genome assembly GCA_965243145.1 of Bacteriovoracaceae bacterium. Classification (GTDB taxonomy): domain Bacteria; phylum Bdellovibrionota; class Bacteriovoracia; order Bacteriovoracales; family Bacteriovoracaceae; genus CBDBLK01. Next base: position 473,419 of record CBDEUB010000002.1, read on the forward strand.
AGTCAACATTTCCCGGGGCGGGGGTGAGATTTTACCCACCGAACTGGCCCACATCACCAAACGCGAAATGCGCCAGGGGTGCCGGCTCTCCTGCCAAGTAGCGGTCAAACAAAATATGCACATTGAAATCCCCGAAGAAGTCTTCGGCGTGCAAAAGTGGCACTGCCAGGTGCGCTCCAACCACAATGTGGCCACTTTTATTAAAGAACTGGTGCTGGAACTTCCCCCCGGAGAAGAAGTGCCTTTTCGCGCCGGCGGGTTTATTCAGATCGAACGGCCGCCTGGCCTCGACATCGACTACCGCGACTTTGAGGTGGAAGACGAATATAGGCCCGACTGGGATCACTTCAATTTGTGGCGCTACCGTTCCAAGGCCAATGAGCAGGTGGTGCGCGCCTACTCCATGGCCAACTACCCCGAGGAAAAGGGAGTGATTATGCTCAATGTGCGCATCGCCTCACCCCCCCCGCGCCTTCCGGGCGTGGAACCGGGAAAAATGTCCTCCTATATCTTCTCCCTCAAAGCGGGAGACGAGGTTACCATCTCGGGGCCATTTGGAGAGTTCTTCGCCCGGGAAACCGACAAAGAAATGGTTTTCGTCGGCGGAGGGGCGGGCATGGCCCCCATGCGCTCCCACATTTTCGACCAACTCAAACGCCTGAAAACTGATCGCAAAATGACTTTTTGGTACGGGGCCCGCTCCAAGCGGGAAATTTTTTATTCTCAAGACTTCGACACCCTCCAAGCAGAAAACCCCAACTTCAAGTGGTTCGTGGCCCTTTCCGATGCCCTCCCCGAAGACGACTGGCAGGGGCACACCGGATTTATCCACCAAGTGGCCTACGACAATTACCTCAAAGATCATCCCAATCCCGAAGACTGCGAATACTACCTGTGTGGCCCTCCCATTATGAACCAATGTGTGATCGATATGTTGCTCAGTTTGGGCGTGGAGAGGGAGGATATTATGCTGGACGACTTTGGTGGTTAAAACCCTCTGGCCAGCGCTTTCAGTTCTTCTCACGCTTGGCGGTTGTTTTTCCCAAGCACCCGAACTCTCCACCCTGGCAGGCCAAACCATGGGGAGTAACTACCTCGTTCAGTATTTGCCCAGCGAGAACTCTCCCCCAGCGCCGCAACTCCAACGGGAAATGGAACAAACCCTGGAAGAACTCAACCGCCAAATGAGCACCTATCAAGAGGACTCCGAAATCGGCCGCTTTAACCGCCTACAAGCTGGCCAGTGGATGGCCCTATCACCGGATTTTTACCGCGTCCTGGAATACTCCCTGGAGCTGGCAAAAAAAACCGGCGGTGCCTTCGATCCCACTCTTGGGCCACTCATCAACTTGTGGGGATTTGGCCCCACCGGAACGAGAAAAGTTCCCACTCAAGAACAAATTGCAGTGGCCAGGAAACGGGTGGGATTCCAACACCTCGAACTTTCAAAAGCAAAACGATCGGCCCGCAAAAAGATTGCAGAACTCACCCTCGACCTCTCGGCCAGCGCCAAGGGGTTTGCCGTGGACAAAATCGCTGGCCTGTTGGAAAACCACGCCATCAAAAATTACCTGGTGGAGATTGGCGGCGAACTCAAAGCGCTAGGGCAAAAGGCCTCTGGCCCCTGGCAAGTGGCCATCGAAGCACCTCATAAGCGGGGAGACGGGCCAGAATCCGCTGCCTCCATGTCCAGGCCCTATCAAAAAGTGCTGCCCGTGAGAGATCGCGCCGTGGCCACCAGCGGAGACTACCGCAATTTTTTCAAAGACAAGGGCCAAACCTACTCCCACATCCTGGACTTCAAAAGCGGCAGGCCCATCGGCAACGCCCTGGCCTCTGTCACTGTGGCCGAATCCCAGTGCCTGGTGGCGGACGCTCTGGCCACTGCCCTGATGGCCATGGAAACAAACCGCGCCTTTCAATTTGCCGAAGCAGAAGGCATCGCCGCCTATTTTATCTACCGCCAAGGGAAAAATCTTGTCACCCGCGCCAGTTCCCTCTTTGCCCAAACTTTTGGAGATTAAAATGGCCCTAACCCTGCTGCTCGGCCTGGCCATATTCTGCGTGGCCCTGACGGGCATGATGATCGGCGTACTCCTCTCCGGCAAAAGTCTCAAGGGCAGTTGCGGAGGCATCGGAGCACTGCTCGGAAAAGACGCCTGCTTGTTCTGCCCCAAACGGCCCGAATGTTCCGGCAAAGAAAAGAGAGAGGCCCAATAAAGGCCCCGCCCTCTTTCAAAACTTACAGGCCACTGGCCAAAACTTCATAATCCACACTGGCAGTCGAACATGCAGAAGCAGTACCCCCCGCCTCTATGGCAGCGGCAAATAAGACCGCCGCCTGGTGCTCTCCATCAGTTCGCGGGGGTATTCGCTTTATTAATAAAAAAACCTGCTTGCCCGGGAAGTTTTCAACACACTCATTACCAACCCATATCATCCCAACCGATCTTGGTGTCTTCGCTGTACTTATCGCTCTTGTATATTTCATCTATTCTATCAAAATGTTTTTTGATGAGTTTTTGACATTCCTCTAATTCTTTATAATCTTCCGCATCCGACTCGATAAATTTTAAAGTCAACTCCAATCCCTCCTGGCAAATATCGCTCCAGTCTTCCCAGCGGATTTCTCTACTGGCAAACCAATCCCCCCAGCCCCGTATAAAATCTTTAACCGAAATTTCTTTTTTAGTGGGAGTAAAATTAGCTTCTTCCGACCTTTGGCCAGGAGGGCAAGATTCTGCATGAAAGATATACATGGCAACACCGGCCAATTCCCTACGCTTCTCTCTTGAACTTATTTTTTCATCTCGAATAATTTTAACAATTTGTTTTAATCGAGGAGTCATTGCAAAACTCCCTCTTTAAAAATAACAATTGCTGTCCCTCCATTTTTTTTAGAGGACGGATAAATAATCGCCTCAAAACCCAAATGTTCGGCAATATCTCCAATTTGTTGGGTTTGTTCATAAGCGTCCGGCAATTTATCCCTATCGAGGTTAATTTTATCTTTTGTCAAACTAAGTCTATTTAAAACTGACTGATCAGCTAAATCCAGCGCCTTCAAATGAAAATTCTTGGTGTCGTGGATAAAATTTTCTGGGATCGCAGGGTTAAAGTTTACCTCCGCCCGCGAGGTTTCCAGGGGCACTCATTATCAAAACCTAATAACCCATTTCAAACCATGCGTCTTTTTCGTCCTCTGTATATTTATCGCTCTTAAAAAGCTCTCCTTTCCTTTCAACTTTTTTCTCCATGAGTTTTTGACATTCCTCTAATTCTTTATAATCCTCCGCATCCGACTCAATAAATTTTAAAGTCAAATCCAACCCCTCCTGACAAATATCGCTCCAGTCTTCCCAGCGAATTTCTCTGGTGCCAAACCACCATGCCCAATCTCGTATAAAACTCCTAACCGAAATTTCTTTTTGAGTAGCAGCAAGCTGGCCTTCTTTATCTTTGGCCAAAGAAATTTCTCCACAAATCCTACGCACATTTTTATGCCTTTCCTGCAAATTTATTTTTTTATTCTGAATAATCTCAACCATTTTTTTTAATCGAGGAGTCATTGCAAAATCCCCTCTTTAAAAATAACGATCGCTTTCCCTCCATCTCTTTTAGAGGACGGATAAACAATCGCTTCAAAACCCAAATGTTCGGCAATATCTCCAATTTGTTGGGTTTGTTCGTAAGCATTTAAAACCTCATTTCTGTCGAGTTTAATTTCATCTTTTGTCAAACCAAGTCTATTTAAAACCGACTGGTCAGTTAAATCCAATGCCTTTACATGAAAATTCTTGGTGTCGTGAATGAAGTTCTCTGCTAGATGAGGCTCAAAATCCACTTCCGCCCGCGAGGTTTCCAAGGCACTCACCCCGTCCGAATCGATCGCCCCGTAAATCCCCTCATTCCCCTTGGCCCCACCGATGCTGTAACGATTGACATTAGTTTTATTCTTGGGGTGAAATTTAAAAATGTCCTCCACCCGCCGGGTTCCCACCTGATTTTGTCTCGTCGTCCGCACCACCACATACTCCCTGGCCACAGGCAACCCCGCTTCCTCCACATATTTGGCCAGCGACGAATGAAGTTGCTCATAACTGTGCGCGATTTTAGGCCACTTTCTCTCTTTCATTGCCGGCATGGCGGCCTTAACCTTGCTCAAATACTCCTCGGTGTGGGGACTCAAATTCCCCAGCGTACGCACTAATCCCTGTCCCAGTTCACCTATCCGATCGAGGTCTTTGGCCCTAGAAGCGTGTTGGAAAAGCGAAAAGTCCACCCGCCTGGCAACCTCGTTTAACGCCAGGAAACCCATCCGCAGCTTGCTGGCGCTCAACACTCCCCCCGTTCCCAGCGCTATCACCAATCCCAATCCGGCAAACGACCGCTCCAGGTGGGAGAGAACTTCTCGGGTCACCAGTCCCAACCCCACGGTAAATTCGTAGGCATCCTGAAATGTCCCCGTGTAGGGCATAATTCCCAATGCTACTTCGGCCATGATAGTGGCCAATTCGAGCAAAAATTCCGCCTCTTCCCAATTCTCCTGGGCGAGTTTTTCCCGCGCCACTTCGACCGCTTTGAGTCCTATCTGAATACTGGCCCGCTCCTGCTCGCTCACTGCCTGGACACTCAAGAGTTGGGCCTGGGCCTCCGCTAGGCGTTCCTCCAATATCCTCGCCTCTTCACTCTCCGCCCTGGCCTGCGGAACAATTGGCCCCGCGCTCTCCCGTGCAGGCATCTCCGCCGGTGGAATATTCAAATGGGGGCCTTCTGGCCCCTTCGCCGTTTGCTCTTGAGACTTTGCATCCAGGGCAGGGGGAGGCGTTCCCCCAGGTGGCAAAATCCGCACCCGCGCCACTTGCACGGGGGCCTTAATTGGCCCACGAGTCCCCGACTCCCAAAATTGGGGCGTCTCCAAATTGGCAACTTTGTTCCTCTCCACCACCAGTTCGACCGATCCGCCCTCCCTGGCCAAGGCATCAAAATTTGAATTTGGCCACTGCTTTTTGAGTTGGCCATACAGGCCCTCCGCCGAAGTTTCAAAATTGATTTTCCCCCGCCAGATGACCTGCTCGACTTCGCGCCCGTCTCTCACCACCGTCACCAAGGTTTCCTGGCCAATGGAATAATTTTCGGCATCCGGCGCAACCTGTGCCACAACTTCTCTCAGCGCCTCTTCGGCCTGCGCTTCCGTACGGGTTATCAGTTGTACTTCCATATTGACATTTTGAACCGGGGCCTCACTCTCTTTGAGAGATGCCGTATAGGGGGACGAGCGCAAAGTGACCTCTCGCTGTACTTTGTCCGCTAGCTGATACCACTCTCCGCCATGTTCCCAAGAGTAAACATCTAGCTGTTCAAAATCTTTGATAAAATCTTCTGCCGTGGCGTAGTGCCCCCGCGAAGCTAAAAACATCACATGTTTTTTAGCGATGGGGGGAACGATTGCCCCCACTTGATCTTCGGGATCAAACATCTTGGCGCGCAAGCGTTCCGCATAGGCCTCTTGAAAATTGATGCTCTCCACCTGCTGGCGAGTCAACTCGGCAAAATTCTTGCCCCACAGTTCGCGCGCCACTTCTTCCCTTAGCGAAATTCCCCATTGATTGATCTCCTGCAAGATTTTTTCCCGTTCTCCGCTTGGTGCGTTTTGGAACTGTTCCAAAAAGGCGTTCATCTCTTTCATGCGCGAAGAAATAAAGAGATTAAAAACCATTCGCTTGACTTGCTCTCCGCTCTCCTGTGCCGCTGCCGTTATTCCCGTAATATCCAACAGGGCGTGCACACTCTCGCGGGTAAACCCTGTGCCCAGGCCTTGGTAAATCGCCAGTTCCACCTGATCAAAATTGATTTTTAAATCGTTTTCTATCGACTGTGTGGAGGCCGAGCGCAGCCCTCCCTCCAGTGTCGATTCCACCACTTGAGTGCTAAAGCTGTCGCCCATTTCCACCGCGCTGAGGCCCGATGCCAAACTGGTCAAAAAATCTTTCGCCGAATAACCTTGTTTGTTTAAGACAATCTGGCCAGCATCCGTCGCCAAATTGTGGGAAACCCCCGAGGCGGCCTTGGACAAATAACTGGCGTGGCGGAAGGTATCCACCGCACCGGCATTTTCCACCAGGCCTTGCGCCCCCTGGGCGGCATACCCCGCTGCAAGCCCGATGGCAAAACTTTTGAGCATATCTTCATCGCTCATGTTTTTCTGCAAAACCATTTTGTCGTAGAGGACATTGACAAAGGCCGCGCCGGCGGGGCCAGCAAAACTTGTGGCCACATAAATCAGGGCGATTTTGGCGAGGTTTTCCGGTTGAATGGCAACCTCTAAAACGCGGCCAATCTTTTGACTGCCCTTGCGGATTTCCCTGGAGACGCGGCGGTTGGCCCGCCGGTATTCATCCCGCAAACGGGAATCGTTGCCCGAGACCGCATCGACGATGATGGCAACGCTTAAAATTGGCGCATCGATCAGCAGATCAGCAGCAAATTCGACGCTGCTGCCCACCACTTTTTTGCCGTAGTTCCTCACGGCATTACGGCCATTGTCCTCAAACCGCCGCATCGCCCGCTCGGCGCTGTCCTTATCCCCCGTGGCCAAATTACTGGCCGCCTCGACCAAGTTGACGGTGGCGCTGAGGGCATCGCCCGCCCCTTTAATTGTTCCCTCGGCCACCTCTTCGACGACTTTGCCGACTTTTTTGGCCCCTCGCCCAACTTCTTTGGCCACTCTCTTGGCGTGGCAATCGACTTTGTACCACTTGCACCTTTCCACCCGTCTGGATGACAGCAAATGCCTTAAATCGAGAAAGTCCCGGTGTGCGTTCTCCCAACCCCGCACGGGGAGGGGCAAGGGAGCATTTTTCTGCGCCGAGCGCAAAGAGTCTTCAGGGAGGCGATACCCGTAGGCGTGGGGCAGAAGACTGCTCCAAAAGAGAGTACCAATTAAAAGAAAGGAGTTGAGTTTGCGCCAGAGAGAATCCATACCATTGATCCTTAACTAGAATTAAAAGTCATAACTTAGGGTAGAGGTATCAAAACAATGAATAACCGTCAATTATGACGCAGAATATCTCACCCATTCCCTATCAAAATATTGCTACTTCGCCGAACTTGGCGAGAAAATCCCGTTTCAATAAATATTTCAACAGTTTATGCCCATATTTTTGCATACAGTCTCAAAAACCCTGGCAAAATATTGGCGAATATTTGACTTCAACGCCTGGTTTTGCTAAGAAAAAATCTCACTTTGCAGCAAAATCCCCTCCTGGGGGCCAATTTTGCGGTGTAGAGAAGTTGGCATCGATCTTGCTAAACAACGGGTACAAAGTGGGGAGGCACAAAAACGCATCTCCCCATTTCCATCAACTGGAGGAAAAAACATGGCAACGATGAAGAAAACGGCAAAACGATGGTTTCTCTTTCTCACCACACTCTTGCCCCTGTGGGCCTATGCTCAAGAACAATCGGAAGAGGACAAAAATGAAGCAGCGGTCAAGCTGGATCAAGACTTAGATTGCGAAATGCAAATCGAAGGACTGGCCTTTGACTTGTGTGAAGTTTTGTCTCATTTCTCCCCATGGAGCGAAAAAGAAAAACAAATGCTCATGCCCATTTTTCCCCTTCAACTTCCCTACACTCAAGAAAGGCCCTTTGAGCACCTCAACTTCTTTGGCCAACAAGATGAACTTCCCAATGAAATCGACGACGAGTTTATCATCCGCGAACTCCAAAAACGGGGGATTTACCGTCTGGAAACAGGGCCATTGGAATCCCGTCTTTGTGAAAGGCCAAGAACTACGGGAGACAAATGAAAACCACCATTCTTATCAGCATCAGCGCCAGCATTATTGCCTTTTTGGCCCCGTGGAGATGGGACTTAACAAGATTCACCTACGATGACGACCCTGTTTTAGAAATTGCTTTTCCCAGTGATAAGGCCGCAGAGGCCTATGACCCAGCACGGATTATTTTTGCCCACGAGTATATTTTCTTGGAGGGTATCTACTCGCCCCTGATCATCTTTTCCGATGCCAACGGCGCTCCCTATTCCGCAGTGGCCAGAAAGTTTTACTGGAAGGGCAACGAACTCCACTTTGTCATCCGCCAAGATATGAAGACCATCGACGGACACCTCATCACCGCCGAAGATGTGCTTTTGTCCGTCAAGCGCCTGCTCATTCTCTCCCAAAATACCCATGGGGATTTCAAAAGTTTGGTTTGTCCCAACACCGAACTGAAAAAACTGAGCGACGACTGCCCCGGCATGTTAGTCGAAGGCCATACATTTATTTTAAGGCCCACCATGAAGCGCTTTTTTATTCTCGACCTCTTTGCCTCCATCGACTTTGCCATTATTCCCAAGGGCAGCTACGACCCAGTGACTCTTAAAATTACCGACTACCGCAACACTTCGGGGCCTCACTATGTGGCCGAAGACCGGGGCCAAGGGCGCATCATCTTGAAAGCTAATCCCACCCATATCCGCTTTGAAAAAACCATGGCCCAGGAAATTCACCTCATCCCCACCAAAGGAATGGAAATTGGCCAAGTGATCAACCTTTTTAACCAAGGACAAGTTGATCATATTATCACCATAGCGGGCCTTGAAGTTGCAGACTATAAAAAAATTGATTTGGATGAAAGTCATACCCATGAAACCATCCACCTCCTTGCCACAGTGGCGCATATCACGGATAAAGGCAAAAAAAGACTTCCTCTAAAGAAACGGCTGGCCTTTGCCAAGGCCCTGCAAAGTGCTTTCCACGAATACTGTTTAAAGCAAGAAGGTTGTAGGCCAGCACGACAATTTTTCCTACCTCTCATCGGGGGCCTGTTTCCCGAAGATGATGAGGGTATGTTAAAGCAAATGATGGATTCTGTAGAAATGGAAACTTCGGGAGAAGGCATTTTTTTGGGCATTTCAACATCAAACCCGATCGGGCTTGAGAAATATGTTCAAATTGCAAAAAAATATATGCCTGGCCTAAAAGTCAAAAAAGCTGTAGAAGAATTAGACTTTTTTGTCGAAGAAAAAGATGAAAATATCCCCGATTATATCATGGTTTTTACCGATTCGGGATTTTTAGAAAATATTGGCCTCTTGTCCTATTCTATGAATCAAGGAACTTTGGGCCACACTAAAGCAGAGGCCAAGGCCTGGCTTAAAGGCTATATGGAAACCCAAGATAAAATGAAAAGAAATAGAATGCTTAGAAAAATGCATTTGCACTCTTTAACCCAGGGATTGACAATACCTCTCTTCCGCACTCCCTATATGGCCTTTTCCCGTAAACCGTGGAGAATGCACCTGCCGCAAATCTTTGCCAACAACCAGTTTTGGAAGATCAGAAAGGATTAGGCCCATGAAGTTTTTTATACCAATTGCAGTTGCTGTTTTTTTACTGGCCTTATTGGGAATAAAATTCAACCAAAGCGATTCTACCAGTGAAGTTTTGCGCGTGGCCTTTCCCGGCCGGGAGAGCGCACAGGCCTACGACCCGGCCCAAATTCACTTTGCCCACCAATATGTTTTTCTGGAAAATATTTACTCGCCCTTAGTTGACTGTTCCAACGACGATTGCACACCACTTCCCGCCATGGCCCAAAAATTTTTCTGGCAGGGAAACGAACTTCATTTTGTTATTCGTCCAGGTTTAAAAACCATTGACGGGCATCCTATTACCGCTCAAGATGCACTCTTATCCCTCAAACGCCTAATGATTTTATCAAAAAATACCCACGGGGATTTTAAAACTTTAGTTTGCCCCAATACTGAACTTAAAAATTTGAGCGATGACTGCCCCAATATTATGGTAAAAGACAATACCCTTGTTTTAAAACTCCGGGCCAGACGGGATTTTATAGTTGATATGCTAACTTCAATGGATTTTGCCATTATTCCCAGAAAGAGTTTTGATCCGGCCACTCTTAAAATTACCGACTACCGAAACACTTCGGGGCCTTATTATGTGGCCAAAGACGAGGGCCAAGGGCGCATAATCTTAAAGGCCAATCCCAACCACTTCCACTTTAAGGAGGCCATGCCCCGGAAAATTCAACTGATTCCCACCAAAGGAAAAAGCAGCGGTGAAGTGGCCACTCTTTTCAACCAAAATCAAATCGACCACATCAGCACCATCGAATGGCTCTCCGTTGGAGATTTGAAAAAAATAAACTCTGGCCAGGCCCAATTTCACCAAACCGTCCATATTCAAATGGCCTTGGCCCGTATTAGCAAAGAGGGAAAAAAGAACATTCCAACGAAAAGGAGAATCGCTTTTGCCCGCGCCTTACAAAAAGGGTTTGCCGACTACTGTACTCAAAAAGAGGGATGCAGGCCCACTCAGCAATTTTTTCTTCCCTCGAAAGAAAGCGCCTTGACCTCTGAAGAAGAGCGCATTTTTCAAGAGGCCATGTCTGTTGACATGGAAGCCTCGGGAGCAGGCATTTCTCTAGGCATTTACGCTTCCAGTTCAAGCGGATTGGAAGAATATATAAAAGCGGCAAAATCCTATATGCCCAATTTAAAGGCGGAAGAAGCGGAGAGTATCCCCGCTTTTAGTAATCCTAAAGAAAATAAAAAGATGCCTGATTATGTTATTTCTTTCACTGATTCAGGTTTTTTAGAAGAAATTGGCCTTTTGTCTTACTCTATGAAAGCGGGAACATTTGGCCTCTCTCAAAAAGAAGGCAAAGCGTGGTTAAAAGATTATATGAACACCGCTCACAGGCCAGACAGGATCAAAAAAATCAAAAAGCTACACCTAGAGGCACTCACTCGGGGATGGACAATCCCTCTCTACCGCACTCCCTATGTGGCGGCCATACGCAAACCATGGAAAACGCACTTTCCGAAAAACTTTGCCAACAACCCGTTTTGGAAGATCAGAAAAGAATAGGCCTCACCCTTTTAAAACTTACAGGCCACTGGCCAAAACTTCATAATCCACACTGGCAGTCGAACATGCAGAAGCAGTACCCCCCGCCTCTATGGCAGCGGGGTCGGCCGGCCGTACCGCCCTGGCATAAAATGTGTACTGGCCAGGGTTCAAAGGCCAGGCCACCACAACATCAGCGGTTTGGCCCACAGACAGGCCCACACCGACAAATTGGGTGCAGTCAGAATCCATGTAGAGAACTGCTCCATCTCCACTGCCAATTCCAGCAATGCGGATGGTGGGAGTCGCATTGGCATCTGCCGCACTGGCCGGACTGTGCACGCTCAGGCCCGTGGGAACGCCGGGGGTTTGCTGGGGGTCGCTCTCCACTTCGTAGCTGACAGAAGCGGTTGAACAAGTGGAAAATTCTCCCTCCTGATCAATTCTTTGAGCGTAAAAAGCGTGAGTGCCCACTTCCAACGGCGGGAAAACCAAAATATCGGCCGTCTCTCCGGTGGCATCTCCTGTCCCGATGGCCTCTTCAGGCCCTCCACACTGGGCCGAAGAAAAGAGCAAGACCGTATCTCCCGCACTCACTCCCCCCACTCGAACCACGGGAATGACATTAACTCCCGAATTGGCCACTGGATTGTGCATGGAAAGCGTGGTGGGGGCGGCGGGGCCAGAATCGAGTGCGGGATCAGAAATGGCAACATCAACTTCAAAATCTTCTAAAATCAACGAACAGGCCGACGAGACCCCATTCCGACTCGTTCTAGCGTAGAAAAAGTGCGTTCCCACAGCAAGGGAAGAAATGTCAATGTCAACCGATGTCCCCGACGAAGTGGCCGAACCCACCGCTGTCGAGCACTGGGCATCGGTAAACAGTTCCACTTGATCTCCGCTGGCGACACCATTTAACGAGATGGAAAGCGTAGCATGGCCACCCGCCGCTTGATAGTCATACCCACCGAGACTTGGTGATGGCACTGCGGTCTGGGAAACCGCCGGGGCCTCTGGGGACTGCGGAACCTGTGCACCCGGGGCCAAGACTTCGTAGTTCACACTGGCGGTGGAACACGCCGAAGCAGCACCGCCCTCCTCCATCTCTTGGCCAAATGGCCTGATCGCCCGGGCGTAAAAGGTATAAGCGCCCACCTGTAAAGGAGAACCCAGGCCCCTTTCTGCGGTAATGTCCACGGTTGTACCCTCAGATATGCCCTCCCCAGCAAACTGGGTGCAGTCGGCATCGGTAAAGAGAACTACCACATCGCCGCTGCTCACTCCACCAACTCTCACCGTGGGCGAGGTATCGGTTCCCGCATGAGTGGCCGGAGTTTGCAGACTCAAACTGGAGGGTGCGGAGGGTGTTCGCTGCGGGTCACTCACCACTTCGTAATCCACGCTGGCACTCGAACACGCCGAGGACTGTCCATCCTCGGTCATCCTTTTGGCATAAATCGTGTGATCTCCCAAGTTTAACGGCAGGGCAATCAAAACATCGACCGTTACATCTTCGGCAACCTCCGCCCCAATGGCATCCCCGAAATATCCGCAATCGGCATTGGGAAAGAGCAAGACAAAATCCCCGGAACTGACTCCTTCCACCCGGACAATGGGAAAGGCGTTAATTCCCGAACTGGCCGCCGGACTTTGCATGGAAAGGGCGCTCGGTGCCCCAAGGCCAGGGCCTTCCAGTACCGTTACCGTATAACTCACACTGGCAGTCGAACAATCGGAAACTTCCTCTTGCAAGTTGGCCCTTTTCGCATAAAAGGTGTGACTCCCTGGACTCAAGGGAAAGAGAACTTGAACCTCTGCCGTCGTCCCCTCGGCCACGCCAAAACCGACGGATTCCTCAAAACTTCCACAAGTCGCACTGGGGAAGAGCAAGACAAAATCCCCTTCGCTGACACCTTCAACCCTAATCGTCGGTGTCATATTGGTGCCCGAAGAAGTAGCAGGGTCTTGCATACTCAAAGCGGTCGGGGCGGACAATGGGGCCGCGCTTTGTTCTGGTTCTGGTTCTGGTTCTGGTTCCGGTGCGGGTTCAGTTTCCACTTCGGGTGCGGGGACGGGTTCAGGAGCGGGAACCGGCACAGGTGCACCCGGGGCCAAGACTTCATAGTTCACACTGGCAGTGGAACACGCCGAAGCGGCACCGCCCTCCTCCATCTCTTGGCCCAAGGGCCGAATCGCCCGGGCGTAAAAGGTGTACTTGCCAATTTCCAAGGGGCCTTCCAAGGCGGTTTGTGCGACAATCTCGACGGCGGTTCCCGAAGACATGCCTTCCCCGGCAAACTGGGTACAGCCGGCATCGGTAAAGAGGGCCACCACATCGCCGCTGCTCACTCCACCAACTCTCACCGTAGGCGAGGCATTGGCCCCGGCGTGAGTGGCCGGAGTCTGCATACTCAAACTGTTGGGGGCAGCGGGGGTTTTTTGCGGGTCGCTCACCACTTGGTAATCCACGCTGGCGCTCGAACATGCCGAGGCCTGTCCATCCTCGGTCATCCTTTTGGCATAAATCGTGTGTTCCCCTAAGTTTAACGGCATGCCAACCAAAACATCGACCGTCACATCTTCGGCAAATTCAACTCCAATGGCATCTCCCAAATACCCGCAACCGGCACTGGGAAAGAGCAAGACCATATCTCCGGACTCCACTCCCTCCACGCGAATCACGGGAAAGGCGTTAATGCCCGAATTGGCCGCCGGACTCCGCATGGAAAGTGCACTCGGTGCCGCAGGGCCAGAACCTTCCAGCACTGTATAATTCACACTGGCGGTCGAACAATCGGAAGATTCTTCTTCCAAATTGATCCTCTTGGCATAAAATGTATGATCTCCAGGACTCAGGGGAAAGATAACTTGAACCTCTGCCGCCGTTCCCTCGGCCATGCCCAAACCGATGGATTCCTCGAAACCTCCACAAGTCGCCGTGGGGAAGAGCATGACAAAATCCCCTGCACTGACGCCCTCAACCCTAATCATCGGTGTCATATTGGTGCCCGAAGAAGTAGCAGGGTCTTGCATACTCAAAGCGGTCGGGGCGGATAATGAGGCCGCACTTTGTTCTGGTTCTGGTTCTGGTTCTGGTTCCGGTGCAGTTTCGGGTGCAGGAATTGGCGTGCCGGCGGCCAAAACTTCATACTTGACGCTGGCACTGGAACACGCCGAGACAACCCCTCCCTCTTGAATGTTTTGCCCCAATGGCCTAACCGCCCGGGCGTAAAAAGTGTGTTCACCAATTGGCAAAGGTGACTCTACTGCGACATCAGCAGTGCTTCCCGAGGACATGCCAAGACCGGCAAACTCGCGACAATGGGAATCGGTAAAAAGAATCACCCCATCACCACTGTTGACTCCACTGGCCCTAATGGTGGGAGTTGTATCGGTGCCGGCGTGAGCTGCCGGATCGGCCATGCTCAAAGCACTGGGAACGGCCGGAGTTTGAGCGGGGTCGCTCACCACTTGGTAGTTCACACTGGCGGTGGAACATTCCGAACTTTGGCCATCATTATTGACCACTCTGGCGTAAATCGTGTAATCGCCTACATCTAAAGGGGGAAAGATCATGGCGTGAACGCTCGTACCTTCAGCAAAACCAAAACCTATGGCCTCCGTAAGATCCCCGCACTGGGCGCTGGAAAAGAGCAATACCAAATCGCCGGCACTCACTCCCTTCACCTTTACGACGGGTGCGGAATTAACCCCCGAATTGGCAGCGGGAATGTCCATGGAAAGTCCACTGGGAGCATCGGGAATACTAGAAGGTTCGGGGGTATCGGGAGTTTCAATAACCTCGGCCACTGTGGCCACCACTTCATAATCGGCCACCAGTAAGCTACAGGCGGAAAAAACTCCTCCCCGCTCCCTCTTGGCGTAAAAGGAATAAGTCCCCGGTTCGAGAGCGGGGGAAACTGCAATTTCCAGCGAAACATCCGAGGCGATGGCGGCACCTGCGGCCACGGTACAATGGGCATCAGTGTAGAGAAAAACCCCATCACCACTGGCAAGTCCCTCGACGGCAATAGTGGGAGCGGCACTGTCTGGGCCTCCATAACCCAATAAAACGGGGGGATCGAGTTGCAACACCGTATAAGTGATAGAAGCACTGGAACACGCCGAGAGCACCCCCTGCCTGTCTATTTGCGCGAAAAAGGAATGTTGGCCAACGCTGAGAGAGCGCGCCACTTCCACGGACACCGACTCCCCAGTGGCCACGGCAACGCCCACTTCGGTTCGGCAGTTGGCCCCCGTGTAGAGAATAACCACATCTCCCAGGCCCGTGCCGCTAACTTGAACCACTGGAGTTTGATCATGGCCCGAAGAACTGGCAGGTTCCTGCATGGAAAGAGAGTGGGGCGGCCAGGGAATCGGCGGCAATTCGGCCATTTTCGCTGGTGAGGCCAGCGCGCTTGAAAAACTTGTGAACCAAAGGACAGAAAAAAGGACAAGGCCTACTGAGGACAAAATGTTCATGGTACCACCCTCCAAGTTTTGGCAGTCGTTTTAATTTCAGGCGAGTCGACTCACAAATTATAACCACAACAATACAAAATGCAAAAAAACTTTTTTCCGATGAAAAAAATCAGGGAAAGTGGAGGGCGGAAACTGGATTCCCGCCGGTTTTAAAACTGACTGTGGCCCGGGCGCGCACCCGATCCAAAAAGAATATTCCCCTGGCCATGGCACTGATTTGAATATTGTACTCCCATCCCGAGCGGAGGCCCACGATAAGGTATTCAATGGAAGTGCTTTCCTCGGAAGTGGGAGGGTAGATCAGAATAAAGAAATTTTCATCCAACATGGTTTTTAAGTTGGTTATTTGGAGGGAATACCAATCCGCCTCAGGTATCAGGGGAAAATGTATCTTGGCGCTGTATTTTCCCACTTCCAAAACATGGGCGCGCAACCCCTTCTCCAGGGGGGGAAATGTCTTCCACTGCCATTGGTGGGAAACGGGGGCAAGGGCAAATTCCCCTTCCCGCAGAACCACAGCACGGGCCTCTCCCGGCGGAATGATGTCCACCAGGCCCCGTTCATTGGCCACCAGTGCTCGGGCCGCCTCCATTCTAGCGTCAGTGTGAGGGGCCAAAAAACTCATGGGGGTCAGCATAGTCACCACATTGATCACCAATTGGCCCCAGGGATTGGCCGCCACCCGCTCCGCCCAGCGCCGGTTTTTCTCAAAAGCGGCGAGACTGCGATCCTCGGGGGAATAGTCGGCCATGGCATCGGACGGCGGGGCAACCGGAGACGCCACCGGCGAAGACAAAGGCGGCAAAGATGGCCGGTGTAAATTGGAGACAAATTGGTAGCGGGCGCTCGCCCGGGAACAGGGGGACTCTTTCCCCTTCCTCACAATCTTGGCATAAAAGAGGTAGTCGCCAGGGGACAGGGGGGAAGTGGTGATGTGAACCAAGTGGTGTCTGGCCACCGCCTCCCCAACTTGGTTTTGGCAAGCGGAATCGGTGTAGAGTATGGCCCGATCCCCTAGTGCCACACCCACCACCCGCACGGTGGGAGTCTCCAGCCCCCCCACCACACCGTTGGCCGGATTGACCACCTTCAAACTGCTCGGCGGCCTGATCCCATTTGCCTCCCCACGGAAGGCCAACACCACTAGAGCAAAAACCAGGCCACATTTCTTCAAAGCACACCACTCCCGTTCAAGCACTCTCTACCATTTTACGAAAAATTTTCCCTGGCCGAAGGCAAAGGGCAATTTCGTTTAAGAAAATGTGGGGGACTACCGATCTTTGAGATACCATGAAAAGGTTTAAACTTTGGACTGCTTTGCTCGGCCTCTTCTTCTCCGGCGTTTCGTCCCCCTGGGCCTTAGAAAATGCCGACGGAGAGCAACTCCAGGCAGTGTGGAAACATTTGCGTCCGGCGGAAAAGAGTTTTTTTCACGCTCAAGTGCTCACCCTCAAAGCGCAGTCTTCGGCGCGCGCCCAACACTCACCGGAGTCTCGCAAAATTCCCTCCCGAGGGCCTGCCTCGGTGAATGCCTCCTCCAATCTCTGCAACTACGCCGGCTTTCTCTCCACGGTTCCGGCGAGAACGGGTACCTGCCAGGCCCCTTGGAGTCTCAAACAGCAAGACTTGCCTCCTTTTGCATCCGACTTGTACACTACTTATCGCTCCTGCGGGAAAAAAAACACGGTTCGCTGCAACCCCATTCTCTACGGATTCCAATCCGAACACCGGAGCAACCGCGCCTGCTCCCAAGGCCCCAGAGACAGGGGCAACCTCAATCGGGGCTGCTGCGTGTCTGTTGCCAACGAAAATAATGCTGGACAAGTTACTCATCAGTGCAATCAAACTATCTTCGGCAATAATTCCAGCGAAGCGATCAAAAATTTTGTCAAAAGTATGGAGAGCGACCCCATGCGCTTGGCCCAATACCTGGCCACCGCCGCCACCGCTATCAAAAATTGCCCTCCCGCTTCAAGAGAGTGCCAGGCCCTCAAAGCACTGGTTAAAACCTCTGTGGAAGAACTGGACTGGCAGCAAAATTCCGCTTTGCTTTGTTCCCTGCCGAAAAATTTTTTCGACCTAGGCCTGGACATGGAGATGTTTCGAGAAACCTTTGAAGCGCTGGAAGACGAGAGGCTAGATCGCATCGTGGATCAAACCTTTAGCTGGCAGCGCACCCGTTTGGGGATTCTCAATCAAGTCATCCGCAACTACGAACGCAACCCGAGAACCTCAAGAAGCATTGAATATGCCCTAGAGAAAGCTCACCCGAGATCACAAGCATCCTGTTATCGTTATGTTAAAAACGCACTTTTAGCAGGAATACTCAATGGCCACACACGGCCTAGAGATGTATCTCCTGGTAAAACTGCTCCCACTGAACTCGCCAAGCGAGGTTTTGTAGATATTACCAAGCTCAATCCCCCTTTCATTCCCTTAGACCCCAATTTGGCACCCCATGGTTCAGTTGTCATTTATGAAGATACAGACACCCGCAAACCGGAACGGAGAAGGTATGGGCATATTGATATAGTTCAAACTGTTAAAAATGACGAAGGCAAAATTATTGGAAGAAATTATATCAGTGATTATGTCAACGATAGGCCCATAAACGAGTTTCGATCAACAAGGAAACCCGTCGCCATTATGGTTTATGTGAGCGAGCAAGATCGAGAAAAACTCAGACCGTTTTTGGGGGAATAAGGAATGTTTAAAAACATTTTATTTTTTATTGTTCTCACAATTGGAATAAACGCAAACTCAACTTCTCTCTCACCACTCGCCAAAAGTGCTTTGATGGCCAAACTTACCAAAATTCAGAATATCTCCCTCGACAACTTCTCCAATGTTGGCGACCTCTTATACGAAGTTTCCTCCCACCTCAATGTTCAATGGGATACTGATCTTATTCGAGAGGCCGGGCGAGTGCTTAACCTTTCCATGCGTTTTAACTCAAAATCTTATGTTTTCACTACGGAACCATTTTATTTAATTTTAGCTAGCACAAAGAAAGATCAATTTCTCCAGGCAACTCTACCTCATCTCGATGAAAAAAATCAGGAAACTTTTAAAACTGATGTTAAACTGCTATTTCAAGGCCCTATACCCTAACCGGGGCCTTGTTGCATAAATCGGGATTAGAGTTGCGGAGGCCCCACAGGAAAGGAAAAATTTTGCTATCCAGTGGGAATGGCCATAGTCCGAGGCATTCCGAGACGAGTCATACAATTCAGCACCATCGTCTTTATCTCTGCTTCCGCCACCTGGGTGGCCATCTTCCTCGACAACAGCGAAGGCCCTAGCAGCTTTTTAAAGCGGAACATCTGGGTTTCCACTAAACTCCGCCTGTGATAACCCACTCTCTTCTTCCAACTCCTCTTACTCGAACTCTCCCAAAGTTCTCTCACTATCCTATTCCTCTGTGCCAAACCTGGCGTAGGCGCTCGCGCCAGCGAAGTTCCCCCTCGCAAATCAATAATCGCCTTCCCTCCTTTGGCATCTATCGACTCAAAACATTCCCTATACATATACGCCGCATCCGCAAACGCTTCTTTAATTTGGGGAATATCTTTAATCAAACTCGGAAGCGTTTTTCCATCCGTTCTATTTGACTCTGTTAATTCCATCGACACTATCTCAAACGATTGGGGATTCACTGCCAAATGCAGCTTGCGCCAAGTCCGCCTTTTCGATTTCCCATGAATCCTCATTTTCCATTCCCCTTCCCCGTACACTTTAAGGCCAGTGGAATCCACCACAACATTAATAGGCCTGCGGATATTCTTGGCCTTGGAGGGAATTTTGATACTGCTGGAGCGACGGCAAAGCTGGGTATAGCTGGGCACAGGTAGCGCCAAACCCAACTGTTCAAAGAGTCCTTCAATCAAACCTTGAGTGGTGCGCAGGGGAAGGTTGAATCGAGCGCGGAGGGTGAGGCATAAGAGGATGCAAGTTTCGCTAAAAAAATATGGCCTCCCTTTCCGACTTTCCGTGTCAGCAAACCAGGATTGGATGGCATCCTCATTAAACCATAGGGTGATATTGCCTCGATTGATGAGGGCACGATTATATTGACTCCAATTTTGGATTTTATATGCTACCTTTGACATCGCCGGGCCTCCTTGCTTTTTTCCAAAATATAGGATGCCGGCATTTTCCTCTTATTTCAACGCTTTAACCTGCCTCATTTACGCAACAAGGCCCCTAACCGGCCTGGTTGCCTCATAATGAGTTGCAGTCATGTTGAGGGTTCACCTCCACGGCAATGCCAACGATTAACCGCCGATGCCAAAAAAGACTGATTTATTCGGATGATCTTACTTCCCATAACAGTAGTTAATTCTATTTTACCTTTACTCCAGGCCCATCCCTAAGATAGCATAAAAAGTATTGGGCCTTGGATGCCCCATGGTTGTTATGAAACGAATTCGATTGTTGACCATTTTGCCTAAAGTGTTGTGGTCTGGATTTTTGTTGGCCTACACTGAAAAGGCCTTGAATCTCCCTCCCAACTTGTGCAACTATGCCGGTTACCTTTCAACTCTGGGGAAGGACGGAAAGTGCCAATCCCCCTGGCAAATTGAAGGCCCCGATCTGGGTGCTACTCTGGAAAAACTCTATACCCCCTACCGCACTTGTTTTGGCACCAGAACCCATATCATCCGCTGCAATCCCATCCTCTACGGTTTTCAGTCGGAACACCAAAACAATTCCCTGTGCATTCAGGGAAAACGCGATACCGGCATCAAAGGTTACGGCTGTTGCGTTCGGGTTTCCAACCAATGGGAATCCAGTTCCACCACCAGACAGTGCAACCAAAGTATTTTTGGCGGCCATGGTGGCCAGGCCTTCAAGCGCTTTGTCGATTCCATGGTGGAAGACCCCGCGCGCCTGGCGCATTATTTGGCGGTCGCCTCCTCTTTTATTAAAACCTGCACTCCCTCTCTGGAAGAATGTTCCACTCTCAAATCCCTGGTGGCCACCTCACTGAAAAGACTGGATTTAAAACAAAATTCTATCTTGGGCCACTCCCTGGCCAAGGGCCTGCTCGACCTGGAAGTCGATATTGAAATACTCAGGGAAAATTTTGAGGCCCTCGAAGATGAAGGCCTCGAACAAACGGTCACTCGGGCCATAACCTGGCAACAACAACGCATGGATATTCTCGAACAACTGATCGAAGAATACGAACAAAGTTCCCAAACCCAAGACCTCATCGAGCACGCCCAAAAGCAGGTGGCGGCGCGGATTGCCCGCGGCGGGGAAAAGGGATGGTGCTACCGCTATGTCAAAAGGGCACTGCTCAAAGGCGGATACCTGGACGAATACATTTGGAGCGAACACGCCCGCGATGCCATCCACGACCTCCCCCCCTACGGATTTATTGACATCACCGATTTTGGCCTCCCCATGGATCCCTGGAAGGCCCCCCACGGCTCCATCATCGTCTACGAGGGTGGGCCATACGGGCACATTGAAATTGTGAGCGTCACCACCGACGCTTACGGACGGGAAACCAGGCGCTACATCAGCGATCTGATCAACAACCGGCCAGTCAGCGAAATCAATGCTTGGAGATACCCCACCGCCATTTTTATTGCCGTGGGAGAGACGAATCGGAAACAGCTCGAATTTCCCTTTGCTCCCGATAGTTGAGATAACTGCGCATGGCCTTGGAATAAGAGTGCCTTCCATAAGTGTACTGCTCGAATTTTTCACCGCGCGCCCGAAATTGCCCGCGCAAATTTTCCCGAGAAATGATAGTCATGGTTTCCGTCAGGCGGGTGTGCCGGTGCAAAAAGTTCAAACGGCGCTCCAAATCCCCGCCACTGCCTCTCTTGAGACTTCCCCACAAACGGTATCCAAAATTGGCCGCCAAAGTTTGAGTATCCAAAGGAAAGTGGGCGAAACGGGAAAACCTCTGGGCCATAAGTTCGCGGGCGATCAAGAGAGTGGGAATATTGCTGGTGACAAATTCACCGATGCCAAAGCGCCTGGCGTTTTGATAGGGCCTCAATTGCTGACCCCTTTCCCCCACTTCATACCACTGCCCGGCAGAAAGTTCCCGCGGCGCTTTTGGCGAACTCTCATCCAATCCACGGAAATAAAAGTGGCCCCCCTCTGCCTGGCCAAGGCCTTCTGAAAAATCGCTCAGGCCCAATTGCCGGGCGCCTCTTAATTTAAAATAGCTCTTCCCCCCCACTTGCACGATCGTCTCCACGGACAAATTTCGCCCCGCCACCGTTCCGTTGTGAAATACCAAATAAACGAAAGTGGGTTTTTGAAAAAGTTCCCGGTTGTTTTCTTCAATCAATTGATTGAGGCGCTGGTATCGGTAAAAGACGGTGGGCCGTCTGGCCACCACCGCAAAGAGATCGTCTTCACTGGGGAGAGAACTGGGAAATTGAATATTGGCCTGGGGAAAAGACAACGGCAAAAATAGGGTGTCCGTCTCCTGGTGTCCGCGCTGGCGATATACTTTAGACGGCCTGGCGAGCCACAAAACATTGCCTCCCCCCACTCGCAAATGCACGAAATTTTCCTCAACGCCAATGTTGATTTCGCGAAAGGAAACCAAAGACTGGGGCGACAACCTGAGCAGGGTGCCATCCATCAAAAAGGCCCACAAATAGCTGTCCTCTCCAGTGGAAACCTCGTCCCCCTCCACGATAAGGGAACGAAATTGCACCTGGCCCCTGCCGCGATCGCGGAAGAGCTGACACTCTCCCCGACACTCCAAAACCACACCCACCCTCTCTTTCAGGCGACTTTCCCCCAGGTGACGCCTCCACTCGGGGTTGTTCTCCCGGCGTTCCAGCTCCTTTTTCCACAGGGCAAAGTTGACAAATTCCCGCGGCCCCAACCTATCCCAAGGCAAAAGTGAGGCACTCTCCCCCTTAAAAAGGCGCAATGTAGGCCTTGGGGAAGGCCCATCCCCAGTCTGCGCCCCCACTGAAAAGGCCATCGCCAAGGCCAAAAAATATGGCCATATCATCCGTTTGGCATCCATACCCACTCGGCCTTTCGGCACGCCGGTTCCCAATGTTTACTGGTAAAGTTGTGGGCAAATTTTGCCGATAACAAACATATCATGCTAAAACAATGGGCGCGCTTTGAACAAAAACTGAACCGCATACTCAGTTCCATTGGCCGAGTTTTTTCCCGCATCTTTTTTCCGCGCCCGCCCCACTCTCCCCCACCACCGAAAAAACCCAAACGGCCTCCCGTCGAGCACCCGCCCCTGATTCCCTGGGCATCCACAAAAGACAAATTTCACCGGGGCAGTGAGGCCATATTCAAGGCCGCCGAGCAAAAACTCGCCATGTTGGAAAAGGCCGGGAAAGACATCAAAGAGGAAGGCCTGGCCACCTACCTCAAAAAAATACTCCACCAGATTTTATGGCAACAAAAGAAAATTCTTTTGGCCACCATTGGCCTTATCTTCTTGGCCAATGGGATTTATCATTATGGCCAACAAATTGCAGACAACCTTGAGCAAGACATTTTCTCCGATTATACCCCACTGGCAAATCCCTACCGGCGGCCAGAGTATTTTCGCAAGTCCGAAAAGCAGTTTAAAGTCACCGGCATCATTTTACCCATCGACTTGAGAAGGGATCACCGCAAACTGGTGGCCGATCTCACTTTTGAATCTTCCAACAAGTATATTAAGGCCTATTTTGAAACGCATCCCTACCTCATTCCCGATGTCCTGGGCCGTAGAATAGAATCCGTCTCGATCAATTTCCCCCTCGAAGCGGAGGGGAAGAGCATCCTCAAAGAGAAAATCATCGAGGAAGTCAATTTGCTGTTGGAAGAACTCAAAATCGAGGGGAAAATCGTCAATGTCTACATCGACCAGCTCTTGGGGACTTAAAAACGGTCTCTTAGGCCATCTCGCGGTCTGGCCCCACCGCCACTTCTTTTGGTAGGCGCGATTGGGCCAAAATTTTTTTCTCTTGCCTTATCTCCTTGATGATCCGTTTGACCGTCATTTTACTAATCTTTAGGGCCAAAGCAGTTTGGATTAAATTTTCCTTTTGCCTGAGATAGGTATTCCAAATGTAGCGCTTTTTGACTTCCGCCAAGCTGACAATTTCGTTGTCAAAACTGGTAGTGGGAAATTCCTCCAATCCCATTTCAAAAAGGGAGGCGTCCACTTCATCCAAGCGCAACACGGCACCGTTCGCCAGCGCCTTTTTGCGCTTGAGGTGTCCCCACAACTGGCGGTAATTCCCTGGCCAGTGGTAATTGAGGTAGGCCTCGCGCAACCTGGGACACAAGTGCAGCCCCTCCTTGAGGCAAACCTGGGAGAGGGCGGTATTCAACTCGCTCCTGGATTCCCGCAATGGCCGAGTTTGAATCACCGCCCCCTGGGAGATGCGGAAATAAAAATCGGCACGGCATAAATTTTGGCGCACCAATTGGCGCATGCAATTCCCCGCCGCAAAGATCATGCGCGTCTGGGCCTTAAAGTTCCTCTCTCCCCCCACCGGGCGGTATTCCAAAGTGTCGAGAAAGAGCAACAGTTTGGTCTGAATATCCTTGGAGAGGCTGTCGATTTCGTCCAAAAAGAGGGTTCCTCCTTGAGTGGAGGCCAGCGCCCCCACTTTTTCCCGAATCGCCCCAGTAAAAGCGCCCTTGACATGGCCAAAAAGTTCACTCTCCAAAAGCTGGGGGTTGAAAGCGCGCAAATTGAGCGCCAAAAAATCTCCCGCCAGGCCACTTTGCTGGTGAATTTCCCGGGCCAGAGACGACTTGCCGGTTCCCGTCTCACCCTGAATCAAAATGGGCAAATCGGAAGTCACAATTTGGGGCGAGACAAAGCGGTCTAAAAATTGCTCCCGCTGGCCAATCGGCCTTGAATTGATTTCCACCAGATTGTTGCCGAAGAGCATTCTATCCCCCCTGAGTGGCCAGGCCTGCAAACAGGGAGTCCCATTGAGTACAAAGGGCACACCGCTCAGCGCCTCTATAAAATAGCGCCCCTCCCGTTCGGGGCCTATCAACCTCATCTCCCAGGCCCCCATTGGCCCATCACAGGCCTGGAGTTTGAGGGAGGCCCCCTTCCACACCGGCAGGGTCAAATTGGCCATCTCAATGCGCAAACAAGTCCGCTTCAACGGGTAGTTGCGTCTTTTGCCTTGCATTGGTGAAAGTTGCAAGAGGTCGCCAAAGGCCATACCCTTCCACCGCGCTTTTTCGGGAATGTCGGATGGGGACAGAGATGGGTTCAATGTGGCCTCCCGGCGGGGTTTAGTGCGGTCTGGCCCCTATAACAGCAAAAAGCGTGCCAAGATTCACCAGGCCTTCAAAGGCCCAAGGAGCGGTAGGCAAATGGAAATTGTTAAGGGCAGCGCTCGGTTTTGTTATGCCGTACAGGAATCTGCGCAGTTAGAGGGCATTTTCACGACATTGGAGGCCAGGCCACCCTTCCTCGGCCTGGCCCTGGTAGGGCGCTCCAATGTGGGCAAGTCGAGTCTTATCAACGCCCTCTTCGGCAAATGCGTGGCCCGCACTTCCAAAACCCCCGGCCGTACCCGATGCATTAATATTTTTGAACTCGCCCTTTGCCACAATTCGGCCCCACTCTCCACCCCCCTGTGGCTCTTCGACCTCCCCGGGTACGGATTTGCCCGCATTGGCCAAAGCATGCGCCAAAACTGGGACACTTTAATGGGCCATTTTTTTGAACTGGCCCCCCCCACCCTGTTGCTCATCAACCTGCAAGATGCCAGGCATCCCAACGCCAAGGCAGACTTGGAGTTCCACCGCTTCTTGCGCCCCTTGGCACTTCCCTTTTTCCTGGTCTTCAACAAGGCCGACAAACTCAAAACCCAGCGCCAACGGGCCTCCCTCGAACGGCAAAAACCCCAACTCCTGCGGGACTACCCCAACGCCCGGCAAGTCCACTTCGTCTCGGCGACACAGGCCCAAAACTTTCCCCAGAGGCAACAACTGGCGGATGCTTTGGCCCAGTATTTCGGCCAACTCCTCCCCTGCTAGTTTTTTGGCGCTGGCGGGCGTACAATATTGGTAAGTTGCCACAAGGAGGCCACCCCATGCCCAACAACGAACAATCCCGCTGGAGCATCAAAGTCCAGGAAATCCTGCAAACTTGCCAGGGCGAGATCAAACGCACCACCGAAATCGGCAAAAAAATGCTTTCCGCCTCCAAAACCAACTCCCACCTCCACGATGCCTACGAAGAGTTGGGGGTCTTGGCCGCCAAGGCCATTCAGGAAAAAAGTTTGGTGTGGGACGACCCCCAGGCCAAGGCCCTGCTCGAACAAATTGGCGAATGTGAGCGGGAACTCAAAACACTGGAAAACGAAGTCGATAAAATACGCTTTTCAGAAGGCCCCGTCGATGTCTCCACCCGCTCCCAGCGCACCCCTCCCTCCAATTCTTGAGGCCATGGTGCAAAGGAATTGGGCCACATTGGCCCAACTTTAGACAATATTGTCCTCAATATAATTGTCCAAACTGTTAATGATCATCAGCGCCTCTTGAATGGATTGGTTGGCCCTGTCCTCCATTTCCCTTCCCAAGTTTTCCGCATCGTTGATGAGATTCAAGAGTTTGTCAATGCCGGAATGGAGAAGAACTTTCCAAACCCAATCCCTCCGATCAAAACGATCTCCGTATTCAATCCTCTCATCCAATTCGACAATGGCGATTTCAATGGCAGAACTCGGAGTTTTGATAACATCCGCCTCTGCCTGAAAAGCAATAAAAATTGAAACTAAAGCGATAA
Source organism: Bacteriovoracaceae bacterium (assembly GCA_965243145.1). Classification (GTDB taxonomy): domain Bacteria; phylum Bdellovibrionota; class Bacteriovoracia; order Bacteriovoracales; family Bacteriovoracaceae; genus CBDBLK01. The sequence continues at coordinate 499,537 of CBDEUB010000002.1, forward strand.
AAAGCAGTCGTCTCACAGCGTCCTCCTAGTTGTCGGTTAGCGATCCCGCGACTGTTCAAAGTCCTCGTGATCCAAAAGTCCGCAGAATCCCCCCACAAAGGAAAAGAATCTGCCTTGAAATTTCGGGTTTCTGTAAATATTTTTAATCTTCTGATAGGTTTCGCACATTAAATCTCGCGCCGCCTGAAGCCCCATTTCATTGAGGCCAGAAGACGCCGAATAGACATAATTGCCCGCCTTGCCGAAATAGTCCGGTTTGTAATATTTCACATAGAGTCCGATCTGCTCCTTGATGCTCTTGTGATTTCTCACCAAAAGCCCCTGGTTGCGCACAAAAAAGCGCTTGCCCCTGGGATAGACAATACCTTTTTTGGCCAAGAGATTGATTGCCTTGATGCCCTTGGCACCCAAGATGCGTTTGAGTTGTTTTTCCGTCGTCCCCTCCGGAATGGAAGACAATTCGTAGGCAATAAAGACATTGTGATCCTGAAAGAGGGATTCCAGTTCGTAATCTTCCAAAATCTTGTTCTCGGCCGGGTGTGCTGAAGCATTGTTTTTTGCCAGCATTGTTCCCATTTCCTCATTGAGAAGCGAGATGACCTCGCCTATCAGCTTCTCATTGTGAGAACCCTTCATTAGCTTGATCATATTGTCCATCGAGGGCAAGTTGCCCCTGTCATTTTTAAGCCTGTTGAAAGTGGGGCGGGCAATGCCGATTTTGTCCGCAATCTCCCCGTCGGTGAGGTTGGGGTGGTTGCGCCTGAGATCGAGCATACAAATCTTCACGATTCTGCCCCACTTGTCCAATTTCTCGTCTCTATTCACTTCTTCTCATCTCCAAAATTGAGCTGTTTCCAAGTTTTCACCGTTTTATCACAAGTCGAATGAAGATCAAGTGGAATCTCAAAACCGGGTAAATTTTACATGGATCATTTCATGCATGAAATTCACGCGTGAAATTTCTTGCCTCATATCGGGCAGTTAAGAGGCCCTTCAAATTTCAATTTCATACGCGATGATATTTCTTCGATTTCCCCTTGAAATAAATTGGAGTGTGTGTACAGTGCCTCAAACTGGCACCAACTCAAGGGAGATTGATCATGACAAAATTCGTGCGCAGGTTCTGGAAACTCACCAAACGCTTTTTCTGTACACCGATCGACGACAACACCATCAAACGGCAAAAAGAGCGCGACTATCTTCGCCACTACCACTATATCAAAAATCTTTTTTTCTAGGGGCATGGAAAAAATGGATCAATGCTTGGCCTCTCAAAAGCAAGTCTTTGTCTGCTACCACACGGCCTATTTCGCCACAAAGGGTGATGCCCCTGTGGCCTTCTGTCTGATACCCCAAGGCCCAGGGGGATGGCACAAAATGTCCCATCCATCCCTGGATGCACCCCCTTCAGACTCCAAGGAAGCACTCCATTCTGGGCCATGGATTCTTCCCACACCGGACGAGTACCGGGCCATATACTGGGCCATAAGTGCGGCCCCAGAACACCCCGGGCCTGTGCCGGCATGGCCCTCCCGGCATAGCTTCTGCCTTTGGTTCCAACTCTCGATCAGCATTTCACCCCTGCCGTAAAAAAAGAATTGATTTCTAGTGTGCCGAAATGTGAAGTTTTTTACCCATGGCCCTTGCTATCTTGGCCAAAGTTGAAACTTGAAAATCTTTTTTGGAGTTCAAAAAATTGGAAACGGTGGCCTTATTGACCTCTTTGTCCCAGCAAAATTCTTCAACGGAGTTATAGTGGGCATCAATATGTTTTTTCAATTGATCCCTTAAAGACCTGAGTAAATTTTTTCTATCCATTTTTATTTATTAAAAGAGTATTCACAGTTAAAAATTTACTATCGTAAACAAGAAAAATTATGCATAAAGTCAACAACAATGGGCCACAACACATTAATGCGCTGTGATATTAAGTCTTTTCCCCATGGCCTTGGCCATTTTTGCTAAAGTTGAAACCCGAAAATCTTTTTTAGAGTTTAAAAAATTGGAAACAGTGGCCTTATTGACTTCTTTATCCCAGCAAAATTCTTCAACAGAACGATGATGCTCCTCGATATAATTTTTTAACTGATTTTTTAATTCTTCAAGGATGTCATCTTTTTTCACTCTTTATATTTAAATTGGTGTTTACAATCGTGAATTTACTATCGTAAACAAGATAAAGAAGGAGTGGTTTTATAAATTCCACCCCAACAACAACCATACCGCAAAGAGAAAAAAACAATGTTTGGAAACAAGAAAGATAATTTTGTGAGAATAAAAACGATAGAACCGAATCAAAAATTTTACAGAAACAAGATTGAAATGGACGATGTATTCAAAATTAAAACCGGAAAAACTTTGAGGGCCATAAGAAAGAAAAACCAACAATCACAAAAAACTGTAGGTTATCTGTTAGAGAAAGACCAAAGTTAAATTTCCCGCATAGAGCGAGGCCTAGAAGATATAAGATTTTCTGAAGTGGATAAAATTTGCAGGCATTTTAATGTCAGCTTGTCCGACTTTGTGGCAGAAATAAAATACGACAAAAGCGAGTGACAACAAAGAAAAAATTTAAGAAGAAATCGTCTATGAAAACTGAATCGGATAACCATTTTTCTTCCCCTTTGGTTTTGCCCGATTTTCTCATGATGTCTCATGATAGATTCAATAAAGAATAGGCCTTTGTAGTAGACCAAATCTTTTTCTCCGTACATGAGACAACTATAACTGTCTAAAATTGTGCCAACAAGAATTAAAGGAAAATAAAAAATAGATATTCATGTCGCCCCCCATGCGGGGGCGTGGATTGAAACCCCTACACCAGGTCATGTGTAAAAGTTAAGACACTTTCTAAATTTGGCCCCAAGGCAGAGTGCCATTTTTGAAAAAAGTAAGAGAGAAATTGACGCTACTCAAGTAGTATCGAAGTAGCACAAAAGTAGACAAAGGTTGAAATGTGCCGAAATATCCCGAGATTTCGGCCAAGACTTGGAAAGGTCTTCTTAGTGATTTCAAGTAGTTAAAATTTTTAAGGTTTGCATCAATCCGAGAAATTGACGCTTTGGAAAATGGAGCGGGCGACGCGATTCGAACGCGCGACAACCGGCTTGGAAGGCCGGGACTCTACCACTGAGTTACACCCGCTCATATAAAAAGCACAGCAAGTGGCACCAATTGGTGGCGAGTGGTGGATTCGAACCACCGAAGGGAAAACCCGACAGATTTACAGTCTGTTGCCTTTGGCCACTCGGCAAACTCGCCTTCCTTTGAGCACTGAAGATCACTGGAGCCGGCAATAGGACTCGAACCTACGACCGCCGGTTTACAAAACCGATGCTCTACCAACTGAGCTATGCCGGCCCAATTCCGCACTACTTGCGAGGAACTTTTAAACCACAGAGGGGGCAAAGGCAAGGCCGTGCGCGCCGGGGGGGGGGGGGGGCCAAGATGGGTTCAAAAGCTGTGCTGATAATAGACGCATTTGCGCTCGGTGGGGTGGACTTTGTATTTGTATTGCCCATAGAACGAACCCGTTTTTTGCGGGCAAGAGTGAAGATTGGGGCAGGCAGTGGGGTAGATTGCTTGGACACCCGAATTATTGCGCAGTTCCACCTGATTGGCCTTATAGTGGAGGTCGCTATTTGCCGTTGAGTTAAAGCTGGCGGTGTTGACACGGCCACAGGAGTTAGGAAGGGGCCGTTGCCCGGCGGGGCAGACTTGACTGCACCATGACTTGTTGCCTATCTCCACCACATCGTCACTGGCGTTTGCGCAGAAGCAACTTGGAATGTTCGAGAAATTGACCACCAGGGAATAACCCGCAGGGCAGCGGGCCTGAGTGCAAGTTTCAGACGCCGGAGTGGGACAAGTTCCGGTTCCCATGGCCATTCTCCTGCCACCACAATCGGTTTTTTGTTGAAAAGTCTCTCCGGTACAGACGGTGCTGGGATTGGGTTCCCATTTGGGGTCGCAACAGATGAGATCGAAATTTTTATTGACCCCCTTGACCACATGATCAATGCCGTCACACTTTTTGAGGTGTTGGACTACGCAGTGGTACTGGTTGGTATCCAATTTTTTCCTCCAGACACCATTGCGGATGCTTTCGCAAAGTTTTTCCAGGTCATAATTGCTGCTGCTTCCCTCCAAGGCCAGGGGATAGGTTTTTTTGATGCGGCCCAAAGTCTTTTTGCTGATTTTATTGTACCTCTCCAGGGTGACCTCCAACATGGCCTCGTTGGCGGTGACTCCGGTGAGCTGGGCCGAGTGAAATTTGATCATTCCGCGTCCGTACTTTTTGTTGACTTCAAAGCTGGCCTGTCCGGCGAAGTTTTTGATGACAGTGATGGCCTGGCCAGTATCGACTCCATCAAGACGGTGAATTTGTCCCAGGCGAGCGGTTCCCGCTTTGCCGTACTCGACCTGGAAATTACCTTTAAGAAATTGAGCAAAGCACTGGAAAAGGCCTCAGGCACTCAGCGCAAAGTGGCCTACAGGATTCCCCTCCAAGTGGTCGCCGGCAGTGGTGCTACTTTCGGGAGTTGTTATTTTTCCGGCCCCGATAGTATGCAAAAAAACATTTGCCAACAATTGGGCGGCACTTATGATTCGGCCAAACAGAAGTGCCAATTGGGGGTCTATGGAAAAAAGTGCCGAGATGATCCCGCTTCAAAGACGAGATGTACTTTTGGTCTGGGTGGCATCGGGAACAATTCCCGTTGTGAGTCTGCCAGCATAGAACCCAGTAATGTCTTCACTGTGTCGTGCCCCTGGGATTCCACCTGGACACCCCCTTAAACAGGGGCCTTACTGGGGATACTCCGTGCAGATGAGTTTGCCGTTCTCATCCACCCCCGAGGCAAAGTGGGGGCAAAATGATTCATCAAAGGGCAAGAAACATTCTTCCACTACACCTGAGAAACTATCATTGTGAGTTTTCAATTCCCCGCTGAGACTGTCGCACAGGGATTTTTTGAGGTCTGTGACGAAGCGTTCGCTGCCGTCGGGGTTACACTCCACAGTGCTCGCCGTGGCCCGAATCGACAGGGGGATTCTCCTCACTTCCTTTTTCGCATTTTTGATGGTTTTACTGGTTTTTTCAAAGGTGACGGCGACATCCACGCTGCCGATACTGTCTGTTGTAATGTCCAGGTTGCGCAAGACGATGGAGTCAATTTTGATCAGATTTTGCCCGTATTGTTTGGCGGCCTGAAAGACCGCCTTGTCGGCGGAGTTTTTGATCTGGGTGAGCACTTTCCCCTCGCTAACACTGTTGCCCAGGGTTTTGGCACAGGCATCGTCGTCGCTCAGGGTTTGGAATATGTCGAGAGCAATCATGTCGATTTCAAAATCGGCCTCTACCTTTTTTTGAAAGGTGTCCTGGTTCTGGGCAATTTGCAGATAACCCAGGGATAGGCCGCCCACCAGGCCCGCCGCTATCATCATCTCTACCAGGGAAATGCCATGGTTGCCCAATCAGGGAAGGCCAAATTTGCCAAAGGGTTTCACCTTTAAAATTTTAACACCAAAAACGGTCTGGATCGAGAACCTGCTCTCAAGCGCGGAAAATTTTTTGCATAAAGGCCGCCGCGGCGACGGAGACATTGAGGCCCGCCAGAGGGCCTTGGGGGATGAGGGCGCAGTGGTGTTGGAGCGATCTTTTCACTCCGTGGGAGAGGCCGCGGTGTTCATCGCCTAGGGCCAGGCCTAAGGCGGGCGGAAGTGGATGGCCAACGCCCAAAAAAGGGGGAAGTTCGCCACTTCCATCTTCTGAGAGGCCCACTAAGGCCACTTGGCGTCGGTGCAATTGTTGGATCGCTTTGGGCAGGGAGGCCACATTGATCAGGGTGACATGTTCCGTGGCCCCCGAGGCGATCCGAAAAAAACCGGGACTCAGGTTCAGGCCTCCCTTGCGGGAAAGGATGACGGTGCGGGCGTTGTAGAAGGCCGCACTCCGTAAAATGGCCGCCACATTGTGGGCATCGGTCACCCCGTCTAAAAGTAACAGGCGGCAGGGGTTTTCCTCTGAGGCCACACCAATGACAGAGTAAAGGTCGCCGAGGTTTTTTTCCGGTAAGGGTTGGGCCAACAAAAAGGCCCCGGAGGGGACTCGCTGGAAGTCGAATCCCCTGGCCCGGCACAGGCCCTTGGCCTCTTCCTGGAGGGCGTGGGGGGAACGCTCGATCCACTCGACTTGGGAGCGCCAACTGGCCTTTTGAAATTCCGCAAACTGGGATTGGGCGGCGGGGGTGGTGTAGAGTTTTTTGGGGGTGCGCAGGGGGTTTTTCAGGGCCTCCCTGATGGAGTGCACTCCAAAAATGAGATCCATCAAAAGGCCAAGTCGTAGAGTTCGCGCACTGTATGCGCCAATTGGGCCTCTTTGGCCACGGTTTTTTTGCAGTTTTGGCGCTGGATGATCTCCAACTCCCCCGACTGCTTAAAAGTTTTTTCCCCCAGGGCCACGGTGAGGGGCAGGCCCAACAGTTCGGCGTCTTTGAATTTGAATCCCGCCCCGGCGTCGCGGTCGTCGTAGAGCACTTGAAACCCCAGAGCGGTCAAACTTTGGTAGATTTCCTCGCCTTTCTCTTTCATTGCCCCGGATTTTCCCAACAGGAGCAAGTGAATGTCGTAGGGGGCAACTTGCTTGGGCCAAACAATTCCCCGCTCGTCGTGGTGTTGTTCGATGACGGCGGCGATAATGCGGGTGACGCCGATGCCGTAACAACCCATCAGGGGGGCGGTGTCGCGGCCATTGCCATCGAGTACGCCCACTTTGAGGGCCTTGGAGTAGAGGTCGCCCAGTTGGAAAATGTGGCCCACTTCAATGCCCCGTTTTAGGGCCACCACGCCCTTTCCGTCGGGAGTTGTGTCCCCCTCCTGGGCCAAGCGCACATCGGCCACCTCAAAATTTTTCACATCCCTCTCCGGTACAATGCCCCGGTAGTGGGCGTTTTTTTGACTGGCCCCGGTGGTGTAGCTGGCGGTGGTGTCCACTGCGCGGTCTAAAACCAGGCGCACCGGGCGTTTGAGTCCCAGGGCACCGATATAACCCTTGGGCAACTCCCAATGGGCCAACATTTCGTCGCTGGCAGCGGCAATATGCCCCCCCAGGTGGCCTTGCAATTTGGCCTCGCTGACTTCGTCGTCCCCCAGCAGGAGCACCAGGACGGGATCAACTTCTCCCTCTCCTGCGCCCTCTCTCCGGTGGGCGTAAACCATCGCCTTGAGGGTGTGGTGGGGGGGAACTTTTAGAAAGTCGCAAAGTTTTGTAATGGTGTCGATGTCCGGAGTCGCCACCAATTCGGGTGAGTCGGTATTGCGATCAAACTGGAGTTTGGGCCGACAGGTGGTGGCCCTGTCCCGGCCAGCGGCGTAGTTGGTGGCGGGACAGTGGGCGATTTGGTCTTCGCCGTTTTTCGCCAGGGCCTGGAACTCGTGGGTTTTAGCATCACCGCTGGCCATATTTCCGGCGTCCGCTTCCACGGCGACAAAGTTGAGGCCACAGCGCTTGAACACTTCACAATAGGCGCGGTACATGGCCTGATAGGAGGCCTCTAGGCCTTTCTGGTCAATATCGAATGAGTAGGCGTCTTTCATCACAAATTCCCGTGCGCGCATCAGGCCAAAGCGGGGGCGCAGTTCATCGCGGAATTTGGTGTTGATCTGGTACAAATTGAGGGGCAGTTGTTTGTAGGACTTGACCGTCTTGCGGAAAATGTCGGCCACCGCCTCTTCATTGGTGGGAGAGAGGCACAGGTCGGCCCCGGACTTGTCCTGAAAAGTTAAAAGTTCGCCCCCCATTTTTTCCCAGCGGCCAGACTCCTTCCACAGCTCGCCGGGAGTGGCCACGCATGCCAAAATTTCAAAGGCACCGGCGCGATCCATTTCCTGGCGGACGATGTCTTCGATTTTGCGGATCGAGCGCCTTCCCATGGGCAATTGGTTGTAGAGGCCCGCGGCGGCCTTGTGGATGAGTCCTGCCCGCAACATTAGGCGGTGACTGGGGATTTGCGCCTCGGCGGGGGTTTCCTTGTAGGTTTGCCAAAAACCTCGGGAGAGTCGCATGGATTTCGCCTAAACCGTGAGCGCCAGAGCGGGGGGCAGTTCAAAAGATTTGATCGCCTCTTTGCGCAGGGAAGAGGCGGGGACGATCTGGTAGGCATCGGGGGTGGCCAACAATTTTTGGCACAACAGATTGTGCAAGTTGTGTCCCGATCGGTAGGTAGTCACTTTGCCGGCGATCTCGTGGCCGAGCAAACTCAAGTCTCCGATGGTGTCGAGGATTTTATGGCGCACAAATTCGTCCCGAAAGCGCAGCCCCTCGGCGTTGATGACTTTAAAGTCGTCGAGCACGATGGCGTTGTCCAACGACCCCCCTTTGATCAGTCCCTTGCGCTTGAGCAGGCCCACATCTTTGAGCAGGCCAAAAGTGCGGGCGCGGACGATCTCTTCGATATAATTTTGGCAGGAAAACTCGAAACACTTTTTTTGCGTCCGGATGGTGGGGTGGGAAAAGACGATGGTGGAATCGATGATCAGGTGTTCACAGGGTTCCAGGGCGGCCCATTTATCGCCCAAATCGACGCGCACAGGTTTGAGCACCACCAGAAATTTTTTGGATTGGTTGAGGGTGGTAATGCCGGTTTCCTTGAGCACGAAGACGAAGGAGGCACCGGAGCCGTCCATGATGGGAACTTCGGGGCCGTCGATTTCACAATAGGCGTTGTCGATGCCCAGGCCATAGAAGACCGACAGCAAGTGTTCCACCGTGTGGATGGCGCTCGCCCCGCGGCCCACGGTGGTGTTGTTTTCGGTGGCGCTGACGGTTTCCACGCAGGCCTTGACCAGCGGTTTGCCGGGCAAGTCCACCCGCCTGAATTGGATGCCGTAATTGGCCGGGGCGGGGTGCATATTTAAGGTGACTTTATGGCCCGAGTGAATCCCGATGCCGGTGAGGGAAATATCTTTGGCGAGTGTCCGTTGACAGAGCATTTAACCAACCTTGGGAATCAATCTTGAGGCGCTATATTCGCCTTTCACCCACAGTTTTGACAATACTCTGTGTGTGAATTTCCCCCCCGTATCGTTTATTTTGGCCTTGGGCCTTATTTTTCACAAGCCTAAAAAACTTGACTAGGCAAGTTTTTACTTTTGCGGTGGCGGCAAGTATGCCACCATGACGATGGGGATGAGCAAAAAGGCCGCACCCAAAAGGTAAGGTGAAGCGGCCCCCCAACTCCAGTAAAGAATCCCTGCAACCAGTGGCCCTATCACCCGTGCCAGCGCGCCCAAGCTGCGGAAGATGCCCAGCCCTTGGCCCTGGTTTTCCGCCGGAGTGTAGAGGGAGATAAGGGCGGTCAAACAGGGAATGGCCATGGCGCTGCCGATGGAGAGGAAGAAAAGGCCAATGTATAAAATCCAACTGGAAGAGGCCCAGGCGATTGCCAGCAGTCCGGGGATCAAGAGGGCCAGGCCTTGCAGGGCCATCTTTTTTTCTCCCGTTTGGGCCGCCCGGCGGCGGACGAACCCTCCTTGCACCAGGGCGATCAGCACCCCGATAAAGATAAACATATAGGCGTTGTCCATGCTGGAATACCCCAGGCGCTCCACCGCCAAAAAGGTGAGGGTGAACTCCATTCCCGCAAAGGCCAACAAAAAGAGGAAGTGGGCCAGATTGGTGAGGTTAAAACCGGGGTAAGGCAGGGGGCGGAAGAGCCTCATCGGATTGGCACTGCGCTGGCCACCCTTGCGCCCACGCTTGGCGGGAGGCAGGGTTTCGGGAAAGCGGCGGTACACCCAGGCCAAGTTGGCCATGCTCAGCACAAAGGCCACCAGAGCGGGGAGGGAAAAGGGGTTGACTCCGTATTTCGCCCAGGCGGGAAAGGCAGCGGAGAGGTCGATCAAACTGGCGATTCCGCCCAGGGCGGGGCCTAGAATAAACCCCAGGGCGAAGGCCACTCCCACTATGGCCATGCCCCGGGAGCGGTTGTGGCGATCGGTAATATCCCCTACTACCGCCGTGGCGGTGGAGATATTGCCCCCCATAATGCCGCCGATAAAGCGGGCCAAAATGAGCAAGGTAAAGCTGCCGCTAAAAAACCACAGGGCATAACTCGCCGCCAGGCCAGTCAAACTGATGATGAGCACTGGCCGGCGGCCAATGCGGTCGGAGAGGACGCCCCACAGGGGGGCGGCGACAAATTGCAAAAACGAATACAGCGCTCCCAGGGCACTGCCAAAGAGCACCACACTGGAGATGCCAGCACCACTGGCCCCCGTCCACCCCGCTATGCCGTCAAAGATAAAGCGCAGAAAGGGGTTGCCGGCATCGACTTCCAAATAGTGTTTGGCCAGAGCGGGGAAGAGGGGAAAGATAATGGAAAAACCCACCAAGTCCAAAAATAAGGTGGCGAAGACCAGTTTGAGGGTGGCCTTGGTTTCGGAAGACAGGGGGGGAGAGGCCTGGGGTTGTTCGGGCATGGGGGGAAACTCCTGTTGGTAGTCGAGGGCGAGGCGCGCTTGGCGATCACCCTGCAAATGTTGGCCTAAATATTGGGCAAAGTCGCGGCACCAACCGGCATCAGTATTGAGGCAGGGGATGAGGTGGATTTTCCCGCCGCACTCTTTGATTTCGCTGGCCAATTCGTTGCCGATTTCATCCAGGGTTTCCAGGCAATCGGCGACAAAACTAGGGCAGGTGACGGCGATCTCACGGCGGCCACTGGCCACCAAATCCCTGCAAAATTCGCTGGTGTATGGCCGCAACCACTCTTCCGCGCCGAAGCGCGATTGAAAGGTGAAGTGCATGTCTCCCCTCCACCCCAATTGGGCCAGGCCTTGCCGGAGCAGGCAAAAGGTTTCCCAGCAGTGGCGGTAGTAGAGGTCGCCCTTAAATAAGGCCCGGCGCACGGGGATGCCGTGAAAGGACACCACCAGGCAGTCGGGGGCGTGGCCTTTGGCGCGCCACTGTTCCAAGTGGCGGTGGATATTGGCAGCGCTGTGATCGATCAGGGCGCGGGCGCGGTGAAAATTGGCCAAAAAAGTGAATGAAGGGATGTTGACTTTGTGTTTGAGTTGGCGGCAAAAGTTGTCCATTGCACTGGCCACCGTGCTCTCCGAATACTGGGGAAAGAGGGGAACCACCAGAATGTGCTCGATCGCCTGATCTGGCCTCTCCCACTCCGCCCAAATGTCGCCAATATTCGGCCGCCCCAACAAAAAGGCACAGCGGACATCGGCGCTATTGGGGCCATCCGCCAGGTGTACCTGGACAAGGCGGGAAAACTCTTGGGTAATCGTCACCAACGGGGGGCCATCTTTTTGCCAAATGCGGGCGTAGGCGCGGGCGCTTTGTGCCGGCCGAAAGGGCAACACAAACCCGTACAGGGCCAATTTCCACCCCCAGGAAGTGGAGTCCACCACCCTCGGGTCGCCCAGAAAGTCTTTGAGGTAGGCCCGAACGGCGGAAGTTTTAAGACTGGCCGGGGAACCCAGTTGCAAAAGTAAAATTTTGCGGGGGTGTGTTGCAGAATCCATGGCATTAGGGGTATAGCATGATTCACAGGAGTTGCCCATGACATGTAACGACGCCGGCAGGCCAGACAGCGATTTTGCGGGGTTGCCCCTTGGGGGCCACACTGCCGAACACCCCAAAACTTACACCCCCGAAGTTTTGGCGGCCTTTCCCAACCGCCATCCCGAGGCGGAGGCCTGGACGAGTCTGCTGTGCAGCGAATTTACCAGCTTGTGCCCCAAAACTGGGCAACCCGACTTTGCCCGCATCACGGTCAACTATATCGCCGGCAAATTGATGGTGGAGAGCAAGTCGATGAAACTCTACCTGTTCAGCTTCCGCAACCACGGGGCCTTTCACGAAGATTGCGTGCAGATGATTTGCGACGATTTGCACCGTTTGCTGAACCCCAAATTTATCGAGGTGGTGGGGGATTTCCATTTGCGCGGAGGCATCGGCATTTGCCCCTACACTTCCCACGCTTGCGGCGAGGAACGCTTCCAGAGGCTCAAAGAACAGCGCCTGGCAAAATACGCCCCCGGTGCCTATTCCGCACCGGCGGGCAAGCTCTACTCCACTTGAGCGACGGAGGACACTCTCTGGCCGTGCTGGTTGAGGAATTTAGTGAACAATTCCATTGCATGGCCTTGCATTCTCTCCTTATTTCGTCGCCAACCCACAATACCTTCACGCAGTTGTTGGATGAGCATGCGATTGGTGGGGTTGGGGTGTGGGGGTTCTTGGGAAATATCTATGAATGACTTTATTGAAACACCGAACACCGCAAAGGAGGCCAGCGCTAGTGTTATGGCCTTTCGTTTTGACATCATAGAATATGAATTTGGAGAAAAAATATGGCCATAATATTCTATTCCTCCAATACCCAGTCCCACGCCTGATCCGATTACTCCTAATGCTGTAAGAACTTCTTTCAAGCTATACCAAAAGTGTTCATCCTTTAAATCATTTGCTTCATGGCCCAAATCCAGTATAAATTGGTTGAGGTCTTCCGTCGAAACTTCGATGGCCATACAGCCTAATTGAGCATTTTCTAAAGGGACAGGACTTCGTGTGAGAAATCCTTCGAGTTGAACTTTTCCCTTGCAGGCGTAAACCAGTAGGGTTTCTCCGGCATCCTCTACTTTTTCTTTCACAAAATAATAATCGGGTGGGGGGCCAGCGAGCAGGGCCTCGCGGGCCGAAACGGGGTGAGGAGAAAGGAGCAGGACTAGGCCAAAAAAGATCGAGAACACAACAGTCTGAAAACTTTGAGAATTTTGCACGATACACCTCTTTTGTTAAATCGACTTCAATAAATTTCTCATCTAATAAACACCATTGCTATTAGATGCACCAAAAAATAAATCATTAAAAATATTCTTGTCAATCTTTTTTTTAAAATACACAAATTTTTTTGAAAAAAATAGTGATTGTCAATAAATTCAAGGGGTTTTATAAGGTAAAATTTCGGCTATTTTCACCTTAATACAGTTTGTCGTAAGCAATTTGATGCCAAAAACGGCGAGACAATACGCAATACTCCCCCCAAAATAGGCCTACGAAAAGCTAAAAAATCAATAAAAAGGGAAGTCAAAGATTTGCCGTGGGGGCGGCCCATACGAGTGCTCAAAATTATAAGCACTCTCCGCTTTGAGCGTCTGGAAAGTCTCATTTTCCATCTTCTACACTATTCTCTGACAGTGCCACATCTGTTATCCAAGTAAATGTTTTTGTCTGTATTCCTTATGTTCTTTTTGGTTTGAGGCCATATTTCGCTGAAGGGGGGCCAATTACAAAACGGTTAAAACCGCCGATGATTTGGGGTCGATGGCCTTTAAAATTTGGCCAAACTTTTCAAAACTTGGAGAACTTGCTCCAGATTCGTAACGCCAATAAGCATTTTGTGAGGTTTGGCCGAGATTTTTGACCACTTTTTCAATGGTCAGTCCCCTGTCAATCCTCTTTTGTTTGAGGATCAGGGCCAAAAGAGGGCCAATTTTGTTGGGAACCACAAAAAAATGGAGGCCATTGTTGGGTTCTATATTCACATTGAAATTGGCCTTGTTGACCAGAGTCTCGATGGCATCTTTGGCCATAAAGTAGGCCTCTTTTTTGGTCTTTCCCTGGGTATAAATTCCAATTGAGGGGATTTCTACCCCCCAGTATTTGTCTTTTTTTTCTTTAACTAATTGGCCCCGAATTTTCACGGCACACTCCTTTTGTATTCACTTATTAGTGTATAGGAATTTTTTGCTAGTGTCAAGGTAAAAGTTTACGACGAGGACTTCTTTTTTGCTTGCTTCATAATGGCCTTGGCGGTTCCCTCTCTGATTTGACGGTGCCTAGGAACGGCGATTTTTTCTCTGCCCTGGCCCCATATTTCGTGGGATGAACCCTGTCTTTCCAATGCCCAACCCCATTTTTTGAGGTAAATTTCCAAGTCCTTTTTCTTCACTTTGGCCGAGCAGTTCTACTCAACTTGAGCGATGGAAGACACCCTTCGGCCGTACTGGTTGAGAAAGTCGGTGAACAGTCCAAGAATCTCTCGGCCATAATTTGACCGAATACTCCCATGCCTGTGTTTCACTTTTGTCACCAATCCCCGGCGGATTTGATCCCGCAAATGTTGGCGAACCGAATAGGGATGCCCATCCATCATACCTTTGAACCATGTGGCCGAAGTGGCGAGTCCGGCGAGGGAGGAGGCAAAGACCAGAATGAGAGTTCTGTTCAGTTTCAGGGTGTGAGCATTGATATTTTTGAGGCCAAGGCCTTTGGCAATCTCGAAGAGTTCCGTTCCCGTAACTCCTATTGATATAAGAGAAACAAATCCGATAAATACGGATAAAATCCCCTTTCCTTCAGTCCACCTGTAATCTTTTCTGAGGGATTCCATTTCAAGGCCCAAGTTGGCCACGAAGTGGTGCAAGTCTTCTTTATCAACTTCGATGGTAGCAGAGCAGTCGAGGCCGAGGGTTCTCATGGGGGAACCCGGTTCCCTCCTGTTGAGGGATGTCTCCCCTGCGGGGGAGTTTTCGTGACAGGCGTAGACGCGAACCACCTCGCCATCCCTGTCCCCGCTTTCTTCCAAGAAGTAAAAATCGGGAACGGTATTGATGGGGGCCTCTTGGGCCAAAATCCGATGGGAAGTAAAGAGCAGGGCGGGAGCGAGAATCGGGATCACCATTGTTTTCCAATTTTGCATGATGCGTCTCCTTTGTTGTTTAAACATTTTGGGGAGATGATAGATCAAACAATGGAGATGGGCCATTTTTACTAAAAGCGTCATCAGTTTTTCCCATGGGACGCAAAATTTGTTATGGTTGGTGCTGAGAACAGAAACTTTTACCTGCGGGAGGACACATGTTTGGATTGGGAATGGGTGAGGCGCTGATTTTATTGGCGGTGGCCCTGCTCCTCTTTGGGGGCAAGCGCATCCCCGAACTGGGCAGTTCCATGGGCAAGGCCCTGACCAACTTTAAGCGCGGTATGCGCGAAGGCCCCAACAAGAAAATCGAGGACGGCCGAGAATAGGGCCAAACCCTTCACAGAAAGCTGGTGGAAATCACCATTAAGGCCAGGAGCAGGGGAAGAATCAGGGCGGGCAGGGGTGCCACATTCATATCTTCAAAAAAGCTCAGAACAGCACCGTTTTTTTCGCGGCCAGAAGACTGGCCATGAACCCCGCTATCTTCCAAAAGTTCGCCACAGTGCCGGCAGGTTAGGGCCGAGTCCGGGATTTCCTCCAGGCAATAGCTGCAAGTCTTGGTTTTTGTTTCCATATTGGCCTTATCGGCCATTCGGGAATAAAGTTTAGAAAAATTATCCCGGTAAATATTTTTTATTTAAATCATCTCGGGCGGGGGGCCTTTATTGCTTCAGGATGGGTAGTTTTTTTAACATGAAGGGTTTTCTTATCACCTTCATTTAAGAGATGTTTTTTCAACACTTTGATAATTTGATCATTTGGATTTTTAGATGTCTTTGCTTTATCTAAGGCCGATTTAAATTTATTGAAAGTCTTACTATCAAGATTATTAAACTTTGGTGAAAGCTGAAAAACTTTACTTTCCACGATTTCAAAAATACCAGAGATAATTTTTTGACGGTCTTGCGTAGAGTATTCTGTGGTTCCCACTCTGCCATAGAGATAGGCCAACTTCCAGGCCAATTTTCCTGCAAATTCATCACGGAGTTTATACTTTGCCAAGTCCAAAATAGATTCGTAGTGCTCAATTTTAACCGGCAAAATTTTGGTTAAGTTGACAAAATAGTAAAGATTTTTACTTACTGGAGGCAATGAAATAAATAAGGCCTGAGAGTCATTGTTTTGAAGGAGTTTTTCTATCTTTTTTTCCAAGATATTAAGTGCTTTTTCTTTGGAATAAATATCAGGACTAACCTTCTCTGGAATATAATCACCCAGTTTTACAATAAAATCATTTTTATCAATCTTTGAAAAACGATCAACCCATTTATCGATGGGTTCAAGGAGACAAAATGTAATATGTGTGACTTTAGGTTCTCTATATTTATATTTTTCAGGTTTTTTACCGCGGTCTATTTTGCCACCTAGATTTTCAAAAATTTGATCATCAACAAGGTCGCAAGATTGAGTTAAAACTACTGCATAATCAGTTTTATCAAAATCGACTTCGGGATAGATGTCTTGAATTGTCTTCTCTTTGCCGTCAATTTTTAGTTGCAGTTCTGAAACTTCAAAAATATACCCTTGAGAAAGATTGTATTTTTCTTCTTTTTTCAGTTCTTCCGCTTGCATATATTTTTAGGATTCGTCCATGCTTCGGACTAAATTGTCAATAAAGCGCTTTTTTTGTTCTTTTGAAAATCGTTTGGTTTCTGTCTGTGCTTTTTTATTTAAAATACACAAAATTTCATTCAACTCGTCATTTTCGTGAAATCTCTTACGGACAGCAGTTTTTCTCATCGTAGCACTTTTAACTTTGCTAGTTCTGGTTTTAACGCTTTTGGCCTTGTTGGTGGCCATTTTCGTTGTTCTCGTCGCTCGTCGTGTTCCCATCAAAGGCCTCCTGGTCGTTCTGGTGTGTTTATTGGCAGGTAGTCAAGTCAAGTTAGCGCTCATTAAGCGCAATGTCAAGTAGAATACTCCGAAACTCAATAACAAAAGTTTAACCCATTGGAATCACAGGTCTTGAGTCTTGAATTTTTCCCCGTGGCCAAAGATAATAAAATGCGGAGTGCAATTAATTTTTCTAAAATTTAAGGAAAAAAATTTAAGCTCGACGGGATTTTGGCCGATGCAGGGATGAGTTTTTTTGGGCCGACAAACCAACAACCGAGAGGAATACTATGAAAGCATGGCAACCATTGATTTCCCTACTCGTCCTTTTGGCCAGCACCTGGACACTCACTTCCTGCGGCGGCAAGCGGGAACAGAGCACCAGCACCCTGGTTTTGAAATCCTTGGCCATAGAGGCCGGTAAGGGAGGGGGAGGTGCGGTGGTTCACGCCCGCCATATGCAAAGTGGCCAAACGCGGATCATCCCCTTTGATGAGGCCTATAAGGCCGAGGGGGTAGAACTTGATTTGGCCAATGGCCGTTGGACTTTTAGTGCCGCCGTGTGGAACGGCACTCAACCGATGCAGGGAGAGTTGGAGTGTGCCGGTGCGACAGTTGACCTGCAAGGCCTCGGCGATGTCGAAGTCGATTTGACCCTGAAGGCCGAGGATTGTTTAGCGGGCCAAGTACAAAATACGCAACTTCAACTGGCGGTCTGCCGTCCCAACAAGGAAAATTTGTCCAATACTCCCACTTTAGCTGCCGATTGTTTGGCCACCAGCTTTGTTGGCTCTTACCGTGTCGTCGTAGAAACCAACTCCATCCACGGAATGAATTTGAACTCGGGGTGCATTGCCCACACCGATGCGAATTCTATTATTCAAAATTCTAACATCCATTTGCCGGCCAACCCTTCGTGGGAGAGGAATATTAAGGTCGAAACTTTTGGAACCAGCGATTGCGACGCGAGCAATAGCAATGCTCAAAAGGTCATTTACACTTTAGGTGCTAGTGGAACTCTCTACGGAGGGAAATTGACCGAGGTAAGCGGAAATTTGAGTGCGGTGATGGTTTCCCCCTGCCCGCCCGGTTATCTCTATGTCTCAGGGGATAGCGTTTTGGGCACTCAACCTTTCTGTGTCATGCAATATGAAGCGCGGGAGGACAGCGGCGATAGCGATCCTATTGCCCATAATGATGTTCATACAAACACTCCTTGGGATTCGGATTTTGATGATGCCTTTGAAAATTGTGCTAATTTGAATGATAATCCTCCCATGAATCCCTCTCTTTGGGGAGGGAGTTATAGTTTGATCTCCAACGCCCAGTGGGTGGCCATTATGGAGAATGTGGCCTCAGTCAACGCAAACTTGAATAGCGGCAATTTATATCCTGGGCATAGTGATAACAACCCGAGCAATGAACTTGGGATAAATGACTTGGGCAATTTCGCAGATGGTACGGCCGGTGACAATAACAGCCCCGAAAGGCGCGTTTTTGAGTTGGCCACTGGCGGAATCTTATGGGATTTTGCCGGCAACCTGGCCGAGTGGGTGGCCGGGCCAGAAAGTGATGGTAGTTTCCCTTTGTTCTTTGAAGGCAGTAATGTTCCAAATACTTGTGATTCGTGGAGATGGTTAGATCAAGACGAAGACGAGTTTGGGGAAACAATAATGATTCCAGTATCTTATAGTAGAAGTCCTGGATGGGGTAAATGGTGCCGTGAAGGCAGCGACGCTAACTATGCTATGCGTGGGGGCGATTATGAAACACCAGAACCTGCTGCCGATTCTAGTAATGCTAATGCTCATGGCCTGGGACAGCTTATTATGAATAATGGTAGTGCTGATCTCAACGGTACTGGATTCCGCTGCGTGTTTAATTTGCCTTATTAGGTTCCCGCTTGGTGCTTTAAATTTAGAAGTTCATAAATTATTGACTTTGCGCCATATAGTGTGTCAAGCTATTGATTTAGGGGATAGAAATTATGGCCAAAATCCAGTTTGAAACGACAAATCAGTTCCTGCGCCGAATTATGGGCAATGGTCTCAGATATGAAGTGCCTCGCTTTCAAAGAGACTATTCCTGGAATGAGGAACATTGGAACGAACTCTGGAAAGATATTACAAGTCAGGATTCCCGTGAACAACACTATATGGGGTGTTTGGTTTTTCAATCTTTAGATCAAAACTACTTTTTGGTAATTGACGGCCAACAACGCTTGGCCACAGTGAGTATTATGATTTTGGCCGCCCTTTATGAATTGCAATCCCTGATCCAAAAGGGGCAGCACATAGATCAAAACAAGGAGAGATTAGAAGCAATGAAAAACAGTTTTATTGGATCCACCAATCCGGTAACTCTGTCTATACAAAATAAATTAGTTTTGAATCGAAACAATAATGGTTATTTTAAAAACTATTTGTGCGAGTTAAAGGAGCCGGTAGTTAGGAATATCAATCAGTCTAATCATCTCATTAGGAAGGCATTGTATTGGTTTCGCAAGAAATTGAGTGGTAAAAATGGAGAGCAGTTAGCGAAATTTGTGGAAAGGATTGCTGACCTCCTACTTTTTACGACCATCACGGTGGCCGATGATGGCAACGCTTACTCTATTTTTGAGACATTGAATGCCCGTGGAGTACAACTTTCTACCCCCGACTTAGTGAAAAACTACATTTTTTCTCTCATCGACAAGGATCGCGATTTACCAAATAGTGAGATCGCTTATTGGGATGAACTCTGGGGAGAAATTATCATTCAATTGGGTAAACATAAATTTTCTGATTTTATTCGGGTTGACTGGAACAGCAGGTATGAATTAGCACGAAGTAAAAATCTTTTTCAAAAAATAAAGTCAAAAATAACGAATGTCGAAAATTCAAAGGAGTATTTGCGAAATTTGTTAGAGACATCTCAAATTTATTCGGCCCTCAGGGACGAAAATGATGAATTTTGGAAGAATTACAAAGATGGTGTTTATCTCTGCGACAATCGTTTTAACCTGTATCTTAAAACCTTAAATCTATTCAATGTAAAAGCACCATTAAATGCATTACTGGCCGCTTTTAGACACTTTTCTCACTCCGATTTCATTCGTTTTTTGGGATTTATTGAAACCATCTCCGTGCGCTACAATTTTATTTGTGACCGGCCAACAGGAGAGCAAGACCGGATTTATTCAAAAGTGGCCCGTTTTATCACCGATACTGCCGATGTTACATTGAGTGGGGCGTTGCCCTTTCTCAAGAATTTGTACCCTTCAGACAAAGATTTTTTGGCATCCTTCAGCGATAAAACGCTCAAAACTGGGGGAAGTGATAAAAAGGCACGCTATCTTCTCTACCGTATCGAAAGGCATTTGTCTGAAAATGTTAGAGACTTTGAGAGTCTCACTTTGGAGCATGTTTTGCCCAAAAATTATGATTCCCAATGGGAAAAGGATTTTGGTGAAGTGAATAAGATGGGTGGAATGGTGGAACGCATCGGTAATATGGCCCTTT
Organism: Bacteriovoracaceae bacterium; assembly: GCA_965243145.1. Taxonomy (GTDB): domain Bacteria; phylum Bdellovibrionota; class Bacteriovoracia; order Bacteriovoracales; family Bacteriovoracaceae; genus CBDBLK01. Next base: position 519,593 of record CBDEUB010000002.1, read on the forward strand.
TAAGCCCAAAAGAAAACAGAGATTTGGGCAATAAGGATTTTAGCGCAAAAAAGGCCCTCTTCGAGAAAAGTGATTTTAAGGTGACTCAAAAATGCGCCGAATATGGACATTGGAATGAAGATAGCATTTTAAGCCGTCAAAGATGGTTAGGAGAACAGGCCAAAGCCTTGTGGCAGATACCCAACCTGTGACATTTTGCTGTGTATTAATTCTCTATTTCACTCCCCTTGACATCCTCCCTGGGCCTGTCCTAAAACCGGACAATGGCGAATCCCTGGCCCATTTTTCTCTTGATTTTTGCCTTATGCCAATACACCGTAGCAGATACGGGATTGGGCCTTGCCGACTTCCCGCGGGATGATTTCAGCGAAGAATTTGAATCCGAGAGTGCAAACTCAGGCCCGGTGGTGGATGGCCTGTTGATCGACTTGCACACTGGCCGGCCACTGTGTGCGCTAGACGAATGTGATAGGGATCACATTTTGGCCGCTTCCATGCCCATTTCCGGGGAAGAAGTCGCCCAGGTGGCATTGGCCCCCATCGTGGCCCCCCTTGCAGTGGCCGGGGCGATTGCCTTTGGCGGTTGTATGATCGGTGTCCAACAATCCATTAAGGAACATAGGGCCTCTAGCGAGGAGAAAAAAAGGCCCATCCAAGAGGAGTCGCAAGGATGGTTGCACATTCCCAAGATAGGCCAGTTTGTCTCTGCTTCTGTAGTGGGGATGCAGAGTTGGAAACTTATTGTTATTAGCGCCAGCGCTCCGACCACTTCAGCGTGGTTGGCCACTCTGGCCTTTGGTGCGGCCCTCGATGGACTCAGTTCCAGCGCCTTTTGTTATATGCTGCAAAATCGCAGTTACCGGCCAGAATCAAATTCGCCCTAAGTTTATTTCTGCTTGCGATCAACCAACAGGCCCTTGACCTGAGGGGAGCGCTGGGGTTCTGGCATTTCCCCGCTCCCCTGGCCATTGTGGCCAACTTGTCCGTTTCCGTGTTGTTGGTTTTGGCGGTAGAGTTTGGCCACTTCCAATTGTTTGAGTTTGACTGAAATCCGTTTCAATCTTTTCTGTGCTTCGAAGATGAAATTGCTCCCCCGCTTGGGGCCTATCATATCTTTACGCTTGGGCAAGCGCCTCTGCCGGAGAAAATCCTTGTCCATTTCGGCGAACTTTGCAGACCACTGATCTAAGAGGGCACGGCAGAGTTCTCCACAGTCAAATTTCTTGGGATTTTCCATGATGTCCCCTTTTCTCTTCATCGGCATTTTGCGAGAAGGGCCTGACTGAGATTCTTATTCTTGACTATTGCATGGCGATACTATAGAGTCGGTTTTGGCCTCAACTGGAAAAATTGGAGGAAAAGAGTGTTCGAGCAAGTTTTTAGGAATGTTGACGACATTCTTCGCAGAGATTCTGGTTGTGGGAGTGAACTGGACTATATAGAACAAACTTCTTGGGTGCTGTTTTTAAAATACCTCCACGACTTGGAAAGAGATGCGGAAAAAGCATCGGCCCTGTCTGGAAGGCCCTATCGAAAAATTATCAAAAAAGATTTTCGTTGGGATATATGGGCGGCCCCCAAGACAAAAAAAGGTATTATTGATCACAACAGAGCATTGAGGGGGGATGACCTCAAAGATTTTGTTAATGACAAACTTTTTCCCTATCTCAAAAAATTTAGGGCCAGTGCAGATGCTTCCAACACTATAGAATACAAAATTGGAGAAATTTTTAGTGAATTGAGAAATAAACTTCAAAGTGGCCACAACTTGAGAGAGATTATCAATCTCATAGATGAACTTCATTTTCGCTCTAGCAAAGAAAAATACGAAATGAGTTTTCTTTACGAATCCAAAATTGAAAAGATGGGCCATGCGGGAAGGAATGGAGGAGAATACTACACTCCTAGGCCACTCATCAAGACTATTGTCAAGATCATTGGCCCTCAAATTGGTGAAAAGATTTATGACGGAGCGGCCGGTTCGGCCGGCTTTCTCTGTGAGGCCTTTGATTATATGAGTGGCCATTTAAGGAAGAGTAAAAAATTTAATAGAAAAAATAAAGAGACTCTGCAAAAAAAAACCTTTTATGGAAAAGAAAAAAAGTCTCTGGCCTATATCATTGGAACTATGAACATGATTTTTCACGGTGTCGAGGCCCCCAATATCGTTCACACTAATACCTTGACGGAAAATTTGACCGATATTCAGGAAAGTGATCGCCATCATATCGTTTTGGCCAATCCGCCTTTTGGCGGCAAAGAACGCAAAGAAATTCAGCAAAACTTTCCCATAAAAACAGGTGAGACTGCCTTTCTCTTCTTACAGCATTTTATCAAGATGCTCAAAGTAGGTGGTAGGGCCGGAGTAGTGATCAAAAATACATTTCTTTCAAACACGGATAAGGCCTCCATGAGCTTGCGCAAGGAGCTTTTAGAGAGTTGCAATTTGCACACGATTTTGGATTTGCCCAGAGGAGTTTTTACCGGAGCAGGAGTAAAAACCATCGTGCTTTTTTTTGAAAAAGGAAGGCCCACAAAAAAAATTTGGTACTACGAACTTGATCCTGGCCGAAATTTAGGCAAAACCAATCCTCTCAACGAAAGTGACTTAGAAGAGTTTGTCAAACTTCAAAAGAAATTCACCTCGTCATTAAAATCTTGGAGTATTCAGGTTAAAGATATAGATAAAAATTCTTTTGATTTAAGTGTGAAAAATCCCCACGCTCCCGAACAAGGCCCTTCACGCCATCCACAGGAAATCATGGCCCAAATTAAACTTTTAGATAGGGAAGCAAAAGAGGTGATCGCATCTTTAGAGGAGCTAATATGAAAAAAAATGTGCGATGGATTCAACGATTGGAAAAGTATTGTAGTGCACTTGATATTTTAAAAAATGATATGGAAGATGTATCCGAACAAGACTTTACAGACAGGGATAAACGGGGAGTGATTAAAAGTTTTGAATTTGTACAAGAGTTGGCATGGAAAACCTTAAAAGATTTTTTAGAATCAGTTGGTGAATCGGGAATTATGGGAAGTAAAGATGCCTTCAACATTGCTTTCCAGAGAGAACTTATTTCTGATGGAATATTGACGAAAACTATTGATAGCAGAAACGAAACGGCCCATACTTACGATATAGAAACTGCCAATAAAATTTTTTATGCTATCAAAAATGAATATTATGATGCTTTTGAAAGACTCAGGGAAACTTTACTCGAAGAAAAGAAAAAACGAGAATTGTAAATGTTTGGCCTCGATGTGGACACGATTAGAACTATACGAGAAGTTATTGGACATATAAATCCTATTCAGAAAGTTTTACTTTACGGGTCTCGCGCTATGGGAAATTACAAGACGGGATCAGATATTGATATAACTTTGCTTGGACACAATTTAACCTTGGACAATAGTGTCTATCCTTTGATGCGGAAACTTGATGATTTATCTTTGCCCTATGGATTTGATATTTCCATTTTCAAGGAACTCAACGATCTCAATTTGGTAGAGCATATTTTGCAAGTCGGGAAAGTCTTTTACCAACGAAATTCTAAGGCCCCATGGCCGATGGTGGAGTTGGGAGAGGTATTAAAATTAGAATATGGTAGGCCTTTATCCCAAGAAAATAGAATTTCCAATGGAAAATTCCCCGTGTACGGCGCAAACGGTATTAAATCGAGGTCAAATAAATATCTTTGTGGCCATAAAAGCATTATTTTAGGCCGTAAAGGTTCTGCTGGTGAAATTAATCTAACTTCTGAAAAATTTTGGCCATTGGATGTAACCTATTATACCACTTTTGATTCTTCCAAATACGATTTGGAATTTTTATACCATAGTATGAAAACCCTCAATTTAAAAAAATTGGCCAAGGGAGTGAAACCGGGTATTAACAGAAATGATGTGTATTCTCTAAAAGTAAACATTCCATCGCGTAACACTCAAAAAAAAATCGTCACGGCCTTAGACAGGGCCTCCACTACTGTTGATAAAGCGATTGCCCATACCGAGCGGGCCTTACAAAACTGTCGGGAACTTTTTGATTCCTACACAAGTCAATTGCTCTCTAACGATAATGGGCAATGGCCGATGGAGGAGTTGAAAAATGTCTGTAAATATTTTGAAGATGGTGACTGGATAGAATCTAAAGATCAATCTTCAGAAGGGGTAAGACTAATTCAAACGGGCAATATTGGATTAGGTATCTTTAAAAATCGTGAAGAAAAAGCACGATTTATATCGACAAAAACATTTCAACGGTTACGATGCAAAGAAATCTTTGAAAATGATTGTCTCATATCACGCCTTCCAAGGCCTGTCGGGAGATGCTGTTTTATTCCCAAAAGTAGTGAAAGGATGATTACTGCTGTTGATTGTACAATTGTACGAATTGACGAAAAAATAATCACTCCCAATTTTTTTAAATATTATTTGCAATCTGACAAATACTTGCGAGATATTGAAGAAGAAACTACGGGAACAACGAGAAAGAGGATTAGTAGAAAAAAACTTGGTGAAATTCTTATCCCCCTCCCAACCCTTAACACTCAAAAAAAAATCGTCTCCAAAATAGATAAGATAAAGCGGGAACATGATCGATTGATTGAGATTTATCAGAAAAAACTCGACTGTCTTCAAGAGTTAAAACGGGCCATATTTCAACAAGTGTTAAACGGTGAAATGGCCAATGAAAAGGCCTCTCTCTAAATTGGATAAAAGTAATCAGAAAACTGTTATTAAAGTTGAGATGAGGTCTGGCCGATTAATAAATGTTTACTAGAACTAGTCCGACTATTTTTATTGTTTTTTAAACCATGAATGAACAAGATACCAGAGAAGAATTGATAGGCCCCAAGCTCAAAGAATGTGGTTGGGGAGAAATTGAAGATTCACAGGTGCGCCGCGAATTTAGAATTACACCGGGAAAAATTCAAATGGGAGGCAAACGGGCATCATCTCTGAAGGCCGATTATGTTTTAGTTTATCGGGGCAGAGAGCTGGCCGTAGTTGAAGCGAAAAGAATTGACTTGGGAGTTGAACAGGGTGTGGCCCAAGCAAAGGAATACGCTAAATTGCTTGAAGTAGACACCACTTTTTCAACCAATGGTAAGGAGATTTACCAAATTTGCATGAAGTCTGGCAAAGAAGGCCGAGTGGAGAGATTTCCCACACCCATTGAACTTTGGCAAAAGAGTTTTGCTGAACAAAACGATTGGCGAAATAAATTTGATCATGTGGAGGCCCAACGAGGTAAGTTTGAAAATCGGTTTTATCAAAAATTGGCCATCAATCGAGTTTTAGATGCTATAGCAAACAAAAAAAAGCGCATTCTTCTCACCATGGCCACGGGAACGGGAAAAACGGCCGTGGCCTTTCAAATTGTTTGGAAGTTATTTCAATCCCGGTGGAATCTCAAATGGGATGGCCGTGCAAGGCCGCGAATTTTATTTCTCGTAGATAGAAATTTTTTGGCCGATCAGACCTCTAATTCTTTTTGTGCTTTCCCTGAAGACTCGTTAGTGCGCATTCGTCCCGATCAAATTAGAAAAAGAAAAAAAGTTATGACTGGTGGAGATATTTTCTTCACCATTTTTCAGACTTTTATGAGTGGGGAAAACCCTTATTATAAGGAATACCGCAAGGATTTTTTTGATTTTATTATTATCGATGAGTGCCATCGAGGTGGGGCCAATGATGAAAGTGAATGGCGGGAAATTTTAGAATATTTTTCTCCCGCAGTGCAGTTGGGCCTAACAGCTACTCCCAAGCGAAAAGAGAATGCCGACACTTACCGATATTTTGGCCATCCAGTTTATTCCTATTCTCTCAAAGATGGTATCAATCACGGTTTTTTGACTCCCTTTAAAGTTAAACGCATCAAAACGACTATAGATGATTATGTTTATTCTCCCGATGACGATATTCTTGAAGGCGAAGTTGAGAAAGGCAGGCGTTACGAAGAAGAAGATTTTAATAACATTATTGAAATTAAGCAGCGAGAGGCCAAAAGAGTTGAAATTATGTTCAAGTATATCAACCAATCGGAAAAGACTTTAGTTTTTTGTGCTAACCAACACCATGCTGCTGTAATTAGGGACTTAATCAATCAAAAAAAGAAAAATGGAGAAGTCGATTATTGTAAGCGCGTCACTTCTGACGAGGGAGAAATTGGAGAACAGTATTTGAGGGATTTTCAGGACAATGAAAAAACTATTCCCACAATTCTCACCACCTCACGCAAACTTTCGACTGGGGTAGATGCCAGAAATATAAGAAATATTGTTCTTCTACGGCCAATAAAATCCATGATCGAATTTAAGCAAATTATCGGTAGGGGAACCAGAGTTTTTGATGGCAAGGAATATTTTAGCATTCTCGATTTTGTCGATGCTTGCCGGCACTTTTCCGATCCCGATTGGGATGGAGAGGCTATTGATGTCAAGGATTTGGATGAACCCGAAGATTCACGCAAAAAATTCTCTCAGCAACCATCTCAAGGCAAGCAACCCAAAGAACCCAATGATTTAGATTATGGCCCAAAGAAAAAGTTAAAGATTAAGTTGGCAGACGGAAAAGAAAGGGAAATTCAGCATACCATGCAAACATTATTTTGGGATACTGAAGGGAAACCAATTTCTATAGATGAATTTTTAATAAAGTTATATGGCAAATTACCAGAGTTCTTTAAATCGGAAAAAGAATTGCGCCAACTTTGGTCATCACCGAATACCCGTGAGGAATTGCTGAAAAAACTTGATGAGGTTGGATTTGGAAGAGAACAGCTTAATTCTTTGAGGGTGGCCATTGATGCCAACAAATGCGACCTTTTCGATGTTTTAGAATATGTTGCTTTTCATACTAGGCCAATGACGAGAAGAGAGCGGGTTGAGCATGCAAAGTCAAATATCTTTTCTTCTTTAAACAAAGAACAGAGAGAATTTATAAATTTTGTTTTAGAGCAATATGTCGAGTCAGGTGTCGAAGAACTTTCTGAGGAAAATCTTCCCGAACTACTCAAACTTAAATACCAAACCTTGGCCGATACTCCAAGGCCTTTGGGTGATATTCCACAAATAAAATTTTTCTTTGTTGATTTTCAAAAGCATCTCTACCACCAACACCTTTAAACTACGGCCTGGCCATCTCCAAAAAGCGTTTGTGCCGATTATAGTCGGAGACGAGGGCCACTTCAACGAATCCGAGTTGGTGGGCCAAATCCGCTAGTGCCGGCAAGTGCTGGGGATCGCCTTCCATCAAGCACTCTCCTCCCGAATGGAGAGTTTGAAAAATTTGGCGGAAAAATTCGCGGTACCAAGAATCGTATGCGCCATCTTCGAGGAAAAGTGCCGGGTGGGGTTCATATTGCAGGACTTGGGGGTGGACGCCCACCCGATCGGCAGACTCTTTGAGGTAGGGCGGGTTGGACAAAATCAAGTGTTGTTTTTTGCCTTTGAGGGGATTGAGGCGATCCCCGCGGTAAAAAGTGATGCTCGTCTTTTTCGGCAGGTTTTGCCGGAGTTGGGCATAGTTTTGGCGCGCAAGTTTTAAGGCCTCGCTGGAGAGGTCAACGGCGCACGCTTTGACTGGGCCTGGGAGTTCGAGGCATAGAGAAAGAATGATCGCCCCGCACCCTGTGCCCACATCGCAAATGTCAATGGACTGGCCCCTGGGCCATTTGTGACGGCAGATTTGTACTGCCTTTTCCACCAGAATTTCAGTTTCAAAACGGGGGATGAACACGGCGGGAGATATGGCCAATTCAGATTTATAAAAAAAGGCGCGGCCAGAAATATATTCCAAGGGAACGCCCCGGCGCGCACTCTCCAAAAAATGGCCCAAATTGTTCCCGTTTTGTCGGCAATAAGTTTGGGCCTCCCGTTGCCAACGGAGCAAGGTGAGGCCAGGGTAGTGGGCCTGCAGGGAGTGTTGGTGGCGCTTCCAAAAGGTTGCAATTTTTTCCCGCTGCACTTGAGAAGTCACGCTTCCATCTGGCCTTTTAAAAGTTCAGTCTGATTGTGGGTGACCAGGGCATCGGTAATTTCGCGCAAATCTCCCTCCAAAATTTTGTCGAGAGAATAGAGGGTCAATCCGATGCGGTGGTCGGTGACTCGGCCTTGGGGGTAGTTATAGGTTCTGATTCTCTCCGAGCGGTCGCCGGTGCCGACCAGATTTTTGCGGGTGGCGGCCTCTTCTTCGCGCTGGGTTTGCACCATCCAATCATAAATGCGGTTGCGCAAGATATTCAGCGCCTTTTCCTTGTTTTTGAGTTGGCTTCTTTCGTCCTGGCAGGCCACCACAATATTGGTGGGCAAGTGGGTGACCCGTACGGCGGAGTCGGTGGTGTTGACCGATTGGCCTCCGGCCCCGGAGGAACGGTAGACATCGGTGCGCACTTCGTTCATGTCCAGTTGGAAATCAACTTCGTCGGCCTCGGGCAAAACCGCCACGGTGATGGTGGAAGTGTGGATGCGCCCCTGGGATTCGGTTTTGGGAACCCGTTGCACCCGGTGAACCCCCGATTCGTACTTTAATTTGGAGTAGACTTTATCGCCGGAAACCGAAAAGATGACTTCTTTAATCCCTTCATCCCCTTGGGAGAGGGAAATCATTTCACTTTTGAGATTCAAGTTGCGGCAGTAATTTTGATACATTTTGAGAATTTCGGAGACAAAGAGCGAGGCCTCGTCCCCTCCCGCACCGGCGCGTATCTCCACCATGACATTCTTGTCGTCCAGCGGGTCTTGGGGGAGCAAAAGGATTTTTAGGGCCGTTTCGAGTTCCGGAATTTGGGGTTCCATAGTATTCAATTCCTCTTTGGCCATTTCGCGCATGTCTTCGTCTTTTTCACTGGCCAAAATATGTTTGGCGTCTTGGATATTGTGTTGCATTTTTTTGTAATTTTGATAAGTTGCCACCAGCTCTTCGAGGCGGGCGCGTTCTTTGGCCACCGCCCGATACTCTTTTTGGCGTTGGTAGAGCGCAGGATCGTTCATTTTTTCGGTCAATTGATCAAAATGGGCCAAAACTTCTTCAAGTTTGTCAAACATAGACATGGCCAATCCTCCGTTAGAGGGCCAGCATTTTTTACCCGTTTCACATAATTTTGTAACTACTCATACATTAGCAGAAAATTGCGATAAAAGCAGGGTAACTGCTCACAATTTGGGCCAGATTGGGAGAAAGCGAGACAGAGCGACTGAGGTGTGCTCCCTGCACATCGCAAGGAGCGATGGCGAAGCTGGCCCACAAGATGGCCTGAAGTGTGAGCAGTTACATAATTTTGTAAAAAAAGGCCCCCAATGCGGAGGCCTTTTTCATCAAATACAATGTCATGGACGAACCAATTATTAAGACGATCTCCGGGTTGCCGTTCTGCGAGTAGCAGTTTTACGAGTAGCAGCTTTACGAGTTGCCGTCTTGCGGGTGGCGGTTTTGCGAGTGGCAGTCTTACGAGTAGCAGTTTTTCGAGTTGCCGTTTTGCGAGTAGCAGTCTTCCTGCGAGTTGCCGTTTTACGGGTGGCAGTTTTTCGAGTTGCCGTTTTGCGAGCAGTTTTCCTGCGGGTGGCAGTTTTGCGGGTTGCCGTTTTGCGAGTGGCGGTCTTCCGGGTCGCAGTCTTTCGAGTCGCGGTCTTTCTTCTGATGGCCATTGATTCCTCCTCGTTGTTCAATAAACCTTAATTTTAAGATAATCACAAAAATCTATTAACGCAAACAAAAAATCGTTTTCTTTTGCATTTATCTTTATTTTTTTGCCTTTTTTTGAAAAAAATTTGCAGAATCTATCTTTTTTGCTGTTTTAAAAGCAAAAAAACTTTTTGTTCTTTGGTTTTGCAAGCAAAAAACGGGATGGCGTGAAAAAAATTTGCCGGAAACAAAAAATTTTCACCCATTTTACAGTTTTTGTTGTCACCTGGGTGAAAAAATTTCCACTATCAGTGCAGAATTTGCTGAATTACACCCGTTCTAAAACTTTAAATTCAAATTTTAAGCGCGTGTGCCCGTCTTCTTCTTCCAAATTGATGGCGACATGGCCCCCCTTTTCCAGTTTTCCGAACAAAATTTCGTTGGAGAGGGGTTTTTTCACCCGATCGCCGATCACTCTGGCCAGCGGGCGGGCACCCATTTTGGGGTCGTAACCGATTTGGGCCAGCCATTCCTTGGCGGTGCGGGAAATTTCCAAGGTGACATTTTTCTTGAGCAATTTGGCCTCTAAATGGCCCAAGAATTTTTCCACAATCTTGATGATCAGGTGATTTTCCAACTTGTTGAAGTGAATGATGGCGTCCAGGCGGTTTCTAAATTCGGGGGTGAAGAAATTTTTAATGGCGGCGTCCCGGCGGGTGAGGTTGGGGCCAGAGGTACTTTGGCCCAATCCTATACTGCCTTCATCCATTTTTTGAGCACCGGCGTTGGTGGTCATGATCAAGACCACATTTCTGAAATCTGTCGAGCGTCCCTGGCCATCGGTGAGGCCGCCGTGATCCATAACTTGCAGAAGAACATTGTAGACATCGGGATGGGCCTTCTCGATTTCATCCAGCAACAAGACGCAGTGGGGGTGGCGTTTGATGGCATCGGTCAGTCCGCCCCCTTGTTCGTGGCCAACATAGCCGGGTGGGGCCCCGATCAGCTTGGAGACGGAATGTTTTTCCATATATTCCGACATGTCGATACACTCCAGGTGGGAGTCCAGTTGGATGGCCAATTGGCGCGCCAATTCGGTTTTGCCCACTCCCGTCGGCCCGGCAAAAAGAAAGCTGGCGATGGGGCGGTTATCTTGGCCCAAGTCGGAACGGCCCAATAAAATGGCATCGGCCACCTGTTCGACGGCGTGATCCTGGCCATAGATCAACATTCTGAGATTGGTTTTGAGGTGGCGCAATTTTTCCCTTTCGCTGCTGCCGACATTGAGTTTGGGAATTTTGGCCAATTTGGCGACAATATTTTCGATGTCCCGTTTGGTGATTTTGGACTTCCTCTTATCCCCGTCTTGCAATTGGGTGGCCGCCCCCGCTTCGTCGATGACATCAATCGCCTTGTCGGGATTGCGCCGATCGGAAATGTAGCGCTCCGACAGGGACACCGCCGCCTTCAAAACGGCGTTGGAATATTTGACCTTGTGATGGCCTTCAAAGTGTCCGCGCAGGCCCTGTAAAATTTTGTAGGTTTCCCCTTGGGAGGGTTCTTCAATGTCGATTTTTTGAAAGCGCCGGTTGAAGGCCGAGTCTTTTTCTATCAATTTGCGAAATTCTTCGTGGGTGGTACTGCCCAAAATTCTAATTTTTCCCGAAGTGAGTGAAGGTTTCAACAGGTTGGAGGCGTCCAAACTGCCGCCGTTGGTGGCACCGGCACCCATCAGAGTGTGGATTTCGTCAATAAAGAGGACGGGGTAGGTTTTGGCCTTGCCGTATTCTTCCAAATCTTTGATGACACCTTTGAGCCGGGCCTCAAAATCTCCGCGAAATTTGGCCCCGGCGAGCAGTCCGGCCATATCCAGGGAAAAGATGGAGGTGGCGTTCACCACCTGGGGGACGAGGTGCTGTTCAATAGACCAGGCCAGGCCCTCGGCAATGGCGGTCTTGCCCACGCCGGCATCCCCCACCAGGAGCGGGTTGTTTTTGTGCCTGCGGCACAAGATTTGAACGATGCGGTGAATTTCTTCCTTACGGCCAACGATGGGATCAATTTGCCCCTGTTGGGCCAATTCATTCAGGTGAACGCTGTATTTTTCCAGAAATTTAAACCTCTTTTGAATATTTTTTCGGGGGCCATGGGAGGGGGATTTGCGGGGGCGTGAGTGCTCCTCGCCGACGCCGATGCCACCCTCTTCGTCCTCGTCTTCATCCAAGTGGGAGTCGCCTTGTCCGGGAAGGTACTGGCCGTGACTCAAACAATGAACAATATCGTATTTTTCCAGGCCTTGTTTTTGCAGAACATAGAGGGCAAAGGAATCCTCTTCTTCTTGAAAGATGGCCACCAAAAGGTGAATCCCCTGAATCTGTTTTTTGCCCGCCGATTGGACTTGAATGGCGGCCCTTTGAATCGCCCGCTGAAGGCCCAAACTGATTTCCGGTTGGTAGCGAATGCCCGAATCGGCGGCCAGTCTTCTCAAGTCTTCCCCGACAAATTGTTTTTCCGAGAGTGCTTCGATTTCCTGGAAGGACAGAACCGAAAAATTGCCCTCTTCTTCAAAGAAGGCCTCCAAATCTGCTTTCATGCTGTCGAGGTTGCCACCGCACTCGATGATGGCATCGGCGACATGCCGGTCGTCCAACATGGCGTACAGAACCCCCTCCAGAGTGAGGTATTCGTGCCTCATCTTGTTGGTCTTCCTGATGGCGGCGTTGATGATAATTTCCAAATTTTTAGACATCATAACTTTCTCTCCAGAATATTCTTGCAATACTTTACTCTGGTTCGCAAGTGCACAGCAGGGGGTGGCCGTGCTTTTTGGCCTCTCTGGTGACTTTAAAAATTTTGCTTTCGGCAATATCCTTGGTATAAGTTCCGCACAGGCCAATTCCCGAATTGTGAACTTGGAGCATAATGTCCTTGGCCTCGGACACCGATTTTTGAAAAAATCTGCGCAAAATTTGCACCACAAATTCTTTAGTGGTGTAATCATCATTGTGCATGAGCACTTGAAAGCGTTGGGGGCGTTGGACTTTTTGCCGGTCGAGGGTGGAAACTCCGCCCTGTTCTTCTCGGGCCTGATCGTCATGTTGAGCGCGCAATATTTCACCTCCTTTTGGGGTTGAGAGCGAACGGTGGCCTGTTTTCATTCCCGCCCCAATCTTCTATTCTGTTATTATCTTTAATTATCCCGCTGGCCATCTTTTGGCCATGCTTTGTTGAAAAAGGTGTCTCCCATGGGTTTTTTAGGCCGTCTTTTGGGATCAGTACCGGGGGAAAGTTCCCAAGATTTGCAGATTCGGAAAGAATTTGCCAATCGCCTCCATCAAAAAATCAATCAACTTTTACCCAAACACGACGGAGAAGAGCAACTCAAATTGGCCTGTTTGGCGGGACTTTTTGCACGGGTGGCCTATGTGGATTTGAAGATCACCGAGGGGGAACGGGAGCGCATAGTGTCCATCTTGAGAGAATGGAGCGACTTGTCGGAGGAAGAAGTGTCGGCGGTGGCGGAATTGGCCTGTCAAGAAATTGTCGATTTGTGTGGCCTGGAGAACACCCGCTATTGCCATCCCCTGGCCGAAATGATGAGTCTTGGCCAACGGATGAGCGTGCTCACCGCCCTTTTTGCGGTGGCCGCCGCCGACGGGAATGTGGAACACCTGGAATCCGAAGAGATCAGAACCGTGGCCAAAGGCCTGTTGTTGGAACACAAACACTATCTTTCGGCGCGCGCTACCGTGCTGGATAAACTCGGACTTTTAAAGGCGTAATTTTTCTCCCCTGGCCACTTTGCGTTTCGGCGATGGTGGCAGGCCCAATTCTTCGCGGTATTTGGCCACTGTCCGGCGGGCCACCCCCAGGCCATGGTGATCCAGCAAGACGGCGATTTTTTGATCGGAGAGGGGCCGCTTGGGGTTTTCTCCGTTGATCAGATTTTTTATTTTGATTTTGAGCACTTCGCAGGTGATGTCTGGCGTTCCGCCTCTGCCGCCCAATCCGCTGCCAAAAAAATATTTGAGTTCAAAAATGCCCAACGGAGTGTGCATGTATTTGCCCGATGTGGCCCGGGAAACCGTCGATTCGTGCACGCCGATTTGGCCCGCAATATCCCGCAAAATCATCGGCCTTAAATGTTCTGGGCCTCGTTGAAAAAAGGCCTGTTGTTGGGCGACGATGGCACTCGCCACCCGGTGGATGGTCTTTTGCCGGTGGTGGATGGATTTGATGAGCCACGCCGCCGCATCCAGTTTTTCCCTGACATATTTTGACTCCTTAGGGGCGTGTTTTTGTTGCAAAATTTTGCGGTAGAGGCGCGATATTTTGAGCCGTGGAATACCGTCGTCATTCACCTTAACCACAAACTCCCCTCCCGCCTGCACTATGTAGATGTCGGGGATGATGTAGTGGGTGTCTGTCTGGCCTATTAAGCGTCCGGGCCTGGGGTGGAAGTTTTTGATCAATTGGGCACAAGTGTCGATTTGTCCGGTGGTGACATTTAAATCCCGGGCGATTTTTTGGTAGTTGTGCCCTTGCAGGTCGGCCAAATGGTGAGTGATGATTTTTTCCACCAGGGGCGAGCGTTCTTCCAGCGCCTGGGCCTGGGTGAGCAGACATTCGGTGAGGGAACGGCAAGCGCAACCAACCGGATCGAGTTTTTTGATCCGTTCCCAAATCTGCCGGGCATTGGGAGGGGTGTGCAAACTTTGCGCCACCAGGCCTTCCCAGGGGGTGCTCAAATAACCGTCCTCGTCCAAGTTGTGGACGATTTCCAGGGCGAAGAAATATTCTTGCGGGGAAATGTCTTCCATTCTCAGTTGCCACTCCAGGTGTTCGCTCAGGGAGTGGCCGCGGGAGATGATGTTTTCGTAGTTGAACTTCTCTTCCGCTTTTTCCCGTTCGCGCCTGAGTGCCAGTGATGGCGCATTTCCCTCGGCAGCGCTGACATAGCCGTGCCAGTCAAAATCGTCTTTGGGGACGATGCTCTCACCCTCGAAATTTTCCGCCCGCGCCTCCCGGTTTTCCCGTTCCAACCGCTCGGCCCGCAAACTCGCTTCCGGGGAGCAGGGGGATTCGGAAGTGTTGGCCTCGGCATCTTCGAGCATGGGGTTTTCCACCATCTCTTCGGCAATTTTCTGGGCCATTTCCGAGTGGGTGAGGGCCAACAACTTGATCGAATGTTGGAGTTGGGGGCATAGGGCCAGGCCTTGGCCCTGCTGTGCATGATGAACCATTTTGGTCGCCATACAGACTCTATATGCTGAACTCTTCCCCAAAGTAAAGTTTTCGCGCCTTGGGGTGGTGGACGATTTCTTTGGGCGTTCCGTCGGCCAGGACTTCGCCGGAACTCATAATGTAGGCGCGGTCGACGGTTTCCAGGGTTTCGCGCACGCTGTGATCGGTGATCAGCACTCCAATATGGCGCTCTTTGAGGCCCTCGATAATATTTTGAATGTCGCTTACCGCCAAAGGGTCAACCCCGGCAAAGGGTTCGTCCAGGAGAATAAAGCGCGGTTCCAGGGCCAAAACCCGAGCGATTTCCACCCGCCGCCGCTCCCCGCCAGAGAGGATGGAGCCTTTAGAGCTGCGGATGTAGTCCAGGCCAAAGTCGGCGATCAAGGCATTGAGCAGGTTTCTCTTTTTAGTTCTGGGCAGGGGGCGGTTTTCCAGGGCGGCGTAAATATTGGCCTCCACGCTCAAGTCCCGAAAAATGCTGGCCTCTTGGGGGAGATAGCCCAGGCCGCGCAGGGCGCGGTCGGGCAGCGGTTCGCTGGTGATATTTTGGCCATCGATGAGAATCTCGCCGGCGCAGGCCTTGGCCAGGCCCACCAGCATATAAAAGGAAGTGGTTTTGCCCGCTCCATTGGGGCCTAGAAGGCCCACCACTTCCCCTTGCTCAACTCGTAGATTGACCCCCTTGACCACCGCCTTGCCGGCGTAGTGTTTGCACAGATTGTGGGCCTCCAGGCGGGATTTCGGGGGATGGGTTTCTGGGCCGAGCATAGTTTAAGGCCCCATTTCAAAGCGGGTGTCGGCATCGTCGATTTCCACCACTTCATTATTTTCCCGCAAAGTGATTTGTTTGCCCCGAATCACGCTATCCTCTTTGATGGTTCCCTGGCCCTGGCCGCCGGTTTGCACCACCCGGGGGTTGCCGGTCAGGACGATGGCGCGGCCGTCCAGTCCCCCTTCCAGTTGTTCACAAAAGGCCTGGCGTTTAAAGTTCCTAGTTGGCGTCCGCACGGTTTCCTCCACTCTCACATCGTCGTAGAGGACGAAATACTTAAATTTTTCCCCCTCTTTTTCCTCTGGCCCATCCTCCCCTTTCGCCAAATAAATGTCTCCCCGCCGGCCGCGAGCGTAAACTCCCCGCTTTTGAATCCACAAATGGCCCTGGGCCGAAATTTTTTCCTCCATGCGGTCAAACTTGAGTTCCTGCGATCCAAATTTGATGTTGGATTGGTAGGCCAGAGGGCGTTCAATGCGGCCCAAAACACGGCCAGAGTACTGGGCGCGTTTTTCCCGCGGCCAAAAAGTGGCCCGCTCCCCCTTGAGAAAAATGCGATCCCTTCCCCGCCAGTAGAGATTGCGCCCGTCCACCTCCCCCACCGCTTCAATGCGGTGCTCGTCCAGGTGGTATTTCAAGCGCTCGGCGGAAATTTGGAAGTCCTCCGCGTTTAGGGCCACTTCCCCCTCCAAATCGAAAAATTGATCCCTCTGCATCAATTGGCCAAATGCCGCCCGGTAGTTGATCGCCCGCCCGTCGCCGGTAAAAAAGTGGCCGCGGGGTTGGGCAAAACGGATGCGCTGGCCATTCAAAGAGGTGGAGAGGGAGTCGGCCAACAGGTGAAAGTTGGGCCTCTCGCCCTTTAAAAGGTAGTATTTGGCCCCTTCAAAGCGGGAAATTTGGAATTTTTCCGCCGGCAAGTTCACACTTTTGCGGGAAAAGGGCCACCGGCCGAGTACGCTCCTCTCGCTGGTACCGAGGGCGAAGAAAAACAGGGCACAGTGGGCCGAGACAAACGCCACTATGGCCAGAGTGTGGCGGTATTCAAACACGGGGGAACTCCGTGGCCACGGGCGAGTCTTGCCTGGATGTCTGGTTGTTTGCCATAATTCTGCTCTTTAAACCTTCCAAACTCCCTGAACTCTGTCGAGGAGTCGTGCAACGATTATGCCCACTACCCTAGAAAACCTGGTCGCCGCCGGGGCCAAGCTGACACCCATGATGGAGCAATACCACTCCATCAAGAAAGGCCACCCCGAGCAAGTGGTGCTCTTTCGCATGGGGGACTTTTACGAGGCCTTTTTTGAAGACGCCACCCAAGTCAGTCAATCCCTCAATATCGCTTTAACCCATCGGGGCAAAATTGGCCAACTTCCCATCCCCATGGCGGGGATTCCCCACCACGCCGCCGCCACCTATATCGATCGTTTGACCGGAAGCGGTATTCGCGTGGCGATTTGCGAACAGGTGGAAGATGCCGCCCAGGCCAAAGGCATTGTTAAGCGGGCGGTCACCCAGGTGGTCGGCCCCGGCATCCCCTACGATTTGGACAAGGTGGAGGCGCGGGAGGAGCGCTACCTGGCGGCCGGGTGCTATAGCGAAAAAACATTTTATCTGGCCAGTGTGGATTTTACCACGGGGGAATTTATCGGCCAAAAATTTGCCGATCCCAAATATTTTTTGGATCAACTCGACCTCTGCCCCCCCAGGGAATTGGTGACTTTCATGGGCCAGTGGGAAGACTGCCCGCAAGTGGACAGCATTTGCCAGTCGAGGGGGATCACCAAGGCCCATTTGAGCAGCGAATATTTTGAAACCCAGCACACCGAACCCTATTTGGAGAAGTGGTTGCCGGGATACCGGCGGGATCAGACTTTGGCCACCGACTCGGCGGTGCTCTCCCCCATCGGAGCGCTGGCCTATTATATTTGCTCCACCCAACAACTTGAGCAGTGCACTCACCTGCGGCCCTTTCGCCTGGTGAACAACCAGGGACACTTAAAGGTGGCACTGCCGACTTTGATGGGCCTGGAAATTTTGCCCAGGGATCGCGCCTCTTATAAACATTCCCTACTGGGTTTTCTCGACCGCACCCAAACCGCCATGGGGGGGCGTCTCCTGCGGCGCTTGGTGGCCGAACCCCTCAAGTCCCGCCGGAGCATTTTAGAGCGCCAAGAGGTGATCCACTTTTTTTTGCAAAACGATCAACTCACCGAGGGGATGCGCAGAGAGTTCAAAAAAGTGGGAGACATCGCCAGGATTTTGGCCAAAGTTTCCACCCGCAAAGCGTCCGCCGGCGACCTTTTGAACTTGTCCCGCACTATTGCCATCTACACCAAATATGAGGGGGAATTGCAGGGGTTAAAAGGGGGTGCTGGCCTGCAGGCCCTCGATGCCGGCGCTTGCAAAAAACTTCGCACTCTGGGACACAAAATAGAGGCGGCGGTGAGTGACGAGATGGGGGCCAGTTGGGACAAGGGCAATGTGATAAGGTGCGGATTTCACCCCGAGCGCGACCGCCTGGCCGAATTGAACTTCAATGCCCACGACCAAGTGAAGCGCCTGGAAGATCGTTACCGGCGGGAGAGCGGAATCCCCAAATTGCGGGTCAAATCCAACAATATCGCCGGTTACTTTATCGAAATTTCCAGGAACCATGCCGCCAAAGTCCCGGCCCAATTTGTGCTCAAGCAAACCCTGGTGAATGGCCAACGCTTTGTCACCGAGGAATTGGAGCGCTTTGAAAAGGAAGTGCTCTCCGCCAGCGAAAAGCTGCGCCAGTGGGAGCGCCATGCATTTGTCCAGTTGTTGGAGGAAGTCGAGGGCCTGGCGCGATCCTGGCACTCTCTGGCCGAAACCTTGGCCTGGTTGGATTGTTTTTTGTCCCTGGCGTGGGTGTCCCGGCGGGAAAATTTCACCCGTCCGGTGATCAAAGAAAAAAAAGGCCTGCGCCTGCGCGGCATGTGGCACCCCCTGGTGAAAGGCCAAAGTTCGGAGGAATTTGTCGCCCACGACTTGATCCTCGACGGCAAAAACAGTTTTGGCCTGATCACTGGCCCCAATATGGCGGGCAAGACCACCGTCATGCGCGAGATGGCGATAGTGCAAATCCTCGCCCAAATGGGCTGTTTCGTCCCCGCCGAGAGTGCGGAAGTCAGTGTGTGTGATTACCTCTTCAGTCGCTTGGGCGCTAGCGACGACATTTTGCGGGGGCACTCCACTTTTATGGTGGAAATGGCGGAGACCGCCGAGATCGTCCGCCACGCCACTTCCCGCTCCATGGTCATTTTGGACGAAGTGGGGCGGGGAACTTCGACTTACGACGGTTTGGCCATCGCCTGGGCGTTGGTGGAGCACTTGGTTTCCCAGGTGCGCCCGCTGGGACTTTTTGCCACCCACTACCACGAACTGATCGAAGTAGTGGAGGAGCTTCCCGGGGCCAAAAATTTGACTATGGAGACGCGCTCGCTGGAAGACCGGGTGCTGTTTCTCTACCGCCTGGTAGAGGGTGCGGCCAACCAGTCCTACGGCATTTATGTGGCCAAATTGGCGGGCCTACCCCGCTCTCTCATCCGGCGCGCCCGGGGCATTTTGGCCCAATTGGAAAGCGGCGCTGCCGATCCGGTTGGGCCACCCAGTGAAAAGGATGGCCAACTTTGCATGAATTTGTCAGCGCCTAAGGCCTCCAAGGAAACGCCGATCCCCCCCCACTTGTTGGAACTGGAGGGCGCACTCCAGGCCCTAGACCTCTCCCGCACCACGCCCTTGGAGGCGCTCAACCAGTTGCACGCTTTAAAAGAGTTTATTCCCAAATAAACTAGGACGCCTGGCCCTTGATAAAGCGCTGCCGCTCGCGCTCCAGTTCTTCGGCGTGGGTGATGCAAAGTACGGCGAAGGGTTGGCCCTTGAGGCGCTTAAATTCGATCGGCCCGTCGCACTCTTCGCACAGGCCATAACTTCCCCGCTCCATCTTGTCCAGGGCATGTTCGATAGCGCGCAATTTGCCCAACTCCCGCTCGCGCATTTGAAAGCTGATTTGTTGGTTGATCACACTGTTGGCCAGATCGGCCTCGTCGGGCAGGTCTTCACTTTGCACGCACAGGTCTTCCTTGTTGGCCAAGTGGCCCTTATTGAGGATTTCCTGCTTGGTGGCCAAAAGCTGTTCTTTAAGTTCGGTGAGTTGTTGTTTGGTCACCTCTTTTACCCCTTTTTGATTATTTTAACGCACAAAGTTTATTTGGCACAAGAAAAAAATGGGAGAATCAAAGAAACTTGACCGAGATGAACCGTTGTCTTTACAATAAAGGCCATCCAACTCAACCGGGAGGAAGCATTTTGCAAGTTGAAACTCCGAATGCCGTGGGACACATTCCCTCTGGCCTGTTTATCGTTTGCACCGTGGAAGGAGAGGCCAAAGACGGTTTTTTGGCCTCGTGGATACAACAAGTTTCCTTTTCCCCCCTGCTGGTCGGTTTGGCCATAAAACCTGGCCGCCGTCCCTACGATGTCATCACCGCCGGCAAAATTTTCACCATCAATATTGTGGGGGAACACCAAACCCAGTACTTGCGGCACTTTTGGTCGAGTTATGATGTGAGTCCCTTCGGCGAAATTCCCCACCGGGTGAGCGAGAGCGGCGGACTGCTCATGGAAGATGCCAAATCGGTTTTGGAGTGCAAAATGCACTCCCAATTTTGCCCCGGCGACCACCAGTTGGTTTGCGCCGAAGTTTTGGCCTCCTATATTTTCGATGCAGAAGCGCGACCTAAGATTCACCTCCGCAAAAGCGGATTGAGTTACTGAGATGAAACCACTGTTAGAGGGAAAGCGCGCTTTGATTTTGGGCGTGGCCAACGAGCGCTCCATCGCCTGGGGCATCGCCCGCGCCTTAAAAGATCACGGGGCGGCCCTGGCCCTGAGTTATCTCAACGACAAGTTGAAAGATCGGGTTTTGCCTTTGGCCCAAGAGGTGGGGGCGGACTTTACATTTGAAATGGATGTGACTTGTGAGGAGCACTATGCCTCCATGAGGCAACAGGTGCGGGAACAGTGGGGGCAGTTCGATATTTTGGTGCACTCCCTGGCCTTTGCCGATCGCAACGACCTCAAGGGGGATTTTGTCGACACCAGTCGGGAGGGGTTCAAACTGGCCTGCGATATTTCCGCCTTTTCTCTGGTCGGCCTGTGCCACAGCTTAAAGGAGTTGATGCGGCCCCAAGGGTCGGTGATCGCCATGACCTACCACGGTTCCCAGCAAGTGTTTCCCGGCTACAATGTCATGGGGGTGGCCAAAGCGGCCCTGGAGGCCTGTGCGCGCTACTTGGCGGTGGATTTAGGCCGCCAACAAATTCGTGTCAACTGCATTTCCGCAGGCCCCATCCGCACCCTGGCGGCCAGCGGGGTGTCCGGCATGCACAAGATTTTCGAGGCGGTGGAGTCGCGCGCGCCCCTGCAAAAAAATGTCACCACCGAGGATGTCGGCGGGGCAGCGGTGTATTTGGCCAGTCCCCTGTCGGAGAGCGTGAGCGGGCAAATTCTCTATGTGGATTCCGGCATGGCCATAATGGCCTCACCTAGCTGAAGTGTGAGCACTTACCAAGTTGTAGTGAGCAAGCGCAGCCCCACCCCCCAAGTCTTGCTCACAAAGTTGTGATCCAGTTGGGCACTCAGCAACTTCACGGCGGGCAAATTGATCTGCAGGCCTGCGAAGGTTCTGGCCCCAAACTCTTCAGGCCGCGCTTTTTCACCCAAGCGCAAAACGCCGGTCAGTTGACTGCCGGGGATGGAGGAAGTGATGGGCAGGTCGCCCCCTGCGCGGGCGGAGGTTTCTCCCTGATAGTAGTTGATACCAATGCCGGCAAAGAAGGTGAAGAGGTAGAGGAATTGGATGCCGCTGGAGAGTTCCAACGGCACTGAGAGGGTTTCGCTCTCCACCTGGGCCACAATGTCCCCGTCGATGGAGGCGGTTTGCCCGCTCACTGTGAAGTCTTCATTTTTGCGCTCGGAGTAGTTTACCTTGAGGGATTGGGATTGCACTCCGGTGGAAAAGTGGAGTCCATTCCAGCGCAACAGGCGAGTGCCCCACCAGGCCTTAGGTTTAAAGATGCGGTAGCGCACATGCAGGCCGTATGTAATCACTTCGAGATTGAAGGTGTCCGACTTGGGTTTCAATTGGCCAAAATTGAGAAAGAGCCGCCACTTGGAGTATTTTTTAAGGCCCAGTTTGGCCAAATTGAGTCCCAACAACAGGGAGGGGGTGGCCCCCAGGCCGCGCAGGTTTTTGCCCTTAACATCTCCAGTTAAAAGATCGCCCAACTGGTATTCCCCCAAATTGACTCCGGCACCTATGTTCGGCGACAGCAAAAAGGTCTTCGCTTCGTTGGCGTAGTCCACCCCCACCAAACTGCTGGAGAGGGCGTTGGCGTCGGCAGTGCCCTGCAAATAAGTGGAGGCGTCGGCCTCGGGCAGGTTTTCATTGACCGATGCCTCAATTTGCCTTTTGAGTTCCAAACTCACCGGATCACACATTCCTGCACAGGTGACTTGAAAAAGTTGGGCAGTGGCCTCTCTTGGCCAGGCCAGAGCGCAAACTAGGATGGCGATGGAGCTTGCCGCCTTGCCGGGCACTTTCCCCTCCAAGAGAAGGGCCTTCCTGAGCTAGTAAAATAAAATTTATTTAAAAGGCCCTCTGGCCAGTCTACCCCCCTTTGGGGCGTTTGGCCAGAGGGTTGAACGATACGATTAGTCTGAGATAAAAACAGTCGAGGTTGGCCCATTCCAGGTTAAATTCCATCGAGACATCACATCCCTGCCGATTAAAAGGCCAGTGTTTTTGCTATTACGCAAGTTTTCTTTGGCCTTGTTGGGATCAAAATTTAAAGTGCAAGACCCCACTCTCAAATTTAGGGCCGGCCTCAATTGTGATCCAATAAAAGTCAGATCAATGGCATAATCGTTGGTTTTTTGAGGCCCCGCTGCGGTTATGGCGGTGCTCATACCAATGGGGATGAGATTCAAATATTGGGCCAAGTGAGTATCAATGGAAGTTCTGGTCGCTCCCGTGTCGACCAATCCCATGGCCGAACAATATTTTTTTTCAATATTTTTGTTGGAAAATGCACTTGCCGTACTCAGTTCTACCAAAAGATTGAGTCCAAGATTGGCCAAGATATTTGGAGTGTGTGAAATGCCCGCGACATTGCCATTTGGTGTTTGATTTAAAACAATATGAAAATGGTTGGAGTGGGGCATTTATAGGGCCAACTTGAGAAAACCGATCTGTTCATCATCACTGATAACTTGTTGAATAATAAATTCTTCTGGTGAAAAGTGAGAAGTTGCGTAGTTGAGAGCGTCTGAAAATTCATCAAAAACTTTTGCCACTTGAGCATCGTGAATGACGACATATTTGTGGTGGTAAGCGGGGTCTTTGAGCCAAACTTCGAGGTTTGCTTCAAAAAAGGATAGATTTCTTTCCTTACTGGTTTTTTCGTTCATAAGTAAAAAAGGCCCTCTGGCCAGTCTACCCCCCTTTGGGGCGTTTGGCCAGAGGTTGTCTTGAGTCGCTGTCTATAGGGCCTGTAACGGATGTGGCCCAATGGCCAGGTCATCCCGTTCCGCATCCACGGGCCGGCCATACTGGTTCAAGAAATTTTCAAAGAGGTTAAAAATCCGGCGTTTTATTTCTGACTTTTTCTTCCCATCGATAATGCCGGCACGGATTTGCCGGCGCAAAATTTCGCGGGCCTCGTAGTCGTCAATGCCCGTAACCTGGCCATCTTCGTGAGCAAACAGGCCATAGGTCATGGTGAGGCCGACGATACCGGATGCAAGAGAGAGGACGAGGGCCTTTTTTGTACCAATCATGGGGCGTAAAGGTTTTATAAAAAAGTGTTCGATAAGGCCCACTCCTCCGAATACTCCCGCAAATGTGGAAGATATGGCAACTGTAAAACCCAGTATTCTTCTGGCCATAATGATCCCGTGCTCGCCTTTCAAGTCGTCCATTTCGGTGGACATATCCAAAATCAATTGGCCCAAATCCGCCCTGGCGACATCGGCCACTTCGGGGCAGTGGAGTCCCAAACGGGAAAGGCCTTGGCCCAAGGGGGCGGCATTGTCTTCCGGAACGGTGTCCGAATGGCAGGTATAGACGCGGATAGTTTGCCCCCCATCTCTCTCCTTTAGGAAGTAGAAGCTGGGCAACTCTTCGGCCTCGGCCTCGGTTTGATTGGCCATAAGGCCAGGGGAAAGAATCAGGCAGAAACTCAAAATCCAGAAGTTGAAAATTTTGCCAAACATGAGAAACCTCCTTGGTGATTGGTTGAAAATTTTAGCGAACATGGGAAACCTCCTTGGTGATTGGTTGAAAATTTTGGCGAACATGGGAAACCTCCTTGGTGATTGGTTGAAAATTTTGGCGAACATGGGAAACCTCCTTGGTGATTGGTTGAAAATTTTGGCGAACATGGGAAACCTCCTTGGTGATTGGTTGAAAATTTTGGCAAACACGGAAAACCTCCTAGCGGTATGGTTGGCGGAACCTATTTTTTGATGCGGGCGTAGCGGCCGCCGAATTTTTTGCGGAATTTTTCGATGCGGCCTTCGGTGTCCACCAGCTTTTGTTTGCCGGTATAGAAGGGGTGACAGGCCCCGCAAATGTCGAGTTTGCCAATGTCCACCGTGCTGCGGGTGGTGTAGGTGGCCCCGCAGACGCACTCGATTGATACTGCGCGGTATTCGGGGTGAATTTGGGCCTTCATATAATGATGCCTCCAGGCGGGTTCAATTTCATAAACACTAATATGCTTTTTGTGGCCCACGATTGTCAAGGGCCTAGTGTGCCTGGCAAGTGTCGCAACCGCCGCCGGTGGCGGATTGTTCCCGATCGAAAAAGTCCCAGTGCCCATAGCGGGCGTTGAGGGCGGTGACGGCATCTTCCAGACGCGTAAATTCTTGCTGATAAAGCTCTGCGCCATCCACTTCTGCCAGGGTCAGGCAGTAAACCACCGCCGGATTTTCCCTGGCCCCGTGGGCGGGGATGCCCCCCAGGGTGATAAAGGCCTGCAAGGGGGGGAATTGGTGGCCACAAGTGGCCCAATTGTCCATGGTTATATTCATTTTCCATGGGTTTTAGCAAAAAAATGGTGGCCAAATCAAGTGCCGGGGTTTAGAGTGCCCCCTACACTGGATTTTATGGGGAGGGGGCCATGGCCAAAAAAAGTAAAGGTGCTAGAAATGTCGTCACTTTGGAGTGCACGGAGGCGCGTCCAGCGAATCAATCGCCCTCCCGCTACACCACCACCAAAAACAAGAAGAACACCCCTGGCCGCCTGGAGTTAAAAAAATACAACCCCTTTTTGCGGCGGCACACCCTCCACCGAGAGATTAAGTAAGTAAAGAATATTTGTTTTCATCTTTTCCTGGCCCTGGCCGATGAGCATGGCAAGGGGAGGAACCTGTGGCGGTCAACCTATTGCTTGCCGACCCCGATCGGGAGTGGCTCCAGTCGGCCAAGACATATTTTGAAGAGTGCCTCTACGAGGTGGCCACTGCCGACAACGGCAAAGATGCCCAGTTGGCGATTTACAACCAAAAGTTTTTTGTGGTGGTCTTGAGTCTCGAATTGAAAAACCACCCGGGCCTGCAAGTCCTCAAATTTATCAAGGCCAACCGCCCAGCGCAAAAAGTCATCATGTTGATAGGGGCAAATGCCAAGCAGGGCGATGAATCACTGTGGGACAAGGACAAACTCAAAAAAATGGGGGTGTCCGAGGTTTTGGAAAGGCCTTTTGAACTCAAAGACATCAAGGGCCTGCTGGAGGGATACCAGTCGATTGGCGACATGCTGGCGACAGTGAAAAGGCGCGAAGAATTGGGGCCTGAAGAGGAATGTCAGCTCGACGACGGCCAGTTTACCAAAATTAAAATTGCCGAATTTTACAGCGCCCAGCCGGTTTTATTCGACATTTTTATCAAGCTCAAGAGCAACCACTACATCAAAATACTCCACGCCGGCGATACGCTTTCCAAGGCCCGATTGGATAAATACAAGGAAGACAAAAGGGTCGAGTTCTTGTATTTTCATAAAAACGACCTCTACAAATATGTCAAATTTGGCAGCTATTTTGCCAAACAAGTGGTCAATACCCAGAAAATTTCCCTGGATAAAAAGGTCAAATTTTTGCAAAATGTGACGGAAAAATTTTTGGAAAATTCTTTTGAAGAAGGGATTAAACCGCAAATTGTCGATCAGGGCAAAGAATTGGCCGAGAATATGTATCTTTTAATTAAAACAAACCGCGACTTATACAGTATCTTGCGTTCTTACCAGGATTTCGATCCCAACGCTTTCACTCACGCCTACTTGGTTTCCCTGTTTTCAGTGGCCATTATCAAACAATTTGACTGGCAATCGAAGACGACTTTGGAATGCACTTCGCTGGCCTGTTTCTTTCACGATATTGGAAAGATGTATTTGCCCAAGGAACTGTTGAAACTCAAAGTTAAAGACATGGACGAGGAGCAGTTTGAGCAATACAAGCGCCATCCTGAGTTGGGCCATCAGGCCATCGAGAACAACAACACGGTCAACAACTCGGTCAAACAGATTATTTTACAGCACCACGAACACTACGACGGTTCGGGCTTCCCCCACGCCGTCAAGGGTTCCAAAATTTTAACTCTCTCCAATGTAGTGTGTTTGGCAGACAATTTCGTTCACATCGTTCAAGACGAGGATAAAAAACCCGTTGACGCTTTGAAGGTTCTTCTCGAACGCCGCGATCAATTGGCCTGGTACAATTCCACCATCGTGGAAAAATTGATCCAGGTTTTTATCGACCCCGAAAAGAAGGAACAAGAGGAAAAAAAGGCGGGTAGCTTACGCCTCACTCAAAAGAAAGTTTCTTGAGGTAACTGCTCACACTTCAGGCCTGCTTGCCTCCGCATCCTGCTTCGGCACTGCCCATCGGGGCAGTCGTCGCTCGTCGCCCTCCTGGCGACTCCGTGCAAGTCAGCTTCGCCATCGCTCCTTGCGATGTGCAGAGAGCACGCCTCAGTCGCTCTGTCTCGCTTCCTCCCAATCTGACCTAAATTGCGAGCACTTACCTTGCTT
Source organism: Bacteriovoracaceae bacterium (assembly GCA_965243145.1). GTDB lineage: Bacteria > Bdellovibrionota > Bacteriovoracia > Bacteriovoracales > Bacteriovoracaceae > CBDBLK01. The sequence continues at coordinate 546,349 of CBDEUB010000002.1, forward strand.
GTGTCATGGTTTTTTATTTGGAGCTGGAGTGGCCTAATGAATGAATCACTCAAAAGAAAGTTTCTTGAGGGGGGTCGCCTGAAAACTTTTCTCCGTGCGGGAGAAATGTTTGAGCCATTCCCGCCCCAAGACATAGGGGAATTTGCGGTTGGAGGCGGTCATGGCAAAATTTTTCCACTTTTCCAGGCGCAGTCCGGGCAGAGTGTTGATCAAACTGGAGGCCACATACTGGTAGGTGCGGTCGTTTTGATCTTCCACTTCAATGGTCATCAAAGGTTTCTCCATCAGGCCTTCCAGCTTTTCTTTCATTTCCTCATTCATTTTGTCGATGATGGACAGGGAGCGCAGGTCGGTCACTTGGTTGATAAATTTTTGCACCTTCGGGCCACTCAGAATGTGGCCGGCCTTGTCCACCCAAATATCCCCCCTCTTTTGGAATTGGAGGGACAAATTGCGGGTTTTTTTGTCTCCGCGGAAAATTTTAAAGCGGGTGATACCCATGGGATCAAAGGTAAAAATTTTGGAGTCGATAAAGTGGGAATAGTCCCAGTTGGACAGGGAGGCATCCAAAGCGTCGATGTGGTAGATCGTCTGGTGGGTGGAGAGGGTGACATAAGTGGAATTGTCAATAGGGTTGGTGAAACCCAGGGAAAGTGTCGAAATCAAGCCACTGCTATCAGTGAGGGAAAGTTCTAGGGGAGGCCCGTCGAGGGAAAAATTTTGCGTGTTGATTTTGTCTTTTGGGTAGGCCTTTCTGATCTTGATATTTTTGAGGATGGAGAAAATCTGTTCGACCTTTTCTTTGTCGGCGGGCATTTGGCGTGGCAAGGTGAGGTGCCACGGATTGTCCAAATTCTCCCGACTTCTCTCCAGGTGAAAGTGGCCCAGGCCGTTTTTTAGGCCCACGGATTGCATGGAGTTGAGTTCTGGCCCGGCGAAGAGTTTTTGGTACAGGCCCACTTCCAGATTGGCCTCGCGGGGAGTTTGGAAAAATTCGCTGATAAAGGCCGCCGCCACCAAAACTGCCAGGAAGGCAAAGGCCACCCAGGAAGAGAGAGCATTTTTGTTGACTTGTATTTTCATCCCGAAACCCGCCTTGCTTCTTTCAATTTATCTTGATAGATCAAAATCGGCCACCGGCAGTGAAGAGAGGTCAAAAATGACGGCAATCAGTTTTTTGCGGGAAGGGGGGCCAATTATGCTCCCCCTGTTGGTGCTCTCCCTGGCCTCCTGGGCGGTGGCGCTGGAGCGGGCGTGGTTTTTGCGGCGCTTTTTGGCCCAGTCCAGGCAACTTTTTGCCAAGGCCAGCGCCCTGGTTAAGCAGCGCAAACTGGATGAGGCCAGGGGGTTGTGCCACAATGTCCACCCCCTGGTGGGGAAACCCTATTTGGCGGCCTTGGATGCCTCTGCCGGGGCCACTGCCGCCGGCGGGAATGTGATGGCCAAAAGAGTGGAGCGCCAGTGCCGTGAGACAACTCTCGGCCTCAAGGCCTCCCTGTGGATTCTGGGAACTATCGGCTCCCTCTCCCCTTTTGTCGGCCTGTTTGGCACCGTGGTGGGCATTATCAAATCCTTTGAGAGTATGGCCGCCACCGGCAAAGCGGGGTTTGCAGTGGTGGCGGGGGGATTGGGGGAGGCCTTAATCGCCACCGCCGCCGGCATTTTTGTCGCCATCGTGGCCCTCTCCTTTTACAACTATTTTCAAAACTGGCTGGCCGCCATTGCCCTGGAGTTTAGGCACCAAATGGAAGAATTGCAGGACTTGATCGAATGGCCATAAATTTCAAAGATTCGGAACCCGACTTGGACGGTGATGGTATCGTCGCCGAGATCAATATGACTCCCCTGATCGACATCATGTTGGTGCTGCTCATTTTGTTTATGGTGACCAGTTCAATGTCTCTGGAACAGGGCCTGGGCCTGGAACTTCCCCGCGCCCAGGAGACGGCCCCCGCTCCCTCGGGCCACGCCGTGATTGTGAGTTTGGGCCACTCCGGGCAAATTCTGGTTCAGGGAGAGAGCACCTCGATGGAGCAACTGGAGGCCAAAATCGCCTTGGCCCTAGAGGAGAGTGGCGGTGGGGTGGTGATTTTGCAGGGCGACCGCCGGTCGAGTTTGGGAAAGGCGGTGGAAATTATGGAGGTGGCCAAGGCCGCCGGGGCCACAAGTTTTATGATCGCCGCCGAGGGCATCCCTCCCCCCTCTCCCTAGGCCGCCTGTTTTTGGGATTCTCCTGCACTATTGTCTTCATCTTTCGCCTTCTCTTTGGCCACAAATTTGGAGGCGGGTTTGATTTGAATGGACTCCACAAACTGCCTCAAGAGGGCGCGCTCCCCCTCCTTGAGAAAGGTAAACTGGGCCACGATCCGGTAGGGCAACTTGTTATTTCCGATAACGCGGCCTTTTATATTGAAATAGCGGCAGTGGACGACTTCGGCGTTGGCCACAAACATTTTGGGAATCAAAAATTCGAGAACGATGGACTGCCCCTCAATATAGGACTGGGGAGCAAAAAAACACAGGCGGCCAATTTCAATTTCCGAGAGCACACACATGCCCCGGCGGATTTTGTCTTTGGGGAGAAGAGTGGAGATATTTTGCCTGGCCTCCGCTCTGGCATTCTCCCCGAGAGTGTACTCTTGGCGGATGGCCTCGATTTCTTCGGGAGTCAGGGCCTTTTCATTCTCTTTGATTTTTTGTTCCACCACCACCTCAATTTCATCTCTCAGCGTCCAGATATTGAGGCCAATTTTTTTGATAAAAACCGGGTCGGTCGAATTTCCGTGGATCAATTCCCGCCTTCCTTGCTAGGTTTGAGTCTCTTTTTATAACGATAACACAACGCGCCTTTTTCTTTTGAGGCGGGCAAAGTCATCGCCGGAAAATTCTTCCCAGGGGCCATTACTCACACTTCAGGCCATCTTGTGGTTCAGCTTCGCCATCGCTGCTTGCCTCCGCATCCTGCTCCGGCACCGCCCATCGGGGCGGCCGTCGCTCGTCGCCTTCCTGGCGACTCCGTGCTTCACCCCAATCTGACCTAAATTGTGCGGTTTTTTGAACATTGTTGGCCTTGTTGCATAAATCGGGATTAGAGTTGCGGAGGCCCCACAGGAAAGGAAAAATTTTGCTATCCAGTGGGAATGGCCATAGTCCGAGGCATTCCGAGACGAGTCATACAATTCAGCACCATCGTCTTTATCTCTGCTTCCGCCACCTGGGTGGCCATCTTCCTCGACAACAGCGAAGGCCCTAGCAGCTTTTTAAAGCGGAACATCTGGGTTTCCACTAAACTCCGCCTGTGATAACCCACTCTCTTCTTCCAACTCCTCTTACTCGAACTCTCCCAAAGTTCTCTCACTATCCTATTCCTCTGTGCCAAACCTGGCGTAGGCGCTCGCGCCAGCGAAGTTCCCCCTCGCAAATCAATAATCGCCTTCCCTCCTTTGGCATCTATCGACTCAAAACATTCCCTATACATATACGCCGCATCCGCAAACGCTTCTTTAATTTGGGGAATATCTTTAATCAAACTCGGAAGCGTTTTTCCATCCGTTCTATTTGACTCTGTTAATTCCATCGACACTATCTCAAACGATTGGGGATTCACTGCCAAATGCAGCTTGCGCCAAGTCCGCCTTTTCGATTTCCCATGAATCCTCATTTTCCATTCCCCTTCCCCGTACACTTTAAGGCCAGTGGAATCCACCACAACATTAATAGGCCTGCGGATATTCTTGGCCTTGGAGGGAATTTTGATACTGCTGGAGCGACGGCAAAGCTGGGTATAGCTGGGCACAGGTAGCGCCAAACCCAACTGTTCAAAGAGTCCTTCAATCAAACCTTGAGTGGTGCGCAGGGGAAGGTTGAATCGAGCGCGGAGGGTGAGGCATAAGAGGATGCAAGTTTCGCTAAAAAAATATGGCCTCCCTTTCCGACTTTCCGTGTCAGCAAACCAGGATTGGATGGCATCCTCATTAAACCATAGGGTGATATTGCCTCGATTGATGAGGGCACGATTATATTGACTCCAATTTTGGATTTTATATGCTACCTTTGACATCGCCGGCCTCCTTGCTTTTTTCCAAAATATAGGATGCCGGCATTTTCCTCTTATTTCAACGCTTTAACCTGCCTCATTTACGCAACAAGGCCGGGCGCGCGGAGAAATTGGTGCCCCGACGCGGATTGACTAATGCATTTTGCCAAAACAAAAAATGCATTACAGCAAACCACTCTAACTCACTGAATTTACTAACCTTTTACTAACCCGTACAAACACGCGCATTGCGTTCTAATTTCATCTAAAATGGGTCTTTTTGAGGTGTAATAGCCCAAATTTAGCCCATTGAAAATGGCCTTTTTTGGGCCAAATCCCCCCGACACAAATAGGGCACCATGCAATCTGCAAAATTTGGCCCATAAAAATTGACCTATGCACCGCCTCCAACAGGTTTATCTAGCCTGCCCGTGGGATTCCTATCGGGTTGTTTTTTCTCTAATCTAATCATTCACTTGGCCAACTACCTTCATCAGTTCTGTGTAACTATTTATGACATCATATTTTATTTTTTGACCATCAATTTTTTCATTGATTTTGTCAAAAAACCTTCTTGCACACTCTATTTTGCCTGCCTCTATTTTTCTCAATTCCATACTGAACATGGAGCCTTTGGTTTCTGCCACAAAGTAGATATGCTTGATATTCCCTTCTTTGAAGGCAATCGCCCAATCGGGATTGTAGTTTCCAACGGGGGTAGGAATAGCAAAGCCCCTAGGCAGTTTGGCATAGACGACGACTTCTCGGCCAGCATCTAAATCACGGACGAAGTTTTCTTCAATACGGGAGTCTGTTGCAACATAATCATATATATGTTTTTTCAAACGAACTGCGCTTTTTAAATTTTGTCGAACCTGGTTTTGAGTGAAAATATCTGTGGAATAAGTCTCCGAAGTTAAATCATAACTCAAGTGTTCGATAATCGCCGTTGCCTTTTCTTCATTGATAAGAGTTATCGCTTGGGAAATAAAATCTTCAGGATTTCTTTTAAATTGATCAAATACCCCTTTTTCTAATTGAGATATAATGTTTTGAATAGTTTTACCACTTAAACTAACTCTCTCCATAATTTGTTCAATTAAATTATATTTGACTTCTGATTGGATCGAGCGGTTATATTTTTTTGTTGAAGTTTCGGTAACTACAAAGCCTTGCTTCTCTTGTATTTGTTCATGGGTCAAATCTTTTTTCTGCTCTCCTCGTTGAATAAAATACTGCAAGGGACTAACTTTTAGTTTTGTATTCAAAGATATGACACATTTTTTGACCAATTCATGGGAATCAAATCGGATACCATATATGGCCTTTTTATTAATTTTTGCCCATAATTTTTGAAATTCTTTCTTATCAAAATTTTGATTCAGAGAATTGATTTTTGTTTTTCGTTCATCTTCAATATCCGGCAATAGTGCATCACTGTAGACGCTATCTATAAGCGAAAAAATTTTTTCTTTGTAGGGTTGCAGTGACTCGGGTAGTAGTTTCAATTCATCTTCTTTTTTTGCCTCATGATATTTTGTGGTAATCCTCTTGTCTCCATCGACATAATCATTTTTGACCAAATAGTGATAAATATTGGTGGCCATTCCTTCATCAATCAAAATATCTTCGCCGTCTTCCATATAGAGAATTTTACCTTTAAAAAAATCTTCATCCGCTTTTTGGGGCCTATCCGAGAGACCTTCAACAATATCCTGCTGTAAGCCAGAAACGAAATCTTTGTAACTTTCATTAGCTACCACGGTTAAAATATTAGTGATATGAACAGTTTGTGGGTCGTCCTGTCTTTCGCCAAATTGGTTGACAGAAATACGCATACCTCGGCCCACTTCCTGCCTTCTCGAAATGGTATTGTCACTTCTTTTTAAGGCACAAATCACAAATACATTTGGATTATCCCATCCTTCACGAAGCGCCGAATGGGAGAAAATAAATCTTGTAGGCTCTTCAAGCGAAAGCAATTTTTCTTTATCTTTCAAGATCAAATCATAGGCATCCACATCCCTACATTCTCGCTCTTCCCCACGGCCAGCCTCCTTAGAATCAATCATTTTCTTATTTTTATCTACGGAAAAATATCCATTGTGAGTTTCTTCGGCCGAAATTCTTTCAAGGTATTTTTTATACTCAGCGTCAATAAGTGAAGATTTTTTTATTTCATCGACAAGGCGTTGATATTCTTCTTCAAATAATTTGGCATACTCGCCATTCTCTCTTCCTTTTTCTGAATAAATCCTATATTTTGCCACCTCGTCGATAAAAAACAAAGACAGCACCTTAATCCCTTTGGAATAGAGAAGCTGCTCTTTCTCAAAATGCGCTTTGAGTGCCTCTCGTATTTGGATATGCCGTAAAATTGATTCGTTGACATTCCCCACGGCCTCACCGATCTGTAATGTATCGCCATTGGTAAATTCGATGCTGTCTATTCTGGCATCAATATCGGATACGACGAACCCTCTGTACTGTTCAAGTCTTCCAGAGATTTCATATAAATTATGGCCTTTTTCTATTTTGCGAGATACTCTCTTGATTCCATTTTTCTGTTTGATCTCCAACTCCATTCTCGCAATGGGTGGTTTATTTGTGGATGTTTCGATAGATTCCAAATAGAGATAGGCGTTCGTTCCTGTCAAACCTTTTTGAGTAATTCCTCGAACCGAGATTTTTTTCACCAATTTTTGGTTATAGGCATCCAATGCATCCAAACGATAGATCTTGTTGTGTTGGGTTTTATGGGTCGCCGAATAGTGCAAAACGAAGAGCGGATTGAATTTTTCCAAAGATTCCAAGGTTTTTTTCCCTTCCATCTTCTGTGGCTCATCGAGGATCAATATGGGATTATTTGCACTAATGACATCAATGGGACGACGACTTTGAAATTCATCCAACCGTTCGTAAATTCGGCGGTTATCTTTTCCTTTAGCGTTGAATGCTTGAATATTGATAACCATGATATTGATTTGACTACTGGAAGAAAAGCTTTCTAAATTGTTTAATTTTTTGGAATTGTATATAAAAAAATCTGATCTTTTATGGTATTCTTCCAAAAAATGTTCCGCAGTTATTTCGAGTGTTTTATAAACACCTTCTCTAATGGCGATACTTGGAACGACAATGATAAATTTACTCCAACCATATTTTTTATTCATTTCAAAAATAGTCTTGATATAGCAATAAGTTTTGCCTGTCCCAGTCTCCATCTCCACATCTAAATTGATTTGGGCACTCTTTGTCTCCACCAAGTCCATTGATTGGTAGAGGTGCTGTTTTTGTTGTATGCCTCTTATATTTTCGAGAATTTGTGATCTTCCAATTTTTATTTCATTATTTTTAAAACCGACTGCTTCAAGATTTATAGGAATGTCTCCAGGGTCAATCCTATAACGAATGCCCTGATCTTTAGGTTGCCCAGCAAAGCATCCTACGACGGTCTTTACGGCACGGGATTGGTATTCTTGCTTTTTAAATTTTAATTTCAAATGACCCTCACTTCTGTATGAGGGGCAAGCATTTTAAAAATTTGTTCGGTGTTAATTTTGGCACTATCGTCTCGAAATCCTTGATCACGAAATACCATTTTCAAAGGCCCATTTGTTCGTGAAATCAGTTTTTTGCAAAAGTCCTCCGTTACCTCGCCGTTTTTGGCAAAACAGGCCACCATGGTGTTTTCATCAACGAAAAAGACCTCTTGGCCCTCGATAACCTCTTTTTTAATAGAAAGATCGAGTGGTATGCCCCAATCGAGCATTGCTTGAAACAGCAAGTCTTCAAAAGTCCGGTCTTCTTTGAATTTGTCCACCATTTTGGAGAGCAAGTCTTGTGTATATTCTTCCGGCGTGTAGTACACATCGTTCATATTGGAACTATCCACCTTGAGAGAACGAAACCCTATGTCCAATTCGGTTGCTGCTTCAGGATTGTCTTGCTTAATTTTGGCACCAGCACGACGGATGCGCTCCCTCCCTATATCGGCGATGGTTTTGTATCCGTTTTTAAAGGCCTCGGAATCTTTATCGCATTTCTCCGGTAATTGCACCATAATAAATTTGCGTTTTCCTCCATCTTCGGCATTCAATTGCATAACAGCGTGGGCAGTGGTGGCAGACCCAGAGAAAAAATCCATGACAATGCCATTTTTGCCATGATCTCCTAACTTTATAAAATTTTTCAGTAAACTTATAGGTTTAGGGCTGTCAAAAATTTTTACTCCATTGAAAAGTTTTTTTACATTTTTTGTAGCGTTTGTAGTTGTATCTATTTTATCCCATAATGTTTTTGCTACCCGTCCTCTTTCCAACGCTTCATTTAGAAACCGCTTTCTTTGAGGGCCAGCACTTCCATCGACTCCAAAAACAATACGATTATCTTTTACGAGTTTTTGGAATTTTTTATAGTCATTTTTCCAGCTATTACCATTGTTCGGCCTAAATATTTCTCCTGTTTTAGGGTTTTTTATTTCATATAGTTGATTTGGCCTAACTCCTCCTACTTGGAAAGGATCAGCTTTCCACGAACCTCTGGGATCATTGTCAGGGTTAGAGAATCCTTCTCCTGATTCGGGAAACCTAAAGCAAGAACGATTTTCTATAAAAAAAGATTTGTTTTTTGAATAACACAGATTATAGGTGTGAGAGGTGGACAAAAGTGCCGTATTGGTAACAGATTTTGTTGAATTCCAAATAATATTACCAATAAAATTGCTTTGACCGAACACTTCATCGCAAACCTTTCTCAAATTATGTAACTCATTGTCATCAATACTAACAAAAATCATCCCATCATCCCTCAACAAATTTCTCGCCACCTTCAAACGAGAATACATCATGGAACACCAGTCCGAATGGAATCTGCCGTTGGAGTCCGTATTGGCCACTAACCGTTCGCCGTTGCCATTTTTCTGTCCTGATCGCACAAGGTATTCTTGGGTATTTTCAGAAAAGTCGTCTTTGTAGATAAAGTCGTTTCCCGTATTATATGGAGGATCGATATAAATCATCTTGACTTTCCCTAGATAAGTCTCTTGCAATAGTTTTAATGTGTTGAGGTTATCTCCTTCGATAAAAAGATTTTTTGTGTTGTCAAAATCAATACTTTCTTCGCGGCAAGGACGGAGCGTTTTAGCGATAGGGCGATTGGCCGTTAATAGTGCCTGCAATTTACCTGGCCAATCTAGGCGGTAGCGTTCTTGCCTCTCCTCTACTAGAACATCCGAAAGTTCTTGCTTGAGCAAATCAAAATCAATAGATTTTTTTAAATTCCCTTTCTCGTCCTGCGATTCAGTAACACAATTGGGAAATAACTCGGCCAATTTGGCGATATTTTTATCCGTGAAATCAGGCGTATGCATTTTTAGTTTCTCCATTTTTTTTATTTTCTCCTCCCGAAAGCCCATTCGTTTCTTTTGTTGGAATCCCGCAGAAGATTGCAAAAATTCCATATAAAATTAACTGATTTTTTATGAGTTTTATTATTCATTAGCCTAATATCCTCTATTGCTTACTTTGCTTTCTAAGATTTTCTACAGCTTCTTCTATTCCTTTATTTTCTTTTTCACTTTCTGACCATTCATCCCAGAAATTGACTGTCGAACTATCTGGTTTTTTATCTGGTTCATCAATCTTGATTCTACTTGGTAATAAGCAGGCATCTCCTACAATTAGACTTTCTCCTGTATCTAAAATGGGAAGAAGTTCGGCGAAATTTCCTAAGCTATCGGGGAATAGTCTTCTAATAACATTTTGATCATCTGGGTTTGATAATCTCATTGCTATAAAATTATTACATTGGCTTAAAACAGTTTTATTAACATCAGAGGGCCTTTGACTTATAACAATTAAGGAAATGCCGTATTTTCTTCCTTCTTTTGCTATTCTTTGAAAAGAATGAAGTCCTTTATCTTCGCTTCCTGAATTTGTGTTTGCAGGAATATAGAGATGTGCCTCATCACAGAAAAGAGCTATTGGATGCCTTTTGCCACTTATATTCCATTGCTGTATAGAAAAAATCAATCTTGACATTAATCCTGTTACCAAAGGAAGTATGTCTGAAGGGACTTCTGATAAATCAATTATTTTATTCCCCTTGTTGTTGCCAAAGTCCATTAACTTTTTAACTAAACTTTCTAACCAGTCGTACTTTTGTAACCTTTGATCTTTATTAAAGATAAAATTTAACCTTTTATCATCTTTTTTGCTTGTTAATCTTTGTATAAATCTTGTTAGTTTTCCATGTAATGGCCCTTGCTTTTCAGTTCTAGCACCTGGAACCATCTCAGTATCTTTTTTTACAAGTTCAGCTAAAACTTTTTCTACGCAGTAAGGGACAGGACTATCTACTGTAAAATTAGCAAGTACATTTTCTTTTCCTTCTTCTTCCAACTTTTCTTTTTTATATTTTATGATGAGATCAAATAAAGTTCTTGCTTGATTTGGAGCATTTTGATCGGTTCTGTCCAAAATCATTGCTTCAATTTCTTCATGTGAAAAAAGCCAATAGGGAAGATATATTATGTCTTCGCCGTCATCGGTATCTATAGGAGAGGCTACTCTTAAAAGAGTCGTATTATCTAAATCTACTAAAGTTTTGTATTCTCCATGAATATCAAAAACAATGGTATTAACCAACGGAAGTTGAGATGACTTTTCAAGAATTTTTGAAATAGTCCAAGATTTACCAGAACCAGTGCTACCCACGACGACAGCGTGTCTTTGAAAAAATTTATTCCCATCTAAATAAGCATCAGAATCCTCTGATATAATATACTTTCCTAAGTGTAAATTTTTTTCCTTATCTTGATTAGAGGATAGAGACTGCATAAAGTTAGAGAGAATATCACCAGTCATTAGCCAGGATTTTGCATCAATACTAGGTACCGTGCTTAATGTCCTTCTGAATATATTTTTTGTTGTTCCTTCTTTTTTAAAAAAAGTTCCAATAAGCAGGCATTTTATTATATTTTCCGTGTTCAATTCTCTTTCATTTTCTTCACTAAGTGTGTCGATAGGTTTACGCATAATTTTTGATACTAAGCCAATAATATCTTCACCTGTTTTTGAAGATTGAATTTTTATCAAGTTGTTGACTTGAATGCTATTTAAAACTTGTTCATCCTCTACTTTTATAATAATACTACCAGTATCAACACTTTGGACTTTGCCTAAAATGCTATCATTTTCTTGACTCATATTAGCATCTCCATAAATTTGTTTAATTTCCAATATTCACCATCTAGGAGAATGGTTTTTTTTGCATCATTCTTGGAGTACATAACTTTTGTTTTATCGTTATCTTTTTGTAATAAACAATAGTTTCTTATGTTCTCCATTTTTTTCTGGCAAGATGGAGTTGCCTCCTTTGTGATAACAACTATAGGAGTTCCTCCTTTAATTTTATTTTCTACCTCTGGTGTAATATGATCGTCATTAAAGCCAAAACCCAAAACAAAAAAACTCTTAGCCTTTTTTATACGATCATCGGACAAACTTATTAGCGACCTATATGGATTTTGAAAAGCGTTCTTATATTTTTCTCTAGTAGGCAAAATCACACTGCTCAAAAAAGACTTGAGCATTTCTTTATTTTTATATTCCTCTGGGAAGAAGATCATTTCGTTATTACAATAATTCCAATTTAATGATCCATGGACTTTTATCAAAGATATATTTAGGCGGTTTATTTGAAATAAATCCTCATCAAATTTTGACAGAATCTTGCCAAGAAATCCATCAGTATATGGTATTTTTGATTGAGCAAGTGCATATTCTAAGACTCGATCATAGTTTAAAGTAATAATACCTGTCATTTCATATTTTGGTTTTAATAAAAGGTAATCTAACATTGAAATGATTGGAGAAATAATTTGTCTATCTTTTACAACTTTATTTAAAAAAAGCAAATCTTTATCAAGCACTTCTTTAACTATAATATCTCCAACACGGTCAAGTTCGTTTTCTGGTAATTTGTTAAGATTGTCTTCTAAGTTGGAGTTTGTATCTAATCCTTCTACACCATGTTCTAATAATATTGCGTTCAAGTCATCTGTACTTGGAATGCCGTAGGGAACAGTTGCTCCAGAACCCCAAATAATAACTGGCGGGTCTTTTAATAATGTTTGAATAATTTTAAATACTTCTTCTGTTTCTTCTTTCATTTTTACTCATCCGATATTAAAACTTCTGCCCGTTCGTTAGGCAGTTCTTCAACATTTTTTAGCTTGCGCTCTATAGTTCTCGATTTTCGAGATACATCTTCCATTTTATTTGAAGCCTCATCTAACTTCTTTTTAACCCCGTCTAAGAGGTCTGAGAATTTGCCAAAATTGTTTTTGACGGCACCCAAAAGTTCCCAGACTTCAGAAGACCGCTTTTGGATGGCCAAAGTCCTAAATCCTACGGAAAGACTGTTGAGCAGTCCTGCGAAATTAGTAGGGCCAGTTATGATAATGCAAAAATCCCTCTGAATGGAATCGACGAGGCCCGGCCGTCTCAAAATCTCAGCATAAAGTCCCTCGGTTGGAAGAAACATAATGGCAAAATCCGTTGTTTTAGGGGGATCAATATATTTGTCTTTTATATTGCGGGCCTCTCTTTTTATAGAGGCCTGTAAACTTGAAGATGCTGCCTCCATCGCTCCAAGATCGGATCGCTCTTGGGCATCTAACAACCTTTGATAATCCTCTTGAGGAAATTTGGAGTCGATAGCAAGATAAATGCACGGCCCTTTATCCAATCCTTGGCCTGGAAGTTTGACCGCATATTCTACACTGTTTTTCCTTATAGAAACATTTTTTTCGTACTGCTCTGGACTCAAAATTTCTTCCAGGATATTACCCAATTGAAATTCACCCCAAGTTCCACGGGATTTAACATTGGTGAGAACCTTTTTGAGATCACCCACTCCTTGGGCCAAACTCTGCATTTCACCAAGGCCTTTGTGGACTTGATGGAGATTCTCTTCAACTTGTTTAAACGACTGCGAAAGTCTTTTTTCCAGAGTTCCTTGCAATTTTTCCTCTACTGTAGAGCGCATTTTTTCAAGTTGTTTTTCGTTATCATTTTGGATTTTTTCCAGCCTCTTTTCTACTGCATTTTTCAAGGTTTCTTGGGAATCAAGTCCGGCCTTGGATAGTTTTTCCAAGCTGTTTTTAAAATCACCGAACTGTCTGCTTTGTGTTTCAGCAAGTGCCTTAAAATTGTCCGTGATAGTTCTACTAAATTCGTGAATATTTTTTGTCATCTCCTCCCTCATTAATTGGGAGTTCTTGGAGTATTCGTTCCTATTGTTGGAAGATTCCTCTTTGAATGATTTTTCCAATCTCGAATGCTTCTCTTGAAGTAAGTTGGACACATTTACTCTTTCTTCAATTTTAACTTGAAATAGTATCCTCTTTAAAAGAACGAAAAAAGCAATATTCGATATAAGAATTAAAAATAAGATCGCAATGATTAAATAGTCGATCATAAAGTCACTCTTTTATTTTTGGCCGTTGCTTTTTAGCAGCGTACTCATCAATTTTTTTATGTATCCAAGGTTTCATTCCGTTAATTTGAGAATCCCAAAGTCGGTACTTGGATTTTTCTTTATTGAAAACATCCAAAGACCTTTTGACATAATCCATAAAATTCATTTTTCTATTTTTGCTTCCGTCTTGATTTTTAGAATTTTTTAAATATGTTTCTTGAAAAATAAACGATCGGTTAATTTCCCCGCATGGAGTATTTCGCACTAATCTTTTTATCTTTGATAATGCCCTTCCTTTATATCTGGAAATAGTATTATCTGAAAAGAATATTTTTCTGCCGTCAAAAAGGAAGCCTAAATAGTTTAAGGGGTCGCCTTTGCATACTTGAGATTGTTCCAAGCGAAAAGTTGTTCTGGTTGTTTTCTTGTCGGAAATTCTAAGATTCGGAGAACTCTCTTCCATCAGTTTTTTCATTTCGCTCAATATATCATCAAAAGAAAAGTCGGGCGGAAAAATGAACAGTATATCGTCCGAATACCTTCTATAATAACCGCCATACTTCTCCTCCATTTTCTTCATTTTAGAATCAAAATCGATCATATAAAGATTGGCAAGAACATCCGAAAGAGGCGCTCCTTGAGGGATGCCATGTGAATACTTATTTTTTTTCACTAATCCTTTCCCGACTACCAGTTCCCTATATTCTTGTGGAGTACACAATCTTTTTTTGTTTTTCTTGATTTGATTCCACTTTTCAAGGTTTATTCTTTTTCCGTCATTTCTGATGAGTCCGAGTATTTGGTAGAGTTCCCTATGAGAGACAACGCTGTAATCGCAAAGAGATTTCAAAACCGTCAAGTAGTCTTCGGACAAAGCACCCAGTAGAAATTCTAATTGTTTTTTCAAGTGTATATGATCAAGGTTTTCAAAGAAATTCTCAATATCAATGGCCAACACATTGGCATTTTTTCTTCTAGCTATTTCATCGAAGGCTTCTTTGGCAAAATCTATGTTGCACTTTCCTTTATTTCCATCTTTAGGAATTTTTCTATAGGCAACGATATTGTCGTTTAATTTTCGATTGTTGATTTCTTCTTCGTATTTTTTGCTTATAAGGTGCCTATAATATGAAAAAATTTGGACATCCTTATGAGCGGCATATTTAATGGGACGAATTTTAGAATACTGTTCCGAGAAAGGCCCTTCGTCACCACAAGTTTCCAATCCTATGCGTTTTAAATTATCTAGGTATTTTAGGTATTTCCCATATTTTCGATATTTCTTGGGCAATTCAATAAAAGGATGAAAATTATGCTCGGCAATTTTTTTTGGATCATTAACAACGGACAGAGCGTGCTGTTTATTGGCAACAATCATATCAAAATGGAGATAATGTCTAGGACGAAATGGCCAATTCTGCACAGGTTCCCCTATGACGAAAGAGCACCAGAGATAACGAAGCACCCTAAACTCCTACTCTGGCCTCGGCAACACCTGTCACCCTCCATTGCAACTCTAGGGCTAAAATCGTAGATGCGAGCATACAACTAATGCATGCCGCTGTCTTAGTTGCCTTTAGGATAGGCGATGATTTCTACTATAAGCTTATAGTCGAAATTATCGCCGCCCTGTGTGCTTTGGCCGGTTGGCCATTGCCAAAGGCGATCATAAAACGCTCTCGATCATCAAGACCGACAGATGAGAAAGAACTTAGCGGCCAAATTAAGAAAAGACAAATGCATTTAATCTTAATAATCATACTATTTAAGTATATTTCTCAAGAGTGGCCCAAAGCAAAAAACCGTTCCCGTTATGGCCTTTTTTCCAAGAATTGACTTTTTGCTTTGTCGGCAGTAAGTCAATGGAAGGAACTTCAACTGGAGGCGATTTTATGAAAAGGGCCATAACTTTCTTTTTAACATTCTTCATTTTTGCCTGGATGGCCGCTGACGCTTTGGCCTGCTCTCCTTCAGTACAAGGGTTGTCACCCAAACAAATGATACAAATGTTTTCTGAACTTGAAGAAGCTATACTCACCGGAGGATTACCTCAAGAAAATTTAAAGCAAAAGTTCGATGAAGAAAAAAGTAAACGGTACACAACTATCGAAATTGAATTTAGTCCTCCTTCAAATTTTGAGTTTCTATGGAACAATGTTGAAGTCGAACTCGGCCTATTGAACGATTGTGATGCAATTAAGGTCAAAGCAAAGGCCATGATTATAATGGACATTGCAGGTAGCAAATGCCTCTATGAAACATATATCAATTACACACGCAAACATCCCTCTACATTTTTAGCAATTACTAGGGATCGATTTGTTTTTTGTGATTAAATGAGTGTTTCGTTCGCGCTTTTTTTATCATAATTCATCATTGCCATCACTAAAACCGGCAGAAGCCCAAAGAGAGGCCTTGGCCAATCTTCTGTCACTCCAATAGGAAAGTAGGTTCTTTGCCACTTATTTGGCCTAGTTTTGTCTTAACTTTTTGTCGCTATTTGCGATGAGGCCATCTGTAATGGTTTTTATCCGTTCGTAACAAAGGAGCAGCGATCGTCTATTGTCACCATTAGAAGTTTGGGCAACGGAAACCAATGAGGACATTACTGAAGAAAAATCATATTTGAGTTGTTTCCCCGTTTTAGCAATGGTATCTAATTTTTCTTCCTGTTGGATTCTTTTAATCTGAACAGAACAAATTCCCCAGAGTATAATCAAAAAAACCACAAAGAAATAAAAGAAGTTGTTTAAGAAATCTGATTGAATATCATAAATTAAAAGCAAGTTCTTTCTATCAAAAAAATAGAAAATGTGGGAATGTAAAAAACCTGCTTTATTCAAGATGAGTTTATTTTTAAGTTGTTCAGAAGGCAATTTAAAATTAAAATTATCTCCCATACTAATATGAGTTTGTCCATTTTCTGTGTCATAGAGTTTGATTCCGTTGACGAATTTTGACGAAAAAAGAAAGCGATTTTGTTGCAACAGGGGAGTGAAAAGGTTTCCATGTTGAATATCTATTGCTTCCGCCTCTAGGAAATTCGTTGCTATTTCCTTGCCAATTACCTCAAGCAAATAATTAAAAGAGAAATAACCAATCATCAGTGAAATGATGATCGATAGGGCCAAAGCCATTTGTGTCTTAATTTTTCTCATTATTCGATCCTCCTAAATGGTTGTGTTTAGACGATATTATCCTCAATGTATTGATCTAAACTGTTAATAATCATCAATGCTTCTTCAATAGACTGGTTTGCCCTATTTTCAGTTTCCCGATCGAGATTTTCAGCGTCGTTGATGAGGTTGAGAAGTTTATCAATGCCAGAATGAAGGAGCACTTTTAAAACCCAATCTCGCCTGTCATGGCGTTCTCCGTATTCAATCCTTTGATCCAATTCAGCAATGGCAATTTCAATTGCAGAACTCGGAGTTTTGATAACATCTGCCTCTGTCTGAAAAGCAATAAAAATTGAAACTAAAGCGATAAAAAGTAGTCGTCCCATGGTGCCCTCCTGGTTGTTCTTAGCGATCCCGCGACTGTTCAAAGTCTTCGTGATCTAAAAGTCCGCAGAATCCCCCCACAAAAGAAAAGAACCTGCCTTGAAATTTCGGATTTCGGTAAATATCTTTAATTTTCTGATAAGTTTCGCACATAATGTCTCTCGCTGTTTGAAGTCCCTTCTCGTTGAGTCCTGACGATGCTGCATAAACATAGTTTCCGGCCTTGCCAAAGTAATCTGGCCGATAGTGTTTTACATAAAGTCCGATTTGCTGCTTGATACTCTCGTGGTTTCTTATGAGAAGTCCCGGATTTTGCACAAAGAAGCGCTTACCTTTGGGGTAGACGATTCCTTTCTTGACTAAAAGATTGATTGCCTTGATGCCTTTGGCACCCAAGATGCGTTTGAGTTGCTTTTCATTGGTGCCTTCTGGGATGGATGACAATTCGTAGGCAATAAAGACATTGTGATCCTGAAACAAAGACTCCAATTCGTAATCTTCCAAAATCTTGTTTTCGACAGGGTGCTTGGGAGCGTTTGCCCTACTTAATAAAGTTCCCATTTCCTCATTAATAAGCGAAATAACATCATTGATCAGCTTCTCATTATGAGAACCCTTCATCAGTTTGATCATATTGTCCATGGTGGGCAAATTGCCCTTGTCGTTTTTGAGCCTATTAAAAGTGGGGCGGGCAATGCCGATCTTGTCCGCAATCTCACCATCGGGGAGATTGGGGTGATTCCTTCTTAAATCGAGCATACAAATCTTCACGATTTTATTCCACCTGTCCAATTTCTCGTTTCTCGTCACTTTTTCATCTCCAAAATTGAGCATTTTTCAAGTTGCCTTGTTTTATCACAAGTCAAGCGAGGATCAAGTACAATCTCAAAATCGGGTAAATTTTACATGATCATTTCATGCTTAAAATTCAAGCGTGAAATTTCCAACCAAATATCAAGCATTTAAGCAATCTCTCAAATTTCAATTTCATACTCGATGATATTTCTTTGATCACCCCTTGAAATAAATTTTAAGGCGTGTACAGTCCTTCAAACACAAAAAACTGGAGGACGATATGAGCGAAAACCTACTTAACGATTTAGAAGCGTGCCCCTTCAACACGAAAGAAACGATCCTCGATGACCCTCTCGATATAGAAAAGTCATTTTCAGTGCAGAAAGAGGCCAGGCAGGTTATTCGCCACCTTGAGGTGGAAAAATCCTATCATCAGGCACAAATTATCAAGAGAATTATGGACAGATACCTAGGAACACGAGAACGCCAGGCCATACAATTCACCATTTTAGAGAATATGGCCCAGAGAGAGGCCGCCGAACGGTTGGGTGTCAGTAGGCGGGCCATACGAATCTATCAGGCCAGAGGTATTAAAAAAATCCAAAAAATCGTCCAACAATTTTATCAAAAAGATTTCATTAAAATTGGCCATTATTTCGATCTTTTGGAGCAAAAATATCCCGAAACTGCGGCCGATTATGCTGGCGGAGATTTTTGCCATGTCAACAAGTTGCCAAAACCCAAACCCGAGCTAAGTGATTGATTTCACGATGTGTCTTGTTGCCATTTTGTTGCCCACTTGTTGCCCTTTTGTCCCTTTATATAGGGGGACTTTTTTATATGGCCCCATTTTAGGCCCAAAATAATTCGGAGGATTTTATGAACCGCAGGATTCTTTCACTCGTCTGCAACCGAGATCAGGGCCATGGTGGGGAATGTGGCACCGTTCATAGTTTGAGCAAATTTCGAGAAAAAAAGTCTCAAGCGGCAAGAATACGCAAAGAGAGTGGCGATGCCAAAGTTCAATATGGCCCTGAGTGGGGTTCATCACGGCATTTGGGAGAAAGAGAGAAGCTAGAGCGCTGGGAGTGTCCCTTGCCTCGTTGGCGGGACTTGCTTCCTTCAATCTTTGATGACAACGAACGGGATGAAGAATTTGCAGAGATGGTTTTTAAAACTCTTGAAGGCGAATGGTGTTATACGGAATAGGAGAAGTTTATGCACAGATTGTGGAAATTGATAAGACGCTTTTTCACTAGGCCCATTAACTACGAATTGCTCCAACAGCAAAAAGAGCGGGATTATCTTCGCTACTACCGCTATATCAAAAATCTTTTTTTCTAGGAGGTGTGCCTTGTCTTATGCAGCTTTTAAAATAGTATTGCTTTATTTGAGTTTGGCCAATTCTCTATCATCTCAAATTGTAGCATCCAACAAAGTGCTAAAAGAGAAACTCTCTCAACTTTACGATTCCATCAACCGGCACTGCCTTTGGGGAAACGAATCGAAAAACCTGCCTGATGAGATGGCATCTCACTTTCGGGAAGTCTCTCAAATTTTAGAAAAGTGCCCTGGAGAACTTAGCTTTGAAGTCAGAAATGCCTTGTTTGAATTGGGATCGAGTATTCGATCAGAGAAGTCATCATTTTAATTTGTACTGGAGGATTTTATGCTCAAATTTATTTTCTTTGCGATTTTGCTTTCGGCGTGTAGTTTTTCTTCATCCGAAAAAATAACTTCTACAAATTCATCTGTGGAGTATAACAGTGCTACTGCCGATTTAGACGGCGATCTTTTCAATGGCGCACAAGAATTGGAGAGGGGAACCAATCCCCTGATTGCCGATATTCCCGAACTGGAAGTCAAGTTTTTTAATGGCCACAAAATTTCTATTGACTTTACCATCGGAAATGAGATGGTGAATGCCTCGCTTAATCTTGAGGACGAAAACAAAGATTATGTTTTTGTTGAAGAAAAAGAATCCTATTTTAAATTTGAGATCGACATCAGTGGATATGCTCAAAATGCCTCTACGCCCGTTTTGTTGGGCGAGAATTTTTCCCATCGCAAGAACTTGGGCCACGCTGCTAAAATTGGAAAATTCAGTGGCCATACCTGGGATCAAATAAGTGAGTACGACTTTACATGGGTAAGTCATCCCCCACTTTCACCCAAATTCTTTTTTGAGAAATCTCTGGCGAGTCAAGGGTATTTCTATTTAGAAAATGCAAAATCTGAGATCACTATAACTTTTAAAATTTCCATTAAATTGAGAAAAAACATTGCTTTTGGCCATATCAAAAACCTATCTCTTAATTTTCGCTATTATGATTATGAACGAAATATCTATAGTTTGTTATCTAATGTGAAAATGGATCACCATATTCATCAGGGCACTCATGAAACTTTGAAAGTTACAATCGAAAATATACCAGCATCTTTTATCAGTGAAAACTATCTTAAAAAGGGAGAATTTCTTATTGCCGAAGTTGCCGATTTTGATATTCCCGAACTCAACACTACTTATAAGGCCCTGTTGTCACGAGTGAGGAGCAAGGCCATACCTGTTGCTATCAACACTTCTCAACAATCCTCAGTTAAATATGTGGCACTTCCCAAAGGAAAGGCCCGCTTCTTTAATATTCTCGAATCTCTCTTTAAAGATGACTATCTCATCGAAGAAAACATTTTAAGAAAAATTGGGCAATTTGAAAACAATCTCCCCAATTATGATTACCTCGATGAGGTCAAAGGACAGGATAAGAAAGGCAAATGGTTTGTCTTTACCAATTTGATCTCTGGCCATTATCTCGATCACCATTACACTCCTTCGGATATTCTTTTTCTCACTTACGCCACTGGACAGGATTTAGCATCTCAAGTAGCGCGCCAGGATTTTGCCCACCATCATGCTAAATCAAGCGGTTCGGAAATTTATCACCTTGGCAAAGCATCGGCCAATTCAACGATTCATATTCAAATGGCACCCCACATGCGTTGGGGAGAGAAAAAGCGCACAGAAAGAAAAGTGATCACTGGCCCCGATACAAAACGGCCAGAAGCAGTCAATGAAGATTTCCGTTGCCATGTTTATATCAACTATTTTGATGAAATTTATGAACCTCTCAAATTCTCCACCGATTTAGGCCATATTGTTCATGGAGCAGGTGAAAAGACATCTCCTCTTGAAGATGAATTATTAGAATATTTTTCTCATATCAAATTGATAATTGGAGAGGAAGAATTTTCTTTTAAGGAACTTGTAAGTGAAGATAAGGCCTTTGTTGAAATTGTAGGTGAAAAAAATATTCATTTCACTATTTCCAACCTCTCCAAAATTACTGAAATAAAAGAATCTGAAGAAAAGAGAATCGCTATAAGGTTAGATAGAATCAGAAAAATTGCCCATAGCGGAATGAAATTTGTCAACATGGAAGGAATCTCTCGATCTTTTTGTCCGTTAGTTGTCTTGGATATGGCCTCTCGTTGGGGAATCCCTTTCTCTGTGGATTCTATAGCACAAGATCAATGGGATAAATGGACAAGGAGTTGGGGAATAGTTCCAAAAGAAGATCGAATTTATCACCAATTTTTTTCGGTTGGTATAAAGAGCATCATCGCCAACCGCCACAACTAACAAAAAGGAGGAAGAACCCATGCAATGCTTTCAAAAATTTACCCGTCCCGACTTTTGGATTCTCACACCAACCATCCTAGCGGGATTGCTCTACGCCCGAGAGGCCCATGCCTTTGCTAAAATCCAAAATGGACTGGAGACTATCACTGAAACCTACCTCGTGCCTCTCGCCGGAGCAGTCGCCGGTGCCTCGTTTATCACCTTTGTGATCTTGTCTTTTTTCCGACAAGAAGAGTATCAAAGGAAGGCCGCAAATGTGGTGGTTTTGAGCATCTTTGTTGGTGCTGGCATGGAACTCATCAAGCAAATCATTCAGAGTTTTAGCTGATGAACAGAGATCGAAGTTTTCCCACCCTCCTGTCTCAAAAAGCGAGGCCCTTTGCCGGACTCACTCGCTCCCATCTTGTTGCGTTGGGGGGCAGCTATTTGCTGCTCTCCTGGGTGGGCATTTCCGGCATGGCCTCCTTTGCTTTCAACCTGTGCCTATTGCTGGGATTAAAGTTGGGGCAAAAGTCCTTTCGCCCAGGTTTTTTTCAACTGCTGTTTTCTCCCAGAGTTTTGCTCTGGGCATACAAAGTGGAGAGCAAGGCATGAGTCTGATGTTTCCCATTGCCGAAGTCTGTGGCCATAAGTTGATCTCTATCCATGGCCATATTTCTCATTTTTATCGCCTCCACTCTCCCGACCTGGAACAAAAAACCCCCGATGAGCGCGAAGTCTTTTGGGAGGGAGTGAAATCGTCGCTAGATGCCCTCGATGAGCGCGCTTATTTTAAATTTTATCGTCTAGGGGGAAAGTCCTATTTGGAAACCAATGGAGAGTGCCCCCATTTCTCAGAAGTAAAATTAATACTGGCCAATGGGCCTCTCAATATCTTTTTTGGAAAAGAGGGCCTTTTTTCTGCCGTGGGCATCTATGACGATTATCTGGCCTTCAATGGCCATTACTTCCGCATTTTGTCGGCCAGTGAATTTGGTGAAGGGGAAATGAGTCATGGTATCCCCCGCGATGTCGATTATCTTCTCTCTCTCAAAAAGTTGCCCAAAGACAAGGCCACAAATCGTTTGGAGAGAATTAGAAACTCCCACTTTTCCAGCTTTTTTAAAGACAAGCGAGATGTCTCCAGCGAAGGTGCCTATGGCCAGGCAGAAGATTTGCTGCAAGAAATTGTCCAGGGCCATGAAACACTCTTTGAAATGGAACTTTTTTTTATTGTCTCAGGCCTGTCGCTGGAGGCATTGGATGCGCAAACGCGTGTACTTCAGCAAGAACTTTTGACGCAAAAAATAAAAGTCTGCGTTGAAGGGCAATCTCTCATCAAGTTGAAGTCAGGACTCGCCCAGTTTTTTACCGAAATTATCCCTGGGGTTAAACCCCAGTTGGGCCTTCGCAAACACCTCGATAAATCGGGGCATATTGAGTGTCTGTTGCCATTGGGACAGTCTCACTTGATGGATAAGGGCATTGAGTTTTCTGATCAAGGAGATCAAAAACTCTTTTTCGATCCCTTTGCCAAGAATATTAAAAACCGCAATATGCTGATCACAGGGGCGAGCGGAACCGGAAAGTCGGTTTTAGCGAATAAGATCATTCACCACTTGGCGTGTGATCACTCCACGGTGATTTTAGACAAGGGAGGATCTTTCAAACGCTTGACAATGTTTCACCAGGGCAAAGTTTTAAACGGTGGGTTTAATCCCATGCAGTTCAAGTGCCCCCTGTACTTGCGGGAGATCATTCTTTCCCTGGCAGACGCAGAAAGTTTTTCCAAGCTGGAGCGGGGCAAACTCTTGCGGGAGATCAAGTCGGCGTTAAAAAGTGGAGTTGAACAATTTAGTGATCTGGTGGAGTATTTGCAAAAAGAGTTTCCTCAAATTGGACTCTACTTTGAAGAAGTGGGAGATTTTTTTACCGACGAAGTGATCGAAAATAGTCCCATTCTCTATGTGGATTTAGAAAACTACCCCAAGGCATTTGTCGCCCCCCTGATCATTTTTATTTTGCAGTATTTCAAAAGCATCCCAGAGGCAGAGAAAATTTTAGTTTTTGACGAGTGTTGGTCATTCTTGAAAAGTCACGCCTCCTATATTGACGAATGTTTTAGGACTTTCCGCAAAACGGGAGCTTTCCCCATTGCTATTTCTCAATCCCTCAAAGATTTCGCCGCCACAAAAGAGACTTACCAGGCGATTGCCAACAACTGCTATTTTCACGCAATCTTTCCCCAGGAGTTGTCGGAGAGTGACGGGGAACTCTCGTCTTTTGATAGAGAGAATATCCGAACTCTCGCTTGCGAAAAAGATAGTTTTGCCGAATGTTATTTCAAGACTCCTGACAATAAATTTCGCAAAACTCTGAGAATCCATCTCTCGCCCTTGGAGTTGGAACTTTTCAAAACCGACTACGGGTCGGAAAAACAGCTTTTGCGTTTTATCGATCAAACCCGAGAATTTTTCAACACCGTTCCCGAATCCATTAACGCTTTTGTGAGGTTAAAGTATGGACACCATCAAGAAGATCACTCTCTTTTGGATATGTTTTCCAGCACTCCACGCTAGTTCCCTCTTTTTGCCCGACAGTGACACGGCAGCACTCATCTCGCTGGTGTCCAATACCGCATCGACGGTTTCCAACACTCTCAAAATTTTGGAAGTCGCCAAAAAAACCAGTCAGAAAATAGACAAATACAACGCCATTGCCATGAGACGCTTTTTTATTGCCCGAAGGATCGAGCACCATGTCCGCGATATTCTGGCGGCCAAAAAGATGCGCCCCAAGGGACTCAAGGAGATCAACCGTGTCATGCTCAGACTTAAAACCAACCTCCAAAATCTTAAAAGCAATCTCGATCTTTTAGCACAAGATGTGGTGGCCGCGCAGGACTTTATGGAACGCCATTCGGAGAAAATGGCAACGGCGTTGAGGGACGAGCAGGAAATGAACCAACAGGAGATCAACAGTGCTGGCGAGGGAGAAGTAAGCAAGCATGTCCAAAACACTGCCATGAATACGGCACTTACGGGCAAGATTCTCTCCCAAATGAGGCGCGATCAACTGGACTACCAACAAACCGATTTGCAGCTTAAAAAGGGCGAGAAACTGGAAAAATTGAGGCGGGAGGCGATTTATCGGGAGTGGCTTAATCTCCACACAGAACCATTTGAAGGGGTGCAGTTGTGAAAGAACTTCTCCTTATCCAAAGTTTGGACTTGGACGGACTCATCGAAGAGTACCGGCTCTTTTTCTTAGGCCTGATGCCCAGTGTGTTTATCCTCGCCATCCTGATTGAGTTTTTTGCCGAACTGGAACCCTTCGCCCTGGCCAAACGCGCCCTGATCTCCATTTTGTTATTAGTCAGCGTGTCCAGCTTTTATCAGCAAAGCATTGACTATTCCATGGAGACAGCAGACAAGGTTTTAAAGAGTCAAATATTGGGCAATAACTTACTGGAGGATATGCTCAACAAACGGGATCATTTAAACTTATCCCGAACTCCCCTTGAAGGAAATAAAACCGCCGAACTCTTTTCCTTTTTTCAAAGTCAATTCTTTAAAGATGTGGCCAATAACATTTTTACCATCACCACGCTTTTTATTGTTTGCCTATGTTTATTGCTGCTCAAAGTGATTTATTCCCTAGTGTATTATCTGGGATATGGACTCATGGGCATCCCCTGTTTGCTCTACCTCTTCCCCAATATGGGAAGAGTTCTCTACGGGGGAGTGATGAGTTATCTCTGGTGTCTGATTCTGCCCCATGTTTTGGTGTTTATCTTCTCCATGCTGGGGACTGAAATTAAAAAGGGATATGTTGAGGGAGAAATTATTGGCGGCAACATTATGGGAACGGCCCTGCTCTTTGTTTTGGCCTTGACTGTTGCTTTTGTCCCCATGATTACCGCCTCTATTTTAAGCAGAAGCGGCATCATGCAGGCGGGGGGTATTATCTCCGCAGTCGGAGCGCATAAAATCCTGTCTCTGCCCAAAAATATGGCCAAAACTGCGCTTAAATGGACTGCGGCCATCACTGTTCCCAAATTATTATTGAGTATGAGTGCCAGCAAAATGGCCTCCAATTTGGCCAAAAAGGGTGCGGGCCTACTTTCCTTTGGCCCAAATTCTTATTGGGGTGGTGGCCAAAGTGCGGCATCCGATGGACAGTCCCAAACCCGAGAGGCCTCCCCTAAAACAGGAGAAGTGGGAAGCAAGGCCAGTTTTCAAAACCAAAAGATTAAAACCAAAACCAAAGAGAATAAATCAACAAATTTGTCTCAGGCCAATTTGTCTTCCAACGGCAAAAAAACACCAGTAGGCCAAACTGGGAATACCCAGGCCAGGCCTCAAAACAAGGGAGGAAATCATGCAAGACTACCAAAGCATCACCAAGGGCATCCAAGAGGTCAAGCGGCCAATGGCCATCACCGCCGCAGTGGGGATAATCATCCAGATCGCAATTTTAGTCACAGGAATCGTCCTCAATCGCGGCCCAAGCGAAGATGATTATTCTCAAATGGAGGCCTGTTATTACGGAGGCAAAAGTCTCTTTTTGGAAAATTCACCAAAAAGAGAACTCTTCAATGAATCGACCTTAAAAGATATTGAGAGCAAAACTTTTAAGATGAGTCACATCGTCTTGGTAAAACTTATCGGAACTCACGCTTGCGATCTCGTCATTGAAGACGATCGGGGGCGCAGAAGCTACCGATTCGATTTGGAGAAGAACTCCAACTTTGAACTATTTTACAGGATTGCCAATATCAAAGGGCAAAAACTTGTCTCGCCTTACCAGTGGAGGAACAAACTATGATTTACTACATTATGCCAGGGCATATCTTCACCATTTTTCTCTCCCTGGCGCACATGACTTCGATCACCTTCCCTTCAAAAATAGGTGACTACGCCGGAGGACAGAAGAAGGATTTTATCATTCACCAACTCAACAAAAATAAAACTCTGGTCTTTGAAACCAAGGGAGAAGATTTTAGGCGCAACTTTATTGCCTTTGGCCATAAAACGAAATATCACTTTAATTTGGTATCCAATCAGACAAGATCAGATAAAGACATCGAGATTAGAAAGGGAGTTCCTTGCCATGCATTTGTGCTGATCAAGGAGACAGCAGATTATCGCCTATTTGAGTGCCCCCGCTCCCTCTTTTTTGTCAACAAAAAATCCACACCCGTCAAAGTGGGCGATCTGATGATCACCAAGGAAAACTACCTTTCCAAGGGGCCGCCGGTGTTTGTGGATGGAAAATTGATCTATTACCAGGGGACTTTACTATGAGACTTCTCATCGTGCTGTTGTCATTTTCCACTCAGGCAGGGTTTATCGATCTCCCCCAAAGCGAATTTTACCGATACAAAGGGCCACATAAAAAAGCGGGGAACAACGCGGGCATCGCCCCCAAAGCAAGAAAAAAGGCCAAAGCGCGTTCCAAGGGCCAAGACAATCGTGCTTTACAGGAATTGCTGGAGCAAGATCGCCAAATTTTAAATCTTTTGGATGCCAGTTCCAAGCAGCTAGTGATCAAAAGATCGCAGGCAAAGATTATGGCACTGACTCGGGTGCGGGGGACTTTGCTCAACTCGGTGGTGGCGATGAACACCACGCCGGCGACTTTTATTGTGAGGATTGACGGGGATCGGGAAGAACTCAAGGGTGCAGAACTCAAGTGCCAGGGGCACACTTTCCAAAAGCGCATCATCTCCCAATGCGCTCTAATGGTGGCCGAAGATCGGGAATATCCCGTTAGTGTGGAAATCTGGGACTTGGACGGTGCTCAAGGCATCATTGCCGATTATGTCTATTCGGGGGAAGAGAAAAGTTTTTTGACTTCCTCGCTGGCAACATTCCTGCAAGGTGGCCTAAATGCGGCCAGAGAACGGGTGATGACTCCCTTTGGGGAAGTCTCCCCCCAGAATGCCCGCAATCAAGTTGTGAGTGGCCTTTCAAATATTGCCCAGAACGCCAGGGAGAAGATAGCGCAGTCGGGAGATGGCAAACTCGAAATTGCCTATGTCAATTCCGGTAAGGTGGTGCTGGTGTTTTTCCACCAGTCCCTCCATTTAAGCGAAGAGGTGTCAAAATGAAATTTATTTTAAAAATTGTTATCTTTTGTCTTTTGATTTCCTGTTCCAGTTTGAAAAGGACGGTAGTTTATAGTTCTCTGGCCGGAAGTTTGGCGGGTTCCCTGGCCGGCGCAGCACTTTCCCCTACCAAGCGGGATCGCGGTGCCAACGCCGTGGCCTTTGGCCTTGTAGGTGCCGGTGTGGCCGCATCTGTAGGGTATGCCCTCCACAAAGACGATCCCCGCAACTACAAGTTGAATCACATGCTGATGCCTCCCAAGGAATCGCCAAAAGAGGCCAGCGACCCCAACACTCTGGATTTAGGCCTTGGGCCTTTGAAGTTAAATGCCCATCTCAACAAGGAGGAAATTTATCAAGTGCCGGTTAAAGAGTTGCCGGACAAACTCAAGGGCAAAGTGGGCAAGCAATTTCTGCTCAAATACCACACCAAAGAACGCTACATCAAACAAGGTGCCAAAACTTACTATATCCCGGCATTTGAAATTTTTGAATATTCTTACGGGGAAATTCCAGGACAATCGGGAGGTGCGAAGTGACGAAGAAAAAAGACTCATCCGGTGATTTTGGGTTTGGAGAAATTCTCTTGCCCTTTCTTGAACTGGCCAACATTTTGGTTTTGAAACTGATGCAATTAATGACTGAACTGATCCTTTACCTGTGGAAAAGGTACACTGATCCCTCTCCACCTGTGAAAAAGATAGAGCGCAAAGCACTTTCCAACAAGTCCACCACTTTGCAAGACGATGCCATCGGATACTCTATCACCAACAGAAAGCAAATCTTGGGAAGTGAGATCGACAAATCCACCCACTGCGCGGTGGTGGGTGCCAGTGGTTCGGGCAAGACCGCCCTTCTCGATGCCCTGATGTTTGAAGATATGCAGAAGGGTAGGCCCGTGATCTACATTGACCCCAAGGGAGATCGGGGAAGCATGGAGAATTTTATTCGCCTATGCCAAATAACCGGAAGAGACTTTGCCGTCTTTTCTGAGAAATATCAAAGCACAGGAAGCTGTGCTCTCAATCCCGTCAAGGATGGGTCGGCATCCAATATCGCTGATCGCATCCACCACGCCTTTACTTGGACGGAGGAACACTATTCCCAAATTTGTCGGGATGCTTTGGAGACGGCGATTATCAATCTGCGAAAAAATGAAGCTCTCATCACGCTGGAAAGTGTCTATAAAGAGATCGTCTATATTTCCGATCCAAACAGAAAAGACAAATTATTTTTACGCGAAGATGTGCAAGGAATCTTGTCGAGACTTCAAAAGCTCACCAAATCCGATTTTGGAGAAAAACTCGGAGGGAAAAAGGCCCTTTCTTTCAAAGAAATAAGAGACTCCAAAAAGTGCGTCTACATTGGACTTTCAGTGCTCGGTTACGCAGAGATTGCCCGTGCCCTGGGGCGCATGATCTTGGGGGACATTTCTTATTGTGCTTATGATACTTACTGCCGGATTGATCCCACTCGCCATAAAAGAACTTCCATGGGAATCTATATTGACGAACTCTCGGCGGTGATCACTGATGAGTTTATCGAAATTTTGAACAAAGCACGGGGTGCGGGAATGGAACTCACTTTTGCCTTTCAGTCCCCCAGTGACATTGCCAAAAAAGATAAAAACTTGTGCGTCCAAATTTTGGAAAATGCTTCTACCTGGTTTATTCTCAAACAACGAGTTGAAGAAGGTGCTAAGATTTTTGCCCAGGCGATCGGAACCCTGGAAGCAAAAAAACAAACTTTGAGAATTGAAGATGGCGAAGAGCAGTCTCTCGGTTCTCAACGGGCGGTGGAGGAGTTTATCGTCCATCCCAATATTTTGAAAAATTTGAATGTGGGGCAGTGTATCCTTCTAAGACACTTCCCCACCAGGATTGATCTGCTCAATATCAAGTACATTGATCCCAAGATCGTAAGGTCGAATTTGGAATTTCTTTCAGACTATAAAATAAATGATATGTATTTATAAACACCTGGTCAAAAAAAGAATTTGACCTTAGTGATTTAGTATTCTAAACTTTTTAAAAGTAATTTTCAAAACATATTGAGATTTCCATGGATATTGAAGATAAAAATTTTCGGCCACTACCTTCAACATTGTTAAGGCCTTCAATGCCTTTGGGGCCTTTAGGCCAGCATCAAAATGCTTTGTTGGAAGTTCTCGAAAAAAAGGATAAGCAACTAGCACAGATCTATCAAAGTTCAATTTTGATACTAAATCAAAAAATTCCTGGAGAAATACATTTTGCTGCTCATGGAATGAGAGAAGTAGTAGAGAAATTGCTATGGAAATATAGCGTAAAAGAAAATGGCATTACACTCAAGGAGGACTTTCAAAATTTTAAAAAAAAGTGCAATAAATTGTGTGAAGAAGGCAAATGGCCTGATACCGTTGAAGAAATTAACAATGATTTAAAAAATTTCTTGATAAACATGAAACTATTTCTCACAAAAGAGGATAGCAAACTAAAGAGCACGAGAGAGCAAATAAAATCTTTTTTAAGATATTTCAATTTTAGTCGCGACAATTTACCCCAAAAAAAAGAAGATCATTTAATAGAGGAATGGATGCATCATTTTGATTGTTTAAAAAAAACAGCACATTTAAGAAATGAAGACAAAGCTCTGTTCCTAAAGTCTTTCAACTATTTTGAATCCATTTTGTTGAACTGTTTATCTCCAAAGACTTTTGAAAACCGAAATGAGATACTTGAAATTATAAGAGAGGGAGAAGAATAAGTGCCAAGCGTAAAGCAAGTTAGAATGATCTTGCAAAAAATTCAGAGGCCATCTGATTATGAATTCTTTTTTGAAAATTTAAATACGGCCGATTGGATAGAACCGTTGAAGCAAGAGGGCCTATTTAAAATCGATGAAAACCACGAAGTATCAAAGGATGGAAGTTCAATACATTTTCCATTTTGGCCTCCATCTAATTATCTAAAACGAATGGCCTCTAATTCTCCCAAAAAAGTAATGGATATAATTTTAGAAAGTGATACAAAAAATCCAAGAATAAATTTGGATTTTCTTCAGGCCGCAATAAATATGCCACCTGAGATAGCAGTTAAACTACACGAAAAAGTCATCAATTGGCTAAATTTTTCGGAGTCAAGCATTTTACTAATCTTTCCACGCTATGTTTCAAAATACATTACACATATTCACGCTGGAGGATATTCTAATGAATCATTTGAAGTAATTAACAAACTGTTATCAGTAAGAAATAAAGGGGAAAAAAGTTGTTTTGATATTGAAGAAGCGGAAGCGATTATTGGAGATGAATATGCATACGATGAGGTCATCAAAGAAATTGCACCAGCATTTGAAGGCCAAGATCGCATAAAGTTAATCGATCTTTTGAAAAATAAATTATATCAAATATTAAGAATTGAAAAACGCGATAAGTATGATGGTTTTCAAGATAATAGTGATTCTTGGAGAGGAACCATTAAGAGATCAAACCAAAACATAGACAGCAGAGTAAGAGATAAAATCATAAATTGGTTAAGAGATCTTTCTGAAAAAGTTGTTGAACTAGATACAGCTTCAACTCCATCCCTCATAGATAATTTCCTTAAAGAGGATTACCCTATTTTTAGTCGCATAGTACTTCATACGGTTAGAGAAAGTAATAATAGAGATTTGGCGGCTAAGTTGATATTAGAACAAAAGTTATTTAATTGTATTGATGTTTGGCATGAATATGTATTACTTGTTAGAGATAAATATCCTGAACTCAAAGATGATGAAAAAAGTAAATTCTTGGGCATGATCAGTTCCATAGAAGATGAGCGGCCTAGATACCGTCGCTACTACATTATCAAAGACTATCTCGAAGGAAAAGAAAAAGAATTGTTCAATGATCTTTACAAAAAATATGGTGATTTACCCCACCCTGATTTTCTTGTTTACCATGAAACAGGGAGTGGCACAAGAAGTCCTTTATCAAAAGATGAACTATTGAAAAAGGATATAAAAGGGTTATTTAATTATTTAGAAACTTGGAATCCAGAAAAAACCTTTAATGGCCCATCCATAGATGGATTAGGCCTCGTTTTAGAAGGTGTTGTTGCAGAAAGGTCTTCTGATTTTATTGGAAATTTGCCTAATTCATATCCAAAAGAAAAAACTTATATCCGCTCCATAGTGCAAGGTTTGACAAATACAAAAGAAACTCTTGGCCTTGAAGATTGGAACATTATCTTAAATTTTATTTTATGGATATGCCATCAGGAGGATGAAGAAACTGCTTCTTCTGATACGACATGGTGTGACAAAGACCTTCTTTGGAATTGGTCTAAAAAAGCAACACTTCGCCTTTTAAAAAAGGGCCTTGTTGAAAATAAAAACAAAATACCGTTTCTTTATAGAGAAAAAGTTTGGTCTATCATAAGTTTAAATTTGATGAATCTTGATCTTAAAATTGACGAAGATCAGAAACATAGTTCTGGTGACAGCTATTATCAAATAGCAATAAATAGTGTTCGTGGTGAAGCATTGGAAATAGCATTCGATTATGCAGATTGGGTAAAACAACATTTAGGATTAACTGAAGAAGAATTACCTATCGAGGAAGCAGAAGAGTTTTTTAACACCGTTGAAAATTATTTAGATATAAGTAAAGAAAAATCTAAATCTGTACGAGCTGTGCTTGGTGTGCATCTATTAGGTCTCTTTTCTTTAAATCGAGAATGGTCTCGAACAAAAATAGATTTAATTTTACCTAAAGAAGAATCTTTATCGAAATATTGGAACGCTGCTTGGGATGCTTATATCTGTCATAATGATGTATATTTAAACACATTTGAAGAATTACAAGATCATTATTTATTGGCCGTAGAGAAACTGGAGATCGATGAAAAAGATTCACAAAATGAAAATTATGAACATTTTTCGAGGCACATAATCTTATTTTATTTCTATGAAATAATTGATTTAGATTCTGATATTATCAAATCACTTTATAAAAAAATTGAATCCAAAAAAAATAAACAAATCATAAGTTTGATGGGAAGGATAGTTAATAATAGCAAGAATGAAATAGAAGAAAAAATGATCAAAAGGGCCATGGACTTTTGGGATTGGCGGGTAAATGAAATAAGAAGAAATAAAAAAACCCTCCCCACAGAGTTATCGGAATTGGGTTGCTGGATGAACGATATATTTCCCGAAAAATGGCTTCTTGAACAAATAATAACGGCCTTAGAACTTAGTAACAAAATTGAACATGATTTATCTGTCATAAATCGCTTAGGAGAATTAGCTGAAAAATATCCAGTTAAAACAACAAAAGCACTTAGCCTTTTTATCGATTCTTGTGAAAATAGACATGACGCTTATATCTGGCCGAATAAGGTCTATTCAATTTTAGAAATAGTTTTAAAAACAGAGGCCTCTCATAATGCGGAAAGAATTATAGATAAATTACTCAGTTATGGATACCCCGAATTTGGAAAACTCCTAAAAGATTCAGAATAATTTTTTCCCTCAATTCAAGATCAATAAAAAATCAAAGGAAATTTCCATGAGAAATTGTTTCATTCCCCAAGGCCCTTATCAGAGAATTATCAATATTGTGCAGGAATGGAAAATCCTCAATATTCCAAGACTTAGGGAGTTGTACGGTGAAATTACTATCAACGGCCTTCGTGAAAAAGTGCGGGTTTTGGAGCGGCATGGATTCCTGGAAAGTTTTTCTCCAAAGGGAAAAAATAAGTATATTTTCCCCAAGGGGCATCGGCCCGATAGCGCAGGATATGGAGAAAAAAATCTTGACAGAATGTTTCGGCATGATTTGATTACGGGGCAAGTTTTGAGAGAATTTTTTAAATGGAGTCGCTGTCTGTATGGGGAAATCTTTTGCCAAGTTGAAAATGATCGGGTTAATCCCGATGCTGAAATTATACTGAGAGGAAGTGAGAAAAGTATTCGAGTGGCACTCGAAATCGAACTCTCACGAAAAAATCACGATAGAATTAGACGAAAATTTATGAGGTATGGCGGAGATTCCCGATTCGATCGAGTCTTCTTTATTACTGACAAAGAAACCATTTTTAGAAGTTATGGAAATTATTTAATGGGACTTGGAAGCGAAATCCAAGAAGAAATCGTCCTCATTTTTGATCCCAAACTCTCTGTAAAATCATTTGATTACAAAAATTCTCTGTGTTTTTACATGGGAAAAACGGCCCGTTTTTCTCCTCTCTTTCTCAATAAAAGGGCCTATTTGAGATCGATCTGAAATCGATCTGAAACCGATCACTTGTCTACGACTCCTCTGCGCCTCGGCCCAATTTCCCAGTGATGTCCGCTAGTTGCTCACCTCTCAAAAGTGACCCCCACTCCCCAACGAGTTGTGCAGCGGGGGTCACTTTTGGGTGAGCATAACTGCTGGACAGGGCATAGGGCCGAGGCGCAGAGGCGGGACTGTCAAAGCAAATTGGGGAACATGAGTAAGATTTATGAGTAAATCCGGAGCGAACAACGATAGTGCCGTATCATTTAAATTTGTGGCGCATCAATGGCCGTTGCCGCCGTATTAACCCGTCATTGCCGTAGCAGAGGGGCCTGTGTTAGTTCGGTGGCCGTTGCCGCCGTATTAACCCGTCATTGCCGTAGCAGAGGGGCCTGTGTTAGTTCGGTGGCCATTGCCGCCGTATTAACCCGTCATTGCCGTAGCAGAGGGGCCTGTATTAGTTCGGTGGCCATTGCCGCCGTATTAACCCGTCATTGCTGTAGCAGAAGGGCCTGTATTAGTTCGGTGGCCGTTGCCGCCGTATTAACCCGTCACTGTCGTAGCAGAAGGGCCTGTATTAGTTCGGTGGCCGTTGCCGCCGTATTAACCCGTCAGCGTCGTAGAAGAGGGGCCTGTGTTGGCCCGGCCGTCATTGCCTCGAAACAAGAACGCAGGCCAGTTTGAAACTTTAAGATCGTGATGCATTGCCTTAAAAAGAGGCACAACCCTGGGCCTTTGGCCCACAACCTTTGGAGGAAAAAATGAATCAACAGGCAAGCAAAAAAGAGCAAGTTCAAGGCCAAAAGCGCGAGAGGCCCAAGAGAAGAAAGTTTCAGTCTCGCTTCTATTTGGACTTGAGCAAAGACCGCGCCACCTTCGACCTGGCGGCCAAAATCCTGGAGGAGGCCAACCGGAAGGACTGGGGCAATGAGGTCACTTTTAAAGATGTCGTCGTCCACGCGCTAGCAAAACTCGGCCCCAAGGATGTGGCCAAACTCAGGGAAAAATCCCTTTCCGAGATGGAAAAAGTAGAACGGGCCTTGGCCGAATACAACCGGAGTCGGGGAGTTCGTCTGAGCATGGGCGAGTTTTTGGCCAAGAAACTCAAACTTTCTTAGGAGTTGCATTTGGCCTCTCGCAAGCAAATCTTTGTCTTCTACCACATGGCCTATTTTGCAAAAAGGGGAGAAATCCCCGTGGCCCTCTGCCTTGCCCCTCAAGGCCCATGGGAGTGGCGTGAATCGCCAGACTTGTCCTTAGATGATGGCCTTTTAAGTTCACAGGTAGAACCCCATTCCAGGCCATGGGTTCTGCCTGAGTTGGGGGAAAATCAGGCGGTTGGCGAGGCGATGGGGGTCAACCTAGGGGAGCGCCTTGCACCTGTGCCAGCATGGCCTTCTCCGCATAGCTTTTGTCTTTGGTTTCAACTTTTAATCGGCATCCCTCCCCCAGTGTAGTAATCAGTTATGGGTATTGAATACATCGACTTTAAGAGGCCATCATGGTGGTTCGGGCACTTCCTTCCGCTCTCCTGTCATCGGGGTATCTGGCATTTCATACCTCACCAGGTGCTCCAGTCTCTCCCGCCAATTCTCCCACACTGGGCAAGTATCAAAGGCCTGCGCACAAGCAAGGCAGGCCCATGGGGTAGCGAGTGTAACGGTGGCGGCGGGGCCGTCTAGCAATGGCCTCCCCGTTTGGTTTTCATCTTTGAGCGAGCATTCCTCCTTGATTGTGAATCGGTTTAATGGGTGATGAGTCTAGGATTCCGGTCGCTCAGTCAAGTCAAGAAAAAAATCGGCACCCCCTCTAAAGTTTGGTTCCCCCAATTTTTTTCTTGACTTGCGCTCCCTACATCCTCCTTTGGGACACCCAACCTTAAACCGATTCTACAAAGGAGGATCACGATGAATGCTGAGATTAAAACCAAACTCGAAGAGAAGGCCATGCAAGCGACTGTCCCGTTCTGCTACACCTGTTATACTAGCTGCCCTTGTGGCCGTTGCCGTCGCTGTGGGAGCGATGACCTAATGAGACTCATGCCCGGTTATGGGGTTGAATATGGCGTTGATTGGACATTTGAACACCTACTGGATGGCATGGAAAGCGTCGATACCGATGAACTTTTCGAGCACATGATGGAAGGTGCCTACGAGGAAACCGCCATGGTGGGGCCACTTGAAGTCGATGTCATCAGCACCCTTAAAGAGCACACCGCTTGGTGGCGTGAGGCCCAAAATGAGTACATTGATGACCTGGTTGCAGAAGAAGAACTCACCGAAATTGGAGGCCAGTATTACTGGACTTGCGACTTGGAAGACCGCCTGTAAAAGGGCGGCCTTCCAAACATTTTTCCAGGCCACCGGGAGCGTTAAGGCCCTCGGTGCCTGGCCTCCTTTTTTCCTTATGGATTTTGCCCCATTCATCCCCGTTTTTCTGAATGGCCAAAAGCAACCACTTTAATGCCTCTCGTTTCCAAGTCGCCTTGTCTGATGTGCCTTGCTTGGAGGGTGTGTACCACCTCAATCCCAGGCACCTTTAATGTTTGCCGCCGCATGGGAATGGCCTTTGGCCTGCCATGATTCGACCCCTTGTCTTTTCGTTTTTGTGCCTCCGATGAGAGAGGCCGTTTATTTGCAGTCATCAAAACCTCGTGGCCGCTCATCTCAAGGCCGGCCACTTGGGGCACTTAGGGGGCCTTTTGCAACCTCGCAGATAGTGGCCCAATTCTTCTTGAGTACAGGCCTAAAGTTGAGAGAATAGTGAAGCGTCCAGTTTTTTCACCCACCTTTGTTTCCGTTGCCGTTCGCTCTCACTTCCAAGCCCGAGACGCTTGGGCCGCAATTTCACGCCAAAAATGGGAATTTTTGTCATTCAATTGCTGTGTGGCCCAAGCTGGCCTGTCCGTTCCCGCTCACTCAGGCCTCTTATAATGCCCCTCGGCCCTTTGGTTGAAGGGGCATCATAAGAGGCCCTAAAACTCCAACAAAGGAACGGTTATGAAACTCCTAGACTCGCTCAACATCCTCTCCATCAACCAGGCACGAGTAACTTACGAAGAAGTGAAAAATGCCTATCGCAAGGCCTGCAAAAAGTACCACCCCGATGTCAACCCTGCTGGCCTGGCCATTATGAAGGCGGTCAATGAGGCCTTTGAGACACTGAAACAAGAGCGGTTTCCTCTCACCATCTACGGCGACCAAAACTTCAGCGACTACGGCGAGGCCCTAAGTCAGGCACTCAATGCCATCGTCCACCTGGCAGGCATCAACATTGAAGTTTGCGGCTCTTGGGTGTGGGTATCTGGTAACACCTTCCCTCATAAGGAGGCCTTCAAACAGGCGAGTTTCCATTGGAACCGCAAAAAGCAAATGTGGTACTTTCACCCGCCATCGGAAAAGCGAGGGTATTACAAGGGCGATAGTTCCATCGAGGAAATTAGATCAAAATACGGCAGCCAAAGGATTGGCCACCAGGTTCGTCCGGCCCTCTCCTGAGGGCCTGCAGGCCTGGAGTGCCACCTATAACAGGGTGGTGCTCCAGGCATTTTTTGAAATAGTTAGAGGATATTTATGCAAGCAGAAAGAGTTTATTTTTTCCATCTATTTTCTAGGAATTTGAGTAAATCAAGATATGCCCCACGATCGTTTTCACTGATTTGCATTCCAAACCGAAGCCACTCGGCCTCTTTAGGCAAAAGTGGTGAGAATTTGCTAGTACGAACATTATTTACAAATTTTTTTAGGTCTACACCTCTTGCGTAAAGAATACGAAGAAATGTATCAAGGTTCATACTCCCTCTTTGACGAGCAGTCCTCAAGGTTTCATCGCTAATGCCACCTTCTTGGGAAATTTTTTTTCTGATTTTTGCGTTGAGAAGGGTTTTCCTTTTTGTTTTAGGGTCAATTTCTTTTGGTAGTATATTGGCAAAAAGGCCATCTACTGCCGTTTGGACTTCTTCATCAACTTTTCTTCTACGCATTTATGCTCCAATAAAGAACCTATTTAATAAGGTTGAGATTCTTTGTTGGCATTATCTATTCTAAGAATCATTATTAGAAACAAATTAAAGAATCTTTAACTTATGTGAACGGCCTTTTATTTGGAAAAAATGAATACCTTAGGTATCACAGAATTAGGCCGGTAGTATGAAAATTATTTTTTCCATCTGTCTTCTAAAAAATTCAACAAATCGAGGTATTGACCACGGGATTTTTCGTTAAGTTTCATTCCAAATTTAAGCCATTCAGCTTCTTTAGGTAAAAGCGGTGAGAAT
Organism: Bacteriovoracaceae bacterium; assembly: GCA_965243145.1. Lineage (GTDB taxonomy): Bacteria > Bdellovibrionota > Bacteriovoracia > Bacteriovoracales > Bacteriovoracaceae > CBDBLK01. The sequence goes on from CBDEUB010000002.1 coordinate 584,411, forward strand.
TTGTTAGTGCGAACATTATTAACAAACTTTTTTAAATTCACACCTCTTGCGTATAAAATGCGAAGAAATGTATCTAAATTCATACTGCCCCTTCTTCGTGCTGTTCTTAATGTTTCGTCACTAATTGCTCCTTCTTGCGCAATCTTCTTTCTAGTTTTTGGATCAAGAGAGGGTTTATTATTTTTTTGGCCAGATTTTGTTGGTAAAATATTGGTGAATAATTCACCAACGCAATCTTGAATTATTATATCAACATTTTTCTGACTCGTTGTGCGGTATTTTTTGCTCAATGTGTAAAGCCCTTTAGTTTTAAATAGTTCTGTCCGTTTAACGCGTTTCCATACAAAGAAACAAAATAAATAAAAAACGGCTCTTTTTTATTGACATTATCTATCTTGAAAGGTTTTATTAGAAGACAAATAAAAACCCATTTTTATTTGAAAATGGTCTTTTATAAGGAAAAATAAATGCGCTCAAAAAACACTGCAAAGAAAAAAAAGATTGGAAAAAAGGCCCATGAATCCATATCTGAGCATATAAAAGGTGATCTCACGATTTGGTCAGAGGCAATGATCAACAATCTTAAAGACATATTTAAAAGCTATGAGGACTTTAAAGCGTATAAATTGATGGCACTGTCTGAATTTCAAGACATGTCAAAAAGCAAAAGTTCATCCTTAAAAAATGTTATTCCTGAAAGAGTTAAAGTTGTTTTCACCCGAAAAGTCAGTGCTGTACAAGTTTATTTTCCTCGATATACGGGAGAAATCATTGTTGAACACCCATCAAAGAAATTAACTCTCAAGCAAAAAACAGTTTTGCGACATAGATTAAATATTCTCTATGGCCCTCTCGTCAAAGTTAATGAAGATGTTATTGCAGACGCTTGGGCCATAAAAATGAAAGTTTTAGGCAAAAGCAAAAATAGGAAATAAAAATGATAGAACCGAATCGAGAATTTTACAGAAACAAAACTGAAATGGACGATATATTCAAAATTAAAACCGGAAAAACTTTAAAGGCCATAAGAGAAAAAAACCACCAATCACAAAGAATTGTAGCTTACCTTTTGGGAAAGGATCAAAGTCAAATTTCTCGCATAGAGCGAGGCCTGGAAGATATAAGATTTTCTGAGTTCGATAAATTATGCAGGCATTTTAATGTTAGTCCGCTCGATGTAATAGCACAAATAAAACACAGCAAAAGCTAGTGACAGCAAAGGAGAAATCGTTTATGAAAACTGAAAATAATAGAACTGGACTCAAAGTTTTAATTGATGACAATCGCTATGAAACGGCCTTTTTAGTGGGAGCATATTTAGAGGAAGATGGACATTCGGCGGTTGTGGCCGCCAACAACTTGTCGCTTCAATTTTTGAACGAAGGGAGAAGATATTTTGATGTCATTATTCAAGATTTAGATGCGTTTATAAGAAATAATATTTTTGCTTCGTATCACATAGTAGAAAAAACATCCAAATCCATCATGTGTCTGATTGCCAATTTTTTAAAAGATATTCGGCAGAGAGGCCAATTGTCGCCTGAACAATTGGGCAAGAGAATTTCCGCACTGAAAAAAACGGGATTCCTGGGCGTTTCTTTTCCCAAGGGAGCGAGGTTGTCTAAAATCGTGAGTTTGTTTGAATCTGGGATTTTTTGCCCTCCCTACAGTTACCTAGAGGCGGTAACGGCAATTTGCTCCGCAAAGGAAGAGTTGGAACATTTGATGAGTTCTATAGAAGATCAATTTGAACCCCACAAGGGAAAGACTGAGCGGGCCGATACTATGGCCTTGATCGATGTTCTCTACCAAAAGAGAATCGAAGATATGGGCAAGATACTATCTCCACAGAACAGTAATGCCTAAAAGGAAAAAAATCGCTGTTACCCCCTTAAAAAAACTGGGGGAATTGGTTGATAAAGAGCAATACGATCAATTTCAGGAGTATTTGGCGAGCAAAAGTAGCAAAGAAATCCGAGCATTTTTTGAAAGGGGAGTTATATGCAAATTATCAGACACAAAAAACAGCAGACAAGGCCCCAACACGATCCGCGCCTACTACGATAAAGATAGCGAAGGAATCGCTGTCGAGGCCCAATTAAACCGAAATGCGGATCAAAAATTAGTCGAGAGTCTCACTTCTGGCCTTACTTATTCTTTTGGATTGCTTTTCTTTGAAGTTTCGATCTTAAAAAAAGATTCGGCCAAATTAAAAAAAATTCTCAAACAGTTATCTGAATAAACTCAAATTCAGTCCTTTTCCAAAATTTAACAATGCCCCACTGCTACCCAGCGCAATGGGGGATTTGAGATCAATGCTGGGAATAACCAGGGCCAAATCTAGGCCCAAAAAGGAGTTTATAACATGGATAATCAAACTCTAATGACCGTTGATGATGCCGCCAAATTCCTCAATGTAAAAGTGAGTTGGCTTCGCAGTGCCATTTTTAGAAGGGCCATCCCCTATATCAAAGTGGGCAATTTAGTGAGGTTTCGAGAGTGTGACCTCAAAGAGTGGATTCAAAAAAACACTGTCGAGATGTGCCATTAGGCCCATCTTTTTAGCAGAATTTTCCGCAATTTTCTCGCAAATTTTAGCAATTTTTATTGACGGCAAACACGGCACGAGTTACATTGATTGCGTCTTCTTTTTTGCGTAAATAGAAGACTTGTCCTCGCAAGAGGAGACGCTTTTTCACATTTGAAAGTTAGAACACAATGCCGTGTTTGTACACCAATCAAGGAGTACAAACATGGAAACGATCAGAAATAAAGCTGGTAAAGTTACCAGCTATCGAGAAAAAGTTTATGTTAATGGCAAGGCCATTAGCAGAGCTTTTAAAAGGAAATCGGATGCACTCAAGTGGAAAACATCTTTTGCACTTGAACAGCAAAAGAAAGAGTTTTTGGGAATTGATCACATTCAGTCCATAGATTTTGAATCTTTTTTCAAACTGTGGTTTGAAATGAAGAAAAATCAGGGTATGGCGATGAAAACCTTGGAACACTACCGAATCATTGGGAAGAAATATTTACTTCCCAACCTGAAAAAAATTCAACTTGAAAAAATCAACCACGCCTTGGCCCAAAAAGTTCTCAACCACTGCCGTAAAAACAAACTTGGAGTGCGCAGAACCAACGACATTGTGGTTATGTTCAAGCAAATCCTCAACGCTGCCGTTGAATTGAATTACTTAGTTCGCAATCCCGTTAAGAGCATGAAAAAAATCAAAGAAAGGCCGAGGAGTCTGACTTACTGGTTGCCCCACGAAATTGAAAAATTTTTGTCGAGCAATGTTAATGACCCCTTTTACCCTTTGTTTGTGCTTGCTTTGAATACGGGGATGCGTCGGGGAGAATTGGCCGGATTGTGTTGGGATAAAGTCAATCTCACCGAGAGGCGGCTTGAAATTTCCAGGATCAAAGATCGCTATGGTTTGAGAAATACCACGAAAACGGGAGTGATTCGGCACATTCCGCTCAACGCTTCAGCGTGGGAGGTATTGGAGAAACTCTCCCGCAAGAAAAGGCATCCTCGCTTGGTGTTTGCTCTCGAAGATGGCCAACCGATTGATGCACACCATTTCTCGAATCGTCAGTTTAAGCGGGCCATAGAGCAGGCGGAAGTGCCCAAAATCCGCTTTCACGATTTGCGAACGACTTACGCTTCCAATTTCGTAATGGCGGGAGGTGACATTTTTGCCCTTTCCAAACTTCTAGGGCATACCTCGGTGGAAATGACCGCTAAAAAGTATGCGGCCCTCCACCCCCGTTTTATGAAGGATGTAGCGGAGACAATTCAGTTTTCTGCTAGAGAGAATGTTTCGAGTCTGTCGTTAGTGAAGTAGAGTAGCCCAAATTTAGCCCATAAACTTTCTGTGGCGAGCCAAGCCTCCGCGTAAACCCCAGTAATTTCAAGCACTTACTGGGGCGCGCGGAGAAATTGGTGCCCCGACGCGGATTCGAACCACGGACACAGGGATTTTCAGTCCCTTGCTCTACCAACTGAGCTATCAGGGCCAGCAAATGGCGAAAGCAAGTGCTAATTTAGAAACTCCTTATGCAATCGTCAAAGGCCATTCGAGTCATAAACTGCCGCCTGCCCTACCCCGGGGTGAGTGATGTGGCCCTAGTGGCCCATCCCAGGTATGCCGTCCACGGCCTGATGTTCCTGCCCCAGTCGGATGAGCAATGTGTCCCCAGTTTGCTGGTGGCCACCCACGGGCTGACCGCCTCCAAAGCGGACTTAATCACCTGGCCCTGGCGACTGGTGGAAGCGGGTGTGGCCAGTATCATTTTTGGCCTTCCTGGCCACTACCTGGATGGGTGGAGCGAAGTGCCCAGTTTCGACTGGTTTAAAGATTCGGCCCACCATCTCTTTGCCTCGGCCTATCACCGGCTCCGGGAGGAATGTTTGCGCGCTTTTCCCCAAGTCAAAGGCCAATGGCAGTCGGAACCGCCCCGCGCCATCCTCGCTGGCCACAGTTTGGGCGGCCTTTTGGCCCTAAAAGCGCTCGAATTGGAAGATTTTATCGCCCATGGCAAATGCGCAGGGCTGGCGGTCGGCCTGGGCCTGCCCCGCGCGGGGGCCACCCATCTCTTCAACACTCCCTTTTACCAAAAAACTTTCCACCAGCGCACCCAACTCATCTCCCCCGTCTTGGAAGCGCAAAAAATCCTCGCCTGGATCGGAAAACAAAAGGCCAATTTGCGCTTGCGCGGGCAACACATCTGCCTGTTGGCCGGCAAGGACGACATCGTAGTCGGCCCAGAGGGCGTCGAACGCATGGCCGAACTTTTGCGCGGACAGAGCAACCAAGTTGACATTCAACGGGTGGCCAAACTGCCCCACCACGCCCCCGAATTGGCCGCACCCCACATCAAGAGTTGGATCAATCAGCAGGGTTTTTTAGGCCCTTGAAAAATTCCACCGTGGCGCTTAGGCCCTCTGACAAAGAGACGCGCGGGCGGACATCGGATATGGCCCAGAGTTTGTCCATGTTGGGCCGCCGCCGGCGGGGTTCGTCGGGATAGGGCAACGGCCGGTAGCTCAGCACGGAAGTGCTGCCGATCAACTGGACGATTTTTTCGGCGACTTCCTGGACGGTGTATTCGTCGGGGTTGCCGCAATTAAAAGGAGTGGGGTCGTCGGAAAAAAGCACCCTGTGAATCGCCTCGACCAAATCACTGACAAAGCAAAACGAGCGGGTCTGCTCCCCGTCGCCGTAGATGGTGAGGTCGCGACCAGACAGGGCCTGGGTGATAAAGTTGGGGATCACCCGCCCGTCGTCGGGACGCATCCCTGGCCCATAAGTATTAAAAATGCGCACGATGCGGGTGTCGAGGCCATAGCGGCGGTGGTAGGCCATAGTCATCGCCTCGGCGAAACGCTTGGACTCGTCGTAGGGTGCGCGCTTGCCGATGGGGTTGACATTGCCCGTGTAGTCCTCGCTCTGGGGGTGAACTTCCGGGTCGCCGTACACTTCCGAAGTGGAGGCCTCCAAAAAGCGCGCGCCCTGTTGCTGGGCCAAATCCAACAACTTTCTAGTGCCCTCCGCATTGGTGCGCATAATTTCCAGGGGGATGCGCTCAAAGTCCACCGGCGAGGCGGGAGAGGCCAAACTCAAAACAAAGTCGATGGCCTGGCCTTTAAAATCGGGTAGTGATTGGTAGATATTGGCCTCATAAAACTCAAAATGGGGGGAACGGGAGAGGCGTTCGATGTTGGCGGGAGTTCCGGTAATAAAGTTGTCGATGCCAATAACTTTGGCCCCCAATTCCAAATAAAAGGCGCACAGGTGACTGGGAATAAACCCCGCCGCTCCCGCCACCAAGACAGTTTTCCCTTTCAAATCCTCCGGCAATTGTATTTTTTTCAAAAGTTGCCCTCCATTTTTCCCTTTTTCACTGGACAAAAGGCCCTTCCGGGCGGATAGAAGAAGTACCGGAAGGAGGCCCTTTGCGCATTGTTTTGCACCAAACCCACCACACCATCGGCGATTTGGACTCCCTTTTTCAAGGCCTGATGCAAGACCTGCAAAAGCACCCCCAGGGCCAAAACGCTATCCCTGAGTTGCACCTCTACCCCGAGTTGTACTTGGCCGGATACCCCCTGCAGGATTGGATATGGCACAAGGCCTTTGTCACTTCCTACTTACAACACTTGCAGGCATTGGGCCAATTTTGTGTGGAACAGACAGCGCCTTCAACGCCTCAAGCAGCGCTGGTGGGGGGGCTGGAATACACCCTGGACGAATTTGACTGTCCAGTGCGCATTGAAAATGTCATCTACGAGTGCCGCGCAGGCGCGAATTTGCGCAAAATCTACACCAAAGCGCTGCTGCCCAACCACGACATTTTTGACGAGGAAAGATACTTTTACCCCCAGCGGGAAGCGGGCATCTACCACTTTGCCGAACGCCACATTGGCCTGATGATTTGCGAAGACATGTGGCCCCAGGGGCAACACCGCTCCCGCGCCTTTGATCCCACTCTGGTTCTGCAACAAAAGTGCCGGGATGAAGGTGTCGCCCTGGATTTGCTGGCCAACCTCTCCGCCTCCCCGGCATTCGTCGGCAAACACCGGCAACGGGTGGGCCGCGCCCAGTATCTCAGTTGCCTTTTCGAGGCCCCCTTCGCCTATGTCAACCGGGTGGGCGGCGAAGATGAAATCGTCTTTGACGGGTCGAGTTTTGTCGTCAACGGGGGGGAATTGGTGCACCAGTGCCGCACTTTCGAGGCGGATTTGGCGGCAGTGCCCCTGCCCCGCTTTTCCCCTCAAACCGCCCCGACATGCCCATCGCCCGCTTCCCCGGGCCTTCCCTCGGAACAAACTTGGGATACCCTCTTTCGGCCATCCCTCGACTTGGAGGCCACCCCTCCCCAACTGCGCCCCTTATCCCCCGACGATTGCGACTGGATGGTGCGCTCCCTGCAATTGGGAGTGCGGGACTACGCCGACAAGTGCGGTTTCGATCACTTTTTAGTGGCCATATCGGGAGGCATCGACAGTGCTTTGGTTTTGGCCCTGGCCAAAATCATCGCCGGCGACAGTCGGCGGGTGGAGGCCATCTTTATGCCGGGCCTGTATTCCTCCCCCCTGTCCCGCGAATTGGCCACAGACATGTGCCAAAATTTGGGAATTGCTCTCACCCACTGGCCGATCAAATTTCTTCACAGCACCGCCCGCCACTTTTTTCAAGATAGCTTTGGCGAAGAACTGGAAGGCCTGGCCGACCAGAACATTCAGGCGCGCCTGCGCACCTGTCTGCTCTACGCCCGCTCCAATCAAAAGGGGGCCATGGTACTCAACACTTCCAACAAGTCGGAATTGGCCCTGGGCTATTCCACCCTGTACGGAGACAGTGCGGGGGCACTCTCCCCGTTGGGCGACCTCTACAAATCGGAAGTCTATCAACTCGCCGAGCACCTCAACCGCACTTGCCAAAACCCCATCCCCCAGGGAATGATCGATCGCCCTCCCACCGCCGAACTCAAAGAGAACCAGAGCGACTTGCAAGAACTGTTCCCCTATCCCCGCATGGACGCCATCTTAGAGGGCCTGCTCTCTTATTTGTACTCCCCGCAAGATTTAATCAAGTTCGGATTTGATGAGCGAGAAGTGTATAAAATCTATCGCCTTTACCACCAAAGCGAGTATAAGCGCAAACAGTTTTGCCCCATCATCAAACTGAAAAATAAGAGTTTCGGGTTTGGCCACCGCATGCCCATCGCCAAGCACACACTGAAATAACTTTCCCCAAGGCCAGGCCCAACTCAGGCCCCGCCTTCCAGGTGTCGATGGGCCGAATATGCCCCTTTTTATTCTCTTATTTGCTCTGGCCTTTTCACGGGACGCACACGCTTCCGAGTTCCGGCATTTCAAAATCGCCGACCAGGACAAGTGGGACAATTTTGGCGACCTGGCCCCAGTCAACAAATCCTTCTCTTTCGATGCCGATCCCCTGATCGATGGGCCAATTTACAGAAGAATGATGGAATATTTCAGTCAACACTACCAAAGTATTACCGAACGGCAATTGCGCCTGGTGGAGGGAGATTCCGCATTTTTCAAGGGAGGGTACAACCACCTGGCCTTCGACTACTTCAAACCTTTTTCCTATTTCAGCGTCGAGTTCCAACGACAAATGGCCCCCTATATTAGCGGTGACAGCTATGTCATCAACGACACCATCAATATCTATATCGACGCCACCCAACTGCTGGGGGAACTTAAACAGCGGGGCATTATCGACATTGGGCAAAAGCAACTCTTAGGCTTTGCCGGAGTGATGTTCAAACGCTCCTACCAATATTCTTCTTTTGCCAAAAATAAAACGGAGGCGATGACTCTCTACTTGCGCCGGTTGTTTTTCTCCTTTCTCAAATTCCGCTCCCAAAAATTTCTGGAGATGAGGCCCGAAGAAGTGATGGTGAGAACCGACCGCTTCACTTTCCAAGCGGGTGGCATCGGCAACTTCCCGGTTTACGAATACCTGCCCACTCACGACAGCGAAGGGGCAGGGTCTCCCGGGGCGGAACTTGAGGGCGAAGAGGATTCACCCGTCAATTACTTTCCGGTGGGAAACTTTATTGCCGTCAATCTGCATGGCCATTTGGCCCACCATTTGCTCACCCGCACGGAAATCATGGCCGTGGATTCCGAGGAAGAAGATTTTTCCAACATGCGGGAGGCGCGCGCCCGTGCTCTAAGAGAAACTATCCCGTTTAAAGATCGCTACCGCAGCGGCGATGAAGAAATCATCGCAGAAGAATCCACAAAGGAGGCCAAAGACGATGCCCCAACCGAGACACCGCCCAGGCCGCTGTCCTTTCAAATCACTCTGGAAAAGGCCAAGCTCTCCCAGACCGGATTTCAGGCCAGCATTTTGGCCGATTTTTTTAAACTCTTGCGCACCAAGATTTTCAACTTCAACCTGACTTCATCCTTTGAAAATTCCTCCGTGATGACTTTCGGATTTGGCCCCCGCGATGCCGCCAAAATCAAAGGGCCAGGCCCCTTAGGGAGCGAAGTGCGCAGGATGCTCAAAGGCAAGGAACCCAATTTGGGCATTCTCAAACCCCACCTGTTGGGCAAAACTTTTCGGGAGAGCAAGGCCCACCGGCGCACCTGTACCCTGTTCACCAGAGGGCGCTCCAAGTTGCAAAAAACCGAGAGAGTAGAAATTATTGGCGATACCAAGTACAAAAATTTTTTCCGCCACGAGTTTTCACAAAGACACACCCAGGACAGTTCTCTGGGGTGGTTGATTAGTCTGGGCCTGCAATCTTTTCTGCGCATGAGTTGGAAATTTGGCGGCCAAAGTTACCGGGATGTCCACAAACTCGCCATCGAATACGAATCCCAAAAAAACCTGCTCAAAGACAAGGCCAGTTTGGACTTGCGGGAAGAAAGGCCCCGTTTTGCTTTTCATTTCAAGCGGGAGTTTTACTACCAAAAAAAGGGCAAGGAAAAGAGCAAGGGCAAGTTGCTCGACCTGATCGAAAATTATTCGACTCTCAAGTCCTCAATCGTGGAAAAAGTCAAACGGGGCCAGTTGGTAGCGCCCTTTGACTTAAAAATCAATTTCACCTTCAAACAAAGTGCCATCGAGCACTTTCACAATCTCTCCCCCGAAGACATTTCGCAAAAAATAGAGAGTATTTGCAGGCCAGATGGCCCCCGCAGCGGCAACAAAAAGTGCCGCAAAAAACTGCGGCAAAGCTACCAACGCTACATCAAGGAACGCGACCAAAGATACTACTCCGCCAGAGAAAAGTACCAAAAGTGCCGCAGGGCCAGTCTGCCCCGCAAGCGCAGTCGCTCTTGCCCCAAAAAAATTGTCGTGAGGGCGGGGGGGGAGCAATTCCTCAAACGCATCCCCCTGTGGCGTTTGGCCCCCTTCCTGCAAGAATTGCAAAAGTGGGGGCAAAACACATCTGCCATCTATTCGCTATTTGGCCAAGACAATGTTTCCATGAACGGCATTTTTCAGGCCAGCTACGACAGCGAAGATCGGCGCTTTACCAGCTTTTTTAATCGCAGTTCCCCGCGCCCCAAAGGCCTGATTGAGCAAAATCTTCCCGGCATCCGAGGCCGCCCTCTGCCTTGACTGGGCCATCCCCGCCACCTATAAGTTAGGCATTGAATACGCGAGCGCCCGTAGCTCAGCTGGATAGAGCAACGGATTTCTAATCCGTAGGCCACAGGTTCGAATCCTGTCGGGCGTGCCACTCCATCTATTGCGTAGCACATAACGCAGAGTGAATCCTGGAGGTAAAGTTTATGAGGAATAAAACGCTGAAATTAGTCCTATTCAATTTGTTTTTATTCCTCCCCCTGACTTCATTTTCCAAAGAAATATCCATCTATGAAGTTGGCGACCTCATTTTTCACAGTACGCCCCCGCTTCGTTCCATTGAAGAACTGGTGCCGTTGCTGCCCGAAAAATTAAAGGCCCAGTATGTTTTGATGACGGACTCTCTCAGTCTACAAGAGGGGACGCCGGAAAATCCCAGGGTGGTTATGTTTGGCCGAGATGCAGACATTTTTATTGCTTTTAACGGAGGCGACGGGCGCGGGGCCAACACTGTGGAAATGATCGAATCTGTATCCGGTGAATACCGCTTCAGTGAAATTGTCTTTGACGGTGTTCCCGCCGATTCCGATGAGGCCCCGTACCGATCCAATCAATTTGCCTACGAAATCCGCAACCCGAGAAAATGCACTGCCTGTCATGGGGCGGCCGAAAAGGCCAGAGTCAACTGGGCACCCTATCCGGTTTGGCCCGGTGCCAGCACCCTGGGGTTTAGGCCAACCGGCAAGGAAAAAAAGTATTTGGAACAGTTTATCAGTTGGGGCGAGGGCCACCCCCGCTACAAGCACCTCAACCGCCGCAAAAATTTAGACGCCGTGTTTGATCGCTCTTTGACAACCACCATGGCCTCCCAAATGGACGAGGCGTTGAGAGTAAACAGAAGAAGAAGATTTATTAAAAATATTCGCTCCATTCCCCAATATGAAAAGTATTATTTTATGATCCTCGGGGCCTTGTCAAAATGTGAAAACTTGGAAGAATTTATCCCCGAAGACGATCTTGAAAAATTTGAGGCCAAAGGTTCCAGACAAGCGGCGATTGACCAGGTGAACGCCCATGTTAGGGCCAAGGCCCCACAGCACTACGAACTGTTTAGCTTCAATCAATCCAACGGAGTTGTGGCCGGCAGTTTGAAATGGATCGTGGAATCCCTCGGAGGCAACATGCATTATTGGGGAACATCCATTCAATCGGACTATCTCTACACCACTGTGCCCGCAGTCTTCTATCCGCCCATCGTAAAGGCCTTGGGCCAAGAGCGGTCTGTCAAAATGCCCGCTATGGCCATAGTGGGGATTCTTCACCGCCCTAAAACTCAGAAATTTTATTTAAATGAAGAACGCCGGTCGGCCCATCAAACTTATTGTCAAACTCTGCAAAACAAGAGTCTGCATTATACAGAGACAGTTTTTCCTTCTGGGATCGTTCAAGACATTAAGAATTTGTTTGGAAAGTTTTTTAACTAGACTTTTTTCTTAATTCTTTACGCAAAATTTTGCCTACATTGGACTTGGGAAGTTCCGAGCGAAATTCAAAAGACCGCGGCACTTTATAGGCAGTCAATCGCTCCTTGCAAAAAGCGCGCAATTCTTCTTCACTAGGCGCAGGTTCACGGCAAACCACAAAGGCCTTGACCGCCTCGCCGGATTTTTGATCCGGCACACCGATGGCCGCGGCCTCAACAATTTGGGGATGGCCAACTAAGACATCTTCGATTTCGTTGGGAAAGACATTAAAGCCAGAAACCAGGATCATATCTTTTTTGCGATCGACGATTTGGAAAAAACCCCGATCGTCCATAGTGCCAATATCGCCGGTTTTAAAAAATCCGTCGGCCGTCATCACCACGGCGGTTTCCTCGGGACGGTTCCAATACCCCTGCATCACCTGGGGGCCGCGGATGGCGATCTCGCCGATCTCGCCCGCCGGCAGAGGATTGCCGTCGTCGTCCAAAATGCGCATTTCCGTGGAGGGAATGGGCAGGCCAATTTTGCCATTGTAGTCGGCCAAATCCATGGGGTTGATACAGGCGGCGGGAGAAGTTTCGGTCAGGCCATAGGCCTCGATGAGGGGCACTCCGGTGATGGCCTTCCACTTTTCGGCCACCGCCCTTTGCACCGCCATGCCCCCCCCCAACGAGATTTTGAGGGCGCTAAAATCCAGCTCGGCAAATTGGGGGTGGTTGATTAAAGCGTTGAACAGGGTGTTGACTCCGGTCAGGGCGGTAAACTTCCACTTGGCCAATTCTTTGACGAAACCCTCGATGTCCCGCGGATTGGTGATCAAAATATTGTGCGCTCCCAGGGTGGAAAAAATCAAACAATTTGCGGTCAGTGAAAAAATGTGGTAGAAGGGCAGTGGCGTGATGACAATTTCTCCGCCTTTTCTGAGACTCCCGCCGATCCACGCCCGCGCTTGCACCACATTGGCGACGATATTGCCGTGGGAGAGCACCGCTCCCTTGGACACTCCCGTGGTTCCCCCGGTGTATTGTAAAAAGGCGGTGTCGCGGAGAGAAAGATTCGGCGGCCGATAATCTTCCCCGTTGGCGCTCTCCAGACAGTCTTTAAACTTTTTGCTGCCTGGAAGATGCCAGGGGGGAACCATTTTTTTGATGTGGCGTAAAACAAAGTTGACCACGGCCCCTTTGGGAAAATCCAGGAAGTCCCCAATGGCGGTGACGAAAATCTGTTCCACAGGGGTTTCGGGCAGCACTTTTTCCAAAGTGTGGCAGGCGTTTTCAAAAATGACGATGGCCTTGGCCCCGGAATCACAGAGTTGGTGCTTGAGTTCCCGCTCGGTGTACAGGGGGTTGACATTGACGGCGACCATGCCAGCACGCAAAACGCCAAACAGGGCAATGGGGTACTGGAGAATATTGGGCATCATGAGGGCCACCCGCTCCCCTTTGGAGAGATTCAAATCATTTTGCAAAAAGCTGGCAAACCGGCGACTGGCGTGCTCAATCTCGGCGTAAGTCAAACTTGTGCCCATGCAGGAAAAGGCGTGGTGCTGGGGAAACTCTCTAAAGGCCTCCTCCAAAATATCGACGATAGAGGAATATTGTTCAGGATCGATCGTCCGGGGCACTCCCGCCGGATAACTCTCAAACCAAACTTCACTCATACTGAACTCCCTTGGGCCTGCTTTTTCATAGTCAAACTACTCCCAGCTAACCAAAAAATTTCCCGAGTGTAAATCCAAACTCAAATCATCGGATTTATTTTTTTATTAAGAAGCTTTTTATTAAGAAGCTAAATTTTTTTATCCCAATTGCCGATTAGGGAGACAAAAGCAAAACCGGCGAGGCCTTGAATGAAGTTTTGTCCGCGATGGTTCATTATTTGCCTTTTGGCCTGCTCGATGGGTTGCGGGAAAGATGGCACCGAGAAAAAAAACTCTCCCCAACACATCTACCAGTGGAGTCCCGGAGGAGTTCCCCACCACATTTACCAATGGCCACCCATGCGCAGTCTGCAATCGGCAAACGCCGGCGGTTGTGCTACCGCAACGGATCGGAATCAACTCATCCGCACTATGCGCGACGGCAGTCTGTCTCTGGGACACGGATTTTACAACGCCTATACTTGCTCCCAGAAAAAGGTTTGGAAAATTTTTAACCGCGAAAAGTGCACGGTCAAACGGCGCAGTTCCTCGGGTGGTGCCGATGGCCCAGTCGAACACGAATTGGCCACTGAAACCAGTTCCCGCCAGGAATTGGTGGACAATCTGGCCAAGTACATTGCCAATGCTTCCAACCACAGCGCCTTCTCTCCCCATTACCACCGCATCGCCCTTCTCAACAAAAAAGAGTTTTGGGATTTCGATTTGTGCCAACCTTTAGTTGCCCAACCCGTATATATCCAAAAAACAAAGTAATTGTTCACACTGGGATGTGAGTGATTGCAAAACTAAAGCAATTATATCCGATCCTTGACCTAGCATTTTACTCTTGAAGGTTTTGTGGCCATAATGTGAGTAACCTCAAACCTTTTCAAGCTGCAATGACCATGGAGGGAATTGCCCATGAAGTCTCTGTTTTTTGCCGTTTTATCCTCCACCTCCCTGCTCATCTGGCCCACCAACGCAAAATTTGATCACGCCCACAAGAGTTTAAGTAGAATTTTGCGCAAAGTGGTTCACCACCACGAAGGCCACATGCTGGTTGACTACCGCAGACTCAAGGCCAGTCCCAAACACCTCAATACCTACCTCAAAAAAATCGGTGCGGTGAACGAACAAGTGTACCAAACTTTTTCCAACACTCAAAAACTGGCCTTCTTGATCAACGCCCACAACGCTTTTACCCTGAAACTGGTGGTCGATCGCTATCCCATAAAATCCATTAAAGGTATTGGAGGGGGCGCTGATTGGAAAAATATCAAAGTCTCCCCGCTGTTGGGAAAAAAGCGCGACCTGGCCTATATCGAAGGCCAAATGGCCGTCCAGGGTGTGCAAGATGTGCGCGCCTATTTTGCCCTCGCCTACGCATCCATGGGCGGCCCCAACTTGCGGCCGGCCGCCTACACTGCCAACAAACTGGACAACCAATTGCGCAAGGCCGAGCGCAATTTTATCAAGGACAGAAGCAAAAACACCTACCGCAAAAAGGCCAAAATCCTCAAAGTCTCCCGCATTTTTGAATGGTTTGCCGAACATTTTAAAGTGCAACACATTTCCGTGGAAGATTACTTGAAGAAAAAATTTAAGGTCAAAAGACAGGTCACCATCACCATGGCCAAATACGACTGGGTACTCAATGATTGGAAACGGCAGGCCTCCCAGACACTGGCCCCCGTGGTTCGCCGCTGGACGGACACCACTCTGGCCTCTCCACTGCAACTCAAAACCAGCGATGCCTTACTGAATTATTTTAGTGCCAGCGATGACGATGCCCAGGGGAACCACCCCGCCGAACACATGATGCAACACTGGAACGAAAGTTTGCAGGGGCGCAACTTCTTTGCCGTTCCCAGCACCAGCATCAGCAACTTGGAGTACGACGATTACGAATCTTATGCCGACGATCAAGAGATGGGCATTTATGTCCACAACACCTGGTTTGCCGATGTTCCCATGTCGGTGCTGGCGATGAATTATTACAAGGGTTACCGGCGCTATCCCGACACTCCCCGCGAGTGGATTGAAGTCATCCACTCCGACATTGTGGTCAATGGCCTGCAACAGTTGAGCACCAACCCCAATAGCTGGAGCACCTACCACCTGCCTTCGATTTTACTCCACGAAATGGGCCACTTCCTAGGACTGGGCCACATTGCAAGCGAAAAACTGGCGGTGATGAATCCCAGTCTCTCACGCCTGCAAAGTTATTCCGCTCCCTTCGACAGCGACATACAAAGTTTAAAGGCCAATTATGCCCAGGCCAAGGCCCTGGCCACCAACAATGAGGGCGAAAACGAAATTGTGCGCGGGTGGACGGAATTGCACGCCAATGGGGTCTGCCGGCACTACAGCAATGGCCAAATGATCAAAAAACACACCGTTTGGCCAGGGAGTCCCCGGCCATGAAAGCACTGATGGCCACAAGTTTTTTCCTGGCCACTACTTTGGTGTGGCCACAAAATCAAAAAAAGGTGGAACAGTTCGACCACTCCCACCGCGCCTGGAGCAGAGTCTTGCGCACAGTGGTTCACACCCAAGGCCAACAAACCCTGGTGAACTACACCCAACTCAAGGCCCATCCCCAAGTTTTGGAGGCCTACCTGGCGCAATTGAGTTCGGTGAGCAAACCCCAATACAAGAGGTTTGATCGGGAACAAAAACTGGCCTTTTTAATCAACACTTACAACGCCTTCGCTCTCAAGCTCATCATCGACAACTATCCGGTGGCCTCGATCAAAAAAATAAACTTGTTTCTCTTCTCCCCCTGGAAAAAAAAGTTTTTCCGCCTGTTGGGGGAAAAACAAAGTCTGGACTTTGTCGAACACCAAATGTTGCGCAAACATTTTCAAGAACCGCGCATTCACTTTGCCATCGTGTGTGCCGCCCTGAGCTGTCCCAACTTGCGCC
Organism: Bacteriovoracaceae bacterium; assembly: GCA_965243145.1. Taxonomy (GTDB): domain Bacteria; phylum Bdellovibrionota; class Bacteriovoracia; order Bacteriovoracales; family Bacteriovoracaceae; genus CBDBLK01. The sequence continues at coordinate 600,538 of CBDEUB010000002.1, forward strand.
CGGCGGCCTACACCGCCGACAAACTGGAAATCCAACTGGCCGAGGCCGAACGGGCCTTTTTTCAGGACAAAAATAAAAATGTTTACCACCAGGCCTCGCGCACGGTGAAAGTTTCAAAAATTTTTGAATGGTTCAAAGACGATTTTAAGGCCAAATATGGCCCCCTTGCGGCCTACTTGAAAAAAAAGATGGGCCTTTCCGGCAAGTTCAAAATAGACTATCTGGAGTACGATTGGGGCCTCAACGATTGGAAACCTGACGACAAATAGTGCGGGCATGTACCTCCAACAAATCGAGTTGATCAAACAAGCAGTCGCCGGCAAGTGGGACGAAATCCGCCGCCGTCGCCCCCATCACCTTCAAGTCGAACACAAGGCCGATGGTTCGCCGGTCACTGAACTGGACACTTTTATCTGCCGCTTGGTGGGAGAAACTTTTGCCCACGCCCACCCCGAACTGCACTTTTTAAGCGAAGAGAAGGCCGCCCCTCTGCGGTTTCCGGCACTCATCTTAGACCCGGTGGACGGTACCCGCGAACTGGTGGTGGGCCTTCCCGAGTGGGCCATATCCCTGGCGGTCATGCACTCTCCGGAGCTTTCCCACCCGCAAAACTTTGCCTGGATTTATGCCCCTTCCAACGGGTTTGAACTGGCGGGAACTGGCCCCACTCCATGCAATCCCGCACCCACTGGCGACTCCCTGAAAGGCCTGGTTTCCCGCCGAGAATGGCCCTCTCTCAAATCCTGCGCCACCGCCGGCATCGAACTTAGGCCCTGCGGCAGCATTGCCTACAAGTTGGGCCTCCTCGCGGCCAATGAATGTGATTTTGTGTACTCTGCGCGGCCAAAAAATATTTGGGACATTGCCGCCGGATGTCTGCTCACCCACTGGCGGGGGTTCGGGTTTTGGCAAGGGGCAAGGCCCTTGGAAAACTTGGAACAGCTCACTTGGCCCGGCCCCTTTTTGTGGGCCAAGGCCGAGCACCTTGAACATTTGGCCCAATTAACGCACAAAGACTTTTAAAATGACTTCTTGCCAAGTTAGAAAAGGCCCATGCAATTTGCCCCTTTCGCCCGTCTAAGTTTTTTTCTCCTGGGCCTCCTTGCCCCCTGGGGGGCCAGTTTGCCCCAGGCCCACGCCAAAAGTTTTGTCTCAGTGTGCGATCGCACTGAACAGGTACGGGATGCCATCGTTTTCAAACTCAACTTGCGCTGTGAGAAAATCACCGGGGAAGACCTGGCCAGGATTGATCACCTCCACTTGGCCGATCGGAGAATAGAGCGTTTGCGTGTCAAGGATTTTTCCGGACTCACTGGCCTGAAAATACTCGACCTCAACCGCAATGCCTTGAAAAAACTTCCCGTGGGCCTGTGGTTGCCCCCTTCTCTACTGGCGCTTTATTTGCGCAAGAACTCGCTGAAAAACGGCATCCCTGGCCCCGTCATGCACCAACTTCCCCGCTTGAAAGCTCTCGACATTAGTGAAAATCAAATGCAGCACTTGCCCGACTTGAGCAAAAATGCCAAGTTGGAGGATTTTTATGCCCATAGCAACGCCTTTGATCCCGAAGACAATTTTGTGCTCAATCCCCTCCTGCGGCGTTTTGAATTTGACGAGTCCTTTTTGTCCAAGGCCTGCAATTCTTCTGCACGGACAGTTTTAGATTCTTAGAGGCCGTCTTAGGGCCTTACTCAGTAATGGCCTGGTGAATCGCCTTAAAGGCCTTGAAGTCCCGCGCGGCAATTTCGGCCAGCATTTTGCGGTTGAGAGAACTGCCGCTCTTCTTGAGATGGCCCATAAATTTGGAATAAGAACTGCCCAATAATTTGGCCCCGGCGGAAATGCGCAGAATCCACAAACTGCGCTGGTCGCGCTTGAGCAAACGCCTGCTAATAGTGCTGTAGTGCAAGGCCCGCACCACCGTCTCGGCGGCCAGTTTATACTTTTGGCGGCGGCTAAAGTGAAACCCCTTGGCCAATTTGCGGACGGCATTGCGCCTTCTCCGCGCCTTAAATCCCCTTCTCACTCGGGCCATAATTTAAACTCCTCTCCCACAGTTTTCCTCAAGCGTAGGGCAAACACCGCCGCACCCGCGGGGCATCCACAGCGCAAACATAGTCGGTGCGCACGGCCCGCCGTTTGCGGCCAGGTTCTTTTTTCTCCAAAATGTGACGCAGATGCGCCCGTTTCCGTTTGAAGCGGCCGCTGGCGGTTGCCTTAAATCGTTTGGCCACTGCCCGTCTGGTCTTCATCTTTGGCATTTTCCGTTCCCCTTATCCCGCCGGGAAGTCTGCCCGACTTGGGATTTCTCTGTCAAGTCCCGTCTATTTGCCCATCAGGGCCTTGAGTCCCGCCGCCATCGGCCCCTCCTTATCCTCCTCTCTGGAGGTGCTCTTTTCCCTCTCCTTCATGGTCTTCTGAATGGCCTTTTTATCCGGGGCCAAAACGGTGATGATCCGGTTGCCCATCATTTTGAGTTCACTCTCCACAATGGCACCTATCTTCTCCACCATGCCGACGATATGTTTAAACTTCTCCATTCCCGCATCCCGGTGGGCCATTTCCCGGCCGCGGAACTGCATCACCAACTTGACCTTATCCCCGTGGATAAGGAATCCCTCAATGCGCTTAATTTTAGTCTCCAAATCGTGGGCCTCAATATTGGGGCGGAACTGAACTTCCTTGAGTTGAGTCACCACCTGCTTGCGCTTGGCCTCGTTGGCCTTTTTTTGCTGGTTGTACTTAAACTTCCCGTAGTCGATAATTTTGACCACCGGAGGTTTTGACTTGGGGGAAATTTCCACCAAATCGAGTCCCTCTTCCCCGGCAATGCGCCTGGCCTCTTCCAATGAAACCACTCCGTAGGCCTGGCCATTACCTCCAATTAAACGGCACTCGGGAACCTGGATAAAATTGTTGATCCTTGGGCCTAGCTCTCGCTTGGGCCTGCCTCTATGCTTTCTCTTGCCCTTAATCACTAACCTCCACGCAACTGCTCACACTTCAGACCATCTTGTGAGTCAGCTTCACCATCGCTCCCTGCGGCGTGCGTTTCAGCACGCCTCGGTCACTCTGTCTCGCTTCCCCCCAATCTGGCCCAAATTGTGAGCAGTTACCTTGCTTTTACCAAAGTTTTTCATTCATTAATCGCCCACTCTATCCAAATCTTTAGTGAGATGCAAATTTAAAATGTTGGATTTCAAAAACCCCATCCCCGTCCACCCCCAAACGCCATTCAGACGCGGCCTCCCATGGAAGTTTTTGGCGCTGTTGGGCCTCCAAGACGCCCCATTCATCCCAACCGAGGGGCATCCCCTCCAGCGCAGGGGAAGAGTGGGATTCCCGCACCCCTTCGTCCCACAAGCAGGGGCCTTCCACCTCTTCTTTATACACGGCATTTAAATTTTCTAAGGGCCGAGCACGGGCCACACCGACCACTCGGCGCATCAGGGCCGCCCATGGGCCTTTCAATCCAGGGCCGCCAAACTGAATCCAGCGCACCCCGTCCGCCCAGGCCAAATGGGGCCAATTTTCCAAGTGGCCCTCGAAAGCGCAAAATTCTGCCAAGGGAAAGTGGGCCAGGGAACCGTCCCAGTTCAATACCAACCAGCGGGCATTGGCAAAATGTTTCGCCAAACGGGATGCCGCCCTCAAGACGGGGGCACTCGAATATTGAGGGTCAGTTGTTCGATCAAATTCTTTTCATACCCTTCGGTGAGTTGGCGGAGTTTGGCCAACCCCTCCACTTTCAACTCCCCCCCCTGATTTTTCACCAACCCCCGGTGGGTAAAATATTTGAGGCCAGACTTGGCCAGGGGAATGGAATAACTTTCGCTGTAGCGGATAATGCGGCCCAATTGCAACTCCTGATAAAAAATATCCCTAAATCCCTTGAGGTAGGCCTCCAATTTAAATCCTTCGGGGGACTCGTTCCCCAGCGACTGGAGCGACAGGCCGGCGATATAATAGGCCTCGTCCACGGGGGAGAGAACCCGGCCAAATATGCCTAAGCGAGAGATGATGGCATAGAGTTGGCGGTGGGACAAGTTGGCCATTTCCTCCAAAGTGGAAATGCGCTCGCCGATGGCATCCCCCACCACCTGCAAAATCTGGTGGAAAAATTGTTTCACCGTGGGCAGATAAAACTCGTGTTTGAGTTGATGCCGGCGCTGTAAAAAAAGTTGCCTCAAGTCCTCCACCGTGCGCACCCGCCCAGAAAACAGGTTGATCCAAACGAAGCTAATGGTGGCCGGAACCAAGAAGTGGTGCAGAATAATATTTTTGCAGTAGAGGACTTCCCGCCTGCGGCCCTCGCGAATGGCGTAGTACAAGCGCCCCTGGTGGTGGCGGCCGATGACATCCACCCACTTGTTGCCCACCAAAATGTCCATCGCCCGCTCCAGGGCGCTCTCGATTTGGCCACTTCCCAGAGAGTCGGCACAGGCGACGCCAAACTTCTGGCAGTACAGGGCGATGGCCTTAGATTTGCCCAAAATATCCTGCCACGGCATGGCCCCGGCGGGTTCGTCCAACAAAACTAGCGACAAGAGCGAAGTGGGGGTCACCAACATATTTTTGCCGACTTCGCGAAAACACTGGAAGGCCAAATGATGGATTTTATTTTTGGCCGAGTGGTGATCTTCGGCCTCTTCTAAAGGTTCGGCCAAGACGGGATTTCCAAAGCGAATGTGGATGTGGCCAAATTGGCGGGCAAAAAGTTTCAACAGGCGCGGGAAATAAGTGATCGACTCGCGCCGCTTTTTGGCCCCCTTGAGTTCCTTGACCAGCGCTCCCGTCTCGGGGGCGTAGTCGTGAACGATGGAAACCGGAACAAAGAGCAACGGTTTGCCCGACTCCCTGTAGAGTTGTTGGTGGGCATCCATCAACATACCGTAGAGGCCATAGCGCGGGGGCAACAGTTTACCAGTGCGCGAACGGCCACCCTCAAAGAAAAATTCGATCACGCAATCGTTTTTGAGCAAGTGGTACAAATAGGCCTCGAGAGTCAACTTATAAGTGATGTCGCTGGCAAAACTGCGGCGGATGAAAAAACACCCCGACTTGCGGAACAAGTCCCCGATGAGGAACAAGTCCAGATTTTTCCCCCCCGCCACGAACAACGGCCGCTTATAATTTTCAAAAAAAATGTGGTTGATCGCCAAATAGTCGGCGTGGGACTGGTGGTTGGGCACCAAAATGATGTGATGGCCTTTGCTCAGTTCGGGAATGTCCACTGTGCCCGGATTAAAGTCGATGCCATCGTAGAGTTTGGGGAAGGCCGCGCCCAAAAATTTGGAGAGGGATTTTAAGTGGGGCAGGGAGAGTTGGGCCTGGATTTCCTTCAAGTATTGGAGCGCCTTCTGCCCCTCTTCCCGGCGGGACTGGATGCGACTTTTCAGTTTGGGGTAATTGAGGACGACGGCATCGGCGCTTTGCTTGGCCATCTATGGCCCACTCGACAAGGAGGACAGGCCGTGGGGGAGGGATTCGTACCGGCCAGAAGCAGAGATTTCCATAAAGCGGGCGGCGGCCAGCATATCGCCGATTTTGTCCACTCCCAAATAACTCATCCCCGAGCGCAGGCCCCCGGCCAAATCGCTGATAATGTGGCGAACAGGCCCGCGGTGGGGAACCATGGTGGCCTCCCCCTCGGCGGCCATACCCTCCAACATTTCCCCGCGCCAGGAAACTTGCGCCGACTTGGAGGCCATACCGCGATACAATTTGCGGCCGTTGAGAATTTCCCCAGGAGTTTCCGAAGTGCCCGACAAGGCCCCGCCCAGCATGGCGGTTTTGGCCCCGGCACACAGGGCCTTGACCACATCGCCGCTGCTGCGCAATCCCCCGTCGGCGATCACCGGCACAGAGTCGGCCGCGGCCTCCCCGGCACACAGGGCGATGGCGGTGAGTTGGGCCACCCCGTGCCCCGTAATTGTCCTGGTAGTGCACATGGAACCTGGCCCAATCCCGCACTTAATGGCGTCCGCCCCGGCGTCGATGAGCCGGCGGGTTCCCTCTGCGGTGGCCACATTGCCGGCGATCACATCCACCTGGGGATGGTGCTTTTTCACGAACTCCAACATTTCCAACATCATCACCGAATCCCCGTGGGCAATGTCGAGGGCCAAAATATCGACACCGGCATCGGCCAGAACACGGGCGCGCCGGCGGCCCTCTTCTTTGACCCCCACCGAGGCGATCACCGGGGTGGCCAGTTTTTCCTCCCCATGGTGCTCTTTGATGCGGCGGATGCGTTCGGCCTGCTGCTCGGGAGGCATAAAGCGGTGAAGCACTCCACCGCCGCCCAATTCCGCCATAGCACAGGCCATTTCCCAATCGGTAATGGTGTCCATGTTGGCGGAGAGCAGGGGCAAGTCCAGCGTCCAGCGGCGGGTGAGTTGGGAAGTCAAGCTGGGCCTGCGGCGGGAAGTAATGCGGCCGTGCTGGGGAACCAATAAAACATCGTCAAAGGTTAGGCCTCGGCCGCGCTGTAAAATGTCTTCCGCTTTAAAAATGAGTTGCAAGGGGTGTCTTTCCTCTCCTGGCCTAGATGATGGGCGCTACGGGGTTACGGGTGTTCTCACCAGGCGAAGGCCGACATTGCGGAACTCGACATCTCTGTGGCCAAAACCGAAACTAACAGAGTACAAACTCATCGCGTTGTCACTCCAAGCGCCACCACGAGCAACGCGGTAGTATTTAGAGTCAGAAGGATCAACTTCAACCACAGGGGTTCTTCCTTTCAACAGCCTTGCATCATAAGTCTCTGAAGTCCATTCCCATACATTTCCATGCATATCGTGCAAACCCCAAGAATTTGCTTTTTTCAGTTTCACCACATGGGTTTGCTTGTCCGAGTTTTCCCAATACCAACCGTAGTCACTCAACTCTGAAGCATCTCCTCCAAAAGAATAAATAGTGACACTTCCTGCTCTCGCAGCATATTCCCACTCCTCTTCGGTGGGCAGACGGTAAATATACCCGTCATTTTTTTTATTAAGTATGGCAATAAAGTCTTGCACCCTGTCCCATGAGACATGCTCCACCGGATGATTGGGGCAAAGTTTTATTTCCTCTTCTATTCGGTACTCTCCTCTACAGTATTTTTCCTCTTTAAAAAGAGAAGGATTGTCTTTCATCACTCTAAACCACTGAAGTTGGGTTACCTCCGTGATTTGCATTTCAAAATCTTGATTCAACTGCACTTCAATCTGGTCTTTCTCATCTCCAACATAGGGTTCATCTTCTGCATTTCCCATTGTAAACTTTCCTGCGGAAATAGAGACAAACTCCATCTCCACATCATTGGCAAAAGTCATTGGAGCGGAAAACACCACCAGTGCGAGAATCATCTGCTTAAAAACCTTTGCAAAATTCATCGAAAATCTCCCTTTTTTTGGGGGCCATTTTGCCCCGCGTTTACGATGCCCCAAAATACATCCAAATGCTATCCGAGTCAAGTATCCCCTTCAATGGTTTTTCAATGTTGACAGGGATGGGCCATCTTTGTACAAAAGGCATTATGACTAAGAAAACCACCGAACAACTCTCCAACGAAATGCGCCAAGTCCAACAGGCGATCAAGGATTTGGCCACCACAATGGAGAAAGACCGTATTCAACAGACAAAAGACCGTATTCAACAGGCAAAAGAACGGGAAAGAGAGCGCCAGAAAGCTGCAAAAGAACGCCAAAAACGAGAAAGGGCCTGGGAAAAAGAACGCCAAAAAGCTGAAAAAGAATTTCAAAAAGCTAAAAAAGAGCGCCTAGAGCGAGAAAAAGTCTGGGAGAGGGAACGCCAGGAGGCCAAAAAAGAACGCCAAAAAGAGGCCAGGGAAAATAAAAAACGCATCAATCGTTTGGAAGAACTTTTTGTCGGCCAGTGGGGCAAGCTCATGGAGAGCTTGGTCAAGGGCGACCTCGTTCGCCTTCTCCAGGAGAGAGGCATTGAAATCGACGGCATGGCCCAAGAGACGGAAAAAAACTATCAGGGCCAACCTTACGAATACGATATTATCGCCACCAATGGCAAAGAATTGGTGGCCGTCGAAGTGAAGACCACTTTGCGAGTTAAGGATGTGGATCATTTTATTAAAAAGTTAGAGGCCTTTAAAAAAGTCTTCCCCGAGTACCGGGATAAAAAAATCTACGGTGCCATGGCCTACCTCAAGGCCAACGAAAGCGCTGCCAAGTACGCCATGAAAAAAAAGTTGTTCGTCATCCGCGCCACCGGCAGCAGCGCCAGCATTATCAATCCCGAAAATTTTAGGCCAGCGGCCTTTTAAGGCCGAAATTCACGATCTCAAGAGTTGGCCATTTCCACCTACCCCGAAGTCAAACGGGCAAAGTAGATGGGGATGACAATGTAGAGGATGGTGTCGCGGATGAGATAAAATAAAAAAAAGTACAAAAAGGCCTTGGGGCCGAGTTGCCACAGGCGTTCGATCCCCAACACTTGCAGCTTTTTGCTCATGGCGATCATAAAGCGGTTCTTGCCATAATGCCGCAAAAAAAATCTCACCGATTCCCGATTCATGCGCCCAACTTAACACATTTCCAATTCCTTGAAAACGGCAAAAAAATTTGGCCTTTGAGACAAATCCATGACAATTCCACTGCCTGCGCCTGTTAAAATTTTGCCATTGTGAAGCGGGAACTCGCCATTTTCAATATTCCTCTCACCGGCAGCACCGCCGAAAAATCCCAGCTAGAATGCCTGGAGGCCCATGTCCGCGCCCACAGTTCAGAAATCTTTGCCCTCAAAACTTGCCAACGCCTGTTACTTTTGGGATTCGCTCCAACTTTAAGGCCTTTGAACGGGGCCAAGGCCTCGGCCGAATATTGGGATGGCGTCAATGCTTACCGCACTCTGCTAGAAATGATCTGCGGATTGCACTCCCACATTTTGGGGGAAAATGAAATCGTCCACCAATTTAAAACCGCCTACCGGCAGTGGCGGGCCAACTGCCACCACTGCGAACTGCTCAAAGTCCTGGAAAAGCTGTTTAAGGATGCCAAACAAATCCGCCGCCAATACCTGCTCTCCATCGGCCGCCCCACCTACGCCGGCATCGTCCGCAAAATGATCCTCCACCGCTTTGAAAGTGGCCCTTTGGCCATTGTTGGATCGGGTGCACTGGCCGAAGGCCTGGCCAAAATCGTTCCCCAGCGCTACCGCACCCACCTCTTCGCCCGCAATACCGAACGCGTCGAACAACTGTGCTCCCTTCACGGGTTGGAGGCCATCAACTGGCCAAACTGGGACGCCCTGGCGGCCTTTCCCCTGGTAGTCAACACTGTTGGCCTGAATCACACCCTCTTTGAAGATGCCTTTTTTGAGCGCTGGAGCGGGCAACACCGGCACAAGTTGATGATCTGCCTGGGGGAACCTTCACCCATTCCGCCCCGTTGGGATCAGGGCCACCAGGTCTTGAGATTGAGCGATGTTTTTCTGGCGGGGAAAACCCAGACCCGCGCCACTTTGCAAAAGGTGGATCGGGCCAAGGCCGCCATTGCCGACTTGGCCCATGAACGCTATCCGCTCTATGTCCACCGCTTTTTTCCCCCTGGCCTCCCTTTGGAATCATCCACCGCAAAAATCGCCCCGTGAAATCCAAAGTTCAATACACCATCGGGACAAGGGGCAGCCTCCTGGCCTTGGCCCAATGCCAACAAGTGCGCCGCCAACTGGAGCATGCCACCGGGGACGACTTCACCCTCAAAATTTTTAAGACCGAGGGGGATCAACAGCAACAGCATCCCCTGTGGCAAATGCCTGGCCAAGATTTTTTTACCAAGGAATTGGATCGCGCCCTCTTGGAGGGGGAAGTGGATTTGACGGTTCACTCCTGCAAAGACCTGAGTACACAGCGGCCAGAGGGCATCCATCTGGCGGCCATTACCCAGCGCCACTACGGCGAGGACATTTTGCTCGCGCGCCGTGAAGTGCTCCACGCCGGGGCCTTATCCGGCGAGTTTATTGTGGGAACCAGCGCCCCCCGCCGCATGGCCAATCTCAAACGCCACTTGGCGGACTTTCTCCCCTTTGGCGGCGAATTTAAAATCGACATCCGGCCATTGCGCGGGAATGTGGACACCCGCCTGGACAAATTAAAGCGCGGCGACTACCACGCCATCGTCCTCGCCCTGGCCGGCCTGGAGCGCTTGGCGTGTGCGGAAGAAAACCTAAGGAAAATGGCGAACTCCCTGCAAGGCCTGAACTTTATGCTCTTGCCCTGTTCCCATTTTCCCCCCGCCGCTGGCCAGGGGGCCTTGGCCATCGAGTGCCTGCGGGAACGCCCCGACAGAGGGGAACTTTTGGCCAAACTGGCAAGCATGGATCACTCATCAACCCGGCGGGAAGTCGAGTGCGAGCGCCGGGACTTTGCCGCCTACGGAGGAGGCTGCCACCTGGCGGTGGGGGTTTGCGCCCGCACGGTCAATGGCCATTTATACACTGTTCACCGAGGAGAGAGCGAAGGCCGCACGGTGGACAAACAAACCTTCCAACGCCAACGCCGCTCCTTTACCGGAAAACGCATTTTCTTGGGCCTGCCCGAACGCTCCCTTGGCCATATTCACGGTCAAAACATTCCCGAAGTCAGGGATGCCTTAATCCGCAAAATCCCCCACGGGGTCGAATTGCCCCGCACGCCCCACCACATTCTGGTGGCCTCCCGCCACGGCGTTTCGAGCTTGCAACAAAGTGTTTTGCCCAGCGGACACTACCTGTGGGCCAGTGGCCCGGAAACCATGAAAGGCCTGGCGCAAATGGGCCTGTGGGTGCGGGGTTGCCTGGACGGACTGGGCGAAGAAGGATGGCCCCGCTACCTGCACTCCCAGGCGTTGCAACTGATGATTGAGGGAAGTCCCGCGCCCCTGGTGCTCACCCACCCCGACGCCCGCAGCGAAGTCGGCCAAGTGCTGGGAAGTTATCACCGCGAAGTCCGCAAAGAAGAAGGCCAAGGCGGCGAGTACGCCCGGCAACTGCAACAATGTGATGCCTTCTATTGGAGCAGCTTCCCCCAATACCAAACCTTCTGCCAAAACTTTCCCTTTATCAAGGACAAATGGCACGCCTGTGGCCCAGGCAAAACCTACCGCGCCTTTCAACGCCAAGACATCGAGGTGGAACTGTTCGCCGGCGTGAGGGATTTTCGGGAATGGGCGGGCGCGGGGGGTTGATTTTTGTGGGTAAAGGTTAGGCCTTCTTTAAATAATCAGCACTGAGGTCGGCACCACAGTGCCAACTCACCCCCCCAACAACATTTATACTTACCTTTGCAAACTCTTCAGGGCCTTGGAGGGGAACAAATACGGGTGGGGGGGCCTCAATAAGGTGAGATAAGTCAACTTCCTTTTCCTCATCGTCACTAAACCGTACATAAAGGCGCGTGGGCGGTATGGCCTTCAACTCTACAATTTCGATGATTTCATTGGCAATCTGCATATCTTTCACTCCAAAGGAGACAGAGGAAAAACTTGTTCGCCTTTTTTTGCCAAATTCCAAACCTGTTCGAGTTCTTTTCGCCTCAACTGAATCCATTCACGCACTAAACCGTTGGCCTTGTTTGGCATCTTTCCGGCCAAAAGTCGCCCGGACGAAATTTCATACTGTCCTTTAAATCCCTGATAAATGACATGAATATGGGGTGGGTTGTGATCGAGATACTGAATATATATTGTTATACCGTAAAAGTAGCATATTTGAGGCATCAGAACTCCTTTCCCGTTGGTACTAATAAACCATTTTGAAGCATAGAGCAATATCAACGCAACTACTTTTACCAAAAAATGGGTGCTAATCAACAGAAAGCGCAAAAATATGGAACTTTTTAAGACGCTCTGCTGTAGTCTGGCCATTTCTCCCACTTTTCAGCATATAGGCCAAGGCCTTCGCTTAGAAAATTCATCTATACCTGACAGAGCGACTTCTTGATAGTACAATTGTACCTTAGAGAAAATGCTGCGATTTATTAATGCTAAAAGGGAAAAGCAATTGAGCAAAAAAATTACTGGTTTAAGGATGCAAAATTTCCCTTTTTGTTCCGACAATATAATTCTCTATCCGTTTTTTTAATACGGAAAAAACTTAACTAAGGATAAATTTGTGAATACTAAAACTCATCAAGAATCAGTCAATTTTATATGGGATATTTGCAATCTTCTGCGAGGCCCCTACAAAAGAAACGAATACCGGAAAGTTATTTTGCCTCTCACCGTCTTGCGAAGGTTCGATTGTATGTTGACCTCTACAAAACAAAAGGCCGTGGAGGAGTTTAAGAGGGTAAAATCAAAACCAAAATCGGTCGTTAGAAGCACAATGAAGAGAGTGACCAAATTTCCATTTTATAATACTTCAAAAATGGATTTTCAAAAGCTACTCGACGATCCTGATAGATTGGCGATCAACCTCAACAGTTATATCAACGCATTTTCTCCCAATGTCAGGGGCATTATAGAAAAATTTGCTTTTGGCCAACAAATTGCCAAAATGCATGAGAAAAACCTTCTCTTTGAAGTCGTCAAAAAATTTTCAAATGTAGATTTGTCTACCAAGAGAATTGACAATACGGCCATGGGTTATATTTTTGAAGAACTGATAAGAAGAGGGGCCGAGCAATCCAACGAAGAGGCCGGGGAGCATTTCACTCCGAGGGAGGTTATCATTCTTATGGTCAATCTTCTCTTGTCTACGGAGCAAGATTTAAATAAAGATCGTATTGTCAAAACTATTTATGACCCCGCTTGTGGAACTGGTGGGATGCTCTCCGTTGCCGAAAGTTACATCAAACAAATGAATAATAAATCCATCATCCATCTCTATGGGCAAGATTGGAACGACGAGGCCTGGGCCATTTGTAAATCCGATATGCTCATTAAAAACCACGATGCGGAAAATATTATCCTAGGGGATACTTTCACCAAAGATGGATTTTCAAGAAGAGATGACGATCAAAAATGGACTTTTGACTATCTCTTGGCCAATCCTCCCTTCGGAGTGGAATGGAAACAACAGAGGCACTTGATTGAAGATGAGGCCAACAAATTAGGGTATAGTGGAAGGTTTGGTGCCGGAACGCCAAGAATTAACGACGGGGCGTTGCTCTTTTTACAACACATGATCTCCAAAATGAGGCCTCCCAACCTGGGTGGAAGTCGGATTGGCATTGTCTTTAATGGTTCCCCGTTGTTTACCGGAGATGCTGGCCAGGGTGAAAGCAATATCCGCCAATGGATTATAGAAAACGACTGGTTGGAAGCAGTGATCGCTTTGCCGGAACAACTTTTCTATAATACTGGCATTGCCACCTATATTTGGATTTTGGCCAATAGAAAAGAAAAAAATAGGAAGGGAAAAATCCAACTGATCGATGCCAGGGATATGTGGCTTCCCATGGATAAAAGTCTCGGCAATAAACGCAGGCGTATAGGGGGTGAAAAAGAGGAAGAAAAAGGAACAAAGAAAGACCACATTCATTTCATTACCCAAATTCATGGGGATTTTTTAGACAATAAAAAGTTTACTGTAAAGAAAAAAGGTAAGGACAAAACGGCCATTGTTAGTAAAATTTTTGATAATGATGACTTTGGGTATCGAAAAATAACTATTGAGAGGCCATTGCGGCTCAATTTCTGCGCTAATGCGGAGAAAGTTGAGCGCCTCAAGGAAGAAAATGCTTTTAAAAATATGACTAAAAGTAAAAAGAAAAATGCCAAGGCCAAAGCGCAAGAAGAGGCCCAAGGCCAAGCGAGACAAGAAGAAATTTTAAAAGCACTTGGGCGATTTTCCCAAAAGAGCAAAGAAAAAATCTATCACAACAGGGAAAAATTTAAAAGCGATCTCGAAAAACATTGCTCTCAATTAAAATTTTCAGCAGCAGAACTCAAGGCCATATTAAATACTTTAGGTGAAAGAGACGAAAAAGCGGATGCTTGCCAAAAGAAAAATGGAGATTATGAATTTGATTCTTCTTTAAAAGACCATGAAATTATCCCGCTAAAAGAAGACATAAACGCCTATTTAGAAAAGGAAGTCTACCCCCATGTTCCTGACGCTGTGCCCGATATGGACAATATCAAAATTGGTTATGAAATCCCTTTTAATAAATTGTTTTATGTTTACGATCCGCCTCGGGCGTTGGAAGAAATAGAAGGAGAGATAAAATCATGTGAACGAGAAATTACGAAGCTATGTTCAGAGGTGATAATATAATGAAAGAATGGAATGAAACATCTTTAACAGAAATGGAGAAGCTAACATTTAAAAGGAGAGATGAATTTGAAAGAAAGAGAATTGCCGATATAATTATTTCACTTTTAGATAAAAATCTCAAGAATATTTCACCTATGGCCATTGATGGAGATTGGGGAAGTGGCAAGACAGAGTTTTGCCATAAAATGATTAATGAGATCAATTCAAATCATAAAGAATGGAAAACTATTTATATAAATGCTTTTAAATTTGATTATATGGATGACCCATTTTCAGTCATTATCTCTCAAATTATGCCCAAAATATCTGACGAAAAAATAAAAAAAGACATAAGAAAAAGTGCTACTCCTATTATAAGAACTTTGGGAAAAACCCTAGGTCGAGCAGGCATCTCATGGGTTCTTAGGCAAAATAGCGATGATATAGCTGAAGAATTTAAAGATGCCATGACTGAGGCCAGTGGTTCTTTAATTGATATTGGCATCGAAAAATATCTTGAAGATTTTGAACAAATTGAAAACAATATTAGTACATTCAAAAAATGCTTAACAGATGCAGTTAAAGACAAAAAAACCATCATTTTTATTGATGAACTGGATAGATGCCGCCCATTGTTTGCTCTCAGTATGATTGAAAAAATCAAACATATTTTTGATATTGAAAATATCGGATTTGTCTTTTTTACCAAACTTGACCAAATAGAAGCAATGGCCAAAAAACAATACGGAAGTGAAATAGACGCCGCAAAATATTTGTCAAAATTCTTTTCTTTTTTAATGGAATTAGCAGAAAAGGATTTAAGTGATTCCTACACATATAGAACTAATGCCTTTGTTCTTTTTAGAGAAAAGATGACTGAATTTAGAGATAGATCTAACCAAGGCATTATTAGTTACCATACGGCCGGAGAAGATTTATTTAGCTTTTTGTTTTACAAAGATAATATTTCATTAAGAGATGCGCAGAGATTATACAGCAAAATATTAATTTGCAAAACTTTTGGCCAATGCTTAGGAGGTCACGGAAATCCGTTAATTACAGTATTGAATTTGCTGGGAATTTATATCAATATATTCCACAGAGAATTGGCCCACAAAATTATAAATGGGAACTTGACCTATCAAGATATATCGGTTTTTTTTGATATTAAGACAGAAGGTTTTTTCAAATTTAATGATCGCAATCCAAAAGCAAATGTTTATCTTTTATCCGCCTCGCTCATAGATCATCTTCCTACAACAGAAACTGGACAACTTTCAATAGAGCATAAAGATAAAATAAGTAAATTATCTCAAAGATGGAATCAATCTCTCATATCTAGGGATGGGAAAAGCCTCCCTATTATAAGGGAGGCAATAGAAGAAATTATGTTTTTAAGGATATAAAAAATGAGCAAAATATCTTCACCTATTGAAAAATGGACAGCTTATCCAAGCTATAGAGATACAAAAATTGAATGGTTGGGGGAAATACCTAAAAGCTGGGAAATGTGGAAAATAACACACGGGTTCAAACATGTTGGAAGTGGGACTACTCCTAAAAGTGATAGGTCTGAATACTATGATGGAGAAATAGCGTGGGTAACAACTTCTGAGCTACGAGAATCTATTATTAACAATACTACTAAAAAAATTTCAAAATATG
Organism: Bacteriovoracaceae bacterium; assembly: GCA_965243145.1. Classification (GTDB taxonomy): domain Bacteria; phylum Bdellovibrionota; class Bacteriovoracia; order Bacteriovoracales; family Bacteriovoracaceae; genus CBDBLK01. The sequence goes on from CBDEUB010000002.1 coordinate 616,396, forward strand.
CATTACAAGAATATACCTCTTTAAAAATATATCCTCCTGGAACACTATTGCTTGCCATGTATGGGGCCACGGTAGGTCGTTTAGGAATCCTTGGAATTTACGCCACAGTTAATCAGGCCTGTATTGCATTTTCTAACCCCAATTCGTTAAGAACTAAGTTTACTTATTATTGGCTATGGTCACAGCGTTCCATTTTAATTTCTTTTTCAACAGGAGGGGGACAACCCAACCTTAGTCAAGATAATCTTAAACTGTTAAGAGTACCCGCACCATCGTTGAAAGAACAACAGGTAATAGAAAACTTCCTCGACCAAGAAACCAAAAAAATCGACCAACTTATAGAAAAGAAAAAACAATTTATCAAGCTGTTAAAAGAAAAACGCCAGGTCTTGATCACCCATACGGTTACTAAGGGAATCCCTGCCAAATATGCCAAAAAAATGGGTGCGCCGGTACATACGCAATTTAGGTCTAGTCGGGTTGAGTGGTTGAAGACCATTCCTAAAAATTGGAATAGTCTTCCTATAAAATTTGTTACGATACTTGTTGGTAGAATTGGTTTTCGAGGATATACAACAGATGATCTTGTTCATGAAGGAGAAGGGGCTATTTCTTTAAGTCCGTCAAACATGAAAGAAGGAAAAGGGGTAGATTATGATAAATGTGTATATTTATCTTGGTTTAAGTACTATGAATCTCCTGAGATAATGGTTGAGAAGCATGATATATTGATGGTGAAGACAGGGTCTACATACGGAAAAGTTTCTTTTGTTGAAGAATTAAATATGGCTTCTACAATCAACCCTCAAATTATGATCATAAAAAAAATCAAAATAAGTAACAGATTTTTATTTTATGTTTTTCTAAGTTCAGCATTCAAAAATGAGATAAGACTACTCAATAAAGGAAGCACGATCCCGACAATTACTCAAGAATCTATAGAAAATTTAAAAGTACCTGTACCCACAAAAAATGAACAAAAAATCATTACTACATTCCTTGATAAAGAAACTGGAAAAATTGATGTTAGGGATTGCAAGGCATGAATTATTCAATAAGTTCTCTCACCAAATTTATAAACTTGCGACAAACTTGTGCCAAAACTTGCGCCATCCTTCTCGCCCATGGGAGAATAGAGAAATGTTGAGAGTGCCGGTCAAACCCGAACTTTTGCGTTGGGCGCGAGAGCGGTCAGACTACGACATCGGGGATTTGATCAAGCGATTCAAAAAACTGAGAGAATGGGAGAGCGGAAAAGAAAGGCCCACTCTCAAGCAACTCGAAGCGTTCGCCAAGGCCGTCTATTTACCCGTTGGGTATTTCTTTTTTAAAAAACCTCCCGAGGAAAAGATACCCATTCCAGACCTTCGAACTGTAGGGAATCGGGAAGTTTTAAGGCCTAGTCCCCATCTGCTCGATACCATTTATTTATGCCAAAGACGGCAATACTGGTATCAGGATTATCTTCGTGCTACTGGACACGAACCCCTTAAATTTATCGGTTCAGTCAATATGAGAAATTCTATTGAATCGACGGCCGAAAAAATGCGCAAGGCCTTGAGTTTTGATTTACAGGAACGCAAAGGATTTGCCACATGGACAGATGCTCTCCGCTCATTTGTGGAAAAGGCCGAAGGCCTCGGCATTATGGTGATGATCAATGGTGTGGTGGGAAGTAATACCAGACGCAAACTCGATGTCGATGAATTTAGAGGATTTGCTTTAAGCGATGATCTTGCTCCCTTGATCTTTGTCAATGGTGCCGACTCCAAATCCGCTCAAATGTTTACCCTCGCTCACGAACTTGCCCATCTCTGGTTGGGAAAAAGTGCCTTGAGTGATGCCGATTTATTCTCTGGCCCTTCCAATAAGGTCGAAGTTTGGTGCAATAAGGTGGCCGCCGAGTTTCTCGTTCCGCTCAAAATGATAAGAAAAGAAAAGTTTGAGAGAGGCCCTATCGAAGAAATCGACCGGCTCACCAAGACTTATAAGGTCAGTTCTCTGGTCGTCATCCGTAGACTGCTCGACGGCGGCGTTATCGGGAAAAGACAATTTGAAGAAATATGGCAAAAAGAGTTGGGACGATTAAAGAAGCTGCCACGCAAGAGCGGTGGAGACTTTTATCGAACGGCCAATGTGCGAATAGGTAAGCAATTTGCTCGTGAAGTTATAGCATCTACATTTGAAGGGCAAACATCGTTTATGGAGGCCCTACGCTTGTTGGATATAAAGAAAGTCAAAACTCTTGAAGAAATGGGAAAAAAGCTTGGGGTATTGGTATGACTAAATATCTACTTGATACCAATGTCTTCATCACTGCCAAAAATCTTCATTATGGATTTGATTTTTGCCCTGGATTTTGGGATTGGATGAGGGATGCAAACAAAAAAGGAAATGTGTTTAGTATAGATAGAGTCCGAGAGGAAATTAATGCGGCCGAAGATGATTTGAAAGAATGGATAGAAAAGTGCGAGCAAAGTTTTTTTGTGCCCTCTGATGGCAATATCTTCTCAGCAATGAATCAAATCATAGAATGGGTGCAGTCAAAAAAATATGACTCTACTGCCATAGAAATATTACTACGGAGTGCAGACCTTTACCTCATGGCCCAAGCGATGGTAGAGAATTATACTGTTGTTACCCACGAAGTGCCTTCGTCATCCCTAAAGAAAGTCAAAATACCCAATGTTTGCATTGGCCTGAGAATAAAATTTGTGACCCCTTATGAGATGCTTCGTAAAGAGAGGGCGCGTTTTGTTCTCAAACGAAAGTAAAGGAATTTTGTGACTGAACAGTATAGCGAACGGGCCTTTGAAACCTATATTGAAGAGGCCTTATTTTCAAAAAATTCGTGGGCGAAAGGCAGCAAACAAGACTGGGATCAAGAAAATGCCCTTTTTCCCAACTATATTTTCGACTTTATAAGACGGACGCAACCGGATTTGTGGGATCGGTTTGAGAAAATGCACTCTTCAAATTTGGAGAGTCTTATCATCGAAACCCTGATCAAAGAACTCGATACGAAAGGCACCATGCCTATTTTAAGGCATGGATTCAAGTTTTATGGAGAGGCCATCAAAATGGCCTTCTTTATGCCCTCCCATGGCCTTAACGAAGAGGCCATAGAACTCTATAACGCCAATACCTTGCATGTCACCAGGCAGGTTTTTTGCCATCCCTTTGACAAGAAAACCATCGACTTGGCCTTTTCCATCAACGGACTCCCCGTCGCTACTTGTGAACTCAAAAATCCCATGACGGGGCAAACTTGGCGCAATGCTGTGAGACAATATAAGGTAGATCGGGAACCCAATGCCCCCTTATTTAGATTCCAAAAGAGGGCCATTGTCCATTTTGCTGTTGATACCGAAGAAGTTTATATGGCCACGGAACTCAAGAAAGATAGCACTCGTTTTTTGCCGTTCAACAGGGGAAGCGACCCAGGAAATTTAAAGTGCGGTGCAGGTAATCCCCAACATCATTCAGGGCATAGGACGGGATATTTCTGGGAAGAAATTCTTGCTAAAGATACCTTTTTGGATATATTTGGCAAGTATATTTTTATCGAAGAAAAAGAAGAAAAATATTTCGATAGAAATAAGCAACCTCGAACGAGAAAATCAAAAAAAATCATTTTCCCCAGATTCCATCAACTCAATGCTGTAGCGAAACTTGTCGCCAAGGCCAGAGAGGAAGGGGTTGGCCAAAACTATCTCGTTCAACATTCTGCTGGAAGTGGAAAGACAAAGAGCATCTCTTGGTTGTCTCATCGCCTTTCCAGTCTCCACGATGAAGAAGACAATAAGATTTTTGATTGTGTTTTGGTCATTACGGATCGCCAAGTTTTGGACAGGCAACTTCAGAATGCCATTTATCAAATTGAACACGCCCAAGGAGTGGTCAGGTGCATAGACCAAGACTCGAAACAACTTGCCGAGGCCCTGGTAGACGGAACCAAAATCGTAGTGACCACCCTCCAAAAATTCCCCTTTGTCCTCAGAGGGCTTTTAAAACTTGCTGGCCAAGATGGTACAGAAAATGTTACGGAAGAACAGAAAAAATCAACAAAACAATGGGAGAGAAAAATATCTCAAAGGAAATATGCCGTTATTGTCGATGAGGCCCATTCCAGTCAATCGGGTGAGAGCGCAAGAGAACTCAAAGAAATCCTCGGAGATAGCGAGCAATATTCTGATGATGATTTAGAACAGGATTGGGAAGATAGAATCAACCAAGTCATAATGAGTCGAGGCCAGCAGAGAAATTTAAGTTTTTTTGCTTTTACCGCCACTCCCAAAGGCAAAACGCTAGAAATTTTTGGGAGACAAGGCCTTTCTGGCAAAAAAGAGGCCTTTCACTTGTACAGTATGAGACAAGCAATCGAGGAAGAGTTTATTTTAGATGTGGTCAAAAACTATACCACTTACGATGTTTATCTCAAACTTATCAAATCCAGACATGACGATCCCGCCTATTCCAAAAAGAAGACATTAAAAAAACTTCTCAAATTTGCTTCACTTCACTCGGTCAATGTGGCCCAAAAAACTGAGATCATTGTGGAGCACTTTAAAAACCATGTTATGCACCACTTAAATGGCCAGGCCAAAGCGATGGTCACGACACCTTCGAGACTTCATGCCGTCAGATATATGCACGCCTTCCAAAAATACCTCAGTGAAAGAGGATACGATAAAGAGATCAAACCCTTGGTGGCCTTTAGTGGGACGGTAAAAGATAATGGAATTTCCTACACTGAACCGAGTATGAATAAGGATGCAGACGATAACCCGATTAGTGAGTCCCAGCTTCCCGAAAAATTTGCCTCACCTGATTACAATATCCTGCTTGTCGCCAACAAATACCAAACCGGCTTTGACCAACCTTTGCTCTATGCCATGTATGTGGATAAAAAGCTGTCAGGAGTGCAGGCCGTCCAAACCTTGTCGCGATTAAATCGAAAGATTCCAGGAAAAGAGGCCCCTTTTGTTCTCGATTTTGTGAATAAATCTCAAGAAATATACGAGGCGTTTAAACCCTATTACGATGTAACTAGCTTACAAGAAGAGTCAGATCACCACCAATTGGAAAAATTAAAGTTTGAACTGGATGAAGCACAAATATACCACCTCAGCGAAATCGAAGGGTTCGCAAAAATATTCTACAAACTGAGGGAAAAACAGGAACCGAACGACCACGCCCGCCTGAACAACCACTTAAATCCGGCCATAGATAGGTTTAAAGTGCTCAAAGATGAAGACAAGGATGAATTTAAGAATAAACTGTCTTCCTATGTCAAACTTTATTCTTTTATTTCCCAAATCATGCCTTATGGCGACCCAAACCTTGAAAAACTTTTCAGTTATGGAAAATGCTTGTTGCCCAAACTTCAATTAAAAGACTCCAACGAAGTCATAAGTCTCGGTGACGATATAGCTCTACAATACTTTAGAATCCAAAGAAGTTTTTCGGGAGCGATCGATCTTAGAGGTGGCGAAGACGAAGGGGTTAAACCGCCCATTGATGTAGGTGGAGGAAAAGACAAAGATGAAAAGGCCCCGCTCTCCGATATTATAGAGGTGATCAACGAAAAATTTTCCACTAATTTTACGGAAGAGGACAGGTTATTTTTTCAACAAATACAGGAAAAGGCCGCCCACGACGAAAAAATTTTAGAAACGGCCAAGGCCAATCCGTTTGATAAGTTTAAAATAGGGATAAAAAGCATTATCGAAGATGTCATGATCGAGAGGATGGATCAAAACGACAAAATCGTCACCAAATATTTAGAGGATAAAGAGTTTCAAAATATAGTATTTTCAACTTTGGCCGAGTCTATCTTTAAAAAAATACATGAGAAAGCGTAAAGTGTTATCAATATGGCCCCGATGTGGCCAAATTAAATGGAATGGGCACAGGGCCACTGTTCAAAACTAGCGCCCCCCCTTGCCCTTTTCGGAAAACCTGGGGTACATATCCCAACTATGGACTTTCGTTCTTCTGGCCAATTCGACTGCGGCCATGATGGCCTTTTTGAGCGATGCCGTGCCATAACTCCTGGCGGCGTCCACTCCCCTGTGCGCAGTTTCAAGAATCTTTCTTGTTCGCCGCGTTTTATACAAAGTGCCGAAGGCGCTTATGTGCGCGATGTCGAGGGCAAAGACTACCTCGACTTTTGCATGAGTTTTGGGCCACTTATTCTGGGCCACCGTCCCCCTCCAGTAGAAGCAGCGCTACGAGAACAACTCCAACGGGGATGGACTTACGGGGCCTGTGAACCCTATTCCCTGAATCTGGCGGAATACCTCACTGGCCGCCTTCCCTTTGTCGAGCAAATCCGCTTCGTCAATTCGGGAACCGAGGCGGTGATGACGGCCTTGCGTTTGGCGCGGGGACACACGGGAAGGCCCAAGGTGATTAAATTTGACGGCTGCTATCACGGGCACTCGGACGGCCTTTTGGTGCGTACCGGGTCTGGCCTGGCCGAGCAGACGGAGAGCACCAGCGCCGGCATCCCCGCCGGTGTGGCGGCGGAGACTCTGGTTCTCGAACTTGACGACCTGGCCGCGGCCCAAACCTGCTTTCAGCGCTTTGGTGCGGACATCGCCGCCGCCATTGTCGAACCCCTGCCCGCCAACTGCGGCCTGCTTCCCCAGCGCCGGGAATTTTTGCACGGACTGCGCGGCCTGTGCCAACAACACGGCAGCTTGTTTATTGCCGATGAAGTCATCTCGGGGTTTCGCGCCGGATTCGGGGGCATCAGCGAGGCCGAAGATTTGGCCCCCGACTTAGTTACTTATGGAAAAATTATTGGCGGAGGGCTGCCGGTGGGGGCGGTCGCCGGAAAGCGCGAGTTCATGGGACAACTGGCCCCCGAGGGCAGCGTCTACCAAGCGGGAACCCTGAGCGCCAATCCCCTGGCGATGGCGGCGGGACTGGCGACACTGAATCAACTCACCCCCGAAAGCTACCGGAAATTGCGCCGGAACACCGGGGACATCGCCACCCTGTTGGAACAGTGGTTCCAGCGCGCCGAGGGCGGGCGCTTTGCCCACTACCGCATCGTCCACTCTGAAAGTTTGTTTTGGCCAGTGCCCACAGCAAAGCGGGAGGCCCCCATCCGGCGCGCCAGCGACATCCCCTCGAAGTTGTCCGCCGAATTTGCCCCTCTCTTTATGGCCCTATTGGATCGCGGGGTGTACCTCTCCCCCAACGCCTACGAAGTCAATTTTGTCAGTTTGGCCCACGACTCCAGCGCCATCGGTGAACTGGAACGGCGGCTCTTTCAATAGGAGAGTTCCCAGGCCATGCAAAAAAATTCCCCCCTCTTCCTCACTCTGGGCCTTTTGTCGGTGGCCCTCATCATGGCCCTGGGGGTTTGGTGGTTGTACTTGCTCTCCCAATTCGGCGAGTGGCCCCAGGGCAGCGAACGGCTCATGCAAATGATCAAGTGGGAAGGGGGAACTTTCTTGGGCCTGTTGTTGGCCTTGATGGGGGCCTTGATCTTTCTCTACCTGAGGGATCAAAAAAAGGCCGCCTCTCTGGGGGCCTTTTACGCCGGCATGACCCACGAACTCAAAACTCCCCTGGCCAGCATCCGCCTGCAGGCCGAAGTTTTGGAAGACCTGGAACGCACCGGCGGCGAGGGCCACATGCCCATCCTTAAACGCCTGATCCAAAGCTGCAAAAAGTTGGAAACCCAAATGGACAAAATTTTGCAGTTGGGCCGCATCGAGGGCGGCGGCCCCTTGAGTTTGCAACGGCTCTCCCTTACCCAAGCGGTGGGCAATGCCCACCAGTGCTGGGCACCCCAACTCGACCTGCACATTCACACCACCCTGACAGAGGATCAGGCCTACATCCGCGCCGACCCCCTGGCACTGGATTTAATTTTGCGCAATCTCTTTGAAAACACCCTCAACCACTCTCCAGAGAAGAGGGCCAAAATCGAGATTTTGCAACGGGGGGGACAACTTTTGCTCGCCTACCGGGACGGGGGAACTTTTCGCGGCAACCCCCACAAACTGGGAACCCTCTTTTATAAATTCAACTCCCCCAAAGGTTCCGGCATTGGACTCTATTTGATCAAAAAATTGGCCAGCAAAATGCATGGCCACTTTAACATTCAAGTAGCGCCTTTGGCCTTCCGCCTCTCCCTTCCGTTGGAGGAACAACATGCCTAAGGCCTGCCTGCTGCTGGTGGAAGACGAGGACAATTTGGGTTCCACTCTGCAAGAGTATTTGAATACCCAGGGCCATAACTGCCATTGGGCCAGGGATTGCCAAAACGCGCGAAAGCAATTTGCAAAGTTTTGGCCAGAAGTCGTCTTGATGGACATCGGACTGCCCGACGGGAACGGACTCGACCTGGCCGAGGAATTTTACCAGAGTGGCCGCCACACCACCATTTTATTTTTGTCCGCCCTCAACGATCCCCATTTGCGGGTGCGCGGACTGGAGTTGGGAGCGCAAGACTATATCACCAAACCCTTTGCCCTCAGAGAATTGCTCTTGCGCTTGGATCGCATCTTGCTCCACCGCCGGAATGGCCCAGGAGCAAGCGCAAAAACCGACTTGGTGGAGCACGGCAAACTCAAAATTTGGTTTTCCCGCTACCAAGTGCAAGACGGCAATGGGCAAGTGTGGGACTTGGGCCGCCGACCGATGGGCATTTTGCAGGCCCTCTACCGCCGCAGTGGCCAGGCAGTCGAGCGCGAGGAGTTGATCCGGGAACTGTGGGGGGATCACAAATACCCCACCAACCGCACAGTGGACAACTACATCGTCACCCTCCGCAAATGGTGCGAAACCGATCGCCAAAGGCCCATTGAAATTCAAAGCATCAGGGGCGTGGGTTACAAACTGATGATCCACCCCCCTAATACTAAAGGAGAAATCCATGGGACTGTTTAGAGATCGCCCCAAACATGTGCCGGTGTGGTTTATGAGGCAGGCCGGCCGCTACCATGACCACTATCAACAACTCAAAAAAGAGTACTCATTCATGCAATTGTGCAAAGACCCCCAATTGGCCTGCCGGGTGACTCTTGGGCCAATGGAGGCCTTCGACTTCGACGCTGCCATTTTGTTTTCCGACCTGCTCTTTCCCCTGGAGTACCTGGGCATGGGGTTGCGCTATAACCCAGGCCCCCAACTGGACTGGTGCTTGGAAGGCCCCGAACAGTTGCAGCGCCTCGCTCCCTTCGAAGAAGCGAGCACTTTTTTTGCCTTTCAGGGTGAGGCCTGCCGGCACATAAAAAAACAACTGCCCCCTGAAAAAGACCTGCTGGGGTTTGTCGGCGCTCCCTGGACGCTCTACACTTACGCCATCGAGGGTGGCCACGCCGGCAACCTGGTCAGTGCTAAGAAGGGCCTGCACGACGGCCGTTGGGTGGGGTTGTGCGAATTGCTCATGCCCGCCCTGCTGTGTGAAATGGGCCTGCAAGTGGAGGGCGGGGCGGATGCCGTGTGCCTCTTTGACACCGCCGCCGGCGAACTCGACTTGGACGACTACACCCGCAATGTCTTGCCCGTACTGCGGGAATTGGCCCACCAATTTAAATCCCGATACCCCCACACGCCCCTGATCTACTATTCCAAACACACCCACCTGGACTACCTCCAGGCCATCCAGTGCCCGGACATTGCCGTGCTCGGAATCGACTGGCGAGTCGATTTGGGCCACGCCCTCAAAACCTTGGGGAAGGACTACACCATTCAGGGCAACCTCGACCCCGCCCACCTGTTTCTCCCCTGGCCCATTTTGCGGGACAAGCTGGAGGCCCTTTGGCGGCGGGGGCGGGACAGCGGCGTCCCCTCTGGGCGCTGGATTGCTGGACTTGGCCACGGGGTCTTGCCGGGGACTCCCCAAGACACTGTTCGCCGCACGGTGGAGTACATCCACCAGCACTTCATCCCCTAGGCCAGCGTTGACAATCCCCCCGCCCGGGGTGTAAAGCTAGGGGCATCAATCCGAATCCGAGATCAACCCGAGGAGAACTCGCCATGGGAAAAATATTCAAGTGTCTACTGGCCGCCGCTGGCCTCGCCCTGGCCAGTTGCTTTCAGCAGGCCGAATTGGGAACCGCCGGCAATCCGGTCAAATTGTACTTTACCCCCTCCGTCGACGCCGACAGCATTGCCTCCAATTCCGACATTTTGGTGCGCTTCCTGGAAAAGGAAACCGGCCTTTTTTTTAAAACCGGTATTCCCACCAATTATGTCGCCGTGGTGGAGGCCTTCGGCTCGGGCCGAGCGGACATTGGGGTGATCAATTCCTTCGGCTATCTCATGGCCAATCAAAAATACGGAGCGAAAGCTAAGCTGCGGGTGATCCGCTATGGCCACGACTATTATCAGGGGCAAATTTTGGCCCATGTCGATTCCGGCATCGAGGGCCTCAAAGATTTGGCGGGGAAGGAATTTGCCTACACCGACCCCTCTTCGACTTCGGGCCACATGTTCCCCCGCAAAATGATCCAGGACGCCGGAATCAAATTGGGCAACACCACTTTTGCCGGCAAACACGACAGCGTAGTCACCATGATCTACCAAGGCCAAGTCGCCGCCGGGGCCACCTACTACACCGCCCCTGCGGAAAATGGGAATATTCGCGATGCCCGCGCGCGGGTCAAAACCCAATTTCCCGATGTGGAGAAAAAAATTAAAATTGTCGCCATCACCGAAAAAATCCCCAACGACCCCTTTGTCTTTAGAAAGGAATTACCCCCCGCCATCGCCCAGCGCTTTATCGCCGCCATTAAAAAATTCCTCAGCACCGAACAGGGCCGCACCATTTTTCAAAATATCTACTCAGTGGAGGGAGTTGTGGAGGCCACGGACGGGGACTACGACAATTTGAGAGAGATGATCCAGGCGATCCAAATCGACGCCCAAAAGTTGATCTAAACTCGTTGGAGGCCAGCGGTGGCGTGCTTGCTCAAAGTCCAAAACTTGCACAAGACCTACCCCGGCGGCGTCCACGCCCTCAAAGGCGTGGGCCTCGAAGTTCAGGAGGGGGAATTTTTAGTGGTGATAGGCCTCTCCGGTTCGGGCAAATCCACCCTGCTCAGGTGTATCAACCGCCTGCACGACTGTTCTGGCCAAATTCAATTCGACGGCCGCGAGATCACTTCTCTGGCCGGGGGCGAACTGCGCCGCTTGCGCTCTCAAATGGGCATGGTATTTCAGCAATTCAACCTGATCCCCAGAAAGACGGTTTTGGCCAATGTGCTGACCGGGGTGTTGGCGCAAACCGGAGTGCTGGCCTCCATGTTGGGATGGTTTTCCAAGGCCCACCGGCAGTACGCCCTGGAACTCATCGAATTGGTGGGACTGGCGGGCAAGGAGCACCACCGCGCCGACAAACTCTCCGGTGGGCAACAACAACGGGTCGCCATGGCCCGCGCCCTGATGCAAAACCCGCGCCTGCTGTTGGCCGACGAGCCGGTGGCCTCCCTCGACCCGGCGACCTCTCACTCGGTGATGAAATACCTCAAAAAAATCCAGGCCGAATTGGGAGTCACCGTCATCTGCAACCTGCACTTTCTCTCCCTGGTGCGCCAGTACGCCACCCGGGTGATCGCCCTCAAAGCGGGGGAATTAGTCTATCAAGGTGATCCCACCGCCATCGATCAAAAATGGTTTCAGGCGATCTACGGAGAAGAGGCGCGCGAGGTAAAAATCAACTAATATGCCAAACTCCAAGGGCCATTATTTTTCCCGAACTCTCCAGGCCTTGAGCATCGATGTGCTCCTGTGGAGTTACACCGCCATCGTCTGCCACAAAATCGTCTACCAAAAACTGTGGATGGGCGTGCGCTTTGCCGAGTTTAGCTGGAGCGAACCCCTGTGCGCCAGTCTGGCGGGTGCGGCCGCCGCCCTGGCCTGTTTTTGCAGTCCCCGGGCCTTCCCCTTGAGTCTGGGCCGCTTTTGTCTGGGCCTTTATAACTTCGACGAAAATGAATCCCTGGCGGGCAAACCCTTTGCCTGGTGGGGTTACGCCATCATCTTTTTAACTTTCATCACTGGCCTGGCCATTGTCCAAGTTTCCCTGCGCGAATTTTTGTCGCCCCAAGGGTTAAACGGGGCCAAGCGCATCTTTGGTGCCCTTTTAAGTCCCAACTTTTCTATTGCCAAAGACGCCCTTTTCGCCGCCATCGAAACCATCTATATGGCCTTTATCGCCACCAGTGTGGCCATCCCCTTTGCCTTTTGCCTGAGTTTCTTTGCCGCCCGCAATTTGATGAGCAGTCGGCCCTGGACAGTGCTCATCTACAACCTGTGCCGCTTTTTCCTCAACATCACCCGCTCCATTGAACCCCTGGTGTGGGCGATCATTTTTTCCGTGTGGGTGGGCATCGGCCCCTTCGCCGGCACTTTGGCCCTGTGCCTGCACTCCATCTCCTCTTTGGCCAAACTCTACTCCGAGCAAATCGAAAGCATCGGCGATGGCCCCATCGAGGCGATGATGGCCACCGGCGCTCACCCCGTGCAAGTGGTGTGGTTTGGGGTGGTTCCCCAAATCGTCTTGCCCTACCTCTCCTTTACTATTTACCGCTGGGACATCAATGTCCGCATGGCCACCGTCATCGGCCTGGTCGGCGGCGGCGGCATCGGCACCATGCTGATGCAATATCAGGGCCTGGCCAAGTGGAACGAGGTCGGACTTTTGGCCATAACCATCGCCCTCATCGTGTGGTTGATGGATTACAGTTCTTCCAAGATTCGGGCGGCGATCAAATAAGGCCCTCAAGTTTCTAGTTGAGGCAGTAACTCTCCACCTGAGAAGAAAGATTCTGATAACTTTCCGAAGCAGAATCCATAAGTTGTAAACGCCTGTTGTGAGTGGCGCACACTTGCCGCATTTCGTGCAAATACCCCATAAAAATGGCAATTGGATAGGGGAATTGACTTCCTTGAGAGTTAAAGAAACTGGCCTCGTCACTCAAATGGGGCAAAGCAGTTGGAGAAACGCCACGGGCATCCAACTCTCTCACAAAATCTTGGTAGTAGGGGCCGACCCGATAATAGCGTTTGACCACTTCCTCCCGGTCAATTTCCCCATCCCCGTCGGTCATCTCGCTACAAATAGGGTGCTGAACCAGGCCTCCGGTCAGTTCGTCAAAAACGCGGCACCCGACTATAAAAGCATCAACTTCTCCGCCCTTCCCTTCTATCGTCTCCACAATATCTTCAATCGCACTAATGGGGTTGTTTAAATCGTAGGGGTTGGCCAAATCTTGTCTAACAAAGTGGGTTAATTCGTGGGCCAAATGCCAAGTGGCCTCGTCCAACGGGACATTTTTGTCGAGAATAACTGTCACTTGTAGCTCGGTGAGGGTTTCAACCGGATTTTGCGGATTGAACCTAAAAATAAAGTTCGTGCTGGTGGCAGAAAAGTTCCCCGGCACTACAATTTGCAAAAGGTTGGCCCCCATCCCTAAGGCCACGGCATTTGCCGAAGAGACAATTTGACTGCCAGTGGGGGTGGACGCAAGATTTTTCAAAACCTCCGCCACCGTCCACTGTTGGGCCAAAACCGCCGTGGAGAAAATGCCGGAGAACAGACAAGACAGAACCCAGCATGAACTCGAAATTTTCCGCGCCAACCGTCTCAAAGAATCCATATTCACCTCCCGTTTTGCGATTTGAAAGAAGTCTGATTCTAACCTTCCCGCCTCCACGGAAGCAAGGGTAAGATTCCCAAATTTTTTACAATTTTAATGCATAGATAAACTGTCAGAAAATCTTTCCCATCTCTGTCCAAGGCAAAACTGTCGTTCCCGCCCGCCTTTGCCTTTCCTTGCCAGCATAAATTAAATAACTTTGACCTGTGGCGATTGTTTTAAAGCTGTCAATATTTTTAAAAAATTCCTGAGTGGCCGTCTGTGCTGATTTGGCCTCCACCATTTTGAATTTTGGCCCATCTATGAGAAAGTCGATCTCCTGTCCTTTTCTATCGCGCCAAAAAGAGAGGGGGGGATTTTCCGCACGGTTAAAAAAATGTTTTTCCAACTCTGTAAAGACAAAATTTTCAAAGAGTGCCCCCCGCAAAGCGTGAGTTTCTATGTCCCGCGCAGAAGTTATGGAGAGTAAGTGGCACAGAACTCCCGTATCGTAAAAAAATATTTTGGGGGTTTTGACTAATCGTTTGTTAAAATTGCGGTGATAAGGCCGCAACAGTTTGACAATAAAACCGCTTTGCAGAACGGAAAGCCAAGACTTCACCGTATTTTGCGAAATACCACAATCGTTGGAAAGGGATTGCAAATTGAGCAATTGCCCCGCCCTGGCCGCCAACATTTTGACAAAGAGACTGAATTGCCCGAGATCGCCGATATTTTTTACCAGTCTGACATCCTTTTGGATATAAGTCTCGATATAGTTGGAAAACCATTTTGCAGACCTCACCTTCTCTACATGGAGTTGGGGATAAAACCCTTTGTAAAGGAGATCGGCCAGTTGCCACTTTTGGCCCCGCAAAGAACTCAATTCCCGCCAAGACAAGGGCAGCAACCTCAACAACGACACCCTCCCCGCCAACGATTGGGCCAATTTCTCTTCCAATAAAAACTGATTGGAACCCGTCAAAATGAACTGTCCCTTTTTGCGTTCTCTATCGACCTTGGTTTGAATATAAGACAAAAGTTGGGGAACCAATTGGGTCTCGTCGATAATCGCCCCAGTGCTGTATGTTTCGAGAAATCCCCGCGGGTCTTGGGTGGCAAAAGTTCGGTAGTCCAAATCCTCCAAGGAGACATATTTTTTGCGGGGAAAGGCCTTTTGGGCCAAAGTGGTTTTGCCCGACTGGCGCGGCCCCAAGATGGCCAACACGGGGTATTCACGGGCGGCCCTCTTGCACTCTTTGGCCAGCAAACGGGGGAGGTAATCTTTCATAGACTCAGGATACTACGGATGGTGCAAATATGCAATTGGATTGCATATTTGCACCCACTGCTGCCTAGTCTTCAAAATCCTCCACCCCACAGTCGAGATTCTGGGCATATCTCAGCATATCCATCACCTCCCGCGCGCAACCGCGGCCAGCGGGTTTGGCGGTGAGGTAATCAACCTCCTGGCGCACTTCCCAGTGGGCCTGGGGGCAAGTCGCCGAAAACCCCGCCCGCTTGAGCAGGGGAATGTCGAAAAGTTCGTCACCCATATAGAGGATTTCCTCGGCAGCATGGCCCTGGGACATCAAATCCAAAAAGGCCTGGCGTTTGTCATAATTGCCCTGGTAGATAAAATTGACATTCAGGCCCTCCTCTCCAAAGCGCCTGCGGATAAAGGGGCTGTCGCCGGCGGTAATCACCCCGACCTTCACTCCACAATTCATCAAAATGCGCATGCCCTGGCCGTCGTGGACAAAGGTGTCGCGGTTCCAGCCCACCTCGGGGCCATCCCAGCGCAAACACCCGTCGGTCAAGATGCCGTCAATGTCAAAAGCGCAGACTTTGATCTTTTGCAGCTTGGAGGCGAATTTTTGCGCCTCCGCCCTCAAGTCGCGCCAACCGTAGCGTTCGGCCAAATCAGACACTTCCGCCCTCCCCCGACACCACTTCAAAGATGCGCAACAATTCCTCCACCAGGGGTCTCACCCCTTCCAACTTCAGGCAAGTGCTGGCGTCGCTCTTGGCCTGGGGTGGATTGGGGTGGGCCTCCATAAAAACGCCGTCCGCTCCGGCCGCCACCGCCGCCCTAGCCAGGGTGGCAATCTGCTGGCGCTTGCCCCCGGTGGTTTTGCCCAATCCCCCGGGGCGCTGAACGCAGTGGGTGGCGTCGTGTATGGCCCGCACCCCAAAGGACTGCATAATTTGAAAGGAGGCCATATCCACCACTAAATTGTTGTAACCAAAACAGCTTCCCCGCTCGGTGAGCAACAGTTGTTCCGCCGGCAAAAAGGGGGAGACTTTGGCCACCACATTGCCCATCTCTTCGGGGGCCATAAATTGGCCCTTTTTGATCTTGAGAGTGCGGCCATAGCGCTGGCAGGCCTTGGCCCCCGCCACCACCAAGTCGGTCTGGCGGCACAAGAAGGCCGGAACTTGTAAGACATCACACACCGCCGCCACCGCTTCGGCCTGTTCGGGCAAGTGAAAATCGGTCAAGACGGGAAGGCCAGTTTGCCCCTTGACTTCCTCCAAGATGGCGAGTCCGCGCTCCAGGCCAGGCCCGCGGAAGGAGTCCAAGGAACTGCGGTTGGCCTTGTCGAAGCTGCCCTTAAAAGTGAGTTGCACTCGCGGAGAGAGCGGCCCCAGGGCCTCCTTTAAAAACCCCGCCACTTCCTGGGCCAAGTCTCCGCTTTCCAAAACACAAGGCCCACAAAACAACAAAAAGGGTAAGTGCCCACACTTCAGGCCATCTTGCCTTCGCATCCTGCTCCGGCACTGCCCATCGGGGCAGTCGTCGCTCGTCGCCTTCCTGGCGACTCCGTGTGGTTCAGCTTCGCCATCGCTCCTTGCGGTGTGCAAGGAGCACGCCTCAGTCGCTCTGTCTCGCTTCGCCCCAATCTGACCTAAATTGTGAGCACTTACCGTACTTTTATCAAAATTTTTCACTACAACTGGCCTCCCGCCCGCAAACTATCGGCCTTCTCCAAAAAACAGCGAAACAGGGGGTGGGGAGCACAAGGCCTGGATTTAAATTCGGGGTGGTACTGGCAGCCCACAAAAAAGGGATGTTCTTCCAACTCGACCACTTCCACCAGGTTGAGTTCCCGGTTGACTCCCGAAACCACAAGCCCCGCTCTCTTGAGCACATCCAAGTAGGCGTTGTTGACTTCCAGACGGTGGCGGTGGCGCTCGCTGATAAGGCCCTTTTTTTGGCCATAAATCCGGTGCACCAGAGTGCCCTCGCGCAATTCGCAAGAATAGGCCCCCAAGCGCATGCTCCCCCCCTTGGGGCCACTCTCCTGGCCAGGCATATAGTGCACCACCAACTCGCCGTCCTGGGAAAATTCTTGGCCCGATGCCTTGGCAAGACCAGCTACATGGCGGGCCACTTCGATGATCGCCAGTTGCATGCCCAAACAAATGCCCAAATAGGGTATCCGTCTTTCCCGCGCATATTGGATGGCGGCGATCTTGCCCTCCATTCCCCGTTTCCCAAACCCCCCAGGAACCAAAATGCCCTGGGCCTCGCTCAAAAGTTCGTCCCGGCGGCCACTTTGCTGCAATTCTTCGGCGTCAATATAGAGCGGCTCCAGGCGCAGTTGATTGGCCATGGCGGCGTGCTTGAGCGCCTCGTCCAGGGATTTGTAAGATTCGATGAGTTCGGTGTACTTGCCCACAATGCCGATCTTTACACTGCGCAAAGGGTGGTCGAAGTTATAGGTGACTTTTTCCAAGTCTTCCACCTTGGGGGCGGCCGTCCACATGCCCAAGCGGGAGGTGATCGCCTCGTCCAGGCCCTGGCGGTGAAAATCCAGCGGAACCTTGTAGATGGAATCCGAATCGATACAACTGAAGATGTGTTCCCGAGGCAAATTGGAAAAGAGGGACATTTTGTCCACGATGGAAGCGTCGATCTCCCGATCGGAGCGGGCGATGATCAAGTCCGGGGCCAGGCCGATGGAGCGCAATTCCCGCAGCGAGTGCTGCGCCGGTTTGGATTTGAGTTCCCGGGCCGTCTGCAAAAAGGGTACTAGCACCAAGTGCACGAAGAGCACATTTTCTTCCCTCACATCGCGGGAAAATTGACGGATGGCCTCCAAGAAGGGCAGCGATTCGATGTCCCCCACCGTGCCACCGATCTCCCCCACCAAGAGTTCGCTCTCTTCGGCGGCCAGGTGAATGCGACGCTTGATCTCGTCGGTAATGTGGGGAACCACCTGCACGGTCTTGCCCAAATAATGGCCCTGGCGCTCGTTTTCGATCACGCTCAAGTAGACTTGGCCCGTGGTGAAATTGGAAGAGCGATTCAGGGAGAGAGAGGTAAAGCGTTCGTAGTGGCCCAAGTCCAAATCGGTTTCCGCCCCGTCGTCGGTGACAAAGACTTCCCCGTGTTGAATGGGACTCATGGTTCCCGGATCGACATTGATATAGGGATCCATCTTGAGCATGGCGACCTTGATGCCCCGGCGCTCTAAAAGTCCGCCGATCGCCGCCGAGGCCAGGCCCTTGCCCAGAGAACTGGACACCCCGCCGGTGATAAAAATAAATTTTTTGTTGGCCTTTTGGTGGTTTACTTGTCCCACAACAACGCCTCGACTTTGGGAATGTCGGCGGGCACATCCACCCCCACCAAATCCCTTTCCAATTCACAGGCCCCGATGCTCATCCCTCCCTCCAGGGCGCGCAACTGTTCCAGTTGCTCGCTGCGCTCGCACTCTCCCGCGGGAGAGTTGGCGAAAAGTTCCAAGGCCTTTGGCCGAAAGGAGTACACTCCAACATGTTGCCACCACTTTTTTACAGGATTGGCACCCTGGCCGCCTTCTCTATCAAAGGGAACCGGGGCGCGGGAAAAATACAAACACCGGCCGCTGCGGGAGTTCCAGGCGACTTTGACCTGATGGGGATCGTTCCATTCCCGGTTTTCCCGCCGTATGGCCATAGTGGCAATGTCAAAATCGGAGTTGAGGTGAAAGTCCACCAAGCGCCGCAAATCCCCCCCCGCAAAGAGGGGTTCGTCCCCCTGAAGATTGGCCACCAGTTGGAAATCCCCCTGGGCCTTAAAGCGCTTCCAGGCCAGATAGACGCGCTCGCTCCCAGTGGCCACGGCGTCGTCCACCCGCAGGGCCTGGCCGCCAAAGGCCTCGACATGATCGGTAATTTCCGCCGAGTCGGTGGCCACCGCCACTTCAAAAGACAAACCTCCATCCGAAGAGAGGGCATTGGCCCCCTGGGCGTTTTGCCACACCCTTTGAATGAGAGACTGGCCAGCGATGGGGGCCAGGGGCTTGCCGGGAAAGCGCGTGGAGGCGTAACGGGCGGGAATGAGAACCAAAACCTTTTTCATAGTTCAAAGGGTAGAATCTACCATCGCCCACTGGCCTTGTCGATGCCGTGCTATCGTAAACACGATGCGTCTAATTTATTTTACTTTGTTACTCGGATTTTGGTCTCAAATAACTCTCCGCGCCCAAGAGGTGTCGAGTGGAGAAGAAGACACCCCTTCCCTCCCCAATCGCTACCAACGGGAGATCATCTCTGGCCCCAGCATTGGCCGCCGCTGCCAACTTTTGGCCGAGGGACGCAATCAAAAACTGTCCCACAAGCACAAGCTCGACGCCCTGATGTTCAGAAACCGCCAACTCTACCGGGAGACGCCTCCCCAACGCGTCCACTTGCTGGAAACCTTAAAGCGCAATTACCGCGACCTCAAATACCAACAGCGCTTGGCCATATTGGAAATCCAAAACCAGCAGGAAGAGGCCGTGCGCAAGGGGTGTTTTGTGCCCTTTTTACTGTAGAAATTCCTCGCTTTTTCCTTTTGTTGGCCCTAACCTATCCCCACCATTAACCAGGAGGAATTTTTATGCGGAACATTAAAATATTGGCCATTTCGATATTCACCACTGTCGCCCTGGCCCTCTCCCCCAAGGCCATTTTGGCCCAGGAAGTCTTCACCGACACCGCTCCCGACTTTTACTACTTGGAAGATGCGGGAGATGACACCATCTCGGTGCTGGCCTGTTTTCATGCCCCCATCAAGGCAAAGGAACAATCCACTGCTGCTGGCCTGGTGGTTTCGGGACTCGACTGCAAGGCCGTTGCCCAAATGACGCGACAAGATTTCGGCGACTTTTTCGCCGACTTGTCCGAACAAACCCAATCCATACCTTCACTCCGTTTAAACCCGTGGACAACTTTTGCTCCTCCAATCATTATCGGTGGTTTTTTCGTTGGCCTATGGCAGTTTGCAGGCCTTATCTTTGCCGTAAGCGAATCCCGCGCACTGTTCAAAGAGGGAAAGTGGTTTCAGTTTTTAAAATCTAAGGCCCTCTATACGAACACACCCAATTGGGGCCGCATGGTTCTGGTGGCCCTCGCCGGAAGTGCTGTTTACACTGCGGGGAAAAAGGCCTTGACCCCTCCCGACGAGTACGAACTCCGCCGCCGCGAACTGGTCAAATTGCAAACATTTAAAGAGCAAGTGCGCACCGGCATGGTGTGGGGGGAAATTCCCAAGCAGAAGTTTGCTGAATTGCTGGGCCAATACGCGACCAGGCCCTAAGGCAAATAAATTTTTTCTTCGCCCACACGGCAGTAATCTTGGGGATCGGTAAAAAAATCATCCCCTTTGGCGCGGTTATTCCGCCACTGAAGAGGCTGTAGATTGTCTATTTCATCCCCTCCATCAAATGCAATGGGTTTAATGTGATCAATTTCCCAACCGTAATGGGAACAAGTATTACCGTAATCTTCTCTGCGTATTACAGCACCACAAACATCCCGCCTGACAACATTAGGGGAGTGGCCCTCAATGGGTTTGGCCTTTTCCCAAACCTGTTGTTGAATTTCTTGGGTAAATTCTTTACCTCTTTTGGTCGTACTCCAAGTTCTATCGGGAGCATAAAGATTTTTAATAAAATGTAACATTGATAGCTCTATAATAACATGGGTTGATATAAAATTTGGCCTCTTCGTTTACTGGAGGCACATCACTTAATTCATCGTGAATATATCGCACTGGAGAACTCGGGGTTTCCTTAATACCAATAAAACCTACTCGATATAAAAGATTGACTAAATTATCAAAATTAAAAGTTTCACTGTCAATATAACCTCCCTCTATAATCCAAGTCCATTTTCCCAATTCTTTAGCCTCTTTCTTTTTTAAAATGCTTAAAGTTATATCTTCTACTATATTTTCAAATGCCTTTTTTTCAAATTTATGAGGACAGCGCCGAAAATAGTTAAATATTTTACCTATATTCAAATAGGGGTTTTTCCATTCATCTTCCAAAGCACGAAGTCTGTCTTTGGAATACGAGTCTTCGGCCTTGTTAATGGCCTCCACTGTAATACTATTTTTTCCCAAAGAAAAACCTATAGCATGAGATATAAAGAGAAGAATATCACGAGGCCTCATATTGCTTCTGCTCAACAAATAATCAAAGGTTTTAAATTTTTTCTGATTGTCTACCGTAATTTCCTGCGGAAAAATAAATTTCCAGACATCAGATTTGTTTCCCACGCCTATGGCCCTAAACCTCTCTTCGACAATATTTTTTATATGTTCCTCATCCCAAGTAAGATACTCAATAAAAGGATTAAATTTTTCCCTTTGATTAAACTCTAATTGATTGAACAAGTTGGTACGCAAAGAAACCAAAAGTCGAAGGTGTTTTGAGTTGTTGATTTCAAATATAGTTTCAAACAAACACCTGGTAAAATTGATACCTATTTCATTTTGTATCCAGTTTTTATCTAAATCATCAACCAAAATGAAAAAACGATATTTCTTAATAATATCCTCATCCAAATGTTTTATAAAGTGATTTATATCAGTGAACTCAAATTCTTTCATAGCATCATGTATTTTTCTTTTGTTCTCTTCAGTCAGCGTTTTTTTATAATTTACACCAATCACTTTGAGATCAATTTTAGCTTCAATAGATCGTTCTAACTTCCTTATAATTTTTTCTATTTTTTCATTAAAAGCAAGGCCCGAATCTAATTCATCGTTTCTTTCCAAGAATTTATAGGCCCTAAGGACTGGTTCTGGCCAAGCTCTCAAAATTTGTTGCGTAATCCAATACTTTTTTTTATTACCATAGACTTGTTTGAGAATTTCAGTAACAAAGATATATTTCCACATGGTCTTATAAAATAAATCCAGATTGATCTTACAGGCGGTGAGTTTTTCCAAAATTGAACTTCGATCCATAATTTTAAAGGCAAAATCTTCCGGATCAATAGGAATAATATTTTTTTCACCTCTACGCACTTTTTCCAAAATGGCGGTTTTGCCAACTCCCGTTCTCCCTACAAAAAAGGCCTTTTTAGAATTTGGACTAATAGCACTTTGGTAATATTGATTGTCGACATAATAGGTATCTAGTTTTTCTTCTCGCTCGGCCGAAGTGATCTGAAAAAATTCTTTATGTTCTACAGAAAACGAGAAGTCTAGGCCCTTTTTGGGCCGACCATTTTTAAAGCGTTTTTTACCGTTTTTATGCACTACCATTTGAACTCACCAAAGTCATCCTTATAACTTGAAACCCATACTGTGTCAAGAGTTATGTGATCTAGGCCAACCCGTCGAAATCAAAGTGTTTTCAGGGTACTGCATCCCTACTCCACCTCGAAGTGTAGAGTTTCCAAAAAGTTGTAAGTCCCCACATTGCCAACTTTGTCTTTGAGCACCATCTCCAAAAGCCCCCAACGGCCAGGGGGCGATCCCTTGGGCAAGGTGGCCTTAATTTGGTATTTGCGCCAGGCCATTGGATCGCCGGCAAAAAAGCGGGTGTGGAAATTGGAGTGCACAAAATATTTGAAATGGGCCTTACCCAGAGGATCGGCCAGTTGGTAGTGCACTACTCCCAGCCCCGACTTGTCGTCCCTGGCGTAAAAAGTAATGTCGACATTGGTGCGGCCGTCGGGAGTGGCGGAATTGAGAGGTGAGGCCTGAATGGAAATTCGATTCACATCGAGTTGCGGTTTGGCGGTGTCGGGATCATCGGATTCGATAGTCACAGTGGATATGGGTTCGTGTTTGGGATCGTCTGAAAAATACTTCTGGCCTATGTTGAGGGCCATATCTTGCATGGTCAAAAAACTCACCCCGTAGCTCCCCGGGGGGAAAAAATCGGTCAGCACAAAATCGACCTGGGCCTCCCTGTTGGCCCTGTGATAACCCCCGTATTCCTCCAGGCGGTAGAGGTTGGGGTGATCCGGAGATATGAGTGCCGCATAGGCCGGATGCTCCCTTTTCATTTGGCCATCTTCGGCCACCTTCCAGCGCACCCCCACTTTAAAGAGCCTGCGGCCGCGGGAATCCACATCTTCCCTCACGCCGATATTGAGAGAATTGGCGACATACTGGGGGGGTGAAGTGTCGGGATCGGCGTTGTTGATATACAACTTAAAACCAAAGTCGATCACCCCTTCCATTCGCTGGTTGCCCACCCTATCGGTGATGGTGATATTTTGTGTGTTCCAATAACCGCTGGAGGCAGTTTTGGGAATCGTCATCTCCCCGGCCAGCAAATGGGCGTTCCCCCCGACGGGTTCCAAGTACAAGTCCTTAAATGTTTCATCGGGAGAAGTCACTCGCATGTAGGCCCGTTGAGCACCGTCTTTGAGGCCCTTTCGATGACTCAACTCAATGCTAATCCTCACTCTTTTGTCACTGCCGGCATCGCCCTCGGCCCGAACTTCCACGGCGCGAATTTTTCCGGGATAGTCGTAGTCGGGAAAGAGGTTGAACACTTCAAAAGTCAAATCTTCTCTTATTTGCGAGACATAGCGGTAACCGTTCATAATGCGCCTTTCGACGAAGTCGAACTTTTTGGAGGCCACCGAGAGCAATTTGTTGGGGTTTAAAATGTAGTGGGCCAAAGTCTCGGCCATATCTTCATTGGGGTTCATGTCGTGGGCGTAGGGACTGGCGAACTGGGTGTTGTCGGTGGTCGACCACCCCGAGGCCGCCCGGGAGTTGCGCACCCAATTCCCCAGTTTAATCCAATCCTCCTTCAATTTTTTGGAGAAAAGATTCCCCCACAAAAAGTGGGCCTTCTCGTGCAAAATCAGGCGGTGGGTGGAATCCTCGGAACCGGACAAAAAAGCAGTGTCCATAAATTCGATATAGCTGTCGTCGTCCGCCCCCCGCGGCCAGGCCACCGCCGCCGCTGCAGGGTAGCGCGGGTGGGGATGCCCGTCCAAACGCCTCACCAAATAGCGCAGGCCCTTGATTTTATACAGGCCCAAAGGCATTTCCGACAGGGCGTGGATTAGGGCCACAAGTTCGCGGTGGTGAAAGGCCTGAAAGTTGTGCCGACTCTCGCCGGTGAGTCTTTGGTAATCCCCCACACGGGTGGTGAGGGCAAACTTTTCTTGCAAAATTTTGGCGACTGCCTGGCCATTAGCACCGCCCTCGGTAAAAAAGTGCACCAGCGCCTGAAACAGGCGGCGGGAAAAGAAAAACCCCTTTTGGCCATTCAGTTTGACCAGTTTTTTGCTGGCATAAGCGAAGGCCTGCGCGCTCAAACTCACCCTCCACGCGCCATTCTCCAGGCGAAAAGAAATGTCGTCGGCGAGATGTTTCCCAGTGAGAGTAAAGCGCGCCGGATGTTCGATCCTGGTGTGGGGAATGGAGTGCACCGCCCGCAACAGTTTGGCCGCCACATCGTAACTCCAGGGCACTTCCCCGTCGTCCAGAACGATATTGTAATCGCGCCTCAATGTCAGCGCCGCCGTAGTCTGGGGCATCTCTATGTTTTGGCCCAAAACTTCAATCCGGGGGGAGACATTGGCGTTGGCGGAAAATTCCGTCTCCCTCCCCTGCCCATCGCTCTCCCAGCGGTAAAAAAAATGATCTTCGGCAATCCTTTCAAAAACCAGTTCCAGGTTGCCAAACTGTCCCTGGGCCACCACCACTTTTTGCGGCGGGGGTGGACGAAAACCACCCCCCACTTCGGCCATAACCAAATAAGTCCCGTCGGGAACACCCTCCAGGCGAGTGTGCAGGGAATCCTCCAGGGCCAATACCCGCTCCACCGCCCCCGTCTCTTCCCTGATCAAAGTCAGGCGTACCTGGGGAAGACTAGCTGGCCGGGGAGGCGGCCCCTGCCCAGGGGCCACTTCCACCGCATGGGCCTCCAGGCCCCTGATATGAATGGTATTGGAGGCAGTATGGCCCTCCGATGCCTGTTGGGTGGCCATCTCCACCACACAGGAACTAAAGACAAGGCCCAATACAGGGGCCAAAAAATCCAGTATAGGTTTCACCGCCAGCATACTCTCTAAATTCGGCCCAAAGGCGGCATACCTTTAGGATGGAATGCTGAAGACGCAGGCCCCGGCCTGTTTTTTGTGGAATGGGGCCATAGACTAGGAGTAGGATTAAAAAAATGCGCGCACTCTACCAACATTTTACCCCCCACCGCTTTCACCGTTGGGTACTCTACTCCAGCGTCGCCAGTGATTTTATCATTTTGCTCTACCTCTACCTGCGGGCCAGCGATGAGGCCTATTTTGCCAAGATGCTCGATCAACTGGACGGCCAAGGCCACCACTTTCCCGCCGAATTTCGAGAGGCCCTGTTTGCCCAATGGCTCTCCATGCTCACGGTTGGCATCCTGCTGGCGGCCCTCTTTCACGCCTTTATCTATTTTTTGTGGCACAAACAAAAAAGCTACGCCCGCAAATACCTCGCCCTCTACGCCTGGGTGAGCGGGCCACTGTGCCTTTTGGGCGGCCTCGGCCTGCTCTTTACCCTCTCACCGTGGGGATTGGCCTTCATCCCTTTAGGCCTCAACTTTTTATTTGTGGCGATGGGCCTCAAACGGTTTGCTTTTCCCCAATAGGCGCAAAATTTTTAAAGAGGCACTGGAAAAGTGGTGTTTCGGGTCGCTCAGGCGGAAGTGGCGGTACTCCCTCTGAGCAGGCCAAAATTCCCGAAATCTTTTCCGAGAAGTTTGCCAAATGAGATTGCGGATGCGGTACTTGGTAATGCCGGTTTTAATTTGTGGCAAATCTTGCCAC
The DNA here is from genome assembly GCA_965243145.1 of Bacteriovoracaceae bacterium. Lineage (GTDB taxonomy): Bacteria > Bdellovibrionota > Bacteriovoracia > Bacteriovoracales > Bacteriovoracaceae > CBDBLK01. The sequence goes on from CBDEUB010000002.1 coordinate 642,042, forward strand.
CAACTGGGCACTCGACCTCTATAGCGGGGATACTGTTCTAGTGAAGCATCGGCACTGGACAAGATAAGAGTGGGAACTTCGATTTGCCCGCTCAACCATTGGCCATCATTTTTAACATAACCGAGCACACCTTCCCCCCGGCACACCACTACTCTCAAAAGGGTGAGTTCCAGTGCAGCGGAAGGTTGCGCTCTCATGCCTGCGGAAACCCGTGGCAACTCCAGCGGATTGGCCATCTCCTTCCTGGCACGGCAATCCTTGCGCAAAGGACAATCAGTGCAGTTGACCGACTTGGCCCGGCAAAAGTGGCGGCCCACATCCATCAAGGCCTCGTGTAATTGGCGCGGCCCCCATTGCTCCATATTGGCGAGAATCTTGTTTTGGGCAAAGAGTTGATTGATCTCCTTGTGCAAGCGCGGCCCCTTTTCCTGGGCCAGGCCGTACACCCTCGATAACACCCGCTCCACATTGGCATCGATCGCCAATGCCCGGCAGTCTCTCCCTATGGCCCGCAAAGCATTAGCGGTGTAGGCCCCAATGCCGGGAATCCCCATCAAGGCCTCCAGTTCCGAGGGAAAACGCCCTCCATGTTTTTCCTGTAAAAAAATGGCGGCCCGGTGCAAATTTTTGGCCCGGCGGTAGTACCCCAGCCCCTGCCAGGCCTTAGTCACTTCCGCTTGGGAACTCGCCGCCAGTGTGGCCAAATCGGGATACTGCCGGACAAAGCGATCGAAGTGCTTCACAACAGCACCCACAGTCGTCTGCTGAAGCATAATTTCGGAAACTAGCGTGCGGTAGAGAGAGTGCTTCTTTCTCCAGGGCAAATGGGAATATTCCCTTTTTGACCACTCAATTAACATTTGAAACATTTTGCCCCTGGCCCATTCCCGTCATTTTGAGAACTTGGCCACCCCGAAAGATGGCCACATCAAGCAGGCCTTAACCCCGGTGAAAAGTCAAATCGCGCTCTACCTTTTTTGTGCCGCCAGTTTGTGGGCGGCCCTGGCCTTGCGGGAACCCTATAACTACCGCTTCCGCAGGGCCGCCAAATCCCATCCCCCCATCAAGGCGCGCGCCTATGTCCTGGGAGAAAAATCCCACCTCTCCCGCAGCGAACTCAAAGCACACAGGAAATTGCACCTCATGCACTTGTTCACCCCCAGTGGGATGCACTTGACTGCCCTCTTGTGCCTTCCGGCCTGGTTCTTGCGCAGGAAGAGAAAAATCTTTTTCGCGGTTTTGGCCACTGTCTTTGTCTGCGCTCTGGCCCTTGGAGCACCGGAAAGCTTCCGGCGCATGTGCTTGATCTTGGGCCTCGGACGCATTTGCAGGCGCTTCAACTTTGCCATTGTGGGAGGAGGATTTTTTCTGGACTTCCTGATCACTCTGGCGCTAAGGGGATGGGGCCTTCCCTCGGTGAGTTGGTCGATGAGTTTGCTGTTTATGGGCACCATCGTATTGCAAAGATTGGAACCCAAACGCTCCCTCTACATGGGGCTTTTGGGTGCCCAGGCCCTGATCGGTGTCTTTTTCCAACAGGCGGTTTCCCCACTGGGCCTCTTGCTGGGGTGGGTGATGGTGGCCCTCTTTCCCTGCTTCTTTCCCCTTTTTCTGGTGGAAAGTTTGCTTTGGCCCAGTTTTTCCGCCTCCTCCCTGTATCTCTTTTTAGTGCAAATTTTGGCCCAAGCGGCGGGGCCAGCTATTCCGGCCTATCTGGGCCTAGGGTTTACCGCACTGTATTTTTTCAAACTGTGGCCTTTTGTGTTCTACCGCTTGGGCCACCATCCGGGCCTGGTACTGCTGGGTTTGGCCCTGTTCCCCTATCGACTCCCCAACCTTCCCCGGCACTACCAAAGGCCCCTTCCCTTTCCCGCCCCTCCTCCCCGCACCTACCAAAGCAAAACAATCCATACCTGGGGAGTGAAGTTCCACTACCGAGGCGGTATGGTCTGCCGCAGTCGCCTCTACCACAGGGGGTGGTCGACCCGCTGCCGGAAATAGGCCCATTGGCCCGATTTACCCCGCTTGAGAGGACTTATAACTCAATGCGCATTTCGCTTTCCCCAAAAATTCATTAGAGTTTTTTTCTCAAAAACTTTACTGGGAGAGATTAAGGGTGAGAAAAGTTGCCGTCTGCTTGTATGCTCTCTGGATCGCCAACTATTCCGCCTCCCCCAAAGAATGCCCTTTTCCCCTTCTGGCAGAACCCTCCCAAGGCCTGTGGGCACAACAGTACACAGGGGCCGACCTGCTGCGGGAAAGGCTCAAAGGCATAGACTACCGCCACCAGACCACCGCCGATCTGGTCGCCATCTGGGATACCGACGGCCATGGAGAATTGGTTGGCCACATACTCACTGGGCCATACTCTTCGGCGGTGATTCCCCTAAAGGCCTCTCTCGACTACCACCCGGCACGCTCCACTCAAACCTTTGATGGCCTCAGCAGTTACCAATACTTCCACCGGCAGTGCCGGCAAAACCACAACTGCCCCACCTATATCAACCACTCCATGACTTGGGCCGAGCGCACCGACATCTCTCAAGTCATCTCCCAAATGAATGGCGAAAGTGCTATCACCGTGGTCACTTCCGCCGGCAATGATCACCACTTTGTCAGCGACATCAAGGCCACACTCGCCAGACAGGGCAAACTCATCGTGGTGGCCAGCCTCGACCCGCGGGGATGGCCCTCCCTATTTACCAGCTATTCCGATGCGGTCACCATCGCCGCTCCCTCGGATAACTCCATCGAAAGCCACAATTTCCACGGCGAAGTGGAGAAATTTGGCGGTACTAGCGGGGCCACACCCCTGGTGACCGGCAGTCTGGCGGCGTTTACCCTGATCACCGATTATGCTCTGAGCACTGCCCAGGCCATTCGGCTGCTGCAAAAAACTGCCATCCCTCTGCCCCTTCTTCCCGTTAATGGCAGTTGGGTGGGTTCCGGTATGATCAACGCCTACAAAATCGGGGCGGTGGCCGATCGTTTGAACCAAAGATGCCGGGGAGAAGGCCGCGATGCTTGTATGGCCGAACTGCTGCAATCCCAAGGCCTCTACCAATTCGGCCGCGAGAGCGAGATTTTATTCCGAGAGGCGGTGGGCGCACTCCCCGATTCCCCCCGCCGACGCCTCTCCTGCAATGAGCGCGAGGCCTTGGCCAAACTGAGAATGGCGGCGCTGCTCGATCCCTCCCGCGGTGTGGCCTGGAGACTTCTGGGCGGACAACTTTATAACGGAACATTTTACCGCTCCCTGGCGGCCAGGAGCAGGCAAGGGGATGCTGATGTCATCGCTCAATGGTGCCAAGAAACCAATGGAAAATATTTGGAACTCCTGCGCTATTTATCCCCTTCTCTACTCGCTGGCCTCAATCGTCCCCACTGCACTCTCAACGCCCGGACGGAGGCCCTAATCCGCTTTCTCTACAATGCCGACAGTGCTGAAATTGATAGTAGTTTCCAGGCCTCGTTTGATGGCCTACTCGGTCACCCCCATATAGACGCCGACAGACTCTACCAAATAACCTCGGCCATTTCTTCCAATGTGAAAAGAATCCCCCACCCACACCAGGCCTTGAATTCCATCATTTCCCACCCCCGAGTCAATAGTAAAGTTCTCGTCCGGGCGATGCAGACGGCCTCGCGCACCGGCGATATGGCCCAACTCCAACACATGCTGGAAAATGTCGCTTTTAGGCCCGGCACCAATGAAAATGTGCTCCACAATATTCTCACCATCCTATGGAATAAGGCCGGCCAAATGGCCAACTTGGAAAACCTTGTCTCCCGCATTCTGCTGCACCCATCGGTGGACGGGCAAATACTCTCCCGCCTCACCGGAGTGGTTGCCCATAACCCCAATCAATTTGCCAACGCGCTGGAGACCTTGGGCAAAATTCGCGCCCACTCTCAATTTGATGCCGATGGTTTGGCCGAAATGTTTTATGGTATCGCCGCCAACGCCGATCACTTCCCCGGATACCGGGCCACATTGGATGACTTGGCCTCACTCCCACAAATAGACTCGCGCATCCTAACCAAAATCATTCAAAGAATCACGGTCAATGCCCACCGGATTCCCCACTTTCAAGAAGTTTTTGAACGGGCCATATCCCATCCCCAGGCCAGTGTGTCCGTTTTGGACAAGGCCATTGAAGTCGTCTCCTACAACACCCGCAAGATTCCTCACTTACAGGGGGCGCTAGAGGCAATCATATCCCGCCCAAACTTAGCGCGGCCCCAAATCCAGCAAGTCATCCGCATCGTCTCAAGTAACGCTGAAAGCAATATTTTCAACCTGCGAAAGATGCTCATCACCATTCTCCAACACCCCCAGGCGGACGGGGAGATTGGGTCAAAAGTCACCAAAATAGCGCACTTTCATCCCAACCTCGTCCCCAATTTGCCGGAAATCATGCAAATGGTTAAAAATATTCAAAATTAAGATTTTTTTTCTGGCCAAACCGTCTAGTGGCCAATAGACTGGCCCTAACCAAAATGGCCCTTTCCCTTCATAGGAGGTTTACTGTGAAAACGATCACCACCCTTTTTCTACTGCCACTCTTTCTCCTGGGCTGCCAAACCGATGAACCCTTTGACGCACCCTTTGAGGATCGAGACGCTTTTATACAATCGGTGTTTGGCCAAACCTATACCAGCGAGTGGAAGTTGGATAACCCCCATCGCCCCATGGCCATCAACCTCCACAACGATGGTATCTACCCCGAAGATGGAACACTTCTCTTCCACTTAGATGTAGGCCGTGAAGGTGGTAGACGCCATGAACGGGTTTGGGGACGCATCGACCTCGACAAGCTCACCCAAAAAGGGCAGAGGGTTCACGCCCCTTTTACCGGAGAAGTTGACTTTTTTCCCTACTCCCTGCAATCCCTGCACTTCCTTCGGGAGAGCGATGGCCAGTACACACTGGAAAAAATAGTCGTCGGCGAACTCAGTCAATTTTGGCCCAAACCCATCATCCACCCCATCAATTTTGCAGAACTGGCAACCTTTGGCCCAACGGGTATAAACCTGGGATTGCCCAACCTCGACCGCATCCCCTAAACCGCCGCTGCGGATCGTAGCTATTTGCGATCCGCAACCCTTTTACCTTTTGCAATCAATTGTCTATAGTTCCTGGCCATGGGCCAGAAGAACTCAATGCACATTGGTGTGCCCCGCGAAATTAAAGATAACGAAAACCGGGTGAGCGTCGTACCTGCCGGAGTGCGCCAATTGGTGGCGGCGGGAAGCGAGGTTTATGTCGAGGAGGGAGCGGGAGAAGGCATCGGCCTGACCGATGGGGACTACTCCAACGCCGGGGCCACCATCGTCTCCACCGCCGAAGAGGTCTTCGACGCGGCCGAGATGATCGTCAAGGTCAAGGAACCCCTGGGGCCAGAACTCGAACTTTTGAGGCCCCACCACATACTCTACACTTTTCTCCACCTGGCCGCCGACAAATCCCTCACCGAGAGATTGATAGAGAGCGGCTGCACTAGCATCGCCTACGAAACCATCCAATTGGAGAGTGGCCGCCTGCCCCTGCTAGAACCCATGTCGGAGGTGGCCGGCCGCATGGCCACTCAAATTGGGGCGGACTGCCTTCTCAGCAACAACGGAGGCAAGGGGGTATTGCTGGGGGGAGTACCCGGAGTGAAACGCGGCAAAGTCACCGTCATCGGCTGCGGAGTGGCGGGAACCAATGCCATCCAAATGGCGGTGGGCCTGGGGGCGCAGGTCACCGCCATCGACCTGGACTTGAGAAGATTGGCCCATATAGATGGCCTCTTTGGCAACCGGGTCACCACCCTTTTTTCCAACCCGGACAATATCGAAGAGGCGGCCTTGCAGTCCGACCTGGTGATCGGGGCGGTGCTCGTCCCCGGTGCCAAATCCCCCAAATTGGTCACCCACTCCATGATTTCCCAAATGGAAAAGGGTTCCGTGGCCATAGACATTGCCGTGGATCAGGGGGGATGCATTGAAACCTGCCACCCCACCACCCACCAAGACCCCACTTTTGAAATTGATGGCATCACCCACTATTGCGTGGCCAACATTCCTGGGGCAGTGGCCAAAACCTCCACCTACGCCCTCACCAATGTCACTCTCAAATACGCCCTCGCTGTGGCCAAACGGGGGATTTGCGGGGCGGTGGAGGCCGATATGGCCCTGCGCCTGGGAATCAACACCTGGCGGGGGCAACTGGCCTACCGGCAAATTGCCCAAGACCTCAATTTGCCCTGGAAAAAATTGGACTTTTAGTCTGGGCATTGAACTTCATTTAACTTAGGGCATAATAAAAGGGAGATGACGGGCAACAGCAAGGCCGATACGACTCTTCTGGTATGCAGCTTATTGGTGAGCTTGGGCGTTCTCATTGGCCAACTCTACGCCCGGGTGGCCTATCAAAGGCCACTTCCCTCCGACGCTTTGGAAAAAGAAGAACTCTTTTCGGACACCCGTGAGAGAAATTATATCGACGACTATAAAATCGAAAAATTGACCGTCAATCCCCACAGTCGCACCAACCGCCTGCGCTTTCTCAGCGTGGAAATGCACTTTCGGCCTTTCCGCCCTGGCCAGGCCGACCTCTTTAAAGATTACAGGCCCATTATTCACGATGCCATTATCGACATTGTTGGCCACATGGAACCGGAAGAACTCAACTCCCTCTACGGCAAAATCTTGCTGGAAAACAGGATCAAAAAAAGGGTCAATGCCCTCTTCGCCCAACCCACATTGCGCGAAATCTTTTTTACTCGCTTTGTGGTTCAGTAGATTTGGCCTGACTATTCCCCAGGCCCAAGGCCCTAGAAAACATAAAGTCGGCGTGCCGGGGAAGAGACTGGACGGGAATTTTGGAAACGGTGGCGTTGGACTCGTCGTTGGGCAAAGAGGTGAGATAAGAGTCCACATCAGATTTAGTCAAGCGGCCTTCATGGAGAAGTTTATCCCGCAGACGCAAATCCAATTTTTTTTCTTCCAGGGCCTTTGACAAACGCATAAACGGACTCCTTTAGTCTTCAATAATTTTCAAGGCCCACTCTAGCAAAATTGTTAAGCTATAGCAAGACAAAGGGTAGTGGGTGCCCTATAATCTCCCCCGCCCCAAATTTGAGGAGGATTTATGCCCGAAAACCCGACTCCGGAACTGGCAGACTGCCACCTCGACCATGTGGCGGTTGCCGTCCATAACCTAGAAGCAGCACAAAAAATCTACCGGGCCATCGGGTTTCACTTTGCACCGGAAAAAGAAATTATTGCCTCTCAGGCGGTTCGCACCGCTTTTGGCCAAATTGATCAGAGGGCCAAATTGGAACTTCTCGAACCCCATGGGGAAGAGGGGCCAATTCACCGCTTCCTCGAAAAACATGGCCCAGGCATCCACCACCTGTGCTTTAGAGTGGCCGACTTGGAGGCCAAATGTGCGGAATTAAAGCAACTTGGTTACCGATTGGTCTACGACGCACCGATTCAAGGTGCCCATCGCTGCCTGGCCAATTTTCTCCACCCCCAATCGACGGGGGGGGTGCTTATCGAACTTTCCCAACCCCTTGAAGAAAAAGGCACCTAGGTTATTTCTATCGTCTCACCCTGGGCCGAGGCAAAGAACACTCCACTTCCCCATTGTGGGGAACATTTTGACACACCCAGCGAAATTTTCTGGCAGTGTGGCCGCGGCGGTGTTCGGCGTATTTGCCCGACTTGCATGATGCATCATAAGGCCCCCAATAGACCTCTCCACACTCACCAAGCTCGGTGAGGTATTTGGTTTCGCTGCAAAAAACTTCCCCGTCGTAGGGGATATTGCGGCAAGACCAGCGGTATTCCTCGCTGGTATGGCCCGGGTCGTGGTGAAACATTCCCGTTTTACAGGACTTTTGATTCATCCCCATATAACGGTTACAAGACCCCAAAACTCTTTCCGCCGAAGTTGGCCAGGCCAAAACCAGGCCCATCATCATCCAACCTACTTTTTGCATCATACCCATGGACATCCTCCTTGATAGCACCATGATCATTGTAAAATAAATTGGCCTAGACAGCAGAGAGAGGAAAAAATTTCTGGCCATTGCGACCAGTTACCCTGGTTTTATCACTGTTGAAAAAAATCCCAGGCGTGGCAAATTTGCTGTCGGCCGCGTTTTTTGGCCTCATACATCATCCGATCCGCGAGACTCAAAATCTCCTCTTGATCCCTCACATCACCGGGAAATTCGGCCACTCCCATGCTGACCGTCAGTTTGGCCACGGTGTGAGGCATTTTTTTGTTTTCTTTGATTTTGAAACGCTCTTGGGCCACCGTCTGCAAAATGCGCTGGCCGATATTTTTCGCCATGGCAAAATCTGTGTCGGGAAGGAGCATAACAAATTCGTCGCCCCCGTAGCGATAAACCGAATCGGAAGCGCGTAGGGCCTTCTTAAAAAGCACCGCCATATCGGCCAAAATTTGAGTTCCCACCAAGTGGCCATAGCGGTCATTAATCTTTTTGAAATAATCAATATCAATAAAAAAAACGACAAATTTTTCTCCAGTCTCCCGATGGCGAACCACAGCATCGTCCAAATCGTTTAAAAGTTTGCGGTAGTTATAAAGTCCAGTGGCATCGTCGATATGAACCAGACTTTTCAGTTCTTTGAGTTGCCTAATGTGTTCACGACTGTAAGAGACATTTTTCATCAAACTCACCAAGGCCTGGATAAAAACATCAGAGACTTTTCTCTCGGAAGAGAAAACCCCCCACAGGGATTGCTCCCCGCTGACGCCGCAATCGAAGGCCACCAAGGCGGCGGACTTTTCCGTCTGGAGGACAATTTGGCCCTTCACCACCCCATCCCGAGTGTAGACTTGGCGCAAAATGCGCTCGATTTCACCATCCGAATAACAATCCCTCAAGGCCTGGCGGTTAAAGGCCAAACGATACCCCTGCCCCTCGTTCTCACTGGTCGATTTGGCCAGTACCGATAAAATGACCAGAGGGCGGGATGCAAAAAGGCGATTTAAAAATTGATCCAATTGCTGGTAAGTTTTCTTAACTTCCTGAACCTGGCACAGTTCCACCGCGAAATTGAGAAGGCCAGATTGTTCCGCTATTTCGTTGTCAATCAACTGAAACCTACTTGAGATGGTGCAGGCGTTCCTTGACTTCGGGGCCGAGGTTGTCTTCCAGGGATTCCATACTGGTTCTCAATGTTTTCACCACTCTTTCGAGGCCTTCTTGCAAACGCACTTTATCATCCCTCGATTTCTGCTCTTTAATCCAAGCGTTTTCCATACTAAATTCCAGTTGGTCAACCTTTCTTTTCAGATCCAAAATCTTCTGGTTTCTGGTTTTTAACTGGACATCACTGTCCATCTGAACCAACTCGAGCTGGGATTCCAGCGTCTTTTCGCGCTTTCTCACCTGCTCCAGATCTATTCTAATTTTTTGTTGGAGATGGTCAAATTCTTTTTGCAATTTCGAGGATTTTTCTTCGGCCATCAAACGCTTCTCATCACCGAGGCGCTGCCTGTATTTCCATTCGTCAATTTCTTCCTGATAGCGCTTTTTGAGAAGGGATATTTCTATCTTGTTCTCGTCCAATTCACTCCGCAAACTCAAGTTTTCCTGTTCGGTAAGCCTCGCGCCAGTTTCCTTTTCCCGCAGTTCGGCCAAAAGTTTATCCCGCTCTTCCCGCAACTGGCGGATGGTGGCCTGAAATCTCAAGGCCTCGCCCTGGTGAAAAGAGGGGGGAATATCTTTCTCCGGCGCAGAAACATCGGCCAGTGGCGTTTCTCCCACCCCTTCTTGCATCAGCATCGTTTCCGTTTCGTCTTTTCCCCCGGCATCCAAATCGAAAGCGGCCCCGTCCTCCGCACCCCCTTCTATACTTTCCACTGCACTCTGTTCTGGGCCTCCATTGGCATCCTTTTGGAATTCTTCTTCAAGTTCGATTTTTCTAGTCACACCAAATTCAATTTTGGGGGCATCTTTTCCCTCCCCTTCCGGGGCCAACTCTATCCCGCCACACTCTTCTGCACTGGCCGCCAATTCGATTTCACCACTGGCCTCCGGTTCCCCTTCCAATTCGACTTCACTGTCCACTTCCCCATCGCCTTCCAACTCAATATCCGAATTACTCTCTGAATCCAGACCTAACTCTATTTCGCCGCCACTCTCCCCGTCCGCTTCCAACTCAATATCCGAATCACTTTGCCCATCCAAGGATAGCTCTATTTCCCCGCTGGGAAGTTCCAGTTCGTCCCCGCTCTCCTCACTGGACGCACTCTCGTCAAGTTGAGCAGCACCCCCGTCATCCGCTGTATCGAGTTTGAGTTCACCCACAGCGCCATCGTCTTCCGCCACTTCTTTTTTGATGTCGTCTAAAGAAAATTGAATGGAATGATTGGTGAGTGAAAGTTTTTCATTTTCACCTGGGCCTTGTTTCTCCTCATCACCGTGCGATGCAGGCAGGGGAGGAGGGCCAGATGAGACGGCCGAATGTTCAACCTGGGGAAATTGCAATTCTTCCTCTGAAGGGAGCTTGATCTCCCCGTCCTCGGAGTCGTCGGCCTCTTGCGTTCGATCTCCATTTTTGTGGCCATTCAAATTTTTTGATGTCCAGGGTGTCAATCCCGCCTCTTCGCCAAAAATCATGTCAAAAAGTTTCTGAATTTTTTCGTTGAAGGGAGAATCGTAGTGCCTCTCCCCGGCCTTGGCATAATCTCTTTCCTGAATACGGGAAAGTCCGGCCAGAACTTTCTTGCCAAAAACAGTTTCTTTTAAAGTGATATTCGACCTGGTGAGAACCGAAGCGGCATCATTTTCCGGCAACGGAGGCAGCTCGGTACTCTCTCCAAAGAGTTTGTTCTGTGAAATAAAGTCCGCCAGTTGAAAATCCTGAAACACTTTAAGCAGAACTTGAGAGGTCAGAGGTTTGGGAATGTAACCGTGAGCGGCGTCCTTGCCCTTTTGGTGCTTCCTCAAGGCCTTCAAAGACTCCTGGCCAGCAAAAATAATGCGCGTGAGATGAGGCCTTTTCACCAGGGAGGCATTGAACTTTTTGACAATTTTTTCACCCACATCAAAGTCGAGAAAAAGAAAGTGGTTTTGGCCCTCTCCGGATTTCTCTGCCCCCCCCGCCTGGGCCTCGTCGAGCCAGGCCAAAACTTGCTTTTGATCGTCAGTTATATAACGATCTTGAATGGACAGTTCTTCCAGGGCCTGTTCGATGGCCAAACTTTGGGCAACCTCTGGAGTCTCACCTTGGGCCTCTTTTTGGGTATAAAATATCAGCATGCTCAATCCTAATTTAGCAGGGGCCAATTCCAGGATAAAAGATAATCACGCAAAGCGAAAACAGTCATTAATTGCCCCAGAAAGAAGTCCCCAGAAAGAAGTCTAATATTTTGGTCAAAAAAACCGATAGGCCTTTTATGAAATCTATCCAGCGCTTTCAAAAGTTGATTAAAAAGGCCCATCACATTGTGATCACCACCCACGAATACCCCGATGCCGACGGCATCGGCAGCCAGGTGGCCTTGTGTATGGCCTTAAATTCACTGGGGAAACAGGTGGTCTGCATCAATGAAGAACGGCCCATGGAACGCTACCACTACCTCGACCCCCACGGCCTGATCCTCTCTTTCGATGATGCTGGCCAATCTGCCCCCCCCATCGACCTCTTTATCGTGACCGACACCAACGATCTCAAGCGCATCGGCCCCAAAATGCGCCAACTGGCCCAGGCGGCCCAAGAATTGCTCTTTATCGACCACCATCCCGCCCCTCCCGAAATTGCCAGTCTTCACTGTATCGACACCACCGTCGCCGCCACTGGAGAGTTGGTGGGGAATTTGATCGACGAGTTGGGTATTCCCCTCAACCGCGAATTGGCCTTGGCCCTCTACACCAGTATTCTCATCGACACCAACAGTTTCCGCTACCCCACCGTCAAGGCCCAAACCCACGCCCTCATCTCCAAACTTTTGGCCACCGGAATTGGGGCCTCCGAGGCCTATAAGAAAATCTACGGGGACAAAAAAATTACCTACCTGCGCTTTCTGGGAAAAACGCTTTCCAATGCCAAATCCAGTGGCGACGGAAAAATTGCCTGGATCGAATTGTCCGAGGAAAATTTGCAGGCATCCCAGATCGACCCGGAAGACACCCTCAATTTTGTCAACCACCTGCTCATCTTAAAAGGCCTGAAAGTGGCCTGCGTCTTCCGCCAAATCGGCGATCATGTCAAAGTCAGCTTCCGCTCGGCGGGAGACACTAATGTCAACCACATCGCCGTGGCCCTAGGAGGTGGCGGCCACAACCACTCCTCCGCCGCGATTTGCAAAGGCCCTCTCGATGCCGTCGTCCCGGAAGTGATCGGCAAAATCGAGGCCATGCTCAAGTCTGGCCCTGGCACAAAACCGACTTAAACTTTTTGCCCCAAATGCCGATGAGGGGAGTTATGAAGCGAGATAAAAGTTTGGTTGGCCTGGTCTCTATGGCCCTTTTTTTCTGGGGGTGTACGCCCTCCAGCACTTCAACCTCGAAAAAGGCCCAATCTTACAAAGAACACAGCGATTCCTCCCCCGCCGGCAATTTGGCCTCGCCCTACGGAAAGATTGTCAATCCGGCAGACCAGTGCGAATCCAACACCTCGGGGGAGGCACAATATTGCCAAATCTTTACCCAGAAGGCCGGAGGGGCCAACACTCCCCTCGACATTTTGTGGGTGGTGGACAACTCGGGTTCAATGCGAGATGAACAGCAGGCCCTAGCACAAAACTTTGAGGCCTTTATCAATAAATTTGCCAAGCAAGGCCTCCATGCCGACTTTAGAATGGCCATTATTACCACCGATAATCCCGTCAATCGAGTGGCCAAAGGCAAACTCACTGATGAATCTCTAACCAGGGATCGCAATGCGTTTATACGATATTTCAAAGAAAAAATTAATGTGGGACTCAACGGAAAATCCGATGAAAAAGGCCTTCTCACCAGCGAGGCATTTTTAAAACAAAATTCCGACTGGCCCAGGAATAATGCCTATATCATTACCATTTATGTCTCTGATCAAGACGACACTAGCTGCCTCGAATACTCAGAGAGCACGGGTTATATCAACCGCGACCTCTCCGACGACACTTTGGCCACTTACCGCTATAAAGAATGTGACTATGTAAGTTATATTGCCCCCGACACTACAAGATTTTCGGCCGATGATACGATTCGGCTGGTTGCCAATTATTATTTCCGTTCCATCACCAATACCATTCCCCAAAGAAATGAATACCTTTTCAAGGCCTTTGCCATCATTCCCAAACCTCAATCGAATGGAGTTTTTGGTAGAGACAAGGGATATAAATACCACAAATTGACCGAAATCACCGGCGGCCATTCCTACGAAATTAGCGATTCCTTTGAAGGCATCCTGCAAGATTTTGGCCAAAATGTAGCGAGAATTTCCTCCCAATTCCAACTCCAATACCCCGCCCAAGAAAACACTGTAGAAGTCTATGTCAACGGGGCCTTGGCGGCCCAAGGGGATTGGAGTTATCTACCCACCGAGCGCGCCATCCGCTTTGAACAGAACTCTCTTCTCCCGGCGGGCAGCACCATCAAGGTGGTCTACCGAACCCAATAGGAGTTTTTCCATGAAGGCCTTTTTGCTCATTGCCGCCTTAATTTTTGGAAGTTGTGTCCCCCAAAAAACCTCATCATCGGGCAAGGCAAAAAAACAGGGCCAAGGCCCTGAAACACAGGCCCCCGTTCATAACACGCTTCCTTCGGAATTGGCCAGTACCTGCCCCACCGCCGCCAGCGAGTCCGAATATTGCCAAATCTTTACCCAAAAGATAGGCGGGGCCAATTCAGGTCTCGACATTTTATGGGTGATCGACAACTCGGGTTCGATGAAAAATGACCAAAAGCGGTTGGCACAAAATTTTGAAACTTTTATCAACGGTTTTGCCAATCAGGCCCTCAGGGCCGACTTTAAAATGGCGATCATCACCACCGACAACCCCACCAACCGCGACTCTCAAGGGAAATTGACCTCTTATGAACTGAAAAGTGATCCACAAAACTTTATTGGCCTCTTCAAGCAAAAAATCAAGGCCGGAACCAGCGGCAGCGGGACAGAACAAGGCCTCAAAATGAGTTTAGATTTCTTGAAAAAATATCCCCATTGGCCTCGGCAGGATGCCTACTTGATCGCTATTTATGTCTCCGACGAAGACGATGCCTCGAGAGGCGGCGATGCCGAAACTTATTTCAAGGCCATCCACGCCTACAAATCTTCCGAATCCCTGTTCAAGGCCTTTGGTATCATCCCACTTGGAGTGCAGCGCTACACCAAATTGATCGAACTCTCCGGCGGCAACCCCTATAATATCAACAACTCTTTCGACGGCATCCTGCGGGATTTTGGCCAAAAAATCGCCAAGTTGGCCTCCCAATTTCAACTCAAATACCCCGCCCTGGAGAACAGCATTGAAGTTTATATCAACGGGGTTTTGGCCCCCCAGGGAGACTGGACTTATCTGCCCACTGAACACGCCATCCGCTTTGAAGCAGGGGCCTCTCCCAAAACCGGCAGCACCATCAAAGTGCTCTACCGAACCCAATAAAACCCCTAAAGTTCGTTTTATATTTGACGATAAGGCCAGTAGCGAGGAAAAAAATGGTGAAAAAACTGGGCCTGGGATTCAATCTCACCGCTATGGCGCTTTTGAACGGGTGTGGCCAAAAGGCCACCCAGTTTTCCGCTCAAGTGCAAATGCAGGAATTTGTGGTGGTGTCCGATCCCGTGGACAGGTTTACACAGGGGACGGGCAGCGCCAACCCCTCCCTGGCAGTTTTGTGGATGGTAGACAACTCCAGTTCCATGCGGGAAGAGCAGGCCACTCTGGCCTCCAACTTCAGAATTTTTATCGACGGATTTATCAAACAAGGCGTGGATTTGAAAATGGCGGTGATCACCACCGACGACCACATCAACCGCGACAGCGCCGGAAAGCTCACTTTACAAGAGGCCAAACTTGACGAAGCGGGATTCAAAAACCATTTTGCTCAAGTCGTGCAGGTGGGAACCAATGGGGATTTGGTGGAAAAAGGCCTGCTCTCAACCCAAAAATTCTTCGAGGCCAATCCCTCTTGGGCGGGGGAAGACCGCTATTTGATCGTGATCTATATCTCCGACGAAGACGACCTCAGTTGCCCCAATGCCGATCAGACCGACCCCTCCTGTCCTTTCTTCGTCCACCCCCCCGTGGAAAATCCGCAGAATTTTAACACTGCCATCAACTACTTTTTGCCCAAAATCCAGCGGGGGTGGCCCGATCACAAATTTATGATCTTTTCCATCGTCGGCGGGGCCAGAGAATCCACCCACGCCCAAGGCCGCGGCAACCGCTATATCGAACTCGCCAGGCGCACCGGCGGGGCCTCTTACGAAATCACCAAACCCTTTGCCCACATTCTCAAAGACTTGCAAAATAAAGTGGCCCAGCTGATCAAATTTGTCCTCTCCCATCCGGCACGGGAAGACTCCATCAAAGTCACCGTATCAGGCGTCGAGGCCCCCAGCACTCAATGGGACTACCTCCCCGAATTTCAGGAAATCAAATTCAAGCAAGGATTTGCCCCTCCTCCCAACAGTCAAATTGTCGTCTCTTACAAACGCAAATCGGTTTCCGAATACGCCCTTGAATTTGAAACCAGAGAGGAATTGATCAAAGAAGTTTTGATCAACGGCGTCGAGGCCCCGGCGGGAACATGGACTTACCACATTGGAACCCAGTCGATCCATTTCAAAGAGGGATTTGTTCCCGTGGCGGGAAGCAAAATCAAGGTTGTCTACGACGCCTATTGAGGTTAAGGCCCATGAAACTGATCCATTTTTTTATTCTGATCACCTCTTCCCTGACATTCACCAATTGCGGCAAAAAGACTTCCTTTTTTGAATATGCCCACACTGAAAGTTTTACCCAAGGCAGCACCACCAGGGGCAAACCGCTGGAAATTTTGTGGGTGGTGGACGATTCGGGATCGATGGGGGGCGAACAGGCGGCCCTGGCGCAAAATTTTGTCCGTTTTATTGAAGACTTTTTGCAAAATGACATCCGCTTTAAAATGGCAATCGTCACCACCGATTTGGGAAGGGGGTACACCAACCGCGCCGGCAGTGAACTCACTTCAGAGCGGGCCAAAACTGGCCACACCCGGTTTATTCAAAATTTTAAAAACAGAATCAAAGTGGGAATCAAAGGCAGCGGAAGGGAAAAGGGCCTGGAAGTAAGTAAGAAATTTCTGGAGCGCAACTTGCAGTGGTCAGACCCCAAATCCTATTTGATCATCATTTATGTCTCCGACGAAAACGATCACAGTTGCCCCCCCAACTATCCCGGGAAATGCCCAGGAGGCGACTCTTTTCAAGAAAGTTCCCAAGTCACCAACGAAGTCATCGACTATTACCACAATCAGCTTCTGCAATCGAGCAAAAAGGCCAAAAATCTCATCAAAGTCTTTGCCATCGTCAACAAACCCGCCAGCATGCGCCAAGATGGAGATGGCCACATAGGAACCCGCTACCTGCGCTTTGCAAGTCGCACGGGGGGGCGTTCCTACAATATCAGGGCCTCTTTTGCCGGCATTTTGGGGGACTTGGGCAAGACCATCTCTGGCCTCTCATCCCTCTTCACCCTGGTTCACCCCACCACCAGGGAATTGATCGAAACGGTGAGCATCAACAGCGTCGCCGCCAAAGACGAGTGTTGGGAATTGTACAAAGATCAGGCCATTCGCTTTAAAAAAGATGTGCCCGGTTGCATGCCTCCTGAAGGCAGTAAAATCGATGTTCGCTACAAGGCCAGGTAAGGCCCCAAGATTCGCCCGTACAGAGCAAGACCTGCCAGGCTAGGCCCCGTCTTCCCCTTCGCCAAGCGACAACGCATCAAACACACCACAGTGCATGACATACCCTGTAAAAATTACCTGAATATGCCCCTATTCGGCCCCGCTTCTTGCATCCCATTTCAGTTTCTTGCATTATCCCCACTGAACGGTAGGAGGAGCGCATGCTGGCCCAAACCAGGCCTTATCAGTGTCTAAAGAGGCCCGCCCTCGCGGGATGGGTATTGTTGTCTCTGGCCCTATTCAGCGCCTGTCGCAACGGTGTGCCCGACACCCAAGAGGAGAGGACTCAGCGGGTGGAAGTGGCCACTCTGAGTTTGCGAGAGGCCCACAACATTACCCAAGACCCCACTCCCCAGAGCGCCATTGAGGGGAAGTATTACCTGGTGGAGGCCTGTTTGATGGAATCCGCCCTGGGGGAAAAGCTAGTGGGCCATCCCGCCAAACTGGAAAGCGGTGGGGGCCGACTCGCCTCCCCTCTCACCGACAGCAATGGCTGTCTGTACTGGGAACACCGGATTGACTACGATTATTCGGCCCTCAATTTTTGCCGGCAATTCAGCAAAACCGTGTCCCTGGCGGGAGGGCAATACCGCATCCAACTGGATTACACCATTGACATTCACACCGACAAAATCAGCGATCTGTCCAAATCCCAAGGTTGCCTCGTCCAGCAGCACCTCTCGGAGAGTGGCACTCCTGCGCCGGGGGACGACACCGAAGAACTGGCGGGGAATAGTGGCCAAAGGCCCATTCCCGACCTGGAAATTGACCCCATTCATTTTACCTATTTGAGGGGCAATGGCCTGCAACCTTCAGACACCAAAGAACTCTCCTACCGCGCCCGGCTCTCCACCTGCCTGAGGTACCGTTCGGCCAGCGCTCCGGTGGGCCACACCACCCTGCGGATTAGAGTCAGGAATGAAAAGGGGGAGGCCCAAGAAGATGGAACTTCAAACAGCGATATTGTCGAGACCAATCATCAGGGCTGCTTTTTTAAATACTTTCAATCCTCCTACCCCCAATACTCCCATAGCCACTGGAGGAAGAAAACTTTGGAGGTCACTCTGCTCAATGGCCCCCTCCGCACGCGCCGAATTTCCCAGGTCTTTTACATCAACCCCTGGGAGAACAAAAATCCCGAGATTTTCGGCATCGACGCACGGTACGGCAGGCCCAGTGAAAACCCCGAACCCCAATTCAATCAACTGCACCTGGATCGGGTGAGTTATGTCCGGGTGGGAAACAATATTGAAGAATTTAAAGTCAACAATTACCTGGGATTGACCATTGCCAAAACCTACCATGTCACCCTCACCCCGGCGATCGATCGCGGGCATCTCTTTGGAACCCAATCGGAGCGCTATGTGCCGCTCAACAATGGAACTTTTAAGTTGAAGTTTATGCTCTTGGCACCCCATGGCCCCGATGTGATGATCGACGAGAACAACTACACCGACTTCGACTACATTGCCGGAGCAGAAAAAATCGTAGATGTCCGGGGAGGCAGCATCAATGTGCCCGTCGACCTGGCCATTCGCTTCGCCGACCTTCCCCGGGTAGCCACCCGGGTGATCTGCGCTATCAAACTGGAACCCATAAGTGATATTGGCCTGAGGCCAGCGGTGGGCATCGGTTTTTTTATGGCCAAACGGCCGTGGATTCGTACCAATGTCTTTTTCGCAGGCCCCTTGCAAAGGGATGAATCCGAATTTTTTGCAGACTTTACCCCGGGACAGCGCCGTGACATTGAAGACCGCATGGCGGCCCAAGACCTCTTGGCCTTCCCCGAGATCGATGCTTCCCTGGAAAACACACCGGCAGTGGCCATGGAACCCGGCACTCCCCTCTCCAGCAACTTAGTCCGGTTGAGAGATTTTCAAGAAATGGAATTGTCGGAACTCCAGCGGGATGAACTCAAAAAGCGCCTGTACAAGGGATTTATCGAACAGCATTTTGGCAAAATTACACAAATCACCCAAAACTATATCTACAGCGACCCCGAAGTTTTCCGCGGTGATCGCCCACTGGCCATCTTTCTCAACCATTTGAAACACCGTTTGGGAAATGTGACTTTTCAAACCGCCGACGAACCGGGGAATCTCATCCCCTTCTCTAACCGTGCGCTGACGGATTTTCACCAAAGGGGGTTTGCCTCCCCCGAAGGCCAAGAAATTGCCCGCCGTTTGTGCCAAACCCTCTTTGTTAAAACTGGCGTTTGGGATCGCCTCTTATCCGGCGTCCCCAATCAACTGGGCATGTGTCAAGACCACCCCGAACTCTTTTTTGATATGGAACGCTACAAACACTCGGTGGCCATAGACCGCAGTATTCCCCTGTGGTCTAACGGCATGGAATTTAGCATCGGCAGCCGCTTGCTGGTGGGACAGAGAAACGCCATGAGCACCGTCTTTAGCAGGAGAGTGGGGGCCGATTTGGGGCGTCTCGATGCCCCCCCCGGAATCCCCCTGCTGAGTTATCTGGCACCCCGAGTCCGCCTCTACGACATCACCTACAGTTGGCACAATATCCGCTCCGAAGAAAGTTCCCTGGGGGATCATGTTTTCGTCCAAAAGCGCATTGGAGCGGAAAAGTTTAATATTTGGCTCGAAGGCCTGTTTGAAAATTGCGTACTTCTCAAGGCCAAATATTATCAACCGGGCCGACCCAACAAAAATGTTGGCGACAGTTGGAATCATTCACAACTCTATGGAATCAGTGGCGGGATTTTTCTCCCCTTGGGAAGACATTTTTATTTTTGCACCAGGCCCCAGTACGAAGACATTGTCGAGAGTTATTATTATATCCAGGCCTACGCCCCCAACACCACTCTGATGCGCGACAGTTTTGGCCCCACCGAAATGAAATTTATCTCCGTCATCCGCAACACGGCAAATTTCGCCCAATTCAAAAAAACTTTCGACGACAACACCAAAGTCTATTTGCTAGAAGACCGCGTCGCCTCGGAGACTCCCGACATCAAACTCTACCAAGAATGGGGACACCTGATAAAAAGTTCCGCCGAACCTTCGGCGGTCAACAAAATCATGCTTCGCAATATCGACGGCGGTTATCCGGGAACCATCCAACTCCCCGCCGTAAACATCGGTGAGAACTGCCCCTTTTTAGAATCCTGCACTCTCGACGATTTTTGGCAAAGGGTGGTCAATCCTCCCCAGGCACTCTAGGCCCCTGTTCACTCTTCCTTGAGTAAATCCCGGGAGATAATTTCCTTCATAATTTCGGTGGTGCCGGCGAAAATTCTCTGCACCCGGGCATCGACAAAAATTCTGCAGACCGGGTATTCATTCATATAGCCATAACCGCCAAACAATTGAACGCACTCATCGGCCACTCGGCCCAACATTTCACTGCTCCAATATTTGGCCATGCTGGCACTCACTGTGGCGTCTTGGCCATCAATGTGTTCGCGCACACAATTGTCTAATAATGCTTGGCATAATTCAATCTCAGTGGCCATTTCGGCGAGTTTAAAGCGGGTATTTTGAAAATCGGCGATGCGTTGGCCAAAGGCCTTGCGCTCTTTCACATACTTGAGTGTAAGCTCCAGACAGCGGCGGGCATTGGCCACGCACCAAATTGCCACAGTCAAGCGCTCCTGGGCCAATTCCTTGGCCATATAAACAAACCCCTGGCCCTCTTCGCCGAGCAAGTGGGACTCGGGAATTTGGCAATTTTGAAAGCTCAGTTCAGCGGTGTCCTGGGCCTTAAGGCCCATTTTGGAGAGGTTGCGGCCGCGCTCGAAACCGGGCATGCCCTCCTCTACTACAAACAAACTCAAAGGATTGAAGCGCTGCTTGGAATCTTTCGCCTTGGTGGCGGCACAAACGACGATAAAATTGGCGTTGTGGCCATTGCTGATAAAAGTTTTGGCCCCGTTGAGCACCCAGTGGCCACCCTTTTTCTCCGCCCTGGTTTTCATCCCCTGGAGGTCGGAACCCGTCCCCGGTTCGGTCATGGCAATCGCCGAAACCAGCTCCCCACTCACCAATTTGGGCAACCAATTTTGTTTTTGTTCCTCGCTGCCGTAGTGCTCGACATAGGGAACCACAATATCCGAGTGGAGGAAAAAGGCCACGCCACTGGCCAGAGCGGCGGCCAATTCTTCAATGATGACTGTGGCAAAACGAAAATCGAGGCCTGGCCCACCATATTTCTCGGCCACTCCGGTACACAAAAGGCCCTGCTCTCCGGCCTTGAGGTAGAGTTCCTGGGGGTGAATACCCTGCTGCTCCCAATCCTCGTGAAAAGGCGTTATTTCACATTCAATAAAGCGCTGAACACTGTCTCTAAACGCCTTTAAATCGTCATTCATCAAACTTGCGTGCATTGGCCATCTCCCCTTCGTTCCAACTCTAAAAAGATTTACTTGCGGCCAGGCCCAATCCCCTGGAAAATAAAACTCGTGAAACCTTTGTTTTTTAGTCTAAATCACATCAGAGTGTGTTTGCAAAACCTGAATGCCTGGGCCTTCGGCGCAGGGCCGATGGTTTGCATCGGTTTTATTTACGCCGATCAAATCTGGCCCGCTTATGCACTGTTGGCGGCCATGGCCCTCTTTGCCCTGTGGATGGCCTTCTTCCGGCGGTTTCAAAAACCATACGGGCCAAACGGCCCTGGCCTCCCCACATACACTATCCCCCAAAGGATTGAGAGCATGGGCAAAATTGCCGCCGGCATGGCCCACGAAATTAATGGCCCCTTGACCGTTATCTCCGGCAAAGTTTTTCGCATGAATAAAAATTTAAGGAGCATGGATCCTTTCTGCCAATCCAGTAATATTTCTTCTCTCAAGCGGGATCTCAAAAAAATCAATGCCAACATTGAATCGATCTCCCAACTGGTGCAAAAAATTGTCTCCTACACGCAGGGGCAGGGAGAATTTCGCATTGATGCCTTCAATCTCCAAGAATTAAAAAACAAACTCAAACAAGCAGTGGCCGAAACCTTTGAACAGCACTATTTTGAAATCATCGTCCCGCCCCAATTGCACCTCTCTCAATGTGTCGTCCAGGGACACCAACACCTCATGGAGCGGGTGATTTTAAGCGTGATGGAAAATGAAGTGCGCCTCAACCGGCACGAAAGGCCATGGCTCGAACTCAAATTTGATACCGAGATGAAAAATAAAAATTCCTTCGTGCTCATTCGCATCACCCACTCGGGCAAAAATATCGACGCTTCTGTCGCCGACAAAATTTTTGATCCCTTTTACAGCAGCAACGACCTGGGCAAGCTCAAGGCCCTGAATCTGGGTACTTGCCGCCAAGTGGTCAAACAGCACGGAGGCCACTTATTCCACAACACAAATCACGCGCGCACTCAATTTGTTATTACACTGCCTTTTATTGAACTCGACGGCGAGAAGACAAGCTAGGCCAGGCGAGGATGGATAAAAAAACCAGACAGGCCCAGGCCCAACTCTTTCCACCACCACCGCCCGAAGGCCCAGAAGAATCAGTCAAACTGACGCTGCCACAAGAACTTCCCAACTTTTGAGGAAAGAGATAAGTACAGGCATCGTAATCGTCCATGCTCAGCGATTTTTGAATCTTGCCCCCTACACTGAAGTACATGAGAGAGACGGGATCGGCAGAGTGGCCCAGGCCAAAGGCGTGCCCCACTTCGTGGGCCAAAGTGGCCAACTTTTCCCTTTTCTCCAAGTTGGCAAAGATGGAACTGGTATTGTTCACCAACACAATCCCGCGCACCGGATCGTTGGGATCAATCGTTGCCACCGCTAAAGTAGCACTGCTAAAAGTCGAGGTATCCGTACTGCAACCCACTAAAATAGTTCCCCGCCTGGCCTTCGCGAGGGCGGTATCCCGATCGTCCGTGGCCATGTTCACACTTCTGACCGATCCTTTAGAAAGTTCCAGCGCACAACTGGGGATGCGGTTCCAGTATTCATCCATCGCCTCTTGCACATCATTTAACAAATCATCGGGGGAGTTATATCCGGCGGCAGCGCAGTCATCCTGTGAGACATCAATGGTGATCTCGGCGTTTTCAAAATGTGCTTCGTTGACATAGGCCAAAGTAAAGGCCCGTGCATCTCCGCAAACCAGGCACAGGCAAAAGAAAAGTGCTATGTTCTTAAAATCCCAACTCATGATCACAAAATTCCATCTACAAATAGTAGGCCACTCCCAAAAGATAGCTCAGCTTCCTCTGCAAACTGCTCAAAGGAGAGAATAAAAATAGCTCCGTTCGCAAACTCCAATTTTTATTGAACATGGTTTCCATTCCCAAATTTAAACTGGCGTTGGCGGCACTATTGCTCTGACTGGGGCGATGAAAAGTGAGCCGGTCATTGCCATTGCGCTGCTCTGTGGTTCCTCCAGCACCCCTAATCGAAGTAAAAAAAAGGCCCAGGCCGTAGCGCAGGGAAACCGACGGTTGAATCAAATAACCCAAATCGAGCAGTATGTAGGTGGTGGTTTTAGAATAATCTTTGTTGTCGTTAGAACCGTGAAACACCAACCCAAATTCGGGAGAAAAGAGGTGGGATACCGGCGTTCTAAAGGGCATGAAATGATTGAAAGAGAGCAAAGGGGCCAAATCAAAAGTATTTTTTCCCCCGTCGGCCTTGGTCTGTACGCTGCCGGCAAAGGGAACAAAACCGCCCAGGCCCACCAAGGCCCGCGCTTGGGGCATCAATAAAAAGAAACTCAAGAAAATAATCGCTCGCGCTTTAAACAATGGCCCTTCCCTAGGTCAAGTTTTTAAGGCCCTGATCTCTATTTTACAGAGTGTGCTCCCAATCGCAAATAGTGGACTTTGATCCTGCCTATTCGCCGGATTTGGAAGACTCGGGAGATTCCGGAGAATCGGGAAATTCTCCCTGATCCTGCATTTGAAGCATTTTACTATGGAGATTCCAATACTCCTCTTCTTCCTTTTCCCTCTGTTTGTTTTTATCGGGAGAAAAAAACTCATTGACATATTGTCTCAAGAATTTTTTATCGGTTTCGTAAACTGAATGAATAAGCGCCCGGTAAAGTTTCTTCTCACCCTTTTCCAGGTAAATCCTATCTTTTTCGACCGGTATGATATGGATCGACATGGCCACTGGAAAATCAATGCGGAAATTGCCCAACGGGAGTTCTCTTTCCGTAAAAAAACTGATCTCGCTCTCGGTTAATTTATAAATCGTAATCTCGCTCTCCAAAGAGCACAGAGAGAGAGGATTTTTTCTATCTAAAAAATAGATTGGCCGGGTAAAATCATTAAACCTAAGATTGCGGTATTTGAGGGGGAAGCGTTTTCTCAATTCTTTGATTTTAGATTTAATTAAGGCCTCCTTCTTCTGCTTCCTCTTGGCCTCCCTCATTTCTATCATTCCGCTCAAAGTATCAAGTTTGGCCTCCCCGCCGTAAGAAATCAGTAAGGGATAAGTATAAGTTTCTTGCAAGGCCTTGCTGTCCATTGTGGCGGCCCTAAAAAGAATGACAACTGGCCGATAACCATTCAAACTTTTAATTTTGGTGATCAGTTGAGAAAGTTTTTCCAATTCTTCCTTTTCTTCGCGGGTCATCTCCTTTTCGCCGTCTCCTTCCTCTTTTC
Organism: Bacteriovoracaceae bacterium; assembly: GCA_965243145.1. Lineage (GTDB taxonomy): Bacteria > Bdellovibrionota > Bacteriovoracia > Bacteriovoracales > Bacteriovoracaceae > CBDBLK01. The sequence goes on from CBDEUB010000002.1 coordinate 666,530, forward strand.
CTTCCTCCACATCAAAGTCAAAAACCAAGGCCTGGGATTCTTTGGCAGCATCAAAATCGACTTCTGGCCGTATGCCAATAATATCGGGACGCATCAGCTCAAGATCACTCAAATCATCTCTCAGGCGCGTTTGAAAGTAGATATAATAGGGCAGCCCTTCCAGCGTTTTGAGATGGTTCTCTTTGGCCAGATTGATACTGCTGTCAACGACCAAAACTTTTGCTTTTTTATCCAACAAAAAGTCATCCACACGATTGCCAACCCACTCTTTGTGCCTGGCCTGGGAAACCTGGATACGGCCCTTCCAACTGTCTATTGAAATGTGGTGCGACCTCTTCATTTTGATCATTTTTTTGACTTTTTTGACTTCGCTCAATTCCCGCTTGATCTCTTTTTCGTATTCACTATATTCAAACTCTGGCCTGTCCACAAAAAGAGGTTCCAAATCGTAGCTGTATCTGAAATTGTATCGCAACCCACCCTGTTTGATGGATTTCACCCGGTATTTTTTACTGGGAATATTTTTGGCCGGCAGGCCAGAGGCCATCTCTATGACTTCGCCTAATTTCAGTAAAAAATTGCTCTCCACATGAAGATAATTTTCAGCAATAGAATCAATCCGCATATCATCCATGAGATGGGCCTTTTGATTAATTATGGCCTGGGCAAAATTGGATTTCTTGGCCACATGGGGCATACTGACGGCCATGGGAGCGTAAACCATATCGTGGACTTCTCTGCCTTTGACAAAAACAAAATCTATATTGATGCCCCGATAGGCCACAATTTTGCGTTTGCTCTCGGAAAGCCCCACCAGGGGAATATTTTGAAAAAAATTATCTCTGCCAAAAAAATAGAGAAAGGCCAAAATAATATCTTCATCAAAAGTAAAATCAAAATAGACGATTTGCGGTTTCAATTCCAAAAGACAGATCATCAAATTTTGAAAATCCTGCTGGCCAGAGAGAGAAAACTCAAAAAAAGAAAATTCTTTTTGAGGGTAGCGATAGGAAAACTCTCTTTCAATAATATTTTTGTAAGTCAAATCGAGATTGACGAAGGCCACTTTATTCCCGGAAGAATTAGATGATTGCAAATAATCCCCCGTGATAAACTTATTTATGAATCAAACTCATTATAAAACAGGCCAAACTTGCTATCATTTTCCTTGGAAAAATATTTCCTCACAAAATATTGTCCCGAGCGAATGGCCATAATAAAATCCAATTCTTCCAACTTCCTCAAAGCAGTGTAAATCTCTTCAATGGGACGGTTCATTTGTTTGGCCATCTCGGCGTGGCCAATGAGTTGGGAAATTCCATATTCCCTATAACGGTTGGGACGACACCAAACTTTGCGATACAAATACATGAGAACGATAACCTCGACCCTGGACAATCTAAAATGAACCAGAATTTCGTCAAAAAAGAGGTCTGGTATTTCGCTGGTGGTGGGGTGATTCTGATTCTTACTGTGATTGGTTTCCCGATCCCGTTTGCGAAGATTTTTCCGGGGGCGATGGCCTGCTATAATGGTGTGAATATCAACCATAAAAACGCTCTTTGGAGAGGCCCACTCAAACTTTTTTGCCCGCATTGAGCACAATTTCATTATGCCAGAAAAACGCTGCGCGAAACACCTTTTTTCATTTAGGCAAACTTTGCCCATGAACCGCCGACCAGTGACAATAAAGTTGCCAAACCCCTCGGCCCTCGCGCTCGACTGGAAAGCGTTGGCGGGGGGTTGCGCTTTGGCCTTGCAATTTGGCCGGGAAAAGACGCGCCACCCGCGATAATGTCGATGCCAAGACCGAATGAATTTTCTCTAGGCCAGACAGAGCAATCGGGTTTTCACGAAACAGTAGACGGCGCAATTTGCAAATTGATTTGAGTTGAGAGTCGGCCAAAAAGGATGCTCTATTGGAAGTCTCAAACTTTTGCCGCAGAACTTCACCATCTAAATCGGCAAGTTCCTCTAAAAGTCTTCGCAAAAGCATAAACTCTCTTAAAAAAGAGGCCTTTATTTGTGCTGTTTCCACAAAACGCGATAATTCCCCTTCTGCCGGAGGGCCATCCTTACACACCAAATACAACAAAACTTGCCTCAAATCTTTGAGCACTGGGCCTGGGCCAAGGTGAAATTGCAAAAAATCCAACTTGGAAAACCAAGGTGGAACTGCAATGTGATATTGTTTGGCCCATTGAAAAAAAGAGCGGTTAAATTTTAAAAAGTCGACTTTGACAGCTTCCCGAAAAAAATGCAGGCGATTCATCTTGGCCAGATTAAAAGAAGACAATTGGGCCAAAATATCTTCGTCGACAGTCCATTCCGGAAGCAAACTCAAGCGCACTAAGCGCAAAAAGCGAACTGGGTCTTTAAAAAAATCCGGCGAGCATAAACGCAATTTTTGCGCTTTTAAATCTGCCATCCCGTTAAAGGGGTCAATCCATTGAAACTCAAACGGCCCAAGCTGAGGGCGGTAGACAAACTCAATCCCCACAGCGTTGACGGTAAAATCGCGCCGTTTAAAAGATCGAGAATACGATTTGCCGGTTAAAAATTGTTCGGAAAATTCGCCGTGGGCAAAGGCCATTTCCCCTTCACGGTAGTGTTCCAAGCGCGCCGGAGCAAACTCCAATACCTGTCCGCCGAGGGGAATGCGAAAAACCGAGAACATCAGAGCTTCTATCCTATACCTCCCGCACTGGGCCAAACGCTCCATCAAGACAGGAATTTCGTTGTCCCATTGTTCCTGAAAATGGAAATTTGGATTGTTCAATTCAAAATCCAGATCGTTTCCCAATTCCCCAGTCAAAAGGAATTGCCGGACGGCCCCCCCCACCAGAGTGGAGACATAACCTTCCCGCGCTAGAATGGACAACAATTCGATGGTGGCGGGAGGACATTGGGCCAAAAGTTTGGCCGCTGACGCTTGATCCAAAAAAGCACCCGGTTTTTGTTCAATAGTCACTGTAACTACTCACATGTAAATAAAAAATTGCGACAAGAGCACGGTAGCTGCTTGCGATTTAGGTCAGATTGGGGTGAAGCGAGACAGAGCGACTGAGGCGTACAAAAAGTACGCTGCAAGGAGCGATGGTGAAGCTGAACCACAAGATGGCCTGAAGCGTGAGCAGTTACCATTAATCGTCAGAGGCCAGCTTCTCCTTCCGCTTCACCATCACCTCTTCTTGAATGTTGGGCGGGCATTCGGCATAGCGGGAAAACTCCATGGTGTAGGTCGCCTTGCCGGCGGAGAAAGAGCGCAAGTCGGAAGAATAGCCAAACATTTCGGCCAGGGGAACTTCGGCATTGACGGTAATTTCTCCGCCAGCATCGGATTCGGAACCTTGAATCAGGCCCCGCCGCGAAGAGAGATCACCGATAATTGTGCCCTGATACTCGTCGGGTGTGGCCACTTCCACTTTCATCACCGGCTCCAACAAAACCGGAGAGGCCTGGTTGATCGCCTGGCGCATGGCCTGGCGGGAGGCAATCCTAAAGGCCATATCGGAGGAGTCTACATCGTGATAACGGCCATCACGGAGAAATATCTCACAGTTGATCACCGGAAAGGCCGCCAGTGGCCCCTTGTCGGTGACATCCTGAAAACCCTTTTCGCAGGCACCAATATATTCATTGGGGATGGCCCCACCGCGGATTTGGTTGTGAAAGCGAAAGACCTGGTCTTCGCTCTCTTTATTTTCTGCAGTCAGAGGCCGCAAGAGGCCCACCACCTGGCCGAATTGGCCAGAGCCTCCGGTTTGTTTTTTGTGGAGGTAATCAAACTTGGCCTCCTGGCGAATAGTCTCCCGGTAGTTGACTTGGGGTGTGCCCACGGTGACGCCGCAACTGTACTCGCGCTTCAAGCGCTCCACATAGATTTCCAAGTGCAACTCGCCCATGCCGGCGATTCGCGTCTCCCCCGATTCCTCATCGGTGTAGACATGAAAGGTGGGGTCTTCTTTCAAAAAGCGTTGCAACCCCTTGGCCAATTTGGCCTGATCGGCCTTGTCCTGAACCGCCACTGAAAGCTCGATCACCGGAATGGGAACATGAATTCCCTCGCAAGAAATGTGGGTGAGTTCTTCATCGCCCACAAAGGTATCCCCCGAAGCGCAGTCTATGCCCACCAGGGCGACAATGTCTCCGGCGTGGGCCTCGGTGATATTTTCCCGGTCGTTGGAATTCATGCGCACGATGCGGCCGATGCGCATTTTCTTTCCGGTGCGGGTGTTGTAGACGGTATCGCCTTTATTCAAACGCCCCTGGTAGATGCGAATGTAGGTGAGCTGGCCAAATTGCTCGTCGGTAATCTTAAAGGCCATCATCACCAGGCCAGCATCGGGATTGGGTTCGAGGGCCACCACCGCATCTTCACCAGTGGCCCCCTCTTTTTTAGCAGTGGGTTTTTCACACTCCAGGGGAGAGGGCAAGTAACGAACTACCGCATCGATCAAGGGCTGCACCCCCTTGTTTTTGAAGGCGGAACCCATAAACACAGGGGTCAAGGCCTGCTGGTTGACTCCCGCTTTAATGCATTTGTGGATTTCTTCCTCGCTCAACTCTTCCCCTTCCAAATATTTTTCCATCACCGCATCGTCAAATTCGGCGATCTTGTCCAGCATTTCCGCGCGCAAACTCTCCACTTCGCCCTGCAATTCAGAGGGACAGTCTTCGATCCGCACGGTTTCCCCATTGTCGCCGTCGAAGTAATAACTCTTGCGGGTGATCAAATCCACCACTCCACAAAATTTTTCCTCGCGGCCGATCGGATACTGCACCAAAACCGCGTTGTGGCCCAACTTTTCGGCCAGGGCATTTCGGCCCTTAAAGGGATCGGCCCCCATGCGATCCATTTTGTTGAGAAAGGCCAGGCGGGGAACCCGGTAGCGCTTCATTTGGCGGTCGACGGTGATAGATTGGGACTGCACTCCCGCCACCGAACACAAGACCAAGATGGCCCCGTCGAGCACCCGCAGGGAGCGCTCCACCTCCACCGTAAAATCCACATGCCCGGGAGTGTCGATAATGTTCACCCGCGCCTCTTTGTCCACGCCGGCGGCAAAGTTAATGCCCTTGTCCTCCGAACCTCGCCAAAAGACCGTAGTGGCCGCCGAGGTGATGGTGATGCCCTTTTCCTTTTCCAATTCCATGTGATCCATCTTGGCCCCGTCGCCCCCCCCGCGCACATCCTCGATTTTGTGGATTTTGTCGCAATAAAAGAGGATTCTCTCGGTCAGGGTGGTCTTGCCCGAATCAATGTGGGCGGAAATGCCAATATTTCTGGTTTTGGCCATCAATTTCATCACATGCTCCTCTGCTCAAATAGATTTGGCCCAAAATACCCTTTTCTCAAGGCCCAATTTGGCCAGTCTCATGGGGAAGATAACCCAACGGGATACAATTTTCAAACCTGGGCCAGTAAGCTATGACGCAGTTTGTAATTTTAATTATGAACTTAACCAGTAAAATGAGAAAGTGAAAATCGAATACAACAAAAAAATGGACATTTTAGTCCTCACATTCTCTGATCGCACCATTGAGGAAAGCGATGAAGTCAATCCAGGAATGATCTTTGATTACGACAAAAATGAAAATGTCGTCTCCATTGAAATCTTAGATGCGTCGGAAAAAGTCACCAATCCTGAAAAAGTTAAATTGAAAGTCACTGGAACATAGGAAAATCCTACAAAGCATTTTTCGGCAAGAATTAACTCATTCCGAACGGGGTGGTGAATTTAAGAGCGACCGCGTGACTTCTATGACTTTTAATTCTCGGGAAGAGGCCTCTTGATTGATAAAACCCGTGTTTTGAGTATCAAACATGGCCTTGGTCAATTCCAGCAAGATGGCGTTAGATATTTCTCTGTCGGAATCATTTTGCGTTTTTTCCAGTGACGATAGAATTTCCTTATGCGACTTAATCGCATTATACCGATGAGTATTTAAAGTGAATTGATGTCTGAGGGCCAAGTATTCCCTTCTCAACAAAGTGATCACTAAAATCATAATGGAGAATATAAAAACTTTGTTGAGCACATTCCCCTTGATGATCAACTCGGGCAGAGTTTGGGCCACAATATTATCGGGTATTTTAAATGTACAGTATGCCAATCCAGCACAAGCAATTGCAGAGGCGATGGTCAGGCCAAAATATACCCATGCCCAACGCTGATTGCGTTTCGCTTCGTTCTTAAAAAAATCGCCGTATTGTGAGGCTTCTCTTTTTATCATCTGGCCCTGTTTCTGACTCTCAAGTTCCCTAACTTTGTTAATATTTCCTTCTAATTCTTTTATGATCCTTTGATACTTTTCTAAATTATTATCGAGGGCATGGTTTGAATCAAAAAAATCAAGAAATGGTTTCAACGATAAAATAATTTTTTTCCATTCCTCTTCTCTTTCAATAACCTGTTCTATCATATTTTGATTTTGGCCAACATCTTGATGATCATTTTTAATGTAATTTACTAAACTTTGAAATTCTGGAAGATGCGCTTCCAATTTTCTCCTCTCATTTCGAGGTAATTCCTGTAATTGAGGATGGTTGATGATGAAATCAATAATTTTTCGGATAGTATTCAAATGAGGTTTAAGTGCCTTGAGATGATGATCTCCGAGGTCACTTCTTAATAATTTGTCCCAATCTATTTTTTTATAGTTTTCGACAAGTTCTTTATTCATAACTAGAAAATTGCCGGTTGATATGAATACTCCCCAACCAAACATCCGAAATAATGCGAGCATCATTGGCCACTGAGCGGGGGAGAACTTTCACAAAATCCCCTTGGGACAACCATTTTTCCAATTCTTCTTTTTCCGTTTGTTCACCCACCCCTTTTAGCTTAATAAACCAGGTGTCCTCAACTTCGATAACATTTGGGGCGATCAGTTTTGTGACTCTGTAATAACCTGCTTCCAGTAAATCGCACTCGGCCAACAATGTTTCAGTTTGTGACAATTTATGCTCCTCTGTAAAACAATCATACTTTTTGCAGATGAGTGTGTCAAGAGTAACGGCCTACACTCCATTGGCCCAAGCGCGGTATTCCTCCAAACATTCGGGATTGGCCACCGCTTCGAGGTTATCACAGGGCAGGCCATTGATAATTCGGGAGACTAAAAGTTCCATTTTTTTGTCGGAGCGGGTGTAGGGGATGTCTTTCACCTGGTGGATGCCGGCGGGCACATGGCGGGGAGTGGTGCCGGCGCGAATGAGTTGGCGGATTTCCCGTTGGTGTTCATCGGCCAGGGCCTCCCCCTCTCCCAATTTGACAAATAAAATGACTTTGACATCGCCCTTGCTCTGCTGGCCCACGCACACGCTGTCTTCCAACCAGTCCAAGTGCTCTATTTGGCCATAAATTTCGGCGGTGCCGATGCGTACTCCCGAGGGGTTGAGAGTGGTGTCTGAACGGCCATAGACCACCACGCCCCCCGATTCAGTCAGGTGGATGAAATCCCCATGGTGCCAAACTCCCGGGAAGCGTTCAAAATAGGCCGCGCGGAAGCGCCCGCCCCCTTCATCCCCCAGGAATCCCAGTGGCCGACTGGGAAAGGACTGGCGGCACACCAATTCCCCCTGGGCGTTGGACAGGGAATTCCCCTGGGAGTCGAAACAGGCCACATCCATGCCCAACCCCAGGCATTGAATTTCTCCCCGGTAGACCGGCAGAGTGGGATTGCCCAACATAAAGCAACCGATAATGTCGCTACCTCCACATATAGAGGAAACGCACAAGTCGGATTTGATGTTGGAGTAGATAAAGTCAAACTGGCCAGAGAGCAGGGGAATGCCGGTGGACAGCAGGGTGTGCAAGCTGGGAAATCCCGAGCGGTTGCGGTAACCGTTATCCTCCAGGGCCGCCAAAAAGCGCGGGGAAGTGCCAAAAATGTTGATCTCTTCCCGATCGATCATTTCAAAAAAATATTCCGGCGAGGGCCATGCGGGGCTGCCCTCGTAGAGCACCACCCGAGCGCCCAAGGCCAGGCCGCTGACGAGCCAATTCCACATCATCCAACCGCAAGTGGTAAAATAAAAGATGCTCTTGTCTGCGGACAAATCGCTGTGCAGGCCCAATTCCTTGAGATGCTGAAGGAGTGTTCCCCCCGTCGAGTGGACGATGGCCTTAGGCCTGCCAGTGGTGCCCGAAGAGTACAAAATGTACAAAGGAGCGTTGAAGGCCAGGCGCTCGAAGTGCAGAGTTTCCCGCCCGCTCGAACGCAAAAAATCCTGCCACAAAACACCCTTGGAAAGTCGGTCGAGATCGGGATTCTGATGCAAAAAATCCACCACCACAATTTTTTCCAAACACGGCAAACGGCGCTCGATCTGGCGCAAATGCCCCATCAAATCTATGGTTTTGCCCTTGTACTGGTAAGCGGCGGCGGCGACCAAAATTTTGGGCCTCACCTGCTCAAAGCGATCCACCACCCCGTCGACGCCAAAATTGCAGGAAGTGGAAGTAAAAACTCCCCCCAGGGCGGTACACCCCAACATGGCGGTGACCGTCTCGGGGATATTGGGCATGTAGGCCGCCACCACTTCTCCCGAACTCACCCCGCAACTTTGCAAAGCATATTCAAACTGGGCCACCCGTTGTGCCAATTGGCGGTAAGTGGTTTTGCTGCTCTGGCCAGATTCGCCCACGAAGTGCAGGGCCACCCGATCGCTGTCGCGGTGGCGCAACAGGTTCTCGGCGAAGTTGAGTTTGAGGCGCGGAAACCAGGCGTAGCGTTCAAAACCCAAATCTTCGCAGACGGGAGTGCATGTTCCCTCTGTGAGGACTTGAAAGTACCGGATCACTTCTTGCCAAAAACGATCCGGGTGCTCGACGCTAAAGCGGTGAAATTCCCGGTAGGAGGGGAAATTCCACCCTGCCGCCTTGAGGAAGGCCGCCATTTGACTGGCCTCGATTCGCTGGGGTGAGGGGTTCCACAACATTGAACTCATATTCGTAATTGCTCACACTTAAAGCAAATTTTTGAGTTTTTTGAGGCTCTCGGCCTCGACGGCCTGGTGCAAACTCGTGCCGTGGCCATCCATGGTCACCACCACGGGGAAGTCCTCCACAGTCAATTCCCATATCGCCTCGGGAGCACCAAACTCGTCTTTGAGGTAGACATTGTCCACCGAACGCACTTTTTCCGCCAACACTTGGGCCGCGCCTCCCACGGCGTGAAAATACACGCAACCATATTCCCGGTTGGCCTGCAAAGTTTTGGCCCCCATGCCCCCCTTGCCGATCACCCCGACGATGCCGTAGTCGCGCATCACCTGCCACTGATAGGGTTCTTCCCGTATGGAAGTGGTGGGGCCTGCGGCCACTACCCGGTATTTTCCGGGGGCGTCTTCGATAACCACCGGGCCACAGTGATAGATAATTTGCTCGCGCAAATCCACCGGACAGGGGTTGCCCTCGTGCAAATACTTGTGAACCGCATCCCGGGCGGTAAACAATTTGCCGGAGATGAGCACTTGATCCCCCGATTTTAACTGGCGGATTTTTTGGCGGTTAAAAGGATAATCGAGTTTTTTCACTTCAATACAACCAGTTTTTTATTTTGCCGGCACTGTCCAAGGCCACACCCTGGCGGCGGTAGGCCCAACACATGTAGGAAACCGAGACAAAAAAGGATGCCGGCAAACGGTTGAGCACTCCCATTTTGCAACCCAAAAGAGTGGTCTTGCCCCCAAAGCCCATGGGGCCAATGCCCAGCTTATTGGCGGTTTCCACAATGTCTTTTTCCAAGGGCGCTAACTGGGGGTGGGAGTTGCGGTCATCCAATCGCCTCAAGAGTTGTTTTTTCGATTGCTTATATCCGGAACTGCGATCCCCTCCGATGATCACTCCCAAAACTCCGGGGCCACAGCCCTGCCCCTGGGCCTTATGGACGGCATCCAACACCACCTTGCGCACGCCCTCCAAGTCCCGTCCCGCCTCCAGGGGGGTGTAGGGCAGGGAATACTGGGCACCCACATTTTCACAGCCCCCTCCCTTGAGCATCATCCTCACCCGCAGGCCGCTTTTCAGGGCGGCATCCTCTGCAAAGTTCAAGTCGGGATGGCCTGGCCCCAGGTTGGTTCCCTGATTCTCGCCGGTGAGGGAGTCCACCGAATTTTGCCGCAAATACCCCACCCCCGTGGCCTCCACAATCACCTGGTGGAGAGTTTGCCGGAAAGGCCCTTGCGAATACCCCGGCGGGTGTTCGACATAGACATGGACGGTGCCGGTGTCCTGGCACAGGGGTTGGGACTTGCGCTCGGCCAATTGCATGTTGGCCTTGATAATCTGCATGGCGTATTCGGCGGAAGTCTTTTTTTCCTCCCGCTTTAGCGCCTGGAGGATCACCTTTTGAATGTCGTCGGGAATCACCGTGGAAGTCACCCGCAACAACTCTAACAAGGAGTCGAAGAGTTTTCCCTGGGATGCAGTTTTCCCGGCCGCTTTTTTAGTTACTTTGCGGGCCACTAGGCATTTCTCGCTTTGAGTTCTGAGTCGTGCTGTTCAATAAATTGCAACAACTCCTCCTTCTTTTCCAATAAGCGCTGCCACTGTTCTTTGTATAAAGTCACCGGAAAGCGCCCCAGTCCGTAGGCCGAAAGCGCCCCCTTTTGACTGACTTTAAAGGAAATGCCGGTGCTGGAGTTGCGCCCCGCTTTTAGTTTTTCGTTCTCTGCCTTGAGCCTCTCCACTTCTCTGGCCAAATCTTCGCTCACTTTCAAACCTCCTTTGGGTTTCTCAAACTCTTCCCGTCAAACCGTTGGGGCAAGAGCTGGTAAAAATGCACCTGCCGTTCAATATTCCGGCGGTTGCCCAAGTAAATGGGGAAATCCTCCGGCGCAAATTCGCTCATCACCTGCAAACACATACCACAAGGGCACACAGAGCGCTCGCCATTGGCCACCACCGCCATCCACTCAATGGCAATTTTGCCCCACTTGCCCACAGCGCCAAAAAGCGCATTGCGTTCGGCACAAATCCCCGCTGGATAACTGGCGTTTTCCACATTGCAACCCACCATTAACTCGTCGCGTCCAACGACCTTGAGCAAGGCCCCCACCGACAAACCGCTATAGGGGGCGTAGGCCTTTTGGCAAACTTCCAGGGCGGTGGCGTGAATTTGCTTCCAGTGGTCTATGGCCTACCTCTTTACGATGTTAAAGGATAGTGGCCCCCGGAAAATTGGGAGTCAAGGGCCGCCAAAATATTTTTGGAACTCCCTTCCTTTAGTGATAATATAGAGATTCAGCTGATCAGTAAATTGATTTCAAGGCGCAAAGGATGCACCACCGAGTTCAAATCGTCCCTCCCCATATCTTTGAACAAGAACACTATTTTTTCCCCAAGGCCTTAAATGCCCAACTCCACCCCATGGTCGGCCACTTCTTCAACCTGGACCACGAAAGGCTGATCAAACGCTACAAACACCTGCACCCCCAAGTCGACACCGATGCTTTGCGCGGTATTCTCAAATACCAGGCCAAGCACTTTTTCTGGGGCGGGGCCGATCTCTTTTACACCACCAACGAACAGGGAAACCGGCGCATGGTGGTCTTGGAAAACAACTCCTGCCCCTCGGGGCAAAAGTGTATCCCTCCCTATAACGATGCCGACGAACACCGGGGATACCGCTCCCTGATCGAACACTCGTTTTTACCCCAACTCAAAAAGAAAAGGTTGCCCAAAGGCGCTCTGGCGGTGATCTACGACAAAAACTATACGGAAAGTGCCGGTTACGCCTCAACTCTGGCCGATCTCACCGGGGAGAGTGTCTACTTGGCCTCTTGTTACGGCGGCCAAGACTCCCCCGTCACATTTGAAAATGGCATCATGTTCATCACCGCGAATGAAGGCGGGAAAATCCCCATCCGAGCGGCCCTGAGGTATGTCACCCAAAAACCGTGGAACCGCATTCCCGTCACCAGCAAAACTTTTATCTACAATTCCACCCTGGTGTGCCTGGCGGGGGGAAGAAATAAATTGCTGGCCAACAAGGCCTACGAATTTTACAACTCCACCATCGCCGAAACGGGCCTTAAAATTTCCATTCCCGAGACTATCAAAGATGTCAAAAAGCTGGAAATCCCCCTGTGGGTCGAGCGCTTCGGCGGCAAAGCGGTGGTCAAAATCCCCTACTCCAACGCTGGCCAGGGAGTCTTCACCGTTACTTGCCAACGGGAACTCGACGCTTTCATGGAACAAGACCACTGCTACGATCAATTTATCGTGCAAAACTTGATCGGACACTATGAATGGAGTTCCCACAGCGGCCGTGAACGCCTCTTCCATGTGGGAACCGTCCCCAACAAAAAAGGCCATATCTTTATCGCCGACTTGAGAATGATGGTGTACTCTTCACCCCAGGGACTCTTTCCCTGCGCCATCTTTGCCCGCCGCGCCCGCGCCCCCCTGGAGGCCTCCATCAACACTTCCAGTTGGGATGTTTTGGGCACCAACCTCTCCATCAAACTGTCGGAAAATAAGTGGGACTCCGACACCGCCCGACTGATGTTGATGGATCGCAAAGATTTTAATTCCCTGGGACTGGGCATCGACGACCTGGTGGAGGCCTATATTCAAACCGTGCTCACCGTGATCGCCATCGACAAAATGGCGCAAAATCTGATCAATAAAAAGGGCCTGTTCCGCATGAAATTGTTTAAATCCCTGGACAACGACGAGGCCTTGATTCGGGAGATACGGCCATAACAAAAGAATGGTGGTTACTTTTTCTGCCAATTAGGGCGGCGTTTTTCCAAGAGGGCACTCATCCCCTCCTGGGCCTCTTCCTCCACCCGAATTTGAGCAATGATCTGGCAGGTGATCTCTTGCAGCCCTTCCGGTAGGCCGTCCTTCCAGGCGCGGGAAGATGACTGCCGCCAGCGCAGCACTTCCGCCACTAGCTGTTTGGCGTGGCGGGCCGCCTGGGGGGCGGCCTTGAGGAAAGTTTGCACCACCTCTTCAAATTTGGCATCCAGTTGTTCGGGGGGAGCGCTTTGGTGGATCAACCCCATATTTTGCGCCCGATCTGCACCGAAACGCATGCCACTCAAACAATAGGCGCGCGCCTGGGATTCCCCAATTTTGGCAATGACGAAGGGAGAGATCACCGCCGGCAACAACCCCAGTGTAACTTCGGTGAGGCCAAAGCGTGCATCGTCAGTGGCCAAAACAAAATCACAAGTGGAGAGCAGGCCCACTCCTCCGCCCAAGGCCGCCCCCTGGCACTTGGCCAACAGGGGAACCGGACAGCGGTTGAGGATGGAAAACAATTGCGCCAACTCCATGGAGTCGCGGTAATTTTCCTCCTCCGAATAGTCCTTCATTTTTTTCATCCAATTCAAATCCGCCCCGGCACAAAAACTCGGCCCCTCTCCGGTGAGCAAAACCAGACGCAACTCGGGATTGTCCCACAATTGGGGCAAGCGGACATTGAGTTCTTGGATCAAAACTTCGTTGAAAGCGTTGTGCACCCGCGGGCGGTTGAGGCGAATCTCAACCACCCCATCCTCGCGGGGAATTTCAAGGTAAAGGGGATCATCGGCGGGCATAATCAGTCCTCCTCACATTCTAAACAATCCAAAGCGCGACTCGGCCACGGGGGAACGCAAACTGGCGGCCAGGGCCAGGCCCAAAATGTCGCGGGTTTGGGCGGGGTCGATCACGCCGTCGTCCCACAGGCGGGCGGTGCTATAATAGGCGCTGCTCTCGCGGGCGTACTTCTCCAACAGGGGTTTTTGAAACTCGGCCACCCGGGCCTCATCCATGGTTTTTTCCCCGCGCGCTTTGAGTGCGGCCTGGCGGACAGTGGTGAGCACTCCCGCCGCCTGCTCCCCTCCCATGACGGAAATCTTGGCGTTGGGCCACATCCACAAAAAGCGCGGCCCATAGGCGCGCCCGCACATGCCGTAATTGCCGGCCCCAAAAGAGCCGCCGATGATGACGGTGAATTTGGGAACCCCCACGGTGCTGACGGCGTTGACCATCTTGGCCCCGTGTTTGGCGATGCCCTCGGATTCGTACTTTTGGCCCACCATAAAGCCGGTGATATTTTGCAAGAAGACCAAGGGAATCCGGCGCTGCCCGCACAATTCCACGAAGTGGGCACCTTTAAGCGCCGACTCGGAAAAGAGCACCCCGTTGTTGGCGACAATCCCCACCGTGTACCCGTGCAAGCGGGCGAACCCGCACACCAGTGTGCTGCCATATCTGGCCTTAAATTCGTTGAAGCGCGAACCGTCCACCAAGCGGGCGATCACTTCCCGCACATCGTAGGGAATCCGTGCATCATGGGGAACGATGCCGTAGAGTTCTTCTGCGGGGTAGAGCGGATTGTCCACCACCTGTGGCGTTTGGGCGGGTGCCGGAGTGTTCAAATTTTCCACGATTGATCGGGCCATTTCCAAGGCCCGATCTTCGTTTTCCGCGTAGTGATCCACCACTCCTGAGTGGCGGGCGTGAACTTCGGCACCGCCCAGGTCTTCGGCGCTGACTTCCTCTCCGGTGGCGGCCTTGACCAGCGGTGGGCCAGCTAAAAAAATGTGGCCACTATCTTTGACGATAATTGCCTCGTCGGACATGGCGGGAACATAGGCCCCGCCGGCGGTGCATGGGCCACACACCACTGCAATTTGAGGGATGCCCCGGGCGGACATTTGCGCCTGGTTATAAAAGATGCGCCCGAAGTGTTCCTTGTCGGGAAAGACCTGGTCTTGGCGGGGCAAAAAGGCCCCCCCGGAATCCACCAGGTAGAGGCACGGCAAACGGTTTTCCAGGGCGATTTCCTGGGCGCGCAGGTGCTTTTTTACCGTCATGGGAAAGTAAGTTCCGCCCTTGACCGTGGCATCGTTGGCGGCCAACAAGCACTCCACTCCGTGAATATGCCCGATTCCAGCGACAATGCCGGCGCTGGGTACGGGGCCTTCGTCCGGGTAGAGGCCCTCTGCGGCCAGAGGGGCAACTTCCAAAAAGGGGGAATCGGCATCGAGCAATTTAGCAATGCGCTCCCGGGCCAAATACTTGCCGCGGCGGCGCTGCTTTTCCGCCGCTTTGTGGCCGCCGCCCTGTTTGACTTTTTCCAAGCGCTCCCGCAACTCCGCCAGCAGGCCCCTGTGGTAGTCGCGGTTTTGCCCAAAATCTGCGGAGTTGGTGTCTATGCGGGTGGGGAGAGTGTCCATCCAGCGCTCAAGGCCGCCCGCCGAGTTGAATAGAACCCGTGGCCACTGTGCTCCTTCCCTCTGAGGTGGTTTCCAACTGTGGAAAAACGCCCTTATGAGTGCAATGGTCTATCCAATAATTTAGTTTCATCGTTTCAAAATAAGGAATGAGAGGACTAGATGGAACTAAGTCATAACCTTCTTGAGTGGGAAGTTCAAAATCACTGGCCTTAAAGAATAATAGACAACTTCCCCTAAATCCCCACGGTGCCAATTGGTAGTGCAATTCTAATAGATGATGATCATAATTTCGTGACTTGATGGCCAAACAGGGATAAAAACCACAGTTTGGAGCAATCGTGATCGCATCTTCTAAATGTAATACTGCTAGAGGCATTTGCGGTAGATAGGCCAACATTGCGGCCCAAGATGCATAGGTTAATTTCAAGCGTTTAACAAAAAGGCCAGTGACCGCCATCGCTGTTGATGATAAAGTGGTGAAAATCATCGCTGACTTTTTATATAACTTAATATCAGGATCAAAAAGACTATCGTACGCTTCAACTGGATCAACATAAGTATAGGACTCTTCTATGGCATACCCTCTCGCCTGGGCCACCGCCGACAAGGACTGGTTGAGGGGATCGATAAATTGCTTTTCCAACTGCACCAGCGTTCGCTGGGCCAATGTGGCCTGCTCTGACGGGGCCTCTGATTGAGCAAAAACGGAAGCTGAACACAAGATGGCCAAAACGCTGACAGCATGAGTTACAAATTGTTTTAAAGCATGCATGAATTACTCTCCCTTTGGTTAAGATTTAGAGGTTTATAAATAAAATTCCAGTCAATTTCAACTTTGGCGCAAAAACTTTCCCGAATTAGACGACTCTTTGCAAAAATCTACAAATAACACAAGCATCTAATGCAAAGTAGCAAACTGAGGGCCAAACCAGGCCAAAACTGCCTCAAAACAATTTTTGCATGTTGTCCTTGTCATTGTTATAATCCCAAAAAAGCGGGGGATTTTTATGGCCAGCGAAAAACACAAAGACACGAAAAATATCTTGAGCGAAATTCGAGAAGACCAGCGCGAGTTTTGGAGAGGTATGCGCAAACTTGAAGAATCCCAGCGCAAAACCGAGGAATCTCAACGCAAAACCGAGGAATCTCGTCGCAAAACTGAAGAATCATTGCGTGAACTCAAAGAATTTGTGCTCAAGCTGGGCGGTGAGTTCAACCGCAAATGGGGCGACTTTATGGAAAACTTGATCGAGGGGGATTTAGTTTCCTTATTGCGAAGTTGGGGCCTCGAAATGATCGATGCCAAAATTCAACCCATCCCCAAAGTCGTGGTTCCCAGAGATGATGGAACCCAAAAATACGAACTCGACTTAATTGTCAAAAATGGTGATTATGCCATCGTAGTGGAAGTCAAGACCACGCTGACCATCCCTAAAATTGACGATTTCCTCGAAAAATTAAGCACACTCAAAGACGACCTTCCGGCCTATCAAGGCAAAACTGTTTATGCGTGTGTCGCCTACCTCAAAACCGACAAAGGCGAAGACAAGGAAGATAAAGTTCTTCCCTACTTGGAAGAAAACGGCCTCTTTGCCATCCGTGCTCCCGGTGGGCCAGCAAATATGGCCACCATCGAAAATTCAAAAAGTTTTATTCCCAAGAAATTTTAAAAACTGGTAACTGCTCACACTTCAAGTCTAACTGTCATTGAGTTAGGCCAGAAATTGGTTTGAGATTAACTGTATCACACGAATAAGAACTCTGTCTTTTTTTATTGTCTTTGAGGCATAGCAAAGTCAAAACGACTTCCTCAGTGCTTCCCTTTTTGCTCTTTTGGTTTTTGCCCAAAAACTGTTCAATCGTAATGGTATCACCACGAGAAAGTTTAATTTTAAGTTTGGGAATATCTTTTTTCTCTCCCAATTTCTCTATCGTTCCCAAAACACTTACTGAAAAGAAAAGCGCGGCCACAAGGCAAATTTTCATCATTTTATCTCCTACTCCCTCTTGCAGGCCTGAACCATGATTCTTCAGGCATTGATAAGTGAGACTCACTCCGTTTAGTCGTCGCCCAAGCGGGGTCATCAGCTATCGCACAAATGGCCAACGAAGGACATCTATACCCATCATCCGTCTCAATGGCATCACACATAAGACGAACATCCCCTTCATATTCTCCTTCTTCGCAATATCCGGCCCCAACACACATTGGAGTTCTACCGCATGATCTGGATTTCGGATACACAATGGAGTTATTTAACCAAAAACATGAACTGAGGTTCTTACCGCGATTGGTGGCGGCAGCAACTTCGTCATCACTGGCCATCGGCGGAGTATTGGATACTGATGGTGGTACGGGTTGTGTTGAGAAGCGTGGTACCAAAGGCAAACCGGCCAACCTTCTCAGTTCTTCTTCATCTAAATAACATCCCAAACTTTGTCTACCACTTTTTAGATTCCTGGCATAGTTATCAATGTTCTGTGAATAATTGAGAAAGATTTTTGCAAACTCTCGATCACAGGCCGGTTTGCTGTTTAGGCGTACCAGGTTGCATCTATGTTTCGTGCACACATCATGGATTTCATAATAAGCTCCCCTCATTCCTGGAATATTGTCAACTGAATGTTGTAGTGATGTTTTTAATTTGGCCAGACATCCGACGACTTCATTTAAAATATAATTTGCACTTAAATGGTTACATCTCGCTTGAGATTCAATAGGGATGAAAATGGCCAACAGTATAAAGGGAAAGTAACGCACAAAGACTCCTTATTCAAAAAACTATTTAAAATAATTCTACGCAAAAAAACACCTATTCTAGTCGGCAATTTTTTCCTCTAGGCCCCTTGAAAGTGGAGACAAAACGGGAGATAAAACCCCACGAGACTACGAAGAGGCAATCATGCGTCGCAATATAAAAGATGATGCAGCAAATTAAATGCCATGAAGTTTGAATGGAATGAAGAGAAAAATAAACAAAATATCCTGAAACATGGCATCTCTTTTGAAGAAGCTCAAACTGTTTTTTATAATGACAACTCTGTGGTTTTTGACGACCTCGAACACTCTGACGATGAGGAGAGATTTCTTATTGTAGGTTTTAGTTTTAAAGGAAACCTCCTTTTGGTATCGTTTTGTGAACGCCATAGTGGAAATACAATTAGAATTATCTCATCGAGAGGCCTTTCTTCCAAAGAGGTCTCGAAATTCACAAAAAGGTGGTTGAAATGAAAAAAGAATATGATTTTGACAAAATGAAAGGGCGTAAAAATCCATACGCCAAAAAACTCAAAAAACAGATCACTATCAGATTGGACGAGTACATTCTCGAATACTTTAAAAAAATGGCCTCTGAAAATGAAATGTCCTGCCAATCACTCATCAACCTGTATTTAAAAGAATGTGTTGTCTCACGAAAAAGATTGCAAAGAAAATGGATCAAAGTAAGCTAGTCACGACATGCCCCAGCTAAAACGCATCCTGATTGCCAATCGCGGAGAAATTGCCGTGCGGATTGCCCGCACTTGCCGGCAAATGGGCATCCAGAGCGTGGGCCTCTATACCGAGTCCGAACGGGACTTGCCCCACGCCTCCAGCACCGATTTTAGCGTCTGCCTGGAGGGGGATTCCCTGGCGCAAACCTACCTCAACATCCCCCGATTGGTGGAAATCGCCGTGCAATACCGCGCCGATGCCGTCCACCCCGGATACGGTTTCCTCTCGGAAAATGCCGACTTTGCCCATGCCCTGGAAAAGGCGGGGGTGCGCTTTATTGGCCCCCCAGTGAGCGCCATTCAAACCATGGGGGACAAAGTCGCCTCTAAAAAAGCGCTGGAGGGCATAGTGCCGATCATTCCCGGTTACCACGGGGATGCGCAAGATGCCGCCCACTTGCTTAAAGAGGCGCACAAAATCGGTTTTCCGGTGTTGATTAAGGCCGCGGCCGGAGGCGGTGGTAAAGGGATGCGCGTCGTCTCTCGGGCCGAGGAGTTTGGCGAGGCCCTGGCGGCGGCCCAACGGGAGGCCACTGCCGCCTTCGGCGACCGGCGGGTTCTGTTGGAAAAGTGGCTCACCCATCCGCGCCACATTGAAATCCAACTGATCAGCGATGCCCACGGCAACCACTACCACTTGTTTGAACGGGAGTGCTCCATTCAACGGCGCTATCAAAAAATTGTCGAGGAATCCCCTGCCCCGCGCCTGACGGCCAAACTGCGCCGCCAGCTGGCCACCAGTGCTCTGCGCATCGCCGAGCGCATCGGTTACACTGGGGCCGGAACGGTGGAATTTATCCTGGATCAAAACGGAAACTATTACTTTTTGGAGATGAACACCCGCCTGCAAGTCGAACACCCGGTCAGCGAAATGGTGACAGGGGTGGATTTGGTGGAGCTGCAAATTCTGGCGGCACAGAGAGAGCGCTTTGCCTTCAAACAGGCCGATTTGCGCCAAAGGGGCCATTCACTCGAAGTGAGAATTTACGCCGAAAACCCGGATCGCCAATTCCTCCCCACCTCTGGCCGCATCGACTATCTGGGCGACTGGGCCACACTCAATGCCCTGGGGGCGCGCCTGGACAGCGGATACCGCTCGGGCAATCAAGTGGGCATCGACTTCGATCCCATGTTGGCCAAATTAATCGTCCACGCCCCGGATCGCTCTCAGGCGATCGGCAAAATGCGCGCTTGTCTGGGCGAGTTGCCCATCTTTGGCATGCCAACTAACCGCGACTACCTGGATCGCATCCTCGCCCATCCCGCCTTTGTCCGGGGAGACACCGACACCCACTTTGTGGCCACCCACCAAAAAGACTTGGGGCCACGGGTTCCCAGCACACTGGAACGGGCGGCGGCGGCGGCGGCCTATATGCTGGCCCAGCCAAGGCCCCATACTGCGGCACATGTAGCGGCGAGAACCCCTGGCCCGTGGGAGGCCCTATCCCGCTTTAGGAATGTTTGATGGATCATAAACTCAATATCGACGGCCAAATCCAATGCCTGCACAACTTCCACCATGACGGCGAAGAGGTGTCTTTTGAGCTGGATGGCCAAACTTTTCACTTTCGCTGTGTCCATCGCCACTCCCATGGCCTGGTTTTGGAGTGCTTGCGGGAAGTGAGCGAAATGGAAGTCGGCCAGAGATTGCACATTCCCTCGGCCCATCACTCTGATCGGGGGGAATTTTTGGTGGGGAATCGTAACATCGAAGTCACTTCTCCGAGAGCGGCGCAAACTGCTGCCCATGCCGGAGGTGCGGCCCACGAAAATGACGGCCTGGTGGCCCCCATGCCGGGCAAGATTTTAAAAATCATGGTGAGCGAGGGAGAGCGGGTGGAACGAGGGGCCTCCCTGTTGGCCATGGAGGCGATGAAAATGGAACATACCCTCAAAGCGCCGTGTGCGGGCAAGATCAAAAAAGTTTTTTTTCAAGTGGGTGAACAAGTTGAGGCGGGGGTGGCCCTGTTGGAATTGGAGGAGGCGTGAGCATCGCTCAACACTGGCCCAAGCGGGTTTGGATCACCGAAGTAGGGCCGCGCGACGGCCTACAAAACGAAACCGCCGCGATCCCCACCCGGGCAAAAGTGGAATTGATCACCCGCTTGCACCAGGCGGGCCTGGCACGCATTGAGGCCACCAGTTTTGTCCGCCCTGATCGCATCCCCCAGTTACAGGATGCCGATCAACTCTTCCCCCAGGTGCGTGAACTTGCCTGCGAGTTGCCCTGTTTGGTTCCCAATACTCAAGGCATGATCCGCGCCCAGCAGGTGGGGGCCAAAGAAATTGCCGTCTTTATCGCCACCAGCGATGCCTTCAACCAAAAAAATTCCAACACCACAATGGAAGGGGGACTCGCTCAACTCGATCCGGTGATCAGCGAAGCGGCCAATGCCGGCATCAAAGTGCGGGGTTATATCAGCACCGCTTTTGGTTGCCCCTACCAGGGCAACACTTCCACCGAACACCTCTTGCAAATTGCCGAATTTTATCTCTCCCGTGGCGTCTACCAAGTGGCCCTGGGGGACACCATCGGGTGCGCTACTCCTGGCCAGGTCGACCGCGTTCTCTCCGCTTGGAAAGAAAACTTTGATCTGGCCAACTTGGCCCTGCACTTTCACGACACCCGGGGCATGGCCTTGGCCAATGTCATGGTGGGACTGGAGCACGGAGTGTGCCACTACGACAGTTCGGTGGCCGGACTTGGAGGATGCCCTTACGCTCGCGGGGCCAGTGGCAATTTGGCCACTGAGGAGTTGATTCATTTACTCCACTCCCTAGGGATAGAAACCGGCATCGATTGGCCCCAACTGCTGGAAGTGGGCACATGGATCGCCAATATTCTTAAACTTTCTTGCAACAGCAAATTGCTCCAGGCCCACTTGCGCTCAAAAAACTAAAGCAATTTCCTTTTTGTAGAGTTTCCTTGACAGGGCCTCTCTCACTATTTGAAAATTTAAGGGCGACAATGAGTAGCTAACAGGATTTGGTGCATGCATTGGACAAATTTTTTAGCACTCGCTTTACCCGCCTGCACCTCGTTGACATTTCACAGTCGCGGATTGATTCCCCTCTCGGTGGGGCCACTGGAAAAACACGAAACGCCGGTTGAAGTGCGGGGAATTAAACAGTTCTATTTGTGGGGCCTAGTCGGCCCCGATTCACTCGTGGAAATGGATCGGGAATTGGCCAATGCCGGAATCGCCTCGGCGGCCGGGGTGAAAGTGCACTACCACTCCACCTTTGAGTCCCTGTGGAAAAGCTGGATCAGTCTGGGAATGTACTTGCCCACGCCCTACAAAATTAGCGCCTTCAGCGATCAATCTGGGCACATTCCCTTTTTAAAGCGGGAATTTCCTGCTTTGGGGATCACTGAATGAGGGCCTGGCATTCCACCTTGTTGATCGCCAGTGGAGGACTACTGAGCAATTGCAGCGGACATGTGATCGTCCACCACCGCGGTTGCACCGGAAACGCCCAATGGGCCATAGACCGGATCGACTACCGCCCCAACTTTGCCATCACACGCTCCCTCTCTTCCACTTGGGGAGCGCCCACCACGGCCTACCTGTCCCAAATTTTAGAACAAAACGATATGGACTGCGCAGAGTTGAGACAAGTTAAAGTGGGCGTTGGAAGAACTTGGCGGGATGTCTTGGCCAGTGCCATTCCCTTTTATGGCCGCCACACCATAACGGTGGAGGGCATCTCCGATGCGCCGACGGCGGCCAGCGAACAGGAAAATGGCGAAGAAGAAGAAGACGAGGACGACGAAGAGGAGGATTTTTAAAGTTTTACATATTCCACCGAGGAGCTGGTGGTTCCATGGAAGGGCGGTTTTCAAGGATGACAACACTGGGGCCAGAAAGGCCCTTTTTTTATTGCACTGTCAGTGCTCACACTTCAGGCCATCTTGTGAGTCAGCTTCACCATCGCTCCTTGCGATGTGCTATTAGCACACCTCAGTCGCTCTGTCTCGCTTCCCCCCAATCTGACCTAAATTGCGAGCACTTCAGTCCATAGCTTTTATCATAATTTTGGAAGTGAACTGCGAAACAAACTTTTGGCAAGGGAAGCACACTGCCCGAAGGGCCGCCGTGAGGCCTTAAACGCCACTTCCAAGGCCTTAAAAAACCAATGCATAACAAAAATCGCGCCGGGAATTAAAATGGCCAATCCCGCGGCAGCGTAAAGCACGGACTTGGAGAGAATGGCCCACTCATTATAAGCATGGGGAATATCACTTTCCTGCAAAGAATAAAATAAAGCAATATTCCTGAGAGACGCATTAAAAATTTCATTGAAGTAAAATTTGACCTCCCAGGGCCAAGTTTGGGGATCGGCAATCTCGTCCAGGCCCCGGGCGGTGAAGAGGGATGCCAGTGTGGCCTCGGAGGCCCTCACTTCGACCAAACTTACCAGGACGAGGCCCACCATATTCAGCACTCTTGCCTCCCACTCTTCCAATGCCTCTCCCGCCTCCCTCTTTTCCAGCAAGTGGATCAACCAGGATGGGGGTTCGGGCAGCATGGAGTAAAATTCAACGGAGTCGGTGACTAAATCGCGCACATGCTGCAATTCGTGTCGGCCCACGATGTTGCCACCTCTGGTAGTCATGAGAAAAATTGCCCTCGCATCTGGGCCAAATTGATTCCAAGAGATGACCACTCCACCCGCTTTCCATTTCTCTTGCAAGTGGGCATCAATAAAAACGGGGACACCATGGGCCTGCAACTCCCCAAAGATGTCGTCAAAGGCACTCCCGTAAATGGGATTGCGGGGAGGGGCGAGCACCCGTATGGCCTCGATGGCGTCCGCTTTTGGTGATCGTAGGCCTTCTATCCGCTCATAGCGGCCCCGCCCCCCGTTGGCCTCCAACTCCCCCCTGGCGGCCCGGGTTTCGGGAGAGACTTGTTCGGCGTTCAAAACGATGATGTGCACTTTGGAGGGAGAGGAGGAAGAGACGAACCTCGACCAGAAATCGTGTTTTCTCTCCGCACCCGAGTCCGGCATTAAGGCAATGCTCTGGGCGAAGGCCAGTTGAAAGCAGGCCACATAAACAGTGCCGGCAGCGAACCATTTTTTAATATTTTTCACTGGGTGCTTTTATACAAAAAATCAAATCCAATGCCAATAAATGGTAAAAAATGTCCCAATTGGCGACTTTTTTGCCTCACAACTATGACCCACACGGTCTAATTACATTCGTTTTTGAATAAAGTGCAAGAAAACGGCCCCTTCACCATCGAGGAACTAGGGGCCAGAGAAGTGGCCACCATTACTAACCCAAAAGATTTTGTTCCCAGGAAGTTCTAACCTTTATACTTGAAAAAAAAAATCAGACATTTTGCCAACAGTTTCTCTTTTTTTGCCTTTTTATTTAAAATAAATAAAGCGACACAATAACAACTTGGGCCTCAATGTTCCACAAAAACCCGATCAAAAAACTTTTTCTCTTTATGGCCTTAAATTTATGCATTGTCTGTAAGACTCACGGTTACGAGTTTTACACCTTTGTCGATCAGAAATGCCAAACTTATAGCGGATTGGTCACCGGCATCGACGAAAACCATTTCTTTCTGTGGAAGCTCGACGGAAAGATGGCCACCCTCCCCCGGGAAAGCATCGGCAGTGTATTAGTCTTTGATACTCCTCGAAATCCCTATTCCCCTCGCAAATCATCTCCTCAACTGCGGCCCTTTTTACGCAAAGTCGTGTTTGGCGAAAGCAACAGTTGGGAAAGCATCGTCGGATGGCCCTATAAATTTGTAGAAGATTTGGCCTTTTATATCTCTGTTGAAAACAAAAATTATGTTCTCTCTCTGGAACAAATCAAATCGATAAAAAGATTGGCCCCGAGTGATCGCGTGTCCGACTCCAAAGTTCGCGCCTTTCCGGTTAAACTCAATCTCGCCCCCTATTTGCCCCACTGTTTCCCAACGAATAGCACGCGAGGGGCCACTCTGCGCCCCACCCGCACCATTACCGACAAAATTAAAGTCTTCGTCTTCTTTGAAAACCTGGAAAATGGCCTCAACCGAGTTTCCAATTTTGAAGATCGAACTCAAGTGTACGCCAGGCCGTTTTTATACGGCAAAAATGACGCCCGCTTTGCCTATCAATACTTCAAGGGAAGAGACCTCTACACCAACAATGCCGTTTGGCCCATATACTTTCAATGGAAAAGTGGATCGGATTTTCACTTTCAAAGCCAAACCACCATGGGAGGAACCTACCAACAATGGTTGCCCAATACAGAACCCATCACGGTGATCGCCAGCGATCTCAAATCCCATTTTTTCAACGCCTTGTTTATAGGCAATTTCGACGCTCTCAATGCGGGAAAATCCCTCATCATTGGTGATGAAAATGGAAGTCCCGAAAAATACAATGTCTCGACCTCCCTTAATTACGCCGCCCTGATGGGATTTGACTACGACAAATATTCCTTCTCTCTAGGGCCTTATTACCCCATTTATAATCTCAGTAGCGAAAATAATACCGTGCAAGTGCTGGCCTCTAAGGCCTCACCCATGTTCCGCTTCCAATACACCGAGGAAAAAAGCAAGTTGAGAGTACTCTTCTCCCGTACCCATTATGATCAACCCAACCCTTCCACTTCGGATATTATTAATCTGGACGGAAGTTCCTACGACACCGACTACTTCTCCCTCAAAACGCATACTTTGCGAGTTGGTTTTGACTACCAAATCAATGAAGACTTGGCCGCTTCCATCGATGAAGTTTTGGCCTTTGGAAAATACAAAACGCGAAGTGACTCTGCAAACTCCGAGTTTGATTTTCGTCATTTCTACACCTCTGCTCTCGTGCAAAGAGATATGGGCGACTATGTTTTTCTCCAATTGACGGGGAATTATTACATTTATAAATACGAATCCAAGATAAGCGGACTCTCCGGAGGAGACAGCACGGATTCCCACGATGGAACCGATTTTAAATTAGGGGTGGTTTTTGGCCTTATTTTTTAAATTGCTGTTACTCCTTTTGGTGTGGCCAACTGATCTCACGGCCATCGACATAACCGCTCTATACTCGACCAGTTGCCAGAGGGAGATCGGTATTCCCCTAGATGCCGATGTGGCCAATGTTTATTTCCTGGGTTCGAGTGGCCAAATTAAACAAATTCCCCGCTACCAAATCAGCGCCCTGGCGACTTACCCCATGGACAAAATCCCCATGCGGCAGATCCGCAATGGCCTCAAACGCCAAGTTGATTACTTCAAAGTCTTCACCAAATACGACAATCAAATTATCCCCTACATCCAAGGCCACCCCATCCAATTCTACCAAGACAAAATTTCTTTTATTTCTGATGACGGAGATGAAATAGTCATCGACAGGAGGGATATATGGAAAATTGATATTGAAAACACGCCCCAGACGAGAACTCTGCAAGGGCAGAGAACCAGCGGCCGCTACCGCTTTATCCATCCCTATAGACAGTACAATTGCCAAGATCGTTTGGCCGGCAAGGGCCGAGGCAAGGCCATTTCCATTTATCCCCAAGAATACACCTCAGACCCCGTAGACATCAAGCGCCGCATGGACGGCATCACCACACAACTGGACATTTTGCGGAGTTATAGGAAAAGGCAAAAATTTTACGCCGTTCCTCAAATCTACAAAAACCTCACTTCCTTGGGTTACTGGTTTCCCCTGGGCGGACGCCACGGCAGTAGTTCTGGCCGCAGCAACAATTTGACCCCCATTCTCTCCAATGAACTCTCCCTAGGGCCTTTTAGTTATCAGCATATCTTTCTGTCGGGAAGTACCCCGCTCAACAAATTGGTGCACGCCGAGGCCCAAACCCAATTTTACTACGCCTTAAAAGCGGATTATTTCCGCTTCTCGTTTTTTCTCGACCCCAATAAATACCTGGTTCAATCGGAGAAATACAAATGGCAACGGAGAGATTTTAAAAAAGAGGGTGGCCAACACTTTGAAAGTACCGCGGCAAGTTTTGGTCTCGACTTTGGCCCCCTTTCCTTTGGCCTTACCACTGGCCAACTCCACAACGGAATATACAGGGGAGGCGATTTTAGGAAAAGTGATAGCACTCTCAACAAATACTATCTAGCATACCAAAATCATTTATTCAGCACGGAAATGATCTACGGCAAAGCAAACAGCGACGATTATGACGAGTCCAACAATCCCATTGACGACGACTACAAACACTTTCGTTACAATTTGAAACTGGATTTGTGGGACGACTATTCCGCCAGCTATTCACTCATTCACTACACCTACCGATACTCTGGCCTGGCCAAGGCACACGGCCTTACCAACGCCGTCTACGGCACTTACCGCTGGAGCTATAAATACATTTTCAAGGCCATGCTGGGACTTGAATTCTTCGGCATCGAAGGGGGGCCATCTTCGGCGTCTCTCAACACCGGACTGAGCGCCAATTTAGTTTTCTAAAAGCAACAACCCCAACGCCAATGGCAGGTAGACCAGGGAACCGATAAAGTACGCCCTGGCCCAACGCCTTTGCTTTTCGGGGGAAGTTTTGGCCCAAAAAGCACTGGCCGCCAGAAGGGTAAAGAGCGAGTTGAGCAACAACGCTGACGGGGAGTAAGTTGGCCACAGGGAGAGGACACCCAACAACAGAGTGAGGCCCAATGACACCCAGGCGATGCGCTCAAAGGGCCAAGTGTTGCCGTAGACGGGGAGGCGGGCGCGTTGGTAGTCGCCGGCGTGGTAGAGGGAGATGGCCAAAAAGTGGGGAAGCTGCCAGACGAAGAGCAGGGCAAAAAGTTTCCACGCCACAAAGTCGAGAGTTCCGGTGGCCAGAGTGCGGCCGAGCACCGGAGGCAAGGCCCCGGGGATGGCCCCGACGAAGAGGGCAAAGGGGCCTCGCTGCTTGAGGGGCGTGTAGGCCAAAACATAGGCCGCCGCCGCCAAGGCCGCCAGGCCAGCGGTGAGGGGGCCAGCGGTCAAATACAACAGGGGCAGGGCGAGGCCCAAGAGCACAAGGCCAAACCCCAGCGCCTGTCCCGGAGAGATTTTTCCAGAGGGCAAGGGGCGGTGGCGGGTGCGCTCCATCAGGGCATCCAGGTCGCGCTCCCAATAGCAGTTGAGGGCCGCCGAACCCATAACCACCAGGGCGATGAGGGACAACCCCACTAATGCGCCCACCCACCGGGCCTCCCTCCATGGCCCAGCACTGGCCCATCCGATGGCCACCGTAAACATCACCAGCAAGCTGAGCCGCGGCCTGGCCAATTCGACAAAGTTTCCCAGAAAGAGTAGTTTCACATTGGCCCATCCGCACTTATTGCCAAGGGGCCTTATACCCCTCCACTGGCCACATTCGCAAGGAGTTCAACCATGCCCACGCCGTCAGACGGGGAAATCTACTACGGGGACTACCTCGCCCTGGATGACATTTTGCGTGCTCAACGGCCAGTATCGTCGAAGGATGGCCCAGACGGGGAATCCCACGACGAAATGCTGTTTATTGTCGTCCACCAGGTCTACGAACTGTGGTTTAAGCAAATTTTGCACGAGTTGGATTCAATCCAAGCAAACTTTTCCCGGGACTTCGTGGAAGAGCGGAACCTCTCCGCTGCCCTGGCGGGACTGGAACGAATCAAAAAAATCCAGCACCTGTTGCTCGGCCAGATCGAAGTCATGGAGAGCATGACACCCATGGACTTTCTCCAATTTCGTGATGCTCTGTCCCCCGCCTCTGGATTCCAGTCCTGGCAATTCAGGGAGATCACCCTGCGCCTGGGATTGACCGATCAAGGGGAAATAGAACCCTTTATGCGGCGTCTCAAAGAGGCCCATCAGCGGCACTTGCAAAAGGTCGCTCAAGGCCCCAATTTGTGGGGGCAACTCCAGGCCTGGCTCGAACGGATGCCCTTTACCCGCCGCCAATACTTCGACTTTTGGCGGGAGTATAAAAGTGGGGTGGAAAAAATGTTGGCCCAAGACCGCAGCACCATCGAGGCCAACCGCGCCCGCCTCTCCCCCAGCGAAAAGGCCTTCCAGTTGGAACAACTCCGGGCCAACGAAGACTCGTTCGCCTCGCTATTTGAGGAAGAAAGTTATGAAAAGTGGCGAGGCCATGGGCGCTGCCGCTGGTCCCACCGGGCCTTTTTCAACGCCCTCTTTATCTTTGTCTACCGCCACGAGGGCATCCTCAATTTGCCCTATCTGTGCCTCTCGGCAGTGCGGGACATCGACGAAAATTGGGTGGCCTGGCGCTACCGGCACGCCCTGATGGCCGAACGCCAGTTGGGGAGCAAAATCGGTACGGGAGGGTCGTCGGGCGGAGAGTTTTTGCTCAAGCGCGCCCAGAACAGTCGCATCTACACCGACTTTCCCCTGATCACCACACTGCTGATCCCCGACAAATTCCTGCCGCGCCTGCCGGACAAACTGCGCGGGGAACTCAACTTTAAAGTTTAAGGCCGCTCCGCCAGGGCCTATTTATGACTCTCCAAGTCTAAAAGATAGAACTCATTTGACGATGCTACTAAAATTTGAGTAAAGAGAAAGAAGGGAAGAAAAAAGGGAGGAGAAAATGCCCACCCTTTTAAATGAGAGTGGATTCAAGTTTTTCTTTTTTAGTCATGAACCTGAATATAAGGCACCCCATATCCATGTAAAATACCAATCATCTTTTGCCATTTTTTGGTTAGACCCCGTGAGTTTACTTGAAGGTGAAAATTTTAAGAGAAATGAATTGGCCAAGGCCCGTAAAATTGTTATAAAGCATAAAACCTTTTTCTTGGAGAAATATCATGAGTTTTTTGCCAGAAAGAACTAAAGGCCCTTGCTATAGGGCAAAGGAAATTTGGTTTGAAGAAGATTCAATCAATGTTTTACTATCAGATGCTAGGGAAATTTGCGTCCCGCTCGACTATTATCCAACACTGCTCAACGCTGCCAAAGAACAGAGGGAAGATTTTGAACTTTTTGGAAATGGTAGGGCACTATACTTTGAAAGCATAGATTTTTACCTTTCGATAAATTCCTTAGTGTTAGGGTTAAAAGAGTTTGACCACAAGGGATATTCTGAAGTCGCTTAAAATATATTGCGCGGGGAACTCAATTTTAAAGTTTAAGGCGTGTCACCACCTGGCCAAGGTAAAACTCTTATCGAGTTTGGCAAGTAGTCTAACTGCGCCGCTATCACATGGTCGATCAACAGGGCCGTCATAAAAAAACTATCAATCAATGATGTTGCCCCATCCAGAAACTTGTCTTTTATGTAACTGCCCGAGTATGAGTAAAATTTAATGGCGGAAATATTTTCGTCGCCGAGCATGTGCCGCACCTTAAAATAGGCCTCGGCCAGCACTGAAGAGCGGTCAATTCCTGCTGGAATGGTTATTTGCGTGTTCCTCTCGACAGCGCGGTGGGTGGCGGCGATACAAGTATAGGCCATAACGCCAAACAAATAGAATTTCCCCAACTCCCCCTCCAGATAATCCCTCAAAGCTGCAACTTCTTCCTCAGACACCCTGATTCTCACTCTGGTGGAACTTCCATAGAGCGGTGATGATAAAGAAGTGCTCCTATAATAACTTTCGAGACTTTTTTTGTAGATGATTCCTGGGCCAAAGGTATAGACTTCGTTGCCAATTCTCAAGTCAGTGTGGGAGGCCGGAGACAAGTAGATGATTTCAAATTCGTCCTCCCCCATAGGGTCTTCCAAGTCCCAATCGTCCCTGTAGACGACTTTTTCATCGAACAAGGAGAGGGCAAACCCGCCGGTAGCGATGAGAAGGTAGAGGCCTGCGGAGGCCATCCCCAAAGTGTGAAGTCTTTTGATGCTGGGGCCAAACTCGCGGGATATGTCCCTGATGTGTGCAAGGCCAATCCCCGTTTGATCCTCAAGAGTACGGACAATCTCGGCCTCTGTGGAGGAGAGTTGGGCATCGGGGTTTTTTAAAATCTTATCGAAAATTGTCCAAAATTCCGCTTTCTTTGCACTGGCCATACTGACTGTATCGTAGGAGTTGACAAATTGCTTGAGCCTCTGCACCGGGCGGATATTTTTTCTGAACTGTTCAATATGTTTTTCATCCCTCAAAAAGAATAATTCTTCACTGGAAAGAGAGTAATCGGGGTCGTGATAAATCTTCCTATAAACACTGGCATAAATTTGAGGTAAGGCCTTTTCGTGGGAGGTTCTCTCGTACTTGCCGAGCACCTTGAACAGCTTTTTAAGGCAAGAAATATGGTGGTTGTACAGCAGCGCGCCCGAGGCCAGAGACGGCAGGGCCATATTCAACACCAATACACACCAGAGAGTGTTGCCTTTTTTGAATACCCACATGGAGACATTCAATAATACTTCAAGTCATAAAAGTCAAACGGGAGCAGGGGCACTCTGTAAAAATGGCCTTAAAAGTGGCCCCTATTTGGCCTTGGCCGCCAGGGCCTCCCTCCAATCTTTGCCGGAGCGAAAGTGGGGCAGGGTTTTGGCGGGGACAATGATATATTCGCCGGTGTTGGGATCGGCCGCGGCGCGGGGAGAGTGACGGGCCTGGGAAAAAGTGCCAAACCCGCTCAAGCACACGGTTTTCCCCCGGCACACTTGGGACTTGATGACATCGATCACCGCTGTCACCAACGAATCGGCATCTTTCTGCTTGAGGTGGGCCAGTTCTGGCCGCTGCAAAACCGCTTTCACCAATTCCCGACGGTTCATAGAGTAATTTTACCCTCGCTTTGCAGGCGAGCAATAATCTTCTCAAAATGCTCCACGGGATAGGCCCCACGGATGGGGACTCCGTTGAGCAAAAATCCCGGCGTTCCCGACATGCCAAACTTGGCCGCCTCTTGTTCGTCCTGCTTGATGCGCTCGGCGATTTTTGGATTCTTTAAATCTTTGGCCAATTGATTCATGGGAACCCCCACTTTTTTGGCCACCGACTTGAGGAAGGGTTCGCCATTTTTCAATTTGGCCTGGTTTTTGTAGATTTCGTCGTGAAAGCGAAAGGCCCTGGCCTCGCTGCGCATGCGAATGGCCTCGTAGTATTCGGAGGCCTTCTTGGCGTTGCGATGAAAACTGAGGGGCAAGTGCTTGTAGATAAACTGCATTTTGCCGTCGTACTTTTTGAGCAAGTCCTGGACGGCCTTAAAACCCCGCTCGCAAAAGGGGCACTCGAAATCGGAATATTCCACCAAAACCAGGGGTGCCCCCTTGGTGCCGCGGATGGTTTCGTCGGGGCGGATGAGGGGTTGCAGGGGTTTTGCAAAGGCCTCGTCCAGTTGTTTGGCCTGATCGGCCTCGCGCCTTTTGGCCATTTCCGCGCGGGAGGCCTGGGCCGCCTGTTGCAAGGCCTCCATAAATTCCACCGGATTTTCCTTGATGGCATCGGACAAAATGCTGGGGTCTTCCCCCATGGCCTTTTTCACCTTTTCGGCAAATTGCTGATCGGAATAACAGCCGGGGAAAAAGAGCACCAGGAACAAGAGGCCAGGGGACAAAAACTTCATGACAACACTCCCTCGTGTAATGGCCAAACCAAAAGGCCAATGTATTTTTTGATACCATATTTTTGTGGAGAGGCAAAGGGCGAGAAGTCAAAAAAAAGGCCGCACCACCGGAGGGTGTCGCGGCCTGAAAGAAGATTTTAGTTGGAGGGGGCCGAGAAAATCCGATCCTGCTCGGTTAGGTTCGCACCATCGCCGGAAGAAAAAACCACTTTGGCGTACTGGATCGTCCTGCTCCTGGTGCTGCCTTTCACCAGGCCATGGATTTTAAAACTATGCAAATCGGCCAAATCATCACTGATCTCCCGGCCATAGCTGCCGTCATAGTTGCACAGGGAAAGAAACGCATTGTAGTGAATACCCTGGGGGCCACTCACCTGTTGCAAAAGAATCAGGTCGTTGGAACTGGAGTCGAGGCCAAAATAACTGGCGACCACTTCCCCGCGAAATTCCTCCTCGCTCAACCTTTCCAAGTCTCCCGACAGCGTACCATCGCTATTCTCGGTGTAGCGAAAGGCCATGCTGATGTCGTCGAGACGCCTCGGCGAAGGCCCACGGTTGCAACGGTAATCTCGGCCCTTGAGGTTCCCCCAACGGGACAGGGCCTCAGGCTCGGCGATCAAGGGGGAGTTACTGGCGAAAGGGGGGCGAAAAACCCCACTCCGATCCCTTTTTCCGCAGCCCAGAAAGAGACTGGCAAAGACAAAACTGCCCAATAAAAAAAGCTTAGTCACGGTCATAACATTCCTCCTTTTTGTAGGTTGACTAGCATTGAACTTATAACCCCTTTCTGGCGGCCAGTCAATAAGGTGTGTCATTTTTACACACCAGGTCTATTAGTGGATAAAATTTCAATGATTTTAAAGAGTTAGTATGGCCTAAAGATCGGTGTCCAGGCCGACGATAGGGTTTAAAGAAACTATGCACAAAAAAGGAGATAAGGCGATGAAACACCTTTTTGCGAGCATCCTGATGGGCCTTTTGGCCCTCGGCTGCGGTAATGACGGCAAAAACAGGCCCAATGGCCACGGTTTCCACTCTCCCATTTTGAGTGGGCATGCCGCCAATCAATGGGGCCAACTCAAGGGCCGCGTCCGCTGTACCAAAGGCCTCGGGCGCATGCAAGACCTGACTTTCATGCTGGCCGGCGGAGGGGGGGGATTTGCCGGCGGCCAAAGTGCTCAAATAAGCGGCCCCTTGCAGCCCGGACACCACCCCGGCGGCGCAGCGGCCAATTTTTTTGGCCAAAACACCGGATTTGGCGACCTCATTTATGTCCAAGGAGTGCGCAACGGCAACTATGGCCCCATGCTCTACAATGTGGTGCTCTCCCTGTGCATTTACCGGGCGGGAAACAGCTATATCCCCCACCACGGGCAACAACCCTACGGACAACAACCTTATGGACAACCGCCCTATGGGCATCCCCGCGGCGCACCTCCAGGGGGAACTCCATCGGGAGTGGGTGGGGCCTACGAATATGTCGGCCCCAACGCTGGCCTATACAATTTTTCCCTGTCGGGGGGCGTCCTGGGGTCTTCCATAGGCAATCCCCTGAATGGCAGCGTGGAGGCCGGGCGGCTGCTCTTTTTCTCCAGGACTTACAATGGGCCACACCAGCGCTCGTTTACCCGCGCCGGTATTCCCGGTGCTCCGGGGGTTCCTCACTGAGGCGACTGGCGGGCGACAAAAGGCGGGCGCTGTGCTAAATAGGCCTCCACCCCCTGGGCCACGGCGGCGGCATAACTCTCCTGAAATTTGGCATCCAGCAGGCGCGCTTGCTCCTTGGGATTGGAGAGAAAACCCGGCTCTAAAAGCACCACGGGCCGCTTGCTCAGGGCCAAAACATGAAACAGGGCGGGCCTGATGCCCCGGTTGTTCAAACGGTAGCGCCGTCCCACCGTGCGGGCAATTTGAGTGTGAATGTGTCGCGCCAGCACTTTGCCGGTTTCCACCGTTTTTTTGACCGCTAAATCGATCAAAATATTGTTGATCTCCAACTCCTTGCCGCTCAAGTGCTGATTTTCCACGCCCGCCAACTTGTGGGCCGCCCGGTTTTGACTGTTGTCCAAATAGTAGGTTTCAAACCCGTGGGGAGCGCGCTGGGAACTGGAGTTAAAGTGCACGGAAATGAGCACATCTGCCTTGACCTTTTCCGCCATTTCAGCGCGCTGGTTGAGGGACAAACTGCGATCCCCGCTGCGGGTGAGGAACACGCTGTGCTTTTTGGCCAATTGGCGGTGAATCCGCTGGGCCAATTGAAGAGTCAGATATTTTTCCCGAATCCGCCCCTTCCCCTTTTTGCCACTCCGGTAGTCGCGCACGGTGGCCCCCTCGTCGTCCCCCCCGTGTCCGGGGTCAATGAGAATGGTATAGGCCTGCAACGAGTGCCACCAGCACCCCGCCCACGCCACCAGCAGAACTTTCTCAATAAATCCTGGCGACTTTAAAGTGGGGAAAATAATGGGCCAAAATCTTTTTATAACTCCACCCTCTCTCGGCCAACTCCAACGCCCCCAACTGGCACAGGCCCACCCCGTGCCCGCGGCCCTGGCCTCTAAACAAAATTGTAGATTGCTTTTCCCCCCGCCGCCACTCCACCTGAAAGTAATTGGAGGAAAAGAGCTGCCTGCCAAAATAGCGCCTGAGCAGGGCCTTTTTAAAGGCGATCACCTGATCTCCCAAGGCGATTTTTAACTGTACTGCTGCCGGCACTTGGGGAATCAAACCCAACCCCTCGGACAAGTGGGGCCGGGGATCGCGGGAAGCCAAGTCTTTCCTTCCCAACCAGGCCAAAAATGTCTCAAAGCGCGCCACTCCCATGGAAGTTGTCCAGGCCCGCCCGTTGCGCTCCCGACAGAAGGGACAGGCCACCGCCCGATTGCCGGGAACCCGGTTTTGCCAGACATGTTGGGGGGCAAAGGTGTGGCCGCCACACTGGGCGTGGAAAAAAACGGGGATGAGAGTTCCCCCGGCGGAGGTGAGCACTTCCCCCCGTGTGGACTGGGCGGCCCTATAAGTTTTGTAAGTGCGATCTCCATGGTGGCCACTGACTTGATGGGTTTCACTGCTCTCCAAATGGTAATAAGTTTCGTACCCCGCCCGGCGGGCCACTTGGCGCGACTGCATTTTGTGGAGGGCATAGCTTCTGGCCGCCACCGCCTGGGCCTTGAGCGCTTCCATCGGCCAAGCGGCGTTCATTTCCTTGGGCAAAAGGGTGGCCAAGTAGTCCTCCATGCCGGTTTCGTGAACCACATCGCAAGCGTCCGCTGCGGGCGAGGAGACAATGTGCAAATTCCCCCCGTGGCCCTCTCTGGCCCCCAGACGGTGCAATGAGAGCAATCCCCCCTGGCCTTTTAAGCTGGCCAACAAAACCGGGCGGCGGGGCGGGTTTTTGATATTGGCGGTGAGTCCACGGCAATTAAAGCGCAGGGAGTGGTGGCCAAGCAAAACTTTGCTATCCCCTACAGGGTGGATTTTTCTGTGCATATCGGTTCCACTAATGTGGATAGTTTTCAATCCTCGGTGCAACCTCACCTTGATATGGGGAGTGGAATCGGCCTTTTGCAATCCGTACAAACGCACCGGCGCGGCGGCGGCATTTCCCAGTTGGGCCAAAAGGAAAACAAAGAGGCCAAATTTTTTGGCAAAGGCGTACACGGTACTCGTCCCTAAGTACAAATGGGCGGCGCGGGGCCAGTTTATTTTATTATACCGCAAGTACTCACACTTCAGGCCATCTTGTGGTTCAGCTTCGCCATCGCCTCTTGCCTCCGCATCCTGCTCCGGCACCGCCCATCGGGGCGGCCGTCGCTCGCCGCCTTCCTGGCGGCTCCGTGCGATGTGCTTCGAGCACACCTCAGTCGCTCTGTCTCGCTTCTCCCCAATCTGACCTAAATTGTGAGCACCTGACCTAGGTTATTATCATATACCCTAGTCGGAGATTTTTTTTCTTAAAAACTCGGCCACTCGCTGAAGATCGGCCCAAGCAGTGCGCTTCATATTGGGGTTAATTTGCAAATAGTCGGGGTGAAAAATCGGGAAACAGGGAAACGCCGCAGTTTGGCCCCCCGGTATCTGCCAAGAGAGTGCCAACTCTTTTCCGTGTACCAGACTCAGGCGTTCTTTGCGCCCCAAGCACAAGTTGGTGGCATAGGCCCCCACGGTGACGATGGCCCGGGGGGAGAGTTCCCACACATGGCGGCCTATAGCGCGCAGAATGTCCTCCCTGGCGCGATCCCTGTCAAACAAAATCCGCACCGCCTCTCCAGGAGCGAAAGGCAGAGCACCGATCATGCGGGAGAGCAATCCCCCCTCCCCTGGGCCGCCAAAATCCTTAGGCGTTTCCGCCACAAAGGCCACCAAAACGCCCTGTCCTTCCACTAAATCTTCGGCCTGAATTAAATCGTTCCCCTTCGGCCAAACGGGGGCGGAACGGGGCGGGGCCAGAGGAGAGGGCGAGGGTGAGGGCGCGGGCCAGTCCACCGGGGCCGCGGCCAATTCTCCGTTTTCCAGGGCGGGAAAGGAAAAGTTGACCTTTTTAAAAAGTTGCCCCACAAAGGGGCCTTCCACCCGGGCGGCGAGGCCACTCTTCCCCAAGGTGCGCAGGCGGCGAAAATCCTCTGCAAAATCCATCCGGCAAACCCCTTTGGTAGGGCAAAAACCACCAGTGGTTAAAAACACCTATCCCAACACTTTTTTCTTTAAGTGTAAAGCGCGCCCCAGTTTCCGCCGACAAGAAAGCATCACTCAACCGAGGAGTTCCCCATGGATTCAGGAAATTCTGGCGATTTGGATTTCAAATTTGAAAGGTTTGAAGAATATTTTGGCAGCGTCCAACAAGTGTGCCGGCAAATCAACGAATGTCCCACCTGCGGGGCCAAGCTGGTGTTTACCCACTTTGCCGACTACACCCATTTTTATGTCCAGGAGACTGCCTGTTGCCCGGAGTGTGACAGCGTTGGCCGCAAGTTGATCCACATTCTCAACTAGGGCCAAGATTAAGGCCAAGTCCCGCTTTTGCCGATAAGTCGGGTAATGAAAAAGCATCAAAAAGCGGCCCTGATGGCCGCCCTAATGTTGGCCAGTGCGGACACTTTGGCCCTGCCCAAGCGGGGAAGTTCCAGCGGCAGGGCCGCCTCTGCCAGTGGCCGCCCCGCCGGCGGGGGTACCCCGGGAACCGCTATTGGCGGTGGAGGAGGGGCCGAATGCCGTCCCAATGCTACCCAATTGGACGGTTCCCACACCATCTCCTACGACTATTTGCTCTCCGCCACCGACGGGGCCTTTGCCGAATCCCAGGCGGTGCGGGTGGAAGAAATCCGGCCGGGCCAATACACCGTCAAAATGGAAGCATTTATCAACGCCTGCTTGAAACCCCGCTTTGAATTTTCCCAAGTGGGGGGCCAGGTTTTTATCAGCGCCTACAACGATCATGAGGCGCTCAAAAAAGAGGAGTGGGCGGAAAAAAACAACGACGACAAATACACCGAATGTTTAAAGGACAATGGCCTGCTCAATGCTCAAGGGGCCATCGACTGGGACAAGGCCAACCAACAGGGGCAGGTGTCCAATTCCTATACCTCTCCCGGATTCTCCATCGATCAGGGACAAATCAACAAGAACACCACCGTCAAACTCTACTTTGCCAGCGCCCAGTTGGGTTCCCGCCCGCCTGGGCCAGCGGAACCTCCCAATGCGACGGACTCCCAATTGGAATGCCGTTGGTACGAAGATTTTGGCCGCCACTATATTGAAGGGAGCGACCCCTTGAAAACTCAGGGGTACGAACTCCAGGTGGGAGAGAGGGATCAAATTTACCGCGATTTTCAGAGCATTTGCCGCTCCGGGGATGCCGGCGATCTGTGGACATTTCTCTACAATTTGCGCTCTCTGGGGAATTACGCCGACTTGGAAGACGCCATCGAGGAGGCCATCTTGTTGCAACAAGAGCAGGCCTCGGAAAATTATATGCGGCAGATGATTAGCATCATCGAAGGGATCGGAGAAGAGGGCGAACTCACCGATGGCCAATTAAACCGCTTTCGGCACTTGGCCCGCCAAATGCAAAGCGAAGTGCTCGATCCCCTGGGAACCCAGTTGGAGAATTTACGCCAGCGCTACGACAGTGCCGACACTTTGGAAGAAAAAGAAAAACTGGAAGAAAAAATTGATAAACTCACTGACCTGGTGGAACGAAGTGGCATCGCCCTCGACACGCTCAGGCCGATCTACGGAGTGATCAGAAACCGCGAATCCAAGCACCCCATCGCCCTCGATGTGGAAAGGATGCGCGGCAAGGCCATCCTCTACAAGCGCATCGATCCGCGCACTGGCCGCTCTATAACTCTCGAAGATGCCAACAAAAAAATAGAGAGGGAAGTCAACAACTTCCGCACGGCCGAATTGGAAGATTGGCGTTGCCACGCTCAAAGCCACCGCGGCAACCCCGCCTGTTTGCGGGCCGCCACCCAGGACATTCAAAGTCGCCAGGCCTCATACGCCAGAGCGCGCAGGCAATTCCAATCGCGCCAACTGCGCTGCCAACACTACATGCATCAGGCGCGCACTCAGGGAATCAATTTTTTTGGGGCCTCTCCGGTGTACGAAGATCGCAAATGCCGGCGCAATATGAAGAAGGACATGGCCCGCATCCAATCCATGGGGCGCTCCACTCTGCGCTACATGCAAAGGCGTGGCGAGCAGAAAAGTCGCTACCAGGCGGGATACCAGTCCTATTTAGAATACCGCGCTCAACAGCGGCGCGAGCGCCAGAATCAAGACGACTTTGGCAGTTTCCGCCTGGGTTCCCTCGACTATTCCTTAATGGACGGAGGCCCCGGCGGGTATGCGAGCGACATGTACAGCTTGAACGCCACTCCCTCCCCCTACCAATTCAACCCCTCCATGCAGCAAATGGGTATGCCCCATCCCTCGCCCTTTGCCCCCATGCCCTCTCCCATGGCCGGGCCAATGATGCATCCCCATTCCCCCTCGCCACCGCCAATGTGGCAACAGTACGGGGGTAGGCCCTAGTGGCCAGAATTATCTGAAACGCTATGGACTTACCAGGGTTCTCAGCAGGCGAAAACCGACATCGCTGCTCCTGAGGCCAAGGTAGTCGATGCTGCGATTCACAGAACGCAAGTACTGCGCACGGTTACTCCAACTGCCGCCACGAACGACGCGGTAACGCCCGGAACTTTGCAACGGATCAATCCCTCCCAACAACTTTGCAGCGCCATCCTCTACCCACTCCCATACATTCCCATGCACATCGTAGAGTCCAAACGGGTTGGGCAGAAGTTCCGCCACCGGGTGGGCCTGCTCATCCGAATTGCCATAAGACCATCCGTATTGAGGGAGTGCGCTCTTGTTATTCCCAAACGAGTAAATGCTCTCTGTCCCCCCTCGCGCTATATACTCCCACTCCGCATCCGTCGGCAATCTATAGATGTAATCGCTTTGCAACTGATTCAATATCTCTATATACCTCTTGGCATCCTCCCACGACACACTCTCCACCGGATGGTTGAAGGCAACCTTGATCTTCTTGCCATTCATCACTATGTCTTGCCCTGAATCCACAAAATAAGACG
The DNA here is from genome assembly GCA_965243145.1 of Bacteriovoracaceae bacterium. GTDB lineage: Bacteria > Bdellovibrionota > Bacteriovoracia > Bacteriovoracales > Bacteriovoracaceae > CBDBLK01. Next base: position 706,286 of record CBDEUB010000002.1, read on the forward strand.
GATTCTCTCCCATCACCAACGCGTACTGAAGTTGCGTCACCTGGGTCGCCTGTGCTTCAAACTGCTTGGTGAGCACAGTTTCGACTTTTCTCGCACCCTTTCCCATCACAAATTCCCTAGCACCTTCCCTCCCTCCCGTGGGAGAAAATGTCCTGGGGAAGAGAAAACTCTCCAGCACTCCGCGATCAAACAGTGCTTCATCCACACCCGACTTGCGCGCCAAATCCCTAAACACCCCAAACGAGGTGTCCCTATTGATAATTCCCCACACCGCTTCCCGTTCAGATGCCGGAACCAGTTTTAAATAGTGCTCAAACCGCCCCTGCTTGGAACCAATTTGCGTCAGCAAAAAACCCGCTTTCAGTTCCGCATCCCCACTCTGCCCCATCCAAACCTCTGCCGCCTCCGCCAAATTGCCACCCTTCCCCTGCCGCACAACGGATTCCAGTTGGGCATGAATGTTATCCACACCATCCAGCGCCCAACGGGAATCGGTGACTTCCCTTTCAACTCCAACTAAATTCCTGAGAGTATCTAGACAACGATCCTTCTTCGAGGCCAGCACTCCCGAGAGCGCCAAATGGAACCACACCAAAGAGAAGAAAACTTGACGCGCTGTTTTAAGCATAACTGTCCCCCTTTCTGAAGGGCCTTAATAATGACACTTGAATACTCTAACGGAGTACCCAAAACAAGACCCCACCCCTTTTCTAGGTAAAAATTCCCCAAAAACTGCAAAATGCCGGAATAGAGGGGCAAAACCCTAGTTTTTTGGCCTCCAGTCAAAAATACACGCGAGTATTTTTGACTAGGGGTGAATTTAGTAGTATAATGCCCTTATGCCAACACCAAAGAGATACCTCTATTCCCCCGTTAAAAGGGATTTGGCCAAGAAAATGGTCTTTGTCGGTGGCCCCAGACAAGTGGGCAAAACCACCATGGGCCTGAGTTTTTTGCGTCCTTCCCACGAAAAAAACCCCGCCTATCTCAACTGGGACATTCTCAAGCACCGCCAACGCATCCTCAAAAATCAAATCCCCTTGAAGCACCGACTTTTAGTTTTCGACGAAATTCACAAGTACAAAGAGTGGAGAGGCCTGCTCAAAGGCCTCTACGATGGCCACCGCTCAGGCCATTCCTTTCTGGTGACCGGCTCGGCCCGCCTCGACCATTTTTCCAAGGGGGGGGATTCCCTAATGGGGAGGTATTACTACTACCGCCTGCACCCCTTTTCCCTTTTGGAAATGAACCCCACCCCCAACCCCAAAGACCTGGAGGCCCTGTTGCAATTTGGCGGGTTTCCCGAACCACTCTTGGGGCAATCGGTAAACGATTGGAGGCGGTGGCAAAACAACAGAAAAAAACAGGTGGTCTACGACGACCTTAGAGACTTGGAGCAAGTGAAAGAGATTTCCCTCATCGAGCTGCTGGTGGAGGCCCTTCCCCATCGCGTGGGTGCCCCCCTGTCTGTCAACTCTCTGCGGGAAGATATTTCCGCCAGTCATAAAACGGTAGAGCGCTGGCTTGGCCTGTTGGAGGCCCTCTACATGGTGTTTCGCATCCCCCCCTACGGCAACTCCCGCATTAGGACGGTGAAAAAAGAACAAAAATTGTATTTTTGGGACTGGTCGCAGGTGGAAAGGCCCGCCGCCCGCTTTGAAAACCTGGTGGCCTCCCACCTGTTAAAATACTGCCACTACCACCACGATACCACGGGGGGCCACTACCAACTCGCGTACCTGAGAGACATAGACAAAAGAGAAGTCGATTTTCTGGTGACAAAGGACGGGCGGCCATTTTTTGCCGTCGAGTGCAAACTGGGCCAAACCGCCCTATCCTCCCATTTAAACTACTTTCAAGAACGACTGGACATTCCCCGTTGTTTTCAAGTTCACCTGTCCCGCCGAGATTTCGGGGACGAGGCCAAAAAGGGGCGCTGTCTGCCCTTTAGCTCTTTCTGTCGGGAAATTTTAAAAGTTTAAGTGCTCACCCTTAATGACAAGTCTGGTGAACGGCGTGGCGATCGTCAGTCACCACGCCCACACCACCGCCTTTCTCCCTCCACACTCCCCACACTTCGCCCAAACGGGGAGCGTAGTAGAGGGGCAGGCGCGAGCGCAGCATCTCTTCCAGTTGTTTGTCACTGGCGCGCTCCCGTTCAAATAAGATGCGCTGGGGGCGATCCAGCAGCAGGGAGCGGGGAGCACGGACGATCCGGATCAATTCTTCAAAACTCTCCACAGGCGCCTCTTGGCCTTTCAACAAGTGAAACAAGTGCTGGCCAGGGTCGCGGCCACTCACACTGGCCAAAACGGCGCTCCCGCCCCTTCCTTCCTTTTGCACCAGACACACCCACGCCGCCCAATCGGGGGCCACGCCTCCCAGCGAATAACTGCCCTGCTGGGACAGGGGCAAAGAGGGGGCCAAAACCGAACTGGTTATGGCCAAAAAGAACTTTTCTTCGCTTTGATAGAGGCCAAAAACATTGGTTTGCACTTTTGGCCCACGGTAGATGCGCAAGGGGGATTTATGATAGCGGTTAATGTCATCACTGCACTCAACATCAAAGGCGGGATTCCCCGATGCGCGAACCTGGTAAGCAAAAAGGGAAGTCTCCGCCAGGTGAGTAGGGGGCAATTGTTTGATTCGGGATCGCAATTTGGATGCAAATTTGGCCAGAGAAAAGGCCCTCAATGTCTCCCCCTCTTGCAATTCCTTGTCCAGGCGAAAAAAAGTTTCAGCGAGCACGGCATCCCGCTTTAACAATTCACGGTTTTGCCGGACAAACTGCCTCAACTCGCCAGTCATTAAGACATTGGCAGGAAAATACCGATCGGCAATTCTGGCCAGTTGAAAGACGCTCTTGCGGTTTTGATTTTCTTTTAAAAAGGAATACAGGCCATAGAGGAAATTGGCCTCCTCCATTTGGGGAGTGGTGGGGTGATAGTCCCGGTATTGCACACTTTTTCCGTTGCCGTAGACGATCTGCAAGCGTGAAAAGTGGTTGCTGGCATCTGGCCGCACCAGAGTTTGGAAGAGGGCCAAAAGCGCCGCTTGATCGAGGAAGGAAAGTTGGTATTTTTTTTGTATGGCCGCCAAGCTCTGCAAAAAACTTTGATTGGCCCGCGAGTCGGTTTGCACCACCTGCAACGGTTTTTTCTTTTGGCAATATTGAGGCGTGACCAAAGTTTGGGCCACTTGAAACTGCGGCCGGGATTCGATCAAGGTGATATAGGCGGCACACCCCTGCACACAAATGGCCAATAAAACCACGACCACAAAACTCATGTGGTGATCTCAAATTCATCGCTATCGTAATCACCAGTTTCATCTTCAAGCGATAAATCATCCAAGGAAAGGGCGCGGGAACTCGATTTTAAGAGGAAGATCACCCACATGCCGGACATCTCTTCTCGGGTTATGTGTTGAGTTTTAAATTCCACAATGTGATAACCGCTATCCAGGATTTGATTGATAACACGATCGAATTGTTTTTCTCGATAACTGCTTTTGCGCACCGGAGGGGAGGGCAAAAAGTAGGTAAACATTTGAAATCGGTGTTTTTTTGAGCAAAGACCAAAAAAGTTTGTAAGATTATTTTTCCAATTCATATCCGTTTTTCCCAGCAATAAGGCCCGTTGAAGTGAAATAAATATGGTTTAAAAGGCCGCCAAAACCCCTTTGCCAAGACTCTTTTTGCTTTGGAAATGTTTGCCTCGCCATCTTTTTTCTTCTTTGAGAGACGGGATGAGTTATAATAGACATGTGAGCGACAGGAAGTTTCTCACCTGGATAGGCAGGATGCCACAAGAGGGGGGTCTTCGCAGGTTAGGGGATCCCTCTTTTTTTTGTTGTAACTGTTCACACTTCAGGCCTTGTCGAATTTGATCACTTCAACCGGACAGGCCTCCGCTGCCTCTTCAACTTTTAGGCCGTCGTGCAGGGGGGCATCGGGGCGAATCACACAGGTGGTGTCGGTGACTTCAAAGACTTCGGGATAAATGCTCTCGCAAGCGTCGCAGACGATGCAGCCCGGATCGATCCACACTTTGGAAACGGCAAACTGATTTTCCGCCGCTGCCCCGTCGCCGGCAGGTGCATCTTGGCCCACCGCCATCTCGCCGGCAAAAGCGGGGTTGGTGGCCAATTTTAAAACCTTGTTTGAAGGGGGCAGAGGGTCTGCCACAAAGGAGCGCTTGGGCGTGGCGTACACAGGTTTGGCAGGTGCACTCTGTTCACTCTGGCCGCTTTCCGCAAATTTTTCCACCGTCCAAGAAGCGTTTTCCCGAGCGCCCGCAAACTGGCGAGCGGGCATATCGAACTGGTGGAACACCCCGTGCTTGGAAGAACCTATTTCAATTTGTATTGAGGCCTTGTCCAGGCCATCCACCGCCAACAGTCGCTGCAATTCAGGCCCCAGGTCAATATCCCGGGCGGCGCTGTTATCAAAGGCGGGAAAAGCGCGCCAAATCTCTATCTTTTGAGGAGTTCCAAAGGCGTTAAAAAAATTCAATTTCATCTGGTCAAAGCTGGCCGGCTCCCGCGCCGAGTTCCAACTCAACCCAAAGGCAAACCCGTGCTCAAAGCGGGATTGCAAAATCCTGAGTTTAGGCCGCACTAAAAAGAAGTGCACCCCTCCCGAGAGCAAACTGGCCAACCCCAAGGTGGCGACCAATCCCCCCGCGGCCAATCCGGCAATTCCCATGGCCACCACTGTTGAACTCATACCGTCTCCTTATTCAAGGCCCATTTTAGCACGAACGGGGGGCCAGAATAAAGTTAATTTTGGGTGCCAGGCGAGTTTCTTCGACCGTCCCCAGCCCTAAGAGCGTCTGGGCGGAATCAAAGGCCCAGCGGTAGGGTTCCCCCGACAAGGCCTTGTCGTCGCCCTGCTTCAAACGCTTCAAGGGAACGGAGTTGCCGCAGATAAATTGATCGCGCCACTTTTTCTCCATCCACACCGCGGGAAAATCCAACAATTGGTGGGGAGACAGGGCGGGAATGGACACCTCCCTGGCCACGCTTTCCTTAGGGATCGGCACAGCGCGCTCGACACCAATCTCTCCATAGGCCGTGCGCCGGAGTTCCGCCAAATACCCCCCCCAATCTTGGGCCATATCCTCCCACAACACGCGAATATAAGTTCCCGCGCTCACCTGCGCCCGAAATTCGACCGAAGGAAGGGAATAAGACAAAATTTCTAAGTGATCAATTTTCCTCGCCACCGGAGGTTTGCGGATGTCAATACCATGTCGGGCGTAATGATACAAACACTTGCCTTGAAATTTGGCGGCGGAATAAGCGGGTGGAATTTGCCAATAAGTTCCCTCGGTGAGTGCTGCCACTTTCTCTCGTAGTTTTTGGCCAAAGGCCTGAATCCCGATGGGATCGCGCCAATTATACTGGCCAGCTTCGACGACTTTTCCAGTCACATCCCCGGTGTCGCGCTTTTCCCCCAACACCCCCTTGGCCCAGTAGCTTTTTTTCAAATACCGATGCACCAGCGGGGCCAGCCGGTTGGCCGCCCCCACCGCCACCAAAACCAGCCCCGAGGCAAAGGGGTCGAGAGTGCCAAAGTGGCCAATTTTTTGGCGCTTGTGTTTGCTTGACCTGGGCCTCACCCTTCTTATCACATCAAAAGTGCTCAGGCCGGCAGGTTTGTCCAAGAGATATATTAGTGGTGGCAAGATTTCACTTGGCCCACGGTTTTTCATTCAAATGCGAGGATTGGCCCTGGCCAAGAAGCTGCACCATTTTTTGCTCCTCTTCAAACTGGTTGTCGTAGCAAAAGCGCAGGGCGGGAACCATGCGCACTTGTAGAGCATGGCCCAAGAGTTTGCGCATGCGCCCCACCGCTCTCTTGAGGGCGCGCTCCAATTCCGTACGGTTACTGTCGTCAAATGTATCCCAATAAACTTTGGAAATGCTGCCGTCCCGATTGAGTTCCACCTTGGTGAGGGAAACCCGGCGCAAGCGCGAGTCATTGAAATCGCGCCTCAGAATGAGGCCCAACTGGTTTAAAATGCGCCCGCTGTACTTGTCTCGCTTGGAAGTGTGGGCCATGACACTCATTCGAGGCCCCCTTCTATTTGATTTTCCTGATGCGCTTCACTCTCCGCCGCCGCGGCGGGTGCACTGACAACTTTGGACTCGTCCTGCAAATCTTTGAGCGTGCGCTTGATCTCCTCCAGCGCGTAACACTCGCAAATGTCCCCCACTTTGACATCGTTAAAATTTTCCAGGCCGACTCCACATTCATAACCGCTCTTGACTTCCTTGACATCTTCCTTAAAACGCCTCAGCGAACTCATGCCGCCATCAAAGATGATCTTTCCATTGCGCAAGAGCCGCACTTTTTGGCCCACCCGTAAGAGGCCTTCCACCACCACCGAACCGGCGATAACCCCCACTTTGGGAATGGAGAAAGTATTTTTGACCTCCGCACGGCCGAGGTATTTTTCCGCCACCTTGGGTTCCAGCATTCCCTCCAGGGCCAGGGTGACATCGCCAATCAATTCGTAGATCACGCTGTAGGTGCGGATTTCAATTGCCAAATCTTCCGCCAGTCTGCGCGCCGAAGTTACTGGCCGCATGTTAAAGCCCATCACGATCCCCTGCGCAGCAGAGGTCAAGTGCACATCGGAATCACTAATTGGGCCAATGCCGCCCTTGAGGACTTTCACCTCGACTTCGGGATTGGACAGGGCCTGCAAGGACTGTTTGATCGCCTCATAAGAACCCTGAGTATCAGCGCGAAGCATAATATTGAGAGTTTTTTGTTCCTTCTGATCATCTGCCGCCTGGGCAAAGAAATCTTCCAAATTGACACTCGCCTGCTTGGGCACACTCTCCAAGCGTTGGCGCTCTTCAATGCGGTTTTGCACGATCCTTTTGGCCTCCCGTTCATTTTTGACCACATTTAAAATGTCGCCGGGAACGGGAGTTTGATTCAGGCCCAAAACTTGAACTGGAATCGAAGGCCCTGCAACAGTGAGAATCCGCCCCAGGCCGTCCATAAGATTGCGGGCGCGGCCAAAACTCTCCCCGGCGACAATAAAGTCGCCCTTTTTCAAAGTCCCCGTTTGCACCAAAATGGTGGCCATCGCCCCCCGGCCGGCCTCGACTTTGGATTCGATGACCACTCCCTCTCCTGGGCCATCGAGTTCGGCCCGCAAATTGAGTATCTCGGCCACCAATCCCAGAGACTCCAAGAGAGCGTCTATACCATCCCCCTTGAGGGCCGAAATGGGCACCATCATGGTGTCTCCCCCCCACTCTTCAGGAGACAGACCGTGTTCGGCCAACTCGCTCTTCACCCGCTCGGGGTTGGTTTCCTCCTTGTCCATTTTGTTGATCGCCACCACCACCGGAACTCCCGCCTCCTTGATAAAGCGAATGGACTCCTCGGTCTGCGGCATCACTCCGTCGTCGGCGGCCACCACCAAAACCACGATGTCGGTCACCTTGGCCCCGCGCTGTCTCATGCTGGCAAAAGCGGCGTGCCCCGGAGTATCCAAAAAAGTCAGCCTCTTCCCCGCCTGGGTGTGTACCGAATAAGCGCCGATATGCTGGGTGATCCCCCCGGCCTCCCCCGCCGCCACTTTGGCCTCGCGAATATAATCCAGTAAAGTGGTTTTGCCGTGATCCACATGCCCCATAATGGCAATGATGGGATCGCGCAGGGGCCATTTTTCCCGCTCTTCGTCCGCCAACTCCGCCTTGCCGATGACAGCATTTTCGTCAAAGGCGATATTTTCCACTTTATGGCCATAAAAAGCGGCAATTTCATTGGCCAACTTAATGCCAATATAATCCTCTCCCTTGACCAATAAATTGATCTCCAAACACTGATCCACCATTTCTTTGAGTTTGACCTTGAGTTTTTTGGCCAACTCTTTGGCACTGGCCCCCAGATGGAGTTTGATCACCCGCTTGGCCTCTTTGGTTTCGGTAATATGGGTGGCCTTAATGGGGCCAGCAAAGGCGCGCTTTTTCTTGACCGTGGTATAAATCGGCCGCCCCGTGCGGCCCAGGGCCGCGTAGGCCCTCAGTTCTTGATCCGCCCTCTCCTGGCCGATGGTGCGGGCGCGAAGGCCATAATTTTTCCTCTCGTTCATCATGGTGGCCAAGCTGCCCAGGCGGTTGCCCTTTTTGGGAGACAGGTTTTTATCCTGCTTGTCCTGTTTTGTTGCGCGGCCATCTTCTTTTGCCGCCGGGTGAGGCCCTGCAAAATCTTGCGCCCCTTTGTTCGCTGGACGAGATTCGGGTGCAGGTTTCGATCCGCTCTCCACAATTTGCAGCCCGCGGGGGCGATCCTCGGCAAAGTTCTCTTTCCCTTGAGCGTCTCGGTGCCGTTCGGCCTCTTGAGAAGGCAAGGCCTCTTTTGGCCCTCCCTCTCCATCACGGGGCACACCGGCAGTTTGCTCTGGTGTCACCCCCTGTTCCCCTGCGGCGGGGGCCGTGGCCTTGGTTTTTCTACGGATGACAGTTTTTTTCCTGCGCGTGCCGGATTTTTTGGCCAAAGAATCGCTCTTAGGCCTTTTGGCCTTCGCGCTCTTTTTAACTTCTTTGCCTTTGCCCTCTTCTGACGGTTCGGCAAAACTGGCCAAAACTTTTTCCACTTCTTGGTCGCTCAAAGTTTGCATGTGATTGCGAACGGCAAACCCCTTGGACTTGAGGCCTTCAACTAAATCGACCGCCCCCATTCCCAATTCTTTTGCCAGTTCAAACACGCGTTTTGGCATTTCGCTTACCCCAACTACTTTAACTTAAAGGCCGCCAACTCTTCGCGCAGCCGCTTCTCGGCCTCGCCAAACTTGTCTTGCGATTCTTTTTCCTTCTGATCTTGAATCAGGCCCACATAGGCGGGAATGGCCGAAGCGGACACCAATTCGTCCTCTTCCTCCGGCTGCAATTTCACACTTCCCTCTTCGATGGCCTTGAGAGTGTTGTCGATAATGGCCTGGGCCTCGTCCTCGGCGATCTCCAGAGTGCTGGCCAAATCTTCCTTGGTCTGCACTGACAAGTCGCCGATGGCGGTCACCCCCACCTGAATCAACACCTGGGCGCGGGCATCGGTCACGCCTTCAATTTGCAACAAGTTCTCCACCGACTTGGCAATTTTTTCTTGCAGTTTGGACTTGGAGATAATGCTGACTTTGTGGCCAGACAACATGGCCGCCAGGCGCACATTGCGCCCGCGCTGTCCGATCGCCAAAGATAGCTGATCCTCTTCCACCACCACATCCATGGTTTGCGCCTCGTGGTCGATCATAATATTGGTGATCTCCGCGGGGGCCAGGGCATTGCGGGCGAAAGTTTCCAAGTCGTCCGACCACTTAACGATGTCAATTTTTTCCCCTTGCAGCTCGTTGACCACATTTTGCACCCGCGACCCCTTCATGCCCACGCAAGCGCCCACCGGATCGATGTCTTTGTCGGTGGAGAGCACCGCCAGCTTGGCGCGATAGCCGGGTTCCCGCGCCGCCGAGCGAATCTCGATGGTTCCGTCTTGAATCTCGGGAACCTCCAACTCAAAGAGTTTGACCAAAAAGAGGGGGCTGGTGCGGGAGAGGCGAATTTCTGGCCCCCGGTTGGTCATCACCACCTCGGTCAAATAGGCCTGAATGCGATCCCCGGTCTTAAAATTTTCCCCGGGTATGATCTCCCGCCGGGAGAGAACCGCGTCCGCTTTCCCCAAATCCACATAGATATTGCCCCTCTCGTAGCGGCGGGCAATGCCGGTGATCAGTTCCCCCTCCCGGTGCTTAAACTCGGAAAACAGAATTTCCCGCTCGGCATCCCGCACTTTTTGAAAGATGATCTGGCGGGCGGTTTGCACATCCACCCGGGTGAAGTTGGGGTTTTCAATGCGCACTCCCAACTGATCCCCCACTTCTACTTCCCCGTCGAGATTTTTGGCCTCGCCCAACACAATTTCCGTCGTCTCATTTTGCACTTCATCAACAACATTTTTGTACTGGTAAATTTCAATTTCGTCGTCGTCGGTGTTGTAGCGGGTCTCGTACTCCCCCTGAATACCGTACTTTTTGCGGGCGGTGACCAAAAACGCCTGCTCGATGGCCTTGACCACGATCTCCCGGTCTATGCCCCGGTCTTTTCCCAAGGCCTCGATGACCCGCCCCAATTCAGAAAAACTCATACTCTCTTCCTCACTTTTCTATGCATCGCTTCATCAAGCGGGGGCCTCCAAGCTAAAAAAAAAGGCGGACTTTCACTCAAAAACCGCCTTTAACTCACCGAACCCCTACACTTTTTAACAAAGACTAGGCACTTTTAACAAAATTTCGCCGGGGGGGCAAGGGCCTTGTCAGAGAGTGGGGCAGGGGCACAAAAAATGACGCTCGTCTCAATATGGCCAAACTTGCAATCTGATTGCAAATTTGGACAAATTCCCCTGAACCCCACCAATTTCCGCCAAAACCTTCAAAACTCAACCAACCTTGAGGCGCAATTCGGGATTGAGAATAAAAAAGAGGTTGATCAACCGATCAGTGGAAAACTCATCGATTCGGTGGTGTAGAATTTTACTGACTTTCGCTTCATCGGCCCCCAATCGTTCGGCCATTTCTTTTTGAGAAATTCCCTGTGCCTGCTTGTACTTGATAAACTCCTGGCAAATATCCCATCTCAATTTTTCCAGAGGAGTGGCATTTTTTGGCAAGATGAGAGTGCCCTCGGCATTTTCAAGTTTTTTTAAGGCCCTATTGATTTCAATTTTTTTGGGGAACCCCATTGCTAACTCCTTCTATAAGCATTGACGACACCTATATAGATTTGATGGTTTTCAAGCAACCAGATCAATCTGTAGCATTTTTTTCTGTATTCAATTCCATCAGTTACAAAATATCTATAGGGTGGATTTTCGCCATCCGGTTCAAATGTTTTGCCGTGAAGTGCCCTTACCAAATTGAGAATAATATCATCATTAACGCTTTCACTGTGTTTCTCTTGGTAGTGGGGGTCGATGATAACTTCCCTAATGGCAATACCATTAACCATTATATCAATAGGATATGTTTTTCTCTTCATGTGAAAGACATGATGGCCTATCTTGCCATATATGGCAAGATAGATTTTTTATTAAAGGCCATAAAATTGACGCAAAAAGAAAACCCCTCAGCGGTTTTAAGGCCGCCAAGGGGATTACTTTTTAAATGGGGCAAAGGCCCTAGTTTTGTAAAACTTCTGCTAAAAAGACGCTCGCCGGTTGGGGAGAGTACGACGGGCATTTATTTTCGCCCACCAAGACTCTTTGCTGGCATGAATAAACTTTTTGCTCGAACCTCACCAAAGGTGGATTCCCACTGTCCCGACACTCTCTCTTCAACCAACTTATCCATCGCGCAAAAAATCTCCCAACTGCATTAGCTGAGAAAAAGGCAGAATATGAATGCCATCGTCCGTGGCCCTCGCCTCCGCTCCAAGGCAGAGCAAGACGGATTTTTTCAAAGCAGGGTGTTCTTTTTTGAGTTCACGCAAATTTTTAAGGTGGTGGGGGCCGACTTTAGAAACCGCCTTGGCCTCAATGGCCAATTCCATATCTCCGACGATGAAATCCACCTCAACCCCAGTGGAGAGGCCCCAATAGCTGAGGTTCTTAAAGGGAAAATGGTAACTGAGAAATGCTCTCAATTCGTGGTAAACCCAGTTTTCAAACGCCTTTCCAAAGAGTTCGGAACCTGGCCTCAATTCCCCCCTATTGGCCAAAAAATTGACTACCCCGACATCAAAAAAGTAAAACTTAGGCGCAGCGGTGATCCTTCTCTTGGGCCTTTTTCTATAGGCCTTGAGCCACGACCCGATGAGAGTGTCCTCCAAAATGTTAAAATAGGATTTGGCGGTATAGGCCGAAACTCCGCAATCCCTGGCGATGGCATTGAAATTGATTTTGTTTGTATCGGACAGGGCGGCAACATCCAAAAATTCTGAAAAGCGATGCAGATTTTGCACTAGGCCCTCTGCGGCCACCTCTTCTTTGAGGTAATCCACCACATAGGCCTGTATGGCCCGGGGTGAATCTTGTGCGAGATAGTGGTTGGGGATATAACCCCGGTTCAGCACCTTGACCAAATCAAAGGAGTTTCCCAGTTCGGCCATGGTGAGGCCAAAAAGCTGGTGGCGTCTGGCCCGGCCGCCGAGAAGATTGGCGTGCCCCCGCTTGACTTTTCTAGCGCTGGAACCACACAGGCCAAAAACTTTGCCGTAGGTTTCGATCAAATAGTGAATTTCGTCCAACAAGGCGGGAATCTTTTGGATTTCATCGATCAAGACAAAGGAATCGTCTCGGGTGAGTTCGCGCAAGGTTTCCGGTTTGTTGGCCAACGCCCTCAAGAGTTCGGGCCTTAAAAGATCGATCATCTTTGCCCGGGGGTATGTTTGTTTGAGAAGGGTGGATTTGCCAACTTGCCGAGGCCCCCACAAAAAAAAGGAGTTCTGTGGTTTTTCGGGTAGTTTGAGGCCTCTTTGAAACATACCTTATCATTTCACATTTTCATGCAAAAGTAAAATCCCATTTCATTTTTGCACAAAACAGGGGCCTTTTCTTCTCAAATCGAAATTTTGCTTTTCGATTTTAGAAAAGATACCATAGAACCCATGGCCATTATCAAACGCCACATCCGGCCATTAATTATGGATGCCTTGCGATCATTTCCCGTGGCCTATATCAATGGCCCCCGCCAAGCGGGAAAAACCACCTTGGCCAAAATTTTGTTGACTGAGGATTTTAAGGCCAAGTTTATCACCTTTGACGATGCCCTCGAACGGGCCGCGGCCGCCCGCAACCCCCTTAACTACCTCAGAGAGTCCGGCACTCCTTTAATTATTGATGAAGTCCAAAGGGTTCCAGAAATATTTTTCGCACTCAAAAAATTGGTGGACGAACGCCGGCAAAAGGCCCTTCAGGACAAGACTTCCCCCAACGGGTGTTATTTATTAACCGGATCGGCCAATTTAACCGCCATGGCCCAATTGGCCAATGCCATGGTTGGCCGCATGGCCACCTTGACTTTATTGCCTCTCAGTGCTGGGGAAAAAGAAGGCACTAGGCCTCGCTTTATCGAACGCTGTTTTGAACGGGATTTTTCATCCGTAGAACCCAATGCCACCACACTGGCACAGGCCATACAAATGGCCAGCTTCCCCGAGTTGGCGACCATGCCAGAGAACATGATCAAAACCTGGTTTAAAAATTATATTCAAAAAATCACCCTGGAAGACCCCCGCCATATCTACAATTTAGAAAAAGCGGAATACATGCCGTCGTTGCTTCAGACACTGGCCTCCCGTGCTGGAAATTTAATCAATGATGCCAATATGGGAAGAGAACTTGGCCTCAACGCGGTGACAACCCGAAACTACAGAGGCCTTTTAGAAAGCACCTTTATTGCTTGCACTCTAAAACCCTGGTACCGCAATATGGCCAAACGCTTGGTCAAGTCTAAGAAGTCCTATTTTTACGATACCATGCTGTTATGCCACCTGCTAGGGCAATCTCCCGAAGTTTTTATCAAAAGTTCCCCAACTCAATTTGGGCACATTTTGGAAAATTTTGTTTTCTCTGAACTGATCAAGGTGGGCCAAAGCGGAGAGCATGAAGTCAACATCTCCTTTTACCGCACCAACGATGGGAGAGAAGTTGATTTTGTGCTGGAGAGACAAAACAAGTTGGTGGCCATTGAAGTTAAAAATGCCGAACACATTGAAAAAAAAGATTTGGCGGGCATTAAAGAATTGCAAAAGATGACGGGCAAAGATTTCGTTTGTGGCATTATCTTATGCAATACCGAAAGAGTCATTCCCTATGACGACAATATTTATCTTCTGCCCTTGAGTTGCCTTTGGAGCGAATAAACCTCACCCGCCCTCGGCCCAAATTTTGGCCACATGGGAGCGGATGGTGGCCAGGGCGTGTTTTTTCAATGTGGGGGCCAGGCCTGCGTACAAAACGGCGAAGATTTCCTCTTCGCTCTTGTTTTGTGCCAATAGCTTGACGATCTGTTGCTCCCGGTACTGGCGGTGTTCGAGGGTGGCCTTCAAGCGGTGGGTTCCCCCCATCAAAGTTCCGTGACTGGGGATCACCACCCGCGGCCGCCAATCGATCACCCGCTTCAGGCTCGCCATATATTCGGCCATGTCTCCCTCGTCGTTGCCCACCACCACGGTGCCCACGGTTTGAATCAAGTCGCCGGCCAAAAACCAGGCCTTGGACTCCGCCGCTGGGGCCAATTGCCCGCGGTCGTGGCCCGGAACGCTGTAGATTTTCACCGGACTGCCCTTGGATCGGGTCAACACATCCCCCTCTTTAAAAATTTCCAGCGGGGTTTCTCCCCAATAGTCCGCCCCCCATTTGCCCTCGATGCGCCGGCGGGTGTCTTCACTCAGGCCGATGGGCACACCCCACTCTTGGGCCATAAGGGGGGCCATTTCGTGGTGGTCGGGGTGGTGGTGGGTGAGAAAAACCAAGTCGATGGAAGCGGCCCCCACGCTGTCTAAGTGGGCGCGCACCGAGCGCAACAATTTTTGGTATTCTTCGGGACTGCGCGGAGAGGGATCGATCAGCACCCGCCGCGCTCCCGCATCCCCGTCTCCAATGAGAAAACAGTTGGTGCGGTTGGCGGGGGGAAAGGTGCGGCTCAAGGGCATAAACTGCACCACCCCCGCCAGCGCTTCCAGGCGCGGGACTTCACCCTCTAAATCAAAAGGGTATTCCAAGTTGACGGGAAAAGAGGCCCCTTCCCTGGCCAGTTCCCCCATCAAGCGCACGATGGAGGGCACAGACAGTATCTCGGCGCACTCGAAGGCCTGCAACCACTCCCGCGGCGAACACCACTGCGCGCTTTGAATTTCCCCCCGGTCAAACTCCAGAGGGCAGGTCTGTTGCAAATCGAAGGCGAAAAAATGGGTGTGAAAGCGGTAGGGATAAAAGGGCGGCGTAGTGGCCACACCCAACCAGTGTGCGGCCAAAATTTTTCCCTCAGTGGCCCACTCTGCGAGATTGACACCCAGTTCTTCCCGCACTTCCCGCAGACAAGCGTTGATCAACTGGCCGTCCAGGCCATGCCACAGGGAATGGGGCCACTTCAATTCCGTCCCATCACTGGCCGCCACCTTGCCGCCGGGAAAAGCGGTATAACCAGGAAAAGTGCGCAAGTAGGGTTGGCGAACAATGGTGAAAACTTGGCCCCGGGCGCGCAGGACAACAGAGACGGCATCAATGGGTTTGCTTTCCTGGGCCTGCACAGTGAAACCTCAGAGCGTGGCCTGGGCCTGGCGGTAGCGCACTTCCCGATAGCCTTTGATATTGTCCAGGGCCTGCAAGTGCCGGCGCTTGTCCGCAACACTGGTGGCCTGCCCTAAGTTGTCCCGCAAACGGCGGCGGATTTGCAGGGCGATCTCCCTTTCCCGCCGGTGCCACCCCCTCAGCACCCAACGCAACAGGCGCGCATGGCGCATGATCGCCAACATCCAGTAGCAGGGGCGCACGCCAAACTCCAATTTCAGGCCAAAAATGTCAAAGCGCGGGCGGTTGATAGGAGTGGTGCGGAAATCGCTTCCCATCTGGACATAAGTGCGGCGGTCGCGCTCCCGTTTGGCCGGGGAAATGAGTTGGTGGGCGACAAAAACTTCGTCTTTAACAAAAAAGGTTTTGGCCAAAGTCCGCAGGGCGATCGCCGCCAAGTCGGATTCGGGAACCAATTGGGACAAGTGCAGGGCCTCCTGTAAAAAGTCCTCGGATTTTCGGCCGCGATCAAAGACATAGAGGTCGTGCACATACTGGGCCAAGTGGGTGGGATCGATGCCGGGGAAGTAGGATTGCAAACGCTTGAAGTCCCGCCGGTACAGTTTGAGTACGGCCTTTTTATTGTGCCAGGGAAGTAAAGTTTCCCTAATGGATTGTTCGAGTTGTTTTAAGATCGCCTCGGTGGGGGAATCTGGCCGCGCACTCTCCTGGTGGCGCTGGTGCCACAATTGGCGTCCCCACTCAAAAGCGCGCAAGTTTGGCCCATGCTCTCTGGTGGGAAAGGTGCGCTCTATGGCCCTTTTCATATCCGACAAACCAAAGGGCAAGCGCCCGCTCTGAAAGGCCGCCCCCAACAGCATGGTGGTGGAATAAACCGCCCGCCCCAGGTGTTCCCTGGAAGACTGCCTCAAGGGCAAGACCTGGCCGCGCTCCCCCAGCTGCTCCCGCAACTCGCCCAACAAAGTCTCCCGCTCCAGGCAATCCTGGCGATCCAACAGGGCGCTGAGGGGAAGTTGAAAGTCCTCATCGAAGAGGGCCTGGCCACTGGGAGCGAGAAAGTCCGCCTTGTTGAGGCCATCCAAGAAGTCCGAACTGAGCAACAAGTCGGCGCGGGAGTGCGGAGTCACCGCCGCACAACTTTGATCTTTGGCATAAATCGCCAAGTGGGCGGTGACATTGCCATTCCTCTGGGCCAAACCTTTCTGATCGACAAATTTGAAGTTTAAATCATCGCGCCCCCCCATCTCCTGGGCCGCCTCGGCCAAAATCCGCGAAATGGTGGTCACTCCCGATCCCCCCACGCCGGTGACTACCGCCCGCCAGGCATCCCCCTCCGCAATCCGGGCAAAACTTTTGTGGGCATCAGGCAAGGGAATCCCCTCGCTGTCTGGCCACTCCCCCTGCGCTCCGGCCTCCCCTTTCCACTTGTCGGGGTGGTAGTGGTACACTTCCACCTGTTCAAAGGAGGGGCAGGCCTCGATTTTGGTGCAATAACTGTCGGCCACGCATATATCCGGATCGATGGCGATTTTGCTGCCGTAGGCATCGAAGATTTGAGTCAACCCCGGACAGCCGGTGGATTCCACACAGGCGCGGCAGTCTTCACAAGTGTCGGTGTTGATTTGATAAAAAGTTTTGCGCGGAAGAACCGCCCCTTTGGCAAACAATTCCCGCTGCTCCACCTTTTGGCGCGCTCCAAAGGTCAGGGCGCACTCTTTTTTGGAGACGATGACTTTGGTTCCCGGATGCTCGACAAACTCCTGCAATAAACTGCGGTAAAAATAGCGATCGCTGGGGTCGACCTCGATGGCCTGGGACACTCCCAATGCCTCCACCGCCTTGAGCATGTCCTGGCGGGGGCGATCCTCCCCGGTGACATCTTGGCCACTGGCGGGGGTCATTTGATGGCCCGTCATGGCGGTGTTGTCGTTGTCCAACAAAATATAAGTAATGTTGTGGCCCATTTGCACCGAGTTTGAAATATCGGTGATGCCACTGTGAAAAAAAGTGCTGTCCCCCATCAGCACCACGCTGGGATTTTTGGTAAAGAGATCGGCCCCCGCGCCCAAGGCCCCCCCCTGCCCCATGGCCGAGAGGTTGTGCATCTCTTTAAAGGGCGGCAGAAAACTCAGGGAGTAGCACCCCACATCCCCGTGGGAGATGAGATCGATATTTTTGGCCTTCAAGGTGGCGCGCAATTCCTTGAGCAGACTCAAAGTTTCGCGGTGGGGGCAGCCCGGACAAAAAGTCGGCAAGCGGTTCGGTAGATTCTTCGCCGCTTGGGGTTTTGCACTTGAAGGCCCAGTCTGCTCTCCCAAACATTTGGACAGGCCCTCACGAACCTGCTCGAAGGAAAGGCCCCCATAGGCGGGAAAGGCCTCTTCCCAAACGCCCGCGGCCGTCTGCCACTGTTTGCCCCATATTTGAATGTCCAATTGATGGCGCTGGCACAGGGCCTTGAGTTCCCCCTCCAAAAACCCGCGCTTTTCCTCCACCACCACGACGGTGCGCTTGCCCCGCAACCATTTTAAAAGCGACTCTTCTACCAGTGGAAAAGAACTGGCGACTTTGTAGAGACTGGCCCGTCGCAAGTGTCCCTCTTCCTCCATCACCTGCTTGGCGGTTTCAAAAATCACCCCCGCACTCACCACTCCCATGCTGGCGTCCCCTGGGCCATATTGGCGATCCAAATTCAATTCGCCCAACAACTTTTGCAAAAGGGGAAAGCGCCGCTCGATCATGGCGCGATCGGCGTGCAGGGAATTGGGCGGAACCATCACCAACTGGGAGAGGTCAAACTTTGCGGGATCGAGGGAAACCTTTTCCCCGTCCACCTCCGCCTCGGTGGCCAACTTCACGCGCCCCCCTCCCTCGGCCATAAAAGTGGTGGTCAGCACCCCTTGGTAGAGCGACGACCGCCGCGAGAGAAAGAGGGCGTGCCCCATCCAGTCTTTGAGTTCCTGGGGAGTCGCCGGCTCCAAAAAAGAAATGTGCAAATGCTTGAACAAGTAGCGGCTGTCCACCGGAGCACTGGTGGAAATCGACCACGGGTCGTCGCCCACCACCACCACCACCCCGGGGCGCTCTTCCGCCCCATCCTGCGCCCGGTGCACTTCTCCCGGGTTGGCAAAATGGCCGACACTCAAGGCATCGCTGGCGACCTGTAGGCCCATGGATTTCATCACCACCAAACTATCGCGGCCCGCCTGTTTCGCCCCGCTGGCCATGGCGGCGGCGTTGGCCTCGCTGTTGGCGATCGCCACCTGGATGCCCTTTTTCCGCAATTCCCCCTTGCGCCGGTGGAGGATGTTAAAATAGTCCGCCATGGGACTGCCGGGATAGCCGGTGTACAGGGAAAACCCCGCTTCCAGTCCCCCGCGAACCACCAATTCATTACCGCTCAGAATAGCATGAGTCTGTTCACTCATTACAGGTAGCCGCGCCTTTGCTGATCCCGCTCGATGCTGCGAAAGAGTGCTCCAAAGTTGCCCTCGCCAAAGGCAAAGTTGTTTTTGCGCTGGATGATCTCGATAAAGATGGGGCCTACCACATTGCGGGTAAAAATTTGCAACAGGTATCCCGCCTCGTCGCCGTCGACCAAAATCTGCAACTCTTGCAGTTCTCGTGGGCCTTCGGTGACATTGGGAACTCGGTCGAAAACTTCCTGGTAGTATTCGTCGTCGATGTCCAGTGTCTCGATGGAAGTGCTGGCCAGCTTTCTCAAAGAGCGGCAAATGTCGTGGGTGATAAAGGCCAGGTGCTGCACTCCGGGGCCGCGGTATTCCTCCAAGTATTCGTTGATCTGCGACTTGGCCTCGGTTCCCTCGTTGATGGGAATGGCAAAGGAATAGTCGGGACTGCGCAAGGCAAAGGAAGTGAGGCCAGTTTTGATCCCGCGAATGTCGAAATAGCGGACTTCGCTAAAGCCGAAAATGTCCTTGTAAAAGCGGCACCACTGTTCCATCTCCCCCTTCCGCACATTATTGGTCAGGTGGTCGATGGCGATGAGTCCCTTGTCCTCGGCCACATCGGGATTTTCTAGGCCCTCAAAACCCATCTCCTTGTAGCGCGCGGGGTTGGTAAAATCGTCGACAAAGTAGATCAAACTGTCGCCAATGCCGTAAATGCCGGGCAAGTCCCCCTGGCCCCTGCGGTAATCCCCGCGCCCCGCCTCGACGGGCCTGGCCCCGCGCTTAACCGCCCCCTCATGGGCCGCCTGGGCATCGTCCACCCGCCACCCCATAGAGCACAAACTGGGGCCATGAAGCTGGCCAAAACTCTCGGCAAAACTGCCCCGCCGGCGGTTGAGCAAAAGGCGAATGTCGTTTTGCCGGTAATAATCAATGTCCCCGGAACTGTGCGCATGAGTGCGCGAAAGGCCAAACTCCAAAAAAAGCCGGTGCAAATCTTGCGGTTTGGGCGAGACAAACTCGGCAAATTCAATGCCCCTCAGTCCCAACGGATTGTGCGCACTCATCTTCCCTCCCTTTCTTCTGCGTTTTGTGTGGCCCGTTAGAATACGCTTTTTTGAAATGCGCTGCACGACCCGTAGCAAAAAAAGATTTTGCACAACAGATTTTTTTACTCTATATTGCTCTGGAAACTCATTGGCCGCAAAAAAAGGAGAAGGATGTGAAGCTATTGACGAATATTCTGGTAGGCCTTGCCACAAGTGTTTGGTGTTTAGGCACTTTTGCCACTGAACAAGGTTCCATGGATGAGAAATTGTTTCTCGCTATCGAAGAAGGAGATGCCGCTGCGGTTGAAAAATTACTGGCCAATGGTGCCAATGAAAATGCGCGGGATGAATACGGATGGACGGCATTGCATGTCGGGGCGCTACACGATCAGACAGAGATTGTCTCCGCACTTTTGGCCGCCGGTGCCGACCCCAATATCCCAAATAGCGTTGGAGTAACGCCACTCATGTCCAAATCGAAAGGGGGACATTTGCCCATCGTCCGCATGCTGCTCGCCCACGGTGCCGACCCCAATATTCAAATTGACGGCGGGTGGACGGCACTACTGGCCGGGGTAGAGGGCGGAGATATTGAGATCGTCCGCACGCTGATCGCCTTCGGGGCCAAGGCCGATGCCAAAAATAAGAGAGGACAAACAATCTTGGCCACCGGAGCGAGGAGCGGAGATTGGGAGATATTCCAAACCCTGATCGATGCCGGTGCGGAACTCAACGCTCAAAACAGGGACGAAATCTTAATTCACGGAGCATGGGGCGGCAATTTGGAAATCATCCGCGCACTTCTCGACGCCGGGGCCAATGCCAACGCCTCGGACAAAGACGCTGGAATGACCGTATTGATGGCCAGTGTAGCAAGTCGAAATGCGCAGGCCGTCCGCATGATCCTCGCCGCCGGTGCCAACCCCAATGCCCAAAGTAAAGTTAGATGGACGGCATTGTTTGATCCCAATATCGGAGATTTCAATACCCATAACGGAATGACGGCATTGATGTCTGTGTCTGTGGGAGCGGGAACTTTGGAAATCCTCCGAGTGCTTCTCGACTCCGGTGCCGATCCCAATATCCAAGATGGAGACGGATGGACGGCGTTGATCATTGTGGCCCTGTCCTTCAGTGATGCAAAGGCCATTCAAATGCTTCTCGACGCCGGTGCCGATCCAACACTGGAAAATATTGAAGGAAAAATGGCGCTGGATTACGCCTATACCGACGAGGCAAAAAAATTGCTGAACCCCAAACCCTAATTTAAAAGGGAGATGGTATGAACAATTTTCACTGGATTGTAAGTTTTACACTTCTCTTTTCCCTGGCCAATTTACAGGCGCAGGAGGACAACAACGGGGCGATCCTTCTCGATCCCGAAACTGGCCAGGCCCTGTGCCGGATTGGTGGACAAGTTGGCCAGAATTTCATTCCCGACTCTCTCATCGATCAAATTGGCCAAATCCAAGACCTGGAAGAATGTAGTGGCCAGCAAATTCTCACTGCGGCCATAGAGGGAGAAACGGAAACCGTGCAGATGGCGGCCCCTTCTTTAAATGCTATAGGCCTTCTTGGCCCTATAGCAGGCTGTTCAATCGGAGTTCTCAATCATGTACAATACAAGAACAGTTTTCAAATCCGTTTTACCAAACCCAGACGCAAAATCTTTGCTACCATATTAGGTGTCGCTACCGTGTGGGGAGTAATAAAAATTTATTTCGCAACAACTAGATCGGCCTTGCAAATACCTTTTTTAGTGAGCACTATTAGCGGGTCACTCCTGTGCCAAGTAATAACGGAAGTTTCGCCTGAAACACAAGATAACCCATAAGGAGGAAGAGATGAACAATTTTCACTGGATTTTAAGTTTTGCATTTCTCTTTTCCCTGGCCAATTTACAGGCGCAGGAGGAAAACAACGGGGCGATCCTTCTCGATCCCGAATCTGGCCAGGCCCTGTGCCGGATTGGAGGACAAGTTGGCCAAGATTTTATTCCCCAATCCCTGGTCGATGAAATTGGCCAAATCCAAGACCTGGAAGAGTGTAACGATCAGCAAATCCTCGCCGCGGCCATAGAGGGCGAAACAGAAAACATGCAAATGGCGAATCCCTCTCCTTTATCCCTTTTCATAGTGGGTGCTACTAGCACACTTATTGGAGGCTGTCTATTAGGTGCTATTGTGAAGCTAGAGTCTACCTTTTCTAACGCGAAATCGAATATTGGAACTCCCCGTCTTCATTTTGAACCCAAAAACAAAACATTCTTATTTTACTTATCGTCCAGTGTGGCCTTTGGAACTGGAATAGCAATTTATGCAAAATCTAAAATTCCTCTGCTAGGTGCTATTATAAGTGCTAGTACAAGTGGAATTGTATGCCGCGAGATAATTCAATTTTCGCCTGAAGAACAAGATGGCCAATAAGGGGAGAAAAGTACCATAAAAAGATGCCAACTATTTTAAGACAATATGGTTATAGATTCTTTTTTTACAGCGGGGAAGATAGGGAACCACCTCATGTCCATGTCATTGGGCATGGTGGAGAAATGAAGGTATGGATCGTCAATATTTCTGTTGCAAAGACTTACCGTCTTTCCCCACAAAAACAAAAAAGAGTTTTAAAGATTGTAGAGGAAAACAAAGAACTTTTATTAAATGCTTGGAGGGAGTTTCATGGGAGAACTAAAAATTCAAGATCATGAGTATGATAACTGGCCAACCATCACAAAACTTTCCATCGCGGATGATGTTCTTACGGCCGATATGAGCGACGGTAGGGCCGTATCCATCCCCATCGCCTGGTTTGAAAGATTGAGAAAAGCAGCTCGCGATCAACTCCTCAATTTTGAAATTTCGCCCTCCGGTTATGGTATTCACTGGCCAGACTTAGACGAAGATATTTCGGTGAAATCATTTCTCTTTACCAATTTTTATCCAAAACAACAACCCTAACCCTTAATAAGGAAACGATAATGAACAATTTTCACTGGATTTTAAGTTTTACACTTCTCTTTTCCCTGGCCAATTTACAGGCGCAGGAGAAAAACAACGGGGCGATCCTTCTCGATCCCGAATCTGGCCAGGCCCTGTGCCGGATCGGCGGGCAAGTTGGCCAAGACTTTATTCCCCAATCCCTGGTCGATGAAATTGGCCCAATCCAAGACCTGGAAGAGTGTAACGATCAGCAAATCCTCGCCGCGGCCATACAGAACGAAGGGGAAAGGAAAACGGCAATTTCTATCGATCCCCACCTTGTTATTCCTAGCGTAGGATTGTTTGGCCTAGGTATTCACTACGGCTGCATAGCTTCATCCCATTCAACTCTGCAAAAACTGTCTATGGCCCTAGAAAGTAAAGGATTCGTCAAAATCGTTGGGAGTACAATGCCAATTATTGGCGTATTAGCGTTCGGAGGATTCGTCGCTTTGTTGGCCCAAAAATACAGACTTCGCTACATGCAAATCTATTTTAGCAGTGCTTTAGGTGGTGGACTCTTATGCTACGATCGGGACTCATTCCAAGAACAAGATGGCCAATAATTAAACCAGTGGCCATGCTCCGAGAAATTATTACAGGCCCAGGCAGTCCAAAGCGGCCATAAGAATAACCTTGCCCTGCATCAAAAAAGTAGACAAATATAATTGACATTATGTCTTCTTTGTATTACAGTACTGAATAATGAATAAAAAAAGGTCTGCCCGATTTTATCGAACCGAGTATGGGAAAGAACCGGCCAAGGAATGGTTAGATTCATTGCGAGACACAATAGGGCAAGCAAAAATTTGGATTCGGATCAGGATGGCGGAAATGGGGAATTTCGGCGACTGTAAAAGAGTCGGGGAAGGAGTGAGCGAATTGCGGATACGGTATGGGCCAGGGTATCGGGTTTATTTCGGACTGGATGTCAAAGGGGATTTAATTGTTTTGCTCATGGGTGGCAAAAAATCCTCACAGCGGAGAGATATAGAAAAGGCCAAATCATTCTGGAAAAACTATAAAAAAGGGGATAAAAAATGAACAGACACAAGGGAACGATGTTTCAAGACTATTTAATAGAAAGGCTCCGAGACCCCGAACTCACCCATCATTTCATTTTGGAAGCAATGGAAGGAAATGGCCCAGATTACCTAAAAATCGCATTGGGTGATGTTGTCAGGGCCTACGGGGTTGGCCATATTTCAGAACAAACGGGAATAGCACGGCAATCAATTTACAAGATGCTCTCGAAAGACGGAAACCCCACCCATCAAAATTTGGTGGCGATTTTAGATGCTCTCGGGTTGGAACTAACGATCAGACAAAAAGAATCGGCCTAACCCTCCTCGCCACACCGCCCCAGAGACCCAAAATGGCGATTCCCCGGGAAATTATTACAGGCCTGCACACTAAGTTCTTGACTCAAGTTCGCCATTTGGGATACTCCGCTAGGTATGAATTGGAAAATTTTGTCCTTTTTGGCCCTGTCCCATTTGCTGCTGCCCAAGGCCTGGGCCTCCCAGAAAAACCTTTGCCTCGAACTTCTCAAGAGCATGAGTCGGGAAGATGTCGATCTCACATGGGCACTCGACGACATTGAAAGGATTTATTCCGAACTTCGCATTATGAATAGAGAGGGGGAAAAAAGTTTTTCCAAGGCCGCCGAGGCCTGGATTGGCAAACATGGAGAGATGGAATTTAAAGCGGGTTTTTTGCTGACCCAAATTGGTTCCCAGCGGGGTCAGTTTGAACACTATTTAAAACTCATTCCAAAAGCAGAACAAGGGAAAGTCTGGAAGGCCATCAACCGAGACACCTCGTTTGGAACCTTTAGGGATTTGGCCCAGAGGTCGGGTGTGAATGCAGAATTTTTCGACAACGGAGTATTGGAGAGTTTTCTCTTCTACAGGAGATTTCTCGCCGCCGGCGTAAGGAACAGCACCAAGAAATTTCTTATGGGAGAGTCCAACACCTTTTCAGATGAAGTTAGGGTGACTTTGACCAGGCCCTTTGAAATAGGGGCCACTCCGGTCACCCAACTTCAATATGCGCTGGTGATGAAAAGCAATCCATCCCATTTTGTGGATTCAGGGCAAGAGATCGTGGTTGGCGGCAAGAGGATCAAAGTCGATTTCAACCGGCCAGTGGAAACCGTTTCCTGGGATGATGCTCAAGCGTTTATCGCAAAGTTAAATCAATGGCAAAATGAATATGTCTACAGACTGCCCACCGATGCGGAATGGGAGTTTGCCGCCAGAGGGGGCACCAATAGCAAATACTGGTTTGGCAATGACCACGACGATCTCTTACAACACGGATGGTATGACAGAAATTCCGATGGCCAAACCCAACCTGTGGCAGAACTTTTGGCCAACCCGTTTGGACTCTACGACACCCACGGAAATGTGCGGGAATGGGTGCAAGATGTTTACAAGAGAAAACTGCCGGGAGGGATTAACCCCTTGCAAGACAAAGGGAATGGCCGCGTCGTTCGCGGCGGCAGTTGGAAAGACCTGGCCCATACCTTGCGTTCCGCTTCCCGCGACACTTTCTCCCCCGCCAACAAAAGCAACGATGTGGGTTTTCGCCTGGTGAGGGTTCCCGTGGGACTGTAGCGTCCCTCCTTTTTTCCCTGTATTTCCCTGCGCAACTTGAAAAAGGCATTTTCTTGAGGTACAAATGCGGCCAATAGGGAGAAATGGGGCATGTCCTACCAATATTTGAGTCTTGAAGACTCTGGGCCAACGCGCACGATCAGCATCGACCGCCCCGAAGTGTACGGGGCGCTCAACCGTACCGCCAAAGAAGAAATCGTCATGGCCTTGGAAGAGGCCCAAGGGGATGCCCCGGTGCGGACGGTGATCTTGGCCAGTCGGGGCAAGGCCTTCTGTTCGGGGCAAGACTTAAACGACCGCCACCCCGACACCTCACCTACCGATTTGGGACGCACGCTGGAAGAAGAGTGGAACCCGCTAGTTCAGAGCATCCGCCGGTGCCGCCTTCCCGTCATCGCCGCCGTGGGCGGCGTCTGCGCCGGGGCGGGCCTCTCCGTGGTTTTGGCCTGCGACTTTATCGTCTCCCGTCCGGGCATCCGCTTTGTCAGCGGGTTTGCCGCTTTGGGACTGGTTCCCGATGCCGGCAGCAGCTACACCTTGGCCCATGCCTTGGGGTATCATCAAAGTTTGCGATTTTTTACCGGACAACAAAACCTGGTGGCGGAAGATTTGCACCGGACGGGAGTGATCGCCAACTTGAGCGAAAATCCCTTGGAGGCCGCCGCCGAGTTGGCCAATTCATTGAACCGCATGGCCCCGTTAGCGCTCACCCAAACCAAGCAAAACCTCCAGGCCGCCATGGAGGAATCTTTTGCCCAAAGTCTCCAGCGCGAAGTTGTGGCCCAACGCCGGTTGGGACAGACTCACGATCACCGCGAGGGACTGGCGGCCTTTTTTGAAAAACGATCCCCGCAGTTTCGGGGGAAATAAAATGGAGGTAGGCCCATGAACGCCAAAGCTGAATCGTACACGCCGGAAGAGGGACAATTGTTTGCCGAAATCGCCGAGGGGCGCACTTTTGACAAGGGCGAGGAACTTCCCCCGCTCTACCACAAACACCTGCTCAACCTCCTGTGGATGCAAGGGGATTCCGAATACGCCGGGGCCTTGGGCTATATGCCCTGGATCGAAAAGGCCCCCGACCTCAAGGAAAAACTTTTGGTGGCGCAAATTGTGAAAGATGAAATGCGCCACGCCACCGTCATCTATAAAATGTTGCGCGACCTGGGAGAAAACCCCGAGGGCCACATCGAAAAAAGCGAATTGGGTTATAAAATTGAAGACGACCAGGCCAATATCGGTTTTAAGCGCGCCAAGGACGACTTTCGGGTCAACATTTTCTACTACTCCATCAACTACTGGACGGACTTTATTTTGTTTAACTTTTTGATGGATCGCGCGGCCGGACACCAGTTGGAGGACACTCTTCACAGTTCTTATACCCCCTGGAAAAAGGGCATCGAGGGCATCTACAAAGAGGAAATCATGCACCTCACTCACGGTGACACCTGGGTGAAAAAACTCGCCGCCGACGCAAAAGAACGGAAGTTTTTGCAAACCCGGCTCAATTTGTGGTGGCCGCGGGTGATGAATGTCTTTGGCAAGACCAGCGGCGGGGGCAACCCCATCTATGTCAAGTTGGGACTCAAAAAGCGTTCCAACCAGGAAGTTCGCCAGGTCTTCGTCGCCGAGATCGAAAAACTGTGCCGGGAATGTCAACTGACAGTGCCTGCATGGCGCGAAGAAGACTACCTCACGGCATGATCGCCATTGACAAAGTTGCCGTCCTGGGGGCCGGCACCATGGGCCGCGGAATCGCCCAGTGGTTTGCCCAAACAGGTGTCCAAGTGGAACTGGCCGATGCCTCTCCCGAAACAAGTTCGCGCGCCCTGGAAAATATCCACCAGTCGTGGCAACGATTGTTGGACAAGGGGAAATTTGATTCCCAACAAGTGGCCCAATTCCGGCAACACTTGCACCTCACCGGGCCTGAAGACTTCCACCGCGACAGTGACTTAGTGATCGAGGCGATCGTTGAAGACTTGGGAATCAAGTGCCAAGTTTGGCGCACACTCGACACCCACTTTGCCACACACACCATTTTTGCCTCCAACACCAGTTCCCTCTCCATCGAGAAAATGAGCGAGGCAGTCTCTCCCTCCCGCCGGGAGCGCTTTCTGGGGCTGCACTTTTTCAATCCCCCGACGGTGATGAAATTGGTGGAGGTGGTGCAAACCCCTGTGGCCTCCCCGGACATTTTGCAACAGTTGTGCGACTGGTTTGAGGCCCGTGGCAAAAGGCCCGCCCAATGCCGTGACCACTCCGGATTTATGGTCAATCGGCTGGCGCGCCACTACTACGGCGAGGCCCTGCGGATCGCCGAGCGCGAAGGGGACGATGGCCCCCAACTCATCCGCACCGTCGATCAAACCCTGCGCCAGGTGGGCGGTTTTCCCATGGGGCCATTTGAGTTGATGGACTTTATCGGCATCGACATTAACTACACCGCCACCGAATCGATCTGGCGCGCCTTCGACAAACACCCGCGCTTTGCTCCCCACCCTTTGCAAAAAAGTCTGATCGATCAAGGCCGCACTGGCCGCAAATCGGCCAAAGGGGGATTTTATGGGCCATGAAGTCGTAGTTTTGGCCTCGCCGGAACACCCTCTATTCTCCCGCCTGCAAATTTGCGATCTCACATTTTTTGATGCCGGCGAAGATATATCCCAACTGCGCCAGCATCTTGAAACACGAGGCCCCGCGCTGGTGGCCGAATTGACTTTGCACGATCTGGAAGACAAATGCGACTGGATCGCCGCCCTCACTGAAAACCTATCTCTGCCCGTGCTCTGTGAAGCGGGACACTTGTGCGCAGAAAAGTTGTTGGACAGAGTACCCCCGTCTGTCCAGTTAGTGGGCCTTGCCGCCAGCGCTTTTTATTCCCCCACCGCCCAAGTGGAACTCTTTTTGGCCGATGACGATTTTCGGCCAGAAGTCGAAAAACTTTTTACCGCCCTCGAACTCACTCCCCACTTCGTCCCCCGCCCCCGCCTGGCCTTCACCTACCCGCGTACTATTAGCATGTTGATCAATGAGGCCCACCTGGCCTTGGGAGATGGCCTGGCCTCAGCTAAGGCCCTGGACACCGCCATGAAATTTGGCGTCAACTACCCCTTGGGGCCTATAGAATGGGGCGAGCGCATAGGCCACGCCCTCATCGCCAAACTGCTCGATGCCCTCCGCACCGCCACCGGAGATGAACGCTATCAGGTGGCCCCCTCGCTCAAAATCAAATAGGCCCTAGAGCTGACGGGTGTTGGGTGGGGGAACAAAAACGAAATGCCCCTTTTTAAATTTGATGTTGGCCTCAATGGAGGACAAGTTGAGGGTAAAATTTTTCTCGTCGGCAAAAGTCACTTCAATGCGCTCGATTTTGTCAAAACGCTTTTTCCCCTTAAAAAAGATTTTGGCGCGTTTGATCTGGGTGGCATTAGTGCCCGCCGGAGTAAATGTCAATATGCTCGCCAACTTTTTAAGTTTTTTACCATCGGATGAGATACGATAATAGCGGTTATCTCTCAACCCCTGCTTGAGAATGTCAAAAAGGTTGGCATAGGGGTTTTTCTTTTGGCCAGTGCTGCCTCCCGCCCCCACGATCAGTTCTCCCGGTTCACTTTCAATAAAGGGCGCGGTGTAATACCAACTCTTGGTGGCATTGCTGACAAAGACAATATTTTGTTTTCCACTGACCGAAAAACGGATGTGGCCAGGGTATCGGTAGTGAATTTCTCCACGGGAACTGCGTTTTTCCCGACTCAAGCTGGAAATGTATTCCTGGGAAAAATGCGCCTTAAATGACGAAGGCAAAAACGGAGTGGCCCAGATGGGAGTAAATTGTAAAACGAAAACTATTCTCAATATTTGTTTCATCGCCTTCTCCTCAGTGAAGCTGCACACTCACCGCTTTGGAAACGCCGGGTTCTTGCATGGTGATGCCGTAGAGGGTGTCGTTGAGTTCCATGGTTTTCTTGTTGTGGGTGATCAGGATAAACTGGGACTGGCCGCTCATCTCGCGCAAGAGTTCGTTAAAGCGGCCGACATTGATGTCGTCCAAAGGTGCGTCCACCTCGTCGAGCAGACAAAAGGGGCTGGGTTTGACTAAAAAGATGGAAAAAATCAGACTCAAGGCAGTCAGTGCCTTTTCCCCTCCCGACATGAGGTTGATGTCTTGCATTTTCTTTCCTGGAGGTTGGGCCACAATGTCTACCCCGCACTCCTCGTCGTTTATATCCCCGTTCACTCTGAGTTGTGCCCGTCCCCCGCCAAAAATAATAGGGAAAACTTTTTGAAACCTCTCGTTGACTTCGGCAAAGGCCACTTGAAAACGCTCTTTTGATTTTCCGTCAATGTGCCCGATAGCGCGATCCAAGTCTTCCAGCGATTGAATCAACTCACGCTCTTGCAATTTTAAAAAATCGCTGCGCTTTTTCTGCCGCTCGAAATCTTCCATCGCCTGCCAATTGACTTCTCCCATATTGTTGAGCCGGTTGCGATCACGACGCAATTGTTGATTTATTTCTTTAATTTGATCATTCTCACACTGGGAAAATTGGTAAGACAAAGCATCGATCTTCTGCTCGCCCTCGGCCGTTTGCACGGTGTACATACCGGACAAATCACTCAATGATTGATATTCCACATCACTGTAGCTTAAAAACTCCCCCACGGAAAAGCGCAAATCGACCCGGTATCTTTCAAAAATATCACGAGTTAAATTGGCCTCTTCTTCCAAGTGTTGGGCCAATAGAGTTTGCCACTCAAAACAGTTTTTCTCTGCCTGGCCAATTTTTTGAGTTAAACTCTTGACTTCCTCTTCCCGCTCACCCATTTGCCGTTGCAACTGGCCCAATTCATCTTTGGCGGCGTGGAGCAATTCCTGTTTGGAGGCCAAAACGCCTGCGTACTGTTGGTTGGAATCTTTTAATTGTTCAATTTCCCTCTCCAAAGTGGTGATCTCTTCACGCCATTGAAGGGTAAGTTTTTGGCCCGCATCCCGCCGTGCCTGCAAATGGACAATTTGCGATTCGGCATCCCGTATTTGATCTTTCAAAGATTGAAAATGCTCTTCAAAAGACTGCATACTGCTCTGTTCGGCGGAGGCCTGCCCGCGCCTCATGGCGTACTCTTCCCGACACGACTCCACTTCCTTTTTGAGTTCAGCGTACTGGCCAGACAACTCCGACACCCGCACCTGCACCGGCCTTTTTTGCCGTTGCAATTCTTCGGCCTGGCCAGCGAGTTGCCGGCGCTGCTCAGATGCCTTTTGCCGGCGAGAACGCAGAGACTCCAACTCGACATTCAGAGTCGCCTCTTTGGCCTGCATTTGGTGAAACGCCTTTAAATGTTCACGGTGGGAAATTTGCCAGGCCTCGCTCTCCTTCCGTTCCACCGCTATTTGCTCTTTTAAGGCGGACATTTCCGGCGACAGGGATTCCAGTTTTTTGGCCAACTCGGAAATTTGGTTATTGCGCTCCACCGCTCCCTGTGTTTCCTCCAAAGATTCGCAACACTCAAACGACACTCCCCCACCACGGTTGCGAACCACCACCTGGCCAGCAAAATCGGCCATGGCCTTCCAATCGCCATCCATATTACACGCATCATTGTGCCAATCCCATTGGGGCACTAAATAGTGGCCAGCAAAAAGCGGCCGCAAGTGATCGGCGTAGGCGGCGGGGACTTGCACCACTTGCGCCAAAGGAATCGCCCCAGGTAGTAACTGCCCACGCTTCAGGCCATCTTGCGATTCCGTCGCTTTCCTAAGGGGAATCCACAAATCCCCCCCTTCTTCTGCGTGGGCCTGCAACCAATCGACAAAGGCCTGCCCATCTCCCCGTGCGGAGATCAAACACCCCATCAATTCACGCAATAAAAGTTGCACCCCTTTGGCATAACGCTCTTCCGTCTGAACCAGGTGATCGAACAACGCAAAGTCTCCATTCCGCTGTTCTTTGAGGAATGTCGAGACTCCCGTTTTGGCCCCTTTCAGGGACGACTTGATTTCCCTAAACGATTGCAGTTTGGACTCCGCCTGGACAAACTCTCCACTTTTTTTCTCCAAAAGCACTTGCCGCTCTCGCAAATTTTTCTCACAGGCGTCGATTTTGGCCTGCCAATCCGCAGATTTTTGTTTTCCCGCGCGCAATTGTTCGCGGAGAAGGGATAATTCTTTTTCGGATTGATCCAGGTCTTGGCCACCGCGCTCCACTTCAAGCACTTCGCACCGTTGCCATTCATTTTGCGAAAGTTCCCGCTCGGCCCCGCTCAATTCACCACGGGCATTCTCCAATTCTTTTCCCAGTGCGGAAAGAGAGGCCTCCCGAGTGATGAGTTTGTCTTTGAGTTGTTGCAAATCCCGATCTGGCCGGGAAGTCCCACTGCTACCCTCCCGTTTTTGCTCCCATTTGCGCTCTTGTTCCCGCAATTCTTCCCGCCGGCGCTCCCGTTCCGTCAATTCTTTGGCCAGAGACGAAACTTCCCGCCGGCGCTGTTCCAGCTCCCGCGATCGTTCGTCCTTGCGGGCTTGGAGGTGTTTGAGTTTTTCCTCCGCCACCATCAGGGCACTGGCCGCTTCGTTGTACTCCTTTTGGGTGGCCTCAAGTGTGGCCTCCCGCTGATCCCGCTGATGGCGTTCGCGCTCCAGAGACATTTCCAATTGCTGGCATTTGGCCCACCATCCTTCCCGCTGAATTTGACTTTGTTGCAAGGCCTGATTTTTCTCCCGAATCGCGCTCAGCTGATGGAACACTTTGTGGGAGGCCGCCAACAAGTCCAAACGACGGACATTTTGCTTGAGCCGCTTGGCCTCTCTGGCCTTTTGCGACTGGCCTTTCAGAGTGTGCAAATGCTTTTCCACTTCCCTTTGCAAATCTTGCAAGCGGCCCAAATTCTGACGGGCCACTTCAATCTTGCGCATGGATTCACGCCGGCGCATTTTAAATTTGGTGATGCCGGCGACTTCTTCAATAATCTGCCGGCGATCCAAGGCCCGCGACTGCACCAGGCGGTCAATTTCCCCCTGGGCGATCACCGAATACGATTTGGCCCCGCTGCCGGTGTCCATGAAAACTTCTTGAATGTCCCGCAGGCGGCAAGGTTCCCCGTTGATACGATATTCGGTTTCACCGTCGCGGTACAGTTTGCGCGACAACTGAATTTCGCTGGGGGCGCTCACCTGGCGGCCAATGTGAATGTGCTTGCCCTCGGGGTTGTCCAGCACCAACGCCACTTCGGCAAAGGCACAAGGGGCGTGCTGGGAAGAGCCGGCAAAAATCAAATCCTTCATGGAATGGCCACGCAAGTGCTTGGCCGACTGCCCCCCCATCACCCAAAAAAGGGCGTCCACAATATTCGACTTGCCACAGCCATTCGGCCCAACGATGCCGGTCACCCCGTCGTCAAACCCGATCACCTGCCGGTCTTTGAAAGATTTAAAACCCTGAAGCACCAGGCGCTTTAATCTCACGCTTCACCCTCCTGCATTTGTGATTTAACTTTACGCGAAAAAATGAATAACCGTCAATAACCCACCCTTAGCAAGGCGCATCGCACACAAAGGCCCCGCAACGAGGTTGCGCTCCCGCGAATTTTGGGCCACCATAATTCGATTTTGTCGAGTTTCTTCATTCGTGGGCGGTTAGCTCAGCTGGGAGAGCACCTGCCTTACAAGCAGGGGGTCAGCGGTTCAAGCCCGTTACCGCCCACCACTTGTCAAAGTCCTCGAACCACTGACCGCAGCAAAATCAGGGGTTTGGGGGTTTTTGGCATCAATCCCCCTTTCAACCCACTTTTTCCCCACCAGGTAGTGAATCCTCACCTTATCCGTACTAATTTCAATTTTGCCGATGATCCGTTTGAAAATCTCGCTCTTTTGCTCGGGGTGGGCATCTTCAAAATACCCCGGCAAGGCCTTTAAAAAGGCGGTGTAGCTGGCCAGACTGCTGGGCATCTGGGAATCCCTGGCCCTTTCTCCCTCAAGCCTTAAAAGTACCTCTTCGGCCTTTTTCCTCGCCTCTTGGAGGTTTTCTAGCTGTTTGTAGATGGGGGCGGCCGAGACTTTGGCGGGAAGTTCGGCCAGCCTCTCCGTCAACGCCATTTCGTTGCCCTCAAGGCCAGTGATTTTCCTCTTTAAATCGGAAATCTCTTTGCCGTCCATCCGGTTGGCCTGGTAAATCTTGTGGGCCTCTTCGATCAGTCCTTTGGCCATTTGGGGACTGGTGAGAAGTTCCTTCACCTGTTCGGTGACCACTTCCTCCAGTATATCCGCCGGAACCCTGTGGGGATTGCATTTAAGCGCATCTTTGGCGAGTGAGGAACCCCGACGATTGGCCCAATTGTGTTCATAATAGCCATATTTCCTATTGCGGCCATGGGCGGACTTTCCTGACATGGCAGCACGGCACTTTAAACAGGAAGCAAGCCCCGTCAAAGTATAGGGCCACCGCTTGGCGGTGAAGGGTTTTTTGCGGCGGTAGTTTTTGTCCAAAATTTCCTGGACTCGATCGAACTGCTCGGGGGAGATGATCCCCTTCCACACCGCCATGGCCTCTCTTTCCTTTCCGTTTTCCCAGTAGGTTTTGACTCCCTTATAGGCCTTGTTGCGCAAGAGTTGGTGGAGATTGTCAAAGTTAAAGAGACTGGCCTTTTTTTGATGGCCGCCGACTGCGCGCCTTCGGGGCATCTCAATGCCGTTTTGATTGAGCCAACTGGCGGTGGCGTTGAGGGTTCCCACTTTAAGGAAGGCATCAAATGCCTTTTTGACGATTTTGGCATTGGGTGGGTCAATATCGAGATAACCAGGCCTATCTTTGATCAGTTTGTAACCCAAAGGCGAGGGGCCGCCGTTGGAGAGTCCTCGCTTCGACCTCACCTGATTATTGGCGATGATTCTTTCTCGGGTTTGCTCCCTTTCAAATTGGGCAATGTTGATAATGGTTCGCAAAACCATTTCCCCCGCGGCGTTTGAAGTGTCGATATTCTCCCGCAAGCTGGAGAGTCCGCACTTGTGTGCTTTCAGGAAGTCCCAGAATTGCAAGAAGTCGCGCATATTGCGGGAAATGCGGGAGAGTTCGGACATCAGGATCAAATTCACCTTGCCGCTTTCCACATCACCCATCAGTTTTTGAACTGCTGGCCGGTGCATATTCTTCCCCGAAAGCGAGCGATCGGTGTAGACTCCCATCACTTTGCCAAAGTTCCCGCTCAGGTTTTTAAGTGTGACAAACTCCCGCAGGCGTTGCTCCTGGTTCTTGACAGTGCCCTCTTCAGTGTCTTGCTTCTGGTCGCTGTTTCTAATGTAGAGGGCGATCTTGTAGTTGGGATTGGAAAGACTATTCACTTCTGGCCTCCTTTGTTGGAGTCCGAGAAATGAGGGCATGGGGAAGGCATTTCCCCCTCGCTGAATTGGCAAAAATGATCGTAAAGGATGCGGGCGAGTTCTGTCAACAGTTGCCTTTGCCTTTTTCCCGGCGTGTCTAAAAAACAAGTTTCGACTCGTTTCGGAGTCCATTGCGGACTCCTTTTCTTCGATGTTTTCATTTTGGCGATACTCCTAATCAGTCTCCTTTTGAATAGACTGGGTTTATAGGTTGTTTCGTCTTTGATTCTCGGCGGTTAAACACACCTCCTTTTTTTGAATCCTGCCGACTGCTCGGCACCACCTTCGGCGGCGACCTGTCGGCACTTTGTGAAAGTTCGGGACAGGCCTACAGGCCCAAGAAGGGGTTAAGAAATGACGAGACGGGCGAAAGCGGTATGGCCCTCAATGACAAATTTCATTTCTTCCTTTGCCTTCAGAACTTCCTCAAGCTGGGCGTGGTAGATTTCGCACTGGTAGAGTTCGCAATGCCTTCGCTCCAGTGACATCAGGCGATTGGTGACATGACGGAAGTGAGAAATGAATAAGGCCCCGTCTAGTTCTTTATGGGCGCGGTATCGTTCAATCTTGGCCTCTGTACCTTTAGGACAGTGGAAGTCGGCAAAGTATTCGAGGGCGAAAAAAAGACGCTTGCCGTTCTTATTGAGTTTTACAAAGGCATCTGGGCGGAGGGAAATGAAGTCCCTCAAATCCCGATAATTGGCGTAATAGGGCCGTGGATAGTAGTTTTCCACTTCCCCCATCTGGCCAAAGGCATGGCGAATGTCTACCAGTCCGATCTTGTGGAGAAGTGAAGACAGTTCCACCTTTTGGCCAAAGCGAGGGCGAACTTCTCCAAAATTGAAAAATTCCCACCCCCTCGCCGCCAGTATATAGGCCATTACCCTTTTGCCCCCAATGCCAAAAGAAATTTTCTCGATCCATTTCTCCCGCTCCAAGTCGCGCATCTTGCGGCAGACAAAGGACAAGCTACAATCGTTAAAGGCCTCTCTTTGAATCTGCCTCACTGTGGCCGCAGTGAATGAGCGCAAAAGCTCCAGTACCTTGAAGCATTGGAAAGAGAGAGTCTTCCTCTTAGGTCTTCTTCTTTTCAAGTCGCACCTCCTGATTTTAAGCGGCCCCGTGGAGAACTCCAAGAGTCTCAGGGGCCGCTGGTTTGGCCTCTTGACTGGCCAGATGGGGCCTAGCACTGGGCCTTTTTTCTGTGGCCTCACACCCTCTTGAGTGCCTTGGTGTGCCCCATCTTTGGGCGGACACACTGGCCTAAAACTTGTGAGGTGTCCGTGCTTTTCTTGGGTATCTTGTGGGCCTTGATGGGGGCGGTGACTGGCACTTATCCCCTTGGCCTGGCCCTTAAACGGGAGGGCCTAAAGGCACTCGCTTCTCACCATGTGGCCCTTATGTCGAGGCCGGACACACCACAAATGCCCTCGAATCTCGGGCCTCCTCTAGTCTCGGATTGTCTTCTTATGGCGGCAATGATGTCCGTGGTGTCTCAAGTTCTCTTCTACGGCACTCTCTCCCTTCACTCTGGCCTTCTCCCCCCCAACAATATGCTCTAACTTGGTTTGATAACTCCCTCTGCGCCCCTGCCCCTTCCCCCAGTCAAGCGGTTGTGCTTCCCCAAAGAGTGACCCCCGTTGCACAACTCGTTGGGGAATGGGGGTCACACTTTGGGGGTGTGTAACTCGCGGACATTGTGGGGAAAATGGCAGGGGCGCAAAAGAACCTATAAGGCCGCTGTAGGCCTCACTGTACGATTTCAACTTGCGAGAAAAGAGGCAAAATTTCCAGTTTTGCCGCAAAAAAAGCAGTGAGAATTTTTGAAGTCAAACGATTTTATGGAGAGTTTCGGATCAAAAACGATGACAATTTTTTGCTGGACTTCTTCGATCATCCCCATCAAATAATTTTTGTAACTCTTGAAAATTCTCTCCTGATTGGTGATAAAAATCGCCATGTCGAAATTCTCTTCTCGCCTGTAGCTGCTAAATTTTCGTTGGACTCTCCAGCTACTTTTACGGGTGATCTCGATTTCCAACCCCGCACTAATTTTTTTACCGCCCCACTTGAATACAATTTTGGCATCGGGATAAATTCGGCCTTCGTCTTCAGTTTCTCCCCCAATTTTGCCCTCAAGGCATCCGTCCCACTTTAAAAACTCCCGCAAAACCTGCCCTACGATGAGGTCGTGCTGGAGCACCTTTTCAGGGTGTTTTTTGTCGTACCAGGAGTTATCCAGCGAGTAGCTTTTAAGCGAGATATACTTGCGCCCTCCCTTTTGGCAGAAACTTTGCACCAGTTTATGGCGTTCTAAAACCCGCACTTTTTCGCGCAAGTTTGGCAGAGAAATTTCACCGCATAATTCTCCCAGTCTCCGAATGTCGAGGATTTTCCACTCGTCCAGAATGTTCAGAATTTTGCAGTAGTCACCATAGGGGATAAAATAGTTTTTCTTCATAGGCATCCTCTGGTTGTGGGAATTGAAAAAGTCTTCCCCGGTTAATGGGTGTCTTCAGAATTTGCTTAAAGTTCTGTGAGCGGAAAAATTGGGCGAACCTATCCGGCGCAAAATCGAGGGTTTTGCCAAAGCTAAATTATACTGTCAGGAGATTTTATACGATGCATTATTTTTGTCAAGGAAACCCTGTAAAAATTCCCCGATTTTTGCGACACTAGAGACGGAATAAACTGGCCCCACCGATGAGCAGTAAAGTAAAATACTCTGCCAGGGTCTCAAATTTGCGTTTTAAGGGCCTTTTTCAGTTCTTGATTAAAAAAAAGTATTTTCAAGGGTAGAAATGGCCCCAAAAGGCTTTTTCAGGCCTTAAAACGGCGGTTTGTGAGGGAGTGTTGGCCACTACTAAAAATTAAAGAAAGTTAATCGCTGCCCGATAGAGAAATTAGCAGTCGTTTCACTAGCTGCAAAAAAACAGTTTGCTCTTGCTGGGCCAATGAGTTTTAAGGTAGGGGTAAAATTTTTTTCTTGGAGGAAATTTATGAAAATCAAAATTTGTTTAGTGCTGCTTATGCCGATTTTGTTGATTGCTTGTTCTTCTGGCCTAGTTAAAAAAGTTGTTCTCGATTCATCTACTTCAAGCAAACCTGATTGGGTGGACTCTAACAATCTTGCGTGGAAAGACGACAACAAGTTTTTTTTCAAGGGAACTTATATCATACGGGGAGACGAGAGGGCCAATGCTTGTGTTGATTTGGCGAAACTCAATGTTAAAGAGGCCCTAATTACCGAAATACAAGAAGAACTTAAAGGGGCGGTCGATTCTGCACAAGATTCTATTCGTGCAGATGCCGAAATTATCCTGACAAACTCCCGTTCGGCCCGTTACCAAGGGGCCATAAGTGGCCTGCGTTTTACTTCCTCATATTGGGAAAAATACGCTTTGAGGAACTACGAGGAAAGGATTTCCTGTTTTATTTTGGGCCAAATCAGTGAAGCAGAATATTTAAAAACTAAAAGAAACATTGTCAACCGAATCACTCGGGCCAACCCAAAATTAAAAGAGGCCGTAGCAAAAAAACAAATCAACTTTTTTAAAGAAAAAAGAGAGACAGCGAGCAATGAGGAAGAATAAAACTAATTTTTTTCTTTTAGCTTTTTTGCTTATTGGATTTATAGCGGGTTGTGCAACATATTATCCATACGGAGAGGATTCAAGTTCATGCTACAGTAAATATAATCGAGAGGAACATGAGTATATGAAAAGTATATACTCGGAAAAGTTGCAAGATTTCAATTGTGCTCATTGGTTAAAACTTAAAAGAAATTTTGACCCTTTTGGTGAGCTTGGTTGTATCGAAAAAGATGTAATAGAAGAAAACCTTAAAAGTTGTAGCCTCTTGTGATTGTTTAGATATTGCTTCAACAAGCGATGACCACAAAGGAAGAAAATGGGGAAGAAAACTAAATTTCTTATCATCTCTCTTTTAGGAATTGATTTTATGGTGGTGGGAAGCCCCGCTTCTGTGGCTTCTTGCGGTAGTTTGGATATATTACTTCAGCAAGGGCTAACCGCAAAAGAAAGGGGCAACACTGCTCAAGCAGCAAGATTATACCAGAAAGCTTGTGATGGGAAATGTATGAGGGGATGTCTTTTACTAGGATTTATAGAGGGCCAAAGAGGCGCTATGGCCGCAAAACAAGGCCTTCTTGACCAATACAAACGAAGCAAGCTAAAGACAGAAAGATTGATCCAGAGGGCATGCGATGGTGGAGAGATGATCGGGTGTTCTTCTCTTTGCCATGATGGATATGTATATAACATGCGGCCTTTGAAAAATAAGGTTGTAAGGTTGTGCCAACGGGCATGTGATGGTGGAGAGATGAAAGGATGCTTTTATCTCGGACTTGTAGAAGAAGAGAAGGGCAACACTACCAAGGCAGCAAGTTCATACCAAAAGGCATGTGATGGGGGCTTCGCTCTGGCTTGTAAGAAATTGCAGTAAGTAGTAATTTTTATACCGATACTGGTTTAAATTACTGCAAAAATCAACTTTAGTTTAACCTAATTTTCCTATTTAAGGAATAAAAAACCATGACAGTTAAATTTTTTCCTATTTTCTTTGGAGTTGGATTTATGGTGGCGAGTTGCTCATCGCCCCCATGGTTCACTTCAAAGGCGAAACTTTTAGCTATTGAAAAGACAAGTGCTAAAAAGAGATTTTTAAATTATCCAAGCAGTTCAAAAATTTTATGGATCAATCGCATTCCTCAATCTTTGAGATATAAATTTTATGTCGGCCGCTCTGCAAATGCCAAATCTCAAGAAAATGGAATTTTGCTTGCCACTCAAGATGCCTACAGGCAATCCATCAGAGAAAATTTTGGAATCAAAGTAAGAGTAAACACAAAATTGCTAGAGACTCTCAAAAAAACCATTTATTCAAAAGAAATTCAAGAAGTGAGTAACGAAATTAAGCTAACAGGTTTTGAGAGAAGAAAAATCCATATTGAAAAGAAAGGTGAAACATTTTATGTTTGGGTTTTGTTTAGATATTCCTTGAAAGAAATAGAAAGAGAAAAAGAAAGGATAAAGAATCAAAAAACCAACCTTATTAAAGGAATCTCAGAATACTGGGCCGGCAATGACGATAAAGCAATAAAGTTCTTTGGATATGCATGCGCTGACAATGTTCTTAGAGCATGTCTTTTTAAAGCAAAACTTGAGTATGATAGAGGAAATACCGTCAAGGCAGAAAGATTATGGCAAGGAGCGTGTGATGTTGGAGAAGCTGGAGGGTGCATAAATCTAGGCCTTATTGAGGAAGACAGAGGCAACACTGCTAAGGCCGCAAGATTATACCAAAAAGCATGTGTTGGGATTAGGGGAACTGCCTTGCTCGGGTGCACTATGCTGGGAATTATAGAATATAATAGAGGGAATACCTCCAGAGCAGCAAGATTGTTTAAAAAAGCGTGTGATGGAGAAGAATTACTTGGGTGTTCCAGGAGCGGAATTTTAGAATATAAAAAAGGCAACATCGATAAGGCAGCAAGATTACTTCAAAAAGCATGTGATGGTATGTTGTCGTGTAGCAGGCTTGGGGGGCTAGAGTTTCAGAGAGGTAACATTAGCAAGGCTGTAAAAATATGGAAAAAAGCATGTGATGATATGGAGGATAGTGACGCTTGCGATTTTTTAAAAGAAGGTGAGGAGGCAGGTTTTTTTTAAGAAATGTATAAATCACCACCAGTTAAAGCTGGCGGTATTGTAATCGCCGGCATCAAAGTAGTTACTATCCGCTACTACGAAATTCTAGGACTGATCCCGACTCCAGACAACAACAGAACTCACTCGCTCGCAACAGGAAATACTCGCCATCTTATGCAAACCGCCTTTTATTTATCAGGGAAATGCGCA
This sequence comes from Bacteriovoracaceae bacterium, assembly GCA_965243145.1. Lineage (GTDB taxonomy): Bacteria > Bdellovibrionota > Bacteriovoracia > Bacteriovoracales > Bacteriovoracaceae > CBDBLK01. Next base: position 746,858 of record CBDEUB010000002.1, read on the forward strand.
AATTTGGGTTTTCCCTCAGGGAAATCGGGGAACTGATCACACTCTCGGAAAAAAAGTCCAGGCCTGTAAATCAAATTGTGTAACTGCCTAATCTTCTATAGGGTGATAACGCCTTATAGTAACAGGAGGAAGCAGTATGGATTTACAGGCTCGATTTTTTTGGGATTATTTAAAAAAGGCTCTCTCATTCGAGAACCTTATGCGCTGAATTTCAGCCAAGCCACTATACCCATCCCAGATGGCCCAAGTCAAACTTTCTTACTGCCTGAAAACCACAAAAAACTGAGAGACATGGTTAAAAAATGCCCAAATACTTGACAAAACAATTAAATGGGCCTTATTGTTGAGAATAGCTTAATTCTAGAGGGGATAAAAAACGATGAAAGAGGAAGACTTGTTGGGAAAAATCGTCGAATTTTTGGTGCGGATGAGATTTTTAAGACCTACCAGCGACATTATTTTTAAGGCCTATTTTCCAAAATAAAGAGAAAAGAAGAGGAATAAATATGTTCGACAAACCTATAGAAAAACTGACTTTACAAGATATTGAATCTCTTGTTCAAAACCAAGTTCCAGAAAATCGAGGTCTCGACTATAAACAAGAATATAAATTTTCAAGAGATACGGATAAAAAGGAATTTCTTGCTGACATTTGTTCATTTGCCAATAGTGGCGGTGGTTACCTTATCTATGGAATTAGTGAACATCGAGAAAATAATCAAGGAACAGGATACCCTGAAGAAATTATTGGATTAGAAAACTTCAATAGTGATCATGAGAGAAATAGATTTGAACCGGCCATACAACAAGGAATCCAGCCTAGAGTTTATGGTATTGAATCTAAACTTATAGAGCATAATGGAAATGATCCCATATTAGTTATTAAAATTCCTAGAAGTTATAATACGCCTCACATGGTTACTTTTAAAGGTGCCAATAAATTCTATAGCAGAAATAGTGCAGGAAAGTACCCAATAAATGATATTGAAGAAATAAGAGACTTTTTTTTGAAAGCAGACTCTCTTCCAAAAAGTATGAGAAATTTTAGATTAGACCGTCTAAGCGCAATTAAAAACGGCGATACTTCCTCGCCAATTGGTTCGGGAAGGCCTTGTTTTGTTTTACATATATTCCCTATGGATTCTTTTTCGTCAGGACACAAGATTTTAGATATTAAGCAAATCTCTACAAATTGTTTAGAACCTATTAGTTACTCTATTGAACATAGTCAGTGTCAAATTAACTACGATGGACTTTGTGTTTTTAGTCAGTCTCGACCTTATGATGCTCAAACTCAAATCTATCGAGATGGAAAAATTGAAATAGTTACTTCTAATTTTATAAAGTCAGAAGAAACAAGCAAAACAATAGAGTCGGATTATGAGGATGAACTTGTCAAATATGTGAAGCATTATATCGAAAAATTGGAATCTTGGGAGATCAAAGGCCCATTTTATGTATATATTTCTTTGCTTAATATTCGCGGATTTAAGGTAATTGCGTATAATATAGACCATGGAGAGTCAATAGAAAATGATGATTTATTACTTCCTGAAATTGAATTTTCTGACAAAAATCAAGTTTCCCATGAGAAATTTAGACATAGTTTTGATTTAGTTTGGAATGCTAGTGGTCGATGGGGATCACCAAATTTTGATAGTGATGGCAACTGGCAAAGAGCAAGAGAATTTTAAAACGCCTTCGGCACAAAAGATTTATCATTGAGCATACAGGCGGTGTCGCCGGTTACACTGATGACAAAAAGGCCCTGCTCTAGGGCGTATTGGGCGGCATTTTTTCCTTCTTCATCGGTTTGCTTGTCGCTTACTTCCGTTTTGGATTTGAGATAGGAAACCCCCCCGTAGATTTTTTTGTCCTTGTGTTCTGGCAAATATTCTCTTATTTTAGGAAGTTTCTTTTCGACAAAGAGTTTGACATCTTTAGCAGACAGGGATGCTTTGGCCTCGATGACGACGATTTCTTCCCCGTTGATGGCAACGGCATCAAGTTCCCATTTTTGGTTTTCTTTATCGGTGACATTGCCATAGATGCGATGGACATGAAAACCGCGTTCCTTTAAAAGACGGGCCAGGTTTTCCTTAGTAATAACTTCGACAAAATCGCCCCACTCATTGCCAAATCTACCTTCAACCAGTTTTTCCGTTTTTTCGCGCCATTCCGCAGTATTCTTGGCATTTTCCTCTATTATGGCCTGAGTTTTTTTGGCATTTTCCGCAATGGCCTTGGCGTTTGCCTCTGTTATGGCCCGAGTTTTTTCAATAGATTCATTAGTCTTTTTGGAATTTTCCGCAATGGCCTTGGCATTTTGCTCCGTTATGGCCTGGAGCCGTTTAAAATTCTCCTGAATCTCATCCCTGTCTTTTTCTTTTTGATCGCTACTACTCATATTGTTATCCTCCAAAAGAACCTCTAAGCGTGCCTAAAGGCCATTAGTAACATATTTTCCCATGAGGTACAAGGAAGGCCCCACCTCGATATTAACCAAAATAGCGCAAATGGTCAAAAGAAGAGGTTTAGGCCTCCCTCGCCCTCCTAAGATGGTTTTTAATCGAAGTCCTACCATGGCCAAAATGCTGGCCCAGTTCTTCAATGGTGAGGCCATTACTTCGCTTTTTTGCCAATTCAGCGAGGTTGATTTTTGGCCTTTCCCAGCTTACCCTCACCTCTTGGATGGTGGTTAATACTGGTTCAACCACTTTAGGGCAACGCCCACCAAATGACTCAATACAAACAATCTCTTTTCAGGCCATAAAAGGAATGAAAAAGAAAGCCTCCAACATTGTTAAGTGGAGGTTTCGCAAAGTTTGGCCTCAATTCCCCATTGGGGAATTAAGACAAACACCATTAGTTTTTAAGGTGCTTCGGCAATGAGTTCGATAAATTTTCGAGTGTAGTTTCCCTTTTCCTCAACCACAACCAGTGCGATCCCCTCTCGAAAAGGTGCCGCTTCGTCAAACTGCGGATCGATGATTTCCGCACCCTCACTGTTGATATAACCCCATTTTCCATTGGCATCGATAACTGCCGCGAGGCCCTGACTGTAGTCAAATATAGAACCACTGACCTCTCCGCGCAATCCTTTGAGATCAACCATACCACTGGTCGAATTGCCCTGCTGATCGATATAGTGTTGACCTCGGGAATTGAGAACAAGTGCACGGCCCTCTCGAAAGTCACGGAAATACGAATAACCCGCTAGTTCGATAACTGGATTACCTTTCGTATCAATAAAGGCCACCTTACTATTTGCCCAGGCCTCCTGACTGTCTGCCGAAGCGTCCTGGTTATTGGCCATGACGACGAGTGCCCGATCGTTGTAAAAACCTCGGGCGTGTAAAAAGGCCATCGGCAGGGCCTGGTTGCCGTCGCGATCGATAAAAATGTAGTGATCCTTTTTGAGTCTCACAGGGGCGAGGCCTTGATTAAATTGGAAGTTTCTGTTGTAGTCGTAGCTGTAGATGGGCGGAATGACTTGCTCTCCGCTATTGTCAATATATCCCCATCCGCGAGTTCGTCTCACCCAAGCGCGGCCTTCCCTAAAGCTATAGGCGTTACGAAAGGTTCCTGGGAAGGCCTGAACACCTTTCTTATTGATGTAGATATAATGGCCACCCCTATAAACCGCAGCGAGTTTTTCCGAAAAGGGGGCCGCCCCGTGGTATTGCGCCGGTATGGCCATAGTGTTGTTCCGATCGATATAACCCCACCGGCCGTTTAACTTGACTGGTGCAAGGCCTTCGGAAAAATGGCCTACCAGTTCGTAGTTATCCGGAATGGCCAACTTCCCATTCCGATCCATATAACCCCATTTGCCTTTTCCCAAAGGCCTTTTTCCCTCCACGATCACCGGAACCAGGCCCTCGCTAAAGTTGTCCTGAAAATGGAAATCCAATTCCGTTTCAATAAACCTATAGGAACATTCCAAGGTCAGGCCGCAGTCGGCAGGATTTAATTCAGGCCAAGTCACATAGGCTTTCTGGCCCCATACGGCCCACGGTGTGCTGAACACAAAAAGACAAGACAAAAAATACTTCAACATGGAAACCTCCTTTCCTCTAGTTACTAAGTCAGTTGGCATCGTACCATGCAAAAAACTTTTGTCAAATTTGCCTCAATTGCAAATACCTCATAAAGTGCATTAAACAGCGACAATGCTGTACGGAATCAACAAGAAAAGGCCCCACCTCACGGCGGAGCCTTGGATTTTTAATTGACGAAATTGACCGAGTGCATACTGAGGAATCCGGATTGTCCCGGACTTCCCTCTTGAAAATTGGCCTCCAGGAGTGTCGGTTGGCCCTGGTTCCCCATGCCAAACCGGAGATTGTCGAGGTGGTAATCTTCCCCTTCGACGGCGATCAGTGCCGCCTCTCCGTTTCTGGCCAAAGAAACTTCGACGACGGACTCGCCAAATCTAAAAACAGAATTGATGTCCAGAAGCACCAGGCCCTCTTCGACCACATTCCCGTCGATTTCCAGGCGGTAGGGCAATCCCTCTCTGGCGAAGGCGAAGGGGTTGTTATCCCTCTCTTCGGGAGTGAGTTCCCGGGCCGTTTGTTCAATAGAGATGGAAATTTGGCGCGTGCCCTCGGCATCGGTTTCCCAGGAGGCAGAGTACGAATTTCCGGCAACCGCCTGGACAAATTCTTCATGTCCGGGTTCCCAGGCCCGGGACTGTTCTTCTACAACTTCGCAACCACTGAGCAATAAACACGGCAAGGCCAACCACGGAAGCAACGCTTTCATCTTCATCAGAAACTCCTTTGTTCCGGTTAAAATCCACCCCCTAAAAAGAGCAGATCGATGGCCAAAATTGTCTCCCGCTGGCAAATCGTTTGTCAAAATGGTGGGTTTAAAACTTTTTTAGTCTAGTTTTCTTACACGCAAGACTGCATTTAAAAGAACGCACTCAAGGGATCATTGGGAGGCCTTCGCGTTTGACAAACTTCGATCAAATCTTTATGTTCGATATGGCCAAATTTTGGCCACACTTTTTAAAGAGGATTCAGCATTGGCCAAACCAACTCAAACCAATCATCACGATGCTCTTTTCAAGGATGTTTTCATCAACGAAAAGTACTGCCTCGATATTTTTCGCCTGATTTTAACTCCCGCAGAATTTCGCCTTTTCAAGTGGAAAACCCTCAAATCAGAGGCCACTCTTTTTCTCGACGAAGAGTGGAAAGAAAGACGCGCCGACCTCATCTTTTCAGTCAGACTCAAAAATGACAAGTCTGCGAAGATCGTGCTATTGCTCGAACACAAAAGTTATCAAGATGCCTCTCTTTTAAAACAATTGCTCGAATACCAGGCCCGCATTTACACCCGCGAAAAAAAGAGGACGACACCCATTGACGAGGCGATTATCCCCATCGTGGTCTACCACGGCCGAGAAAAGCGATGGGCGGGGCCACTCAGCTTTCAGGACTCCATAAAAGGCCTCTCCCGAGGCCTGCGCCAGCATTTTGGCGAAAATATCCTCGATTTCAAGTGCCGCCTGCTCAACCTCCAGGATATGGCCTCCTGGAGGAAAAAAAAGTTGACAACCACTCCCATTTTGTTCATAATGGCCTCAATCTGGCAGGTAGAGGAAAAAACTGTGGAAGAACTCCTCAAAATTGGGAGGAGACTGGATGATAAAGAGCGCAAAGCGTTGTTGGAAAAGGCGGCCGACTATATCCACCGTTGCAACAAAAAATTTACCTGGAAGAGACTCCAGGAAATTGAGGCCAGGGTTATAAAAGATGAAGGAGAGAGAATCATGCCGGCATTGAAATCATCTTTAGCAATAGAACGCGAGGAAGGCCGAGAGGAAGGCCGAGAAGAAGGCCGAGAAGAAGGCCGAGAGAAAGAGCGCAGAGAGGTCGCCCGCAAGGCCCTGGCCGAAGGGACAGACCCCAAATTTGTCGCCAAAATCACTGGCCTGACCCTCTCCGAAGTGAAAAAACTTATCGAGAAATAGGCCGATCCCCTCCCTGACCTAAGTCGAAAAACTCAATGCCTAAAATCTAAACAATCTTGCTCTCCACTCTTGGGCATTCAGGTCTTTATATTTAACTCTTTAATTCTTTTAATAAATGTTTGAAAACTAGGCGATCTATTTTTATCTAAAGAAAGCAAGGGGCCTATGGCCTCTGAACTAGAAAATTTTTGGTAGGCCCCATCAGTAATTTTTTTCAATTCCTCAGAAGGCCTTAGTATTTGGTCAGTATTTTTATATTTACTTTTATTTTGATATTTTTTGGCGAGATTCTTCTTATCTAATGCTTTTTCTACCGCGGCCAAATCTCCCCAATACCAGCTTTCTAATTCTCGGCAGGCAATGCGAATAATAAAGTTTGAAGAAGGTTTACTTTTACATTTTTGAGAAATGCTTTTTTTTAATTGTTTGCAATCTTCAATGTCTTGATCTACCAGCACCACAAAAACACTGTCTTCTATTAACCAACCTCTTAAACGCTCATAAAGTTTACTTTTTAGATCTTGTTTACCTTGGAAGGTAATATAATTGATTTCCATTTCTTTATAATTGTTAAGAAGACGAGGAATCAAACCTTCAAGCATATTTTTTTCTGAATGGCCCTCCAGAAAAAAAATAAGATTTTTTACCAAGGGTCGGCCCCTTTAAAAAACCCTTCACTCCAAAGATGTCCCATTTTGGCCCCGTTTTCCATATATTCTTTAATTTGATTATCATCTCCAGCGCGTTTGATCTCGGTGTAACCAGAAGTTTTCTGCAACCAAAAAACTTCTTCTAAACGAGTAGCATTTAAAAAATCAGGGGAATGAGTTGATACAAAAACCTGTCCCCCTCGATCAGCATAAGACCTAAATTCTTCAGCAATTTGTTCCAATAAACGAGGATGGAGTTGGTTTTCAGGTTCTTCAACACATAAAAGTGGGTGGGGTACAGGGTCGTAGAGCAAAGTTAAATAGGCCAACATCTTAATAGTTCCATCTGAAACAAATCGTGCCAAAAAAGGGTCTTCAAAGGAGCCGTCTTGAAATTTAAGTAAAATGCGCCCTTCCTCGGTTTGTTTGGATTCTACTTTGGAAATACCGGGAACCCTTTTAGATAAGCTTTTAATAATTTTTTGAAAGGCCTTTGGATGCTGGTTGTAAAGGTATTCAATAACTTGAGATAGATTGCCGCCTTCTTTTGACAAATGTTCAGCATGGCCCACCTCTTGTAGAGAACGGGCCTGGTCGATATGAAAATCAGAAATATGCCATCTTTCTATAAGATTTCCCAAGGCCACTATTGCAGGGAATCGTTCAAATTGGGCCAGGCCTTTAACTGCAAGAATGTCTGGTGATTTTAATTTTTGTTCTTCCCGTTTTAGTTGGGATTCTTCTCTAACTTCATCCAATTCATTTGTTACAGCTTTTCCCTCACCATGAGAAAAATCGAGAAAGTGCCAAGGCCGACCACCACTTCCACGACGGTATTTAAGAACCTCGCGCTCAACCACCACTTTGCCTTTTTTTTCAGCAATTTTGAGCGTATAAGTCACTAACTGTTTGCTAGTTTGTGGGCGAAACTTTATCTCGATTTCAATGGGGCCTTTGGTATTTCTACTTCTCACTTCCCTAAATCCACGACTCCCACCCAACTTGTTTAAAGCAATTGTAACATTTGATGTCATAGCTTCTCTAAGAAAACCAAAAATAGAAAAAAGAGTAGATTTCCCACTGCCGTTAGGGCCAATAATGACAACACACTTTGGTATTTTTTCCATTGTCATATTTTTAAAAGTGCGAAAATTTTTCAAGCGTATCTGTTCAATCTTCATAAACAACAAGGCCTCTTTTTAATATTGCACATGGCATTGTTTTTACACCATTAAAAATAACGGTGTAAAGTTATTTTTTGCTCTAGCCAAAATTGTCCAACCACGCATCAAAATCAAGTGCTATCAATCCTATCCTTTTATATGGCCTCTCTTGAGACCTAAGTCGAAAAACTCAATGCCTAAAATCTAAATCACCCTGGCCCCCTTAGCATGGCCCCGTCCGAGGCCTTTGGCCTCAAGGGGCCATTAGGGGGGCCTTTGCTTTAGCATCTGCCTCGGTTTGAACTTCCGGGAAATCCTCGGCCGTTGCCTCTTCCCAAGGCACTCCCCCTACAAAACTCATTCATGAGGAGAATAGAGATAATGCCGGCAACTCTTTTCAAAATCCCCTTTCGCTCCCTTTTGCATCTTTTGGAAAATTGCTAAATCTTTCTCGTCCCATTTCAAATCTGGTTGTTTGGCCAACAATGCAAACAAACACTGCTGCTTGCTCTCCAAGGCCGCAAAATCCTCAATGGCCGCGATCTTTCGCAATTCCCTCAATTCCGAAACAATTTCACCACTCGCCACAAACGCAATCACACTAAAAATCGAAAAATTAAACGAATGATGAACAATAAACTGAATCCAATCCCATTCCTTCTGTTCGGCCATTTTTATCCTCTACCTCAAAGAAGTCTAAAAACTCAATGCCCAAAATCTAAACTACCCTGGCCCCCTTAGCATGGCCCCATCCGAGGCCTTTGCTTTAGCATCTGCCTCGGTTTGAACTTCCGGGAAATCCTCGGCAGTTGCTCCTTTCGCCTTATTGGTAAAAATAAGAAAATCTATCGTACTTTTTCTCATCGTTATTTTTTGAATCCCTATCTTCCTTTTTTATTCGGCCTTAGTGCAGGCCTAAGGCCCACTCATTTTTTATAATGAGCATACTCCAACAAAATTCCTTTCAACTCTTTCATTATTGCCTCAACATCTTTTTCATATATCTGAAAAATCTCGTCTTTCTTAACACCAACTTTATCATTATTCCTTTTAATTTTTTCGACTTCTTGTTTGCTATTTAAACAATAATTTCGATTTAAAAGCTGTTCTTCTATTTCTATACAAATATTAGTTCCACTATCTTTTGCGTCCTCAAAGATACTTTTCATAAAACGACAATCGTCTTCAATTTTGGCAATTAACTCCATTGAATTTTTATCTTTTCGATCAATATAAATTTCTGGGTCTCTCAAAAAAGTCCAAAAAATACGAATAGAATTTTCATTTTCTTCAATAAATCTCACTGAATATTCCTTATCATCTTTACTACAATATACGGCCAATCCTGTTAAAACATATAAATAATGTTTTATTTCCTGCCAATGTTTTAAAATATTATAGCACTGATCTGCATATCTTTCCGATCTTTTTTGGTTTCTCCACTCCTGGGATACCCAAACAATCAAAACCGTTTGCATGATGATAAAAACAACTTGTATCAGGAGCAAAAGATCAGAAATCGTGGCCTCTTTCAAAATATGTCTCCTGAATTTTTCTCACTCTTTTGAACAATCTACTAAAATTTCCAGGCCACCTTTTACATTTTTAGAAAAAACCACTATTCTATCTTCGGCAGAGATTTGCACCCATAATTTAAAACTCAGTTTTTTGCTAAAGCAAAGTTTCTTTTCGTAGCGCTTTAATTCTTCCGATAGTTTTTCCAAGTCAACAAAAGTAAAATTTGATATTTCTTTTTTACCATCCTTCATTAGCTGTAAATTCGTAGTACTATCAGAGTTCACTTGCTCAGAAGTATTAAAGTATAATTTCAAGGGAAGATTTTTTGCAAAAGCGATTTCTCCACTAAACAGAAAATAAATTGAAATTAAAAAAGAAAACAACAATATGATTTTTTTCATTTTCACCCCTTGAAAGATTAAGTTCATAAAAAATTTGTGCAAAGCTGATTAATAATTTGCCTGTCTATTTTTGGCAAATGAAAAGCCAATTTATCGTTAGTTATCTTGCTTATCCTTATGCCTTCACTTCGTATCTCATTGACAGCATTGATTAGGTCTGGCATACAGGCCTGCACTAATTTTCTAGCTTGCTTATAGTTTTCTGATTTTGTCGGTTCCCTCCTTATATAGTTTTTAACCAAGTCGTCGTGAAAACGAGGTTCGTTCTGAAACCAAGTTGCTAATCCTTCTTCAAGCTTATTCGCTGTTCCTCCTTTTCCTGGGTCTAATAAATGAACACACTCATGAGCAACCTGCCAAGTACCTTGGTCATAACAACAATTTTCCCATGTATATTTAGAAATATGAATATCGACAACACAATTGCCTTCAAGACGGAAACGGTTGGGAAAGTATGTCATTGGATCACCGTCTGTTGACTGTCCAATTGTTCTAAAAATAAATTTGTCATCACATGGGCCAAACATTTCCTCCAAAATTTTTATGTATTTGCGAGCCTGTTTTTCAAGATGGGAGATATATTGCTCATTTGCCATTTATCCATCCTCCACGAATAGGATTCCTGTTTATACAAGGATATTTTACTTTCTTTTAAAAAGTTTAAAGTTCTTACCCATGTAAGACTTTTTAAGAACCTGATCTTGCCTTGATAACTGTATAAAAAAAGTCCAATGCCCTTTGAAATATTCTCTCGATGGCCATACTCCCCACTCTTATTTTTTGCTAGAATTGGGGGTATGCACTCCCTTCACCTGCCCCGCCTGTCCTACACCAACACCCGTTTGCTCATCGCCTGCGGGGCCATCTTCCTGTTACAAATTGGATTTCAATTGGGCGGTTCCTCTCTGCTGCCCTTCTTGGGCCTGTCCGCCGCCAAATTGTTTTCTGGCCACCTCTACCAATTGGCCACCTTTCCCCTGGTGTCCCAGGGCCTGTTGGAACTCTTGTTTAACGGGTTGGTGTTGTGGTTTTTTGGTTCCGAATTGGAGGGCCTGTGGGGGCGCTACCGCTACTGGCAATTCACCGCTTGCACGCTTGCTGGCCAGGCACTCTTTTATGTTGCCCTGATGTCGCTTTTCTTTTCCCGGTCGGTGCTGTTTGCCTATCCCCTTGGTGGCCTCTCAGGCCTGTGTGCCGCCATCTGTGTGGCCTATGGAGTGCTCTTCCCCAACCGCATCGTGTACCTCTACCTGTTTCCAGTGCGCGCCAAGTGGTTTGTCGCCATCATCGTGTTGATCGGCCTGTACCAGGCCCTACCCTCTCAAGGAGGGGTTTACGCCTGGGCGCAACTGGCGGCCATGACTTCCGGTTTTGGGTGGATGTGGGCGGTTTCCCAAGTTCCCGGCAACTGGCGGGATTGGTTTCCACGGCATTGGCGCAATTTGTTGGGATTCAAATCCAGGCCCCGGGGCCAGGCCCCGCCACCCTCGCGCAAATCATCTGGCAAACCCCACCTCAAGGTCGTCCACACCTTTCCCCCCGACGACGAAAGTCCTTCCAACAAAACCTACCATTGAGTCGGGGTTGTAGACGCAACGGAATCCGTAGAGTTCCGAGGCATCCCCGTCGGTGAGAAAAGTCAGCATGGCGACTCCGGTATCGCTCGCCGATTGAGTGGCGTCTTCGTCCATCCAGGCCCCGCCGCGGACGGCGACGCTGCCGGTACTGCGCAACCAGCGGCCAAATCCCTCCGTGGCCCCGTACGAACTGGGGGCCATTAAATCCAGCATCCCCAGGGGGGCCAACCTGGTATCCAGGCCGCGCCAAGTGGGAGAAGTATCCACCGCCGGCGGCCCACCATTCAAATCTGCGATGGTGCTCAAGCGCTGGGGGTCGCCCCCCCAATCCACCCACTCCCCAACATTGCCCGCCAAGTCCCAAATCTCTTCCCCGCTGGCCAGTTCAAAGACGCGCTTTTGGTTGGCCCCCGACATGGTGCTGTTGCCGGTCTGATCGTAGGGGTCGTCGGGGTCGTCCACCTCCAGGGCATTGTCGGGTACTGCGTCGGTGTGGCCCTTAAAAATGCTACCGCTGCCGGCGGTGCCGCCCACCCAATTGGCATCCACATCCGCCAAATCGTAGACGATAGTCATCCACTGGCGGTTGGTAATGAGGGAAAAGCTCCCCGGAAAATTGGGCCGGGACAGCGCGCGGCACGAAGCATAGGCCTGATAGGCCGAGCGCATCGCCCAGGGAACCCCGTCGGGACTGGACTCCGGCACGGATTCAGAGTTGGGGTCGCGGCCAGAACTCCCCTCCTTGGCCTCGTATTTCATCACGCAAAAATCCTCCGTCTGCAAGGCGGTATTGCCTTCCACTAAGACAAAATTTTGCGGGCAAAAGGGGGCCACCATGGCGACGAAAAAACGGTCGTTGGTTTGAATGATCTGCCGGTTGGGGTTCGTCCTCCTGGGCACTACCGGATACTGGGTGGGGGTTCCGGCACAGTCGGGGCGATCAAAGGCCTCCACCAAAACGGGAACCCTCGGAATCCCCATCAAAAAGGAGAGGGGGGGCAAGGTGAGGTCGCTGTCCACTGGATCGTTGTTGTCCGCGTCCCCGTCGTTGATGCAAGCGGAAACCAGGCCCGGTTGGGTTTCATCGAGGGCCGCCCCCGGAGGGCGGCGATACAGACTCAAGCGGAAGGACTGGGAGCGCCCCGGCGATGTACAGTCTGCATTGATAGTGGCACCGTCCCCCAAAATGCCGTCGTCGGCACAGGAGACGAAACTGACCATGGGAGCATCTCCGGGGCCATTATAGCACTGCTCGGGAGAGAGAGTCAGGGTGATGTCAATCTCCCCACCCGTCAATTCCCTGCTCACCGAAGTGCAACTCAAATCCCCTTCCAAGGTTTCAGGCCCCTCCCAGGCGACGATGGTAAACACCCAACTGCCGTTTCTAATTTCAAAGTTGGCGTCCTGTGTCCCTCGATGGGGAATGGCAAAGGCGGTGCCCAAGGCCTGGTTGACTCCGTAGATCATCAACATTCCGTTGGCGCTGAGGGCATGTGTGCCAGTGATTAAAAAACGGGCCGAACTGGTCTCCCTTTGGCCGCCACAAGATATGACGCAAATAGAAATCCATCCCAAAAGTATATTTCTCAACAACACGCGACCTCCCGCGAACACACGGGGTTATCGGACGCGGCCAGCGGGGGCCTGATTGTCTTTTTTTAGGCCACTTTGAAAAAATAAATTTATGGCCTAAAGCACAGTTTACATTTCTCCGCCAGTTGTGTTTCATAGTTTTTAACTTTTTAACGAGGAGGAGGTTTTCCATGCCAAGTTTTAGATTCCTGTGTTTTCTCTGGACTCTTTTGCCTGCGATCGCTCTCGCCGACATTTGCTCGCGCTCTCCAGAAATCCGGCGCGCTCTGGTTCAACAGGCCACCCAATACCGTGCCGAACTTACTGGAACGGCCGATGGCCTGAACTGCCACCAAGTGGACGAAGAGCACTTGGCCAACATCGAGAAACTCTTTCTCAACAATATAAGACATTTGCGGGACGGGGATTTGGCCGGCCTCTCTGGCCTTAAAATCCTCTCCATCCGCAACAGCGGACTCACCGCCCTTCCTCGAGAATTTGCACAACTCACCGCTTTGCGGGAACTCCACCTGCCCCACAACAGACTGGGGCCGAATATGCCCGAATCGCTCCACGAATTGGCCAACTTGGAGGCCCTCGACCTCTCACACAACCACTTGGAAAGTGCCCTGGCATGGCATTTAACGGGTATTCTAACGCTCAAGAAACTGAGGTTGCTCAACCTCTCCCACAATCAAATTGGGAGTTATATACCGCGCCTTTTATTTATCCGGTTTAGCAATTTGCAACTCCTCGACCTGTCTCACAACCGTTTGGAGGGTGTGCTTCCCAACTTCCTGGCCGAAATGAAAGGCCTGACTTGGGCCAATTTTGCCCACAACGATTTGACTGGCCCCATTCCTGGCAATCTTGACGAACTGGAAAACCTGCAAGGCCTGCTTCTCAACAACAACCGCCTGGTTGGCCCCGTCCCCACCAATTTGGCCACCCATCCAAACTTGCAATGGCTCGACATTTCAAACAACCGATTCTACAGTCCTTTGCCGCAAGAATTTGTCGATAACTTGGAGAAATTCCGCGAGTTAAAGAGCTTTCCCGCAAGTCAACTCCGCCCCCTCTTCGCTCTTGAAATGCGCTTGCGATGGTTAAAAAGCAATTGGTGGAAATGTTGGATAGGGGATACCCTCTACGATTTTCATGCTCGGTTTCTCGAAATTAAAGAATACCCCAAGAATAACGCAAACTGTTCCAATTAAAATATTTTATCCCCCCTTTTTGAAAAAGGGGGGATTTATCTCATCTATCTTTTTAAAGATAGTTTTCTACAAAGTTTCTGGCCGTCACCACCTTTATACCCCCATAACCCGAGGCCCTGAGAAGGAGTTTATCACCACTGACAATGATATTAACCTTACTCGCCAGTGCACAGGCCAAAAACTTATCGTCGTCGGGGTCGTCACATATTTGCTTGGGAAGTTTTAAATCAAAGCACATTTCTGAATGAAAAATGACAAAATTAAACACAGAATCCAAATCAATTTCTAAACTTTTCCTACAAAGAATCTCTGCCACTCTTTTGTATTCACCTAAAATATCGGGTGAGATAACGAGTTTAATTTTACTCTGTACCCAGGCATTTATAATTCTGCTAGGTGTACCAGACCAAAATATTCCTGAAACAAACACATTAGTGTCGAGAATAATTCGCATTAAAGCTTTCTTGCTTTTTTAATGGCATCGCTTAAATCTCCCTTTTTGATCCCCGCCTTTTTGGCCCGTTTTTTTATTTCTTTGAGAGGCCCTATAAATTCCTTGAGAGAGGGAGGTTTGATGGATTTAAAAATCACCACATCGTCTTTGCCCATCACAATAAATTGGGTTCCGGCCACGATGCCAAGCCGTTCTCGAATTGACTCGGGAATGACTACTTGCCCTTTGGAAGACATTTTTGTCGTTGCAAATTGACTCATGGCCCCTAATCCCCAATTTTCAAAATACTTACTGGTAAGATAGTAACATATTTTCATCGCCGATTAAAATATTTTATCCCCCTTTTTGAAAAAGGGGGGATAGAATAAAGGGCCACACCACTGTTTAATGAAAAACAGTGGTAAAAGTTAGGTAAGTGCTCACAATTTAGGAAAGACTTGGGGTGAAGCTAGACGGAACGACTGAGGCGTACCGAGAGTACGCTGTATGGAGTCGCCAGGAAGGCGACAAGCGACGGCCGCCCCGATGGGCGGTGCCGAAGCAGGATGCGGAGGCAAGAAGTGACGGCGAAGCTGAGCTTCAAGATGGCCTGAAGTGTGAGCAATTACATTAAGGATGAGGCCCATGCTGGCCAGCAAACTCTTGGTCGAATGTCTGGAAAACGAGGAGGTCGAGTATATCTTTGGCCTTCCCGGAGAGGAAAACCTCGACTTTCTCGACTCCCTCAGAGATTCCAACATCAAACTGATCCTCACCCGCCACGAGCAGGGGGCCGGATTTATGGCCGCGGCCTATGCCCGCCTGACCGGCAAAGTTGGCGTCGCCCTGGCCACCCTAGGCCCCGGGGCCACCAATTTTCTGACCTGTTCCTCCTACGCCCAACTGGCGGGGATTCCGGTCTTATTTATCACCGGACAAAAGCCGGTCAAGAAGAGCAAACAGGGGCGCTTTCAAGTGGTCAACATCGTCGAGATGATGAGGCCAGTGTCCAAGATGGCGCGCCAAATAGTCAACGGCAACAACATCCCCTCCCTGGTGCGCGAGGGGTTCCGTTTGGCCCTGCAAGAAAAACCAGGCCCGGTGCACTTGGAATTGCCCGAGGACATCGCCCGCGAAGATATTGAAGGCCGGCCATTTCCCATCACCATCACCCCCCGCTTTCAGGCCAGTTGGACAGACATCCAACGGGCCATAGACCTGATCCAAAAAGCGCGCCACCCGCTCCTGCTCATTGCCTCGGGTGCCAGTCGCGATCCTTCCGTCGGCCATGCCATTCAAAAATTGATCGAAAAGAGCGGACTGTTTTTCTTTTCCACCCAAATGGGCAAGGGCGTACTGGACGAGAGGCATCCCCAGAACTTGGGCACGGCGGCCCTATCCGATCATGACTACCTCCACTGCGCCATCGACCGCTCCGACTTGATCGTCAACATTGGTCACGATGTGGTGGAAAAACCGCCCTTTTTTATGGAACACGGGGGGAAAAAGGTCATCCATGTGGGCCTTTTCCCCGCCCAGATCGACGCCGTGTACTTCCCCCAAGTAGAGGTGGTGGGAGAACTCTCCTATAGTCTGCAAGAGGTCACCTCCCACCTCTCCAACTCCCCCGACTGGGACTTTGCCTATTTTGAAAAAGTCAAAAAAGAGATCGACTCCCACATTCGGGGCAAGGACGACGACCCCCACTTTCCCCTGGTGCCCCAGCGCCTGGTGGCCGACATCCGCCGCGCCCTCGCCTCCGACGGCATCCTCTCCCTGGACAACGGCATGTATAAAATTTGGTTTGCCCGCAACTATTTGGCCCACCGGCCGAATACCCTGCTGCTGGACAACGCCCTGGCCACTATGGGGGCCGGGCTGCCCGTCGCCTTGGCCGCCAAAATCGTCCACCCCCAAAGGGAAGTGGTGGCGATCTGCGGAGACGGGGGGTTTATGATGAACTCCCAAGAATTGGAAACCGCCGTGCGCTTGAATTTGAACCTGGTGGTGGTGGTTTTGCGCGACGATGCCTACGGCATGATCAAGTGGAAGCAAGCGAGCATGGACATGCCCGCCTTTGGACTCGACTTTGGCAACCCCGACTTCGTCAAATACGCCGAGAGCTATGGAGCATCAGGGCACCGAGTTTCCCGGGCCAACAAGCTCACTCCCCTGATTAAAAAATGTCTGAAAAGCAAAAGTGTGCATTTGATAGAAGTTCCGGTAGATTATTCGGAAAATGAAAAAGTGCTTTTGGAAGAGTTGAAAAATAAAACCTGTATGATTTAAGGAGTTCTCTTTGGCCAAAAACTCTAAAATCACCGTCACCAATCCCTTTAACTTGGAAGTCGTCGAGGAATTGCCCCTCACCCGCCCCCAAGATTTGCAAACTTACCTGAGTGAGATGGCGGACATCGCGGACAACCGTAAAAAGTGGTTGCCCAAGCGGGAGCGCATCGGCATCCTCAAAAATTTTCAAGAACTGCTCCGGCAAAATAAAGAACAACTGGTAAACACGGCCATTGCGGAAGGGGGCAAACCCCACATGGACACGGTGGTCGAGATCGAGAGGGGCATCGAGGGCGTGGAAGTCGCCATAGAAGAGTTAAAACACTTGGCGGGAAGGGAAATCCCCATGGGCCTCACCCCCGCCTCGGAAGGACGCTTGAGTTTCACCTTCCACCGCCCGCGGGGACTGGTGGTGGCGATCAGCGCTTTCAACCACCCCTTCAATTTGGCCATTCACCAAGTTATTCCCGCCCTGGCCGCCGGCTGCCCCTTTTTGATCAAACCCTCTACCAGCACTCCCCTATCCTGCCACCATATCCTGGACTTGCTCTACCGCGCAGGATTGCCCCCCACCCATGGCCGCATGGTTTTGTGCTCCAACCAGGACGCCGAAATGCTGGCCTCCCACCCCGCCAACCGCTTTTTGAGTTTTATCGGCTCCAGCAAAGTGGGGTGGTGGTTGCGCTCCAAACTTCCCCCCGGTGCCGCTTGCGCCCTGGAACACGGTGGAGTCGCCCCGGTGATCATCGACCGCGACGCCGACTTGCAGGCCTGTCTCGCCCCGCTGGCCAAGGGGGCCTACTACCACGCTGGCCAGGCCTGCATCTCCGTCCAGCGCATTTTTGTCCACCACTCCCGCCATGCCGAATTTTTGCAACAATTCAGCACCGTAGTCGGAGAATTGAAGAGCGGCGACCCGGCGGACGAGACAACCGCCGTCGGCCCCCTCATTCACCCGCGGGAAATTGAACGGGTTTCCAAGTGGGTAGTGGAGGCCATCGGGCAGGGAGCGGCCTGCACTCTGGGAGGAGAAAAAGTTTCGGAGACGGTGTACACCCCCACCATATTGAGCGAAGTTCCCGAGGACTGCACCATCGCCCGCCAGGAAATCTTTGGCCCCGTCTCCATCGTGCAAAGCTATCAAAATTTTGAAGAGGCCATCACCCGCGCCAACGGCATCGACTACGCCTTCCAAGCGGCGGTGTTTACTCCCAACTTGGAGCGCGCCCTGCAAGCGGCCCAAGACTTGGAGGGCCTGGGCATTATCGTCAACGACCACACCGCCTTTCGGGTGGACTGGATGCCCTTTGGCGGTTACAAACAATCGGGACTGGGGGTCGGCGGCATCGGCCACACTCTGCGCGACCTGTGCCTGGAAAAAATGGTGGTTATTAAATCCAACCAACTTATTTGAGAATAAAATGGACGCTCGCTTGACAGTCAATTTAGAAAAAACTTCCCGCTTCACCAACAACTCCCTTTATTTTGTCCAGATCGCCTTTTTCATCCTGGGCCTTGAAGTTTCCTTTTATTTCCACTTCCTCACCGTCACCGTTTTTTTATTGGTGTTGATCAACCTCTATTACCTCTACATTCAAAAAAAGCACGCCCTGCTCTCCAACTTTGGCCTGTTGGCGCAAATCCGCTACATGATAGAGAGTATTGGCCCCGAGTTTCGGCAATACTTGTATATGAGCGACACAGAAGAGCGGCCATTTAACCGCATTGAAAGGGCGGAAGTGTACCGCAAGGCCAAAAACCTGGACTCCTCTTCGGCCTTCGGCTCCCTCAACCAATTCGACCACCGAGAGATCAAATTGCGCCACTCCCTCTACCCCAAGGGCAAAGAGGATTTACAAAAATTCCAGCTAACTTTTGGAGAGGAGAGGAATCATGCCCGCGCCTTTACCATCGACAAACCCTTGATGGTGAGTGCTATGAGCTACGGGGCCTTGAGTTCCCGGGCGGTGAGGGGACTCGCCCGCGGGGCCAAAAAGGCGGGCATCCCCATGAATACCGGAGAGGGGGGGTATCCCAAGCACCACTTGAAAGAAAATTGCAGTCTCATTTTTCAAATGGGAACCGCCAAATTTGGCGTGCGCGATGCCGAGGGCCGCTTGGACGAGTCCAAATTGGAGTCCATCGCCCAACTGGAGCAGGTCAAGATGATCGAGATCAAACTCTCCCAGGGGGCCAAACCGGGCAAGGGAGGGCTGCTCCCCAAGGAAAAAATCACCCAGGAAATCTCCGAGTTGAGGGGTGTCCCCATGGGCCAGGATGTAATCTCCCCCCCTGGCCACATTGAGTGTACATCGCCCAAACAGACGGTGCAATTTATCCGCCGGGTGCAAGAAGTCTCGGGCCTTCCCGTGGGTATCAAATTGTGCCTCGGACGGCGGGATGAAATCGTGGCCCTGTTTAAAGAAATGCAGGCGCAAGAAGACCACCCCGACTATATGGTGGTGGACGGGGCCGAGGGAGGGACGGGGGCCGCGCCCAAGGCCTTTATGGACGATATAGGCCTGCCCCTGTACCACGCCCTGCCGGTGCTCCAGCAGTGCCTGGTGGATCACAATTTGCGCGATAAACTCAAAGTGATCGCCTCGGGAAAACTGATCAATTCTGGCCGGCAATTTGTCGCCATGTCTTTAGGGGCCAATGCGGTCTACTCGGCCAGAGGGTTTATGCTGGCCATAGGGTGTATTCAGGCCTTGCAGTGTAACTCCAATACCTGTCCGGTGGGCATCACCACCCACGACCCCAAACTCTCCAGCGGACTCGACATCGAAGACAAATCCCAAAGAGTGGCCAATTATGTCCACAATTTGTGGCACGACCACCAGGAAATGCTGGCCTCTCTGGGCAAAACGAGACATTCTGAATTGGGGCGGGACAATCTTTTTATTCCCCCATTCCTCCAGGGAGCGGAGCACACTTGAAAACAAAAATCACAGTCCTGACTTGGGCCTTACAAATCACCGCTGGCCTTATCCTGGGTTGGGTGGGATTTTTGAAACTCACCGGCAACCCCACCGACATTTTCCTCTTTGGTGAACTGGACATGGAACCCTTCGGCCGCCACTTGATCGGCGTTTTGGAAATCGTCGCTGGCCTGTTGCTCCTCACCCGCGCTTATTCCGCCTCGGCGGCGCTGCTAGGGGTGGGCATTATGTTCGGGGCAATCATCGCCCACGCCACCATTTTGGGTTTTAGCGTGCGCGGGGACAATGGACGGCATATCCTGCTTCTGGTGATCGTCTTGCTCTCCTGTGCCACAGTGTTGGTTTTGCGCAGGAGGCAGCTACCCCTCATAGGAGAAACGCTATGATAAAATTTCTTCGCCATTCTATTCTGGTGTACGCCCTTTTTTGCCTCCCCCTCGAGGCCAAACAGTTTAAACTCGACCCCAAACGCAGTTCTGCCGGTTTCAGCGTCAAGCACCTGAACCTCTTGCCGGTCAAAGGGAATTTTGCCGGATTGAGCGGCGAGGCCGTCTACGACGCCCAAAGGGATATGATCACTCGCGTGCATGTCAAAATCGACGCCGACACCATCGACACCAAAAACGACGACCGCGATGCCCACCTCAAAAGCAAAGATTTTTTTCATGTCAGAAGCGAAGTCTACGACCTGATCCCGGAAAATCGCTATATCGAGTTTCAGGCCAGCACCGTGGCCTTTCACAAGGCGGCCAGTATTCAGGGGAGTTTAAAAATCTTAAAAGTCGAAAAAACAGTTAACTTCCAAATAGACAAAAAAAACCTTAAAAAAGGAAGTGAAGGTGACGAAGTGGAATTACAGGTTAGTGGAAGCATTAACCGCCAGCACTTCGGCCTCACCTGGCAAAAACCGTCCACTGGACTGAAGGAAAAACTTGCTGGAAAATTTGTAGGCGACGAAGTTTCCATGATGGCCAAATTAGTTTTCGTCGAACTGGCCACAGGGGCCAAAGAGGCGAATGGCCAATCACCACCAAAGGAGGAAGGGAAATGATGAAGAAAAACACACTCATGAAGTCGGCATTGATCGGACTTTTGAGCAGCGGGTGCGGTTCCATGATGGGCATGAAAATGCGACACCCCGCCAGCGCCGGCGGAACTGTTCACTGCAAGGGCGTGGCCACCAAGTGGGTCAACGACTGTGGAACCAACCACCACAAGTGCGCTGGCCAGGCCAAGTCCAACTTCCACAAAAAGGAATGGCTCAAAATGAGCGAAAAAGACTGTATGGAAGTGAAAAACGCCCTCAAGAGTAAATCGGTTAGATCGTATGTGGAAAAAATCCAAAAGGGCACAGTGGTCGCCACCAAGCGCGGTAAAAAGTTCTAAACATTTTCACGAATTGCCGGGGAAGGGTGCTAAAGGCCACCCGCCCCGGCGATTTTCAAGATTAAGTATTTAAATTTAAGCTACCGCCAACCAAAGTACTCTTCAGCTTGTTGCGCAGACGCTTTACCGCCCTGTCAACTCTCTTGCCTCCTGCCGCTTGGTAATCATTGAGCTTTTTGAAGGCCTGAAGCATGTTGTTGTCTTTGATGGATTGTCTAAACTGATTGAAGTCGGCCTTGTGAAACAAATTTTCTTGCTCAAGGGCCTTCTTCAGTTTGTTGACCAGTACCTTGACTTGGGAGTAAATCTCTTCTCCCTGGGGTGTATTATCCACTAGAGTATCGCTCCCCTGAGCGACTTGCTGTTGCTGATTGGTGGCCACAGGACTGTATCCGGCGGCGATTTCGGCCTCCAGTCTTGTAATCTCGGCCTGGTCACCAGCAAGTTTGGCAGCGACGAGTGCGTCGTTTAACCGCTTCTCCCACTCCCAGGAAGTTTCTTCAACAGTGCCGGCCCTTTTGGCCACAATCTCGGCGCGGCGTTTTTTGAGCCGCTCCTTGCGCTTGGCCTCGGAGGCGAGCCATTCGTTGTACCTGTCACGCCACTGTTGAGATGACTCCGGTTTGGGAGCACTCAGAAGACTGAGTTGCGCAATATCTCCCCATGTGTACCCTCGATTTTTCTCTGCCGCCTTACGGATACCATTCATCACTGTCGCAATCTCGTAATTGCTAAAAAATTCTTTCAACCGCTTTTGGCCATCGAGTGCCCACTGGGGAGCGTGATCTGGATCTAAATAATAACCTGTCTGATTCCGATGGGTGAGTGTTTCCGTGTAGAAGTCCTCTGGATAGAGTTCCGCGCCCATTTTTTTGCGCAAGGGATTGATCTCATTGGCCAAGATGGATGTTCTTCTCACCATTTCTTGGTACTCGCGCTCTGATTGCAGGAAGTAGGCATCAATATCCCAAGCAGGGTCTCCCAAAGAGGCAATGGGAATGGGTGTTGCGGAGGAAATATTTCCGGCCGCTATAGTGGAAGCTTCGGAAGACAAGTATCCGTGGGTAATAGCAATACCCCCGGCCCAATCTCCGTCTTTGCGTACATCACTATTAGAAGCGACACAAAAGTCGTGGTAGCGATAGTACAGGCGGCCACTTTTGGGCGGGATAAAAAATAAATCCCTTTCCATGTTGTAAAACGCGTTGGTTCCAAAATCGGTGGTTCGCAAAATGGTCTCCGTCCCATCGTCGGCCACAAACTTGTACTGGAGCTTGGCAAAAGAGGATTGCTGATCGACAACATCCCAGGCCCCCTTGTTGTTGTCCACGACGATCAAAATCGGCCAGCCAATTCTCGCGGAGGCGTATTTGAAAACATAGAATTTGGCGAAATCGGCCGCTGGGGCCGGAACATCGACCAGTGGAGCATACCATCCAACCAAGTCTTTGAATCCTTCCAGTTCATAACCGACAACAGGGTCGGTAAAATCTGCTATATCAGCGGCCGAGAGATAGCTCCATTGATCATCGGTGAGAGTATCTAAAAAGGCGAGCCGCTGCTTGTAGCTTTCCATATCGGCGAGGAAGTCATTGTCGCCGTATTGTTCATAGCTACGCCAACGACTCAACAATGATTGGTAATGGCCATCTGGCAGGAGATTCCCGCGCAAACGGAATTCGGTTTTCAATTCACTCATGGTTTTGGGTTCAACCGTGTTGTACGCCATGATGGACTGGATGACATCACTCGGACGGATAACTTGCGCCAAGGCCCCACGCCAAAGATCGATCACATCTTGGGGGACATTGATTAAGTGGCCTTCCCGTTCCAGTCGGTCGATCCAATCCTGGGTGGCAGACATTCCTCTCGCGGGGAGATTGCTAACATCAACTTGGGTCTTTGGCGTATCGCCGGCGAAAATATTGGTAAGCATAAGAAATGCAAAAAAGAAATACAGAACTCTCATAAAACCCCTCCTTCTAAATTTTGAACAAACAAACGACTAGGAAAGAACGCCTCTCGAATTGGCATCCACACCCAACGAAGTTGTATCGGCGCTTGAGCACAGAACTTTAGGGGGCCTTACAAATATGTAATTTTACAGAAGAAATGTCCGATTGTAATTTTTCAGGGGAAGTGTCCTCTCTGGAATAGTCAAGTATTTTGTCAAGAACCTCAAAAAAAATAAAGATTATGACGAAGGAAATATATGAAATTTCTTTTCATTGGTTTCATTTTTTGGGCACTTCTTATTGGTTGTGGTGACAAAGAATCTACCTCTCCTGATACCAAAAAAGAGAATCCACCTCGCCTAGAATTAAAGGAGAACGGTTATTTTGCCTTTACTGGAAGTTATAGTCCTTCATCCTTACTTCCCCTTGTTGAGTTTTTACAAAACAATTTGGAATCTTCTCTCGAACCTCCTCCCATTATTCAACAAATCAAACATGCAGAAGCGGTGGCCGATTTAATCAAAAAGGAACGAGTCGAGAGCATTTTCACAACGGGAGACAATAATTATAGTTATGGTTGCCATTCTACTATCGATCTCAATATTGGCCGCTTGTATCACCCCTATATAGGCAATTACCAAGGAAAATATGGGAAAGGTGCCAATGTCAACCAATTTTTTCCGGCCTTGGGCAATCACGATGTCTTAGTTTACGAGGCCTATTTGATCAAAAATGACCTTCCCATCACATTAGGTCTTTACGGCATCGATAATATATATCGATTTTCAAAAGATAATTGGATATTGAGATTGAGTTCCTCTGCGGGGTCAAAGGAATTTTCGAGAACATTGATTCAATACCTTATAGATCAAAATAAAATGGTGGCAAAGAATGTCGCATTGGAAAACAATACTACAGGCATTGCCTATATCCCCAGCAAAACCATTACTTTATCTGATTTTACACAAAATCAGCAAGATCAAATAAAAGCTACTATCAGTAACTCCTTCTTAAATAATCAATCTGTTGAAGCAAAAACCCTCGACTCTTTGACAAATCTTGTACTTTACGATGAATTTAATCTCTACTGCATTTTGGAGGACGATATTGGGCCTGAACTTCCCTATATCAAATATTTTACTTTGCCAGGCAATGAACGGTATTACAAAGTTTCCAAAGAACACGAAAATACCAAAGTAGACTTTTTTATTTTAAATATCAATAGCACCATTAACTCTGAAAGCGCCCATGAGCCTGATGGTATTGCCATAGGAAGCGTTCAGCATCAATGGTTTGTAAATGAAGCAACCAATTCTGACGCCGATTTTAAAATTGTCATTAACCATAATGAGGTCTGGACTTCTTTTGAAGAGGGTTCAATACCCGCCCGAAATTGGAATTTAGAGCAATACGCAGATATTGTTTTGAGTGGAGATGTAGAGTCCTACGAAAGAATCTCCATTAAAACAGCACATGGCAATGCTTGGTTTTTATCTGTTGGTGTTGGTGGTTTAGCTTTGAACGCTAATAAAAGTTCAACACCGCTGGAATCTTCAGTCAAAACCATTTTAGAATATGGGGCCTTATTCATGCAAATAAACTCGACGGGACTAAATCTTTATTTCAAAAACACAGACGGACAAACCAGGGATTCATTTCAATTATCAAAGTAACAAAATCGAGAACAAGGGCCTAGAGGATAAAATCAAAACTCTAAAAAAATTAGTAAGAGGTGGCCTAAATTAAATAAATTTTAATTACAAAAAGACCACCATACTTCCGAAGTGATGACAAAGGCATAGATTATGAAGGCCAACACTTCGGAAAAATTAAAAAAGCTACTTAAAACCAAAGAATCCTTAAACAATTTTAAGATTTTAAGGGCAATACTTATTTGCTTAAATTTATTTTGTACACAATCTATCTCAGCTTTCGACACAAAAGCACATGTTAGTGGAGATGAACTTCTTGATCCAGACTATCTAGAAAATTTTGAACGAGAACATACAGAAAAAGGATCAATTATTGAGAATAAATTTGATTCCAAATTTCGAGACAATTTGGCAAAAAAACAAGAACAAGAAGAAGCTATTAAGGAAGAAAACAGTATTCCTCAAGGTGATATTGATGACGGTAAAGAAACAGGGGGATTACTCAAATCGAGTATTTTACTGTTTGGTGTAACCTTTGCAGGAATAACTATTGCCAAAAGCTGTTTGAAAAAGGCCAGTTCTGCTACCTTCTTGGCCTCGGCCACAGCTTATATTACTGCCGAAATTGCTCTTTTTGGCGAATTTTATCATGATGGAAAGAAGGCCCTTCAATCCTATCAAGCAAATAAATACGACAAAAGACAATTTGCTTCTTTAGAAGAGGCCTCCAGGAGAGCAGATAGGGCCGCAAAAGTCGCTTTGGCCAAAACAATTATTCAAAGTGTGGCCGCAACAGGTTTTGCAGTGGCGAGTATTCTCGCCATTACTGAAGCGGCCGTAGATTTTCCCAAATTTACAGGAGATTGCTTTTCCACAGGAATTTTTCCCGAGACTCAAATTCAATTTTTGGTACAATCTTTGTTCAATGCTTTGATTCCCAATGCTAAGGCCAAAGCGGAATTTGGAACGATTGGGCCACTTTTGGCCGGTATTGTGGAAAGGCCCTGGTGGAGAAGTGGCAACTCCTAACTAAAGACATTTTTCGTTTTAAAGAATAAATGGAGAGCAGGGAGATGGGCCACTTCTTTGGCGGTCTATATCTATATCACAGGCCCGATGGCCACAATATGTTTTATGATAGTTAAACATTCGATATAATTTATCGTATGCTGCGGGAGTGTGCATATCCCTGGAAAAGTTGATCCTAAGTGCCATCCTTGAGCTTGTGTGTTTTTTGCTCTCCATTTTTTCCTTGCCAAAAAGCCATAAGGCAGCATTATAAAGTGCCTTCGTATAAGCGGCATCGGCCTGGTAGGTGAATTGCTGTATTTGTAAATAAGTCTGGTATCTTGGATCATTGCGATCCGAAATTCTCGGCGCAAAATCGGGGCGCAGCCCTTCCTCTAGCATGGCCGTCATGCGCGACTTGGGAAGCCAAACGCCATATTGCCTTTCGGCCCTTTCCACTTCCTCAGTTGTCCATGAGGCCCTGTGCTGGTCGCTGTAATAAATGACTCCCTCTCGCTTTATGTAGTGGTAGGCGTTGGGATCAGAGGCCTCTATGCTCTCAAGGTCTAGTTTTGCTATACGGCCATTTTTGGTGGCATACCAAGCGGCCCAACGGGCATCATTACAAACTTTCCACTGCCTCGCATTTGTCGGAGAAAGAAACTCTATCCCCCTAAACTTTGACTCAGGTGCTAGAGGTGTCTGCTGCTGGGGTTGAGGTTGGGGTTGCTGAACAACTGGTGGTGCTGGTTGAGGTTGAGGGGGTTGCTGGACAACTGGCGGTGCTGGTTGAGGTTGGGGAGGTTGCTGGACAACTGGCGGTGCTGGTTGGGGTTGGAGAGGTTGCTGGACAACTGGCGGTGCTGGTTGAGGTTGGGGAGGTTGCTGGACAACTGGCGGTGCTGGTTGAGGTTGGGGAGGTTGCTGGACAACTGGCGGTGCTGGTTGAGGTTGGGGAGGTTGCTGGACAACTGGCGGTGCTGGTTGGGGTTGGGATTGTGTAGATTCTGCGTAATCTATTTTATCCCGCTTTTCCATCCATGCGTTATGCTCGGCCCATTTGTCAGTTACTTTATATCCGATGACTTCATTTGCGGCATTGAACTTTTCGATAATGTAAATGTAAATTTCGGCCTCTGTTATGAAATTTACAATATTGCCAAAAGAATTAAGTTCGTATGACCTTATTTGGATTCTGTTGCTGAAATAGGCCGGGAATTTGTAGTGGCATTGCCCGCCACAGTGATCAATTAAAACAAATTTGGCCCTATAGTTGGCCTTCCCTCTAACTACGGGAACCATGATGGTATCACTGCCCCAATTCTGTTCATCCCAAGGCTCCCCTGGGGCGGGTTCGGCATCCGCCATTCTCACACCCAAATGGGAGCCATGGATGCCGGATAATTCAAAACCAATATCTAGTAACCACTCCCCGTTAAATCTCTTAATTTTTATGTCATCAATAGGAATATGAACCATAGGGTAATTAGGCAGGTCGTTATCCTTGATCGTCATTATGGAAAAATATTTAGGGCGGGAAAATGAATCGTTGTTTGAGTTTTCCGCATTTTCTGATAAACGACTATTCCTAGGTGTGTCTATACATGCCGAGAGAGAGGACAGAAATAATAAGATAGGCAACATTGTTTTAAACTTCATTTGGGCCTCATTTTGGAAGGTTTTTTAAATTATTTAGCATTTCAAATTATACTATCGGCAAAATAGAGAATAAGTTAAGGGGGGTATTAATTACCTGTGTATATTCCTCTGATTTAAGGACAAGTGGCGAAGTAGGGGTGATCGCTGGAGAGTTCCGCTTGCAAGTTCCACTTACAGGCCAGATACCCTTCCAGCGTTTCCCGATCATCGGAGTCAATGGGTGAAGTGTATAAAACAAATTCGCTGATCTCCCCGTCAATTCCGTTACTGGCATTCAAAGGTGCCCCATTGCCGATCAAGACCTGGCCACTGGAAGAAGGGGAAACAGAAAGATTGATATTGCGTCGGCCAAGTTCATCTCCATTTTTGCGGACGAAGAGGAAAGATTCCGCCGCATTATTCCCCATTTCATAAAAATGCCGGGTTCCCTGTACTGAGTTTACATTGACATAAAACCTCCTTGTGCTGGTACTGCACCCCCCAAACTCCCAAGCGAGATGGCCACCACTGCTAAACATGGCCGCCAATATTCTGGCATTATCGCCATCAACACAACTATTAAAACTGCTAGGATGGGCATTTAAATTAAAAGCAGCGGGCAAATTGTTGGGCCTTCCCAATTGGCGGAAAACAATAAAAACCGAGAGGTCGTCGTAATTGCCAGCGAGAATATTTCCCGCATTGAGATCGTGATTGTCATTAAAGCGAAGATGTCCCCCCGTCCAGTAAGTTGGCCTTCTGCCGGAACTGCTTTGTAGGGCGTGATGAGCGCCTTCACTTTTATCCCGCCAACACCCCACCGTTTGCCCATCGGAGGCCACACTGTTAGAACAGGCCTCATCTTGGAAGAGAGTGCTCAAGTCTTGGCCATCCAACCACAATTCCAGGCCAGGTACCCGGCGAGGGTTAAAAATCAACCACTCTTCACTGCTAAGTTCCACGCTCCGGTTTCCCGCCACATCCACTATTCTGAGGGAAATAAAATAATTCAACTCTTCGGCCAAACTGAGGGAAAAACCGTCAACTCCGTCTTGAATTTGGTAGCGGGCGGGACTTAAAGTCGTTCCACTTGGAATGTCCCTCCAACCCGCAATACGGCCAATGTCCTCGGGATCGATGCCGTCTTCGGTGATGTCACGGCCGACGGCAATTTGAATTTTGGCCACACTGCTGTGAGCATCTGATAATGTCATGTCTGTCCATTCCGTGGTGACCGTTTGGGTGGCGCTGGCCCCAAACTCGCTAACCTCCACGATACCGCTGAGAGTAGGGGCGGTGTTGTCCAACAGGGCGGAAAAATGCATAACCGAGGATTCATTGCCCAGACTGTCCCGCGCCTGAATGTGCAGGTAGTGTGTTCCGTCGCCACTGGCCTGGGTGGTGCTGGTGATGTTGGCATAAGCGCCAATGGGGGCCGTTGAGGGATTGGTGTCCACCAGAAAGCGGTAAGTGCAATTGTCCTTGGAGCAACTCCAATTCCAGGTTTTGTTCTGTTTGGCGATGGCGTCATGGGTGACATCCGCAGGAATGGGCAAGACTGCATCGATGTTTACTCCCGTCAAATCGGGAATCACCGCGGAGAAGTCCAAAGTCACCGGATTGCCTCCGGTGTCGTCGATGGTGCCGCCGTTGAGATTGATCCAGGGACTGGAAAAGGCAATGCCGTTGTCGTCAAAATCGTCGCTTTGGGGAGTGTAGGTAAAGAGGATGCTATTTAGCGAAGTATTCTGATATTCAGCATAACGAGTGAGGCCTCCCACTTGTAGGGCCAAACGGGGAGTTCCCGTCACCACCACCCGTTCACTATAAGTTAGGGAGAAATGCAGGCCCTGAAAAGTGCCGTAGGTATTGGAGGATGGCGGAGAGAGGGCGGTGATCGTCAGCGTTTGAGCATCGACCCTGACCCCGGAGAGGGTGGGGAGGGATGAGGAGAAGTCGGGATTGGCGAGGTTGCCGGCGGGGTCGGTGATCTGTCCGCCATTGAATTGGATGGATGGGGATTGGAATTGGATGCCGTTGTCGTCCCGGTCGCCGGTTTGAGGAGTGTAGCGGAAGGTGACTTGGTTGCCGGAGTTGGAGTAGTGGTTGGCGTAGCGGGGCAAGTTTCCAACGGTCAAGCTGAGGCGGGGGGCACCGGAGACGGAGACGGTTTCGCTAAAAGTTAAGGTGAACTCTATATTTTCGGAAGAGTCGTAAGTGTCGTCATCGGGTTTTGACACGGCGGTAATATTGGGCGGCAGTCCATCAACCAGGACACTGGCAAGGGAGGGGATCAGTCCGGTGAAGTCGCCGCTGGCATCGTTTCCGGCAGCGTCTTTGATGGTACCGGCATTGAGTTGGATGGAGTCGCCGGAGACGGTGATGCCGTCTAAGTCAGAGTCTCCCGCCTGGGGTAAGTAGCGAAAGGTTATGGCGCTGCTTCCTGTGCCGCTGGCATACTGGGCGGAGCGGGAGTCGGTGCTGACATTGAGGGAGATATAGGGATACCCCACGACAGTGACGGCATCGCTGTAGTTCAAGATGAAGTCTACCGCCTGAGCTTCGGAGTAGGTGCTATTACTGGGAGGAAGGACGGAGTTAATAACCGGGACGGTGTTGTCCAGGATGGCGGAGAAGTGCTGGACGGGGGAGACTTGTCCGCTGACATTGTCCCGCACTTGAATGTGCAGATAGTAAGTCCCATTACCACTGCTCAGAGCATCGCTGGTGGGAGTGGGATTGTAATTTCCCCCGGGGGCGGTGGTGCTGATATTATCGACGGTGTAGCGGTAGGAGCAATTGGGGCGGTTGCAACTCCAAGTCCAGGTTTTGCTCTTGGCGGGGGTGGGATCGTTGGCAAGTCCTGCAACCTGGGGACTGGCGGCATCCACATTGATATTGATAAGGGACGGTGCTACTCCGCTAAAATCCAGAGTACTCTGGTTTCCGGCAGTGTCTTGAAGACTTCCCCCGTTCAGATCGATCTGGGTGGAGACAAAGCTAATGCCCCCCAATTCCGAATCTCCACTCTGGGGAGAATACCTAAAGGTCAACTCCGTCCCCCCGCCATTACTTGAGTGATAGTTGGCGTAGCGGGTAACAGCACCTACTTGCAATTGAAGTCTGGGAGTCCCGGAGGCAGCGATCGCCTCGCTAAATGTCACCCTAAAGTCCAGGTTGTCCGACAGATTATAAGTAGCATCAGCAGGTGCTTGGACAGTGCTCACAGTGGGCGGAGTATTGTCCAAAACGGCGGAATAAGTCTCCACCGGAGTCTCTAAAAACGAATGCAGGGCATCCCTCCCCTGGACATGGAGATAGTAAGTCCCCGTACCTGAAACTTGCTGGGCGCTGTCAGTCAATTGATAGGGGGAATTGTTAAACACATGGGTGGGACTATTCGTCACAGCATAGCGGTACTCACAAGTCGTCTCCTCGCCAGAACACCCCCAACTCCAGGACTTGGTAGTAGCGGGAACACTGTCATCGGCAAGTCCGGTCAGAATCACATTATTGTTCCACAACTCGTAAGAGATAATATTTTGCGAACACGGAGACTCGATATTGTCGTCCTCCCAGCGCCGCTTGATGGAAAAGCTATGGATTCCCGGATTGAGCGCCGGAACAGTCATCGTCAGAGAATCCCCGGTAGAATCCCCCGAGGCAGCGAGTTGCCCACAGGCAGAGTCGTGGTAGAGGTACACCATGTCCCGGTTCTTCAACCCTGTGACTAAAAAGGTAGGAGTGGGATCAGTGTTGGGAGTGGAAGTCGGGTCGTACAGAAAAGCACCCTCCGCCGGATTCAGCTGCCCCAACCCCCCTACCGCTCCACTCAAATTAGTGTCCTTCCCCCCCGAGGTAGGATTCTCTATACACCCCACCAGCAAGCAAAAGAACACAAACCCAATCCACCGCAAATTCATCTCGACTTTCATTAGGCACCCCTAGAAGCGCATCGGTCGTCACAAAAGAAAATGTAGTTAATTGATCTAAATCTGCCCTACCGCAAGATAGGAATATACGAAGCTATAAAGGCCAGAAAAGGCCCCGATCAATCCAGGGCATTGAGCAGTTTAAAGGCGGAATTGCAAGTGGTGGCGCGATCCACATCATCTCCTAAAGAAGGATTAATTTCCACCAGGTCGAGGGTTTTGAGTTGCCCGGTTTGAAAAACCCGCCGCATGATGGCCTGGCCCTGACTCAGGGAGAGGCCCCCCGCTACCGCCGTTCCAGTACAGGGGAAAAAGCGCGGATTGATACTGTCCACATCAAAACTCAGATGAAAGGGCGAGGCCCCGTCGTCGAGTTTGGCCATAACTTTGTCCATCACCTGGGGCACGCCCAATTTCTCCACTTCTTCGGCGGTAAAAGTTAAAACCCCCAATTCTTTTAAAATGCGGGGTTCTTCAGCATCCACATCGCGCAGGCCGATGATCGCCAAATGGGCGGGGTCGAGGCGCGGCATCCATCTTGTGTGGGCATCAGTGGCAGGGTGTTTAAAGTATTTGGTCAAAAAACTCAGGGGCATCCCGTGCACATTCCCCGAAGGGGAAGTCAGGGGAGTGTTAATATCGGCGTGGGCATCCACCCATATCACCCGGGTGTAAGGATGGGCCTTCAAACTCCCCGCCACACTCCCCATGGCCACGCTGTGGTCGCCGCCGATATTGATGGTGAGGTCAAACTGCCGGTTGAATTTGCTCACCCGCTCGGCCAAGTACCGGCCAAAGGCAGCAATGCGGGGAAAGTTTTTGGCCTGCTCCTCAAAAAGCGGGTGGTGGGAGGGATACGCCCTCACACCGATCTGATCAATGCTCCCCATATCGAAGACCCACTCAAATTTGCTCTTGAGGTGAAACATCAGCCCCCGATCTTTGAGCCACCCATAGGCCCTCTCAGTGCCCTCGCGAGGCCCTCCCAAACTCAGCTTGGCCCCCAGCATTCCCACCGTTCTGGGCCTTTTAAAAAAAGGTTTGAGGTCGCATTCGTCGCCGGCGTGGGCGCTGGCCAAAAGGCCACAGAGGAATCCCGTGATAAAAAAGAGTGCTCTCATCCCAAACCTCCCAAAAGTTGAAGTGTGGACGCCAATGTCGTGGCCACATCCGGCGCGTCCCCCAGCGAAGGATTGATCTCCACCAGGTCAAAAGTTTTGGCCCTGCCAGTTTGCACCACCCGCCGGACGATCGCCACCCCATCGTCCAAGGTGAGGCCCTCCGCCACGGTGGTTCCGGTGCAGGGAAACCAGCGCGGGTCGACGGCATCCACATCAAAACTCAAATGGAAAGGGCAGTCCCCGGCGGGATCGAGAGTCTCAAGTACCTGATCCATCACCACTTCAATTCCCTGCTGGCGAACATCCTCGGCCGTAAAATACAAAACGCCCTGTTCCTGCAAAATGGGCATTTCGCTGGCATCTATATCCCGCAGGCCAATCAGCGCTGCACTGGCGGAATCGAGGCGCGGCATCCACTCCGTGAGGGCATCGGTTTCCGGATGCTGAAAATATCCGGTGATAAAACTTAAAGGCATGCCGTGAACATTGCCCGAAAGGGAAGTCTCCGGGGTATTGAAATCGGCGTGGGCATCCACCCAAATCACCTTGGTTTGGGGATGGGATTGCAAGCTGCCGGCGACGCTCCCCATGGCCAAACTGTGATCCCCTCCCACGATGAGGGTGAGATCAAAGCGCCGGTTTAAGTCGCAAACCCGTTGGGCCAACTCCCGATTAAAAGCGCATATAGAGGCCAAATTGACAGCATTGCGCAAAGGAGAATCCGGGGGAAGTTCCCGCGCCTCCGCCCTGGCCGGTTCTTTTAGCGTACCCTCTTCCGACACCCGATCCACCAGGCCTTGCAAATGGGGGATCAACCCCTCTTTTTTGAGCCAAGAGTGTGTTTTTTGCACACCGTCTTTAGGTTGGCCGAGGCCCAAGTTGGTACCGAGAACCGCTAGCGAAGTCTTTGCCGACTGAATCAATGCCGATCTCCTTCGAGGCATGCTAACATTCGCGGGATCGATTCACAATTTCTTAGGGGAGGTGCCCGTGAAACTGCAAAATTATGTCGCTGGCCAATGGTGCGCGGGTACAGGCGCGGGAAGGGAACTGTTCAATGCCGCCACCGGGGCGGCCATTGCCACCGCCTCGACCGAGGGCATCGACCTAGATTCCGCCTTTGAACACGCCCGCCAGGTAGGGGGGCCAGCACTGAGAAAACTCACCTTTCACCAGCGCGGCCGCAAACTGAAAGCGTTGGCCCTGCATCTGACTTCCCTCAAAGACAAATTTTACCAGTTGAGCTTCCCCACCGGGGCCACCAAACTGGACTCCTGGATCGATATTGAGGGGGGCATCGGCAATTTATTTGCCATGTCCTCCAAAGCGCGGCGGGAAATGCCCGACGGCGTTCTCTACCTGGACGGCAAACCGGAGAGACTTGGCCGCGAGGGCAGCTTCCTTGGCCAACACGCCTACTTTTCCAAGCGCGGGGTGGCGGTACACATCAACGCCTTTAATTTCCCGGTGTGGGGCATGTTGGAAAAGATCGCCGTCAACCTGGTGGCGGGAGTGCCCGCCATCGTCAAGCCCGCCACTCTGACCAGTTACCTCACCGAGGCGGTTTTTAAAGAGATCATCGACTCCCGAATTTTGCCCGAGGGTTCCCTGCAACTCCTGTGCGGTTCCGCCCGTGGACTGCTCGATCATGTCGAATCCCAGGATGTGGTGACTTTCACCGGATCGGCCAGCACGGCGGAACAGTTGCGGTCGCACCCGCGTCTGATAGAACACTCGGTGCCCTTCAATGTCGAGGCCGACTCCCTCAACGCCTGCCTGCTGGGAGAGGACTGCACTCCGGAAACGGAAGAATTTGGCCTCTTTATCAAGGAAGTGTGCCGGGAAATGACCGTCAAAGCGGGGCAAAAGTGCACCGCCATCCGCCGCATTATTGTGCCCGAAAAACTGGTGGGCGAAGTGGGCCGTGCTTTGAGCAAACGCCTGTCCCAAGTGGTGATGGGAGATCCGCAAAATGCATCCGTGCGCATGGGGCCGCTGGCCGGCCAGGAACAACTGGAAGAAGTTGGCCAAAGAATCGCAGAACTCAAATCCCACTGCTCAATTCTCTACCACAACCAAGACTTTCCGCTGGAGGGGGGCGACCGGGAGAAGGGGGCCTTTATGCCACCCACTCTCTTGCTGTGTGAACACCCCTTGCGAGTGCAGGAGGCCCACTACATTGAGGCCTTTGGCCCAGTCGCCACGGTGATGCCCTATTGTAATACGGAAGAGGCAATCCAACTCTCCCAAATGGGGGGCGGGTCGCTGGTTTCCTCCGTATTCACCACTGACTATGCCTGGGCCAGGCAAGTGGTACTGGAAACTGCCCCCCACCACGGCCGCATGTTGATCCTCAACCGGCACTGCGCCCGGGAATCCACTGGCCACGGTTCTCCCCTTCCCACTTTAGTGCACGGGGGGCCTGGGCGCGCCGGCGGAGGAGAGGAAATGGGCGGCCTGCGCGGAGTCTTCCACTACATGCAGAGAACCGCCCTGCAAGGCCACCCCACCGCCCTGTCTCAAATCTCCGGCGTCTACCTGCCGGGGGCGGATCGCATCGAATCGGCCCAGCACCCCTTCCGCCATTCCTTTGAGGAACTGCAAGTTGGCCAAACCCTGACGACCCACAAGCGCACCCTCACTGAGGCCGACATTGTAAACTTTTCCAATGTGAGTTGGGATCACTTCTACGCCCACACCGACACCACCTGCCTGGAGGGCACCCTTTTCGAGCAGCGGGTGGCCCACGGCTACTTTGTCCTGGCCGCCGCTGCAGGCCTGTTCGTCGATCCCGGCAAAGGCCCCGTCTTGGCCAACTATGGCCTCGACGACTTGCGCTTTATCAAACCTGTCTACGCCGGCACTACCTTGCAGGTCAAACTCACGGTCAAGGAAAAAATCGATCAGGAAGTTAAGGATGGAGAGGCCCCTCGCGGGGTGGTCAAATGGCAAGTCGACATTTTGGGGGAAACTCCCGAGGAACCCCAAGAGAGCGTGGCCCTGGGGACGATTCTTACCTTGGTGGGGAAAAGCAAAAAAAACGCTTAATACATAGCGCGTTAAGGAAAGTTTTTCACACCTGCTTTTGAAATCGCAATTTTTTTGTTTTGCTGGAAGCATGGAATGGGAAAGCATCCATTTTTGGCAATATTGGCCAGATTGGGCCATTTTGGCCGCTATTTTGGCGGTGTTGGCCTACACTGTGATGGTCATCAGGGAAGAGCGCTTTTCTTTCCGCGATTCGGCGATCCCCATCAATTTTCACCGTTTCCGGTTTTTGATTCCCAGTTGGTGGCGCGCCAAACGGGAAAGTTCCCACCAATATTCTTTTGAAAGGCGGGACAAACACCACGACTGGAAGGCCTCCCTGTATTGGTTCGACGACTCCCGAAACTCCCTCGACTTGGCCGAGCGCGGACGCACATTTATGCGCCAAAAAGGTATTCAATTCGACCGGGATTGCACTCTCATCAAAAATCCGGTGGCCATGTTCGAGGGACGCCCCACCTCTCCCAACCGCCAAGTGGAGATGGTGCGCATCGAGGGAACCGCCACCAAGACGGGGGGCGAACGAAAGTATATCGACCTCTTTGTCGCCAAAATGCGCCAGCGGGAGGGACACCTTTTGGCGATCTCGGAGTGCGGTGTGCTCAACGGGCCACTGGAGGGGCCTTATTTTGAGGAGGTTATGTTCCAATTCACCTGCCGTCCCCAGTAATTGCTCACATTTCAGGCAATCTTGTGGTTCAGTTTCACCATCGCTCCTTGCAGCGTACTCTTGGTACGCCTCAGTCGCTCTGTCTCACTTCACCCCAATCTCACCTAAACTGTGAACAATTACCTAACTCTGATTACTATTTTTTATTTTTGAGACAATAATAAATTGCTCACATTTCAGGCAATCTTGTAGTTTAGTAACTTGCTCACACTGCCTGCTTAGGAGGAGAAAACTCTTTTAGACGCTTCACCAGGAAGGTGGAAATTTCTTCGTCTTCTCCAAAGACATCTTCGATGAGATCGCAATCCATTAAAAATTTGGTCATTCTCTGGGCGGTCTGGTGCAAAGATTCCACTAAATAGAGGCCGGCGATATTTTCGCCGCTGAAACTTTTGATAATTTCCTTGCGGGCGTGGTTGAACATTTCCGACTCGGTAATGTCTTCGGGCAAGTTGTCCTCTCCGACTTTTTCCTCGACTTCTTCTATGGCCTGATCCCGAATGTCCTCATCGGTGGCAAAACTGACCCCAAATTCGGTGGCCATTTTGTCCACCAGTTCCTCCCTTTTGTCGGGATTAAAATCGATGGTTCTGGCCTCCTTAAGACAATCCGTCACATGAATGGCCAAAGTTTTTAAAGTTTCAAAATCAGTTCTTATCATCACAAAATCCTTATAAGCGGATTGCACACAAAGACATACAGCGTCAACGACGCAAACAGCAAAAAACCGGCAGCAATCTCGGGCAAGTGTACCCAATCCCCAAGAGTCCTACAATACGAATTTTTGAGAATCTTGGAGAAAAAATGCGGATTGCGCTAGAGGCCAATATCTTCCAGACTGCCGTGGCCCCCCAGAGACGGCGACCGCTCCTGGGCGGATTGGATGGAGATGACCGAACAGGCGGACTTGGCCATCCAATAATCGTCGGCAGTGCCCCCGATGTGGTTCCAAAAGCGATTACGGCCAGCGCAAAAAATGAGCAGGTCAAACTTCACCGTTTGCTCCACCACCGAGAGGGTTTCATCGGCCGACTTGATCACTTCGGCCTCGGCCTGGTTTATTCGGCCCTGAAGTTTGTGGGACAGGGCCATTTTAACGCTTTCTTCTTCTTCTTCCGAAGCGCTCAAAGGAAGGTGCGCCAGCAAAGTCATTTTGGCACCGTAAACCTTGGCCAGGTGAACCGCCGTATCTATGATCAACTGATCGTCGTGGCCCTTGCGCAAATAGACCAGAAGGTGCCGCATGTAGCGCACGCCCACATTTCTAAAGATGGCCAAATGACATTCCAGATGATCCTTGAGCCACCCCACGGGATTGTGGAAGGTGAACCCGCCGGCGCTGCGGCCAGACCACTCGAACAAGAGCCAACGGCAGTGGAATCTCTGGGAAATGTGGTAGATGGTTTTGGCCAAGTCGTGGGAGGCCACCGGATCAAATTTGATGTCCTCGTTCCTCTCCGCCGCCATGGAGGCAATCCTCCGGCGCAAACTTCTCAACACCACACTCTCCTCGCCAATGTCGCCCAGGCCTGTCTGTTCGGGGACTTCCGTGATGTGAGTGACTTCAACCCCTCGGCCCTCCGCCAGATTGGCCCCCATCTCGATTAGCATTTCGGGAGATCGTTCCTTGCCAAACAGGGCCACCACTACGCTGGCACTCTTGCTAAAATCAATCCAGCGCAACCCGCGGGGGGTGGCCTGATTGGCCGGATCGACCAAATCTTGGCGCTTGCCGCGGATGCCGATCACCCCCTTGCGCTGAGTGCGCTTGGTGGAATAAAAGAAATACAATAAGACTCCCGGCACACCGATGAAACTCAGGGCCACACCAGTGGTCAAAGGCCCCATTCCCACCAATAAAATGCCGGAAAAAAGAATGCCAAAAATTTGAGTGAAGGGGTAGCAGAGGGATTTGTAAGTCGGCCGGTACCACTGCACGCGCGCCTCCCGCAAAACGATGACCGCCACATTTTCCGCCATGTAAATCATCAGGATAAACACCGAGGCAAATTTGGCCATTTTCTCCACATCCAGGCAAAGCACCATCCCTCCCACCACTAGAGCGGAAAAAATGATGGCGTTGACCGGAGTTAAAAATTTGCGGTGAAGTTTGCCGATGAAAGAGGGAAGCAAGTTATCCCGGCTCATGGCAAAGGGGAAACGGCTGGCGGCCAAGATTCCCGCATTGGCCATGGAACTCATGGTGGCCACCGCGATCACGGCGCAGACGATTTCCAGTGTATGGCCCCCCATTTTCGCCGCCAGAAGGCCTATTGGCCGCAAATTACCGATCAGTTGTTCGACGGGGAAACTGCCCACCAGAACAAAAGTGCACAAAGTGTACAACAGGGTCACAATGGCGAGACTGATCAAAATCCCGCGGGGGAGGTTTTCCTGCGGCCGATCGATTTCTTCGGCGATGGCGGCGACTTTAGTCACCCCGGCATAGGAGACAAAAACCAGAGCGGTTCCCGCCATCAGGCCGTGCCATCCGGTGGAGGGCGGGGAAGTGGCCCAGTCGAGATTGGCCTGGGGTATGGCCAGGCCACACACAACCCCCAAAAAGGCAATGCAAGCGCCCACCGCCAACATCAGCACCGTGGAAACTTTGCCGACTCCCAAAACATTGATCAGGGCGATGAAGGCGAGCACGGAGAGGGAGGTGGAAATCAATTCCGCCCCCGGGGCCAAAATATTGAGGTAGGCCCCAAAACCGATCAGCGCAAAGGCGGATTTCAACAGCAGGGAAAACCACAGCCCCAGGCCCGCCACCGTCCCCACCAGGGGGCCAAAAGTTCTGTCCAAATAGACATAGGTTCCCCCCGAAGAAGGCATAGCGGTGGCCAGTTCGGATTTGGAAAGGGCGGCGGGCAAAACCGCTACCGCTGCCAGCAGATAGGACAACCACAAAAGACTTTCCGAAGTGGCGACGGCCACCCCCGGCAAGACAAAAATCCCGCTGCCCAGCATGGCACTCA
The DNA here is from genome assembly GCA_965243145.1 of Bacteriovoracaceae bacterium. Classification (GTDB taxonomy): domain Bacteria; phylum Bdellovibrionota; class Bacteriovoracia; order Bacteriovoracales; family Bacteriovoracaceae; genus CBDBLK01. Next base: position 785,991 of record CBDEUB010000002.1, read on the forward strand.
TACTGATCGAAGTGACGGCGACCAGGCCTAAACGCCCTTCTAGTTCTCTCACTTCCCCGCCACCTCCCTAGCGACCTTAACGGGCCACACCCACCGCCTTGGTTTCACGCATGACTGTGATTTTAATAGTGCCTGGATAGGACATTTCCTGCTCTATTTTGCTGGCAATATCCCGCGACAGGAGGACTGTTTCCTCGTCGTTCACCTTGTCGTTTTCCACGAAGACGCGCACTTCCCGCCCTCCCGAAATGGCGTAGGACTTGGACACTCCGGCAAAACTGTTGACGATTTCCTCGATGTCGGTGAGCCGGGAAATATAGGATTCCACCATCGCCTTGCGCGCCCCCGGCCTGGCCCCGGAAAGGGCATCCGAAGCGGCCACCAAATGGGCCAAAACCGACTCCGGTTTTTCGTCGTCGTGGTGGGCGCGGATGGCGTGAACCACATCGGGAGACTCCCCGTACCTCTTGGCAAAATCGGCCCCCACCATGGCGTGGGAACCCTCCGCCGAAGCGTCCAAAACTTTGCCAATGTCGTGGAGCAGTCCCGCTCGGCGCGCCTGCTTGACATTTTGGCCCAACTCGGCCGCCATGGTTCCCGCCAAAAAGGCCGCTTCGATGGCGTGCTGGTATTGGTTTTGGGTGTAGGAGGTGCGCCAGTTGAGTGCCCCCACCAGTTTGAGAATTTCGGGATGGATGCCGTGAATACCGATTTCCATTTGTGCTTTCTGGCCCAGATCGAGCAACTCCACATCCAGTTCGCTCTTGGATTTGTCGTGAAATTCCTCAATTTTGGCGGGGTGGATGCGCCCGTCGGCGATCAGTTTTTCAATTGTTCGGCGGGCAATTTCCCTCCTCACCACATTAAAGGAGGAAATCACCACCAACTCAGGCGTGTCGTCAATGATCAGGTCGACCCCGCAAATTTGCTCAAAGGCGCGGATATTGCGCCCCTCCCGCCCGATCAGGCGGCCCTTGAGTTCATCGCTGGGCAAGTCCACTGTGGAAATGGTCTTTTCCGCCACATACTCGCCGGCAAAACGCTGAATGGCGATGCCGATCAAGCGCTTGGCCTTGGATTCGGCCTGGCCCTTGGCCTCCTCTTCAATCCTGCGCACGACTTTGGCAAAATCGGCCCTGGCCGCCTCTTCCATTCTGGACAACAATTCCGCCTTGGCCTCTTCTTGGGCCATCTGGGCGACCTGGGAAAGTTTGTCGGTCAATTCGGAATGCCGTTTTTCGCAGGCCTGGATTTCCCGCTCGGCCCGCTGGAACTCCCCATCCAACTTGGATTGGCGTTCTTCGAGGGCCTGGTTTTGCTTTTTCAACTCTTCTCTCTGGTTTTCCAAGCGCACTTCGGACTGGGCCAAATCCCGCTCCTGGCGCTTGAATCCCTTTTCCCGGTGGCCCATTTCGGCCTCCAGGTGTTTGCGCTCCTCCCGCAATATGTCTTTGGCCTCTTTGCGGGCGCGGTATTTAATTTCATTGGCCTGGTCTTTGGCATTCTTGATAATGTGATCGCCCTTTTCGCGCCTCTCCCGTTGTTCGGCCTGGGCAAAGTGGTGGCGAATCCAGTAACCCGCTCCCCATCCCAATAAAAGACACAAAATTGAAATTCCAATGGCCATTATTTCCATTTATTCCTCCCCATAAATTTTACTGGCGAGTAGACACAATGCCGTCCGCGCTGATCACTGCGTCCACCGCCATATCGTGGGCCTCCCAGGGAAGAGAGTCCAATAGCTGCTCCCGATAGGCCAGGCCCACACTGACTCCCCGATAAGTGGCCAAATAGCGGTCGTAGTGGCCCCCGCCCCGGCCAAGGCGCTTTCCCGTGCGGGTGAATCCCAGGCCAGGAACCAGCACCACCTCGGGCACCGCCTCGGGGGCCTGGGGTGGTGGGGCCAACAGGGACACTCCGAACTCCCGGGTTTTTACTAGCTGTGGTAAAGAACAGGCAAAAAATTTCATCTCTCCCCGGCGCAGGCCAGGAAAACACACCCGCTCGCCGTACTCTTCCGCCAGGGTAGGCCACCAATTGGCCTCTCCCGGCAAGGGCGCATAACCGCCCATCAAAAACCGTTCGGGGATAGTGCGTGCATAGCGTCGCAAAAAATTGCCCAAGTGCTCCGCTATGTGGCGATCTTGCCGCTGAAACGCCTCCGGTGAAACCCCGCTCAAACGCCTGCGCTGCTCTCGGCGTAAGCGGTGCTTGAGAGAACGAAAGTCCTCCACTAAACTGCCGGCGAAATACTCTCGATGCACTCAAGAGCATCTTCTGCAACTCGGTGAAAGTGATCCACGCTCTCACGAAATTCCGCCTGCAATTCAAGTTTCTCCTGAGCGAGAGAGAGCGCCACTAAAAGCACCGCCTCACCTCGGCCCAAATGGGGCATTTTATTCAAAAGCATGTCCGCCCTCTCACGGACATGTTCGACGATCCGATCGGGAGTCTCGACACCAGTGGCCTCCAATTTGCGAAGCCTCACTTTGTACCCAAGAATCTCGTAGTCTTTAGCACTTTCTGCACTATCCACACTATCCATGAGCAGAGTTTATTAAGAATAAAGGGAGACTGTCAAAAAAATCCTAACTGCCCACAGAAGGCATGCCCAACAAGGCCCGCAAATACTGATCCAAGTCAAAGGTGTTGAGGTCTTCGATGCCCTCTCCCACGCCAATGTAGCGAATGGGCAATTTGAGCCGCTCCACAATGGAAACCGCACTGCCCGCCCGGGAAGAACTGTCGCATTTGGTAAAAATCAATCCGGTGAGTCCCAGGGTGCGGTGAAATTCCTCCGCCTGCACCAATCCGTTTTGCCCGGTGATGGCGTCCATCACGAGCCAAATATGCTGGGGTGCACGCGGGTCTAATTTGGCCAAAACCCGCTTGAATTTGGCCAATTCCTGCATTAAGTTGCCGTGAGTCGGCAAACGCCCGGCGGTGTCCAGCAGACAGTAGTCGGCCCTCTCCTGCAAGGCGGTCTGCAAGGCCTGATGGCCCACTCCGCTGGGGGCCGTCCCCGCTTTGGCGCTGACGATAGACACTCCCGCCCTTTCACACCATGTGTTCAGTTGTTCCACCGCCGCGGCCCGAAAAGTATCGCACGCCCCCACTACCACTTTGGCCCCGCCGGCATTGAGCCGCGCCGCCAGTTTACCCAGGGTGGTGGTCTTGCCGGCACCGTTGATCCCCACAAAGGCGATCACGCAGGGCCTCTCGGCCGGAGCGGTTTCACGGCCCACTACGGTTGCTTGTACCGCGGCCATTTTGTCCTTCAAAAATGCAAAGAGGGAGTCTTTGATTTGGCCCTCACCCACTTCCCCGGTGCGCACCTGTTGGCGCAAATGAAATACCAATTCCTCCACCAACTCTGGCCGCAAATCGGCCCCGTAGAGCAATTCCTCAACCTCTTCCCAGGATTCCTCGGCCAAGTCTCCACGGGCCAAAAGCCCCGTCAGCTTCCCCCACACTTGTTGCCGTGAAGAAGCAAGGCCGGTGCGCAATCGTTCGGGCCAGGGTTTGGCCGAAGCAGGCCCCGAAGGCCCCGGCGGGTGGCCCACTTTTTCCGGGGTGGCCCCTCCCATTCGCCACACCCAGATGGCACTGGCCAAGACAAAAAGGACGGAGGCCAGTCCGGCCAAGTCTCCGGCGTTGACTGGCCAGTTGAGGCCTAAAAATGTGTAGAGGGCCTGCACTGTTTGCAGCATCACCACCTCGTGGCCAAAGGGACTCTAGTCTGAGTACACCTTAATGCTTGTGAATACAACTCGGCATGGCCTTTTTCTTTTGCAGCAGAGCATCCGCGACTTCTTTGGGGAGCGGGGGTTTCGGGATGTTTTAACACCTCCGGCCGTGCCCCACCCGGGCCTGGAGGCCCACTTGCACCCCTTCCAACTTTTTTCCGTGCGCCACCGGCGCACCCTGCCTTTGTATTTGCACACTTCCCCCGAGTTTGCCCTCAAGGAACTCTTGGCCCAGGGTTTCGGCGACCTTTTCTCCTTGAGTTATTGCTTCCGCGACGAGCCGCGATCGGCCACCCACCGCCGGCAATTTTTGATGCTGGAGTGGTACCGGGTGGAGCAAAGTTACCAAGTGATCGCCGACGATGTGGCCCAACTCATCGCCTTTTGCCACCAGCGTCTGCAAGAGGCGGGCGTGGCGGTGCTCAATGATCACCCGCCTCGGCCCCAAACCCTCACCGTCGAAGCGGCCTTTGAAAAGTGGGCCAAATTTTCCGTGGGGGAGCACTCCACTCTGCCCCGCTTGCAAAAATGCGTGGGCGAGTTGTGGCCCCACCTTCGGCCCGAATCCGTGCACCACTGGGACGACCTCTTTTTTCTGGTCTTTCTCAATGTCGTCGAACCCCAATTAAAAAATATTCCCCTGCTGATCCTCAAGGAGTACCCCGCCCAACTGGCGGCCCTAGCGCGCCTGAAGGAAACAGACCCCGGAGAGTGCGAACGCTTTGAAGTTTTTATGCATGGCCTGGAGTTGGCCAACTGCTTTGGAGAATTGGCCGACTTGGCGGAACACAAGCGGCGTTTTGCAAACGAAGAGGTGCGCAAGCGCCAGTGCTACCACTACCAGCTTCCCCCTCCCCACGACTTCTACCGCACCCTGGAGAGTGGCCTTCCCCCCTGTGCGGGCATTGCCCTGGGGGTGGAGAGACTGCTCGCTGGCCTCACCGGGGTGGAAAATCCCTTTTACGATGCCGGTGACGGTGAATAGCAATATTTTCACGGTTTTGCAGGAGAAATTCTAAAAAATCGTCATTTCAGAAGGCCGTGTCTTCTTCTTTTCCGCATTAGTTTTTTTTAAGCTGAAAAATTAGGAAGCGAAAAATTTAAGATAGGTCATCAATGCGCTCAAAATGCCGACAGACCCCAGGGCAATATAAACCATCCGCAAGGAAAGATCGTGCTTGAGTTGAAGTTCCGACTTCGCAATCCTCTCTTCCATCGCGGCCCTGGTGACTTCGATTTTCTCTTCGAGCGCGGCCCTGGTATGTCCAATTTCGGCCCTGGTGACTTCGTTTTTTTCTTCGAGCGCGGCCCTGGTATGTTCGAGGTCTTTCTTGGTGGCCAGATTGGACTCTATATCCTCTTTGACAAGTTGCAAGGCCCTGACTTGGACTTTTGCCTGCTCGTCGGAAAATCCTGCTTCAGTAAAGAGGTCGAGTTGTTCAATGGCGTTAAAATTGCTCATGCCGACAATGTACCATAAAAACGGGTTAATTTCAATATTTTATACTTGCAACACCCATTGCGGCAGAAGTTACTCCTTGCCCCTGTAAAAATTACCGATTCTGATAGCTACTTCAAGTGCACATTCTTCGCGCCCTTGCACTTTAAGGCCAATTTTTCCACCAGAGAAAGGAGATCAACGGGAAGGCCAATATTGGCGGAAAGTTTGTACCAACTCTTGGGCATGGGGCCTGTCAATTGTTGGTTATCCCTCAGATCGAGAATTTCCAAATGGGCGAGTTGGCCCCACTCGGGCGGCAGTTGGCCTGCAAACTGGTTGCCGGACAAGTCGAGAAGTCGCAAACTTTTGTTTCTGCCCAATTCGGGGAGCAGTGGGCCTTCCAATCGATTGTTGGAGAGGCCCAGCGTGTGGAAATTTTCGAGTTCCCTCCACTCGGGGGGCAAAACCCCCTCCAAGTGGTTGCCGGAGAGATCAAGTACGCGCAAATCCACAAATTCCCCCCACTCGAGAGGCAGTGATCCATTGAAATAGTTGCCCGAAAAATCGATCATTCTCAAGTTTTCAAGTTTGCTTAAAGCTCTCGGCAGAGCGCCAGTCAATTGATTGCCAGAGAGATTGAGAATCGCCAAGTTCTTCAATTCCCCCAAAGAGGCCGGCAGGTTGCCCCCCAATCGGTTGCCCTGAAGCTGGAGCACTTTCAATCTTTTCAACGCTCCCAAATTTTCCGGCAGGCAACATTCGATTTGGTTGTCCGCCAAATTGAGCATTGTTAAATGAGTCAGCTTCTCCAGGTGTTCGGGAAAAAATTTTAAAGAGTTATCGCTGAGGTCGAGGGCCTCCAGAGAGGTAAGCCCCACCAAGTCTTGATGTTTCAAAAATCTGAGGTCTTGCTTGGGAAGGACGATTTTTTTGACTTTGGCCAATTTATCGAGACCGATTTGCTGGCAGAGAAATTGCGTGCCGGTTTGTTCGGCCAGATCGGCGATGATGGCCTTTTGAATTTTGGGACTCCGCCCGCAAATATTGGCCCAGGCCGGTGTGGACGCCAAAATCGAGAAAACGGCAAACTTGCAAAGACAATTTAGGATCTTCATCAACGACACCTCCCTTTAAGGTTTGAAAATGAAAGGAGGTTAATGTGGGCCATCCTGCCAAACTTGTCAAACAGTACGCGTTAAAGAACTATAACTGCGATTGGGCCAACCAATTATAAACTTTGTGCAGACGCACAATGAGTTCTGATCTCACATGCTGCCACGGCATTTGTTTGGCCCAGGCAAAGTGGGTGGCACGGTTGCGGTCGCGGCGAGTCTCCGACTGGAAGGCGGCGGGATAATGCTCCGCCAAGTGGGCGGAGACGATGGCGTACCAGCGGTACATATCCTCTTCCCGTGCCAGGCCAAAGGCATCAAATAATTCCAGTGAAGACTCCACGGTGGCGCGTTTGAGTCGATAAAAATTGCCCTCCTGCCACTCTTCTTTTTTCCACTGGCCGACTAAAAAGCGGGTGTGAAAAGTCTCGGCGAAATCGAGCACTGGCCTAGGCGTGGGATAAGAACTGGCCTCGAGGCCTGCGTAAGTGCGATCCAAAACCATGGCCCGGTAAATTCCCGCGCGGCCACCCCCTTGATGTAAAACATTCATCCACTGATCGAGTTCTCCTGGAGAGGGAGGTGTTTTGCGCACCACTTGATAAATTTCTAAAATAAATGTGCGGTTGCCAGTGCTCCGTTCCTCGGCGGACAAATCTCTGGCCTTCCAGCGCCGCTTGCTCTCGTCGGGAGAATGGGCCTCTTTGAGGGCACTCTCCTGGGGTAAAATCGGCAATTGTAAAAACTGGCGATCCAGGCCCAAAGTTTTTTTCAGGCCTCCCCACCAGGAAACCGCCCGGCGCTTCAAGGAATCCATCCAGGCCGCCTGGAGGGACAGGCAAAAGGCCAAACTCAAAATCAAACACAACCTTTTCATCTCTCCACTCCCCCTTCTTAGGCCAATTTGGATAGGGCCAAATGGCGGAAGTCGTCACCCTGGCCTTCGACAGACAATTGGTAATAGGAAAAATCGTCGCCACACTCCCGCCGCAAGGAGGAGAGGTGCTTTTCCCCCCACTCCACAAAGCAATAATCTTTTCCCTCTAAATAAAGGGGAAGTTCCAAGTGCACGATGTCCTCCCCTTCCTTGAGGCGGTAAAAGTCGGCGTGGACGACACTTCCCATTTGGTGAACCAGGGAATAACTGGGACTCACCACGGCGCTGGGAATCTTGGGGTACAACACCCGCACGAAGGTCTGGACAAAAGTGGTTTTGCCGGCCCCCACTTCGCCCTTTAAAACGATCACCGCCGGAGGCAACAGGCACATTTTCAACTCGCTGGCCACCGATTTTAAATCCGCCAATAAAACTTTTTTCCACTGTTTGATCGCTTTTTCCCGGCTCAAAGTTGTTTCTCCACACGCGACTGCGATTCAAGTTCGGCAAAAGCATCGGGCAAATGCTGAATAATATCTCCCGCCTTCATCGCCCGCGCACCCCACTTGCGAGCGGCGTGTTTGCCCGCCAAAGAGTGGGCCTTAACTCCCAACAAGACGGCGTTAAAGGCCACTGAGCGGTCGGCAAACTGGGAAGAACTTCTCATTTCCACCGGGTGCTGGGCCAAAAGGCCCCCCAGAATCCCCGCCAACACATCCCCGGAACCGGCCGAGGCCATGCCGTCGTTGGGAAAGTGGTTCATATAAATTTGGCCATTGGGAAGGCCCACACAAGTGCTCACGCCCTTCATCACCACACAACAGTTGCAGCGCTCGACAACTTCTCTGAGGTAATCCAAAGAGCGCTCCAACAACTGTTCCACCTTTATTTTACCCAAATGGGCAAACTCGCCTAGGTGGGGGGTGAGAATTGTCGGCCACTTTCTCTGGGCCATAGTCGAGGCATCTTCTCCGAGATCCAGCATCCGCAAGGCATCGGCGTCCACCACCACAGGCCCGGGGAAATAATTGAGAATTTGCATTAGGGTTTGCCGGCCACGAGGGGTCTGGCCCAGTCCGGGGCCTACTACCACCGAGTCCCAGCGCTGCAAATTTAAAGTGCTGGCCTCGACATCCTCCACGGCAGTGGGGATTTGGCCGAGCATAATCTCCGGGGGAGTGCGGCCAGACAACTCAGCGTAGGACTCCCGCCAGGTGGTGGCGGTCACCAGGCCCGATCCCGACCTCAGGGCGGCGTGGGCGGAAAGTGCTGCCGCCCCCGTCAATCCGGGCGATCCTCCCACCACCAGGGTGTGCCCAAAGGCGTTTTTGTGCTTCCATTTGCTGCGCTCCAAGTGCAATTGGCCGACGAACTCGGTGGTGAGCAAATGCTTGTCCCCTCCCTCCAGAAGAGTGGGGGGAAGCCCTCCCCGCAACGGCACCACCTGGCCCGTGTGCTCCACTCCCCTGCCGAGAAAAAACCCGGCCTTGGGCAGGCCCACCGCCAAAGTGGCATCCGCCTCTATAGCATTGCCGCCCACCCGGCCAGTATCGCTGCAAACTCCGGTGGGAATATCGACGGAGACAACTGTGCCCGGAAAGCGGTTGGCCATATTGATAATCTTCGAGAGGTCGCGGGAGAGGGGCGGGCGCAGCCCCGTCCCCAAAACGGCGTCCACCACCAGGCAGCGGTGGTGGGAATGGTTGAAGTAGGAGTTGATCTGCCGGCCGCTGGCGACCTCGTTGATCTTGACGCCAAACTGGTGGGCCAAATGGGCCTGCCGTTTGAGTTCATCGCCGCAGTCGTCGATTTTGGAGAGCATAAAAGCGCGCACCGAAAACCCGCGCCCCACCAGGTGGCGGCCAATTGCCAGGCCATCGGCACCGTTGTTGCCTCGGCCCACTAATAACAAAACTTCGTCGAAGGCGGGAAGTTGGGTGGCCCGAGCTTGGGATTCGATCCATGTCGCCCCTTCCATTCCCACATTTTCAATGATCAAGGACTCACCAAAGGCCATTTTATTGATGGCGGCGGATTCTATTTCGCGCATTTCGCTGGAAGAGACGATTCTCACCCTTTCCCCCCGTGGCCCAGGCGGGGAACCGGATGGCGCTCAAATTCGCTTTTCAACTTGGCCACTACTGCGCCCAGGCCATCAAAGACCGCCTGGCAAATGATCCAGTGGCCAATATTGTATTCGGCAAAGAGTTTTTGCCGCAACAATTCCACCGTGCTGTCAAAAGTGAGTCCGTGGCCCGCGTGAAATCCCAGTCCCAAGGAATGGCACAGTCTATGCCCTTGGCAATATTGCCGCAAATATGGCCCCGAATCCTGGGCGCAGAGGTGGGCGCGGGCAAAATCCCCGGTGTGAATTTCCACCGCGTCGGCGGCGAGTTGGGCACAACGCTGCAAAATTTCCTCCCGACACTCGACGAACAGGGAGATGCGTACCCCCAAGTCATTGTCTTTGAGTTTCTGGCAAGTGCGGCGCACTTTTTCAAAAGTTTCCGAGCACAGCAAATCCAGTCCCCCCTCAGTGGTTCTCTCCCGGCGATTCTCGGGAACCAAACACACCCAATTGGGCCGCACGGTGAGGGCCATATCGAGGATGCCGGGATGGCACCCCATCTCAAAATTGAGCGGCCGCTCAAATTGCCGAGTCACCGCCTGCACCGCTGCCACATCGGCATCCTGAATGTGCCGCCGGTCTTCCCTCAAGTGCAAAGTTATCTGGTCAGCACCGTGGGCCAAGGCCACCCGCGCGGCCTCTACCACCGAGGGATAGGCCTCCCCCCGCGCCTGCCGCAAAGTTGCCACATGGTCGATATTCACCCCCAAACGGGGCGTTTGACTCAACGCCATTTTTTCTTCCCATCCATGGCACTCTTATAGGACATTTTGCCTCAAGAGGGAATGGCCAGTGGTAAACCCAAGTGATGATTCCAAAGAGGAATTATTTTTGTGGAGAAAGTGGCCTGGCCTGTTCGATGGGTGCGGGCCTATGGGGCGTGGGATCGAGCATCCCCAATTTCCCCAAAGTGACCAGGGCACTCAGAATAGTGAGAACCATCCCCAGCATTTTGAGGTTCATTTTGCCTTCCATTTCTTTAATGTCCCGTTTGAGGTCGGCCCGTATAAACTCGATTTTGCTGTCCAACTCTTTAATTTTAAAATTGAGTTCTTTAATATTTCGCTCAAGATCGGCCCTTATAAGCTGGATTTCTCGATGAATTTCAGCGGTGGCATATTCCAAATCCGCTTTGGTGGCAGCATCTTGGCCCATGGCCTGGAGGATGGCCCGCGCCTGCTGGTCGCTAAACCCTGCTTGAGTCAAGGCATCCAAATTTTTAATAGAGGAAAAACCGTTGCCGCTCACTTTTTAATTCTCCATCATCTCATTGTTATTTTAGAAATGTTTATAATATTTGTCAAGAGAACCGATCCATTGAAACTCCCTTCCCTCCCGCCAATGACGCTTGGACAGGGGATTTTGGGTGGCCCTGGTAACATGGGCGGCGTCCACAAACCGTAAGAGCAAGTGTTCATCGCGGCCCACGGGAATACCCAGGCGGCGGCACTGAATGGCCTTTTTCACTTTGATGCCCGCATCTTCGATCCTCAAGCGCTGTTGATCGGGCGGGCGGTTGTTCCAATCGGGAACTTTGATATTCAAGGCCTTGCACAACAGAGTTTGCCCCGAACACAACCGTTGCACAGGGCGCGGCCGATCCCCCAGGGGATTCAATGTTTGCATCAGGGGCAGGCATTGGTGCTCCGGTGAAATGCGATCAAAGTAGGCGATGGCCGACTTGATCAAAACCGCATTGCCCTCCCCTGCACAGGAAAAATTGAGAGAGTCCCCGCCGCGGGCGTAGTACATGTACACCGTACCCGCAGGGGCAAATAGCGCCCTTCTGGCATGGGTGTACCCCAGGGATGCGTGGGAGCCTTTTTCCCTGGTGTAGTAGGCCTCCGTCTCGATAACCTGGGCCGCCAAATAGAGGCCCCGAACTTTGTGGCGCAAAACCTTTCCCAACAACTCGCGGGCGACGGTTGCGGCATCCCGATCAAAAAAAGTGGGCCAGTCCAGCGGGCGGTTCATAGCGGATGAAAAACGATCGTTCCCGTTGTGTAATTTGTACTGCCTTATTCGCCTTTAAAATAAATTCTATAATTCTTAAAGAAACGATCGCTATTATGTTTAGGCCTAATTTGGCCCAATGAGAATACGATCAACCCTTTTTCAAAATCGGAGACATCATTCCAGTCTGTTTCAAACTCATATCCAACACGAGATTCAAGAACTGTAACAGTAGGGTTCAGACTTCTTTTTTTCGGCCCCTCTCTGTTTACTTGCATTGGCTCACCGAAGTGAAAATTGAGAGAAAAACGCTCTCTCTCGCCAAGACTGAGGCCGGCCACCTTTTGGAAATCCAAAATAACACTGTTTTCCTCATTACCATCCAACCTGTATTCAACACATTGTTTTACAAATTCAGGTTCAAAATACTCCTTACACCCGCCAAAAAATCCCTTCCTCTTACACACCGTCTCCTTATCTCCTGTTAATTCAAACCTTGAACAAAAAAGCATGGCATGAGAAAAATTGAGAGTGACTTCCGGTGGAGTCTCTTTCGTCCTCTCAATTTCTACGCTTTGAAAAGAAACACCGTCGTGCTCTAAGGCCCCTATATTGATAGTGGGCCGATCCAGGTGAATGGCCTCGGCCTGTAGATTCATTGAATAGACAAAAGCGGCGGCCAAATAGAGCACAGCAAATCCCATAGGTTTTCTCCTTTTTTGAGAGATAAAAATACATCGCATCAAATACGATGCAAAATCGAGTGCCACAAATCTATTTATAATAGGGGCCTAGAAAAAGCAATTTTTTCAAGCTCTGCGTCGTTGTCTTATCAAGCGGTCTCGTACGGCGCGCTGGGAGTACGCTTTCATAAAAAGGCCCGGCAGTAAACCGGGCCTTGGTCTTTAGAAAACTTTTAGAGAATATCGTGACGAAGAGTAAAATTTAACCAAATTTGCGAACAAGCGGAGCTTTCATCACCTCGATGGGCCATGGTGTAAAAAGAGTACACTCCGGCCGAGAGGGAAGAAAGGGGAACTTTGACCTGTCCTTCCGACGATACCGCCGAACCCGCTAATGCCGTACAGTCGGCATCCGTAAAAATGTCCACCTGATCACCACTGGCCACTCCACTCAAAGTAAAGGCAAAAGAAAAACTCTCGCTCCGAAAATCGTAGTGGTAGCTACTCAAGGCCGGAGATGCCAGCACAGTCTGGGGTTCTGTCACCTCAACAGTGGCCTCCTCCTCTGCCGTCACCGAAGGTGCTGCGGGGATGACATCGGCAGGGACTTCGGCCTGGGCAGTGGTATCTTCCACTTCAGCTACTATTTCCGAAGGAGTTGCAGGAGTTTCGGCCTGCTCAGTAACATCCTCCTCCTCTACTGCCACCGAAGGTGCTGTGGGGACGACATCGGCGGGAAATCCGGTCTGCTCAGTGGCATCCTCTTCCTCTGCTACCACCGAAGGTGCCGCGGGGATGACATCGGCGGGGACTTCGGCCTGCTCAGCGGTATCCTCACTTTCCACTGGTATCGCACGAGAGACAGGGGTTTCGTCGGTGGGAGGTTCCGCCTGGGCAGCGGTATCTTCCACTTCCACTTCTGCTACTATTTCCGAAGGAGTTGCAGGAGTTTCGGTCTGCTCAGTGGTGGCATCCTCTTCCTCTACTGTTGCCGAAGAGGCCTCGGGGGCATCGGCAGCAGGTTGAAGCAACACTCTGGCCAAGCGGAAACCCAAGTCGTTTTGCCGATCGTCGGCGGAATGGTAATCCCGATAGGCGGAACGCAAACTGGCCGCCGAACTGGCCCAACCGCCGCCGCGGACGACCCGCCCTGGCCCCACTTGCGCCCCTTGGGGGTCTGTAAATTCCCGCGGGCGGGTTTCCCTAAAATAATAGCTGCTGAAAGCACCATCGACCCATTGGTAGCGTTCGCCATAATAATAACTGCCGTAGGCATCGTAGACCCACTCCCGCACATTGCCATGCATATCATAAAGGCCCCAGGCATTGGCATCGAAGATCGCCACCGCCACGGTTTGGCCGCGGTACACTCCGCGGATGGAGTAGGTGTAGGCCGCTTGCCCGTTGTAATTGGCCTGGGCGGGAGAAATGTAATATCCCACATTATAGGTGGTTTCCGTGCCGGCGCGGGCAGCGTACTCCCACTCGGCCTCGGTGGGCAGGCGGTAGAGGTACTGGTCTTGCCCCTCGTTGAGGCGGGCAATAAAGCGTTGGACATCAAACCAAGAAACACTCTCTACAGGGCGGTAGGGACACAGGGCATACCCGTTGACAAAGGAGTGATCTTCCCCGCAATGCCACGGTTGGCGGAAGTAGGAAGGGTTGTATTTCATCACTTTCAAATATTGCCGTTGGGTCACCTCAGTGGCCTGCATTTGGATATTCTGAGTGAGCGTCACCCAGTGCCGTTTTTCATCTCCATGCCTGTTGGGTTCATGATCTGGACTTCCCATCACAAACTTTCCCGCTTCAATACCGACAAAGCTGTCTTGCTGTGCCAAAGTGTGGCCACAGGCCAAAATGGATAGAGAAAAACACAGAATTTTGAGATAGTTGATCGCTGCTTGCTGATTCACGGAATCCTCCTTTGTTAAACAGTTGTTTGATCTTGGCCCAAGGCCCAGGGGACGGTCAAGGGACTAGATTGTTATAAAATGCCCCGCCGTCGGTAGTCCTCCAATGCCACCTCAACCGTGCGATCCAGGCCCCACTGGTATTGCATCCCCAGCAAGCGCTCGGACTTTTCCGAGGAAATGCACCATGCACAGGGCCTTAAATCGTGGAGTTTGTCGGGGGTGAGGCGGGGATCAAATCCAAATGTTCGGTGCAATCCCTTAAAGAGATGGGCCATACCGGCGAGCAATGGCATGGGGATGGGAAAAACCAAAGGTGTTTTTTGCATCAAGACGGCAGCAGCGGCGACGAGTTTGGCCAAAGTCAGAGCTTCAGGGTAACAGACAAAAAATGTTTGATTTTTAGCGGCCGGCGTTTCCAATGCCTTCACTAGACAATCCACCAGGTCGTAGGCCCCCACAAAACTGTATTCTTTTTTAAGTCCTTCCCACCCCGGCACTAAAACCAGGCCACGCCCCACCATTTTAAAGAAATCCACCATGGCGGGGTCGCGGGGGCCGATCACCATGGGGGGGCGGATGACGACTTTCTCCCAAGAATCGGGGGCCTCCCGCGCCAAACATTCTTCGGCCAATTGTTTGGAGCGCCCGTAGGCGGATACTGGCCGGCACACGCACTCTTCATCCAGTTTTTCTTTTGATGGGCCAACTGCCGCCTGGCTCGAAACCAGCACAAAACGCAGGCGGGGGTAGTGCCCTTTGAGGTCTTGGATCAGTCTTCGGGTGGCAAAAACATTGACTTGCTCAAAGACGCCGGCGCGAAAACTGTGAACCACTCCCGCTACATGAACCACGGCATCCAAATCAGCGGGCAAGGCCTCCACCCAGGGATGGGGGCGCTCGCTTTCCAGACACCCCAAAACCAACTGGCCAGGAACCTTCCAACGCTCGAATTTTTGGCGTTCCCTGGCCAGGGCATAAACCGAGTGATTCCTTTGGGCCAAGAGATCGCACAGGTGACTGCCGACGAATCCCGTCGCCCCGGTCACCAGAACTTTCATAGAGATTTCTCGAAAATGCGATAGGTCTTATAAGGTTTGGCCCCCATGGTGAGCAGGGCCTGGTTCATGGGGCGGTTGTCTTCCAAAATCCAACTGGATTCAAAATGCCGAAACCGTTTGCTCTGCCCCCAAATCTCCTTACTCTTGTAGTAGAGCAATCCCCCCAATCCCAGCTTTTGGTACCGGGGTTTGACTCCCAAAATGGGAACCCGCACCCTGGTGCAATACTTTTTGTAGCGGAGCAATTTGAAAATCCCCAAAGGAAAAAGTCGGCCGCTGGGGATGTGCTTGAGCACTTGGTTGATGTCCGGCAAGATGATCATAAATCCGGCGGTGTCCTCGCCCACTTCCACAAAGATGATCATTTTGTCGTCAACCAGGGGTTTTAAAGAGTGGGCCATGTGCAAAAATTCCCGGCGGGTGGGGGGGATAAAACCCCAGTTGTCCTGCCAGGCGCTCTGGTAGACCTGGTACATTTTGTCCACTTCCCCGGCAAAGTCTTTGCGGTTCAAAAAGCGGTAGCGGATGTTGCCTTTCGACAGGGCGAACCGCGCCGCCCGCTCGATCGCCGGCGGAAAAGGGGCATCCACTGCCATGGTGTAGGCCAACAGGTCTTTGGCCTTGGAAAGGCCCAACTCTTCCAACAGGGAGACATAATAGGGCGGGTTGTATGTCATCATCACTTGAGGGGGATCATCAAAACCCTCCACCAAAAGGCCACATTCGTAGTTGGTGGTGGGGTTGGCGGGGCCTTGGATGGCGGTGGCCCCTTTATCTTTGATCCAAGCACACGCCTCATTCAATAGAGACTTGGCCACCTCAATATCGTTGAAACTTTCAAAAAATCCAAAAAAACCCGTGGAGCAAGAACGGGACTGGTTAAACTCCCGTGGCCAAATGGCGGAAATGCGGCCGACTACTTGCCCCCCCCGCTGGGCCAAAAAATTGGCCTGCTCGGCGGTTTGGTGAAAGGGGTGCTTGCGCCCCAGCAAATCCCACACCGCCATTTTGAGGGGGGGCACCCAGTGGGGATCGCCCCGATACAATTGCCAGGGAAAATTGACGAACTTTTTTAGGTCTGAAGTGCTTTGCGCCTCTCGAATTGTTAGCACCAGTGGCCTGCCTTAATGGTGAAGCTGGGTGGGCAGATCAAAGCGCTTCTTCACCTTGGCAAAAACTTCCACTACTTTTGTCAATTCACTCATCGAGTGGGTGGCCATATAGCTGGTGCGGATGGAGGACTCACCCTTGGGCACAGCGGGAGGCAGCAAGGGAGTGGCAAAAATGCCATTCTGCTGCAAAAACTCGGTAATTTTAAAAGTTTTCAATTCGTCTCCCACCAAAACCGGAATCACCGGGGTTTGGGAGTTGTAGGTGTAGAGGCCCAACTCGGCAAAAGACTGGCGCATAAATTCCACATTTTTCCACAGCCGCGAATACAGGGTGGCGTCCGAGTCGATGACATCGAGACAGGCCATCACTGTGGCCACCGCACTGGGAGACATGGCGGCGGAAAAAATAAAGCTGCGGGCGTTGTGCTTGATATAGTCGATGAGTTCGGCGGAACCCGAAACCACCCCGCCGATGGAGGCAAAGGACTTGGAAAAAGTCCCCATGTTGAGGGTAATCCGATCGGCAATGCCAAAGTGGTGCATGGTGCCCCGGCCGCGCTCTCCCATGACTCCAATTCCGTGGGCATCGTCCAGGTAAATGTGGGCCGAATATTGTTCCGCCAGTTGAACCAACCTGGGCAAATTGACAATATCCCCCGTGGTGGAAAAAACCCCGTCGGTGACCACCCAAGTATGGCGGTAGCGGCCAGCATTTTCCCGCAAAACCGCCTCCAGGGACTGCATGTCGTTGTGTTTGTATTTGAAGCAATGCCCGAAAGACAGGCGGCCAGCATCGATTAAGGAGACATGATTTTCCGAGTCCATGATCATGCAATCTTTGGGGCCACACACGGCGCTAAGCGCCCCCAGATTGGCCTGCATCCCGGTGGAAAAAACCAGCGCCGCCTGGTGTCCCAGATACTTGGCCAGGCGCTCTTCCAACTCTTCGTGGATCACCAAATTGCCGTTTAGAACTCTTGACCCAGTGCATCCAGTGCCGTACTGATCTATGACCCTCTTGGCCGCCTCGACTACGAGGGGATGGTGGGTCAGGCCCAGGTAATTGTTGGAGCTGATCATGATTTGCTCTGCGCCATCGACAGTCACCATGGTGCCTTCGCTGCTCTCTACTGAACGAAAGAGGAAATAGAGATTGTTGTCCCGAATGATTTTGGCCCTTTGCATGGTCTTATGGCCGTGAAGAGTGCTAGTATCTACGCTCATAACCATTGATTCTGGGCCTCAAGTCTTGGCCCACCCCCTTTTATTGTGCAGAGAATAATAGAAAATCGTCAAGCATTCGTCAATCCCTAAATCGCCAACGAGTAGAAAGTACACACTCCCACGGGGCCATTACAACCGCCCCCCTCCCCTCTTCCGGTGCCTCTTGCGGGGGGCCTGAACGGCGCGAATCCCATCGTTAATGATCTGAAACAGGGACTTCTCAAGACTGCTGGGCAGTTCGCTAAAGGCCAGGCCCACCTGGATTTGATCTGGCCCACGCCCCTCCTCCGGGGCCTCTCCCCGTGGCCACAGGCCCACCACCTTGGCCTTGGGGATACAAAACTCCGTTCCTTTGAGTTTGATTCGGCAATCCTTAAAGATCGTGCCCTTGGCAAAATGTTGCTGGCACTCGCCGGACACGCAAAAACTCGCCCCGCCGACGGAGACATCAATTCCGGAATATTCCCCCCGTCCCTCAATGTGAATCTGAATGGGAAAGCGGGGGTCGGCCGCCAGGCGGTAATCAAAGCGCTGTTGCGTGCGGTACACCTCGCCTTTGACGGAAACCCAATATTTTTGAGATGCCGGATGCCCGTTCAGTTTGGTGTAAGTGAAATACTGAACTTTATCCGCATCGATCTTTAAACACACCTCCTTGCCCAAATAGCGACTCACCCACACCGTCTGCAAAGGGGAAGGCCCAGGCGGAGTTAAAAAAAGTTGCCTGGAGTCCCGGTCAAACTCCCGGGCACTGTATTTTTCAACTTCATTTTTCCCCACTCCCATTTCCCAAATTTCCACCGGCAAACTTTGGGCCACGGCACTTTCCAGACAGGCCAAAATTTCTCCCTCGTCAATGGTGTTAAAATAGTATTTTTGATGGGCACTCTTCACC
The DNA here is from genome assembly GCA_965243145.1 of Bacteriovoracaceae bacterium. Lineage (GTDB taxonomy): Bacteria > Bdellovibrionota > Bacteriovoracia > Bacteriovoracales > Bacteriovoracaceae > CBDBLK01. The sequence continues at coordinate 804,136 of CBDEUB010000002.1, forward strand.
TTGTTCATGGCCCTAGTTTTACCACAATTTGCCATTCTCTGGTATGATCAAAACATGGATCGCGCCAAAAAAATTTTAACTCTCTCCGCGCTGGGGTTGCTCCTGGGAATCGGCCTGCACTCCTGCTCTTGCACCCGCCAAAATATTACTACATTGGGAGCAACGGAAATGTGGAGGCGCGCCCAAGAAATCGAACCCGACATTGAACTGGTTTTCCTGGGGGATTCCGATGCCAACCAAAACCGGCGGGTGGTGTGCAACCACTACCCCTATCAAGGTTGTGTCCCGGGCAGCGGCAAAAGGATCAAAGTCCGGCTGGTGGAACTTTTGGTCATTCAGTACGAAACCAGGCGCGAGGCCTGCCGGGCGGCCCAGGCGGTGGGGCAGTGGTACGCCTACAACTGGCTCTTCGACGATGTGGCCGACGAACCTGTCTTGGAGGACTTCGTCCGCCAGGCCTTCGATGCGGTCAAACCTGGGCCAGGCGACCGTTGCCGGTAATGCTCTAGCGGCGGCCCAATTCGTTGAGAGTTTTACCGAGAGACTTGGAGCGCTTGCCGTAAATACTGCTTTGCTCCATGCTCTCCTCTTCCTCTTTGCAACTGATGCAAAGTTCGGCAGTGGGACGGGCACACAATCTTTCAAAACCGATCAGGGCATCACACTCGTTGCAAACGCCGTATTCGCCCTTGACCATTTTTTGCAAGGCCTTGTCTATTTTTTTCAGAAAAAAGTTTTCGCGGTTGCGAAAGCGGTTTCTAGTGTCGGCAATGTGGTTGGCACTGGCCTCGTCAACGGGGTCGGACAGTTCGTTGCGATCCAGGTGGTAGTGGGACTGATCCACATCCTGGCCGAGGATTCTCTCTTTTTCGGCCAACAGTTTGTCCCGCAACAGGGATATTTGTTTTTCTGAAAGACAACCGCCAAATGGCCCGGCCTCTTCTCCCTCCAAATTCATAGAGCGTCTCCCTCTAAACTCTATACTTGGGTGACTTGATGATTCCATTCATCACCATGGCACTAAAATCTTATATTGCGCGCCTTTAAGCAATGGCCATTTTCTAACAAAGAATTACAACACAGGACGCAGTTCGCACTTCAGGCCATCTTGCGGGCCAATAGGGCCTTTAATTTTTGCCGTATGGCCCGCTCCGTGGGCCAAACCATTTTCCAAATTCCGGGCATGCGCTCTAAGAGGGCACTCCTCAAAATTGCCCTTTGAGGGCCGAGTTGTTCAATCGTGCCCAAAGTCCACAACACCACTTGGGGGTGGGGATGCCCCAGGGGAATTTTCAATTCCTCCACTATTTGGCCAGGAATGCGCTCCCCTTTTCTCTGATAAAATCCGACGATGTGTTTTTCAAAGGCCGCCAGGGCAAACAACACCAACTCCGCATCTTGTACCGTGTGCAAAATGCCGATCACAATCTTTTGAAACTCGAAATAGCCTTTGCGGCAATGGCCCAAGAGCGCCAACCACGGGCGTAAGTACTCACAATTTAGGCCATCGGGGACTTCCTCCTCCCACTGCCGGCACAGGGAGCGCACCTGTGTTTTGGACAACTCCACGGAAGGGCGTTGGCCAGATTTGAGTTGAAGCATAAAGTTTTGATAAAAAGCATCAAGGTTCACGGCCGACACAAACCCACCATTGTTTTTCGACCTGGCGCATCTTCAGTTTTCTATAAAGCATCCCGAATTTCTGCACGCCAATTTTTTTCCATCAAAATCCTAAAAACCATTTTCTCTTCATCTTGGGAGGCGGTTTCAATAGTTCCCACGGCAACGGCATTGTTGACATATTTTTCCAAGACTTTGAAAAGCTCTTTTTTATATTCCGTGTCGTCATTGCCTTTAAGATGATCGCCCTTGGTTTCAATGACGGACAATTTGCTTTGGGCCAAATTGTCGGAATTTACACAAACCAAAAAATCGGGATAGACTTTCCTCTTTTGCCAACCCTGCACGAAATAATCGTTTTTGGCCACCAACCTGTGCCACCACTTGACCGCCTCCCGTTCGTCCAAATACCAGGCCACCTTTGTTTCGTAATCGTTGTAATGTTTTTGATAGGTTCTATTGAAAAGGGAGAGTTGCAAATCGCTGTCGTCTTGCCGCCTGAAAACTTTATCCGCCGGAGACACCAAAAAATCTATTTCGTTGGCCATATCCCAATTGAGAGAGGCCAAATCTTTAAAAATCTTAAAGCAAATATCGCCTTGGGACAATTTCGCTTTGAACATGGCCTCCGATTGTTGATCGATTTGTTCCCGCAAATCGTTTTCCATATCCTGTAATAAATACAGTCTATTGAGATAAATTTCCTCTTGGGCAATCCCTTTTTTTTGCAATGATGCGATGGTTTCCTCTAAAATTCTGGCGGCCTCAAACGGATTGGGAATGATGTTGGATATTCTGACCACCAAGTGAGAGAAGTCCATGCCCACAAAACTCTTGTTTACTCTCCTGCGAACTTGAGGAAGGGACAATTGCCCGTATCGATCTTCAATGTCGTAAGTGACTTGGTAAGTAACCAGTTCTTTTATATTTTCTGGAGTAAACCCATCCTTTTTCCTATACGATATATTGGAAAAATCAATGTGCTGGAGTAAATCCTCTTCATAAATAAAATCCCTCCACGAATTTCCTTTCTTTTGCAACACTTTGGGAAGGAAAATTTTGGTGTTTTTAAAGGCATTTCTTCTTTTGGCCTTGACTTTCTTAAAATTGTCATCTTTGACTTTGATATGGTCGATAAGGTCATCCATTCCCTCTTGTTGCAGGCCCTTTTTAATGCCGTCAACCACTTCCGTCACTGCCTTGTTGTAGCAAAAAACATAACTTTCGTCGAGGGAGTCCGTTAATGTTGCTTTGGCACCAGGTTGCCGCAAAATCCTGCCGATAAGTTGGGTCAAGGCCTTTTTCGACTGGGTGTTGGAAAGAATAGTGAGAATGTAGGCAAAAGGACAATCCCAGCCCTCCTGAAGGGCCTGTTTGGTGATGATAAATTGGACTGGTGAAGTCTCACTCAAAAGATTTTCATCTTTGAGTTCATCCTTGCCCGAAATTTTGGCCCTGACGGCATTGTCTGGCACTCCCAGTTTGCCGGTGAGGTATTCCCGCACATCCTCAGCATGAATATTCCCCTGTTCTCTCTGATCTTTTCCCGTGCGCTCGACCTGAATGAGCATAATGGGGCGGATATATTTTTGAGAGGCCGAGAAGTATTGATCACAGTCTTTTTCCAATTCTTTGAGTTTGTCACAGGCCAAGCACAGCGTTTTCTTCCAATCCGCCCGTGGAGAAGTGGCCACATTGATGGGGAGTTTGATCATTTCTTCTTCTTTGAGTTTAACCCCAGAAACACTTACCAAGACATTGCTCAAATGGCCTTGCATATTTGGAGTTGCCGAAAGTTCCAAAATAAACCTGGGATTGAGGCCACACACCGTTTTCCTCGCCAAATCGGAATAGGCCCTGTGCCCTTCATCCAAAATTACAATCGGCCGGACGATTCTGATGGCATTGCCCAAGCTGTGCCTTACCGAAATCCCCTTGTGTCCACCCAGCGCATAGCGGTCTTCATAAACATTGAGATTGGCGATTTGATCCGTTAATTTGTTGTTGGCCTCATAGTCGTCGGTTTGAGGGAAAAAATTGATAAACTTGCCCGAGTCTTTGAACACCCGTAGAGATTCTTTAGTTTCCCTATTGGCCGACTGGAGCATTAAAAGCATCACGCAAAGATAATCGTCCATGTCCCAAGCATTGAAGGCATCGTTTTTTTGCAGGATTTTTACCCTGCCCGCAGACGCTCGCTCAAGAATTTGTCTGTAGGGGTGACTTCTATCATTAAAGTTTTTTAGGGTTTGCTTATAAATGGCATCGGTGGGGACAATCCACAAAACCAGTCCCGTATTTTTTAAAAAGTAGTCGCGGTTTATTCTATCGACGGCCTCCACCCCTAGCAAAGTTTTTCCGCCCCCCGTGGGAACTTTGAGGCAAATGTTGGGGATGAGGTTTCCCATGCCGTCTTTTTTTTCCAAGTACGGGAGGAACTCTTTTTCCCCCTGTTTGTTTCTAAACTGGGGAATTTGGCCATTCCGATTTAATGCGTCCCAAGTTTTTTGACAATAATCTTTGATCCGTTCCTCTATCCCTCCCGCCTTGAGCACGGCCACCTTTTTCTTTTCCTGCAAATATTCCTCTCTGAGAAGGCGCAAGTAACTTTCAAGTTTTTCTAAAACCTGCTCTTGAAATTCTTTGGGTTGCATCTACCGCCCCCCTACGATGCGGTGGATGTCGAAGGGAAGCTGGCAGAATCTAATACCGTATTGGGCCAATTCCTTGATCGGGTAAAAACAAACTGGAGCAAAAACGATGGCCCTGCTGCATTTTTTCTGCTTCATCAATTTTTCTATTTTTTCCTTCCTGAGGAGGTTGAGGGCGGAGTCGTTGCTTTTCAAGAATTTTTTATTCGGTTTGTAGATGACAAAAAAAGCGGTGTTGTCATCGACTTTTGCAATGAAATAATCTTCGTTTTTTTCAACTTTTTCAATGCTTTTTCCCGTCGCCGTATAAAACACATATTTTGCCAAGACTTCATAGCTGGGAAGTTTTTTCTCGCGCAATAAATTTTCTTCGCTAATTTCCTTGCCGAGTGTGCAATAAGTAAATGACCCGCCAAGGCCTTTTTTGATATTTTCATCTTTCGCTTTAGGGACACCTTGAATAACCCGCCTCACTCTTTCGGCGGTGATTTTGTCGGCGTAGTCTTCACATTCCACAAGAATAAATTTTCGGTTGCCGCCGTCTTCTTGGTTGAGGCCTAAAACAGCATGAGCAGTTGTTCCCGACCCTGCAAAGGAATCGAGAACAATGGTGTCACTCTCTGGTATTAAATCAACAACTTTTTGAATAAGAGTAACTGGTTTTGGATTATTAAATATTTTGCCTTTATTAAAAATCTCTCTCAACATAGCACTTGCAGAATCATTTGTCCCAGCATGAGTCCAAACACTTCTAGTATTTACTCCTCTATGTTCCGAAAGAAAGCGTTTCTTTTTCGGTTCTTTTGATTTACCATCTCTACCCCACCAAACCAAACCTTGTTTCTCATTTTTTATGTGTGCTTCTAAACTCATTCCCCAAACTCGATTGGAATCAGTATAGCTATCTGGATATATTTTATCCTTTGTATTTGGGTTGATAATCGGGTAATAAAGATTCGGTCTTTCTTGTTTTGTCCATTTACTACGATAATCACTCAATGCCCAATCACCTCGTAAATCATTATCGGGATTTGAGTATTGCTTTTTTTGAGATACAGACAGAGGAGTTCTTGGAAATACATTCTTCTGTTTCCCATATAAAAGTATATTGTCATGAGTAAATGCAAAGTTAGGTTTATTATCACCTGTCGTTTTTTTCCAAGCAATATTACCAATAAAGCTATCTTCTCCAAAAATCTCATCCATAATAGTTCGCAAGTGGTGCTGCTCGTTATCATCACAGGAAATAAAAATAACCCCATCATCGCTAAGAAGTTCTTTTAATAGATGCAATCGCGGCCACATCATGCAAAGCCACTTGTCATGCCTTTCTAAATCATCAGAACTAACTTCTTTTCCAAGCCATTCTTTGAGTGTTTCACTATTTGCATTGTCATTATATTTCCACCCCTCATTTCCAGTGTTGTAAGGGGGATCAATATAAATACACTTCACTTTTCTCGCATACCGGGGAAGCAAAGACTTGAGAGCGTGAAGGTTGTCACCGTGAATAATTAAATTATCGTCGAGAGAAGGTTTATCACCTTTTAAGTGTAGAGATTTTTTTTCATCAATTTCAAAGTCCCGAAAAGGGACACCGAAATGATGAGAATAAATGGCCGGTTTTCCTTTAAAATCTAGTGTAGGCATTGATAGTTCCTCTGTTGGCCATTGAATCGCAATTGCAACCGCTTAATTTTGCTTTGCAGGGTAGGAGCAAATTTAGGTTCAATATATTGGCAATAATTATATAATCCCATAATTTATGGGCCTATTTCTCTGATCATTATTGTTCAACAAATTTTTTTCACGCTTTAACAAAGTGGCCAATTTAAATCTAACCTCAAGGTCTTTAAATCCTTCCCATCGGTCGATAAAATTTGAACTAACTTTCATATCTGCATTGTCATTTACAATTTGGGGAGAAGTACAATCATAAAAGCAAAGCAAATCTTGACGCAGCAATTTCTTTAGTTCTAAAAGTTTTTCTTGCGAAAAATTCACAATAGACCATAACCAATTTTTATTTTGTGCATTTATCGAGAATAATCGGTACTCACGAGAAGATTCGTATTTAGTCAGCACTGTTTGATAAATATCAAAATTATAAAGGCACATAAACCTCCCTTAAATATCTAAACTTTGTCAATATTAAAACTAAGTCCTCTTTTTTGCAAATAAGTGCATCGCGAAGGCCCCACCCTCACTCGTTGAGAAAACTGTCATTGCCAGGGTAATCCGCCAGCAATTCAGTGTAGGGCCGAAGGTCGTAGCGGGGGGTGACTCCCATCCACTCCCGCACTTGGGAATCCCCGTGTTTGTTTTTGATCCACCTCATAATGGCCGCCTGCCTTAAAGTCTTGGGCGTGAGTTGAATGTCGAGGTGCCGGCGAATCTCGGCAAAGATCATTTCCACTCCCCTGGGGCCGAGGCCCCCGGACAAAATGCGGTGGGCGTTGGCGCTGAACAAGGCGTGGGGGAAGGCGATTCGCAACCTCTTTTTCTCCCGCTCCAGCACTTTTTGGTAGTCCTTGAAAACCGGGGCAAAAACCCGGGGCAGGGGCACGCTGTAGGGGTCTCGGCGGGGGGGAGACAGCATCACCCGGCAGGGAGTCCTCCTTTTGGGGTTGGCCAAAATGTGGCCACTCCTCAGTTGGGCCAAGTCGCTGACTTTCAGGCCAGCACCGTAAACCAGCAACACCAGGATGCGGTTGCGCTTGGCCAACAACCTCAACAGGCCCTCGGTGCGCCCAATTTCACGCCCCAGGTGGTGCCAAAGTTTGGCCACATCGGCGCAGGGAGTGGGCCTGGGCCTGTCCACAAATTTGGGACTGGTGGGCAGTTCCTTCACCAAATTGGAGGCAAAAATGCGCTTTTCCAGCAAAAAATCAAAAAACCGGCGCAGGGTTTGGATGCGCCGCCTAATGCTGTTGCCGTGGGCATAACGGCCGTCCAAATAGTGCCCATAATTCTTGATGGCGGCGGCATCCAGTCGGCCCTCCCCCGCCCGCGGAGACAGTTCCGAGAGAAACTGGCCAAAGCAATTCAGGTCTGTGCGGTAGTTTTTGAGGGTGTTCTGGCGCAATCCCTTGAGTTTCGGCCACTGAAAAAATTCTTCCCGCCTTTTGGGAAATTCGGAAAAACGCATAGAGTGTCAATAATTATAACAAGTTGGCGACTTATGCCAAATTTGCCTGGGGGGAAGTTTTTTGCTACAAGGCAACATGATGGATCAACACTCGCCCTGGCGGCCCCATTTTGACCTGGCATCCTTCCCCCTGCCCTTTGGAGAAGCGGCCTTGCAGCAACAAGTGCGGGAGTTGTCCCTATCGGGCCTTGGGGCCGGACTGCTCTTCGAGGCCCTATCCCACACAAGCTGGGTTCACGAACACCCCGCTTGGCCCCATCCCTCCAACGAACGCTTGGAATTTCTGGGGGATGCCGTCTTGGAATTGTGGTGTTCCCAAACGCTGTTCCAGCGCTTTCCCCATTTGGACGAGGGCCAACTCTCCCGCCTGAGGGGCCACATCGTCAGCGAAGAAACCCTGGGCGAGTGGGGCCGCGGCCTCAAGCTGGATCAATTGTTGCTGGTGGGAAAGGGGGAGCGCCAGCGCGCCATCCAGCACAGCGATGGCCCGGTCTCTGGCCTCTTCGAGGCCATCCTGGGGGCCTCTTTCGCGGGCCAAGGTTGGCCATACTCCTGCCGCGTCCTGGACTCGTGGGAACAACTCTTTTCCAGGTGCAACGGGCGGGAACTGTTCGACACCCGCAACCTGCGCACTTTCGATCCCAAGGGCCAATTGCAGGAAAAGAGCATGGCCGTATTGGGCGAACTTCCCGAGTATATTGCCGAAGAGGTGGAGGGGGGGTACAAGATTTCCCTCAAACTGGGAGGAAAAACCCTGGCCAGCACTGTGGCCCCCAGTAAAAAAAAGGCGGAAAAGGCCCTCGCCCGCGCGGCCCTGGAACAATCCTGGCCAAGGACTGGCCCCTCCGAGGTAAGGTGACACCATGCTACTGGAAAACCAACACCCCCTCAACAAGTCCCTCACCGCATCGGTTATCGGCGTTCCCAACGCCGGCAAGTCGTGCCTGATCAACTCCCTGTTGGGTGTTGATTTGAGCATTGTCTCGGCCAGGCCGCACACCACCCGCAACCGCTTTGCCTGCGTTTTCACCGTTGGCCATTCGGAAATTATTTTGCTCGACACCCCAGGCGTACACCGCTCGGGAAAAGAATTTAACCGGCGTCTCAACCAACAAGCGCGGGATGCCGTGGAAGGCGCTGACCTGCACCTGTTGCTCATCGACCCTGGCCAAAAACTCTCTCCCCAACTGGATGCTTTGAATTGGACGCTCGGAAGGGAATTGTCACCGTTGTGGATCATCATGGCCAAAATTGACACCGTGGAATCCCCGCGGGAAGAATGTCTGGCGGAACTCTCTGGCCACATTTGCGCCGACTTCCCCAGTGTGGAAAACATTTTGGCGGTCTCCTCAAAAGAAGGAACCGGCATGAATCTGCTCACTGCCGCCCTGGACGATGCCGCCTTGCCCGGCCCCCACTTATATCCCGACGGTTCCATCTCCAATAAAAACCAACGCTTTTTTGCCTGCGAGTACATCCGCGAACAAATCTTTGAACAACTCAAAGAAGAATTACCCTATGAAAGCACCGTACTCATCGAAGATTTCCAAGAACCTTCTTCCGAAAACGAGGGAGTCGCCCACATCGCAGCGGCGATCGTCGTCCACCGCCCTGGCCAGCGGGCCATAGTGGTGGGCAATAAGGGCCACAGGATCAAACACATCGGAACTTGTGCCCGGGTGAAAATCGAGGCCATGCTCAATTGCAAAGTGTGCCTCCATCTGCATGTCAAAATTTTGTCGAAATGGTTTAAAAATCATTTTGTTCTGGAGGAGTTGGGGCTTCCGCGGGCCGAAGACAGTGCGCGCTCATGGCACAAAAAAACCGCCCCAAAAACACTCGCTGAAAAGGTGGAAACATGAACCGCCAGGCCTTAACTGTCTGCCTGATAGGCCGGCCCAATGTGGGCAAGTCGAGTTTGTTCAACCGCCTGATGGGACGCGCTCGGCAAATGATCACCTACGACCGCCCAGGAGTGACCCGCGACCGCCACTACGGAGTGGTGAGTTTGCAAGAATTACCCGATACCCCCGACAGCGAGATGATCCTCATCGACACGGGGGGATTTTATCCCGCCGATTCTGGCCAGGACACCCTCGACACCACTTCCCCCTTTTTTTCCCTGATGAGGGAACACATTGCCATCGCCATAGACGAATCCGACTTGATCTTATTTGTCACCGATGCCCGCCAGGGACTTTTGCCCCTGGAAGAAAGCATCGCCCACACCATCCGCTCCCGCCACAAACCCTTTTGGGTTTTGGCCAACAAGTGCGACAGCGATCGGCAAGACGAGGGCCAGGCCCCCTTCTACAGTTTGAGCGCCGAAAAAAACTTTGCCGTTTCGGCATCCCATGGCCGGGGCATTTCCCATCTGCGCCGCGAACTGCATAGCTTTGCCCAAAAGTTGGATCGCGGCGAGGCCCATTCAGGGGATGGCCTGAAGCGTGGGCAAGTGCTAGGAAGAGTAGCGTTGATCGGCACCCCCAACACCGGCAAATCGACCCTGCTCAACCAACTCACCCGCACCTCCCGCTCCCTGGTCAGCGAAGTGCCGGGCACCACCCTTGATCCGGTGGAGGGCATGTTCAATTTCAAACGGGGGGATCAGTGGCATTCCCTGCAAGTTCTGGACACCGCCGGCATCCGCAAAAAATCCTCCATACGGGATGCCGTCGAGGCCCAGTCGGTTTTCCGCGCCCTCAAGAGCATCACCGAGTGCGATGTGGCCTTGCTTCTCATCGATGCCGAAAAGGGAATTGGCCACCAAGGCCGCCGGCTCATCGACATCGCCCTGGACAAGGGCAAATCGGTGATCATTGCAATCAACAAAATGGACAAAGTTGAACCCCTGATCAAAACCCGCCAGCAGCGTCGGGAGTGGTGGGAGAACATCAAACACGACATCCCCTGGTCAAACTTTTGCCAGTTGTTTCCCATCAGCGCCCAATCCGGCAAGGGATTGCACCGACTCCTGCGGGCCACCATCAAAACTCTGGACATCCGCCAGCGCACGGTTCCCACTGGCAAACTCAACCATGTCTTGCAGGGCCTATTGGAACAAAATCCCGTGCGCATCCGCGGTGCTGGCCATAAAGCATTTAAAATCAAATACGCCTCTATGGCCAAAAGCGCCCCCCCCACTTTCCTGTTGTTTAGCAACCGCCAACACAATATTCCGCAACACTACCAACGCTATTTAAAAAATGGCCTGCGCCGGGCCTTTGCCTTCGACAATACGCCGATTCGCTTGGTGTTCCGGCGTACATAGCGCGTCAATATCTTAAATTACAGACATTTAAAAAAATCATTGAAATATTTTAGAATTATAGTATATTAACAACCATGCTGAAAATGAAATCTATTAAATTGTGGGAAGAGCACCCAAACCATGATTGTCTCGATTACGACAAAATGTCTTTGCACGATCTCGATTTACTGATTGGCCCAAACGCGTCGGGCAAAAGCCAATTTTTTGCCCGGTTGAAACATTTAAATCACCTCCATCGAAAAGACCTTCAAAATCCTTCAACATGGGACACAACATTTTGTGCCAATATTATCTTTCAAGAGGAAGGCCAAGAAGAAATCACATATACATTAACCGCAAGGCCAGACAATTTAATTGATGAAGTTATTAAAAGTGATTCAAAAGATTATTTTATATCAGATGGTAAAAAAGTAAAAATATGGAACGAAAAAGATAAGACGGAAATAAAGCAACACTTTTATGATAAATCCAAAACTATAACAACACAAGAACAAATGCCAAATATTCAATCATTCCCGACTATTTCCAAAATAGGAAACTTCTTACAAAGTATTTACTTTCTCGATACTGACAAATTTAACCCCTACAACATGACATTTGGCCCTCAACATCTTGTTCCCGATCATCAATTGAGCAATCTCTATGCGTGTATAGTTAATTGGAAAGAACAATATCCAAAGCTTTATAAACTTCTTTTAACACAGTATCAAGATTTTTTTCCATCCGTTACAGGATTTTCACACGAAAAATGCAATAACAACACCAACGATATGCTTAAAATAAAAGAAGAAAATATGAACTCACCAATTTGGGCCTCAAATATGTCCTGCGGAATGATCCGCATCTTGGGCATCTTAACACTTTCTATGTCTCGGCAACTTGCCGCAGAACTAGAATGGAATCCTCCAAGTATGATTGCGATCGATGAAATAGACAACGGACTAGATTATAAATATATAGGTGACATTATTAACCACATCGAAGCAGAAGCTAGCTTTTCTCAAATACTATTTTCCTCTCATTCTCCCGTAGTGTGTAATTTTGTTGATCCTGAGAAATGGCATGTTTTCAAACGACTTGGTGGCAAAGTAAAAATTACTACTCCTCCTGAAATATCAACAACAAGAAAATTGATCGAAAAGGCCAGGATGAGCAATTGGGAACTTTTCAAAGACCATATCTATCATAGTTCCCTGTATGCCGTTAAATGAAATACCTCTTCTATACAGAAGGCCATTCCGAATATAATTTTGTCAAATCCTTTCTTTGGATTAGAGGTATTCCCTTTACCGAAGATATTGGCCAAACCTTTACACGAGAAGACCATTTTTTACATAACTGTAAAAGCGATAGCAAAATTTGCAGCGCATTAAAATCACATAAAAAGAGGATTAGTGAGATTAGCGATGGCCTCATCGTCGTCATTGCCGATACAAAATCTTGTTATACAGCATTTAAGGAAGAATATAAAGGCCATTTGACCAGTTTAGGCATTAGTCAAGAGCTTAAAGTGATAAATTCCAAACCAGAACTAGAACAAATTTATCTTGAAGACAAGAATCTACTTAAAGGAGTAATAAAGGGTTACTGTAATCAAGAATCAGTTAAGAAAGTGGCCTCTTTTAATGAGTTAAAAAAATCTGACTTACTGACAGAGAATTGTGACAACAGATATGTAACTGAAAGTATTGTAAAAGCAAATAATGTGGGATGGAATAAAGACAAATTTTCAAAAAAATTTTTTAAGCAAGCATTTAAACCAAAATCACAAATTTCCATCATACAAAGAATTGAATCTATTGTGCAAATTTAAGCAATAAGTTTCCCCTGCAACCGCCCTCCTAGACTGCCGGTTATGCGCACCCGGCACATTTGATTTTTGAGATTTTGCGGGGAGGCCACGGCGGTTTTCAAGAAGTGGGAGGTGTGGCCCACCCACAGGCCTTGCTCATTCTGATGCTCAAACAAAACCTGGTGAACGGTGCCCACTTGCCGGTGGCAATATTGGGCCAATTTGTCTTCCCCCAGTTGGATCAGTGTTTTGGCCCGCGCTTTTCTCACAGTGTGGGGAATGTGGTCGTCCCGCCTGGCCGCCACGGTGTGTTTTCTCTTGGAGTAGGGGAAGACATGAAAGTGGGTGATGGGGAGTTCGCTCACCAGTTGGCAAGTTTCTTCAAATTGCCGTTCGTCCTCTCCGGGAAAACCAGCGATTATGTCAGCACCGATGGCCGCCCCCGGAAAGGAGTTCAACACGCGGGCAATCACTCGCCGGTAGTCCTCCACCGTGTATTTCCTGCGCATGTCCGATAAGACGGAATTGCTGCCACTTTGTAAGGGGACATGGAAGTGGTGGGCAGACTTAGGCGAAGAGGCCAAAACCTCCAACAATTCGTCGCTCAGCACATTGGGTTCCACCGAACTCAAGCGCAAGCGGGCCAGGCCATCGAGATTCAAAAGTTCCCCCACTAAACTGGACAGGGTTGCCCCGGAAGAGTGGTGGTATTCGCCGATGTTGACTCCGGTCAAAACGATCTCACGAAATCCGCTGGCAATCAGGCGGCGCGCCTCCCACACACACTCGGCCACACTCAAGGCGCGACTGCGCCCCCGCGCTTGGGGGATGATGCAAAAGCTGCAAACATAATTGCAACCGTCCTGGATTTTCAAAAAAGCACGGGTGCGGCCCTGGCCTGCGGCCGTGGCGGCCTTGTAAAAGTGCCAGGTTTTGTCGGTGGCCACCGTTTGGCGCGCCTCTTCGTCGAGGTAGTCGAAGACCTTGAACTTCTCGCTGGTGCCCAAAACCAAGTCCACGCCCTTCATGCGGGCAATTCTGTCGGCGTCCATTTGGGCGTAACAGCCCGCCACCACGATACGGGCCTCGGGAGAAGAGCGATGGGCCTTGCGGATCATGTGGCGGCAAGTGGAGTCCGCCGCATCGGTCACCGTGCAAGTGTTGATAAAGATCACATCGGCGGATTGGCCAAACTCCACCACCTGATGGCCCCGTTCGATAAAACCCTGCATCAAACTCCCCGTCTCGGCGGCGTTGAGGCGGCACCCCAGGGTGTGGAAGGCCACGCGGGGAGGGGGATGGGAGGGATTGAATTGGCCCAAGGTCTGCACAAAATTTTTCATACCGCAAAAACCGTTCCTCCGCAAGGCCCCGGTTTTTTCAACGGCCGGGCCTAGGCCCTAATTTCATGGCCCGAGGGCGGTGGCGGTGGCATGGCCTTCTCCATGCGACTGGCCAAATAACCCACCAATTTATCCATGCTGGCAAAGTGAATATAATCCTCTTTGGGGATTTCCAGGGCATATTTTTCCTTGACCTGCATGATAATGTCCAAGGCGTCCATGGAATCCATTTCGAGTTGTGACTGAAAGTCGCGGCCAAAATCAATCTTGGCCTCGCTATCCAACATGAGAACATCTTGAATAATGTCTAAAATTTCCTTTTGATACTGTTCGTTCATTGTTCCTCCTTTCCGTTGTATTTTTTGGCCACCAAGCACGAATTGATCCCTAACATGCCAAAAGAAATATTCATCACGGCATTGATTTCTTTGCGCACCACTTGTCCATGCATGACTACGGTTTTTAATTTGACGGAAGCGTCCAAATATTTGGTATTTTTTGAACCGTGAATGAGTCCATCCCAAAAACTGGGAAGGTTTCCGGCCAACTCGATCGCCCCCGCCGCACCCATGGCATGTCCAATAAATCCCTTGGTGCAATTAAAAAATGTCTGGGGAGAACCCTCAAAGACTTGAGACAAGGCATTGGCCTCGGACAAGTCTCCCGTCTCCGTACCCGTGGCGTGTAAATTGGCCAAGTCAATATCGCATGGCCTTAAATTGGCCTTTTCCAAAGCACGCAGTGCACATTCGGCCTGCACTTCGCTGTTGGGATTGACGAAATCGGTGGCATCGGAGTTGATGTGAGTGGCCACAATTTCTCCCAAAATGGGCACTCCCCTCTCCAACGCCTGGTCGAGTCGTTCCAGACAAAAAACGCCCCCACCCTCGGAGACGACGATCCCGTCGCGGGACTGATCCAACGGGCGGCAGGCCTCACCGGGGTCACACCCCAGGGAAAGTGCTCCCTGGGCATGGAAGGCGGCAAAGAGCGATATACCCTCGGTGGCCTCGCTCACCCCTCCGCACAGGGCCAAATCCACTTCTCCCTGTTGGAGCATTTGCGCTCCTTGAATCAACCCCATATTGCCGGCGGCACAGGCCCCGCCCAAAGTGTAGTGAGGCCCTCGAATACCCAGGTTTAGTGTGACTTCTCCGGCCGGAGCGTTGGAGATCATGCGCGGATTGTAGTGGTGTGACCAACGGGAGATGCGACTTCCCTTCTCTATATAGCGCAAGACCTCCTGCTCGGTTTCTATATTTCCGTGCTCGGTGGTGCCCAGGTAGACGCCAATGCGATCGGGAGCATAAGGCCCGCTCTCCAATTCAAGGCCGGCATGTTGCAAGGCCTCGCGGGCACAATAAACGGCGATACTCCCCGAACGCGTCCCCCGCTTGCGCATTTTTTTGGAAAGGTACTTTTCTTCGTTGAAATGGCAAATTCCCGCCGGCACAGTTCCCAAATCCCCCACTTCCCGCTGCGACAAAAAAGACTTATTTTGCAGAAGATTGTGGCGAAATTCGGCGAGACTGTTGGCCCCTGGACAAGTCAGGCCAACTCCCGTGATAACAATTCTTGTGCGGCAATTCATTCTCTTTCCCCGTCTCTAACCGGACTAAATTTATGTGATTAAAGCATAATTTAATCAAAAAACAAGAGGAAATGCATTTCACGCATGAAATTTTTTTGACTCTTTGTATTAAGGAAGAGAACTCGAACTTCTAAAGCAAAGGTGCCATCACCAGGGCAACGATAGACATCAGCTTGACCAGAATATTCATCGCTGGCCCAGAGGTGTCTTTGAAGGGGTCGCCCACTGTGTCGCCGGTCACTGCCGCCTTGTGGGCCTCGCTCCCCTTTTGCTCTCCGGCAAAGTGGCCCTGTTCGATGGATTTTTTGGCGTTATCCCAAGCACCGCCGGCATTGGCCATAAAGAGCGCCAGCAAAACGCCGGTCACCGTCGCACCGGCCAACATGCCCCCCAAGGCCTCTTTGCCGAGCCACAGGCCCATGACCACCGGCGCGAATACCGCCGCCAGGCCAGGTACCATCATCTCTTTGAGGGAGGCGGCGGTGGCTATTTCCACGCACCTTTGGGTGTCGGGTTTGCCCGTGCCCTCGATAATGCCGGGAATCTCCCGAAACTGCCGGCGCACTTCCTCCACCATTCTCTGGGCGGCCGTACCCACCGCGCTCATGGTGTTGGCCCCCATAAAGAAGGGCAAGGCCCCGCCGATAAACAGGCCGATCACTACTGTGGGAGACATGATGTTGACGCTCTCCAATCCCACCGCCGAACTGTAGGCGGAAAACATGGCCAGGGCGGTGAGCGCCGCCGAGCCAATGGCAAAACCCTTCCCCACGGCCGCGGTAGTGTTGCCGATGGAGTCCAGGCCATCGGTGATGGAGCGCACTTCGGGACCGAGTTCCGACATTTCGGCGATGCCCCCGGCGTTGTCGGAAATTGGCCCATAGGCATCCACGGTCATGGTGACCCCCACCGTGGCCAACATGCCCACGGCGGCGATGCCGACCCCGTAGAGGCCAGCAAAGTGGTTGGCAAAATAAATGCCGGAAGCGATCAAGAGGATGGCGGGAACGCAAGAATACATACCCACCGCCAGGCCTGCGATAATATTGGTGGCGGCCCCGGTTTTGCCCGCCTCGGCCACTCCCCTGACCGGGGCAAATTCCCCCGCCGTGAAATATTCAGTCACCAGGCCGATAAAGAGGCCTATCAAGGAACCCAAGGCCATGGCGTAAAACGGCCCCATGGCGTAGGGGAAGGCGGTAAACTCCATGGATTGGATGACGAAATAGGAACCGCCAAAAAGGCCAACTAACCCCACCACGGGGGAAATGCGCAAGGCCCAGGCGGGGCCGATTCCCTGGAGCAGGTTCATGGAGAGCACTCCCAGAAGGGAGGCCAACAGGCCCACGGTGATGACCAAGAGGGGCAGGGTTATGGCCTGCTCGGAATTTTCCATCAAGGTGGAGCCGATAAACATGGTGGCGATGACCGAACCCACATAGGATTCAAAAATGTCCGCCCCCATGCCGGCGGTGTCCCCCACATTGTCCCCCACATTGTCGGCGATGGTGGCGGGGTTGCGGGGGTCGTCTTCGGGGATGCCCGCCTCAACCTTGCCCACCAAATCGGCCCCTACATCGGCGGCCTTGGTGTAAATTCCCCCGCCCACCCGGGCAAAGAGGGCGATGGAGGAGGCCCCCATGGCAAAGCCGTTGAGGGCGTCGAGGGTGCTGCCCCCGGCGAGCCACTGATACAATAAGGTCACTCCCAAAAGTCCCAGCGAGGCCACTGACATACCCATCACCGAGGCCCCGTGAAAGGCCATGCACAGGGCCTTGCCTTCACCACTGCTGGCCGCCGCCTGGGCGGTCCGCACATTGGCCTTGGTGGCGGCCTTCATGCCCACAAAACCGCAAGTCATGGAGGCGACCGCCCCGACGACATAGCAAAAAGCGGTGTTCGGCCCCAAATACCAGGCCAAAAGTCCCGTGACCAAGGCCAAAAAATACAGCAAAATGGTGTATTCCTTTCTGAGAAAAGTCATCGAGCCGGATTCGATCAGGGTGGCGATGCCCACCATTTTGGCGTTGCCCGCCGGTTGCCTGACCACCCACATATAGGTGGCGAGGGCAAATAAAAACCCGGCCAAACCGATAAAGGGACTGTAAGCTAGATAGTGGTTAGCGACATTCATCATGCGAACTCCTGTTTGAGTTTAGGCCCCACCATACCGCAAGCGTGGGCGAGGAGTAAAGATTCATTTTGGGAAAAAGTGATCGCGGCGGTTCTGGCCGCCACACTCTCAAAAACATTTCCCCGGTGCTGGCCTCGGCAAAGATGGCCACGGCGACCTTGGCGAGCCGCCTGTTGGGGCTGGTGCGGGAACAAGTCATCGCCTCCACTTTCGGGGCGTCGGGGATCACCGATGCCTTCACCGTCGCCTACCGCATCCCTAATATGCTGCGTGATTTATTCGCTGAAGGGGCCTTCTCCTCCGCCTTTGTGCCGGTTTTCACCGAGGAACGCTTAAAGGGCCACCAGCGCGCCCGCCGCCTGTTGTGGTCGCTCTTCGTCCTCTTGACTTTAATGACCGGGGCCATCTCCCTGGCCATCATCCTGTACGCCCCCACCATTGTTCACTGGGCCACAGGCCAGCGCTTTGTGGAAGACCCCGAACGGTTGGCCCTAACCATCCAACTCACCCGCTGGATGGCCCCCTTCCTCACCCTGGTCAGTCTGGCGGCCCTGTTTATGGGGGCGCTCAACTCCCTAAAAATCTTTTTCCTCCCCGCTCTGGCCCCCGCCTTTTTCAATCTGGTGATGATCGCCTGCGTCCTGACTCTCCCCCCCTGGATGGAGCGCTGGGAACTGCACCCCGTCTTTTGCCTGGCGGTGGGGGTGATCGGCGGGGGTGCGCTGCAAATGCTGGTGCAAGTGCCCCTGGTGCTGAAAAAGCGCCTGGCCCCCACTTGGCGGGTTCAATTTTCTGGCCAGGTGGTGAAGACAGTCGTCCACCGCCTGGGCATCGGAACCCTGGGCATCGCCGCCAACCAAATCAACATTCTGGTGACTACCGTTTTGGCCACCGGAGCGCAACTGGGTGCCCTCTCCTGGCTGACTTACGCCTTCCGGCTGTTCCAATTTCCGGTGGGCCTGTTGAGCGTCCCCATCGCCAACGCCAACCTGGTGCACTTTAGCGACTTGTGGAAATCGGGAAAAAGGGAGGAAGCGGTGGACAGCTTGCAAACCAGCTACACCCTGTCCTGGTTTGTCCTCACCCCCGCCCTGTGCATCCTCTACGCCACCAGTTCCGAGGCGGTGCAACTCATTTTTGAAAGGGGGGCCTTCGACGCCTTCGACCGCACACAAACCGCCCTGGCCCTACGGGCCTATATTTTAGGGCTGCCCTTTTATGGCCTGTACAAACTTTTTGCCCCCACTTTTTTTGCCCTCGATCAACCGCGCATCCCCGTCGCCGTCTCCGCAGTTTCCGTCTTTTGCAACATCGCCTTTTGTTGGTTTACGGTTCCGCGCTACGGATTCCACTGGCTCGCGCTGGGGACTTCCCTCTCCATGGCGCTCAACTGCTGCGCCCTGGCCTGCTTTCTCAAGCGGCGGCCCCATCTGCCCTGGCGCTTTTTTTTCAACCTCAAAGTGGCCAATTTCGCCCTGGCCGGAGTCGGGTGCTTCTGCACCATTTGGTGGATCAAACAATTTTCCCGGCAATTTTCCTGGCAATTTGGGCCACAGTGGGTTTCCCTGTCCCTCAACTGTTTGGGATGGGCCGCTATAGGAGGCCTGGCCTATTTGGCCTTCGTGCTGGCGCTGGATGCCCTCTGGGGCGGCGGGCATATACTCGCCATCTTGCGCCGCAGGTGGAGACGGGGAAGGTAGGAATCTACGAGGCCATTCGCCTACTGCCCGGCGATTGCCCACGCCTGGAAGTTTTTATCAATTCTTTGGATTTCCCGGAAGGCCTCACTTCGGCCATTTTTCTTGAACTCATACTAACTTTGATTTTGAGAACACTCAGTATTTGAACCAGTTTATCAATCGTCATGTGTCCAATTTGGTCATTAAAAATTTTTGAAACTCTATCTTGGGAAAGGCCTGGCACCATTTTTGCCAAGGCCCTTTGGGAAATTTTTTCTTTTTTACAACAATGTTTAATATTCTCAATAAGTTCTGATTTAATCCTACAAACTTCGTAATTGATGCCCCATGATTCGGCCAATTCTCTCAAAGATATGAGTTGTAATTTTTCTTTTTTCATAATTCAATCCTTTTAATGCGTTCCCTTATCGTATTTTTATCTTTTTCAAGCAGGGCCTGAGATTTTTTATGAAAGGCATAGACAAACACTAAAATATCACCCTGATCCTGATCGCCTTGAACTATGCAACTTATGGCCCGCCAATTCCCTCTATGATCCTTTACTTTAAATTCTTGAATCTTCGTCTCCTTGTCAATTTTAAATGTCTTAAACTGATTCGAGCTAAGGTTTTCACCTTTGATATATCTATTTACAAGAGTAAAAATATCCTCCTTAGTTTCAATAGGAAATTCTCCAATCTCCTTTTCAAAGGCCTTTAACTGCGCTTTTTTCAAATCGTCTACTCCATGACTTTAAATATACTATCATAAACAGATAGAGGATGTCAACCATTATTTTCCCAGTAAACCCTATAGTTTAAAGCTGTTTTTTAAGGCCCAATGTGTCGTCTTACGGGATTTTAGGGGTCTTAGGAATCTGCGAAGTTATCTTTAGGTCGCTTTTTTGTTGATCAAGACTTCGCGGAGAATATCATTCATCAAAGTCGTGTAAGATGCACCGTAGACCTTGACGATACGCCTAATGACTTATAGGTGATAAGAAAAAAGGTTTTTTCCGAGAGTTTACTATCCTGTTTCTTTTTATTTTTCCTCTACAGCAGCTTCCCGACGAGAGGCCCGCAAAGGACAAACAGAGGGGAGTTCAGGCAAAACATTACCAACTATTAAACCTGCGACCGCAGGGACGATTCCCAACCAAGCAGGGTTTAGTGCGAAATAACTTGCTATGTCCACAGCAAACCATCCAATAGAACCTCCCAAAAGCATTCCAGCTAGTGAGTTAATGGTATTAGGGTCATCTACAAAACAATAATAGGCAAAATTGATAACTCCAGCACCTAGAAAAAGAACCAGCATCCCCTTAGTTGGAGAGGGTATCCCCGCAATTTGAATTTCCTCTGGGTTGAGCGCTATCTGAGCATAAAGTTCATCGTTTTCATCGCACTCTCTGAGTTGATCGAGAGCGGCGGGGCCAAGTTGAGAACCTTCCCCATAAAACTCGCCCAGTTGCTTAGGCGTTAAGTGTTCACTCGGCCACTCGCCTATCCGGCAGCGGGGAGTCCCGCCCTCATCGAGCAAAATGGCAGCTTCAACTTGTAGCGCAGATGCTTGCGCCGGCAGGCCCTCGCCCCCCAAATGCTCGGGGACATAAGCACCCGCTGAAGTGAGGCCCAACAAAGTTGCCAAAGAAAACGAAATGACTTGCCGTATGTTCACAAAATACCTTCCTATAATGTGGTGGCCAAATGCTTTATTGCTAAGGCCCAAGTGTCCTGAGAATATAATTAAGTTAAATACTCAAGTCAAGCACCATCTCCCACCCTCATTTGACAGACTTCATAAGTTGGTATTTTGTGGCAGTTACCCTATAATGGTTTAAAGCCCAATTTATAACCCAGGGCAAAAATTAGAGATGAGAAAATTTTTTGACGCATTTGAAAAACTAGATCAGTATTTGGCGGCCGGATTTACCGAAGAACAAGCACGCTTGCAAATCCAAACCCTGCAAGAACTTATCGAATACAAAGAATTGGCCACCAAGCGGGATATCAAGGAACTCGATACCAAAATTGAAACGGCAAAGAAAGAACTCGATGCCAAAATTGAAACCACTAAAGCCGAACTCAAACACGATTTTTTTGTCAAAATGGCCTATTTTTCCCTGGCCATCATTTCAATCCAAGGTTCACTGATGGCCTATATGAAATTTTTTGCTCAATAACTTATGACACGACTTGGCGGCCGGAGGCCTTGAGAACACACCCAGGGCACTTTGGCCCTAAAAAAACCGAGTCATTACCTCCATTTAATCTTTCCCTGGAAATTTTATTTCCCCGGTGTTAGGGTGGGCAGGAAATGAATTTAGAAGAGGTCTATGGAGAAATAGAGGCCTTTTCCAAGGAGACGCACAGCGACTCAGACTATTGCAAAGAAACCGTTTTTGTAAGGGGAAGAGAAGAACAGCAGTTCGCTCCTTTGGAGTATCTCGCCGGCAAGTTTACAGAGCTGGACGGCGAAAAGGGATTGTATAGAGAAGGCCTGGTGTGCGATTCCCACGGCCTTTACGGCGGGGATAGCTTCGCCATTTGGTATCAGCGGCAATTTGGCCAAAAACTCAAACAGGCCCACGCCCGCAAAATCCAAATTCTCTATCGGCCCGATGACAAGGCCATTTTTGATGCCATCGAGCTGGTCACCCAGTGCTATGCCGTTTTGCGCAAGCAGCACATCCTGATCAACAATAAAAACCTCCCCACCCAACTGGGCGAATGGTACGCCAAGTCTATTTTTGGATTGCGTCAAATACAATCGGCCTCCCAGCGGGGCTTTGACTTCTTTTTCCCCGATGGGCCACGCACCGAGGTCAAAGTACACTGGGGCGACCAACACCCTCCCAAGGGGGTGAAAATCAGAAAATCCCTCCTGGAACTGAGCCAATCGTGCATCCTCATCTATGTGGCCAACAACCTCACCATCGACGAAATTTGCCTGCTGGACTCCGACTTTGTGATGCGCAAATTTGCCGGCAAAGGGCACACCATCTTCCTCAAAGATTCGGATGTAGGGCAATACTTTTTTTCCCAATCGGACAAACACCTGGACAAAATCATCAACAGCTCACTCTTGATGAAGTGCTCGACTCCCCGCTTTGCCATGAAGTTGTCGGAGTCCTTTCAATAAAGCTGGTACTTGAGCAAGCGACACTCCAACTTGCCGTTATAAAAGGGGATGCGGGCGCTAGTGCGCAGTCCGACCCGTTTGCGCAAACGGGGTTCACTGGTGAGCAGGTAAGCGCGCCACCCCTGCCAATGGTGTTTGAGGGCCTCCCCCCAGGCAAAATAGAGTTCATCCAACCGTTCGCCGGCGAGGCGCTCCCCGTAGGGAAGGTTGGAGAGCACCACCCCCGGCGCACTCCCCGGAGGGCGGCAATGGCGGGCATCCGCCCGCTTGAAGTGCACCACTTCGGGAGGAATCCCCGCCGCCTTGAGCGTTCGCCTGGCCAACTGCAAGGCCCCTTCGCTGTGATCACTGCCAAAAAACTGGTTGCCCAAGAGGCCCTCCACTCCGCGCTGAAAACGCTGGCCCACTTCCCCCACCAAATTCCGCCAATAGCGCTGAAGACCTGGATTTTCCGCAAACCACTTCTGGCGCAAAAAAGCGTAAGGACACTCCCCGCCCTCAAAGCGCTGGATTTGCAAATAGCTGGGGGGAATTTGCGCTTTGATCAGTACCGCCTCGACCAACAAGGTGCCGCTCCCACAAAAGGGGTCGCACAGCAAATCTTGTGACGGGTTCCAATCGCTGGCGAGAATCAGCGCCGCCGCCAAATTCTCCCGCAGGGGGGCCTCACCTCCGCTCTGGCGATAACCCCGCCGGGAGAGACTGCACCCGCTCAACTCCAAGTACAAGTGGGCCTCGCTCTGGCCAGAAGAGGCGCAGGTCTCCAGGCGCAAGTGCAGGGGATAGTCGGCACGGTGCTTGTCGACATTGGGGCGCGCTCCGGCCTGATCGCGAAAGCGGTCACACAGGGCATCCTTGAGTTTAAGGGAGAGTTGAAAGGCGGGGGCGAAATGCCGTTTGATCTGGGCCTCCACAAATGCGTCCACTTTAAAACTTTGTTTGAGATCTAAAATATCTGGCCAAGGGCAATGGTAAACTTGCCGGTAGAGTTCGTCTTCGCTGGAACAGGCAAAGCGCTTCACCAGGCGGAACAAGCGCCCCGCCACCCGCACTTGGGCCAAAACGGTAAGTGCCTCCCGGGGCGACAATTGGGCGCGCACGCCACCAGTGCGCACTTCAAAATTCTCGACTTGCAAGGCCTGCAACTCTTGGGCCAAGTATTCTTCACAATGAATGGGACAGGAAATCCAATAGGTATCTTGTAAAGGGGGCATATTCAAAAATCGAGTTCCAAGCTGGGGTCGCCAAACAAGTTAAACCAAACCAAATTCTCAAAGGCCGCCTGCAAATCGTCGATAAAGGCCAACATTTGCAACTGGCCGGCCAATAAGACGCCAAACAACTGGCCCCTTCGCCGTTTTTTGATAGTGTGGTTGATCGCCACCGCCATCAGCGCCGGCGGCCTCCAGGTAATGTCCACCGAACCCCCGTAATAGGCCACTGCCCCCACGGGCCGATCACCATTTTCGGCATTCATAAATCTCTCTCCCATATTGTCCTTGCGGTATTTGAAGCGCCCGCTGAGGCAGGAAATGTCGATGATGATGGGTTTGACTCCGCCCGCTTGCATCTTTTTGATCTCGGAAGCGTGAAAGCGGCCCTTGTGAAGGGACTTCCAGGCGCGGCCAGTGCTGTGGCCCAAGTAGTTGAGCCACAAGGCCCCGGTGCTCAAAGATTGCAAAATGCGGGGGGCGGTGGAACCCACATCAACCTGAAAAAGTGTTTGCACTTCCAGGCCCAAAAGTTCATCCCATCCCGCCGTCATCATCTCTACATACTGCACATCGGGGGGATTGGCCCCCTCGTCGGATGCTATTCCTAAGTAGTGGTGTTGGCCAGCAAAGCGCGGCCAACTTCGCTGGTGGTATTCGCGCAACTTGGCGACCTGCCGGAAAAGGTCGTCATTGCTGCCAGCGATCAGGCGTCCGTAGTGCACATCGGGAATTTTATCTCCCTCCCCGCCCATCAAAAAGTAGGGCAAATCCGAGGGAGTTTTGGAATCGAAAACGGTTTTCAACAAATGGGTGGGCATATTGCTCTGATGGCCCACCAAGACGGCGTATTGGTAGGGGGAAAGTTCAAATTGCCGGCGCAAAAAATGGGCCAAAGTGGCCACAGACTTCCCAATGCTGGAAAGTGGATAGAGGCGCACCCGATAACCCAACTCTTCCTTGAACTGCTTGAAGGCCAGCGCCCCCCGCAAGAGGGAATCGGGATAGGCCACCAGCATTTCCCGATTGGCCTGATTCAAGACCGAGAGGGGATCGAACAGGGGATGGCCCTCAATTTCCACGCGCATTTGGGGAAAGGCCACCAGGCCCTCCTCCTGCCGGTAGCGCAAGGGAGTCACCGTCACTTTGGAGAGGGGAGTTCCGCGATAGTCCCCCAGAAATTCGGCCCGCACCAAATCCCCCGAGTCGGCAAAGGCCCCGGCATCGAAGGCCAGTCCCCCCCGCTTTAACGGAGAACAACGGCAACCGCGCCGGGGTGCGGCCGGGGGAACCCAAGACAATGCCTTTTTTGGCCCCAATAGTGTTCTGATTTCCGCCTCCGTCAATTTTCCCTCCACGATAAAACTGCGGTAGGGAAGGGCGGGACTCCCCGGGCGGGAAAATGTCTGCAAAGAATCGGAACCCAGAAAGTCGAAATCTTTTTTTAGCGGTATGGCCTTAGACGCCGCCGTAAAATGGGCGGTGGAGAGTTTGGAGAGGTGAAACTGAACCGCTACTCCGCCATCCCCGGTGTGCTCCAGTGTGGAAATTGGCCTTTTGCCAAAAATCTCCCCCGCACAGGGCCTCATCCACAGGCCCAGGACAATGATCAAACACTGGCCAAATCTCACCACAGGCCCTCCCCCAAGGCCATACGGCGAAACAGCGGGGAAAGCGGAGGATTGGGGGAAATGATTGCCTAAAGGGAAAAATTTTCCTGGCCATCAGAATGAGAATATAGGCCTCACAGAATATAGGCCTCACAATATAGGCCTCACAATATAGGCCTCACACTCAAGTTTTCCCCCTTGAATGCCGATAAGTCGGGTATGAATTGGAAAATCTCTCGATGGGCATTTTTTCTCGGGGCCGCCTCCCTGTTGGCCAGTTGTGGCCACGCACCGCCGCCCTCCAAAGTCACCTGGACGCCCTCTCCCGCCAATGCCCACATTGAGGAACGCAGGCCAGTCTCCCCTCAAAACCAGATCAGACGGCGACGCCCGCTCTCGGTCACCGCCGCGCCTGCCGCACCTTCGGCGGGCAAACGAAAAACTTTAGAAAAACCGGCACCCCAAAAGATCACCCTTCTGGCGACCATCTCCAGCGACTACAAACCCAAGGACACCCGCGATTTAATGGTGGACACCGATGCCAAGGGCCTCATCACTTCTATCAAAATCCGCAACAACCGCAAAAATAGAATCAAAACTTATCCGGTGGAAAAATTGAGGAGCAAAATCCCCCTGGTGAAAACCGCCGGCATCACCCTGGTGGAACTTCAATGCCTGGATTTTAGGCCTGAACAGGGCTGCCAGGTGCAGATCGAATACCCCTATAATATTACCTATGCCTCCTTCCGCCGCTTCCGTGCCCAACTCAAATTAAAAGATGGAAAATGGGGATTTTACCAGGGCGACAGGCGCTTTACCAACATCCACATGATCGCCAACAAACTGCTGGGGTTGTTGGTTGGCATCCGTGAAATTCAACTGCGCTAGGCCCAAAGGAAAAAAATGGAGAATAAGTTTGAAATTTGAACTGTCCATTCATGCCAAAAGGGCCGTCTCAAATAGAAAAATTCCTCTTGAATGGATAAAACAGACTCTATTGAAACCTCAAAAAGTAGAGCGCCATAAGGAAGACCCCATGTTGAAGCAATATTGGAAAGAAATTCGAGAATTTGACAACAGGGTATTACATGTTGTAATAAACGATAATGTTGATCCCATAAAAGTTGTAACTGCCCATTTTGATCGGGGCACGAGAGGGAAGCTATGAATATCTATTTTGACGAAGAATCCGATATTATCTCCATTTCTTTGGACGATAAAAAAGAAGTCGCCGATTCGGAAGAAGTGAAGAGCGGTATCGTCTTGGATTTTGACAAAGAGGGCGGAGTCATTGGCATTGAAATACTCGGGGCCAAAAAGCGCATACCTTTAGAACAACTCAAGAAATTTAACCTCGAAGTTGCTTAAAACAGGCCCTAGCGAAACCGCACCAGGCAATAATTCTTTTTGCCCTTGCGGATCACCAACGCCGACTGGGAGGCCAGGTGGGCGGAGGTGATTTTCAGGTGTATGTCCTCGATCAAGCAGTTGTTGAGGGAGACGCCCTTTTGTTGGATGCTCCGCCGGGCCTCGCCTTTAGACTTAAACAGCGGGGTTTGGGCCAGCATTTCTAAAACGTCTCCCCCCTCCCCTTGCAAAAACCGGCGCGGCATCGAGGCGCTGGGAACGGTGGCAAAGATGCTCTCCAATTCGGCATCATCGGCCCCCTCGATTTTCTTGCCGAAGAAAAACTCGGCGGCGCGCTCGGCGGCGCGCACTCCCTCTGCCCCGTGAACCAGTCCCACCACTTCCTGGGCCAGCTTGCGGTGGGCGTTTCGCAAGTGGGGCCTATCTCGCGCTTCTTCTTCCAGGGACTGGATTTCCTCCAGGGAAAGAAAACTGTAATAGCGCAGGTAGCGCCCCACCAGAGCGTCCTCCACATTGAAAAAAAACTGGTAGAGTTGGTAGGGGGAAGTCTGCTCAGCGTTCAGGTAGAGGGCCTGGCCCTCGGACTTGCCCAATTTGCGGCCTTGGGCATCGGTCACTAGAGGAATCACCAGGCCATAGGCCTGCCGCCCGTGGAGTTTGTGGGCCAGATCAATGCCGGCGGTGATATTGCCCCACTGGTCGGTGGCCCCAATTTGCAACTCGCAGTCGTACTTTGAACACAAGTGGGCAAAATCGAAGGCCTGCAACACCTGGTAGCTAAACTCGGTATAACTCAACCCCTCGGCGCTCTCCAGCCTGGACTTGACCGCATCCCGGGCGAGCATATCGCTCATGCGCAAGTGTTTGCCCACCTCCCGCAAAACACCGAGGAAACTCTGCTGGGCCATCCAATCCCGATTGTCCAACAGCTTGGCCGCCTCTGGGCCATTTCCAAAATCCAAAAACTTCTGCAAGTGGGCGCGCACCCCCTGGGCATTGGCCTCCAGGGTTTGGCCATCCAAAAGCGGCCGTTCCCGACTCTTGCCGGAGGGGTCGCCCACCATGCCGGTGGCCCCGCCCAAGAGAACCAGTGGCCGGTGTTTGGCCAATTGCAGCCGGCGCATGGTGATGAGCACGAAGAGATTGCCCACCTGCAAACTGGGCCCAGAGGGGTCAAAACCGGCGTAGAAAGTGAGTGGCCCCCGCTCCAGGCGCTGTTCCAGTTCCCCGTGGGAGGCATTTTGCCAAATGCCCCGCGCGCGCAACTCGGCCCCCAGGGAGTTGGCGGAAGTCAAGTTTGCCCCCAGCGGGATTCAATGGCGTGGGAGAGAAGTTGAGTCAGCAATTCCAAGTCCTCCATTTGAATGTGGTGGAACAGGGCCACACGAAATTGGTTGCGCCCCAATTTGCGGTAGGACTCGATCCCGTAGACCACGCGCAACTGGTGTAGTCGGCCCAGCAAAGAGGCCACATCAATTTTTTCATCCACATCAATGGTGGCCACCGCGTAAGAGCGCAGGCGAATGTCGCTCACAAAGGGGTGCAAATATTCTTTTTCCTCCGCCCAATCGTACAGCAATTTGGCCCGGCGCTGGCCCTCTCGAACGATGCCGGCGTACCCGGTGCGGTTCATCGCCTCCAATTGCTGTTGGAAAAAGAACAGGGAGGAAATGCAAGGGGTGTTATAAGTCTGATGCCGGAAGGCACTGTCGATATGGGTTTTCCAATTCATAACATGGGGAACATAGCGCGAACTCTTGCCGGCATTTTCCAGGGCGCGCTGGCACGCCTTAGGCGAGAGGATGGCGACGAAAGTGCCCCCCTCGCTGGCAAATACCTTTTGCAGGGAAAAGAAAAAGACATCGGCACTGGCCACCCGGCAGTCAATTTGGCCACCGCCGCTGGTGGCGTCCACGCACAAGAGCGCCCCATCTTCCACTTTGGGCAACGGGGTGAGCATCACCCCGGTGGAGGTTTCGTTGAGGGTGTGGGCCACTAAATCCACGCGGCCTACATGCTTCCGGTAGTGCCGGGCATACTCTTCAGGGGTGGGGCCACGGCCATATTCAAACTCCCATGGAGTGGCCTCTATCCAGGGAATATTGAGGTGGGCCTTGTACCACTTGTTGGAAAATTCGCCGCAAGTCAGGTGCAGGGAGTGGCCATTCACCAGGCCCAAACCGATGGAATCGAAGAGAAAAGTGGCCCCGCCAACGCCTACCACCACCAAAAAATCCTCATTTAGGCCAAAATAGTGGCGCACTCCTTCTTGCAGGGATTGGATCAAACTTTTGACTGCGGCCTTGCGGTGGCCCGTGCCCAAGAGGTGCGGCCCCGTGCGCTCCAAGCGCTGGACAAATTCCAG
The DNA here is from genome assembly GCA_965243145.1 of Bacteriovoracaceae bacterium. Classification (GTDB taxonomy): domain Bacteria; phylum Bdellovibrionota; class Bacteriovoracia; order Bacteriovoracales; family Bacteriovoracaceae; genus CBDBLK01. The sequence goes on from CBDEUB010000002.1 coordinate 833,060, forward strand.
GGGCACCAGCGAAGGCCCACACCCAAAGCGCGGGTCGGAGGGGATCAAATGTTGGGGAGGGGTGTAATCCTCAAAACTTATGCCCATTTCAAGGGCCAAGTGTACCCGCCTCCTCATCTTCTGTCTGGCCAGCGTCGGGATTCTGGCAAAAAGACTTAGGGCGGGGGCGTTCGATCTGATCGAGTTGTTCCCGGGCGCAGGCCCTCTCGGAGGGGAAGGCCCTGAGGGGCGCGCAGCGCGGCCGAAGGCGCTTTTTGGCCAAATCTTCATCGCGCTCGCGCCGGCATTCCAAGTATTCCTCGGCACTGATGCAGGCGAAGTGCCCACCCTGACAATCGTAGATCAAATGCCGGCCGCGACTGTATTTGGGGGAGGTCGGCACTCCAGTTTCAAAGGAGGAATCCCCGCTGGCATCGGGGACGCGGGACTGGCCAGCAATGTTCACCATCCCGGCACCCAAAAGGCAAAGAAAAAGCATGGCCTTTAGCATCTCCAGCATTATAACATAAAGGGCGTTGTGAAATACCGCCCCAACCCCCTGTACGCCCACACCGCCGAGCAAATCGTCGCTGCGGCCAAGGAGTCGTTTCCCCAAATTTCCCTCGAAACCCACGAACTCCATCCCTATCTGGGAGAGGCCCCCAACTTGCGCCTGGGGCATGTTGCTCTGAGTTGTTTCCCCCTGGCCAAAAAGTGCCGCCAGGCCCCCTCGCAAATTGCCGAGACACTGGCGCAAAATATGGCCCTGGGGGAACACTTGGCCCGCGCCCAGGCGGCGGGGCCTTATCTCAACTTTTTCTTTCACCCCGCCAGCGTGGGCCAAATGCTGATTGGCCCCATCAACAGCGGCAAATACCTGGCCCAACCTCTCTTGATGGCCTCCCCCGAAAAAAACTCCGGGCCTTGGATGATCGAATATTCCCAGCCCAACACCCACAAAACCCTGCATGTCGGGCATATGCGCAATTTATGCCTGGGCAATGCCCTGGTGCGCATGAGTCGCTACGCAGGACATCAAGTATTGGCCGCCACCTTCCCCGGCGATGTAGGAACCCATGTGGCCAAATGCCTGTGGTATCTGGAAAGCTGCCGTGAATCCCCTCCCGCCCCCGAGTTCCGCGGGGCCTGGCTCGGAGAAATCTACACCCGCGCCAACCAACGCCTGGAAGAAGAGCGCGGCACTCCCGCCGAGGCCACTAACCGCGCTGCCCTAACCGAGATTTTGCGCCAACTGCAAGTGGGCCAGGGGCCTCACTTTGAAAAGTGGAAGGAAACCCGCCAGTGGTCGATCCAACTCATGGAAAAGGCCTATGCCTGGGCGGATGTTTCGTTTGACCACTGGTTTTGGGAGTCCGAAATGGACGCCCCTTCGGTGCAGTGGATGGAAGAACTCCACGACCAGGGAGTATTGGCCAAAGATCAGGGGGCCATCGGATTGGATTTGAGTGCCGAAGGGTTGGGCTTTTGCCTGCTGGTCAAATCCGACGGCACCGGCCTGTACGCCACCAAGGATTTACTGTTGGCCAAGACCAAATGCGAGCAATTTCACCTTGGCCGCAATATCTATATTGTCGACAACCGCCAATCCCACCACTTCCGCCAAGTCTTCAAGGTATTGGAAAAAATTGGCCTGGGCGACTTGGCGGCATGCTGCGAGCACCTGCCCTACGAGGTGGTGGAACTTCCCCAAGGAGCAATGAAGAGTCGCCAGGGCACCGTCATCCCCCTGGCCAAACTCATTGCCACCATGGAGGAATCCATCAAACGCCAATACCTGCAAAAATACCTGGACGATGGGGAAAGCGGTTGGAGCGAGGCCGAAGTGGCCGAGACGGCGCGCATGATCGCCAACGGGGCGATCAAGTACGGCATGGCCCAAGTGGACAACCAACGCAAAATCGTCTTCGACATGGAGGAATGGGCCAAACTCGACGGGGAAACTGGCCCCTATTTGCAATATGTCCACGCCCGCATCGCCAGCTTGTGCCGCAAATTGGACTATCGGCCCTCCCAAAACATCGACTGGGCGGTGCTCGAAGGGGAGAGCGAAATGGCCCTAATGCTCAAACTGGCGCGCTTCCGCGAAGTACTGGCCAGCGGGGTGGAACACTTGAGCACCATGCACCTGTGCAGTTACCTGTACGAACTGGGCAAACTGTTCAACACTTTCTACGCCAACTGCCCCATCGCCAAGGCCCCCGAGGCCCGTTTGAAAAATGCCCGCCTGCATCTCGCCCACGCCACCGGGGCGGTCATGCGCCAGGGCCTTTCCTGCCTGGGCATCCCCGCGCCGGAGCGGATGTAGGAGGGCCTTGCTGCGTAGATGAAACAGAGATTAAAGCATTGAAATTACAAGATTTTAACGATTTTTTTGATGAAAAAACTACGCAAAAAGGCCAAAAATATGGTCATTTATACCTGAATAAAATATTTTGTTTGCAAAAAACGCTTTCATTGTATAATGTAAGCATACCTCAAGAAAACTACCATTGAGGCGATGAGAGTAATATGTGCAGCGATAGGTCTTCGACTTATAGTCAAGACTTGAGTTATTGGGGCATTCTGTGTGGAATGCCCTTTTTTTGCCAAAGAGAAAAAATTGTTTGATAGAGCTTGTGTTTTTATTGACGGGGAAAACCTACGATATTCCTTAAAAGATTTATTCCCAGAAGAATTTAATCGCACAGAGCACTACCTTCCCTACGCAGACTGGGGAAATATGTTTCAAGCAATTGAAATTTTGACATCGAGAAAATTGGGAAATCAATTGAGATTGATAAGGACATATTGGTATGTCGTTAGTGAAATTCAATATGACAATTTTTTCTCAAAGAGATCAAAGTTTTTTGACTTGAGTGAACAAGAAAGAATTGATTATTTTAAAAAACATACTCCTAGCATTGCCAAAGAATTGATCAGTCTCGAAGAACAAGAGCAAAACAGATGCCTCGACTTGTTAAAGCAGAACGCCAAATCTCTCAATTCTCAACAAAGACGCTGGAGGGAAATAGAGTCGACTATTCAGAGTACAACAGATAAACTTCAATTTCAGAGGTTTGGGTATTTAAAAGCTGAACTTGATAATGGCCGTGGAAATTTTCGATTTCGTGGAGGCGGAGAGAAAGGCACTGATGTTAAATTGGCCACCGACCTCATGTCTTTTGCATTCAGAAATATCTATGACATTGCCATTATTATCTCTGGGGATGGCGACTACATTCCCGTGGTCGATGCAATAAAAAATATGGGGAAACATGTAGTTATGGTAAATTTTAAAAGCAAGGAAGGAAGGCCTCTTCCAGGAGGGTCAAGAAAACTAAAAGAGCATTGTGATTTTAGCTTTTCCCTGAACTACCAGACTATGTACGACATTTGTAGATATGGCCTAGAAAAAGATGATCCTCCTAAGGAACTTGATCTCACCTCAGAGTATGATTTCTAAATCCTTTTGGTATATAGCATCATATTCTGCTGGCCAATAGACAATACCCCCCTTCAAAAACTAAAATTTTAAACAATGAAACGATATGACATTGTGGATGCTTTGAGGGGGTTTGCCCTGAGGTGAACACTGGCCACTGGAATGGCACTGGCCTATCTGGCCCTATGCTTTTTCACCAGTCCCATCTGGATCAAAAAATTCCAACAGGGGCCTACAAAAAAGCATGACAATAGGACAAAAAATAGTGAAGCTATTTGCATAGATGTGGTGCTTAATTTTTCAAAATATATCGATAAACCAAGGCCCAGAATTGAAGAAAAGGCCGAAATGAAAACTAAATAAAGAGATGCCTTTTTTTCTGTCAAAAACAACCCCCCAATCATTAACGGGGGCAAAAGCAGAAAGCTCATCGTATAGAGGAACCCAAGACTGTAAAGAGAGGCCACAAGGGGGAAGGAAAATAACAAGAGTTCAAACTTTGAGTTATCTTTGACAGTGAATACATTGATTTCAATAGTATTTCTGTTAATACTCTTTCTTTTCCAAAGATAAAGGGCAATGAACACGAAAACAGTCGTGATCATTAAAACATTTTCAAATTTGGAAGCAGTAACCATATTTCCAAAAAAACCTATGCTCATGTGTGAATCAAGCTGTGGGAAAAAACCAATAATAAGATATTGCAAGGAAAGTAAAAAGAGGTAACCTCCCACCATAAATGTTCCCTGTTCACTGCTCTTAATATTTTTTTTGTATAAAAAAAGCTTTCCAAGGCCAAATAATATATAGCTAAAAAGGACTCCACTCCAATTGGCCCCGTGAGAGTGAAAAAACAGTCTGGAAATGAGGTTTCCAAGTAAGGCAAGCTGTGAAAGCAAAAATATCTCCAGGATATTTCCCCTGGAAAAATAATGCTTCCCTATTTGCGCAAGTGCTCCCCCTGAAAGGGCCGCGACAATAAAAGAAAGTTTATAGAACTCAAACAAATTCACAACTCAAAGCTCTACTTTTATGAGTAACTCGCTAGGAAAATCTATATGTATATGGCCCACTAGGACAATTGACAAAGCATCTTCGCCCCTTACCAAATCAATAAGTAAATCGGCCAGAGACTGGACAGAACTCCTGTCAAGATGGTTAAAAGGCTCATCTAAAATCAAAACTCTCGCTTCTTGAGTCAATCGAGTAAAAAGCATGACTTTTTGTTTTTCCCCCCTACTTGCGTCGATCCATTTTTTTGCCTTGAAACTTTGAGGGAGCTTATTCTTCGACTTATCGGCAAGATCATAAAGGCCTAAAATTTCTCCAATTGTAAAAGAAAAGTTGGAGTTGGGATTTGTTATTTGAGGCGAGTAGGAAATGAAGTTTTTATCAATATGCCATTTATAGGAACCACCTAAAGGCCCCAACTCCCCCAGAATAGTTTTTATGAGCGTTGTTTTCCCCGAACCATTATCTCCTTTAATAAAAGCAACTTGGCCAGAATAAAGGGAAAAACTTATAGCTGGAGTCAAAGGGGCGATATGGCCAATTTGCAAATTTGAACATTCAAAAATTTTATCTCTCTTATTCTCCATTATAGATTTTCGATTTCTTCACAATGGCCATTGCTATCGTTGTGAGCAATTCTTCATAGTTCCCTGGTTTACCATCTTTGACAATACTGAGGGGAAGTCTGGCCACTGGCGTGTTGCTCATCTCTTGAAATTTATCAGTCAAATTTTTAGGCGAAGTCGTTGACGCTAAGGCCATGGCCACTTGAGATTCTTTTGCTTGAATGGAAACTCGGGCCAACCTCCCCGCTGAAGGTGGAACTCCCGGCACTGCTTCGATCGCTCCAATATGACTTAGGCCAAATTCTTTTAGAAAATAAGTAAATTCCCTATGGTACTCCATATAGTTTCTATCTTTAGCGGGCAGGAGAAGTTTCCCTATTTTCTTTTTTAATTTTCCAATATTTTTTTTCAGTTGTTGATAGTTGTTTAGGTAATAAGTAGCATTCTTTGAATCCAAGTTGATCAGGGTGTTCAAAACGGTTTCACCTCCTTGAATAAACGCATCTGGCCCCAAATGATAATGAGGGTTTCCCATGGGGTGAATATCACCTTGAGAGCGATCGATTTGGCCTTTTGGTATATTGAGTGCTGTGACCGTTCTCCCCGTCTCACAATACCCTTTCCCCCCTGGTTGAACCTGTTTATTTCCCGACTTGACAAGAATTTTTGGTGCCCACCCAACCTCTAAATCCAACCCAACGAGGCAAAATATATCAGCGTTGGCAACTTTGCCGATAAAATGAGGCATGGCATCTATGAAGTGAGGATCCTCTGTTCCGTTGAGAAGAGATTGGGCCTCAACTTTATTTCCTCCAATTTCTTTGACAAGCCACTTTAAGTCCGTAGTTGTCGTTATGACATTTAATTTAGCATAAGCAAAAAATGGAACCTGAAAAAATATGACAAGAAGAATTTTAAAAATCATGGGCCGGGTGACTCCCTATGATAAAAACACATTGTAGCGCTATACGCGTATCTTTTGAAACAGTTTTCCCTTCTTCCCTTGCAAATTCATGGGCCAAAGTCGCTCGTATTTTGGAAAACTCGCTCGAACGGTAAGTCCCTTGAAGAAGGCCACCATAATGAATATTATTAATTTTTTTCCCTGTTATCGAATGAATTTTTGAAAGGTCTTTGAAAGTATCGACTCTAAAACCAACACTTGATTGCTGTCCGGTAGCAAAATCATTAAAAATATAAAGTCCAACTTGCTCTGTGTCCTCATCGTTACTATCTTTTTCGCTTTTGTACCAGGCCTCAGATTGAAACAGATGCTTGACAATTCTTGCTTCTCTCCGTTTTGCAGTTAAATCAACTCCCGCTATTTTCATTCTATTTGCTTGGGCATCAGTTCTCCCTAAGTAATTAAACCCAAGTTCAAGCCCACTTATTGTACTAAAAGGAAAGAAACTTGAAAACCTTGCGTAGTGAGTAGGTGCTTTTGGTTTGCTCCCTTCGGTGTGGGAATGTCCATAGCGGTATCCACTCGTCACACCCAATGTTAAATTCAAGGCCCGTTCACTTGGAAAGAGGAAGTTGTATTCAAGTCCGGAGTCAAATACACCTTCATCATCAAAAAAGGTTCGGTGAACCAAGGGCGCTCTTGTAAAGGGCCAATCGTGCTGATGAAAACGGTTTAAGCGTCCAATGGAGAGGAAAAATTGTCCCAAACGAATGTTTGAGCGAGGTACAATTTTAGAGGTAGATATATAAAGTTCATGCAACTCGAAGACCGTTTCACCATTCTCGTCATGTGCAGCGGCACTCAAAACTCCATCAAATTGGTAATCAATGGGAGCATAGAGCACAAGCTCTGCTCCTCTCATTGTTAGCTTATCGTCAGCATCACTGCCTTCATTGAAACCTTGATTATAAACCATATCTCCAGAGGCAGAGATTTCCAGCCCTGTTCCAAGCAGGCCTTGAGCATTGCTTTGATTTGAATAGATACCCAACAAGGTGATAAGCAGGAGTAGACAGTTACGCATTAGAAATAGCGGGTAAAGGCCCTTCCAGAAGCAAGATAAGGGATTTGTCTCCTTGGATTCCCCAGAATGTTCCGTTTGCTTTTCCAACTCCAAGCCAAACATCGAAAGCAAAATCTTCACTATTGTAGAGACAACCGCCATCAAAAGTACAATCTTCCGCATCCACATGAGGCCCAGAACGATCCCACACTAACAGGTGAGCGTCTGTATGGTCATTGTGTATATCAAGCTCGACATCGACAACTTCACTACCATTAAACACTGATAGTTCTCTGGAGTCAGATTTGCCATTTAAATTTATAGTCAGCATGAGAACGCCGTCGTCTGATCTCGCAAAAGAGTATAAGGCCCCCCCAGTAAAATTTTGGGAGATAAAAAAGTAGAACTTTAGAGTTTGTCCCTCTGGAAGTTTAAACCGGAGTCTAAAATTATGCCCAGAGTTCCCTCCATTGCTCACGGTTCCACTTAAAATAAATCTTTGCTCTCCAACACTTCTTGCATCAAGGCCACCAATCAGGTCTTGCTTAGAATCAACGATATTTGCCCCAGTATCTTCACCAGTAAGCTGTTCACACGAAAAAAGAAATGAACAGAGCAAATATATCAAAGTCAAATTGAAAAAGTGATTCAAAATTTTCTCTTTGGCCTCTCTTGGCCCTGCAAATCAATTTAACCACTAAAATGACAAATTAGGCCCACCTTCACCGCTGTTTCTGTAGTGGCAACTAAAATCACGATCGTGCCCGTGCGTGTGGCAAAGGATAAAAATAGTTCTATGGCTACCGTTTAAGCTATAGTTGATTTTAGTCCAAACATCTGGCCCGTGCTCATGGCCATTTTCACCGTGGCCATCTTCATGAACCCAAACTTTCAGCAAACTCATAACTGAAAGGCCTTTCCCCTGTCTTTGGAGTGTTTTCTCAAATTTAGCAAGTGCAGCACGATGTCCAGATTTTACGAAGTCCAAAGTCACTGCTGAATCCTTGTGATAGTGTTGGTGGCCTTGATTGATAGATTCTTCATGACACGACATGTGTGGGCCATGGTGGTGACAACCGTAACTCAACTGAACGCCGTCTTCGTTGAGAATCCTCACCACAACCTCTCCCTGTTCAAGTTCAGATTCCCAGGCAAAAATGGAGTCTTTGTCCACCTCCATTGCTGCTTCTGCCAGCGCAGATTCAGAAGCAGGAAACAGGCCTTGACCATTTAGCTGTAAAGCATAAAGACAATGCGAAATGAAAATCAGTCCAACAAAAACTATCGAATATGTTTTCACTAACCCCTCCCAGAAAAGTTCCTCACACCAAATAACCACATTTACCACATTACTTGCAATATTACAATTTATTTGCAATAAAGTGGTTCCCCATCCACAATAAATGGGGGTGGCCATATATGGCAGGAGTTGTAACCTATGGAAAACACTACGATTAGTTCGGGTTTGGCCCTTGTTTTCGGAGCGCTGCATGCACTGGAACCTGGCCATGGGAAGACTGCACTTTTAACCTATGTCGCCTCAGGAAAAAGAAGCTGGAAAGAAGGCGTTGTTATATCCGTAACTTCCGCAGTAACACATTCATTGGCCATATTTTTTATTGCCTTTGCTTCCCATCTTTTATTGCATCACAGCATCAAGGATGCTGGAATGCTTCACATTAGAAATATTCTCAGCGCTATCAGCGGTGCTCTCATTTGCGGCCTTGGCATTTGGACGATTTACAAGGGCCGAAAAAGAATCCCACGAGAACCTTGCCATGCTTATGCTAAGTACCAGGGCCACAAGGAAGAGACTCTTAGCAGAAGCAGCTTTTTAACCTCTGGAGTTTTAGGCATTGCAACTGGCATTATTCCTTGTCCCACGGCCATAGCGGCCTACCTCAGTGGAGTGTCTTCCGGCAATTCATTTTTGGGAATACAAAATGTTATCTGCTTTGCTTTTGGCATGTGTTTTTCTCTTATGGGGGCCATTATTTTTTGCAGTCTAAGTGGTAAAAAGCTGGTGCAAAAACTTAAAAACAAGGGGACTACCCTAAACTGGAGTTTCATCCAAGGGATACTCTTTATTGTTATAGGCCTGGCCACTGCTTTTTATCACTAAAGAATGGGCGGCAAGGCCAAAGTTGATAAAATGTTAGTAACCATTTATATTTTATAATGGTTTATTACTGCCTACAGTATTTGTATAATTCACTATTTTAATGTCCTCACCAAACGAAACCCGACATTGTCTTGCCGGTGCCCCACCGGAAAACCGTGGTGGCGGTAGCTAAAGCGCAAATATTGGGCGTAGTTGGCCCAACTGCCGCCGAGGCCGACTTTATAAGTGCCGGGGCACTGGGTTTGCACCGGATTTTCCCCCGACGGCATCTCTTTGGCATAACAGTCCTGCACCCATTCCCACACATTGCCATGTACATCGTAGAGGCCCCACGGATTGGCCTCCTTTTTCCCCACGGCATGGGTTCCCCTGTTGGACTTGCCCCAAAACCAGGCGTGTTTTTCCAAGTCGGCCGTTCCGTTGCCGTAATAGTAATGACTCTTGGTTCCCGCTCTGGCGGCGTACAACCACTCCGCTTCGGTGGGCAGGCGGTAGGTGTAGCGATCATTTTTCTGGCGGTTGAGTTTGGCCAAGAAATCCTGCACGGCATTCCAGTCCACCCACTCCACCGGATGATGGGGACAAAGTTCGACTTTCTCCACTACCCGATGCTCACCCCTGGGCCAAAAGGGAGTGAAACGCGAGCAACAAAGCTCGACCTTTTCAACCACTCGGTGCTCATCCGGACAGTGATACCGGCGTTTAAAAGAGGAGGGATTGGCCTTCATCACTTCAAAGTATTGCAGTTGGGTCACCTCGGTCGTTTGCATTTCAAAACTTTGAGTCAACTTTACCAGGCGCGGGCGGCGGGTGCCCCCCACGGTCAATTCTCCAGCGGGAATGGGGACAAATTCCATCACAGCAGCGCAAACGAAATTGGTCAACAAAAACCCAAACCAGCAAACAGCACTTTTCACAAAATTCACACGCCCCCCCTTTCTTTTGAATTTTCCAAAGGTTATGCTTAATTTTTCAAGGCGCAAACCCGCAACGATGGGAGGGCCAAAGTGGGAATAAATAAAAAATACATTATCCTTGGCCTCGTCGCCCTCACCCACCTGGCCTGTTCCCACTTGAGAAGAGGTATCGGCGGCGGTTCCCAGCAGCTATCCCTAGACGGGGGTGTGGCCCAAATCAACTTGCCGGTTCAAAAGTACACTCTGGACAATGGCCTGCGGGTGCTGGTCTACGAAAATCGCCAACTGCCCATCTTCACCTATTACACTTTTTTTGATGTGGGCGGACGCCACGAGGAAAAGGGCACTACCGGAGCGACCCACTTTTTGGAACACATGATGTTCAAGGGAACCGAGCGCTACGGGCCAGGGCAATTCGACAACGCCGTGGAGGGCAGCGGCGGCCACCTCAACGCCTACACCAGTTTTGACGAGACGGTTTATTACGAAGCCCTTCCCTCCTCCATGCTGGCGCAAATTGTGGACATGGAGGCGGATCGCATGCAACACCTGTTGCTCGACCCCGCGGCCTTTGAATCCGAGCGCCAAGTGGTGCTGGAAGAGCGCAAAATGCGCTATGAAAACCGCGACCAGGGCCGCCTCTTCTTAAAGATGATGCAATCGGTGTTTACCAGGACTCCCTACGGCGGTTCGGTGATCGGTGAAATTGAGGACTTAATGGCCCTCTCCCCTCAAATCCTGAACGACTTTTTCAAAAAGTTCTACACTCCCGACAACGCCATTATCGTGGTTGCCGGGGATGTGAAATCCAAAGAGGTGATCCGACTGGTGCGCCAAAAGTATGGCCACCTGAAATCTTCGAGCACCGTCATCAAGTCCTATAAAGCGAAAAAAAATGCGCCGGAAAATTACCGCCACCGGGCGCGCTTCAACGGCCGCCACATTAAGTTGTCCGGCAAGGCCCCCACTCCCATTTTTGTCATGGCCTATCCGGGAATGGCGGTGGGCACTCCCCAATCCTATGTCATGGATGTCCTGTCTTCCATGCTGGGGGACGGGAACAGTTCCTATCTGGCCCAACGGTTCGTGCGCGGGGCACGCCCGCGCCTGGCCAGCGTCTACGCCGCCAACTACACCTTGACCTACAACGGTGTTTTTTATGTGGGGGGAAAACTGCTCCCCGGAGTCAACTTGGAGAGCATTTTGCGCCGGATTCGTCAGGACTTGCGCCAGGCGTGCGGGAAAAATTTGAACCAAAGGGCCTTGCAAAAGACCAAAAACCAGTATCTGGTGGGGTATTTTGGCAGCATCCAAACCAACTCCGGCGTGGCCCACTTAGTGGGCAAATCCGAACGCCATTTTGACGACTTCTCCTATTACAAAAAAGAGTTGGCCATCTACAACACCATGGAATTGGAGCAAGTGCAGAGCACTTGCCGCGATCTGTTCTCCAGGCCTCCCATCACCTTGTCCATTTGGAACAAACACCCCGGGCCTAAAAAGAGGAGGTAAAACGGTGAAGACTTTGAAGATCATCAGTCTGGCGGCGTGGGCCGCCTTGAATATATCCACTAACGCCTTTGATGAAGGCCGCATCGAGCGCTTTCAATGGGAAAATTTAGAAGTGGTCTATATTGAAGATGTGCGCTTTCCCACTTACCGGGTGAGTTTTTACTTTGCCGACGGTGCCCTCTCCGACGGTGCGGTCAAAGGGGAAACCCAGACCGCCTTTGACCTCTTGAAATCGGGAACCCGGCGCTATTCCCAACGGGACATTGCCGACAATTTGGAATTTTTTGGTGTCTCCACCAGTGCCAACACCAACCACGAATACAGCGTCTACAGTTTTTCGGGCCTGGCCAAAGATGTGGTTCCCACTACCAAAAAGATTTGCCACCTCTTTGTGGATGCCACCTACCCCAAGGTGGAATTGGACAAGCACAAGAAAAAAGTGGCCACTGGCCTGCAATCCCTGATCAATAATCCCGCGGCCCTGGCCAACCGGGCCTTCCGCCAAATTGCCTTGCAAAACTCTCCCTATGGCCATCCAGTGGGGGGCAAAATGGCCCATGTCAGGAGGTTGCGCCGGAGGGCCTTGCAATCCAAGCTGGCGTATTTTAATGGCCAGGTGAAAAAGCGGATTTACCTGTCTGGCCCCCGCCAACTTCTGAGCATCAAAGATGTAATTTTAAACGAGTGCGGTTGGCGCGGGAATGCCAGCTTTGTCCGGCCGATGCCCAAAGTGGCCAAGGCCACAACTGCTAACAAAATCGTCCTGGTCACCATCCCCAAGGCCAACCAGGCCCAAGTGCGGGCCGGCCGCTGGCTCCGTCCGGGAGAGTTTGATCACTACGAACTTTTGAGTTTGAGTTCCAAATTTTTGGGCGGGGGTTTTGGCTCCCGGCTCTTTCAGGAATTGAGAGTCAAGCGCGGACTCACCTACGGGGCCTATTCCTCCATCGGCATCCAGAAGGGTTACGGGGTGGCGATGATGCAAACTTCCACCAAAAATGAAAGCGTCGGCGAAGTTTTGGATGTTATCCAAAGCACGGTACAAAATGTGGCCCGCGGGCAGTTTGCCAGCAATGATCTTGGCCGCTCCAAGGGCAACCTGGCGGGGGGTTATCCCTTCCAGTTTGAACGGGTTTCCGCCTTCTTGGGCCAACTCATCTTTTTGGATCACACTGGCCGATCTTTTAGCGAGTTTCAAAAATACCCCGAACGGGTCAAGGCCATCAAATCTTCTGCGGTGGCGCAAAGTGTGAAGTCCATTTTTGAAGCAGGCCAAACCGTCGTAGTGTTGGGCAGTCGGGAACTTTTAAAACAACTGCAAAGTGCTGGCAGCGGCAAGAAAGTTCGGGCCATAGACTATAAAAAATTTCTGTAACTGCTCACACTTAGTGCTCGGCCTGGCCAGAAATATTGGCCACCGCCCCCGGATGCACCACCAAGTCTTGAGAGTGCAATTCAATTTCCACTTCTCCCGAGGGAAAAATAGTCACCTTGCCGGATGAATTGATTTTGCCTTTGACTCTGCCAAAAATCTCCAGGTCGTGACATTCCAAATTACCCTCCACCGACCCGGTTTGATCAATGGTCAGGGTTTTTTCCCCGTCCATAACCACATTGCCCTCCAAGTGGCAGGCCAAGTGGGTGCTCCCCTGCAAACAAATTTCCCCTTTAAAGCGGGAACCCTTGCCCAAAAAGCAGTATTCTTGTTCGCGGATGTCGATCAATTCACCCATTGCTGGCCCCCCCCTAGCGCAGTTGATGAGTGGAAAGCTGATCCAAAATCAGATCGCCGGCCTGGTTAAAAATCAGCATTTTTAAGGCCACCCGTTCAGCGGCCACAGAGGGAAAGGAAGCGGTGACTGGCCGAAACCTGCGAGTGGCAAAAAACTCCCCATCGGAAAATTGAATGTGTATGGTTTGGGCATCCAGCGCCTTGTGTGGCCAAACGCCAATCTGGCCAGGGGCGTGCAAGAGCACGAAAACGAACCCCTCAATGCGCCTGGAATCTTCCCCTTCTTGAGTCAAATTGACGATGTTAAATCCCACTTCCAGAGTTTGGCCAGATGCACGCAGTTCAATTTCCTCCACAGCGAGAGTGGCGGGAGAAATGTTGGCCAAGTTTTGCCGATTGGCACTGGGTTTGAAAAGTTGGAGAGAGGCCAACGGGGAAGAACCCACACTGGTGTTGAGTTTTTCGACGATCTGGTTTTTTTCTCGCTCCAAAACCTGCAATTTCTGGGCCAGTTCCGCGCGCTCAAGTTCCAGTTTGTCGGATGTCCCACCAGGCGCTTGTTGCAACATAAAGTTTTGCATTTGTTTGAAGTAGGCCCCCATCAGAGTGGTGCTCAGGGCGCACACCAAGGCCACGCTGGGAAGGCCAAAAACCAGGAAGCGAAATAGGCCCTTTTTAATTTCAAAATAGCGCGGCGGTTTGCCAGGCCCGTAGACGATAAAAGATAGCTTCGACTTCACTGCTTGCCGCCACTTTCCTTGGCATCCCTGGCCCCCCGACTGATCAGGACATCACCTAAAATCTCGCCGGGGTTGGTGGTTTTAAAAAATCTCATGGACGGCCGAAAGGCCAGATCAAACCCCCGCCCCGAGGACACGCCCGATTTGCTCCAAATTTCCGCCACGATTTTCCAATTGTAGGATCGATCCCTTTTGAGATAGAGGGCCTTTTTCCCCACATCCTGAATCGTCCGCGAAGTGTAGTGTTGCCGAAAAGTGGCGACGATATAGTCGTCGTATTGAAGCAAACCGAGGGAGTCGATGCTGATTTGGGGAGTCCCTGGCCCCCGAAAGACCGCCTTTTTGTAGGATTTAAAACCACTGAGGTCGCCCCGCAGACGGTCGCGGAACTGGCGGTGGTAAAAGCTGGTGTAGCGGGCAAAGTCTTCGGCCTTCCAGGCCTCCACCCAGTCGCCAATGGCCTTTTGAATCCGTTGGCGCTTTTGCTTCCACGCCCGTTGGTTGAGCCAGGCCAATTCGTGAACCACCACGATGGGGGTGCGATTGAGTTCGATATACCTGGCGGCGTCGATGAGGTGGGTGTTGGCGATGACGATGCAACCCCGGCTCTCCAGGCCCATTTCGATGCGGGCCTCGTCGTTGGTGGAGTGCAACCAAATGCCCCCGCCGGTTTTCCCCTGGCGGCGATCCACCGGGTTGGGGTAGTTGAGCACAAAGGCCCCGGCCCCGTAAATTTCCCCCTCTTTCCCGTAGCGCTTCATCAAGGCCTGGTGAGCGATAAAATCCTGGAGGACATAGATCCCCTCGGGAGTGCGGTGATCCCCCTGCACGATTTTGTCCCCCAATTTTTTTCCCGTGGCCATGGGATAAGTCTTGACCAGTTCGGGCATCCCCTCCCGGTTGCGGAATAAATAAAGTCTGTGAGTCGATTTTTCCGCCACGATCACATGGTGGGAAAAAAAACCGTCCAATTTAATCAGGGGGCGGGGGTAGTGGCCAGCAGGCATTTCCGGCAAGGCGCTCCCCACTGGCCACAAGTACAACAGGGGCCAAAATTTGGGCAATTTTTGTAGGAGAAACTTCAATCCCATATTCGGGGTGCCCCTCTCAAATTGTGCTCTTATAGGCCATTCTAAGGCCTCTCAGGCCATGGCGCAATAAAACCCGTTTAATTTTTGGGCCAGTCGAGAAAACTATTTTAGACGATAAAAACCAAATGTGCTACACCGTAAGGTATGTATGTGCCACCCTCCCCTCCTTCGACTGGCCCTCGCCCTGCATGGCTTAAAGTTAAGGCCCCTTCAGGCCCCACCTACCATCGCCTGCGCCACATGCTGAAAAATCTGGGCCTGGCCACCGTCTGCCAGGAGGCCCTGTGCCCCAATATCGAAGAGTGTTGGGGCGGGGGAACCGCCACTTTTATGCTGATGGGCGACACCTGCACCCGCGCCTGCCGCTTCTGCGCGGTCAAGACCGGCAACCCCCAGGGGGCCTTGGACGGGGGCGAACCGGAAAAAGTCGCCCGCGCCATCCGGCAGATGAAGCTCCACTATGCAGTGTTGACCTCGGTTGACCGCGACGATTTGGAGGATTTCGGTGCTGGACACTTCGCCCGCACCATCACTACCATCAAGGCCCACAACCCGGGCCTCTTGGTGGAGTGTCTCACCCCCGATTTCAACGCTTGTCCCCGGGCAATCCAAACCGTTTTGGCCCCACGGCCCGATGTCTTTGCCCACAATCTGGAGACGGTGGAAAGACTCACCCCCCGCGTCCGCGACCGGCGCAGCAGCTACCGGCAAAGCCTCAAAGTCCTGGAACTGGTCAAAGGGGAGCGCCCCCGCCAATACACCAAAACCTCCCTGATGTTGGGCCTCGGAGAGCGGCCGGAGGAAATCCGCCAAACCCTTCGGGACTTGCGCAATGTAGGTTGCGACATAGTGACCTTTGGCCAGTATTTGGCCCCCACCGCCCGCCACAAAAAACACCTTCCCGTGGCCGAATACATCCACCCCGACACTTTTAAAGAGTGGCGGGATGTGTGCTATCAAATGGGTTTTCTCTACAGTGCGGCCGGCCCCCTGGTGAGGAGCAGCTACCGCGCCGGAGAACATTTCATGCGCGGAGTGATCGAATGTGAACAGCGCCAAGCGGCCTGTGGCCAAGATTCAAATTGAACACTGGGGAGAAATCCCCTATCGCGAGGCCTGGGAGCGGCAAAAAGAGAGGCCCGAACAATCCTTGCGCGGAGAGGCCAACGACACACTGATAATCTGCTCCCACCCCCCGGTGGTGACACTGGGGAAAAAAGCTGTCCCCGAAGACTTGCGGGGGTGGAAGGGGGCCGTCTACCGCGTCGAGCGCGGGGGCAGGGCGACCTACCATGGCCCTGGCCAAGTGGTGGCCTACCCCATCATCAACTTGCGCCGGCGGGGGTACAATTTGTCTGGCCTGTTGGAGGCGTTGGAGGATGCCGTGATCGAGTCTCTGCTCCACTATGGCCTCAAGGCCTGTGCTCAGCGGCCAACCGGCGTCTGGGTGGGGGAGCAAAAAGTTGCCTCCATCGGACTGGCGGTCAAACGCTGGGTGAGTTATCACGGCCTGGCCCTAAACCTCTACCGCGACCCCCTGGCCTTCCAGGGCATCTCCCCCTGTGGCCAAGGCCCTTCCTGCATGGTTTCGGTGGAAGAATTGCTGAACCGGAAAATCCCGCGACGGGAATTTGAAGAGCGCTTGGCCTTTCACCTGGTGTGCGGGATTGAGGCGCTCTAGGGCCCATCGTAAGTGCTCACACTTCACGCCATCTTGTGACTCAGCTTCACCGTCACTCCTTGCGGCGTGCTCCGAGCACGCCTCAGTCGCTCCGTCTCGCTTCATCCCAATCTGACGCAAATTGTGAGCACTTACCTTGCCTTTATCGTGGTTTTTCTTTGGGGTGTGAGCAATTACGGCCCATCATTGACAAATTTGTAAATTGGAAGTAGAGTTTCCAATATGCAAAAAACATATATTCAGAGAAAATGCGAGGCCCTGGTCAAAGAACGCCTGGAGCACAACCCGGCGGTGGCCCTATTGGGGGCCAGGCAGGTGGGAAAGTCCACTTTGGCCAAAGAGATGGCCAAACACTACCCCCACGCCCTCTACCTGGACTTGGAGAAAACCTCAGACCGCTCGCAAATTGAGGCCGATGTGGAACTCTTTTTGAGGCAAAATAGCAAACGCCTCATCTGCCTGGACGAAATTCAACTTTTGCCGGAAATTTTTAGCACTTTGAGAAGTCATATCGATGTGCAAGGCCGAAACGCCCAATTTCTCATTTTGGGGTCAGCGTCCAGAGACCTCATCCGGCAAAGCAGTGAAAGTTTGGCCGGCCGAATTGCCCACATTGAGATGACACCCTTCCATTTTTCCGAAATACACCACTTTGTCCCCTTGATGGATCATTGGTTCAAAGGCGGCTACCCCAAATCACTATTGCAAAAAGAAATCGGGGAATCGGTCAACTGGAGAGCGGACTATATCAAAACATTTTTAGAGAGAGATTTACCCCAGCTTGGTTTTTCCATTCCGGCCTCCACTCTCGAACGCTTTTGGAAAATGTTGGCCCATTCCCACGGACAAATCGTCAATTACACCAATCTGGGAAAATCCTTGGGCGTCAGTCACCACACGGTGAAATCCTATATTGATATTTTAGAACAGACATTTATCGTGAGAATTTTAAGGCCATACTACACCAACAGCGCCAAACGCCTGGTCAAATCGCCCAAGGTTTATTTGAGAGACTCGGGATTGTTGCACACCCTCTTGGGCATTGACGGCCTCAATCCCCTATTAGGCCACCCCATTGCGGGAAATTCTTTTGAGTCTTATGTGATCGAAAACATCCTCATGCACGCGCCCAGGTGGGAGAGTTCGTTTTATCGGGATTCATCGGGCAACGAGGTGGATTTGGTTCTCGAAAAGGGAGGCCAAAAAGTGGCCATAGAAATCAAACTTTCAACCTCTCCCAAATTGGAAAAGGGGTTTTGGAACGCCATCAAGTTTTTAAGGCCCGATCAAAGCTGGGTCATTGCCCAGGTCGATTCCCCTTATTCGTTCAAGCAAAATGTCCAAGTTGCGGATCTCGATCATTTCCTGAGGGAGGGGCCTTTTTTAAAGTATTAATGCTTTGCATAAAAATAAAATTGCACTCTCTGCGCAAAATGCAAAAAAAAAAATCTTGACGACTCTATTTTTTAAGACTAATAAATGCTCTAACATTAACGAGAAAGGCAACATGCTAAATACAACAAAATTTTTGAAACTCCCGAGATTTAAAATCTCGCGCCCAAAAATTGAACGGATCAGTTTCGTGGCATCAGTGGCCTTTATACTCCAATGCGGTTTAAGTGCTGGGCCTATTACGCATATTGATTACCAACTCATCAGCTTGGGGAACCTTGGAAATAATGTATCTCAGAGCAAAATGGAGCAGATGGTAGACGATTTACTCAGGCGAGGCGCTAATATCAACGCTGCCAAATATGGTGTGGATTTTTGGGGAGTGTTTTCTTTGGAGTCTGCTCTGCACAGTGCAACTTCCAATCGAAATTATAACTTGGTGGAAGTCTTGCTTTCCCGAGGTGCCAACCCCAACAATCCCATTGAGACCTCTCACCACGGCCCTTTAACTATTGCAGTCAAACACAATGATTACGAGATGGCGGTCATCCTTTTAGACAATGGTGCCAATGTGGATGGAAATTATACCTATTCTAGTGGAAGAAAATACACCCCTCTGCATTTTGCTGTTGAGAGGGATTATTACGATTTGGCACAATTGCTTTTAGAAAAAGGGGCCAATCCCAACCAAAGAAACCCTGAAAGTCCCTTGTTGAAAGGCCCCGTAGCAATGGCGAAAACGAAAAAAATGCGAGACCTTCTCATCTCCCACGGAGGAGAAAAAACCTATTGTCAAAAAATCACCAGTATTTTTTTCAAATAAGGCCCATACAAAAAAAGGAGACGGCAACAATGACACGCTTTATTTTAACACTTTTATCCTCTGCCATTTTGGCATGGCCGCTGCTGGCACAAGACGCAATATCGCACTTTAACCAACAAAGAAAGAGAATCGTTGGGCAAGTAGAAAAGTATCAAGAGTCACATATACCCAACCCCTACTACCTCATCGATGATCAGGGGCATACTTACGCTCTTCCTGGCCTTCTCGACGGCCAAACGCTTTATGAACAGGGAATGAAAATTGCGATTACGGGATTAGTTGGTGATCATCGCTGTACGACAGGGCCTTGCCTAACATTTTCCTTTCTCATTCTTACAATTAGCCACACGGGCAATACCACTATTATCATTGAATACCCCGTCAATGATGACGGAATGGCCATGCAACCGACTCCCAGCACAACAAAAGTTGTGGGACAAGTAGAAAAATATGAAAGCGGCAATTATGAGTTCCTTCTAATTGATAGCAATGATCAATCAGGTGCCGTGCTTCCCTTTTTTCTCGACGGCGAGGGCCTCTACACACGGCAAACGAAAATTTCCATTACCAGTCACTCTGATGAAATGAGGTGTATCATATCTCACTGCCCTAACAATGGTTTTATCATCGAATACCCTTTAAAAAGGAGTTCTCAACGGCCCAGGAATAGGAGAAAGGCCCCCGATCCATCCACCAGCGGCGGTGTAACCGTTAAGAAGTAAACCAGGATTGGATCAAAACTACTAATTTCAATAAGCAAAATATGAGGAGACAACAATGACACGCTTTATTTTAACACTTTTATCCTCTGCCATTTTGGCATGGCCGCTGCTGGCACAAACTCCCGAAGAGAGATTAAAAGAGCAAGTGGCCGAACTGGGCAACTATATAGGGTGGAGTTCGCACACTAAACCTTGTCGAAAAAGGCCCGCTAGGAGATGCCGTAGAAAGAGGCAATCTCTGTTGGATTTTAAAGATTCCGAACTTTGGCCCCGACTGTCCAAATTTTACAACGCCGTCGATGGCATACGGGCCGATGGCCTCACCAACCAGTCCTTGGCCAATTTTATAGAGCAGCATC
Source organism: Bacteriovoracaceae bacterium (assembly GCA_965243145.1). Classification (GTDB taxonomy): domain Bacteria; phylum Bdellovibrionota; class Bacteriovoracia; order Bacteriovoracales; family Bacteriovoracaceae; genus CBDBLK01. The sequence continues at coordinate 853,116 of CBDEUB010000002.1, forward strand.
TCTTTGCTGGATGGACGCAAAAAGAGATCGAAGAAAGTTCCTATCTGAAAGAGTTTATGGACGAAGCGCTCCAGGATTGGCCAGTTCCTAGAGGGGCGGGTATTGAGGTTAGGGATGTCTTTGTCGACGATAACGGCAATGTTATGTCCCTGGGCCTAGAAGAGGCAGTAAAAATTATGACTATAAGAGATACGATCTCTTACTGGGCGACCGTCATTGCCCTGGCGGTCTTCACCGAAAAAAAGATGACTGATGTTGGCATGGGCCATGTCGACGACGGTGCCGATCGCTATCACGCTCGGATGGCCTCTGGCCTCAACCTCTCCGCCGAAAGATTGGGAAGTGCCGTCCTCATGGCCATGCTCGCTTTTGAAGTCATCATTGTGCAAGACCTGGAGTCCTTCGGCCAACTTCACTACCCTTAAAATTCCCAACTACGATAGGGAAGGTGCAGGCAACCGCCCTCTCCAGGGGAGAACCTGGACGCCGTTTCTAACATGCTCCCTGTCGCCTCCGTACACCAAATAGCGGTGGCGAATATCTGGGCCAGCGTACTGAGCGAATTGATCGAGGTTTTTAAAAAAGGATTTATTGACGGTTTTCCCCGACTTGATCTCCAAGGCGGTCAAGGCCTCCACTTCTTCCACGATCAGGTCAATTTCCACCCCTTGGGAATTTCTCCAATAGTACAGGGGAGCGGGACGGTGGGCATTGGCGCATCGTTTTTGTATCTCGCTGATCACCCAACTCTCAAAGAGTCCTCCCCTCACCGAGTGAGTGACGAGGGCCTCGGCGGAAGTCATACCCAACAGAGAACAGGCAACCCCGGTGTCGTAAAAATAGAGTTTGGGACTCTTGATCAGTCTCTTGGAATAATTCTTGTAGTAGGGATGGAGTTTAAAAATGATAAAGGAGGCCTCCAGTATATTGAGCCACTCCTTGGCGGTGTTGGGACTGATGCCACAGTCGTTGGCAAAACTGGTGTAGTTGATGGCCTGACCGCAACGGGCAGCGCACATCTTTAAGAATAGCTGAAATGTTCCCAAATCCTTAATTGCCGTGACTTGCCTGGCATCCCTTTCGAGATAGTTTTTACAATAGTCCAAGTACCAATCCACCATTGGCCGACGGCCAAAATGGATGCTGGGATAACTTCCGTGCAAAAGGGCCTCCTCCAAAGATGGAAGGCGTTTCCCCCGCTGGGGTATCTCATCGAGGCAGAGGGGAAGCAATTTCAAAATGGAGGCCCGTCCGGCCAAAGACTGGGAAATGCCTTGAAGCATCTCCCATTGGGCCGAACCCGTCAGAACAAACTGGGCGGCCCTCTCGTTTTGATCGACAATGCCCTGAATGTAGGAAAAGAGTTGAGGCACCCGTTGAACTTCGTCGATGATCACCCCACTTTGGAAGCGCTGTAAAAACCCCCTGGGGTCTTCTTCGGCCATGGCCCGCTCATCCATGTCCTCTAAGCTCACATAGTGGTGATCGGGGAACTGTTTTTTTGCCAGGGTGGATTTGCCGGATTGCCTGGGGCCAGAAATGGCCAAAACCGGATAGGATGCTTTCAGCCGGGCGAGGGTGGCCTCCATGTGGCGGGGAAAATACTTCATAGGGCCACGGTAGCACGGTTTGTGCAGATCCGCAATTGAACTGCGGATCTGCAATCCTCCCTTCCTTGACTCCCAAGCAAGATCTGGCCAATATGCCCCCGTGTGGACACCTGCCCCGACACCCTATTTTTGCGCCTCCCCCGCCGACTGTATGGCAGCGGCGGCGGCCTATCTGGCGGGAGTCGAATACGACGGCGCGGCCAGTTTCCGCAAGGGCGCGCGCCTGGGGCCTTCGGCCATTAGAGAGGCCAGTGCCCACTTGGAGAGCTATTCCCCCTATCTGGATCGGGATTTAGAAGACATCACTTTTTACGACTTGGGCAACACTGACACCCCCAAAAGCGCCAGCGCCCCCGATGGCCCCAATGCCTTTGGCCAAATCAGGGAGGGCGTACGCTTGCTCACTCTGGGGGGGGACCACAGCATTTCCTACGCTCCCCTGGTGCACTACCTAGACACTTACCCCGACTTGGTGGTTTTGCACCTGGACGCCCACGCCGACCTTCGCCGCGAGTATTTGGGAGAGCGCTACAGTCACGCCTGCATTATGCACAATGTGTGGCAACACTTTGGGAATGGCCACCAGCTCATTCAGTACGGCATCCGCTCGGGAACCCGGCCAGAATACCAGTGGATGCGGGAACGCCAAACCCTGCGCCCCTCCCTGGCCAGTTTTTTGGAATCCGTCGCGGCCATTCCCCCTCAACGCCCCATCTACCTGACTTTGGACTTGGACTATTTCGACCCCGCCTTTTTGCCCGGAACCGGCACGCCCGAGGCGGGGGGCGAAGACTTCTCCTCTTTTATCCGCTTGATCAAAATTTTAAAGGGCCGATATTTTGCCGGTGCCGATGTGGTGGAATTGGCCCCCGGCATCGACCCCAGCGGGAACAGCGCCGTTTTCGCCGCCAAGGTGGTGCGCGAAATCATCTTGGCCCTGGAACCAGCACACAACAAAATGGATAAAAAATAAATAAATGGCAACTGTTCACAATTTAGGTCAGATTGGGATGAAGCACGGAGACGCCAGGATGGCGGCGAGCGACGACTGCCCCGATGGGCAGTGCCGGAGCAGGATGCGGAGGCAAGCAAAAGCGACTGAGGCGTACGAAAAGTACATCGCAGGGAGTGACAGCGTAGCTGACTCACAAGATGGTCTGAAGTGTGAGCAGTGGAGTAGAGAAGAGTTGGAAAATGCCTACCACATCGCCAAGTGGAGCGACGGTTATTTTGACATCGACTCCGACGGGCGCTTGATCGTTCGCCCTAATAAAGGGCAGTACGCCATCCCTCTGGTAGAAGTGGTGCGTGAAATGAAAGAACTGGGTGTGGGCCTCCCCGCCGTGATCCGCTTTCACGATATACTGCGCGGCCAAGTCGCCAATCTTAACCGCACCTTTCAAAAAATCATCCAGGAGGCCAAGTATCGGGGGCGCTATTTCGGCGTCTACCCGGTGAAAGTCAACCAAATGCGCGAAGTGGTGGAGGAAATCGTCAGCGCCGGGGCGGATTTTGACTATGGGCTGGAGGCCGGTTCCAAACCCGAATTGCTGGCGGCCCTGGCCTACAACTCCAATCCCAACGCCCTCACCATCGTCAACGGCTACAAAGATGCCGACACCATCCGTTTGGCGCTATTGGGGCAAAAACTGGGGCGCAAAGTGGTGGTGGTGATCGAAAAATTCTCCGAACTGACCACGCTCATCGAATTGGCCGCCGAGATGGAGGTGTACCCCATCATCGGCATCCGCGCCAAAATGAGCATCGAGGGCACTGGCCGTTGGGCACACAGCGCTGGGGAAAAGGCCAAATTTGGGCTTTCCATCTCCCAGATTTTAAACGCCGTGGAATTGCTGGAACAACACCGCCTCAAATCCCACTTGAAATTGTTTCACTTCCACATCGGCAGCCAAGTGACCGACATTTTAACCCTCAAAGATGCCATCAACGAAGGGGCCAGAATTTACGCCAAACTTCACAAGATAGGAGTAGAAATTGAATATTTCGACGCCGGCGGAGGATTGGGCATCGACTACACCGGCGGGCGCTCCACCACCGAAGAATCCTCCGCCAACTACACCATGCGCGAATACATCGAAGATTTGGTCTACAACCTCAAGCAAATTTGCGATATTGAAGATGTCCCCCACCCCCACATCGTCACCGAATCGGGCCGCGCCATCACTGCCCACCACTCCTGCATCGTCACCAATGTCATCGACAAAATAGACACCGCCCACACCGACTACCGGGTGGAAAAAAGGGAGGGCGAACACATTATCGTATCCAATATGCGCGCCCTCTCCCAGGAAGAGTTGGAACCCGAATCCCTGCAAACCGTCACCAATGAGGCCTGGCAGATCAAACAGGAGTGCCTCAACGCCTTCAAGTTGGGCCTGCTCTCCCTCGACGAAAGGGCCAAAGTGGAAACCCTGTATTGGAAAATCGCGCAAAAGGTTTACGCCCTAGTAAACGATATGAAAGAACCTCCCCAGGAATTACAAGACCTAGAAAGGGACTTGTCTCCCCAATTCCTGTGCAATTTTTCCGTCTTCCAATCGGCCGCCGACTGCTGGGCAATCGACCAAATTTTGCCAGTCATGCCCCTGGAACGGCTCAATGAAAGGCCCACTCACCTGGCCACTCTGGCCGACATCACTTGCGATTCCGACGGAAAAATCGACCTCTTCATCCACCGTCAGGGCATTGGCAAAAGCGTTCCCCTGCACTCCATCCAGGCGGGCAAAGAATATCTGATAGGCCTTTTCCTCACCGGGGCCTACCAGGATGTCATGGGAGATATGCACAACTTATTCGGCCGGCCCAATGAAATCCATGTCTACTGCGACCCCTCGGACGCCCAGGGCTTTTATATTGAAGAAGTCATCCATGGCCACAGCGCCTCCAGCGTGCTCTCCACCATGCAATACAATCCCGAATATATGGCACAGGAAGTGAAGCGCATGATCACCAAAGAAGTGGGCGACAAGCGCCTGGGCGCGCGGGAAGGAGTCAAGCTGGCGGGCCTGTATCAGCGGGCGTTGGAAAGCTACACTTACCTCTCGCCGTAAACTATTTGAGAATTTCGGCCAACACCTTTTTTTCGCTCTCGTTGAAAGAGAAGGCCCCACTCCTCAAAAGTTCTTTGAGTTTTTCCCGGGTCATCAAACTGTTGGGATCGTTGTTTCCGATAGCACCCACACCGCCGGAAGTTTCGCGCGGCCGCAAGAGCGGGCGCTGGCCCTCCGTTTGGCCCTCTCTTTGGCCTTTTGCTCTGGCCACAGCACCGAGTTTTCGGCCCTTTGAACTGACTTGGGCCTTAGCTTGTAAAGCGCGCTGGTTCATGTGCCGGCGAATTTTTTCCCGCACTTCCTCTTCCGATAAATTGGCCCCTTCCCGTTCGCGGGCGGCGCTGGCATCCCTGTTGGGAACCCCTGCCTGGCGATCAAAGGTGTTGAAAACTCTCAGACTATCCATGCCCTCAGACTGGCCGGGCCTCCCACTCTTGGGCAAGAGGGCAGTTTGTGCCGCATTTTTGGGGCACTTTGGGCACTGGAAAGATCAACTTTTGATCAACTTTAAGTCCTTGATTTTTTTACTTATTTTTTCTTTTCCCATCATAGAGCGCTTAACTCCAGGTTATTGTTGGCCTTGAGGCCCAGATTCAAGGCCCGAGGATGCCAGTTAGGCCCGCTAAATTGATTCCCGCCCCCAAAGTGCTATAGTCAATATAATTGCTAAAGAGATTCAATCAAGGCCGTTTTGATTCTTATTAAGCTAGAGCTTAGCAGTACGTTAGTGGAAAGTGGCACGTTTTTGGCAAACAGCTCTAGGAAATTAAACCGAGGAATTTTAACCATTCCTCAACAGCGAGCAAACAAACATGGAATCACTCAACCTTGGCCTATGGTCAAAAGTGAAAAGTTTTATCTTAGTTGGAGGAATTGTGTTGGCCAGTACTTTGTCATCTTCTCAACAAGTTAGCGCCATGGAAATGGAGCTTGATGTCCCTGGGATGCAGGGGCCTTATATCATGTTGGAAGACAACACGCTTAATATTTCTCTGGTTATTGAGCAACTTTCTTTGGACGGCGGTTTTCGCAAAGACATCCCCCAATACCGAGACAGCTACATCGAATTTACCCCCGATGCCGGTTCTGAAGGCATGATGGTGTCTATGCAGTTTAGCATCGACAACTTTTTCAACACCGAACTTTACGGCGAAAAAAGACAAAAACTCCCCGGCGGACGCGCCCTTCCTGGCGTTCCCTTTGGAAGACTTCCCGGAGTTCGCTTGAGCATCGACGCCCTCAACGGAACAACTTTCTACTTGAACAAAAAATTCTTCGGAGTTTTTATTCCCCTTTCATTCGACATCGGAACCAACAACATCGTAACTTTTCGCTACCACTCCAAAGGACGCCGCGCCGGCAACATTTCTTTGGTGGGTGCCGACGAGTACGGCGAAAACTCTGGCCTTTTGATCTTGCTCGACATCAAAAAACAGACCCGAGAAGCATTGCAAGCGAGACAGGCCTACTACCAAAACTAAGACGAAACTCCTATGCTCGAATCTTATCTTTAAACTGGCCCACCGAAATGGTGGGCCTTTTTAGTGGAGGTAATAGCTCACACTTCAGGCCTGCTTGCCTCCGCATCCTGCTCCGGCACTGCCCATCGGGGCAGTCATCGCTCGTCGCCTTCCTGGCGACTCCGTGTGAGTCAGCTACGCTGTCACTCCCTGCGATGTGCTAGGAGCACACCTCAGTCGCTCTAGCTTAGCGATCACCCAATCTAACCTAAATTGTGAGCTATTACCTTGCTACACTCACAGTTTTTTAATTGGTACGAGTGGTTAGCAGGATTCAAAGGCAAGCGGCCGGAATCTGAACGATATTTTCTGTCACCAGAGAAGGAGCCTCACAGTTGTTGACCACAAGGCCATATGGCAGTTGATGCCTTTCGAGAAAATGGCCCATCGCCACCAGTTGTTTGGCCGTCGTATGGGAACGGTATTTTATCTCCACGGGAAGCAGGCCAAACGCCCCTTCGAGGATCAAATCTATTTCCGCCCCCGCTTTGGTGCGGAAATGGTAGGGCACCACATTTCGTGCCTTAGTCGCTTGAATCCCCCTGATGAGTTCTTCGACGACAAATGATTCAAAAGCATTGCCCAGTCTGGGGTAGGTTTCCAGGTCTTGCGGGGAAAAAATATTTTGCAGAAAGAACAGAAGGCCCGAGTCCCGATAGTGGCCCTTGGGAGATGAAAGAGTGGTTTTTATCTTGCTGGTCTTGTAGGCGGGCAACTCCCTCCAAACGAATGTCCCGGAGACAATTTGCAGATAATCCCGAATGGATTTTTCCGAAATCTCGGCGGAACGGGCAATTTCCGCCTTGTTGATGATGGTGCCCGAAACAGTCGATAACATTTTGATGACTCTTTGATATTTGAGTATATCGATCTTGGGAAACAAGGCCCGCATGTCCCGACTTATATAGGTTTCAAAATAATTTTCCATCCAATCGAGATGAAAATCCCGACGGTTCTTTAAAAGGGGTTCCGGGTAACCCCCCTTGAGAAAGTAGCGTTTGACCTCGGAGAAAGTCCTAGTCGGACGCAATTTTACCACACGATTCAGATCGTTTTTCGACAATTTTTTCTCAAAAAGACGGTACAGCGGAGGCAGTTTATCCCCCTTTAACTCGTTCATTTTCAAGGTGGACAGTTCGACGATGGCCACCCGTCCGGCCAGGGATTCACTGATATTTTTTGTCAATTCAAAACTTGAAGAACCAGTGAGAATAAAACGGCCGTTTTTGTCCCTATTGTGATCGATGACAGATCGCAAGACGGGGAATAGGCCAGCACAGTTTTGCGCCTCGTCGATAACCACGCGATCACCATTCTCCTGAAAAAAGAGTTCGGGGTCGTTGCTGATGAGTTCAAAATGGGAAGGTTTTTCCAAATCAAAATATTTCCACCCCTTCCCCAATTTTTTGGCCAGGGTGCTCTTCCCACACTGCCTGACCCCCAAAATGGCCACCACCGGAAAGGCCTTGAGCAGACGGCCGATTTTGCTTTCGAGATTCCTCTTGAGGGCATCCATATTCGTAGGATACGGTCGAAATCGGATGGTGGCCAGTGCAAAATATCCCTACAGCGTTTGCAAAACAAACTATTTTAGTATATTTATTATTTAACCATCAAAAGTGATGGCAAAACCTTTACATTCCCCCGCCCGGGCGCGCACAATTGAGAAGCTATTTTAAAAACGCCCATCAAGGAGCAGAGTGTGCGTGCCCATCTCTTCACCGTGGGATTGCTGTGTGCAATTCCCCAGGCCCAGGCCTCTTCTTTCCAACAATCCCTCTCCAACCAGGAAATGTTCAAACACGGAAAAGAGGTCTACCAAAACCGCTGCATCGGCTGCCATGGAGAAAAGGGCGACGGCCTTGGCCCAGCTGCCAAATTCCTCGACCCCAAACCCAGGGACTTTAGAAGCGGCACTTTCAAATTCAAGACCACCCCCTACGAGGCCCTGCCCACCGACACCGATCTGATGCGCGTCCTCTCCCAGGGAGTTTTGGGCACCAGTATGCCGGCCTTTAAGCTGATGCCGGACATTTCCAAATTCGCCGTCATCCAGTACATCAAATCGTTTTCTCCCGCCTGGACTGATCGCTCAAACAAAATGGCCCAAGTTCAGGGGGCACCCTTCCCCATGGAAGACTTCCAGGCCCATCAAAAATTTCTCCCCCGCGCCCGCAAGGGCCGCGCCCTCTTCCTGGACAATTGCGTGATCTGCCACGGGCGTTTGGCCAAGGGAGACGGCGAGGGAGGCGAGGGCCTAGTGGACGAGTGGGACAACCCCATCCGCCCCGGCGACCTCACCCGCCCCTTTATCAAGGCCGGGCGCTCGGTAAAAGATGTCTACCGCGTTCTTTTAAGCGGCGTGGCGGGCACTCCCATGCCCTCCTTTAAAGAGGCCCTGAGCGACCAGGACTTGTGGGATGTCACCGCCTATATTCTGTACTTGCGCGGCCTGAAAGCGGGGGTTTATGGCAGCAATCCCCCCTTGAAGGAAATTTCCGCCAAAGAGGCCCTCCAATGAACCAACAAAAAGATTCCCTCCTGGTTTGCTATCCTTTAATCGCCGCCCATCTCTACATTTCCATCGCTTATTTAATGATCGTGGTGTTGGCAGGCCTGGCCTATTCCCTGCAATTTATCGACCTCTTTCCCTTTCCCCACATCGAATTTTTGAGTCCTGGCCGCATCCGCATGGTGCACACCCAGGGAGTGGCCTACGCCTGGACGGCCAATATCTTTTTTGCCCTGATCATGTATGTGGTCTGCAAACTCACTCAGCGCCCCCTCCTGTGCAACAAATTGGGGTGGTTTATTTTCTACGCCTACAACGCCCTGGTTTTGGCCACCGTGGTGCTCATTTTAGGCGGCCACGCCCAGGCCCTGGAGTGGGGAGAGACGCCCAAAATTCTCGACCCCCTAATCTCCATTGTCGTGGTGCTCTTCGTGATAAATCTCGTGGCCGGCCCCATCTGGCAGGCGCGCGGAAAACCCTTTTATGTCTCCATCTGGTACATTCTGGCGGCGCTGATCTGGACGCCCCTGGTGTATGTCATGGGCAACTTTTTGCCCGAATATGTCTTTGAGGGAACCGGCGGGGCAACCATCACCTCCATGTATATTCACGATCTGGTGGGCCTGTTCGTCACCCCGGTGGGCATCGCCCTGGTGTACTACCTCATGCCGGTGCTGATGCGCAAACCGATCTATTCCCATTCCCTCTCCCTCATCGGCTTTTGGGGCCTGGCCTTCTTTTACCCCATGAACTCGGCCCACCACTTTTTGTGGAGTCCCATCCCCATGTGGACTCAATACGCCTCGGTGGTGGCCTCGGTGGGGGTGCATGTGGTGGTGTACACGGTGGTGTTTAATATTTTTGCCACCCTGGCGGTGGACTGGAAAAGGGTGATCGAAAATATCTCCCTGCGCTTTATTTTTGTAGGCGCTCTTTGCTACCTGGTGACCTGTATCCAATGCGCCGTCCACACCACTTTGTCGGTGCAGGAAATTATCCACTTTACCGACTGGGTGGTGGGCCACGCCCACTTAGTTCTCTTCGGCACTTTTAGCTTTTGGGCCTTCGCCTTTATCTACTTTATTCTGCCCAAATTGACCGGGGCCGAAGTTTTCTCCACCTCCCTCAAAGAGTGGCACTTTTGGTTATCCACACTGGGCATTGTCATCATGGACATCGACCTCATGTGCGCGGGCCTGGTGCAAGGCCATTTATGGAACTCCCTCACTCCCTTTGTCGACAGCGTGATGGCCTCCAAACCCTATTGGTGGATCAGAACTTTTAGCGGAGTGGCCATTTTGGTGGGGGAAATTTGCTTCCTCATCAACATTGTGATGACCTACCTGGCAGGAAGGGAACAAAGGGCCACCGCCAGGGCACTCAGTGGAGGGATGGCGTGAAAAGTCTGGAAAAATTTAGCACCCTCTTTCTGGTCGCCGGAGTCATCTGCTTTATGGTGGCCTTTGGCGTGTTGGGCATTTGGCCCGCGCTGATGACCGATCGCCTGGAAGACCAAATTGGCCCAGTCGACGAAGTTCCCGCCGACTTTAGAGTGTACTACAAAACCCTGGAGGAATACCGCGAGGCCCTGTTTGTGGGCAAGCAAGTTTATATCAAGGAGGCCTGTTGGCACTGCCACAGTCAATACATCCGCCCGGTGGGCAACGAGAGTCCCCGCTACGGACTGGTGTCCACTCCCGGAGAGTACCAAAACCGGCTCAACCGCCCCCACCTCTTCGGCACCCGCCGGGTCGGCCCCGACCTCATCCGCGAGGCGGGCAAACGCACTAACGACTGGCACTTTGCCCACCTCTACGACCCCAAGTCCACCGAACCCACTTCGGTCATGCCCCGCTACACCTGGTATTTTGAGGAGTCGGACGATCCCCACGCCCCGCCCACTCCCACCTCCCAAGGGGTGGCCCTGGTGGCCTACTTGCAAAGTCTGGGGGCCTGGGCCAGCGAGATAAAACGCAGTCCCTTCGACACCAACGAAATCACCATGCCCCCGCCGCCCGACGGGAACTAAATGAATAAATACATCACCCCTTCCATCACCGCCATCACCGTCTTCATCCTGTGCATGGCCATATTATTAGTGGAACAAAAGGACACCATGGACGGGGTTATCCTCTACACTTGCCTGGGCTATGCCGTGGTCTGCCTGTTGTTTTTATTCTTCCAAATGCTGGCCTTCGTGCGCGCCCACGCCGACTACGACGAAGAAGTGGAAAGGGTCAAATACCAGGTTTTTGAGGCCGAGGGCCTACCCGTCCCCAGAGAAGAACTGGAGTGAAGCAAGTTTTCAGCAAAAAAATGCTGGTTTGTTTCCTGATGGGTTACGCCAGCGGGCTGCCCCTCTTGCTCACTCTCTCCACTTTGCAAGCGTGGATGAAAGACGAAAATATCGATCTCGGCAGCATCGGCCTGATCGCCCTGGTGGGCATGCCCTACTCCTGGAAATTCTTGTGGGCCCCTCTGTTTGACCGCTTTGCCCTGCCCTGGTTGGGCCGCCGGCGCGGCTGGCTCCTGTGCGCGCAAATTCTCTTGGCCGCATCCATTGCCGGCATGGGCCTGTTCGACTTGAAAGAACAGTTGATCATCGTGGCGGCCGCCGCCTGCCTGACCGCCTTTTTCTCCGCCAGTCAGGACACCCTGGTGGACAGCTACCGTAGAGAGTATTTGAGCGACCAGGAATTAGGCCTGGGCAGTTCCCTCTACATTTACGGCTACAGAATGGCCATGCTGATCTCCGGGGCGGGTGCTCTCTTTTTGGCCGATCACCTGCCCTGGAAATATGTCTATAGCATCATGGGGGCGTGTATGCTTCCCGGCGTTTTGGCCACCCTGTGGGCCCCCGAACCCACCGTCACCGAGACTCCGCCCCGCAATTTCCAAGAGGCGGTGATAGGGCCATTTGTGGAATTTTTTAAGCGCGATAAAGCACTGCTCATTTTGGCCTTTATTTTGTTCTACAAAGCGGGGGACAGCATGGCCAGTCACATGACTCTGCCCTTTTATTTGGAGTTGGGTTTTAGCAAATCGCAAATCGCGGCGGTGGGAAAAATTTTTGGCCTTTGGGCCATACTGGCGGGAACTTTTCTGGGGGGCCTGGCACTCCTGCGCTGGGGCATCCCCCGCTGCCTCTACTTGTTCGGCCTCGTCCAGGCGGTTTCCACCGCCGGATTCGCCCTGCTGTACGCGGTTGGGCCATCCATCCCCTGGCTCGCCGGGGTCATCGCCTTCGAGAATATTTCGGGGGGCATGGGCACTGCCGCCTACACCGCCTATATGGCCACCCAAACCAACAAAAAATTTACCGCCACCCAGTACGCCCTGCTCACCAGTATGATGGGAATTCCCCGCATCTTCCTGGCCGCCCCCACCGGATACATGGCCACATGGATGGGCTGGCCCACCTTTTTTATCACCTGTGCCCTGATCGCCCTGCCGGGCATGATTTGCCTTTTCCTCTTGCTGCCGTGGCACGAACTCAAGAAAAATGTTAGCTGATAATGGCCCGCGCCGCCTTCAAACACGAGTTGGTGGTGTACCACTTGAGATAGGGAAACTCTTTGACCACATCCCGCTTAAACCAATCGGGAAATTTGGCGGGATTATCAACGGGATTGCCTTCAATAGAAAGTATTTTCAAACGGATGCTTCGGCCATCAAGAGGAGAATAGTCAAAAAAGTGGCCGATTTGATTCCGGTTGAGAGAAAGTTCTTGCATATCATCGGAAAACAATAGGGCCACGGGGAAAACCTCAATTTGGTTGTCATCGAGAATCACCCTTCTCAGAGAGGCCAATTTTTCCAGGCCATCCACACTTTTCAAACCATTGCGCGAGAGATCGACGCTCTCCAATAGAGGCATTTCGAGAATCCCAAAACGGAGATCGGACAATCCGTGACCGGCCAGGCCGAGGTGTTTTAATTCCGGGAGGTTTTTTAAAGCAATATGGCCCTGATCAACACCACCACGACTATCGGCAAAGAGATTGGCCAAACGGGCAAAGTTTTCCAAAACCAAGGAAAAGTAGCTTTCGTTGTTGCTGACATAAAGGGTTCTCAATTTGTGTTCCAATCCGTTCAGTGAAGAGTTGGTGATTTCTCTCAATCGATTGTCGTCCAAAGACAGGACTTCCAAGTTGGGAGTCGATAAAAAAATGTTTTCGGGTATTTCCCGGAGACGGTTCTTGCTAAGGGCCAAACTTTGCAATTTGACAAGCCCTTCCAAATCATTGGCCCGCAAGGACACAATGCCTTTCTTGTAGAAATCGAGGTGCGTAATCCTCGCCAGGTCTGCTGCATCTATCTTTTCGCAAGGCATTTTTAACGCCGTGACGAGGGCATCCCGCACCTGGGGGGTTCTGTCGCAGACGGAGAGCAAACTGGCCCCTTCTTTCGCTCCAAGGCCTTGGAATAGCAGGCCCAAACTCAACACAAAGGCCATTTGACAAAATTTCATCATCTCCCTCCTACATTTAAGAAAACATTGTACGGCCTAACTTTATGCCTAGCAAATACTGCAAACTGGACTGAAAGGCCATTTTGCTGTAAAATGGGAGGGATGAGTTTAGATGACGACAAACCCGCAAATAATGCTCCTCAAGGCGAAGCTAAACCACAAGATGGCCTGAAGTATGAGCAGTTACCCGCCGTTTGGGTGGAAGACCCCCACCACCAGGCCCGCAGCAAGCCCGTGCGCAAGGGCAAAAAACCCCCAAAGCTCCTGGCCATAGTTCACCAGAGCGGCTGCACGGGGTGCGAGGTGTGCATCGCCGGCTGCCCCGTGGACAGCATCGAACTGGTGCCTGGCCCCGACTCCTCCAATCCGGGGTTTCAACAACTGGTGGAAATCGACCTCAACCGCTGCATCGGCTGCCAAAACTGCTCCCAGGACTGCCCCTGGGAGACCATCACCATGTACCAACACGACGACGCCTTTCAAGTGTGGGGCAACGAAACCCTAAAGAGTGCGCTCTACCTTCCCGCCGCAGAATTGCCCCCAGAAGGGCCTAAAGAAGACGAAGAGACCTCACAAACTACTGTATCCGAAAAAGTTGCCGAGACGGTTTAGCTTAGACGACGCACTAAAACCATTCATTGCCGCCTTTTTCTATCACAATTGATCTGTACGGAAATCTATCGTATATTTGAAAAGTGCTAAAAACAAAGGTTATTGTATCGCGGAAGTACGCAAAGCAATTTGAAAAATTACCCAAAAATATTAAGGAATGTGTATTGCTTTGGATTAGATATGTTGAATACGAGGGGCCAGAGGCCATAAAACGAATGAGAGGGTATCGAGACAAACCTCTCAAGGGAGAACGAAAAGGCCAACGGTCGATCCGCTTAAACAGGGCCTACCGACTGATTTATACGGCCTTAGAGAGCGAAAAAACGCATTTTATTAAAATTTTAGAGGTGCACAAACATGACTACTAAGAAAATAAATAAGAACGACTTTCTCGATGCCGGAATCTTACTCGAAAAAGAAGTGGGAATACTAACATTTGGTATGTTTTTGCGTTCAGTGCGCGACCTTTTGGGCCTCACTCAAGAAAAAATGGCCAAAAAACTCAATGTCACGAAAAGTTCAATTTGCGATATTGAGAAAGGGCGGCATCTGGTAAGTCCAAAAATGGCCAAAAAAATTGCCAAAAAAGTTGGCCTAGCAGAGAGCTTTGCCATCAAGCTGTGCCTGCAAGATTTGCTCAACCGCGATCACATCAATATGACCATTGAAGATTTAGTCAAAAAAAGCGGTTCCGCCCAGGCCGCCCGTATAAAAGTTAAGGCCTAAGAAGCTACTGTATCCGAAAAAGTTGCCGAGACGGCCTAGCGATTTCCAAGAGATAGCGCATGGCCCGGAGGCACACACTATCAGCATTGTAAGTGATGTCGAATTTCTTATCCCTCTTCCTCAACCACCGTGGAATACTAAAAAAGGGATTCTCGGAGAGAGAAATATACTGCAAACGAATCTTGTCTTGAGAGACAGTTTTGGGAAGGCGGTTGATTTGATTATTGCTGAGGTCGAGCCACTCCCCTTCTCTATAGAGCAATTCCTCGGGAAAAATCTTAATTTGGTTGTCGGAGAGGTCGAGGTCTTTCAATTGGGCCAGCTTTTCCAGGCCAGGGACTTCATCCAAATAGTTAAAACTGAGGTCGAGTTTTTTTAATGTAGAAAATCTTTCTAACTGCAAATACTCAATACTAAACAATTTGGTATTGGCCAAAGAAAGTGATCTCAATTGGGGAAGTTCATCAAGGGAAAGTTCGCGCATCAGAGCATTATTGCTGGCATCGAGAAGTTGCAAATGGGGAAATCCCCGCAGAGTGAGAGAAGAGAGGGAATTATCATGTATGTGAAGTTCGCGCAAACTATAGTGTGATTCGTTGAGCACCAAATCGGTGATCTCGCCCAAAAAGTTGCGACTCAAATCAAGTTCTCTTATGTTACAAATGTCATAAAACATCTTTTCGGGAAGACTGCGCAATTCATTACCGCTCAAATCGAGAACTTCGAGGGAGAAAAGACCGCCAAAATCTGTTTTGTGCAAACGCCTTATACCTTCTTCGGAGAGGTCGAGTTCCTTAATTTTATTCAAGTCGTCCAAGTTGATTTTTTCGCAAGGGATGCCCAACTGGGCGACGATGGCATCCCGCACTTGGGGCGTTCTCTCGCAGACGGAGGTAAAGAGGGGGTACAGTGGCCCCTTTTGATCCGTCTCTGCTGGCAAGATGCTGGAAAACCACGGGAGAAGCAAAAAAAGGGCAAGTATTTGGCGAAACTTCATTTAAGTATGACTCATCCTACTCCATAGAGGCCGGACAAACCGTCTCGGTGGCCAGGTACATGCCAAAAGGTGTGCCCAGCATAAAGGGAAAGATCGCGCCACCTGGCAAAAAACCCACTAGCTTCCTCAATTCAAAATTGGCAACGGAGACACTCACCACAGTCGCTATGGTTGATGCTATAGCGCTAAATCCGAAAAAAACACTTTTATGCTGTTCGGCCCATTTAAAGAGTTCGGCGTTTAGACACCATCCCGCAAACCCCATGCCCACATTGGCCAGGGTGAGGAAAGCGGCCTTGCCCACATCTCCAATGAACACGACAACTTTACCACTGGGCAAGGGGGCCATGCCCAACTGTATGTTTTCGGCATCCAGGTGGAGTCTGGCGTAGAGTTCATCTCTCTCGTCGCACTCCCTGAGGGCGTCGAGCTGGCCCATGGCCAATTCGGCCTCAGTGGCCAAAACCTCACTGGGCCACTCGCCCACCCGGCAGCGGGGAACTCCCTTCTCGTCGAGCAAAACGGCGGTTTCCACTCGCAGGGTGGACTCTCCCCCCAGTGCTTCCAGGCCTTGGGGAGGCACATAAGCATTGGCGGAAGTAAACCCCATCAGGCCCGCCAAAACAAGCGAAATCAATTTTCGTAACTGCTCACACTTCAGGCCTGCTTGCCTCCGCATCCTGCTCCGGCACTGCCCATCGGGGCAGTCGTCGCTCGTCGCCTTCCTGGCGACTCCGTGTGAGTCAGCTTCACCGTCACTCCCTGCGGCGTACTCTTGGTACGCCTCAGTCGCTCCGTCTCGCTTCCCCCCAATCTGACCTAAATTGTGAGCACTTACCATGCTGTTATCACGATTTTTCGTTGGGGTATATAAATAAGTCGTTACCAATTTTTTGAAATCCATCAAAATCTCCCATCTCTCAAAAAGGATCAAGTTCACTACGGCGCTTCTACCCTCCCTTGGCCAAGGTGTCAACAGCGATCTTTTTTGTAATGCTCAGAGCGTTAAAAACTAGCGCATCATTTCTTGCAAAACTTTTTTCACCCTCTCCCTGGCGCGGTCGCCTATCTTGCACCCCGAACGCTCCAGTTCAAAGAGCGCCACCTGGGGGAATTTGCTGTAAATTTCGATGCGCTTGAGGGCATCCTTGCCGCTGGATTTGCCGCTTTCTATGCGGTGGATGGTCGCTGGGCCAAAGTCGAAAAGGCCCGCGAATTCCCTGATGGTAAGCCCTAAGGATTTGCGGAATTGAATCAACTCTTTTCCGCTAAATTGCCGGTTATAAACCGGCGCAAAAACAAACGACGATGGCCCCTTTTGGCCCAGGGTCGAGAGCAAAACCATGGGGTCGCTCTCTTCGGGGGAAATGCCCACCCACTGGCAATATTCCGGGTAGACGGGGTTGCTTTTCAAGGGGATGCGATCCTCAAAGGTGGGGAAGAGTTGGCGACTTTTGATCACCCTCTTAGGCAACGGCAAATCTGGCCCCAATTCCAGGGCGCGGTCACTGAAGGCATAACGGTCGTCGTAGGCGAAAATGAACCATTCGTCTTTGCGCCTTAAACGCCCGACATACTCGCGGGAAACTCTCCTTTGCAAGTACACATCGACGGCCACAATTTTGCCCTTATTCATCTTCAATCTCCACCATTTTTTTTTCCATGAAATCGAGAAAGGCCGACTGCCTTTTAGCAGACAGGGAAGAACATTTGACTTCCGCCATGATGTGCTGAAACTCTCCCTGCAACCTTCGCTTAAACCTGGCACACACCTTGGCAAATCCCAATCTTTCAAATTCGCCGAGGTAGTCCCGCAGTTTGGGTTCTTTGGATTTTGCCGTCCACACTGAACCACTGGGGTTCAAATCGGCACCCAATAAAAACTCCCTTTCCACGCCAAAATAGGAAGGGTTGTCGTACGCGGGGGCCAAAGTGATGCCCTTGGCGGTGTGGACGAGCGCTATATTGCGGCCGTGCCGGTCGTTATTTCCGGTCAAGGCATCAAAGAGACACATTTCCACAAATTTTATCGCCTCCGAAATTTTGCCGGTTTTGTCGCTGATAACTTCGATGATGTTTTGGCAATTGTACTCTCTCCCTTTTGCCAGAAATTTATACAGATGGTTGAGTGTGCCCACACGGCCTTGCATGAAATTTCTGGTGACAAAAGTGGGGCGCTCCCCAAAATTGATGAGGTAATAATCCGGCACTTCCAGGGAGAGCCGCGAGGCGATTCGATTGCACACGAATTCCATTAAGGGCAATTCGGGAAAGTCGTCTTCTTGAACTTTTAAAATGTAGTCGACACCACCCAGTCTGGCCGAATACTTGGCATAACGGCCGTGGTAAAAAGGTAATGGCCCACACTTCAGGCCATCTTGTGGTTCAGCTTCGCCATCGCTCCTTGCGATGTGCTGGAAGCACACCTCAGTCGCTCTGTCTCGCTTTACCCCAATCTGGCCTAAATTGTGAGCAATTACCCTGCTTTCATCGTAGATTTTCGTTTGATTGCGATCAATTTTTGCACTCGCCGAGGCAGTCCCCCCCTTTTTGGGATCGAGATTTTGAAACTCCTGTACTTGAGACAGTTTGAACCACGCCATAAAGCAAGTGGAGTGAAGTCCATAGACAGCTTTTTTAGACAAAGGCCTTTGGCAACGGTAGCAATATTTCATGTTATTAATATATTACAAAGTTTTTTTGTTGTCAATATATTACACAATTTTACTGTATTCAAAAGATTACAATATTTTAGTGTTGTTTATTGATTACAAAATGTGAAATCAACCACCACAAAACGACTCCCAAAACCACTGCCAATCCCACCCCTTGACTGGTGGACATCTCCCCCGCCCAAGACTGCCACACGCCCCGCTGGCGATCCCCCCGAAAAAACTCCAGGAGAAAACGCATCACCGAATAACTCAATAAATAAGTGGGCCAAATCCACTGGCCTGGCCAATCCTTTCGGCGGATTTTATGCCAGAGAAAAACCCCCAAACCCGACAAGGCCGCCGCCTCGTAGAGTTGAACCGGATGGCGGGAAACGCCGTCCAACACCACACCCAAGGGCCAAGAGGTGGGGCGGCCATAGCAACACCCCGCGAGCCAACAACCCACCCTGCCGATGGCGTGCCCGAAAGCGAGTCCCGGAAGCAGGCAGAAGAGCCGTTCGGGAGGAAAGCGCCGCAACCCCAGGGAATAGGCCGCGGCGAAGGCCATGCCACCCCCCAGGCCGCCGTAAAACACCATGCCTCCCCCCATCCAAAAGGAAGGGTTTTGGGCCATCTGTGCGGCCGTTCCGACATGGGGAGGAGTGAGGGCCAAAAGGCCTAGAAAGAAGAGTTTGGCCCCCACCCAACTGGAGATGAAGAGGCCCAAAAACAGGCCTCTAAACCCATCCAGCGAGGCCCCTTTTTGCCAAAGAAGTGCGCGGGAAAAGCGATAGGCCACGCCCCAGGCGGCCCCCATCAACAGGGGATAGGAAAACAGGGAAATGCCCATCACGCTCAAGAGAACTGGCCGCACTAGGCCCCCTACTGGCCGAGATAACTCAATGGCCCGTGGCGCGGCAAGGGGATGATGCCGACGGCGCTGGCCATCTGATCGAGTAGAGCGCCCACAAACACGCCGCGAGGCCTCTCCGCCGGGGAAGACTTGAGTCCCTGCAAGCGGGCGCAAAACTCGCCGTAGGTTCCGCGCCCCGAGCGGGTAATCAGGCCCTTGAGTTTGGCCACGGGGATGAGAAAAAAGGCGTAGATAGGCCCCAACCAATAGACACCCTTCAGGCGAATCAGGACATGATAGGGAAATTCGATCAGGCCAAAGAGAAAGGAATAGAGGGTTTGGCGGGCGGAGTCCCCCGCGGCAATTCTGTGCAAGGCCTGATCCACCAGAGGCAGGCCAGGGCCATCTATATGCTCTAAATCCCCGAGAACTCCGGGAGTGATCACCAGGCAAGAGCGCCCCCACAGATTGCCCAGGGCGTAAATATTTTCCGGAAGGTGCTGGCAGACGAAAACCTCCACCGGGGGAAGGCCCGCGCAAAAGGAGAGGTTTTTAACTCGCTCAGAAAGAGGGTGCTGCGCTTCCAGTTGGCGGCAGTGGGCCAAAGTCAAAAAGAGCTTGTCGGCGATCAAACAACTCCCCCACAAACACACAATGCATATTGTTAAAAACGACCCCAAAATGGCCCAAACGATCCCCCCCGAAAGGAGAAAAAGAATCCAAAACAGACATTCGGCCACAATTCTCACCAATCCCCCACGGCAAAAATCACTGTGCATTTACACTAGGTCAATATTACACAATATCGGGCAAAGAGTAGACAAATGATTCAGAGTGAGCTATAACCACCCCTGAAGCGAGGCCATAAGGCATTCGCAAAACGGAGAATTGCATGCAAATTGACCGCCTTTTATTTGGAACAGCAGGAGTGCCTAATGCTACGCCTAAGAAAAATAATCCTATCGAGGGAGTGAAAAAAATTCACGAGTTGGGACTCGACTGCATGCAATTGGAGTTTACCCATGGGGTGCGCATGAAGGAAGAAATGTCCTCAGAATTGCGCAGAACTTCCTTTGAATTGGGCATCCCTCTGACTTCCCACGGGCCATATTATATCAACCTCAACGCCCGCGAACAGGACAAAATCGACTCCTCGGTGGAGCGCATTATCCAAACCGCCAAAATTTCCGACCTGTGCGGTGCCGAAAGCATGACCTTCCACGCTGCCTTCTATATGAAAGACTCGCCCTTTGATGTTTTCGACTTGGTGGAAAAATCCCTCAACATTATCGAAGAGCGCCTGGGCCGCCTAGACATTGAAATCGACCTGCGCCCCGAACTGACCGGCAAAACTTCCCAATTCGGCTCCCTCGACGAACTCATTGCACTAACCAAGAAAGTGGGTAGCGTACGGCCGTGCATGGACTTCTCCCACCTCTACGCGCGCACCAATTGTTTCAACGCCTACGACGAATTTTGCTCCGTCATCGACCGCCTGGGGGAGGAACTCGGCGAAGAGGCGATCAAAAATATGCACATTCATATCTCGGGCATCAGTTCCAGTTCCAAGGGCGACCTCAAACACCTCAACCTGGAAGAATCCAATTTCAACTGGAAAGACTTGCTCAAGGCACTCAAACACAAGGGCTGTTACGGCTATGTCATCTGCAACTCGCCCAACTTGGAAGAGGATGCCCTGATGCTAAAAAACTACTACATCTCCCTGTAATGGCCTTCTCCGTCATTTATGGCCAATCCTAAGATTTTATTCCCAGAAAGTTTTAGGGTAGTTTAGAGAACTTAAACGATTCGGGAGAACACACCGTGTGCGGAGTGATTGGCATTATAACTTCCCAAGGGGACGAGTCCCTAGGAGCGGCCGAACAAGTGGCCCAAGGACTTATGGCGCTGCAACATCGAGGCCAGGATGCCGCCGGCATCCTGAGTTTTGATGAGGCCAGGCAAAAATTTTGCCAAATTAAAGACCGCGGCCTGGCCACTCAGGTGCTGGGGAATGTGGCCCACCTGCCCGGCAATATGGCCATCGGGCACACCCGCTATGCCACGGTGGGGGACAACGGCGAGCGGGACTTGCAACCGTTGGTAAACGATGGCCCCGACGGTGCTTCTCCAGTGGGCATGGTTCACAACGGCAACCTGGTCAACTACCCCAGTTTGGCCGAAGACATTTCGCGCCAACGGCAAACGCCCCTGCAAACCGGCAACGATTTGGAACTTCTCATGCACTTGTGGTGCCGAGGGTGGAAAGATGCCGCGCAACCGGCCTTTCAAAACTGCATACAAGCGGCGCAGAATATTTTACTCAACGCCCAGGGTGCCTATGCTCTGGTGGGACTGATACCGGAACTGGGACTTATTGCTTTGCGCGACCCGGCCGGTATTCGGCCGCTGGTGTTGGGCCAACGCCCCAACGCCAAAGGCCACCCCGACATCTGCATTTGCAGCGAGACTGGGGCCTTGCGCTTTTTGGGCCATCAATACCTGCGCGAAGTCGCCCCGGGGGAACTTCTGCTAGTCACCCCCGAGGGAGAAATCCACTCCCACAAGTTCAAACCACGGCCCCCCGCCCACTGCATGTTTGAGTGGGCCTATTTTGCCGGGGCCGAGGGGAGCATTGAGCAGCGCTCGGTGTACTCGGCCCGCCTCAATTTGGGCCATCTGCTCGGCCGTAAAATAGCGCCCATGATAGAGCGCGGAGATTTTCACCCCCAAGTGGTGTGTCCCGTGCCCGACACTGGCCGCACGGCCGCCATCGCCCTGGCCGAAACTCTGCGCCTGCCCTACCGCGAGGGGTTGATGAAAAACCGCTATATCCAGCGCAGCTTTATCCTGGAAACCCAGGCCCAGCGCGAACGCGCCGTGGAACTCAAACTGACACCCGTGGAGAGCGAGGTTGCAGGGAAAAATATCCTGCTGGCAGACGATAGCCTGGTTCGCGGCACTACTGGCCAGAGAATCGTCAAACGGCTCAAGGACTACGGGGCCAGGGAAGTGGTTTTGGCCCTCAGTTGCCCCCCCATCAAACACCCCTGTTTTTACGGCATCGACTTTCCCCACACTTCCCAATTAGTGGCCAGCGAGAAAACGCCCCCTCAGGTGGCCGAGCACATTGGGGCCGACGGGGTGGTCTATTTGGATGAGGAAGACTTGCCCCGGGCAATCGGCCTTGCCAATCTGTGCATGGCCTGTGTAAATGGACACTATCCCGTGGGGGCCAATCACGCCGAGGAATTTGCCCGCCAGCGCTACCGCAGGCACCATGGGCGGCGGGAATAACACTATAGGGAGTCACTTATGCGAGTTTTAGTCTTGTTCGGTTCCTCCAGCGACGAGTATGTCTACCGGCCATTGGTGGAGTCGCTGCAATCTTGTTGCCAGGTGGAGTGGGAAGTGGTTTCCGCCCACCGCGACCCCCAGCGCTTGGCCCAAGTCCTGCGCGATCGGGTTTATCACTTTGTGGTGGCCGGAGCGGGACTGGCGGCCCACTTGCCAGGAGTGGTGGCGAGCCAAGTGGAGTGTCCGGTGGTGGGGGTTCCCGTGGCGGCCCACTTCTCGGGCCTGGACGCTTTTCTCAGTATTGTGCAAATGCCCTTTGGGGTGCCGGCCATCGCCTGCGGCAGTGGTACCGAAAGGCAAATTGCCCCCTGGGTGGCCCAGTTGCAACAGTACCCGCTAGAAAATTTCACTTGCTTTCCAGTGGTCATCGACCCCACCGTCTTCGACTACGAGTACGCCCAACGGGAGTGGAAGCGCTTGAGCGACTTCGCCCGGGAACGGGAAGTCAGTTTGGAATTGTGTGAAGAGGCCATTCCCCAAAGGCCAAATATCGTTCTGGTGACCGATCCCAAACGGGTAGTGGATGGCCCCGAACGCACTTGCGCCCTCCACAGCTATCTCTTGGATCAAACCGCGTGCCGGCAACCCCGCTACGCTTTAAATTTGTTTCACTGTGCCCGCGAACGGGGCGGCCTGTGGGTGGGAACCAACAACTCCCGCAATGCCCTCAAGGCCTGGTTGCAGTGGCGGGACATTTTGCGGAGGGTGAACTGATGACAACGCAACCAATTCTACACCAGGGCAGCGTGAAAGACATTTTGGGTGTCGAGGGCCGCGCACCCTATTTGTTCCGCTACAGCGACCGCTATTCGGTTTTCGACTGGGGGGCCATGCCCGATGCCCTGGAGGGCAAGGGAGAGGCCCTGGCCTTTATGGCGGACTTTTTTTTCCGCCACTTTCCGATGGGAATCAAGCACCACTCCCGAGGCCTTTGCAATGAGCGCGGAGAGAGTTTGCCCAAGGGCCAAGTGGGGCACTATCTCAAAGTCTCTCCAGTGCGGGTTTTGCGACCTCCTTTTGAAAACGGGCAATACGACTACCGCGCCTACGGCGATCGGCCCACCGGGGCACTGGTTCCCTTGGAAGTCATTTTCCGCTTTGGCGTACCGGCCGGATCGAGCTTGCTCAAGCGAGTTAGCGACCCCGCCTATTGCCACAGTTTGGGCCTCACTTCCCCCCCTCGCCAAGGGGAGCGCTTCGCCCGTCCGATCCTCGAATACTCCACCAAACTGGAGAGCAGCGACCGCTATTTAAACCTGGAAGAGGCCCGCCGTTTAGCGGGCCTCAGCGAGGGCGAGTGGCGGCGCTTGAGAGAGTGTTCTGAGGCCCTGGCAGTGCACCTCAAGGCCCTTTTCCAGGGTTGTGATATCGAACTGTGGGACGGCAAATTTGAGTGGGCCTTTGCCCCTTCGTTAGGAAAAGATGGCGAACGCGACTTTGAGGCGGTGGACAGCATCGGCCCAGACGAATTGCGCTTGAACTATCGGGGGATTCCCCTGAGCAAGGAAAACCTGCGCCAGTTTTACCAGGGAAGTGCCTGGCACTTGGCCCTGCAAGAGGCCAAACAGATCGCCCACCAACGGGGGGTGAGCGATTGGAAATCCCTCTGCCTGGAGGAACTCAAGTCCGCACCCTCTCCCTTGAGCGGAGAAGTGAAGCGCGCCGCGGAGATGATGTATTTGGCCCTGGCCAATGCCCTGGCCACCAATGCGGGAGAAGGTGCGCCCTTTCCCAACGCCTGGCCCTTGCAACGGGTGGCGGAATTTTGGGCATGAAAATCCTAGTCGTCGGCCCAGGCGGCCGGGAACACGCCCTGGCCGCCAAACTGGCCACCGAGGCGGGAGTCTCCCAAGTCCTGGTGGCCCCGGGCAATGCCGGCATGGCCAGCACTCCTAATCTCCATTGTGAAGCAGTCAAGGCCAACGACGGGCATGGCCTCTTAGAGTTGTGCCGGCGGGAAAATCCGGGGTTGGTGGTGATCGGCCCCGAGGGGCCGCTGGCGGCGGGAGTGGGGGATCAATTGAGCGCCGCCGGTTTCCGGGTCTTTGGCCCCACCGCCGCGGCCGCGCGCCTGGAGAGTTCCAAAATTTTTGCCAAACAACTGATGCGGGAACGGGGCGTCCCCACCGCCCGCGCACACGCCTACTCCAGTTGCGAGGAGGCCTTGGCGGGACTCTCCCAGTGGAATGTCGAGGCCGGAGTGGCCATCAAAGTGGACGGCCTGGCCAGCGGCAAGGGAGTGCGGGTGACTAATGATTGCAATGATGCCCGCGCCGCCGTGGAAGATTTTATGATCAACCCCCAAAGCAAAGTCAAAGGCCAGCGCCTGCTGGTGGAGGAACAGTTAAAGGGCCAGGAAGTGAGCGCTTTTTACCTGTGCGACGGAACCCACTTTCACCTGCTGGGCCTCGCTTGCGACTACAAGCGCTTGGGCGACGGTGGCCTCGGCCCCAACACCGGAGGCATGGGAGCGGTGGCCCCACCCCGCGCCCTGCACCCTTCCCTACCTCCTGGCCTAGAAGAAACCCTATCCACCAAAGTTGTCGCCCCCGTATTGGCGGAAATGCACCGGCGCGATCACCCCTTCGCCGGCATGCTGTTTGTGGGACTCATGGTGTGTGACGATGGCCCCCGAGTGCTGGAATTTAATGTGCGCTTTGGAGACCCCGAAACCCAGGCCTTGATGCCCCTCTTAGAGAGCGATCTGCACCCCTACTTGTTGGCCTGCGTGGAAGGTACTTTGGCCCAGTTGCCCCCTCCCACCTTAAAAAAACAAACCGCCGTGCACATAGTGCTGGCCAGTGGAGGCTATCCCGACACGGGACAAACGCCCCTGTCACTCGGACACCCCATCACCTATCGAGGCGGCAATTGGCCAGGGGAATTGCCAGCAAAATTACAAGTGCCCCATATCCACCACTTTTTTGCCGGTGTCAGTGGGAGCGCGGAAAATCTCATCAACAATGGGGGGCGGGTACTGGGCATCACCGCCACCGGAGACGACTTGCAACAGGCGCGCACCCGCGCTTACGCCGAAGTGGACAAGATTCACTTTGAAGGGGCGCAATGGAGGGGAGACATTGGGCGGTGAAGACGGTTGAATTATTCGCCGTCTTCATCGTCAATATCATCATCCAAGTTTTGGATTCGATGGGAAAATACTTTGTGGAATGCCTCGGCCCTTTCTTGAAACCAGCCGAACAACTGAGGCCAGTTTTCTTCGTTTGTATAATCCATGGAATTATCATTATATTGAACAATCCTGCTGGATTTTGGTAGCTCTTTCCAATCTAAGCTGGCATTTAATTCCGATTCTATCGAGTCTTTTTGTTTACTGAGAGATAGGAAGGCCTGCTTTTCCTTTGATGATCTTATATCGAGGTAACACCTGGCCTTTTCTCTGGATGAATTTAATGCGAGGATTATACGGAAATTTGATTTGCCTATAGAAATAGGATACCGAGACCGAGGCCAAGGTTGTTGAAGGCGAAGATTGGTAGATTTTTTTTTCATATCATCCCGAAATTCCGTCCAAAATTGCTTTCGCAATAATTTTATTCCTGTCACCTCGCTGGCCTCTTTGGCCGATTTTATACTTCTGGCCCAATCATTTGGCCGTGAAATAAGGTTAAATTTGGGAGCAAGTTGAGAGTCGCCTATCTTCCACAATTCTATTTCCAGGCCAAAAAATGCCACATCATCCGAAGTCTTTTCGTTGATCCAATCCAAAGTTTTTCTGTGTTCATCGTCAATTTTTTCAGCAATCCATACAACTGTTTCCGCATCATAACCGGATGCATATGTCAGAAGCTGGCCCAAATGTTTGTGATCTGTTTTTTCAAGTTGGTTTTCAATGACGACACAACGATCCGAATCCGAAGAAGTATCTTTTGCCAATATATCTACCTTGAATGACCCCACCGACTGTTCTGTACCTATAATTTCTAACTCTAATCCAATTGCCTCCCCGAGCAGAGAGATATTTTTATCTTCGGCCAACCACGGAGTGAAGTCTTGGGCCTCGTCTTCCCAAAAATCTCTAAGGTCAACACGAGTTAGCTGTCCCAATTCACGGCCAGTTTTTTTATTCACCTTCTGGCCTCCCGTATAAAAGCAATCTGAACCATAGCTTAGATTATACCAAGCAAAAGGCCAAAATTATGTTGGAGGAAAATTTGATCCCCCTTTCGAGGATTTAAGAAACCCGCTCGAAAATTCAATTGCCATTAGTATAAACACACTGAGCAAATGAAGTTTATTTACAAAAAGAGATGCGGAGAGTCTCGATTTTACTGGGCGTAATATGCAATGATAAAAATGGAAAAAGGCCTTTCAAACTTGGTTTGACTTTAATTTATCGAGATGCTATTTAGAAACTCTCAAGTTGGAAATTGCCCAACCAAAGAACGGACTTATTTGTGATCGACGATTTTTATAAAAGATTTTCTGAAGAAACAGAGGAAAAATTAAAATTATTTTCCTACTACCTAAAAGAATGGTTCCCTGTCTTTCTTAAAACTCCAGTAAGACAAATTAGAATTATTGATCTTTTTTGTGGCCCAGGAAAAGATGAAACGGGAAAAGAAGGGAGTCCCTTTAAAATAATAGAGGTTATGGACAGTTTTAATAGAGAACACAATCAAGATTTTAAATCTAAAAAAATTGAAATTTTGTTTAATGATAAAAAATTACGCCACATAGAAAAATTAAAACAAGATATTAACAACAATGAAAATATCTCTAAAGAAGTAAAAAATATGATCGTTTATAAAAATCGTGAATTTAAAGAATTATTTTCTGAGATAAAGGAAGATTTAAAGACCTCGGCCAATCTTATATTTTTAGATCAATTTGGCATAAAAGAAGTTACCAAAGATATTTTTAAAAACCTTTTTAAAATACCCAAAACGGATTTTATATTTTTCATCTCTTCCAGTAGCGTGAAAAGATTTTTTGATCAAGACGAATTTCAAGAAGTGTGGTGGATGAATAGAGAAGATATTAAAAAATCAGAACTAAAAAATATACACCGAATTATTACAGAAGAATATAAACAATTGGCCCCACAGGATGCTTATGTTATTCCCTTTACGCTAAAAAAAGAAACGAATATTTATGGCCTTATTTTTTGCTCTAAACACATTCTGGCCGCTGACAAGTTTTTACATATTGCATGGAAAGAAAATTTTTTAAATGGGGAAGCAAATTTTGATATTGACGAGGACGAACAGCAACAATTAAGTTTACTAGAGAAAAAACTAACAAAGATAGAGGCCTTTGAAAATAGACTTGAAAAAGAAATACTTGCAAGAAAAATTACCAATAATATAAACGCTTACAAATTTACTATTTCAAACGGATTTCTTCCTAAACACGCAAAAAAAGTTATTATTAAATTAAAAAACGATGACCATATTAAATTTGACGGCCGTTTAACCTTAACTTACAAATCATGCATAAAGAACCAAAATGGACAGGTTTTTTATTAACAAGGAGGTCAATGAAAAATGGCAACATTATCAAACATTGAATGGACTGAGGCCACATGGAATCCCTTAACTGGATGTAATAAGATCAGTCTTGGTTGCAAAAATTGTTATGCGGAAAAAATGTCTTATCGATTGCAAAATATGGGGCAATACAACTATAGAAATGGATTTCAACTCACTATGCATGAACATGCTCTTGAAATACCTCTAAAATGGATAAGGCCAAGAATTATTTTTGTAAATTCTATGAGTGACTTGTTCCATCAAGATGTTCCAATTCCCTTTATAAAAAAAGTTTTCAAAGTTATGAACCGCTGTCCCCAACACCAATTCCAGGTTTTGACAAAGAGGGCGGATAGATTAGAAGAACTCTCTTCAAAATTGAATTGGACACACAATATTTGGATGGGTGTTAGCATAGAAACGCAAGATTATAAGTTTAGAATTGATCACCTTTTAAAAACAAAGGCCAAAGTGAAATTTTTGTCTCTTGAACCTTTACTTGGGCCACTGCCAAGATTGAAATTAAAAGGGATCGATTGGGTTATTGTTGGCGGGGAATCGGGAACAAATGCACGCCCCATAAAACCAGATTGGGTCATTCAAATTAAAAACCAATGTGTTAATAAAAAAACTCCTTTCTTTTTCAAGCAATGGGGAGGAGTTAGAAAACACAAAACTGGACGCCTTTTAGAAGGGCGGACTTGGAATGAAATGCCTGTTTTAATCACCCCATAAATTTGATAACTTGGGAGAACACGCTATAGTGAACACTCACAATCCAGCTTGTTT
Source organism: Bacteriovoracaceae bacterium (assembly GCA_965243145.1). Lineage (GTDB taxonomy): Bacteria > Bdellovibrionota > Bacteriovoracia > Bacteriovoracales > Bacteriovoracaceae > CBDBLK01. Next base: position 881,780 of record CBDEUB010000002.1, read on the forward strand.
TATTCTGGCCTCAGGCCGGGGAGGCCACGCCGAGAATTTGGCCACTCTCTCCCTGGAGCGCGGTTTTGACTTCCGCGGACTGGTGAGCGACCGCGCCTCCGCTCCGGTGCTCGCGCGCATGCAACGACTCGAAGTTCCCCACTGGTGTGTGCCCTTTCCCGATTCCCAGCAGGGAACACTGGCGGAACGCCGCCGGAACCACGAGGCCCAAGTTTTGCAAATCGTCCGCGGCCATTCGGCGGGGGCGGGCAAAATTTGGATTTTCTTGGCGGGCTACAAACGCCTTTTATCGGGCCAATTTTTGCGCGCCTTCTTCGATCCCGATCTCAAGATGTGCCGGGTGGTCAATGTCCACCCCTCCCTACTCCCCCGCTTTCCCGGCCTCAACGCCTACGCACAAGCACACCGGGCGGGAGTCACCGAGAGTGGCCATACCATTCACTTTGTCGACGAGGGCATGGACACTGGGCCAATGATCTCTCAAGAAAAATTCCAAGTCCCCCCCCAGTGCAGTTTGGCCGAGTTTGAGGCCCGAGGTTTGGCCCTGGAATACCGGGCCTATGCCCAGGTCTTCGAGTCGATTATGAGCGGGCGCTTTCACTGGAAAGGGGGATCATAGTGTCCCAGTGGCCCATCTTGCATCGGTTTGAAGTGTGGCCGCTTTTTGGCGATCGCCGCCGGGGACGGTTTTATAAAATCATGCTGGAAGAAGGCCCATCAGAAAGCATAAAGGCCAAATTGGCAGAATGCTTCTTTGATCCCCAACAGGAAAAACTCCACTGGAGTGACTACCCCTTGCCCGAAAACATTTCCCATGTGGTGGAAGTTGAATACCGCCCGGGAGTGACCGACAACACTGGCCGCCAGGCGGAGGAAATCCTGTCCCTTTTGCAAATGAAAGGGCGGGTGTATTCGGGGCGTTTAATTTTGTTGGAGGGAGAATCTGAAGGCAAACGCCCGGAAGACTTTGGCAACCCCTTGATCGAAAATATCCAAATTGATGAGCGCCACCAATTTGAACGGCGGCGACGCTTTCAAAATATCACGCTGCCACTGGTTCACCGGGAGTGCGCGCAGGATCGCCACTGCGAAAACTCCGCCATTCCCCTGAATGTGAGCGATACCGAACTGGAAGAATTGTCCCGCCGCGGGTGTCTGGCCTTAAACCTGGAAGAGATGAAGGCCATCCGCGCCCACTTTGAAGGCCAAAAGGTGGCCAGCGATCGCCGCCGGCGCGGCCTGCCCAAATGGCCCACTCAATTGGAATTGGAAGTCATCGCCCAAACCTGGTCGGAACATTGCAAGCACAAAATTTTCGCCGCCCAAATCCACTACAGCGAGGGCGAATTTGAGCACTACCGCAAACTAGGGCAATGCACAGTCAACGGCCTCTACCCCGAATGGATCAAGCGACTGACCGGAGAAGTGATCGAAGAACGCCAACTCACCTGGGCGCGTTCCGTGTTCAGCGACAATGCGGGAGTGGTGCGCTTTGACTCCAACATCGACCTTTGCATTAAAGTTGAAACCCACAACGCCCCCTCGGCCCTCGACCCCTTCGCCGGGGCCTTGACCGGCATTTTGGGAGTCAACCGCGACATTTTGGGTTGCGGGATGGGGGCCAGGCCAATCGCCAACACCGATGTCTTTTGCGTGGCCAGTGCAAATCTTCCCTCGCGCGCCGGTGAAGCATCCCTACCGGCGGGAATCCCCCTGCCGGGGCCATTGCTCCAAGGTGTCCACCGCGGGGTTCAAGAGGGGGGCAATAAGAGCGGCATCCCCACCGTAGGCGGGGCCATATTCTTTGACGACAACTACGCGGGCAGGCCACTGGTCTTCTGTGGCACTGTGGGAGTGTTGCCTCAAACCCTGCCCGATGGCCACTTGGGCACTCGCAAAGGCGCACAAAAAGGCGACCTCATCGTCGTCATCGGCGGGGCGGTGGGTGCAGACGGCATCCACGGGGCAACTTTCAGTTCCCTGGAACTCGGCCCCGACTCCCCCACCTCGGCGGTGCAAATCGGCGACCCCATCACCCAAAAGCGCGTCCACGATTTTTTAATGCAAGCGCGGGACGCGTGCCTCTACAACTGCATCACCGACAACGGGGCGGGAGGCCTGTCCAGTTCAGTGGGAGAGATGGCCACCATCACCAACGGGGCACGCCTCGACTTGGCCGCCTGCCCGCTCAAATATGATGGCCTCGCCCCCTGGGAAATCATGGTTTCCGAGAGCCAGGAGCGCATGACTCTGGCAGTACCCCCGCACTGCTGGGAAGACTTTTCCCGCTTGGCCAAAGGCCATGGCGTCGCCGCCCACCGTTTGGGAGAGTTTCACGACAGTGGCCGCTTGGAAGTGTACTTTGGAGAAAACCTAGTGGGCCTTATCGACCTGTCCTTTCTACACCAAGGTGTTCCCACCATGCAACTGACGGCCCTTTGGGATGGCCCCAGGGAGCGCCCGGCCTGGTATCCCCCGCAGATCAAACCTCCATTGCACCAATCAGACTTAAAAGAGGCCCTGCTGCAAGTTTTGGCCTGTGAAACCGTCGCCAGCAAGGCGGCGTGGATCGAGCAATACGACCACGAAGTTCAGGCCGCCACCTACACCAAACCCCTGGTGGGCGAAAACCAGCGGGTGCCCGGCGACGGGGCGGTGTTGGGCCTGGCCCCCCACGGAGGCGAAGAAAACAACGGCATCGCCCTTGGCCACGGCCTGGCCCCGCGCCTGAGTTTGCACGACCCCTATATCATGGCCCAATACAGTGTGGACGAGGCGGTTCGCAATGCAGTGGCGGCGGGGGGAGATATAAAAACCCTGTGCCTGTTGGACAACTTCTGTTGGCCCAACCCGGTGGAAAGCGAGAGCAACCCCGAGGGGGCCTATCACTTGGGCCAACTGGTGCGCGCCTGCCGGGGACTCTACAGCATTGGCCGCGCCTACGGCACCCCACTGGTCAGCGGCAAGGACAGCATGAAAAACAATTTTCAAGGGCGCGACCGCTCGGGAAGGCCCCTCAACATGGCCATATTGCCCACCCTGCTGGTCACCGCCATGGCCAAAACCGATGTGCGCGCCACCACCACTCCCGAATTTCAAAACCCCGGTGATGTGGTCTATTGTCTGGGGGGTGCAGGGGATCAAACCCTACTGGGCAGCGAATTGAGCGAATTGTTCGACCTCCCCGGCGCATACCTCTCCCCCCTGCCCGATTTGCAGGCCGCCGATCTGGCCCGCAATGTGCGCCTGTACCAAACCTTTCACGCCTCCCTGCATGCCGGAGAAATTCAAAGTTGCCACGATGTCAGTGACGGGGGCCTGATCACCGCCCTGTGCGAAGGCCTGTTTGAAGGCGGACTGGGGTTGGAATTGCGAGGAGAAGTGCGGGGCGCTCTGCCCTCCCTCTTCCACCAAGGCCCCGGACGCCTGGTGGTCAGCGTGGCCCCTTCACAAGTACAAGCCTTTGAACAGCGCTTTGCCGACCTCCCCAAACAAAAGTGGGGCGTGGTCAGTGACAGCGAAGAAGTGCGCTTGAACTTGCGCGATTTGGACAACGGCAAAACCTGGAACTGGCGCTTTCCCGTGCCAGAACTCTATCGGGCCTGGAGGCAAACATGGCCCTAAAAGGAATCGCCACCCCTCAATTCCTGGTACTCTCCGGCGAGGGCATCAACTGCGAGCGGGAAACCGCCGCCGCCCTGGAGCGCGCCGGGGCCAAAGCGCAGATCGTCCCCCTCTCCCGTTTTTTACAGCGGGATTTTCACGCCGGCGATTACCAAGGCCTGATTTTACCCGGGGGGTTTAGCTTTGGCGACGAGTTGGGCCCAGGCCAAATCCTGGCGCTCAAAATGCGCCACCTCAAGCAGCGCCTTCTCGATCATTTTATTATGTTACAAAAACCCATTTTGGGCATCTGCAACGGTTTTCAGGTGCTCACCAAGCTGGGCATTTTACCCGGGGGAACTGGCCACTGTGGAGAGTTTCAGGCCACACTGGCACCCAATGCGAGCGGGCGCTTTATCAACCGCTGGGTAAAACTGCGCGTCCATCCCGATAGCAATTGCCTGTGGACGCGGGGAATGGAATCTTTGCGCCTGCCCATCCGCCACGGAGAGGGGCGGTTGGTGCTCAAGCGGGACTCTTACAAAGACTTGGAGAGAAACGGACAGATCCCCTTGCAATATGTGGAAGAAGTCAACGGCTCCGACTACAATATCGCTGGCCTGTGTGGCCCTTCAGGCCACATTTTGGGACTGATGCCCCACCCGGAAGCGGCGGCCAGTCCCCACACCTACCCCTCGCGGGAGAATTTGGCACCGGGGCAACAGTTATTTGACAATATGGTGAACACTCTTCAACAATCCTGACGGGAGGAAATATGCCAACAATCAAACGCGCGCTATTCAGCACTTACGACAAAAATGGCATCGCGGATTTGGCCCAATGCCTGGCCAGTGCGGGAGTCGAATTGATCGCCAGCGGGGGCACTGCCACCCACCTGCGCCAGGCGAATCTCGCCATCACCCCGTTAGAAGACATTAGCGGCAATCCTGAGGCCTTCTCTGGCCGAGTGAAAACTTTGAGCTTTGCCATCGCCGCCAGCTTGCTCTTCCGCCGCCACTCCCCGGCGGATGTAAGCGAGGCCGAGCGCTTAGGGATCGCCCCCATCGACCTGGTGGTGTGCAACTTTTATCCCTTTAAAGAGGCCATGGAGCGCGGGGCGGAGTGGGAAGAATTGATCGAGTTTATCGACATCGGAGGGCCAACACTCCTGCGGGCGGCGGCCAAAAACCACCGGGCGGTCACAGTCCTGTGCCACTCAGGCCAATACGCCGACTTTCAAAAACTCTTCACCGAGAGCGGAGGAAGCACTGAAGAGGGCGCGCGCCGGGCGTGGGCCATAGAGGCCTTCCAGTACAGCGCCGACTACGAAGAAAGCATCGCCTTTCACCTGGCCGAACGCTCATCGGATTCCAGCGAAGATTCTCCCCAAGGATGGATGCCTTTACGCTATGGAGAGAACCCCCACCAACGCGCCTGGGTAGTGCCCCAGAGTGATGCCGCCACCCTGGCCAACATTGTGCCCTTGCAGGGCAAGGCCCTAAGCTACAACAATTTTTTGGACGCCGACGCCGCCTGGAGGTGTGTTAGCGATTTGGGCCTGGTGGCCCGCGCGAACGGAGGGCCTCACACTCACGCCGCCGTGGTGGCCAAACACTGCAACCCCTGCGGGGCGGCCCTGGCCTCTTCTCCCGTCGATGCCCTGGAATCGGCCTGGGCGGGCGATCCCATGTCCGCTTTCGGTTCCATCGTCGCCCTCAACTGCGCGGTGGACGAAGCGGCCGCCACCTGGATTTGTGAACGCTTTGTAGAAGTGGTTTTGGCACCTAATTTTTCCCCCGGCGCGCGCGAACTTCTCAAGGCAAAAAAAAACCTGCGCCTGCTGCCGCTCAAACCCTGTGACAACTCCAGTGCCATATTCCTCTCCAGAAGCATTGACGGCGGCCAACTGGTGCAGGAAGAAGACGCGGGGTTTGAGGAAGAATTGCGCTGGGTGGCCCGCCAAACTGCGGCCGACACTCCCGAGGTTTTATTCCGCTTTGGCCTAGCGGCAGTCAAACACCTGCGCAGCAACGCCATCGCCCTGGTGGCGCAAACTGAGCGCGGAATCCAAATGGTGGGGGCGGGCATGGGCAACCCCAACCGCCTGGCCAGTCTCGAACAGGCCGCCGCCAAGGCCCGTCAAAATGGATGGGACGACCTGAGTGCGACTGTTTTGATCAGTGACGCTTTTTTTCCCTTTCAAGACAGCATCGAACTGGCCCACCAGTACGGCATTAAAACCATTGTCCAACCCGGCGGAGGCCGGCGCGAAAGCGAAGTGATCGAGTGTTGCGACAAACTCGGCATCGCCATGGCCCTCACTGGCCGCCGTCACTTCCGCCACTAACTAAGGGAAAATCACCGTGGGCAACCCCACTAACAATTCAAAGCACCCGCCTCTCGATTATCGCCGGGCCGGAGTGAACATCGCCGCCGGCGAGGCCCTGGTGAAAAAAATCGAGGCCAAAGTCCGCACCACTTACGGCGAACGGGTCAAAGCGGGAGTGGGAGGGTTTGCCTGTCTCTACCAGTGCGGAGATCGCTACCTGGCGGCCGGCACCGACGGAGTGGGCAGCAAGGTTTGTTTGGCGCAAAAGCTGGGCCGACATTCCACCATCGGCATCGACTTGGTGGCCATGTGTGTGAACGACATTCTGTGCGTAGGAGCGCGGCCACTCTTTTTTATGGACTACTTGGCCACCGGAAAATTGGACATCGCCACTGCCGAGGCGATCATTGAAGGCATTGTCGAAGGTTGCCACCTCTCCGGCGCGGCCCTGATCGGAGGGGAAACCGCGGAAATGCCAGACTTGTACCCGGCGGGCGTCTACGACCTGGCCGGTTTTGCCGTAGGAGAAGTCGATCCCCAGCAGGTCATCGACGGCACAAATATCCGCGCCGGCGACACTCTCATAGGCCTGGCCAGCACGGGGTTTCATTCCAACGGGTACACCCTGATCCGCCAACTGATGGGAGAGGACGAGGCCCTCATGGCAGAACTCCTCACCCCCACCGCCATCTATTGGGAGGCCTTGCGCGAACTTATCGAGGGCCGCCACCTGCACGGCCTGGCCCACATTACCGGCGGCGGCCAGAACAATATTGCGCGCATGAATCCCCGCTTCGACTACCACATCGAAAACGACGAATACTGGAAGGCCGCCCCAGAGTCCATGAAATACATCTGCCGAAAAAGCGGCCTCTCCCAGGACGAACTCTACCACACCTTTAACATGGGCATCGGCATGGTGTTGGCCACTTCCGCACCCGACTCGGTTTTAGAACACTTACGGGCGCATGGACAAGTGGCCCACCTCCTGGGCACAGTCCGCCCTGGCCAGGGGCGGGTGGTCTTGTCTTTTTCCGCCCCATAAGATTTGATTATTGCGAAATCAATGGTGATTTCCACTGCTGAGGAGAAAACTTTATGCGTTTGACCGATTTTTGGCCCTTGGCCACCATTGTGGCCTTGATGTGTGCCTGTGAACCCTCAAAAGAACTTTTATCAAGAACTTATAGCGAGTCCCAAATCGAGGCCCTGTGTACCGTACGGCCGAACCAGTGTGCAGAAGTCGGCAGCAGGTTTTACCTTATTGACGAGGGTTTTATCTTTCACTACGATTTTGCCATCCAGTCCAAACAATATGTCCCTCACAGGATCAACTTTTCCGCCCGTGAGATCGTCAATTACCAAGATCAACTGGTGGCCCTGAGTACCAACGACAACATTTACCTTTTGACCACAAAAGCGGACTGGATTCGCGTCGGATTCAACACTGTCCAACTCGCTTCCAACCATGATCATTTGGCCGCACTGACCGAAGACCAGCAAGTTTGGGTGGCCTCAGGGGAGCTTCACAAACCGAGGGCCAGTTTTGGAACAGAAACCGCCATGGTTCCTATGGGCAACGGCGAACCCATCCCCGTCACCAACTATATTCCCATTAACGATTTGGCCTTTGAAAAAATCGCCACTCCGATGCCCGTTCAGGCCATCACTGTGGAAGAGGGCGAGATCGTCGTGCTCTTGGAGAATGGTGACCGCCAGGCCTTGCAGTTCTAAGAAGCTCATATGGATGACCGCCCGGCAAGAAGAAAATTCGTTTTTTTTAAGAAATTTATGAGTTCCTTTGACTTCCAACCTCATATTCTCGTGCTGGTTAACGCATTAAGCTTGGTTCGAGCGGTGTTATCCTCTATCTGTGATCGGAAACTTTAACCAAGCTTCTTTACCGAGGGTTTCACCACATCATGGTTCTTAAATTCTCAAAAAATCCTTATCTTCTCCTTTAAACCGGAACTGTCATCAGTTAATATTATTTCAGGCCGCTGCGTTGAGTGCCTCCCAGACAAAACACAGGTGCTCTCTTGCACAGGCAACTTTCACTTTATTGCTATGTTTGTTCATATTCTGAAGTCTCATAGATTTCTTGCGCAGTCTCTTCATGCATTTATCTGCAACTGCAACTATTGCTTTCGATTGGCCTTTCCTGGCCTCTTTTAATCTTTTGCTTATCTGGCATATCCGCCCCGAGAATTGACTGCTTTCAACAATCGTCGTTCTTATCCAACGATTCCCCATTTTTGTTATTCCAAATTTCTTTTCCTTTCCACCAGAACTGTATTCACTGACATCCAGGCCAGCGTACGAAACAAGTTTCGATGGGTGGGAAAATCTTTCAATATCTCCAATCTCCGTTATCAACGCCATTGCAGAAAAAGTGCTTATACCTCTAAAACAAGTAAGAGCATTTTTTTTCTTTTTATACCTTTTCAGTTCCGACAATTCTTCGATTTTTTTATCGTATTCCTCAATACAGTCATTCATCCTTTCACATTGCCCAAGAAGAAATTCCAGATTTATCCTGCCTGAGTCGTCCAAAGTTTTTATTTCCCTGCGAATCCACGCCATATGCGAAATTGTCCAATATGACTTGTTTTCCCCGCCTTCATTATATTTGAGTCCGTATCGCTTTAAAGTCGATACAATGTGATTTTTTAGAGATTTTCGTTGCTCAACAAAAAATCTACGGGAGCGGATAATGTCTCTGGCCTGTTCGTCAACTTTGTCAGGAATATAAACGGGCGTTAAAAGTCCTTTTGCAAAATACTTGGCAAGTTTGTTGCTATCGACTCGATCGGTTTTCACCCGTCCGCTCGCTAACTCGGGAATCATCGAAGGCGCAATGATCGTGCTATCGATCCCCTTGGAGATTAAATAGCGGTGAAGGGAATTGCCCATGTAACTTGCTTCATGGCAGGTTTTCAACTGAAATCCTTGGCCTTCGAGTTTTTTGAGTTTTCCCAGTAATTTGGCGTTTGTTGCCTTGCATTTAAATTCCAAAGTTTCTCCTGTTGCTTCACAGAATCCCCCTCCGTGAAAAGACTTGTCGTCGACATCTAATCCCACATAAAGTACATTTTTCATTTGGATGGCCCTCCTTTTGGGTTTGTAAAAGTCCATTATTCAGACTTTTACATGGGGTAACCAGTCCCCGGTTAAAAAGGGCGGTCATCCATTATTTCTGTTTGAAAAGTGGCCCCGTAGCGAAAACGAGCGAAATAGTGCTTGGGAAGGATGAGAGGAAAAATGCCCGGAGGTGTGCCTGTAGGCACATTGAGGACATTTTTGCTCGAAGACGCACCCAAGCGCTATTGCAGCCGTTTGCAGTAGGGGTCACTTTTCAAACAGCTTCTAAATCGCATCGTAGGCCATCCACAAGGTAAAAATTACCGAGTCGTTTGACCATCTACCACGGAGAAGGCCAAATTTGGGCCTTCCCTGTGGGGGCCTAAGCACTGCCCCAAAGTGAGGGATGGACTATAATGCCGAAAAAAGAGATTGCCGTGCCTGGTGAAACACTGTTTGACTCTCTCAAATTGGGCCTGCTCACCCTGGGCCTTTTGGCCTCTCTCTGCTTTTTCCATGCCCAAGCGGCCGACAAAGATTACTACGCCGTCTTAGGGGTTGAAAGGGAGGCCAGTGCAGAAGAGATCAAAAAGGCCTACCGGCAAATGGCCTTTCGACACCACCCCGACAGGAATATGGACAATCCCCGGGCCGCGGAGGAAAAATTCAAAGAGATTTTAGAGGCCTATCAAGTTTTGAGCGATCCCGGCAAGCGGGAAGAATATGATCTCACGGGCCAAGATTCCCCTAGGCAGAACCGCACCCAAAACCACCGCCATCAATCCCCCGGGGCCAGGGACTCCCATTCGCGGGCACAATGGGGCAGCTGGGAACAATTCGCCCACGATGCCTACGATATTGTCTATCCCCATCTCGGCAACTATGCGGTGAATGATGCCGCTTATTTGAGGCGCTTCCAAAACAAGTACCAAGTCGAGGCCCTAAAATATGCCGTTAGGGCCAGAGGAGACTATATTAAATATGATTACGAACAAATCTTAAAATTTAGCAACGATTATCAAGTCAAGGCCTTAAACTACGCCGCTAGGGTCAGAGGAGACTATATTAAATATGATTACGAACAAATCTTAAAATTTAGCAATGATTATCAAGTCAAGGCCCTAAAATATGCCGCCAAGGCCAGAGAAGACGGTATTCGTTTTGATTATGAAGATTTCTTAAAATTCAACAATCATCACCAAGTGGAGGCCCTGAGGATTGCGGCCATAGTGAGAGAAGATGCGGTTAGCTACACATACCAAGACATTCTTCGCTTTACCCAAGATTCCCAAGTCTCGGCGATGAAACTTGGCCTCTTCGCGCGGGGAAACAGCTTCCATTACTACTTTGATGACTACCTTAAATTTTCCGGGGAAGTCCACGGCGAATTGCTCGATTTTGTGACAGCGCAACTGATAGCAAAGGCCGGGTATAAGTATCAAACCATCAACGAAGTCGACGATCCTCGTGCAATAAAAGATGTGATGACAGTCATCAAAAGGGAGAATCTGGCAGACAACTTTTCCCTCCTGGCAGAAATCAATTCCGCCGACAGATTGATCCGTTTTAAGGCGGCCTATACCCAGAACAAAAATATTGTCGATGCGGTTAAGGCGGTGATTCGGCAAGAAGTCTTGGCCTATGCGGATTGGTTGGGCAAGCAAGTACGCTTGGTTCCAACTTGGGCCTACATCAACACCCTATTGGAAAACAATGAATTGAAAGATAGGGAAATGAATGCGCTGGCCAGAGAAATTTTCTTCGCCCGCCACGAAGGCCTCTTAGTAACACTCGCCCCCCACGCCAAGGCCCTATTGGCCTTTGCCGAAAAACATAAACTCAACGCCAAAGATTTATTGGGCCAATATTTTGATGCCAAAGTCTCCAACGCCTCCACTTTTATGCAAGAGATCGTCGCCCCCTTGGAAAAGGGCCGTCCTCAAAAAATTGCGCGAGCAGCGAACAAATTTATCGGGTTAAGATTTAACCGGATCAAAGATTTTGACTTGAGTTTCAACGAATGGCATGTGGCCTTAAAATTAAGCGATGCCAGGGCCAAATCCAAAATTGGCCCCTATTTGCTGGCCAGGGCGAGAAACATTGACCAGCTCATTCAGATCATAGAGGCGTCGGGCAAAGTCATCGAACACAGAAGCGCCAGGGCCAAAATTTCCCACTTGATGAAAAACGCGGAAGATTACGCCAGGATCGCTCAACTCAAAGTTTTTGCCGATTCGAGATTGAAAACGAGGTTTCTGGCCTCGATCTATTTTGACAAGTTTAACAATCTCTCCAACCTGATCAGTGGATTTAAAGACATAGAAATGGCAAATCAGACACACACGGGCATGCTGGATGCCTTCAACCAAAGGGCCACAGTCATTATGGCAAAGGGAGGCCTTGCGTACCACGAATTGGAGGAACTGGTGAACATTCAGGGCCTGACAAAGCAAAATAAAATTTTGGCCATTGCCAAGGCGGTTCCCCTGGCCAAAGATTTCGATGAATTGAGCAAGTTGGAAGTAGGCATGGCCAGTTTGGTATTTGATAGCGGGTTGAGAAGATCGTATTTTGCCAAAAGGCGGGAACTCAGACAAAAGACGGGATTCTTCGACAGATGCTCGAAATTATTAAAGGGTTTCTTTCCAAGCGGCGAGGGAAAATGAGGCGGCAAAGAATTCCATTTTTGGCCTTCTCGCTGCTCATGTTGGCAGCGCTTAAACACTCTCGCGCTTCAGACTCGTCCATTTTCGATCGTTGTAAGGGCATCACTTCCCAAATTTTCAACAGCAATAACAAGATTGCCAAAAAGATAAGGCCCACTCCCGTTCAAGAAATCAAAATGATAAAGACCTTAGATCAATTGCTAAAGGCGTTTATCCAGGGGTTTATACCCAACTTGAGCGACCCCTCTCAAAGAAGTGCTTTTGAAATTTATAGAACCATGAAATTCGGAGACCCCAACACCACTCTCTATCACAGAACCACCGATCGGGTGGCCGAAATTTTGAATCACTACCCCGAGTTGGGAAAGGAACCTTTCCGCAATTTTCAGATTCAGGCCCATCGCAAAGTTTATCCTTTAACCAATGAACTGGCAGAGTTTACCAACTCTCAAACCAAGAGTGCGGGGCAAATTCGGGGCCAGCTTTTTCAAATTGAGGCCAATCGAGGTTATTGGAAAAAAGTTTTGGATTATAGGAGGCCCGGGGGGTTGGAGGAAGAGGAAGCGAGACGGCACTATCTGGAATTTATACAAGAGAAGTTTCCCCAAGAACTGCGCCAGATGCTCAAAAACAAGGAGACGCCCGCCAAAACCAAGGCAAAGGCGTTGTACCAACACTTGATGGAGGAACGCCGGCGCTTGAAGAAAGAAGGAACAGATGTGCGCCCCATCTCCCAGGCGATCGCCGATCTCATCCACACCATCGGTTATCATGATATGGCCACGGTGAGCGGACTCAAGAGCGATGACGGAATGGAGCGCTTAAACGCCTTTCGCAAAATGTTAGAAGAGAGGGATAGTTTTGCCCTCGAACTGGAATATGAAGGGCACTATGCCCAAGTTTTGAGGGAATTGGAAGTTGCGCAACCGACGGGACTGCCGGTGGGAGAACAAGGCCTCGCCGGACAACTGCGGAGGTTGGAAGATCAATTGGGCCAAGGCACACAGGGAGATGAGGTGGCCAGTTTCACCCAGACGGTGCGCCACTTGACGCTGGTGGAATCTCCCTGGAGGTCGTGCCTGGGAGGTTCAGACTGTTCGACCAATGAATATTTGTCCAAGGCACTAGACCCCAACTACCACTACTTTACCCTGACCGATGAAGAAGGGGCCTCCAGTGGGCACATTACCATTGTTTTAGGAGAGGCGATAGGCAATGCGGGAGGAAAAATCAAAGTTGCCTTTGTGGATAAAGTGCAAAATGTGAGCAACACAGAACTGCCCACCATGCTGGAGGGAGTGAGAAGGAGTGTGGAGGAGAAAGGGTACAGACTCGCTATTTCCCCAGACCAAGGGGGGCATAACGGAATTTCCAACAGCGGCCTCACCCGACAATTTATCGGGGAAAAAATTGAACTGGATCAGAGTGAAGTTTTGGCCGAATTTGCCCCACACCCCCATCAATACAACTTCCCGGACGGGCATTCACGGGCGGGGAGGAATTTAAAACTCAGAATGGTGATCCCACTGCAATCTGCAAAAGGGCGTGGAGAATGGGAGATATTCCCGGGAGAATTGGCCTTTCCCTGGAAAATGTCGTCCTCATCTTTTGATTTGGAATCAATCATTGCCGCCACGATCGATTTAAAGCACGGGGATTTGGAGGATAAGCTGCACTATGTTGCCTCAATGCACGCCTTGAAAAAGGCGGGACGCTCGGCAGATGCATCCTTTGAGTCCACCATTCAGCAGTGGTTGGAAGATCAAGGAGCACCGTTTAAGTTGAGAAAACGGGCCTTAATTTACCAAAGGTTTGAAGCAGAAAAACGAATGGCCCTCCTCCCCTCTCAGTTGGAATTCTTTGCTTTAAAAGATCGGGTGGTGATTTTGCAAAACCTGCTGGACACTCCCAGGTATAAGCGCCGCATTTTGCTCGCTAGTGACCTTTATCGTTTGATCGTTAAGGTGCGGAAGAACAAGAACATTAGGGACAGACTGTTGAGATATTACGCCCATTCACCCCATCAACGGCAAGTCATGGTGCAAGTGTTGGAGGCGGAAGATATATCCGATGAAGTGGCGGTTTCCGCTCTACAGGCAATCCCCAAAAGTTTCGACTCTCCCCAAACACATGATGCCTCAAACCTGATCAGACTTCTTGAGACAAGTCGTTTGAGTGAGTTTATACAGGATGAACTGGCCCGCAATCTGGCCGAGAGGAATTACGGCAACGCTGCCTTGGGGCGGTGGTTGGCGCTGACATTGGAATCGACAGATGAGGCCATTTTAAGATTGGGAGAGAAGGCCATAGCATTGGCCACTTCTCCCAACAATGCTCCGATCGCGGGCGTTTATGCCAAACTGATGGAGTTGCACAGGCAAAGTGGGGCCAAAAGTTTGGGCCAAGTGGCGGAGGAATGGATTGGGCGGGAAGAGGGAGACATTGCATCCAAGGCAGAATTTCTCAAAACCTTGATCGGTTCGGAGAGGGGGGAGTTTGAGCGCTATTTAGAGTTGCTTCCCAAGTCCCAGCATACAGCAGTGTGGAAAGAAATTGACGGAGAGACTTTTTTTGGTGTGTTTAGAAATTTGGCACAGGGAAAAGAGCGGAAAGAACTCTTGGACAGGGGGATATTGGAGAGTTTTGAGTTTCGCCGTGGGGAGCACTTTCCCAGCGGCGGCCCCGATGGCGCAAAGACATTTAAGATGGGAGAGACTGGAAAGACGGAAGTCACTTTAACTCAAAGGTTTGAAGTGCAGGCGACTCTGGTCACCCAACTCCAATACTTTCTGGTGATGAGGAAAAATCCGTCGAGGTTTGATGAAGAGGGCGTGGGCGTTTATCTCTCCCGTGCTCTTGGAGATGACCTCATATATATCGACCCCAACCGCCCAGTGGAGCAGGTGTCTTGGGAAGATGCTCAACAGTTTGTCGAGAAGTTAAATCAGTTGCAAAAGGAGTATATCTATAGGTTGCCCACGGAGGCAGAGTGGGAGTTTGTGGCGCGGGGAGGGACAGAAGAGGCCAAATACTTTTTTGGCGATAGTGAAAAAGAACTTCCCCGGTACGCGTGGTTTGCTCAAAATTCCGATAATCGAACTCACAAGGTGGCCCAACTCTGCCCCAATCCTTTTGGACTCTACGATATTTGCGGAAACCTGTGGGAGTGGACGCAAGACAGATACAGCTTCCTTTTCCCGGAAAAGGCCACCGACCCCACAGGCACAATCTTCGGTAAAAAACGGGTTGCCCGCGGCGGCGGTTGGAGCGACTACAACACACATAACTTGCATTCAGCACATCGCAGTAGTCATGGCCCTTATCATAGGGCCAGCAACATCGGGTTTCGGCTTTTTAGGACTCCTGTTAGGCCATAAGGAGGCCCTGGGCAGGCCCTCTTTCTTGCCTAAAAAACCTTGCAATTTGGGAGTGGGATTCCCAAATTGTAAGAATCGGGGTCAAGGGCCATCTTCCAAATTGCGAACGCGGCCAAACTCACTCGCCGTCCTTCTGCAAAGCGAGGTTTTCAAAAGTGGTGTATTCCCCCACCCAGGCCAGTTTGGCCGTGCCGGTTTCGCCGCCGCGATTCTTGCCCACAATAATTTCGGCGACATTGGGTTCCTTGGTTTCGGGGTTGTAGTATTCGTCCCGGTAGACAAACATCACTACATCGGCATCCTGTTCGATCGCTCCCGAATCCCGCAAATCGGAAGTGTTGGGGCGTTTGTTGGGCCGCGCTTCCACCGCGCGGTTGAGTTGGGAGAGGGCCAAAATGGGGCAGTCAAGCTCTTTGGCCAAGGTTTTCAGGCCGCGGGAGATCTCCGAAATTTGCTGCTCGCGGGAGATTTCTTTGCCACCCTGCCGGTAGTGGCCCATCAACTGAAGATAATCGACCACCACCAACCCCAGGCCATATTCGGTTTGCAATTTGCGGCACTGGGATTGAATGTCCAACAGGGTGCTATCGCCTGAGTCGTTGATAAAAATGGGGTATTCGGACAACTTTTGAATGGCGTGGCCTATGTGGCGCAAATCATTGGGTAGAAAATTTTTGGTGCGGATGCGTTTGGAATCCACTTTGGCCTGCCCGGAGAGCATCCGCATACTGAGTTCCTGGGCGGTCATCTCCAGAGAAAATATGGCCACAGGTTGATTGTGAAGTTGGCAGGCGTGAGTGGCCATATTGAGGGCCAGGGAAGTTTTCCCCATCGCCGGCCTGGCCGCCAAAATCACCAACTGGCCGGCCTGCATTCCCAAAAGCAATTTGTCCAGGTCTTGATAGCCGGTGGAAACCCCTTGGATTTCCCCTGGGGCGCGACTGCTGTCCTCCAACTCCTTCATGTTTTCTTTGAGGCAAAAACTGAGTTTGACCATTCGGCCCGACTTGGCCTGGTTGACCAGCCCAAAAAAGGCCCCTTCGACTTCTTTGACAAAATCCTCGATGGGGCCTTGAAAATTCATGCCCATTTCGGTCACCCGCATGGAAGTGCGCAAAATTTCCCGCATCGAAGAGTGGCCCTTGAGGGTTTCGGCGTAGGCCCGCACATTGGCCGCAGAAATGTGGTCTTCGTACAATTGGCCGAGGGCCGAGTCTCCCCCCACTTCCTCCAGTTTGCCGTACTGTTTAAGCCGCGATGAAACGGTAACATAGTCGATGGGTTGATTGGCGGTGGCCAAATCGGCAATGGCATCAAAAATCATGCCGTATTGAGGATGGAAAAAATCTTCACCCCTGATTTTGAGATCGGAAATTTCCCCCAGGCAGTCGCCGTCGAGCATTAGGCAACTCAACAGGGATTTTTCGGACAGCAGGTCGTGGGGAAATTGGCGGACTTTTTTGGAGGAGGAATCTTGTGTTGTCACCTCTGGCCCAGGCCTTAACTATCTTCTGGTAGTGAACCGTCGGCCAGCACTTCTTCCCCGCCTTCCGCTACGGCCGCGCTCTCTCCATCCGGTACTTCCCCTGCCTCAACATCCGGGGAAACTTCCGCCGCTGCGGCCTCTTTTTTCTTTTCCCGTTCTTTTTCCTCGCGGCGCAGTTTGGCCTGCTTTTTCAGTTCTTCGGCCTGTTGGGGGTCTCTTTCAATTTTGACGGTAAAAAGCGCTTCCACTTCCTTGGCAAACAACTTGACTTTGACCTGGTAAGTGCCCAGGGACTTGATCGGGCGATCGCAGGACAGTAAACGGCGCTCCACTTCAATCTCCCTTTTGGCCAATTCTTTGGAGAGTTCGTTGGTGGTGACCGCCCCGAACAGTTTTCCCGAAACCCCCGCTTTGCGGGTGAGTTCAATGGCCAGGCCGTCCAACTGTTCTTTGACCGCTTCGGCGGCACTCTTCTCAGTGGCAACTTTGCGGGCCAACATTTTCTCGACATGCTTGAGTTGGGCCATATTGCCCCGATCGGCGATGATGGCCTTCCCCCCGGGAATGAGAAAATTGCGGGCGTGGCCCGGCCTGACATTGACGATTTCGCCCACATTGCCCAGGGTGGGGACTTTTTCAGTAAGGATCACTTGCATGGAATGCTCTCCCTTTATTGTGGTTTTTCATTTGAACTTTAATTTATCCTTGATTCGGTTTTTTCTTTAAAAATCCCCTGAGATTTAACCAGGCATCAAAAACCCCCAGGATGGCGAGCCAAACCTGGGCCAAAGCGACGGTGAGAACCAACAACAAACTTTTGAGGATGCCCACCAACTTAAAGTGGTTGAGAAAATCCAGAAAAACTCCAAACCCTTGAAAAAAATAAAACACTCCGGTGAGTCCCAACAGGACATGGCCGAGCAGGCGAATCCCGCCGTCTTCCAGGTGGAAACCCAACAAACTGGTGCCCAGGCCAAAGGCCAGGGGATAGAGCAGATAATCGGAAGTTCTAAAGCGAACCAGATCGAGGGAAGAATAGGAATAGGCCACCCGGTGGCCCCACAGAAAGAAATTCCTCATCACCAGGAAAAAACACAGCCAAAAGGCGACGAAGGGAACCACGGTAATGTAGATCGGCCCCATATTGTAGAGGTAGTCCAAAAATATCTGGGGATCGAATTGCTCCCCCTGGGGCAATTGGGCCAAACTGGCCTCGACCACATTCTGGAGGTATCCCTGAACACCCCCCTCCAACAAGAGTTCACACCCCAGAACGGTGGCCCACAAAAAGGCCATCAAGCTGGTGCCGGTGTAGATAATGCAGCGGATGGGGGGAATATCACAACGGATAAACAGGGAGATGGCGTAGGCGTACACAATGGACAGGGTGTAGGCAATGGCCACCACGCTCTGGGCGGGTACGGCGAACGCCCCCAGAGTGAGCAAAATCAGCAGGCCAGCGGCCCACTTCAAGGTTTTGATATTGCCGTAGATCAAGAAGGCCAAGCTCAGGGGAACCGGGGCCAAAAAGGAGAGCAGGCCAAAATACTGGCCAATGCCGAACACCCGATCAAACCCCAAATGGGTCAGGGCCAAAGACATTAAAATGAGCAAAAAGAAGCGCCCGCGATCCCGCCTGATCCACGCCCCGTCGTCACTTTTATACGCCTTTTGGAAGGCCTCCAGTTTGCGCAATACCTCTTCGCGCCGCAACTTTTCGCGCTTCAGGTGCTCTAATTCAGCTTCGGCGGAGGCCTTGGAAGGCGCTTTATCGGGGGTTTCGGGAGTCTCTTTTGTGGCCATAGGATAAACTACCTCTTGTAGGCCACTCGGTTGCTCATGTGCCCGACAATGCCTATTTGGCGGGCGCGCTTGATGGCGGTGGTGGCGAAGCGCTGGTGTTTGGTGGAAACCCCTGTCACCCGCGCCGGAGAAATTTTGCCAAACTCGTTGATGAGCCAGGTAAAAGTGTCGGGGTCTTTCCAGTCGGCGCAAATATTGTTGGCGCGAAAATAACAGGTCTTGCGCCGGGCGAATTTGCGCGGGTTGGGGCCTTCCCCGTCCTCTCCGTCAATTTTGGTGACGCTTCCGTGGTATTGCTTGGAAAAGGGCGTTTTGTAGGCCTTCACCAGGGCCTCGCGCTGGGCCTTGTCCCCGCGGACAACCAACAGGTGGCGCAGGTGATCTTCGTTGATTTTGAAACGGCGGGCGAGTTCCCTGTTGCAGCGGTTGTTGGCGCAAAAGAGAAAGTACAAAAAGTGCCCGTTGGCCACTCCCCTGCGGGTGGGGTGGGCCAAAGTTAAACGCCCCCAATCGTCTTCGATAAAGATTTCACCCTCAAAAGATTTGACGGTGTCGGTGACGATTTGCTTGATCGCCGCCAAGCGGGCCTCGTCCAAGTCCGCTTTGGCCACCAGAGACAATTCATAAATCATAAGTCAACCCCTCGGTCTTTTGGCCCTCTGCTTACGCAGGGGCGAGATTGCACAAAGAGGACAAGCTAGCACTTTTGGCGTGGGATGCAAAGCCGGGCGGGGGGCAAATTCTCACCAAATTGAGGGGTTTGGCCCCGTTCCTGTAGGGGATTTTGGCCAAAGTGCCCAACTTGGCCACTTTAAGGGGCCGGTTTTGCAAATCGGTCATGCCTTCCAGGGGAAATCGCTGCATGTCGCCATAAAAAGGGAGCAACTCGACCCAATCTCCCTCGGCAAGGTTGGAGCGCACTTCGAGGGTGAGGTGTCTCCCCGGCAAGGCCTCCAAGGCCACTGCTCCCAGGCGGTATTCTTTATGCTTTGAGTCGTCAACCGCTATCGAGCTTTCCCCCGCCGGCGCGGCCAAACTTCCGCTGCAATAACCGCGGTGGGGGAGTTTTTCCAGTTCCGCCGCCAAAGACTCCCAGGGGCCAGGGGCAAGGATGCCATCGCGGTAGAGGTCGAGGGCCTGGCGGTACACTTTGGTGACAGTCCCCAAATAGTGCTGGGACTTCATCCGCCCCTCCACTTTTAAACTGCCGATCCCCGCCCGGATAAAATCCCCCAGCAATTCCAGTCCGCGCAAATCCTTGGAAGACATAAAAGTCGTTCCCTCGGCCACTAGCTGGCCTGGGAATTGGGGCGACTTGAGGTTGTACTCAAAGCGGCAACTGTGGGCGCAACCCCCGCGGTTGGAATCCCGCCCCTGGGTATAATTGGAGATGACACAGTGGCCAGAATAGGCCGTGCACAAGCTCCCGTGGACAAACATCTCCAGCTCAATACCGCAACTCCGGCGCAGGTGGGCCGCCTCGGCCAGGGACACTTCCCGCCCCAGGATGATGCGCTCCACTCCCGCCCCCTTCCACCAGGAGGCCGCCAACGAGTTGAGGCAACTGGCCTGGGTGGAGAGGTGAATGGGCAACGAACTGTGGGCCTTGGCGGTCTCGATCACCCCCAAGTCGCTGGCGATGACGGCATCGGTGCCGATACTCTCCAAAAAGCGCAAAAAGTCGGGCAATTCCCCCAACTCGTCGTCGTGTAAAAAGCTGTTGAGGACGACATACACTTTGGCGTGGTGGGCGTGGGCAAACGACACTCCTTGACGCAATTCATACTCAGAAAAATTGTCCGAGGCCGAGCGCAGGCCAAATTTTTGCCCCCCCAAATAGACCGCATCGGCCCCGTACAAAACCGCCACCTTCAACTTTTCCAGGGAGCCGGCGGGAATCAATAACTCGGGAATGGGTGCGCTCATCAAAATGCTCTATAATAAAGGGGAATGAAAATATTAAGGCCCATCGCTTTGCTCTCGTTTTTGGCCCTATTGATGGGGGGATTGTATTGGCCCTTATCCCGCCTGTCCAACCCCGTGCAAACCGGCACCCCCCTGCCCTATGTTTTGCGCGCCAACTACGCCGGCGAGGCCCGCCGGGCGGAAAAGAGCAATATTTTGCTGGTAGGGGATCGCCTGGGGGCCAAACTGGCCCCGTTTCTGGACGCCCTGGTGCGGGAGACGCAAGGCCGGTTGGCCGAACCCCTCACCGTCTACAACTGGGCCAGGGAGGGGGAGGGCCTGCACCGCACACTCGCCAAAATCAAATCCCTACGGCGCATGCCCGAGGTGATCATCTACCACGGCGGCAGTCAAGAATTTTTTGAACAGCGCCTGATGCCACAATTCTACCCTGCGATTCTCTCCAACTACCAGGCCCATCAAAACCCGAAGAATCGCGAACTCATAAAATCTTGGGGCCAATTATCAAAATTTATTTATACTCCCCACCCTCGCGTCCAATTGAAGCAGACCTATTCCCCACTGAGCAAGGCCCGCCCCCACCAACAAAACCAGCGCATGATGGAACTGACCTACCTCACCTTTAGCGCCGAATACCGCGAATTTGTCGAGGGCCTCAAACGGCGACGGGCCAAGGTGATCGTCATTCCCCCCGCCCACAACCTGGATGTCGCTCCCCGGGCCACATGCCAAAATTCCTCCACCGGGGAACAGAGGGAGCGCATTGAGGCCATAGTCGAACACATCCGCGGCGGGCGCGCCCCCGCCGCCATCCCCCAACTGCAAGACATTCTGTCCCGTTCCCATGGCAATGCCCTGGCCTATTACTGGCTCGGGCAGGCACTCAAACATACAGGCCACTTCAAAGATGCCAAATCGCTGCTCTACCGGGCGATGCTGTTCGACTGTTGGCCATTCCGGGGCAATATGATTTTTAACCGCATCCAAACCCAACTGGCCGAGCAAGGCCAATTCCAGGTGATCGATTTCAACCGCCTGGTCAACCGGAAATTCGGCCAGCGGGATTCTTCCCAAACGCTCTTTGCCGACGACATTTTTCCGCGGGACATTTTTTACCGCCAACTGGTTCAAGGCCTTATCAAGAAAGTGGAGAATATCCTCAAAATTTAACAGCGAGGTTTAACATGAACGAGATCGACACCACCAAGACAGAAGTCAACACGGAAAAGAGCAGGGAAATAACCACCTTTCACCTCAAGGCCGGGGAATTGCTCTTTTCGACGGGAGAGGAGAACACCAGTCTCTTTTTCGTGCAATCGGGGAAACTGCTCACTTTCGTCAACGACAAAACCAGAATCACCCCACTGGCCTACATAGAAAAGGGGCAGTACCTGGGGGAAATGAGTTTTTTCGACGGGATGCCCTGTTCGGCCAATGTCATTTGTGTGGAGGATTGCATCCTCTTCAAAGTCTGCTTTGCCCACCTGGAACAAGAGTGCCCCCGCTGGCTCATCACCATCGCCAACAGCATCAGCTCCAAATTGAGAAAGGCGGGAGAACTGATCCGCCAAAAAGGCATCCGCCGAAAAAATGTCCAAGGAGTTGCTCCCTTGAGCATTGACGACCAAAGATTTTATTACCAGGCGCTGCTCACACACCAGGAACAATACCCACGGGGACGCCAACACGAAGAAGGTTAGCCGTGTCCCCCGGCCATAAAAGGCCGTTGCCAGTCGAGTTCTTTGACGGTATTTTCCCCTTCCGCCAATCGGTTGAAATAATCCTGCGCACACTGCAAGACCTCCCCCGCACCAGCGCTTTCAAAGAGGGCCTGCCGAAACTGGGCGGCACCGGGAAACCCGGCCACCAACCAGGCCACCAGCTTTCTGAGGGCGACAAAAGTGTGGCGCTGTCCGCGGGCCAATGCAGCGGGGCCATCCCAGTTTTCCAAGAGCTGGGCATAGGCGCGAGTAACTTCCCAGTAGTCCAGGGGGCCAAAGGGCGAGGCCTCTCCCTCGGCCAAAAAACTCTCCAAAAAAATAAAGGGAGAGCGCAGGCACCCCCGCCCCAACATGAGGGCCTGGCAACTGGTGTCCCCTAGGCGTCGGCGCGCTTGGTGGGGCGAGTGCAAATCGCCGTTGCCCACGACGGGAAGGGGCGACTCCTGGGCCAAATCTTCGATCAAACGCCAGTCCGCCTGGCCACGATAGGCCTGGGCGCGGGTGCGCCCGTGAATGGCGACAAATTCGATGCCCTCGGCACGGGCAATGCCGATCACCTGGTGGGCGTTGATGGAACAATCGTCCCAACCGGTGCGGATTTTAATGCTCAGGGGAACCCGCAAGGCCTTTTTTATGCGGGTAAAAAAGCGCCCCAACTGGGAGGTGTCTTTTAGCAATGCAGAGCCGGCCCCCTTGGTGACCACTTTCCTCACCGGACAACCCATGTTGATGTCAATAAAAGAGGGGCCAAATTCCTGGGCCACCTGCGCCGCTCGGGCCATGGCGTCGGCACACTCTCCAAAAAGTTGGATGCCCACCCTTTCCTCCCGCGGATGGAGGCGCAACATGCGCCGGGTTCTCTCTGCCCCATAGTTGATCCCGTGGCAAGAGATCAATTCGCTGACGCCGCCGCCGCAACCCAACTCCTGCATGAGCAGGCGAAAAGGTGCCGCACAGATCGCCGACATGGGGGCCAAAATCAGGGGCGAGGCAAAGGGCAACGCCCCCAGGGTGACTGGCCGCCGCCGCTCTTTGATCCGGTCGATCTTGCCCTGCAACTGAGGCGAAAAAAGGCCCAGGGGGGTTGTTTTTTTCATGCTGTCCTTCTCGCTCAAGGCCGCCAGGGCGTCAATACGGGCCTCTTTTTCTAGGAATCTGCGAAGTTTATATGCAAATTTCTTTACATATAGATTTTTATATGTAAAAATTTTCGTGTTTCTTTACATATAGATTTTTTTACATAGGAAAGAAAAGCTGAATTTTTGACCTGATCACACCTCAATAAAAACTAGACTCTTCTCCCCGCATCCCCTATTATGCGTCAATCGCCCACCCGCAAGGCCACGAACCGCAAGGGGTTTGCCATGTTCGACTCACTGAGTGAAAAATTTGCCCACGCCTTTAGGGCATTGCAAGGCAATAACAAAATTTCACCCTCCAATATTGAGGCCACCCTCAAGGAAATCCGCGGGTCGCTCCTGGAGGCCGATGTCAATTTTCGGGTGGTGAAGGAGTTTACCGCCGCCGTCCGCGAAAGGGCCATGGGGGAGGAAGTTCTCCAGGGAGTCAGTCCCGGGGAACAATTTATCAAAATTGTCCAGGACGAGTTGGCGCGGGTCATGGGGCAGGCCCACCAAGGTCTCGACCTCGACCGCCCCAAACCCCTTCCCATTTTGGTGGTGGGCCTCAACGGACAGGGCAAAACCACCTTTGCCGCCAAACTGGCCCTGCACCTCAAAGAGAAGCACAAGCAATCGGTTCTCCTCGTCCCCGCCGACACTTTCAGGCCGGCCGCCAAAGAACAATTGGCCACCCTGGCGGAAAAAGTGGGGGTCGATTTTTTCGACAGCAATCTGGCACACCACCCCCGCCACATTGCCGCCGTGGCCATGGGCCAGGCCAAGCGCGAACACCGGGACATAGTGATCATCGATACTGCTGGCCGCCTGCATGTGGATGACGGGTTGATGAAACAAATGGTGGAAATCAAGCGCGCGGTGGCCAGTTATGGCCCCGAAGTTCTGATGGTGGCGGACGCCATGACTGGCCAGGAGGCGGTCACCGTGGCCAAACACTTCCATGCAGCAGTGCAGTTGAACGGCGTGGCCCTGTCCAAAATGGACTCCGACGCCCGCGGTGGAGCGGCCCTCTCCATCCGCCATGTCACCGGCGTCCCCATCAAATACCTCTCCACCGGCGAAAAAATGCAGGATTTGGAACTCTTCCACCCCGACCGCCTGGCCGGCCGCATTTTGGACAAGGGGGATGTGGTTTCCCTGGTGGAAAAGGCCCAAGCGGCCATCGACGAGCGCGAAGCAGACAACATGATGAAGCGCATAGAAAAGGGCCAATTCAGCGTGGAAGACCTGATGAAGCAAATGGATATTATGAAGGGGCTGGGTAACCTGTCCTCGGTGCTCAAAATGTTGCCGGGGATGGGAGGGGCCTTGCGCAAATTGGGTGACTTAACCCCTGCCGACAACGAAATCAAGCGCATCCGGGTGCTCATCGACTCCATGACTTACACAGAGCGAAAAAACTATAAAATCATCAAATCTTCCCGTATGGAACGCATTGCCAAAGGCTCTGGCCACGACTTGAAGACGGTGCGCAACTTTCTCGATAATTTTGGCCAAATGGAAAAAGTGATGGGAAGTATCAAACACATTATGCGTGGCGGAGGGCCAACCAGTTTGGCCAACCTGTACCGGGGAATCAAAAGTGGCAAGGGAGGGGGCAAGAAGAGCAAAGTTGGCCCCCAACTCGCCGGAGTTCCCAAACGCAAAAAAGGCAAGGGCCGCGGCCCCTGGGGCGGAGGGTTTTTCCGCTGAACTGCGAGAGGATGTGAAGTGTGAGCGACGACTTGACTTCTGGGGAAATGAAAACTATTCTGGGCAACATTCAAACGGGAGTTTTGATATGGTAGTCATTCGATTGGCCAGAGGGGGTAGGGCGCGCCGGCCCGTGTACACCATTGTGGCGGCCGATTCTCGCTGTCCCCGGGACGGGCGTTTTCTCGACCGCCTCGGGCAATATGGCCCCGACTGGCCAAAGGGCAGCGAATTAAAGGGCGTTAAAACCGAACTGATAAAGAGTTGGGTGGGCAAGGGTGCCATCATAAGCGATACGGTTCGCTCTTTGCTCAAAAGGAATCAAATCCAACTCTAGGCCGTCACATTTCTGCAACTCAAACGAGTGAGGGGCCAATGGGCGAACTGGGCAAATTGATCGAATATTTGGCGAAGTCTCTAGTGGACAACCCCGACGAAGTTGAAGTCAGGGAAATTACCGGAGAGCAAACCACCGTCGTTGAACTCAAAGTCAACAAGGGCGACCTGGGCAAAGTCATCGGCAAGCAAGGGCGTATGGCCAAGGCCATGCGAACCCTCCTCAGCGCCATTTCCACCAAGCTCAAAAAGCGCGCCGTTCTGGAAATTATCGAACAATAAGGAGAAACCCGTGACCCCACTGCGGAAACTGGCCGTCGCTTTGATTCTCATGTGGCCAGTGTGGGCCACCTACGCTGCGGTTTTCCTGGTAGATGAAAACGGCCGGCCGCGCTGCCGGATGGGCCAGATGGAAGCGGCCAACTTTCCCGCTGTACACTTACAAGAAGCGGACGGCATCGAATATTTGCGGGAGTGCGATCAAAACGACGCCCTCTACGCCGGCATGGTGCTCGATCTTAAGGCCACTTCAAAGTCGATTCTAGCGGCGGAAATTCCGAGTGGCCTAGGCCTCATCCTTTCCCGCGGTTCTACTCTGATCATTCCACTGGTGCCGGGATGCCTGGCGGGCCTGCTCGGAAGCGGCGGGATGCTCCACCGTATCGTCGGCAAATGGCCAGCGGAAATCGCCCTTTTGGCGGGAACCGCCGGCGGTTCCCTGTGGGGCGTGGCCCTCTACGACAACCTCTTTCCCCCCGCCACCTCCACCACCGCCAAAGCGGTCAGGCGCACCTCCCTCAAACGGCTGGGCCTTTTTACCCTGGCCGGACTGGGGTTCAATGTTCTGTGCCGTAAAGTTTCGGTGGGGAGAGGCGGGGAACCACCACCGGAGTCATAGAAAAAAGGCAACTGGCGGCCTTAAAGAACCTGCGGGTTTCAAATAAAAGGAAACTCTACCAGTTGCGTGATCACCTCCCATTATAGGCCCCCCACTGGAAAAATTCAAGGGGCCTTACAGAAAAACCTCTACGGCAAACAAACCCAATCCCACAGGCCCGGTTCCCAAAAAGAGAATCCGAAAAGGTCTTCTATCAGAATCCACCCCTTAATGTCCCGGTCGTCCCTCGACTGAACCAATAACCACAAATTCGGCGTTTTACCGCAACAAAACTTCTCGACAAAATGCACCATGATCTCAAAATGTTCCCCCAGAGGAACGCTCCCCACTTCCTCTCCCCGTATCCACCCGAAATATCCGGCGACGGGGGCCTTGCTATAGAGCACCAGTTGCGTCTTGGCCTTGGCCACAAGTTCCGAACAATCCACCGGAGATTCCACTTGGCCCAGTGAGTGCACCACCAAAAAGGGCAGACAAAAAATAAAAAAGACTGGCCACCTGTTCTTCATCACAACCTCCTTGCAATGTTGCCCATATTCGCATTAGCGCAAATACTTGTCCAGGCGCAAAGTTTTGCCCTTCCACTGGGCATTGACCGAGGGGTGCAAGGGGGGCGAGAAGGGGCCGCGCTTGACCACCACAAAAGGGCAGCGCTCCCACAACTTGAGAAAAGACGCAGAAGCGTCATCTTCGTCTGCGGGGCCGAGCAACTGCTTTAACATTTCCATTTCCTTGCGTCCGCGGGCGGAGTGCTTGCGGCCGAGAGAGGGGTACATGGGGTCGTAGAAGATGCGATCAAAGGGAATGTCGCAAAAGGCCCCGGCACTCTCTCCAAAGGCCAGGTGAAATCGGCCCCCCGCCCACAAGGCGTCGGGATGGCCCGACTGCCGCCAACGCTCCAGGGCATCCCACAAAAGGGCAAAGATCAGCGGGTGGCGCTCAGTGGCGTAGACTTCCTGCCGCCAGTACAAGAGCAACAGGGCATCCCGCGCTGTGCCTAAACTGGCATCCAAAATTTTACAAGTGTGATCCCTGTCCAATCCCAGCGCTTTTCCCAGGGGGGTTTTGCGCACGATGGGCGCGCGCTTTTGCCAGCGCTCCCACTCCGCCGCAAAATTGGGCCGCCACAGGCCCTCCCGGTGGGCCAAATAGGGGCCGTCTTGCGTCCACCACAAATGGCCAGATTTTGGCCCCGCATCTGAAATGTGCCCCCGCCAATCTACACCCTCCAAAGATGGAAGCTGTGGCCCATCCGCGGAAGGCGGCCAGGGGGTTTGGGGGGCGCGGTAGACAGTGCACAACATTCGGCGAAGATAGTCATGCCTTCGCCAAAAGGCCAGGGGCGTGGTAAAAAAACCATCGGAGATATTCCCATGCCCACAGTGCCCACCCAAGAACTGAAAAAAGATTATATCTCCCTCACAGAGGGGGAGATTCGCCACATGCTGGAAACTGTGGGGGCCAATTCCCTGGAAGAATTGTTTGCCCACATTCCCGCAGACTTGCGCTTTTCCTCGCCCCCTTCGGTGTGTTCCCACTTGCCCCGGCCACAACTGCTCTCCCACCTGCAAGACCTGGCCAACAAGAATCGACTCAAAAGCTGTTTTATCGGCGATGCCCTCAAGTGGTACAGCGTCCACCCCATCGTCTCCTTCGTTTCTGGCGTGCGCGGCCTGTCCACCGCCTACACTCCCTACCAACCAGAGCGCTGCCAGGGAACCCTCAAAAGTTTGTGGATGTACAGTTCGGCGCTTTCCCAGTTGACCGGTTTTGAGGCGATCAACGCCAGTTTTTACGAGCGCTCGACTTGTCTCTTTGAAGCGGCCAACACCGCCTTGCGGATCAAAAAAAGGGCCACCACCGTCTTGCTCTCGGAGGGGTTGCATCCCCAAGACTTGGAAGTGATGCAAACTCTGGCGGCACACACCCCCATGCGCTTGGAGACTTTCCCCCTGGATGCCCGCACAGGCCAGAGTGACCTGACGGTACTCAATGGCAAATTGGAACAGTTGGGGGAAGAGGTGGCGGCGCTGATCTACCCCCACAGCAATTGCCTGGGCCTTTTGGAGGATGTCCACCGCCTCACCGACACCGTTCACCAGCACGGTGCACTGGCGATCGCCGTGGTCGACCCCATGTTGCTGGGGCCAGGGGGGTTGGTTCCACCCTCGCAGTACGGTGAAAAAGGGGCCGATATGCTGGTGGGAGAAGGCCAACACCTGGCGATTGGGCCACATTTTGGCGGCCCCGGACTGGGGGTTTTTGGCATCCGTTTCAACTCGCAAAACCGCACCGCCATCCGCGCCACCGCTGGCCGCTTCGTGGGCAAGGCCACAGATGCGCAGGGGCGCGAGTGCCTGTGCATGGTGCTCTCCACCCGGGAACAACACATCCGGCGGGAAAAAGCGACCTCCAACATTTGTTCCAACCAGAGTTTTTTGGCCACCCTGGCGGGGGCCTCCTTACTGGCGCGAGGGGATCGCGGCCTAGGAGAAGTCTTGGAAAAATCCCGGGTGAGAACTCTGGAGGTGGCCACGGTTATACAATCCCTGGATGGCCTCGACCTGGCCTTTCCCCACACGCCCTTTTTTAACGAGTTGTGCTTGAGTTACCGGGGCGACCTCACCCAACTCTTGCAAAGGGCCTCAATCCAGGGAATCCAACTGGGTGTCGATGTGAGCGAACGAGTCCCCGCGCCGGGGAATTACTTGCTGCTCTTTTTTAACGATGCCCAAACCGACGGCGACATTGAAAAACTCAAAACTTTTTTGGCCAGTGAACTGGGAAACGGCCAGGGCCAAGAGCAAACCTCTCCCGTCATTCCTCCGCACCTGTTGCGCCGTGAAGAGATTGGCCTGCCCTCATTTGCCGAGTCGGAATTGCAAACATTTTATAGCGAATTGGGAGAGCAAAATGTCAGCCCCGACGACCACATTTACCCCCTGGGAAGTTGTACTATGAAGTACAACCCCCTGATCAACGATTGGGCCGCCAGTCTGGAAGGGTTTACCCGGCCGCACCCCCAAGCGCCGGAAGAAGATGTGCAGGGGTGTTTGGAAATTCTCTATTACATTCAGGAGTATTTTAAGGCCATCACAGGACTTTCCGCCGTGGCCACAGGGCCGGTGGCCGGTGCCCAGGGGGAATTGGTGGGGCTTAAAATGTTTCAGGCCTACCACCGCGATCGGGGAAACGCAGACAAAAAAAAGCTGATCCTCATCCCTCGCAGTGCCCACGGAACCAACCCCGCCACCGCCACCATGGCGGGATTCACTCCCGGCAAGACAGGAGAGGCCGCGGCGGGACTGCTCTTTGTCGATGCCGATGAGTCCGGGCAAATCGACCTCCGGCAATTCCACACCCTGATGGACGAACACGGGGAGCGGGTGGCGGGCATGATGATCACCAACCCCAACACCGCCGGCATTTTTGAAAACCATTTCAAAGAAGTGGCCGATCGCCTGCACGCGGTGGACGCCCTGGTGTATATGGACGGGGCCAATATGAACGCTATCGCAGGCCAAGTTAATCTGGCCGCCATGGGAGTGGATGCCGTCCACAACAACCTCCACAAAACCTGGAGTATTCCCCACGGCGGCGGCGGCCCCGGCGATGCCATCGTCGCCGTCAGTGACAAGCTGGCCGACTACCTTCCCGGGCGGCAAATCGTGCGCGAAGAGGGGGGGGCCTTTCGCTCCCACACCCCCGACAAATCCATCGGCGACTTCCACCGCCACTGGGGCAATTTCTCCCACAAGGTGCGCGCCTACACCTACCTGCGCGCCCTGGGAGATGGGGGCATTCGCCGCATGAGCGCCATTGCCGTTCTCTCGGCCCGCTACTTGCTGGAAAAACTCAAAGGCGTCTACCCCATTCTCCCCGCCGGCGGCGGCCACATCCCGCGCATGCACGAATTTATCATCACCATGAACCCGGCCATCTGGGACAAACTCGCTGATGCGGGCCTCTCCAAAGCGCAGGGCATGTTGCAAATCGGAAAACTCTTTTTGGACTTTGGGCCACACACTCCCACCGTGGCCTTCCCCGAACCCCACGGTTTTATGATCGAACCCACCGAATCTTTTGATCTGGCCGAACTCGACCGCTTTGCCGAAACCCTGCGGGCGGTGGCCAAAATCCTGGTGGAAACCCCCTCTGTGCTGAACACCGCCCCCCACTTTACCCCGGTGGGCAAAATCGACGAAGTGGCGGCCAACAAAAACCTGGTGCTCTCCGGGCCAATTCCCTCTCTGGGGGAAGTGCTCCCCAACCGCATCCCCCCCGAGCAACTCAAAACCATGCCCTTGGGCCACATTTTCGAGAAAATGCTAAGAAGCAGTCTTAAAAGTGGCCCTCGGCCAAGCTAGTCAAGACAATGGGGAGGCAATCGGGCCAAACTGGCCCCACTTTCAATGTGCCGAAGTGGCGGAATGGTAGACGCAGCGGATTCAAAATCCGCCGGCCACTGGCCATGGGGGTTCAAGTCCCTTCTTCGGCACCAATAACGCATAAAATCATTTATAAACCATTGATTTTATTAAATTTTTTGCGGCGTTCTGACCCCCTGAAAAATGGCCATGGGCTAAATTTGGGCTACTTTATTTTACCAGCGACAGGCCTAAAGCATTGCCACTAGCATTAAACTGCACTGTCTCCGCTATATTTTGCATAAAACTGGGATGGAGGGCCGCATACTTTTTAGCAGTCATTTCCACCGAGGTATGCCCAAGAATTTTAGAGAGAGCGAAGATGTCCCCACCCGCCATCACAAAATTGGAAGCGTAGGTCGTCCTCAAGTCGTGAAAGCGGATTCTCGGCACTTCGGCCCACTCTATGGCCTTTTTAAAGTGGCGATCCGATAAATGGTTCTCATCAATCAGTCCGCCATTTTCCAGAGCAAACACAAAGCAGGGATGCCTTTTGTTACGGGAGAGCTTCTCCAAGACTTCCCACGCCGAGGCATTGAGCGGAATATGCCGAATCAACCCCGTTTTGGTGGTGTCTTTTAGGCCGTAGCGGTCTTTGATTCTGGAAATCTCAATCCGCCTCTCGGAGAGGTTTACCTTGTCCCAACACAGGCCCACCAATTCTCCCCGGCGCATCCCCGTATTGAGAGCAACCACAAACAAGGGATAAAAAGGACTATCCACATTGGCCGACAAAAATTGCTTAACCTCGTGGAACTGCCAATAAGTTAAACTTCTCGGCGTTCCCTTGATTTTTCTCATGCTTTTGAGGGGGTTGCGAACCAAGTAATCCAATTCAACGGCACTATTGAGGATTTGCTTTATCAAAGTTAGCATCCAATTGAGCCTACGCGAACCAAGCCCATTTTTGCGGCAATGGTTGAGCACCTTTTGAACTAAAATTTGGTCGATTCTCTCAAGTTGGTTACTCTTGAAATTGGGCCTAAGGTACTTTGTATAGGCCCTCTGATAATCCTCTAGCGTTCTGATGGCCAATCCTTGGTTTTGCTTCATTTCAAGCCACAATTTGAAAAAGGACTCAAAATCTATGGATTGAATGTGGGCAATACCCAAAGCCTCTTTCTTTTGCTGCTCAAGTGCAAAAGATGTTTTCCACTTGAGCGCATCCGATTTTCTCTTAAAAGTTCTGCTAATGGCCTTGCCATTAACATAAACTTTTTCTCGATAGCTGGTGACTTTACCAGCTTTGTTTCTGATCGTTTCCATGTTCGTCTCCTGAGTTAGAGAAGCAAACATGGCACTGTGGCCTAATTTTAGAATGTCAAAAAGCGTCTCCTCTTGCGAGGACAAGTCTTCTATTTTCGCAAAAAGAAGACGCAATCAATGTAACTCGTGCCGTGTTTGCCGTCAATAAAAATTGCTAAAATTTGCGAGAAAATTGCGGAAAAATTCCGCTAAAAAGATGGGCCTAATGGCACATTTCGACGGTGTGTTTTTGAATCCACTCTTTGAGGTCACACTCTCGAAACCTCACCAAATTGCCCACTTTGATATAGGGGATGGCCCTTCTAAAAATGGCACTGCGAAGCCAACTCACTTTTACATTGAGGAATTTGGCGGCATCATCGACGGTCATTAGAGTTTGATTATCCATGTTATAAACTCCTTTTTGGGCCTAGATTTGGCCATGGTTATTCCCAGCGTTGATCTCAAATCCCCCATTGCTCTGGGTAGCGGTGGGGCATTATTAAATTTTGGAAACGGATTAAATTTGAGTTTATTCAGATAACTGTTTGATAATTTTTTTTAATTTGGCCGAATCTTTTTTTAAGATCGAGACTTCAAAAAAAAGCAATCCAAAAGAATAAGTCATGCCAGAAGTCAAACTCACGACTAATTCTTGATCCACATTTTGGCCTAATTGTGCTTCTATAGCGATTCCTTCACTGTCTTTATCGTAGTAGGCGCGGATTGTGTTGGGGCCTTGTCTACTGTTTTTTGTGTCTGATAATTTGCACACAATGCCCCTTTCAAAAAACTCTCGGATTTCTTTGCTACTTTTACTCGCTAAATACTCTTAAAATTGCTCATATTGATCTTTATCAACCAGTTCCCCCAGTTTTTTTAAAGGAGTAACAGCAATTTTTCTCCTTTTAGGCATTACAGTTCTGTGGAGATAGTATCTTCCCCATATCTTCGATTCTCTTTTGATAGAGAATATCGATCAGGGCCATAGTATCGGCCCGCTCTGTCTTTCCCTTGTGAGGTTCAAATAAATCCTCTATAGAAACCATCAAATGTTCCAACTCTTCCTTTGTGGAGCAAATTGCCGTTACTGCCTCTAGGTAACTGTAGGGAGGGCAAAAAATCCCGGTTTCAAACAAACTCACGATTTTAGACAACCTCGCTCCCTTGGGATAAGAAACGCCCAGGATTCCCGTTTTTTTCAGTGCGGAAAGCCTCTTGCCTAATTGTTCAGGCGACAATTGGCCTCTCTGCCGAATATCTTTTAAAAAATTGGCAATGAGAGATACGATGGATTCGGATTTTTTTTCTACTATGTGATATGAAGCAAAAATATTATCTCTTATAAACGCATCTAAATCTTGAATAATGACATCAAAATATCTTCTCCCTTCGTTCAAAAATTGAAGCGACAAGTTGTTGGCGGCCACAACTGCCGAATGTCCATCTTCCTCTAAATATGCTCCCACTAAAAAGGCCGTTTCATAGCGGTTGTCATCAATTAAAACTTTGAGTCCAGTTCTATTATTTTCAGTTTTCATAAACGATTTCTCCTTTGTTGTCACTAGCTTTTGCTGTGTTTTATTTGTGCTATTACATCGAGCGGACTAACATTAAAATGCCTACATAATTTATCGAACTCAGAAAATCTTATATCTTCCAGGCCTCGCTCTATGCGAGAAATTTGACTTTGATCCTTTCCCAAAAGGTAAGCTACAATTCTTTGTGATTGATGGTTTTTTTCTCTTATGGCCTTTAAAGCTTTTCCGGTTTTAATTTTAAATGCATCATCATTGCTAATCTTTTTTTGAATAAAACACTCTTTAAATGACCGATTCGTAGCTTCATCATCAATCAGAATTTTCATTTTCCTTACCTTTTTTCTTATTTTCCTTTCTTTGCTTTATTGCTTCTTGAAATTTAATCATTGCTTCTTTACTGGCACCTGATAAAAATATCTCATGCACTTGATGAATAACTTGAATTTTTGAGGCATTTAAGGCCGGAAAGAAAAATTTTTGATAAGACATCATCCTTTTTTCTTTGGCCTCTCTATCCTCATTTTTAATCAGAGGGACATATAAAATCGCCTGATTTCCCAACCAAGGAGCGGAGGGCATTGGATAATCTAAGTTACTTTTTTCGATGATTTTAAATTTTTCGTGGAGATAATTTTTAATACTGATTCTGTCGGGTGTTTCTACTCCACTAGGATTTTCCTTCTCGATTATCTCTGAGATTATTTCAATGATGGCAATGACATCTTCGTAAGAATCCACATTGGCCACCCTGCTTTTGTTTGTATTCTTGCCCATATCTGCTCCTCATTTTATATGAATTTTTAAGACAATAACATATTTTATATGAAATACAAGAAAAATATTACCTTTCTAACATATTGAAATTATTAGGTTTAATAATATTTTTTGGCATTTAAATAATTTTCAGGCCTAATGAGGCCGCCCGTATTAAAATACTGATTAAATGAAGAACGAAAGTAATAAAGTTGCTCAAATTGCTATGCCTTTTCGGCAAGTTTTTAGAGATTTTTTCAAATCAACTTTATGTAATGACAAAGGTGAAATAACGCAATCAGAAAAAACTAAGCTCGCCAGGTATTTAAAACAATCAGAGTCACAGGTCGAAAAAATTATTTATTATGGCCTTGGTGGGTTCGACCCTATCGTGGCGATTTTTGAATATTGCTTAAAACGAGAATCAAAAGATGCTGCTAAAGTTTTAAAAAACACTTTGTTAAATATTAAGAAAAATCACCATTTGTTAGATAAGGCCGATGAAAAATGGCTTTCCATACCTCTTAAAAAAAGAAGATATTACATGGCCGTTATTGAGGCCGCCGAACTTTTGGAAAAAAAACTTTTGAAATAACTGAAGTCTAATAATAGTTAGCATCAGAACTCTACAAAATAATAAAAACATCTTCTGGTTTCACCTTCTGAAAAAATGCCTGGAGCACCACCTTTATAGATGGAACTCCAGGCCTGAAGGCCCTCAGGAGAGGGCCGGACGAACCTGGTAGCCGATCCTTTGGCTGCCGTATTTTGATCTGATTTCCTCGATGGAACTATCGCCCTTGTAATACCCTCGCTTTTCCGATGGCGGGTGAAAGTACCACATTTGCTTTTTGCGGTTCCAATGGAAACTCGCCTGTTTGAAGGCCTCCTTATGAGAAGCTGTCTTAAAAGTCCATTTTCCTATCAAATCTCCTTAGCATGAGGTGAGTCATAGCAATATAAAGAATGGCCTTGCTTGTCTCGGGCAACCTCTCGTAATCCTTGCTGAGTCTCCTGTAGTTGAGTAACCAACCAAAAGTTCTTTCCACAATCCAGCGTTTCCGAATAACTTTAAAACCTTTACCCTTATCTTTTCGTAAAACAATATCTATTTTTCTGCCAAAACAATATTTTGCAATTTCGACAAATGCTCCTCTATAACCTCCATCGGCCCATATAACTTTTAACCTAGAAAATAACCCCTTCATTTTATCCAAAACTAGCAGGCCACCTTCCTTGTCTTGAATACTGGCCAAGTGGACAACAACCGTCATCAGCAAACCGAGCGTATCTACCAGAATATGGCGTTTTCGGCCTTTAATTCTTTTCCCTCCATCATATCCCCTCTCTTTCCCGGCCACAGAAGTAGTTTTTACGCTTTGACTGTCGATAATGGCCGCCGATGCTTGCGATTTTTTGCCCACGCTTTTCCTAATCTTTCGCCTCAAATGATTGTTAATTTCTTCCCAGAGTCCACGAATACGCCAGTTTCTAAAATAGGTATAAACTGTTTTCCAATGAGGGAATCCTTCGGGGAGATAACGCCAAAGGCATCCAGTTTTTACGATATAAAAAATTGCGTTGAGAATTTCTTTCAAATCATATTTTCGAGGGCGGCCATACCTCCCCGACTGAGGGATTAGTTTCCTCAATCTTTTCCATTGTGCTTTGGTTAAATCAGACGGGTAACCTTTTCTTTGTCGGGATTTTTTTCTGGTTTTTCGCTTTCTCTTTCTGCTTTTTGAGACTTCTTTTTTAGTCGTTCTTGACACATAAACCTCCGTGGCGTTGCAATTATTGTGCGAAAAAGCAGGCCACAAAGGTTTATGTGTAGGAATATTAGGCCATGTAAAACAAAGGTTGTAAAATGAATATTTTTAAGTTTTAGGGATTGTGCGCTTAGACGAATGGACTTTTAAGACAGAAATAATGGATGACCGCCCTTTTTAACCGGGGACTGGTTACCCCGGCCTTGTTGCGTAAATGAGGCAGGTTAAAGCGTTGAAATAAGAGGAAAATGCCGGCATCCTATATTTTGGAAAAAAGCAAGGAGGCCGGCGATGTCAAAGGTAGCATATAAAATCCAAAATTGGAGTCAATATAATCGTGCCCTCATCAATCGAGGCAATATCACCCTATGGTTTAATGAGGATGCCATCCAATCCTGGTTTGCTGACACGGAAAGTCGGAAAGGGAGGCCATATTTTTTTAGCGAAACTTGCATCCTCTTATGCCTCACCCTCCGCGCTCGATTCAACCTTCCCCTGCGCACCACTCAAGGTTTGATTGAAGGACTCTTTGAACAGTTGGGTTTGGCGCTACCTGTGCCCAGCTATACCCAGCTTTGCCGTCGCTCCAGCAGTATC
Source organism: Bacteriovoracaceae bacterium (assembly GCA_965243145.1). Taxonomy (GTDB): domain Bacteria; phylum Bdellovibrionota; class Bacteriovoracia; order Bacteriovoracales; family Bacteriovoracaceae; genus CBDBLK01. Next base: position 918,169 of record CBDEUB010000002.1, read on the forward strand.
AAAATTCCCTCCAAGGCCAAGAATATCCGCAGGCCTATTAATGTTGTGGTGGATTCCACTGGCCTTAAAGTGTACGGGGAAGGGGAATGGAAAATGAGGATTCATGGGAAATCGAAAAGGCGGACTTGGCGCAAGCTGCATTTGGCAGTGAATCCCCAATCGTTTGAGATAGTGTCGATGGAATTAACAGAGTCAAATAGAACGGATGGAAAAACGCTTCCGAGTTTGATTAAAGATATTCCCCAAATTAAAGAAGCGTTTGCGGATGCGGCGTATATGTATAGGGAATGTTTTGAGTCGATAGATGCCAAAGGAGGGAAGGCGATTATTGATTTGCGAGGGGGAACTTCGCTGGCGCGAGCGCCTACGCCAGGTTTGGCACAGAGGAATAGGATAGTGAGAGAACTTTGGGAGAGTTCGAGTAAGAGGAGTTGGAAGAAGAGAGTGGGTTATCACAGGCGGAGTTTAGTGGAAACCCAGATGTTCCGCTTTAAAAAGCTGCTAGGGCCTTCGCTGTTGTCGAGGAAGATGGCCACCCAGGTGGCGGAAGCAGAGATAAAGACGATGGTGCTGAATTGTATGACTCGTCTCGGAATGCCTCGGACTATGGCCATTCCCACTGGATAGCAAAATTTTTCCTTTCCTGTGGGGCCTCCGCAACTCTAATCCCGATTTATGCAACAAGGCCGGTTACCCCATGTAAAAGTCTGAATAATGGACTTTTACAAACCCAAAAGGAGGGCCATCCAAATGAAAAATGTACTTTATGTGGGATTAGATGTCGACGACAAGTCTTTTCACGGAGGGGGATTCTGTGAAGCAACAGGAGAAACTTTGGAATTTAAATGCAAGGCAACAAACGCCAAATTACTGGGAAAACTCAAAAAACTCGAAGGCCAAGGATTTCAGTTGAAAACCTGCCATGAAGCAAGTTACATGGGCAATTCCCTTCACCGCTATTTAATCTCCAAGGGGATCGATAGCACGATCATTGCGCCTTCGATGATTCCCGAGTTAGCGAGCGGACGGGTGAAAACCGATCGAGTCGATAGCAACAAACTTGCCAAGTATTTTGCAAAAGGACTTTTAACGCCCGTTTATATTCCTGACAAAGTTGACGAACAGGCCAGAGACATTATCCGCTCCCGTAGATTTTTTGTTGAGCAACGAAAATCTCTAAAAAATCACATTGTATCGACTTTAAAGCGATACGGACTCAAATATAATGAAGGCGGGGAAAACAAGTCATATTGGACAATTTCGCATATGGCGTGGATTCGCAGGGAAATAAAAACTTTGGACGACTCAGGCAGGATAAATCTGGAATTTCTTCTTGGGCAATGTGAAAGGATGAATGACTGTATTGAGGAATACGATAAAAAAATCGAAGAATTGTCGGAACTGAAAAGGTATAAAAAGAAAAAAAATGCTCTTACTTGTTTTAGAGGTATAAGCACTTTTTCTGCAATGGCGTTGATAACGGAGATTGGAGATATTGAAAGATTTTCCCACCCATCGAAACTTGTTTCGTACGCTGGCCTGGATGTCAGTGAATACAGTTCTGGTGGAAAGGAAAAGAAATTTGGAATAACAAAAATGGGGAATCGTTGGATAAGAACGACGATTGTTGAAAGCAGTCAATTCTCGGGGCGGATATGCCAGATAAGCAAAAGATTAAAAGAGGCCAGGAAAGGCCAATCGAAAGCAATAGTTGCCATTGCGGATAAATGCATGAAGAGACTACGAAAAAAATCTGTAAGACTTCAAAATATGAACAAACATAGCAATAAAGTGAAAGTTGCCTGTGCAAGAGAGCACCTGTGTTTTGTCTGGGAGGCACTCAACGCAGCGGCCTGAAATAATATTAACTGATGACAGTTCCGGTTTAAAGGAGAAGATAAGGATTTTTTGAGAATTTAAGAACCATGATGTGGTGAAACCCTCGGTAAAGAAGCTTGGTTAAAGTTTCCGATCACAGATAGAGGATAACACCGCTCGAACCAAGCTTAATGCGTTAACCAGCACGCGAATATGAGGTTGGAAGTCAAAGGAACTCATAAATTTCTTAAAAAAAACGAATTTTCTTCTTGCCGGGCGGTCATCCATATGAGCTTCTTAGGGAAGGTGTTGCCAGACACCCACACCCAAGAGCCGCAAACTTCAATGTTGATGCCAGCCAGATGGACGATGGCATTGAGTGCCTGATTCAGCGCCTCGCCGTAGTCGCTGAAGTTTTGGTCGCCGTAGATGGTGAGAGGAAACCGCTCTTGTTTCAGTGTCTCAAAGGCCTCATTGACCGCCTTCATAATGGCCAAACCAGCAGGGTTCACATCGGGGTGATACTTTTTGCAGGCCTTGCGATAGGCACTTTTCACTTCTTCATAAGTTACTCGTGCCTGGTTGATGGAGAGGATGTTGAGCGAGTCTAGGAGTTTCATAACCGTTCCTTTGTTGGAGTTTTAGGGCCTCTTATGATGCCCCTTCAACCAAAGGGCCGAGGGGCATTATAAGAGGCCTGAGAGAGCGGGAACGGACAGGCCAGCTTGGGCCACACAGCAATTGAATGACAAAAATTCCCATTTTTGGCGTGAAATTGCGGCCCAAGCGTCTCGGGCCTGGAAGTGAGAGCGAACGGCAACGGAAACAAAGGTGGGTGAGAAAACCGGACGATTCATTATTCTCTCTACTTTAGGCCAGGACTGAGGAAGGAGTGGCCACTATCTGCAAAGTTGCAAAAGTCCCGATGTGCCCAAGTGGCCGGCCTTGAGGTAAGCGGCCATAAGGCGGCAAGACCTGAAAAAAAACGGCCCTTTCCATCGAAAGTGCAAACATGAAAGGACGAGGGGTCGAATCAAGGCGACAAAAGGCCATATCCATGCGGCGGCAAATATTGAAAGGGCCTGGGTTTGGGGTGGCACATATCTCGCAAGTTAGGACACGACAGAGCAAGTTACTTGGGGCCACAAAAGTTTAAAGTGGTTGATTTGCCCGTTTGGAAAAAACAGAGGGTATGAGGGCCGCCAACGGGAGAAGCAAGGCCACCAGGGGCATTGTCGCCCCGAGTGGCCTGAGAAAATGGAAGGCCGCCCTTTTACAGGCGGTCTTTCAGGTCACAAGTCCAGTAATACTGGCCTCCGATTTCGGTGAGTTCTTCTTCTGCAACCAGGTCGTCAATGTACTCATTTTTGGCCTCACGCCACCAAGTGGAGTGTTCTTTCAGGGTGCTGATGACATCAACTTCAAGTGGCCCCACCATGGCGGTTTCCTCGTAAGCACCTTCCATCATGTGCTCGAAGAGTTCATCGGTATTGACGCTTTCCATGCCATCCAGTAGGTACTCAAATGTCCAATCAACGCCGTATTCAACTCCATAACCAGGCATGAGTCTCATTAGGTCATCGCTTCCACAGCGACGGCAGCGGCCACAGGGGCAGCTAGTGTAACAGGTGTAGCAGAACGGGACAGTCGCTTGCATGGCCTTCTCTTCGAGTTTGGTTTTAATCTCAGCATTCATAGCATTCCTCCTTTGGAATCGGTTTAAGGTTGGGTGCTCTAAAGAGGCCAAAGCGAGCGCAAGTCAAGAAAAAAATTGGGGGAGACCTTTAGGGGGAACCGATTTTTTTCTTGACTTGATTAAGCGAGCGGCGGCCTAGGCTCAACACCCATTAAACCGATTCAAAATCAGGAGGAATGTTTGCTCAAAGATTAAAACCAAACAGGAAGGCCTTGCTGGACGGCCCCATTGCCACCGTTACACTGCTTCCTTTGGGCCTTTTGCCTTGCTTATGCGCAGGACTTTGACACTTGCCCGGTGTGGGTGAATCGGCGGGATAGACTGGAACACCTGATGGAGCATGAAAGGCCCAATACCTCGATGAGAGGAGGACAGAAGGAAATGCTCAAACCGCCGCCCGAGTGGGCCACTTGAAGGCGGAGACAGTGCTGCCTATAAGGACTCCTGTGACGGTGTTTAAAGAGGCAAAAGAGTGGGGAGACGGCCAGTTCATAAGGAGCGCACCACTAGGAGATCTTTAACTTCTTGGCCAGGAACTCGCCCATATTCAAATTGAGGCCATGGGCCTGATTGTACTCGGCCAACATCCGTTCGACTTTTTCCATCTCAGTGAGCGACTTTTCCTTGATCTTCTCCACATCCTTGGAATTGAGTTTGGCCAGGGCATGGGCCACCACATCCTTGAACGAGACCTCTCTGCCCCTTTCTTTTTGATTGGCCTCCTCCAGGATTTTGAGCACCTGGTTGAAGGTTTCCCCGTCCTTTCTCGCATCCAGGTAAAAGCGCGATGGATACTTTTTTTTGGTGATGACTTCACTCATCAAACCTCCTCATGGTTGAATTTTGGGCATTGGTGTCCAGGGAATCTGGCACTGTCAAGGCCCAAACTTTTGTATGGTTGCCCAGTTCCCAAGCGGACTGGTCTCTCTGGTTTTTCCACTCCCCAACTCATCCAAGGCCACGGCAATGAGCGCCCTGGTGGCACGGGGTTCACTTCTACAAATCACCCGTTCTCAAGGCCGCGGCGGTGGTGCTCTCACCAACACAGGCCCAGCTTCTACGGTATTGACACCCTCAAGACTGCGGCAATGATGGCCGAAATAGTACACGCCCCACTTCTACGACACTGACGCCCTCAAGACGGCGGCAATGATGACCGATGCGCCACAAATTTCACTGATACGGCACTTACTCTCTCCGCCCAGAGATTTAACCGTTCATGCTCCATACTCTCCAAATTGGCCTGTCAGTCTGCCTCTGCGCCCCTGCCACCTCACCCAGGTCTGCGGTTACACCCCAAAAAGTGACCCCCGCTGCACAACCTCGTTGGGGAGTGGGGGTCACTTTTTGGGGTGGGCAACTAGCGGACATCACTGGGGAATTTGACAGGGGCGCAGAGGCATTGTCGATCAATATCGATCCTCTCCTTCTCGAAAAATGGAGAAAAAATCCGTTGTCTCTCCCTTGTAAAAACAGAGAGTCTTCTCAAAATCAAAACTTTCCATGGAAAATTTGGAGTCTAAAACAATGGCAATATTGTTCTGCACATCCTCACGCATATCCGTCAAATAATTTCCATACCCCCGAAAAATATTCTTATGGCGGGTAATAAAAAGAACCCTATCATATTCCCAATTCCGCCTGTAAGCACCAAATTTTCTGATAATTCTCCCGTAGCTTTTGCGGGTCAGTTCAATTTCCAGGGCCACCTTGATTTTTTTCTCTCCCACCAAAACTGTCATTTCAGCATCGGGGCATAGGCCATAATTTTGCATTGAACTCAAAATTTTTCCATCCAGGCAAGATGGCCATTTCAACAATTCTCGCAAAACTTGGGCCGTCATCAGGTCGTGGGTAAGATTTTTTTCGTTGACTCTTTCAGCATAGCGAGAGGAGGAAAACTTGAGTCCCAGGGAAGTCAAAAACAGGTATTTACTATTTCCTTTCATTAAAACACTTTTGATAAATCCATGTTTTTCCAACTTTCTTATCTTTTCTCTCAAAATGGAACAATTGATTTCTCTGTGATAGAGTTCTTGAAGTTCCTTGACATTGAGGATTTTCCATTCTCCAAGAATATTGATAATATCCAGGTAAGGGCCATAGGGAATAAAATCGTTTTTCATAAAAAACTACCTCCTCTTTCAGCTATGAAATTTTTACAAAGCTGGGCCTTGATTTTTTGTTTTGGTTACCAGTTTAAGCTAGAATCCACTTCGTGGACGGTGAAATAAAGCAGCGGCCAGAGGGCCGCGAGAGATGACAAGCACCGGGGACAAACAAAAAAACGGCGACTCGGTTAAAACGAAGTCCAGAAGTACCGGATCGTGCGCCACAATCGGCGAGATGAGCACGCAACTATAGGAGAAATACCAAAGTCAAGGCCTCGTCAGCACAAATTGCAAGGGGAAAATAATGTTAAAAAAATACAAAGAATAAACCAAGCACTAAAAATAAATAACCAAGAATATACAAGTAAATCGTACTCTGGTTCATAAATTTTATTCCAAAAGAAAAAAAATGTCTCTTTTTAAAAACAGATATTTTTGAAATGAGCAACAATGAAAAACCCAGCGTAGAAATCCCTATTCCCAAAATATGAGATTTGTTATCTTCAAAAAATTCATACAAAATCGCTGCGACTAATATAATCCAAACAATACCAAATAGTATTGTCCATATCTTTCCAATTACTGATTTGTGATAAAAGTCATAATCCAAATTACAAATCTCGACTTAAAGAACACATTGTGGCCCTTCTTGTTCATTTCCAATTAGTTTATCAAACTCTTCATCAGTAAATGTGCCAAAAAGTATAAAAGGAGAATTGATTATTTCTAGAGTTAAAATCTCAAATTTTCCTGTTCTTCTATTTCTTCTTGAACAAGTAAAAGTAGTAGGAAAAGCAGTTCTAGTGCAAAAAACGACTTCTCCTGTAGGATCTGTAAAGTTTAAAGGGTTATTCCTAACATATCTATAGAGGTTAAAGTCCCCTCCATCAATTCCAATCGGATCTTCCGAAATAAACTTCCCCACATTGGGATCGTAGTACCGAGCACGGTAGAAATAGAGTCCCGTTTCAGGATCGAGTTCTCGTCCTGTAAAAGCGTAGGGGTTTTCCAGATAATTCGTACTTGAAGGCGTGATCTCGCTTCCATCTTTGTCGTAGATAGTGGTATTACCAAAAGCATCGTAGACATAGCGCTGAACAACGACACCTTCAAAGTCTGTAATCTCGGTGATATTGCCGAGTCTGTCTCGGTGAAAATAAAACTCCTGCCTAGAATAGTTGGCGTTCGTGTAGGGACTTGTCGGACGCTCCATCCGCACGGGTTCGTCTACGCTATTGCTGTGGACAAATTTGGCGCGAAAGAAATTGTCTTCGTCGTATTCCAAATAAATATTGTCTCTGTCATAGACATAGCGGACAATATTTCCATCGACATTTTTTTCAATTCTTCGGTCGAGAGCATCGTATTTATAAGTAATAGTGGAAGTGGGGTCGGTGTCTTCACTGGCGCGCTTTAAAACCTGAATCAGTCTATTTTTATAATCCCATTGGTATTCAGTGATCTGGTTATTCGCTTGCGAGATTTTTTTGCTAAGGTTGCCATTTTTGTCGTAAGTGTAATTAAAATCCCCGTCCCACAAAATCCGGTTGTTGGCATCCGAATAGGAATATGCCGTTGAGAGAGTCCCGTTCCTGTCTTCGGTAATAGCGTTTCGGTTCCCAGTGGATTCGTAAGCTAATTGGTTAAGTTTATCTAAAAATGCCCTGCTAGCAAAATTAGCAACAGTGGTTTTTAATTTATAAAAATCGTCGAGTCGAGTGATCATGTTTCAAACCTTTTGCAATTTTTTCTAAATAGTACCATAGCTTGACAAAAAATAAAGTACCCTAATTGTAGATATAAAAATATTGAAAATCCAATACCAATTTTTTTTTCGAAATCATCAAAATAGTAAAGATTTTCTTTGGTAGTAAATAAAAATATAAATTGAAAAATAAACATTAAAATATTATAAACAAGAAGAAGCAAAGTGGTTCTAAAGACTATTATCATTAAACCCAAAAGAAATCCTAAAAAAAAATAAGTATTTATTTTTTTCAAAAAAAGGAATGTAAAAGAAGCAAGAGAGTAAAGCCATATCATAACTGGATCAAAGTAGTTTATAGAGCTTTCTAAGGATTGTTCATTTCTGTCAAACGGATTAGTGATCCAAAGGAAACACAATAGCCCTAAAATACCTAAAATAATGTTTAATGTTAATTTTTTTTTAAAAGCTCTATAGCTAAGAATGCCATAAAAATCTATAAATAGTTTATAAAAACATCTCTTCATTTTTATTGCAACCTCAAAAGACTAACTATTTTCTCTTAATTCACGTTTTAAATCCTCTACTTCATCATCAGGTATTGGGTCTACTCCTTCCTCATCATCTTCATTACACTTTGGGTTGATTTTACACAAAGCTCTCTTGCGAAAATTTCTAAGATTTTCTTCTGCCTCTTCTCTCTTTTTTTCAAAATCAATTATATTTCTGAAAAAATCCCCTATACCAACATCAATCTTACAAAATCCTTGCAGCCCAAAAGGGTCTACGAAATTCAGAGAATTATTCCCCACATATCTATAGAGGTTAAAATCCCCTCCCTCAAACCCAATCGGGTCTTCCGAAATAAACTTCCCCGTATTGGGATCATAGTACCGAGCGCGATAAAAGTAGAGTCCCGTCTCGGGATCAAGTTCTCTGCCAGTAAAAGCGTAGGGGTTTTCCAGATAATTCGTACTTGAAGGCGTGATCTCGCTTCCATCTTTGTCGTAGATGGTGGTATTACCAAAAGCATCGTAGACATAGCGTTGAACAATTGCACCTTCAAAGTCTGTAATCTCGGTGATATTGCCGAGTCTGTCTCGGTGAAAATAAAACTCTTGCCTAGAATAATTGGCGTTAGTGTGGGGACTCTCGGGGCGTTCCATCCTCACGGGTTCGTCGATGTTATTGCTATGAACAAACTTAGCGCGAAAAAAGTTGTCTTCGTCGTATTCCAAATAAATATTGTCTCGGTCATAGACATAGCGGACAATATTGCCATCGACATTTTTTTCAATTCTTCGGTCGAGAGCATCGTATTTATAAGTAATAGTGGAAGTGGGGTCGGTGTCTTCACTGGCGCGCTTTAAAACCTGAATCAGTCTATTTTTATAATCCCATTGGTATTCAGTGATCTGGTTATTCGCTTGCGAGATTTTTTTGCTAAGGTTGCCGTTTTTGTCATAAGTGTAATTAAAATCCCCGTCCCACAAAATCCGGTTGTTGGCATCCGAATAGGAATATGCCGTTGAGAGAGTCCCGTTCCTGTCTTTGGTAATAGCGTTTCGGTTCCCAGTGGATTCGTAAATGTATGTATCGCTACCTATACCAACGGGAAGAGTGGCGGAAGTCAGTTGGTTGAGTTTATCGTAGATAAATCTTTGAGTTTGGTTGACGGTAATGCCACTTCTCTGATTAGAAACACTGGTGACAAAATCGTTCAAGTTGTATTGATAGTTAAAGGCAGAGAGAGTTTGAGAGCCTTTGCTATAGCTTAAACTTTTTAGCTGTCCTTCCTTTCCTGGAATATAGGTATAGCTTCCCGTGATGCCGTTGGGGTAGCTTATCCTGATTCTTCTCTGTCCCCTATCGTAGCGAAAACTCAAATAGCTGGGGTCGTTGTTGGAAGAGTGCCCCATCTTAACCAGGTTGTCGTTTTCATCGTATTCGTAACGAACTAGCGAAGAGTTAATTTCAGTATCCCCTATTTGAGAGATATTGCCGTTTTGATCGTAGTTGTAAAAAACAGAGATGCTGGGAAGGGAGGTGCTTCCCTTGGTGGATGTCACGGACAAACGGCCCTGGATGTCGTAGTTAAAAGCATTTTTGGAGTGAGCGTTTTCCGCCAACATGAGATTTCCGGCAGCGTCGTATTCAAAACTCGCCAGCACATTACCATCCCCATCCATTTCCCTGGTAAGGCGATTGAGGGCATCGTACTGGTAACGGAGCGTCTGCCCGTTCCTGTCCGTCCTTTCAATGACATTGCCGCCCTCGTCATAGACAAAGGACTCCGAGTTTCCGAGGGAGTCGGTTCTTTGAATAAGTCTGTCCATGGAGTCGTAAGCGAAACTGGTGTCGTAACTCCTTTGGTTGCGGATAGAGGTTATATCCCCCTTGGAATTGTAGCTAAACGCCACTCTGTAGTTCTTGGCATTATCAAGGTAGATTAGGCGGTTGTTAAAATAATTGCGAGTGTACGATGTGGTATTCCCCTCGGCATCCGTTTCGCTGATAAGTTGTCCAGCACTGCTATATGTCCTGGTGAGCAATGTTTGATGGAACCTATCCTTTATGACCGTTTGGTTGCCATTGCTATCGTATTCAAAAAACTGCCCAGTTTGAGAGGCCTCATCCCACACAGATTCCAGCAAGTACCCTCGGTCGTAAGTCATTTTTATGGCCTGCCCGTTGGGATAAATAACCTTGGAAACATTGCCAAAACGGCCATATTCAAATTGAGTTACTTCACCCTTGGCATCGGTAATTTTTATGGGTTGATGAAAGTTATCCGTCGGATTGGCCAAGTATTCAAATTTGATCGTCCCAATGCCACTTCTAAAAGAAGTCAGAATGTCTCCAAAAAGATTATAAGTATTTTCCAATTCCACATCGCCATTTTCGTTGGTGACTTTGGTTAAATTGTTGTCAGCATCGTATTCAAATTCCCGCATACCACCCATGGCGTTGACTTCGCGGGTAAATGCGCCAAATTCGTTGGTTTGGTACTTGGAGGTATTCCCCCTAGCATCGGTTATGGCGTGCATGGAGTCCTCTTCCACCAAGGCCATAATGGGGTCGCTCAAAGGGCCTTTATCCAAATCCCCTAGTTGATTGGCCTTAGAATTGACTTTGGTTTGAGTGCCATCCTGTCTGATGGTGCGGATGACGCTACCACGCTTGTCGTAAGCATAAGATTTCGCTCTGCCCAATCGATCCGACTGCGAACTCATAGTCTCATTAGAAGCATAAGTAAAACTTCTTTCCGTGGCATCAGGGCCTATGATTTTGATTAAATATCCTTCATCGTCGTGCTCCAGGCGGGTGATTCGGCCAAGAGGGTCTCTAATGGTATCCACATACCCATCCGCTCCGTGTTCAAAAAAAGTCGATCTTTCGTTAGGGTGGTAAATATACCAAATTTGCCCATTATCTCGATAAATATAGAATGTTTCCCTCCCGTAGCGATCCACCTTGGTTTGTAGTACTCCCTGGGCATTAAACCCGTAGCGAACTCCCTCTTTGGTGATTCTCTCAAACCCACCTTGGGGAAAGTTAAAAGCGCGCAGGGTGGAATAGTCTCCGTCAGGAGAGATATAAGTACCATCAAAGTTGCGGGTAAAAACTTTATAGTTGAAATTGCCAAAAACTAGCATGATCTGAGACGAGGTTGCTGAAAGTCTCCCATTTGCCCCATGAAGCCGGTGGAAATCCTGAAACATCCAACCCCGCCCAAATTCCGATTCTGGGGAAATATAGGGAACACTAAAGGGGGTGCGACTGCGGGTAATTGAAGGCGTGGGGTTTTCCGTGGTTGCCACCGCTCCCGCTGCGGTTTGAACCGATATGGCCCGATAAACCCCCGTATCAAGCCCCTCTAAATTAAGCGATGTGGCCAAAGTAAAATCTTTAAAATCCCCGCCTTCTACAGCGTCCGCCGTCGAAAAATACACGGGTTCGGATTCTGTACCCCTAAAGATGATACTCATGCCCAGAACTGGAGGGGGTGGAATAACCATAGTTCCGTCTGGAATCGGAAAGTTTGGCCGTGCCCTGGTAAAGGAGCGGAACATGAGCGGGTTTTCCAGAGAAAAAATATTTTTGTACCCCATCTTGAAAGCAACACTTTCTCCCAAACTGCGGAACTCCACCAAGGTGTGTTCTTCCTTGAGTATTCCCGTCGATGGACAAATAATGCTACCAGAACACGAGTTGGCATCCTCAGAGCCGTTGTCTCCCATCATGGTCTCACGGCCTTCAGGAGTAATCATGGTGGGTGCGTGCCAAGTAGTGGCACGGATGCCCCCGCTAATAGTTTGGATACTGCTTCCGTCTTCAGTCACCTGCCCCAGCCCCACCTGCTCAAAACCGCCTCGCTCAGAAAGCGAGGTCAGCGCCACAATGGCACCAGGGGGCAGGCCATCCAGGTTGGGGAAGGTAATGGGCACAGGATTGGCAAAGCGGATATTGACTGGCTGGAGGGTAATCAAAAAATTGGGGCGCAAATCTTCGGGAAGTTCCCTAGGGGCCGATTCCACTGGAACCATGGAAACCGAAAGAGGGCCAGAGTACATGGTGCCGTCCTGATTCATTGCCGTGTTGGGAGGAATCATCATGCTGGTGCCAATATCAGCATTTTGCACCATGGCCATCTTGTCGGGTTCAATCATCACCATGCTTTTCGCCTCAACCCTGGGCAACATGTAATCGCGGAAGGGGCGGTTGTGGACATTGGCCACAATTTTAAGACGGCCCTTAAAATCCCCGTAGGTGCTTCCGTCCTGGGCAGTTACCCCCGAAGCGTCGAGACTGACAATCCTTGCCCCTGCAGGAATATTGGAAAGGGTAAACCTCCCCTGAGCATCACTGACGGCCACCTGAGAAGACCCCTCCACGCTAACCTTTACTCCTGCCAAGGGAATGGTAAGGCCCTTATCCATGGCCGTGCCGTCGAGAACCCTGGAAGAAAGGGTGGTGGGTTGGTTGGGTGCTGGTGCTTGAACGGTGATGGTGACTTCTTGAGAAGCAGATTCCTTGCCATCAGTGACAATAAAGGCCACCTTGTGACTCCCCACTTGAGAGGGCGAAGGTTCAAAGCGAAACTCGCGGGTGGTATCGCTAAATTTGGCGTTTAAAGGAAGGTTTCTAGCAAAGTAAGAGAGCTTGTCGCTTGCATCTTTATCACTGCCAGAAATCTTGAAACGCAATTCCGTTCCCACTTGCAAGACCTGGGGAGAGGTAATCGCTACAAGTGTGGGGGCCTGGTTTATCTCGCCAGTGACAGTAATGCTAACTTCATCGGCCGTGCTAGTAAGTTTTCCATCACTTACAGTCAAACTCACCTTGTAAGTTCCGTCCCGATCGACGATCAAACTGGGAGTCGCCAAATCAGCATCGGCCAAGCGGACATTGCTCAACATCGGCCGAGCAACAATCTGCCAGGCATAACTGAGTTTATCACCCTCTGGGTCACTGGAATTTTCCCCATTCAAGGTCACCAAATCCCCGGAAATAGCACTGAGGTCGTCCCCTGCGTTGGCAACGGGGGCCGTATTACGGCGCATAATATCAATGGTCACCATAGAAACGGTATCGGAATCCCTATGGCCATCGTTTGCCTTATAGGAAAAGAGCACTTGTCCTATAAAATCCATAGCGGGGGTAAAAGTACAGGTAAGACCTGCCGTTCCCTGAAGGCAGTCTGATAGCGTTCCCGAAGTAGGTGCGTTCATCAAAGTATAAGTCAACGGGTCGTTTTCCTCATCGGTGGCACCATTCAAAGTAAAGTGCAAGGGAGTGTTTTGCGTTCCCTGAAAGGCCTGATCTCCCACCATGACTGGAGGGGTGTTGGTTTCCATGACAGTTATACTCTGTGCCTCGGTCTGGTGAGACAGTCCCGCATTGTCGGTGACTTTGAGAATAACTGTGTAGCTTCCAGCAGTGTCAAAAGTGCGCTGTTGGGTTTCACCTATAAGAGTGGTGCCATCGTCAAAAATCCACTCGTAAGAAACAATTGTGCCATCTGAGTCACTAGAACCCGAACCATCAAAATTCACCGTCAAAGGTGCCTCTCCCTGGGTAGGCGAATAAACAAAACTGGCCATGGGAGTTCCCGCACCCCTTTCCACTGTGAGAAAAATCTGTTTGCGAGAAATGGCATCATCGTCGTCGGTGACGGCGAGAAGCACTCTTTGCGTTCCAGCGGTTTGAAACACTTTATTCAGCGAACTTTGAGTGGAAGTTGTGCCGTCAGGGAATGTCCACAAATAAGAGGCAATACTTCCGTCGGGGTCGTTGGATGCTGAGGCATCCAGATTGACTGTCAAAGGTGCTTCTCCCGAAAGAGCGGAGGCATCAATTTTAGCGCGAGGTGGGCGGTTAAACTCGCTGGGAGTTAAACAGCGTCCCGATTTGAATGCGCCTTGAAATCGGGTGTATTTGGCCAACTGGCAGCCCTTGGCATCAATAAAGAGCTTAGATTCGGCCAAGGCCATAGCAAGGTTTTGGGCCGAAAAGAGATTGCCGGCATCAATGTGGATATTTTCTGCCTTAAAGCGGACTTTCGAGGAAAGGACAATCCTGGCGGGAAACCCCGTTGCCGATGAGACAAGCCTGACTTCCTTGGCATCAACCAGGGTTTTATGGCCAAAATGAATAATGCCGGAACTTGTTATTTCTAAATTGGGAGCATAAAAGCTCGCACCTCGGCCTATTTCAACGGAAGAAAGTGCGTCGTCTCTGAGGGAGGAAGTTATTTTAAATGTCTCTTTGGCCTCACCTCTTACCCCTTTGCTTAAAACGATGTTTCGGCCAGAGAGTTCTGCGTTTTGCACCTTGAAAAAGGTTTGCCCCCCGATGAAGACTTCTCCACGGGATGAGACAATATCCACGCGGCCTTTGGATTTAAAAATGTTATTGGCCCTGATAGTGCTTCCAGCATGGCCATCGAGGCAAATATTGTCGGCGGTGTGGGTGTAACCCCATCTTAGAGAGAGTTCACAAGGGGAGTGCACAACGACATTGGCCCCAGAGAGGGCAAAGCGGATACTCAAATTTTTATACTGTCCATTTTCCAGTCCGTAATTTTGGGCGTAGGTGGCGAGGTCTTGAGCGTTGCGGGCAATAAAGGGTTCATCCGCACAGGTGATGGCCGCATCGTAGTCGGTTTTGGGGACGCAAAAGGGTGCTTGGGCGCGAGATGGCCATACCCAGACAAAAACGACAAAAAGGAACAGGGTTTTGATTTTTGTTTGCATAATTTGCGCCCTCGCTCTTATGGTGCCTCAACATCAATAAAGACGGTAAAGACTTCCAGGGAATCGTTTTGGCCATCATTGGCCTTATAGGTAAAAGAAATTTCCTCCGTGGTATTGCCGTCGGGGATATAATCGCAAGTGAGATCAGTGCCTCCTTCCAGACAGCCAGAAAGTGTGCCACTGGAAGGAGCACTCACCAAAGTATAAGTGAGAGAATCCCCTTCTTCGTCTGTGGCCGCCTCCAAAGTAATTGTTTGGGCCATATCTTGTTTGGCCTCCACGCTCTTGCTTGTGTTTAAAAAGAAGGGTGGGGTTTGATCGGAACGGACAATCATGCGAGTATCTGCCCAAGTATCGGTTTGTTCTAAAAAGTCAGTTCCCGTGTGTTCAAAACGAGATACGAAAGGTATTCCCTTGCTTTCTATACTTTTCTCAATCGTATCTGCATCACTTACAACATTGATCTCCACTTCGGTGTTTTCGAGAGAATCCCTATTCCCATCATTCGCACGGTAAGCAAATTTAATCGTTCCGGTAAAATCCTGAGGAGGGGTGTAACGACAAGTGAGACTTTCCGTTCCCCCAAGACAATTCTCAAGTATCCCTTGAGGTGCTGGCATATCTTCAAGAAAGTAAGTTATGGTGTCGCCTTCATTATCCCAAGCGGGCAAAAGATTAAGTGTAGAAACTTTATTTTGCTCTACCGTAAAAAATTGTCTTCTGGGCATATCAGGTGGATGCCCCAAGGAAGAACGCACCCAAACCAGTTGATCAGTGGAAATATCGTTATCTAAAACATCAGTAATAGTAAGAACAACATTATAAACTCCTAGAGAACTAAAAACATGGGTGGAGTCACTCCCTTGTGTCGTTGTTCCATCTCCAAAATCCCATACATAAGATTTAACTTTGGCCCTAGAAATAGAGTTTTCGGAACTAAATTCCACTGTTTGGGAATTCAAAGGAAATTGAGGAGCAAGGCCAATACGAGGATAGATGCGAGAAAATCCCCCCACATCAGAATCCTGGAAATCTCCTACAGTTTCGTCATCTCCAACATTGTTTGTGTGCCCCAATCCCAATTGGCCTCGACTATTTTTTCCCCAACATTTAAGACTTCCTGAAATAAGCAAAGCACAAATGTGATCTAGGCCTGCTACAATATCAATAACCTCATCAGAAAAATTTAATGCCGGCGCAGTAGTAATAAGTTCATTGTCTCCAAGATGAGATAAGTTGCCAGCATACCCTAATCCCAATTGGCCAAAATTGCTCACACCCCAACAACGAACCGTGCCGTCATCAAGGAGAGCGCAAGTAAAATATCTTCCAGCAACTACTTTTTTTGCTTTGCGATCAAGGGGAACGGTTATATCTACTGGATCAAAATTTTCATCATAGACAACATTTTGGCCATGTCCTAGGCCAAACTGTCCAAAGCCATTATGGCCCCAGCATTGAATCTCACCAGAAGAAAGAAGTCCACAAGCGTGATTGGCCCCTATCGCTACTTGTTGAACGGGGCCACCTAAAGGAAGTGTTGCGAACGCATCGGGGTGTTCATCATCTCCAATATTTTGATCGTCAAGGCCTGGAACAAAACCTAAAATTAAGCCTTTGTTGCCCCAACACCTAACCCCACCTCCTTCGAGGATGGCACAAAAAACTTCCCCCTTACCGCTTCCTGCAAGACTTGTAACTTTGCCTCCAAGTTCAAGGTAGGGAAGATCTTTAAGACTTGCTCCTGTGCCACCTACATTGGTATAATCTTTTCCATAGCCTAATATACCAGAACCCCCGAGTCCCCAACATTTCACACGGCCATTTTCAAAGAGAGCACAGGAACTAAATATTTGTGAGGCAATATCTATAACCCTAAGATTAGTTCCAAAGTCGATACCTTCCTCGGGAGTAAAATAAATTGAAGAATATCCACGCGGTAAAAAACCCAGTTCTCCGCTAGAACCGAGAGAATTCCAACACCTGACTTTGCCAGCATCGGTTAAAGCACAAGTAAAATATCCTCCCAAAGAAAGTTTGACGATTCTCTGATGAATGTCAACATAACCTCTACTAAGAGGCGATTCATCGTCACCTAGATTGTTCAACAAACCACGATAACCCAATTGAGAACTAAAATTGTACCCCCAGCAACGAACATTTCCATCAACAGTAATAAGACAGGAGTGATCACGCCCCGTCGCAATTTGAGCAATGGGAGAACTGAAAGTTGGTGCCTTTAAAGTCACCATCGAAACATTGGAATCAAGTTGGCCATCATTGGCCTTGTAAGAAAACATGACATTGCCATTAAAGTCGTTGGGAAAGATATAAGTGCAATAAAACTTATTTTCTCTATCTATACAGCTTAGATTTCCTTGTGATGGCATGGAAACTAGAGAATAGGATAAGTCATCACCTTCTAAATCTAATGCCGACTTCAATCTAAAAGTAATTGTTTGGCCCTCTCTGAAAACTTGATGTTCCTGAGTTGGTGGCAGTGTTGGCCCTGTATTATAGGCCACATTGACAGAAACTTTTGAAACTGTACCTCGTACCGGCATTCCATTGTCGTAAGTAAGTACATAGAAATTTTCTATTCCCTTAAAACCTTGATCTCCTTGATATTGGAAGAGATTCCCCATTAAGAAGGCCTCTCCATATCGAGCATCATTTAGGATAGTAAAAGAATGAGATTGTCCCGAATCTGGATCGCTGACCGCAATTTGCCCTGACACTGAACGCATCATGGTGGAGACCTCTAGGGATAAGTCGGCCACAGTGGGTGGCGAATTTGCTCCAGAAACAGTGGGATTGGAGATAAAATTGATGCGAACAAAGCTACCCACCTCGCCTCGAAGGTTTACTACGATATTATTGTCGGCCGATAAAGAGACAGGTACAAAAAAACGAGATATACCCTCAGAAAAAAGAGGCGTTGGAAGTCGCACATAATTTAAGCTGAGGGACAAACTCTTTAAATTAACCCCCTCAACGCTTAAAAGGTAGTCCCCCGGTGTGGCCGTAAAGGGATGAAAAAAACCAAAACAGCCCAAAACTCCTCCTGAGAGAGCGCAAAGACTGGGGGGAGTAAAAGATATGGGAGTAGAGAGAAGTTCTGTACCTCTTGGCCTTGCCACCGAAAGCACCAAATATTCAGGTTCGCTGATTTGATCGCCATCACTGACTTGTAACTCAACGACATAAGTCCCTTCTCTTTCTGCAAAAAAAGACGGCATGGAAGGACTCGGCGTAGAAAGAGTTGCAGCAGAAAGAGGCGGTTTAATCAACAATTTCCAACTGTAAATTAAATCGTTATTTTCAGGGTCACTGGAGGCGGTTCCATCGAGTTGAACCGTACTGCCCGCTATAACCGTTGTTGCTGCAGTAGTAATGTTGGCCATAGGGGCCTGATTGATTGTCTGGGCATTGAGATGGAAGCAAAAGAAAAGCGAATAGAGAAAAAAGAAACGGCTTATCGCCACTTGTTTGTATTTCATAGGCCCCTTCCCTAGTTAAAACCGATTTAATACGCTTTGTTTTTTTTAAACTCTTTAATGCTGGCCATACTTTTTTAAATAAACAACCCTATTTTCAAAAAAATTTTCATTTTTGAAAATATTTTTTATCTTTAAAAAAATGATGCGATGCTGTTTCAGATTAGACAATTTAATCATTCTGGGTGGCCCAGGTTCAGGTAAAACCACCATTGCTTTAATTAAGGCCGAAAAAGAAGCAAACTCGTTATTTATTGGGCAAAAAGTTTTGTTTTTAAGTTTTGCTAGGGCAACGGTGTCCAGAGTGATCGAAGGTGCTACACATTTAATAGACAAAAAATCTTTGAAGTATATTGAAATTAATACCTATCATGGATTCTTTTGGAACATTTTGAGAAGTCATGGCTATCTTATCAATAAAAATTATCCTTTTACTATAATGAATGCTGCTAACGAAGCGGTAAGAATGGCAAATATTCCAAAAGAAGAAAGAAAAAAAAGACGCAAAGAAATATTTGATACGACAGGGTTTTTAGCATTTGATTTATTCGCCTCTTTGGCCAAAGAGTTAATTTCAAGATCAAAAAAATTAAGAAAAATAATTTCAAGGTCATATCCCATAATTATCGTTGATGAATTTCAGGATACAAATATTGAAGAATGGGAAATAATAAAACTATTAAGTGAAGAATCTAAAATTATTGCTCTTGCTGACCCAAATCAGAGAATTTATGATTTTAGAGGAGCTGATCCTGCTCGAATAGCTCAATTTATTAAACAGCTAAATCCAGATAATTTTAATTTTGAAAACCAAAATAATAGAAGTTTGAATACGGACATAAATATCTTTGGAAACGACCTTCTTACGGGAAAAAATCAACATAATAAGTATAACGATGTCAAGGTACACTTATATTCTTCCTACGGAAGAAACCGTCACGAAATGTATTCTCTTAAAACAAAAGTGATAGGGGGAATTAAAAGATTGAAAAGTATTCAAGGATGGTCAATCGCAGTATTAGTTCCTACAAAGCACCAAATGCTACAGGCATCAAATTATTTTTCTTCTCAATACGATAATCTCCCCCCTATTGAACACGATGTTGCCATTGATTCCGAAGGGCCAGAACTCGCAGGATATTTATTTGCAAAGTTATTGGAGCCATTTAATTCGACAAAAGAAATAAAAGAGAAAATTATTATTCATCTAATAGATCATCTAAAGGGAAGAAAGGGAAACAATCCTCCTACACAAAATGATTTAAGACTTTCCGCAGCTTTAGAAAATTTCTTGCAAGAAAATAAAATAAGAGGCTCTCGAAGAAAACAATTGATTAAGGAAATTGATCAAATTTCTGAAGATAGGGCCAAAGTTAAATTGACAGGCACTCCTTCGGAAGATTGGTTGAAAAATTTGAGCTTATTCCATCACGCCAAAGAAGCCCCTCTAGTAGATTTAAGAGAAGATGCAAGATATGTAAGGTTATTGCACAAAGGTTCCCATTTAAGGGAGACCTTGAATCAACTGTGGAGAAGGCATGGGTGTTATTACGAAGCAAGTAAGGCTTTTCAGGAAGTGATGCGGCAGGAAAGTTTCTCAATTTCCGTTAGGAAAACTTCTGGAATCAATATAATGACCATACATAAATCTAAAGGCAAGCAATTCAATGAGGTGTTTCTTTTTGAAGGATTTCATAGAGGCAGATTTGTGAGGCAACCAGAAATAGAGAAAAGTATCAACCAATCTAGACTAACTTTAAGAGTAGGTATTACGAGAGCAATGCAAAAGGCTACTATATTATCTCCATCAAATAAACCGTGCGAAATACTCTAAAAACAATGTTTTAACCAGTAAGCTCGCTATTTTTTCTATTGAAAAAACTGCTCTGTCCTGCCAAATTGATACAATCTCAGTAACCATCTCCTGGGAAAAAAGGCCACTTTACGACCTCTGACCTCTTACTTAGGCCGTTTGCCTTTGGAAATTCCATTGGCCTTTAAGGCCTTGAGAATCGTGCTTTTGGCCCATGCGGAGTTTGTGAGTTTGGCGATTTTTTGCATACTGAGGCCGAAATTGAGGTAGAGTTTCCGCAAAATTCTGCAATTTTCGGCCGGATGATTTAAGAAATGTTCAGTAAAAACAGATAGATAGGTCGTGGAGGTCGAGAGTTTATCCAGCGTTACACCACCTCCACCACTCGTTATGATGGATGAACTCGTGGCCACCTCTGAGGCCGTGTTACAGTTCCCAGAGGATTTAGCAAAATATAAGTTCGAGGCCCTATGGCCTTCCAAATGGGAATGAACACACTTCAACACATCGAATATGGCCTTTCGTGCAAATTGATCCTTATAAACTTAAACTGAAGGGAAACTAACCGATGAACAAAACACAACCAACAATCCCACGAATAGATAGGCCAGTCACGCCCGCTGGGAGGTGGTAGATAGGCCATATATTTATGGGCTAAATTTGGGCTAACATAGATGAAAATGGCCCATTGAAACTAAAATTAGAACACAGTGCGCATATTTGCTCGGGTTGGTAAAAGGTTAGTAAATTCGATGAGTTGTAATGGTTCTTGACGATGTGTGTTTATCTGTCGCTGCTATGGCCCATGGCATCCCTTCTTCGGCACCATGCATTATCAACAACATTGACTGCCCCAGGAAGGAAGGGGATGATCGCAGAACACTATTTAAGGAGGTGGAACAATGACAAAATTTTGGCCATGGGTGGTGTTCTTTTGTGTCTCCCTAGGCATTAACGCCTATACGGAGTGCACAGGTGATGTCAACGACCCCATAACTCTATTTGAAATCGGCGACGAAGTTTATGGGCCAGTTCTCAGAGATGGTGGCAAAGTCGTCGGGATCGATGTTGAAGCGGGCATGATCACCGTCCAATACAAAGGCATTGCCAAGCTCCGCCACCACCCCACCGCACGATGGTCTGTCCGCTGCGGTTGCCTCGGTGGATTTTGCGTCGGAGACAGCGTCGAACACCGCTTGCTAACCGGGAGTTCAGTGGTCTGGGCCATAAACTATTCCTACAAAAAACTGATCGTGAGGACATTTTTTCTCAATTCTTTTCAAGACTACTACCCCGAAGAACTGAGGCACATCCCCTACATATCCCCTAAATGACATGATCGGGGCCGCCCGTTTGGCCCCCGTTCCCAATAAAAACCCTTGACTAAAAACCTACAATTTCAACCGTTAGATTTTGCCTGGCCTTAAAACCTGTCGCCGTTGAGCGAAAATGGGACAAACCAACGCTGCCAGAATACTATGGGCCAAATCCCAAAGTAGTAGTGGAAGACATTTTGGAGATCGTCACCGCCCCCTCCTGTAGCGGCAAGCGATCCGCAGGGCCAACCTACCTGGAATATCAGTCCGCCGACGGCGATGCCTGCTGGGTGGATGTACGAAGTGGAACCGTGCGCGGCGTCTCCACCAGCGGAACCTGCACCATTCAAAAACGATGCGCCAACTATATCAATGTTGGCCTCACCACGGCCTGGGAGGACATCGCCACCATCACCGTGGTGGAGAAACAGCGGCCAGTGCCTCAGACAATTGGCAGCTCTTCCCTGGAGGTGGAGCGAAGTTCCTACACCGCCGCGGCCCATCTCGGCGAGTTCACAGAGGTGAAATTTAGAATGAAAAACTCCGGCGCGGCGGCAGTCATTTACTCCATGGCCTCTGCATCGAACTGGATCATCCCCACCAACACCGTGGGCCAGGTCGGCGGAAATGAAAACGCCATCGCCTCCGTCTCCTTAATGTGCCTGGGCCAAGCACCCCAAAAATTGTCGGGAACTCTGAACATCACCGTTGCGGGGGAAACCTCGGCGATCACCATTGCCCTGGACTGTATCAAGAGGACGGAACTTTTAAGCATCAGGTCTTGGCCTGCGCCCTCCCCTTACCAAGCGCGGGTGGGGGAAACCGTGGAAAGCGGGTTGCACTTTGGGTGGTATGATGACTATCTCACCAACTACGGCAGGGGTTCGGTGGGTTGGGCCATACATTATGAAGCCACCACCAACACTCCCGATGTCACCATCCAAGATCGCAAGGGTACAGTCACAGGGGCAACCGATCAGTGGCAAATCTACTTTACTCCCTACTATTACAAAGTCACTCACACTTGCAACACGCCGGGATTCAAAAAGATCGAGTTTACTCTAAAAGTCACCTTCGAGCGAAGAAATTATGGACACGGCCCAGGCCAGGGAATCGAGGGGCGGGTGAAAAAAGTCCCCTGGCATGTCAACTGCCTGCCCAATGATACCGAGGCGGCGCGGGTGAGTTTTTACCAAGGCCCCTTGATCTCCGAGCTTCGCTATCACAAAAAGGACAACGGTTGGTCGATCAATCCCTACCACGCCTCCTCTTTAATCGAGGGCCGCAAAACTTTTGTGGCGGTCAAACTCAAACACACTTCCCCCATCCCCCCCACCTTGATGGCAAGGATTGGCACCACCACCGTCAGGGCCTTCACCACTCAAAATTCCAGCGATGCGGGAAATTATTATACCGAATACACCTATGAAGTTCCCAAGACTTCGGTTCAATCAAATGGCCGGCTTCTTCTGAGCATAACTGCCGGAAGTGATTTTTCCTCCCCCCACAACACTATTAACATTCCCTTTAACCAATTTTCCTTCCTTCCCGCCAAACACCTCAAATTCCACTTTGTCCCCATCCGGCGGCCCAATGATAAAGTGCTGAGCAAGCAATCCATACTGAACGCCGCCAAGAAATACCAATACAAAGAAGTGTTGGAAGATTTTTTGCCAGTGAGTAGTATCACCATTGGCGTGGACGACGAAATTGTCTCCGACTACGACGGCCTCGAAGGGGATCGGTTCCGACTCATTACAAAGCACCGCTATGACCGCGAGGGCAAGGCCAGCGAGACATTTTATTATGGCCTCTACCGCTGTAGAGACAACGGAGTCTCCTGCCTCAACAAAGGCCACAGAGGCTCACTTTCCGCAGCGTCGGGAGTTGACCGTGGCCTCTATTTCCCCGGGGCCAAGACGGTCGCCCACGAAGCGGGCCATGGCCTAACCCTGGGCCACCCCAACGACCCACTCAGTTCGGGTTATTATCCCTACCAATTTGATGCCGATCTCTGGCCCGGAAGGGAGGCCGAACTGCTTTGGGCCAGGCCCAACCACCTCGCAAAAATGTGCGGGGGAGAAGATGCCGACGAACTGCCCTTTGGCAGAGAGAAAGGGTGGTTGATGAACTTCCGGAGATATTTTGCTTCCGAAAGCAAGGCCGCCTCTGTTATGTGCCAGTTCCCCGGACACCCCGTTTTTCTCACTGTGTACGAATACAACAGGATGATGGACTACTACCACGATCTGTGGGAGTACGAAGAACTTTCTCCCAAGTATTGGGCACCGGGAGAGTGTGACTCTGAAAAGAGAAGACGATTTGCCTGCGAATTTTCCCACCGGGGACAAGCGGGCATGCGCCGGCCCTAGGACGGCCTCTAAACCGGCACTCCCCACGCCAGACACAGGCCCCAAAAGCAGGCGGCGGTAAACAGGGGAATGGTGAGGTTGTCGTCGATGCGGATGGGGATGCGCTCAAACAGGGTACACGCGAGCGCCAGGGAAAAACTGGCCCCCCACAAGGCCCCGGCGGAAGTGGCACTCCCCCCCGCATCTCCATAGAGCACAAAAACGGCGGCGCAGAGTGTGGCCACAAAAAAAGCGGCGCTGCCCTCCACCGAGTGGTTTGGCCCCCACTTGCGGCGGCCATATTTGATCCCCACGATCGCCGCCAGAGGGTCGCTCAGTGCCAGGGTGTAGATGCCCGTCAGGGCCGCCATTTTGGGGAAGCTGATTAGCGCCAACAAAAGCCCCATGGCGAAGGGCACACCGGCACTTTCCTCGAATTGCTCTTTGGCGCGAAAAATGTACTGCCCGGCGGCCTCGATTTTGGAGGCCAGTTCGGGGTAGTTGAGGCGCACCTGTTCGGCGCTGTAGAGCACGCAGGCAAAGGCCCCCCAAAAGTAGATAATTTGACTGTGGGTGAAGAAAAACTGGTAGATGAGGCCCACGGAAAGGCCCACGCCCATGTGCAAAAACCGGCGCGCCAGTTGCAAGCTGTGGCGGTCGGCGATGTGGAGTTGTGGAGAATCTGGCCCCGACATGGCCCTAACCTAGCGCAAAATCCCCCGCTTGTCCCCCCTCCCCCGCACAAACCACTATTTTTTACCGAGTGCCACCGCCCTCGCTACCCATTTGACTGGCCCTTTGGTATGAAAAGGGCAATGCTGGAAACCCGCCCCACTCCCACATTCCTGGAGGCCATGATTCAAGAGGCGGAGGCCTACCTCTCCATGGAGAGCATCGAGGCCTGCGTGGAAAAGGGCCTATCTCTGCACCACATTCCCCTGCAACCCCTCTATCTGGCCCTCAAGGCCCTGCCCGCCGAACGGGCGGCCAGTCACCTGGCCAAACTCTCCAGCGAACAGAGGGCCTTGCTGCTCGATTTGGACTTGTGGGAAAAGGACGAACTGGAGGTCAACGGATTCGAGTATTGGGTGCGCACCTACGCCCTGTCGCCAGACGACGGCGTTCGCCAGGAATTTGCCCGCAGTCCCGCCTTTGGCCTCTTCCTCAAGGGCCGTCTCAACATTTGGACTTTCGACCAGGAGGCCCCCCACTACCCCGAGCACGACTGCTATTTTCTCTCCGACGACTCGCTGCTGCTGTTTGAATACGACGAACATTTCAACCCGGTGGCGGAAGTTCAACGCCTGATGCGCGACCTCTACGCAGAACTTGGCGCAGAGGAGGCCTATGTCCACCTTTTAAAATATGTCTCCGAGGGCACCCTCGCCCTCATGGAGGAGGAATACCACCTGAAAAAAGGCCGCCTGAACGATATTGGCCTGGTGGATTACTACGACGCCCTGGAGATCGACAATCCCTTCCCCGCTCTCACCTCAATGGAACGGTTCGTCCGGCAAAAGGCGGGCATCACCCCGGAGATCGGCGACTTTGGCAAACGGCAAAGGCCAGACCGCCTGGCCCTGGCGGCCTACCGGGGCCAACTCCAGGCCCTCCACCTGGAATTGAGCAAGATTGGGAACGCCAAACGACGGGACTTTTTGCAGTTCAATTTTATCCGCCTGGTAAACGCCAGTGTGGCCCTAAAAAAGGGCCTGAGAGACGGCCCCATGGCCCTGCAAGCGATAGGCAAGCGCACCTGTACCCTTTTGCAATTGGGGTACGATTACCTCAAGCACCACAACGCCGGCGGCGCGGACAGTGCATTTGAATGTTTCGATTTTTGCCAAATTTACAAAATGGGCAATACCCTGATCGCCCTGGAACAGAAAAACATCAAACGGGCGCTGACGCGCACCCAACTGCAAAACAATGAGGCCTTTCTGGGGGCCAAACTCGACCGCTTCCTGGACGCCGCTTTTAATGAGGTGGTGCAACTGGAAAACTCCTTAGGCCAACTGGAACCTATCACCACCTATACCCAGTGGAAAGAGTTCCACCGCCTGAGTACATTTTTGCAGGGGATTCTCCCCTTTGCCGATGGCCTCTACCGCGGCCTTGCAACGCTGACCAAAGGGGACAAACTCAACGATCACTTTTATCTCAATTATGCCGTGGAACAACTGGACTTTGAAGTCCTGATGCTGTCCAGTTTTGCCCACTTTGTCTTAGGCCACTACCGGGAAGGCCCACAGGCGATTGAAAAACTGGGAACCAACTTAGGGGAATACCGGCGCTTTGCCCGGCAAGTGCTCGATCCCCATTTTGACGGCAAAACTCAAATTGAAACATTCGGGCGCATGTTTGGACTGGGCGAAGTCCCCGGATTTGTCCCCTATTTCTCGGAATTGCTGAGCGAACACATGCAGGGTTACGATTTCGACTCCCTCGCGGAAGAGGAGTTTCGCCATGTCGGCGGGCCGATCATCTTGCGGACTTCTTAGAAGCTAAGCGGCCCAATCCTCCCAATCGGGAAAGATGAGTGCGGCAGGATGGGCCTTGAGCGCTTTTGCTAAAACCTTCGCTCTCTCGACTCCAAGGGCCACTTTATCGTTTTCCAATCCGGAAAGAGTTGGTTGGGTGAGTCCAGTCATTTTTGCCAATTGGTTTTGGGAAGGCCCGTTTTTTTCCCTTAAAATCCTGATCATTGATCCCGTGGTTAAATTTACTGTAGGTTGAACAGCAAAAAAATCTTCCTCAAGGGCCTCTTTAAGTTTTTTTCCGATAGTCATGGGGATTCACCTCCAAAATAAAAACAGTTACCTCTTTTTTTTTGACATAATAAATGAAACCTCAATTTTGGCAACATGAGATAAAAAGGCCAGGCAAGGAGGCAGGAATGGACTTATTGCGTTATGTCGAGAGAATTTTAGGATAGGTTTTCAGGCCGCCTCTTTTTTCATTTTGCGGTACCAATCCGGCGACAAAAACGAACTCTTGGGAAAGGGCAACTTGTTGACCACAATGTCTTCAAAAAAAGTGGGGACATAATCGCAGGGGATCATCTCACCCACATATCTGCCGGTTTCGGGGTCTTTTCCGGTTTGCACCCAACGAAAAATATCCTTTGAGATATAATTTCCGTTTTCATCCACGCCGAGGATTTCTGAAATGTGGGAAGTCCGGCGGCCACCGTCGTGGTAGCGCGAACACTGCACAATCACCTGCATGGCCGAACCCACCATCTTTCTGATAGCATCGGGAGGAATTTTAATATCCCCCATCAAGCACAAGGTTTCCAAGCGGGTGCAGGCATCCACCGGATTGTTGGCGTGAACCGTTCCCATGGAGCCGTCGTGGCCCGTGTTCATCACCTGGATCAAATCCAGGGCCTCTTCTCCGCGCACTTCGCCCACGATAATGCGATCGGGCCGCAGGCGCATGGAAGAAATGACCAATTCGCGGATGGTGACTTCCTTCGCTCCAGTGGTGGCATTGGCCTTGCGGGTTTCAAAGTTGACCACATGTTCGGCCTTAACTTGCAGTTCGGCGGCGTCTTCAATGATGATCAGGCGCTGAGTTTTAGGGATGCGCGAACCCAAGACATTGAGCATGGTGGTCTTGCCCGAGCCGGTTCCTCCACTGACGATAATGTTTTTTCCCAAGTGAATACAAATGTCCAAAAAGCGGGCACCGCTTTTGGAAAGCGATCCAAAATTGATCAAGTCCCCGAGGTTTAACTTCTCCTTACTGAATTTGCGGATGGCCACGGTGGTGCCGTTTTTGGCCATGGGGGGTAAGACCACATGGATACGCGAACCGTCGGGCAAGCGGGCATCCAAGCGCGGATTGTCGTCGTCAATGGTACGCCCTACCGACTGGGCAATCGCCCGCATCGCCGAGATCAAGGCGTCTTCGTTGGGAAACTGACACTCCGATTTATAGACCAGGCCCTTTTTTTCAATAAAAATTTCGTCTGGCCCATTGATCATCACCTCGGAAACATCACCGTCTTCCAACAATTCCCTGATGGGCACCAAAAAGGTGTCGATGGCATCTTGAAATACGCTCATGCCCAAACCTCGCAAGAACCAAGACTCTCACTATAGGCCTATCGGTCATTGGGCGGATTTTCTTTAATTGGGCGAGGTGGCCATAATTTTTAAAATGTTGTCGCGGCAGGCGGCCCTTTTCTCATCCAAGTCCGATTTTAAGGCCTCCTCAAAATGGGCAAAGGAGGCCGGATTTTCCAGCAAAATCTCGTTTAATACGCTGTTCAAAAAAATGTGTATGCGCGCAGTGGCCTGCTCCAGTTGTTGTTCATCTATAGTGGCCAATTTTTTGATATTTCTCTTAAACGAGTTCCCAATTTGGGCATTGGGAATGCCCTGGCCGCGGTACACACCAGTCAAGCGGTAGAATTTGTCCAGGCCAACATTGGGAAATTCGGCCAAATTTTGCAACATCATCTGGTTGGTTATGGCCCGTGCTTCTTCTTCGCTCATCAAAGTCGCAAAAAAGGCATCCACCCGTTTGGCCATCGACTCCAATTGTTCTTTTCGCGCCTGCACGGTACCGAGTACATTCTTCTGACAAAGTTCTATCACCTGTTCCACGCTCACGCTCCGTTCTTCCAACAAAAAGGCCATCACTCTTTTAAACTCTCTCATATTGATGGCCGCAAAACCGCTCAGATTTTTCATCATCATGTGGTTGGCCATCTCTGCGGCCTTTTTCGGTGTCAGATCCAAAACCGTCGTGAAAAACTCTTCCATCTCTCTGGCGTTATCCATCAAATGGGCGTATTGAACCGCCAGGCCGCGAACATTGCCACTCAGGGCCTTTTTAATACTCTTTTCTGGAATATGGCGCTTTTCCAAGAAGGCCACTAACAAGTCAAATTCTTGCAAATCAACATTTGCAAAAACATCAAAGTTTTTTAACATCATTTGGTTGACAATTTCCTTGCCGAAAAAGGCATCCATGCGCTCGACGAGGGAGCGAAAACGGCCCTCCACATGGATTCTCCCCACTGCCATAATTTCCGATTGGACAAGGTTTTCAACCAAAGCGTAGGGCAGGCCACGCCCTCGCAAAAAGGCAACCGTTTTTTCAAACTCGCCAGGGACGATACTGGCCACGCCGGCCATATCCTCGACGATCATGTGATTGACAATCTGGTGCACATTTTTGTTGTCGGCAAAAAAGATTTCGAGAGCACCAATCCCCCGCTTTAAATTCCTCACCCGAACCCTCATATTTTCCGCTTTCTCTGCACTAAAAATGTCTCGAATTTTGGCCTTGGAAAATCCCCGTTTATCCTTCAAAAAGGCCACCAGTTCCTCAAATTCGGCAATGTCTATTTTGAAAAGATTGGAAGGATTTTTTAGTAAAATAGTTTCCACAATGGTTTGGGCCTTCTCTCCTCCACCAAAGAATACTTCCATATACTCGATCATAAATTTTAAGTGTTCTTTGCGCAAAGTAGCGGCCGCCTCGACATTACCCATCAAGGCCTCGGCCACTTTCCGTTGGGAAATGCCACGACTTTTCAAATACATCGCCACTTCGTCAAAGTGGTGCAGGTAAATTTGGGAAAATGCACCTATATTTTTTAACATCATCTCATTGGCCGCTTCTTGAGGATTTTCAATTCCGCTCCTGGCAAAAAAGGCCTGAATATGTTGGGATATATTGTCCAAACGCTTCTTCCTGACTTTGGCCATTCCCTCAATGCTCCCCCTGAAAGCGCGCTTCACTCTGGCCAGTGGAATACCCCGTTCCTCTTGTGCCCATTCCATGGCCTCTTTCAATTCATCGAGGTCGATCGAATTAAATTCGGTAATATTTTTGAGGATCATGCGGTTGATCACTTCACCAACATTTAAAATCTGCCTCTCTTCCGCACTAAAAAAGAGAAGCGCCAACCCTTCGGCATTTTTCACAATCCGCCCGCTGCGCGCCACCGCCGCCCCTTTGACATTATTTTTAAACAATTCCACAATCTGAACTTCGGGAATGTTCCGCTTTCTCAAAGTATTCACCACTTGGTAAAAAGGCCTCAATTCAATGAGGGCAAAGTCGGCGAGATTCCGCAGCATCATATCCCGGACGATCTCCTGCGCCCGCAAATAATCGTCCATCATATCGAGGTAATCCTCTGCGAGAGCGATGAGGGCCGCCTGATCTTTTTGCGATTGGGCCGAGAGCAGGCGATCCCGCAAAGTGTGCATAAACGACTCCCGCTCCAATCCCTCCAGGCGGCCGCGCTTTTCAAAGACCTCTCTAAAAAGAGAAGTCAATTCTTCGGCATTGTCCACACCGTGGTGGCGCAAATCCCGGCCGAGGTTTTCGGCGATCTCTTCCGTGCTCCATTTCACCGTTCTAAAAAACTCCAGAAGTTCCACCGCCACTTCTTCTTTTAACTTGTTCTGAAAACCCGAGAGTGATTTTTCAATTTTGTCCCATGTGGCCCTCTCACTGGCCCAGGCCTGGAGAATTTCCGTCGAATTGGTAAAAACCGCATAGTCCATGTATCTAAAGTAAGAGGCGCGCTTTAATTTTTTTAAAGTTTCCGAGACACCGATCTTGTCCACCATGAGCTGCAAAAAAATTCTGGCATCGTCCGCACTCCAGTGCTTGGCATATCTGGCAATCCGCTTCGACCACTGGGGAGAATCCGCTTTGAGCAACATTTTCTCCTCAAAGCGACTGCCGTAGTGTTCTTTGGCAAAGTCGATAAAAACCGAAATTCCCGTCTCGCGCCGCTCAGTTGGTTCCGGAAAGGGGATGCCCGGTTGCACTGGCCCGTTTTGGGCCAAAAGAAGTGCAGGCCAAATAAGGCCCGTCAAAAGAACCGTTCTCGCTAAACTTTGCACACACATAAACTCACCTGCTAGTTAAAGGGTTGATGGACTTCTCTAATATAGCGCGCCCATTTTTCTTTTTGAAGACTATTGAGAGGCCCAAGAAATGCTTGTTTCAATTTGGAGTCAACATCTTCCCGTTGAATCCAAATTTTTGCCGCCTCTTGCAGACTTAAACCCCGCTCTTGAGCAAAGGCCGCCAGTTCGGAATAAGCTCCGAGAAAAGGCAAATTTCCATAATGGGACAAAAGTTTCCCTATAAAACCGGGGGCCATAATTTCCGTCGATTGAAGGCCATCTCTCAATACTTTTTTCAACGCAAAATCCAAGTCGTTATTGCGAATATTTTTGGCCATATCCTGCACTAGCGCATCTTCCACTTTTTCACGCAAAGGGGAATCCCGCAAAATATCTATGGCCTTGACAGAAATGTCAACCGAGACAAATCTGGTACTTTCGTCGATCGCCTCCAGTGCACGCACTGCAACCTCGTCTGCAATATCTTCCGCTTGCAAAATTTCCGACATAACTTCTTGCAGGCCAGGGGAATCGGGGGCGTAACCTTTGAGAAAATTGTCCCTTATCTTCTTCTTTGCTCTCACTTTTAAGATGAGTTGGAAAAAAGACTTTTCTTTTGCCGCCAAATCCCTGTACCTCGGAGTATCGGAGAGGTTTTGCAAGATAACCATGCGCTCCCGCTCGCCAAAATGTTGCAGCAGGGGCCAAAGTTCTTCGCCACCAAAAAACCAGTGGTGAATCAAGGCCTGCTTTCTCAATTTGAAATCCTCTCCGGCATCTTTTAACCACCGCCACAACACCGCCTCAAAATCCGGATCGGCGTCAAGTTTGGCCTGCTGGATGGCCTGGGTGGAAAAAATGTAGCGCAGTTTGTCCTCCAGCGTTCCATGATTTAATCCAGCGGACGCTTGGGCCAATTTGTGTTGATCAATGCTGGCCACCTTCCAAGCGGGAATAATCTCCCCCGGGGACAGGTTCCATTCCGGAGAAGGTGGCAGAGGCACGACAGGCCTCAAGGGTAGGCCCTGCTGTGCCCTTGAGTATCCATCTGAGATAAATTTATAGCTATTCCAATGTGGTCTGAATCTGGTCAACCTTTCCGTCTGACTGACCGGAATGTTGGCCCTAATGAAACTTCTGATGTGTGCCTTATTGCTAATTCCATTCTCATAACCTCCCAAATCCCCGGGCAGGCCCAAGGTATAACCCTTTTCCGCAACACTTCTTCTCACACCCTCAAGCATCATCGGCATGTCGGCGTTTGAAATATTTTGGATTTTATCCACAAAGGCGACTTTCACCGATGCACCGAGGGCCTCACTTTTGGCCCGGCCCAAAACCACGGTAATATAACCGTCGGAAAATCCCTCTTCATCGGTCAAGGTGAAGTAGTGATAATTGGGGTCTAGGGATTTAAACGGATAATAATTGGTGGAACAATCGTCGAGTCCGCCGATACAGGCGCGCAGGGGGGATTCCACCAGCGAGAGATGCCTCACCGTTCGGACTGGTTTGGCATTGGCCACTTGAATATTTTGCACCATCTGTTCTTCGAGTCTCCGCAATTTCCGAGAAAGGTTTTCGCCCACCACGGGAAGGCCCGACGGGGAAGAAATGCCCAAATCGGTCAACACTTGATCAAAACCGCCGGCGTGGCCAAGCTCCACGGCGAAGGTATCCCGCTCCCGCAAAATATTGCGAAAGGCATTCAACCGCTCCAGTCCGTCACGACTTTTTAGGGCCTCGGTAAAAATGACATTGCCAAACCCGATGGTGTGGATGAGATCGGCGATTGCTTGGGAAATGGGCCAAGTATTTTCTCCCGCCGCTTTTAAGCGCTGCCGCTCTTCCATCAAATATTCATAGAGGGCCTTGGCCCGCTCTTTTACAGGATGGTGTTTCTCCGAGGGCCATAGGCGAAAGAGTTTGGGAAAGCGAACATCTAAAAATTGGGGGTAGTCCTCCCCGCCCTTATAACCTAAAACTTTCTTCCAATAACCGTGATTGGCATCCACTTGAAAGAGATTGCCCCGAATTTGTCCAGCACTGTTGGCCTGGGAGTTTAAAAAGGCGGTGAGTTCTTCGGTCACGGGATAGATGGGCCGCCGGATTTGAAGGCGAAAATTGCGAAAAGGTTTTTTTCTCAAGCGGGGATGCCGCTCTAAAAAATCGGCAATCCTGTCCACCACGGCACTGTCTATATAGGTGAAGGGGTTGCCGAATCTCATAATGCGGTAGACCCCAAAGGCACTCCTTTGAAAGGGGTCTCTGAGGTTGGGAACCAGGCCCCGGGTGAAGGCGAGCAGCAAATCATCAAAAGTTTCCATTTCCTGGGCCAAAGCGGTTCCGTCCGCTCTGGCCTGGGCAAAAACCTTGCGCACGGCCTTTGAACAATGGGCCACCAGGCCTTCCGGTTTTGCCGAGAGGGATAAGGGCAGCAAACCCGCCAACAGAAATGCGTTTAGCAAATATAGACGCATAAAGTCATAACCTCTTTATAAATCGCTAGACACATAGCGCATCTAACCCCTTTTCGGCCATAAAGTCAGGCCACCCGTCCACAACCGTGAAAAAAATACCCGTATGCCAACAAAAAACTGGCCAGGCCCGCCCGCCTGGGCCACAATGGCGGCCCTATGAACACCAGATTGATCGCCCTAGTGACCTTCACCATATTCTGCGTCCGTCCAGGAAATGCCACCCTTCTTCTCTTAGACGAACACGGTGAACCCCGCTGCCGCATATCGGGCGGACTGGTTGGCGAGTATTTGTCGGCAGAACAGTTCTCCCCGTTCGTGGTAACTCAAACAAAAAATTCCATTGACCTGAAAGACTGTGAACGAGAGGACGCCCTCTACGCCGGCATGGTCTTGGCCCCCCAAAAAATCCAAGTGGCAGGCCCACCACCGGAAGGCCCATTGGCGATTGTTTTAACCATCCCCCTGGGAGCGGCCATTCCCCTTTCCTATTTCCGGCATGTCCACCCGTTGTTCCTCCCCATGGCCACCTTTCTAGTCACCGCCGCCAATGTTTCCTATTCCTGTTACCTCGGCGAACTCCACTCCGAATACCGGGAAGACGACCGCTGGACTTCCATGGCGATTCTGGGGTCGCTGTTTGGATTTTATCAAAGTTCCATCCGCTACATAGACGAGAAAACCCTGGGGCCGCGGTTCCGCCGCAATCTCTTGAGGGATCAAATCATTCAACTCGCCGGTTCCCTGCTGCCCTATTGGGTGTGCAAACGCATCGCTGGCCCCTCTGAAGATGGGCCACAGAATACTGGCCAAGATCAAGATGCCGATTCAGAGGGCGAGGAAATCAGCGAAACTTTCCTTCTCTACGACGAAGACGGTGTCCAGGGGCCAGACCGGATTCGCAACCACTAAAAGGATGGCCATGCATCTTTTTAAAATCGGCCTGGGCCTGGTTTTGATGACTTCAGTGGCCTTAGGGAAAAATCCCGACGGGGATCGGGACAGCAACGATCTCTACACCCGCATCGTCTTCGCCGACGGGGAAATCGTCCAGGCAGGGACTCCCTCCAAGGCCTTCGGCCTGGTGGTGGCCAGCTTCAATGCCCTCCTCAATATGAATCCCAGAGTGGGCATGCTCTTGCTTTCGGGGTTCAACGCCGGCAGTGTGTGTTTCATTGCCACTGGGCCTGAACTCCCCGAACTACCCAGTACCGAGAATAAGGCCTTGGCCCGGGGTGTGGATTCGGGGGCCAGTTTTGCCCTGTGGAAATACCTGGCGGAACTCGACCAGATGGGCCAGCTCTCCAGAATCCAGGCGATCAAGACATTAGGGCGCAATATTTTCAAAGGCCTGGCCGTCCAACTGCCGGTGAGCACCGCCGCCTTTCTCATCTGCCAGCGTTTATTTGGCCAGGAAACGGCAGGTGGCGGCCAATAGCTTTTTTGCTAGAGTGGGGTTATGCCAACTCTAGCGGAATCCAGGCCCTCCGACTCTTTCAACTTTGTCCAGGCCGAGCACCAGGTGCTGCAATTTTGGCGGGAAGAACGCATTTTTGAGCGATCCCTGGAGCAGACCAGAGACAAGGCCCCCTATATCTTCTACGATGGCCCCCCTTTCGCCACGGGCCTGCCCCACCATGGCCATGTAGTGGCGGGCACACTCAAAGACATCGTTCCCCGCTATTGGACGATGAAAGGCCGCTACATTCAAAGGCGCTTTGGTTGGGACTGCCATGGCCTGCCCATCGAGCACGAAATCGACAAGAAACTGGGCCTTTCGGCCCACGAAGCGGCCAAAAAAATGGGGGTGGCGGCCTACAATGCCGAATGTCGCTCCATCGTCCACCGCTATGTCGCCGAGTGGAGAAAAACCACCGAGCGCCTGGGCCGCTGGGTGGACTTCGACAACGACTACAAAACCATGGACACCCCCTTTATGGAATCGGTGTGGTGGGTTTTCAAACAATTGTGGGACAAAAAACTGATCTACCGGGGAACCCGAGTGGTGCCCTTCTCCACCGCCCTGGGCACTGTGCTCTCCAATTTTGAGGCGGGACTCAACTACCGCCAAGTGCAAGACCCCGCCATCACCGTGCTGTTCAAACTGCGGGACGAAGAGGCCTATATGGCCGCCTGGACGACCACCCCCTGGACGCTGCCCTCCAACCTCGGTCTGTGCGTCGGCGGCGGCATCGACTATGTTCTGATTCGAGACGGAGAACGCAATATCTATCTCGCCGAGACGGCGCTGGAACGCTACGCCGGCAAAAACGCCAAAGGGAATCCCACCATCTTAAAGCGCTGCCGGGGAAGCGACCTGACTGGCCGGCGCTACCACCCCCTCTTTCCCTATTTTGCCGAATGTGAGGCGGCGGGGGCCTTTTGCGTCTTTGCCGACAACTATGTCAGCACGGAAACCGGCACCGGCATCGTGCACTTGGCCCCGGCCTTCGGAGAAGACGACCACCGCATTTTCAAACGCGCCCAACTGGACATGGACTATCCCTGCCCCATCGATACCGCCGGAAAATTCACTGCCGAGACCGATGGCCTGCAAGGCCTCTTCGTCAAAGACGCCGACAAAAACATCATCCAGCAACTCAAAGAGGGCGGGCAACTCTACCGCCGCGACAGTATTTTGCACAACTACCCCTATTGTTACCGCTCGGATACCCCCCTGATCTACCGCATGATCCCCTCTTGGTACCTCAGTGTGGAATCCATCAAGGAGCAACTTTTGCGCAACAACGCCCAAATCAACTGGGTGCCCGAACATATCAAAGACGGCCGCTTTGGCAACTGGCTCGCCGAGGCCAAAGACTGGTCGATTTCGCGCAACCGGGTGTGGGGTACACCCTTGCCGGTGTGGCACAACCAGGAGACTGGCGAATATATGTGCATCGGCTCCATTGCCGAACTTAAAACATACACCGGCGTGGAAGTGGACGACCTCCACCGCGAGACGGTGGACGGGTTGGAATTTCAAATCGACGGGAAGGAGGGAACTTTCAAGCGAATCAGCGAAGTGCTGGACTGTTGGTTTGAATCCGGCTCCATGCCCTACGCCCAACTGCACTACCCCTTTGAAAACCGCTCACTCTTTGAACGGGGTTTCCCCGCCGAATTTATCGCTGAAGGCCTGGATCAAACCCGCGGCTGGTTTTACACCCTCACCGTTTTGGCCACTGCCCTGTTCGACAAACCCGCCTTTAAAAATGTGGTGGTCAACGGCATCGTGATGGCCAAAGACGGCAAAAAAATGTCCAAGCGCCTGCAAAACTACACCCCCCCCATGCAACTGATGGAGGCCCACGGAGCGGATGCCGTCCGGCTCTACTTAATCAACTCAGGCCTAGTCCGCGCCGAAGAAATGCACTTTTCCGACGAGGGAGTCAAAGACCTGGTTCGCCGGGCCTTATTGCCCTGGTACAACGCCTTTAAATTTTTCTCCACCTACGCCCGATTGGACGACTGGAAGTGGGATCAAAGCGATCCGGATTCCCCCAATATCACCGACAACTGGATCATCTCGCGCCTGCAAACCCTCAAGCAAAACATATCCCGCGAAATGGAAGGTTACCGCCTCTACACCGTGGTTCCGGCACTCCTGGATTTTATTGAGGAACTAACCAACTGGTACATCCGCCTCAACCGCACCCGTTTTTGGGCCGAGGGGGAAGATGCCAGCAAACGGGCGGCCTACAACACCCTCTACACCTGCCTCAAGGAGGCCAGCACGGCGATGGCCCCCTTTGCCCCCTTTTTGAGCGAGCACCTCTACCGCCAGTTGCTCGGTTTCCACCCCCGCGCTGGCGAAATTCCGGTTTCTGTCCACTTGTGCCCCTACCCCCAGGCCAACTCCGCCTATGCCAACCCGCTGCTGGAGCGGGCAATGGATCGCATGCAACAAGTGATTTTGCTGGGAAGGCAAAAGCGCACGCAAAAAAAGATCAAAGTCAAAACCCCCCTCGCCTCTCTCACCTGCATCCACCGCGAGCGGGAACTTTTAAATGAACTCAAAAAGCTGGAAACTTATTTGAAAAGCGAACTCAATGTCAAAAAAATCGAATACAGCACCGAGGAGGAAAACTATATCGACTTGTACGCCAGGCCCAATCTTCCGGTGCTGGGCAAACGGCTGGGCAAAAATTTAAAGCAATTTCTTCCCTTGATCAAAAATTTGGGTAGCGAAGAATTGCGGGAGTTTGAACAGAGCGGAAAAATAGAATTGAATGGCGAGCACTTTGGCCAAGGCGACCTCTTGGTTTTTAGAGAGGCCAGGCCAAAGGCCAACGCTGATAACATTGAAGTGATCTCCAATCGCTATATCTCCATCGCCCTGGACTGCCACCTGACTCCCCAACTCAAGCGCGAGGGCCTGGCGCGGGAAGTGGTGGCCCACATCCAACGCGCACGCAAAGAAGAAAATTTGCGGGTGGAAGACCGCATCCGCGTCTGCTACGCTTGCGCCGGCGATTTACAAGTGGCCATCGAGGCCCACCGGGACACCATCGCCCGCGAGACACTGAGTGTGGAACTTGCCCAGGGCAAAGAAGCCGAGGGCACTCATCCCCACCAGTGCCAAATTGACGGGGAGAAGTTGGGGTTTACCGTGGAAAAGGTGTCCTAGGGGCAATGGCCTCAGTTGGAAGCATTTTTATGGCAATAATGGTGCACTCCAAGTACAGGCATAGCACCAACAATCTGAAGTAAAAAACTCTTGATGGGAACGAAATGTTGAAAGCTCAACGATACAGCGACACCCCATGCGACTCCTCCCCAAAACCTTACCCAAGTACCTTCTCCAAAATATTTGTTGTTCAACTGGCCGACCGGACAGGCACCCCACAGGCCAACCAGGTAAACCCCAGTGGCCATCAAGGCATTTCTTGAAATGCCGGAAATTGGATTGATGGCCGCCGCGGCCCTAATTTCCTCCGGGTTCAATTCCACGCCGGCGTAGAGGGCATCATTCTCGTCGCACTCCTTCAAGTCGGCCAACTCCCGCGCAAACGGCCGGATGTCCTCTGGGGCGTTTTTGACAAACTCAGCGAGGCGCTCTGAGAGCAAATAGTCGTCGTGCTCACCCGTGCCCGCAATTTGGCAACGAGGGTTTCCCTCCTTATCGAAGAGAAAGATCGGCACTTGGGCCACGGATGCGTTGGCCTGGGCGGAAAAGAAAAGGGCCAAGCAGGCCGAAAAGGTAAAAAAGTTTTTCATAAAACGCATAAAATCTCCTTGGGTGACTTGGGTTAAAAGTTGCCTTTGCCCAAGCAATATCCCCGCTTTCTCTCAACATTGCAAGGCCTGTCTCATTGGCCCGTGCAATTTTCTCACAACACATCGGGCAAAGACCACTAGACCTTATGGGCCAACTTGTGGCCACTTTCCAGTTTGGCCAAAATCTTTTGTTCTGGCCCCCGCCTGGAGCAATAGTCTTCCCCATCGACAATGGAATCGGTGACAAAAGGGTTTTTGGGGTTGGCCATTGACTGCTATCTTACTCAATTTTGATTAGGAAATGCAAATCTTACTCAAAACTGAGTAAGATCGGGCCACGAGAGGCGGAATTTCTTGCAATTTTGCGTTCTGAACGCAAAAATACAAGAAATGTCCCTTTTAGAGCGAATGGCCTACCAGAAGAAGGCCTGGCACATTTTGAAGTCACGCCCCATTTTGGCCATCCTGGGGCCTCGCCAGTGTGGAAAAACCACTCTGGCCAGGGAATTTCTGGGCCAAGGCCTGGTACTCCTGGACTTGGAACGCCCTTCGGACTTTGCCAAATTGGCCGCGGAACCGGAACTCTACCTCAAAGAGGCGCGCACTTCTCCAACACCTCTAGTCATTGACGAGGCCCAACGCATGCCAGAACTCTTCCCCATCCTTCGGGCCGAGGCCGACGACAGGAAAAAAAAGGGGCAGTTTATCATCCTGGGAAGCAGCAGTTGGAATTTGATAAAATCTTTGAGCGAATCCCTGGCCGGAAGGGTGGGATTCCTCGACCTCTCCCCCTTGTGCCTGTTTGAACTCCATTCCCAAACCTCGCTTTGGGAGCATTGGATCAAGGGTGGTTTTCCCGATGCCCTGCTACAGGGCCAATCCGAAACACTCAATTTTGATTGGCACGAAGACTACACCAGGGCCTTGATCGAGAGAGACCTTCCGGCGATGGGAATTGATATTTCCCCCCTTCAGTTCCGCACTCTATGGGCCATGTGCACCCACTTTCACGGCGAAATTCTCAACATGAACACGATGGCCAATTCCCTGGATATTTCGGCCCATACAGTGAAGCGCTACTTGGACATTTTAGAACACACCTACATGCTGAGAAGACTGATGCCGTTGAGGGAAAATCTCAAAAAGAGATTGATCAAATCTCCCAAATTGTACATTCGGGACTCGGGCAGCTTTCACTACTTTCACAAAATCTTGTCTCGCCAGGATTTAATGGTTCATCCAAGTTTGGGAAAAAGTTTTGAAGGTTATGTGGTTGAACTCATTTTGCAGATAAACGCCCTACACACCCCCGAATACCACCCGTCGTTTTTTCGCACTTCCGATGGGATTGAAGTCGACTTGGTATTAAAAAAGGGAAGGAGGGCCATACCCATCGAAATTAAAGCGACGGTGTCCCCCACTTTAAAAATGGCGAAATCCCTGCAAAAAATGATCGCCATCATGGGCCTAAAACGAGGGTACCTGATTCACCTGGGGGACGAGAGTTTTCCCCTCAGTCGGCACATCCGGGCGGTGAGTATTCACCACTGGAGAAAAGAAGGCCTGGCACCGTTCTGGGGAAGTCAATCGACTTAATAAAACATCGTTTTCCCATCGTGACAATCCAAATAGAAAACTGCGATGGCCAAACTGCCGACGAAGTTGACAACCATAGGTATTGGATGAAAATACTGAGCAGCTTTAAATGTGGCCAAATTGTATGCCATTGCTCCTACGAGCCTCCCCAAAAATGCTTCTCCAATGTACTTTTTGCCCCAAGAACCAAATTGGCAGGCACTCAACAGAGAAACCACATAAACCCCACCGGCCATAAGGGCCTTGGTTGAAGGAACTAACTCTGCGGCCCTGATTTCTTCCGGGTTCAATTCCACGCCGGCGTAGAGGGCGTCGTTCTCGTCGCACTCCCTCAAGTCGGCCAATTCCTGCGCCATCGGCCGGATGTCCTCGGGGGCGTTTTTGACAAATTCAGCGAGGCGTTCGGAGAGCAAATAGTCGTCGTGCTCACCCGTGCCCGCAATATGGCAGCGGGGGTTTCCCTCCTTATCGAAAAGAAAGACGGGCGCTTGGGCCACGGATGCGTTGGCACTGTTCAGGCCACACAGGCCCGCAAAAAGAAGAGATAAGGTCAAAGGTCGCATAAAACCTCCAATCCAAAAATTACGGAAATCCTATTATTTCCCGAGTTCTTGGAGTATATGGATAGTAATTATTTTTGTAAACATTTTTTTTGAGCGGGTATTTTTCCACAGTTTTGGCCCAAATGGGCCGAATCACCTTTTAACTCGCAATATTAAAACTTAACAGCGCACATAGTCGATCCTTATAGAAACTTGCATTTTAAAACCAATATTGGTTATTATATACCAATATGGGCAAAGCACAGCTTATTTTTACGGAAAAATACTTTGTCAACAAAGATGTTTTGATCGAAATCAAAATTTGGCAAATTCCCCCGGACGACTGGAAAAGATACCCCGACCGAATTAAGTACAAAATGCTTTGCTTAAACACCAAAACGGGAAGGGCCTTTTTAATGGATAATCATTCTCCCAAAGGGCATCATGTCCATTTTGGAGATATGGAAAAGAACTATAATTTTGAAAATGTCGAAAAACTCTTTATAGATTTTCAACTTTTCATTTTAACTTTTATGGAGGTAACGATATGAAAACCTTAACCATTGTTCTCAAAACTAGAGATCAACTCTTCGACGATGTTATCAAAACCATGAAAATGGCCATGAAAAAAGAAGTGAAAACGATCCAACACTTGATCACATTTACCAATCCAAAAGATTTTGACAAATTTCTAAAGCACTTAAAAATTTTGAGAATCATCAAGTTTTTAAAACCCGAATCAGTTTATGAATTGGCCAAGGCCATGCAGATCGATGTCTCCAACCTCAATAAGTCGATCCAATTTTTGGAAAGATTCGAGATTATAAAAATTAAAAAAGTGCGTAAAAAAGGCCGTATTTTAAAGAGGCCCATTTTTGAATACCAAGATATTAGAATCAAAATGATGGCATAAAAGCGAATCCCAATTCAAAAAGAAATTTCATGGCGTTTGTAAAAGGGGGCCAGGCGCTCATCGATCAGGGTTTTGGCCAAGTTCCAATCCACTTCTTCGGCGCACTCCAGTCCCCGGCAGAGTTGATCCAAAATCCCCTGCTGAATCTTTCCCGCCGCCTGGGCGAGGGCGTAGGGTATATGGGTGTAAACCACCATGGCATAACGGGTGCGGTAGTCGCGCTTCCACTTCTGTTCCAGCAGGGAATCCACCCGTTTGCGCAGGAGAAAACTGGCATCCCCCACTCTATCCCGCATTTCCACAAAGTTTTCCAAGGCCATGTCGGCGATGGCGTTGCCGTTGGAGCGCTGGAACTCATCAAAGCGTTCAAAGGCATCCGCTTCCGTCTCGGCGGCATCCACAAAATCCATCAAGAGGCGGCAATCTTCAAAACCGCAGTTCATCCCCTGGCCAAAGAAGGGCACAATGGCGTGGGCGGCATCCCCCAGTAAAACGCCCTCGTTCCGGTAGTGCCAAGGATGGCATCTGACGGTTCCCAATACTCCAGTGGGGCACTGGCCAAACTGTGCCGCCATCTGAGGGGCCAGGATATGGGCATCGGCATAGTGCTGGCGAAAAAAGTCCTCCACTCGCTCCCCCTCGCGCAAACTTTCTTCCATACTCTTGGGCAAATACAAAGTCATGGTAAAGCTGCCGTCACAATTGGGCAGCCCCATCAACATGTGCTCCCCGCGCGCGGCCAAATGTGAAGGGCGTTTTTCTCCATGGCATATTCGCCGGAAGGTTTCGCCGGCATTAAAAACTCTTTATAGACGGCGGGGAGCATTTCCCGTTTTGTGTTCACGCCGGGCATGTCTCGGCGGACGACGGAACTGAACCCGTCCGCTCCGTACAGGCGATCAAAGGCGCGTTTTTCCCCGCTCTCCAAAAACAACACCCGCCGCTGAAAATCCACCCGCTCCAGAGGACTCCCAAAGAAGATGCGCCCGCCCTGGGCCTCCACCCGATCCATGAGAAAGCGGTTGAGTTCTCCCCGCGACACCGAGTAATTGCACTCGCTGGCGTCTCGGCCATAGGGAGCGTAAGTCAATTTTCCAGCAGTGGAGTGGATCATCCTTCCGCCCACCGGAACGCACAGTTTGCCCACCTCTCGCCACAGGCCGATCGCCTCCAGGGCGGCGATTCCCCGAGCGGTGATCACCAAATTGATGGATCGCCCTTCCTCCCCGGATTGCCGGCGCATATCTGGCCGCTTTTCATAGATGTCCACCGCATGGCCGCGCTTGCCCAGCATGAGGGCGAGCAAGCACCCCACCAGTCCGGCCCCGGCGATCACCTGCCCACTCACGCCAGGACATCCTTGATGATTTGCACCAGGCGGTAGACATCAGCATAGCTGTTGTAGAGGGGTGCGGGAGTCAAGCGCAAAATATCCGGGTGTCTGAAATCCACCAGGGCACCGCGGGCCTTGAGGGCCTCCAGGACTTTGAGTGGTTCCCGCTTTATTCGTATGCACAACATGCTCCCCCGTTCGGGAGGGGGAGGGGTGACAATTTGAACCGCCTTTCCGCAATGCCGGCGCAACAGCCACTCTGGCCAGGAGGTCAGTTGTTCCCCCTTGGCGCGCAAGCGGGAGATTCCCGCCCGGTCGAACAGTTCCATGGAGGCGCGCAAGGCGGCCAGTTGAAAAATGGGGGGGTTGCTCAACTGCCAGGCCTCCGCCGAGTCGATCCCCACAAAGTTTGGCCCCATCTCAAAGCGGGACTGTTTGTCACTGCCCCACCAACCCTCAAAGCGCGGCAAACTGGCGTTGCCCAAGTGTTTTTGGTGGACGAACGCCCCGGCGATTCCTCCGGGGCCTGCGTTGAGGTATTTGTAGCTACACCAGACGGCGAAATCTACCCCCCAATCGTGCAGTTGCATCTGCAAGTTTCCCGCTCCGTGGGCCAAATTCAATCCCAGATTGGCCCCCACTTCCCGGGCCTTTTGAGCGATCTCTGGAACAGCGAAGGCCTGGCCACTCAAGTAGTTGCACTGGCCCAACAAGACTAATGCAAGTTCGTCCCCGATCTCTTCAATTTGCGCCAACACCTCTTCCCGACTTACTGTCATACCATCCGGGCCTGGCCGCAAAGAGATGACCGCTTGGGCGGGATCGTACCCGTGAAAGCGCGCCTGGGAGTCCACTGCGTACTTGTCCGAGGGAAAGGTATTGTTCTCGATCAATATTTTGAAGCGCTTTTGAGTTGGGCGGTAAAAACTCACTAACATGAGGTGCAAATTGACGGTCAGGGTGTTCATTGCCACCACTTCCCGCGGGTGCGCCCCCACCAAGCGGGCGAAACTCTCGCTCACCGTTTCGTGATAATTGAGCCAGGGATTTTTGGCCTGAAAGTGCCCCTCCACTCCCAAGCGCTCCCAGTCGTCCAACTCCTGGGCC
Source organism: Bacteriovoracaceae bacterium (assembly GCA_965243145.1). Classification (GTDB taxonomy): domain Bacteria; phylum Bdellovibrionota; class Bacteriovoracia; order Bacteriovoracales; family Bacteriovoracaceae; genus CBDBLK01. The sequence continues at coordinate 961,801 of CBDEUB010000002.1, forward strand.
ACCAGTTCCCGCGCCTTTAAAGGCATGAGTCCCAAACTGTGTCCGGCAAAATATAGAGCGCGCTCTTTTCCAAAGCGGGGAAAGGCAAATTCTTCGCGCAAATCCCGCAGGGGATCGCGGCGATCCATCTCTTCGGCCGCGGCCAGGGAGTCGTGACTGGCATCAAACTCAAACACCATCAATCCCCTCAATTCTCAGCGATCCGTATAGATACGCCCTGGCACCCCGGAATTTCCAACTCGACTTGCATACTTGGCCTCAAGGCCACCGCCGCGGTCGCCGCTCCGGCCAAGACCAGACTGCCGGCGGGGATCGATCTTTCCCCGTCTGCCAACAACTCGCACAGGTGAACCATGGAGAGAACCGGGTTCCCCGAAATCTCCCGCGCCAACCCCTCTTGGGCCACTTCGCCGTTGACCTTCATGCACAAGTTCAACTCGGATAAATTGCGTTGGCGAAAATCCTCGATGGGCGGCCCCAGCACAAAGTGGGAAGAGGAGGCGTTGTCGGCGATGACATCCTCCATGGAAAAATATTTAAATTCGCTGTAGCGGGAGTCCAAAATTTCCAGGCAGGGGCACACTTCACGACACGCACTCAGGGCCTCTTCCGGTGAAATCTGTCCCCGCAATTCACGGGACACCACAAAGGCCAACTCGGGTTCGATTTTGGGGTGGATGAGGGATTTGAGGGAGAGTGTGCCCCCGTCCTCAATTTGCATTTTGTCGGACAAAACGCCGTAAAGGGGGGTGTCTAAATTCATCTGCCGCCGCTTGCCTTCGGAAGTCAATCCCATTTTCAGGCCAACCAGCTTCTCCCCCTCTCCCTCCCGCAAGTTGGCCCCCCGCTCCTGGATGGCGTAGGCCTCGGCGCGGGAGATTTTGACACTGCGAGATAATTGCTCGACAGGGCATGTCTCAAGACGCGCTTGGTGTAATTTATGTGCTAAACTCTTAACTTTTTCAATTTCCATGTTTTTTGTGCCCCCCACTGTCCAAACTACGCCACAAAATATAGAGATTGGCCCCCCGCTTTGACAAGTTTAGTGTATGGTTCTAACAATTTTGCGGAGGAAAATTTTTTTATGCCGCTCAAGTATATCGACATTTCCCCGCCCATCTCTCCGGAAACGGCGCTGTTTCCCGGAGACCCGCCTTTTTCCCGCAACATAAATATGGATTTTCGCCGCGGGGACAACTTGCTCCTCTCCCAAGTGACGACCTCTCTGCACATCGCGGCCCACGCCGATGCCCCCAACCACTATCACCCCGAGGGGCGTTCTATCGACCAAATGAAATTGCACTATTATCTTGGTATGGCGCAAGTTATTCAAGTCGAAAAGCGCGCCGGCGAGCGGATCGTTCCCGCCGATTTTGAGCACACCCCCTTGCGCGCTGAACGAGTGCTGTTTAAAACCAACTCCTTTCCCGATCCCAACCGCTGGAACTCCGATTTTAACTCCCTCTCTCCCGAGTGTGTTCGCTTTCTGGGGGAAAATCGGGCCATTTTAGTGGGCATCGACACCCCCTCGGTAGACCCCGAAGATGATGGGGAACTCTTGGCCCACAGGGAAGTGTACCGCCACAATATGGCCATTTTAGAGGGGTTGGCCTTGAATCATGTCGCCCCCGGATGCTATCAACTGATCGCCCTGCCCTTGCCCATCCGCGGGGCCGACGCCTCTCCGGTGAGGGCCATTCTCGTCAGCGAGGACGGAGAGTGAACACCATTGAAAACTATATTGACGGCAAAATGGTTCCTCCAACGGGAGGGGAATACCTGGACAACGCAAACCCCGCCACGGGAAAAGTGTACTCCCGGGTTGCCAAATCCACCGCCGAAGATGCCCACAGGGCCATAAGCGCCGCCCAGTCCGCTTTTCCCGCCTGGTCGCAAACACCCCTGGAAGAGCGGGTGGGCAAACTGCGCCGGATGGCCCAACTGATCCGCCAACGCCAAGGCGAACTGGCGCGCGCCGAGAGCATCGACAACGGCAAGCCCATCACTCTGGCCCAACGGGTGGACATTCCCCGCGCCTGGAAAAACTTGGAGTTTTTCTGCGATTGTATCACCTCCTTTTCCGGCGAACTCTACCCCATGGACGACTACGCCCTCAACTATACCTTGCGCCGGCCGCTGGGAGTGGCCACTTGTATTTCCCCCTGGAATTTGCCCCTGTACTTGCTCACCTGGAAGGTCGCCCCGGCACTGGTAGCGGGCAATACGGTGGTGGCCAAACCCTCGGAAGTCACCCCCGTGACCGCCTGGATGCTGGGGCAAATCTGCACCGAGGCCGAACTTCCCCCGGGGGTGCTCAACATTCTCCAAGGCACAGGCCCCGATGTAGGAGAGGCCATCACCACCCACCCCGCCGTGCGGGCGGTGTCGTTTACCGGCAGCACCACCACCGGCAAGGCCATTGCCTCCCAGGCCTTCCCCCTATTGAAAAAAGTCAGTCTGGAGATGGGGGGCAAAAACCCCAACATTATTTTTGCCGACTGCGATTTCGATGCGGCCCTAAAGACCAGCACCTTGGCGGCCTTTTCCAACCAGGGGCAAATTTGCCTGAGCGGTTCCCGCATTTTGGTGGAAAAATCCATCTACCCCAAATTTCGGGATGCCCTGGTGGAACGGGCCAAAGGTTTGCGCATTGGCGACCCCCTGGACGAAAAAACCCAACTTGGAGCGGTGGCCTCCAGGCCCCACTACCAAAAAATTCTCTCCTGCATGGCCCGGGCCAAAGAGGAGGGCGGGCACATTCTGTGCGGTGGAGAAGCGGCCCATCTCTCGGGAGACAACGCCGGCGGATATTTTATTCGGCCCACTCTGATCGAAGGCCTAGGCCCCCACTGCCACACCAATCAAGAGGAAATTTTTGGCCCCGTCGCCACCCTGATTCCCTTTGAGGGGGAAGAACAGGCCATCGAGTACGCCAACGCCACTTCCTACGGACTCTCCGCCAGCGTGTGGACGCGCGACCTGGGCAAGGCCCACCGGATGGCGGACAATATCCAGGCGGGGATCGTGTGGATCAACTCTTGGCCTTTACGGGATTTGCGCACGCCTTTTGGCGGGGTGAAAAATTCAGGCCTGGGCCGTGAGGGAGGATACGATTCCCTCAAGTTTTTCACCGAAGTGAAGACCGTTTGCGTGAAGGTCAAAGAGTGACGGGAGAAGAATACAATTCACCTCAAGCACCTCGGCCAGTGGGCCTCTACCCCCACGCCCGGCGGGTGGGCAACTTGCTCTTTCTCTCGGGAGTTGGCCCCCGCCAAAGGGGCCAAAATGACAAAGACGAGATTCCCGGCGTCACCCTGGATGCGGAGGGGAATATTCTCGACTACGACATCGCCACCCAATGCCACTCGGTCTTTGCCAATGTGAAAAGCATTTTGCAGGAGGCGGGAAGTTCTTGGCCAAACCTGGTGGATGTCACCGTCTTCCTCACCGACATGAAAAGGGATTTTGCCACCTACAACCGCATCTATGCCGAATACTTTAAGGACAACCGTCCTTGCCGGACGACGGTGGAGATCACAGCACTCCCCACTCCCATCGCCATTGAACTCAAATGCATTGCCGTTATCAACCGAGGAGAAAACGGTGCTTCAACCCTTTAACTTTCAAAACTGGATCGAGGAACACCGGGAACTGCTCAAACCCCCGGTGGGCAACAAGTGTCTTTATTCAGACGGCACTTTTATCGTGATGGTGGTGGGCGGCCCCAATTTGCGAACCGACTTTCACATCAACCAGACCGACGAATTTTTCTACCAACTGGAAGGGGACATCTTTTTGCGCATCTATGACGAAGGGGATGAAAAACAAAAAATTAAAGAGGTTCCCATTCGTCAAGGAGAAGTCTTTATGCTGCCGGCGGGAGTTCCCCACAGTCCGCAACGGTCTGAAGGGTCGGTGGGGCTAGTGGTGGAAAAGACGCGGGAACCTCAAGAACGGGATGGCCTGCGCTGGTACTGTGCCAAGTGCCACCAACAACTCTACCAAGAGTTTTTCCACTTGGACAATATCGAAACCCAATTCCCCCCAGTCTTCCAACGCTACTACGACAGCGAACACACCCGCTGCCGGCACTGTGGCCACATCAACGGGAGGGAGTGGAATCCTTAAAGTTATAACTCCACACACGCTCAAATGAAAAAACATAATAAAAGCAAGGTAACTGCTTGCAATTTAGGTCAGATTGGGATGAAGCAAGACAGAACGACTGAGGCGTGCTCTGAGCACGCTGCAAGGAGTGATGGCGAAGCTGAGTCACAAGATGGCCTGAAGTGTGAGAAGTTACTTAAAATCGATATTCATACCCATATTCTGCCCCCCCAAATCCCCAAGTTTAAAGAAAAATTTGGCGGGGGAAACTTTATTCACTTGCGGCACCACTCCTGCGGCGGGGCGGATATGGTGGACGATCAGGGCAAAGTCTTCCGCCGCGTGGAAAACAATTGCTTCGATCCCCGCGCCAGACTCGAAGACTGCCGCGACTGCGGGGTCGATGTTCAAGTGCTCTCCACTGTTCCGGTCATGTTCAACTACCACGCGCCCGCACGCCACGGCGAATACATCGCCCAGCGTTTGAACGATCACCTCGCCTCAGTGGTGGCCGAACACCCCAAAAAGTTTATCGGGCTGGGAACCCTGCCCATGCAATCCCCTCAACTGGCGATCAAAGAATTGGAGAGGTGTCGGCGGCAACTCAATTTCCCTGGAGTGCAAATTGGCTCCCATATCAACGAATGGAATCTATCCGATCCCGCCCTGACTCCCTTTTTTGCAGCGGCCGAATCCCTGGAAGCGGCGATCTTCGTCCACCCCTGGGATATGATGGGACGGGAGAAAATGCCCCGCTACTGGTTGCCCTGGCTCGTGGGCATGCCGGCGGAGACCTCCCTGGCCATTTGCTCTGTGATCTTCGGGGGAGTCTTGGCCAAATTCCCCAAACTCAAAATCGCCTTTGCCCACGGGGGCGGTTCCTTCCCCATGACAATCGGCCGCATCCAACATGGCCATAGCGTCCGCCCCGACCTGTGCGCCGTGGACGAACCAACGCCCCCCCGCGAATTTTTGGGGCGCTTCTGGTTGGATAGCTTGGTTCACGACAAGGCGGTGCTCGACTATATCATCCAATTGGTGGGGGCCGAGCGGGTCTGTCTGGGCAGCGACTACCCCTTCCCCCTGGGGGAATTGCGGCCAGGAGAACTCATCGAATCGGGCGACTACCCCGAAGACATCAAACGCCAACTGTTGGCCGATTCGGCCTGCGAATGGCTCGGAGTGGACAAGACACAATGGACTTAAATCTCAAAGGAAAAAAAGCACTGGTCACCGGCTCTTCGGCCGGCATAGGCCGGGCCATCGCCGAGGCGTTGATCGCCGAGGGCGTGCAAGTCTGCCTCAACTCCCGCAACCGAGAAAAACTGGAACAAGTCCGCCGACAAATGGGGGCCACGGCCAGTGTCGCCGGCGACCTCGGCAGTGTTGGCCAAGGCGCACATATCACCCAAGCGGCGGCCAAAGAGCTTGGCGGACTGGATATTTTGGTGGCCAATACAGGTGGCCCAGACAAGGGGAGTTTTTTGCAAGTGAGTGCTGGGCAATGGCAGCGGGACTTTCAATCCCTGTGGATGAGTCTGGTGGAATCGTTGCAAGTCTGCCTGCCCTCCATGCGGGAACAAAAATTTGGCCGCATCCTGGTGGTCACTTCCATCGCCGCCAAAGAACCCCTGCCGGGCCTCACCACCTCCAACGGACTGCGGGCAGGACTCGCCGGACTCATAAAATCCGTGGCCAATGAATACGCCGCCGATGGAATCACTTGCAACCTCGTCCTGCCCGGATACACCAACACCGATCGCCTCAAGGCCCTCAACTTACCCGAGGCCAAAGTGAGGGAGATGGTTCCCGCTGGCCGCCTGGGCGACCCCTGCGAACTGGCCTCCCTAGTGGCCTTCCTGGCATCAAGCAGGGCCAGCTATATCACTGGCCAGTCCATCGCCGTGGATGGAGGAGTGTTGCGCTCCCACTGAACTGGAAAACCCACTTCTCTTTGCCCGGAGGATTGATGAACAACGACAAAAAGGAGGCCCCAATGGCCAGTCAAAAAGGCAAAGAGAAAGTGGGTTGTGGGTATTTAGCACACCGACACCGATTGGCAAGCAATCATTTTTAACTGGTGCAATTATTACACACTTTTAGTCGGTTTATGCATAGCAACATATTCATCAGTAAAAAAATGCTCCTCCCTTGAAAAATTACACCTTTCTTGATAAATTCAAACGGCCCCTTCACAATGACGATAAGTAAGTTGAAGGAGAGCAAGTATGAATGGCAATGGCCTCAATACACTCGAATATGCTGAAAAATTGAAAAATGCGGGAGTTCCCGAGGCCCAGGCATTTATCCAGGCACAGATGATCTACGATATTGTCGCCTCAACCTTGGCCACAAAGAGGGATATTAAAGACCTCGACCTCAAAATTGAAACCGTACGGGCCGACCTCAAGCGCGACATCAAAGAACTCGACAACAAACTTGAGGCCACTAAAAAAGAGTTGGATAACAATTTCAAACGGGATATGAAAATTTTGGAGGGAAAAATCGCCCTCAAAATGGCCTTAAACTCCGGGGCCATGGTGCTCACTATCCTGAGTACCCTGGTCGCTTTGGGAAAGTTGGGCATGCTCGACCCCACGCCCCTCAGGCCCGCACTTATCGAACAAGTCAGGCCATTTTCTCCACAAAAATAATCCCTCTCAAAATCCATTTTGGGTTAAGATAAAAAGGTGAACCTTGATAAGGCACTTTTAACGCCCCCCCCCGAAAACTTCTGCGCTCCCACCGCGGTTATGCCCTGCTCGCCGTTATGGCGCTCGCTGGAGTCGTCTCTCTCACCGCCGTCAAGAGCATCAAGCAATCCGCCGCCCGACGGGCCGCTATTCAAACTCTCAAGCGCAAATTTGAAACCGGGGCCTTTTTAAGGCGCATTTCCAAAAATCTCTTCAACTACCACGCCTGCCTCCACACCTTGGGCGGCCTCGGCACTGGCATCTCCGACGGACAGTCCATCAGCGACATTAAAAACCACGCCGGTGCCCCCAAATTTGTCGTCGGCAACCGCTACGGGCGGAACATGGTGCAATTTGAATCCGCCACTCTGGCCAACCTCTCCGGCAACTCCGTCGACCTGGAAGTCGAAGTCAGTCGCTGGAACAAACTCAAAAATCAAGCTGAGAGAAAGGTCAAAAAAGTTTTTCCCCTGACTATTGTCGGCAGCGCCGGCAGCTTGGAGGGCTGTTACCTCAGCACCGGCAACGCCGTCGCCGAATCCAATGAAAAATTGTGCCTCGGCATCCAACACGCTTCCTGGACGGGCGGCCACTGCGTACTCGATCCCGTCACCAACAAGCAATGTCCCGCTCAAAACGCCCTGCGGGGGGTGAGTTCCAGCGGCACCCTCGACTGTTGCAGCACCAAATGGGTTCCCGACCACCGCCGCTGGTGCAGTGGCGAGACGGTCGGACAGAGAACCGGCTGCAATGGCAACAGAACCAGGACAGGCACGCGCTCTCCCAGTTGGTCTCCCTCCAGGGGTTCGGTTTGTGCCGGACAAAGTTTTACCCAAACCGAACAGTGCTGCCGCGGCAGCGGGCCAAGTTGCATCAGGAGAACCCGCTCGGCCACGGGAAGCAAGTGCTGCCGCTCTTGCGGTGGCTGTAACCCCACACCGTGTCCGCCTCCACCGGCCCCCCCCGCCCCTCCAGCACCATCATTAACTCCGGGGCCTTCAGTGCCCCCCGTTGTTGGGCCACCTCCCCCTGGGCCTCCAGCTCCTCCCGTTCTTGCCCCGGCACCTGCGACACCACCCAGTTGCACCATGAATTGTGGCGCAAACAAAGCACCCAACTCCTCCTGCACCGGCTGTGTGTGCATCCTCTCTTGCCCCACCAGACAAAAACTCGTCAATTGTTCCTGTGTGACTCCGCCGAGTCCACCGACAATAACACCGCCAAATCCTCCTACTCCACCTCCACCTCCACCTCCACCTCCACCTCCACCTCCACCTCCACCTCCACCTCCACCTCCACCAAACAATTGTCCATGGCAAGATTGCAATGATAAAGATATATGCCCTTCTGGCGTAGGACGCCATGACCCAGATACATGTAGTTGTGTCTGTTTCATTCCTTAAAACCCATTGATCTCAAAGGCCGCGGAACTCTTCCGGCATCATTGGCCCCATAGACTTTTTTGACAAAATACCTGACTATTTCGAGGAGGACACTTTCCCTGAAAAATTAAGATAGGACATAATCGCTGAAAAATTACACTCCCTTCACTGATTCTCTTTTTCTGCCGATAGGCCACAAAAGGGCCTGTGGGGAGGGACATTTATGGAGCGAAAAATTAAACTGGGTGGGGAAATTTTTTTCCGCCGGGGAGAAAAATCCAAAGTGCAAAGGTTTGATTTTCAAATCAGCATTTTCCTGCACTCTTTTGCCGAAACCTTGATGAACAACTTTTCTGGCCTCAAATTTGGCCGTGAAGAAAAGCGCTTACTGACCCAGGAGGCCCGTCAAAAAATCCAACAATTCCGCGGCCTCAATTCGGAATCTCCCTTTGTAGAAAAAGAAGTTGATAAATTGATCAAAAAACTCGCCGCCCACCGAGAAGAATCCCTGCACATTTGGGCCAATGGCCTGGGGGCCTACCTGTGTCTGGCGGCCATCGTTTCGGGAAGACTGCCTGAGAAAAACCGTTGGCAGTTCAAACTCGACTCCATCCCCCTGGCCCTCTTTCCCGCCTCTTTGGTCAAAGACAAACGGGCGATGGCCAGGCAAAAAGTTGAATTCACTTTCGAGCGCAATTGTTGGCCACACCCCTTTAAAAAACTCTACCAAATCCCCAAGCACTTAAAGTCTGTGGGCCTGAATAAAATCCAAATTTGTGGCCACGAGGACTCCGATTCCACTTCCGATACCGGCAAGAACACCCACCGCCTGCGCAAAGCTGCTTAACAATCTGTCACAAAGTGCAAATAACTGCTTATAATAAGTTTTTTTAAAGTATAAAATGCAGTAACTCTTTATAGTGAGATAAATTCAAACGGGAAGAGGCCTCTCCGGTTTGAACTTATGATTCCAAGTTGATAGATTCCCTCCAAAAAGGGAGTCCATCATGGAATGTTTGCATGAATCGGCCGATCAAGTGGTCGATTTGATCAACAAATCGGCACATCCCTTTCTACTGGAACCGGAGAGTGCTCCCTGCTTGTACCTCTTGGCCAGAGATCATAAAAAGCTCCATCTTTTGCACTCCATTTATCGCGCAGTGGCCCCCTCAACCTCAACCCTCAAAAACCGCTACCACCCGGGCAATCTCAAATCGGCCATGAAAAAAGATTTCGCCATCTATTGGCAACTCGAAACTTTGGCGATTAGCTATTACGCCACTTACCTGGCCAACCTCGGTGAGAGATTCGTTCTGGTGGACAGGCCCAGTTATTCCCGCGCCGACCTGCTCGCATGTATCCACGCTTTATTACAAGAGGGCCGCTTTGAATGGACATTATCCAACACGGATTTGCACAACTACAGGCAGGCCTCCATCAAATGCTTGCGCAGTATTCACCTTAAATCCATCGGCCAAGACGACGACGGCAATTTCTGTATTCTCTTCCAAGAATCGATCACCCACTTTTATTCCGATGTCAAAAATGAAGGCCTCAACACTCCCGTACACCAGACGACTGGCCAAGAATTGGCCGATTCCCTCCAACTCAAAAAAATTAAAATCATTACGGGCCTCCACAAAATGATCTTGAGTGCCTCGGAAAACCTGAGAATTTTTTTAATCGACCCCCAGGCCTTAAACGGCCGCACCAGTGCTTTTCACAGGGCCTTGGCGTGTTTGAGAGAAATCAATGCCCGGCTTAAAGGCATTTCGCCGGCAACTGTGGAAGACATAAGGCCAGTGGCCCCCTCCCTCGATCAAGTTCTGGCCACCTCCTCAACACGCAATGGCCACCCGGGCGGAGGACACTTGATCAACTCTTCACCCCACGCGCTCCGAGTTTTGTTTTCAACTGAACCCAAAGGGGCGGCCAACTTTTTAAGGCCCGTGTTGAACAACGCAAGCTGGTAGACAATCATGGGCCACGCTTTACCTCTTTAAAATGTTTTACTCGGGCAATCCCCTTGGCAATCCTTACCCCGATGCAAAGACAGCGGGGCCATTGCTAACATAAAAAAGCAACCTGATCTTGAGCAACAGTCTCAAAGGAAATGCGTTGGAGTTCTACCACAGAAGTGATCAGTCCATTAAATCCCTCATCGAGATGGGCGTTCGGGGATTTTTTCCCCTGTTTGAAAAAGAGTGGATTTCGGAGATTGCCGAAAATTCAAAAAAATTGACCGGCAATGACAAACTCAAGGCCAAACAATTATTCAAAAAAATTTGCCAGTACCCCTCTCTCCAGAGAAAAAAAACCGTACTGATGGCACTCAAACAGAGCGAGCGCGACCTCTTTATCTGTGCCTTTATGAAAATGGTTGAGAGCAAAATCCTAGACCGCAACCCCGAGTTTCAGTGATGCAAGCGGGAAGGCCAATTGCCACTTGCCTGCTGGCGCTGAACTGCTTTTCCACCCTGGCCGAATACCGCGTCTATCAATATTATGTCAGGGCGGCGACCCCCACACTGCGGGACGGGAATTCCTATCTGGTCACCAGCACCCTGCACCCGGTGGCCTACCGGGCCTACCACGGGGGAGAACAAAGTTTGCGTGTCGATTTATTGCGCTCTTGGATGTGCTTTGGGGCCACTGCTCGGCGGCCTATATGCCCCTCACCGCTGGAAGAATTGCAAAAACAACTGGCCGAAGAATTGCCGGGCAATACTTTGGCGGGGGCGGGGCCTTGAAACCCAACCCCACCCCAGGCCATTCTCCACCAACTCCCATGGCCAAATGGTTGCGCGCAAAAGAAGAATTGCGCCAAAAGCAAGAGGCGGAAATTCAAAAACTTAAAATGGCCCACCAGGAACGGGTCGAGAACCAACGGACGGCAGAGAAGGTTCAACTCTCGCAAATTCAAGATGCCCACCAAAAAAAACTGTTTCAGGAATACGAAAACAAGCAGAAAAAATTGGATTCCCTCAAGCAAAGTTTTCAAGATGTGCAACAAAACCTAGGCCAGCAAAAGGAAATTCTCAAACAAAACCATGTTCAGCAGATGGAACAAACCAAACGGGAATATGCCGAACAAATCCAAGACCTCATTTTTCAAGGCAGTGATCACGAACAAAAATTGCGCCATCGCCTGGATCAAAGAATTGCCCAATTGGAATCCGAGGCGCAAAACGACTTGGCCCAGACGAGACACGACACCAATCTCAAGCTGGGCCGAATGGCGCACCGGAGTCAACAAAAACTGGAGGCCACCAACGCGCAAAACCGCGCCCAAGTGGAACAACTCACCCGGGAGCAAGAAGAGCAAAAAAACCTGAGCGAACTCGAATACCGCAGACAACTGCAACGCCAGGCCGAGTTCCACCAACAAGTCCACGGCCGCCGCCGCCAGGCCTATTTGGATGCCTTGGAGGATCAACACAAAATGCAACAAAATTCCCTGGACGGGAAAAAGCGGGATTTTGCCAAAACCTATTCACACCTGGCCTCCCAACACCAACACGCACTGGAAAACTTGAACGCCCAATTTGATAAAAGGTGGCGCGACCTCAAACTTTCCCTGGCCAAAAAAATGCAATTTAAAGAGGCCCAATCCGGTGATCAATTCTACAATATTACCCAATTGAGGCCCCAGGTGGAGGACAAGGGCGACCACTATTTAGTCTCCCTCTCCGTGCCCCGACACGAGAAAGATAATTTTACCCTGAGCGGAGACTTGCGCACTCTGCGCCTGTCCATGGCACGCCGCTTTCAAGACAAAGTCCAGGACGATTCGGGGAGTTTCCACCACACTGGCCGCGCCGAGAGCTTCACCAAAGAATTTCAAGTTTCCGACATCATCAACCCCCGCGAAATCTCCCGCAAATGGAATGCCGGGCAACTTTCCTATAAAATCCCCAAGGCCTAAGAAGCTCATATGGATGACCGCCCGGCAAGAAGAAAATTCGTTTTTTTTAAGAAATTTATGAGTTCCTTTGACTTCCAACCTCATATTCGCGTGCTGGTTAACGCATTAAGCTTGGTTCGAGCGGTGTTATCCTCTATCTGTGATCGGAAACTTTAACCAAGCTTCTTTACCGAGGGTTTCACCACATCATGGTTCTTAAATTCTCAAAAAATCCTTATCTTCTCCTTTAAACCGGAACTGTCATCAGTTAATATTATTTCAGGCCGCTGCGTTGAGTGCCTCCCAGACAAAACACAGGTGCTCTCTTGCACAGGCAACTTTCACTTTATTGCTATGTTTGTTCATATTTTGAAGTCTTACAGATTTTTTTCGTAGTCTCTTCATGCATTTATCCGCAATGGCAACTATTGCTTTCGATTGGCCTTTCCTGGCCTCTTTTAATCTTTTGCTTATCTGGCATATCCGCCCCGAGAATTGACTGCTTTCAACAATCGTCGTTCTTATCCAACGATTCCCCATTTTTGTTATTCCAAATTTCTTTTCCTTTCCACCAGAACTGTATTCACTGACATCCAGGCCAGCGTACGAAACAAGTTTCGATGGGTGGGAAAATCTTTCAATATCTCCAATCTCCGTTATCAACGCCATTGCAGAAAAAGTGCTTATACCTCTAAAACAAGTAAGAGCATTTTTTTTCTTTTTATACCTTTTCAGTTCCGACAATTCTTCGATTTTTTTATCGTATTCCTCAATACAGTCATTCATCCTTTCACATTGCCCAAGAAGAAATTCCAGATTTATCCTGCCTGAGTCGTCCAAAGTTTTTATTTCCCTGCGAATCCACGCCATATGCGAAATTGTCCAATATGACTTGTTTTCCCCGCCTTCATTATATTTGAGTCCGTATCGCTTTAAAGTCGATACAATGTGATTTTTTAGAGATTTTCGTTGCTCAACAAAAAATCTACGGGAGCGGATAATGTCTCTGGCCTGTTCGTCAACTTTGTCAGGAATATAAACGGGCGTTAAAAGTCCTTTTGCAAAATACTTGGCAAGTTTGTTGCTATCGACTCGATCGGTTTTCACCCGTCCGCTCGCTAACTCGGGAATCATCGAAGGCGCAATGATCGTGCTATCGATCCCCTTGGAGATTAAATAGCGGTGAAGGGAATTGCCCATGTAACTTGCTTCATGGCAGGTTTTCAACTGAAATCCTTGGCCTTCGAGTTTTTTGAGTTTTCCCAGTAATTTGGCGTTTGTTGCCTTGCATTTAAATTCCAAAGTTTCTCCTGTTGCTTCACAGAATCCCCCTCCGTGAAAAGACTTGTCGTCGACATCTAATCCCACATAAAGTACATTTTTCATTTGGATGGCCCTCCTTTTGGGTTTGTAAAAGTCCATTATTCAGACTTTTACATGGGGTAACCAGTCCCCGGTTAAAAAGGGCGGTCATCCATTATTTCTGTCTTAAAAAGATAGAGACTGCCCAAAGCGCTTTTTGACGGTTATGATGATGAGATGAAAAGGCCCAATCTGGTTCACTTTCTCCCCCTGATGACTGAAGAGTTCCTCAGTATTCGCTCCTCCATTTCCCTGCAAAAATACCGCCTGGAGGGGCACCACCTGTGGGAAATCGGCCGGGAAGCACCCTGGGAAATGGAGTTGGAACTGCCCACCCTGGGCCGCCCCATCGAGGCCTTCCGCCTGCTCCGCCGCCACTCTTTTCAAATGCAACTCATTGGCCTTGATGAAAAACAAAACCCCATCTATCAAAAAACTTTCGAGTCCGATGCCTTTGGAAATTTCAACCTCAAAATTTCCCTGGATTCCAGGCGCAAGGCCATCTCCGTACTCAAGGCCTACGAAGTGAGCGACCGGCAAGGCCTGGAACTCTACCTGGGGGCCTACACCCCCACCAAAATTAAAAATCCAAAAAAAATTCTAATCTGCGACTTTGACAAAACCCTGGTGGACACCCGCTATTCCACCACCCGGGAAGTGTACCACTCCCTGACTGGCCCCCTGGACGCTTTCCCCACCATCCCCCGTTCCGTCGAGATCGTCAAAGGCCATACCCGACGCGGATACCACCCCTTTATTTTGTCCTCTTCTCCACACTTTTACGAAAATGCCATCCGCGACTGGCTCGCCAAAAATAAGATCGTGACGGCGGGAATATTTCTCAAAGACTACCGCAAAATTTTCAGTTTTTTTGAAAGGCACCTGACCCCCAAAGACATCAAGTTGCAAGGACTCTACAAATTGGGCCACTTGCTCGACATTTTACTGATGACTGGCCCCCCGGAAGAGTTGGTTCTCATGGGCGACAACTACGAGGCCGATCCCATTGTCTACCTGGGGTTGGCCAAATTGTTATTGGAGGAGTTGCCGCCCTGGGAGATGTGGAACCTGCTCAAAAGACAAAAAACATTCCACACCAACCGCAAACAACACTCTCAAATATTGAGCAAGCTCTACCAATTCTCTGGCCAACTCAAGGCCTGGAAAAAACAAAACCCCCACGGGATACAGTTAAAAATTTATATCCGCAAGATAAGGCCAGAAAACCCGTGGCCCATTTCCCCCGATTTGGAGTCCAATTTGCATCTCGTCGAACTCTACGAAGGGCCTGCCGAGGCACTTTAAACCTGCTATGCTCTAAGCTATGAAAAACCACGGCAAAAAGGAGAAAAAACTTCCCATGTACGCCGCCTACGGCGACTCCAGTGAATGCTTTTTCCAACTCGGATGCCACGACCGCAAGATGGCCGGGCCACTCATCGAACACAACAGGAGCATCCTCAAAACCCCGGTGGCCAAACTCAACCGCGCCGCTGATAAAATGTCCAGGCCCTTCCTCAAAAAATTGATGGGCCAGCACCCCAGCTTTGCCAAACACACAGAGGCCTACGCCGCAGGCCTTGAATGTGATCCCTATCACTTGGCCCAAGCGGCCCTGATGCCCGAACTGGCCAGTGCCATCAACACTTGGATTCCCAATCTCTTTTCTGGCCCGTTGGGATGTTCGAGTTATTTTATGTGGGACGACAAGCGGGAGGCCTTAGTCCACGGCCGCATTTTAGATTTTCCCCTGATGGGAAGTTTCGACCGCCACGAACGAGCACTGCTCACCCAATTTCATCATGGCCCCAAAATCTTTTCCCTGGGCAGTGCCGGTCTGCCCTATCCCTCCCTCACTTGCCAAACCGAACGGGGTATTTCCTTTGCCCTCCACCAAAAATTTACCAATATTTTCGACCCCCGCGGAACTCCCATCTTTGAATTGGTTTTGCAAATGCTCCAATCTTGCGACGACCTCAAAGAAGTACTCCAGTTTTTGAAAAAAAACCGCACCCTCACCTGCTGGGGATTTTATATGGGATTTTCCAGCGGAGAAGTTTTGGCGGCGGATGTGGCCGGTACAGAAGTTTTTCACCGCACTTACCGGATGGGGCCAAACGCCTCCGCCAAGGCCAAAGACAAGGACAGTGCAGGGGAAATCCTCTATTTTTGCAACCAATTGGAAAATCCCTCCTGGGGTTCCTCCGATTTCATCTACCCCTTGGGCCTCGACTACCACAACCACATGCACCGATCGGTGGCCCACAAAAAAATCGCCCGATACTTTGCCAACTCCAAACAACGGCAGGGCCACACCATGGAAAAACTAATGCGCATGATGGGCACACCATGGATGCCCGCCGATCTCTCCCCGGAAAAGTGGGAGGCCGACAACTTGACCCCTTCTTCCGTGCAAATCGCCACCCTGTGCCCGGACAAACAAAAAGTTCTGTTTATGCCGGAAAGTGCCCCCAAACATTTCCGCGGCCAATGGATCGATATTGGCCACACCTTTGAGAATCCCCGGCAACAACGGCGCTCACTACCACAAAAGCGCAAACCCCAAACCATCCCAAAAAAACGGGCCAAGAACCCGGGCGACCTGTGGCGAGGCCAAAAAAGTTTTATGGCCGCCCAAATGGCCCTGCAAACCAAGACAGGCCCCGATCGCCACCACCTGGCCTACCACCACTTGCAAATGGCCGAGACCTACATGCAAGGCCATCCCGAGGCCCACATGGCCCACTTTTTTTTGCTGGTCTTGCGCTATTTGGATAAAACCCACCATAGGGAATTGCCACAACTTTTGAGCGAATTTGAACACCTGAAATCCCGCCTGCCCACCCACCTGGAAGGCCAGCGCCTGCTGTTCGTAGCGCGCTTGGAAAGACAACTCGAAGGCCACACCCGGGTGAGGGCCGAACACATTGAAAACCCCCACTTGCAACGCCTCTTTATCCTGGAAAAAAAGATCCCCCACCAACTCTTAGCTGTGGTGGCCAAACGCTTGATCATTCCGCGCTTTGATTTGATAGATATTATTTGTCCCCTGCGCCTGTAAAGTAACTGGCCACACTTCGGGCCATCTTGTGACTCAGTTTCGCCGTCACTCCCTGCGATGTGCTAAAAGCACACCTCAGTCGCTCCGTCTCACTTCATCCCAATCTGGCCCAAATTGTGACCAGTTACCCTGCCTTTAACATTATTTTTCTGATGTGAATACTCACACTTTGGGCCATCACAACAATTTGATTTTGCGGACTTCTTCCAAAGTGAGGCCCGTCGCCTTGGCCACAAACCTAGGATCAGTACCGGCGGCCAAAAGTTTGCGAGCAATTTCTAAGGCCTTTTTTAATTCTCCTTGAGTATGCCCCTCTTTTCGGCCTTTTTGCAATCCCTCTTGCAGGCCTTCTTCACGGCCTTCTTCACGGCCTTCTTCGCGTTCCATTTGTAACGAATATTTCAACGGTGGCATAATCCAATCCTCCTGGTTGTGCACAACTTTCTTTTCGATTTCCCGCAGTTTCTCTATACTAAATTTGCGCTTGCTATGGCGTTGGAGGTAGTCCAAGGCCTTTTCCAGCAGCTTTTTCCTCTCCTCAGAATCGAGTCCTCTAGCAGTTGCAAAGAGTTTTTCAACCGCTTGGCCATCAATTCGCCAAATTTCCGAAAGGATAAAAAAGATAGGTTTCGTTGTCAAGCATTTTTTTTCCCACGCCTCTACATCGTTAAGGTTGAGCAGGCGGCAGGTAAAATTCAGCACATTGTGGCCGAAGTGGTGTAAGAGGCCTGGAGTCAGGCCATCCAGGGAATCTTGAAAATTGAGCGGGGCCTTCCAATGTTTGTCTGGGCCATGGTAGATCAAAATGGGAATAATAGGCCTTTTGGAGCGGGAGTAAATGGCGGTCTGGTATTGCAGGAGTTGTTGCAAAAGTCCGGCATCCTGGTAACTTTTATGTTCCAGCAGGAAAATCATTTGCACCCGTTTAGCAGAGTTTTTCAACTGCACTGAAAAGACCAAGTCCGTGCGCTTTTCGTTCCACTCCTGGTCGATGTAGACAGTGGCCTCTGATTTGAGAGTGTCCCAATCGAAGAAAAGGCGTTCTTCGATGGCCAAAACCGATCGGAAAATGTCGAGGGAATAGCGCTCATTTGAATAAATCTCTTGAAATAGAGCATTGTGTAGTTGGGCCTTGGATTTGTTGCTAGGCATAATTCTCTCTCTTGTGAAAGTTTTGAAACTTCACAAAAGCAACATGCCAATGACAACCGGAAGGCCAAACCCTTGAAAACAGGCATGGCCTTAAAGGCCAAATTTACAAAAAAAGCAGCTTGCTATTCAAAAATAATGGCCTTGATCTCTTTTGGTAACTACTGGTACACCGTAAAAGAAGGTAGTTTGGCCAGCACAATTTAATAGTTTTCCCCCACCACACTCTCGTCAAAGGTATTGCAACTCATGCCGGCGTCCACCACAATGCCCGAGGCATTGATCCCGCTGGAGAGGGGGGAGAGCAGAAAGGCCACTACATTGGCCACTTCGCCGGTTTGCAAGGCCCGCTTTCTCAAGGTCAATTTTTCGGCAAACAGGTAGTTATCGACATAGTTGGGAATGCCCGCCGAAGCACTGGTTTTCAAAGGCCCACTTTGAACCACATTAAAGCGCACGCGGGAAAAAGAGCTAAAACTTTTGGCCAAATAGGCGACGGTGGCATCCAGTGCCGCCTTAATTGGCCCCATATAGCCGTAGTTGGTGGCGCGCGTGTCGGAAATGGAAATTGCCACTACCGAGGCATCAGGGGCCAAAAAATCTTTGATGGCGTTGCTGATGGCGATCAGGGAAAAGTGGCCGATGCGATCCGCCTGGGCGTAGTCGCGCCACGAAGTTTGGTGAAAGGGTTTGGGATCGGAAAAGTTGGCGAAGGCAATGGAATGGAGAATCCCATCCAGTGTATTTTGAGATAAGATTTGCTCCAATATCCGAGGCAGGCCATCTATCTGTTCCTGAGATTCCACATCCAAAAGAAAAACCGGGGCACCGGGAAATAATTTTTCCACTTGGGCGCGGGCCATATCGTGCTGAACGGAAAAGATGAGTTCGGCACCGGCCGCCTGCAAGACTTTGGCCGAGTGGTAGGCCACCGACTTTTTGTTGGCCACTCCGGTGATCAAAAACCTTTTTCCCTGCAACTGCATCAGTTTTTCGTTTGAGTAAGAGTTTTTTTCTCTTCCAGTAAAACTCCGGTGAAGCGAATGGACATGGCCACTTTTCCACCAACTCGCGTTTTACCCGACATATAAAAGGCGTTATCCAGGCGCTCATCGAGGCCAATGTGCATTTCCAGCAAGTCTCCTGGCCGTACAAAGTTTTTAAATTTGGCATCCCCCACCCGGGCGACGACGCCAAGGCCTCCTCCCGTTTCTTTCTGGCCCATCAACAAGGCCCCGCTCTGAAAGGCCGCCTCCTGCAAAATGACTCCGGGAACGATGGGATTGCCGGGAAAGTGGCCTTGGAAAAAATCTTCCTCGCCGCTGACCTGGTAGGCGGTGACGATGCTCTTGTGATCGCCGTCCAGAGACAAGTTGACTATGCGGTCAACAAATAAAAATGGCCAGCGCTGGGGGAGGATGCGCAGGACTTCCTCGCTAGTTTTGTCTTCATTGCGGTTTTTCACCCTAGGCCCTCCCTACAACCCGCCGGCCACTTCCAAACTGGCCCCACTGATATAGGAGGCCTCCGGTGAGGCCAAAAAGGCCACCGCCGCGGCCACTTCATCACAAGTTCCAAAGCGGCGTAGGGGCACTTGCCGTTTGTACTCTTCGACCTGCTCTGCCGGCAAATCGGCAATCAATTCGGTTTCAATAAAGCCCGGCAAAACATTGTTGACGGTGATCCCCTTGCGCGCCACCTCTTTGCACAAACTCTTGGCCAGGGCAATTTGGCCAGCTTTGGAAGCGGCGTAGGAGGCCTGGCCCGGGAGGCCCAAGTGGCCGCCCACGGAACTGATATTAATAATGCGGCCGAAGCGCTTGGACAGCATCAGCAAAACTGCCCCCTGGGACATTAAGTAGGTTCCCTTGAGGTTGGTTTGCAAAACCGCATCCCAGTCCCCCTCTCGCAGAGAAACCAAAATTTGATCCCGGCGAATACCGGCGTTGTTGACTAAAATGTCCAGGCGGGCGTAACTCTCCTTGAGCCACTGGTAAAAGGCCTTGACCTGCTCCGCATCCGTCACATCACATTGCCTAATCTCCAATTGGGGGGCCAAATCCCCCAGCGAGGCCTGAAATTCCCTGGCCGCCTCGCTGCGGCCGCGGTAGGTGGCCACCACATTTGCCCCCCGCTCTAAAAAAGTGCGGGCGATGCCCGCTCCAATGCCGCGGGTTCCCCCGGTGACGACCACAATGCGGTCTTGAAAATGATTCACAACTTTCTCCTTTTAAATCCACAGATATTAAAGGTCAATTTTCTAAACTTTTAATAATTTCTGTCCCCAGTATTTTGCCAAATATAGGAGGGACAGCGTTACCTATTTGTAAATTTTTAGATGTTTTACTTCCAAAGAATTTATAAGAATCAGGAAACCCTTGCAAACGGGCACCTTCCCTTGTACTCAATGCTCTATTTTGAAAAGGATGAACACAGCGAGATGATGAAGGTGTACCAAAATTTCTCGTTATAGTAGGGCCTGGGCAATGAGGCAATAGTCTAGCATAAGTATTATTAAAAAACTTTTTAGGCCTAAGACTTGGCGGTATGTCATTAATAGAACCACCCTTAGGTATTAATTTTAGAATTTTTTTCATTTTCTCTCCATAATTTGAAGAATTGTGTTCTGATAATATTTTTATGCCTGAACGCATATTTTTTTGGTAATCATTTAATGGCCTACATTTATATGCACTGGCGGAATCATTATCCCCCAATTCAGGCAAATCCGATATAGCTTCTATTAAAGTGAACTTTTCTTCTTCTTGATGTGTGGATACAGGTAGAGATACAGGAGGTAGTCCTTTTTTCCATCCTAGAATAATAGTCCTTTTTCTTATTTGCGGAAGGCCAAAGTTTGAAGCATCAAGAATACCAGAGCATATATCATAGCCTAGAAGATTCAATTCAGATAATAAAGTTTGGTAGGCAATACCCTTGTATAAGTTACGGAATCCTGAAACATTTTCAAATAGAATGTACTTAGGATCAATCTCTTTAATTGCCCGCAGAAACTCATAAAATAAATTATTTCTAGAATCTCCAATATTTTTGGAACCTACGGTACTAAACCCTTGACAAGGCGGGCCTCCAGAAATGAGATCGACAACCGGATTACCTAACTTAAAAATTTGCTTTTTAAAATCAATATTGCGAATATCACTTGTTAGAATGTCAACGCTATTATGATTTTGTTTAAATGAATTTGCAAAATCTTTTTCAATATCATTAGCAAAAACAATTTGAAAACCTGCCTGCGTAAGGCCAAGTCCCAATCCTCCGGCCCCTGAAAATAATTCAACTGCTAACTTTTTCATTTACCAAGTCACTTCAATCTCTTCTAACTTAGGCATTTGTTCTAATAGTCTCCATTTGAAATAATTTTGATCTATGGTTAGAACACTTTGGCCCTCCATTTGTTGTCGGGTAACAAAATTAATATCGTTTTCTTTTATTTGGTCAAGTTGAATAAAACCAACTTGACCATTATAGAAATCAAAATGAATGCATAGCGTTCCTACTCCATTATCTTCTTTAACTCTTTTTGCTTCTCGTATCTTATGTTCCTTAATATCATTTGCTCCCTTAAATCCTGACTGAACTTCTATTCTTATAGTTCTACCACCTTTTTCAATCTCAAGGTCTGCTTTAGGACTTCTTTTAAAGAGATCAATATTTTTTAAATCGTCGTCACCTATGTTTGTTATGGAATTAATTTCGGTATTAAAAATCTTTGATATAGAAGGAATGAAAAACTCTGTAATGACATATCCTCTTAACCAAGAAAATAACACTTCTTCTGGGCGACGCCCTTGATTGTTCATTTTAGAAATTATGTTTGCTTGTTTTATTTTTTGATAAGGTTCATCTATATAATTTCTAAAGAAATGGTTTAAAGATTTCCTTCTTTCTTCTTGGTGAATGATGTTATTAATTTTTGTAATAATATCCTTGATCCTATTATTTAATTTTATAATATAGTCATGATCAATAGAAGGAATTATGTCTTTCCCAGAAAGAAAACTTTTGACCTTCTCTTGATTTGTATATCCTAATTCTGAACGGTATTGTTTAAAATACTTGGAGTGGTTCATACTGTCTGCACCTGCACTCTGTCCAGGTGGGAAAGGTAAGTTTCCACTTGGTGGGACTGAATCGCCCCGTAGTTGGCGGCCCCGAGCCATCCCGACATAATAATGCCCACAGACCCAGCGTGAAAGAGGCCCGGGATGTGTTTGTGCATCTCTCGGCCCAGGGGCAACCCCTCAAATTTGGTGCCAAAACTGGAACCCCGATAGTGCCTGGTGTAGCGCTCCACCGTCAACGGCGTGGAGGAATCGATCACCTCGATTTTGTCCCGCACTCCCTGAATGATCTTTTCCAGGCCCTGCAACGCCCGCTCCACCGTGTAGGCCTTGCGCTGGCGATAGGCCAATTCGTCCAGCCCCGCCCAATCTTCATAGCGGGCATTGGAACTGGACACTACCGCATAGCGATTGTCCAAGTGGGGGCGCATGTGGGGGTAGTAAAAGCTAAAAGTCTGGGAAGTGACTTTAGGCGAGAGCAGCCCCTCGGTACTAAACTCCCGATCTTCGGAATAAAAAATGAGTTCCCCCACATCGGGCAAAGTCTCTCCCCTTTTGATCCCCATAAACACTTGACAAGACGAGGTATTCGGCCGCACTTGCTCGGCGGCACGCCAATATTCCTCTGGCCAAGCGGTCTGGCCCACTAACTTAAAGATGGTGCTCTTCAAATCGGCGTTGGACACCACCGCCCGGGATTCCACCGTAGTCCCGTTTTCCAAGCGCACACCGCGAACGCCGTCCCTTTCCACCAGGATGCGCTCTACCGGGGAGTGCAATTTTATGTCCACCCCACTGGCCAACATTTCCCCTTTTAAGAGGCCTATTAGCTGGTCGGTTCCGCCGTTGAAAATATAGACTCCCTTATTCATAAAATTGCCGAAGACAATACCGTAGGCGATGGCGGGGTCTTCCAGGGTGGAGCCGTTGGCGTAGGCGATGGGTTCCAATAAAAAGCGGGTGATGGGGTTGCTGTGGCCAAAATACTTGCGAAAAAATTGCAGCGTCGAGGTGGAGTGGCCATCGTAAAAATTCATCTCCGCCAAGGCGCTAAAAAAGGCCTCCACCGATTCCAGGGGTGCGCCGAAGTGCCGGTGCAATAAGCGCATATAATCAACACGGGTAAAGTCGGTTTCCAACTGGTACTGGGGGTTGATAAAGCGCACTTTGCGCACTTGTCTAATTTTATCGGATACAGCGCGACTCCAATAGCGCCTGCAAGTTTTGATCATGCCCGCGGGAAAGCCGTGCAGAGAGACATCAAAAATGTGTTCTCCTTTGAGGCGGCGAAACCAAGTTGCCAGCCCCCCCAGTTTGTTGTGGCCCTCCAGCAAGAGGACGCGGCGCTGGTTGCGCGCCAGGAGATTGGCGGCGGTCATGCCTGCCCAGCCCGAACCCACCACCACCACATCATAGGCCCGGGTGATCCGATCCCGCTTGGAATAGAGAATGCCCTCTCGATTTTGCATTGTTGGCCACAATACCCCGTCTCGCCCCTTCTTGTAAGGCCCGTTGACTCGCGCGCGCTCAACGGGCAAACTAAACTCGCCGTGGCACTATTAAAATGGGCAACCCTTTTGCTGCTCTTCCTCTCCCAGGCCAATTTTGGTCTGGCCTCCAGCAAAGTCCTGCAAAGCAGCTATTATCTCTACGACGGCAAACCTTTGAACCTCAGCGACAACCGTTTTAAACGCTATGTCGTGCCCCAATTGCGCGCCATGGGCCGAGAATATTACCACATTCTTGAAAAGCTGCACCCCCTCCACCAGTCACTCATTCCCCTGAAAGGCCATCTGACGGAAATCCGCGGACTCATGGCAGACTTGCAAAATACCTGTTTGCAATCAAATCCCTTGCCACCCAACTGCACCCATGCCCTAAACCAGATGCAAAAACGATCGCGCCAACTGGATGGCGCGATCCTGGGCCTGTACCACCACCCCCAAATGGACTTTTCCCGCCTGCGAAACCAGCGGGAAATCAACGCCCTCACCTCTCTGCTTCACTCCCTCGACCGGATGGCCTCCGCCAATTACCGCTTTGGGCACGCCTTGAACCCTTTTCTCTTCACCTCCTCGGCCCACGCTCCCCCTTTTGCTTCCCAACACCAAGGCCTGGCGCACTTGGTTCACCAAATGGCGGCCCACGGGGAAATGATCCAAACCCAACTTCTGGAGAGTAAACTCAAACAGAATTTCGACTTTGTCTGGCGACAATTTTTTCTGCCGGTGGAAAAGCACATCCTCAAGGAGGGGGATGCCGCCTTTATTTTGCGCTCCCTGGAACCTCTCAACATCGCCTGGAACACTTTTCACATGAAGATCACCACAGAGAGTCACAAGCTCCCCTCGGGGGTTATTTCCATCACCAAGATCATGCACAACCGTTGGAATTCCGTGCTCAAAATTATCCTCAACAATTAGGCCTATTCACAAAGCAACACCAAAACCCTATCCTGCCTTATAATGAAGGCCTCAATTCTCTCTACAGTCGCTTGCGGCCTCCAACTGGTGGGGTTTTTCACCGTGGGGTTGTGTCTGGTGAGTGGCCTCTCCCAGGGGGACTATGGCCGACTGGAATTGGTGCAGCTAATCGCCGGTTCCGTACTTTTTTACCTGGGTACTGCCCTGCGGGGGAAATGAATGGCCATTCTCGGCATCGACCCCGGTTCTCTCAAGACGGGATATGCTCTGATCGAAACCCGGGGCAAGTCCGTCCGCTACCTGGCCTCAGGGGTTTTGCGCTACCGCCAGGGCACTCCGTTTCTGGAGCGCCTGGGCGAAATTTACCACTCCTTCCGCCAAATACTGGATCGCCACCAGCTTCAAGAAGTCGCCATCGAATCTCTAATTCATGTCCGCAATGTCAATTCCCTGGCCAAATTGGCCCAGGCCAGAGGGGTAATTTTAGCGGCCCTGATGGACACTCACAGGGGCAAAATTTTTGAATACCTGCCCAACCAAATCAAATTGGCGGTCACCGGACATGGCCACGCCGACAAAAAAACGGTGGAGCAGACCTTGCGCATGATCTTCGCCTGCCCTCTGGAATTTGACAGCGACGACGAGTCGGATGCCCTGGCGATCGCTCTCGGCCACCACCTGCTGGGCGGCAACACCCGCGGCCTTCACCCTTCGCCAAAAGGAGGAGTGCGGCCGTGATCGGATACCTGAGCGGAGAAGTGATCGCCTCCGACGGCGTTTATACCATCGTCAAAACCGCCTCCGGCATCGGCCATCAAGTCTATTTTTCTGGCCGTTTGATGCCGGGGGATCAGGTCGCTTGGTACACCTCCATGGTGGTGCGGGAAAATGGCCACTTTCTCTACGCCTTTCCCCACCTGAGAGACAAAAAATTGTTTGAGGCACTGATCGAAATCAAGGGAGTGGGGCCAAAATCCGCCTACACCCTGTGGGCCAAACTGGGGTTTGAACAAACCCTGGCAGCACTCCGCGGGGAAGACAAAAAAAAGCTCACCCGCGCCCCCGGAATAGGGCCAAAGGCCGCCGCTCAAATTCTCCTGGAACTCGGCCCTAAAAGCGACAAACTGGCCAAATTGTTGGCCGACGGGAATATTCCCCTGGCCATGGCCAACCCGTCCCCCTCCGTATCTCCGGTGGACGACGGCCAGACAACTCCGGTGGTCAGCGATGCCCTGATGGCCTTTAAAGAACTGGGATTCCGCGAGGAGCGCGTACAACCCATCATCCAGCGCTTGATGCAAGAGGAGCACGGCCGGGGCCAGGCCGGATCGCCCATCACCAAAGCGGAACAATTGGTGCAACTGGTTCTCAAGGAGCTTTAAAAGTGGAGAGTGAAACCGTTTTCAAGACCACAGCGCGGCCGCACGAAAGGCAGCACGAAGCGGGACTGCGGCCGGCCCAGTGGAGCGAGTACATTGGCCAAAAAAAAGTTCTCGACAATATTGGCGTGATGATCGAATCGGCCAATATCCGCCACCAGGCGATGGATCACTGTCTGCTCTCGGGGCCGCCGGGCCTGGGCAAAACTTCCCTGGCCATGATCGTCGCCAAGCAACTGGGCGGCCAACTGCAAGTCATTTCTGGCCCGGCCCTGGACAAGAAGGGAGACTTGGCGGCCATTTTGGGCCAACTCGCCCCCCGCGATGTGCTCTTTATCGACGAAATCCACCGCCTGCCCATCGCCGTTGAGGAAGTGCTCTACTCGGCCATGGAAGATTTTAGGTTGGACATTGTGATCGGCCAGGGAGTGGCGGCGCGAACCATGCAGATCGAACTCCCCCCCTTTACCCTCATCGGTGCCACCACCCGCTCTGGACTTTTATCCAATCCCCTGCGTACGCGCTTTATGGCGGATTTGCACTTCGATTTTTACCTGGCCGAAGAGTTGGTGCGCATCGTGGAGTTGAACGCCCGCAAATTGGGGGTGGTGCTCTCCCCCACGGCCGCCGAGCGCATTGCCAAATGTGGCCGCGGCACTCCCCGCATCGCCAACCGCATCCTGCGGCGGGTGCGGGACTTTGCTTTAGTTGATGGAACCGATCAGCTGGGAGTGGAACAGGTGGAAAAATCCCTCGCCACCATGGAAATAGACACCCACGGACTCGACCGTATGGATCGCAAAATTTTGCGGGTGATCCAAGATTATTATTCGGGAGGGCCTGTGGGCATTGAGGCCTTGTGTGCCACCCTCGCCGAAGACCGCATCACCATCGAAGATGTCTTTGAACCCTACCTGCTCAAAGAGGGCCTACTCTTGCGTACTCCCCGGGGCAGGGAAATCACCGACAAGGCCAGGGACTACCTGACATAGATATTGATCTTATACAAACCAATTAAATCAGTCGGCATTTTAATCTTTGAATTTTTTAGCTTTTACTACTTGACGGGATTTGAGAGAGAGAAGAAACTGATTAAGCACAGTCAATTTTGATCGTGCGCCCAACTCTCACCCAAGGAGGTTACCGTGAGAATTTTGTTTGCTTCCCTGTTCGCTTCCATTCTCCTGTTTTCTGCTCAAGCGGAAGACAACAAGGCCCGCAATGCCAAAGAAGTTAAGGCGTTGAAGAACCGCTTGTTCGGAGTCGACCCCACCAGGCGTTCACACCATGAAGGTGCTGGCCTCTACATTGCCGCCGACCTCGGCCCACACCTATTGGGTGAAGACCCGGCCAACAATTTCAGCGTCAATGCCGCCGAAGGTGTACGCGAAGGCGACATCCCTCTCGAAAATCAAGGTATTTTTGGCGATTATGCAGTCAACATGGGGTTCCAAAGAGCACTCTCCGGTGCTGTTGGCCTGCGCTTTGAAGGCGGGTACAGGTGGATGAGTTTTGATCTGGGCCACCCCACTTACTCCCGCGTGGACTTCGCCCCCATCCCCCTTGAGCAAGTCAACCAATTGGTTGCTCTGGAGGGAACTGCCAACTTGAGCGGCCCCCGCGCCGGCGTCTTTCTCGACTTTGGCCTAGGTGATTCGGGCAGCTTTATGTATGTTGGCTCCAGCATTGGTTTTACCCAAGTGGCGGCCCAATACGATATGGCCCTCGGCTCTCTCAGCAGCATGATGGATGACCAGGCCAGAACGACTACTCTAAGTGCCGAGGCAGGAGCAGTCTTGCGCCTAGGTGGCCGACTTGGCCTTCGCATAGGCTATGAGTGGTTGCGCATCAACGAAGTTGACTTGATGACAACTGGTGGTAGTGGTGTCAATGTTATGCCCGGCGACCGCCACACTGTGAAAGTGGGCATTTTCCACTTCTTCCGCAGAAGATAACGACTTCAATCCTCTCCAGGCGAGAGGAACAAAACTTCAAAACGGCCACCCTCTTGCGGTGGCCGTTTTTTTTTGCCATAGTGGCATCATGAACACCCCTCAGGCCACTCCCCGCACGCCCCCCAGCTGGGACGAATATTTTATGCTCCAAGCGGTGATCGTCTCCCTCAGGAGCAAAGACCCCAGCACCCAGGTGGGAGCGGTCTTAGTCGATGGAGACAACCGCCAAATCAGCATGGGTTACAACGGTTTTGTGGCGGGAATCGACGAGTCCCAATTGCCCTGGGGTAAGGATGCAAACGCCAAATTTGAAAACCAAAAGTACGCCTATGTCGTCCACGCCGAGGCCAACGCCATCTTACAGGCAATGCGCCCCCTCAAAGATTCCCGCTGTTATGTGACCCACTTCCCCTGCAACGAATGTGCCAAACTCATCGCCTCGGCCAAAGTGGGGGAAGTTGCCTACCTCTCCAAGGGCAACCTGCGGCCAGAACAACTGCACACTTCCGAAAAAACTTTACAACTCTCCGGTGTCTCTCTGCGCCAATTCTCCCTGTCCCCGGGACTCATCTCCAATGTCTGCCAACACCTTCAGGGCCTTTAAAGGCAATTTGTCTTTAGGGAAAATTTAGGATATATTGATAAAAACTCAACCAGGGAGAGGTTCCGTGAAAATTTTACTGCTTGCTATTTTGGCCATCGCTCTCAACCTTAACACCCGCGCAGGGAGCGAGGAAGAACCGCCCAAAGGCATCTATTTCTCGGGGGCCATTCACCTAGGCCCAATGACCGCCCGCCCGTCAAACCTCCCCGCCAACGAACGATTATTCCTGGTGGGAAGTCCCATTCCTCAAGATGGCCTCGGCGAGATGGGAGATTTCAACCCCAAAATCGGCATTACCGAGAAGGCCTCCGATCCGGGCAACATGAGCACCATCAACTGGGGTGAACTGGAATTCAATGTCGGGCATAAAACCTTTCCCGGCAGGCAAAGGCGTGTGGGCATCCGCACCCAAGGCGGCATCAAGTGGATCAGGGCCGCCCTAGGAGGCCTCACTTACCAAGAGAATGAAACGGCGGAAGTGCTGGCCTTTCCCGTGGAAGAATTTTTGGATTTGTTGCAAATTGAAATGGGGGGAACCGCACGCATGTTTGGCCCCCACGGCGGGGTTTTCCTGGATTTCCATTTCGACGACGCCGGACACTTCATCTACGCCGGCTCCAGCTTTGGCCTAGTCAACTTAAATGTGGAATATAATATCCGCACTCAACTCCTTCCCTTCGACCTGTCCACTCAAGACTCCAACTGGGTGTCGGTTTTTAAACACGAAATGGGCGTGGGGTTCCAATTGAACAAACGCCTGGCCCTCAAAGTCGGCTACGAATTTTCAAAATTCGGCACCACGGAACTCTTTTCTGGCCCCGACAAGGGCCTGGTCACCCCCACTGGCCGGCACAATTTTAAACTCAGTCTGTTGCATTGGTTCCGCAGGAAATAATATTCCCCACCCAGTTTCAAAAATGGCCATGGCCTAAAATGGCCTAACCATTAAGGCCGCTCCGCCAGTATCCGATACGGTAGGCATCCGGTAATGGAAGGGAAACAAAGATGGGATGGAATATTTTTGCGGGAATTTTCTTAGGCCTGGCCACTGCTTGCTATTCACCCTCGGAGACGCGAACCAAGGGGGGGCGGAGCGTGGACGAGACTTCCGCCATCTTTGGCGACTACAGTTCCGCTTCCCACTACTACCTGAGAAGCGGCGATGGTTTGGCCAACAGTTCCCACCACGACCCCAACTCTGGCCAAATTCCCGACGAAATTTCCCATTGTACTTGGTCGCTCAATGGAACCGACGGGTACGCTTCGGGCAGCGGGCATTTTTCTCAAGGGGAACTCGACCAAAACCAAAAAAATCTCAATTTGTGCCAACACAAAGGGGACGAACTCAAAGTTTATCTGCAACTCAAATACATTCCCACCGAGGGAGTGTGCCTGATCCCCACCTTCCGCAACGAGCAAGACGGCAAACAAACCAGCATTGGAAATTTCCGCTGCCAGCGCATGGCCTCCGACAACACCAAGGCCCAACTCTTTGAACTGGTCAAAGACCGGGTGGGGTTTACCCAATTTCCCATCAACGGCGTGATGCTGATGAAGGATAAAAAATACACTTTTCCCCCACCTTACCCTAAGCACCCCATTTCCAACTTAGCGGCCTACAACCACTGCATGCAACAACTGGTGCAAAAGCGCAACCACCTCTTTTGTGTCGCCTTTAAGCGGGCGGGGCACTATCACTACCATCAATTCTAGTAAGCGCTCACACTTCAGGCCATCTTGTGAGTCAGCTTCACCATCACTCCCTGCAGCGTGCAGAAAGCACGCCTCAGTCGCTCTGTCTCGCTTCCCCCCAATCTGACCTAAATTGTGAGCACTTACCATGCCATTATCACAATTTTAAACTACAGAGCGAGAGAGAGTCCGGCGTAGAGGGAATTGCCGTAACTGCCGCGGTAATTCCACAATTTGGCGGCGATCACATCCCTGTCCCGCAGGCGGCGGGAGCGAAAGGTGGCCCCCAATTCCATTTTTAAGGCGGGGTGGAGAGAAACTAGGGCCAATTGCAGTTGAGTATTCAAAACCGAAAAGCGGAGTTTGCGATCCAGGGCCAGGGCGGAGGGGGCCGAACCCGCTTTGCCAACGGAATAGTTGAAGGCCTCCAACAGCAAGCGCGCCCCTGGCCCAAATTGCCAACCCAAACTGGCCGACGGCCGCAGGACATTGCCAATGTGTTTTTCGCCGGAGTGGCGGGGCCGTCCAGTCAAGTGCATTTCATAACCCAGACCTAAGACAACACTGGAAAACCGCTTGGCAGTGCTCACTCCCAAAATGCGGGAGGTTGCTCCACTGGCCAGTGGGGACTTGCGCGCCTTCCAGCGTAACCCTCCATAAAAATCGAGAGTGACTTGGGACTGAGGGGGGCCAAACTGCAACCAGTGAAACCCCACGATCGCTTTAGGATTCCCCGCCTGCCATCTTCCTTCTCCGGCAAACTCGGGGGAGGGCGACCGCGCCTGCCAGTAATGGCCTTGGAAAAAGAATTGGCCAGCGATCTGTCCGCCGCCGTTCAAGTGGACGAAGTTGACTTGGGGGCCTTGCAATCCCGGCAAGTCTATGTTGACACTCTCGTAGTGCAAACCAAACTCTACCCCTCGGGGTGGGGCCGAAGAGGGCCTTGACGAAGATCGCGACGAGGGCCTCGGTGTGCGCACAGTCTTGAGACGGGGGCGGGGAATAGGAGTAGATGCGGGCGCGGGAGAAACAACCCTGGCCCCCGAACTCTGCGGCCTCACTTTTTCAGGCGCACTGTAATCGACCAGGGCCTGGGCCTCACTGGCCAGGCCCAAGCACAAACCCCAGGCCATCCACTTTCCAGCTTTTCCATCCATGGCAAACTCCTTTTCGCGTACTCTTCAAAAACTCTTGGCCAACAGGCCCCAATGCCGCTCAGTGCTTCTCTGTAAAATGGCCCCCTGGCCAGTGGGAAAATCTACAAAATCCCCCGCCAAATGTTTTACCATGGAACTCATATAGGGCATGTGGCCCACCAACATGAGGTCGTCTGGCCAATCTTCCAAACGCTCGGCCCAGACAGAAACCGGACTTTCCGATTTTAAATCCTGGCCCACTTCCAGAGACGGCCGGGGCGTGCACTGAGCGAAGGATTCCCACAAAATGGTGGCAGTCTGTTCGGCCCGTAAAACTCCCGAATGGACGATTTTGGCGGGAATAAAATTTTCCCGTTGCAAATAATCGGCCAGGGCCAAAACTTGGGCGCGCCCCTGCTCGGAAAGTTCTCGTTCAGGACTCCCTTCCCGATAGGGTGCCTGGCCATGCCTGACTAAGATTAACTTCACCCCTCCATTATAACGCTTGGTGAAAATTAGGCAAACCTTTGCCCCTATGTTAGCCTCCCGGCATGAATTTGCCCCATAAACTGCAAGAGAGAAAAGAGCGCCTGGTGCAAGACTTTCAGTCGCTGGGCGACTGGGAGGAGCGCTACCACAAAATTATCGACATGGGCAGAGAATTGCCCCCCATGCACGAGGCCCACAAAATCGAGTCCAATCTGGTCAAAGGCTGCCAAAGTCAACTGTGGTTGTCCGCCGAATTGCGCGAGGGAAAAATCACCTTCCACGCCGACAGCGACGCCGCCATCTCTAAAGGTATCGTGGCCTTGCTGGTGAATCTCTACAACGGTTCCGCCCCCCGTGAAATTCTGCACCTGGATCAGAGTTTTATCGATGAACTGGGACTGCGCCAACACCTCTCCATGAGTCGCGCCAACGGCCTGGCCAGCGTGCTCAAACAAATGCACTTTTACGCCCTGGCGTTTGAGGCCAAACAACGGGAAGGAGGTTCAGCATGTCCTTAACTTCGGCCCTCATCCGACGGCCGCGGCGCAACCGCAAATCTCATAACATCCGCCGCCTGACTCAAGAGTCCCGCCTCTGCGGCAGCGACCTCATCGCACCTCTATTTGTCATCGACGGCCCCGGGGAACGCCAGGAAATTGCCTCCATGCCGGGGCAATACCGCTTGGGTCTCGACCACCTACTTAAAGAGGTGGAGGAACTGCGAGAATTGGGCCTTGCCGGAGTAGCACTCTTTCCGGTGATACCGGATGCCGCCAAAACTCCCGATGCCGCCTGTGCCCTCGATCCCGAGGGCCTCTACCCCAACGCCATCCGCGCGCTCAAGAAAAATTTTCCCGACATACTCCTAGTCACCGATGTGGCCCTCGACCCCTACTCCAGCGACGGGCACGACGGACTGCTCGACCGGGAGACGGGAGAAATTTTAAACGACCAAACCCTCCCCATTTTGGCGCAAATGGCGGTCTTGCAGGCCCGGGCGGGAAGCGACATCATCGGGGCCAGCGACATGATGGATGGCCGGGTGGCGGCCATTCGCCAGGCCCTCGACAGCGAGGGATACACCGGCACTTCAATCATGAGTTACACCGCCAAGTACGCCTCGGCCTTTTATTCTCCCTTTAGAGAGGCCCTCGCCAGCGCCCCCCGCTCAGGAGATAAAAAAACCTACCAAATGAACCCCGCCAATGTGCGTGAAGCTGTCCGCGAAACTCTACTCGACGAATCCGAAGGGGCCGACATTGTGATGGCCAAACCGGCCCTGTGCTACCTCGATGTTATCCGCGCCATGCGGGAAGCAACCACTCTTCCCATCGCTGCCTACAATGTCAGCGGAGAGTACGCCATGGTCAAGGCCGCCGCCGCTAAAGGACTGCTCGACGAGGAACAGGCGGTGCGGGAAATGCTCACCAGCTTTAAGCGCGCCGGATGCGACATCATTTTCACTTATTTCGCCAAGCAGGCCTCTCGCTGGTTTTCAGAGAGGGGACTTTAAGGCCTAGGGCCTGCGTCCTTTTTTGTTTTGGAAGAACCTTTGGCGTGGGCCAAGGCCTTTTTGCGGCCGTGGTGCCAAAGTAAAAGCCCACTGGCGAGTCCTCCCAAGGCCAGGCCGGTCAAAATCGGTAAATTTGCCATAACTCTACTCCCCGATGGTTTTTCTCTTCTATCGGCACTTTGACCGGCGCAGTTGAATGTTTTTTAATAAAATAGGTAGGAAATTTTTTTTATGCCCTATTCGCATTTTTTGGCAATCGCCCTAGGCCTTTTGATTTCCAGTATCCACGCCAATCAGGCCCTCGATGAAAAAGTCCGCTCCCGAGCAGAAAAAGATGCCTATATTTCCGCCTGCCTGGCCCGTGTACCCGAGGGCACCCGTGCGAACATTGACGATCATTGGCACCAACTTTGCAAATCGTCCCGGGGCCAAAGAACTCTCTTTAATACCAAAAAGAAATACCAACTCGAAATCAAAGATGGCGTCGTCGCACTGTCCACTACTCTTTGCTTTACCTATCGGGGAAAAGAGGCCCAACGCATGGCCACCGTCGAGGCCATACGGGAAACCCTCCCCTGTATGGAAAATTTTTTCGCCCGCCACGGGATTAAACTCAACTTGAATTTGCGCTTTGGCCCCAACTTCCACACCTGGCGCGAATGTGACCACCTGGTGGCCCTGCACAACGACCTCGAAGAACTGAATGTCAACGCCGAAAGATGGGCCACCCACCGAAGTTTAGGCCACACCATCGGCACTGTCCCTGGCCTTAAAAACAGATGCACCCTGGCGATTCACGAACTGGGGCATTTATTCGGCCTGAAAGACACCTACAAGAGCGAGAAATGCCAAACCAGAAAACGCATTATGGACTCCAGGGACATTATGGGGCCAATTTTCTCCCTCAATCCCAATATCAAAAAGTTCTACCCCTACGCCATCGAGGAATTGTTGGCCCCGCTGTGCGACCAATAATCTTAGAGTGTAAGCAGTTACCTTTTCATTAAAAACAGATTGCGCTCACTATCACTTTTTTACTGTGTAAGTTTTAATAAAATTGATAAGTTCATTTTTTGACATTTTTCCACTGGCCACTTGCAAAACAACCTGTTCCAGCAAAGGCCCTTCAACATCTCATGCCAGAAGCTCCGCCATAATTGGATATTTGATCCTGATGGATTGCCATAACCTCATCCATGGTTAAAAAGATAATACCATCGGTATTTATGCCAACCTCTTTAATGTTTTTCCGTACTTTTTGTTGGCCCTTTTTAAGGCCGCTTTAAAACTCTTTACCCTCTCTTTGTCTTTGACGGGAACGATATGCAGAGATTCCCCATCGGTAGAGAGTTCTAAGGGAGTAGTTTCAGAAATTTTCAAAATTTCCAAGATGGGCCTGTCAATCACCAGTGCCATGCTGTTTCCATGTTTTGTCAATTTTTTAATCATTGCTAGTCCTTACTTTGTAAGTATATTGTATCATCTTTTTTAACAAAACACAATTCTTAAAATGACTATGTGTCTAGCGTCATTTCAATGACTTAGGGTACTTAGGGTTAGGTCAAGGCCTTTTCAAAAGTCCAAATGGGCCAAAAATAGGCCTTGACTTCTCAAACGATCATGGGCCATAAAAGACCTATTCAACCCCGAACCAAAAAAAGAGGTATCCGCCATGAAAACCATCTTTGCCCTCATTTCTTCCGCCGCCCTTCAACTCAGTATTTTTGCGGCCCCCGCCCAATCGGCGCAAAATCCCATCCCCTCTGAAGTCGAGGCCCTGATCGCCGATCTGAGGGAAAACCTTAACGCCGGGGAACTCTTGCAATATTCGAGAGATGATATTGTGGGACTCGTGCGCGACCACCAATATAAGTCGTACCCTAAGCTCTACAAATTGGAACCTGGCCTAGTTCCCCATTTAACCGATGATGAAATCGCCGATTTCGTCACCTCCCTGTCCCATTTTTCCATGGTGTGCTCGACCTCCATTCTCACCACCATCGAAATTCAGTCTCGCTTTCAACGACTCTCCCCTTCCGCCCTTTCGCAACTCCCTTTGGCCTGCGATGAATTTATGCACCACTTCTCTGGCCAAAACATCGACACCAGGGAAAAACTAGCGGATTTTTTAACCTTGGCGCAAACCCACGCCACTGCTCTCGCCACCACGGCCGAGGAATTGGCCACATCCCCCTACCATAAAAATGAACTCTTTGCTCAAAGTTTGGCCATCGCATACAGCAGTTTGTGGCAGACCACCAACACTTTTACCAATATTTCCAGTTTAAAAAATGCCTCCATCTACAGTTTTACGAGGCATCACTTCCGCGGCCTTATCGCCTTTGAACGAGGCCAGGCGAGACTCATCCAATTTGAGTTATCCAACGACAATTTTATGGTGCTTGAACAAATCCCCTCCGAAGTCAAGGCCTTGGCCAATCAACTCAAGCAGGGCCTCAATATTGGCCCACTCCTGCAACATTCGAGAGACGACATCGTGGAACTCGCGCGCTTTAAAAGTGACCAGTACAAGCAAGGCGGATGGTACAATGGCCTCAACCCCGAGATTATCCCCCATTTAACCGATGATGAAATCGTGGATTTTGCCACTGCTTTGGGCAACGCCCGCTTGGTGTGCTACAGCTACGCTCTTAGTCACCTACCCGCTGACAGCAATATAAACCCCAATTCATTTTTCCCTCCCGCCTGTGCTTCATTGCTAAATTATTTTGATGACAGCATGAAAATAGAAACCGAGGACGAACTGTCGGAACTTATGCAACTTCTCCAAAACCACTCTTCTGCTCTCGCCACTATGGCCCAAACACTGGTGGCCTCCGATTACGATGAGACGGCCATTTACAAATACAACGAGAAGTTGCTCAACAAGTACGGCATGGAGGTCGAGGGGCCATTCCACGAATATGTTGAGAGTTCTGAACACGGTTTGCGCAATTTGGGACGATTTTGGAGAGATACCGCGCAAAATATTCCGAACTTAAAAAATGCCGAACTCTACGGATTTTATATCTCTGGCCTTTTTGCGATAGTTGCCTTTGAACAGGGCCAAGCGCGAATTTTTATGCTCTCGCGCTACTGAATGTCTCCGTCGTCATCAGAAGTCATATCTTTGTAGAGGGAATGGAGACTTTCTGCTATGATACCCATTAACGATATAGGCATGACCACAAGACTTGGGCCAAGAAGAAAATATCCATAGAACAAATGGGCATGAATTACATACTTGGAAATACGGCCTATTTTCATGTCCGTGGTGAAGTCGTAGGAAATATCGCTTTCGCTTTTGACTATTTTTTGAGAAACATCGTCGATACGATTGGAGTCTAATCCAAGTTCGTCAGCGATTTTGGCGACGATCTGGTCAACTTTGAGCGCATCTTCTTCGTTCCTTGTTTTGGCCACCGTTCTTTTGAGAACCGCCAAAAAAAATTCCAATTCGTCAATTGCTCTTTTCTCGTATTTTATTTTTTTTGTACCCCATCCTTTTAAAATTCTAAAACTGTCCCGGTAAAAGTTGAGGTTGTCTACAAAGTTTTTCATAAGGGATGAAAAAGTGGTATTGCTGAACGCTTGGCGAACTTGCCACAAAGCATTGGCATAATGTATGGAATCAACATATTGTTCAGTTCCAAAATTGCGTTTAAGTTGAGTTCGATCCAAATGGTGAAATCTCTTACTCTCTATATCTCTTGCTCTTTTGAAATACCGAGGTATTCCCAGTTCGTGAGTAGCAAAGAAATCGGCCAGGGCCTCTTGCAAGTGTAATTCTTGAAATGAGTTGACCAGGGCATATCTATTATAGGAGTGGGATAAAATGCTGTGTGCCCGTTCGTGTAAAAAAAGGTCAGTATTGCCAAGAATGTCGTAGAAAATTGTGTTTCCCGTTTTAACAAAATTGATTCCTATGACCGATTGCACGCCTTTGCGACGATGCCAAACCAAATTTGGAAGGAAGTACCCACCCAAGGGTTTCGTTAATAACTTTTGTATCAGACCTGGCCGGAGGAGAACAATGCGAGTGGATTCGGGTATTTGAAATCCCAAGTCCGCCATGTGCTGGTCAAAGGTGCGCATTTTTTTTGCCAAATCTTGAGCGATCCATTTATAGTCACGAGAGTTTCTGACAAAACTTTCAATTTCAACCCTCGGATAAGAGGCCAAGGTTTCACCCTGGCCATACATGAGTTTTCTATACGGTAGGCCAATAGGAGTCGATGTCAAGGCCTTCTTAAAAAGTTCCAGACAACTGCGTTCTTTGGCGATAATCAGGGGACTCGGTAAAAGCGTCAAAAGAAATGCAAGAAGGCCCAAAAATGTCAATTTTCCACACCGAGTCATAACCAATGGAAACAGTAGAACTTGCTTGCACAAAAAGCAATCATTTTTTAACCACCATTTGCCCTTAGGGATGCCCTGGCCCCTTCCCCAACTGGTGAAATTCCTCCAGCGCATCCTCCATCAGGGACAACAGGCGGTTGGTCAGGGCAAAGGGGTCTTCTTCCTCGGCATCAATGCCCAGTTCTCTCAGACGCTGGCGCACCTCCGAGGGCAGGGGAGTGTAGGGGTCGATTTCCTGACACAGGGAGCGCAAAACCTGGATACGGCGTAACTGCTCACATTTCAGGCCATCTTGCCTCCGCATCCTGCTCCGGCACTGCCCATCGGGGCAGTCGTCGCTCGTCGCCTTCCTGGCGACTCCGTGTGGTTCAGCTTCGCCATCGCTCCCTGCGATGTGCTCAGAGCACGCCTCAGTCGCTCTGTCTCGCTTCTCCCCAACCTGACCTAAACTGCGAGCAGTTACAGTGCTTTCATCATGGCCTTCTGTTTGAGTGCGATCAATTGCGATGCGGCCTTCCAGTGCCACAGATCGCGCCTCTTGGTGTTGGGGTGTTTGGCCCATAGGTCATGGTGAAACCCCCAAGTTGGCATGTCAATTGCAGGGAAATTCCCATGAGTTTTTCACTAGAACTCATAGGCCTGCTGATCGCCATCCACCTCCTGGCCTTGGTGGGCCTTTATTTTTATCCCGAGTGCAAGCACCTCGGGCATCTGTGCACCCGCGGCCTCAATGCAGGCAAAAAGGGGGAGAATTTGTTGCGCGAAATATCCCTCAACTTTCCCGGCGTGGGCCAATTCCGCGCTCCCGACTGGAACGCCCGCCATCTCCAATACAAATTTTATCCTTCCATGGTCAAAGAATTGATAAGTCTCAACCAAAAGTGGGGCACACCCCTAAAAATTCCCTGGAGACAACTCAAAAGCGGCCTCTATCTCGACCTGCAATGGCACAAGCGCGCCCGCGCTATCGTCCACGAGGCACTCATGCAGCAGGGATTGATGAGCGGGTTTGTGTTGCTCTTTGCCCACTCCCTGGAAAATCTCAACCCCGAGTCCCCCTCTTCCATTCCGGGACTTGCCGCCTTCTATTTGGCGGGCATGGGCCTTTTGCTGGTAGTGGCCCAAATACTGGAACACAAATCCCTGGCGGAAGGACACCTTTTCTGGCGCGGCCTGATCCGCCTGGAAGTTTTTGTGCAGGCGCGACTATCGGTGCGGGAAACCCTGGCCAAAAGCGGCCTGGCCAAGGCCCTTCAGGGTAGCGATAAGGCCTTTGATTTCATGCGAAGCGTACTTCACCAGGCCCTGGAATCCTGGCAAAAGCGGGGCCATCCCCTGGGGGAGACGATTGCGGATTTGCGCCAAGAATACGCCTTTGTGGCCGAACAAAAAATGCAACGCCTGCTCAAACAACTCAAGGGCCTGCAAATGGCCTGCGCCTTTGTCTTTATCCTGCCCTCATTCTTCTACTTAATCTCCGCCCAGATGGGCGGCCTTTTTGGGGAGTGAGGCCACTCATGTTGAACCATCGCATTATTTCAATTCCTTGGGAAACCTCCAGCGATAACTCGATGAGGAACTATGAATGTTGGGATGACTGACTCATAACTTGACCAATCATTAAAAGATACTATTATTAATATAACAAAAAAGTTATATTATTTCATAGACTCACAAGAGAATTTTTATGAATATTATTGTCATCAATCAAGCTAAAAAAGAATTGCAGAAGGCCCCTGAAGAAATTCTAAGTAATGCCTTCATTCTTTAGAAAACTAGCTCAAGGGGAAAAACTTTTAATGCCGATTTCTAGACCTCTCTCAAATATTGCGAAAGGTCTGCATGAATTGAGACTACCTTACAAAGATGGAATCTATCGAATATTCTATGTTATCAAAATTGGCGACGCCATTTATGTTTTACATGGGATGAAGAAGAAAAACCAGCAGATAGATAAAAAAACAAGAGAACTACTTTTATCTCGCATAAGGGGTATAAAATTATGAAGAAAACAGAGAATTTTATCATTTACGAAAGTGCTGAAGAATTTGCTAAAGATATGGGCCTTTCCGATATAGAAATTACCCTTGCTAAAGAAAAGGCCAAACTCATAAAAAAGTTAAAAGCTAAAAGACTTAAAAAGAACTTATCTCAAGAAGATTTAGCGAGAAGACTTGGCACTAAACAACCCTCCATTGCTCGAATGGAATCTGAATTAGTTGGCCAAGTCAGTATGGACTTTTTAATAAGAGTGGCCCTTGTCTTAGGAGTGTCCTATAGTATGAGAGTCAAAAAAGCGGCCTAGTCCGCTCTCTTTAACTCTTGCGGACGGTAGAAAAAACACAATATCTCGCCACCCTCTCTGTTCGGAAACTTTTGACAATTTAGAGGAACCATACCAATTGCGACCATCCTATCCATCGTTTTACCGGCCTCAAATTCAAGTTCGTCGCTTCTTTCCCCAAAGTGGAACTTATCCTCTCCACATCTAACGGATGTTGCAAACTTCTGGCCAACTACTCTTCTATAAGTTCTCGTAACACACGCCTTAGCATTACTAACAGAAGCAACCTGCCGCCCCACCAACGGACTCGGGGCCGGACTTGGAGCAGGATTTGGGGCCAGACTTGGAGACTGTGCTAACCCCCCTCTCTGCGTAGCACACCCCACTTGCAACAATCCTGCCGTCAAAATCGTCAATAGTGTTAAAAACTTGTGCATATCTTCCTCCCTAAAGTTTGAGGCCCCCAAAGCGAAGCCTGTATTAAATATTATAAACTGGTCACGATAAAAAAAAAGCCTGTCGCGTCAAAGATTGGCCGGGCCAAACTTGCCCAAGGGCACGCAGAAAGGTAAATTTCGACTTTTAAAATGCACCAAGGGGGCCTTCGGTGAACGACAAGCGCATTATCTATTCCATGGAGGGGGTGGGCAAAGTCCATGGCCAAAAGCATGTCCTGCGGGACATCAACCTCTCTTACTATTACGGGGCCAAAATCGGGGTTTTGGGCCTCAACGGTGCCGGCAAGTCCACCCTCTTAAAAATCATGGCGGGAGTGGACAATGATCACTTGGGAAAAACCCACCTGAGCAAGGGCCTCACGGTGGGGTATCTGGAACAGGAACCCCAACTTGCCCCCGATAAAAGCGTGCGCGAAACCGTCGCCGCAGGCATGCAAGAAGTGGTCGACCTGTTGGAACGGTTCAACGCCATTTCCGAGCGCTTTGCCGAACCCATGGGCGATGCAGAAATGGAAGAATTGCTGGGCCAACAGGCCAAGCTGCAAGACCAACTCGACGCCCTGGATGCCTGGGACTTGGACAGTCACCTGGACTTGGCCATGGAAGCGCTCAACTGTCCCCCTGCCGATCAAAAGTGCGGGACGCTGTCGGGAGGAGAAAAGCGCCGCGTGGCCCTGTGCCGCCTGCTGTTGAACGAACCCGACATTTTGTTGCTCGACGAACCCACTAACCACCTGGATGCCGAAACCGTCTACTGGTTGGAACGCCACCTGCAAAACTATCAGGGCACTGTCATCGCCGTCACCCACGACCGCTACTTTTTGGACAATGTGGCAGGCTGGATTTTGGAACTCGACCGCGGCCGGGGCATCCCCTTTCAGGGAAACTACACCGCCTGGCTCGCGGCCAAGGCCAAGCGCCTGGCCCAGGAGGAAAAACAGGAATCCAAGCGGCAAAAATCCCTCAAGGAAGAACTGGAGTGGATTCGCTCTAACCCTAAGGCCCGACAGGCCAAATCCAAGGCGCGCATCCGGGACTACCAAAAGCGAGTGGCCGAATCCAAAGAGCGCTATTCGGAAACCAACGAAATCTACATCCCCCCAGGCCCCAGACTGGGCGATATGGTGGTGGAAGCACAAGGTGTGGCCAAAGGATTCGGCGAGAAACAACTCTACCAAAACCTCAATTTCAAACTCCCCGCCGGCGGCATCGTCGGGGTGATCGGCCCCAACGGTGCCGGCAAGACCACACTCTTTAAAATGATAGTGGGAACAGAAAGTCCCGACAGTGGCAGCTTTAAACTGGGCGAGACCGTCAAACTCGCCTATGTCGATCAAAACCGGGCACTCGACCCCGATCAAGACATTGTAGCGGCAGTTTCCGGCGGCAATGAACACATCGATTTGGGCGGACGCAGTGTGCACGCCCGCGCCTATATCGGCAAATTTAATTTCACTGGCGACGATCAAAAGAAAAAAGTTTCCGAACTCTCCGGCGGCGAGAGAAACCGGGTGCACTTGGCCTGCGTTCTCAAAGAAGGGGGCAACCTCCTGTTACTCGACGAACCCACCAACGACCTGGATGTCAACACTTTGCGCGCTCTGGAAAAAGCGCTGATCGACTTTGCCGGCTGTGCAGTCATCATCTCCCACGACCGCTACTTCCTGGATCGCATCGCCACCCACATTTTGGCCTTTGAGGGCGATCAGCAAGTGGTGTGGTTTGACGGCAACTTTTCCGAATACGAAGAAGACAAGCGGCGGCGGTTGGGCGACCAGGCCTTTGAGGCCAAGCGCCTCGCCTACAAAAAACTCAAGCGGAACTGAAGTGGAAAACGGAAATCCCAGGCCTTTTGAGAAGTTCTTAGGGATGGATGGCAACAACGAGGACGAAATTCCCGACTCCAATGCCGATTGGAGTTTTGCCGGAAAAACCCCCCAGCATTTTGATCGGCATGTCGAAAAGTCGATACCCTTCTACAGCGAAGGCCACGACTTGGTGGCCAAATTGAGCGATTATTTTGTGCAAGAGACTTCCACTTGTTACGAGTTGGGAACCTCCACTGGCACGCTAGTCAGTTTTTTGGCCAAACGCCACCAACACCGCCCGCGCGTGCGCTGGGTAGGCATTGATTGCGTCGAATCCATGGTCTCCAAAGCGCGCCAAAAACTCTCTCCCGAATTGGAAACCGTCTCCTTTATCCGCGACGATGTGGGCACTTTTCCCTATCAAAAATCGGACTTTATGGTGTCCTACTACTGTATTCAATTTATTCCTCCCCGCCAAAGGCAGGAACTCTTGGCCCGCATTTACCAATCCCTCAACTGGGGCGGGGCCTTCGTCATGTTTGAAAAAGTGCGCGCCGCCGACGCCCGCTTTCAAGACTATATGACGGGAATTTATACCGATTACAAACTCGACCAAGGCCATTCGGCAGAAGATATTATCGCCAAATCGAGAAGTCTCAAGCGGGTGCTGGAACCCTTTTCCACGAAAGCAAATCTCGACCTTTTGAAGCGCGCCGGGTTCGTCGATACCATGAGCGTGATGAAGTATGCCTGCTTTGAAGGTTTCCTGGCGATCAAATAGCAAGTGTCCACACTTCAGGCCTTACAGAATCTGTCTATAATAGGGCGTATCCCCCTCACTGCCCAAAACCTCAATAACTTCCACTACTCGCTTGGACTCAAAAAAGGCGATATGGTCGATGCCTTGGCAAATAATCTTTAAAACCTGGGCGAAGTCCAGGCCCTTATGGGGCGAGTAAATTTGAAACAACAAACCCAGGCGGGTGAGAGCATCCACCGCCGAATTGGCGTGCACACTGGCCATCAGTCCCTTGTGTCCAGTATTGCAGGCCAAGAGAAAGGGCACCACTTCGCCGGAGCGAATTTCACCAATGATCAGGCGATCGGGTTTCATGCGCAAGGCATAGGCACAATACTGCTCCAATGATTTGGCCTCTTCCTCTCCCGCCAGCAAGTGGGTCGTGCCATGGCCATCGCCCAAGAGTTCGTGAGTGTCCTCTAAAATAATGAGGTGTTCAGAGCGATCGATGGCGTCCGTGAGGGCGTTTAAAAAAGTAGTCTTGCCAGAACCCGTCGGCCCCACTATGAGCACATTTTTCTTTTGTTTCAGACTTTCACAAAAAAAATCCATCGCCCGTTCATTCATTCCAAAATCTTCCAGCGAAAAGGTACGGGGGCGCAAAGCGCGAAAAAAGGCCTTGGAATTTTTGCCCGGGGTGAGGCAGGCGTGGCACAAAGTCACGCGGTAGGTTTGGCCAAATATTTTGGCCTGAAAACTGCAAAATGGACTGGTGTAATTCCAAGTTTGGTGGTGCTTTTGGGCAAAAACCTCCAGCGCCATTTGAAAATCATCCTCCGACAAATGCTCTATTTGGCCATACTCCCTGCTCTGCGCCTGAATTTGAAAAACTTGCGAAGAATGCAAAATCAATTC
This sequence comes from Bacteriovoracaceae bacterium, assembly GCA_965243145.1. Classification (GTDB taxonomy): domain Bacteria; phylum Bdellovibrionota; class Bacteriovoracia; order Bacteriovoracales; family Bacteriovoracaceae; genus CBDBLK01. The sequence goes on from CBDEUB010000002.1 coordinate 1,005,298, forward strand.
CTGAAGCCGGGGATGGGCCAAAGGCCGCTGTAAAAACTTGAGGTGATAAATGTCCTCCAACCAGGCCAAAACCTCACTGGCCAGAATACAATGGGGAGGCAGGCCGGTTTGCTCCAAAGCACTCAAACACAATGCTTGCAAGTCGATATTCTCTCCCCGTTTAACGGCATCTCCAAAAAAATTCCTGGCCTTCTCCATAACTGGCCCCCGGTAGGCGGCAAAGTCGTAGGCCACTTCAGTCATGTATTTTATCCAAGGTTAAGATGGCCACAATTTTTTTGTAACTTTGCCGTTTATCGCGGGAACTCAACAAACTTCTGAGCACCGGAATTTTAGCGATCAGGGGAAGTGCACTGTGCTGAGTGCCCAAAGCGCGATGGCCAATTTCAAACAATTGAAAAGGCCGTCCCGGTGTCACCAAGACCTGGGAGGATTCCCGACTGCCCGAGATATTGCCCTCGGGAGAGGGATAGGTCAATTCCGCCCGGTATTGCAACAAAACTTTAGGCCCCTTGGAAACCGCTTCCACTTCAATTTTCAGGCCTGCAAATTTCCAATTTAAAACCACCTCTTCATCTTTCTTGGATTGGAAGGGGATGTCCGAACCGATGCTAATTTTGCCCTTTTTCCCTGGCCAAACTACTAACTGCGGTTCCGCCAAAGTTGAGGCGTGGGTGGACTGTTGGTTAAAAAGTGCCTCGTTTTGCTTGATGAAGAAGGCCGGGCCGCGGTCAAAAATAGCTTCCAAACGCCCCTTGAGCAAATCCAACCCCAATTGGACGGACTGCCCGCCAAATTTTTCAAACTGAAAGAGCACCATTTTAATGTTGAATTGTTCATGGGGATGGGAGGCCACCGGCAACCAGCGAATTAGGCCCTTGGCCTCCAACTGCCGCTTTAAATCCGAGGGCAATTTCAAAAGGCCGTTGTGGTGACATTCCAAAAAAACATCCTGAAAGGTGCAATTCAAATCGTCCCGATAAGATTTTAGGGACAAATAAAAAACTTCGGCCTGGATTTTCTTTTTCAGTTGAGCATCCAATTGAAGATTGCCGGTTTCCCACAAAAAGACTCCGCTCTTTTTGGAAGACTCGGCGTAGGCCTTGCGAAATAATTTTGCGAAAGAAAGGTACTGGGTATAATCCCTAAGCTGGCCTTTGAGTTTGAGTTCTCCGGCCACATAGTCGGCGGAAATACCCAGTGGCGAAAGCATGGGCGGCCACTTGGCCCAGGCCAGTTGCTGGCGCTTGCTCACCACGATGACTTGGTAGAGGACGGGAGGGCCACCCGCCGTCCAAACCAAGAGGTCGCTACTCCCCAATTTCACCCCCTTGAGTACCAGTTGGGAGGGGCCTTGTTTGGCCCAAACCCGCAAGACCTCCTTGTTCCCCACCGTATATTTTGCGATCTTGGGCAGGGCGATTTCTCTGACTTCGCCCCTCCCTAAAATCAAGGGTTTGCGCTCGGGAGAGGCCACCGCGGAGGCATCGCCCCCCCAAACAGGGCCACTACCAAGGCCCCACGCCAAGAGCAAAAAGAGACCCGATAAGGCCTTTTTGACCTTCTGGATAATTTGCGGTAGGAAAGAGTCTATTGCGCCTGCCAAAGGAGGCCGCAAAAAAAAGGGCCTATAACAAAGGAGTCGAGAGATGGTTTCGAGAACCCGCGTCACCCGCAACCGCAGGGCCAACAAAAAGGTCAAATTGGGCAAAAAGCGCAAGGCCCAAAATAACAATAAAGGGAGCACGCCCAAATTTGCTATCCATCCCGAATCGGGGACAGAAAAACAGTAGTTCAGTCTCACAAGTTCTCCCCCCCTTTGACCGGTGTCACACGAATGATTTTTCCCAAAGTCTTGCGCAAGATTTGGGGGCGACTCTGCACCACTTGTACCCTCCCTTGGTGAAGACAAATTTGCAGCAGTGGCCGGCCCAAAACCTCACACGGCCGGGGCACTTTTTTCCAAGTGAGGTATTTCCTGGGAAGTTGTAAATCTTCGGCAATAATCTTTTCCACCTGGGCCTTAAAGGCGGAATCGCGGCGATAAGTGATCACCACCAACTCCCGGGCCTGAATATGGGCCATCCCGACAACCGCCAAAAAGCTAAAAATCCACTTCATAAATGCGCCTCCTCTCTTTCGAGTTTAAGGGGCCATCCTCCCGGGAATGATCCCGGGGTGTGGCCACAATCCCCTCCCGTTGCCACTTTAAAAGAGGGGTGAGTTTCAAACTGGGAATCTCCAGCGTGAGAAGTTGCCTTTCTCCACCCTCGGCCACTCCCCTGACTTGGTGAAGACGGGCATGGGATAAAAAATCCCCGCTTTCACTAAACAAAGACACCGCCACTTTGTGGCCAGAAAAATGCTCCAACCAAGATTGGCCCAGCACTTGAATCAGAATGTGGCCCTCGCGCACCAAGGGCATCATTTTTTGCGGCGGGGGCCTTTCTGGGAAAAAGAGTAAAAAGCTCAATCCATGGGAGGCCACCAACACTATCAACAAGCGCACGATTTCCTTCCGACGCCATTCTTTCCTCAATTCCTCGGGAGAAACCCAGTCCCTTTTTTCCGCCGCAGGCGGCATTTCAGCAGGATTATTGAATGGCATGCCATTGCCTTTCAAATTTTTTGATTTCCCGTTGCATGCGTTGGTGTGACTCATTTAATCCCCGCATCACCACGACGAAGAGGGAGAAAAAGATTCCACTCCAGACCAACGCCTCAACCAAAACGCCACCCCGTTCCGGGCCAGCTTTTTTTCCCGGTAATGCACCCGAGGAAGGGAGGCCAAGTACTGGGGCGACCGGAAATGGGCCTCCAATTGAAAAGGGTACAAACTCCGCCTTTGCCGGACGATCATTTTCCACTGCCGCTCCTTGTATTTGGCCAGGCCAAGGGCATTTCTTTTGATTTTGAATCCAAAGGGCGACTTGGCGTTTCTCCAAGGACACCCTTGGGCCGGCAAAAAGTAGCGCTTGTTGAGCAACGCCTGTGCCGTTTGTGCCACTTTGGCCATTTTCTTCCCGGCCACAAAAGTTTTGGGAACCAGCATGAGCGCTCTCCCGGCCACAATCGCCCGGTTGAGCCGCACCATTCTTCTTATCAATTTGAACTGCTTGAACACTTGCCGTTTAAAACACAAATAGGTTTGCGTCCTCCGTTTGATCTCCACTTCGGTGAGTCTCTGCAATTGCAAAAGAAAGGCCACCATGAGCATCAGGAGAAAGGCCCAAAATAGACTGAGCACACTGGTACTCCCCAACTCACCAACACTAACGGGGAGATTTTCGGGGCAATTGGCGCAAAAGCGCGCGGGTCGATTTTTCAAATTGCCTCCTCTTGGTTTTGAGGCCTCCCCACCCCCGCACCAGGCCCTCTTGCGTTTGCAGGGAAGTCAGGGCGAGGGTGAGTATGGCCAACAACCAAACGGGGTTCATGCCTACCGCAAATGGATGTGCTTTTCGATGTTTTGGTTCATCTTGTTGATGCGCGTTTTGAGGCGCTCGCCAAACTGCTTAATGCCGACCAGACAAAAAATGCCAATCAAGCTGGTCAAGATGACATACTCTAAAACGGACTGGGCCTGCGGACTGGCGAGGACTCTTTTTACAAAGCATGGGCCAAATTTCATGGAACCTCCTCGGTTTATTGTGGTTCGCTTTGCTGTCAAGGAGAGGAGTATGCAGGGCAGGCCCAAGAAAAGTTGAGATAAAATTTTTAACTTTTTCATATTCGCACATATTTATTGCTATGCATCTTTGACTTGATGCATCTTAGAAAGGTTTTGCATCGCTAGAAAAGCGGCCTTAAAATGTCAATATGAACGAAAAAACAAAACTTTACATTTTTACTAAGCTGGAAATGGCCATGATTTTCCTTTTCACTATGATCATTGCCACCATCGCTTTTACCTTTGGCGTTAGACTCGGCCGCTCCTATTCCTACCAGTACGCAGGCCTGACCTCCGAAGACCAACGCCAAATCGAACTCCTGTCCGGACAGGAGGAAAAAATCAACGACCTGGTGGAAGGCCAAAAGGAGATGGATGCGGAAAATGTGGTCAAAATGGACGAGATCAACAAACGGCTAGAGGACAAAATCAAGGCCGAACTCTCCAATGGAAGCGAGTCCCTCCCCACTCCCATGCCCTCTGCCGAACCGGATGAGACAGTGGCCCAGACCACTGCCACTGCCCCGCCACCCGAACCCTCTGGCCAGGCCAGTACCGAATGGGAAGAAAAGAGCTATTTGGGAAAACACACCGTCCAACTGAGTTCCCACCGCAGTCGCCCGGAGGCCGAGGAATTTGCCGAGGGCTTTCGCGTACGGGGTTACGACCCCATCATCCATCCGGTCGAACTCCCCGATCGGGGAGTCTGGTATCGGGTTTGCATTGGCGTTTTCGACAGCGTGAGCGAGGCCAAAGAATTTGTCAAAAGGGAGCGCTCTCTTTTCCAAGGCCAAGATCACACCTTCGCCCGCTTTGATTAAATGGTATCCATGGCCTATAGTGGCCATGCAATGGCAACAAATTCCAACCTTTACGCCCTAGTTATGGCGGGGGGCCAGGGAACCCGCTTTTGGCCAGCTTCAACTTCCAAGCGGCCCAAGCAATTCCTGAACCTCGCTTCAAAACACTCCCTTTTATACGAAACCCTGGTGCGCTTTGATGGCCTCATCCCCCAGGAGAGAAGGTTCGTGGTGACTGTTGATGGCCAGGCCCAACTGGTGCGCGATTGTGCCGGCGATATGATGGCCAACGAGGGAATTATTCTGGAACCCTCGGGCCGCAACACCGCTCCCTGTATTTTGCTGGGGCTTCATTCCTTGTTGCAAAGGGGGGCCACTCCCCACGATGTGGTGGCAATCACTCCCAGCGACCATGTGGTGAATGACAAAAAGGCCTTTTGCCAAGTCGTCGAGGTGGCCAACCGCGCGGCCTGTGAACTGAACAAAATTGTCACCATCGGCATCCCCCCCACGCACCCCCACACCGGGTTTGGATACATTCGCCGTGGCGAAGAATTGGGCCAAAACATTTATTGCGCTGAACGCTTCGTGGAAAAACCCGATCTCCCCACCGCTCAATCCTATCTGCAAAGCGGGGATTATTATTGGAACGCCGGCATTTTTGTCAGCACCGTTGAGACTTTGCTGCGTGAATTTGCACAGCACGCCCCCGAGATTTACCGCCACGGTGAAAACTTGCAAAATTGCGGCGGGGACTTTGCCAAACTCACCGAGGCCTATGGCCAAATCCCCGCGGATTCCATCGACTACGCCATCATGGAAAAATCCCGGGAGGTGGCCCTCATCCCCGCCACCTTTGACTGGAACGATCTAGGTTCGTGGGACGCCCTAGACAACATACACACTCCCCGCGACGGCAATACCGTGGCCACTTGCCGGGATGCTTATACCCCCGATTCCAAAGGCAATATCGTCTACGCCCCCGATCGCTTCGTCTCACTGGTGGGAGTCGACAATTTGATCGTGGTGGCCGACCAGCACAGCGTGATGGTGCTGCCCAAATCCAAGGCCCAAGAGATCAAAGATGTGGTCGAGTTTATGAAAACTCAAGATCACCTCAAAGACCTGTTGTGAACACTGCTGGCCAAAAGACCATCTTTTTTTGCGGCGGAGGTTCCGGCGGCCATGTCATCCCCGCCCTCACCGTCATCGGCGAAATTCAACGCCAAAAAACATGGCGGGTGGCCTATATAGGATCACACCGGGGCGTGGAAAGGGAATTAGTCGGCCAACGGGACATCCCCTATTACGCCATTTCCACCGGAAAGTTGCGCCGCTATTGGAGTTGGCAAAATTTCACCGATTGTTTCAAAATCGTCAAAGGCCTGTGGCAATCCTTCATTCTTCTGTGGCCCCACTCCAAAAACGACTGCCTGGTTTTTTCCTTTGGAGGTTTTGTCTCCGTCCCCGCCGTCCTGGCGGCGTGGATACAAGGCAAGGCGGTTTATCTCCACGAACAAACCACTCGCGCCGGCCTGGCCAATAAAATCGCCGCCCGCTTTGCCGATAAAATTTTTCTCAGCTTTGAAGATTCGATCACATTTTTCCCCGCCCGCAAATCCGTTCACACCGGATACCCGGTGCGGAGAGAATGTTTCTCTCCCGATATAAGGCCCGTTCGCGCCGGCGGCAAAACATTCGATTTCAAGGGCAAAGACCTGCTCTTTATCACCGGCGGGGCCAACGGGTCGCTGTTGATCAACCAAATGGCCAAAAACAATCTTCCCCAACTCAAACAAACATTTCAAATCCTCCACCAAGTCGGCCAGGCCCACGCCGAAGAATACCAAAAACTGAACGATGACACATACACCGCCGTCCCCTTTATCGGCCAGGGCATGATCGATCTGTTCAAGGGGGCCAAAGTGGTGGCCAGTCGTTCGGGGGCGGGAACCGTGGCGGAACTTTTGGCCTGCCGCAAACCCAGTCTGTTCATTCCCTTAAAAATTTCGCAAAAAAACGAACAACTCCACAACGCCCGACAAGCACAAAAAAAACTGGGCAGTTTAATCCTGGAAGAAGACGAACTCAACGATGCCAGTTTTCTCAAGGCCATAGAAACTTTGCGCCATCAGGGGCACCCCGGCAAAGTCGATTTTCAAGATGGCCTGGGCCAAATCCTCGCCGAACTTCACCGGGCCAAGGCCCTGCAACCGGAGACATCACCTTGAACACTTTGAACACCTCGAAAACTTTGGACACCCAACAATGGCAGGATAAAATACGCCACTTCGTCCGCGAAAGAGACTGGGAACAATTCCACAACCCCAAAAACTTGGCCATGGCGCTCTCAGTGGAGGCCAGTGAACTGATGGAAATTTTCCAGTGGATGAGTGAAGAAGAATCCCGCCGCGCTCACTCCCCGCAAACCCAGGCCCAAATTGAAGACGAAGTTGCCGATGTGGCGATTTACCTACTGCGCCTGTGCGACTTGCTCAATGTCGATTTAAATGTGGCGATGGAAAACAAAATGCAAAAAAACGCCGCCAAATATCCCGCCGATAGAGTGCGAGGAAGTTCACAAAAATACAGCGAATATTCGTAAGTGCTCACACTTCAGGCCATCTTACCTTCGCGTCCCGCTTCGGCACTGCCCATCGGGGCAGTCGTCGCTCGTCGCCCTCCTGGCGACTCCGTGTGGTTCAGCTTCGCCGTCACTCCTTGCGGCGTACTCTTGGTACGCCTCAGTCATTCCGTCTTGCTTTACCCCAATCTAACCTAAATTGTGAGCACTTACCATGCCATTATCGTAATTTTTTGCTGGGGCATGACCTACTGTGGGACAACACTGGCCACGGCAGAGGGCCTAAGTCCATACTTATTAACAAAATCGGTAAACTTCTGTAGGGCCAAACGGTGGGCCTCGGACTTCGCTCCCTCTCCCACGACTCCTGTACGAATTTGTTGGGCAAGTATAGTGCGCATATCAGAATTATTTTCTTCATCCCCTCTAATATCGATATAGTGGCCATTAAGCACTATTCCACCTACCAACGCCCCCAGGCCTATAATAGCGAACAGTCCACTACTACCGGCCTTACTAGATAGAAAGGCCGCCAAATTCCAACCAAAGGTTCCGGCCCCACCAAATAAAAGCACGACACTAAGGAGATGGCGTACCGGAGAATAGGAAGAATCGGCGAAATCCGATTCAATCGCCAGGCCAACCAAGAAATCTTTAAGATCGCGCTTCCTCACTTCTGCCACTACCGTACAGCTCAGCCCCAAGGTCGAAAGATTGGCCGTATTAGGGCCATCCATAGACTGTGAGCAAGCGTGAACAGAGACATCATCTCCCAAATCCTCCAAGTAGTAGAACTCGGGAGCTGCATAAACCAAATCTTGCGCCAAAGGCCCAGGTATAAAGACAAAACTCAAGGCCACACTTAAAAATCCCACCATCAACACTTTCAAACTTTTCATGACGCACCTCTCTTATTTCAATAGCACCTGAACAGAAATACCTCACGCACGACAAATAAATCAAGATTTTTTGTGCTTTTGGGCCATTCTTTTAGAGGTCTAGGGACTCTGGGGTAGCGCATCCCTCGAAGCATGGAGAAATTATGCCGGTTCATTAACTAACGCATTGAGCAATTTCCCATCCATGACAACGGAATCCCCGTCAATACAATAACCATTGGGCCAGGTAATACAACCAAGTTCAATAAAAACTTTTTTTAAGAAATCTCTATCCCTTAGAGGTTCGATCATGATTCCTTCTTCCTCCAATACAAATGACATATCGTATTCATAAACTTCCCCATTTTCCATCTCACACTCAATGAAAAAGTCCCTGGCCTTGGCCCTGATAATTTTCCTTAGTCTCATCTGTCAGCTCCTGGTATTTTGTTTGGTGGCATATTGTGTTTGGCCTGTTCCCAACTTTCCAGCAATTCCTCTTTGTATTCATTGGCCCAATCTGTAACAATTTTATTGGCCTTCGGGGGAAATATACCATTCATCCTTTCACCTGTTTTAATGTTAAAGATGGCCGCAAAACCTTGGTATTCTGCATGAAAATGGGGAGGATTATGGTCTCTGTAATGAATTCTAATTACGATCCCAAAAAATACTGATATTTCTGGCATTATCGGGTTCTCTGGTTATTCGTTTCCCGAAGCCTCAAGATTGAGAGACACCGAGTTAATGCAGTACCTCAATCCTGTGGGCGGGGGGCCATCCTTAAAGACATGGCCGAGGTGGGCCTTGCAGCGACGGCACACCACCTCGGTTCTGGCCATGCCAAAGGAGTGATCGGCGACTTCCTCGATATTGTCTTGGTTGATGGGAGTGTGAAAGCTCGGCCATCCGGTTCCCGAATCAAATTTAGTGACGGCATCAAACAGGGGAAGGCCACAATTGCTGCAAAGAAATTGGCCAGGGCCTTTATAATCGTTGTATTTGCCGGTAAAGGCCCGTTCGGTTCCCTTTTGCCGAGTCACCTTGTACTGCATGGGGGTTAAAACGCTCTTCCAATAAGTGTCGTCTTTGGCGGCCCAGTCCACACCGTTGGGGTCTATACCCTGAAGATGGGATGAGAGCGCCGGAGCATCTTTATCGCCGGCATCCGATCGCAAAAAATTAAACACGCATCCTCCTAAAAGAAGAGTGGCCACCGCTACCACGCCCATCCATTTTGCCTTTTGTTTTAACATCAAAAAACATTATCTCACAGAAATAATGGATGACCGCCCTTTTTAACCGGGGACTGGTTACCCCATGTAAAAGTCTGAATAATGGACTTTTACAAACCCAAAAGGAGGGCCATCCAAATGAAAAATGTACTTTATGTGGGATTAGATGTCGACGACAAGTCTTTTCACGGAGGGGGATTCTGTGAAGCAACAGGAGAAACTTTGGAATTTAAATGCAAGGCAACAAACGCCAAATTACTGGGAAAACTCAAAAAACTCGAAGGCCAAGGATTTCAGTTGAAAACCTGCCATGAAGCAAGTTACATGGGCAATTCCCTTCACCGCTATTTAATCTCCAAGGGGATCGATAGCACGATCATTGCGCCTTCGATGATTCCCGAGTTAGCGAGCGGACGGGTGAAAACCGATCGAGTCGATAGCAACAAACTTGCCAAGTATTTTGCAAAAGGACTTTTAACGCCCGTTTATATTCCTGACAAAGTTGACGAACAGGCCAGAGACATTATCCGCTCCCGTAGATTTTTTGTTGAGCAACGAAAATCTCTAAAAAATCACATTGTATCGACTTTAAAGCGATACGGACTCAAATATAATGAAGGCGGGGAAAACAAGTCATATTGGACAATTTCGCATATGGCGTGGATTCGCAGGGAAATAAAAACTTTGGACGACTCAGGCAGGATAAATCTGGAATTTCTTCTTGGGCAATGTGAAAGGATGAATGACTGTATTGAGGAATACGATAAAAAAATCGAAGAATTGTCGGAACTGAAAAGGTATAAAAAGAAAAAAAATGCTCTTACTTGTTTTAGAGGTATAAGCACTTTTTCTGCAATGGCGTTGATAACGGAGATTGGAGATATTGAAAGATTTTCCCACCCATCGAAACTTGTTTCGTACGCTGGCCTGGATGTCAGTGAATACAGTTCTGGTGGAAAGGAAAAGAAATTTGGAATAACAAAAATGGGGAATCGTTGGATAAGAACGACGATTGTTGAAAGCAGTCAATTCTCGGGGCGGATATGCCAGATAAGCAAAAGATTAAAAGAGGCCAGGAAAGGCCAATCGAAAGCAATAGTTGCCATTGCGGATAAATGCATGAAGAGACTACGAAAAAAATCTGTAAGACTTCAAAATATGAACAAACATAGCAATAAAGTGAAAGTTGCCTGTGCAAGAGAGCACCTGTGTTTTGTCTGGGAGGCACTCAACGCAGCGGCCTGAAATAATATTAACTGATGACAGTTCCGGTTTAAAGGAGAAGATAAGGATTTTTTGAGAATTTAAGAACCATGATGTGGTGAAACCCTCGGTAAAGAAGCTTGGTTAAAGTTTCCGATCACAGATAGAGGATAACACCGCTCGAACCAAGCTTAATGCGTTAACCAGCACGCGAATATGAGGTTGGAAGTCAAAGGAACTCATAAATTTCTTAAAAAAAACGAATTTTCTTCTTGCCGGGCGGTCATCCATATGAGTTTTTAAACATCTCGAAACCTTTTATAAATTTTTACCGCCGCCAACAGGGCCAAAGCGACGCAGGCGAGGCCCAACAAACTGTACCCTAGAGAAAACACCCTTTTAAACACCACCAGGGCAACAATGCTCACCAAAAAGAGAACCGGAACCTCGTTCCACAACCTCAACTGCTGGGGAGTCCAAAGGATGGCCCCCCTTTGCAGTTGCCGGTTGATCGCTCCCAATGAGAGGTGATATAAAAAGAGCAAGCTGACCAGGCCCAATTTGGCCAAAGGCCAACCGTAGAGTTCCGCCGGATTCCACTGGAGAAACATACCCATGCCGAAAGCGATGGCCAAAAGGCAACTTGGCCAGGTAATGCCGTACCAAAGCCTCTTTTGCATTATCTTGAATTGTTCTTGCAAAACCTGCCGCTCTTGGGGAGGGCGTTCCTGTGCCTCGACAAAATAGACAAAGAGGCGCGGCAGATAAAAGAGGCCAGAAAACCAGGTCACCACAAAGATAAGGTGCAAGGTTTTGCAGGCCAAATAGAAATCCACGCCGGGCCTACTCTCTATAAAGGGGCGCTCCCCCGCTATGGGCCTGGTAAAAATCGCCAAATTTTTGCATCTGCCGGTGAAAACTTTGGGCCAATTTTTGCGCCTCGGTTTGGTAGGCATCGGAATTGGGCCAATTGTCCTGCGGATGGAGCAACGAAGTGGGCACATTCCTCACGGCGTGGGGGACTTCAAAACCAAAGATGGGATCGGTTTCCGTGGGCACCATATTGAGGGTGTTTTTCTGCACGGTTCTGATGATTTGGCGGGTGACATTGAGGGGAAACCGTTGCCCCCCTTGGCCACACGCCCCTCCCGTCCATCCGGTGTTGATGAGCCAGACATGGACATCGTACTGGTTGAGGTACTGGCCCAAGAGTTCGGCGTAGACGCTGGGATGCCTCAACATAAAGGGAGCGCCAAAGCAGGGTGAAAAAGTGGTTTCTGGCCGTTTAATGCCAATCTCGGTTCCCGCCACTTTGGCGGTATAACCCAGGACAAAATAAAACATCGCCTGCTCTTTGGAGAGTTTGGCCACCGGAGGGAGGATGCCAAAGGCATCGGCACTCAAAAAGAAAATGTGGCGGGGGATTTCCCCCATGGAAGTGGGTTCCAACTCGTCGATAAAATCCAACGGATAGGAGCAACGGCCGTTTTCCGTGATGCTGTCGTTATAGTAATCCGGCTCCCCCGTCTTCTCGGTCAAAACCACATTTTCCAACATGGCCCCAAAAGTGGAGGCGGCCTTAAAAATCTCCGGCTCTCCGGTGCGCGAAAGTTTGTAAGTCTTGGCGTAGCAACCCCCTTCAAAATTAAAAATCCCCTCTTTGGAAAGCCCGTGCTCATCGTCGCCGACCAAATAAGTCCCCTGGTCGGTAGACAGCGTTGTCTTGCCCGTCCCCGAAAGGCCAAAAAAAATCGAAGTCTGTCCATTTTCCAGGCGGTTGGCCCCGGCGTGCATGGGAAGAATGTCTTTCTCGGGAAGCAGGTAGTTCATCACGCAAAACATGCTCTTTTTGATCTCGCCGGCGTAAGAAGTTCCCACAATAATGGTCGTCTTGGTGTCGAAACAGGTGGAGATCACCGTCCCCGTTTTCACTCCAAAATCGCCGGGGTTGATCTCCAATTCGGGAGCGTGAAGGACGGTAAAATCGTCCCGACTGTCGCCCCATTTGTGCAACAGGTGGCGGAACAAGTATTTGGAAAAGAGGGAGTGTTGGGGATGGGTGGTCATCAGGCGAACACCAATATTGTGTTGTTTGCTGGCCCCCACACTTCTCTCCGTAATGTAGAGGTTAGGGCAATCGTTAAAGTATTGAATCACTCGATTTTTCAGTTTTCCGAAATTTTCAGGCGTCATTTTATGAATGGCGTTTTCCCACCAAATTTTTGACTCCGTGGAGGGCGAACACACGATGTATTTGTCCCCCGCCGAGCGCCCGGTGTGCTCTCCGGTTCTCACCACCAGGGCACCGTGTTTGCTCAATCTCCCCAACTTTCTGGAGATGGCATCTTCGACCAGAGTGTTGAGGGGGGAATCGAAAAAAATACGCTGATCTTTTTGGTCAAGATTCAATCCCAAATTTTGGTAAAGGGCGTGGTTCATGCAGGCCTCTCCGGTTAAGACTTATTGCAGAAAAACTGGGGCCATCATAACTCTTTTTTAAGAAAAGTGCCAATTGTGCCCACCAGTTGTCCTTTGCGACAAAAACGGGGTGGGCCAGGGGGGTAGATTTTGACCGGCCAAGGCCTTTTCCACTCTTTTTTTAAGGCAAAAAGATGGCGGGCCGATAGCGAAAAAGGCCCATTGGCAGGAGGAAAGTATGGATATTGCTACAGTGGTCGGGTTGTCCCTTTGCCTCATCGGAGTCCTCGGCTCCATTTTAGCGGGGGGGGATTTGATGGCCTTTATCGACACGCCCTCCATTCTGGTGGTTGGCCTTGGCCTGGTCGGCGTCACCTTTACCAAATGGCCCCTTGAAGTGGTACTCAAAGTCGCCAACATTGCTATGAAGGCGGTTTTTTTCACCCCTGTGGAACCCAAGGAAATCATCGAAGAAGTGGGAAAACTGGCCGAAACCGCCAGGCGCGAATCGGTCTTTGCCCTGGAAAAACAGCCCATTGAAGACCCCTTTATGAAAAAGGCCATGACTTTAGCGGCAGACAACCGGCCACCAGAGGTGATCGATTCCATCCTCCAACTGGAAATCACCGCCATGGAGGAACGGCACAAAACTGGCATCGATGTCTTTCAAGAAATGGCCAATGACGGCCCCGCTTTCGGCATGATTGGAACACTCATCGGACTGGTCATCATGCTGGGCAATCTATCCGACCAGGCGGCGATCGGCCCCGCTATGGCGGTGGCGCTTTTAACTACCTTCTATGGCGCTTGCATTGCTAACATTTTTTGTAATCCCATCAAAAACAAACTTTCCATTCGCTCAAAAACCGAAATCACGAGGATGTCTATTATCGTGGCCGGAACCTTAGGCATTGTGGCGGGAGAAAATCCGCGCTTGATCAAAGAAAAACTCAATTCCTTCCTCCCCGCCGTCGACCGCGAAAGCAGCGATATAGGATAGGCCTGTCATGGCAGACGAAAACACAGAAGAGGAAAAAGGCGATTCCCCCGGCGCAGTGGGTGGCCAGGCCCAAGTCAAATGCCCCGAGTGCGTACCGGGATTGCCCGGCTGGATGGCGACTTTTTCCGATTTGGTAACTCTCTTGCTCACTTTTTTTGTTCTCCTGCTATCCTTTGCTAAAACGGAATCGGCCAAATACGAAGCGGCCCTGGGTTCCATCCGCAACGCCTTTGGCGGGAATGTCCGCGAACAGGGAGAACCTTCCCAAAGTGGCAAATCCCCCGACGACAGCCCCACCATGATCGAATCTCAAAAACCGCCCCAACCTTTCCCCATCGATTTTCTCACCACGGAAGGCATCCTCGATAAATACGAAATCAACCGCGCCTCAAGTGAGGAATTGGAGGCCATGAAAAGCGACCTCAACGAGTTTAATTTGCAAAACAGTGTCGAAATTTACGAAACCCCCGAGGGCATCCGGGTTCATCTCAAAGATCGGATTTACTTTGCTCAAGGAAGCGTGGTTCCCTCTCAAATCGTCATCCAAGTCTACGACCGCCTGGTCAAAATGCTGGCAAAAAAGAACTGGACAGTCTATGTCATGGGCCACGCCTCCCGGGGAGAAGAGAGTGCCGATGGCCAACAGGACGCCTTTGCCCTCTCCGCCTCCAGGGCCGCAGCGGTGGCGCGCAGTTTGGTCAAGCGCGGAGTTTCACCCCAGAAAATCACCACCAGTTTTTACGGAGATACGCGCATACCTTCCTCGGGGCAAGGGCAGAGCGATGGGGCCAGTGCCGGCCGATATGTCCGCTTTATGATCCGCAAAGTGGATATTACCGAGGGGGGACACAAGGTCTATCCCCGCTAAAAGCACAGTTCACACTTCAGGCCATCTTGTCGTTTGGCCTCACCATCGCCGAAACCAGGGAAACTTTTAAAAAATCGAGATAGGGGGCCTTCCATTGCTCCACTTCGTGGTGAATTTCGTGAAAAGCGCCTTCAAACTGCCGCAAGGTAAAGGATTTTTCCACGGCGGTAAAATAGTGAACGATGGAGGGAACGCCAATCAAGCGGTCTTCACTCCCCACCGTGACAAAGGCCGGACAGGGAGGTGCCAACGGCGCGGAAAGAACTTCCCTCGCCGCCTTGGCCAATTGTAATAAAAGCCTGGAGTGCAATTTGAGATGGTTGTAAGGATCGGCCATATATCGCTCTTTAACCTTGGGATCATGGGAGAGAAAGTCCAGGTCAACCAATCCCCCCAGGCGGGAACTCACAAAAAAATTGGCCAATTTGTCCAAAACTACCTTGGGGATGCGCTGAACCGCCACGCCCGTCACGCCGGAAAACCCCACGGGAGGAGCGTTGATAAAAATGCCGGCGAGTCCCCTTTTCATGCCGTCGTGTTCACGCCCAGCTATTTCGCGCAAGAATTTGGCGACGATGAGTCCCCCCATGGAATGGCCAAAGAGCGCAAACCGTTTCATTTGATAGTTTTCCCGCAAATAGGACAAAACATCCTGTAAATCCCGCACATAATCGGCGAAGTTCTCCACATAGGCACTCTCCCCCGAACTCTGCCCGTGGCCGCGCAAATCGTATTGAAACAGATGAAAATGCTCTTTAAATAAATCCCCGAGATAGCGGTGCCGGCCCAGGTGCTCACCCAGTCCGTGAATGGCAATGAGCCAGGGGGCCTCACAGTTCTTGTGGGCCGAGATTATTTGAGCGTAAAGTTCAACTCCATCGCGAGTATGAATCTTCATCTGTTGGACAATAATCGAGAGAGTGGTAGAATGTCTAGGTATGTACTGTCCTGTTTGTCTCAATCAAAGCCTCACCGTTTCATCCCAAGGCGTGGCCCATGTTGTAATCAATGGCAAGCAAAGGGACAACGGCCGCTTTCTCTTCTCCATGCTTCCCAAAGACCAAAAAAAAATTATCAACGATTTCAGGGCCAAAGTGGAAGAATTTTTGCAATGGTATGTGGGCTTGGTCAATCACGGGCCGATCGTCAAAGTCGAACTCTTAACCTCTGATATGAAGTGCAATCAGGGATGCCGCTTTCCCAATCAATCCCGCTTCTCTGTCATCAATGTCATCCTCTCCGAGGGAGTCATCTCCCAAATCGTCCAGGAATGTGGCCAAAAACACAATATCCAGGTGAAACTGAGTTAAAGTAAATACTCTCCCCCAATAAAAAACTGTGATATAAGCAGGGCACAGTTCACAATTTAGGTCAGATTGGGATGAAGTGAGACAGAACGACTGAGGCGTGCTCACAGCACATCGCAAGGAGTGACGGCGAAACTGAGTCACACGGAGTCGCCAGGAGGGCGACGAGCGACGACTGCCCCAATGGGCAGTGCCGGAGCAGGATGCGAAGGCAAGATGGCCTGAAGTGTGAACTGTGCCGAGTTAGGCGGATTTTTTGATCAAATCCTGGGGACTCACCGGCGATTTCAAGTTCTCTTCTGGCCCCCGTATCTCCCGCAAAAACTTGCGCACTTGAACCAGCGCCCGGCCGCGAATGAAATCAACTTCTTGAAAAATCTCGTGTCGGCCCTCTTTTAAACGAATCAACCTGCTATTTTGAACCGCCTGGGAAAAGTCTTCCTGAAGGTCGCGGCGGGAAAGGCGATCTTCCCCGGCCTGCATGAGCAAAATGGGCAGCTTCAAACTTTTGGCCTGGGTGAGCACCTGGCGGGCATTTTTCATGGTCTGGTAAAACCACCTGACCGAAGGAGAGCGAAACCGCACCTGGGGATAAAGTTTTTCAAAATAGCGATGCAGAGAAAAACGGCGGCGGCAAGTCGTCCCCTGGTTCCTCTCAAAAGAGCGAATCAAAGGACAATACTTACCGGGCAGAGGCCTGGCCGCCAATCCTGGCCATTGAAGAATTTTTAAGAGCGCCAATGCCAAAACTTCGGGAATCATTCCTAGATGGAACCCAAATGCGGGCGAGGAAAGAATGGCCCCATCAAAAAGGCGGCCCTCTTTCAATATGGCCTGCAGACCGATGAGACAGCCCACATCCTGGCCCAACAAAATGCAGGTGCTGTACTTTTTGCGCAATTTAAATGTTCCGACGATGGCGGCAAAGTCCTCCGTATAATCCTCAAATTTGTCAATGTGGTTTACCGAGGCATTGGAGTTGGGGCGCGAAGAAAGGCCCTGTCCGCGGTGATCCAAGACGACAATATCAAACTCTTCCCCTGCAAGATCGCGCACCAATTCCACATATTTTAGGCACGACTCCCCCAGTCCAGGACTAATGGCCAAAAGGCGATGGTTGTCATCCCGACTAAAAAACTTGGCGTGAATCACCAAATGGGGAGGTTGGTAAAAATAATGGGATTCTCCGTTTTTAAAAAAAAATTTGGCCAATTCGTAGCGAAAAGAGGCCTCATCTCTGAGCAAACTTGTGGCCCCGAGGCCCAAGTTGGAGTTTTTATGGCCCAATCGACTCAAAGACATAGTTTTTTTTCCAAAAGTAACTTTATTTATTCTAAATTTGATTGAGCAAGTGCGCAACCGGAAATTTTCTTATGGCCGAAACCAACTTTTTTTGTTAAACATTGGCCATGATGATCAAATGGCGCAAAAAAATTTTTAGTATTCTTGCATGTTCCGTTCTCACCCACAGTTGCACTACTTCTGGCCCCACCGTCAATGCCAAACGGCATCTGAACAAACCCTATGTCCTTCTCGTCTCCATCGACGGTTACCGATTCGATTACAACAAAAAATATAATCCCCCCACGCTCTCCACTTTTTTTAAAGACGGAGTCTGGAGCGAGGGCCTGACTCCCATCTTTCCCAGCAAAACTTTTCCCAACCACTACAGCATCATCACCGGACTCAAGGCCTCCCACCACGGCATCGTCGCCAACCGTTTTTGGGATCCCGACAGAAAACAAATGTACCGGCCAGGAAAGATCGGCCGGGACGGGAGCTGGTACGGCGGAGAACCCGTCTGGGTAGCGGCCAGCAAGCAAGACATGTTATCCGCCACCTATTTTTGGGTGGGCAGTGATGCCAACATCCAAAATCGCTACCCCACTTATTATTACCGCTACAACCGCACAACTCCCAACCGCGAGAGGGCCCAACAAGTCATCGACTGGCTCAAACTTCCCCCGGCAAAACGGCCACACTTTATCGCCCTGTATTTTAGCAGTGTGGACTCATTGGGGCACAAACACTCCCCCGATTCCGAACAAGTGCGCCAGGAGGTTTGGGAAGTGGATCACTTGCTAAAAAACCTCTTTTATCAAATCGAGGCCACCAAGTTGCCCGTCAACATTATCGTCCTCTCCGACCACGGCATGGAAACTTACACCGCAAAAAATGTTCTCTACCTCAGCGATTATATCTCACTCAAGGGAGTACGCCTGGTGGGAGAGGGTGCCCACGCCCTGCTCTACATAGACGATGCTCAAAGGGAAAAGGCCGTCTACCAAAAACTCAAAAAGGCCAAGTTTATACACACCTACAGGCCGGCCGAAATTCCGCCAGACTACGGGTATTCCCGCGGACGCCGGGTGGGGGACTTGGTTCTGTCCATGCGTCCGGGATACTATCTGCGCCGCTCGCGGCCCAAAAAAAAGCGGCCTTTCAAACAAGGCCAGCGCTGGGGAACTCACGGATACGACCCCGCACACAGCAAAAACATGGACGGCGTTTTTTTTGCCAAAGGCCCCAACATCAAACCCCTGGGTAAAATTCCGGCCTTGCAAAATATCCATGTCTACCCTTTGATCATGGATATTTTGGGACTTGAGATCAAAACCCCCATCGACGGCAAGAGAGAGGCCCTCTCAAACCGCATCCTCAAAAAATAAAAATAAACTCACTTTATCATCGCCTATCGTCTAACAAAATTTGGCCCTCAAGTGTTATACCCCCTTCTCCATATCACATTCAGAAAATGCATTTTTTGAGTAATTGAAGCTGTTTTCCTCTTTTGTCGTTATCCATCTTTTTAAGGTTGTGTAGCTTCCATTTCACTGCGGGCAGGTTTTCAATTCCTTCAAGGCCTAAAAGTTCCCATTGAGGCCTCATATTTTTAAAACTCACGAGAAAATCTCTTTCGTTTTTGGTAAGATCTGTACGAATATTATCAATCAAATTGCTGCGCACTGTTTTAAGTTCGCTTAATTTCACTTCTATATTTGTCATCCCTTCAAATTCATTTGTGAAAATACCGGAAATATCTTTCAATTTTGGATTCAAAATTTCATGGACAGGTCTGGAATGGGAAATCAGGTAAACAATAAAGGCCTTTCTTATATTGTCAGTCAATCCCTCATTATCCAAAAAGTATTTAATATCAAAAATATCTCTTGGGTGTTGCCGGTCAAGAGTAGCACAGATTTTTCCACCAAAAATATCAGCAAAATTTAAAACCCTGGCCTCCACTTCTTTTCCAAACTTGCGGCCAATAATATCTTTTGTGGCCATGAGAAGAGGTTTGAATATGGCCCCCCTTAAAATAAAATTGGGTTCCACTTTAATGGTTGCTTCTTTGTTGGAAACAAATATCCTAACTTCTGTTTTTCCATTCAATGGTTTAGATGGCCTTACATCAAGGCCTCTTTTTTGAAGTTTATTACCAATATTTTTAAGGATGCTGTGAATGTTTTTAAAACTGGTGGAACGGTTTTCTATTGGCAAATAACACAAGTCAATATCAATGGAAAGCCTTGGCATTTCACGGTAAAAAAGATTTATGGCCGTTCCGCCTTTGAGAGCGAGGCGACTGTCCTGCATGACATAGGGAAGGACATCAAGTAGAAGATTGACTTGGCCAAGATATTTTTCTTTCACGAAGTTTCACTTTTTTGATGGTGTCTGGGAACCGTAATATTAAAAATCTTGTCAAGTTTTCCGTTTTTGACAATGACACGCTTCCCTTTTCCCAGTTCGATCTTTTCCATCTTGATTTTTTTTAAAATAGGTAGGTCGAGATGGTGGAGCATATACAAGAATACTCTTTTGACTTTAACAGAATTACATGACTCCAACAGTCCTTGAACCAGTTTAGGCCTCATATTAACAAGTCCTTCAAAATATTCTTCAAGCAGATCAAAGGAATCATTTAAATTTAAATTATCTATCATTTCCATAATGGAGCGCTCACGAGAAGAAACAAAAAGATCAATACCTTGAGTTTTCAAAACTTGTAACCCTACAGCGTTGTTATTGAAAAGATAAGAGGTTTTCAATCGAAATTTAACACCCCAATCATTTGTTTTAAGCCATATAGGTATTCTCAGTTTTTCTCTGACAATGACAAGTATAGTAGATTTTTTACCTAAGTTTAAATATTGTCCGACTCCATGCAAATCTAAGGCATTTCGCCCTCCTATGTGAACAGGCAATTTTAATTCTTGTTGAAGAGTAAAAATAGCACTCTTCCAATCCAGTTTATCTTTGAATTTGATATAAGCACCACCGCCGAGCCTTTTTATAAGGCCACCTTGCAAATATTTTTGCACCAAGTGATTGTTGATTTTGCGTGCCCTAAACCAGTTAAGAGTATGAACTTCGTCGTCCCTCCAATCGAGAAAAAGCTGGTTTTTTTTTGTTCTCATCTTATTCATACTTTAGGTTTATATATATTACAAAAAATAGCCTTTAAGTATATTTTTTGTAGATAATTTAAACCATCTCCTAGGTATTCTTCATATTTTGTTTATATTTTCATCAAAAAATATACTTTTGTCCAATAAATTGAAGAAAAAATAAACCTTCTTAACCCTAAGAGGCCGTTTGAGATAAACCGTATAAGTTCCGTCCTCTCCCAAATCCAAGACGGTGAGACTCTCACTCGCCTGGGTGGCCATAGCAGAGGCCAAAGCGGTATCGCTGCAATCACTCGCCTTGTGCAGGGAAATCTCGTCATCGGCAGCAAGGTTAAATTTGTGTTTTAGAGGTGAGTAATTACAATTATTGGCGCTCACCCAGACGCACAATAGTATCAAACTCCGTCTTGGTGACGGGAGTGATGGAAAGCCGGTTGCCTTTTTGAAGAATTTTCATATTTTTCAAACGGGCCTGTTGCCTGAGTTCTTCCAGGCCGATCAGTCGGGAAAATTGCCGCCGGAATTTCACATCGACCATCACCCAGCGGGGATTTTCCGGCGAAGACTTGGGGTCGTAATAGGGAGACGATGGGTCACACGCCGTGTGGTCGGGGTAGCTTTCCCTGGCGACCTCGGCGATTCCGGCCACACCGGGGGGAGTGGCGTTGGAGTGATAAAAGAGGATCAGATCGCCCTTTTTCATTTCATCGCGCATAAAGTTGCGCGCTTGATAGTTTCTCACACCATCCCAGCAGTCCGTTTGGCCAGGGGCATTTTTTAAGTCTTCAATACTGAAAACTTCGGGTTCCGATTTCATGAGCCAGTATTTCAATTTGGCCCCCCGTCGTTTAAATAATCCTCTAAACCTTTCGACGCAAAGGCGGGCAAGACAAATGCGCTGGAGTGAATTTGCTCGCTATAATACTTGAACTCCAAACTGGAAGCGCGAATCCGCCCGCCATCAAGTCCTCTCCAGGGATGCACTCTTTGAGAGGCAAAGGTAAAAGACCACATGCCCCCCGGGTAGGTCAAGTTGTGAAAGTTGTAGAGGGCAACGATGGGAAAATGGCGGTTGAGAATCCCCAACAAACGCCGTTGCGTCTCCACCTCGTACCAAGAACTCTCCCCCTGGGACACCACCACCCCGTCTTCATTCAAACAGGCCGCCACATTTTTATAAAACTCTTCTCCAAACAGGGGAGTCGCTGGGCCTATGGGATCTGTCGAATCGACCAAGATGACATCGAATTTTTCACCGGTACGGGAACTCTTTTCGACAAACTCAACCCCATCCCCGATAACCAGGCGCACTTGGGGGCGTTCAAAACCACGGGCACACAGGGGAATAAACCGGCGGCAGGCATCGACCACCATCTGATCGATCTCCACCACCACACACTCTTGCACAGAAGAGTGGCGGCACACTTCGCGGGCGGTTCCCCCGTCACCTCCGCCAATGATCAAAACCCGCCGGGGATTGGGATGCACAAAGAGGGGAATGTGGGCCATCATTTCGTGGTAGACAAACTCATCCCGCTCAGTCACCATGACTAGGCCATCGTTGAGCAACATCCTGCCATGGCCGCGAGTCTCAACCACATCCACATATTGGAAGTCGCTTTTTCCGCTAAACAAAACATTTTCGACCTTGTAGCGAATACCTAAAAAGTCTGCGTGTTTTTCCTCTACCCAAAGGTTTGATTTCATCCGCAATTCTCCGCTTTTTCAACATCCGTGAACTCCCTGTAAAAACAACGAAAGTCCACCTGATAACCGTTGGAAAGTTCTTCTCTGGAATGGCCAACTTGAAAATAATCTCTTTTAAAATTGAGGCCGTGCCGGTTGTTGAAGGCCATCAAATCAAACGAACGGGGATAAAAAATGTCCAGTAAGTGGTGCAAAATTGCCCCGGTTTCCGCATCCATCTCAATATTGGTTTCAAAACTGGCGTAGGAAGATGGCCCTTGGGGAGTGACATGGATGGTGCAATAATGTTTGCCCTTGATGGCATTGAAACTGTAACCGCACGGATTGAAACAAAAATCGTCAATCGAAAAATCTTCAAAAAATCCCCCTTCAAGGAAGCGGGAGCGAATGTCCCCGGCAGTGAGGCCCGGACGGGTTAAAAAATCCTTCAAAGGGGCGGCCAAATCGTACATGAGCAACTCGGTAGTTCTGTCGCTCTCATGGGGCACAAAAGGCCGGTTCAAGTGAAACAGCAAATTGTAGTGGCCATGCACTTTGCCAAAGCGCCAGGCCTGGCCCTCCACCAAAGTGCGCATCCTCTCCACATCGCTATTAAAATCCGAGGACTGCAAGTGGGAGCGGTATTCATTTTTTCTCTGATAAATCATGGATTTGATGGATTCAACGCCAAATTCTTTTAAAAGAAACAAGGCCGACTCAACCAAACTGGTTTGGCCACAAGTCAATATGAGAAGGCGATCGCTCCAAACGAACATGCCCGACTCGGACAGCAGGAAGGCCCTGAGGTGGACATTGCCCATTTGAGACAGGATGCCGGCACCACAAGTTTCGGCCACTTTCTCCCAGTAGCTATCTGGCCGGTCGAGCAGACGGCCACACTCGCGCCCCACAACGATTTCAATTTTTTTTTCAGCACCCTCAAAAAAAGACATCACCCTCCCCTTCAATGCACTTTCTATATGGTATTATTGAGAGTAGTCAATGAGAGCATGGCCATGAAAGCAAACCTTTTTCTTTGCAAGATCGTCTTTTTCTGGTCTTTGACCAGCAGCATCGAATGCAAGGATGTTGCAAAGGGCCAACTTCCCGCCCTGCCCTTTGACCTCTCGGTCATCCAGTCCAAATTCGCCAGTTGGGGGGTTCACCCCAGTAACAAAAATTCCAATATCAATTTGCTCAAGGCCTGGCAAAAATACAAAAAGAGTAAGGAGATCGTCATTGCCGTGGTCGATACCGGCATCTATCCTAATCATATCTACCTCAAAGACAACTTTTTTGTCTTCCGTGGAAAACTCGGCCCCAAAAATTACGGCGTTGACTTCTCCCAAAGACTCAAAACTTCCCTGCAACCCTTTGATCAACATGGACATGGAACCCATATCTCGGGAACTATCAAGAGCGTTTTCCCCAAGATCAAACTTTTGAGCCTCAAATACTACAACCCCACCGCCTCGGGCCAAGAAAACCTCAACTTTACCATCAAGGCCCTGGAATACGCCGTCAACAGAGGAGTTGACATCATCAATTATTCCGGTGGTGGGCCAGAACCCTCGGTGGAAGAGTTCCGCGTTCTCAGGCGCGCCAGAGAAAAAGATATTTTAGTGGTGGCCGCCGCGGGCAACGAAAGCTCCAATATCGACATCCGCACCAATGCCTACTACCCGGCCAGTTACAATTTGAGCAATATCATTGCCGTCACCGCCCACGACCAAAATCTGAAAATTTTAAGCTCTTCCAATTGGGGCAAAAGCAATGTCGATTTGGGAGCACCCGGACACCAGATCAACTCCTCCCTGCCCAAAAACCAGGCCGGATTCCTCACCGGCACCAGTCAGGCGACCGCCTTTGTCTCTGGAGTGGCGGGCCTGCTCAAATCCCAATTCCCCAAACTCAAATCCCAGGAAATCAAAAATATCATTCAGGCCTCGGCCAAAAAGGAAATCACCCTGATGGGCAAATGCGCCTCCCAGGGAAGGCTCGAAGCTGGCCAGGCGATGGCCCAGGCCATGCGCTACATCGCTTCCTCTAGGAAACCACCGGCGGTCAAATAGGCGTAAAACGCCAGTGCCAAAAGCATAATCACCACACACAAGAGAAAAACCTTAACGGGAAAAGTATTCTGGCCAAGGAAGTCGCGCCAACTGATACTCTCCATTTCTTCCCGTTTTATTGTGGCCTTCTCAAGAGCACTCTCCAATGTTTCGGAAGAAAAATGCGGCAAGAGGTGCGCCTCCCCTCCCTCTAAAATATAAGTCTCTATGAGAAGTTCCGCCTCTAAAAAGAAAAACTTTTCTTCCTCTCGGTTCTTTTGGCCCCTCTCCCGGGAAAAATAATCCAGCAACAATCCAAACCGCCGCCTGAGATGACTCAAATAGCGCCTGTGTTTGGCCCTAGTGAAATGCCACCTCCGCGGCAATAACCGCCCCGGCAATCCCCTGGCCGCGTCATAGTCGGATTTTATTTCAAAAAAAGACCGCTCCCCAAAGGGCACCCCCAACAAATCCACCCAAAACTGATAGCTGCAAGACTCACATTCCCGTTCCGTGATAAAAACGCTGCCACACTTGGGGCACCGTTTTTGCACCTCGATTTTGTCCAGCGGACGCAACGGGTGGCGGATTTTTAAAGGCACTTGCGCAAGTTCAGGTGGTTCCATATTTATTTTTTCTCTGAAACGGATAACATAATCCAATCTTTGCTTGAAAACATTTAAGAAATTTCAAAAACTATCCCTATCTCGAAGCCCTCTTATTCCTTCTCTTACTACATTATCGACAGTCCCATCTTTTTGCATTACTTTATATTTTATATTTCTCAAAGCAACTGGACAATAATCTGCAACTTCACAACGATCTTGAACTGAATGATGAATAATGGGGATACCATCATTGAGAGATTCGTCGCTCTTATCAGATCGCACACACCTTTCATAATAAATCGGTGGCATATCCTCTTTATGTAATTTCCCTTCACACAAAGGGAGTATTTTTACAACATCAAGATCAATGTTCACATCGTATTCATGTGCTATCTTGGAATAGTCAAGGTCTTCGGGCCTAGATATTTCCAAATGTTTTTCAATCTTATCACACATGAATTGCAAAGTAATATCGGACAGTCCATCCCACCAGTATCCACCACCAATATCTGAATGGTTTCCTGGGAACCATATTTCACAAATTCTAGGGTCTTGATTAAAAAGTGTGGGTTGAAAAGGAACACGAGTTTCGTCTAAAGAAACGAGATGCAGCGCAAATTTAATATGATTACTTAATGTCTCGCCTGTTGGTAAAGCATTTTTATTAAGATCAATCCACCCTTTAAAATCAATAGAATCAACTACAGTATCAAAGATTCCAAAATCAACTACAGTATCAAAGACTCCAAGAAATTCCACAGCATCAACATTTTTATTGTATTCCTTTATTTTGGCTGCAAATATTCTAGCGATAGCTGCTCCACGGCTAAATCCAAATACATACACTTTGCATCCTTCTGTATAAAACTTATCTAAATCTTTCTTAGCATCATCGAGAATATTTTGTATTTCTTCTTCAGTAGCAAATAACTCCTCAAAGCGTCGTTTAACTGCCCCTCCACGAGTTCCCACGCCTGAATAATAAAAACTTTTTTGATTCTCAAAAGTATTATCCTTATTTTTTTTAAAATCGTCATTGATCAATAAATGCAACTTCAATATGTTAGAGATGCTTTGATCATCAGTTTTTTTCACATTATGAGGGCCATCACCAGTTCCATCAAAACAAAAAACTAATTTCATAGAGCTTCCTTTTTCGCCAATCTTTCACAAACGAAAATTCAACCACTTCTCTCAATAACAGCAACTTCTTCAGAAGTCAAATCATATAACTGGTAGACGAGCCGATTGATCTCCCGCTCCTGTTTTTCAATGTTGGCATCAATATTGTGATTTTTCAGTTTCAGTATTTCATCCAACAAGTTGATAAAAGGAGATTGCTCCTTTAAAGAAATTTTGGGAATGGGGATGGTTTCAACATAAACTTTTTTCCAGCGCAAAGTTCCCATGCCAGAAGTTGGACTCATATTTCGCAAAAGCCAGGAAATCAATTTTGAATTTAAAATGGAGCATAAATATTTCACATTTTCACCAATCATCATAAATGTTGTAGCTTCGCCATATACTCCACTATCATCGTAGGCAAAACGCCCTTCTTCAGTTAATTCAATCCAAAGGAGTTTCTCTTTAGAAAACTCTTTATAGTATCCGATTTGATCCTGAGTTTCAAACCATTTATTATTCGTTTTCTTTCTGGCCTTTTTACCATTGGAAAGAACTTTTCCACTTTGTTCCAATCGTTCTTTACCAAAAGATAAAAGATAATTTTTTATTGCAGGGTAGTTTTCAACATTCAATTGTAATGAGGGGAACATTCCTATCAGCCACTTCTTTGCCCATTTTGCCTTATACTTCTCAATATCCCTTCCTCTCAATATTGGTTTGATAATTTCAGCAGATTTAGGGTCTTCTGAAATCAATGCTTCCTTAGTTTTATCATCAATAATAAAGGCCTTATTGTATCCTGTTATTATCCCACGGTTGATTTTTATATCCCATTCCTTTAATGGAGTACCAATATTTTCCATCTTGTCCATAATGGCCTGTTCAATTAATGAAAGAATCATCCATGGCCCATCCCCTTGGATTCTCAAAGAGGCCCAAAACTTTTTATCTGGGGGGAATTTTTCACCACCGGGAAGGGAATCCATATCGACTGCTTTGGGAACCCCCTTATTTTGGCCATGGGAAGCGATCAAGATATTGGCATCGACAATGGCGTTCTCAAACGCATTTTTTCCCAGTTCAATTAACTGCAACGGAGGGCATTTTTTGGCAAAGTAGTTCCTGGTCGATTTTCCATATTTGGCCTTTAACCAACTATTGGAGGTGATATAAGCGAGGAGTGCATGATTCTTTTCAAGCAGTTGTTGGCCCTTTTCATAGAATAATTGGTAAATATCCCCGGTTCGGACAAATGTTTGAAAACCAGCATTTTCATACAATTTACCCAAATACCCCTCATTTTTTTGCAATTGAATATAGGGCGGATTGCCGATCACAATATCAAACCCTTGGCCAACACCAAACATGATTTGAGGATTAAAAAATCCGCAACTGACCGAAGAATGAAAAGGGTCAAAGTGACGGGAGGAATCCAGCACTCGGGCAATATGGTGTTCAAATACTGTTTTGAGTTTTTTCTTTTTGGCCACACTGGAGGCCTCAAAATAATCTCGCCTCGCTTCTTCCATCTCCTGGGGAATATTTTGCTTTTTGAGATCACCGATCAAGCAGTCGGCGCAAACAAACTTAAAATCCAAATTGGGCAAGGCCAGTGGGGCCTCCTTCTCTGCATTTTTGCCGATAATGAGCGATAACCATATCCGCAGTTTGGAAAGTTCTATCGCCATGGGATCAATATCCACGCCGTAAATATTATTTTTGATAACTTCCCGCTTTTTCTTCTCGATGCCGTTAGTGCTAATTCTTTCATGCAAATCTAAAATAGCGTGTAACATTCCCATGGGAAAGGCACCGGAACCGCAGGCGGGATCGAGGATTTTGATATTCTGTAATGCGGCCAATATCTCTTCTTTGTAGCGTTTAATATGATCCCTTTGATAATTTTTCTTTTGGTCGTCAAATTCATGCCATTCGACATCAAAGAGTTTTTTTAAACATTCCTCGACACCATCGTGGGGAGGCAATTTGCTTTTGAGCCATGCCCTGAGCGATTCCTTGCACATGTAATCGACAATTTCTCTTGGCGTATAGTAGGCCCCCAATGATTTGCGGGCCTGCCCTCTGGTTTCATCTTGTTGTTCTGCCAGCAAATTTTCAAATATTTTACCCAGCATTTCAGGGTCTATCGCCACTTGCTGGAAAGAACTGGTGCTTTCGTCGGTGGTAAAGTTGTACCTTTTCAAAAAATCAAAAAAACTACGAAAAAACCCTTTTGGAAAATCTAAGCGTAAACTGTCAAAAATTTCTTCACTACGACTCTCAAAGAGTCCACCATTTAAATAGGGGGCCTTGTACTTATTTTCCTTATCCCTTTTGTTTTCTGGAGTATTTAATAAGTCAAAGAATAAAAATTTTAATTTCTGATCATAATAATCCCTATCCGATTGGTTTTGTTCCAAAGAAAAATAATACTCACTATCCTTAATAAACCCCTTTTTGTCCAAAAACCAACAAAAAATGGCCCGTCCGATAAGCCTGATGGCAAAAACGCTGGCATCTCTCTCTTTTTTGAAAATATCGTTTTCACAAAGAAAATCTCTCAATTGGTAAAAATAATCGGAAATTTCCTTATAAAAATTCTTGTTGATTGCGCTGAGATCAAAACTTTCCCAAAGAGATTGGTGTAGTTCTTCCTTGTCTGCAAAGTTGAGGTTTTCCCACCTCGACAAGATTTGTTGTTGAGTTGGGGCTAATCTTCCTTGAAGTTCCAAAACTCTCAAAATGCGCCGTTTGCTCAAAATCACCAATATGCGATCGGCCTCATTGGGCACAACAAAATCAATGCCAATGTTGAACTTGCCGTTAAAAGGTTCGTCTTCATAATTGGGAGTTAGGGCAACCACCCAGTTTAAAATGGACTTCCTTTTGGGTTTGACCCAAAACGCTTTCAAATCAATATTTTTTCCATTGTCTGGTGCAATCTTGTAGGCGGCCCTTTTGTCTTTAAAACCCTGGGCCATGTGAAACCAACTGGCCCTATTGAAAATCCTTCTCCGGGAATCGTTGAAAGGAATCCACTCTTCCCCTTTAATATTCAAAAGGGAAATGATAGCGTTAATCAATTTTTGGGCATTGGCCAGTCCTGGGGAATTTTTCAATTCCTGTAGGCCAAAATCTATTTTTTTATATATTGTCTTTGACATAAAAAAGGGCCTGCCTGGTTTTGCACACTGTGATGGGTTCCACTTTTTCCTCTCTTAAATTTTGTGCCAAAGAAATGAGACTGTCGATTGATGCCGTATCTGTTTTCTGCTTTTTGTACGATTGTATAATTCTACGGGCCAGCTTCCTGGCCTCCTGCTTGTCCAGGGTATTTGTCGTGGAAAAAATATCTCGTACTTCGTTGATATTTTCCTCAGAAAATTGATTTTGATACATGATATTTAAGACCTCTCGCTGTTGCGGTTCTATATCGGATAATTCTTCTTCAGTGGCGTAAAATTGAGATATGCGGGAGACAGTCTTTTTAATCTCCAACTTGGGCAAAGAGATTTTGTCTGTTTCTCTCTGCTTGTGTTGTTCATCAGTCCGCAACCATTCGAGGGCCTGGAGGTTTTGCACAAGTTCGACACTGCCTCCGCTCTTACTCGTCGATAAAAAAGCGTGTCCGAGAGGTTTATCTTCTTTACCAAAAAGCTGATTTAAGGCCATAACTTCGGGCCTGGGATTTTGAGAACTTCCGCGAAAATCAGTTTTAGGCATAATGCCCCACTTGCCCAACGGAATGTTATAAATTTTTTTCTTATAATCTTCGGGGTTGTTATTGTGAAACAGTTTTAAGTCGGAAATGTATTCATCTTCTGCCAAAAGAAAATCTGACTCGATCTCGGCACTTCTCATGGCCTCCATTCTCTTTTGTAAGTCATCACTATAAATATCTTTCAGAGAATCAGTAAATTCCAAAGGATTGGCCTCTTCGGCCAAAACGGGTGTATCTGTTCCTATAGTGCTTTTAATGAGCTTGATTTTTGCTTCTAAGCGATGAATGAGGCGCAAATATTCCTCAAGTTGTTTTTCCGGACTTATGTTATAGATATAAACTTTATCAAAGGGAGTCCCCAAACGGTTAATCCTCCCGTTCCTTTGAATCATTCTAACGGGACTCCAGTGCAAATCGTAATTGACGACAATGCCACAGTCTTGTAAATTTTGGCCCTCTGAAAGAATATCAGTGGAAAAAAGATACTTGATCTCCCTTTCCCCATCTTTTAAACGATAGTTTTTCGATTTGGGAGAAAATCTGCACGCTAAACTTTCTGCCTCTTTTCTATTTTTTGAAGACAAAAAACCAGTATTTTCATCCGTCATAGGACTTTTGAAATTCAATATTGCATTTTTCAAAAACTCTATTGTGTCAGCATAATAAGAGAAAATTAAAACTTTTTTTCCTGAATCTTTTTTTTCTATATTTTCAACTAAATCGACAAAAGATTTAATTTTTGCGTTGTCTTTTTTGAGAACGCCAACCTTTTGTTTGAGCAATTCAATAATGGCCTTTTCTTTTTTAATATCCTCAAGGAGTCTATCAACTTCATATCTATTATTGTTGACTTTATCGTCAAGGACTTCTTCATTATCTATTTCTTCCAAATCTTCAGTGCCACTATCATCGTCCTGCTCGTTTAGCATGGCCTCTATCGCCTCAAAATTTTTGGTGCTAATAATCTTTCCCGCTCGAACTCCTCTTTCAAAAATATCAAGTTTTCTTTCGTAAGTTAGTAAAGATTGATCGAAAGCATATACCGAGGATTCTATGCGCTTTAAAAACATTGTTCTAAGAATCCCATAAATGCTTATCTGTTGAAAAAGGCCTCGACTCTTTTCTGAAGACAAATGCAAATCCCTGATCTCTTTTCTGCTTTTGCCATAATACCTTCTCATATATGTTTTCCATTTATAGGGAATGAAGTTTAAAAAGAGAATGATTTGATACATAAGATAAATGGGAGATTTCTTCTCAATACTTTCTAGGCCAATCTCTTTTTCCATTTGGCCAATATTATCTATTGGGTGAACCAAGTTTTGAGTGCAATTTATAATCATATCAACGGGAATTTGATAAATTTCCTTAGCATCGAAATATTGATTTTTTTCCGTTTGAACAACAATATTTTTAGAAGTGTCCTGTTTATAAGAATATTTCTTTACATAAGGTTCTACTTCGGGAAATTTATATTCCTTGTTCTTAATTTTTAGAGCGCCATATTCTTTTTGGATTCCCTGTCTTGTTCTCCTGATGACAAAGGCCCTGATGATAGGATTCATAATTTTTTTGACATGCTGTTCATCGATCTTATTTTCTTTTTTTATATCCCTTTTGATTTTTTTTTGTAAAAACTCAATAACTTGATGAAAATTGAGATTGATCGTTTGTTTTGTTTTGGCATCCGTGTAAGGAAATGTTAAAATATCTGCATTTCCGCCCGTCCCCATAAGAAGCTGATTGGCCATATCATTCAGTTGATTACTGATGGGAGTGGCGGTCAGCATGAGAATGTGGGCCTTGGGATTATTTCTAATCCATTTGACAATTTCCTGGAATCTTTTACTGGCCCTATTTTTAAGATTGTGGGATTCGTCGATAACAAAAAGAGAGACATTGGCAATATGATCTAATTCTCGTTTCTTTTTGATTTTCTCTAAATTTTGTAAAGTCACAGTTCCCAAGTTGTGAATCCCTTGCATCATCAACTCACTTTGCCACTGATCTTCCAAAGATTTGGGACAAATGATTTCGACCCGCTTTCGCCCTTCTTTGCTATCCAAATACTGTTTGATAACTTCAATGGCCGTGTAAGTCTTCCCCAATCCCACCGAATCCGAAAGCATGGCCGTTTTGTATTTTTTTAATCTACGCAATAGGGCCTGGGCGTTTTTAATTTGAAAATCTAGCAAATCGTGAGTGGAAGAAAACTTGCT
Organism: Bacteriovoracaceae bacterium; assembly: GCA_965243145.1. Classification (GTDB taxonomy): domain Bacteria; phylum Bdellovibrionota; class Bacteriovoracia; order Bacteriovoracales; family Bacteriovoracaceae; genus CBDBLK01. Next base: position 1,037,083 of record CBDEUB010000002.1, read on the forward strand.
TTCCAATTTCTCATCTTCTAATTCTTCCTTATAAAGTTCGTAAAGAGTTTTAATATATGTTTCATAAGGGCCAAATAAAACATCCCCTACGGGAGATGTGGAAAGAATTTCTGCAAACTCTCCATTCCATGCTACCGCATTTGCATCACTCCAAAATTGGTCAAACCAAAAGAGATGGCCAATATCCTGCTGTTTTGTTTCTGGACGGAAAGTCACAACCCGATGATCACTTTCCAAAGCGTTGAGTTCGGTATTGAAAGTCAAACCACTCTTGGTAAAATTGGAAGAACCAATAATGCCAACGGCATTTTGAGACTCATAATTGCCAAAAATGTAACTTTTGGCGTGAAAAAATTTCTTGCGATAAATTTTGACTTCCAAAATACCACTTTTCATAAGTCGTTTCAATTCCGTAACCAACAATTTCAAATCTGGCCGAGGTTCCAACCTTTCCAAATCATAAAAAAAGTCCTGATCGGGATAATCAGGTTCGGGCACACTTTGTTTATGTCTTGGAATTAAAGGTTCTCGGCCAATGAGCAGACGAATTTTCTCATAATTTTTTATGGAGTCAAAAACCAGTTGAGTCCCAAGAATATCCCAATATCCCGTAGCAATAGAAAGGTACTCATAGCTTGGGGCAATCTCTTTCACAAGAGAAAGCAATGTACAACTTGAATTATCAACTAATTTGGGCAGCATATTGTGCTAATCGTTATCAAAAGGCCAATTTTAAAACCTTCCGAATTATCCATACTATAGCTTAGTTTGACAAAATTGACAGAGATTTAGTTCTCTTCTTGCTTTGCGTTTATACAGTTTTTCAAGAAAATTTGTTATTTCCTTATTTATGCACTTGCCATCTCTCGGCCCCAAAACCAGATTTTACCTCCTGCCCTTCCTTGGAGGATGCCTTTTCTCTCTGGGATTTCCCACCACCTGGATGCCTCATTTTTTCTTTATGCCCATGCTGGGATTTCTGCTTTTTTTTCAAGCGGTCTTCACACCGGACGGACAAGGCCCCTCAGTGTGGAAAAAAGACATTCTGGCGTGGTTGTGTTTTTCTTTTGGAACCTGCCTTTTTGGCCACTATTGGATCCCCCACACTCTGAAAGAATTTGGCGGCCTGTTCTTTCCCTTTAATTTCGTGCTCGGCTCGCTTTTTACCTTAATCGTTTTTCCCCAGCACTTGGTGTTTATCTGCTGTTATCGCCTGCTGTCCCGACGGATGATGCCTTTGAATGTGGCCACTCGAAATCTTTTTTGGGCACTTCTCTTAACCGTTTTGGAACACTATGTGCCCCAACAATTTCCCGCCCATGTGGGCCATGCCTGGTTGCAACTGGCCCCCCGCTTGGGCCTGGCCCCCATCTTTGGTGCTCCGGTGTTTTCGCTGGCCAGTTTCTGGGCCGTTTTGGTTTTAGTGGAGCGGTTGAATACCAGGCAATGGGACTGGCCAGGAATTGCTTTTTTCACCACCTTTTTGGCCGCCAATTTAAGTTACTCTCTTCCCCCTGCCGACCGTGAAGGCCATCCCCTCAAAATCCGCATGGTTCAGGCCAATGTGGAAAATTTGCTCAAAATCGCCAGCGAAGAAGGCAATCCCGCCATTTTTCAGGAAATTGTCGATCGCTATTTTAAACTTTCCACCCAATCCCAAGAACAAGTCGATCTCATTTTGTGGCCAGAGACGGCCTATCCCGAACTGCTCCAATCCTCTTTAATGCAAATGAGTCCCGAACTCGTCCCCCGAGTGTTTCGCCAAACCATTTCCCAAACCAAGGCCCAACTCATCACCGGCGGCTATGACCACGCCAACCGCACCAATCCCCATCTGTACGAAACCGAGTACAATGCCACTTTTCATTTTGGAAAGATGGCCTTTTTAAAAAATGTTTATCACAAAAGAATTTTAATGCCTTTTGGTGAAGGCCTCCCCTTTGGCCTTTTAAACCCTCTCTTGGCCAAAGTCATTACTAATCTCTCGTTCTTTGCCAAAGGCCAATCCTTCCCTCTGTTTAAACTTGAGTCGGACATTACACTGATCAATGTCATTTGCTACGAAATATTATTTAGCAGCTATATCCGAAACTACCTCAACCATACCCTCAAGGCCTACAAGCAAAAAGCGTCGTTTATCATCAATATGACTAATGATTCCTGGTATGGGCGAAGTGCGGAACCCTACCAACACCAATTTTTGTCCCATTGGAGAGCACTGGAATTTCAAATTCCCATTGTCAGAGTGACCAACACCGGACTTTCTTCCATTCTCTATCCCGACGGTTCACAGAGCAAAGACATGGGCCTTTTTCAGGAAGGGAGTCGGGACTACCAGCTTTTTCTCAAAGATGGAAAAGTGACTCCTTTTCAAAAATATGGATTTACTCTGACTTTGATACTGGGGGTTGCTCTTTTAATCGCCTTTTTTCTTATCCCCATGGTAAGAAAAACCTTCTTTGAGCAAGTCGTGAAGTCGAATAAGGCCTTGAAAAACTCCTTCATCGACCACGGGAAGTAAGGAAATTGGGCCATCTCTCTTTTCCATGAGTTCCAAGGCCTCATAGGCCTTTTGGTGAGAAGAAACTGTTACGGGATTTCGATTCACCAAGTTTTTGAGAGGTTCTTTGAGAGAGGTTTTTCCCGAGGCAAAATAGCGCCGAATGTCTCCTTCCACCAATATACCTAAAAATTGGTTTTGCTCGCCGACCAGAGCGCACCCCCCCAACGGAAATTTGGTCATCTGTAAAATGGCATCCTGTAAGGTTTGATCACAGGTTAGTGTGGGAGATTGGCCTCGCTCCCACATGAGGTTGCGCACTTTGAGATGCAGTGACTTTCCCAACATGCCCCCCGGATGATTTTTAGCAAATCCTTCGCAGTCAATTCCCGAAATGCTCTCGAATAAAACGGCCAGAGCATCGCCCATGCCAAGGGCCACAGTAGAACTGGTGGTGGGGGCCTGGTTGTTTAAGCAGGCCTCTCTATCTACGGAACAATCCAAAAAAATGCCCACTTCCCTGGCCAGGGGAGATTGGGGATTGCCGATCAGGCCGATGAGCCGATCTTTAGGAATGGATAAAAAGGGTAAGAGTTTGACAATTTCCTCGGTATTGCCGGATTTGGAAATCAAGGCCATGGCATCTCCGGGGCGCAAACGCCCCAAGTCTCCGTGCAGGGCCTCGGTGGGATGGAGAAAATAGGATTGTAGCCCCAGAGAAGAAAATGTGGCGGCCAATTTTTTGGCGATATGGCCCGATTTGCCCACACCGCAAAAGCACAACCCGCTCTTTTCGCCGATCAATTTGCGAAAAAGGTTGGCCAGGGCCTCGGCATCTTCTGCTCCAATTTTTTGGGCCGCATTTTTGAGGGCCTGGGCCTCCAAATCGAGCACTTCTTGAACAATTTGAAGAGCAGTGGCATGGCCCTTTTTCTGAACATGTGTGGCCAACTTTTTACCTCTTTTGCTCTATCTTCACGCAACTGTCCTCCTGGGGTACAATGTCAATAGTGAAAACCCCATTGGCCCCCGGGGGCAAACGCAGTTTACCCTACTTCCGCTCCCTTCGTCAGGCCTGGACAAAAGGCCTTATCTATGCCAAATCCTTGATATTTCTGGGCCTGGCCTGCGCAAATTGCAGTTCCTACCAGCAATTTCGCTATGTCGCCGAAGAATTTGAAATTCCCAATCAAATTTTTCCGTTTGACTACAACCAAACCTGGTTGGCCACGGTCGAAGTCGCCAAAAAATACGACCTCGAACTCAAAAACCAAGAAACCGGGATCATTAAAACGCGCTGGGTAGACAACACTGCTGAAATCAATTTCAGCGACAAATTTAATTCCAGCGAGGGCATCAAAGCGGCAAAATTCAAAGTCATCATCAATGTCGTTAAAGGTTTTCGCAGCGGTAAAGAAGTCTCCAAAGTCAGCATTTACCGACGCCAAATGATTGAAAAAGATTTCCTTCAAGGATGGAAAATTGTTCCCAGTGACGGAGTGATCGAAAAAACCATTCTCTACAGAATTTCAAGACAAATCAAAATACGCAACAAAATCCGCGAATTGGAAAAGCAAAAGGCCGACGAAATAGAGGCCAGCTTTTAAATATTTCTATCCATCAAAGATATTTTTTTCCAAAAATTCCTTTTCACTTCAATCCCGCCACTCGGTGCTTTTTTGTTCAAAATTTTTTCCAAAGAAAAATTTATGGCCTCAAACATATCCCTGTATTTATCTTTCTGTACCATGCTTAAAAGGGGTTCCTTGGCCTTCTCAAATTTCAACTTGCCAACTGAGCGAATTGCTTGGCCAATTAAATTGCTGCTCTTTGTCCCGTTGACATAATAATTTCTTTTGTCGTGAAGCAAGGCCCAAACGGCGGGAGCATATTGGCCCAAGGATAACTTGGTAATGTTCTCAAGTGCCTGCCGGCGGACGATAAAACTGCTGTCTTTGAGGGCATTGGCAAAATTTTGGCCATACTGGGTTTGTCTCAAGGCCAATAAAGTTTTTAAACTGGCAACCCTCAAAACCCAATTGGGATGCTGGATAAACTTGCTAATAAAAGGGGCCGATTTTTTCCCCATAATACGGCCGATCAAAAAGGTGGCCACCCAACGGCCCTGATCGGGGTACTTTGAACTTTTCATAACTTCAACGAGAGCGGGCACCGATTTCCCGGCGTACTCAAGGGCCATTTTGCGAACCGAGCGAATGCCTTTTTTATCTAAATCTTTCTTAAATTCACCGAGCAGTAAAGATTTGATATTGGCATCTGAAACTTTCCCCTCGACCGGAACAAAACAAATGGCCGACCACAGTACGGCAAACCGGATATTAACCAAGCATTTTTTCAAATTCACTGAGCAATTCCTCTGCCGATTTTTGATTGCCTTCATTGGCCGGAACTTCCGGTTCCCCTTTCTCCAAATCATCGGACTTTAAATCCTCAATTGCCTGATCATCTAAGTTATCAACTATATTTTCGTTGAGGGCCTGATCCAAAGATTTGGCCTCTGAATCTTCACCAGCACCATCCGCAGAATTGTCAGGAATTTGGCCACTCTCTTCGGGAACTTGTGCATCCCCACCACCGGAAACTCTATGCACCATCTCTGGTTCAACCTCGGCCTCCCCACCTTTGACAATGGTGGTGGGAGTATCAATCGTTTCCGTGACATCCAAAACTCTCTTTAAAGATTCTTCTTCCGGGGTGAGTTCCTGGGCCACTTTCACCGGCACATCCTCTTTCAAAGGCGCACCTTCGGCCACTGCTATCGGTTCTTCTTTGGCAAGTTCCTCTTGGGGCAGTTGGGCCGACGCTTGCTCTTCCAAAGGTTGGCCTTTCGCCACATTGGCCTGTTCCTGTTCGGGCGGTACACTTTGGGCCACACTGGCCGACTCTCCCGGTGAACTTGGCCCTTGTGAAATATTTTCTTCCGGTGCAGTTTGGGGAGTTGGATTGGCCACTTCAGGCCGATTGCGAAATCCCTCGATTTCGGCCTTGAGCTTTTGATTTTCCTCTTGAAAACGCTTTAAATTGGCCAAATCTTCTTCAATAAGTTCGTATGCATCCAAACGCTCTTTGAGTTGATCCCGTTCCTGAACCATATTCTGCAATTTTGTCTCGGATTCATCATTATTTGATGACTGGGATGCCTGATCCAACTGTGCCTTTAATGTTGCAACTTCATTTTTCAACTTTTCCTCTTGGCCACTATCCCCGTCCTGAGATTCTCTCGCCGTGGCCAACATTTCTTCCAATTCACGCATTGTTTTATTTTTTTCCCCGATCTGGGATTTCAGAGAAGCAATTTCGGCATCCCTTTGGCCCAATTCCTCAGAGGGGACATTCGCCTCTGAATTTGCACCATTTAAAGGCAAATTGGTGAGGGGCATGACCGAGGGAGTTCTATTTTCCAAATCAAAGCCCTCACGATAGGAAAATGAAGACCTCAAGGCATGGCCATTGGAAATAATGGAATCCAAATAATTTTTGACTTCTGAAGCAGGTATTTGGTGAAAAAAATTCCTCAGTCTCCTGCGAATGTGCAAACGATAAACAAATAGGATCAAAAATAAGAAGGCCAAAATGGCCAGCAACATTCCAATGACTTCATCAGTAAATTGTGTGAGAAGAGTTTTAGCGGTTTCTGACAATTCCATCCCTGGATTCCTCGAAAAAACTTTGCCAATTTTTCACTAAACCTAATAAAATTATAGGGTTGGATTTAGGCATGTGTCAATAATGAGGTGTATTTCCCCTAAGATAGCTTCTAAGGCCCAGGCAAGACCGCCAAATCAACTCGGAAAACTAATTTTCTTTATCGCCATCTTCCTCCTCCAAATTGTCTTCGTCTTCCGAAGGCCCCGATGGGGAAATTTTATAATTTTCTTGCAACCAATGGCCCAAATCAATCATTTTGCACCTTTCTGAACAGAAAGGGCGGTATTCCGAGGCATAATAATGAAACTGAGAGGAGCACTTTGGGCATTTTACAAAAAGTTCACGAGGTGCCATAACAGCACTTTAACATTCACCCTATGGCCAATCAATTTTTATGGTAAACATAATTACTCAAACCTCAACAAAAAATTGTGATAATAGCAGGGTAAATGCTCACAATTGCGAAAGACTTGGGGGGAAGTACGGAGACGCCAGGAGGGCGACGAGCGACGACTGCCCCGATGGGCAGTGCCGGAGCAGGATGCGGAGGCAAGATGGCGTGAAGTGTGAGCAATTACTGGTAAACTATGCTGGATAACGAATTTCACATGGCCAGAGATGCCAAGGCCAGTCTCATCTCCCTCATTTGTCCTAAATTTCACGAACGCCGCACAGAGATTGAAACCCAGCGCTCTCTAAACGAACTGCGCGAACTCTTGAAAACCTTACATATCAAAACGGGTTACCAATACATTCAAAATCGCAAAGATATTGATCCGGCCACTCTGCTGGGGTCGGGAAAATTAAAAGAAATTGCCCTCAAAGCGCAAGAAGAAAATTCCACTCTTCTGGCCTTTGATTTTGAACTCACCGCCAGCCAAATCCGCAATATTAAACACATTACAGGATGCTCTGTCGTCGATAGAGTGCACATCATCCTCGAAATTTTTGCCCAACACGCCCGCACCCGAGAGGCCAAAATTCAAATTGAAATTGCCCGCCTCCAGTATACCCTCCCCCGCCTCTCCGGATTTTGGGCACACTTGGGACGGCAAAGGGGAGGCGTCGGAGTCAAAGGCGGAGAGGGGGAAAAACAAATCGAACTGGATCGCAGAATTATCCGCCAACGCATCGAATTTTTAAAAAAAGAACTCAAACTGATCTCCAAATCGCGGAAGCAACAGAAAAAAAAGCGCCAAAACCAGGCCATCATGGCGGCGCTGGTCGGTTACACCAATGCCGGGAAATCTTCACTGATGAACCGCATGTGCAATATATCTATACTCGAAGAAAATAAACTGTTCTCGACTCTCGACACCACCACCCGCACACTAAACCCCGACACACGCCCTCCCATCCTCCTCATTGATACCGTCGGTTTCATCTCCAATCTGCCCAACACTCTCATTGACGGGTTTAAAACGACTTTGGAATCCGCTCTCGAGGCCGATCTTTTGATCATTGTTTGCGATATTAGCGACCCCAATTATAAAAAACACTTGCAGGTCACGCGGGAAGTTCTCAAAGAATTGGGTACGGGCGAGAGAGAACAAATCATCGTCTTCAACAAAAAGGATGCCCTAGGCGACCCCATCAAGGCCAAAATCACCAAGAGAGTGCACCCCAACAGTTTTGTAGTCAGCAGTTTTAATCAAAAAGACATGAACGACTTGCGCCAACACATCGTCAATTATTTTTTAGAAAAACAGGAAAAATACGACTTGTTTATTCCCTACAAAGAGGGGCAAGCGCACAGTTCAGTGGCCAGCAAGTGCAATATCGTGGCCACCGACAACCACGAAAAGGGCATTTTTTATCGCATACGAGTACCGGACTTTATCTTTAACCAACTCGGCCTGCACTCTTTTCTTCTCTCTCCCGAAGACCCGATACGCAAAGAAATCAAGATGGCCTGAAGCGTGAGCAGTTACAAAAAGAATTTGGAAGTCTTGACAATATTCTCATAAGTAGACTTGTCAATTTTATAAATCCAAGTGCTTTTTTCCCGATTCACTTTCTGGGCGACTTCCTGGGCCTTAATCATGTTCTCTATCTCTTGCAATTTTTCCTTGTCGTCGTCCTGGCGAACCACAACTTTTTCGGGGAGTTCGTGAACCAGAGCGCTCAGTCTGGCAAAATGATCATCTCGTCTTTTGGCCAAACTGAGTTGGTAGACCAAATTGTTTTTGAGTTGGATTCTCACTTCCCGATTAAACTTGAGGGAACGGACTTCCGGTTCTTCGGGGGTAAAGAAGTCGTCAAAATTGAGGAAACTCAAATTCCCCACATATTCTTTTGCCTTTTCCTTTTTAAATTTTTTGTGAGCGGGATTAGAAAAAGCAAATTCTTCGTCCTTTCTCTCCAATTCTATTTTAGTGTTTGTTTGCAACGACAATTTTTCAATTTCATCCTCTTGCAAAGACAACAAATTGGTATCGACAAATTGTTTGTGCGAAGTATTTAACCAAAAACTGGACAGCGACAAGTGAACTTCCTCGCTGCCTTCCTTGTAGAGATAGTGGCCCTTGCCCTTTGGGGATTTCCCCACTCTGAAGGCCACTGTTCTCTTGCCATCGTTGTCAAAAAGTTCAATAAAATATTTTCTGGATTTGCCGTCGAGTTCAAACTGTTTGAGTTGTTCTTCATCAGCACCAGCACTTACTTTTTCCTTGACCTCAATACTGGCAATTTTATAGACGAGGTCGTTGACTTTGTCAGAGGCGGCGGGATAAGACTTGTGACTTTCAAGAATGAAATGATCTCCATCCCTAGTTAAGGCCGTCTTTTTTTCGCCGTCAAAATGCAATACGATTTTTTGTATCGTTTCTACATCGAGGCCCTTAACATAGTCGCTCCCTTCCAATAATCCGGTTCCCCGCTTGTTTTCATTAAAGAAAACCAAAAGGGACACAACAAAAAGCGAACCCGTCAACAGGGATAGTGTTTTGAGACTCACGCCCTCACCTCCATCAATTTTCCGCGCCTACGATTGTAGTAAACGCCCAACCCAACGATGAGAAGCGGAACTAAAAGCGTGTTGAGGTATTGAAAAAATTTTCCAATCCCTTCAATTTTTTCCCGCCCTTCCCGTTTAACTATACGCAATTCCCGCTTGAGGACGGCAATTTTTTTTGCCACTTCCTTTTTCTTGCGGATACCTTCGTTCTGCAAAAGGGCAATATTGCCCTCATTGGCCTGTTGGCCCAGTTGCGCCAGTTCATTTTGAAACCGTTGAATCCCGGCCTGGATTTGCTTAACCTTGGTGGCGGTTTTCCTCTCGGCCTCCAATTCTATGGCGCTTACGACATCAAAAGAACGGTTGATTTTACCCTTGGAGCGAACCCGCATCAGGTCAATATTGCCCGACAAGGCCTCCACTCCATTGAGAAAGAGAGTGCTGTTATTGTTGGCCATGGCCGGCCCCAGAAAAGTGTTCTTAAAGGAGAAGCGATCGTTAATAAAGTCCACATCGGAAATCACAATAATGGCCGATTCTTTTTCAGAGGATGGAACCACTTGTGCCTTGGCCACTCTCTTTTGTCCTTTTTCCTTATCTGCCTTGATGCCTTCGGGAAAAGCGGTTTGATATTTGCCTAAGGCCTTATAAGCGATGACGACCGGTTTTGTCCCCTCCTGAAATTTGTCCCAAAGCGCTCCCGGATTGTTCATTTCAAAGGGGGCGGCGGTGTAACTGTTGCCCTTTTCAGTAGTGGACATGATCGGAGTGTGCACCACTCCCTCTATTTCTTTAGTGGCCAGCACTCCGGGAAAAATAAAAGTGGCGTTGTCGATACCTGAGGCCATCGGTTCATTGTACTCGCTGGTGCAAAGTTCATTGCAGTTGAGTAATGGCAAAAGCCTGCCCCCCGGTTGCCCCGGCGCAAAAGTCCCCACTCCGCTGAGGTATTTGTCCCCGGCAAAGGTGTTGGCCTGAAGTTCGATGCCCCACTTGTCCATCAATTTTTTAAAACCGGCATCGGGAGAGTTGGAAGTTTGGCCCATCATACCCATTCCGCTGTTGTCGGAGATGGCGTTGGGGTCTACCAAAACCAACAAATTGCCCCCTTTCATCAAATACTGATCGATGGCAAAAAGAGTTTTTTCGGGAAAACCTTTGGGGTGAACGACGATTAACGAATCAATGCCGGTAATGGAATCGGCATCCTTCTCAATCTTTTTGACATTGTAGAGTTCATTCAACATGCGGATCACAATCCAGGACTGGGGAACAGGTTTGCCTTGCATGCGCATAATTTGTTCCATGTAAGGATTGGAATTTTCAGTGTAAATGTCCATGGAGGAAAGCAGGCCGACATTGACTTTCGTGGGATTGAGTACCGTGTAGACCAGTTTGGTCAACTCATATTCGAGGCGGTCTTTTTGAGCGGGATCAAAAAATTCGATTATTTTTTCCGCTCCCGACTCGTTTTCCGCCACCAGGCCAAAAAAGTACCGCTCCGTCTCGGTGAGGTTAAATTTTTTGAGTCCGTAAGCGGTGGCATCCTCTTCCTCGGGCGTATCTGGCCGCGGGTCGATCACTTCCAGGGAGAGATTGTTTCTGGAATTGGTGACATATTGCTCTAACAATTCCTGAACATAGAGGAAGTGGTTGTTAAAAGTCCGCAGCCCCTCGGTGCCTTTATTGGCGGCGGTTTTAGAGTAGTACAGTTTGAACTTTACCGGGGAATCAATTTTGGCCAAAATCGACTTGGTCCCCTCCGATAAAGTGTAGAGATTTTCCTCCGTAAAATCGACCCGCACCCGCTTGAGCAGCGTAGAGCCAATATAAATGAGAAAAGACATGCACAGAAGGCCCAGGGCCACCTTGAGATAATTTTCTTGACGATTACTCATTATTTTCCTCCCACTTGGCCCCTCTCAATCGGCCCTATTTTCATTGAGCAAAATCACGCTTCCGTAGAGCCAACAGGCCATGGCGACGGTAAAAAACCAGATATTGCTCAAATTAAACACCCCGCGCTCTATGGAATCGAAGTGGTTGAGCACACTCAGCGATTCAAACAGTTCAACGCAGTATTGCGGAGTAAAGGCCGAAACAAACTCCAACACCGGCGGTGACCCGGCCATCAAGAGGACAAAACTGGCCACCGCCGTGAGAATAAAACTCACCACCTGGTTTTTGGTCAAAGCGGAAAAGAATCCTCCCACCGCCAACAACACTCCCGCCGTCAAAAAAGAGGCCAAATAACCCAAGAAAATGACTCCCAGGTCGGGATTCCCCAGGTAGATGACGGTGAAAACCATGGGGAAAGTTCCCGCCAAGGCAATGCCGATAAAGGCCCAAGAGGCCAAAAACTTGGCCAACACCGCCTGGCCGACGGTCACCGGCATGGTAAAGAGCAGTTCTATGGTGCCCGACTTTCTCTCTTCCGACCACAGCTTCATGCTCACCGCGGGAATCAAAAAAAGCAACATCCAGGGGATATATCTGAAGAACGAACTCATAGAGGCCTCGCGCATATAGAAAAAACTTCCCCGGCCAGGCTCAAAAGTGAGGTAGCCCACGCCAAAGAGAAAAATGACTAGAAAAACATACCCCAGAGGAGTTTTAAAATAGCTGGACAATTCCTTGAGAAAAAGGTGTTTGACGGTTCTGTCGATCATAGCGCCACTCCCGAAATATTATGGCCAGTCGTAATGACTCTAAAAACATCTTGAATTTTGCCGCGGTCGGATTTAGCGCGCAATTCCTCGGGTGTGCCCTCAAAAAGTTTTTCCCCCGCACCGATGATAATGCACCTGTCGCAGACCTCTTCAACCTCTTCTAAAATGTGGGTGGAAATGAGGATGCACTTTTCCCTGGCCAATTCTCTAATGAGGGTTCTCACATCGTGCTTTTGATTGGGGTCGAGGCCATCCGTCGGCTCGTCGAGGATCAAAACTTTGGGGTCGTGAATCAGCGCCTGGGCCAAAGATACGCGCCGCTTGTAACCCTTGGAGAGGGTTTCAATTTTTTGTGACTTGACCTCTTCCAGGGCACACATTTGGATGGCCCACGCAATGCGCTCTTCAATTTTTTCCTCGGACACCGCCCGCATTTTGGCGACAAACAAAAGGAATTCCCGAACGAACATATCTTCGTAAAGGGGAGCATTTTCCGGCATATAGCCCAACTGCCCCTGGGCCGCCAGGGTTTCACCCCGAATCGAGTGGCCACAAATGCTCACTTCCCCCTCGGTGGCGTTCAAAAAGCCGGTGATCATTTTCATGGTGGTCGATTTTCCGGCACCGTTGGGGCCTAAAAAACCCAAGACCTCCCCGGCCCCTACAGAAAAACTAATGGCCTTGACCGCTTGAAAATCGCCAAATTTTTTAGAAATTGAATTTACTTCCAGCACAAACGCCTCCAAGACATGGTGAATTTGAAGAACACCAAAAATAATAATCGCTGCTTTGGAGAAAATGTCAAGAGGTTTTGGCCAAATTTTCCCGACGGCATTAAAATGGCCAACTCATGGGACTAATCTACCAATTTCCGGTTCAAGAAAACCACCTCGACGACTGCATCAACACGGCGGAGGGAAGGATCAGGCTCACCAATTACAGCTTACCCACCATTTTTTGGTTTTATTTTGCATCACTCCTAATGCTGCTTATCATCATGTGCTTAGCGATGGCCTCCCCAATGCAAAAACTAATGCAGAGCAATGATTTTTTTGATCAATTGCTGGCAAGCATCACTCTTGCCCTCATGTTCTTTTTGCCTTTAGTCGGACTGGGATTTTTTGGATACCAAAAGGCCATAGACAAAAAAGGCCCCGTCTTCACCGTAACGCATAAAATTTTCGGCGTGATTTGCCGCCGGCAAAAGATCGTTCTCTCCCACCCCCAGGCCCTGGTGATCAAACACCACCTCGACTCCCCCAATCTGGCGGCCCAAAACCAGGCCCCCGAAATGCGGGCCTTTCAAAACCGCGGTTACCACCAACTCTTTGCCCAAAGCGCGGACGGAAAACACTATCTGATCGACCGCCATTCCCAGCTCGGAGAAATGAAAAAATTGCGTCGGTTGCTGATGAAGTACTGATACCTGGCACAGGCATGACAACATCAAAAAAACTGGCCATGATGTCCTATACGCACTCAGCAGAGGCAGAAGAAGTAGGAAGACAATGCCGGCAAAAATTTTAAAAAATACCCACCGCCACGACATCGTCAAATTTTTGCAAGGCAACCAAAATATTGGCATTGAACTTGGTGTCGCCAAAGGAGTTTTTTCCCAGCGGATGGTAAAATCCCAAAAATTTTCCCAATTCATTGGAATTGACATGTATGCAGACGGCCACGACACCACTGAATACAAAGAGGCCCTCAAAACCATTGGCCTTTTCGAGAACTATAAACTCCTGCGCATGAGATTTGATGAGGCCCTTGGCCTTTTTGAAGACCAATCTCTCGATTTTATTTATGTAGATGGATATGCCCACTCTGGTGAAGAGGGAGGGCAAACTCCTTTTGATTGGTGCAAAAAAGTTAAAATAGGAGGGATTATGGCCGGGGATGACTATCACTCCGATTGGCCCCTTGTGGTCAAGGCCATCGACGAGTTCGTCAAGCAATCGGGATTTGAATTGTGGATTACAGATAAGACGGAAGACGACCCCTATTGCCGCTATCCCACCTGGATGGTGAAAAAAACTCATGAACCCCAACTCAACCTTCCGCAAAATCTCATCGAAGAAGGGCGAATCGCAAATCAAAAAGTCATGCGATCGAGAAGACTTTATACAATTCTACTCCGCAATACCGAATACCTAAGAGGCCTGGTTCCTAAAAAAATAAAATATGCAGTGTGGATTGTTATTAAAAAACTGATCAATTTAAAATGAATATATTAAAATCTATCATAAAAAATTTACTTTCCACGCTCAATGTAGTGCGTGGAAATATTCATCGCAACGATCGACAAGGTGCTCTTTACCGTGCTTGGGGGCATATATTTTCCAATCATCTGCCAGGGGATTATGTGGAGTTTGGTGTTTACACGGGGGGGGGCGTTATTGCCTCATTGACCAATTATGGGGAATTTAAAAAGTGGTTAGAACTGGAAAAAGTATCAAAAGAAAACTGGAGAAGAAAATTAGCATCCCAATCAAAATTAAATTCACCTCCCACATTTCATTGCCTAGATACATTTACAGGTATGCCTGAAAATGATGAGAGAAACCCCTCCTTTGCCGCCGGAACCTTTAATTCCAACTACGATGAAATCAAAAAACGAATCTCCAGCGCAAATAATATAGGATTGGAACTCAAGTTTTATAAAGGTTTATTTTCAGAAACTGGGGCCAAGTTAATTGAAAATTTAAATCAGAAAAAAATTGCTATAGCAAATATCGATTGTGATTTGGAATCGTCAACCCGGGATGCACTCAACATCATTGCCGATCACATCCAAATAGGAACAATTGTCATGTTCGATGATTACAATGCTTTTTGTGCTGATAACCGCAAAGGACAAAGGGCCGCCTTTTTAGAATTCCAAAATAAATCCGAATTTATATTTGAATCCTTCTTTGCTTATCATTTCTGTGGCCAAAGTTTTCTCACAGTAGGACGAAAAACTTAAACCACACAATTGCCGAGGATATAGGCCCTTTGCCTAGAATCCAAGCGATGGAAAGTTTCCTTTTTAACCGTGTAATAAGTAAATTTCCGGCGAGAAATCCGCTTGAGCGGCATAAAAACTGCGTACACCAAATCCCGAACCCCTTGGCGAGGAATACCCGCCCGGTGCAATCCGCGGGTGTCTTCGAGAATGAGAGTTCCGGCCTTAACTTCACTGAGAATTAAACTCTTACTCAAATCATAGGCCTGATCAACTTGTTGGTTAGAGTAGTAACGACTTCCGTTGAGTTTTAAATTCCTATGGGAACCCTTTATGTAATGATGAGGGCCTTGGCCTCTGACGCAATCCGTCAAAAACAAAAAGGCCTTCAACAAAAATGTTTTGTGATTGGGGTCGCGGTGCCAATGATGGTTCATCACCGCATACTCGGCGGGGAAATTTCTGCGCGTATAACCTTCTATCAAATAGGGCCTTATTCCAAAATAAGATTCGACAATATGGCAAATAAAGTCGGAGAGCATAATGCGAAAAAACAAAGGATTTTGTGCATTAAAATAACTTTTTAAGGTCGAGGGCCTAAAATCTCTTAGACATTGATCCAAACTGCGAAATTCGTCCCTATCAAAAGCAATGCCCGCGGCCTTGTAATCGTGCCCGTGTCCCACCAAGTATTGATCAATTAAATGTTGGTGTTTTTCTGGATGTATTTTAGATTGGGCCAAAGTGGGCATTTCAAAATTTCCCGTCTCCAAGTCTTTTTGAAAAACTTGGCGCATTTCTTCCAGGGTCTGAGCATCGATAAAATTTTCGATTACTACAAAACCATTTTCCTCTATCTCTTTCAAAGCGTTGTTTTCCCGTTGATTTAAACGGGGAAGAGCAAAGCATTTGCGATCAAGATAAAGAAGCGACTCTAGTTCAATTTCCCAAGGTGCCTTTAATCTAAATGTATAATGTTTACTTTGTTTTTTCACTATACCCGCTTAAAAATATAATTTTTGATCATTCCTCCCTGCTTGAGTGCCGGAGTTCCTTTGCCTGTAACCACAATCTGAAATCTATTTTCTCTGAGAAATTTTTTAATCCATTGGTCGTCCTCAAGACTTTCATCCAATTCAATCAAAAGAGATTGCAAATGAGGGCCTTGAATAAGATTCGACGCTCCTCGAATAATTTTGGCCTCAATGCCGTCAACATCAATTTTTAAATGCCGGGGAGGGGCCATTTTGTATTTTGTGATAAAATCGTCTAGTCCCATACCCAAGCACCCCTGCGCAAAAATAACCGGATTGTCGGTTTGGCCAAATTGTTCATTTGGGCCAAATATGGTGTGTGCCGATCCGGGAATATCGGAGGTCAATTTTAACTCACTCAATTCTTCTCTGTCGGCCAAGGCCAAACAATAGGCCGAAACGCGAGAGGAAAGATCATTGATTTGAATATTTTTGTTAAGAATGTGGTAGTTGGAGGCCTCGGGTTCAAACGCATAAACTCTACATCCCCTTTTTCCCGCATAAATACTGTACATCCCCACATTGGCCCCAATGTCAAATAAAATATCTCCTTCTGCCATGGAATTGATCCATTCAATAGTTTCAGGTTCTTTACTCAAAAGCGTTTGAGCACGCCACAAAAGAATGGGATTGCTGGCAACATAATCAAGAGGCCATCCACCAGAAGGATAAACGGTATAACAAATATTTTTAAGACGATGAATCAATAAGGCCGACCAACGGTTGGCCCAGGAGAGAAATAAAAGGCGCACGAGAATTTCTTGAAGGCCAAAAATCAAGCGGTGCTTGACTTGAAACCGGGAATTTATTTTTCTGAGAAAGGATAACACCAAAAATTTATGCATCAAGCAAACAAGCAAGTCAAGGGCCAGATTTTCTCTTTGACAGTGAGGCCTAGACCAGGTACACTGCCCCATGCCCGAAGTCGAAACCATCCGCCGTCAACTGCAATGTTTTACCATAATGCATTATGGACAAATATCTGCAGTGAGAAGATCTTGATGTTCCTTCTTTTGATAAATATTTCCACCAATGATTTCTTTAAAATCTTTATGCAATTTTTTATCTCTTGTACACAAAATTTTCACACCTTCGGCCTTTGCCAAACCTAAGATATGAATGTCATCTGATTGTAATAATGATCGATCTATTTTTTGTATTTCGTTTTCCACCTTGTCAATATTAGCTTCACGGGATTGCCCACTCCTTTTGTATTCCTCAAGTTTTCTTCTATACGGTTTAAGTTCCTTAAAGTCTTTGTGATTGGAGTAAATTAATTTGCCATTCCTTTTTTTCAACCAATCGTGAATAGGTTTCATATCGTCTTTTTTTGACAAAAAGTCTCCCCATTGGTTAATGTCCAAGATTATGCACATATCAATCATCAAATCCTAAAAAACGGTCTGACTCTTTATCAAAAAAATCCCTATATCCGATCGGCGCTCCCAAGAGATCGCCTTGATCATCAAAGTGAAGATTGTGAACTTGGACGGTATCCTTCAAAGGTTCTAAATAGATTAAAGATACCTTATCAGGGGCAATATTGCCTCTCCTTATCTCAATTCGAGTCCTGTCGATAATATAATCACTGTGAGTTTCAATTAAAAAAGAGTTGTTCATTTGAGTGCTCTGAACCAACAAAGAGGCCAATTCAGCTTGGGCCTTGGGATGAAGATGAACCTCTGGTTGTTGTAACAAAAATTTTGTGTCTTCGGATTTAGCAGAGTCAGAAATAAAAATTCGAGTTAAAAGTGGTAGGATTTGGCCTACTCCATAACCAGTATCTATAATATTTGACAGATTGTTTCTTATTTGAAACTTTAATTGGAAAGGTTCCCCCATGGTCGTTCCATATCTTTTAATTTCAATATCACTGAACATGCCTGAAGATTTGCCAAACCCAACCATTTTTTCCCTAATCTCTTCCCAAATTTGGTTATTTCGGGTATGCAATTGCATAAGAAAGCTGGGAATATCCCCTCCCTCCGAGTTTGGAAATTCTTTGATGGGATCATATGTTCTTTGCGGTTTGGAACGAACAGGGGCCAGGTTGAATATTTCCTTTGAAAAATATTGATCTTGATAACTTCTTACCATTTTCCACATTTCTAAAATATGTTTTTTTTGGGAGTTTTTCTTCTTTTCTTTCCCAAGGCGAGACTGCGCCATACGAGATTGTAATAAATACCATCCCAAAGGAATCTCATTGGCATCGGAAAAAGATTCTTTTAACGGATCAAATTTTCCTTCTTGGTCGCTAATGCTATATGTGTTTTTTTCTCCCTCTTTTTTGCAAGTAAAACTAATATTTTTTAAATCAATATCTACTCGATTGATAATGGATTCGGCCCCTTCATATTTCTCTCTAAAACAAAGATTATATTTGATACCTTCTTTTTCATGAAGGAACCCCAATTCAAAACTATCATCCTTGTTATTTTTATTGATAATATCTGAAAAAGAACCCATGCGATAAGGTTCTTTGTTAAAATCTGGAATAATCAGGCCATCTTTAGAAATAAAGTCGTGGATGACAGAAAAACATCCCATGATACTTGTTTTCCCAGTGCTATTTTCTCCAACCAAAAATGTTATGGGACGAATAACGAGATGCTGTTCACCAGCAAAACATCTTACATTTTTTATTTTAAATTTAAAATTTTTGTTTGAGTCGTTCACTTTTTACCCCTCCCGCTTTAATTTTTTCAGCGGCACTCTATTAGTTTGAACATATATATCATAACCAATAGATTGACGCAAATAGAAAAACATCATTCTCGTGTATTTCAGCGTAACTGGCCATTTTTGGACTCCAATAGAGACAAATTGCGTCAATAATCCTTATTGCGTAAATCAGAATCAAAAGATACCTTGGCCACAGAAGGTGACTGCCCCATGCCCGAACTGCCCGAAGTCGAAACCATCCGCCGTCAACTGCAAGAAAATATGCCCTTTACCATAGAGGAAGTGGTGTATTCTCCCGTGGTGCACTCAATTCTCAAAGAGAAGGCCAGGGAGTTTGATCCCCGTGGCCACACCCTTTCCCGTGTTGAGCGCAAGGGAAAACTGCTCGACTTTCACCTTCCAGACGGAAAACACATTTTGGGCCATCTGGGCATGAGCGGGTCGTGGCGAATCTCTCCCAAACCCATCAATGAAAAGCACACTCACCTTCAATTTAAGGGGAGAAGCAGGGGAAAAAAGCGCTTGTACTTGGCCTATATCGACCCCCGCCGCTTTGGAAGTTTGCACTTTCTCTCCCACGAGGCGGCACAAACGCACTTGCAGCGCCTGGGCCTGGATGTCTCTGGGCCAAAATTTACCGTCGATGCTTTGATGAATCTTGTGAAACGCTTTCCCCAGCGCCAAATTAAGCCCTTCCTACTGGAGCAAAAACACCTGTGCGGAGTGGGTAACTACATGGCATGTGAAATCTGTGCCCTGGCGGGGATTCGCCCCACCAGAAGATTGCAGCGGATCACCCGCCGGGAGGCCGGCCGCCTTCACCACGCCACCGGGCAAGTCATCCACCGGCAAATTGCATACCAAGGACTCAGTTTTAGCGGCGGATACAAAGATGCCTTCGGCGACGACGGGGGCGGACTCTCCCAATTGGTGGTTTTCCACCAAGAAATTTGCGGAATGTGCCAGGTGAGTGCGGTGAAAAAAATCGTCATGCACCAGCGGGGAACTTATTATTGCCCCCGCTGTCAGCATTAAAGGTAACTGCTCACACTTCAGGCCATCTTGTGGTTCAGCTTCGCCATCACTCCCTGCGATGTGCTTTGAGCACACCTCGGTCGCACTGTCTCGCTTCCCCCCAATCTGACCTAAATTGTGAGCACTTACCATGCTATTATCACAATTTTTTGTTGGGGTGTGAGTAGTTACCATTAAAGCAAGCGCGAAGGTTCCATATTTTCCAGTGCCTGCACCACATGCTTTAAGAAACGCGAACCCATTTCACCGTCGATCAAACGGTGGTCGTAAGTGTGGGTGGCGTACATGATGTCCCGAATGGCGATGGCGTGATCAGAAGTCACCACCGGCGTTTTGCGAATCGCGCCCACGCAGAAAATGCCCAACTGGGGTTGCAAAATAATCGGCGTGGCGGCCAAAACGCCAAAACTGCCGTTGTTGGTAAAAGTGTAGGTTCCCCCCTCCAGATCGCTCATTTCCAGTTTTTTGGCGCGCGCTTTTTCAACCAAGACATGGAGTTCGCGCGCCAATCCAGTGAGGTTGAGGCCATCCGCCTTTTTGATCACTGGAACCACCAGGCCACTGTCGGGAATGGCCACGGCACAACCCAAATTGATGTCCTTTTTGAGAACGATATTATCCCCGTCGATAGAGGCGTTGACATAGGGAAATTCCTTCAAGGCCTGAACCAGAGTGTAGAGTACGAAATGGGTATAGGTGAGAGCAAACCCCTCCTGTCTTTTAAAGTCGTTCTTCACGCTTTCGCGGAATTTCACCAGGGCGGTCATATCCACGGTGTCGATAGAGTTGACATGGGGAGAAATCTGCTTTGAGGCCACCATATTGCGGGCGATAGTTTTGCGCAGAGAACTCATCGACACGATCTCGACTGTACCACTGGCCCCGGGTGCGGAAGAAGGAGCGGGAGACGGAGAAGATGGCGTGGCCGCAGAAACCGCAGGGGCCGTCACGCCCTGCTTTCGGGTTTTGACATAATTGAGAAAATCGTCTTTATTGACCCGACCGCCAGCACCACTGCCCTGTAGAGAGTCCAGTTCCGACAGGGGGACTCCGTGTTCTTTGGCCAAGGCCCTGACCAATGGAGTGTAAAATTTGCGCCTTTCACCACTACTCGGAGTCTCTGCCCCGCCTCTCTCGGCATCTTTGGCCTGGGCCGTTTCAGTTTCAGCAGGTGTCGGGTTTTTAGTGTCGGCATTTGGCCCGGTCACGGGAGCGGAAAGGTCGTCCTCCACGATGGCAATGACGACACCGACATCCACAGTTTCCCCTTCGGGAAATTTGATCTCCTCCACCCGGCCAGCGACGGCACAGGGAATTTCCGACTCCACCTTGTCGGTGGAAATTTCCAATAAAATTTCGTCGATCTCTACCTCGTCTCCGGCCTGTTTGTGCCATTTGACGATGGTTCCGTTGGTGATCGACTCCCCCATCTGGGGCATGACGATTTCGTGTTTGGCCATCTCTTATATCCTCCAAATCCTGCTAATAATTTAAGGCCCTGCCCCTGGCCGCCAAAACTGACTCCGCCAAAAATTCCCCCAGGGTCGGGTGGGGGTGGACGGTGGCAAAAATTTCTTCGTCGATGCCCTCCATAGTACGCATCAAGACGAATTCGTGAATCAATTCCGTGGCGTTGTCTCCTACAATGTGCGCCCCTAAAAGTTCCCCGTGTTGGCCCAGCAAAGTTTTGACAAAACCGCGGGCCTCGCCACTGGCAATCGCCTTGCCGTTGGCGGAAAAGGGAACTTTGCCCACCGTATATTCCAGGCCTTGTGCCTTTGCCGCCCGCTCGGTGTACCCCACCGAGGCGACCTGGGGATAACAATAGGTGCAGCCGGGAATGTTCATCTGGTTCAAAGGATGAGGCCGCAGGCCGGCCAAATGTTCGGCGGCGATCACGCCCTGATGAGATGCTGCATGGGCCAGTAGGGGAGGGCCTGAGACATCGCCGATGGCATAAATAGAGGGAATATTGGTCTGCCCCATGGCATTGGCCAAAATAAACCCCTTGTTGATCTGAACTCCCACCACTTCAAGGCCGAGATTTTCGATATTGCCAGTCATGCCCACGGCAATGAGGCCCATTTCAAAGCGGTAATCAGTGGCCTTACCCTGTTTGCTAACTTGCACCACGACTTCACTGCCCCGGTTGACAGCACTCACCTGCTCGACTCCCAAAGACATTTTAATGCCCATGGTTTTGTAGGCCTTCTCCAATTCCAAAGAAGAATCCTGGTCTTCGAGGGGAAGCAGGTGGGGTTGCAATTCAAAAATGTGAACTTCGACACCAAAGGCCCGCCAAAAATAGGCAAACTCCACTCCGATCGCCCCGGCCCCCACGATCCCCACGGACTTGGGCAATTTTTCCAGGGCCACCGCCTCCCACGCCCCGATCAAGCGCTTACCGTCGTGTGCAAGTCCTGGAAAGGAGCGATACCCCGCCCCCGTGGCAACAATGATCCCCCGGGCCTGAAATGTCTCTGTTTTTCCATCGGCCGCTTTGGCCTCGACAACAGTGGGAGATGCCAATTGTCCTCGGCCCTTGAAAACCGTCACCCCATTTTTTTTCATTAAGTATTCGACGCCCTTGGAAATTTTGGCCGAAATTTTTTTGGCGCGCCTAACCGCCTGAGTGGCGTTAAGTCCTTTAAGTTCTACCTCGACGCCAAGTTCTTTAAGACTGGCCACTTCGCTGGCGGCGTGGGCCGATTTCAACAAGGCCTTAGTGGGAATACAACCCCGATTGAGGCATACCCCGCCCAGTTTATCTTCCTCCAGTAAAACCACCTTTTGGCCCAATTGGGCGGCCCGAATGGCGGCGATATAACCTCCGGGGCCTCCTCCCAAAACGACGACATCACACTTTTTTGCCAAATTTATACCCTACCCATTGCCTGGCCTTTGAGTTAGTCTCCCTACCTGAACCCTTATCTAGCGAGGAGCAAACTTCTTTGTCAATGCGAAGGCGAGACACTGCCCATCAGTTTCCCGACATTCCCACACCGGAACTGGAAGAACTGTTGCAGGCCTTCCCGCGGGGAGTGATTGCTTTCGACCTGGAAATGACTGGACTCTCCCCTCTGCTCGACCGCATTGTGGAACTGGGGGCCATCAAGATGACTCCCACCGGAATGGAAACTTTCCACCAGCTGATCAACCCGCAAATGGAGATTCCCCAGCGCTCCAGTGCCATTCATGGCCTGACTTTGAGCGACCTCCGCGAACAACCCGCCCTGGAGGAAATTTTGCCCCGCTTTTTAACTTTTATAGACGACTTGCCCCTGGTGGCCCACAACGCCCGCTTTGACTTGGGCCTTCTTATCACGGCCTTGCATCATTCACCCCACCCCTTGCCCGGCAACGCGGTCTACTGCACGCTCAAATTCTGCCGCCACGCTTTTCCCGAGCGCAAAGCTTCGGGCCAAGGGGGACACAAAAGTTTGAAGTTGGCCAAACTGTGCCAAGATTTCGGCATTTCTCTGAAAAACCACCACTGCGCCCTCGACGACGCTTGGGCCTGCCTGCGCCTTTTGGGCCTCGGCCTGGCCAAGATCAAACGGGAATGTGGCGATCGCCCTTCCCTGTTGGCGGAAGGCCTGTTGTGCCATTGTTCCGACTTTCAGCAAAATGCTTTTGAGGACATTCCCGCTTCGCTGCAACCCCTGGTCAAGGCCGCCAAAGAGCAAACGGTGATCGACATTGCCTACCGGGGGGGAAGTCGCCGCGATACTCTGCGCCCCGTGCGACCGATTGGCCTTTTGCCCATGCCCCAGGGGCATTTTCTCTACGCCTTGTGTTTGCTCGACCATCAGCATAAATTTTTCGCCCTCAAAAAGGTGGCGGCCATTAAGGAACTGACCGCCCAAGAAATCCATGAGCGCCTGGACAAGGCCGAGGCCGTGATGGAAAAGGTGGAATAAGAAACTTCCCATGGGCAACAGTTTAAAATTCTTGAGACGGATGGACTGGCCCCTTAGGCTCCAGCAATTGGCCATCATTGCGCTCCACTTGATTTTGCTCCAATGGATGCTCTTCGTCCTCACTTCTGCGGGAGCAATGACATCCCGGGAAGTTCTGGGACATTTTGCAGGCATGGCCCTCTACGGGTCGGGCCTGATTCGAGGTTGTGCCGCCTGGGGCCAACGCCGCCACCGCATCGAATTGCGGCAACAAGGCAAATGAACGACTGGCAACGGGAATTGAGCGAGGCCATTCGCACTTTCGATGAGCTGGAACAAGGCCTAGAAGTGCGCTTGCCCAGGCCTGCTGTGGCCTATTCCCAACCGATCTTGATTCCCCGCCGCCTGCTCAAACGCATCAAACAGGGTGGCCCCGCCTCGGCACTTTGGAAGCAATTTGTCCCCCACCTCTATGAGACTGGCCAACCCTTTAGTGGCCAAGGCCTGGACGACCCCATCGGCGATCAACGCTACTCCCGAGGCGCATCCCTGGTTCACCGCTACCCAAACCGCGTTCTATTGATGCCCACCCCTGCCTGCCCCGTGCAATGCCGCTATTGCTTTAGAAAAAACGAACTCCACCGGGACACCTGGCCCCACCCCGACTTGCAAAAAGACCTGGCCTATCTCGCCTCCCATTCCGAAATTGAAGAAGTGATTTTCAGCGGAGGCGACCCGCTAGTGCTCTCCAATCGCAAATTGGCCCAACTCACCGATGCCCTGGCCGGCCTTGGCACGATCAAACGATTGCGCTTCCACACCCGCACCCCCGTCGTCCTGCCCTCCCGCATAGAGGCCGAATTTTTGCGCTTCACGGAGAATCTCGCCCAAAAATTGACCGTGAGTTTGGTGATTCACTGCAACCACCTCGCCGAGATCGACCGGGAAGTCGAGTTGGCCTTGGACAAATTGCGCCCGCTGCCCATCCATCTCATGTCCCAATCGGTACTGCTCAAAGGGGTCAATGATTCCCCCGATGCCCTGGTTCCCCTCTTCAACACCCTGGCCGACAGAGGTGTGCGCCCTTATTACCTGCACCACCCTGATCGGGTGCGCGGCGGAATGCACTTCTATCTCCCTCTTGAACGGGGCCGCCAAATTTACGAGGCCACAAAAAATCGCCTGGCGGGATGGATTCTGCCCCACTATGTCATCGACTTGCCGGACGGCGAGGGCAAGGCCCAGGCGTACAACCCCGAAACTCTCCACTTTGCTGGCCACCTGCGCGGGCGGCGCGGACACTCGATTGCCTATCCGCGAGATTTCTCGCCTTCAATTTCTCCCCCAAATTGACATCCCACCCTGCTTGAACCTAAAATTTTGCGTCTTATAATGAATTGTCAGCGCGAGTAGCTCAGTTGGTAGAGCAGTTGCTTGCCATGCAACAGGCCGCCCGTTCGAGTCGGGTCTCGCGCTCCATTTTAGAGGCCGTTGATGATCATTCTCAAAGAAATGGATATATCTGATATTACAGATGAATATATTAGCAGTTTAAATAATCCTAAACTTAATAAGTATATCATTACTAAAAAAGCAACGAGAGAAGATTGTGTAAGATTTGTTACACAGCACAAGCATGACCCCTGTTCAAAAATGTATGGAATTTTTGAAACTGCAGGTGAAAATGATTCCAAGAAAACTTTAGTGGGAACAATGACTTTAAAAAATATTGATTTTGCAGGGAATAATGCTACGCTTGGGATTTTTATATGGAAAACTGGAAGTCAAATTGGAACAATGGCCATTTCGCTGATTAAACAGGAATTAAAAAGAATGGGAATAACGAGAATGAATCTAGGTGTTTATTCTAACAATAAATCTGCTGTTAAGTTTTATGAAAAAAGTGGGTTTTCACCAGCAGACTCCTCATATCTCCTGAATGGCATTAAATTGGGCCTTACGCTCCATTTGGGAGAACGACCATGGTGAATGAAAAAAAAATAGAGAAAACACAGTATGGTTATTACACTTCTGTGTATAAATACTCGGAAGAAGAACTATCGAATTTCTACGAAAAGAAATACTATCAAAATGATACGGCAACATACTCCCACCAATACAGTGAAGAAGAAATAAAATACTTTTTTCTCGAAGCAAAGGAAATAGAATTTGTCATACAAAAAATTAAGAATATTCCAAGTTGCAAAGGCATGAAACATATCGATCTGGGATGTGGAGAAGGATTCCTCGTCCAAGGCCTCTTAAATTTGGGGTTTGAATCGTGTGGGGCCGATTTCAGCGACTACGGTGTACGCCAACACAATCCCCAACTCATCGAAAGAATAATAAAAGGAAATATCCAAGAAATCATTAACAATACCCACAAACAATTTGATCTCATTACTTTAAAAAATGTCTTGGAACATGTTTCTAATCCCAAACAAATCATCAAATCTTTGAAAACAATTCTCTCTCCCGAAGGAATTGTGATGATCAATGTTCCCAATGATTTTAGCACACTTCATAAATATCTATTAGAAAAAGGCCTTGTCAAAGAACCTTTCTGGGTTTCCCTACCTCAACACCTCCATTATTTTACGCATGAAAGTTTAAACAACTTCATGGATTCTTTAGGGTTCCACTGTGTGCAACAATTAACCGATTTTCCCATTGACTTCGATCTGCTTACCCCTAAAACAAGTTACCATTTGGATAAAACTAAGGGCAAGGCCTCACATTTTCGCCGTATAACGACGGAAAATTTTATTGGCCAAATTTCCATTGAGGCCCTTTTTACATTTCATCAAACACTCGCTGGCCATGGCCTAGGAAGAAGTGTTATAAACTACTACCAATTAGGGTGAAATCATGAAATTCCAGTTTATTGCCAATGCCTGCGGAATTTTTACCAACAAGGCCGGAAAAAAAATCCTGTGCGACCCTTGGATTGAAGACGGAGTGTTTGAAGGAAGCTGGTGCCACTTTCACCCCCTCAAAACAACCCGGGAGGATTTTAAAGATGTCGATGCCATTTATGTCTCACATGTGCACCCTGACCACTATGACGACAGATTTTTTGACTATCCAAAAAACCTTCCTATTATTACTCTCGACCAAGAACCAAATTTTTTGATCAAAATTCTTAAGAGAAAAGGCCATTCTAACATATTAGGAGTTAAGGAAGGACAAACTATAGAGTTTGCAGGGTTTTCAATATCAATGTTTGGCCCTTTTGCAAAACACCACTTTCACGAAGCAGAAGTCGGCAATATCATTGACTCGGCCATGGTCATTCAGGCAGATGGGGTCACTTGTTTCAACGCCAATGACAATGCCCCGACTGCTGAAGCAATGAAGTCCATAGCGCAAAAATTTGGTAGTATAGACCTAGCAATGGTGACTTACAACGCCGCTGGCCCTTATCCGGCCTGTTTTGACAATCTAAACGATGACGAGAAAAGAAGTGCAGGTAATCAAATCATTCAAAGAAACCTTGAATACATGAAAGATGCTTTATTTGCTGCTCCTCCAAAATATGTTCTCCCTTTTGCCGGGGCCTATGTCTTAGGCGGAAAATACCATGTAAAAAACGACCTTTTGGGAACGGCGACCTGGGATGAAGCTGCTGAATACTTGAGGAAACACCAAATCCCCTGCGAAGTTATTTGTTTAAGAGAGAAAGACACCTTCGACCTCATTACAGGAAGTCCCGATCGCCCTTACGAACCTATCAACACTCTCGAAATGAAACGCTATGTGCAGCACACTCTTTCAAAAATAAAATATCCCTACGAACACGATGAGTTTCCTGACCCCAAAGAACTCTTGAATGAACTGGAACAAACTCGTATAGCTTTTACCAAACGCATTGAAAAATATGGCCTCAAACTTGATATGGATGTTACGCTCAAGGTCTTTGGCCAAGATTTCACCATTTGTAAAGTTGAAAATAAAAAAGGCGACTTAAAATGTTCTATGGATGAAAGACTTTTATACAGAATTTTAAAGCGAAAAGCGAATTGGAACAATGCAGAAAACGGTTGTCATATTCGATACTATCGTGAACCTAACCACTATTTTCCCGATTTGCATGTCGCTCTTCAATTTTTTCATCTTTAAAAATGCTGAAAAATAGAGACAGGCCGAACTTTATAACACATGTATTCTCACTCATTAACCTGGATAGATAAAATGCTTTCCATCATATAAAAACCCTGCTTTTTGAAGCATTCTCACAGAGGCCACATTCCTTTCACTGACTTCAGCAATCATCTTATAATGAGGGTAGTTTTTGCTTACTTCTTGCAAGGCCCGAGAACCAATCGACTGGCCTGAAAATTGTGGGTCGACAAGTACTGAAATATCAAAGGTATTGCTTCTATCAGGCAGTCTATCTAAGCGTACATAACCACACTCCTGGCCAGCAAGGAGAATAATAAGCAACAAGCCTTTTTGACGACCTTGGCTATTTATTCTCTTTTTAAACCAAGATGAATGCTCTTCAAAATTTGGAACTTCTTTATTCCTAAAGTATTGTCTAATATTGGGGATGATTTGCCATTTATACAAAAGTTTACAATCATCTAAAGAGGCCTCTCTAAGCGTAATATTATCCATAACTTAGTAATGACTAAAGGTAATAGGGTCATCCCTATTTAAGTTTTTTTGGCAAATCATTCCCAGCAGTTTATAGAATTCCCGAGGTTCAATACCTCTCTTGTCGGGTAAAGGCCTCTTAATGGCCACATTCTCACGAGAAAAAGTTTCCCCCTTGGTAATTTTTTTTCTGGCCACCAAACAGCGCTGATACAATTTTTTGTTTTCTAATAAATCGTTTTGTTCAGAAGAAGCGACCATACATTCTTCAATTTCTCGTATTTTCTTTACCATTTTTTTGTATTGTTCGGGAACTAATGAAATGTGATGATCAAATCCTTTCCTTTTATTATCAAGTGAAAAGTGTCTTTCGATAACTTTGGCCCCCATGAGAATTGACCAACAAGAGCAATCAATACCTAAAGAATGATCCGAAAAACCTATAATGTAGGAAGAATAAATTTCTTTTAATAGTCGAATTTTCTCCAAATAAACCTGTTCTCGAGGAGTAGGGTAGAGAGAAGTACAGTGAAAAAGCACAATATCCCGCCTCCCTGATTTCTTTACATTTTTCAAATATTTTTCAATTTCATCGAAATCTGACATTCCTGTAGAAATGAGGAGGGGAAGGTTTCTCTTGAGAAGTTCATCAATAAGAGGGGTTGCCGACAAAAGTCCCGAAGAAATTTTAAAAGCACAAGGGTTGAGCTTTTCCAACCAATTTAGGGTCTTGAAATCACCTAAGGTGCTAAAAATATCTATTCCGATGGAGTGAGCATAATTAAAGGCCTCCTGCGTTTCTTCTGGTTCAAGCCAAGCCTGTTTAAAAATCTCATAACTTTTAGTCCCTGCCACATAGTTTTCATCTGGATCAATAGTCTGCAATTTAACCGCATCGGCCCCGGCCCTCTGCGCGGCCAAAATCAATTTTTTGCAATGCTTCAAATCCCCTTCGTGATTAATGCCAATTTCAGCAATCGTATAAACAGGCCTATTTGGGCCAATCTGCTTATTACCCATAATGCAATGAGTCTTAATAAAACCCTCCCCATCTTGTGGCATCTTATTTTTCTTATGATAACTTTAATATGGCCAGAGTTATGCGACAAAACTTTCGAATTTTACTCACATGCGTAGGAGGAAGTTTTACCCCCGGTACCATTGCAGGGATACGCTCCCTCTCTTTTATAAGGCCGAGCATTATTGGAGTCGATTGTTCTCCAAATCCCATTGGTAGATACTTTTGTGACCGCTTCTATCAAGTCCCTGCCGGTGACCACCCCGATTACTTTGCTACCATCAAAAAAATTGCCATTGAAGAGAATATTCACCTTATTATCCCAACTTCAGATGAAGAGGCCTTGGAACTATCCAGAAAAAGAAAATCCCTTGGGGAAAAGACCATACTTGCTTGTACCGATTATGCAACTCTTGAAATTATCTCTAATAAAATTAAAACTTATGAAAAACTCAAAAAAAATAACCTCCCCGTTCCCGACTATTTCCCTGTAAACTCATGTGAAGATTTCGGCCCTAAAATCCAACAGGCTTTTGAAAAATGGGATAACATCGTTATTAAACCAGCAATTTCACGAGGTGGCCGAGATGTAATTTTTATAAGCGACTGTCTTATTGTTCCCAAACATAATCGAATGACGACTTTGCAAAAATTGAATCTTAATATGAACCAACTAAAAAAAAATTTCCATCAAAAATACCCTCTTATCATCATGGAAAAAATTGAGGGTTTTGTATACGACCTCGACCTCTTAGGTTGGAAAGGTAAACCCATTACGGTTATCCCCAGAAAAAGAATTATAGCTTCACAACCAAATAGTGGTCACCTCATCTTTAATGATAAAAAATTGATTCAACTAGGACACCAACTTATTGAAATTTTTAATCTCAGTTGGCCTTATGATTGTGATTTTATGATGGATAAAAACAGTAATCCTATAATTCTTGAGATCAACCCCCGACAGAGCGGCAGCGTTGCTGTCACTCATTTTGCCGATCTCCCATTTATCGAAAATATCTTCCGGCTTGCTCTCAATCTTCCTATTAAAAATTTTGGAAAAATTACTCAAAACAAAAAGATCGTCCCTTATACTGCTTTTAAAGAAATCAATCAATGAATTTAAAAATTCTGATTCTTGAAAATATCCACGCAGCAGGCCTTAACAAACTCAAGAAAAATTTTGATGTCAGTGAACATTATGGACTTACTCAATATGAACGAAAAATAAAATCGCAAGATTATCCCATTATTGTAGTCAAGAGTGTTACTAAGGTTGATCAAGAATTTATCGACGAATGTCCTCAGCTTAAAATTGTCGCCCGTGCAGGAACGGGCCTTGATAATATTGATTGTAAATATGCTGCTCATAAGGGGATTCAAGTCCTTTCAGTACCCACGGGAAATACGCAATCTGCGGCGGACTTCACTCTGCTTCTTATCATAGCCTCCCTGAGGAAATTGGCAGAAGTCATCGAAAGAACTCAGAGAAGGGATTACCGGCGGCATTTACTTGAAGGCAGAGAACTCTCAAAAATTAAGGCCGGTATTCTCGGTTTAGGCAATGTCGGTATAGCAGTGGCACGCAGATTACATTCTTTTGATTGTTCTCTCAAGGCCTATGACCCCCATACAAAACATTTTGAAATATTCAAAAAATTCAACGGGTCATTAGTTTCCTCGTTTGAAGAACTTATAGATGGCATTGATCTCCTCACCATTCACTGCTCATTGACAAAAGAGAACTACCACCTTATTAACGATCAATTCTTAAATAATTTAAAAAAACCTCTCTACCTTATTAATACCGCCAGAGGTCAAATAGTCGATGAAAAGGCCATTATTAAAGCCCTCAACAATGGCAAATTAATTTTTTATGCTTCAGACCTCTTAGAAGAAGAACCTCCTTTTGACAAATACCCTGGAGAACATAGTTTTTCAAATCCTCTTATTAGTCATCCTCGTTCCCTCATTACTCCTCATATGGCAGCATCTACAGAAGATGCTCAAAAAAATATCTCCCTTCTTTTAGCCGATGCTATTCTAAAACACTCATCCTTACATTGAAATGAGAAAAGTTATAATAAGAGTTGATGGAAATTCCACTATAGGCCTTGGGCATGTCTCACGATGCTTGGCATTGGGTGAAATTCTAAGGCCTAAATTTGACATTTGTTTTGTCATTCGAGACCAAAAAGAGAAACTTTCAGAATTTATAAGTAAGGCCGGATTCAACATGTCTTACATTACGCATGATCAAGAGCATTTTGAAGATGAGGCCGAAGGAAAAATTGAGTGGTTTGGAAGTAACGATATTGTGGTTCTCGATGGTTATCAATTTTCTGAATCCTATATAAAAAAACTCTATCAGAAATCATTCCGTTTAGTATGTATAGATGACAATGCGAGGATTCCTTACGCAGCAAATGCCGTTATCAATCACAATGCCCATGCCAAGAACCTTAATTTACAAGGACTTCCAGAAACAAAGTTTTTTCTTGGGACAGATTATTTAATGTTAAGAAAAGAGTTTTTCAATTCTCTTGAAAAAAGTCCCATACGAGACAGCTTGGCCCATATTTTACTTTGTTTTGGTGGTGCTGACAGTAATAACATAACAAGTAAAATTCTTAAGATTTTAGAGAGAATTTCTTTTATATCTACGATTCACATTATTATAGGGCCTCAAAATACACACGCAGCAAGCCTTAAACAAATAGCTGCTACTTCTTCTAAAAAAGTCATTTTGCTGCAAAACCTTGGGCCAACAGAAACTGTTTTAGCAATGAAGAAAGCAGATTTGATTATTAGTACGGCCAGCATGATGGCCTGGGAAGCAGTAGCCTTAAAGACTCCTCTCTTGACAGGATGGGTTGCTGCAAACCAGCGATTAATTGCTAAATTTCTTGGAGACATAGGGGCCGCTTTGAATATTGGCCATTACTGTGATATAGAGGAAGTGCCATTTACCATGGCCTTGGAAAAGTTCCAAACAAATAAGGCCATTCGGGAAAGAATGTTGACCCAACAAAGGGAGCTAATAGATGGAAAATCTTATGAAAGAATCTTGCACATTTTTGAAAATCTTTGACGCATATCTAATTTAAAAGGCAAATGAAAACAACTAAGGATTTTGAAGAATACCGCCGAGAAATCCATCAACTCATCCCAGGAGGAGGACATACCTATTCTAAAGGAGATGAAAGATTTCCTTTAAATGCCCCTCCCGCTATCGTAAGAGGCCAAGGGAGCTATATTTGGGGAATTGACGGCGTTTGCTATCTCGATTGTTCCATGGGATTAGGCTCAGTGAGTTTGGGGCATGCTTATGGGCCTGTTATTGAGAGAATAAAAGATGAATTACTAAAGGGATCTAACTTTCAAAGGCCTTCGGTTTTAGAAAGAGAAATGGCCAAAGAGTTTCTTTCACTTATCCCCTGCCACGACATGATTAAATTTGCCAAGAATGGATCGACAGCTACAACAGCGGCGGTAAAATTGAGCAGGGCCTTTACTGGAAAAAATCTTATTGCTTTTCCAGAAGACCAGGCCTTTTTTTCTTACGACGACTGGTTTATTGGAAAAAAACCTTGTTCAAAAGGAGTTCCAACGGCCATTACTGAATTAAGTCTTACCTATAATGGCCGAGACATGAAAAGTCTTGAGACCCTTTTTCAAAAATACCCAAAGGAAATTGCTTGTGTGATTTCAGAACCAGAACAATCAACCCCTTACCCTGAAAACTATTTAAGAGACTTGATTAAGTTGTGTCATGAAAATGGAGCTATTTTTATTCAAGATGAAATGGTAACGGGTTTTAAGACCAACTTCCCCGGCTCTATTACAAAATTTAATGTCGAACCCGATCTGGCCACATGGGGCAAAGGAATTGCCAATGGTTTTTCTTTTTGTGCTCTTACTGGAAAAAGAGAAATAATGAATATGGGAGGAATCATTCAAGAAGGGCAAGAAAGAGTCTTCCTCATTTCTTCAACTCATGGAGCAGAAACTCACGCTCTGGCCGCAGGATTGGCCACCATTAAGGAGTTTAGAGAAAAAAATGTTTTAAAACACAACCACCAAACGGGGACTATCATTATTAATGAAACAAGGAAATTATGTCAAACAAAGGATCTAGGCCAATTCATAAAAATAACAGACTCTCCCTGGTCGGTTGCCTTTAGCTTTAAAAATAAAGATCATCAAATATGTTTGGGCATGCAATCTCTCTTTATGCAAGAAATGATTTCTCGCAAAGTCCTTTTCCAAGGCCTTTTTGTTCCTTCCTTTTCTCATGGAACAAAGGAAATTGAAATATTTTTAAAGGCATTTGAAGAATCCTTAAATACCTATCAAAAGGCCATTGAAACTTCTTACAAAGACTTTCTTATAGGAAGGCCTATTAAGAAAGTTTTTAGAAAATTTAATTGAGGTTTTGAATTTATGAAAGTCTTAGTTGTAGCAGCACATCCCGATGATGAAATTCTAGGCATGGGTGGAACCATAGCAAAACATTGCTCAAATGGAGATAAAGTTCAAACTCTCATTGTCGCTGAAGGAGTGACAAGTCGAGAAGAAAAATGCAATCAGGCCACCAAGAAAAAAGAACTTGAGAAATTGATGAATACCTGTCGCCAGGCCAATAAACTTTTGGGAGTTGAAAAAGTCGATTTCTTGGGAATGGCCGACAATCGACTTGATCGATACGAATTTTTGGACATTGTAAAAAAGATAGAGAGATTTATTCAACAGCAAAATCCTGATTTAATCTACACCCATTTTAGCAACGATTTGAATATAGACCACCGATTAGTTTCAGAAGCAGTTTTAACTAGTTGCCGCCCCATCCCCAATTTTTCTGTAAAAGAAATCCTTTTTTTTGAAGTTTTATCGAGTACTCATTGGGAATCACCTGGAAAAAATATTTTTTGTCCCCAGGTTTTTGTCGACATCTCTGACTATCTGGAAAAAAAGATAGAGGCCTTGAAAATTTACGAATCAGAAATGAGGGATTGGCCCCATGCCCGCTCCTATAAAACCGTGGAAGCTTTGGCCAAATGGCGAGGAAGTTTAGTAGGACGAAAGGCCTGCGAGGCCTTTCAACAAGTGAGAAACCTAAGATAATACTGATTTTGCAATATCATGCATAAATTTGATCTGTCTTTTAACAATCAAAGTCTACTGATCAGTTCTAGTGCCAAACGGTGATATTATTCGGGATGTCACTTGACTGACGCAAATAGCCTTTACAACTCTTTGTGTTAGAATATTATAGAAAATTATTTGAAAAGTTTAAATTCTCCTAGATTATGTCAAGAATGACTTTTCAAACTGCTTTTTAACTATTTTTCATTTGGACTAAGGTGTGTCTTCTAAATTAGGAACACTCAGGTTATCTGCTCCCAACTATAATCAAGTTATTATTGGTAAAAAAATTACTTTAAAACCAGTCTCTCAAACAGAAATAAATGAAACCTATGTTTCTTGGCTAAATGACTCAGATATAAATAGTGGTCTCATATCAACACAGAACTTTATTTATGATATAAAATCAATTGTTGAATATGTCAACAATATAAGAAGTAAGCAAAGAACAGAAATATTTGCCATTTTGTATGGTGATAAATCTCAACATGTAGGAAATATCGCTATTACGCATTTTAATGAAGATAACTCAAGATCATTAACCTATGGCCTACTTATTGGAGATAGTTCTGCTCGTTCTACTGGCGTAGGTGCTAAAGCAATTATCCTATTATTAAACTATATTTTCAAAAACTTTAAAGAAATAGAACAAATAAATGTTAGTTGTAAAAAGACAAATAGGGAATCCTATGAATTTTTAACCCGACTAGGATTTACCAATGTGGGCAAAGATCAACTTCCTAAGTATATTCAGACAAAGTATAATCAAGATTCACTTTGCTTTAAGTTAAGCGAAGAGAATTGGAACAAAAAAAAAGAATACTTACTAACTTTAATCTAAGAATCAATGATAATATGAATATAGAAGGTGAATTATATAAAATTATTAATTACATTCGTTCAAAAAAAGAACTTGATAGTGTAATAATTAAAAATGAACATTTAGACTTGAGAAAAGACCTAGATTTTGATTCCCTCGATTTGGCCGAACTGACAGTAAGAATAGAAAGTAAATTTAATATTGACATTTTCTCAGATGGAGCAGTCAACAATATTAAAGACATAATGAAAAAATTAAAACCTGATGGATAAAAAAAAGGCTTTTTTTATTGCCCCTAATTTAAATATACATAAATCATATCAAGAGTTTCTTAATGACCTAAAATCGACTCAAATTTTTCAAAAAAATTATATTTTAGCAGATTATAATAATTATGAAATGCTAAAAATATTAGTTGGCAGTTTAGCCCTTAAAAAAGATATTGAATTTGTCAGCACTGCTAGAAATATAAGCGGAGATCAAATCTTTTATTACTCAGAAAACTCTAAAAATATTTCTGATTTATTTATTCACAACAATTCTAAAATGATTTTATACACTTCAGGAACAACAGGCCGAAATAAAAAAATTATACATTCATTTAAATCAATTACTAAAGGGATAAGAATCGATCAGAAATACATAAATGATGTTTGGGGATTAACATTTAAGCTAGATAGGATGGCCGGAATTCAAGTATTTTTTCAAGCAATGCTAAACGGATCAACTTTAATCGACTTAACCGACCTTAATAAAAAAGAAGTTCTTAGCGCATTTAAGGAATTTAGAATAACACGTCTTTCAGCTACTCCGACTTATCTTAACTTGCTTTTACCAGTTACTCCTCCAATTATTAATATTAAGTCGGTTGCAAGCGGCGGAGAAATATTAGATGATGATTTGAAAGAAAAAATTATAAAAAGTTTTCCTCAGAGTAAAATTTTAAATATTTATGCGAGTACAGAGCTAGGATCCATTTTGAGGAGTAGTAATAGTTATTTTGAAATCTCCAAAGAGAAGGAAAAGTTTATTAAAATAAAAGAAAATGAGTTACTAGCTCATAAATCTTTATATTTTGAACGAAGAAATCAAAAAGAAGACTGGATTTGTACTGGAGACATGGTAAAAATCCTTAATAAAAAACCTCTTCGCTTTAAATTTATTGGAAGAAAAGATTTGGAAATCAATATTGGTGGCGTAAAGATAAACCCAGAAGAATGTGAGCAAGTTATAGAAAATATATCCTTTATATCACAGGCCGTAGTGTACACTAGAAAAAGCAGTGTTATCAATAATATATTAATGGCAGATGTAACTATCAACCAGAAAGGGAAAACCGAAGAAGACATCTTTAAAGACTTAAGAAAAAAATTACCAAATTATAAAATCCCCCGCATCATCAATATCGTTAATGATGTTAAAACATCGAAAGGTAATAAAAAAATAAGGGAAATAAAATAATGAAAAATATATTGATTACTGGAATATCTAAAGGTCTTGGTTATTTTGTGACAAAAAAACTTCTTGAAAATAATTATTTCGTATATGGGTTATCTAGTTCTGTAAATAAAAATATTAAACTATTAGACAATTATAACAACTTTAAATATTTGAAATTTGATTTAAGAAATATAGACGATATAGAATCGAAAATTTTCAAAAAATTTATTGATTTATCAATTCCAATTTATGGAGTCATTAATAATGCTGCTATTGCTTACGATGATATTGTCACTAATTTAGATGTTGAAAGATTGACTGAAATGTATAGTGTAAATGTTTTTGCTCCTATTATTATAACGAAAAGAGCGATAAGAAATATGTTATTGAATGATGTACAAGGAAGTTTAATTCATATTTCTTCAGTAAGTG
Organism: Bacteriovoracaceae bacterium; assembly: GCA_965243145.1. Taxonomy (GTDB): domain Bacteria; phylum Bdellovibrionota; class Bacteriovoracia; order Bacteriovoracales; family Bacteriovoracaceae; genus CBDBLK01. The sequence goes on from CBDEUB010000002.1 coordinate 1,073,922, forward strand.
CTCATACTGGATATAAGGGACTATCAATGTATGCTTCTACAAAAGGGGCACTTGAAGCCTTTTCTAAAAATATAGCAAGAGAATGGGGAGAAAGAAAAATTAGATCCAACTGTATTGCAGCAGGATTTATGAATTCAGATATGACAGAAAATTTATCAACCGATATGAAAGACCGTATTTTTAAAAGAACAAGTTTGAAATCAGAAACACTAAAAGAAAGTGTTTTAGAAGCCATTCTTTTGCTGATAAACAATGAAGCTAGATCCATAACTGGTGAAGTCATTCATGTAGATGCAGGAACAATTTAATTTCTTGAAACCGAATGACTTTTCAAACAGATTCTTGCTTTTTGATAGACAAATTTTTTAAGTTCTTCTTTATGAAAACAAATGGGAACACCCATTCTCGCTTCAGGTCGGGTAAACATTCCCGAAGGGTCGTAATAAGTGGCATTGCCCTTTCTTTCATGGCATAAAATGGCCGGAGATGAAAAAGGCAAGACGATCACAACATCAGAAATATCGCACAATTGATAGATGCTCACTTCGGGATCAAGTAAAGCAATATCCTTTGTTTGCTCTATATAGGGAATATAATTTGAACACATCAAAGGATTTTTATCTCTTCTTTTTGGTTTTAAGAATATTCTTATCCTTCTATCAGTTTCGTTCTTAATTTCTCTGCAAGATCCCAAAATGCCATCAACAAATGCCTTCCAATATTCAAAAGAACCAGGTGCGAGAAATCCCTTTCTAGGAGTAATATCAAAAATAGAGATATTCAAACTGGAATTGCCGTAGAGGGAAAATTGAATATTTTTGAAGTTTTCAGTATAAAAAAGAATGGGGCCACAAACGCGAACTTCCCCGCAGGGGATATGGGATGCAAGCCATTCCTTTTCAAAATAAGTCCAAACGAAATGAATATCAGTTCTTAAAAGAAATATACCAGGAGGCATACTGGAATGCTCTAAAATACTGGTCTGTATAGGCCTGCTATTGGCCGAATACCACAGCATGATCGCTTTAAATTTTTTGCTAGGAAGATCGGAAAACCACAATCTTTGTTCGTATATATTAGATTGTGTTACAAAAAAATTATTTATAAAGTTCCTGGAATTGAGGAAATCAACGATGCCAAATTCCGCATAATCCAAGGCGAGAACCAGAACAAGTGGCCTTGAAATGGCCAAAGTACAAAATTCCAAAAAATATTTTAATTGAAAACCCACCAAGGAAAAAATATCTCCAATGCCCGTCTCACACTTTTCCAGACTTCCAAAAAGTGGATAGGGACAATAATGGAATTTGTCCCGACTGTAAATGGGTTTTCCAGAACACACATAGTAACTCGATTGACGAAGTTCAGGAATAGGGCCATCAACGCAAAATTTTTCAAATTCCTCGGTTGAATTGCTTTTGAGGTATTGCTGATCAATGAGGCCCAAAACAATATTGGCCGATTTCTGATCCCCCTTTTTTAACAGGGAAAATGCACCCATTGCGACGGCCGCACTCCAAAAAAAAACGAATTTAAAAAAATAGTAGAAATATCCGAAAAATGTTAAATAAATCAAATCTCTCTTGAGGTCATAGAACAAAAATTTCCCCTCAATCTTTGTCTTCTTTTGCAATGAGGCCAGGATGTTCTCATCACGCATCTCGTACGACAATTTGCTAATTTCTAAATCCCGAAAATCTTTTCGTATAACCTGAACAATCCTCTTCGCCATGAAAGGATATTTTTCAACATAATTTCCCAAACTTTTTTCGGCCTTAGCTAAAATAGAGCGGAGATATTTAAAACATAAATCGCTGCACTCTATTTTTTTACGATCGACCAGACTTTTATTCATTTTTTCAGCTCCAAACCCTTGACATTTCTTGGCCCAATCCCAACTTGAGGATAGATAAGAGCATCGCCCGATATGGCCCAGGTGGGCCATTTTAACAAAGGAGATAAGACGATGAAAACCGCAGTTTTTTCGCCCAAAGACTTTTTGCTCGGCCCAGCTTTGTGGGATTTTGACAACGATTTTATGGGATTGGGAAATATTGTCAAAAGCGCCACTCCGACTCACTTGAAGGAAACCGACGAGGCCTTTTTCTTCACCGTAGACATGCCAGGGGTCGATAAAAAAGGCCTGGACATTCAGGTCGAAGGTGACCACATCGTCATTCAGGCGGTTCGCAAGGACAAATTTGCCAGTGATGACAACAGTGTGGCCAAGATTTCTAAAAGGGTGTTGATTCCTGGCCAAGTGGACAAAAAAAAGATTCAGGCCCGCTGCGAAAACGGAGTGCTCTACTTGGCCCTGCCCAAGGCCACTGCGGCCAGGCCTCAAAAAGTCGAGATTTCCGAAGGCCCTGCTAATGGAACCTGGAACAAATTGCTCGGCGAGGCCAAGACCTAAATGCCCAAAGTCGAGTTGGGCCGCCATTTTTTGCCGAATGGTGGCCCAAATAATGGCCCAAGTACTTTGACAAGTGGCCGCCCCAGAGGGATTCGAACCCCCATCTCAGCTTTAGGAAAGCCGCGTTCTATCCGACTGAACTATGGGGCGGAACTTAACTATTTGAAATTTTGAACTTCTCATAAAAAAGTATTCTCTAACAGGGCAATAATCGTCTTCACAGGTATTTTTTTACTACATGCACCTTTAACGACCTCGGGAGTCAACTCTCTTTTAAGCTGATTCACAAATTCCGTAAAGTCTTTTCTTATTTTTCCTGTCAGTTTCTCTCTACTCTCTTCGGTAAGAAAAGTAACAGCTAAATTGATAATATCTCCCCTATGCTTTTTCCAATTCTTCGAGTCCTCCCTCCGTTCCTTTATTTCTAAGTAGGCCTTGGCCTTGAAAATAATAAGGGCCAGTGCGTTTAAAATATAGATACCATCCTTCTCAACCACATTTTTGCTTATGATAGTGTAATATTCATCATCTAAAAGAATGGCCGATAACGACTCAATTTTTTCCGAAACTGTGATGGGAATAATATGTTGCCCATCAAATAATTCAAAATTATCTTCCGCTGTTGCAAAAAATTCAATCATAATTGGGAACTTGCCATCAATAGGTTTTTGAAAACGATAAAAAGTTGCCTGGTCTCTGTTCCCTCTCTGTATCTCATACCCACCAGCTTTAATATAACTCTTTATTACATTCAAAAAATTTTTACTTGGCCTTATCATCAAAACAATATCCAAATCTTTTGTTGGCCTTATTCTTGCTGCTCCAACCTCATCAAGCAACAGATAGTTGGCCACTCCTCCAATTAAAATAAAATGTTCTGAATAGTTTTTGAAATAATTTTTAAAATGGCCTAAACCTCTAACCATACCCTTAACCTATTTCCAAATTATGTTTTTAAGAAGCTTTTCCAGTTCGATTTTCACTCTTTCATCAATTTCATCCCTATTTACCAAAAATATATCAATTATGTTGATGCAATTATCTTTCACAAGGATTGGTGGTCTATCCCATAATTCTACCTTAGAACTTGCAAAATCCTGTAAAACAGATACCGTACCCTTAAACCCTTTTTTAAAGACCTTTTTATCGGAAGCAAAAGTTTGAATCTCATCATCAGTCAGCATCGACTTCTTTGATAAAGCAGAAATGCCAGATAAAGGCATTGTTTTGGGAATTTTTTCAATAAAAACAGATTCCTGAACAGGGGTTTTAATATTCTTTTTTAAATATGCCCACAAGTCAGAACATTCTAAAAACTGAATATACTTTGATACTCCAATTTTTTCCTCTGTACACAACTCATTTTCCAACAAGGGCCTAATGGCCCTCCCCACTGTCATCTTTGTTGTTTTAAACAATTTAGCGATCTCTACTTTGTTTTTACCAGAAAGGTCTCCCTTCAATATTTCCCTAATAATCATATTGACACTCATCCCTGTCAATTTTACTGATCTGGATTCATTTTTTCTACCTTCTGGTTTTATTGAGATATTTACAGAAGGTAAGTGAACCTGTTTTCGTTCGATAACAAAGTTATAGGCATTATCAATCATTACTTGAACTTTATTAAAATGAAGTTCCTTCAAATACCAAATCTGAGGAAGATTGATCTTTTCTTTCAAAACTTTACCATGCTTTTTAAAATCTCTAGGCCCCAGCATTTTATCTCTTACTCGAATAACTAAAAACGGTCTTTGGTTGATATTAAGTTCTTCAAATTCATAAATCTCACAATAAAGGGCCGGAACATTTTTAGGCCTAATGCTCCTTCCTTCAACTTTTAATTTGGGCAGATATTTTTTGATAGTTTTTTCAGCTATGCTCTTCATAAAGATATTGTAACACTAAAATAATGATTGTAACAAAAAAATGTTATAATCATTATTTTAATGTTATAATCCAGCTAAAGCGTACTCACCGCCCCCTTGGCAATACCTTCGTAGGCGCGGACAGAAACCACATCGGCCTCGCCGACTTTGGCCTTAATCAGCTTGGCGAAATGCATGGACAGGTTTTCTACAGTGCTCTCCGCCTGGAGGAAATAGGCCGCCTGGCCCGGTAGGATTCCACGGAAAGTTCCCTGGGAGGCCTGGTATTCGATTTCGACGGGTGGAAGTTCCGGGTAGCGGCCTTCCGGTTTTTCCGTCCCGCAGGCCCTCGCAATTTCAGCATGGTTGGCCACATTTTCCCACTTGCAAAAGTGGACGCTGCCCTTAAACAACTCATTGGCCAAAAAGTGCTCATATTCGGGGGCGGCCCTACCGTTGATTTCCACATCAACAGTGTTGCGGTGGCCATGGAAGAGGCGCTGACAATTGCCGTAGTGTTCTTTGAGGCCATGGGTATAGTGAAAAACCGCCTTGCCCGCAGGCACGCTCTCCTCGGCCAATTCAATCTTGACGGCATCGACGGTTTCCGGCATTTCCCGCAAAATGGCCTCCTCAAGGAAGGCCTGAATGTTGGCCTTGGAGACATTGGCGTAGGGAATCTGGCAAATGCCCTGTTCAGGGCAATGATAAGAGAGCCACTTGTCTTCTGGCCCGTAGAAAAATTTGATCTGGCAGCGATTTTCCTGGGCCTCACCATCCCGTTCCTCCACCGCTCCCCGGGGAACGACGAGCCGGTGGTCGCAGTCCCGGTCGATAATCTCCTTGACCTTCCCCTTGGCGTAACTGAAGTCATAGACCACTCCCTCTTGGTCAGTGCGTCCAACAAATTCCACGCTGACTCTGAGAGAATCCCCCACCACTCCCAAGTGATCATCCAAATAAGCGTAGTCTAAAATTGTCACATTGCGATAAAAAAGTGAAATTTTCATTTTTCTCCCCAACGGGCCTGACTTCTTCAACTTAACTCAATATAAATAGTGGAGTCTATATGCGCCAAGCACAAACCCCTTAGGGCCACTTTATGCCGACGAATACCTCAATAAGCGACTCGACAAGCGATGCAATAAGCAACACTGCAAAAAATATTATCCATTGCCCGGCCAAGGACAAGAGCGGCCTCAATGACTTCCAAAAACTGCCCAACCACTATGGCAGCGCCATTCCCAGGGTGGGCATCGAGAGATTTCGCATCCCCGTCAACTTTCGCCATCCCCAAGGGGAGGTCATGAGTCACGATGCCGAGGCCTCCGCGTTTGTCTCCGTGGGAAGCGACAAAACAGGGGCCAATATGAGCCGCTTGTGCTCCATCTTGCAAGAAGAATTAGAGCACTGGCCAGTGGATAAATCCACTTTGAAAAAAATTTTGCAACGCTATCGACGGGAACTGCGGGATTCCCCCGACGAGCCTCATTTGGCCCGAGCGGAATTGGCCCTAAAATTGAACTACCCCACACGCCAAAAAAGCCTGCGCAGCAAGAACTGGGGTTGGCAGTATTACGCCGTCGAAATCCGCACCACAGAATGGGAAGATGAGCAATCCAAGTTGGATTTAACCCTGGAATACGAATACAGTTCGACTTGCCCTTGCAGTCTCTCCATGGCCAAACAATACGAAAGGGATTTTGAACGGGGCCGAGTCACCGAGGGAAACGGCATCGCCACCGCCCACGGCCAGCGCTCCCGCGCCACCGTCACTTGCCAGATTTCTCCCCAAGGTTCCTTTTTTGTGGAGGAATTGATCGCCCTTTTACGCTGGGCCATACCCACTGAAACCCAATCTTTAGTCAAACGCATCGACGAACAGGCCTTCGCCATCATCAACGGCGAAAATCCCATGTTTGTCGAACATGTCGCCCGCCGCCTGGAAAACGCCTTTGAACAAGAAGCGCAGATTCTCGACTGGAGGGCCAAAATTGAACACTTTGAATCCCTGCATGGCCACAATGCCGTGGCGTACACGCAAAAAGTCCAGCACTAATCTAAAAAAAACTTTTGTTCTGAAACGCTAGGCCTTCGGCACTGCTGGCGCACGCCCCACAATCGGTAGCGGTGGCGGGCGATCAAACGGTACAAAAAAGATGTCCAACTTGAGGGGAGAAAGCGCAACAGGCCCAAGGCCCTCCAGGGCATTTTGAGTTCCCGCAAAACGGCAAAGGCGGCACGGTCTTCAATCAAGAACTGGCCGCGATGATAAAAGGCCAGGGAGCGGGGGCGAGCGCGCAAAGCATGGGGCAAGAGCTTGCCGGCGGTTTTGCCCTGTAGGGGTGCCCACTTCAAGTCTGCATTTTTGGCAAAGCGAATACCTAAGTCCACGAGCCGGTTGCACAATCCACAAATTCCATCAAAGAAGACGATGGGGGATTGCACTTTAGTCCCGCCAGTCCAAGTTGTTTTGGGTAATTTCCACACCTTCAATTTCCCTAAAGCGTTTGGAAATTTTGCCCGAAGTGGTGTCGAGTTGATCGACATCTTTGCCCACCGCCTTGATGTGTTTGGCAAGATTCGACCAGCGTTCTTCGTAGCGCGAAAATTCCTCGCCCAATTTTTTGAGGTGTTGGTGAATGACATGCATGTGCTTGTCCCGTTCCATATTGATTAAAATGGTGTTGACTGTGGCCAAAGTGGCCAAAAAAGTGGTGGGAGAAGTCAACCACACTTTGAGCGAGTGGGCATATTCAACCACCTCGGTATGATGGGCGTGGACTTCGGCAAAGACCGCCTCGGCGGGCAGAAAGAGGATCGCCTGATCGGCCGTCTCTGGCGGGGGCAAATATTTGTCGGCAATGTCTTTAATATGTTTTTTGAGGTCTTGTTTAAACTCCCGCTCGGCGCTCCTTCTGGCCTCTTGGGAGGCGGTTTTATCCACCATTCTTTTGTAGTTTTCCAGGGGGAATTTACTGTCCACCGGAATGTTTCCCAACGGTTCCGGCAAATTCAAAAGGGCATCGACCTGGGTGCCGTTGGAAAGTCTTTTTTGCATTTGATAGATGTTTTTGCCCTCACTAAAAACGCTGGCCAAAATTTGTTTGAGTTGGACTTCTCCAAACATGCCCCGTACTTTTTTGTCGGTCAAAACATCTTGCAAACTCACCACGCTGGAACTCAAGTCTTCAATCTTTCTCTGGGCCTCGTCAATTTTGGCCAATCTCTCCAGGACTGAACCGAAAGTCTGGTTGGTTTTTTTGAAACCCTCGTCGAGATTTTCCTGCACTCTCGCAGATATGCGGTCGAGTCGGCCTTCTACAGCGGCCCGCAGGCGTTCAAATTCCTCGCCCTGGGAAGAGCGCAGTCGTTCGAGGAAATTGTCCAACTTTTGGGAAGTCATGGCATCGCTTTGAAAAAACGATTCCCTGATTTGCGTGTGCAACTGTTCCTCCCGGCCCAAACGCGGATTTCTTCTGGCGAACAAAACAATACCCACGGCGGCCAGAACAACTATGGCCAAAGCGATTAATGCATAGTATTCCATAAAAACACTCTCTCAAATGAAAGACGGTTTTAATCTATCACTCTGATTTAAAATTGTCAACTATCAGTTTAAGCGTCCGAGTTGTTCGCTCAAGGCCGCAATGGAATCGTTGCCGAGTTCTTTGAGTTCCCGAGTGCGGGCCAAAAGGTCTTTGCCGGAACGGGATACTGGGCCTGATGCCTCCAGGGAATCCAACATGCTCACCGCCAAGTCACCAATGTCCTTGCCAAAATCGGTGAGTTCTTCGTAGTGTTGACTGCGCTCTGGGTTAGCGTTTATCCAATTGAGGTGCAATTGATCGTTGTCGCTAATGAGTCCCCACAAATAAGGCCCAATGCTTTGGTGGTAATTTTGCTCAAAGGAGCGTTGGTGTGCAGAAAGATACAAGGCCTGCAACCTGTCCACCAGAGAGAGAAAAGATTTGTAGCGCTGAATACGGTCTTGCAAAGAAAGGTGCTCTTCTCTCACCTCGGCCACTGCTGCTCGAAATTTTTTTAGCTGGTGGGCAAAGTCGCGCCTGCCTCCCCGGTAAAAAAGAATTTTACCCCGGTGGGAAAAAATTTCTCCGCCAGAATGGGGATCAAGGCCTAAGAGGGTTATTTTGTACTCGCCGGGAAAGAGCAGTTGGCCCTCGCTCAGGCGAAACTGTTGAAAATATGCCGCGCCACCACGGAGAAGCGACTGGCCATGGGCCACAACTTTACCCTGGCCGAAAATGCGCCCATCAACGGACACCATGGTGAGAAAAATGTTGGCCTGCTGGAGATGGTTGGTGGCCATATAAAGTCCGGCACCCGAAGGGGCAATGGCCCAACCAAAGCGCTGTTTCCTTTTTCCGTAAGGAATTTCAAGAATACTCTCCAGACGGTTGCGGATGGAGGGGGGCAATTCCGCAAATGGCGACTTCTTTTGTCCGAAAAACAGGGCCACAAAAACCAGAACTGGCCCCAAGGCCAAAACCAGGCCAAATCTTCCCCTCTTCTTCGTTTTGCGCCTCGGGCGCTCCCCGGGGGGCGGGAATATCACTTGCTCCAGCGGCCTCCAGGCCTTTTGGCCTTCGCGCCACACTAGCGTTTGGTGGTTCAATTCTTGGGCCTTGTGCAAGTTCTCCAATTCGGTTTGAGAAAAAGGCCCCCGTTGTCTACTATTTTCCAAGACAAACCAAATTTTGTGTGCCATGAAAATTATGCTAAGGGAAATGGGTATGGCACTCAAGGGGAGGCAATTTTATATGGACTGGCCAAATGATCGCTGCCATAGTCGCCGCCAAGGCCAGCTCTACGACCTCCTAATAGGCGAAACCGCCGAGGCCAATTGCCAATGGATTTCTTCCTCCAGTGATTGGGGAGTGGTGGGCAACTGCGGTCGCCGGGGGGCGGCCCACGCACCCGCAGCGATCAAGGCGGCCTATTTTAAGCAGGCCAAGCGCTCCGCCCGCTGGAAATACTTTATTGAGGAAGTCGCTTGCCAAGACGACGAGGCGTCCAACTTTTCCTGTGCCCAAGAACGGGAATCCGTCCGCATCCAAAATATTTTGCAACAATGTCCCGAACGGGCGTTCGTCCACCTGGGAGGCGGCCACGACCATGCCTACCCCATGATCAAGGCCTTTATGCAGGCGTGCCCCCGGCAAAACTTGCATGTCATCAATATCGACGCCCATTTAGACACCCGCACCGATCAATATCCCCACAGCGGAACCCCTTTCAGGCAATTGCTCAAACTCTACCCCCAGCGCTTGCGCATCTCTCAAGTGGGTATTCTTCCCTCGGCCAATGCCAACTCCAACTATCAAAACTTGGACCGGCCGATGGAAATTCACACCATAGATGCGCTCCAATTGGCCTGCCCCGATATGAGTTTGCCAGCGGTTTATCAATGGGCCAGAGAAAACTTGCAAAAGCAAAATGGCGAACTTCAATTTTTGAGTCTCGACTGCGACGCCCTCTGCTCCCAAGTCATGGAAGCGGTCAGTGCGGTCAACCCCCATGGCCTGCCTTTTCCAGCAGTGCAAGCACTGTTTCGCTTTTACCGGGATCACAACCCTGCCGCAAGTTGGAAGATTGGCATTTACGAACTGAATCCCGTCTACGACAATCTCTCCCAAAAAGGGGCCAAGGCGGTGAGCGCCCTGCTCTACGACACCTTTTACGGTAACTCATACTTAAATGAAAAACCAAGATAAAAGCAAGGTAAGTGCTCGCAATTTAGGTCAGATTGGGGTAAAGCAAGACGGAACGACTGAGGCGTGCTTCCTGCACGCTGCAAGGAGTGACGGCGAAGTTGACTCGCAAGATGGCCTGAAGTGTGAGCAGTTACTAAAAGCGTAGGTTGTCCAAGGCGTAAGTGGCCACCCGCTTGGCCACCAGGCGGGAAAAATTCACCCGTTGGCGCATTTCTTTCCAATCGACATACCTATCCAGTTCATCGGCCACAATATCCCGCCGGCGCAACCAATCCCCCTGTTCCTTGCGGCCAGCATAGTTTTCTATCTGGTTGAAAATAAAAACTTGCTGGGAAACCAGTTCTCGCACCCTGGGCATCACCTTGGAATCAACCCCGGGCCTTAAATGAATTCTAAAGAAGGGGTGCTGGTTGATGCGGTTGACGACAAATTGAAAGGCCTGCTCAACTTTCTTGCCCCTGTCGGTATCGGCAAACCTCAACTGGTTGAGTTTGGCCAAGAGTTGCAAGACAAACGATTTGTGGTACACCAAACGGAAAAATTCGGAGGTCTTCTCCGCCGTGGCGAGCGCCATCTCGGGATTTTGTGGATCGGACACACGATCGGAAAATTCAATCCGACTGCGCAAGACTGATCGCTTGTCTAAAATGCCTGTCTCCCGCATGGGGATGTAGTGGACGATTTCAAACTGTTCCACCCATTCTTCACGATCGTTGAGGGCCACAGCAATATGCATGAGAATCCGGTTGGTAGGTTTGTGAAAACGGTCGTATTGTTGCATGATTTTGAGGGCCTCTTTGGCCTTTTGCAAATCGTTCAGGCGAAAGTAATAGCTTCCCTCTATAAAATCAATATTTTGATAGTGGGGAATCAAAGACTGGGTTTTGTCAATGGCCCGTTTGGCCTCGGGCAACATGTTCAAACGAAAAAAGAGCGATGCCAGATAGGACGAAGTGTAGATGTCGTCGTACTGGAGAGATCGGCGGTAGAAGGACACCAAATCCTTCGACAATCTCCGCTGGGAAACCAACTTAGTATGATTCCACTGGGCCTCGGCCCAAGGCCAGTAAATCGAGATCGCCGCCACCGCGAGCACAACGGGAACTGCTCCCGCTCCCCAAATTTTGGCCCGCTCCCGAATGTGAATCCAGCGAAACCACCGAGACAAGGGATTAAAGTCAAAAAAAGTAAAGAAAAGTCCCAAGTTAAAAAAGAGTGGCAGCCTCACCACCATCATGCGTGGAGCGACTGAAACCAAGCTCTGGAGGTTGTAGGCCAGGAAGGAACCCAAAAGCCCCACCAACAAGGCGGTTTTGGCAGAATTGCGCTCTTCTTTGCAAAGCAAAGCAAACCCCTTGTAAAAGACAAATCCCCAAAAAAAGACGAGGGCCAACAAGGAGAGCACTCCCCCCTCTTGAAAAACCTCTAGTGGTTCGCAGTGGACATGGTTAAAACTGCGCTCGGGCATAATCATGCGCGACTCGGGGGGAACGAAGAGAAAATACAAATTGTAGGAACTGCCCAACCCCCATCCCACCCAGGGAGAGGCCGCAATGGAACTCAAGGCGGCCTTGAGGGAGTGAAAGCGGTCGTACCAGGCATCAAAAGTCAGGAGATTAAAAGCGCGATTCTGCGCCAATTCCTGGTGAAAGGAGACAAGGCCCACATAGATGAGCAGGCCTAAGAATACCAAACCCAAAATCCCCCCCGCCCATATTTTGCGTTTGGGGGGCGAACTCCTCAAATAAAAGTGCGCGGCCAATACAAAAAATCCGGTAACACAGGCCCCCAACATTCCCGCTCGACTGCGGGTTAAAAAAAGTGTGCCCAGAAGCACCGAGGCGACTGTCCAGTAAAACCAGGCGGGCACACCAAAACGCTTAGACCTGGCAGATAGGAAAGGCCCCATGGAGAGAAAGAGCGGGAAGAGTTGCAACAGGAAACCCACAAAATAGTTGCGGTTGCCAAAAGTGCTCTTGATCATCTGCGCAACCCAGTCGTGTTGAACAGCGTGCACCAAGGCGTAAAGACACACACCTATGGCCAGCACTCCCATCCCTTTAAACACAATGTCCAGGCCTTGGTGCTGGCGATAAACCTCGCGCACTATCACCATCCAGCAGGCAAGCCCGCAGAAGGCCGCCATTTCGTAGGGGAAATAATAATTATTCGCCCCCCCCGAATAGAGATAACCCGGGAAACTCAACCACACCGGGGCCAGGGCAAAAAGCATGGCCTGCAGGGAAGTTCCCCTGAATTGGAAGCGCGGATAGTGGTAATAGACAACTGGCAAGGCCAGCGCCAAACAACCCAGGAGCAACGCTATTTTGAGGCTGTTGACATGGTAAAAAGGATGGCCTGTAAAAGCGTTGACCAGGATAAAAATAAAAGTGATCACATAACTCAAAGATCGAAAACCTTTATCTCTGTTTACAGCGGGCATAAAACATCCTCTAGTTTTTGTGGTACTCGGCCAAAAACTGTTCTTTAAATTGCAAAAAGCGGTCTTGCAAAATGGCGGCCCTGGCCCTTTCCGCCAGGGTTTTATAAAAGGCGATATTGTGTTCGGTGGCCAAAATCTGTCCCAAAATTTCATTGGAGTCAAACAAGTGCTTGAGGTAGGCGCGGGTGTAAAAACGGTTGGTATAGCAATCCACATTGGGATCGATGGGATAAAAGTCGCGGCGGTAGCGCTGGTGGCGGATGCGGATTTTGCCCCGAAAAGTGAACAGGGTTCCGCCGCGGGCAAATTTAGTGGGAATAATACAATCGGACATGTCCACCCCCCGTTCCCAGATGGCGATCAGGTCTTCGGGATTTCCCACCCCCATGACATAGCGGGGTTTGTGAGCGGGCATCAGAGGGGCGAGTTCACCTACAATTTCCTGCATCAATTCAGGCCCCTCCCCCACCGATACCCCTCCAATGGCCAGGCCGGGCAGGTCGCGGGATTCGACCTGATGCAAACACTCTTTCCGGCAATCGGAGTAGACCGAACCCTGAATGATGCCAAATAGGGCCTGGCGGGGGTTGTTCCAGGTGGCAATACAGCGGTCGAGCCAGCGGTGAGTGCGGCCAATACTTTTTTGGGTGTAGTTCCGACTTGCCGGATAGGGGATGCACTCGTCAAAGGCCATCATAATATCGGAACCCAAATCCTGTTGGATTTCAATCGCTTTTTCAGGGCCAATGAAAACTTTTTTTCCTTGAGAGTCGGAAAATTCAACCCCTTCCTCTGCAATATTTTTGTCTTTTAAGCTAAAGACCTGAAAACCACCGGAATCGGTCAGCAGGGCGCGCCTCCAGTGCATAAACTTGTGTAGCCCTCCCGCTTTTTTGATCAATTGACTGCCGGGAGAAAGGTGCAAGTGATAAGTGTTCGACAAGAGAACCGGAATCCCCATTTTGTCCAAGAAGAGGGGTTGCAGGGCCTTGACCGCCCCGTGGGTTGCCACTGGCATAAAAACCGGAGTGGGAATTTTGCCGTGGGGAGTGTGAATCTCTCCGGCGCGGGCGTGGGAGCGTTTATCGGTATGGAGAAGTTTAAACTGGAAGTGCTCACAGGCCAAGTCTTGAATACGCATTGAGCACCTAGCGTAACTGCTCACACTTCAGGCCATCTTGCGAGTCAGCTTCACCATCGCTCCTTGCGATGTGCTTAAAGCACACCTCAGTCGCTCTGTCTCGCTTCCCCCCAATCTGACCTAAATTGTGAACAGTTACTTTGTTTTTATCACACTTTTTCATTTAGATGAATTCATTTTGAAGTACTGCAATTCTTTCTTTTGCAAGGCCTTCTGGGTGCGGTTGAGAGCGAGGCGCAAATTCTTGAGGCCACTGGCATTTTTTTTCTTTTTAGAAAGACTTAATAAAAAGCGATCATAACCTTTGAAGGCCTGAACCATCCTCTTCTGCACCCGTTCGTCCAAAGACAAGGCCCAGTGTGCTGATCGAATAAAAAAGTTCAACAGGCCAGACACCACGGGTTCCGGCAGGCCATCCCGTTTCTGCATCAAGGCCAGCGCATCCAGGGCGGCAAACCCGTTCCAGGCCTTGACCCGTTCTGGCCTAAAGGCGGCCGGCCCCCTCAAAGGTTTGGCAAAGCGGAAAAATTTTCTCAAAGTCAGCAGTGACAAGTCTTCTTTTCCGCGGCGGTGTTTGGCCATCCAGGTTTCAAAATGGAGTTCCCGCAAAACCAGAACTTTCACCGAGGTCTCGCCAGTGATGAAAAAGGCGGGGTGGGCACCAAAGCGAAAGGAGGCCATTGTTTGCGGTACATTTTCCCCCAATTCGAGCAATTCAAACAATTCCTTCCGCAAGAGAATGTAGGGATGGACGACAGGCCCTTTGGAGAGCGCCAGGCCGCTCAACTCGGTGAGAGAAAAGCGCAGCGAGGCCTCTACAATTTCCGTCCACTCGTGGGAATGCAGTGGCGACCACGCCATTTTTTTCTGGCCGAAACTCCAAGCACTGATTTGCGGAGAATGCCAGGCCAAAAAGGGATCGAGACGGCCCCAACGGCGTATTTTCTTGCCGTAGTCCAGACTGTTACCACGGCGCAAGCTCAATTCATTCTTGCCCTTGGCATCGATTAAAAGCAAGTCAAAGCTCCACTTGGGGCCTTGTCTCTTCACCAGGGGAAGTTCGATCCGATTGGAACTGGCGGGCACTTTAAACTGATGCTTCCACTGATAGACGGTGTGGGCCACACTGCGCGGAGATCTTTGGGACGACGCTGGCCCTCTGACAGAAGAGGAAAATTCAACCGACAGGGGAACTTTGTTCACATCGAAATTCAAGGGAAAGAGAAGGACGGCCGCCACCAGCAGCGGGTTTAACACGACTCCCCCGCCAAGTCCCAACAAGGGGTGGGAATAGCCCAGGCGGGATGCCGTCACCACCTCCTTAAAACTCCTGCGCTTAAAGATCAGGGGCAGATCAAACACCAACCAGGGAAAAGTGATCAGTCCCAAAAGTTCCCGCACCAAGGCGATCAATCGCTTGCCCAAAAAATTCCCGCCGCGATGAGTGACTCCCATAAAAAAGAGGGGCAGGGGGGCGGTCAAAACAAGCGCCGCAAGAAATCTGGCACAAATGAAAAAGATCAGAGCGGCACAAAGGGAAGTGGCATTGGAAGAGGCCAAATGCTCCAGACTTTTAAGATGGGTGGCGACTTCCTGGGGCAACAAAGTTTTTAAAGGCAATGTTGGCCACAGTTCCGAGATCGCAGAAGCGCCCCAGAGTTGAAGGCGGTGAATTTGGCCGTCCCAATCTTCCCCCAAGACAAATTCAAAGGCCAGAGGGGAGAGGAATAGGGCCAAAAAAATTTCTATTCCCAGGCCAAAACAACGGGCGAAGGCCCCCGGGGGTATCACCCGTGCCCGACTCCCCCGGCGCGATTTTTTCGGCCCGTCTTTCGCATCCCTCTCTTCCCCGGCATCCCCTTTGAGAGCATGAAACTTGTGGGATTGAGATCTGTGTTTGCGCAATTTTCCCTTGATAGAGTCAAGGATTTGGGTTTTTCCCTTGGCCTTGTCTTCCTCGTCATCTAAAAAACCCGCACCTGTTCCCGTGATGCCATCGGTCTCTTCCCCTTCCTCACCCTCTTCGATCTCTTCGCCTCCATCACTCTCCTGGCCCCCTTCAACCTCTTCGGCCTCTTGAGTCTCCCCGTCATCCTCCTGGAGTTCTTGGGCATCTTGAAGTTCTAGCGGGGCCTGGGATTCCTCTTCCTCCGTGGCCTCGACCTCTTCTTCGCGGATCACCATTTTGACTTTGCCAATGGCCAATTTGTCTCCCTTTTCCAGGAGATACATTTTCCCTTGGAGAAGTTTTTGAGAACCGATTTTGGTCGAACGGTCTTCCCCCAACATGGTCAAGGTCAAAACCTGATTTTGCCGCTGAAAACTGAGGTGGATGGGAGATAGATTGTGATTTTGAATCACCACATCGGCAGAGGGATCACTGCCAATGGTGGCCTTATCCTTGATGGTGATTTGCCGAGCGTCTTCCTTGGGAACCGCGAGGTCGAGTTTGTAGACCTTTATTGTTTCCATGGCCCGTTTATTCCCATGTTGGCGGCGTGACCTAGTGGTGAGAATCGTCCATCAATTCGTCGTCAAATTGGGTGAGTGCCACCACCATGCCCAAAGGCAGGAGAATCCAACTCCCCACCAAGACCAATGCTACAAAAAAACTCCAACTCATCTGATCCGTCCTTTTGAAATTCAAACTATGGCCCCATGGTATCACGATGTATGCTCTAATAAAAAACTATGATAATGGTACGGTAAGTGCTCACAATTTAGGTCAGATTGGGGGGAAGCGAGACAGAGCGACTGAGGTGTGCTGAAACGCACATCGCAGGGAGCGATGGCGAAACTGACCCACACGGAGTCGCCAGGAAGGCGACGAGCGACGACTGCCCTGATGGGCAGTGCCGGAGCAGGATGCGGAGGCAAGCAGGCCTGAAGTGTGAGCAGTTACTCCAATTTTTTAAGGTTTGGGCCTACCAACGGTAGGCAATGCCGAGTTGCAGGCGGGGGCCAGTCAAAATTTTGCTATAATTGAGGGCCTCTTCATCCTCTCCCACAATATAAGATTCCTTGCGGCGATAGTAGGAGAGAAGCAAGCGCATACCCAACCCCTGGGGCAAGTAATACTTGAGGCCGACCCCCAGTCTTAAAAACTGGGAACTGCCCAATAATTCCCGCTGGGCCTCGGTTTGGACATTCCCCGAAGAATTGTTAGTGCGGCCAATTCCCGCCGCCAAATCGGCCAGGCCGATGAGGCGGTGAGTGCTCAAGGGATCGGCCATAAAATGCCACGAAACCCCGCCCCCATATTCCAGCGCGGAATGGGAGACGCTCCCGCCCTCCAGGGCCTGGGCCGAGGCGTTGCTCAAAGAAAGGATGCCCCTGATAGATACATTGCGTAAAAAATGATCCGTGAAGGTGAAGTATTTTTCTAGCCCCACCCCCTGGCCAAAATCGGTGGAACTGGTGGCCACCGAGGAGTCGATGTCGGAATCGGTGCGGGCGTTGAGGTGGCCCCAATGAAGCAGGCCATAAAACTCCCAAGTTCGCATTTCACCCATCCCCCCCTCGGCCGTCTCGGCCCCCGCATCGGAGATTGCACCCAAAAAACCACCCGTCTGGCCCTGTTGGGGATTCATCCCGCCTTCCTCCCCTTCCTCCAAAGACGACAATTCGTCGGCATCCTCCGGGGATTGGCCATTTTGTGCCACCACTTCAACGCCCGCCGGAACTTCCCCCTCGGGAACTTTAAAACTTTTGCTGGCATCCTGGGTGATCCTCACCGGGTGGGTGATCTTGATATTGACCACCCGATCGGGAAAAATACTGTCGCCGTCTATGATGCGGTAGAGTGACCAAATGGAGCGGGTGGGAGTGGCGCGAATGGCCACCCCCCGCGCGATCACTCCGGTGGTGAGGAAAAATCTGGCGTGATCCCCCACCACCAAACCGTCTTCCAGGCCACGGTTTAAAAGTGCCGTTTTTTTGGAACGGGACACTTTTAAAAATCGAGTGGTCAATTTTTCATCGACCTCCAGGGCCTGCACCCCGAGCGCAAACACAAAACAAAGGCCATGGAAGGCCACACTCCATCTTTTCATACCATCCACCTGCTAAAAGTAGAGACTCACGCCAAACCCCAGGTTCAACTGGTTGAGGTTAAGTTCGGTGTCAATATCTTCCCGCGAAACTTCAAGACTTCTCAATGTCATTTTTTCGTACTGAATCTGAATATTGAGGCCCAGCCCAAAACCTCTCAAATACTCCTCTTCATCCCCCTCCCGAAAGCGGTATTTGGCCCCCAGTTGAACACTCGGCAGGGCGAGAAAAAAATAATTGAGGGATGAGGGAACAGAACTTGGAACGGAACCCGCAACGGCCGCCTGTCCCCAGCGCCACCCCGCCCCCACATAAGGCATCAGGGACTTGATCGAGTTGGGAGGATTGAGAAAGTACCAACGCCCGTGAACGCCCCAACTCAGTTCAGAAAACGCGGCATTGGCCACGCCCACGGAGTACACATTGCTCCCCATAAAAACGCTTCCCCGCACAGAATAATCCCGCAAAACGGCAATGGAATTGCCCAAGGGGTATTCCAGGCCTACGGAAAAAGACTGCCCTCCCCCCTGTTCACCGGATTCCCCGCCGGCGGCGTGTTGTGACAGGGAGGAGTCGTAATGGAAACCGACTTCGGTTCCCCCCTTGCGGAAAAAAACCTGCCTTTGCCGCTCCAATTCGGCCTTAATCCCGGAGTCCACAAAAAAGCGCCTCAATTCCTCATCGTTCATATCCGCCGAAAAAGTCAGGCCTTGGGACTCGATTTGCTCAATTGCTTCGAGGGCCATACCGCGCCTGCCGTTCTTTCCAGAATCCCGGCGGGGAGTGGAAAAACTGTGGGTGCCTGAATCCTCCACCGCTCTCGCAGTTTGCAGAAAATCGTTGTAATAATTTTTAAGCCCCAGGGGAAGGCGGTTGACTTTGTCCACGCTCGACTGGGCGGTGTAGCGCCACAGGGCCTTTTCGTGTTCGCTCTTGAGTTGATCCAAATGGGGGGGCGGCCGCGCTGGCCCAGTGAAAAAAACCGGATGCTCGGCCTGGTATTCCTCATCAAACTCCGCGCCTTGAGATTGCCAAGCAGTGCGGGCCTGAGTTTGCAGGTGGTATTCCCCTTGTTCTCCCTGGGAACGGGTGTCCACCAACTCCCCCTCTTCCGCAATATACTCTTCCGCCCTGTCGGACACCAAATCGGGATTTTGCCCGTCTGCCAATCCCACTCGCACGGTGTGGCGGTTGCGGTAAGTCCCTCCAAAGGGACTCGTCCGCCTCAAGGCCAACAAAGTTTCCCCGGGGCGAAGGGCCGATTCCAAGGCCACTTCACGCAAGAGCCAAAAACTGTAGTTGCGGTGAACTTTGATAATCTCCGCCTCGGCCACATAGGGATAGGCCGCTTCGTCGAGTTCTCCCCCGTCCGCCTCGGCATCCTGGTAGAGTCTGGCCAGTTGCCCAACCCGCAGGCCCTCCAGGGAACCGCGGTTGATGATAAGAGAACGGCCAGAAGAACTTATCCGCTCAATTTTCACTTGCTCCATGTCGGGAAGTTTGACCGTGGCCTCAGGCGTGGAATCATCCGCCGGCGCATCGGAAGACACCTGTTCCTCCCTCGCCAGGATTTCGGAAACCCTGGATGCCGTTGGCAAGGGGCCATCTCGAAATTGATCGCCTGGCCCGTCCAAAAAAGCATCAATGTCCTGGGCCTTGCTGGGGCCAGTGCACAGGATGGCCAAAAGAATGGCCAGGGCAGCTCTGGGGCACATTTTGTTCAACTTCTCCACACAAATTATTTTAACACAAATGGTCAAAATTTTTGCAAAAGGGCAATTCCATCACTTGCCGGGGAGTGTTTACGAATCGTAGGGAAATGGCCTATATTGGCCTGAAACTTAAAAGGGGAGCTTTTCGGCCGTGGCCAAAAAAATCAAAAGGGAAATTTTCCGCTACCAGTGCAGCGTCACCGAAGAAGAATTCAAAACCACCCGCCGGGCCGAACGGCCCGACGAACTCATCAGTGTGGCGGCCTACTACGAACTTCACCCGGAAATGGACGATCGGCCGGAAAATATCAAGCGAGAACTCGGTTTGGTCGAGACATCTTAATGCAAACGAGAAAAGTTATTATCGTTGGCTCAGGCCCAGCGGGCCACACTGCTGCCCTCTATGCCTCCAGGGCCAATTTGGCCCCCCTGATCATCGAGGGGCACGAACCGGGGGGGCAACTCACCACCACCACCGATGTGGAAAATTTCCCCGGTTTTCCCCAGGGAGTGATGGGGCCACAACTGATGGCCGACATGAAAAAACAGGCCGAGCGCTTTGGCAGCGAATATCTGTCTAAAACAGTCTCTGAAATCCAATTAAAAAAGCGGCCCTTCACCTTGGCCATCGCCGACGGCAGTGCCTACCTGGCGGAAAGTTTGATCATCGCCACCGGGGCCTCGGCCATGTACCTCGGACTTCCCCACGAAAAAGAATTAATTGGCCGGGGAGTCAGTGCTTGTGCCACCTGCGACGGCTTCTTTTTTCGCGATAAAATCGTCCATGTGGTGGGCGGCGGGGACACCGCCATGGAAGAGGCCACCTTTCTGACTAAATTTGCCCGCCGCGTTTTCGTCATCCACCGCCGGGATACCCTACGGGCCTCCAAGGCCATGCAGCAAAGGGCCTTCGACAACCCCAAAATTGAATTTTTGTGGAATACAGAAGTTTGCGAAATTCTCTTTGACGACTCTGGAGTCACTGGCCTGAAAGTCAAAGACAAGAGCACGGCAAAAGTCGCTCAAAGGGAGACTGATGCCCTGTTTATGGCGATTGGCCACCGTCCCAATACCCAATTTTTGGGTGGCCAAATCGGTACAGACGCACAAGGCTATATCGTTCCCGTGCGCCCCCCCCACCCCGACACCAATGTGGAGGGAGTGTTCGCCTGCGGGGATGTCCAAGACTCCTACTACCGCCAGGCCATATCCGCGGCCGGTTCGGGTTGTATGGCGGCCATGCGGGCGGAGCGATTTTTAGAGGAACAAAATGGGTGACTCCTGGACTCTTTTCTGCTAATAGCATAGTATGGTGATCTGGCGGGGAAAAACCCCCTGGGCCAGATGAAAAATGGGAGTTGAAATTGCTGGGGAATGAGGGCATTTTAATGGGCAAGATGAACAGTATAGAAGTCAAAGTCACCGATCGGGACAATGTCAACTATGTCCTCAAACGGTTTAAACGCCAGTGTGAGGCCTTTGGCGTTATCCGGGAATATAAAAAGAGAGAGGCCTATAAAAAACCTTCAGTTAAGCGCAAAGAAAAGATCGATGCCGCAGAAAAACGCCGCCTAAAAGAGCAGCGCAAACTTATGCGCAGACGCAGTAAGATATAATATAAGTGCTCACACTTTACGCCATCTTGTGACTCAGCTTCACCGTCACTCCTTGCGATGTGCTTTGTGCACACCTCAGTCGTTCCGTCTTGCTTCATCCCAATCTGACGCAAATTGTGAGCACTTACCCTGCTTTGATTCCTTACTTTTTCCCTCGATTGACATCCCCTGCACAAACTTGAAACACTGGGGATAGAGACTCGCATCTTTTGCAAGGAAGCAAGAAGGCCCAACTCAAACCAAGGGAGGGTTTTTGCCGTCGGACAAGGCCAGGGAAGGTCACACACTTTTTAACTACAATACCCTCCACATAACTTGCGACACCAAAAGGCGAAGTCTTGGTGTCTTTCTCGACCGCCCCGAATCCCATTCGGCCATCAATGTCGAAATGCTCTTTGAGTTGGAGGGACTTTTGAACTGGCTCTCCTCCCACCTGGAGATCAATGCCATCTGCCTCTCCTCCACCGGAAACACTTTTTGCAATGGCCTCGACCAAAGCGAATGGCGCGCCATGAATCGCGATAAGTTGCATAAATACCTGGTCAAATTCCAAAAGCTGCTGAGTGGCCTGCAACACCTGCCCCAAACTGTCCTGTGCGACATGAAAGGAGGGGCCGCGGGCATGGGCATCGAATTGGCCATGGCAGCGGACATTCGCATCGCCGAAAAAAACTGCACCGTAGATTTTGACTTTTTGCAGAAAGGGCGGATTCCCTGCGCTGGGGGAATTTCCCACTTGGCCCAATTAGTGGGTTCCTCTCTGGCCAAGCAGTGGCTTTTGTCTTCCGCCCAACTCGACGGAAAACAGCTTTGCCAGGCCGGATTAATTCTGGAATGTTACGGAAAACAAAACCCGCGGGACAATATTTTGGCGCAAATCGCCCGCCAATCCCCCGTCGCCCGGATTCAGGCCAAGCGCGGGCTTTTGGAGTTTTCCACTCCCGAGTGGGAGCGCGGCCAAAAATACGAACTGGCCTTTGCCCTGGCGGCCCTGGAGTCGGACGACTGGAAAAAAAACTGTCCCGAAGAATTTATTAGCGCCCGCCAAATGGCCGCCAAAGTCAAGCAAAACGACTTGAAATCGTTTCCCGAAGGGGAATTGTTTTAGGAGGCCCTCAATGATTTTGGCCAAGTTTTTGCTCATCCTCTCTCTGATGCTCTCCTTTGCTTGCAACAGGGAATCTGAGAATAGCAGTTCGGCCAAGTTGGGCCTGGTGGACGGAGAGGGCCAAGCAGTTCAAGCATCCACTTGTCACTTGCCCGGCCTCATCAGTGATTTTTGGCAAGTCGATGAAGAGACGGTGGAAAAACTCTTTGACATTGCTGAAAAAATTGATCCTCAAGAGAGGAACAGACTTATGCAAAAGGCCTTACAATACCTCCAACGCTATGGCCGGCGCAGATTGTTTATGCAGGGATTGCAGGACATCCAAAACCAGTAGGGCGACCTTGAATATGGCCGATTGGCCCTATGGCGACAAGAGGTCGAATTCATCGAAGGTGCGCAATTTCACTTGGGTATCACCACATTTCAACTCGCCCGTCCTGTCCTCATTGATGATAAGGCCACCGGGAGATTCGGGATAGGTTTTCAAAAATTTTGCCAGGCCTTTAGGAGGGTGGCCTTCCCGACAGTGGGATTTGACTTCGATGGGGAAAGGGCGGCGGTCTTCTATCCAAACGAAATCGACTTCTTCCCCTTGCTTGGTTCTCCAAAACCTCAAATCCGTGTTGGCCCTGCGCTTTTTGCGAAGTTCCAAAAAGACATGGGATTCCAAGAGGACACCCCGGTCACGCCTGGCATTGAGTGCGGAAAAATCTTTAGCCAAAGAGTTGCGGATACCGTTGTCATAGAAATAATACTTCTTCGACTTTTTGAGTTCGTTGGAGAGATTGCGCGAAAAACTCGGCAGTTGGTAGAGAACAAAGGTTTGTTCCAAAATAGTGAGGTACCTCTCCACAGTTTTTCCCGTCATGCGCATTTCTTGGGCCAAACTGGAAGTGGAGACAATGCTCCCCTGGTTTTCCGCCAAAAAGAAGAGCAAATGGTTGAAGGCCCCAATATTCTCCTCCCGCAACAGTCCTTTAACATCTTTGAAAATATAAGTTTGCACCATTTGGGCGAGGTATTCGATTTTTTCCTCTCGGCCCCGCAGGTGGACATGCCCTGGCATCCCGCCATAAACCAGGAAATCTTCGAGTTTCCCCCCAGTCTGTCCCCACTCTTCTCGGTTGAGGGGATAGATGGGAACCACGGTGCTCCTGCCGGCGAGACTCTCTTTGAGGTGTTTGTGAATTTCCAGAGAGGACGAACCACTGGCGACGATTTTAATATTCTTTTTTTTGTCGTAGATGGCCTTAAAAATTTTGGAGGCGTTTTTCAAGTAGTGGAACTCGTCGATAAAAATAATGGTATCGGGTTTTGCCGTCAGGTCATCAAAAATCTCCCCTTCGGGCCTGGAAAAAAAGAGCAGGTCTTCGGGAAATTCCATATTAAATGAACGCAAGTGCCGGAACCGCTCCCGGGCGGGCCTCTCCAGAGTGGCCATTAGGGTCGATTTGCCCACTTGCCTGGCCCCCAGCAAAATGAGAATGTCCGGTTGGGATAAATGACTGGCCTTGTTGCGTAAATGAGGCAGGTTAAAGCGTTGAAATAAGAGGAAAATGCCGGCATCCTATATTTTGGAAAAAAGCAAGGAGGCCGGCGATGTCAAAGGTAGCATATAAAATCCAAAATTGGAGTCAATATAATCGTGCCCTCATCAATCGAGGCAATATCACCCTATGGTTTAATGAGGATGCCATCCAATCCTGGTTTGCTGACACGGAAAGTCGGAAAGGGAGGCCATATTTTTTTAGCGAAACTTGCATCCTCTTATGCCTCACCCTCCGCGCTCGATTCAACCTTCCCCTGCGCACCACTCAAGGTTTGATTGAAGGACTCTTTGAACAGTTGGGTTTGGCGCTACCTGTGCCCAGCTATACCCAGCTTTGCCGTCGCTCCAGCAGTATCAAAATTCCCTCCAAGGCCAAGAATATCCGCAGGCCTATTAATGTTGTGGTGGATTCCACTGGCCTTAAAGTGTACGGGGAAGGGGAATGGAAAATGAGGATTCATGGGAAATCGAAAAGGCGGACTTGGCGCAAGCTGCATTTGGCAGTGAATCCCCAATCGTTTGAGATAGTGTCGATGGAATTAACAGAGTCAAATAGAACGGATGGAAAAACGCTTCCGAGTTTGATTAAAGATATTCCCCAAATTAAAGAAGCGTTTGCGGATGCGGCGTATATGTATAGGGAATGTTTTGAGTCGATAGATGCCAAAGGAGGGAAGGCGATTATTGATTTGCGAGGGGGAACTTCGCTGGCGCGAGCGCCTACGCCAGGTTTGGCACAGAGGAATAGGATAGTGAGAGAACTTTGGGAGAGTTCGAGTAAGAGGAGTTGGAAGAAGAGAGTGGGTTATCACAGGCGGAGTTTAGTGGAAACCCAGATGTTCCGCTTTAAAAAGCTGCTAGGGCCTTCGCTGTTGTCGAGGAAGATGGCCACCCAGGTGGCGGAAGCAGAGATAAAGACGATGGTGCTGAATTGTATGACTCGTCTCGGAATGCCTCGGACTATGGCCATTCCCACTGGATAGCAAAATTTTTCCTTTCCTGTGGGGCCTCCGCAACTCTAATCCCGATTTATGCAACAAGGCCTAAATGACTACATAAGCTGTTGAAAATATTGCGTTTTATCTTCACTTTAACCATTTTATACCAGTAGTCCAAAATGGTCAAAAAAGAGGGTGGGGGGGCCAAATAGTGGCCAATCCTTTGGCCAGTGTTGACTAGAAAAATATGGCCCCATAAAAGAGATACATTATGAGAGTTTGGCCCATCATATTCCTCCCATCCACCCTTCTCGCCTCCGATCCCTGTAGGGAAGCGATTTTGGCCCTCTCTCCTTCTACAGTGCAATCCATCGAACAAATGCTCCCCCGGGGCGAGAGGATGCCTCCACTGCACAAGATGACGGACGAAGCGCTCCTCCCCTGGGTGCGCAAACTTGAGACGACATACGAGAGGGAGAGGAAATTCCTGTTTTGGGGAATTGCGGAACCCCGACTCCTGCGAAGTCCCTTGCGCCCGCTGATGGGACGCAATATCCGCTCCATAGAGGAAGTGCTCAAAAATGAAAAAATGGCCAACAGACTCTCCCGCTGGCATGGGGCGGATCGGGGAGTGTCGAGTCCCCTTCTCATCACACTGCTGGACGGGACGGTGGGGGTGTGGAAATCTTCCCGACGGGAGTTCGTCAACTACAGGGCCGAAGTGCTGGCCTACGAATTGAGCGAACGGCTCGGCCTAAACCTGGTTCCCCCCACCGTGGAGCGGGACATAGACGGTGTCAGGGGTTCTTTGCAACTTTTTGTGGAAGGCCTCGCTTGGGGCCGCGTCTCCAAACCGCAAAGACAGCGAGCACCAAAACAATTTTTCCACAAACAGGGTTTCTTTGACTACCTCATTGGAAACAGGGATCGGAGCGACGACAATACCCTCCTTTCCTCCTCTGGCCTAATGTACTCCATCGACCACTCCTACACTTTCTTCGATTTCGTTTCCAAGGGAGAAGAAGTCCTGCGGGCCAAGGCCATCGAGGGGGCCAACGCCTTTAGGCAAACCCAAGAAGGAAGGGCCATAGTGGAAAAATTGGGATCACTCGACCGGGAAGAACTCTACATCCAAGCGAGGCACTACATCGGCAAGCGCAGGGCCGAGCATTTAATGGATAGAATTGAACTCTTGCTCACCGGCGAAGATATAAAGTTCAAATTCTAATTCGCGTTATTTTTTATGTTTGACAAATCAAACCGGGAAAAATAAAAGCAGACAACCGCACCAAAGTAATCATGCTTTGTGCTTCATTGCGACCAGCAAGGAGGTCTTTGTGAATTTTCGACAAATCATTTCCTTTTTCTCGGCAACACTGGTGATTCTCACTTCGGCCAGTGCCTATGTGCCCAAACGATTGGGAGGAGATGGCCTGCCAGCAACGGAATCCCCTTCCTCTCTGCGCGTGGAAACCGCCATCTTAATGGATGAAAACGGAACCCCCCGCTGCCGCATAGGCAAACACCCCAGCGAGTACCTCACTGCCGAACAACTCGGCGAGTTTTACCGGGAAGAGGCGGCGGTGGCCACCCTCGACGCCCTGGAAGAATGTGATCAAAGCGACGAACTCTACGCCCGCGTGGCCCTTCAGGCCGAAGAGATGAATCTCGCGGGGGCCGCTGCTCCCACCTCTCTGGTCGGAGGCCTGGCCCTATCCTGGTTGGCCAATCTCACCCTCGGAGTTGTCGGGGGCTGTGTGAGTTTTAAACTGTTGGAAAAAATAGATGACCAAAGTCAGAAGGCCGCCGTCTGGTCTCAAGTCGGCGTGTGGTCTGTCAGTGGTATAATGTCAACATTAGCAACGGCAGCTCTTTTGAAATCCGGTGTGTATGTTCTTATCGTGGGCATCGTCGGGTTTGGGCCTGGGGGAATTTTAGGTTTTACCGCCTGTCCCGTCTAAAACCAAAGAAAAAAAGCACGGTTAAAAAAGTGCTCACAATTTAGGTCAGATTGGGTGATCGCTAAGACAGAGCGACTGAGGTGTGCTTCCTGCACATCGTACGGAGTCGCCAGGAAGGCGACGACTGCCCTGATGGGCAGTGCTGGAGCAGGATGCGGAGGCAAGATGGCCTGAAGTGTGAGCACTTAAACACCGGGGTTGGGCCGAATGTGCCCACCTCGGTGTTATTTATCTCCTCAAGAAGACCCGCGGTGGGCGGTAATCAAGTTTTTCTCCACACAAGAGTCCGGCAATCGACGCGCCCAAGACTTTTCCAGAGACGAAGAAAAGTAACCCGGGAACCAATGCCACACCACTGATGGCGTGTGAGAATAAGAGGCCCTGGCCACCTCCGAATAAAAAGTTCATGACTATATCTTGGACATCAATACTATCGCCGTCCATTTTCATGCCGGCACGGGCACAATGATAAGCGTATCCATGGCCGCTAGAGAGGCCGTCAGTGTGACCAACTTGCCCGTGGAGGGAACCCCGCAATTTGAATGTCCTCCGGGTTGAGCACCACACCGGCATAGAGTTCGTCACTCTCGTCACATTCCCGAAGGGCATCCAGTTCGCCGAGGGCCGATTCCGTTTCGGGATGGCGTTCAACAAAGTCGCCAAAACGCTCGGAAGATAAAATCCCGCTATTTCCTATTTTGCAGCGGGCCTCTCCATTTTCATCGAGCAAAACGGCCGCCACAGAAATAATGGATGACCGCCCTTTTTAACCGGGGACTGGTTACCCCATGTAAAAGTCTGAATAATGGACTTTTACAAACCCAAAAGGAGGGCCATCCAAATGAAAAATGTACTTTATGTGGGATTAGATGTCGACGACAAGTCTTTTCACGGAGGGGGATTCTGTGAAGCAACAGGAGAAACTTTGGAATTTAAATGCAAGGCAACAAACGCCAAATTACTGGGAAAACTCAAAAAACTCGAAGGCCAAGGATTTCAGTTGAAAACCTGCCATGAAGCAAGTTACATGGGCAATTCCCTTCACCGCTATTTAATCTCCAAGGGGATCGATAGCACGATCATTGCGCCTTCGATGATTCCCGAGTTAGCGAGCGGACGGGTGAAAACCGATCGAGTCGATAGCAACAAACTTGCCAAGTATTTTGCAAAAGGACTTTTAACGCCCGTTTATATTCCTGACAAAGTTGACGAACAGGCCAGAGACATTATCCGCTCCCGTAGATTTTTTGTTGAGCAACGAAAATCTCTAAAAAATCACATTGTATCGACTTTAAAGCGATACGGACTCAAATATAATGAAGGCGGGGAAAACAAGTCATATTGGACAATTTCGCATATGGCGTGGATTCGCAGGGAAATAAAAACTTTGGACGACTCAGGCAGGATAAATCTGGAATTTCTTCTTGGGCAATGTGAAAGGATGAATGACTGTATTGAGGAATACGATAAAAAAATCGAAGAATTGTCGGAACTGAAAAGGTATAAAAAGAAAAAAAATGCTCTTACTTGTTTTAGAGGTATAAGCACTTTTTCTGCAATGGCGTTGATAACGGAGATTGGAGATATTGAAAGATTTTCCCACCCATCGAAACTTGTTTCGTACGCTGGCCTGGATGTCAGTGAATACAGTTCTGGTGGAAAGGAAAAGAAATTTGGAATAACAAAAATGGGGAATCGTTGGATAAGAACGACGATTGTTGAAAGCAGTCAATTCTCGGGGCGGATATGCCAGATAAGCAAAAGATTAAAAGAGGCCAGGAAAGGCCAATCGAAAGCAATAGTTGCCATTGCGGATAAATGCATGAAGAGACTACGAAAAAAATCTGTAAGACTTCAAAATATGAACAAACATAGCAATAAAGTGAAAGTTGCCTGTGCAAGAGAGCACCTGTGTTTTGTCTGGGAGGCACTCAACGCAGCGGCCTGAAATAATATTAACTGATGACAGTTCCGGTTTAAAGGAGAAGATAAGGATTTTTTGAGAATTTAAGAACCATGATGTGGTGAAACCCTCGGTAAAGAAGCTTGGTTAAAGTTTCCGATCACAGATAGAGGATAACACCGCTCGAACCAAGCTTAATGCGTTAACCAGCACGCGAATATGAGGTTGGAAGTCAAAGGAACTCATAAATTTCTTAAAAAAAACGAATTTTCTTCTTGCCGGGCGGTCATCCATATGAGCTTCTCCCTCGCTGTTGGCCAGATGGGTATGAGCAAAAGCGGCGGGCATCGAAAGCACTGAAAATGCACAAATCATCTTTTTCAAGTAATTCACAAATAACCTCCTATTTTAGTTTTATGGTTTGAGAAGCAATGTAGTATGATTTTGCTCTGTACACAATCTTTTTTTCAAATCGGGGAATTTTTACACGACTGGTTTCTGAACCTTGCAATATGCCAATAAATTCAATACTTTAAAAAACTGCTTCTAAGGATTGGCCTTCAATGGGAATATTTTGAATTTGTAACCCGTGGCCTCCCGAAAGCGGACATAGTGAAAGCGGGTTCCGCGAGGAGCACTGCACCTCAAATCGAAGGGCCTCCATCCACCGCTTTGGTAATCTCCGCTCTTGCCGCTGGAAAAATCCACAAAGCTGTAGGCGTAATTGTCGAATTTGGCGTTATTTTGCAACTTTTGAAAAGTGCGGGGATGCAAGCGGGTTCCCTTTTGCATAAAAGTGGTCTTTTCCTCCCGAATTTGCACCCTCAACACACACCAGGGCCGCTTTAAATTGAGAGCGCCGCTGGACTCCAAGACCTGATCTCCTTGAAAAAATAAACTCCTCATTTGGCCCTCTTCCTCGGCCTGCCGGAAGGGAAAGGCCAAAGTCCCCTGAATTTCAAACACCACTGCTTGGCCCACTTCCTCCAGGGGCCGGTTGATGACGATTTCTTTAAGTGCCGAGGCGATCGGGCATTCAATCCATGTGGCCAACAAAAAGAGAAAGAGAACCTTCATAAATAAATATTATAGAGTTTTCTTTTTTCAGGCCGGCCAGGGAAAAAAATGCTAAACATGGAGCAATGAAACCCTGTTACCTCATCCACGCCAAGCGCACTCCCGTCGGGAAGTGGGGTGGGGGACTCGCCTCCACCCGCATCGACGACCTCCTGGGCCTCCTGCTCAGGGATTTTGTCGAATCTCACCCCTTCGATCCCCTGCTCATCGACGATGTGGTGGTGGGTTGTGCCAACCAGGCCGGGGAGGACAACCGCAATTTGGCCCGCATGGCGCTGCTACTGGCGGGCCTCCCCCACCAAGTGCCCGGCACCACCATCAACCGCCTGTGTGCCTCCTCCCTGGACGCCCTCATCGATGCCTGCGGGAGAATCCACTTAGGCCTGGCCGACTGTGTGCTGGTGGGAGGGGCGGAAGGCATGACCCGCTCCCCCTGGGTGCTCTCCAAAAGTGCGCGGCCATTTGGGCGCGACTCTCAACTCTACGACACCACTTTTGGTTGGCGCTTCCCCAACCCCAAAATGGAGGCCTCGTTCCCTCTCTACTCCATGGGAGAAACCGCCGAAAATGTGGCCACCAAGCTGAACATTTCCCGCGAAGAACAAGATTTATTTGCCTTGCAAAGTCACCAAAAAGCTCTGCGCGCCCAAGAGGCGGGGGAATTTGACCGAGAAATTTTGCCCGTCACCCTGCCTCTCAAACGCGGGGAGGAGAAGGCCCAACTTTTTGAGCGCGACGAAGGCCCACGGCGAGACACCGACTTGGCCAAACTGTCCCGCTTACCCCCCGTCTTTCGGGAGGGGGGGAGTGTCACCGCCGGCAATTCCTCCAGCATCAACGACGGTGCCGCCCTGCTGGCGGTAGTTTCCGAGCATTTCCTCACCCGCCACCAACTCACCCCCCTGCTGGAAATCACCGGGTTTGGAGTGCGCGGGGTACACCCCAACTTGATGGGCCTCGGCCCCGTGGAGGCCATTCGCCTGCTGTGCCAAAAATACCGCCACAAAATCGAAGACTTCGATGTGATTGAACTCAACGAGGCCTTTGCCGCCCAAATGCTGGGTTGTTTGGGCCAATTGGGCCTCGATGGGGCCAAAGTCAACTTGCGCGGAGGGGCCATCGCCCTCGGCCACCCGCTGGGTTGCTCGGGAGCGCGCATCCTCACCACTCTGGCCCACATCATGCTAGATAACCCCAAACTCAAATGTGGGCTGGCATCCATGTGTGTAGGAGTTGGCCAAGGCGTGGCGGTGAGCGTACGATCGTGTTGAACTCAAACTTTAATTGGGGCGAGGCCATTTATGAAAAAACTGCATTTGTGTCTTTGGTGTGCCATCTATCTGCTACAAGGTTGTGCTGGCCCCGGCGTAAAGACGGGGAGGGAAGTTGCCAGCAGCGAGGGCATTTGCGACAGAGAAGAACGAGTCCTCAACGCCATCCTCGAAAGCTACAAGGCCGAAGCGTGGTTTTTTAACCCGCAAAAATACCTGCTCACTTGCCAAAACATGAATCGGGATCAACTCGCCAGCATCCGGGTGTTGGATTTACAGGGCCTCGACATTGTGAGACTGCGCTTTGCCGACATGGAAGGACTTTCAGGCCTTGAAGAACTCAACCTTTCCGACAACGATTTAGTGGCCTTTCCCGAAAATTTAGAAAGTTTTACCCAACTGAAAAGGCTCGACCTCTCATTCAACGATCTGCGAATCCCCATCGAAAAAAACTTGGGCCAATTGCAAAACCTGGAAATTTTAAGCGTGGCCTTCAACCGCCTGCACGGCACGATCCCCGAAGAGTTGGGAAATCTGGGCCGCCTGGTGCACCTCGACCTCTCCGACAACGAACTGAGCGGGCCTCTCCATGAATCCCTGGCCAATCTGAGCAGCATCGAATGGCTCGATCTCTCCCACAATCAACTGAGCGGCCCCATCCCTCCCTTTTTGGCCCAACTCCACCGTCTGAACTGGCTCGACCTCTCCCACAACCACTTGGATGACTCCATTCCCGAATCCCTGATCGAACGGGGCAAACAGTCCTCCCGACAGTTTACCTTCCTTCCCCAAACGCTACCGGAATAATGGCCAAACATTCGCCCCAGGCCCTTCCCCGCGACCCGCACCAATCCCTAAAACTTATCGCCGGTTTGCGCTTTTGCGTGTTTGACTTGGAAACTACGGGGCCAAATTGCCAATCCGATAAAATTATTGAAATTGGAATGGTACAAATTGAAAATCTCAAGATCGTCAAAAAAAAGAACTTTTTAATCAATCCGGGAATCAAGATTCCGGATTTTATTCAAAAATTGACCGGCATCAAACAAAGCAAAGTCAAAAAACACCCTCCCATCGAAAACTGCATCGACGAAATTCTGGAATTTATGCAAGACCGCATCCTGGTGGCCCACAACACTTCCTTTGACATTCCCTTTTTTAACTCGGTTCTGGAGCGCTTGGGCCACAAACCTCTCAAGAACAAAAGTATCTGCACCAATGTGATGACCAAATACATGATTCCCAATTTGCTCAACAGCAATCTCCACTATATGAGTAAAATTTTTGAAATCCCCCACGAGGGAACCCACCGCGCCCTGGATGATGCCCACGCCACCGCCCAGCTCTTTCTCATTTACCTCCAGGCCTTTATCGATCGGGGTATTCCCAAAATCAATCACCTGTACTATCCCGGACACCGCTACCAGCTCGATCAAATGGGCCTGGAGCGAACAAGTGAGTTTGGCCCCAAGGAGGCGCTGGCGCGACTCAAATTCATAGTTGGCCAAAGCATGTCACAGGCCAGGCCCTGTCCTTTCCGCATTGTTCTGCAAAATGCCCAAGGTGCCGTTCTCTTTGCCCTGCCCTGTCAGGGGACAAAAACCGAAACCGAATTTATCTCGCAAAAAATCCAACAGTTGGACTGGAAAACCATCACTTTTAAACTGTATGGGCCATTTCTTGAAAACCTGATTCACTTTTTTAGTTTTTTTGACAAGCTCAGGCCCAAAATGAGGGAAGAAGTCATGAATTTTTTATGGCAACAACACCTTCCCCGCCCCGTCTCCGCGACTTCCTACCAAACACAAGTTCGGGAACTGGGGGACTTTGTGACCACCCACCATTTTGTGCCCGAGCAAATGCTGATTTTTCCCACCCGCGCGCTCAAGCTGAAGCACCAATTGATCTACCGCTACCCGGGCCACGAAAAGAAACTGTTGCAATACATTCGCTCAAAATCAACATATCTCTCCCGCCACAAACCGAGAGAAAACCGCCATCCACTCAAAATTTTTATTGAGTCTTATTTGTTCGAGCACAATTCAAAAGATGATGGCCTTTTCACTTTTAAAAAACAACTGCCCGCCCAGCATCCGCAAAAATTTTTCAAGCAGATCGAGGGCCTTGCCATACACCGGCCCAATTCTTACTCATACCCCCGAGAACATTTCTGGAATTAGTGAGTGCTCACACTTCAGGCCATCTTGCCTCCGCATCCTGCTCCGGCACTGCCCATCGGGGCAGTCGTCGCTCGTCGCCTTCCTGGCGACTCCGTGTAGTTCAGCTTCACCGTCGCTCCTTACAGCGTACTCCTGGTACGCTTCAGTCTCTCCGTCTCGCTTCATCCCAATCTGACCTAAATTGCGAGCACTTGCCATGCCACTATCATAATTTTTCTTTGAAGTGTGAATACTGACTGGAATTAAAGGAATTGGCGGCCGGCCTCAATTAAAGAGTCGCCCTCGACGGCAAACCCGCCCACCGTCACACCCCAGTGCAAATGTGGCCCCGTCACCCGGCCACTTTGGCCAGAAAGGCCCACCAACTGCCCCCTGGCCACGGGTTCCCCTTCCCGCACTTTGAGTTCGGAGAGGTGTCCGTATAGCGTAAAAATGCCCAGGCCATGGTCGATCATCACCGTTTCGCCAGTGTAAAAGAGTGATCGCGCAATCACCACTATTCCACTGTTAGAGGCCCGAATGGGGGTTCCCACGGCGGCCCGGTAGTCGGTTCCCAGGTGTTGCGTTCTCTTGTGATCGTTAAAAATTCTCCGGGCACCGTAGATGGAAGTCACTTCGGACAAAATGGGCAATTCAAAGGCCTTGTCAAAAAGTGCCTGTGCCGGACTGCTAGCGTAGACTTTGGCCTTAAATTGATTTTCCCTTTTAACCCGCAACTGATTCTCTCTGGAAAGAGATACCCTTTTTCTATCGACGAGCAATCTTTCCGAAGGAAATTTTTTGGCGAAAACCCTCACCTTGGCCACCACAATTTTGCGTCCGTTCTCCGTTTTCCAATAGCAATGATAGGGTTCGAGCGAACTAAAATAACTCTCCGACAAAAAAGCGTGGCGCTTAGAGACAAAGGCCACTGTGGGCACTTTCACACCATTGCGGCAAAACAAGTCTCCCTCCACTGCTTGGGGAATGGCGAACTCAAAGTGGGCGACCTCTCCCGGCCGAATGGAAACCTCGACGGGGGCCAAATTTTGCCAATCCAGAGAATTCCCCTGGCCAAAAATCGAGTTTACGCTTCTATGGCCCATTGCGCATGAAGAGGTGGAAAAGAGGGACAAGGCCATCAAAACTTGAAAGCAGAAATGAAAACGATCATCCCATTTAGTCAAATATTGAATTGATTTCATGTTCCCGATAAATTTCACAATTCTCTCGAACCACATTTTTGAACATTTCCTCGGCCGTCTCTAAACACTACCTCAAGTCTTTCACCCTCGCCAAGTTTTTCAAATTCCGAACTTCCCAAAACCACCTCTCCGCGGGAATCTTGCAAATAACTATAACCCCGCTGTAAGACATTTTGCGGGTTGAGCACCTTCAACACTTGGTGATTTTTTTCCAAACGGGCCAAACCATCGGCCAACTTGAGAGGCAAGGCCCCCTGCAAGCGGTGAGACAAATCCTCTAGCTGGGAAAGTTTTTCGTAATAAGCACAAAACTCAGTCAAGCGCCCACAGGGATTGGCCCGTTCCAACCGGCGCTCCCCCTCTCTGCATCTCTCCTTGAGGCCATCCAATATGTATTGGGGGTGATAACGATTGAGTTTTTGCTCCATCCGATAGGCCAACTCGCGGCCACTCCGGCGCACACTGCTCTCTAAGCGCTGAAATGTCTCTTTCAGTTGGGCCTGGCCAGAAGAGAGGATTTCCGCCGCCGCCGAGGGTGTTTCACAGCGCAAGTCGGCCACCATGTCGGAGATACTGAAGTCAACTTGGTGTCCTACGGCGCTGACCACCGGCAAAGGGCAGTGGTAAATATCCCTGGCCAAATTTTCGTCATTAAACGCCCACAAATCTTCCAAGCTCCCCCCTCCGCGAGTCAAGACGATGATGTCGAGTTGCCTCTCGCTTGCGGCACGGCGGTGGTATTCGAGCAGGCGAGAAAGGGCCTGGCGCAGAGAGGACGGAGCGGCCTCACCCTGCACCAGTGCGGGACTGAGCAAAATATCCATCCACAAAGTCCGGCGGCGGGTGATATTGAGGAAGTCTTGCAGGGCCGCCCCTTTTTCAGCAGTAATCAGGCCGATGCGCTTAGGGTAAGTGGGAATATCCCGCTTGTTTTGCGGGTCAAATAACCCCTCTCCCGCCAATTTGCGCTTTAATTCCTCCAACCGATCTTTGAGATCACCCTTGCCCAAAGGGGCGATGTCCTCGACGATCAATTGAAATTGGCCTCGTTTGAGGTACACCCCCACTTGGCCACAGGCCTTAATGCAATCACCGTCTTGCAAATTTTTGAGATGGGGATTTCTCAAGGCATTCATGCGGAAAAAAGCACAGTGGAGCATGGCCTCGCGGTCGCTCAAGTTAAAATAGACATGCCCCGCCGCGCTGCGGGATAAATTGGTCACTTCCCCCGTCACTTCGACCAGGCGAAATTGGCCCTCCAACAAAAATTTAATCTGCCGGACGAGAACGCCAACGCTGGGAATGGGGCCATCGGACAAACTCGATTCCATGATTTTAAGACTTAACCGGCGTAAGATTTTGAATCAGTTTAAAACTCTTCAAATAATTCAGCGCTTGAATGACTTGATAATCGGTGGTGGGATCGTAGCGTTTGAGAGGGCCAAATGACATTTTCTTCGCCCCCCTTTCCTTGCGCGCTCTTTCGATGCGCGCCCGGCGCTCCCTTCGCTCCTGTTTCTTGCGCTCCAGGCGCTCTTTTTTTTCCCTCTCGGTTTCAATGGTGGCCATCAAATGGTTCTTTAAATCCGACTCCCGGACAAAATTCCCCGGACGGCGGTTGGCCTCCACCCAATCCCCTTCAAATTCATCCACCACCACATCGGGACGAATACCAATCGCCTGGATTTTTTTGGAAGTGGGGGTCATGTACTGGGCGATGGTGAGTTTGACCCCGCGGTCTTCACCAATCTTGGCCACCGACTGAACCGAACCCTTGCCAAAAGTTGGAGTTCCCATCACCAAGGCCCGTTTGGCATCCTGCAAGGCCCCCGCCACGATCTCCGAGGCCGAGGCCGAAGCACCGTTGACCAAGACCACCATGGGAATGTCCAGTTCCTTGTGCCCCCCCTTTTTGACATAGTGAATTTCCTTATTTTTGGGTTCTCTCCCCTCTGTGGAAACCACAATTCCCTCACTCAAAAAAATGCTGGAGAGATCGACCGCTTCCTCCAACAGGCCCCCGGGGTTAAAGCGCAAATCCAAAATGAGGCCTCTCAACTGGCGATCATTCTTTCCCTTCTTGCGCATCTTCTGAAGGGCCTTGGTAACTTGCCCGGCACAATTCTTTTGAAACTGAGTGAGCCGGATATAGGCGTAATCATCTTCCAGCAATTGGGATTTGACCGCCGAAACTTTGATAATTTCCCGTTTGAGGGCAAAGCGCTTTATTTTGGACTGCCCCTTGCGCTCAATGCCTATGGAAATTTTACTTCCCGCCTTGCCGCGCATGCGGTGTATGGCCTCCTCCAATGTCATTCCAGTGGCCAAATCCCCGTCGATCTCGATGATTTTGTCCCCTGGCCGAATACCCGCTTTAAAGGCGGGAGTGTCGTCGATGGGAGTGACCACCACGATGGCCCCGTCTTTTTGGCCAACTTCAATGCCTAGACCGCCAAATTTTCCCGAGGTTTCCTCTTGTATTTTGGCAAAAAACTGTTTGTCCAAAAAGGCGGAGTGGGGATCGAGAGTGCTCATCATGCCCTTGATAGCGCCTTGGATGAGCACTTGGGTATCGACTTTGCGGTAATACTGACTCTCGATCAAAAAGAGAACCTTGTTAAAAAGTTCCAAGTTTTCAAAGCGCGATTTTTGCTTTTGATCGCCGAGAATATTCCAACTCACTAACAAACAAAAGTAAGCAATCCAAATCTTTTTCATGCCCTATCCCGAAGTCTTTTGCCCATCCGTACTTTTCGCCAAGTGCTCTTTGGGCGTCCAATTCTGATCCAACAAGTGAATGGTGTTTTGTGGCCTATTTTTCTTTCTCACTTCAAAATAAAACTTGCCCGAACTGTCGGGATACTCAACGGTATAACCCAAAATCTCTCCTTCGGCAACCTGAACTCCCTTTTTAACTTGAGTTTCAAAAGGCCCCAGCAAAATGCTTCGCGTTTCGGCACCGTGGTCGATCATCACGACATGGCCAAAAGTGGACAGCGTATCGGAGTGCACTACTTTGCCCCGGCGGGTGGCACGCACGGGTTGGCGCTTGCTGTAAATATAAGTCACCCCCTTTTTTCCGTACTCCAATTTTTTGTGACTCGCAAGCGGTGGTACAAAAAGTCCCAATGCTTTTTGCAATTTGGCCTTGCTGGCAACGAGGCGGGGACTGGTGCGCCTCTTCTTTTTCATTTTTTGTGACAAATTCCGGTAAACCCGCTTCTCTTCCCAATAGGCGTGGGTTTTGGAATTTTTTTGCCTTTCCATAAGTTCTATCAGAGAGGAAAGTTGCGCTTCCAATTCGGTGTACTCGTTGAGCCTCCCCGACAAATACTGCATTTCCGATTTCAAGGCCTTGATCTGCTCAATTTGGCCCTCTAATCCCGACAACCTATTTTTGAGATTGTGGCGCATAACTTTACTGGCCAAAAGTTCCGCCGCTTCGTCCCCGTCTATTTCGGAGATGACAATTTTTCCCAAAAGCTGTTTGGATTCGAGGATTTCACTTTTAATTTCCCCCTCTCTCTCCATCAAAGACTTGTTTAACAAAAAAATCTGTTCCTCGATCCCCCTGCGTTTCTCCACCACCCGCACATACTTTCTGTTTTTGTGGCCCAAACTTTTTTCCAGGGATTCCAGATCACCAGTCAACTTGGCGATGGCCCGTTTTTTCTCTTTCATTTCACGGGCCAGAGAGGGCCGCATTTTTTGCGCCGGACGGGCCAGCACTGTACTGGAAAGCAAAAAAGAAAGGGTGAAAACTGCTAATCTTCCCACTGGTATTTCTTTCCAGCAATCAAAAAGTTTAAAATCAGGGGGAAGGCCGCAACAGTCAGGCCCATCCATTGGGCCTTGCCCATTGTGAGAGATAAAACAATTCCCAATGCCATGGCCACACCACTGGCCACCGCATAGGTTTTGAGTGCCACATGGGAACGGCGTTGAAACTGCTCCACCACATAGGCCATTTTTTTGATCGGCCCCAAAATCCACACTCCGGCAAAAAACCAGGCCAAAAATAACAAACCCACCGCCAGGAAACTCCCCACCTTTCTCACCCACTCCAAAAGTTGACTGGTGTTCGAGGCCAGGCCAAAGCGTTTGATATTGCCCAAAATAATGTCTTGATCCCGCACCAAGCGCACGAGATAATCGCCGATCAGTTGCTGGGCGCGGGGTTTTATTTTTTCACTCAGGACGATTTTCAGGCCAAAATAGTTCATTTGAGCGAGTTCTTTTTTGAAGTCCAAATCGTGGCCATCCAGGAGGGATTGGGCCTTTTTGCCAATCGCCTCGGGGGCCAAAATTTGAATCCGCCTCACTCCCGGCAAGGCGATCAATTTGCGCCGCAATTGTTCGGCACTGTGCTGGGAGGAAATGAGGGCATAGAAATAACTTCCCCGTTCGGGACTCTGAACAAACTTGGCCAAGTGGGAATCGAGAAAACTTTTCTGAGAGGCCCCGGCAACACCCAACGCCCCCAGGAGCAAAAAGGCCAATCCCCGCAGCGGGTGTTTCCCCAGTTGAAACCACAGTTGATTTAAATAAAACATGCGTGCCCCGAATAAATCAGGCGGCCCTTGTCCAAGTGAACGATGCGGCCAGAAAACTTTT
Source organism: Bacteriovoracaceae bacterium (assembly GCA_965243145.1). GTDB lineage: Bacteria > Bdellovibrionota > Bacteriovoracia > Bacteriovoracales > Bacteriovoracaceae > CBDBLK01. The sequence continues at coordinate 1,112,685 of CBDEUB010000002.1, forward strand.
TGACCAGATCGCGATTATGAGAGGCCCACACCACGGTGAGATTCCGCTTGACATTGTAGAGGTAGAGAATGTCATATATTTTTTTGGCGCTCTCATAATCTAAACTGGCGGTGGGTTCGTCGGCCAAAATGACATCAGGCCGCGACAAGATCGCTCTCAAAAAACTGACTTGTTGCTTGAGTCCCCCGTTGGCCTTAGACACTTTGAGGTGCAGGCGTTCCCGAATCCCCAACAATTTGGCCAATTCCAACATGTCGCCGGCAAACTCGTCGCGGTTGCGGTAAAGTGCGGGGTCGAAAGAGGCCAACAAATTGGCCTCCAAGCTGTAGCTTTCCACCAGCCTCAAATCCTGAAAAATGGGAACCACAAAACAGGCATTGCGGCCGCGACTGCCACTGGAAAAAATCCGCCCCTCGGTGGGGGCCACAGTCCCCCCCAAAACCCGCAACAAAGTGGTCTTCCCCGCCCCCGAAGGCCCGGTCACAAAAACGATCTCGCCCTCTCCCACTTCAAAATGGATTTCCCGCAGGGCGGTCAAACCGCCAAACTTGACCGAGACATTTTCCAGAGAGAGCAAGCGACGGGGAAGGCCCTTGTGATGGGCCGTTGAATCCTGCTTGGGCAATGGCCAAGGGCCTTGAAACATGACTGAAACCAATCCTTAGGTACTACTTTAAATCGTCCTGACTTAAAAGGGGAAAATCGCTTTTCCCCAATTTCTATTCTATACCCAAGCAGGGGGGGATTCAAGTTGAAGGGATAGTTCCGATATTTTTAATCAGTTTATGATTGTGGTAGGTCTTTTGGTTTCTGTAGCTTGCCATTTTTGATTTGAAAGATTACGAACGCATTGTCTTTAACAAATCCAAATGAAATGGACTTTCTAAATCGCTGCCGCCTACTTCCATCACGATAGTTTTCCCTTAGAGCATCTTTCCATTGTTTAAAAACCTTTTTAACCTGGGAAGGAAGCAAAACTCGAACTATAACTTCGTCATAATTTTCGGAATAGGAAATAAAAAGATGGTTCACTAGCATATCTTCCTGTAGTTTCTCTAGGCCTGTGAATTTATGATATTGATACTCGAAAGGAGAACCAATTTTGGCAGATTTCACTTCAAATGTGGCCAAATCTGTACCATGGCCTCTTGATGCCTTTTCGTTGACCAAGATTGATGCGAAGAGTTCCCAATCTTTAGAGAAAACTGAACCGGCAACTTGAAATCCATAGACTTCAAGAAGTTTAAGTTTTTTACTATTGTAAATAAACTCCCTATAAAACCGATGGGCCTCGCCAACTTGGAATTTTTTCAATAGACTTTTAATGATTTTTCGTGCCATAAATAACTATTCGGTTAGGAGTAAAAAACATTAACAGAGTGTTTAAGACCAATTTTTGTTGTAAAAGAGAATATGCATGATCCAATTTGAAATGTTGGACTTTTTTGCAGGCAGTGGACTGGTGAGCAAGGCCCTGTCACCCCACTTCAAAACCGTATGGGCCAACGACAATTGCCCCAAGAAGGCCAAAATATTTCGTGCTAATTTTCCCAAAAAGAATTTCTTGCTTGAAGATATTAAAAAAGTTTCGGGCAAAACACTTCCAAACGCGTTTCTATCTTGGGCCAGTTTCCCTTGCGTTGATCTCTCTTTGGCGGGGCCAAGAACTGGGATTTTTGCTGAAAGAAGCGGCCTATTTTTTGAATGGCCTAGAATTACTGGAGAAATGAAAAACATACCATCTCTCCTGGCCATAGAAAATGTCGAAGGCCTGATAACCTCTCAAGGAGGCAACTCCTACAAAATTCTTCACAAGTGCTTAACTGGCATGGGGTATAAAGCAGGGCCTTTAATTATAGATGCCAAAAACTGGGTTCCTCAATCTAGGGTAAGAAGTTTTATTATTGCAGTTAAAAAGGATATGGATACTACCAGTTTTGAAACGAGCAAAGAGGCACCTTCTTATTTTCATACGAAACCACTATTGAGAGCAACACAAGGATTGGCCGATTTAGTTTGGTGGTACCTGCCCAAACCAGAAAAATTGAATCACTGTTTAAAAGACATTATTGAATTTAACGCTCCCGTTTTTACAAAAGAAAAAAATGAATACATATTGAGTTTAATCCCCGAAAATCATTATAAAAAATTGATGTCGAGCAAAGAAGATATTGCCGTAGCACCAGGATACAGACGAACCAGAAATAAGAAACAAGTTTTAGAACTCAGGTTTGACGGACTCGCCGGTTGTCTAAGAGTTCCAAGAGGAGGAAGTAGCCGTCAGTATATTATTATCAAAAAGAATAGAAAATTGGCCAGCAGGTTATTAACAATAAACGAGGCCACCCGTTTGATGGGTACTCCCCGAGATTTTAAATTACCCGGCAGTTATAACCAAAGCTACGCCGCCATGGGCGATGCCGTCGTCTACCCCGTCGTTAAATTTTTGTCTGAAAATCTTTTATATCCCCTGGCAAAAAAATGTCAGGCCTCTGCACTCTCTAAAACCACGGTTCCTTAAAAGTAATTCTACGGCCTTTAACAAAACGCTCGTTACTTAAATTTGGGGTTCTAACCAAAGAGGCCTGCAATACAATAAGGGCCTGCTCTAATCCCGATACATTTCCCAACCCTTGCTCAATCTTGTAATCGGCGCTGGATTCCAAAACAAAAGCACTGGGAAACAGCACTGAACTTTTCTTCGTGCGAGAAACACGAATCGGTTCGCTCAAATTAAAGTTAAGGGCAAATATCTCTTTTTCTCCAGAATTGAGGTTTGAGGCCTTGTGAAAGTCAAGAATAACGCTGTTTCTTTCCTGGCCATCCAAACCGTATTCAACACATTCAGCAAATTTGGATTCAAAACAAGCATAATAGGGCCTAAATTACCCCTAAAATTGGACTTGACAAGTCTAAAATTACCCCTAAAATTGACCTTGTCAATGTCATTTCAATAACTTGGCCACTTTATGATGGAGAGATTGGCCCTAGCTGGCCTCAAACAGTGGATAGACGCCCCTAGCAGAAGGCCGATGGTGTTGCGGGGCGCACGCCAAGTCGGCAAATCGACCTTAGTGCGCCTCTTTGCCCAGCGGGAAAATCTGGACTTGGTGGAATTTGACCTGGAGAGAGAGCGCCTCAACTCTTTGAAAACCGAAGAGTTTGACCTCGCTAAACTCCTCGACGAAATCCAACTCAAAAAGAAAAAGCGCCTCGGCCCCAATTCGTTGATATTTTTTGACGAAATCCAGGCCTTACCCAAACTGCTGCTTTCATTGAGGTACTTTTACGAACAGGCCCCCCAGTTCAAGGTGATAGCGGCGGGTTCATTGCTGGAAATCGTCTTGTCATCAAATAAGGGCGATTTTTCTTTTCCCGTCGGCCGAGTCGAATTTTACCATTTAGGGCCGATGAGTTTTAAGGAATTTTTATGGGCCACGGGAAGGCATTTCCTCGACGAAAAACTCCAACGCTTTGCATTTTCTTCGGAGGTACACAATGCCGCCATCGCCGCTCTTAAGGATTACTACTATGTCGGGGGCATGCCCGAGGCAGTAAAAATTTTTGCTGAAACTCAAAGTTTAATCCCTATGAGAGAACACCAAGAGCAACTCATTCAAACTTATGAGGCCGATTTTTCCAAATATAACAAGAGAATCAATGTTCAAAGAATCGCCAGAATTTTCCGTGCCGTCGCCATGGCCACGGGGAAAAAAATGATTTATTCAAAACTCGACAGGGAATCCACTTCCAGGGACATTAAACGCGTCGTGGAACTGCTCATCGATGCCAAAGTCATCCTTCCCTGTGTCCATAGCAATGCCAACCAAGTCCCCCTCCTTGGAGAGAGCGACCAGCGCATCTTTAAACCCTATTTTCTCGACATTGGCCTTTTAAATGCGCTTTTAAAGTTGGATTTTGATGTCATCGAAAGGGAATTTCAAAACCGTTTTTCAACCAAAGGCATGATTGCCGAGCAATTTGTCGCCCAACATTTAAATTTTTTTCAAGGCCCTTCGTGCACACCAGGCCTTACCTACCACCTGCGAGACAAGGGGGCGCAAAAAGCGGAAATTGATTTTCTGATCGAAAAAAAGGGCCACATTTACCCCGTCGAAGTCAAGGCCTCTTCCAAGGGACATCTCAAGTCACTCAAATATTTTTGTCAAAATAAAAAGACACCTCTGGGCATTAAAATTGATCTGGATATTTTTTCCGTCGATCCCCAATTTGTAGGCAAAACTAAATTGGTGACTTTGCCCCTCTATGCCGTTGAATATCTCCAAGACAATTTTGAAAAATTGATCGACTGACTACCATTTACTTATCAAACTCCAACTGCTGGACAAAATTGGACTGGGAAGGGGTCGCCTCAAAAGCGGTTTCCCGGGTGATGACTTTGCGCTTGTATAAATCCATCAGGTGTTGCTCAAAGGATTGGGAGCCGTTGCCGCCGGGGCCATAGTTTTCCTCGATCGCTTGGGTCAATCTCTCCAGCGGCTCAATGCCCTCGATCACTTCTTTCACCCCCGGCGTGGTGACCATAATTTCCATCGCCACCACTGTGCCCTTGCCGTCGGCGGTGGGAAGCATCCGCTGGCCAAGGCAAGCGTAGAGCGACACTGCCAGTCGCTTCCTCACTTCCTTTTGTTCCTCGGCGGGAAACATGGAGATGATCCGCCCCAATGTGGCCAGGGCGTGAGTGGTGTGCATGGTGGAAAAAACGGTGTGTCCGGTTTCGGCGGCCTTGAGGGCAATTTGCACAGTCTCGGGGTCGCGCATTTCACCGATCAAAATGACATCGGGGTCTTGCCTAAGTGCCGACCGCAAAGCGGATTGAAAATCGGGGGTGTCAAGGCCCATTTCCCTCTGGGAAAAGCGCGATTTTTGAGGCGTGTGCAAAAATTCGACGGGGTCTTCAATGGTGATAATGTGCGCCCGGCGGTGGCGGTTGATGTGATCGATCATCGCCGCCAAAGTGGTGGATTTGCCCGATCCGGTAGGCCCAGTGGCCAAGATCAGGCCGCGCCTTTGCAGGCCAATCTCTTTGAGGATCGGGGGAAGCGACAATTTTTCCAGATTGGGGATTTGCAAGTTCACAATTCTAAAGATGATGCTCAAGCGGCCCTGGCAGCGAAACAGGTTGTAGCGCAAGCGGCACAACTCCGGCACGGTAAAACCTCCATCGCTATCCCGCGATAAGGCCTCTTTCCCGGCCTCTCGCCCACCCGATTTCTGCAAGGCCATGGCGGCAATGCTCTCCACATCTCCGGCCTCCAGCGAGCGCGTCTGGATGGGCACCAATTCCCCTTGAATCCTCAGACAGGGCGTCTCGCCGGTTTTGATGTGAATATCGCTGGCCTTGTGCTGAATCGCCACTTTGATGAGGTCGATAAAATTTTTCTCTCCAAAGGCCATGGGGGCCTCCTCTTTGACCACTCTTATTCTATCTTGAGGCCATGCCATCGGAAAAACATAGGGGAAAAAATTTTCAACACCTTCTGATCATTCGCTTTTCCTCCCTGGGGGATATTGTGCAAGCGATGGGAGTCTTGGCCCCTCTCAAGGCCGCCTACCCCGCATTGCGCATTAACTGGGTGACCAAACCCGAGTTTGCCCCTCTCTTACGGGCCAGGGAGGAAATTGATCGGGTTTTTGTGGTGGATGACAAGGCCTCATGTCTGCAAAATTTGCTCGCCCTCTTGGGCCTGGGGTGGCGTTTGCGCCAAAGGCGCTACGACCTGGCCTATGATGCCCACTCCAACCTGCGCAGCACACTTTTGTGGTGGGTGCTCTGGCCCTTTTCCGGAACCCGATGGATTCGCCGTTCAAAAGAGCGCTGGAAGCGCTTTCTCCTCTTCCGCTGCCGCATCAACCGCTTCCCCGCCCCCTTCAAAGGAGCGGAAAGCTATTGGCGGCCACTCAAAAAGGTGCTGCCCCAAATGGATGCTCCCACTGCTGGCCATTGGCCATTGTGGCCCCTGCCCACACGGTGGGAAGAACGATTGGGAGAAAAAATCTGCGGGATGATAGCACTCGTCCCCGGTGCTGCCTGGCCGATGAAGCGCTGGCCTTTAGAACACTTCAAAAAACTGATCTCCCTGCTGCCTGGCCAGGCCTTTGTCGTCCTCGGTGGCCCAGGGGAATCCTTTTGCCGGGAATTGGAAACTTCTTTTCCCTCCAGGGTGGCCAATTTAGCTGGCCAACTGGACTTGTCCCAGGCCTGTTCGGTGGTGGCGCGCGCGCGCCTGGTGGTGGCCGCCGACACCGGACTTCTCCATGTGGCCGACCTGGCAGGCACTCCCGGCATCGCCCTGATGGGGCCGACCGCCTTTGGATTTTGCACCCACTCCCACATTCACACCCTGCAAGTCGAACTTCTCTGCCGGCCGTGCAGTAAAGACGGCCGCGGGCGATGCTCGCAAAAAATTTACCAACGGTGCATGGTGGACATCACGCCCGAGATGGTGGCCGAAAAAGTTTTACAATGTTTTGTGTAGGCCTAACTCTTCGCCGGAATGAGCAATTCCTGGCGCGGGTAGATGACCTTTTTTTGCATCAGATTGGCGCGCATAATTTGGGCGATGGAAGTTCCAAAGCGCCGGGCAATGCCGAACAAGCTATCCCCCCGCTTGACCACATAAGTGTGCATTCTACGCCTGACTTTGAGTCTCTGGCCGGCCATAATTTTATTTCTGCGCAGTTTGTTCCACCGTTTGAGGGATGCCACGCTAGTGCCAAAGCGGGCGGCGATGGTGATGAGATTGTCCCCCCGCCTGACTTTGTAAGTGAGCGAAGATCGGCGACGCTTCTTTTTTTGATGTGATCGACGCTGAAATTGAGTCATGCGGGGGCGCTTCTTTTTTAAAACCGAGGCCACCGAGCGCAGTCCCGACTGGGGCACTATCAAGCGGAACGGCCGCCGTCCAGGGCGAACTATCTTGCGGCGAATATCGGGATTTAATTTTTTGAGTTGAGGATAAGTGACCCCAGTTTTTTGCGCCAAAGAAGAAAGGGAAAAAGGCGATCTCACCGACAAGCTCTTGGCGTTGGCGTAAAGTTGAACCTCGCCGGTACTAGCGTGTTTTAAATAGCGGGCAAAAGATTTGCGCTTGGCCAAGTGGCGCGCGGCCGCCACCTTGGGGATATAATAAGTCGTCTCCCTCGGGATCAATCCCTTGCGCACCAGGGAGAGGTAATTGCGGGTATTTCCCTTTCTAATGGCGTTGATGATCCGGTATTCGCCGGCGTTGTAAGCACACAGGGCCAGCTCCCAAGAGCCGAAGATATTGTAGAGGTCTTTAAAATAGTTGGCCGCCGCCACCGTCGCTTTGTGAACATTCTTGCGCTCGTCAACTTGGCGATCAACTCTCAAACCGTAGCGCTTGGCGGTTCCCTTGATAAATTGCCAAACCCCCACGGCGTTGGCGTGGGAGCGCGCGCCCGTGCTAAACCCCGACTCGATCAAGGCCACAAAAAAGAGGTCTTCGGGAAGTCCGTGTTGGCGCAAAACTCTGCGCACAGTGGGGCGGTATTTGGAGGCGCGCTTGAGGTGGCGGATAAAGCGCGGGCGGTTGCGCTGGGTGAAGTGATCCACCCAATGTTTAAAGTAGCGCTTGCCGTATTTTAATTTGAGTTTTGGGGCAGACTTCTTGGCCAATGCTTTTTTGGCCTGATCTTGCGAATTGGGCCTTTTCCTTTTAGCGGGAGTCGAAGAGTGGGGCCGGGTGGCGGCCATGCGCTGTTCGACCTTTTGATCAATTTTTTTGGCCACAAGGCCTGAACCCAAGAAAGGGGATGCCGGCGCGGAACGAGAGGCAGTGGAATGGGGAGGAACGGAAGAACAGGACACCAAAAGGAGAAGCGCGGCCCCCTGAACAATATTGGCCGCGGGACTTTTCCCCAAAAGTACAGTCTTCATCCCTAGATTTAACATCTCCTCTATTCTAACCTATCTCTGAATCCACCGAAAGCGAGGGGCCTTGAAGCAAGAAATCATGATCCGCATGGGCCTGGCCTTACTGGCCCTTTTTGTTTTTGGCAAAATTTTGGCCCCCGGCATAGGAATGTGGATATGGGACAAACTCTTTAACCCTCCTCGGAGAAACCGCCACAATTTTGACTTCGACCAATTGGTCGAGAGCAAAAAAAATGTTTTGCAACAGGGGAGTGGAATGGCCCCGAGAACCCAAAGCAGCACCACTTCTGCTCCCCCCCGGCCACAAAAAACCTGCCCCACCCATCAAAAATACTTGAAGGAACTGGCCAAAATCTCCCAGCAAAAAACTCCAAATGCGGCCCAAAAGGCCAAACAAAAATCTCTGCAATCCCTTTTGGCGGTATTCGATGCCCTTCAATGGGGGGATGGCCAAGAATTTGACTCTATTGCCCAGCAAATTTCCCACAAACTCGGCCTGCGCATTGAAAACAGGGATGCCGTCCGGGTGATCAAAATGTCCATGGAACGGCGCTGGATTCTCTCCCTGCGCTCCCCTTCCCTCCCCGGCCTGGCCCAATTGATCACCCTGTGGGAGTGTTATCTGTTTTGGGACATCCTCTTAAAGGAGTTAAACCATCGAGAAGGCCCCCTGTGTAAAGGCCTGGGATCAAAGTTGAATGTCTCTTATAGCGACTTGCAAAAAGCGGTCACCGCCACCTTGGCCAAATTGCAAAAACGGAATATCCCCGCTCGGGATATTTTGCAAGGCAAAATATCCCTGCCTTCAGTGGCCAAACTGGAAGGCCTGGCCTCCCGATTGATCTTGAGTCAAAATGGCCAGTCTTTCCGCACTAAAAGGGGGTGGATCAAAGCGCTGTCCGACGAGGCCACATTTTATTCCTCTCTATCCCCCCTTCCCCCACTCCAACATGGCCAAGACGAAGAAGGAGCGCGTCAAATCCTGGGAGTGGGGCCAGATGCATCCCTTCAAGAAATTAAGAAGGCCTATAAAAAGTGGGCCTTGCTCAAACACCCCGACAAACTCTCTGCACGAGGGATTCCCTCGGAATTTGGACGAATCGCCACTGAAAACTTTGCCCTGATTCAGCGGGCCTACGAAATTTTAAAGTTGGGCCAAAGTTGACCGATAGGCATAAAAACGACGGGAAATGACACCATTGATCAAATGGACACCAACGCCGAGAGTGTGTTAATGAATATTAACGCCATTTTTATTTTTAAAGCAGAGTAAGGAGGACATGATGCCAGCAAGCAAGTTTGTCAAAGCAGAGTATGTTTGGCTCGACGGGGCCACACCCACCCAAGAAATTCGCTCCAAGGCCAGACTGGTGCCCGTAGGCGGCCGCAAAGTCAGTCTTGAAACATTCCCCAAATGGGGTTTTGACGGTTCCTCTACTGGCCAGGCGGAAGGGCACGACTCCGACTGCGCCCTGATCCCCGCTTTCTTTTGCCCAGACCCCATGCGGGAAGAGGGCAACTACATCGTCTTGTGCGAAGTGTACAACGCCGATAAAACCCCCCACGCCACCAACAAGCGCGCCCACTTGCGCGAGGCCCTCGACGCCGGGGGAAAAAATGCCGATGCCTATCTTGGATTTGAACAGGAATACACTTTTTTCCAAAACTCCAGGCCGCTGGGATGGCCCCAAGAGGGCTACCCCGCACCCCAAGGCCCTTTTTACTGTGGAGTGGGAACCAATAAAGTTTTTGGCCGGGACATCGTCAACAAACATTTGGATGCCTGTATGAAGGCGGGGTTGTTGATCTACGGAATCAACGCCGAAGTGATGCCCGGACAGTGGGAATTTCAAATGGGCCACCGGGGAGATGAAAGCGAGGCCTCCGATCCCCTCACCGTATCAGATCACATGTGGGTCGGCCGCTATCTCCTGCACAGAATTGCCGAAAACTACGGTGTCAGCGTCTCCTTTGAAAACAAGCCCATCAAGGGCGACTGGAACGGGGCCGGCATGCACACCAATTTTTCCACCCGGGAAACCCGCGACCCCAAGAACGGAATGAAGTACATTCAAGAGGCGGTGGAACGGCTCAAAGGAGCACATTTACGCCATGTTGAAGACTACGGTTTCGGCCTGGCCGACCGGCTCACGGGCCAACACGAAACTTGCAATATCGACGAGTTCAAATCGGGAATCTCCAACCGCGGGGCCTCGATCAGAATCCCCATGGGTACCGCCCACAAGGGTTGCGGCTATTTTGAAGACCGCCGCCCCGGGGCCAATGCCGACCCTTACTTGGTCGCCACCCGGCTGTTGGAAACTGTCTGCCAGTTGGACTTGTCCCCGCAGAATAATCACAAAGTTGCTTAATCTTAATAGTGAGGAGGGGCCGCGAGGCCCCTTTTTTTTGTAACTGCTCACACTTCAGGCCATCTTGCCTTCGCATCCTGCTCCGGCACTGCCCATCGGGGCAGTCGTCGCTCGTCGCCTTCCTGGCGACTCCGTGTGAGTCAGCTTCACCATCGCTCCTTGCGACGTGCAGGAAGCACGCCTCAGTCGCTCCGTCTCGCTTCCCCCCAATCTGACCTAAATTGTGAACAGTTACCCTGTTTTCATCACAGTTTTTTGTTAAAGCGTGAGTAGTTACCAAATCAGCAGTATTTGAATTTAAAACTCTAGAGTTCGTGGTAAATTTCAACTTTTTCAAAAGGTTCAAGGTACCTTTTGAGTTCTAAAAATTCGGCCTCTCCTAAAAATGAAATGAATGGCCTGGCCACTTTGAATTTGATCAGAGCATTGCTTTCGTGTTGTTCATAGAGTTCTTTAGGTACATTTCCCGTGAGTTTGATTCTGGTTTCTGAATTGCTTTGATAGTTAATCGAAATATAAATTTCGTTGGGTGGTTTGGTGATCAATTTGCCTTCCATCTCATAGGTCTTGGCCTCAAAATGGAGGAGCGCAAACCCATGGAATGAAATCGAAAGAAACAAAAAGAAAACTGCTATCTTACAGTTCATAATCTAAACACCTTTTGATTGAAAGATACTCTTCAAATTGCTGCTTGGAAGCGTATTTTAAAAACCTGAGTTCCTTGATGGCCATTTCATAATCCCGTTCAATATTGTAGGCAAATCGTTGTCGACGCACTATTTTATCCCTTAATCTCTCGACTCTTCTAGTTTCACTAGGCCGCAGTCTATTCTGTTCCAATTCAGGTAAGGCCATATAGGCCTCTCTTCGAGCATCAAGTTCGGCCACAAGTTTTCTTGCTTCACTTTCGGCCAGACGCATGGCCGGTGAATTGAAGCGCTCTTTCAGTTCACTTATCTTTTCTTCGAGTTCACCTTGAAAGGACTGTCGCCTTCTTTCATCACCTCGTGAGCGAATGGCCTGTACGGCCAGATCAATTTCTCCAATAAGTTTTGATGCCGGTAAGGCCGTCGTCGAAGGATGGCATTGCACCAAGTCTGGGTCTTTCTCCATTTCTCGAAGTATATGCAAAGTTTGCTGATCTAAAAAATAATCTAAACTTGTCAGGTGCACTTCATTCATCGGATGATCGTTATCTCTTGCATAGGAAAACGCTTCCAACATACTATTCCTTCCATTGGCATTTCCATCTCGTCTATTATTTTTTAGCGCATCAGCGAAACTTGAAATAAATGGACTACGATTGTAAAATGAATAAGATACTCGATAGGCATCGCTATTGGCCATAACACAGGTGTCTGGCCCCGTCAGTTCGAGTAGTTTCCCCCCATAACAGATATTGGTCAGAATATGAGTAGTCACTCCCTCGGGAAGTTTATCCAGTTGGTTTTTTAAGTCGTCAACGCTATAGTAGTCACCATTCCACAATACGATGTTTTTTTTTTACTGCCGTGATCGGTTATAAAAAAGACGAGATGATCTCCAGGTTTCATCTTTCCAGCGAGAGTTTTAAAAGAGCGTGAGATATTGACTCTGTTAGCACTATGCCAAATATCTCTGACATCGTCATCTCCAAAGCTAGTAGGGGCATTAAAGGATAGGCCCCAGGAATAAAATAATCGTTTTCTGGTTTCATATCTGCTATCACCACCATCTGCATAAAGGGCCATAATGTGATCTCTTTTGACTCCACGACTTCTTAAGGCCTGATGCATTTTTTTCATGCTATCATAGTAATTGTAGTGATTTGAATTGAGGTCTCTACCACCACTTAAAAGCAGACCAAAAGTCTCTGCATGAACACTAGATAAAAATAATATCAAGGCCAATATGAATCCAAATATAGTCATTTCTTCTAACTTATCGAAATTTTTTATCTGGGCCATATAAACTTCTCAGAGAGAGCAAATTTTGCCCATCCCTGTTTGTTCTCTAATTTTACCGTTTTGTTAGAGAGACAAAAGCCGCCTGACTTTTTCCCGGCAATAGCTCCCCGCCATTTCGGCCCTGACGGGCCAAGGAAGGGCCTTAACAGGTTTCCACTCCGATTCTCTCTTCTTCCGTGGAACTCCGCCCTTCCCCGACCAACGCAAAATTTCTTCAAGGTTGAGCCAACCCATCCGATCAAAATTTCTTAAACTTTCGGGATTGCGCTCGATGTCCACCCACCCGGTGTACATTCCGGCAAAGCGCTGGAACCCTCCCAGCACATCCTCCAGGCGCAATTTGGCCCACCTCATATCCGCCTTGGAAATGGACAGAGGGTTGAAATCGACGGCGTAAACACTCAACGGATGAAAGCGAGTGCCCCTGAGATCGGCCCACCTCAAATCGCTTCCCCCAATAGAGGCGTGAGAGAGATTGGCCTCGCCGAGATCGGCCCATTTGAGGTCGGCGTGTTCGATGGCAGCATCGGCGAGATCGGCCTTCCACAAGTTGGCCCCCACCAATTTGGAGTGGGAGAGGTTGGCCTTGCGCAAATACGCCATTTCCAAATCTTCACCACTAAAATCAATCCCTTCCAAATTGCATCCCCGGCCAGTTATTTTAATCAGCTCGTTGACTTTGGGAGGATCCCAAACAAAATCGCGCCAGTTGGTGTGATCACACAACACTAGGGCCTCGGCAGAAAGGCCGAAAGAGAACGCCATCACGAGCAATATAATTTTCAGTAACTGCTCACACTTCAGGCCATCTTGAAGCTCAGCTTCGCCATCACTCCCTGCGGCGTACTCTTGGTACGCCTCAGTCGCTCTGTTTCGCTTCACTCCAATCTGACCTAAATTGTGAACAGTTACCCTGCTTTTATTACGATTTTTCTCTGAGGTGTGAGTAATTACAATTTTCATGACTCTCCCATTAATAGGCGAAGCACATTGGCCTGGCAATAATCCTTCAACATTTTGCTTCTCTCCATCCAGGGAAGCGATCGCGGTTTGAGTTTAGAGGTGCCATGGCCATGCCTGTAATTTTCCACCATTTCTTCCAAGTTGGCCCACTCCACTTTGCCGAGGCCAGTTTGCATTTCCACCCACCCGAGGTACGCCCCATGGAGGTCACTCCATCTCAATTCGGCATTGGGCCGATCGAGTTGCTCAATGACTTCAGGCCGCACGATCATCCACTCCAGGCGAGTTTCCCAAAACTGTGCCCGGTAAAAATTGGCCACTTGAGCCTGCGCCCAACGGAGGTCGGCGTGGTTGAGAATGGCCAAAGTCAAATCGACTCTTCCGAGATCGGCCCACTTGAAGTTGGCATCGTCGGCGCGCACTCCCCGAAAGTTTGACATCCACAATTGACTGTTTTCAAAATTGGCCCAGCGAATGTCGGCCCCCTCAAAACGGGATTGCCAAAAGCGCGCATCTTTCAGCACGGCATCCCGCAGATCGGCCTTGCGCAAGTCGATCTTAGTAAACTGCTGGCCACTCAAGTCAATGCCCCTCAAACGGCATCCCTGGCCAGTCTGCCGGATCAGATCACTGGTTCTCGCAGAATCAAAAATAAAGTCTAAGAAATTGCTGTGATCGCAATACAAAGTTTTTTGCGAACTCGACGAGAGCAGAACAGTCAGAATGGCCAAAGCTATCAAGAGAAGTTTTTTCATGGCTAACGGATAACTTGCGCTAAAAACTCTTTAGACCGCTGATGCTGGGGATTCTTAAAAAATTCGGCGGGAGTGCCTTCTTCCACAATATTCCCCTCGTCCATAAAAATCACCCGGTCGGCGACCTCTCCGGCAAAACCCATTTCGTGGGTGACACATAACATGGTCATGCCCTCTCTGGCCAAATCCACCATGACATCCAAGACTTCCTTGATCATTTCGGGGTCGAGGGCCGAGGTGGGTTCGTCAAATAACATAATTTCCGGTTGCATACACAAACTGCGGGCGATGGCCACCCGCTGCTGCTGCCCTCCCGAAAGTTGGCCAGGGTATTTGTGGGCCTGATCGGCAATCTGCACCCTCTCCAAAAACTGCATGGCCAGAGACTCAGCATCGCGCTTGGGCACTTTTTTTACCCACATGGGAGCCAAAGTGAGGTTTTGCAAAACCGTGTAGTGGGGGAACAGGTTGAAATGCTGAAAAACCATGCCGATTTCGGCGCGAACCGCCTGAAGGTTTTTCAATTTGCGGTCGAGTTCAACCCCGTTGACCACAATGCGGCCACTTTGGTGGGCCTCCAAGCGGTTCAAACAGCGGATCAAAGTTGACTTGCCCGAACCTGAGGGGCCACAAATGACCACTTTCTCTCTGCGGGCAACTTTTAAATTGATGTCTTTGAGGACATGAAATTGGTCGTACCACTTGTTCACTTTTTCCATAGAGATTATAGATTCATTCATCGCACACGCCCCCGGTTCAGTTCGGTTTCAAGATATTGACTGTAAATCCCCATACTGGCGCAAAAAACGAAATAGATCATCCCCACAAAGAGGTAGGCCTCGATGGAAAATCCGAGCCAATTGGTATCTTTCAAGGATAGCTTGGTGGTCATTAGAAGATCGTGGAGTGAGACGATCACCACCAGCGAGGTGTCTTTGAAAGTGCTGATGGCCATGTTGATGGTGGGAGGGATCACCGTCTTGAGGGCCTGGGGCAAGATCACCAGGCCAGTTTTTTGCCAATACCCCAACCCTAGCTGATCGGCGGCCTCGTACTGCCCTTTAGGAATGGCGGCCAGGCCGGCGCGCACGATTTCGGCCATATAGGCAGCGGTGAATAAAATGATGGCCAGTTGAACCCGCACCAGTTTGGGCAGAATCAGCCCCTCGGGAAGGAAAAGGGGGAACATCACGCTGGCCATAAAGAGCAAACTGATCAGGGGAACGCCGCGGATGAGTTCGATATAACCCACGCACAGAAAGCGCAGGAAGGGCAAATTTCCCGTGCGGCCCAAGGCCAGGAGGATGCCCAAGGGATAGCTCAACAAAATACCCACCGAGGCCAGCATTAAAGTCAAGCACAGGCCCCCCCACTTGTCCACACTCACCGGAGTCATTCCCAAAATACCGCCGGACAGGAGCACTCCTCCTACGGTGTAGAGGAGCAACCATTTCCAAACCAAGTGCCCATTCCAACGGTTTAAATCCCACGACCACCAGGCCAAGGCGACGAAAAGCCCCATGGCGACAACTGGCCGCCACAGCAGTTCGGCAGGGTAAAAGCCAAAGAGAATAAAGCGGAATTTCTCGCGGATAAAGGCCAGGCAGGCCCCCTCTGCCTGGCGGCAGGCCTGGGCATCTCCGGCCCAAACCGAATTCCAAATTAACCAGTCAAAAAAGGATGTGGCCCAGGTCAAAATCACACACAACAAAATCACCGTGGTGATGCTATTGCCGGTGGAAGAAAAGAGATTTTTCTTCATCCAGTGGGCCAATTTTTGTGCGGTCGCGGGTGGCGCAGAAGTAGGCGGCATACTATCGCTCCACCAGGGACATTTTGGCGTTGTAAAAATTCATAAACACGGAAGTTGACAAACTGAAGATCAAATACACCGCCATGATCATGAGGACGAGTTCTATGGCCTGTCCGGTCTGGTTCAAAGTGGTATTGGCCACCGAAACAAAGTCGGGATAACCGATGGCCACCGCTAGAGAACTGTTCTTGGTCAGGTTTAAAATTTGGCCCGTCAGGGGCGGGATCACCACCCTCAACGACTGGGGCAAAACCACCAAGCGCAGAGTTTTAGCGCGGGACAGGCCCAAGGATTTGGCGGCCTCCCACTGGCCACTACTCACTGCTAAAATGCCGGCGCGGACGATCTCGGCATTAAAGGCCGCCGTATAAAGAATTAGGCCCAAAGTCAGGGAGACAAATTCGGGACTCAAAACCTGGCCGCCACTAAAATTAAACCCGCTCAAACGGGGAATGTCCCACTGGCAAGGTGCTCCCCCGGCCAACCACACCACTGTGGGAAGGCCAACGATCAGGCCCGAATAATAGGGCCAAGATTGAAACCTCCTCCCCTTTTGTTCGCGCAAGCGCTTGAAATAGGCCTTGAGCACCAAGGCCGCCACCAGGCCAGTTACAAAAGCGGCGTTGACATAAGGCCAAACCGGATGCTGGGCCAAAACCGGAAATACCAGGCCGCGGTTGCTGAGGAACACCCCGGGCAGGAGTTGATGGGCCTCCCGCGGCCCGGGAAAGACATCGGCAAAAAAGGCGTACCCAAAAAAGAGCAGCAAGAGAAGCGGGACATTGCGGAACAATTCGACATAGACAAACGCCACCTTGGCCAACAACCAATTGGGGGACAAGCGCGCTATACCGACCACAATGCCCAACAAAACCGCCAACAGATTGCCCCAAAAGGCGACTTTGAGGGTGTTGAGCACTCCCACCCACAGGGCCTTGGCATAACTCTCTCCACTGTTGTACTCGACTGCGCTCTCGGAGATTTCAAAGCCCGCTTCGCGCTCCAAAAAATCCAGGCCCGAAGCAATGTTTTGTTTCTCCAAGTTGGTGGCAGTGTTGTAGTAGAGAAAATACAGGCCAGCTATGGTGAAAATCACCACCAAGGCCTGATACAAGTAGGTATTTTTTTCCAGTAGAAGGGAGAGGGCCTTTTTCACACGCTACCTAACGCATGGGGGGGGCGTACATCAGGCCGCCGCGATTCCACAGGGCATTGAGTCCCCGCTCCAGTTTTAAAGGCGTCTTTTGGCCCACATTCCTGGCAAAAATCTCCCCGTAATTGCCCACTTTTTTGACAATTTGATAGGCCCAAGTTTCGGCCAGGCCAAGGGCGCTGCCATTGCCCTCGGTGACCCCCAAAAAGCGGCGAATGCGCGGGTTGGTGCTGTTTTTGAAAGAGTCGATGTTGGCCGAGGTAATGCCCATCTCTTCAGCGGAGATCAGGGCAAAAACCGTCCAACTAACGATGTCGAACCACTGGTCGTCTCCATGGCGCACGGCAGGCCCCAGGGGTTCTTTAGAGATACTCTCGGGAAGGATTGTATAAATGCTAGGGTTTTTGGCCCGAGTACGCTCGGCGGCCAGTCCCGAGGCGTCGGTGGTAAAGGCATCGCAACGCCCTTTAAAGAAGGCCTGGGTGGTTTCCTCGCGGTCTTCAAAAACCACTGGTTTGGCCTTGATCTTGTTAGTGCGCAAAAAATCCGCCATGTTGAGTTCGGTGGTCGTCCCTTGTTGAACGCAGATGGAGGCCCCAGACAATTGTTTGGCCGAAGTTACGCCGGATTTGGCGCGTACCATAAACCCCTGGCCGTCATAAAAAACCGTGGGGCCAAAGTTGAGTCCTTGAGCGGCATCACGACTGAGCGTCCAAGTGGTCACCCGACTCAGAATATCGACTTCCCCGGACTGCAAAGCAGTAAAGCGCGCCTGGGTGGACAAAGTGGTAAAGCGAACCTTGTTGGGGTCATTGAAAACCGCCGCGGCCACAGCACGACAAACATCGACTTCGAGTCCCGTCCAATTCCCCTTGGAATCCGGGGACGAAAAGCCGGGAAGGCCGCTGGTCACGCCGCAGTTGATAACTCCATTTTCGCGTATTCGCTTGAGCGTATCCCCTTGAGCGGCGCGGGTGGAATCCAACGCCGTTGTCGACCCACCACTGCCACTGCCGCCACCGCCACTATGGCCATCCTCCCTACTACAAGAGAACAGAAGCACTGGAATGAGAAAAAGAAAAAATCTAACCATTTGCATCATACACCTCCCTGATTTGCTTTGCATCCCAAACCTGCAAAGCGTAGAAGCGTATTGTGGCCAAAAATTTGGGCCTTGTCCAATAAATGGGCCACACCTGGCCGCCGAGAAATAAAAATGCTAAAAAGTGTCCCTGAATTTGTAAGGAGAGGTATCACATTGAATAAACTAAAATCATTTTTAAACTGTGCACTATTTCTTGCCGCCATTTCTCACGGATGGGCGGCAGCACCGCCTGACGGCATCTCACCGGACAAAGTGAGAAGGTACGAACTCAGGGTGCACAATACTGTCAAAAATGTCACCGGCGTCGAAGTGGAACACGCCCTGGCGATCAATGGCAGCATCCCCGCTCCCACTCTGCACTTTCGCCTGGGGGATTGGGCCATCATCCAGGTCACTAATGAAACCGACGAACCCACGACCTTGCACTGGCACGGAGTCTTGTTGCCCTGGAGGCAGGACGGCCCCCAATTCACCAACACCAAAATTATCGAACCCCACTCCCAACACACTTTTGAATTTCCCATCGTGCACACGGGAACTTACTGGTATCACTCCCACACCGAGTTGCAGGAACAGCGCGGACTGTACGGGGCCATCGTCATAGAGGATGACCTGACTCCAGAAATTGATCACGATGTGGTGGTGGTGATGAGCGACTGGACGAACGAGCATCCCGCCCAAGTTTTGGCCAACCTCAAAAGGGATGGCCATTACTATGAACAAAAACAAGAGGCGGTGCGCTCCCTGCTCGATGCCGCCCGCCGAGGAACCAAGGCCCTGGGCGACTATTTTAAGAGTCAGTGGCAACGCATGAATCCCATGGATTTTGGCGATGTAGGCTATGATGCCTTTCTCATCAATGGCGAACAAACCTCGGTACTCAAAAATGCGAGACATGGTGAAAAAATCCGCTTTCGGTTAATCAACGCCGCCGCCTCGACTTATTTTTATTTTAACATCGGCCGTTTAAGAAACTTTACCGTCATTTCCAAAGACGGGATGCCGGTGACACCAGTCACCGTCAACGAACTCCTGATCGGCATGGGGGAGACTTACGACATCGTTTTTCATATACCCCATCAAAGCAAAACTTTCGAGGCCAAAGCGACCGCCCAAGACACCAGCGGAAGCGCTTCCCTGCTCTTCGGCAGTGGAGATATTGAAGAAGTCCCCGAAGAATTAAGGCCCTCGCTCTACACCATGAAAGAAATGGATCACGGTGATCACCAGCAGAGCAAACCAAGTGAAGAACTTGAGGAACACCAGCACCCCCAACAATGGCCTCCTCAAGTAGAGGGTTCTTTCGCTGTCAACAGACTCACTTATCCCATGCTCCAAGCGGCCACCCCCACCGCATACGATCAAAACTTAATCCGCGCCAAAGTGATCGACCTGGAACTTTCGGGAGATATGGAGCGCTACACTTGGTACATTAACGGCAAACCTTTTTCCGAAGACAAATATATCGAGATTCGTGAAAACGAGGTGATCACATTCAGAATGATCAACACCACCATGATGCACCATCCGATGCACCTGCACGGGCACTTTTTCCGCTTGCTTGCTGGCCAGGGGAAATCGGCACCGCTCTTCCACACGGTGGATGTCGCCCCCATGAGCACCGTCACCATCGAATTTCACGCCGATCGGCCGGGGATTTGGTTCCTCCACTGCCACAACCTCTACCACATGAAAATGGGCATGGCCCGGTTGGTGAAATACGAGAATATTGAACGCCCTCCCGAACTGATAGAAGACGAGAAAAAGTGGAGTTCAAAAATGACCCACGATAATACCGCTTTTTGGAGCAGGGAAATCGAACTTTCTTCCAACGCTGCCGAAATGGAAATTGAGCGAAGTGCCGGCCGCTACCAGGCAATTATAGAGATAGAACTCAAAGAACCTGACCTGGACCACATTGAAGTTGAAACTTTTTTTAGAAAATATGTCGACCGCTTTCTATCCCTGGGGGCCGGCAGCGTCTACGACGATCAAAAACTCTACGCCGTGCTGACCGCTCTCTACAATCTCCCCGGCGATATTGAACTTGAAGGGTATATGCGCCACGACGGGGTGGCCAAAATCAAACTCACAAAAAGCATTCCCATTAGTGAAAACTTAGAATTTGAAGTTGAACCCAAGTTACAAACTTTGAGTAAAGACGATCCCCACCGGCATCACTCTTTCCTGGATTGGTCACTCAAGCTGGAACTGTACTACAACCACAACGAAAAATTCAGTTTTGGGGCCAACTACCGATATTCAGGCCACCACCACAACCACCGCAGTAAAAGTTCCACCGGGATCGGTGTTAAGATCAGTTTCTAAAAAGCTAATGGAATGAAGTGCTTGCCAAACCTTGCGAGTTTGTGTTAGCTTTGCATCATGGGAGGGAACTTATGAACAGTGACAAAAAACCATTGACTCTCGAAGAACTTGCCCGTAGAACCGAGGAGGGCCAGCAAAAACTCCAAGAATCTCAGCGAAAAACTGAGGAATCCCTGCGCGAACTCAGCAAAGAACTTAGACAACATAGTGGTGAGTTTAACCGCAAATGGGGCGACTTTATGGAAAACCTGATCGAGGGCGACTTGGTTTCTTTATTGCGCAATCGAGGCCTGGACATGATCGATGCCGAAATTCAACCCATTCCCAACATAGTGGTTTCGAGAGACGACGGAACTCCCAAATATGAATTGGATTTGATCGTCAAAAATGGTGATTTTGCTATCGTGGTAGAAGTCAAAACCACCCTTACGGTGAATAAAGTTGACGACTTTCTCGAAAAGCTGGAAATGCTCAAAGGTGACCTCACCGCTTATAAAAATAAAACCGTTTACGCATGTATGGCCTACCTCAAAACCGACAAAGGCGAGGAAAAAGAAGATCAGGTGCTGGCCTATTTGGAAGAGCAGGGCCTGTTTGCCATCCGCGCCCCCGGTGGCCCGGCCAATATCACCACCATTACCAATGCCCCTGACTTTGTTCCCAGGGCGTTTTAAAACGGCCACACTTTAAGGTGTCTTACAAGCGCAAGTCGCCGCATCCAAATACTGCCCGCCAGAACAAATTTTATTGCAATTCTTACAAGTGGAATTTGACTCACAGGCCCCAATCTGAAAACGATAACTTTTACCTGTAAAATTACTGGGGTGGGGACAAAGTATTCCTCTAGGATTGGAACTAGGGGATGATCCACTCGTGTTCAACATGGGGAATGCTAAAGTGCCATGGACTGTTCCATCTGGATATTGGTGGGAGCACAACCACATATTCGATGGTAAATCGGGGTGCTTAACTGGCGTACCGTGCTTACACTTCAAATGATCAGTCTCACATTGCGCATGAATGAGACATTTGCCCCAAAAGAGAGTGGTGCACGGATTATTGGCAGAACTGCAAGGGCCAAAATCATAATTGGGCCGATCACCATAATTAAAACATCGTCTCCTAGAGCCACACCCAGACGATGAATTGTTTTTCACCCAATTTCCCCGAGTAAGAGGATAACCTCCCGTGATACAACCACATTGACAAGAAGTGAGGTCTAGCACTTGGCCCGATTTGCAAGGTTTGTTGCACTTGCACTTATTAGAAACGCTATCCCAAATAGTCCCGGGACGACATTTGCATGTACAACTCGCATGATGGAGATACTTGGAGGCAGGGCATGTCATGCCCGGACATTTGTCAACACAGGCGCACAGCTCTCGATCTAACCTTTTATTGACAGAACATTCATTGGCGTTTTTCGTACAAGTCAGCTCACACTGGCAGGTCGTCTTATTCATGGTGTAACCAGCAAATGTCGCACAGTCGTTATTAGTTTTATTGCACTTACAAGAGCAAGTGCTGGAGTCCAAACTCCAGGGATCGTGGCAAGTTTTGTTGCATTTGCAGGAGCAGGTCGCCAAGTCCAAGTCATGGGATGAGGGGCAGGTTTTAGTGCAGGTAGACTTACAGGTGCATGTGTTCAAGTCCAAGGAATAGTGTGTGGGACAGGTTTTATTACAGGTGGATTTGCAAGTGCATGTATTGGTGTCCACCGCATAGTTGCTGGGACAAGTCTTCGTGCACTCACAAGTACAAGAATTGGAGTCCAGGGTAAAATCTGCTCCACAGCTAGTACAGCATTTGGTTCCCACTGCCGTGCGGGTGCTGGTGCAAGGTGGGGTTGCTCCTGGCGTATTGCAACACGCTCTGCTTTGAGTAAAACTCACCCCCCTGCACTTGGTACTGGGTAGAGGACTCCACGGCGGATTTGCCGTCCCCTGCACCGTCCTACTGCTCCGGCAATTATTGGTGTTCGTTACTCCCGTGGCACAGCAGGGACGAGTCTGGGTAAAACTCACTCCCGAACAGAAAAGACTCTTCTCCGGCGTAAAGGGTGTAATATTGCTCCCCGAAACCGCGCGGGTGTCCTTTAAACAGTTAGAATATCCACGGCAGCATCCCTCCGTCTGAGTAAAAGTCGCATCATCGCAGTAAAGTCCCCTCTCAGGACTCCACTTCGACGGTTTCGTCCCCATCCCGTCCCTAGTCCCACCACAACCATTACTCTGCCTCACCGTCTCACCACCACACCAATTGCGGTGATCCGGTGTCCACATAGGATCACAGTCTTGAACTACCCCCAGAGAACTAAATCCCCTGGATGCCTTACTCGGATCAGTCGGCAGAAACTTGTACTTGCACTTCTTCCCAACCGCATCCCACTCCATACCCTTAATATTCCGACACAGCTCCTCATTCGACTCGGCGATCAAGTTCGAGTTCCTCAAATGGCAACCCGTAATGTTGTTGCGAGTACCACTAAAGATTAAGGGGTACACTTTCCTCTTCCTGTTCCCCGTCTTCTTGCTGAGCTTATTCCACATCGCCAGCACCACTTCCAAGTCCACACTATTCCCAGACAAATTAGTCAACTTTGCAGAAACAAAAATAACCGAGTTATTGTTCCTCCCGTACTTCTGCCCCACTAAAAAACTGGTCCGCCCCACACGATTCTTAATCCCCGTAAGACTCTGCCCGTCCACAATACTGGCACCCAATCCACCCAAAGTACTCAAACATGAGTAGTGGTTCGACATCCTCATGGAGATTTGCCGGAAAAGCGCTCCCCGATCAAACTTTGCCTTGAAATCAATCGTTACCTTTTGTTGCAGAATCGCACGGTGGAGCATCTTCGACGACGAATACGCCACCACTGCTCCCAGCGCAAACACCCCTATCAGGGCAAAACCACTCTTTGCTCTTAAACTTAGGAGAACCTTTCGGGGGGGGGCGTCACAAACGCCCTAAAGAACTTCAAAACCTTACCAAACTCCATCAACCCCATTATAAACCACTCCCACCAACCACCGGAGTTTCTTGCCGGTCAATAAATGTTATCGATCAAAAGGGTTACTGTTGCAGAGATGGCCGAACTTGTTCGATGGGTGTGGGCCTATGAGGCGTGGGATCGAGCATTCCCAACTTTCCCAGAGTAACTAAAGCACTTAAAATAGTGAGCACCATCCCCAACATTTTGAAGTTCATTTTGTTTTCCATCTCTTTAATATCGCGTTTGAGATCGGCCCGTATGGTTTCAATTTTGAGTTCGAGGTCTTTTCTGACGGTTTCAATTTTGACATCTAAGTTTTTCATTTCCCGCTTGAGTTCTGCGGTGGCGTACTCTAAATCGGTTTTGGTAGCAGCATCTTGCCCCATGGCCTGAAGAAGCGCACGGGCCTGCTTGTCGCTAAACCCTGCCTCAGTCAAGGCATCCAAATTTTTGATAGAGGAAAAACCGTTGCCACTCACTGTCCGCCCTCTCAATTCAACTTCCACTACCTATCGCCATTTTATAATTTTTCAAGAATTGTGTCCACGCTCAATATTTGAGAATCATGGATCTGGCAAATAGTACTGTCAACTATTTGTTAAAAGAGGGGAGGGAATGGCCAAATGGTATCCCCGCCGGGTAAAATTCAACCCATAAATGGCCTTTCCACTCCTTCCCCTCCTCCTTTTTTCTCTGAACATTCTCCTGGGCACCAAGGCCACTCTCCGCGCCGAAGAGGGCATACCCGAACGCCCGGTGGAAGTGGCGTTACAACGATTTGGCCAGCACCATTTGGCCTTTACCATGCGCCACCATCCCCACTGGCACACCTACTGGAAAAATCCCGGTGCCGCCGGACTGCCCACCGAGATCAAAATCCAAGGCCTGGAAGTGGAACCTCTGGAGTGGCCAGCACCGCAAACCCACCGCGAACAGGGCGGGGTCATCACCTTTGGGTATGAAGGAGAAATCACCCGCTTTTTTAAAGTCCAAAGAGTTGTTTCGGAAAAAATCGAAATCAGCGCCCGCTGGCTCGTGTGCCGGCACATTTGCATCCCCGGGCAAATTAAAATCAACGCCCGCTGGCCGAGGGGCAAAGGGGTTGGCAACCTCACCCCTCCCAATCCCTTTGAAGTTTCCGCAAAAGACCTGCGCACCCGAATGGAACAACTCCCCCGTTCCGTTGCATGGCCGCATGACCTGGAATTGCAACTGCTCAAGGGAGAGTCCAAAAATGGCCTCTCCTTGCTCTACCGAAGGCCCGGCCAGAATGGCACTCTGCCGGCGGGAAGCGACCTTTTGACTCCCTTTTCCCACCCCTTGCTCACATTAAAACACGAACAACTCAAATATGACGGCCAGGGAATCCACGGCCGCCTGGATGCGGAATGGGACGGTGAATACAAAGAACCACCGTTGGCACTGCCCACCAATGGCCAATTTCCCTCACCCTTGAAACTTAAATTTCTCTACCGCGCTTCAAATGCGCAAGCGCTGATCATTGAAAGGGCCTTTTCCTCCTTCCAAATTGAAGGCAACACCCAACTGTTAAAGGAGTTTGAACAACTCCCTTCGACGGCAGCGCCCTTCCCTCCCGCTTCGGCCAACCGCCACCTGCTCTTTTATTTATTGCTGGCCTTTGTGGGGGGCCTGATCCTCAATATCATGCCCTGTGTACTGCCGGTGATCTCCCTGAAACTCTTTCATCTGGTGGGCCACGCCGACGAATCCCCCCGCATGATTCTCAAACACAACTTCTTTTATACCCTCGGCACCATCGGCACCTTTGTGGTCTTAGGCCTGGTGACGATTGCCCTCAAGGCCGCAGGTGTGTCGGTGGGCCAGGGTTTTCAAATGCAAAGCCCCCACTTTGTCTCCGTCATGGCGGTTTTTTTATTCCTGCTGGGACTCAATCTGTTTGGACTCTTTGAATTTCGCACTCCCGGCGGGAAAGTTCTGGGCGACCTGGAAATCAAACGGGGAGTGTGGGGGGATTTGGCCAGCGGTATTTTGGCCACCATTCTGGCGACTCCCTGTTCGGCCCCCTTTTTGGGTACGGCCCTAACCTTTGCCCTGGCAACCGATCAATCGGCGGCCATCATTTTGCTGGTTTTCAGCTTTGTGGGCGCAGGCCTGGCCTTTCCCTTTATCGCAACTGGCCTTTTCCCCAAAAGCATTGCCCTGCTTCCCCGGCCAGGGGCCTGGATGGAACAACTCAAACGCTTCTTAGGCCTCACCCTGTTCCTCAGCGTTTTGTGGTTGCTCGATGTCTTCACGGCCTTGGTAGACGCCAGCACCTCGGTGATTCAACTCCACACCGCTCTGTTATTGCTCTTCTTTGCCTTTTACTTGCGCAAAAAGATCACCACAAACTTTTATGCCCAAGGATTCTTTTTTGCCCTTTCCCTGGCCCTGCTCTTACAAATGCATTTTCAAGAATTGCCCCGCTACACTTCCTCCCAAACCATGGCCGTCGGAGAACTCGACTGGCGGCCATGGAGTCGCCAGCAAATGCAAGAGCACAAAGAACGAGGCCGCCTGACTTTTATCAACTTTACCGCCAAGTGGTGCCTCACCTGTAAAGTCAACGAAAAACTGGTGTTTGACACCCGCGCCTTCAAGGCCCTGGTTAAAGACAAAAATATCGCCCTACTTAAAGGAGACTGGACGAAATACGATCCCCAAATTGGCGATTTTCTCAAGGAAAACGGTTTCGTGGGGGTTCCCGCCTACTTTCTGCAAACTCCGATGGGCCAACTCATCCCCTTGGGCGAAGTCATCACCCACCAGAAAATCCTCCGGCATATCGAAAAACTTGACTCCCCTTGAGATTCCGTGTTAAATCTTTTGCCAATGAAGACTGGCCACAAGGACAAGATAGGTTTTGACAAATTGCTCCAAGAGAATCACGACTGGCCGTGTAAATACTCCTTCAAATTTATTATGCCGGAACCCGAACTCAAGCACTTTGCCACTCTCATCAACGACCGCATGCCCTATGAAACCCCCGTCACTGTCAACCTTTCCCAAAAGGGAAAGTACGCCAGCATTTGCTTTGAACTGGAGTGCAAAAGTCCTCGGGAAGTTCTCTCCCTCTACCACAAGGTGTCCGATGTCAATGGCCTCGTCTCTCTCTAGGCCATGAAAAGGGTTCTGCTCACCATTTTGGCCACAGCGGGCACACTCTCCAACGCAACGCCTCTCAGAAACCAAATCGACCGCTACCACCAACTGGTAGAAGATGCCCACCATCTCCAGCAAAAACTTGAACTTACCTCCACCGAACTGGCCCACACTTATTCTGGCCTGAGTGGCCTGTACTCCTTCAAACCCACCCGCACCCTAAGAAAGTCGGCCCTGGCCAAACAGGCCCAACTGCTGGCGCAGATCGGACGCATCAAAGAGGAAATGGGTGCACTGGAGGCCACTCTCACGGTTCCCGCCTGGACTCCCGCCATTCAAACTGATATACGACTGGAGGCCTTTTCCACTCCCTACTTGTGGACACCCATCGAAATCGCTCGCGTTCCCCTGGGAAGTGTGGCCACTCGAAGAGTGCTGCTCAAAAGTGGACAGAGCATTTTTTTCACCGACGATCGGGCCTTCGAGTCCTGGTTTAGAAGGAGGGAACTGCTGGGCCTCGGCCATTTTTTTGACAATGGCCGTGAGATCGAGGACTTTGCCGACTGGTTTAGAGACAACAACATTTTGCACCTCAAGGCCGCTTACTACACCCGCCAAAACCCCTACCTCTCCAACTGTTTGCGACGGACGAACGATGCCGAAGAAGTCAAAATTGAGCGCGTGGGCCGTTACTTGTGCAAAAGGGCCAATCTGCTCAAGGGAGAATTTGGCCGCTATCAATACTCACCAGTCAAATACAACATTTATAAGAACGAAGGCCTGATCAACCTGGATGCCAAACTTTGTTTTGACTACAAGGGAGAGGACAGAGAGAGGCGCGCCCAGGCCTTTGCCAAGCTCAAAGGTGCTCTTCCCTGCATGATGGATTTTTACGCCCGGTACGGCATCAAACTCAATTTAGACATGGTAGATATTACAGACTCCAACCAACGCCCAGCACTAAAGGAATGTGGCCACCCCATTTCTCTGTACGACAGTTATCCCCGAGTCAATGTTCTCAACTGGGCCACAGACCACGCTTTTGACAGGGATTTAAACGATTCGGCCCGCTGTGTGCTCTTTACCCACGAATTTAGTCATTGGTTGGGACTCGGCGACAGCTACCAGGATTTTAAAAATTGCCCTGGCCGCCAGGGAATTATGCCCCAAGGACACCTCATGCAGGCCCTGCCCAACAACACCAATATTGGCCAGAGTTGGCTCGCGCCCGAAGACATCCAAAAAATTACCGCTCCCCTGTGTGAAAAAAACTAAACCGAGTTAAAACCTATCCTAACCCCTTTCCCTCAATAATTTCTGAAAATTGCCGATCTAGTTTTTATGGAACCCGTCTACCTTCTTCTCGCCGCCGCCTGCGCAGTTATCCCGCCCCTGCTGATTGCCTGGCCCAAGTTGTTTATTCCCAAACTCTCCAAGGAATTTGCCAATGCCGTTAAGTCGGGCAATCTCAAGGCCATTTCACTTTTTTTGGAGACCGGGGCCAGTCCCGATGCCCGCGACCCCCGCGACGGCAACCGCCCCCTGCATGTGGCCACCTCCATGGGGAATCAAGATGTCGCCTCCTTCTTGACTTGGAAAGGGGCCAAAGTTGATACCAAAAACAAGGATGGGGAGACTCCCCTGCATCTGGCCTGTTACCGCGGAAAAATAGACTTGGTTTCCTTTCTCATCAATAAGGGAGCAGAGATCAACGCCAAAAATAAAGAGGGTGAAACCCCTCTACACCACGCCTGCGGTTCTTTTGGCACTTTGGAAGTGGCCACTCTGTTGGTAGACAACGGGGCCGATATTCACGCCACCAGCAACTACGGTAAAACCCCCCTCTACATAGCGTGTGCTTATGGTGAAAAGGGAAATATTGTCTCCTATCTCATCAACAAGGGTGCCGATGTCAATGTCAAAACCCGCACAAGCGGGACGCCTCTCCACGAGGCATCCGCCCTGGGAAAAGCAAAACTCATCTCCCTACTGCTGGAAAAAGGGGCCAGTGTGAATGCCCAAAACGCCCAGGGCAAAACACCTTCCGAGGTGGCCCGCAATGCCGAAATTGCCGCCCTTTTCTCTCAGTGGAATCAGGCCTATCGCAAGACGGGTTAGGGCAAATGGCCGGCCACAGGCCAAGCTATACACACCAAAAATGAATCTCATTTTTGTCTAATAGTATTCCAACCATTTAATTTTTTTTTGTGGGCCGCTTATTATTGCCAATAGTTTTTGGAAATAGCCCTTTTAATATCCATCCAAATAGGGCCATTGGCGCAGGAATTGTATAAATTAGTGGTGTCAGAGTCACATTGCAATGATTTTTGGCCCAAACTATTCCTAAAATAGCACAAATATAAACACACATAAAAATGAAAGTGGCCCAAGATAAATGTTGTTTTAGTTCTCTTTCTGCTTCGAGATTTTTATTAAGCTGATTTATTGTTTCATTATCAAGTTCGTCTTTTTTGTTATAAAGACTTTGACTTCTATTCAAATATAATTCAGGAAATTCAGAAAGTTCAGAATTTTGTTCCCAATTTGCTTTTAAGTCATCTAAGATTATTCTTTCTTTTCTTAAAATCTGTTCTAACTTACTAATAGATTTGTTTTCGTTTCCGTTCATTAATCAGTATATTTGCTAATAATCTCTTCCCTAAAATGATCAGCAATTTCTTTATTCGGTATTGTTACCCCCAAAAAATCTTTACCTCCACCTTCATGCCATGTTTTATGCCAAGGTGTTCCTTCTTGGTGAGTTAAGTCAGATAATTGCGGCCCTGTTAGATTTCCATAAATATTATAAACAAATCCCATTATTTTTACTTCTTCATTGGTAAATGAAGACTTAACAAACTTGAGAGAGCTTTCATTCTCATTTTCTAGGAATGTTGCCATTTCTTTAATTTTGCCTGGTGGCTCATATTTAAATTCATGGTATAGATTCGGAAATACAGGGCCAAATTTCCATGCTTGAACAAGTTCATTTGCGAGAGGGTCGTCTTGACTAAATATCCCCATTTTAAAACCATGGGCAAGATAGGATAATTTTAGCAACTGCATCAAAGTAAGGCCTTTGCCATTACTTAATTTAATAAAATGGTTAGCTATCGCAATAGAATTGTGGCCTTTCACTTTTAACACCAATTGAAAAATCAACTAAGTTTTAGCAAAACAGCACTTTATTCAACATTATAACTAAAAAGTCAACAAGTTTGGCAAATTACGACTAAAAGTAGGCAATATTTATCCTTAATCTAGGCAAAATTGGGATATTCATAATAAAAGGGGGGCAAAAACATGGCTGGGGTGGTCGGATTCGAACCGACGACCAACGGATTAACAGTCCGCTGCGCTACCGCTGCGCCACACCCCAATAATAGCAAAATCCCCTATTGATAACACGCTTGATGGCCATTATCCACTCTGTTCCTCTGTAGAAAACTCCCGCACTCCCCGCAATGATGGGGGCGCTGGCCGATCCTCTGAAACCTCCAGTGATGCCACCGGGTAGACGGTGGCGTCAATGCTGGCCACTGCCATTGGCCGGTAGTTGCCGCTGTTTTTCACCCCCCCAAAGGGCAGTTTAGCGGCAGCACCGCAAGTGGCGCGGTTAAAGTTCAAAAGGCCAACATCAATTTCCAAGCGGCACTTTTCAAAAAGTTTTCTATCCCGGGAAAAGAGAGCCGCGGCCAATCCGTAATCGGTGGCGTTGGCCATCTCGATGGCCTCCCCAATGTCGTCGTAGGGAATAAAGGTGCAGTTGGGGCCAAAAATCTCGCTGCGTAAAAAATAGCTTTGGGGATCAAATGTTTTGGCCAAATGAATAGAAGGCCCAACGAAGTGGCCCGGCCAGGATTTATCGGTCAGGTGTTTCCCCCGCATAATTTCCTCGAAACCTTCCCGTTTGGCCATGCCCATAAACAACAAATAACTGTCCAGGGCCTTTTGATCCACCAGTGGCCCCATCAAAGGTTCCTCACGGTAATCGATCGGGTGATCGACGATAATATTTTTGGCCACCCGGTGAAAGCGGGAAATCAACTGATCGGCGATCGAGCGGTGAATACAAACGATGGCGGTCGAAGTGCACCGTTGCCCCGTCGTCAAAAAGGCCCCCTGAACCAACTCCACCAAAGCGTTGTCCAAATCGGCATCATGGTGCACGATCGCCGGGTTTTTGCCCCCCAACTCCAGGGCCACCAACTTGGACAAGTCCCGGTAGGTATCCTTCAAAACGGAAATCCCCACCTCTTTGGAGCCGGTAAAATAAATTCCTTTAATCGCCTTTTGATTGATCAAACGGCGGGCCACCTCTCCGTCCCCTTGAATCAGGCCCACCACCCCCGGGGGAAATTCGGCAGCGTGAAAACTGTCGTACAACCACTGGGCACTGTGGGCCACCTTTTCACTGGGCTTGAAGATCACCGAGTTGCCACTCAACAGAGCGCTCAAAATCTGGGTGTTGGCCAAATGGCAGGGGAAATTGAAAGGCCCAATCACTAAAACAGGCCCCAAGGGTTTAAATGACAAGTGCCCCGTGGTGTGGGGTAAAATGTCGGGAAAAGTTTGGGACTGGATGCGCGGCAGGGAGTGCTCAATGGTTACGCCCACCTTAGAGATCACCGCCTGCACTTCCGTCTTGGCCTCCCATAAAGGTTTGCCCGACTCCAGGGCGATGGACTCGGCGGCGGCCTCTCGGCCATTTTCAAGCTGATCCCGATAGCGCTTTAAAAAGGCCACTCTCTGTTCCAGGGGAACGCTCCGCCAGTGCTGGAATCCCTCCACCGCCGCATCCACTACCGCCTCGACATGGGCGTAATTGGCCTGCATTTGCCAAAGCACCGTCTCGGTGTCGGCGGGGCAAGTGCGTTCGATAAAGTTGGCGGAAGTGCCCGCCTTTTCCTCGGCAAACGCCACATAACGGCCGCCAAAATAATTGCCCTTGATTTGATATTTCATCTGGCCCATCATAGCTGCGATTCCCCTGGTGTGACAATTGTCTCCTTGTGTTAAACATCCTTTGTCTTGCCGAAAGGCAGAGTAAAAAAGACAATGGAGAAGATGGCCACTTCTGATCCACGGCAACTTCTTCAGTCAGTCCAGTCCCTCTATCTCGAAGGCGATTATCAGGGGGCCATAGAAACTCTCACCCAGGGGGGAGAGCAACTGGGCCAGGGCCTTTTTCACTTCAACCTGGGAACCCTCTACCTCAAAAATGAGCAGTGGGGCCTGGGCCGCTACCACCTGGAAAAGGCCCTCAAAGCAGGGTTGGTGAGCGAGGCCCAATACCACAATCTGCGGTTGGCCAGTTCCCAACCGGGCCTGGCCAACCTGGCAACTTCCCCCCAGTGGAGTGAACGGGCCTTAAATACAGCACTCTCTGTGCCCCAGGATTTTTACTTCCTCTGTTCCCTGGGTTTGACTATACTGGGACTCTTCTTCCTGCGCAGAAGTGCAAGTTTTTCCTGGGGCAAAGTGTTCGGTGGCCTGGGCCTGGCCTGTCTGCCCAGCGCCTTCTGTCTTTTCTTTTTGGCCGAACTCAAAGAGGCGGTCGTCTTAAAGGACTCCCCCATTCGCGAGGGGCCGAGCCAAATTTACGCCGAGAGCATCACTCTTCAAGAGGGCAGCAAAATCGTCGTTGGAAAACGCAGTGGAAACTGGTATTTTATCAAGTACCCTCGCAGAATGGGCGGCTGGGTCGCCCAAGATCATTTGGGATTGCTCTAAGGACTGGCCCGTGAAAAATTATGAGCAAGAGATGAAAAACCGCATCGATCAAGGCCAAAAACTCCCCGCAAAATTACGCTTTTCCACCATCCGTTATTTTTGGCAGAGCAATCCCCTCATTGGCCGAGGCAGCGAATCCGTCCCCCGGTTTTTGCAACAACTGGACATTTTCAAAAACTTCACTTCCCTGGAACTGAGCATTTTGGCCCGATCCCTGCACCAGCGCTCCTTTTCCGGGGGCGAAGTCATTTTTGCGGAAAATGATACAGGAGTGGGATTTTATCTGATCTATTCTGGCCGCGTAGAAGTGGGGGCGAAATCTCTCCACGACGACGACGGCCTCGCTCTCAAAAAGGGCGAATATTTTGGAGAGTTGGCCCTTTTGCAGGAAAAAAATGTGCGCAATGTTAGCGCCGTCGCCCGTGAAGACTGCGTTTTGTTGGGCCTGTTTCGCCCCGATGTGGACGACCTCATCGCCGCACGGCCCAGCATTGCCGCCAAGTTGCTCCAATCTCTCGGTTCCATTCTCGCCGAACGCTTGATTGCCCTCTCGGAGGAAGTCCGAGCAACCGCTTTGGCCCGCACTCCAACGGATTGAGGTTCCCCTTGAACGCCAAACCCGAACCCCTCCACCCTCAACACTCGGGAACGCTCAAAGAAAAGTTGCGGCCAGTTTTTTTCTTCTGCATGATCGCCGCCTTTTTGCTCTTCCTGTGGTTGATGCCCAGAATTTCGGCCCCGTTGATGGTCAGCTACCTCATCTATTTGGTGGTGTCCCCCGCCGTCCCGGCCCTGGAAAAAATTGGATTCCACCAAACGGCGGCGGTTACGGCCGTCTTTTTGGGGTTTCTCTTTTTTAGCGTCTATCCGGTGGTGAAAATTGTCCCCTCCCTCATCTCCGAGGCGGAAAATATCCAGTACGACATCCCTAAAATTGAACGCTATGTGAAAACCAAATACTCGCTCTTCACCGAAAATATCAAAGGCCTCACCGACTACGACATCGGCGGCAAATACATTGACGAGGCCATCGACTATGTGCGGATTAGCTCGGCCAATATCCTGTTGGCCACCCCCAAAGTTTTGGCCCTAACCTTAGAATGGGCCTTTTTAGTTCCGCTTTTCCTCTTCTTTTTTCTCAAAGACGGCAGGTCTTTTAAACGCTCTGTATTAAAATGGGTTCCCAACTCTATTTTTGAACGCTCCTATTACCTCGGCCATCAATTTAACAAACAGTTGGGGGACTATATTTTTGCCAAATTGGTGGAGGCCACCATCGTTGGCCTGCTGATCTTTTTGAGTTTGAGCGCCATCGGCATGCGCTTTTCCCTCTTGCTCGGCATCCTGGCCGGAGTGACCAACATTATCCCCTACTTAGGCCCAGTCATCGGTTTTATTCCCATTTTGCTCTTGGCCCTGGCGGAATACGGCAACAATGCCACCACCGGAGCGGTAGTGCTCCTCTACACCATCGCCTACGCCATCGACATTGTCTTTGTCTTTCCCATCCTGATGTCCAAAATCGTCAACCTTCACCCCATTACCGTGGTGGTCAGCGTGATCCTGGGTGGGCAGGCCATGGGAGTCATCGGCATGCTCATCTCCATCCCCGTGGCGGCAGCACTCAAACTGGTTTTTACCGAAATTTACGAAGAACTCTACCACGCCCAAACTCTTTGACTTCCCCGGATACCGAATGTTATCCTCCCAAAGATCGCTCCCTACAAGAGAGATGCCGTTGCCCCGCTCAGTCCTTTGTTTTCTGGCCATTTGGCCACTTTTTCTGAGTTGTTCCACCCCCCGCCCCGAGGGCAAAACCGAGGCCGAAATCCTCTACAAGGAGGCGCAACGGCTGATGAATGACGGCCGCTATCTCTTGGCCATAGAAAAGCTCAACACCATCCGATCCCAACACCCCTATTCCTACTTCGCCACCCACGCCGAATTGCTCAATGCCGACATTCTCTTCGCCCAAAAAAACTACGCCGAGGCCGCCGCGGCCTACATCGTCTTTAAAGATTTTCACCCCAAACACCAACGGCTGGCCTATGTCATTTGGCGCATTGGAGAATCCTTCTTTCAACAATTGCCCAGCACCTACGACCGCGATCTCTCCAGCGGCATTGAAGCGATGAAATATTTTCGAGAATTGATCGAGTTCCACCCCAAGTCCGAACAGGTCGCCAAAGCGCGGGAGCGAATCCACTTTTGCCAAAAGCAAATGGAACTCAAAGAGCGCTATGTGGCCGATTTCTACTACAAGACCAGCGTCTACGATGCGGCCCGTTTCCGCTATTTGAAAATTCTTGACAAATACCCCAACCAGCGGGAATTGAGGGATCACTCCATGGTCAGGATCGTCCACGCCTCGGCCCATCTCAAAAACAGGGAAGACTGCCTCAAATACTACCGGCGCTACAAGGGACAAGTACGAGGAAAAGATTTTCAAGAAGATTTAAACGAGGCCTATCAGGCGTGCCAAAGCGTGGAGGGACAAAATTGAAACTTTCTCAAACAAAAGAACTCTTGGCCCATGGTAAGGAATCTTTCCGCCGCAAAGACTACAAAAAATCGATCCAGTACCTCAGTGAAATTATCGAAACCAAAGGCGTGGAAAAAAGCATCCTAGTTGAGGCCTACTTCCATTTGGCCAATGTCTTCCACCTCCTGGGAGAAATCGGCAAGGCGATCAAGGCCTTTAACAAAGTCTTGGGACTGGAACCCGAACACACCGATGCGGCAATTGGCCTATCGGTTCTCTACAACGATATTGGACGCTACGACGAGGCCAAAAAAATTTTTGAAAGGGCCGATGCCAGGGTCAAATCGGGAAAAATGTCCTCGGGCAGTTTTGAAGACCAGCACATCAACAGCAAATTTTCCCACAAACATTATGAATTGGCCGAAATGTACATGACTTATCAGCGCTTCGACGAGGCCCTGTTTGAATACAACAAAGCGATCAAACTCAACCCCAGCTATCTCGAAGCGCGCCTCAAAATTGCCAAAGTCTATGCCAAGAAAAATTTTCTCAACAAGGCCCTGGACGAACTCAAGAAACTCAAAAATGAATTTCCCAACTACCTGCCCGCCCGCAATGCCCTGGGGATACTTTACTACGGAAGCGGGTACATTCTCGAAGCGCAAAATGAATGGGGGCGGGTGGTGGCCAAAGACCCCGACAACCGCGAGGCCAAAATGTATATCAACCTCGCCAAGACGGCGACGGAAACCTCCGTGCACTCGCCCTCTTCGCCCTCTGATCAATAATTCTTTAGCGCGTACCGGACAGGCGGCCCAAATTTGGCCCACGAACCACTTGGGTGCCACTGCGAGACGGCGGTGTTTGCGAAGGGGTTTGCACTTCTTGAGAATCCCATTCTCCCCCCCCCGAAGCAGCGTACCGGGCAATGGCGCTTTTGAGTTGGCCATAGACCTTATAGCACACTTCCAGTTTGGAGTTTTGCAAAACCACCTGCTGAGCACAACGGGTTTGGTTGTTAATAATGATGGGGGCCTTTAAATTGGCGCTCATCTCCGCCACCGCTTTGGGGATGGTGAGCACACAATAAACACTGGCCTGGCCCATGGATTCCAGTCCCAACCCCGACATTTCCGCCGGCAAAAGTTTGACTTCGTAATCGGGTTTAAAAATTTTGGGTTCGATAATGGGAAAGGCCACCTCTCGGCCTTCGCAAGACTGGAGCCAGAGGATCAGGGTTTGATCTCCCGGATCGACAACAAAAAAATTTTTAAATTTCTCAAAGCCGAGTAGGCCCTCTTTAAAGCTGACAATATCACTCTTGTCAACTTCCAGCTCTCCAAACCGCTCCGTGCCCACTTTCACTGGCCACCCTCCGAATTTAACTTCCCCCAGAAACAGCTATCTCACATTTTAGGGGGTAAAATTACAAAAGGGCAAATGAAATCACGACTTTTTTCCAAACTCTGAAGCGAGTTCGGAAACGGATTCCATATCAGTTTGCGAGGCCTGGGCATTTTGTTCCTGAATGGCCTTATAAATTTCTTCTCGATGAATCTTAGTCTCTTGAGGTGCCTTAATGCCCAATCTCACCTGTTTTCCTTTGATCTGCACAACGACTATCTTAATATGATCGTCGATAGCTATGCCTTCACCGAGCTTCCTTGTCAAAACCAGCATAAAATAATCCTAAGTGTTCCCAATCCTCCCGATTCTCTATCCAACCTCATATATGCTCTCTGGGCCTTAAAAGCAAGCAAAAGTTCGCCCAAATTTGTATTTTTCTCATAACGCAAAGTGACTTTTTCCCATAACAAGATTTTAACCACTGCGTCAGTCCAAAAGAAACCAGCGGCCATCCCGACAGACAATGCGCTTGCCTTATTTCTCAAAAGTTTTCCTCAAACCGTTAATGTGAACATCCACATTTTTGGGGCCTACTTTTTCTTCACCCCAGACTTCCCGCAAAATTTCTTCCCGGGAGGCACCCCTAGGGCCACGCATTATAAGAATTTCGGCAATCATCATTTTTTTGCCACTCATACCCAATTTACAATTCTCAAAGGCCAAACTGGGCCTTATTTGGGTGGCATGCTTGAGTTTGACGGCAAATTCAGCAAAGTTAAACG
This sequence comes from Bacteriovoracaceae bacterium, assembly GCA_965243145.1. Taxonomy (GTDB): domain Bacteria; phylum Bdellovibrionota; class Bacteriovoracia; order Bacteriovoracales; family Bacteriovoracaceae; genus CBDBLK01. The sequence continues at coordinate 1,149,500 of CBDEUB010000002.1, forward strand.
GCGTGACAAAAATGTCCCGAATCCCTTGACTCAAATAGCTATCCATCATCCCCATTTGCACCGATTCGAGAATGAGGAAAATGCGATCGAGAGGAATTTTCTCCCCCAGGCGCTGAATATCGGCCACGGGGCCTATGGCCCGTTGTTCCATAACCAAAAAATCGCAGGGTTCCCGGTCGAGAAGAAAATCGGTTAAAGTTTGAAAAGAAAAGGCCAAACCTTGAGGGTTTTGACTAAGTGGATCGTAATTGACGCGGGAATCGTTAGCGGCAACTAAAATAATCTTCATTTTCTCACTTCCTCCTATTTCGCACACACCCAAACTCTTGGCCCGTTGAGTTTAAAGAAAAATTCGTTTAAAAATTCTTATATATTTTTTATTTACACGCAACGAGCCTTTTAAATTCCTGTAACCTGGCACAAATTTTCTAAAAGAAAAAGAATATTTTTTCATTTTTGATAAAAATTTCACAGTGGGCCAGTTAAATTGTGTGCAAATTGGCCATAACTTGTTAGAATTATTGATGAATGAAGTTAAAAACCGGACTTGGCAAAAGCCCAATAAAAAATGTCTAGGGTGCATTTTTACATGGTGAGCTACTTAACTACGCATGATCTCATAACCTATTGAAATTATAAGATAAAATAAAACAAAGGAAAGATTAGGCCAAAGATAGAAATAGTGAAAATTATTGTTGTAATATTTAGTTTATGGAGACTGTATTTTACAAATTTCTAAAAACCCAAATAAAGTACCCTCAGAAAACCAATTATAAAGTATCCTTTCCTCCCCTTCCAAAACAACTATTTCAAATAATCTATATCGACCCACCATGGCATTATGGAGGAAAACTACAACATGAGGGACAAAAGGGTAACTATGCTGGGGGATGCTTAAATCATTATCAATCAGTTCCAACCCATGAACTAGTAAAACTTCCAGTACCTGATGTTGCTGACGAAAACTGTTTAATGTTTATGTGGGCAACAAATCCTCATTTGAACCAAGCAATACTACTAGGCCAAGCCTGGGGGTTTAATTATTCAACTGTTGCATTTGTTTGGGATAAACAAATGCATAACCCTGGTCGATATACAATCTCACAATGTGAACTGTGCTTACTTTTTAAAAAAGGGAAAATTCCAACACCAAGAGGCCGAAGAAATGTTAGGCAACTGTTTTCTGAAAAAAGAAGCAATCATAGCACAAAGCCTGACACTATTAGGAATAGTATTCTTGAAATGTTCCCATATCAAAAGAAAATAGAATTATTTGCAAGAAAGAAAGAGACTGGATGGACGGCATGGGGGGCCGAAATTGGTAAAGAAAAAAAAGAAAAAGCGTCACGAGATAAAAGGTCGTAGTAATTGGCAAAGTACAAGTATGGCCCGAGGACAAGGGGCCGAATATGTTTTTCAAATTTTTTTTGAGGGGCTTTTTAAAAACACAAATTTCGAGATACTGTCTAAACCAAAAAATTTTTATAGGCTTTATGCCGAAAATCACGGTATAAGGCCCGATTATGCCATTTTAAATAAAGAAAATGGAAAAATTTTTTTTATAGAAATAAAACGACAACACGAAGGTAGAGGCAATGCTCATGAAAGAGCTTGTCGCTACTTCACACCAGGCCTTATTTCTGCCTTGAAAACTGAATCTGGTATATCTAATGTTATCCCAATTTGGCTTGTTTTTTGTAATGGCATTACAAGAGATGAAAAAAGAACCAGAGAGATTCGGTTTTGGTTTAGAGATTGCGAAGAAAATTATACCTTTTGGAGCAAGTTAACTGACACAAGTACAATAGAAAATCACTTTCAAAACTATATTCAACCCTGCCTTTTATAGTTCGTTACTGAAAAAATATCCCATTCCTGAAACATCGCAATCCCTATTGAAAATATGTGTTTTTATGTACAATTAAATAGTCTACCACGGAAATTTCACAAATAAAAAATAATGTAAAGCGATAAAAATGATTCCACTCCTCATATATTGCATATTGGCCCTAAGGCCTCAACATTTAAATAAACGAAGATAGAAGTGGGGCCATAATTTAACAATAAGCAACATTCGCCAAAAATTTTTTAAAAAATGATAATGACTCGCATTTCAATAAAAAACAGTCATAAAGGCAAGGCCAAATGATTTGGCCTATTTTTATCAATTTAGCGCAATGTATTAAAAAATCGAGTCGCTGATGGCCAAATTGAAGAGGCCTTGGAAAGGCCTCTACGCCTAAAATAAAGGCGAAAGAGGGGTTATTTCTCAATGCATTAGAATTTTTATAGTGAAATTTTTATCAAAAATGAAAAAATATTCTTTTTCTTTTAGAAAATTTGTGCCAAGTTACAGGAACTTAAAAGACTCATTGCGTGTAAATAAAAAAAATGGTGGATTAAATTTTTTGAGTGAATTTTTCCTTGCTGTTTCAAGATTAAACATATTTAATTTATATTAATAGTAATAAATACATCGTGTTAAATGTTAGCACGCACAAAAAACAGGGGGTAAGAAAATGAAAATTGTTTTGGTTGCTGCTAACGATTCCCAAATTGATTACGCTCCACTCAATGAAAATCCTCAGAGTTTGACTTTCTCCTTTCAAACTTTGACCGAATTTCTTCTCGACCGCGCACCCTGTGACTTTTTAGTTCTCGAACAACGGGCCATTGGAAATGAAACCGATGTCCAGCGGTTGCGGGAAAAAATTTCTCTGGATCGCATTTTCCTCATCCTCGAATCGACACAAGTAGGGATGATGGACGGACATTTAAAACAAGGAGTTCGGGATGTTTTTGTCCTGCCTCTCAATTTTACCGAGTTTTCCATCAAACTCAAACACGCTACCCAAATTAAGCGCAGTCCAGTTTTTGAAAATTGCAAGCTGGGCATGAGTCTCAAACAAATCCTCATTTCCGAAGTTCTCAAAATGTATGGCCCACAAGGGGTCACCCGACAAAAAATTTTGGAAGAGGTGTGGGGAGGCGAAAAAGTGGAATCAAAAAATGTCGATGTTCACATTCACAATTTGAGAAAAATTTTCAAGAAGCAGGGCAAGCGCATTGTCTGGCGGGAAAATCGCTGGTTTCTGGTAGAGTAGCGGCCGACGAGAGTTCCAAAAGCATCAAAGGCCCTCTAAAAATATTTTCAACTGGCGGTTAAACGCGCCACTTTGTTCAAAGTGGGGATAGTGGCAAGTGCCATCTATTTCAAAATAGTTTTCTTCTCCCACCACATTCTTAATATAGGCACAGTTGATGAGTTTATCGCCGGAAGTTCCAATAAAGGCAAAGGGAATTTTGAGATTGCGAACAATGTCGGCCTCGCCAAAAGGATATGTATTCAGGGCCGCCTGGAACGAATCCCGAAAATGGGGGTCACAAACGCCGAGCCAGTCCTCAATTTTGCTCTGGAGAAGGGCCTCATTGGCAAAAATTTTGGCCACCATCCTTTTTTCAGCAACGGCCAATTGCTTTTGAAAAAGACAATTCAGGTCTTGTAAAGGGTAATGGCCCTTGAAAAAATCTTCCAGCGTATTGAGTGGCGGTGTTTGGGATAAAACCAGTCCGGCCAGTTCCATTTTTTGGGATGCCCTAATGGAAAGATTGCCTCCCAGAGAATGTCCTACTAAAACTGGCCTGGACAACTTGAGTTTTTGGCAAAATTCCACCAGACACAAAACGAAATCCTCCAGAGAATAATTCGTCTTTCTAGCACTGGCACCGTGTCCGGGAAGGTCGAGGGCCAAAAGGTGATAACTGGCCAAAGTTTCATCTTGAAATTGCCTTTCAAAAGATTCTTTAGCACTGTTGTTGCCATGAACAAAGAGAGCGGGAGTGCCCTCGGTGCTATTTTCAATATAGCTTATTTCTCCATGGGAGAGGTTGATCGACTTTGTTTTAAAAGACATCATTCTGATCCAAAATAGAGTTAAAATATTTTAACCCATTTTGGTGTGGACTATCAAATCCCCGTCATCCGATTGAAGGACTTTCTCAAAGAGTGTGCTGTACGCGAATAAAGAAAGTGTCGCCCGTGCGGTAAGTAGACCAATAAGAGGCCGCATCGGGGGCCTTGATCAATTCCACGCCAATGCCCAGGGAAAAGCTGGGCAGGGGAAGGTAGTTCAAGTCAAAATGGATCAAATTGTCCTCTCTCGCCACATCGTAGCGGATCGACCCGCGCGCTAAGTACTGTTCGCTCAAGGACAACTCGCCTCCCAACCCCACTGCCGTCTGCCACAAATTGGTGAGTGAGTACAATTCGTTGAGGCCCAAGTGGTGTTGACTAAAATAGTGTAAAAAGTTGAGGCCAAGGTTAAAAGTGGGGCGTTTCCATCCAAGCGTTGCATGAGCGAACAGTTCCTTTTCATAGTTGGGCAAAAGTTCCATAAACTCGGACTGAAAGAGGGCGGTCTGGCGGCGACTGCGGTTCTCCTTGAGGGGCAAAGTCAAAGTGTTCAAGTCGCGGCCTATATTGGCGTTGGGATCGACGAAAGTTACCCCGCCTCCCCAAAACGACTCCCCCATTTTGCCATTCAACATCAATCCGGCCACAAAATGGTGGTTGACGATGGGATTCCCCTTCACCAAGACCGAGTTCATTTGCGAGTCGTAGAAGGCCTCGCCATTAATGCGCACGGAGGTTTCCGGCTTGTAAATGGCAAAAGCACTGGCCTTTAAATCTGGCGAAATGGGAAGCCCCAAATTGAGGCCCAAGGATTTTTGAATAAAAACATCTTCGTAGGGAGGCATGTCGAGCTGGTATCTGATTTCGCTCTCTTCTTCCCCCACCGCAGTCCGCCTGGGAGGAGTTTGCGCCCAGCCAGAACTGCTGATCACTTGGCCATTTTCCACATGAAAGCGCGGGTTGATATTGGGAATATAAAACAGCGAGGCAAAAAACTGCCCCTCCACATCCCCCAAACGACGGGAGTAGAACATGCCCAAATTTCCGTGTTGTTTGTCGTCCATCAGTCTCAGGAAGCGTTGGCCATTGAGGTGGCGGAGTTGCCAAAACCTCTCGTAAGGTGCCCAATCCAAAATTTGCTGGCCAAATTTAAAGCGGGAATCCTCTTCTCCTTCAAAACTGACATAGGCCTCGTTGAGAGAGGACACCACTTTGGCATCTTTTTCCAGCACATATTTGAGATCGACATCGGTCGCCACCCCCCAACGGCCCCATTTGAAATCGCCGGTATGGCCAATTTCCAGACTGTCTAGGCCGCTGGGACGCTTGTTATAGGCGGTCTGGCGGCCCCCCGAGGGGTTGAGGTGCTGCAAACTCTCCAACTTGAAACGCAATCCCCGGCCATAGGGACGCGCTCCTTTGGTGCTTTTGGAAATCATAATTGTGCTGAAGGCCGCCAAAATGGCCATGGAAAAGCATTTTTTCATCCCTCCCATACTATTAGAGGCCACTCCGACAGGCCACAAATAACGCCTAGTGAGCAAATTTTACAGATTCTGCTTGGTGGGCCACCCCTGCCGTGCTAGGATGCGCTTCCTGTAGAGACGAGTAGAAAAATGACGCAAAAAGAAATACGCGCCCACCTGCACTCCATCTATTTGGCCACTGAAGGGGAGGGCATCCATATTGGAACCCCGCAAATTTTTGTGCGCTTTCAGGGCTGTGCCATTGGATGCCGCAACTGCGATTCCCGCGACACCTGGGATTTTGGCCATTCTCCCGGCGTTACCCTTGACAATGCAATGCAGGATATACGGCTTCAAGGAGGGGAAGGCGCAATTCGTCGAGTGTCCATCACCGGTGGCGACCCTTTGCATAGCAAGCATCTGCCCAGCGTTATGGAATTGGTCAAACGACTCAAAGCGGCCAAATATTGGATCAACCTGGAGGCCTCGGGAACGCGCATCGTCCACCAACTCTTCGACTTGCTGGACTTTATCTCCTTTGACCTCAAACCTCCCTCCACGGGAGTTGCCATGGATGGCCAAAACTTGCTCACTCTGGCGGATCACTACCCTGGCCGCTGCCAAGTGAAAACAGTGATCGAAAATGAGGCCGACTTTGCCTGGACACTGGAGCACTACCGCGAGTTTCGGGCAGCGAGGCCCACCGTAGACATTCCCTGGTGCCTGACCCCCTGCTACCTCCCCGGCGAAGATTTCCCCCAAAAGCGCTTCCAAAACATTTTGGCCCTCAACGCCGAGGCCAGCGGCCCCTTTCGAGTCATCGGCCAACAACACAAATGGATTTACGGTTCAGAGGCACGGGGAGTGTAGGGGCCTTCACGCCCCGTCTGAGAAAAAACTTTAGAACATTCCAGTCAGTCGATCATAAACTTTTTTGGCCACCTGATCAAAAATGTCCATGCTTTTCTTTACAAAATTTTCAATGGCCTGCGGAGAGTTCTCTACCCCTAGGGGAAATTGTTTGGGTTCACTGTCAGAATGTAACATTTCCTTCCTATATAATCTCAATTCCTCAACGCTTAGAATACCTACTTTATTCAAATCCTTGACATCAAAATATATTGGAAGTTCTTGAATCAGCGTATAATAAGTCAGTTCGAGCATCTCCCTTTCCATCCTTGGCCTGATCCGCTCCATTTCGAGAATAAACGCATTGTGGAAGGAGGCTATCATCGTTTCATAAATGCCGTTCCTGATCCAATCTCCAACCCACTCCTCTCGAAAGGTCATGTGGGCACCATCATGCCAAAAAATCCATTCGGGGGGCCTAAGTTTTCCATCGGCCTGAAAGGCGTTGTTGACCAAGGCGTGGAGGTACACTCTTTGGCCAACGAGGCGGGTGATCGGCATTTTACCCCAAAGGCCATCCATTTGCGGCATAATGATCACCTCGGGAAATTGATCCAGTTTTCCATAAGCCTCAAAATCCTCATAATTCTCAAAAATGAACTTCCTCGGAGTCCTTACTTTCTTTTTCTCTTTTTCCATCAAATAGAACGCCTCCAAGCGATCGTTTGTCATCCAATCTCCCGACAGGTAAAGCCTGGCCCGAAAACCACTTGTGTTATCAAGCAAATAATCCGATCCTCGCTGTTCCAACAGAGTGGCTAAGATGGAGAGGCGGTAATTGAGATTGACAAATTTTCTATAGGTGACTGTCCGGTTTTGTACCCACGCCAAGGCCTCGCGCCTAAAATCTTCCAATATGGCCAACCTCTCTTGCTTGTCCAAAGAGTTTTGATCGCGGATGCCCTTTTCCACATAGTCGAGGTGGGGTTTAACCAGTTCCGCAAACTCTTTAATGTGGCCTTTCCAGGGATCAACATCACCAGAACGCAGTTTTTGGGCCAGGCGAAGATGGCCCTCCACTTGATCCAGGCCCCTGATATAGCTCTCTCTAAACCCCAGGGCGCGCAAGGCCTTTTCGCTCGATCCTTCTACCATTGGCCCCAGCGGGTAAGGCCTGTCAAAGAAGAGTTTTGCGAGACGATGACACTTTGAACTCAAGTTCAAAGAAATGGTGGCAAAAGTGCTACCGGCACAAAAAAAGGGAAGGCACAAGGCCGCCAAAAGGGCAAAAATACAATGTTTCAAACGGTAGGCCATAATTTTCGCATTATGCCATTATTCCATTCTAGGGACAAGATTTTTTCTATATCGCGTAAAAATTTCACGGTTTTTAACAGAGAAGTGGGAAAATGGCCCTCAACTCAAGTCAAAAATCCCCCGGGCCGGGGAGCGCGCACGCCCTGCTTGAGAGAGAACTTTAGAATATTCCAGTCAGTCGATCATAAATTTTTTTGGCCACCCGATCGAAAATGTCCATGCTTTTCTTTACAAAATTTTCAATGGCCTGCGGGGAGTTCTCCAACCCCAAGGGAAATTCTCCGTGCTTGTCGGAAGGGTGTAATACCTTTACACCTAATCTATATTGTCTCAATTCCCGAGTGCTTGGAATTCCTATCTTACTCAAATTCTCGCCCACAAGAGCGCCTGGAAGTTCGTGAACCAGTGTATAATAAGTCAGTTCGAGCATCTCCCTTTCCATCCTTGGCCTGGCCTGCTCCATTTCGACAACAAACGCATTGTGGAAGGGGGCCATTATATTCTCGTAAATGCCTATCCTGATCCAATCCCCAACCCGATACTCTCGAATACTCATGTGGTTTCCATCGTGCCAAAAAATCCAATCGGGGGGCCTGTCTGCTCCATCGGCCTTGGCGGCGTTGTTGACTAAGGCGTGGAGGTACACCCTTTGGCCAGCGAGGCGGGTGATCGGCATTTTGCCCCAAAGGCCATCCATTTGTGGCATGATGATCACCTCGGGAAATTGATCCAGTTTTTCATAAATGGACTCCGGACTCTCTACTTTCTTCCTCTCTTTTCCCAACAGATAGGCCGCCTCCAAGCGGCCGTTTGTCATCCAATCTCCCGATTTGTAGAGCCTAGCGCGAAAACCACTTCCATCTGCAAGCAAACTCCCCGATCCCCGCAGTCCCAAGGGAGTGGCCAAGATGGAGAGGCGGTAATTGAGGTTGACAAATTTTCTATAGGTGACCGTCCGGTTTTGTACCCATGTAGAGGCCTCGCGCCTGAAATTTTCCAGTATGGCCAACCTCTCCCGCTTGTCCAAAGAGTTTTGATCGCGGATGCCCCTCTCCACATAGTCGAGGTGGGGTTCAACCAGTTCCGCAAATTCTTCAATGTGGTCTTTCCAGGGGTCAACGGTGCCAGAGCGCAGTTTTTTGGCCAGGCGAAGATGGCCCTCCGCTTGATCCAGGCCCTTAATATAGCTCTCCCTAAACCCCAGGGCGCGTAAGGCCTCTTCGCTCGCCCCCTCAACCGTTGGCCCCGGCGGAGAAGGCCTATCAAAAAAGAATTTTGCGAGACGATGACACTCTGAACTCAAGTTCAAAGAAATGATGGCAAAAGTGCTACCGGCACAAAAAAAGGGAAGGCACAAGGCCGCCAAAAGGGCAAAAATACAATGTTTCAAACGGTAGGCCATAATCTGCGCATTATGCTATTATTTCATTCTAAGGACAAGATTTTTTTATATCGCGTAAAAATTTCACGGTTTTTAACAACTTCGAGAATTGGGAAAATGGCCTTCAACTCAAGTCAAAAATCCCCCTGGCCGGGGAGCGCGCACGCCCTGCCTGAGAGAGAGGTTTTGGCCGTCAGAAAATCCTAAATCGGAGGCCTCACGGTTGGCCGCCTTGGCCCACCGGGTGCTGCTCAAGTGCGGGTAGGCCAGGGCCTTATACCGTTCAATATTTTGCTTGATCACTACCAGGGCAACCTCCTCCAATCCATCGGCACGGGGGGCCGCCCCCTTTGGGGATTGCTTTTGCAATTTGGCCGAGAGTCCCCTGGCCACACCTGTAATATAGGATTTTTTTTGCCCGAACCCGCGCAATCGGTGAGTGCGCTTAGTGCGGTTCCACAACTGCTCAAATTCCAATGCCAAGTATTTGGCCATGTAGTCGGCCAACTCCACGCTGACTCGATCGCCACAGACTTCCAAATACACGCCGTTGTCTTTGGTGCGGTTTAAAACCACTCCCACGAAAAAGTGTTCCAAGATTTGGGAGAGGCCAAGGGCGGTGGCGTTCACTCGCTTTGTCCAATAGGCCCGCTTGACGAACACTTCCCGCCTGTCTTCGTAAGGCGCTCCCCCATCCCGCTCGATTTGTTGTAAATTGTACTTGAGCAAAATTTGATTGGCCTTGAGGGTGGCCAATTCGGCCTCGTGAACATTTTGCGAACTGCTCAAGTTGAGCAGCTTTTGCAGGCGGTGGAAAATTTTTTCAAATTCGGGGCCAGCATCGATCCGCTCATTGTCCAAGTCCAAATTGCCGTAGGCCGAAGACACTTCTGGCCCCCAACCGAATTGCCGGCACACTTGGCGGTATTCGCGGCCGTGGTGGGCCAATTCCCCCTCTCTGTGGCCAAACTTGAGATGGCAATAAAAGTGCGCCCACTCGTGGCGCAAAATATTGTCCAAAACCTGGGGTTTGGCGCGGTAGAGAAGTTGCTTGTTGATGGCGATGCGGTTGGTTTGGCAGTCAAAATAACCCAGCTTAGTGGAGTCTTCAAAGGCGACGATTTCAAAGGGCACCCAATACCCGCTCCAGGCAAAGCGCCGCCTCTTCACCTCCAGGCCCATTTCGTGGGCCAAAATTTGGCGCGATCGCTGGGCCAAGCGCTGAAGATAAGCGTTGATGGTGCTGGAATAAACTAACATGAAAGCGAAAACCTGCAATAACAACTAGGTAAGTGCTCACAATTTAGGTCAGATTGGGATGAAGCGAGGCGGAGCGACTGAGGCGTACCAAGAGTACGCTGCAAGAAGCGACGGTGAAGCTGAGTCACAAGATGGCCTGAAGTGTGGGCACTTACTTCTCTTTAGACTTAAACACGGCGCTGATATATTCCCGGTTGAGACGGGCGATATTGGAAATGTCGATGTCTTTGGGGCAACTGGCCTGACATTCGGCCTCGTTGGTGCAATTGCCAAACCCCAGGCGATCCATGGTTTCCACCATATTGATCACGCGTGCCGAGGCCTCAGGTTTCCCTTGAGGCAACAGCGCCAATTGGGAAACTTTAGCACCCACAAACAGCATTGCCGAGGCGTTTTTACAACTGGCCACACAGGCCCCGCAACCGATACAGGCAGCGGCATCCATGGCCAAATCGGCACACTCTTTGGAAACCAAAGTTTGGTTGGCCTCCGGCGCTTGGCCCGTGCGCACGGAAGTGTACCCTCCCGCCGCCATGAGTTCATCGAAGGCCGATCGATCCACCATCAAATCTTTTAGCACTGGAAAGGCCCGCGCGCGGAAAGGTTCGATGACGATGGTGTCGCCATCTTCAAAAGATCGCATGTGCAACTGGCAAGTGGTAGTGGCCGGCCGGGGGCCATGGGCCTGGCCATTGATCATCAGGGAACACATGCCGCAAATCCCCTCGCGGCAGTCGTGGTCGAAGGCCACCGGGCCACTACCCTCGGAAACCAATTTTTCGTTGAGTTGATCGAGCATTTCCAAAAAGGAACTGTCGGGAGAGACGCCCTTTAAAGTGTAATCCTCCATGCGGCCTTCGGCATTGGCCGCCTCCTGACGCCAGATTCTCAATTTGAGAGTCATCTTGGCGTTGGAGGCCGCCGGGGAAGTTGTCGATTGTTCATCTTGGCCCATACTTCCTCCCTATTTGTACGACCTCTGGGTGAGAGGGACATGTTCAAAGCGCAGTTCCTCGGTATTGCGCACTTGGGGTGTCCCCTCTCCGGCCCACTCCCAGGCCGCCACATGACTGAAGTTTTCGTCGTCGCGCTTGGCCTCGTTGTCCTCGGTTTGAAACTCCTCGCGGAAGTGCCCTCCACAAGATTCCCGCCGTTCGAGAGCATCCCGCGCCATCAATTCCCCCAACTCCAAAAAGTCGGCCACCCGGTTGGCCTTTTCCAATTCCACATTGACTCCCACTTCCGATCCGGTGACTTTGACATCCTTCCAAAACTCCTGGCGCAGGGTTTGAATGTCGGAGATGGCGCGCTCTAGGCCCTGCTGGTTGCGAGCCATGCCGACCCCCTCCCACATAATGTGGCCCAATTGTTTGTGAAAAGTGTCCACCGAGCGCAGCCCGCCCACCGAACGCAATTTGTGAAAGCGCTCCTTGGCCCTGCGTAGGGCCTGGTCAAATTCCGGTTCGCCGGTGGTGACTTTGACCTCGCGGTTGCCCTCGCTGGCCAGGTAGTGGGCCAAAGTGTAGGGGATCACAAAATAGCCGTCGGCCAGGCCCTGCATTAACGCCGAGGCCCCCAAGCGGTTGGCCCCGTGGTCGGAAAAATTGGCCTCCCCCAGGGCAAAGCAACCGGGGATGGTGGTCTGCAAGTGGTAGTCCACCCACAACCCCCCCATGGTGTAGTGGACGGCGGGGTAAATGCGCATGGGAGCGACATAGGGGTCTTCGTCGGTGATCCGGTTGTACATGTCGAACAGGTTGCCGTAACGCTCGCGGATGGCACTCTCCCCGTGGCGTTTGATGGCGTTGGCAAAATCCAAGTACACCGCCACTCCAGTGCTCCCCACCCCCTTGCCCGCATCGACCTGTTCTTTGGCGTTGCGGGAGGCGACATCGCGGGGAACCAGATTGCCAAAGGAGGGATACTTGCGCTCCAAAAAATAATCCCGCTCCGATTCGGGAATCTCCCCCGGGAGGCGTTTGTCCCCCGCTTTGGCGGGCACCCACACCCGGCCGTCATTGCGCAAAGATTCGCTCATCAAAGTCAGCTTGGACTGGGCATCCCCGTGGACGGGAATACAGGTGGGGTGGATTTGGGTGTAGCAGGGATTGGCGAACATGGCCCCCTTTTTGTGGGCCTTCCAGGCCGCCGAACCGTTGGAAGTCATGGCATTGGTGGAGAGAAAATAGACATTGCCGTACCCTCCGGTACACAAGAGGACGGCATCGGCGGCGTAGGCGTTCAATTCCCCGGTAATAATGTGGCGGGTGACGATCCCCTGCGCCCGCCCCTGCACCACCACCAAGTCCACCATTTCCTCGCGAGTGTGGAGCGTGATCTGGCGCTTGCTCACTTCCTTCATCATCGCCGAGTAGGCCCCCAGCAAAAGTTGTTGGCCAGTTTGTCCGCGGGCGTAGAATGTGCGCGACACTTGCGCCCCCCCAAAAGAGCGGTTGGCCAGCGTGCCTCCGTACTCGCGGGCAAAGGGTACCCCTTGGGCCACACACTGGTCGATAATGGAGTTGGAAACTTGCGCCAGCCGGTAGACATTGGCCTCCCGGGCGCGGTAATCCCCACCCTTAACCGTGTCATAAAACAAACGCCACACCGAATCCCCGTCGTTGGGGTAATTTTTGGCGGCGTTGATCCCCCCCTGGGCGGCAATACTGTGCGCCCGCCGCGGGGAATCTTGCAGGCAAAAAGCGCGCACTGGATGGCCCAATTCCGCCAGAGTGGCCGCCGCCGAGGCCCCCGCCAGGCCCGTCCCCACCACGATAATTTCAAACTTGCGGCGGTTGGCGGGATTCACCAACTGCATGTCGAAGCGATGCCGATCCCACGCGTCCTGAATGGCCACCCCGCGGGGAACTTTGCCGTCGAGGGTTTTAGGTTCGGCCATATCACCCACCTCCTTGCAAATAACAATACACCGGAAGGGCGGCAAACCCCAGCGCCAAGGCCACGGCAAAAGCGCGGCAAGAGAGTTGGCAGAGGGCATGGTATTGGGGGTGGTGCCACCCCAGGGATTGAAAGGCACTCCACACCCCGTGGCCCAAGTGCATTCCCAACGCCAACATGGCCGCCAAATACCAGGCCACCGCCCAGGGATTTTGAAAATACTCCACCACCAGGCGGTAGAGGTCGCGCATGGAAGTGTCGCCGTACTCGGCCGAGTAGTATGGCCCAAATTTAAAGTGCCAAATGTGCAACACCAAAAAGATCAAGATCGTGAGGCCCGTCCAGGGCATGGTGGAAGAGGCCATATTGGCCCCCCGCCCGGTGTGCACCTTTTGGCAATAGGCGTGCCCGCGAGCGCGATGGTTGAGGTAGGTCAAGTGCCCCGCCAACACAATGTGGGTTAAAAAGAGCAGGCCCAACCCCGCTTCGGCCAGGTAGATCAAGGGATTGGACATCAAGGTGTGGGCGTAGCGGTTAAAGGCCTCGGGGCCTATATAGATGAGGCAATTGCCGGCCAAGTGAAGCACCAAAAAAGCGCACAGGGAAAGGCCCGACAGGGCCATGACTTGCTTTTTGGCGACGGAAGAATTGAGGCGCGAAAACAACCGCCACGGAAGAAAATCGAACATGAGGCCACCCACCTCCCTGGGGGTTTTCCCAGTTTGGCCCAACCGCCAAAAGGTGTCCAGTTATTTTTTCTTGTAACTGCCCACACTTCAGGCCATCTTGTGGGTCAACTTCGCCATCACTCCCTGCGATGTGCCTGTAGCACACCTCAGTCGCTCTGTCTTGTTTCCCCCCAATCTGGCCTAAATTGTGAGCACTTACCCTGCTTTTATTATGATTTTAGGTGTGATCAGTTATTTTTTCTTTTGTAACTGGCGAACGGCGTTCTCCATATCCTGGACTTCCCACTCCAATTCCCGAACGACTTCCTTAAAACTCGACAAATCTTCCGGACGGGGATCCCAAATGCGCATGGAGGGCCTCAACCTGTCGTACTCCAGCGCCCGCATGCGGGTGAGTTCCACCGCACTGGAAAGCAATGAACTTCTCTCCTCTAAAATTTCACTGGTGTAAAAACGAATTAAATCTTTTCTCCAACGGTTCTCCTCGGCCAAGGCCTGCAAACTGTACTGGGGAAAAGCGCCACGATGAATACGATTGATAATTTTAGTCAGGAGCAAGCTAAAAATTTCCCGGTGGGTATCGGTTTCGGAAAAGCGGCCCGCGGGGCCAGATAGGGCGTAATAATCGTCGAGGGTGTCAAACTGGGAAGGGAAAACATCAACGAAGTCCTCCACCCAAGCAAAACTGGGGAAAGTATCTTTGGCCACCAGGCGCAGTTCGTGCAAATCGATAAGGCCGTCCAATTCCTCGCCAAACTCGGCGCGGATGACGGCATAATTTTCAAAGGGATTGTTCGTCACCCAGTCGGCGTGCTGCTTGATCCCTTGCACCCGGGACTGCATTTTTTCCGCCGCCGCCATCTTGTGGGCCAATTCGTCCACCTGGCCCTCCAAGTCGTCAATATAACGCCTCAAATACAAATATTTTTGCAGTTTTGTTTGGTACTCCATGTGCTTGGCCACGACTTGGGGAGGGGACTGCCACTGGCCACTCCTCACCATGGCAGCATAAAAATCCGATTTGGCCTCGATCAAGGCCAATTTTTTGGCCGGCAAGCTGTCGGAGTTGATCCAAAACCCGCCCGAGTGGCCCTCCATTTTGGCGACGAAAATGTGGGGGTCTTTCCCCTCGGGAACGCTGGGCCGCAAGCGCCCGTCGGGGGGCAACGCCACCGAGTCCAAACGGTCATCTCCCAGCAACTTGAGCATGGCCTGGTAGAGAGAGGGAAATTCCGATAAATCATCGGCGTAAACCGCCCGCATCCCCGGCACCGAAGCAGAACTCAAATCGAGCAAGCGGATACCAAAAACAGCATTGTTGTTTACAATTTTGGCGGCCAGGCCTTCACAATCATTGGGGGCAGAGGAATCCAAGGCGGCGGAGGCAAAAAAGGGCCACTGGGCCACCACCAGGGCCAAAAGTCCCAAAATCTGCAAAATTTTTCGATGGCCAATAGGCATAAACAAACTCCCGATTGAGTGCCCCCATTACTACCCCGCGAGCACACCCAGTCAACAACTTTTTTAAAAATGGGGAATTTTTACATACCTGGAAGGGCCACTTTATGGCCATGGCCCCCACCGTACGAAAAAATTGACAATCCGCCGAAAACAGGTTATGAAGGAAGCATGAAGAAAAATTTAACAGTGGGAGCATTATTTTTGTTGGCCAGTGCATGGCTTTGGCTTTCCAACGAGGGGGCCGGAATTTCCTACGACCCCCCGTTCTCCCAAGCGGAAGCGGAAACCGACTGGGAACTGCCCCAGTCCAGTCCACCAATCCCTACTCCTCCCGTTCCCCAGGCCACACAGGCCCCAAAAGTGATGCCCGTACCCGTCTCCGCCGTGCGCCCCCCCGCTCCAAAAAAAGCACCGCCTCCAGCGCGCAAGGCCTCGGCACCGCCCCCGCCACCCTCTGGGCCAGCGGAACCAACGCCTCTGCCCGGCAAAATGAAATATTTGGAGCAAGTCGAAGAGAGCTGGGGA
This sequence comes from Bacteriovoracaceae bacterium, assembly GCA_965243145.1. Lineage (GTDB taxonomy): Bacteria > Bdellovibrionota > Bacteriovoracia > Bacteriovoracales > Bacteriovoracaceae > CBDBLK01. The sequence goes on from CBDEUB010000002.1 coordinate 1,165,259, forward strand.
GCGGTCACCACCCACCTGTTTAACGAGCGCTTTGGCATGGGCCAAGAGGACTATCAGGAATACCTGCGCTTGCGCAATGCCTTTCAAACGGAAAAGAAAGTCACTCTTGAGGAACGCGCCGCTGCGGGCCTTACTCCCGAGGAAGAACGGCAAATTGTGGAGAGCATCAGACAGCGCCACCACGAGGATTTGCGCCGGCAAATCGGCGACGACCGCTTTGAAGACTACCGCTTGACCCTGTCCCGTTTCAACCAGGCCCTGCGCCTCCAGCGCGCCCAAAGTGGGGGGAGCGTTTCCAGCGCCACCATTGAATTTTAAAACCGCCCCTCAATCCCGGGAAGTTTTTTTGCGCGTCGTCTTTCTGGCCGTGCGCTGAACTCGGCCGGCGGTGCGGCCCGGGGATCGACTCGAAGTTCGGCCCGAAGCACGACCAATGGAAAACCAGTGCTCGGCGGTAATGGGGTGGAAATAATCCGCCTCGTCTTTGAGCATTGCCGAGGTCGTCTTGGCCACCGAAGCAATTTCCACCCGCACACCCTCGTTTTTCAAGTGGCGCACCAATTCGACATAATCGCTGTCCCCCGAGAGAATGATGATGGTGTCCACCTTGCTGGCCAGTTGAGTGGCCTTGATGGAGAGGGGAATGTCCGCCGACTTGTGGCATGGCCTGACCGACCCGTGAAAGCGGTTGTAGAGCCGCTCTTCGAGTTTGGAGGAGATATTTTTCCCCTCGCGAAAGTACACCAGGCGGTTGAGGCCGCGGTTGTCCAACAGTTCCGGGATAAGCACATCGAAATTGAGCATACTGCCCTGATCCCCGGTCATGGAGTGAATACTGCGCTCAATATTATTGCCATCCACCAAAATCGCCACCGACTGGTTGATGACGACATCCCGCGGAGAAGGCAAAGAATTTGATGCGGCCATTTTGGTGGCGGTATCCCGACTGTTCACACCCGACACCTTAAACTGGCCAAGGGGAAATTGCCTAGTCTCCCCGGAACAAGGCCCAATTTTCGATTAATACATTGCAAAAAACTCTATGAATTTGACAGAAGTTACCCAAATTTTTAGCTTCGGGAGTGTGCCAAATCTTTGGCCACATTTTTTAAGGGGCCATATTGGAGAAGCAAGTTAAGGCCAAGAAGTCCAAAAAATCTGGAGACACGAAATCCAACCATCACGATGCCCTTTTCAAGGGTGTTTTTATCGACAAAAAATATGGCCTCGATATATTCCGCCTAGTTTTCACCCCAGCGGAGTTTCGCCTTTTCAAATGGAAAACCCTCAAATCTGAGGCCACGCTTTTTCTCGATGAGGAATGGAAGGAAAGGCGCGCCGACCTCGTTTTTTCGGTCAAACTGCGAAACGACAAGTCCGCAAAAATCGTGCTGTTGCTCGAACACAAGAGTCATCAAGACCCCTCGCTCTTGAGACAACTTCTTGAATACCAAACCCGCATCTACACTCGCAAAAAGGGAACCGCCGCCATTGGTGAGGCGATTATTCCCATTGTGATCTATCACGGCCGAGAAAAGCACTGGAAGGGGCCTTTGCGCTTTCAGGACTCCATTAAAGGCCTCTCTCAAGGCCTCCGTCGGCATTTTGGGGAGAACATACTCGATTTTAAGTGCCGCCTGCTCAACCTTCAAGACATGGCCTCCTGGAGAAAAAAGAAGTTGACAACCACTCCCATTTTATTCATAATGGCCTCAATTTGGCAGGTAAAGGAAGAAACCGTGGTGGAACTTCTCCAACTTGCCAAAAGACTGGACTCCAAGGAACGCGAAGACTTATTAGGAAATGCTGTCAATTATATCCGCCACCACAACAAAAAATTTACCTGGAAGAGGCTCCAGGAAATTGAAGCAAAGGCCATAAAAAACGAAGGAGAGAGAATTATGCCCGCCCTGAAATCATTTTTGGAAATGGAGCGCGAGGAAGGACGCGAGGAAGGACGCGAGGAAGGTATGGAGAAAGGCCTTCAAAAAGTGGCCTTGAAGATGCTGAAGAGCGGTTTTAGCATTGAAATCATCAAAGAAAATACAGGCCTTTCAGAGGACGAAATTAAGGCCCTCAAGCACTCAAAAAACTGAGAGGAAAGAATCATGCCCGCCCTGAAATCATTTTTGGAAATGGAGCGCGAGGAAGGCATCGAGCAAGGCCGTATAGAGGTTGCCCGCAACCTTCTCGCTGAAGGGACAGATCCCAAATTTGTCAGTAAGGCACGGGGTTGGCCCTTGAAGAAGTAAAAAAACTTATCGGGAAATAGGCCTTTAAAAATCCAAACAAAAAAGCACCCGCGAAGGGGGTGCTTTCTCTACAAAACCTAAGAAGAAAAGCTCTTAGTTGAAATCGTACTCATAAGGGTCTGAAGCGTAAGCACTGGCCCTAACTGTGAAAGGGGTGCTGCTGCTAGCATCAGGAACACTAGCAGGTATTAAGCTGCTAGCACTTGCACCTAAACCCAATTGAGAGGCACCATTATTACCCCAGCAGACCACACGGCCAGAGGCCTGAAGAGCGCAGGTATTATTGCCTCCAGCAGAGATGCTGATGACATTTCTAAGTACGCCATTTTCTCCTTGGCCATCATCACCCGAGACATCAACAACGGCCAAGGGAGTATCTGAACTTACATTTGCAGCAACATTGTTTACATCGATCCAAACTCGTGACCCACTTCCTAACTGTCTGTTTGATCCAAGACCCCAACAGTAAACCCTGCGAGAATTAGAAAGGGCACAAGTGTGATTGGCCCCTGCGGCCAGTTGGACAATGCTACTCAAATTTCCGCTACCAGAAGTGCTGCTAACTTGTAAAGGGGTATCTGCACTTGCGTTAGTATAAAAACCACCAACAGCCCAGTAACCATGACGACGAGTATCGTTACTACTGTCATCACCGACACCTAGCTGACCATGTTGGTTTAATCCCCAACAATAAACACTTCCAGCAGTGGAAAGCGCACAAGTGTGGTTATCACCTGCCACAACTTGAGTAATCATTCCTAAATTGCCGCCGCTACTATCACCAGAAACATTGGCCACTGGCAATGGAGCATCTGTACTCGTCGTTCCTACAGGGGTGAGAACAGAAGCGTGTCCTGGCCCAACTCCTAGCTGGCCGCTTAGCCTTTGTCCCCAACAGTAGACCTCTCCATTTTCAGAACGAGCACAAGAATGTTCGCCACCTGATGCCACTTGAACAATGCCACTCAAAACCTCATCATTGACAGCAGAACTTAGCGCAACAGGCTGAGGAGTATCGGCACTTGAATCGGCCGGTGTGAGACTATCAACCTCTAACTGGCCATTAATTCCCAATCCCCAGCAAGCGACAACTCCATCATTATCGTCGTCATCATAAACAGCACAAGTGTGGTCACCTCCCGCACTTACCTGGGTTACTCTGTAAAAGGGTTCGGCCGGAACAAAAGGAGTGAGTGTGCCTGCTGTAGTTGAACGGACACCAATTTGAAAAACATGTGTGGCCACATCAAAAGTTTCCGTTACAGGAATAATTGAAGGATTGTTACCACTTGGATAAAGTCTTAATCGCCCTACCTGGCCATTTTCGTTATTTCCCCAACAGTGCAAAACACTGTCGAAACCAAGTCCGCAAGTATGAGTTTCTCCAGCATCAACTTGAGTTATACCTTCAAGTGCGAAAAATAAATCGTTTTGAGGATTGTAAGTGTGGCCACCAGTACGCCCCGGCATAGTAGCAGCAGCGTGAGTAACGGGGGCCGTGCCATTAAGCCCGGCACCATCTCCAACAGAAAGCACTTGTGTTGGGCCAGCTTGAGCACTGATGCTACTGGCATTATTTCCCAAACGGCCATTTTCTTGTTGACCCCAACAGAGAACTGTGCCGTCGGTTTCGGCCAAACAGGTATGATTAGCACCTACGGAGAGAACGCCCTCAAGGGGAAAACCCACCGCTACACCACTACCGCCGGATGAACTACCACTCGCTGTGTCATCGTCGTCATCGCTACAGGCAAAGAACAGAGTCGAAAGCAAAATAGAGGTCAAAATCAGTCTCATGTGTATACCCAACTTGAGGGTTTTTTTAAGTCATTCGCAAGTTATTGTTTTTAAATTGTTTTATGCTCTGTTTAAAAAATAACTTTTCTTTATGAGCCATTTATGGCCTATCTTTTGCCCATGGGACAAGCAAACGCATTGCGTAAATCAAGTGGCCAAAAACCTCTCACACTTCAAATTGCACGGTTTGGACGACCTCCTTCATAAAGTTGGGGTGAAGAGCCGCGTATTTTTTTGCCGTCATCTCCACCTTGGAATGTCCCAAAAGTTTTGAAAGCGCGAAAATGTCTCCGCCGGCCATGACAAAATTTGAGGCGTAGGTGGTTCTCAAATCGTGAAACCTGATCTTTGGAACTTCCGCTTTTTCTATTGATCTCTTAAAGTGCTCGTCCGCAACGAAAGAGGCGCTGATGGGCCTTCCCCTCCTATTTGTAAAAACAAAAGTCTCATGCCTCTTTTCTTGGGCCAAATTTGACAAAATTTTAAAGGCCGCATCGTTGAGGGGAATATATCTTATAACTCCCGTTTTAGTCGTTTCCCTGAAACCATCGGCATTTCTAATCCTGGCGATCTCAATCCGCCTCTCGACGAGATTGATTTTATCCCAGCAAAGTCCCAAAAGTTCTCCTATCCTCATGCCCGTATTCAGGGCCAGAGCATAAAGGGGACAATAGGGACTATCTCTATTAATTTTCAGAAACTTGTGAACCTGCTCGGGCATCCAGTAGTTCAAACTCCGCGGCGGCCTCTTGATCTTCTTCATTTCTTCAAGGGGATTGCGAATCAAGTAATGAAACCTAACGGCGTCTTTGAGCATTTGTTTGAGCAAGATCAAAACATTATTCATTCTGGCAATTTGAATACCGTTGTCCCGACAGCGCTGGATAATCTTTTGAGTCAAGCCTAAATGAATGTTTTCCAACTTCACCCTACCCAAGACGGGAGAGAGGTACATTCTGATCGCTGCACGATGGCCGTTCAAGGTGGATTTGGCCCAACCTTGCCCCTCTCGCATCTCCGTCCACAACTTGGCAAAGGATTCAAAGTCGATGGATTCAATGTGGGCAAGGCCCAAGGCCTTTTTTCTGCGAATTTCCGCACTGAAATCCTGTTTCCAGGCCGAAGCATCGGATTTTCGTTTAAAGGTTTTGGTTATGGCCTTCCCGTCTACGAAAACTTTTTCACGATAGCTGATGACCTGGCCCGTTTTGTTTTTGATTTTTTCCATGTCTCCACTCCTCTTCATTGGTTTCATTGGGCCGAAATTGGCCCCGGTTCTTTTAGGAGCAAATACCTCATAAACATTTAAAACTAAAACTATCAAATATAGTTAAAATATGGCCTTACCGATGAATAAGGATTTACAGGGTATAGGGTTGGGGATTTTGTGATAAAATAGGTAAGTAAGGGGATATTATGACAACTTCAGGGAATGGACTCAATACTCTGGAATACGCAGATCGCTTAATTAGGGCCGGAGTCCCCGAAGAACAGGCCAAAGCACAAGCTTTGGTTCTGTATGAAATTATTAACTCAACTTTGGCGACCAAGCGAGATATTGCCGACATTCAAAGGGACATTAAAGGCCTTGACCTAAAAATTGAGCAAGTCCGTGCCAACCTTGAGTTAAAAATCGAAAAAGTCCGTTCTGACCTAAGTAAAGAAATCGAGCAAATGGGCCATAAATTAACCGTGAGAATGGGCGTTTTGTATACAAGTTCAATCGGTGCCGTTCTGGTGATGGCCAAACTTGGGTGGTTATCAATTCAATAACCCCACCGCGATGGTTTTGAGCACCGGGCGGAAAAAATGATCCCCCGCTACCTCATAAAGTTTTTTTATTCACACAAATATCAATCTCCATTACTCAGCTTTTTGGACAAAGAGGGCCACTTTTGCGGGAAATTTGGCCATTATGGGCCGATTGACAGAGTTTACCCAAGAATTTTAACTTACAAAGTTTGTCAGAAGGCATTTTTTTAAAAAAAGTTTGTTTTTCAGTATTGATTTTTCTCGGCAGCAATCCGACAATGAAATTCACGGCCCCTCTTTGTGGCAAATGGTGGGTCTTGAGGATGAGTTCAAATGAATCTGTCCATCGAAAGATTTTCTTTGACTACTGAGACGGCGGCAAGGGTGCCTGTCGTCGCTCCCATAACTCAAAAATTCGAGTTGAGGTGCTCGATTCTTTGCAAGGGGACTTGCTAACTCTAGGATACCATAAAGGAGGGTATACGCATGAGATTGATTTTGACCTCTATTTTGCTTTCGAGTTTGTTTTTTGCCTGTAGTGATGATGACGATGACAACACAGCGGGCGGCACGGCCGGTGGTAGTTCGGTAAGTATCCCTTTCCCAGCGGTTGGGCTTCTTTCCGTAGGTAGTGACACAATTAATGGTAGCCATGCCTGCGTAAATGATATGGCCGGTGTGAGGTGCTGGGGTAACGCTACTAATGGAAGATTGGGAAATAATGCCATTACGGGAAACAGAAATGGCCCCACTGCTGTTCTTTCCGTAGAGGAAGGCGCTGGAATTAACGGTGCCGCAATAACTCTGACTGCTGCTCAACCTGGAGGGCAGCTTGCTGATAGTTATGACCCTATGTCTGATCTCATTTTCCCTCTTGAAGGCATTGAAGCAATTGATGCAGGAGGAACACACACCTGCGCTCTAGGTTATGATATGGGCCTTCGTTGCTGGGGGAACAACTTTAGCGGTCAAGTGGGTAAAGTAAGAGCACAAAGATTGGCCGGCTCTACTACCGCTCTTGCTCAAACTCAAACTTTTGATGTAGCTGTTCTCTCCCGGGGTGCTGGCACTCGTTCAACAACCGCAAGTACTTTAACTCCTTGGAATAGCTACCTCTACGGTGTAAGAAGTGTTAGTGCTGGTGGAAATCATACCTGCGCTGTTTACGACACCGCAGATGATGAAGGTGTTGTCGCTTGTTGGGGACTTGGCGAACAAGGACAGTTGGGGCTTCATGACTTAGCACCAAATCAACTTACTGCTTCTGCCTCTGCGGACTCTCCCCAATTCGTCGTACAGGGATTTGTAGGAGGAATTACTAATCAAGGGAACGACACGGCCACTTCTGATGTCCTAACAGATATTGTTCAAGTCGCTGCTGGTGGCCAGCATACCTGTGCCCTTAATTCTGATGGAGAAGTCTATTGCTGGGGAGATCCTACTGACGGACGCTTGGGATACGGAACAGTAAGTGCTACGGGAGAAGGCATTTTGGGAACTTTGGCAGCAGCGACATCAAGTACTGATGCTCCAGTACAGGTCGTTGACGGTGAAGATGAAATGGACAATTTGAACGGCATCACCCAAATTGTGGCCGGAGATGCTCATACTTGTGCCCTTTCCAGAAGTGGCAGAGTTTACTGTTGGGGTGAATACGCTTCTGGCCAATTAGGGTTGGGTTCACTTCCTTCAGCTGGCGACGGTGTTTTGGATTCGAGTACCGATGTTCCACGCCAAGTGCTTAGCACTTCTGGCAGCGGTTCTTTAAGCGGCATTGCTCAACTGGCCGCTGGGGCCGACCACACTTGTGCCCTTTCCAATTCCCGCAGGGTTTATTGTTGGGGTGAAAATACCAATGGCCAACTAGGTACACTTGTTGAAGGCCAAAGTGGTTCCACTAACACGACTTCAGACAGACCTTTGGCCGTAGTTGATGTTACTGGTGATGGAGGCCAGGGCGTGAATGGAACACTTGGCAGTGTGGTTGGTATCGCTGCCGGCGGCAATACAACTTGTGCTCTTCAATCCACTGGACGCGTGGTTTGCTGGGGTAGTAATGCTAACAATGCGCTTGGCCTAGGGGCAACAACTCTAGAGAATTTTGGTTACCCTTCTGCTAGCAACGATTCATACCAACCCGTCACTGTTAGGGCCAATGCTTTTAGCCAGACACCCTACGATTACGGAATGTAAAACTAGAATTTTCAGTTCAAAGAGAAAAAGCGCACCTTAGGGTGCGCTTTTTTTATGCGGCGTTTGGAGTGAAACAGATTCTAACCCTAAAAATCTGAGTAATCGATATAAGTATTAGCATAGATATAAACGGAATGGAGTATTATGGCCATATATTTACAGGGGCCGGCCATTCCGCTTAATATTTTCTGAACTAAGGCCGACGAGATATTGAAGAAGAGGAGATGGTAAAAATGAGAAATGGACAGGAAGTATTTAATGTCTTGGAATGTGTGAAGCATTTAAGGCAAGCTGGCTTCACCCAAGAGCAGGCCGAAGCTCAGGCGCGGGAAATCGAGAAGGCCAAGAACGACCTAGAGTCTAATTTAGCAACCAAAAGGGATATTGTAGACCTCAAAAGGGATATTGAAAAACTAAGAGGAGACACTAAAAGGGAAATCAAAGCATTAGAGGAACGCATCGGTTTCAAAATGGTTATCACCTCGGGCAGCTTTGCCTTTCTCATTTTAGGGGCCTTGGTCACTTTGGCCAAATTGGGCCTTCTTACACCCGCAAAGTAAGCAACCTCCTGTAACTCCCTTATTTTGGCCAGGGCCTTTCATTCATTGCCCCTCACAAAATCCAGCAACTTTTGATTAAAGGCCTCACTTTGTTCAAAATGGGGATAGTGGGAAGTGCACTCAATTTCAAAATAGTTGGCATCACCTACGATCTCCCTGATATAAGCACCATTAGTTAATACATCCTTGGATGCTCCAATGCAGGCGAAAGGAATTTTGAGATTGCGGACAATATCGACTTCGCCGTAGGTATAGGAGGCGAGGGCCGCTTGAAACGATTCTCTAAACCGGGGGTCGCAGGCATCGATCCATTTCTCAATTTGACTTTGGAGAAAGGCCTCGCTGGCATACACCTTGGCCACGGCCTTCTTTTCATCGGAGGAAAGTTGGGCCTGAAAGAGACAACTTATGGCCTCCACGGGATTGAGGCCTCGAAACAAGTCTTCGGCGGTTTGTAAGGGCGGCGTTTGGCAAATCACCAGACCTGCCAACTCCATTTTTTGGGAAACCTGAATGGCGATATGCCCGCCGAGAGAATGTCCAACTAAAAAAGGCCGGCCTAATTCCAATTTCTGGCAAAATTCAACAACACATTGAGCAAATGCCTCCAGAAAGTAATCACCTTCTGGCCTGTCACTGGCCCCGTGCCCGGGAAGGTCGAGGGCCATGAGTCGATAGTTTTCGGCCAGGTCGCCCTCAAACTGCCTTACAAAGGCCTCTTTTGCGCCATTATTTCCGTGAATGAAAAGGATACTGCTTTTGGCCCTAAGGCCTTCCAGGTAACTGATAGTTCCTTGAGAAAGATTGATTGATTTAGTTTCAAAAGATATTGTCAATTCCTATTTAAACAGTAGGGCCTAGTTAAGAAATTTTAACTTCTACCTACCAGTAATGAAACAAATTTTTTGCCAAATACAGGAGAAATAAGATAGGATAACGGTACTGTGTGCAACGCAATCCCCCTTCTTTGAGTCTTGAAACCATTTTTGGAAAACTACATTAACCTGGTGGCCTCCATTGAACCCCATGCCAACAAATTTGTGTGGTGGTCTTGTCTCATCAGTTCCAAAAACCGTTTTTACCGAAAATTTACCGATATTTTACAGGAAAAAAATCGTCCCATAGGCCCTGCGGCCCACATTGGCCACGCCATTTATTTTTTTCTCTATATCGGCGTCTACTCGGCCAAAGTTTTTCTCAATCGCCTCTTTCGCCGGAAAAAAATTAAAAAAATCCTCGAACGATTCCAAGGGAAAGAAATTATCCTGGCCAAAACTTTTGCTTTTCCCACCAGCGATTTTTCCAATTTCAAAGACCCGGTTTTTGAAACACTCAACAATCATCTCGAAAAAAAGGGATACCAGGTCATGGTGCTCTACGAACCTATTAAGGCCTTTAAAAAAAGCATCACCCAATTCAATTTGCAAGACAATACTCTAAGTTGTTTTGACTTTTTTAAAGTCAGGGATATGTTCTCCTGTGTCTTCACTTTGCTTGCGAGTTATTTCTCCACCTTGAAAAAGTCGTTTCCGCTGTCGTTTGAAGGCCGAAATATAGGCCGGCCGTTCAAATCCCTCTACCTGTGGGAGCACTTTTCTCCCTCTACTCTTCACGCCATGAACTATTATTATCTCTGCAAAAATTTGGCCCACCATTTTCACATTAAGCGCTACTATTACACTTACGAAAACAACAGTTGGGAGCGCATGTCTCTCATGTCGTTCCGCCGGTATTCTCCCGCAACCCGCCTCATTGCCCACGCCCACAATGTGGTTCCCCTGGCCTCGGCCAACCTTTTTTACGGGAGGGGAGAAGAACAAACTTCCCCTCGGCCAGATGTCATTTTGGCCACTGGAGAAATACCCAAGAATATACTGCAAAAATATGGGCACTATGTGCAAACACCCATCAAACCTGCCTGCGCCATTCGCTACAGCTACCTCAACCGCATAAAAACATTCCCCGACAACCGCAAGGCCAAGAAAATCCTGGTCGCCTTCAACAGCGGTATGGATGTTGAAATTATTAAAATTCTCTTTCTGCAAACCAGCGCCCTAAAAGAGTGGAAAGTGATTTTGCGGTTTCATCCCGCCGCTCCCTATGAAGAGATTAGGGACAAAATCCCCTATCCCATCGAAGGCCTGCCAAATTGGCAATTCTCCAAGGCAAAAAACTTGGAGCAAGATATTGAAAACGCTTCCGTCATTCTCTACTGGGGTTCAACCGCCGCACTGGAGGCCATTCAATTGGGCCGCCCTCCCATCCATATCAAACTGGGTGATTTTAACTTCGACCCCTTATTTGAACTCTCCCGTTTTAAATGGGTTTGGCATCCCGACAGGCCCCTCAAGGATGTCCTCCAAGAAATCGAACTTTTAGACTCGGTAACTTACAATGAACATCTCCAAGACGCACAAAACTATCTGGCCAAATACTTCTATCCCGTTACCGAGCAAGGCCTGCAAATTTTTGAGGAAGCGGTGGCCACGAGTTCGTCCAGCATAACGAGTGGTGGTCGTGACAAGGATTGAACTTGTGACCCCTGCCATGTCAAGGCAGTGCTCTCCCGCTGAGCTACACGACCACTTGGGGCCAATATAAAAAGGCCATCCGTCGCTGTCAACAACGGGGCAACGGCGAGGTCATCCGGTGAGAAACCAACGATTTTGTCTCCAGGTAATTTCCTTGCCCTGCTTTTTTAGAATTTTTCTCAGATTGTGAATGTGAACATCGACATTTTTGGATTCGACCTTGTGCTCACCCCAAATTTCCTTGAGGATTTGGTCACGACTGGCCCCCTGTGGGCCATTCATCCTCAAAACTTCAAAAATGAGAATTTGCTTGAGACTCATGCCCGACTGGGTGTTGGCGAAAAGGCGATTTTTCTTGAGGTCGGCGGCGTGTTTGAGTTTGGTGGCCAACTCCATGAAATTAATAGGGTGGACAAACACATCGCGCACTCCCCGTCCCAAATAAGTATCGACCTGATTGGCCTTAGGTTCTTCCAAGATCAAAAAAATGCGGTCAAAAGAAACCCTAGTTTTAAACCGCTGAAAATCGGCCTCTTCGGTCATTTCCCGTTCTTCCAAGATGAGAAAATCGTAGGGACTCCGGTCGAGAAAAAACTGCTCAGAAGTTTTAAAGGCCAAAATAAGGTCTTGGGCGTGGTAACTAAGTTTTGAGTAATCCGCTAGGGAATTCTCGGAAGTGATAAGAGCAACCTTCATTATTCCTCCAATGAATAGGGATCAAGCACCAGACCTTTTAATCATAAATTAATTTTATTTATATAACAGGCCATAAAATCACTTTTTTTTTCTTACTTTGGTAACTTCAATCGATCTCAAATTCGGCCCATATTTTTGGCCAAACCAACTTACTTTATGCAGCAGACAATTGAAATAATGCACACCAAAAAAATGAAAAGTTCTTTAATTATCAATATTTACAAAATAAACGCGGCCTTGTTGCGTAAATGAGGCAGGTTAAAGCGTTGAAATAAGAGGAAAATGCCGGCATCCTATATTTTGGAAAAAAGCAAGGAGGCCGGCGATGTCAAAGGTAGCATATAAAATCCAAAATTGGAGTCAATATAATCGTGCCCTCATCAATCGAGGCAATATCACCCTATGGTTTAATGAGGATGCCATCCAATCCTGGTTTGCTGACACGGAAAGTCGGAAAGGGAGGCCATATTTTTTTAGCGAAACTTGCATCCTCTTATGCCTCACCCTCCGCGCTCGATTCAACCTTCCCCTGCGCACCACTCAAGGTTTGATTGAAGGACTCTTTGAACAGTTGGGTTTGGCGCTACCTGTGCCCAGCTATACCCAGCTTTGCCGTCGCTCCAGCAGTATCAAAATTCCCTCCAAGGCCAAGAATATCCGCAGGCCTATTAATGTTGTGGTGGATTCCACTGGCCTTAAAGTGTACGGGGAAGGGGAATGGAAAATGAGGATTCATGGGAAATCGAAAAGGCGGACTTGGCGCAAGCTGCATTTGGCAGTGAATCCCCAATCGTTTGAGATAGTGTCGATGGAATTAACAGAGTCAAATAGAACGGATGGAAAAACGCTTCCGAGTTTGATTAAAGATATTCCCCAAATTAAAGAAGCGTTTGCGGATGCGGCGTATATGTATAGGGAATGTTTTGAGTCGATAGATGCCAAAGGAGGGAAGGCGATTATTGATTTGCGAGGGGGAACTTCGCTGGCGCGAGCGCCTACGCCAGGTTTGGCACAGAGGAATAGGATAGTGAGAGAACTTTGGGAGAGTTCGAGTAAGAGGAGTTGGAAGAAGAGAGTGGGTTATCACAGGCGGAGTTTAGTGGAAACCCAGATGTTCCGCTTTAAAAAGCTGCTAGGGCCTTCGCTGTTGTCGAGGAAGATGGCCACCCAGGTGGCGGAAGCAGAGATAAAGACGATGGTGCTGAATTGTATGACTCGTCTCGGAATGCCTCGGACTATGGCCATTCCCACTGGATAGCAAAATTTTTCCTTTCCTGTGGGGCCTCCGCAACTCTAATCCCGATTTATGCAACAAGGCCAATAAACGCGAGACAATTTTGCGCCAAATGGAGGAGACGGGCGGATTTTATAACTCAATGCAGCAATGGGTAATAATACAATGCAAAAAACCACTCTAACTAATTGAATCTACTAACCTTTTACCAACCCGAGCAATCATGCGCTCTGCGTTCTATTTTGAGTCAAAAGGGGCCATTTTCGCTTGCTCTAGCCCATTTTTAGCCCATAGATTGGGCCATGGGTTGCAAGAAGAATGGCCCTTTTTTGTGCTAAGTTTTGAGTTTAAAAGGGCCTTAGTTCCACTTTTTTATAAAAATCATTGAGGCCTAGTTATTTCTTTTAGTTTGTTGGAAAATTCTCTAAGTCCCCTTATCCCTATTCTTGAATGTTCCTCAATTTCTCCATTTTCAAGCATGATTCTATATTTTATATCTCGCAATGCAAGTGGACGATATTTAGGAACATTCTCGAAACGCTCGTGAATAGTGTGATGAATAATAGGAATGGCATCACCAGATGGCCTATCGTTTTCATCGACTCGAACTTGCCTTGTAGCAATTGTTATTTTTTCTAAGAGTTTGTTTCGTTTCGTCGTATGTATCGTCCCTGTTGGTAAAGGGTGTATCTCTATATCGTCAAGGGTAATTTTTCTTTCGTTCTCATTTTCATTTATTCTCGAATAATCAATTTCTTGAGGTTCCAATATTGATAAGTGATTATCCCTCTTAATTTCATCACACATAAACTTTAGAGTAATATCGGATAACCCATCAAACCAATACCCTCCTCCAATGTCGGAATGAGCACCTGCAAACCATACTTCTTTCACTCTATTATTCTTATTGAAAAGCGTAGGCTGAAACAAAACTCGATTTTCGTCCAAGGAAACTAAATGTAATGCGCATTTTATATGATCTCCTATATCTCCATTTTCAAATAAAATTGTACTTTCTGGGAGCGTATCTTTATCAAGGTCGCGCGACCCTTTAATGACTGCTACGGTATCAAATACACCAAGAAATTCTACAGCATCGACTTCATTACAATACTCTCTTATTTTTGCTGCAAATATCCTGGCGAGTGCCGCCCCTCGACTAAATCCAAATATATAGATTTTATCTCCCTTTTGATAAGATTTTTTTAAATCTTGTGTGGCCTCATCTAAAATATCTTCCCTATCTCCCCATGACGGAGCTAAAGTAGCGTTGATCCATTGTGTAATTTTCCAACCACGAGTCCCTACTCCTGAATAATAAAAACTTTTTTGATCTTTGAAAGCGCTGTATTCATTGTCTATGCCGCCTCCAAATAGGAGGTGCAATTTTGGGATATTGCTAATACTTGTGTCGTTAGAAAAATCCCCGGCATCTTCTGGGTCGTTAAGAGTTCCATCAAAACAAAAAATCAGTTTCATAATTCCTCCCCAAAATAGCGTTACTAAGCACCGCTCCCAAATAATTAGGTTTTCAAGCTAGCAGAAATAACTGATTTTGTCAAGCATTATTTATTGATTTTTCATTAATCCAAGCAAATATATGCTCCGCATTTACACAATATGAGTCAAAAGGCCCTTTTTTACGCCAAATTTTCTTGAAATGAGGACTGGCCTTTGGATAGGGAGTACGGTTCTATGGGTTTATAGAACACCGCATATAAAGGAGAAAAAAGCGATGTATTGCCTCATTATCAACATTTTCCCCCGCCTCTTTTTCCACGGTGCCATCGTGGCGGCCATACTCACCTGGGGGCCAAACTGGGCGAGAGAAAGGTTTTTTGACCTCCACCAGGCGACCTTCGAGCTACTCTACGAAAAACTAAAATCCGGTGGCCCACCCTTGCCCACTTTTGGGCCAAACCCTGGCAAATGGTTGAATGGCACCCACCTGAAATACGAAGAGATCGGCAGGCGTAATTAGGCCCTCGTTTTGATAGGTAAAAAAACAAATGGGAGGTAATGAAATGAGCTATAAATGGAAAGAGAAAAACGGTGACAATTGGATCGTGGCCTACCAGAACGGCGTGCCCAAAGCAAAAAAAGGCCTCAACAAGGCCGAGGTTGGGGAACTTTCCCAGGCGTTAAGCGAGACTTGCGATCCCTGGGATAATGAGTGCATATTCAATTTTTTGATTGGGTATTGTGAGGCAAAAGATTGGGTTTGGGAACCATTCCATAATTCTTCACTTTAGGAACATTGGAGCAGTTGCCTATTGTCTTGGCCAATGCCTTAATTGCATTAACAACCCCTACTCTTAGATCATTCCCGTGCATAATCAAAGGCCCATCGATAAATTTTAGAAAAGCTGGCCCGTTTGTCTCGATAAAAAAACACAAGGTGGCGAAACTTTGCCTTTTGGCGAAGAAATGCCGATTTTCGTTTTCCTCTTTTGTTTTAGTGATTTAGTCCATTTTTTGGCGAAACTTCGCCGATTTTTCCTTGCATTTTCGGAATAGGAAAAATTCAAAAATCCCCAAATTTCAAGGGTTTGCAAAGCTACCTCCAAAATGACCTTTTGTGTCATATTCACCTTGAATAGTAATTCAAAAAAAGGAGGCGATGATGTCGGAAACAAAACAAGGCCCTCTGGCCTGGGAACAGTTTTTAAAAAGCTGCGATAGGGCCGAGAGCGCCCAGCAGAACAAACCCCGCCTAGATTTGCGCTCCAACATGGACACGGAAGAGATTTGGGAAAAGTCGCAAGTTCTGCAATTTTTCCAAAACCGCGAACTCGATCCCCAAGTCAATATGGCCCTATCCGATGCCATTGATGAACTGCCACTCATCCAAGGCGCAGTTTTGCGGGCCATATTTTGGAAAGGCATGGCCGAAACCGAGATCGCTAAAAAATTGAAAATGAATGTTATGGCCATTCATCAGGCCAAATCTAGGGCCTTAAAAAGATTGAGGCACACGCTTCCCCTAAAACAGGCCAATGTCAAATTTAGGAGTCGTAAAAATTCCGTCATTTCGGAGGGTTGAAGATTATTTTTTAAGAGCGATGTCAAGGCCAGGTGCTATTTTTGCGTATTTATAGAGGCATCTTTTTTTTAAGGCCTTCAAAAACTGAGATTTGGAAAACAACAAAACGGGAG
This sequence comes from Bacteriovoracaceae bacterium, assembly GCA_965243145.1. GTDB lineage: Bacteria > Bdellovibrionota > Bacteriovoracia > Bacteriovoracales > Bacteriovoracaceae > CBDBLK01. The sequence goes on from CBDEUB010000002.1 coordinate 1,181,430, forward strand.
GAGAAAAATGCACAGAAAAACAAAAAGAGAATTGCCACCGTGGAAAAACCCAGATGGCAGCAAGAAAACCGATGCAGAAATTTCCAAACTTGGACAAAGCTGGGATGCCAAGACCTGGGAGCAATTCCTCGACCAGGAAGTGGGCCGAATCACCGACGACGGGAGGATTACCTATTTTAAGAAATGGGAAAAGATACCAGGCATAGAGGAAAAACTGGCCGAGGGCCAAACTTCCGAGAAAGTGGCCAATTTAAATTTACAGGCGGTTTTTGAAACGGCCTTTGAAGAATTGACTCTGACTGAACAACTGGTTTTGGAAAAGTTTTTTTGGGATGGGATGAGTCTAAACAAGATTGCGGAAGATTTAAAATCCACCCCTAGCAATATGAGCAACACCAAGGCCAGGGCCTTAAGAAAATTGAAACGCATCCTCTCTTCAAGTCACTTTGGCCAAAGACTGTCTTGCAACTTGAAAAAACTCTCAACTATGGGGCGAAAGAAAACACTGCCTCGGCCTGCCAGGGTTCAACTCGGGGGCAATGAATCCCTCAAACACGAGACTTTGGATTTTATCGAGGAAAATTTAAATTGCCTGAATCGCCTGGAACGCAAGGTGGTGGAGTCGCTGTACTTTAGGGAAATGGATTTGCAATCCATTGCCTCCATCCTCAGAAAAACAGTCGGCCAGGTCAAGGAATTGCGAGCGAGTGCTTACGGCAAGTTAGAGATAATTTACCACGACGGGTTTATCGAAAACAAAAAACTTCAACAAAAAGCGGGGTGAACCATGACAAAGACAACAAGAAAAATCTTCAACTGGGAAACATTTTTGATCGCAGGATGTGCAAGTCTCGTTTTGCTTGTGCCGGAAGTGGCGGAAGCACAGCTTTTGAATCGGGGCGGGGGCCTAGAGTCCAAATTGGGCAACTTGCGGGATGCCCTGACAGGTGTCGTACTTCCTCTCATCAGTACCATCGGACTGCTCTACGCCGTGATCCTCTCCATCGTTGGATCGGGCGAGGGGCGCGGGAAAGTCATCGGTGTGGTCGTTCTATCCATGGTCGGGTTCATGGCCAGATATATCATCGAATTTTTCCAGGGCATCACGGGTTAGGTGATGCCATGGAACCCCTCAAAACTTCCACCGTGCACCGGAACCTAGATCGCAGGCCCAAAATCTTAGGCATGGAGATGCAGGATGTCGTGCTGGTAATGCTTCTAGCTTCGGTTATGAATTTGATCTTTGGGGCCACCAGATTAGGGGCCTATATAACCTTTATCCCGCCCACCATCATGGCGATCGTGCTTTTGGTAGGCAAGCGGGGAAGGCCAGACAAGTTTTTAGTGCACTTGATCCGTTACCATATCACCCCTGGATTTTACAGCGCCGGGGAAAACTCAAAATACCAAAAACAAAAGGGGGCAAGAATCTATGACACCAAATAAATACGCCTCGCTGGAGGACATTCTGCCCTTTTGGCACTTGGAAAATGACGGGTTCATGGTTTATCAGGATGGATCGCTGGGGTGCGGATTCCGCCTGGAGGGCGCGGATATAAGTTGCGCAGAAAATGAACGGATCAACGAACTCGCGGGCAAATTAGAAAATCTCCTTGCGTCCACCGGGGAAGGGGCGAGACTCCAATTCGTCTACCACCTCTCCTCCTCCGTGGGCGACCTTATCGATGGCCATATGGGCATTTCTCGGGATGCTCCAGGCAAATATGCCCCCCTTCGCAGTTCTCGGCCGAAGTGTTACAGACGGCGAGTCGAAAGTGGGGGCCTTTTTTCTACAGAAATTTATTGCTTTGTGAGGGATAAATCTCACGAACTGAGCAAGCGCAAATTTTGGGAATCCCCTGGACGCTTTGAGAGGATCAGCAAAGGGGAATTTGAACAGCACAAAAGTAAATTTGTGCGCCTGAAAAAACAAGTCCAGTCGTCTTTGGAATACACGGGACTTAGGCCACAAGTCTTGACTTCCAAGCAGTGGTTTGCCCTGGTGTTTCGTTTTCTCAATCTTGAGCGTAGCGAGAAATTCAAAGCGCCCGTCCTTGATGAATCCAAAGATTTTAGCTCCCAACTGACTTTAACCGATCTGCATATCCACAAAGATTATTTAAAGATCGGCAAGTTTTTTCTCAGGACGCTAACGCTTAAAAATCTCCCCGAAGGGATAACCTGCGCGGCGATGGTGGAGGATTTTTTAAAATCGATCCCCTTTCATTTTACGGTGACGCAGAATGTGGAAATTCTGGGGCAAAAGCGGGAGACAGACAAGCTGCAACTGCAAAGGCGGGTCGCCAACTCTATGGCAAGAGGTGCGAAGAACTTGAGCGATCTGGAAAGTGAGTCCACTCTTCACCACACCGAAGAACTCCTGGCGGAACTGATGGAGGGATCAGAAAAGATCGTTTCCATGGATTTTAATGTCACCATTTGGGCGGAATCCCAAGAAGAATTAGAGGAAAAGAGCGACGAGGTTTTGAGATCGTTTCAGTCTATGGGACGAAGCGAGGGAATCGTGGAGACTTACCCGCTCTTGGACGCATACCTAGCATCGACTCCAGGAGTGTGCCAAGGGTTTAGAATTAAAAAAGTGAAGTCGTCCAACTGTGCCCATTTGATGCCCGTCTATTCTCCCTGGAAGGGCAATGCCCGCCCCGTGTGCCTGTTTGAAAACAGGGACGGGGGACTGGTGAAATATGACCCCTTCGCTCCCGAACTCCCCGCCTGGAATGCCCTAGTTTTTGCCGCATCCGGTTCGGGCAAGAGTTTTAGCATCCTGCAAATTGCCATGCAGTTCTATGGACAGAACCCCACCCCCAGGATCGTCTGGATCGACAATGGGGCATCCAGCGAGCGACTCTTGGACAAGTCCATCCTGGACGGGCAATTTATTGACTTAAACCTAGACTCCAAGATTTGCCTTAACCCTTTCGATCTATCGAAAGGAGAAACGACGCCAGCACCCAGCAAAGTGAAACTCATCCTGGCAATCCTGGAGCAAATTCTCAAAGAGGACAACGCCAAGGGACTGCCCAAGCGGCACAGGGCAATGATCGAAGAGGCGATCGATTTAACCTACAGACAGAACCCACGCCCCACCTTGAGCGACTTAAAAACTATTCTCGAAAATCACGAATCCCAAGAAATGAGAAGTTATGCCCAAACCCTCTACCCCTGGACGGGGGATCGCGCCTACGGCAAACTTCTCGACGGCAAAACCAATATTGATCTCACTAAAGGCCTGATCACCATCGAGATCAAGGGACTGGATGCCACCCCCGACCTGCAAAATGTGATGCTGTTAAACTTCACCGAGTTTATTAAATCCCAGGCGGCAAACGACTCTAACCGCCCTACGCTGCTGATCATCGACGAGGCGTGGAAACTGCTCGAAACCCCATCGGGACAGGCGTTCACCATCGAGGCGTACCGGACTTTTAGAAAATACGGCAGCGGGATTTGGTGTATTTCCCAGAACTACAAGGACTTTCTGGCAACCGAAGACATTGCCAATGCCCTTTTTCCCAACACCACCAGCATTTTTATCCTCAAGCAAACCAAGATCGACTGGGAGGACTTCAAGAAACGATTACAACTGAACGAGGCGGAAGTGGAAACCATCAAAACCCTGCGCTCGATCAAGGGTGAATACGCCGAAGCGTTCCTTATGCAAAACGAGCACCGAAGCGTGCTCAGGATTCAAGCAGACCCCCTCGCTTATTGGATCGCCACCACCGACCCCGCTGATAAGGCGAGGATTGCCAGGGCGGAAGAAGAGAGGCCGGGGGCCTCAAAGCTGGAAATTTTGCAGAAGATTGCCGAGGGGGCATCTTGACAAGTTAAGGTGATATGCTACGCTGTGCCCGGCTTTGCATTATTTGCCTTTTGGAGAGAGCAAAAAAAAGCAGAATATCCCAGTGATTACTGGTAGTTACCAACGCAAATTTGTGTGCTAGTATGGCACAGGCCTAAACTTGGAGGTGACCGATGACAAAGAAAGAAAAGATTTCCTTTAAGGAGTTTGCTGAAAGGTCAGAGGAAATTAGAAAGCGGCCCTTGGACAAAGAAAAAGTCAGAAGGATTAACGAATTGATAGATGAAAGTGAAAGGGAAGAAGAAGAAACAATCCCACGCAAATTTTTGTGCTAGTATGACATAGGTCTAAAAAACAGGAGGAACTAATGGCAAAGAAAGAAACGAACCCCTTTAAGGAGTTTGCTGAAAGGTCAGAGGAAATTAGAAAAATGCCTTTGGACGAAGAAAAAATCAGAAAGATTAACGAATTATCGAGAAAAATTGAGCGTGAGGAAGAAGAAGAGGCGGTCTCCGATAAACGCCAAATTGCTTGTGGTGGCCCCTCCCGTTCGATTGAAGCGTAATTTTTTCGATGGGAAGAGTTGTTAAATTTTCAGAGTTTGAAGATTACTACACAGCTATCCAGAGTTATGAAGGGCCGATGCTTGGAACGATTCTGGATGCCAATATACTCATTGCTTTGAGCTACACCCCCAAGAAATTTCACACGCGTGTTGTAGAATTTCTTGGAAAGCAAATTTATCCCAAAGATATACCTTGTTTTACTACGGTTAATACAACCACCGAATTTCTGGAATTTTACCGACGCCTTTTGATGACAGAGGGTTTGCGGGATTCCATTGATGAGTTCTCGAAGATTGTTTTGTCAAATAAAAAAAAGAAAACAATTCGCTATTACTCTCAGAAACTGAAACAACGGGAGATAACTCAAGGCGCAGACCCCGTATTTTATGACCGAGAAATTAAAAGTATTCGAGAGAAATTTTGCAGTTCAGGAAGAGATGGCCTCGATTTGTGGAACACATTGTGTAATACCTTCCTTTACCCTAGATTTTATAAAGAATATCAAAACTTGCAAAAACTCAATGTGGAATACCTTTCCAGTTACAAGGACGAACAAAAGCATTTATTTTCTCAAGAAATTAAATGGGAAAACGCCATTGGGATTTGCGCCACAACCTGCGTGGGTTTTTCGGATGCCATGATATTGAACGCATTACAGGCCAGCAAATTTCAATTTGCCATTAGCTTGGATTCAGATATTGCTTATGCTGTTTTGTCTGATCCATCTCTTAAAGATGTTGTGATGCCTGACGATCTTATATCCGAAAACAATGAACTCCAGAAACTTGTCAATGAACAAGCACTTTAATGAGTTCCTAAACCTTGAGATCAATCAATGGCGAATATTCCGATGAAAAAGATTAACGAGTTAATAGATGAAAGTGTGTGCGAAAAAGAAGATGGGGCCATCCTAATAGTTCCCATTGAAAAAAAGAAATTGAAAAAGGCGAAAGAAATTTTAAAAAGAATCAAAGAAAAGCGGCCATCTTCCTATTCTCCACCCCCAGGAAAATTTGATGATGTATATTTTTCAGGAATAGAAATGTTGGAAAATGGAGAATCCGTAACCAATCAAATAAGGGGCCACGGCGATGCTGATTGTATTATTGAAGGGGTCGCTTGTGTAAAAGATGTTAATTTCGATGATTAGTTGGAAGTTTTAAGCGAGATTGTGAAAGAATCGATCGAAAGTTCATAATTGACAAAACGCGTCTCAAGGGCAAGCTATTGAGGAAATTTGCCCCATGCAAATACTTGCCTTTTTGCTTTGAAGGCCGTATATTGCAAGCGACATCCCCGATCGTTTCGACCTTCGGGTACGGGCGGCCCTAGTGGCCGCTTTTGCTTTTTTAGGGCCTAATGAAAAAATCCACTTTCGTTTATATTGACGGTTTTAATCTCTACTATCGCCTCAAAAAGATACCTTTTAAATGGCTCAATCTCGAAAAGTTTGCCAAGGCCTACCTAGACTCCAAAAGACATGATGTTCAAAAGATAAAAAAAATAAAATATAGAGTGATTCACCATCAATTCAAATTGGTAGTGAATAATAAACAACCATTACTTAACATGTTTTTTATAATAGGAATTTAGCAATGAGTGAAGAAAATCCGAGAAGTCCTCAGAAAATCATTAGCGAAATAACCACATCTCTGCAAGGAGACGATTTTATTTATAGAGGTATTAATGAAGTTTTTAATGAGGGTGAAGAAGACCGAATTAGATCATCTCTGTATAAAAAATATCGAGATGAAGAAATTTGGAATGAACATTTTAAACCTCCCCAAGCAGAAGAGGAACAAGTAGGAAAAGCGAAAAAGCATTTTAGGCCAGGAACTAAAAATATAGAAATTTTAACTGATTTGAGACATTTTGGCGCAAATGTTAATCTTATTGATTTTAGCCATAATCTCAGCATAGCTCTTTTTGTCGCTTGTAATGGAAAATTTGAAAAATCAGGAGAAATTATTATTTTACCAACTAAGGACGCAAAAAGACTAAATGAGATTGACTATAAAAACCTTGTTGACGGTATTATTGATCCCGTAAAAACAGATAATGGAAAAATACGAGTAGTGGCCCAAAGTAGTATTTTTGTTTATCCACTAGAAGGATACCTTTCTCAAGAAAAATGGAAATGGACAAACTTTGAAATTTATCCCACTGAAAAAAAGGCCATGCTTGAATACTTGGATAAAATTCACAATATTTCAAAAGATACTTTCTATAATGATTTAATAGGATTTATTCAAAACGAAAGAAACTATGAAAACACAATAATATTAGCTTATCGTGCTTTAAGTCTTCACAAACAAGGGCAATATAGAGAAGCTCTACAATGCTACGACAAGGTAATAGATATGTATCCTCGATTAGCGTTAGTGTACAACAGTCGTGGAATGGTGAAACTCAATTTAGGAGAATATGAACAAGCTATTGAAGATTTTGACATAGCAATAGAGATTGATCCTCAGTTAGAATTAGCATACAATAATCGCGGCATGGCGAAAATCAATTTAGAAAAAAATGAACAAGCTATCAAAGATTTTAATAAAGCAATAGAATTGGATACTCAACTAGATTTAGCGTACAGCAACCGTGGATGGGCAAAACTCAATTTAGGAGAATATGAACAAGCTATCAAGGATTTTGATAAAGCAATAGAATTGGATGCTCAACTAGATTTAGCGTACAGCAACCGTGGATGGGCAAAATTCAACCTGGGAGAATATGAACAAGCTATCACAGATTTTAACAAAGCAATAGAAATTAATCCTCAATTTTCAATTTCATATCATGGCCGTGGAATAGTAAAAGAAAAAATGGGTTTGCATGAAGGTGCTGCTAAAGATTTTAACAAAGCAAAGGAAATTGATCCCGATGTTAGTGTGAGTAAATTTAAAATTATAAACTTTTTTTATAATTAGAATATAGGTTTAAAAATTAGTGATCAAAAAAAGCACGCTTAAAATTCAAGCGGCCCCCTTGGATTATTAAATTACCAACACCGGCCCGACGGATAAGGTAGCTATTGCTGAGGTAGGGAAGAAAAATCCCGATCCAACGAAGTAGGAGGTATTGGAGGGAATTGTAAAAAATGAAAACAATCAGGTAAAACAAAAGGAAATACCCGCCAAAAAACTCCCATTCTGGGCATATCTATCCCCTGGAGTTTATGGGAATGTCTTGAATGTTAAAATATCTAAAGTCGTACCGTTTCGTCTTAACCCGAATTTCATGGAGGAAATTTTGGCAAGGAAGAAAAAGGCCCGTAAGAAAACCATAGAATCCAATAAGTACAAGGGGAAAACGAGAAAGAACAACCCTAGCAGTGGATTGGTAGATCAAAAGACTGAACCCCTTGGAAAAATTGAAAGAAAAACCTACAGTTATGACCCACATCTTGATCCTTCTTTGAATTGGGCAGGCAAGGCCGAAGGTAATTCTTTTGAAGTCCAGTCAGTTTCTCTCCACACTCACGAGAAAATCGAACCGAGGGAAATTATAAAATCATTTTTGTCAGAAGAGAAAGAAGACCACAAACAGCTTCCTCTATTTTCCGAGGAACTCAAGAGAATAAAAGATAAGGCCGTAGAGTTTTATCAACATGAAAACAAGTGGAGCAATCGCATGATTGCTGGCGATTCCCTCTTGGTAATGAACTCGCTTTTGACCAAAGAGAATATGGGGGGCAAAGTTCAGTGTGTTTATATCGATCCTCCCTACGGCATCAAGTACGGATCGAACTTTCAACCTTTCACAAATAAGAGGGATGTCAAGGATGGAAAGGACGGGGATTTGACGGCGGAACCGGAAATGTTAAAGGCCTTTCGGGATACTTGGGAACTGGGAATCCACTCTTATCTTACCTATATGAGAGATAGATTGTTGTTGGCAAAAGAATTGCTAAACGAAAGTGGTTCTTGTTTTGTACAAATTTCTGATGAGAATGTCCACTTGATAAGAAATTTGATGGATGAAGTTTTTGGTACAAAGAACTTTATAACGATTATAACTTTCAGAAAAGCAGGAAACTCGGCTTCTAATTATATGCAAAATATATGTGATTACATATTATGTTATGGAAAAAACAAAAAAGAAACAAAATGGAAACATCTTTTTCAAGACAGGTTATATAAATCAAGCCTACCAAAAGGGTATGACTTACAAGAAGATGATAGTGGAAGTTATTTTAGAATCAAAAATGAAAATAAAAACTATGATTACTACAATAGAAATAGAAAAAGTATTTTTCAATCAGTGTCTATGGAGAGTCTTGGATATTCTAAAACAGGGTCTCAAGAAATAGTTATTGAAGATAAAAAATTCAAACCTAGAAGCAATGCTCATTGGAAGACAACTTCAGAAGGGATACAAAAATTATATAAAAAAAATAGAATAATAATTTCTGGTAATAGCATAAGATATAAAATGAAATTAGATGATTTCCCAGTAATTAAAATAACAAACATTTGGTCAGATGTAATGGGTGCCTCAAATATGAAATATGTAGTCCAGACTAATGAAACGGTTATTCAACGATGCCTTTTAATGACAACTGACCCTGGAGATATTGTATTCGATCCCACTTGCGGAAGTGGAACCACGGCTTATGTAGCAGAACAATGGGGAAGACGGTGGATTACTTGCGACACTTCACGGGTTGCCTTGACCTTGGCAAAACAACGGTTGATGACGGCAACTTTCGACTATTATCAACTTGAAAATCCTGACGAAGGAGTCGGGAGCGGTTTTCAATATAAAAAAGTTCCCCATATAACACTTGGGTCGATAGCTAACAATGAATCAGCACCAGAGGAGATACTCTATGATCAACCTTTGATCGACAATTCCAGGATTAGAGTTACTAGCCCCTTTACGATGGAGGCCGTCCCCGGCCATTCTGTGGAGACGATGAAACAGGAAAATGAAAGAAACTACAAATATGAATGGTTGGACGAAGTAAAAAAATCGGGAGTGAGGGGGAAAAAGGGAATCACCACAGACATGGAATTTGCACGGTTGGAAACGATGAAGGGAACGCAATTCCTCCACGCCGAAGGAGTTACGACAAACCCCAGAAAAGTCGTATTTTCGTTTGGAAGTGAACACGCCCCACTCGATAAAAGGCAAGTGGAAGTGGCACTTCAAGAAGTCGCATCGTTACCCCATGATCAAAAACCTGACATCTTAGTTTTTGCTGCTTTCCAGTTTGACCCCGAGGCCTCAAGGGTGATAGGCGAAAGCGGTACAGACGGGATGAAGACGGTCGAAGTCCAAATGAATATGGATTTACAAACCCACGATCTCAAGAAAAAATCATCTTCAGACAACAGCTTCTGGTTATTGGGGCAACCCGATGTAAAATTGAAAAAAGAGAAACAAAAAAAATTTACAGTGGAAGTTAGAGGCTGGGACTATTATGACCCGGCCTCGGGCAGTATTGAATCGGGAGGAAGCGATAAAATTGCCATGTGGGTTCTCGATACTGACTACAATGGTAGGGCCATCCATCCTAAACAGGTCTTTTTCCCAATGGGGAAAGAAAAAGACGGATGGGGAAAGTTAAAGAAAACCCTCAAGGCCGAAATAGACGAGGGAAAAATAGAACACTTCCGAGGTACAAAATCCTTCCCGTTTGAGGCCGGCAAAGGCAGAAAAGTGGCCATCAAAATTGTGGATGACCGAGGGATCGAGTCTTTGAAAGTCATAGATTTAAAAGCCGCTTAATTCCATGACGAACAAAATCAAAAAACTTATTATCAATTCCCCATTTGAGGAACCCAAACACCATTGGGATTACGATAAAACCCAAATAAAACACTTTAAGAAAGAGGGAAGAAGACCTGCCGGATATACTATTTTGGGTGAAAACCAGGAAGTGGAAACGGGTACACCTGTGGAACTCCCCTTGGTAAACAAAATCCGCCCGAGGGTCAAAGAATGGAGGGAGAACGGTTATCCCAACGCAACGGCCATCACGAGAAGATTATTGAAGTCTTGGAATACATCAGAGGATGAAGGCCGTGATATTGAATTTTTCTTTTGTCAAAAAGAGGCCATTGAAACCCTTATTTGGCTTAAAGAGGCCGACCCGAGCAAACGAGTAGGTATCCATATTAAGGGAGATGACGGCGATTTTGAACGGCTCTGTTGCAAAATGGCCACAGGGACGGGAAAAACCTTCGTCATGTCGATGCTCATTGCTTGGCAAATTTTAAACAAGACGACCTATCCCAAGGACGGGAGGTTCTCAAAAAATGTACTCGTATTGGCCCCCAACCTTACGGTGAAAAGCAGGCTTTCCGTTTTAGACCCAAAATCTCCCGAAAACTACTACCAACGCTATAAAATTGTTCCCAATGACCTCATGCCTTTTTTTGTACAAGGAAGAATTATCATAGAAAATTGGCATACTTTGGCCTGGGAAGACGAAGAAAAGATCAGGAAGAAGAAAAGCGTCGATAAAAGGGGGGCCAAGAGCGATCAGGCCTATCTGAGGGAAGTTTTAGGGGATATGGCCAATGCCAACGGCCTTTTCGTCATCAACGATGAGGCCCACCACGCTTGGAGGGAAAGAAGCCAAGATGCCCCCCAACGACGAACAGTTATGACGGGGGAAAATCCGACAAAAGAAGATCGAGCGCAGGCCACTTGTTGGATAAAGGGCCTAGATCGTATCAACCAAGCAATGAGTAAAGGAATTTCGACCTGTTTTGATTTCTCTGCAACACCTTTTGTTCCGTCGGGTTCTAAAAGTAGGGCCGCCTACGGTTACGATTTATTTTCTTGGATTGTAAGCGATTTCGGCCTTACCGATGCCATAGAGTCTGGCCTTACCAAAACCCCTCGATTTGTCGTGAGGGATGACGGCCCAGGGGACACGAAAACTTTAGAATCTAAACTCCGCAATATCTACAACAACGGATCGGTTAAGAGCAACTTACAAAGAGAAGCGGAAAAAGACGAGGGCCTACCTCAATTGGTACGGGATGCCTATTGTCTTCTGGGGTTTGATTGGCAAAAAACATACGAAAAATGGAACGAAGAAAAAATGCCGACCCCTCCCGTAATGATCTCCGTGGTGAACAGAACCGAAACCGCCGATAGAATTGCCTACAGTTTTGAAAAGAAAAGATTAAGCGTCGTCAAAGAATTGAGCGAAAAAATGGAAGTCATTCATTCCAAGATAGACGATAATACCAAGGATAGTGATTTGAGGGAAAGGGTTAATACCGTTGGGAAGATAGGAAAGTCCGGGGAACAAATTAGACATGTTATCTCTGTTGCTATGCTGTCCGAAGGATGGGATTGTTCCACAGTTACCCACATCATGGGACTTCGGGCATTTTCTAGCCAATTGTTGTGCGAACAGATCGTCGGGAGGGGATTGAGGCGTACAAGCTACGAACTCAACAAAGATACCAAAATGTTTGATCCCGAATATGTCAATGTTTTTGGCATCCCTTTTGCCTTTTTACCATCGGAAGAGGCGGGCGGAGTTGTCCGTCCAACATCTTCAAAGCATCCAGTCTTCCCAAAAAAAGAGCGAAAAAAGTATGAAATTACCATCCCAAATATCGTCAGGATAGATCACAATATAAAACCTGTTCTTAGTGTGAATTTCGATCAGGTGGAACCCCTAGAAATATCCAACATCAGGACTATGGCCGAACTCGCCCCGCTAATTAACGGACAACCTGATTACGATAAAATCACAACGATCGACCTACAAAAATTGCTTGAAGACAAAGACGACAGGATGCAAACAGTTCTTATAAAAACGGCTGCAAATGTTTATGATGGAATGGATGAAGAATGGAAAACAAAACTGACCCGTCCCAACGCCATGAAACAGATATTTTCCATCGTCGAAGATTTTTTGGATTCCAATAAATTCCAGATAAGGCCTTCATCTTTTATGGAAGACGAAACAAAAAAAACCATCGCCATAATTATGGGGATGGAACAGATCATAAGAAAGATTCTATCGGTTATCACGGTTCAAAATGCGGATGAAATGATGCCCGTTTATGGCCGTCCCAAATTTCGTTTCACGGGTGATGCTACCGAATGGAGGACATCAAAAAAATGGGAGGCCTTTGAAAAAACCCACATGAATATTTGCGTCGTCGATAGTACTTGGGAGGCCACATACGCAAGAGAGTTGGACAAAAACAAAAATGTGGAGGCATGGGTCAAAAATGACCATATAGGGTTCGATGTCCCTTACTTCCACGAAGGGGTTTTCAAAAACTACCGCCCCGATTTTGTTGCCCGTCTTGTTCAAGGGCATCATCTGGTCGTCGAAGTCAAAGGCAAAAAGAGAGACAAAGACATATCAAAATGGGACTTCATGGAAAAGTGGATACTGGCCGTCAATAACGATGGCGAGAATGGAAAATGGCATTTCAGGGTTTGCGAAGATGAAACCGGCAAAGTAGTTCATCGAATTATTGAAGAGATACTGGGGCAAAGTTCCCAGGATGTGGCCTACCGCAAAGAAAAGGGCCTAAAAGAAAGGGCCGATATGGCCAAAAAGGCCGTGGAAGAAGAGGCATCCCGCCGTCGGCGTAAGGTCGCCGTTGAAGGCAAGGAAGTGTCGGCCCATGAAGAAAAGCGGCTGACCGATAGGGTCAAAGCCAGCAGAAACAAGCTAATTCAGAAAAAGAGAAAAAAGAGTTAGTGCAGCACTCTGAGGTTGGCCCTTTCTATTCGGGCCTTTTTTGACTCATCAAGACGATCGAGTATTTTGTCAATCCTTGCGATGAGAATATCGCCGTCCTCTATTCCTATAAGTCCTTCAACATCTTCGAGTTCTCTTTCTAAAGAATAAAACTCGGGTTCCTGTAACACGCCCATTTTTGTTCCTTTGCATCATTCCAATATAAAGATGGTAGGAATTTTAAACAGCAAGATCAATGCCAAAACAAGATTAGGCCCAAAAGTTCAAATATGAAATTAAGAATAAAAAGGAGTTGCCAAATGGAAATTCACAATTCTGACTGTCTGGCCATGCTGCAAACGATAGCAAGCGATTCTATTGACTCCATCGTAACCGATCCCCCCTACGGGATCGGCATCCTAGACGAGAAGTGGGACAAGTCACTTCCGGCCGCGGAAATTTGGCAGGAGTGTTTTCGCGTCCTCAAACCTGGCGGGTACATTCTGGCATTTGCCTCGGCGAGAACTTACCACCACTTGGCGGTAACAATCGAAAAGGCCGGGTTTGAAACCCAGAATATGCTGGCGTGGCTCTATGGCAACGGATTCCCCAAGGGAGCGAATCTCGCCCTGCAATTTGATAAGTCCGACGGAGTTCCGGTGCCCGATGACGAGTTTCGGGCGTATTTGAGGGATGCCATCCGCCGTAGTCCCTACAAGATTAGAGAACTTGAAGAGTTGTGCGGAACTCACGGTATGTTTTCCCACTACCTGGGAAGGGTTCAAGCGGCGTTTCCCACCTGGGAGAGGTGGAAGATTTTAAAGAAGGCGCTAAAGCTAGATGGCCGCTACGATGCTTTGTTTAAAAAAATTGAAGCGAAAAGGGCCGAATTTCGATCAAAGAAAGAGGAGCACAAAGACAGACTTTATTTTAAAAGCATGATTAAAAATGCAGAGAAGCATCTTCCAAAGTCTGCTCTGGCGAAAAAATGGGACGGGTACAAGTACGGAAAAAACGCCCTTCGCCCAGCAATCGAACCCATCTATTTTGGGCAAAAACCACCGCTGCGTCCGGTGACTCAAAATATTGAACGCTATGGAGTGGGCGCACTGGGCATCAAACGGTGCAAAAGAGAGAACCGGCACGGGGAGCGCAAGTACCCCGCCAATGTGATGCACGACGGATCAGACGATACCAGAAAGGCACTCAATTTAGAAAGCAGACTAGCGGCCTTGTCCCTGGGTGAGTTTCGGCACAATCCCTTTTCGCCCTTCTTCTATGTTCCCAAACCCAGCAGATGCGAGCGGGGAGAGTTCAACAATCATCCCACGGTTAAACCTCTGTCTCTGATGCGCCACCTGGTGAGACTCGTCACTCCCAAAGGGGGAACCGTCTGCGACCCCTTTATGGGCAGCGGAACCACCGGCATGGCGACGCTTTTGGAAGGTGCCGAGTTTATCGGAGTGGAGAAAAACGGCGAATACTTCAATATCGCCAAAAGGCGATTAAATCAAGCGAGGAGGACGCATGAAATGTGCAAAAATCTTTTTTTTCGGTGTTTGTCTTTTAGTAGCAGGAAATGTGAACGGACTTCTTGATGGCGGGGGAAGTTATGCACAAATTCCCTATCTCATCCGCCTAGTGAGTGAGAATGTCAAACGCTACCACCAACTTAAAGAGGTTATCCGGCAATCTAAAGAGCGACACCTCTACGAGAAATTTATCCACCAGGGGTTGGACAACGCTGCGGGGTTAATCCTCTCCATTCCAGTCAAGGACACCAAGGTTCTCGAAGACCTCAACACTTTTGGGGAAACAGTTACGGCACTGGAAGAACTCTATGGCACCATTCAGGGCAGTGGTGATGCCTCCATGTTTCAACTCCACGATCAGACTGTGGCGGAATCTCTGGGACTTATCAATCAACTGAAGGCGTACGCTACCCAACAGGAGAAAAACGCGGAAACGGTGTTTTGGCAAGCGAGTAAGGCAAGTCCCAAGGGTGCGGCGCGAATGTCTGCCGTGACAAATTCCCAAATTCTCCACGCCCTTTCGCAACTCATCCGTATCAACGGGCAGATGCTCAAACTGCAAAGCGAGGCGTTTGCCTCCCAGAACAAGCAGGGCAAGGAGTCCGTGGGGCGCTTTGAGGAAATCAACCAGGATATGGGGGAAATTTCGATCAAGCGCATCATCGAGAAGAAGCTGCCTCAATTTTAACCCGATTTTAAATTTTTCACTCTCTCTTTTCACCTTTTCAAGGAGGCGTCATGCTCAACTGGCCATCTGCCACAGCGGAAACCTTACGGTCTGAATTTATCGAAATCTATTGGATTTTGCTGGGGATCATCACTTTGATCGCCATCATTTCGGAATTTTTTAAAATTGCAGAAAACAAAATTGATCCCATGAGGATTTTAAGCAGAGTCACCATTTCCGTGATTCTGCTTTGGTCGTTTAAGGATGTCATGAATCTCGCGTCTCAAATTACGGAGGCGATGATCGACAGGATGGGAGGTGTGGCCAATTTGCAAGTGCTCTATGACGAGATGAAGAAAAGCTACCAAGCAAAAACTCCTTCTCTGTTTAAGTATAGGGAAATGTTTATCTATTTTTTTAGTTGGTTTTGCTATGCCGTCGGGGTTTTCGGGTACTTCGTGATGGGGATTCTTACCGATTTTGCCTATACCATCCTCTACATTTTAAGTCCGCTTCTCATTCTTGCTTTCGTTCCCCAGCAGACCGCTTACATGACCAAGAATCTCTATAAGGGGATTTTTACCGTATGCATTTGGAAAATTCTTTGGTGCATCCTGGGGTATTTGCTCTTGAAGTTTTCCACCATGCCTCCAGGGAACGGCCAGGAAGGGTTTTTTATGAGCGCCCTCACTAACCTTGGCATAGGGCCTTCCATGCTGATGGTTCCGGTTTTTGCCAATAGTCTGTTTGGTTCGGGACTCTCCGACATGGCGGTGTCTACGGCCGGAGTAGCGGTAGCACCACTCACCAAGGGATTGGCGCGCATCCCTCAAAAGGTGATGGGGGGAATGGGACAGGGTGCACAGTCTGCCTGGAGGCATGGGAGAAACTTTATGGGCAGTCGCCTGGATAGGGCGCGCGACCGTTCCAGGTTGGCAAAGGAGAGAAAGGCGCAAGATGCGGCGGCACAGAGCTATCAATGTTTTACTGACAAGAACAAACAAGGAGACAGTCGATGAATCGGACTCTCAACAACTGGTGGCAAATCAACACCAAGTACAAACGGTGTCAATATTTGGCGTTTCTTTCCGTTTTGGCGAATCTCATTCTCGCCAGTGCTACTTTTTTACTTCTCGATCCCGTTCCCATCGTGATCATCGAAAAGGAAGGCGAGAAGGAATACAAAGTGGGCAACCGGGGAAATTTTGAACTCACCGAAGGCGATATAAAAACTTTCGTCACCCAGTTTATTAAATCCCGCTACACCTGGACAGAGTTTAACCCCCAGAAGACTTTGCAAAAACTCTCTTGCATCACCAGCAGAGGATTCCACAAAAAACTGGCATCCGTACTGGGAAAGACAAAACACGACGGCAAAGATAAACGGGTGGAACAGTATGCGGCGCTTATCAGGCCAAAACTTCAAGACACCCATGCAATCGTTTCTTTCGACAAAGTTTTGCGAATCAACGGCACTCCCCTGGCCACGCCGACAAAATTGGCGCTGGCCATCGTTCAGGGGAAGCGCACCCACTGCAACATGAAAGGCCTCTATATCAACGGACTTACGGAGTATCAGTTATGAAATACTATTTGCTTTTACTTGGAATTTTAGGAACCTGTTTTGCGCTTTTTGTTTCTTCGGCCAGAGGGAGTGTGCGCACTCTCTCTATGAATGACGGCACCATGGAACCCATCCGCTTGAGTTTGGGGAATAGCACAGTTCTGAGGTTTATGGAAAAACCCGAGCGCATCGTCCTGGGCAATAAAAAGTTCTACCGTGTCGAGTTTGTCGGTACTGATGTGGCGATACAACCCCTGGGAGAAGCGACTTCCAACCTGTTCGTCTACACCAAAAACGCCAGCTACGGGTTTATTCTCAACTCTCAAAGTGCAGGCGAATACGACGACTTGGTGAAAATCTACCGCAAGAAGGCCAAGGCCCGTTATCTTCTGAATGAACAAAACACCCTGTCTTCTGCCTCTCTCAAAGTCAAACTTCAATCCATCAAGTGGCCAAATCAGGGCATGGTGGCCATTTCTTTGAGTGTGGCCAATAAAACGAATGGGCCAATAGAGACGGGGAAAGTGCGCCTTTTCCTGTCGAGTGGCAAAGGGAGAATTTCGCCGCAAAAAACTTATTTTAGGGATTTGCGTTTAAAACCTCATCAGGCCATAGAGGCGCAGATCGTGGCGATAGTGCCGGAAAAAACACAATCTTTCACCTTGCATCTCTCGTTTAAAAATGAATCGGCAAAAACCAACATTCCCAGGAGGTAGTGAAATGCAATTTTACAAACAAGACGGCGGGAAAAAAGTCGTCAACAGAGAATTTTGGCAAAATGTCATTCTGGCGATGGTGGCCATTGCTCTCATCGGAGTTTTGATCTCGCATCTCTTTTGGGAAAAAGACGACTCTTACCTTGAAAAAGCACCCCATCCGCCTTCTCAAGAAGTGGGGCGCAATTCCCAAGAAGAAAAGATCACACCTGAGCACACCAAACCACGCCGCCCACCACGGGGCATCTCCAGACGGCAAAAGGTGGCCACTGGAAAAAGGCGCACTCTCCAAGCGAAAAAAAGGCCCATTCTCGTGGAGGCCACTCAGGCGGTGATTATTAGGGAAGACTTGGATTCCGCCGAGGCATCCCTCCCCACCGGAACTTCGGCGGTAGGGTTTACGCTGCACGGGATTGACACCCGCGCGCCCGATGGAGTCCGTGCCATACTTCCCTACGGTATGGCCTACAAGGGAAGCAGAGAGATTCCCCGCAAAAGCGTTTTATTGGGGAAGGCATCACACCAGGGGAATAAAATCTTTATCAATTTTGACAAGGTGATTTTTCCCGATGGGAGGGAGTTCTCCATTCAGGCCCACGCTCTGGATGTTGCGGATTTTACCGCGGGGATTAAGGGAGTCCGCCACGGCAATATGGATTTAAAACTGGCGGCGGCGATGGGGTTGTCCATGGTGGGGACGATGGGGGAAGTTTTGGCGCAGAAGGAGGCGCTGGGGGGTGAGTATGGGCGCATTACGGTCAAGAGCACCCTCAAGGATGCCACTCTGGCAGGGGCCTCGGATGTGGCCAAATATGAGGCCCAGCGCAGGTTGGAGGCCACACAGAGAGAAGCGGGGCGGGAGTACCTCACTTTGGAGTCGGGCAAGGAACTCATTATCACTTTAACGGAAACTTTTAGGCAAAAAGAGCGGAGGTAAATTATGGGCAAGCAAAGTAAATCTAACGGCAACGAAGATTTTAAGGCACTGGCAGACGCAATAGAGCGCGTAGGGGTCGCCCTGGGCAAAGGATTGTGGTTTATCGCCATCATTGTCTATTTTGGCATGAGACGGATCAACTGGTGCGCTCGTGAGACTTTCGTCGATGCCGTCTACTTTATTTTTCTTCCGGCAATAGCGTTGACGGCGTTGAAGAACAAAGTTTTATCCGTGCCCCTAGTGTTTGGATTTTTCCCCGAAGTTATGGCCAACGCCATTCTTGAAGTACCATGGCCCATATTTTGGGCCATATTATCATGCCTAGGGGTTTTGATCGCTTTCTTTGCTTTAGGCCTTGGTCCTTACAAGGAGAAAAGGGCCTTTCAACAGGCAATAGATTCTCTGAATTTTAAAAACGGAACCGGCATTAGGCCCAAGGTGAAATCTATTAGAGACGAGGGCGATTTTAAAAAGGTTGTCTTGGTCTCCAGCTACGGGATAGGGCCAAAAGCGTATAGGGAAAAAATCGACAACCTGCAAAGTTCGATTGAGGGCGCTATTAGTAGCATTGAACGCGCTCAAGACTCCAAATTTGTAGAAATCACTATCAACCGCAAAAAAATGCCCAGCAAAGTGAATTTTCAAGAAGTGGCCCCAGCGTTGCAGCGGCCAGGGCAGTTTGTGGTGGGGAAGTCAAACCAGGAAGTGGTGACGGAGAGGATCGATGCCCTCCCCCACTTGTTGATTGCCGGCACTACGGGGGGCGGGAAATCGGTTTTTTTCAAGCAGGCACTCTTGGGACTGCTGGAATCCACGGACTCCTTGCAAATGTACCTGATCGACTTGAAAGGCGGACTGGAATTTAGGCCATTTGCGGCACTTCCCAATGTGGTGACTGTAAAAAGCATTGAAGAGGCCACAAATCTTTTAAAACGCATTAAGGCCGAGATGCAGGCCAGGTTTGATTACTTGGAAGAACAAGGCAAGGACAAAATCGATCCCAAGACTGACAAACTCGACCGCATCGTGGTGGGCATCGACGAGGCCTCAGTTCTCTACTCCACCATTTCCGCAGATGACGAAGATCACGCCAAAGTGGCCAAGGCCAGAGGCCTTACCGAGCATATTGCCAAGCTGTCCCGTGCAGCGGGGGGTCACCTGGTTATGGCCACCCAACGGGTCACCAAGGAAACCATCGACACCCGGATTCAGGAGAATATTTCGGGGAGGATGTGCTTTAAAGTCAATACCCTGGAGGGGTCGCTCAGGATGTTGGGGAATAAGGCCGCCTGTGAACTTCCCGCCATCCCAGGGCGGGGAATTTGGCAACTGGGGCATCAAATGGTGGAGGTTCAAACACCCTATGTTGACAACACCATTCTTCAAAAGAGGCTTGCCATGGTTAAGAAACAGTACGAGAGCGGAGAGAAGAAAATCCACAAAGAAATGCTCAAGATAGACTCTTCAGACTTGAACGATTCACCAAAACTTGATGAAGAAACCAACACTACGAGGAGGAACATTGAACAAGTCTAAAAGAACAGGTGTCGTTGTGACTAAAAGAGATGATCTTTTATTTCACTATCTTTTTGTCAATAAAGTGGCCACAGTTGTGGATATTCAGAAGGATATTTTTAACAATATCCAATTGAGAGTTGTTCACAATAGGCTTAAAAAATTGTCTAACGCCGGATTTATTGAAGCGCAGTCTCAGAGAGAAATGCGCAATAGGCTGGTGTATTTTTTGACAAAATTGGGATTCAGAAAATCCATTGCCGATGATGGTGTGGCCAAAAGAATCCAGCTTAAAAGTGACAGTATTGAACATGATTTGACAGTTTTGCAAATTAAAAGGAAATTCCGGCAGTTTGAAAATGTCTTGGGTTTTTATTCAGAAAATCTAGTGAGAAGTGGTTTGATGGATGATTACCCAGAAATGAAGGAACTTAGGGAACTTAGGCCAGACGCTGTAGTGAAACTCAAAGTCCAAGACAAAATTCATTTTGTGCCCTTGGAGTATGAGGCCTCGGTGAAATCCCCAAGGAGAAATGCCAAACTTTTGTCCAAATACTATCTAAACCCTTTTGTCCCTGGAGTGATCTTTATTTCCAAGACGGACACTATAGAGAGGAAGATTTGTCAAAAAGAGTTGGCCAAAAACTCAGATTACAAGGGAAAGTTTTACTATATCCAACTTGAAGATGTGATCAATGCTCAAGAAAAATTGTCATTATCTAATGTGAAGAATGGCATTTTAAGCATTACCTAAATAGCAGCAGAAATTTGAATCATTGGCGCTTGAATGGCCCTAAGATGGCCAAAAAGAATGTCAACAGTGGCACTTTAACAATTATTCATTAGGCCTTAAGGCCCATGAACTTGGACTAATCAAACGGCCCATGAAGGTTCATGGGGAACTTAAAAATGAAGGGAGGTTTAACTTGTTGGAATGAAAAACAAAGTTTGGGGCAAAGCAATTTTGGCCCACGGGAGACTGTATGCGGATATGGCCTATTGACACCAAACAAGGAGGTGGCAGAGATGAGAGCGATATATTTCGCTATTTTGACCATTGCGTTACTGCTGGCAAGTTGTTCAACCATGAGGAAAACCCTGGTGGCGGGAGCGGCAGTGGGAGCGACGACGGGAACTTTTGCGGGAGCAACCGCCGCAAGAAAAGACAAGAAAGAAGCGGCCTTAAAGGGTGCCTTGATTGGCGGGCTTTTGGGCGCAGTGATGGGGTGGTTTACCCACAAGAGACTGGAAAAGCGGGACTACAAAACCAGGAGAGAACTTCTTTTAAAGCTGGAACGCTTGGGGAGTCCAAGCAAAAAATTGCAATCCCAGGGGGACTTAGGGCCATCCCTATCGGAACCCGTGGTGGACTCGGAATGGAGAGATGCCAGGATTGAGGGCAATAAGCTAATCGAAGGGCATCGGGTTTGGATCATTAAGGAAAACCCGCAGTGGGTTCCCAGCGGTGACAATGGTGAACAAAGCGACAGAGAAAATGGAGGTGAAAGATGATATTTTTAAGATTGGCGATTTGGGGACTACTCATCTTGGGGCCAGTATTCGGGTGTGGCAAGTTCTGGGATGACGAAACGGAACCTGCATCCCAGGCCAAGCGTTCCAAGCAACGGTTAAGCGAAGTCCAAGAAATTTTGAGCGAGGAACTGATCACTGGCGAAACATTTGTGGCCAAAGTTAAAGAGGGTGACAGGCTCACTTTTCGCATCAAGGGATGGCGGGAAAAGTCCCAATTTTCAACCTATACCAAAACCGCCATGGCCACATGGACACAACAGGAATGCCCAAAAGATTTTTGGAAGGACAACACGCCCAATCCTGGATGGACTCCCAAGAACCGTTGGGATGAACCGCCAATCTTTGATTTGGCCTATCACAAATTTTTAGATCAGTGTCCTTGGGTGGAAAAGTCCGCTCCTTGTCAGTTGCGCTACCGTGAAAAGAAGCAATCTTTAAAGGAAACCTTCTATCCCGAGGGCGACTTCTTGGCCTATCCCTTGCGGATTGTGCTGGGTGAGAAATTCTACCCTTTGCGAATCATGGCCATGGGGCATGAGTTTTTCGAGGGGGAGTTGGAGATCACGAAAGAGATGCTGGATGCCCTGGGTGACTCCGAAGGTGGCCTTTCCCTGGATGTCACTAACCCCACCTCTGGAACCCTCACCGTGGGTTTTTTGTTTTTTGAAAGCTGCCCTGGCCGGTATTCGGCCAGCTTCCAAGTCGATTCCCATTTACAGACTTGGAGCGAAGACAATTTTACCCGCAACCAATTTCAAGTTTCCGTGACTTTGAAAACTACACTTTAAAAGAAGGAGAAAACAAACCATGGAAAAACAAGTTAAAAGCACCGCCAGAATGGCCCTAGATAACAAGGCCAGTATGGCCCTTAATCAAATGTTTCGAGAGATTAAGGATGGCACCGTTCCCATCAAGGTCACACCTTCCCAACTGGCATCCTGGATAATCGCCCACTTCCACCAATACAGCTTTGAGGCCTCCAAGGAGGCCATACGGCGGGAGTTTCTCGACCGCCGCCAGTGGGTTCAGCAGTCCCTGAAAAATGCGGATAATGGAGAGATTGAGCAAGTTCTGCGGGATGTGCTCAAAGACATGGAATGGAAAAAGAAACAAAGACGAAAGAATAGAAATGGCGAGACAGGGTGAATGTAGGAGGCCTCCAATCTCAGGTTTGGGGGCCAAATTTTTAGGTCATTGGCCAATCAGAAAGTTTTAGGCCCATATTCAGTTTAATGGAAATGCTCGCACACCTTACCGAGGATACTTTAAAGAATATTGAAAGTTTTATGAGTGCGTAATTTATTCAGGTTTGGATTCAGGTTTTTTAGGGGAGTTAGTGTCAGAATTATCTACAACCATATCGACAGTGGTATTTATTACAGTTGAATGTAAGATGTCCTGTCCGGCCTCGGAAGGGTCAATAATCTCTAATTGGTTAAAAATGTTAGTTCGGTATGAACTATTCGAAGGCCTCCAAATAGCATCTCCTGTACTAGAACCACTCATTCTATAGTTTATTAAAATGGCCATATTTTTTCTCCTAGTTGTACCTAATTTGTAAGTTAGTATTTTTTCCATCCTTTAAATTTTATCTCTTCTTGCGCACCCGTCAATAAGGGGGCATTGGGATGCATCTGTACTTGGGCCTCAGTAAGGAGCCTTTCTTGAATGTAGTTGTCTCCTCGCTCTTCACTCTCTATAACGGCAAATTTTAATTCAACTTGAGTTTGCCTAGGTGCTCTTTTGCCTTGATGAGAGGAAACGGGAATAGAAGTAATGAGAAGATTTGAGTCGAATGGCCTTCCTAGTTCCATTTCTTCAGCAAAATCCTTATGGAGTTTCTTTATTAACGGTTCTATTTCATCGTCAACACAGATTTGAGGCCCCAAGATTTCTTGCGCTTCTTTTCTAAAAATGAGGTAGTCATGGGAGCCAAGTTCTTTTGTCAGCTTTTGTACGGCGTGGCGGATTTGTTTATCATCATCTCTATGTGATTTTAGCAAGGTTGTTGCTAGAAGTTTTATTTGTTGCCTGCTTCTATAGACATTGCCCAATGCCAAAGGATGTACCTTTTCTGCAAGAAGTTTTAAAATAGTAGATAGGTCTGATGGTTTTTTTATTTTCCATTCATCTTGTACCAGTTCCCTAAAACCAGCAACACTTTCAACACTTAACGGTAAAATTTGAATTTGTCCATTATTTTTAACAGCAGGATTTAAGGGGTCGTTAATGCTTGGGTCAATAGGGCCTAAAGAAGAAGTTTTCGTCATTAGTATTTGATTACACCCCAAAGCAAAAAGGGTTCCTGCGCTATGGCACATGCGAGGAATCAGGACATTGAGGTTTTCAGTATATTCCCTCAATAGCTTATTTAATCCAAATGCGGCCAATGTATCACCGCCAAGAGTAAACATTAAAACATCAATCTTCTCATAGGTGGTATTGTCTAAATGTTCACTAAAAATAGGGAGAACATCTTTTGCAAATGGTGCCCCTAAATTTGGGCGATCCGAAGTTAGGTAGCAGAGTAATTTTGATCCTCTTTTTGCTTGGATTTCTTTGATAAGGTCAATGCGTTCTGATCGTGCCATTTTTAAGTATCCTCTCGTATAATCGTTTTTCTGCTGTACTTGTGACTTAAAGGGGCCTTGATGTCAATTATGCACATTAACAATTTTAGAAGCAGCGGAAAAAGATTATCTCGGAAATTCAATTGAGATAAAAATGCGGCCCCAAGGGCCGCACCCATCGGCCGAAGCGTCAGGGGATGTTGGTTTTGAATATGGGCCATCTTGGGGTCAAAGTCAAAATAAGGCCCCTCGACCGTGTAAAAAATACCCGATCTCAAAAAAATGGCCACTCCCAGTAAATTCAAGGGTTTGCCTGGCCTTAAAATGGCCCTCGAAAATCCGTCCCTTGTAAATCCGCAGGCTTAAAGAGGCACTGAAAAGAATGGCGAGATTGGGCCGCCTTGACTTTTTGGCGCAATTGGTCTAAAAAGAGTCAACTTCGGCCAATTGTGGCCCAAACGGCGAAAAATGAGACTTTTAAGGGAGTTTTCCGTGCAGTCAAAAATTTTAGTGATCGACGATGAGGCCGCTTGCCTCGATACCATGAAAAAAATTCTCCGCTTCGTAGAGCGGGAAGTGGATTATTTTCAACACCCAGAAGATGCCATGGCGGCCTTTAAGAAAAGTCCCTTTAGCTACTCGTTGGCCTTTGTGGATCATCTCTTCAAAGAAGGGGACAAAACCAAAAAACGGGGCGTTGAAATTGCCGAAAGACTCAAGGGCCTAAACCCCACGATCACTGTTTGCATTGTCTCCGGTGATTCCTCCGAGGAAGCAGTGAAAGGGTGGCTTTCTTCTGCGATCGATCATTACCGCTACAAACCAGCGAGACGGCAAGAAACCCTGGCATTTGCCGAGCACTATGTGCGCGAATATGAAGAGAGTTTTATGCCGGCCGAAGAGCAGAGTGTGTCAGTGCCGATAAGGCCTACTTCTGCCAGTAAATTGCATAAAAGCATTGTGGGCACTTCGCCCTCCCTTGAAAAGTGTTGCCATAAGGCCCTGCGCTTTGCCCCTGGTGGCCTCAATATTTTGCTTCTCGGAGAAATGGGGGCCGGCAAGGAACTCCTTGCCGAGGGTATTCACCGGAACTCGGAAAACAAAAAATACGGCATCCATGCCGTCAACTGCTTAGGCAGTGAAGAAAACACTCACCTGGTGGAAGTTGAACTTTTTGGAAGCGTTGAGGGTGCTTTCCCCGGTGCGGAAGATAGGCCCGGAGTTTTTGAGAAGGCACAAGGTGGGACGGTTTTTCTCGACAATATTCAACACTTGAGCGCCAGCGCTCAGGCCAAACTTTTGCGGGTTTTAGAAACCAAGACAGTAACCCGTATGGGTTGCGCAGTAGAGCGATCGGTAAAATTCCGATTGATTACCGCTGCAAGGCCCAATTTGCCAGAACTTTGCAAAACGGATCAGTTCTCCCTTGAATTGTATTATAGGATCAAGGGACTCGATCTTTTGCTCCCTCCCTTGAGAAAGCGCAAAGAGGACATCGCCCCTTTGGCGGCCCACTTCCTCAGAAGTTGCGCCAAAGGTTCCAGGGCCGCCAAGAAAATATCTAAACAGGCCTTGCACTGCCTGGAAAAGTACACCTGGCCTGGAAATGTGAGGGAACTCAAACAACTGATGCAGAAATTGTCTCTTGTGATGGACGAGTGCCTAATTATGCCCAAGCATTTGCCTAGGGCCATGAGGTCTAGGAAGGAAACGCCGATGGGTTCCCTCAATCTCTTGGACTTGGAAGAAAGATATAGGGCCAAGCAAAAGGCGTTTATCCTCAAAGCACTGGAAGAGAGCGACAACAACCTCTCCGTAGCGGCAAAGAGGCTCGGACTGGGAGACAAGCGATCAACTTTGCGATCAAAAATGAAGAAGCTACAAATTGGCAAACTTTCTTTTGTCGATAGGCAGGGCCTATTGTATAAATTCCAAAATGTATTCCAACCGTAGGAGGTATAAAGTGAAGATAATGAAAAGATCAATTTTTTCAGTTATGGCCATGTTGGCCAGTATGGCCAGTTCTTTGGCGCAGGATTTTGGGATCGTGAAGATTACCCCGACAAAATCCGACGCGGACGAGTTCAACTTGGGGTCAATGGCCAATGCCCCTTTAGATATAGACAACTTGATCGGTGAGGATGTTGTCACCCAGATCGAAGATTCCAAATACTATGTCGTGGACTACAATTTATTAGGACAATACTGGGATCACTTCCGTGCGGACAATCCCGCTTTGTATGGTGCCACTATTCAGGAACCCATCAACCCTCATAATCCCTTTGAACAATTTAGGGCATTGTTGGGGAATAAGGCCCAGTTTGAGATAGTGAACCTTTTGGATATTACTGCGGCCACGCAAGATGGACGACTAGAGCAGGATAAGTAGGACAAAATGAAAAAAACCTTGATCTCGATTTTTTTTGGAATGTTGGGAATTGTTGCCTTTCTCACTTGGAAAGGCAAAGGGCCTATTTCCTGGGGTGGGGGTTATCGGTATGTGTTGACCAATGTTGAAGAACCTCATTCATTTGACCCACTGGATGCCGATCACACTAACAACATATCCACTGCTAGAATGATCTACCTGACACCACTGGAAGTTTCAGACAATGACAAATTAAGCAGTCATATCTTGGCCAGTTTTCAATATGATGAGGCGGCCAATGACGCTACATGGATCGTCAAAGATGGCCTTTTATATAGTGATAATTCCCCCGTGACAACGGAAGATGTCGCTTTTGCGGTGGCGAGAATGGCCTACACAAGGCCTGGATTCCCTGTCATTAAGTACATCAAGGGGCTGCAAGAATGGATAAAAAGCGAAAATCCATTACAAAGTTATCCCGAGGGGATTAAGGTTGATGGAAACAAAATAGAAATTGAATTTAATCAGGCCATGTCTGAACCCTTTTATCGCTTTTGCCTGGAAATTTTTTCCATTATCCCTAAAAGATGCGTTGATCTCAAAACTAATAAGATCATTTGCGATAAAATCCCGACTAATGGCCAATACTCCATTGCTCACAAAGGGGCCTTGTTGCATAAATCGGGATTAGAGTTGCGGAGGCCCCACAGGAAAGGAAAAATTTTGCTATCCAGTGGGAATGGCCATAGTCCGAGGCATTCCGAGACGAGTCATACAATTCAGCACCATCGTCTTTATCTCTGCTTCCGCCACCTGGGTGGCCATCTTCCTCGACAACAGCGAAGGCCCTAGCAGCTTTTTAAAGCGGAACATCTGGGTTTCCACTAAACTCCGCCTGTGATAACCCACTCTCTTCTTCCAACTCCTCTTACTCGAACTCTCCCAAAGTTCTCTCACTATCCTATTCCTCTGTGCCAAACCTGGCGTAGGCGCTCGCGCCAGCGAAGTTCCCCCTCGCAAATCAATAATCGCCTTCCCTCCTTTGGCATCTATCGACTCAAAACATTCCCTATACATATACGCCGCATCCGCAAACGCTTCTTTAATTTGGGGAATATCTTTAATCAAACTCGGAAGCGTTTTTCCATCCGTTCTATTTGACTCTGTTAATTCCATCGACACTATCTCAAACGATTGGGGATTCACTGCCAAATGCAGCTTGCGCCAAGTCCGCCTTTTCGATTTCCCATGAATCCTCATTTTCCATTCCCCTTCCCCGTACACTTTAAGGCCAGTGGAATCCACCACAACATTAATAGGCCTGCGGATATTCTTGGCCTTGGAGGGAATTTTGATACTGCTGGAGCGACGGCAAAGCTGGGTATAGCTGGGCACAGGTAGCGCCAAACCCAACTGTTCAAAGAGTCCTTCAATCAAACCTTGAGTGGTGCGCAGGGGAAGGTTGAATCGAGCGCGGAGGGTGAGGCATAAGAGGATGCAAGTTTCGCTAAAAAAATATGGCCTCCCTTTCCGACTTTCCGTGTCAGCAAACCAGGATTGGATGGCATCCTCATTAAACCATAGGGTGATATTGCCTCGATTGATGAGGGCACGATTATATTGACTCCAATTTTGGATTTTATATGCTACCTTTGACATCGCCGGCCTCCTTGCTTTTTTCCAAAATATAGGATGCCGGCATTTTCCTCTTATTTCAACGCTTTAACCTGCCTCATTTACGCAACAAGGCCTCACAAAGGCGATAAGGAGTGGATTTTTATTAAGAACGAAAAACTAAAGTTTGAGGGGCCAAATAAAATTATTTTTAACTATTGGGGAACAGAAAACATTTTAGAACGGATCAAAACCATTGATGATAAAACGGTCATTCATTCAGATGATGCGACTGTTTCGCTGCAAGAACAGAAAACGCTCGAAAAAGATTTTGAAATGAGGAACAAAACCGCAACCAGATTTGTCGGTATGTTGATGAATCCCAACACCAAGGCCTTTCAAAGGCCTGAGTGCCGGCGGGCCTTCGGGCATTTGGCCAGTGAATCTTACGCTAAAATGAACGGCATACTTCCCGTCGGGAGTCTTTTTGCTGAAGGCATATTTGGCCATTTAACCCCAGAACGGCTTGACCAAAATTCGCCGTTTTCGGTAAAAAAAGACTTGGATCAATGTTTCAACGATTTGAAAAAATCTCCCCCTCGTTGGGGTATCATCGAAAGCGTTGGACACAGAAACAACCGCGAGGGAGTGGCCCAAGAGATTTACCGAACCCTTGGGGTTGAGATACCACGGCCGTTAGTGCTGAGTAGCTATAGCGAATTTTACGACGCTTTTATTGAGGGGAAATTGGATTTTATTACTTTTGGCAGTGGTTTTTGGCCTTTGGATATTGCCGGGGATTTGCAAATGCTTTTCACTCCGGGCCTTCACAAGTCCTTGCAATTTGTGGCCAAAGATTCCAAGTTTCAAAGCATGATTGAGATGGCCATTAGGAACCCCAAAGATGGAAAACTCTATCAAGAGATCAACCAATATCTCTATGATCAGGCGTTGGCCAGGCCCTATTCTCATTTTAAGAGATTCTATATTGCAAAAAATGATGGCCTTTTAAGCAGAATCCCCGTGGAAATCACTTACCCTTCACCCTGGCAGTTGTTCAAATGAAAGTGAACTTGAAAAAGCAACTCATTCAAAAGCGGCTGGAGCAGATCACCAATCAGCTTAGGGACAAAGATGCCTTGCCTAAGCACATAGAAATGGCCGAACTGGGAAACTTTTTTTTGGTGTCGGCCTATGATGAGAGGAAGTCGGATATTATCACCGAATCGGCATCCATGGGCATGGACACCTCTTTTCATTTGGCCACAATCAAATGCCTGATGGAGATGGCGGAACGCAAGGCCTTTAAGGAGGGGTACAAAAATGGCCTTTCTTCGTGCCAGACCGAGCGAACTGACGGATTTGCGGCCTATCCCAAGGTATTTTCCCTTTGTGACAATTCTCACGCTATGGCCAGAAAAAACGCCTACCACGAGGCGGTGGAGCGCTTTGTGTGGAGCACTTGGTGGGACGATTCCCATTACACCCACAGCATGATTAAAAGTCCTGCACTCACACCTTCGGCCAGGGATTTATTGGGCAAAATCGACGAACTTACCCCCATTAAAAAGCTGGTGGAGGTACGGCCACACTTTGAGAGTGAAGAAAATTTGGTGCTTCCCATCTTTTTTGCCTTCCTCAAAAATGGCGGGGTGATCACTGGTGGGGCGTGTGGCGAAATCAGAGAAACAACTTTAGTTAAACAACGGGCGCTGGGTGAACTCTTCCGCCACAGTTTGGGAGTTTATCGAAACTTGGTTAAAAAACTTCGCCCAACAACCTTTTACGAAAAAAGACTTTCCTACTTTGGCCAAGGGCATGGAACCCAAAGGGTCGAAGCACGGCTTTACCCTAAAGAGGTTTCGTTTCACCCCATAGAACTTCCCAAACTGGCGATCGATAGTGAGGTTCCCCACTCTCTCGACGATGTGGTTTTGGTTCACCGTTGCCTCTTTGAAAACCAGCCGGCCTTTGTCGGTGGAAAATTGGAGCGAGCGTGTTTATAGTCAAGCATAAAGCAAAACTTATTTTTTCTCTGTTTCTCATCGCTTCCGTTGGGTTCACCTATATGATTTTTGATCGCCACCTTGAAGCGACGGGTGAGGAAATTGTGACTAACTTTTTAGAAACCAAAGCGGTGGATATACAACAGGGCAACCTCATCACTCCCCTGGCCGAAAACCAACGCTTTATTTTTTCCTCAAGGTTTGTCACTGGAATTAAACTTTATGGCATTAGAAGTGGGCAAACCCATATCGCATTGGGAGACAACTTCCGTTTTCAAGTGCCTGGGGAACTTCCCGAAAAAGAAATGGCCTCCAAAAGGGTGGGATTTTTGCACACCCATATTTTCTATTTTTTCAGAGAGAGGAATTTACTCTTAATCTTTGAAGTCAAGTCTGTTTTTTTGGCGACTTCATTTTTTATTTTTGTGGGGATTCTAAGCACCCTCTCGGGTATTTTCTTTGTTTCCATGAGAAAAGAAGAGGAAAAGCGGCTCAAGGCCATATTTGAAATGGGGCGTAGACTTCGGCACGATATTTCTTCGGCGATGTCCACGGTGGTGGGTGTTGCCGAGAATTGCAAAGTGCTGCCCGATGAGGACAGGCAATCGCTGCTTTCTTTTTATGAGCGGGTAAAAAGCATTTTGGACGATCTTAAATTCAACAGCAAGAGTATTCACAGACACCAAAAGAAAATCCCTCTGCATTTTACGGCCTTGATAAAGGATGTTTACAACGAGTCTCTGGTGAAAAATAAAGCACGGAGTGAAGTCAAATGGAAGTTGGATATTCCTTACGATTGCCTGGATTTATGCCTGGGAAAAGATAGCTACGATCTGGCGCGCAGTATGCACAACTTGATCGATAATGCAGTGGAATCCATCGAAGGAGAGGGAAAAGTCACTTTATCGCTGGAGAGAACTCGAAAAGAGATCGTCTTTAAAATTAACGATACCGGCACAGGGATTGCTCCAGACAATCTTACTAAGATGGGCATTGAAAAATTTTCCAGCAAGGAATTTGGGGAAGGGTTGGGAGTCTACCACGCCAAAAAATGCATCGAGGAACTGAAAGGAACTCTTAACTTTGAATCCACTCAAGATCAGGGAACCACGGCAATTTTAAAACTTCCCTACCGCCAGACTCCCAAAGTTTATAAGCTGGATCAAAATTTTCTCAAGCATAAAAATTATATTATGGTTGACGATGATGCTTCGGTTCACGACCGCGTTTTAAAAAGTGACTTGTGGAAAAACAAAATGGCCAACATAAAATGTACCTTTTCTTTTCCCGAGAAATATGACGACGGGGTGTTTTTCCTAATGGACTACGATCTTAGGGATAAGAACACTGATGGGATCAAACTTATCAAGGAACATAAGCTGCAAGGCCGCTCAGTTTTGGTCACAGGCCACTACAGCGATCCCGAAACGGTCGAACTCTGCGAGCAAGAAGGGATCAGAATTTTGCCTAAGATTCTTCTCTAGGTTTTTGCTATCTTACTTGAAAAGAAAGTAAATTTATTGCAATAGAGAAAATTTAAGGGAGATAAAACTTCTTTTAAGTAGATTTTTTGGAATTTTTTAAAGTCGGATTTACCCAAAATTTTTTCAAAGACTGGCCTTAACTGATCGATCCGTTTGCGCCATTGCTGGTGTTCATGGTTGCGGTCTTCTTCATTGTAAAAATTGGCCAAAATATGCTTTATATCCTCTATTTTAAAGCCGGCGTTAATCAAGGCCCTAGGTATTTTTTTGCAAATATAACCCTCGAAGTTGTGCAAATTTTCTCTAATTTTGGCCAAACACTGGTTAAGAAATTGATCCTCGGCATCGAGTCCATAGAAAACACCATCAGCATCAACCAAGATAAAACGGCCACCTGGACGCAAAAGCCTATAAAGTTCTTTGCTAACAGGGCCTACAATTTGCGGAATGTGCTGGTAGACATAGCGGCACAAAATAAGGTCATAATAATCGTTAGGTTTTTCAATTTTTTGAAGGTTAAATTTATGGAGTTCTATTTTACACGAAGGGAATTGGGCAAGAATTTGCGGGAGTTCACGCTCAAGGTTGTCTATTTGGTGTTGAGCATTGTCAACAGCATCTATTTCTAAATTCGTATCGGGGTAGTATTCTAAGATCAATTTGCTTAGGACGGCACTACCACAACCGGCATCCAAAATTTTTTCGCCGCCTTTGAGTTGAAGGCAATCTTTGGTAATTTCCTTTGAGGGATCGTAATTGTGGTTTTGATTTTGCGCCTCCAGTCGTGCAGATTCGTGAATACTGTCCAGTACATAAGAATTTGCCTTTTCGGTTGAGTTCATAGCTACCCCTTCTAGTGTTGTTTTTTCTTTTTGGCCTTCTTTAAATTTGTTTTTGTTTTAAATTGGCCAGGTAAAAATTTATTTTTGTAATTTTCCTCTTGCCCAGAGGACATAATTTCGGCCTGAGTTGTGAAATATTTTAATAAAGCTGAGGGGATAATATCGCCAAAACTTTTAACGATAATATCTCCCTTTGGTAGGCCTTTTTCGGCGTAAGGATCAGTGACTACTTTATCAAGTTCGGCATCAGTTAAATTTGTGTAGATGATAAATTTGCAAGTTTTAAAATTATAGGCAAGTTCATTTCGTTTTACATCGGGATCGTGTTCAACCCGCACTCGCATTTCAACAGGTGATTTAAATTCACCACTATTTCCTCGAAATTTAATCTCGGTCTGATTGGCGGCAGAATAGATGAGGTCATATCTTAGATCAAAATCCTTGGGTAATTTTAATCCTAATTGAAGCCCTGGAAGCAAACTCATCATCGATCGGGCCGCAATGTTTTGAAGAGTTTTATCATCAAGAGTAAAAGGCCCTTGGGCCTTCCCTTTGGAAGTGCTTGGCGTTTTCTTTAATTTCTTCTTTTTTCGCACCATATTAGTATCCAATTAACATATTTTAAGTGTTGTTTAATATTTTTAAACATAATTATTATGTTTGAAAACCCCTAATTTAAAAAAAATGCAGACAAATATTATAAAAATGGCTATCATCAAGAAGATGAGTAAAAAGCTAAACAAGGCCGATCTCGACGGAGAGTTGGCCAAATTTAAGGAGAAATTGAGGCAATATTGCCAAAAGAGGCTCAGAAGTGAGCCAAACCGGAAAAAAGCGGCAAAAACAGTAGGCTATGAATTTAGTTATCTTTCAGCGGCCTTAGCGCAAAGAGGTAAAGGAGGATTTGAATTTTGGTTCAAGCTACTTTACTACTGTTTGGCCTTAGAAATTGACGGTATTGATGAAAAACTTGAGGCCTTTTTCTCTTTAGATCAACCTTTTCAATCATTCACCAATTTAAGCGAGGCAGACATTATTTTTAAAGACCTTTCCGAAATTCCCATTGTGAATGAAGAGGCCAAGTACCAACTTGCCACAAGTCTTAGGGATATGCTGCTCGACTTGAACGACAATGTGACCAAAAGACTGCGGCGTGAAGGAAAACTGAAATAGTTTTATAGCTAGATTCTCAAAAAAAATCTATCAGCAAGTAAGGCCACACAAACACCATTATTTTAACCACTGAGAGCGCCCCCAAAAGGCCCTTACACACCCCTGGGCGGGGAAGTGAGGGGGAAAGTGCTCTCGAAATCAACAGGGCCAAATTTTGGCCTTGATAGGAGTTTTCAACTATGGACAAGCAAAATCTCATGGCCGTCGAGGATGCCGCCAAATTCCTCAATGTTAAAATCAGTTGGCTTCGCAGTGCCATTTTTAGGAGAGCAATTCCCTATATCAAAGTAGGGCATTTGGTGAGGTTTAGGGAGCAAGACCTCAAGGAATGGCTGCAGCAGCACACCGTGGAGGCGGGCCAATAGGCCCATCTTCTTTTTCGCAAATTTCTCGCATTTTTTAGCAATATTCGTTTGACAGCAAACATGGCCAGAGCGACATTGGGACTGCCTCTTTTCCTTGGATAGTAAGGCAAAGGCGGCCGTTTCTCGCAAGAGGAACATGCTTTTTAACATTCTAAATAAGAACGCAGGGCCATGTTTTGCTCCGTCAACCAGGAGTAACAACATGGAGAAGATCAGAAGTAAAGATGGCAAAATAAAAAGCTATCGAGAGAAAGTTTATGTTAATGGCAAGGCCATAAGCAAAACTTTCAAGAGAAAGTCGGATGCTCTCAAGTGGAAATCCTCTTTTGCTTGTGAACAGCGGAAAAGGGAGGCCTTAGGCATTGCCCACATTCAATCCGTAGACTTTAAATCCTTCATCCAGGAATGGATCGAAATGAAAGATGGGCAAGGAGTATCCCGAAGAACAGTAGAAACTTACCAAGCGGCAATAAAAAACTACCTCCTTCCCGTTGTAGGCAAAACCAAGTTGGAAAACATCCATTTGGGATTGGCCCAAAAGGTGATCCAACGAAGCAGAAAGCGCGGACTCAAGGCCTCGAGAACCAACATGAACCTGAGAGTGTTGGGCCAAATACTTAACGATGCTGTCAGACTCAACTACTTGGTTCGCAATCCTCTTGCCGGCATGAAGAAAGTCAAAGAACCGCCACGAAGTCTAACCTACTGGATACCGGAACAAATCAAGCAATTTCTGGATGCCAACAGGGACAACCCCTTTTATCCCATTTACGCTTTGGCGCTTAATACGGGTATGAGACGGGGGGAACTCTTAGGCCTTTGCTGGGATAGAGTGAACTTCAACGAGAGGAGGATTGAAATTTCGAGGATTAGAGACCGCTACGAACTTAAAAACACGACCAAAACGGGATTCATTAGGCACTTGCCCCTCAACGATGCGGCCTTTAGGGTTTTGTCTAAATTGGCCCAAAACAAGCACCACGAGACCTTGGTTTTTGCAGACAAGACGGGCAAGCTGCCCAACATCCGCCATTTCTCAGATCGCCACTTTAGAAGGGCCATAGAAAAGGCCAAAGTTCCCAGGATTCGATTTCACGACCTGAGAACCACCTACGCCTCTAACTTTGTCATGGCGGGAGGGGATATTTTCGCGCTTTCAAAACTGCTGGGGCATACCTCGGTGGAAATGACGGCCAAAAAATACGCTGCCCTCCACCCCAGTTTTATGAGGCAGATCGTCCAAACCGTGCAATTTGAGGCCGAAGAACCCCTAGAAAAATCAAAACGGGTTGCCCTTCAAATTGTGTCATAACGAGGGGTTAGAGTGATTTGACGCGATCCATAATTGTTCAATATAGCCCATATTTAGCCCATAACCTCAAAAATAACGCGAACTAAAAACCTAAAAGTCTTTTAATTTCAATAACTTACGAGACAATTTTGCGCCAAATGGAGGAGACGGGCGGATTTGAACCGCCGGCGGTACAGTTTTGCAAACTGTTCCTTTGGACCTCTCAGGCACGTCTCCTCAAGATCAGTTATCGGGTGACAAATGTGAAGGGTAGATGGATTGGGGCCAAAAGTCAACGCGAGTCTTAACTGTCACGGATGACATATTTGTCCTTGTTGGAGTCCACCATTTCTTTGAGTTCTTTGCCAACTTTGAAGAAAGGCACCTTTTTAGAAGAGACTTTGACGATCTTTCCGGTTTTCGGATTGCGTCCCTTGTAGGCCTTGTAGTTGCGGTTGACAAACGAGCCAAAACCGCGAATTTCGATGCGTTCATCTTGGTAGAGCGACCTCACCATACAGTCAAAACAGAGATTTATCACCGTTTCGGCCTGTCTCTGAGTGAGATTCGCCTGGTTTCCCAAGGCAGCAATTAAATCGGCCTTCGTCATAGGCCACTTCCCCTTTATTCAGTGGACTTAAAATCCCATCCCAGTTTCTATTTTAGCAAAAATTCTCAACAAAAACCCAAATATGACGATAAAACATATATGCGAGCAAAAACATTCCTTATTACTACATTAATTTTGGGGATAAATTCTTGCGTATCGGATAGAGGAAGAGAGGATCGCCCTCTCGTCGAAAAATTCGGTTCCAGTCAGGACGATTTCACTGATAGTTGCACTCAAATTTATGACCTCTCCAGTTTTACTTGCCGTCCCAATTGCCCGATTGGCACCCACTTGGCCAACCAGGAGGAAAGGCAGCAGGCCCTTGATGAATTGAACAACGAGTTGGAGGCAGGCAATATCACTCCCGAACAACACCAGGAAATTCTCGGCCACATAGAAACCGCTGAAGGTGGTGTTTGCGTGCAGGGTTCGGGGGTTTTACGGCCATCGGGAGCGGTTTTTGTCAAAAGTGATATTTGTGCCTGCAAAGCGGGCAAACCCGATGTGGCCAACAACTGTGCCTCTTTTTGCAACTCTAAAACCAACACCAATTCAACACTTTACGGGTCAGTGACTCTCGGGCCAGAAGTCCTGCTCAACGACGATTTGGGCAGCCTGGAAAGGTGGTGTAATGCCGAAATTACTGGCTCAGACCTTACCGCCCCGGGGTGTTTTCTCCAGATCGATGACGGCAGTTCTGTTCAAGAATTGTCGATCAATATCCCCCCCAACAGCAACAGTTTTACCGTCAATATTGAAAGTTTGAGTTACGAAACAACCTATGTCGCCACCATTGTGGAATCCCAATCCGGTTCCAATGCCAAAAGTTCCAGTTTTCAAATTTACCGCAAGGAGGCCCAAGAGGCCTCGGTGCAAGGCCTGATCAAAATTATGCCGGTCAGTCAATACAGTTGCATCACTCGCACGGCAACGGAAAGCGAGGGCGTTTTGAGCTATGAAAATAAATCCCGCATCCACTTTTATTTTCCCAGCAATGCCAAACCCCAGGCGCTTCCCGCCGATGTGAAAACCACCATTTGCCACGATGTTGAGGCCCATGGCGAGGAAGATTCTCCCCTCTATCCGAGGTTTGAACTCATCCCCCAACATTTTGCCCTTTGGGATCAATCCGACCTTCGCTTCGCCGACCTGGACGGAGACGACAACCCCGACATTAACCAACAAATTGAAACCCGCCTGAAAAATCAGGCCGGCATTGTCCGCAGTATCAAGATTTTTAGTTTGCTCAACTGGCCGAACATGCCCAGTATTGAAGGCCTCGAACAAGTTGAAAATCCCAATGTCGGTTTTTACATGACCCCTTGGATCGATACCGAAACGGGAAATGCCTACTGCCCCGATCAAGGCCATTACAACGGCAATGATCCGATCTTTCAAATTTTAAAAGAAGTTGTGGGCATCGACACCGAGGGGATCTACTTTGCCGAAAGCGAACCTGTCTCACTGTCACCTGGGAGTTTCACCCGGAATGTGATCATCATGCGCGAAGGATTGCTCAAAAAAATTTGGTTTTATTACGAAGACAACCGGCACCTGGTTCCCGACGACATTACCATTACCTCTAAAACCATCCGTTTTTATTGGCCAGCAGACATCGACGACCCCTATATCAGAAAATCCACCCAACAAATCTACACCGTCCGCTATCCCAGCGACATTGGAAAAGAGGGCAATACCCAGGGCCTGTCCAACTCGCTGCGCCCGTCAGACAGGCGCTTTGGTTGTGCTCCGGCCCTAGAATAACGACAGTGCCTCAGAAAAATGTAGTTCGGAAGATTCTCCAAGAAGGTGCCAGCTCACTATTCCAATAATAGATAAAAAAACCCAACTGTGCGACCTTGACCAGTAAAATTCTCCTCAGTTGCTTTTTCCACCTCCCCCAGAATTTGAGATCGGAGTTGCGTTTAATCCTTCTGCGCCATAAGAAGCTAAAAATAATGATGGCGATGTTTACGGCGGCAAAAATAACCAACCGCCTGCGATCGGTGGCCATTTTAAATAGAGCGGGAAGCGCTTCTTCATCCCGCAAGGCCCTGGCCAGGAACAATGCCAATCGAGGGTGCTTTTCAAGCAGTGAGGCCAAGGTGGTTTTTTTATAGGAATCTTGCAAAATTTTGATCACATCCTCTTCCGACTGCTGCCTTAAAAAGGCCAAATTTTCATTGGCCTCTTTGGATTTCAACTCAAACAGGCCATCTATCTTTTGGGGAGCGGATTTTTTTTGAACCTCTCGCGCATTTTGCGAGGCCTCTGGCCCAGTCTGGGCACAAACAGAAAAGTTGATTCCCAACACTAACGAAATGGCCGCCACTTGAAACATCCTCTCGACTTAGGCCTTTTTAAACTTGTCAAAAAGCAAGGTCACCGGGGCGGCCACAAAGATAGAGGAATAAGTGCCCACCAAAACCCCCAGAGAAATGGCCAGGAAAAAGTCCTTTATGGAAGGCCCACCAAAGAAAAACATGGTTCCCGAAATAAAGAGAGTAGTGCCCGAAGTGAGCACAGTGCGCGACAAAGTTTCATTAACGGCGGTATTAATGTGATCTCTCAGTGTTTTCTCGGGGTATTTTTGATCGTGCTCCCGAACGCGGTCGTAGACGATCACCGTATCGTTGACCGAATAGCCGATCACCGCCAACAGTGCCGCCACAATTTGCAGGGTAAACTCCAATTCAAAAAGTGCAAACAGGCCCAAAATGATGGTCACATCGTGAAAAAGGGCGGCGATGGCACCGGGAGAGTATTTGAAATCAAAGCGCAATCCAATGTAGATCATAATTGCCAATAAGGCCCACAACATGGCCTGCAGGCCCGACATTCTGAGTTCGGAACCGGCCCGTGGCCCAACAATGTCCACCTTGCGAAGGTCTACACCCTGCTCTGAAAAGTTTTCAGTCAAGGCCTCTCTCAACGATTGGGCCACTTGGCCCAAATTGGCCTCGTCACTGGGCACTTTGAGCAAATATTCATTTTCCCCCTCTTCTCCGATTCTTTGAACCGTAACCTGAAACCCTTTTTCACCTAGAACTTCTCTCAACTGGTCGATGCGAATCCCTTGGCCAAATTTGACCTGCACTTCAGCGCCCCCGCTAAAATCGACCCCATAGCGCATCCGGGTGAACAGGCCAGTTAAGGCCGCCACCACCAAAATGGCCGAGACGACGGTTGTCCAGGGGAATTGACTAACAAAATCAAATCGGGTGCCGGGTTTGATAATCTGAAACATGGATTTTTTCCTCGCTAAATACTAAGTTTCTGCCCTTCTGTGGAATGCATATAAAACTCAAACAATAACTTGCCCACAAAATAGGAACTGTAAACAGTGGCGACAATCCCCACCAAGAGTGTCACCGCAAAGCCGCGAATAGGCCCAGTGCCAAAATTTAACAGGCAAAGCCCCGCCAGTGCAGTGGTAATATTGGCGTCGAGAATCGTCCAAAAAGCGTGGGAAAAACCGGACTCCACCGCCTTGTAACAACTCAACCCCTTGCGCACTTCCTCCCGAATCCTCTCGTAAATAATAATGTTGGCATCCACCGCCATGCCAATGGTGAGAGCAATGCCGGCGATACCGGGCAAGGTTAAAGTCGCTTCAAAGGAAACCAAGCAGGCCAAAACGATGAGAATATTGAGCAGCAGGGTGGTGGTCGCAATTCCGCCGGAGAGGCGATAATAAAACAAAATAAAGAGAAACACCGCCAGTGCTCCGATCAAAGAAGCATAACGGGCCTTTTCAATGGAGTCGCGCCCTAAACTGGGGCCGACCACTCTTTGTTCTTCAAACTCCAAGGGAACCGGCAAGGCCCCGGCGCGCAAGACCAGCGCTAAATCACTGGCCTCCCTCATCACACGATTGAAGGCCCCTCCCCCCAAAGTAATTTGGGCGCGCCCCCCTCCAATTCTCTCGTTGATATTGGGGGCCGAGTAGACATTGCCATCCAGGACAATGGCCATGCGCCGTCCGACATTTTCCCCCGTCAAGCGTTCAAAAATTCTGGCCCCCGCCGATTTAAACTCCAAACTCACATAGGGCCTGTTTTGCTGCTGATCAACCTGCACGCGGGCATCTTGCAGGGCCTCCCCATCCAATTCCGAATTGTTCTCCAGAACAAAGGGAATCATGTCATCCTGTCCCCCGCCTCCGCCGGCAAAGTTGCGCTGGAAGGCCAGAGTGTGCCCCTCGGGCAGGTCTTTGGCCAAAAATTGGTTGAGGCGCTTCAAATAATCGGAAAAACGCATCCCCTTTTCAAAACGAATGTCCGCCTCTTCGGCCTTGCGGAGCCAACCCTGTACAGTCACTTGGGAGACGGTATCGTTGGCCATTTGAAATTGCAGTTTGGCGGTTCGGCCGATCAATTCTTTGGCCCTAGCTATATCCCTGACCCCGGGAAGTTGAACCACAATGCGGTCTTTGCCCTGGGAAAAAATCTCCGGTTCGGTCACCCCAAACTCGTCAATGCGGTTGCGGATGACTTCGATAGACTTGCCCACCGCCTGTTCTTCAATGCGCGTCTTCACCACATTGGCCAGGGCGTAAGTCAAAATGCCCGCAGACTCGCCGGTCAAGCGCAAATGCCCGGGAAAAGAGGAACGCACTTCGGCCTTGATCTGCTCGCTCTCCTGCGGGCGGAGCAATCTGAGGGAGACTCTCGGGTCGCCGGTTTCAGTGGTGGCGTGTTCTTCGGCCACTGCGGGCAAAACTTCCAACTCCATGCCGCGATCCTTGAGCAAGGCCTGAACCCTCCTGGCGTAATTGCGAATTTCGTCGGCGTAGACCCGATCGAAATCAATGCCGAGAATCATATAAAGCCCCCCCTGCAGATCGAGGCCTAAATTGATCTTGCTCTTGACGGGATAGGAAGAATCCCCTTCGAGATCAAAGACCGTGGGGATCACCATCACCAGCGAGATCGATCCCACAAACGCCAAAAGCGCAAAACGCATCCACCAATTTCCCTTCATAGACGGGACTCCTTTTTAACAACTTAGAAGGGAATTATAAGGTATTTTGAACAAATCGAGCAAACCTAAAATGGCGCTCACTCCGAGCGGGGCCAGAACTCAATCCGCATTTTTTTCGGAGTCTACACCCAATTGATTCTGACGGGGAGATGCGTCTTCAGCATCTATTTGGCCGACTTGCTGAAACAAGTCGTCTTTGGCCCTTTGAAATTCACGCAACCCGCGGCCCAAATTGCGGGCCAGTTCGGGCAATTTTTTTGGCCCAATAAAAATCAGCGCCAAGGCCAAAACAATGAGAACTTCACCAAAACCCAGGCCAAACATGGCGCTCCCTAACTCTCACCCTTCTTTTCAAAGAGTTTTTGACTCATTCCGCCAATTTGATGGCGCAGAACTTTGAGTTTTATGCCTTCCATAACCTCTAGTGTAATCACTTTTTCGGTCATGCCCACCACAGTTCCCAGCAAGCCACTTTTGGTATAAACCTCGTCCCCCTTGGCCAGCTTGCCCAACATGGCCTGCTCCTCCTCCAATTTCCTCTTCTGGGGCCTGATCATCAAGAAATAAAAAATGATAAAAATAATGGCAAAAGGCGCTAGAGACATCATAGGATTGGGCGCGTTGAGTGCTGGAGCGGATTCATTGGCCTGCTGTGTGGCCTGGGCCAAAACTTCCGGTATCAAACCTTTCATTGCAATATTCCCCCCTTTTTCTAGGCCCATTCTTGCGAAGTGTAAGTCTTATAAGTGTTTGAATAAAAATCGTCAAACTTTCCCGCCACAATGGCCTGCCGGGCCTCTTTGAGCAAATGCAAATAAAAGTGCAAATTGTGGTAGGTGATGAGTTGGCCCGCCAAATATTCCCCCGCTCGGTAGAGGTGGGCCACATAGGCGCGGGAGTAAGTTTGGCAAACCCGACAACTGCAATCAGGATCAGGAGGGAGGCGATCTTCCCTAAAGCGCTGCTTTTTAATGCTGAGAGTGCCCCTGCGAGTAAAAAATTGGCCATTGCGCGCGTTCCGTGTGGGCAATACACAGTCGAACATATCCAGGCCATGTTTGACCGCCTTCAAAATGTCCAGTGGCGTCCCCACGCCCATCAGGTAGCGGGGCAAATTCCGAGGCATGGTGGGAACAAATTTTTGACAAAGCTCCCCCATCTCTTCCTTTTTCTCTCCGACGCTCAGTCCCCCCAGGGCAAACCCGGAAAAAGTGCTTTCCGCCCCGCTTAGAGATTGCAGAGACTCCAGACATTCAGTGCGCAAATCCCAATCCAATCCCCCTTGAATGATGGCAAAGAGATGCTGGTGCTGTTTGAGGGGAACTCCCATGCAGCGCTCGGCCCATCTCACCGTGAGCAACATGCTCTCGCGCAAATGTTCTGGCGGCGAAGGCAAGGGCGGACATTCGTCAAAACTCATAACAATATCGCTGCCCAAGGCCCTTTGAATGTACATAGATTTTTCCGGCGTGATCAAATGGCGATCACCGCTCAAATGATCCCTAAAGAGCACGCCCTCTTCCGTCCGCCGGTTCAATTCACGCAAACTAAAAATTTGAAACCCCCCGCTGTCGGTGAGAATTGGCCCATTCCAGGCCATAAACTGGTGCAGTCCTCCCGCTACCCGCTCGATCAGGGCATCCCCCGGTTGCAGGTACAAATGATAGGCATTGCCCAAAATGATCTGGGCATCCAAATCCTCTAAATCGCGGGAACTCATGCATTTCACCGTCGCCCGCGTCCCCACCGGCATAAAAACCGGCGTTTCAATAGTTCCGTGGGCGGTCACCAAACGGCCAGCGCGGGCCTGGCCATCACACCCCTCCAAATGAAAAAATGGCCCAAACTCGGCCATTTAAACACTCTCCCGCAAAATCAACATGGCATCCCCGTAGCTCAAAAAGCGGTATCCCT
Organism: Bacteriovoracaceae bacterium; assembly: GCA_965243145.1. Lineage (GTDB taxonomy): Bacteria > Bdellovibrionota > Bacteriovoracia > Bacteriovoracales > Bacteriovoracaceae > CBDBLK01. The sequence continues at coordinate 1,224,168 of CBDEUB010000002.1, forward strand.
CCCGCACCGCCTCCTGGTAAATCTCCAGAGTCTCGTGCCTCCCCAACAGTGCACACACCAACATGAGCAGGGTCGAACGGGGAAGGTGAAAGTTGGTAATCAAGGCATCGCAAGCACTAATGGTTTTGCCGGGATGAAGGAACAAGTCGGTTTGGTAAAATGTCCCTACACGGGGTTGCTTTAAGCTAGCAAAACTCTCCAAGGCGCGCAGGGAAGTGGTGCCCACCAAAGTTTTAAACGAGGCCCGTTGTATTTTTGCCCAATCTTCTTCTTCCACACAAAACTCCTCGGGGTGCATTTGGTGTTCACTGATCGATTCCGACTTGACCGGAGCAAAAGTTCCCACTCCCACATGTAGGGTAATGGAGGCACATCCAATAGATTTTTGTTTTAGCGAATCCAATACACGGGGAGTAAAATGCAGGCCCGCCGTCGGCGCGGCCACGCTTCCCGTCTGGGTGGCGAAAAATGTTTGGTAGTCTTGCACATCCCGCTGGTCGCTCTCCCCCTTGCGAATGTAGGGAGGGATGGGCATGTGGCCCCTTTCCAAGGCGCGTTCCAAGGCACAATCGAGGGAGAGTTCAAAATATCCACCTGGGCAAATTTTCTCAATCCGCGCCCGTACGCCGCCCTCCAAAACCAGGACATCACCCACTTTTTTCCCCCCCGAAGTGCGCACCAAGGCGGGGAATCCCCTTTCGCCATGATCAGTTTTCAGAAAAAAAACCTCGGCCTTGCCCCCACTGGGTTTGCGTCCCACCAGGCGGCACGGGAAAACCTTACTCTGGTTGGCCACCACTAGAGAGCGTTCCGGTAAAAATTTGGCCAGTTGGTGAAAGTGAGCGTGCTCAATGCGGCCTCTACTCTGATCGTAGACTAAAAGTCTAGCGGCATCCCGGGGTACTGCTGGCCGCTGGGCAATACGCTCTTCGGGGAGGTGGTAATGGTAATTTTCCAATTTCAAATCTTCGGGAATGTTGTGGATCGTTTGGTTCACATTTGATACCATAAATTTCAATGAGAAATGTTTTCTTGTGGGCATTTTCCTTGTGTTTGGCCAATGTCCCCACCCTCTCTGCCGATCGAGAATCCCTCAACCAACGCCTGTGGAATGAATTGGCCCTGGCGACCGGAAAAGTTCCCACCTCTGGCCAATCTTCGTCCCCAGAAAAACGCAAAGAGGGGCAAAGCGACCAAGTAATGGCCCATCAATCTGGCCAACACAAATCTCCACCCGACATTCCCCACACTCCCAAACGCCGGCGCATGCGCCAACGCTAGGCCCCTTACGACACAACGCTTTAAAATCTGGCCCTGCCCAAACTAATTCTAATCGGACTATAATGCAAGGATGCAACCAATCGGCCACACCGGAACCATCTATATTGAATTGTTGGGGCCAACCAACATTTATTTGGGAGTCGGCCTGCAAATTCTCAGCGCCCTATTTCTGGGAGGATGCGTCGGATACGATCGCGAAAAAAAAATGAAGTCCGCTGGCCTGAAAACCAACATCCTCATCTGCATTGGGGCCTGTCTCTACACCACCATGAGTTTGATTCACCTGCAAAATGTAGGCGGAACCCCCGACCCCAACCGCGTGGCCTCCCAAATTGTCAGTGGCATCGGATTTTTAGGGGCCGGTGCCATTATCCAGGGGCGGGATCATGTCATCGGATTAACGACCGCGGCCACCATTTGGGTGGTGGCGGCCATAGGCTACACGGTGGGTATTGGCTATCCTTTTTCAGCGACTCTTTTTTCCCTGACCACTTTGACGGTGCTCAAACTGATCAACCCCGTCTACCGCCTCTTGGAAAAGAAAAAAGACCGCCGGGCCTTTCAACTCGAAGTGCTCTCCTATGGCCCAGTCAAAAATACTGTCAAAGAAATCATTTTTTCCGAAACACTGGATATTTCGGAACTTTACGAAGATGTTTTAGATCGGGAAAAAAATCTCCGCGTGACCACTGCCATCCTCAACATTCACCCACGCATACTGGAGAGGATTTGCAATGAAATTAAAACCTGTGTCACCGTCGAAAAAGTCAATTATCACGCTTGCCTAGAGGAAACAGAGGAAGAAGAGGATTCCTCTGGATCCCATCAAAGACAACTGGGATAGGCCTCCATGCTCGACTTAAAACAAATCCGCCAAAACCCCGAAGGCCTCAAGAAAGCAATACAACTCAAGGGTGGCCCCTTCAAAATAGAAGATGTCGATGAACTCTTGAAACGCGACCGGGAACTCTCCGCTCTCAAAACCCAAATCCAGGAACTTCAGGCCAAGCGCAATACCCACTCCAAAAAAATTCCCCGGGCCTCAGTTTCCGAACGCCCGGCACTCGTTGAAGAAGGACGGCACATTGGCCAACTCATTGGCCAACTCAGGCCAAAACTTGACCAGGCCCAAATCGCACTCGACCAACTTCTCTATTTGGTTCCCAATTACCCTGCCCCCAATGCTCCCGTGGGCCAAAGTGAAGAAGACAATGTGGAAATCAAACGCGCCGGAGAAATCCCCCGCTTTTCTTTTCAAATGCGCGATCATGTAGAATTGCTCACTCTCAACCATTGGGCCGAATTTGAAAAGATTGGAGAAATATGTGGTTCCCGCAGTTACAGTCTCAAAAATGAAATGGTTTTGCTCGAACACAGCATATACCGCCTGGCCATGGACAAACTTTTAGACAAGGGTTTTAACCTCATTTCCATGCCCAGTTTTACCCGCCAAGCAGCGCTATTGGGGACTGGCCACTTCCCCGAAGGTGAAGATCAAGTTTACACTCTTCCCCAAGACCATCTGTACCTATCGGGAACCTCGGAAGTCCAACTCAACTCCCTCCACGCCGGAGAAATTTTAAAAGCATCAGAACTGCCGCTACTCTACGCCGGATACTCTCCGTGCTTTAGGCGCGAGGCCGGAAGCTATGGACGCGATGTGCGCGGCCTTATCCGGGTTCACCAATTCACCAAACTCGAACAATACATCATCTGCAAAAATGATCCCGATGAATCATCCAAGTGGCAACAAACGCTGCTCTCCATAGCAGAGGAAATCGTCTGCCTGCTCGAACTTCCCTATAGAATTGTCGAGTGCTGCACCGGCGACATGGGAACCGGAAAAGTGCGCATGTTCGACATCGAATGTTGGGTTCCCAGTGAAGAAAAATATCGGGAAACCCATTCTTGCAGCGCTCTTCACGACTGGCAAGCGCGCCGGACTCAAATGCGCTACCGAGACGGCGACGGCAAAATCCACTTCTGCCACACCCTCAACAATACCGCGGTGGCCACACCACGCATCTTAGTGGCCCTCTTGGAAAACCACCAACGGGAAGATGGCCATATTCAACTCCCCCGTGCCCTACGGCCCTATTTTGGCAAAGATGTCCTGGGCCAAACCAATATATAGGAGTAATATTTTTATGCCCACACTAGACAAAAAACAACGCCACGAAAAGAAAAGGGCCAAAAAGCGCAAGGGCCTGCGCCTGCAAGGCGAGCATCGCGGATTTTCCCAAAAGGAAAAGAGGTCGGGCCAGTGGCAAATTGCCCTAGTCTTGGCCGTCTCTTTATTGGGGGCCTTAACTGTCATTTTAAACAGCTAATTTTTGAGGTAACTATTCATGCCCCAATAAAAAACTATGGTCATGGCACGGTAAGTGTTCACAATTTAGGTCAGATTGGGGTGAAGTAAGACAGAGCGACTGAGGTGTGCTTTCTGCACATCGCAGGGAGCGATGGCGCAACTGAACCACACGGAGTCGCCAGGAAGGCGACGAGCGACGAGCGACGACTGCCCTGATGGGCAGTGCCGGAGCAGGATGCGGAGGCAAGATGACCTGAAGTGTGAGCACTTACTTTTTGAGGAAGGCCTTTAAATCGTTCTGAGTGAGACACTCAAAGGCCTGTGGGCCATGTTTTTCGGTGACAACTTTTCTGGAACCCGACAGAATTAAACTTTTGAGAACGCTTTTGCAGTAAGCGCGATCGTGTTTGATAGTATAATGGCCACAATGATCTTTGAAAAGTTTGGACTCTTTGGGCAATCCTTTAAAGGCCCGCATACTGAAAAGTTCGCAATCTTCTTGCGTGTAGTTTCGCATGCAGGCACAAAGAAAAAACAAAAGTGGAAATAAAAGTGTCTTCATAGGTTTACCTCAAGATCATTTTAACATAAACTGCAGTGCTATGTAACCATCCATACTTCTGGGAGGATACTTGAAAACGCTGACTTTTATTTTCGACTTTCTTTCACCCTATAGCTATCAGGCGTGGGTTTGGCTGCGGGATGCGCAACCCTATTTGGCCCAACATCAATGCCAGCTTCAATTTAGGCCGGTGGTCATGTCCAAGGTTATTAAATCCCACAACACCAAAGGCCCCGCCGAAATCGAAAGCAAAAGAAATTTTTTATTTAAAGATTGCCTAAGATGGGCCGCCATCCAAAATATTCCCTTTCAAACTCCGTCCCGCCTCCCTTTTAACTCGCTCGAAGCTCTGCGTCTGTGTTGCTCCGGTGAATTTCAATACCAAAAGGAAAAAATTGACTTCTTTTTCCGTCTATGTTGGGAAAAGGGAATTGCCCTGGACGATGAAAGGCCACTGATCGATGCAATCACGCAAAAAGGATGGTGTCCTTCAGAACTTGCCGAAATATCCTCTTCTCAAGAGGCCCGCTCTCTCCTCCGCCAAAACACCCAATGGGCCATCCAACAGGGCCTTTTTGGAGTGCCCGTCTTTTGGTTTGCGCAAGGGAATCAGGCCTTAGATTGGTTTTGGGGCCGGGATTCCATCCCCCATGTTAAACTTTTTATTGAGGGCCGCGACCCTCTCTCAGTTGATCAATACCAACGCTACACAAGTCTATTTTCCTAGAAAAGGGCCTAAGAAGGCGTGGAGCAGGGCCACTTTTACCCGGGCGCTCAATTTTATCGTGGTCGAACTGGGAAAATTTACACGGCCGTTGGAACAACTCCTTGATTCCAAGGAGGATTGGTGCTACCTTTTGAAGGAATCTGGCCGCATTGGCAAACGCCAGAGCAAGGCCCTGGCATCTCGGGGGGAGGTTATGTCTAAAGCAATGAAAGGTTTGTGGAATCTCTCGCAAGATGAAGTTATGCGCGAAATTATGGAAGCGGAGGAAAACCAACGCCGGGATCAACTCACCCGCGAAGAATTTGCCTGGGAGCGAGGCGAGCAATCGGGACATAAAAAAGGCCTGCGGGAAGGCATAGAAAAAGGTATGGCCAAAGTAGTGCTCAAAATGTTGCAAAATGGCCTGAGTCCCAAAGAGATCAAGCAAAATACTGGTTTGAGTTTAACCAAAATCCGCGAATTGGGGAAGCTCGGGTAAAGAGCGAGGCCCTGGCATCTCGGGGGGAGGTTATGTCTAAAGCAATGAAAGGTTTGTGGAATCTCTCGCAAGATGAAGTTATGCGCGAAATTATGGAAGCGGAGGAAAACCAACGCCGGGATCAACTCACCCGCGAAGAATTTGCCTGGGAGCGGGGCGAGCAGGCCGAGCATAAAAAAGGCCGAGAAGAGGGCATAAGGCAAGTGGCCCAGAATATGCTCGCCGCCGGTGCTGGCCCTAAGTTTGTCGCCAAGTCCACGGGCCTGACTCTCGAAGAGGTCGAGGCCCTTGCCAAAGAGTGAGGCCCCGCCTTCAGGACTCCAGGGGAAACAAAATCGAAAAAAATTACAAAAAATTGAATTTTGTGCTACCCTTGCCTACGAGGAGACAAATTTATGAGCAGCGACAAAAAACCATTGACTCTCGACGAGCTTGCCCGCGAAGTTCGAGTGGCCCAACTCAAAACTGAGAAAGGCCTGCAAGAATTAAAAGAGGCACAACTCAAAACTGAAGCGGCACAACTCAAAACCGAGGCGGCCTTGCGCAAGACGGACGAATTTGCCAATAAAACCCTGAAGGCAATTAATCAGGCCAGTGGCGACTTTCAGAACAAGTGGGGCCGCTTTATGCAAAATCTGGTGAGGGGGGATTTTGACAAACTCTTGCGTTCACGGGGCATCGAAGTGAGCGAAACTCACCAGACTATCAAAATTAAAAATGCGGATGGAAGCATCCGGTGGGAATACGACCTCAAGGCAGTCAACGGACAACAAGTGGTCTTTGCCGAAGTCAAAACCAACCTGACTTCTGAAGATGTGGATCGTTTGCTAGAAAAGTTGGCCGATTTGCAATCTTGTACAGAGTCCTACCGAGGTAAAACCATCTATGGGGCGGTGGCCTACCTCGACGAAGACGGGGCCGCCAAATACGCCCAAAAAAACGGCCTGTTCACTATCGAAGCACTGGGGGCCAAAGAAGTGGCCACTCTTACTAACCCGAAGGATTTTGTTCCCAGGGCGTTTTAGGATGGCCCCCCCCAGGCCCCGCTTTCAGGCCTCTAGGGGAAAGATCACTGGCCAGTTGCGGCCGAAATCCCCAGGCAGGACACACTTGACAAAAATAAACAGTGTGTTATCCTGCCCTATCAGGCTCCCTTCTCCCAGAGGTGAAATATACCCAAAAAATTGAGGGCCTTTGCTTGGGAGTTTGAAGCGTGGAAAAAGACTATTTGCTGGACGAATTTTTGGCACTCACAGGCGATGTGGCCTTTAAGGTCTTTTTTAAAGAAAACCCCAAACTTCTCAACCCCCTGCTTGAAGATTTTCTTCCGCTTCCCCAAGGTTCGCAAGTCGTGGAAGTTGAAATTTTAAACCCCGAAATAGAACCCGACGAATTGAAAAAAAATGGCGAAGAAAAAGGCAAAAAATTTGTTCTCGACCTCAAAGTGGTCTTCAAGAGAAGCGATGCTGAAAAAAACGCAAGGCCAGAAATTGTGAATGTCGAAATGCAGGCCAATTCAGAGGCCTGGTTTGCCGACCGCCTGTTGGCCTACTCTGGCCGACTTTACTCAAGGCAATTGAAAGCGGGTGAAAATTATCAACAACTGGCACCAGTCTATTCGCTGGCCTTTATGAGTAAAAATCTGAAGCAATTTGAAGAAATTCAAAAAGAGGATAAGAGAACTCAAGGGGCAGCGTGAAAGCTGGTCTTATCTTCTCAAGCACTCGGGAAAGATGAATAAAAAAGAATACGAGTTTTTGCAAAACAAAGGGGGAATTATGGCGGAAGCTGTAAAAAGTTTATGGAATCTGTCACAAGATGAAAAAATGCGCGAGTATGTGGAGGCGATGGAGAAACAAAAAATGGATCAGGCCAGTTACATCCAGTCCGCCGAAGAACGGGGCATGAAAAAGGGCCGAGAAGAGGGACTCGAAAAAGGCCGAGAAGAGGGCCTTCAAGAGGGCATAAGGCAAGTGGCCCAGAATATGCTCGCCGCCGGTGCTGGCCCTAAGTTTGTCGCCAAGTCCACTGGATTATCTCTCAAAGAAATCGAAAAACTGCAAAAAAAGTAGTCAGGACTCCGAGGGGAAAACCACCGTCCAATAGTTTCTAACTAGGTCGAAGTAAAGGTACACTGAACCGAGAAAGGCCACCAACAAAGCACCGATCAAACTCAAGGATCGGCACATAAACAAGTTGGAACGGGCCTCTTGCGGCCGAGAGTTGGGGCCAAACCATTCGATGCCGGGGTTTAAGTGGATGCCCAGGGTTCCGTAGAAAAGCACAAACATGACCAGGTTGAAAACGATGGAAATGCCCTTGCGATAAATTTCTAGGTGGATCAAAATGACGATGGAAACCGCATAGGTCACAAAGACCAGGAAACTGTAGGCCAACAAAAGAGTGGTGATTCTTTTGGACAGAGATTCAAGAGTTACTTTTTCCAATGATTCTGCGGTCAATTTTTTAATCCATGTGGCCATTCAAAACTCTCGGTGCCACCACTGCTCCAGATTGTGTTCCATCCACCAGCGGGCAAAAGCGGGAAAATCCGCCGCCGGCAACTGCGCGCCCAGTGGGTGGTGTGGTTGCATTTCCCGTCTTTTCCCGTCTTTCCCTGTCACTCACCGGCAACTCCTTGAACTTTCAAAACCAGATCACTCCAGTGCCTCGACAATCGTGAGACTAACTACAACCATAATCACACTTCGCCATAAAAGTTTCTATTTCCGTCCAGGGTGAAGGTTGGTAATTTTCGTTACCATCCCAGCGCGCCTCAATAATGCAAGGTTTGTCGTTAGTATAGTTCTGTCTACCAGCGTATCTACTTACATTTCCACTTGAATCTACAGAACAATAATAGTCATTGGTATAGTGGTAGTGTTTGGGACTTGAGGGAGAAATTCTGTACGAGAGCGTTCCATGGCCTCCGGTAGGAGGATTTTGCATGGTTCTGGTATTTCCTTTGGCCAAAAGCAGAGATTGAGTGCCATAAGGCGCGGCGGGAACAGTTAAAGTTTGGGTTGGTAATGTAATAATAATGGGAACCTCCAACTCCCAAAGTTGGTATCCCGTGCGAGTGGATGTCGCTTTGACCTTGCAGGTTCCGGCACCAGCAAAAGTGAGAGTGCGGGAAGTGGGGTCGCTGCCCTTCCAGGCACAGCTTGTGCTTCCCACATCGGTAATGACATAGGCGACGGTGGCGGCAGTATCGGCACCAGACACTGCCGGTTGCACCAATTCTACTCCCACCGTTCCCACTGCGATGGGACTCCAGGTAATACCCGTTTGAGTTCCTTTCGCCACGACAACGGATATTTCCCTCGTCCAAGTTTGGTATCCCGTGCGGGTGGATTTTGCCTGTGCCTTGCAGGTTCCGGCATCGGTAAAAATGAGAATGCGGGAAGTGGAGTCGCTGCCCTTCCAGACGCAGCCGGTGGCCCCGGCATCGGTAATGACATAGGTGACAGTAGCGGCAGTGTCGGCACCGGACACTGCCGGCCACACCAACTCCGTTCCCACCGTTCCCGCCGCAGTGGGACTCCAGGTAATACCCGTTTGAGTTCCCTTCGCCACGACAATAGACACTTCGCTCGTCCAGGAGAGATACCCCGTGCGGGTGGATTTTGCCTGTACCTTGCAGGTTCCGGCATCGGTAAAAATGAGAGTGCGGGAAGTGGAGTCGCTGCCCTTCCAGGCACAGCCGGTGGTTCCGGCATGGGCAATGACATAGGTGACAGTAGCGGCAGTGTCGGCACCGGACACCGGCGCAAGCGCCAACTCTATTCCCACGGTTCCCGAAGAAGCACCGGGAGTCCAACTGATTCCGCTCTGTTCGAGAAGAATCTCTACCGTCGCCAGTTCCGCCCAGCCCGAGGGTTGATATTCACTATTCCCCGCCCAACGCGCCTCAATCTCGCAGTCTCCAAGGGCAACCGCCGTCACCTTGCCGTTTCCGTCCACGGTGCAAATGTTGGTATCTTTTGAGCGGTATTCCAGTGTCCCGTGCCCGCTGCTCGGGGCCGTTCCGATCTCCAGGGTTCCCAACGGAGTAATTTGAGGAGTGCTGCCGTAGGAGTTGGCGGGTACGGAGAGGATTTGCGCCCTCTTGATGACGATGGAAACCGTCTGCGAAACCCAGGTCACATAACCGCTTCTTACACTTCGAGCGTGAACTTTACAGGTTCCCACACTGATGCCAGTGAGGGTGCGGGCGTTCACCCCGGAGGTTCCCTTGAAAGAGCAACCGGTGCTGCCGGCATCTACCACGGCGTATTCTTTGTCGGCACTTGCGTGAGCGCCGGCAACTGCCCCCAAAACCAACTCTGTTCCCAAAGCAAATTCACCGGCACCCGCATCCCAAGTGATGCCCGACTGGGTTCCCGCTGTGGGAGTGACGCTAAAGAGTTTTACCCGATCCTGATAACCCGTCTTCTCGGCGGCCACGGCGACCTGACAGGGCCGAGTTCCCGTGTAGGAGAATTTCTTGCCGTTGCTATCCCAGGCACAGTTTCCGCCGATGACTCTGATATTCAAACTGTCGGCAGTGGGGTCGGCGATGGGGTCACTTAAAGCGCTGCTGTCCACTCCCACCGTGGCGCTGGCGGGAAAAGATGGCCAGGTGAGAGAAGTAAAATGGGTGGACAGGTTCCCCAACAGGTCGATAAAGGGAAGGCCATTGCCCATCTCTCCGGCAGCATCGCCGAGAGTGTCGGTGTGCCCCTGTCCCAGTTGTCCCTGGCCGTTTTCCCCCCAACACTTGGCCTGGCCATGACTTAAAAGCGCGCAGGTAAAATGCTCGGCAACGCTGATGGCGGTGGCAGTGTAAGCAGTATTTTGATCGTCCGTCCCCAGGTCGATGGCAGTGGCGGAAGGGGCGTGCAAATCGGTGGTGTCTCCCAGTCCCAACTGCCCCACATCGTTCCTCCCCCAGCACTTGACATTGCCGTCATCCAGCAGGGCGCAGGTGTGTTGGATGCCGGCAGAGAGCATGGTGGCGCTTCTCCCCGCTCCCAGATTGACAAAGGGAAGATCATTGCTCATATCGGTGGCGGCCCTCCCCTTATTGGTGGTATTGCCGATTCCCAACTGTCCCTTGTCGTTCACCCCCCAGCACTTGACCCCGCCCCCGTCGGTGATGGCGCAGGAGTGATTGTGCCCCATCGCAATAGATTGCACTGCAAGCGTCAGTCCGTCGGTAGAGGTTCCCAACTGGACGGCGGCACCTGGCGTGCCATAACGGGAACCGCTTGCTCCCCTCCCTGCTTGTCCGTGCTGGTTTCTCCCCCAACACTTGACCGAAAAGTCGTCCAGCAGGGCGCAGGTGTGACTCTCTCCCACAGCAACCTGCCGGACGGTTTTGCCGGTGCCCACATCGACAGTAGTGGGAGTGAATGTGGAAGTTCCACCACCGTCTGGATGGCCATACCTTACTTTTCCATTTCCCAATTGCCCTTCAAATCCCCCACCCCAGCACTTGAGACTGTTGTCATCCAAAACGGCGCAGGTATGCTCATATCCCAGGGCAACTTGCCGGGCGGTTTTGCCGTTACCCAGATCGACCGGAGCGGCGGGAATGCCATCCACACTGTTGTCGTGTCTCTGTCCCAACTCCCCGGAAGCGTTTGAACCCCAGCACTTGAGTGCACCGTTATCCAAAATGGCGCAGGCGTGGACACCTCCATTCCCCAGAGCAACCTGCACGGCAGTTCTCCCCGTCCCCAGGTTGACAAAGGGAAGTGCCGATCCCACTTCCGTTCTGTTATCGTCATCCCCCAGTCCCAGTTGCTCATAAGCATTGCCACCCCAACACTTGAGACTTCCATCGGAAAAGCGTGCACAGGCAAAAACTTCAAAGTCATCACTATTCCCCCCCGCCACTATCTGCGCCACCGTGGCGGTGTTGGCGGCAACGGTGATTTCCACTTCGGGAGAGTTCCAGGGGCCGTATCTTTCGTGGGTGCTTACGAGTTTCACCTTGCAGGTTCCGGGACTGGTGAAGCCGAGTTTGTTAGTGAACCTGTTTCCTTCAAAGCGGAAAAAACAACCTGCCGTACCCGGGTCGGTGACTTCGTAGTTGACGCTGGCACCGTTGGGAACGCCGGTGGGTGCGGGCAGAATCAGGTCGCCTCCAATTTTGGCGGCGCTGCGGGTTGCCGCCGGCACATTCCAGGTTACCGCCTGGGTTGCCGCCACCACATTGATACTCGCCACCAAGGAAGTTTCGTCGTTGTATCCGGTAGCACTTGCGGTGGCGGTAATTTTACACACATCCCCGACGCGGGCGTTGTTGCCAATGCTCACCGCTCCGGAGACCGCCGCACAGATTCCCGTCTGGGGGGCGGTAAAGCGCTCTCCCTGTACGCTGTAAGTCCAGGTGAGGGCGATATTGTTGTCGTCTGTGGCGGGAGGATTTTGCGGATTCAGTGCCGCACTCCCCACACTAAGCGTGCCGGTATAAGTGGGGAATCCCGCCGTAGCTAAAACCAAATCCCCCAACTCCAGGGGAATCTGAATGTCCTGAGTTTTCGTATTGTAACCCGCCTTGGCGGCGCTGATGACGACAACGCAGTAGACGGGAGTTCCCGGAGTGATGGCAACCGCATTGGCACGCACTTCTCCGGTGGTAGTTCCGCCGGACTCCAGCGCGCAGTTGGTGTTGCCGCTTTTGATTGCGTAGGAGACTCCGACTCCCGCCGTGGTAAAGGTGGAAGCTGAAGGCGTTGCCGTGGCACCGCCCACTTTCAAGTTGCCGGAAAAACTACCCCAGCTTGCACCGGCAATGCTTGCTTTTCCGATAGTGAAGGATTGCATGGTGGCATAGGGAGAGGCATTATATTCTCCATCCACTCCGCTCCAGCGCGCCTCGATGGTACAGGTTCCGTCCAAAAGCGCCGTCACCGTTCCGGTTGCAGAATCCACGCTACAAATTGTCGAAGTCGTCGAAAGCACCCGGTATTCAATATCACCCTCCTGTCCTCCCCCCGTGGGAGGGGTGTCGAGAGAAAGCGTGCCGTCGGTTATCAGAGTGGGGGAACCTCCGTAAATATCACTGGCATCGGGGGCGTCCTGATTGCTCTTGATGACCGTAATGGTGGCGATGGTGCTCTCTGGAGATGCCAAATAATCGCTGTCACCCCTGAAGTGCGCCTTGATCTGGCAGGTTCCCTCTTTAACTCCCCTGACTGTCCCGTTGCTGGAATTTATCCCGCAAACATTTTCGTCGGAGGAAGAGTAGAGGGGAAGTCCATGCCCTCCCGTGGGGGCGTTGTCGAGGACAATATCGGCATCCACCGCCACCTCGGGACTGCTTCCGTAGGGACTGCTGGCGGTGGGTGCCGCCTGGGTTCCCTTGCCCACGGTAAGCGTCAGGGCATCTATAAAACCGGAAGCATCGTAGTCGTCATTTCCCTTCCAGCGCACTTTAACAAGGCAATTTTGCGCCTTTAAACCCGATATCTGTCCGCTGGTGGCATCAACCGTACAAGCGGCGGGGAAAGAACTCTCGTACTCCAATCCCCCATGCCCACCTCCACCGGAGGGAGCGGTTTGAATGTCCAGTGTGCCGCCCACAGCGAGGGCGGGGGAAGTGCCGTAGGGATTGCTGGCAGTGGGGGCGACCTGGGTTCCCTTGCCGATGGTAATGCTGGCAATTTGTACCCAGGCGGTTTGTTCATAATTCGCCGTCTGGGCAAACTGCGCCTGCACCACACAGTCCCCCACTTTTTTGGCGCTGATCTCGCCGTCGGTTTCATCCACGGCACAAATGGCGGCATCCGTCGATTGATAAGTTGTCGCCGCACTTTCCTGTTGTCCGGTGGGAGCGTTTGCAAGCGCCAGCCCCTGCCCCGCCTTTAAATCGGGAGAGGAACCGTAAGGATCATTGGCGGGGGTGACGCTTTGATCTCCCCTGCTGATCGCCACTGTAATTTCGCTGGTTGTGACGACATTGGCGTTGGTATCTGATGGAGTAGCGGTAAGTTTGACCACGCAATCACCCTTTCCGGTAATAGTTAAATCTCCCCCAGAGGTGACGCTGCAAACCCCGCTGGAAACGGTGGAGTAGCGGGGGGTAGCATCACTGGGAGTGAGGGTGGGGGTTTGCAGTGCCGGGGGCGCCTCTCCCACTTTCCCCTTGTTGGCATTGTTTCCGCTTCCATAACCCGTCCAGGCAATAACTACCGGATCGGCATTGGTAATGCCCAGGGAAATTTCGGGAGAAGGCCAGGGATTGTAACCCGTACGAGTGAGAGTCGCCTGGACTTTACAGGTTCCGGCGGCGGTAAAGGCGAGTTTTCGCACATCCGCTCCCGTGCCAAAAGCACAGCTGGTGCTGCCTTGACTGGTAACAGCGTAAACGATGGTGTCTCCGTTTTGTTTGCCGGTCACTTCCGGCAGAACCGGAGTGGCGGTTTTGATAAAAGTCGTTGTGCCCACACTCCAGCTAAGGCCAGTTAAATCTCCCAGGGCGACACTGATCGAGACTGGCCCCAGGGTTAGAGTGTCGTACCCACTGCGGGCAACCAGCGCCTGGACTTTGCAGGTTCCGGCGTCGCTAAAGACGAGATCGCGGCCAGAGAGAGTACAAATAGAATTTCCGGCGTCGGTGGTTTTTTCATAGGTCACTGATTCGCCATTGTCCGCTCCCGTGACGGCGGGCAAGGTTGTCGTTTCCCCTACTTTACCCGTGGGAGCGGTGTTTATCGCCGCCCACGCCAGTCCCGTCTGGGTTCCCTTGGCGACAGTGATCGACACTGGCCCAAGAGTCAGGGTTTGGTAACTCGTGCGGGCAATGACCGCTTGAACGATACAAGTCCCCGAGTCGCTAAAGGTAAGAGCGCGGCCAGAGAGAGCGCAGATGGAATTTCCGGCGTCGGTGGTTTTTTCATAGGTCACTGATTCGCCATTGTCCGCTCCCGTGACGGCGGGCAAGGTTGTCGTTTCCCCTACTTTACCCGTGGGAGCGGTGTTTATCGCCGCCCACGCCAGTCCCGTCTGGGTTCCCTTGGCCACGGCGATGGAAACCGATGCTTGCCAATCCTGGTATCCGGCGCGTTGCGAGCGCACGGAGGCGACACAAGTGCCGGCGTTGGTAAACCTCAGAGTCAGGGTGCTGGCATCGCCATCTTTCCAGGCGCAGGCGGTGGTTCCCGGAGAGGAAACGGTATAAGTCAGCACGGCGCTTGAATCGGCACCTGTGACGGGGGGAAGCACCAACTCCACGCCGACTTGTCCGGCAGTGGACGCGGCCCAGGCGAGTCCGGTTTGCAAGGGGTCTGGTGGGGGGAGAACCGTGAGGGTTGCCAAGGTCGCCCACTCCGAGGCGTAGTGGGTGGAAGTCTCCCCCCAGCGCGCCTCGATGACACAATCCTTTTGGGCATCACCTTGAGAGATGCCCTTGCCCAAAACCATGCCCGAAGCGGGGCCTACCTCGCACCAGTTGGCGCTGGCGGCAGTAGTTCTAAACTCCAATGCTCCATCGCCTCCGGTGGGGGGATTGAGCAGCGCCAAAGTCTGTCCGCTGAAAAAGTTGAGATTGTCCCCATAGGGGGCGTCGTCGGGAAGTTCGAGGGTTTGGGGATGCCTGACCGAAATGCTAAAAGTTTGCGAGCGCCAGGCAAAGTGCCCGGCGAGAGTGCTGCGCGCCTGGACGGTACAAGTGCCCGCCTCGCTAAAGCTGAGGGTGCGTTTGCTTTGTGCATCTCCGCTGCCAAAGGCGCAGCCGGTGTCCCCCATGCTGGAAATTAAATATTCGATGGCCGAATTGCCGTCGCTTGCGGTGACGGCATCGAGTTCCAAGGCCTCGCCCACCACGCCTTCATTTTGCGAAGGACTCCAGGCAATGCCCGTCTGGGGTTGTAACGGTGCCTGAATGGCAACAGTTCCCAGCGTCTCCCAGTCCGAGGCGTAATATTCTGTGCCCTCTGGCCAGCGCACTTCCACTTCGCAATTTCCGGGGGCGACGGGGGTGACTCTTCCGTTGTGGGGGTCAACCTTGCAATAGGTTTCGTCTCCGTCTTTGGGGCGAAACTCTGGCCGTTTTTTTCCGTCCCTGGGGAACTTTTGCAGCACCAATGTGCCGGGAATAATCAGGGTGGGGGTGCTGCCGTAGGCGTCCGCCGGCGGTGTTAAGGTTTGGGGGTGTTTGACCGCAATGGAAAAGGGAGTTGGCGACTCCCAGGGTTCAATATTTTCCCCGGAACTTTTCGCTATCACCTGACAGGTTCCCGCCGCAAGAAAGATTAAGGTGCGATCATCGGGATCACTGCTGCCTTTGAAAGCGCAGCCGGTATCCCCCGCATCTGAAATTTCATAAGTGACGGTGGCACTGGCATCCGCTCCGGTGACGGCATCGAGGGGCAAATCTGTTCCCACTGTACCCGTTGCCTGCGAAGGACTCCAGGCGATGCCCGTCTGGGAGGTGGGCGAGGGGGTGACGCTGAAAATTTGTTCTGTGTCGAGGTATCCACTCTTGGTGGCCACCAGGGAAACCACACAAGGTGCTGTGCCGGTAAATTCCAACTCTTTGCTCGCCTGAGTCCAGGCGCAACCCCCGGAAAGCACGCTCGCCTCCCAGTCGTCAAACCCCGGATCGGAGGCCGGATCGCTCAAAGTCTCCGTCGCCCCCACTTCTGCGCTTGCGGGAAAAGATGCCCAGGCGAGCGAATTAAAGGATTGCTTTTCAAAAAAGAGCAGGGAAAGCGCACTGCCAAAGGTGGTGCGGCGAGAAGTATTCCCCGAACCGAGTTGCCCCTCGTCGTTGTTTCCCCAACACTTGACACTGTCGTCGGAGAGCAGGGCACAGGAACGGGTGTTTCCGGTGGCGATTTGTTGGACGGTGATATTGCTGCCAAAATTCCAATTATGGCCTCCTGTCGTGGAGCGAAAAGAAGTATGCCCCAATCCCAACTGTCCACTGGCGTTTTCTCCCCAGCACTTTATCGAGTCGTTGTTTAAAAGGGCACAACTGTGATCCACCCCCGCGCTGATGGCGACGGCATTGTTCAAATCACTATTGTTGGCATTGTTGGTTTGAACAACACCTCCGGGAGCGGTAAAATCCGATCCCTGTAATCTACCCACTTTGCGATTGTGTCCCCAACACTTGACCTTGCCGTCGTTTAATACGGCACAGGTGTGGTTGTTTCCGGCGGCGAGGGCGGTGGCGGTGTAGGGATCGTTGCTTCCGTCGTTGCCCAGGTCTGCCACCGAACCGGGAAGATTGGTGCCGCTGATGTTCCCCAGTCCCAACTGCCCGTTTCCGTTCCTCCCCCAACACTTGATTTTGCCGTCGTCCAGCAGGGCGCAGGTATGGTTTCTTCCGGCGCTGACCGCCTGAGCGGTATAGGGATTGTTGTTATTGTCGGGATTGTTTCCCAGCGTAACGGCGTTGGCGTGGGGGGCGTCCAGATCGGTGTTGTTGCCGTAACCCAACTGCCCGTCGCCATTTTCTCCCCAGCATTTGATGGTGTTGTTGTCCAAAAGCGCACAGGTGTGATTTTCCCCCAGGGAAATTTGCCTTGCCGTCCTCCCCGAACCCAAATCCACATGGACAGCGGCAGGAGAAGTCCGATCGGTGTTGTCTCCGTAACCCAACTGCCCCTCGTCGTTCCTACCCCAGCACTTGACTCTATCGTCGGTGGTGATGGCACAGGTGTGTTTGGAGTTGATGCCTACGGCAACACTTTTGACATTTCCGTCGGCGCTGACATCCACAAAGGGCAGCGCACCCCCCATCTCGTCCTCATTGTCCCCCAGGTTGTCGCTGTGTCCCAGTCCCAATTGTCCCTCGTCATTAAATCCCCAACACTTGAGGGTATTGTCGTCAAAACGCGCACAGGCGTGATCCCCCACCACCACCTGAACCGGAAGCGCCGTATTTTCACTCACCAAAATGGAAATCTCCCCCGAATCCCAATCCCCAAACTGCGGGTGAGTGTTGGTGGCGCGCACCTTGCAAGTCCCCGCCGCACCAAATGCCAGAGTGTGCGCCAGCACTCCCTGCCGTCCCCTAAAAAAGCATCTGGTGGCACCCGCATCGGCAACTTCATAACGAGTTGTGGAACCGGAGGGAAAACCTGCCGGAAAAACAATCGCCCCGAGATCGAGGTTGCGCCCCACCTTTCCATTCGTCGGAGGACTCCACGCCACTCCGCTTTGAGTCGCCACCGGAAATGCCAGATTTATGGGCGAAACCTCAAAGTCCTCGTAACCAGGGGCGGAGGCGCTGATGGATACCCTACACACATCGCCCACCAGGGCGCTGGTACCGAGACTGACTTCTCCGGTGGCGCTGACACTGCAAACCCCGCCGGCGCTAGCACCTCTGCGCAACCCCCCGGCAGTGTAGTCCCAGGTGACGGCAATGCCGTTGTCGTCGTTGGATTCAGCGTTTTGCACGGTGAGAGTCGTTCCCACCGAGAGCGCCCCGCTATAGGAAGGGGCGGTGGCAAAGGCGAGTGTGCCCGCCTGCAATAAAATCGCAATGTCTCGGGTGAGCGGGGTGTATCCCGCCCGCGAAGCAGTGGCCACGATGGTGCAATAGGGATCGGCAAACGCCACCGCACTGGCGCGCACCTCTCCGCTGGCGGCATCTTCCAGCGTGCAGTCCGCCTCGTTTTGCTTGAGGGCGTAGGTAAAGTCCACCCGGCGAATCTTGGCGCGGGATTTCGAGGGGCGCTTTGTCCCTCCCCCCACCGTTAATTTCCCGGAAAACTCCCCCCAGCGCGCCATCTCAAAGGCAATCGGAGTGATCGCCACCGTCTGCATAGTTACCCATGGCGAGGGCAAAAACTGGGCGTCCCCGCCCCAGCGCGCCTGCACAATACAATTTCCATCCGCCAGGGCGGTAATCACTCCGCTGCCCTCGGTGACGGAGCATAGTGTTTCCGTGGTGGACTGATAGCGCGGAGAACCTCTCGGAGTTCCCCCTACACCACCCCCGGCGGGAGCGGATGCCACCGCGAGGACCTGCCCAGTGGAAAGGGTTGGACTTGTGCCGTAAATATCCGAAGCGCTGGGTGGTGCCTGATCCCCTCGGGTGACTGCAATCGACGCCAGGGGAACAGTATCCGAAGCAGCGACATGGGCATCCCCTGGCCACTGGGCGCTGATAAGACAGGTTCCCACCGAAACTCCCGAAACCGTCCCGTCACCGGCGACGGTGCAAATCGAGGTGGTAGTGGAAGTATAGGCCAGCGTCCCCGCTCCCCCGGCGGGAGCAGATGCCACCGCAAGGGTGTCCCCGCGCTTGACCGTGGGGTTGTCCCCGTAGGCAGCAGCAGCGGCGGGCGCAGGTTGAGTTCCCTGGGAAATGGTAATGCTTAAAACCCCGAGTGGGGGGGAAGCATTATAGTTGGCATCCCCCGCCCAGTTGGCGGTGATGGTACAGGTTCCCGTCTCCAGTGCCGTCACTTCCCCGCTTGCCGCCGAGACGCTGCAAACAGTGCCAGTGGTGGAGGCGTAAGTTAGCGCCCCATGCCCTCCGCCTCCTGAAGGAGCGGTTTGAACTTTAAGGGTTCCCCTGGCCGCCAGGGCGGGAGAAGTTCCGTAAACATCCGTTCCCGCAGGAGCGGCCTGATCTGCCCGAACTACCGGAACTGTAAAAATTTGCGTCCAGGCGGAGGGATTATAATTGGCGGTCGCCGCAAACTGCGCCTGCACCACACAACTTCCCGCCCCCGTGGCGGTGACCTCTCCATCGGATGCCAGTGTACAAATAGCGGTGTCCGTCGAGCGATAACTGATGCCGGCACTTTCCATCGCCCCCGTGGGCGCAGTTCCCAGCACCAGTGTATCCCCCACCGCAAAGGTTGAAGGTGCCGTGTAGGGAGTGCCGGGAGTAAGCGTCTGGATCCCTGGCCCTATGGCCACCGTCACCGTCTCTCGCCCATTGCCGCTGCCGGATTTTTCCGCCGTGTGGGTGACCACACAACTTCCCACTCCCGAAACAGTCAACGCCCCGTTGGTGGAATCAACCGAACACGCCCCGGGGGGAACGGAAATAAATTCATAGGCACTGTCGTCGGGAGAAATGGGGTTGTAGGTGGGGGTTGAAAGTCCCGGAGCGGAAACGCCAACAGTCGCCACATTGCCCCCGGTATAACCCGCCCAGGTAATAACGATGGGAGCGGCGGAAACCAGTTCAATATCAAAGGTGGGTGATACCCAATCTTGGTATCCGTCGCGCTCGACGGTAACTTTCACCTGGCAGATTCCAGGACTGTCAAAACCAAGAGTGGAGGCGGTGGAATCGGAAAACACGCAGTTTCCCCCTTGGGTTTCTACTGAATATGTTATCGTATCGCCGCTTTCTGTTCCGGTAACTCCGCCGAGAGCGGCGGAACCATCACCAGCATTAAATGCCGCCCGAGGATTCCAGTTCACTCCGCTAATGCTTCCCTCGGCAACGCCAATATCCTCCCCGCCCGAGTTCCAAGTGGTGTATCCGGTTCGGGTGACTGTCGCCTGCACCGTACAAGTGCCGTCATCGACAAAGGTGAGGACTGCGCCATTGATGGTGCATATAGTGTTTTCCCCGGCGACAATGGCGTAGGCAGCGGTGGCGCTGGCATCAATATTTGTCACCGGATTGAGAGTCAGGGGAATCCCCACCGTGCCTACCGTCTGGGGCGACCAGGCGGGGGACTGAGTGCCGGCGGCAACGGTGATGGCAAAATCGGCAGAAATCCAATCGTCGTACCCCGCACGCTCGGTGCGCACTCTCACGGTGCAGGTTCCGGCATCGCTGAAAGAAAGTGTCTGCCGCTCAAAGGCACAACTGGTGCTACCGTCGTCATTGCTGGAAATTTCATAAAAGACTTCATCGGCATCGCCGGTTCCGGTGGCGGCGGTGAGGGTGAGAGAAGTTCCCACAACTCCCTGACTCTGGGTGGGCGTCCAAGACCTCCCCGTCTGGGTTCCCGGCGAGACCACAATCTCCTCGACTTGTCCCCAATCTTCATAATCGGAAAGGGTGACGATGGCACGCACTCTGCAAATGCCCGCGCCGGTAAAGGAAAGTGTTTGTCCGACGAGATTGCAGCCGGTCGTCCCCGGCGAAACCACTTCGTAAGTCACCACCGCACCCGCGGCGTTGCCGGTGACGGAATCGAGTTGCAGATTACTTCCCACTACCCCAGAGGTGACGGGCATCCAGACAATGCTCTGCTCGCCCCGAATCGCCACCGGAGGTGAAATAATCTCCCTCACCAAATACCCCCGGGGAACGGTGGAAGAAGACGCTGTGAGCCTCACCCGGCAGTTGCCTCCGGCCAGTCCCGCAAGTTCTCCCGTCCCCGCATCCACCCGGCAAATATTGGGAGTGGCCGAATTGTAGATATAAAAGGGAGTGGGAATCGGATTGGTGGGAGCATTGGGCATCAGCGCCTCCCCGATGGGCAAAACACCACCGGCGGAATAACCGTCCCAACTGGTGTCGTTGTCCTCCACGGATTCAATCCGCCGCTCAAAAACCTGATCCACAAACCCCGGTGCCTCCACCTTTAATACAATGTGGCACATCCCTTTATTGGAAATGTCCGGATCGGGGATCACCCTTCCTTTAGTTCCATTGGCCACATCATCGTCGTTGTCTACTGAACATACTTGCGGAGTCCTCGACTCAAAATAAAGCACCGCATTTGCCGGCATATCCACTAATGCTGCCGGATCAATGCTCTCGTTGATGAGCACTTGCCCCGAGTTAGTATAGCTACTGGCATAACCACTCCACTGGGTCTGCTGCATCTCCAGAATCAAATCCTGGGGGGCGATTTCCGCGTCAAGAATACCGTCATTATCCGTATCCACCTGCTTGGGTGCCCCCAGACAGCGCCCCGTCTCCTGCGTCATGTGCACCCGGCAGATCGTCTTGCCGTTGCCCGCACCGTCTTCCCCATTGGCCACCACCGCCCAGTCGTCGCTGCACTCAAGCGCCTTGTCTCCGCGGAAAACCCCCGCCTCGCAGCTAAACGCCGCGGTTTGCCCCTGGACAGAGGGGGACAAGGCAACAGAGGTGGAAAATCCGGCGGCGGTCAACCTTTGATACACTTCGTCGCAGTCCGCCTGTTCTTCGCCGTTGATGCTGCATGTAATCTCCCCCTCGAAGTCGTCTCCCTCTGCCTCCCCGTCGTTGAGATTCATACAGATGGAGAGGGAGTCACCCCCTGCTGTCTCAATGCGGCAAACTTCCTCGTTCTCTGGGTCGGTCGCGTCATAACTCATCGTCATCCCGTCCCCAAACTCCACCTGACGCTCAATGGCCGTCACCGGCGCACTGGAAGAAATTGATGCCGTTCCCACGCTCGCCCAAGGATTGATTGGTATCGGGGCGGGAGTTCCCCCTCCGCCCCCTCCCGGTGGACGCGGACTCCTCGGACTCGGCGGCGAAGTGGACGGGGGACTGCTGCCCCCAGCACCGCCGCCTCCTTCTCCTCCTCCACCTCCGCAAGAGGAAAATAGGCCCACAAGCATAAGAGTGAGCAAAATTGTCCAAGACATGGCGAACTCCTTGTTCTTAAAAAAATTGATTTGAAAAATGGGAACTAATAGGCGACTGGGCGACTGGGCGACTGGGCGACTGGGCGACTGGGCGACTGGGCGACTGGGCGACTGGGCGACTGGGCGACTGGGCGACTGGTTCCGTGTCGTCATTATTTTTTCATCATCCATGAAACGAAGTTAAGTTACTCTAAACAGGTTAAGAAATTTTACCTAAAAAAGCAATAGGATGAACCTCCCTAGGCCAGGCCATGAAGAGGCCCATCAGTAAATTTTACTTAAAAAACTTAAATTTTATTACATCAGAAAAAATTTCGAGAATTGGAAATGGAAGTGGCCACTCCGTTACAAATGCCAAAGGCCATAAGGCCAGAACCACCGTAGGACATAAAGGGTAAAGGGAGGCCCACGATGGGAACTAGGCCCATAACCATTCCCATATTGATCACAGTATGCCAAAAGAACAACGACATAATACCGATGGCCACAATAGAGTCGAACATTCTGGTGACATTAGAGGCGAGCCACAAGAGGCGAAAAAACAGGATGAGATAGAGAGAAATGAGAATGAGAGAACCCACAAAACCAGTTTCTTCATTGTAAATGGAAAAAACAAAATCGGTATGGTTTTCAGGCAAGTAATTGAGTGAGGCCTGGGAAGATTTTTTCCAACCCTTGCCCAAAAAACGGCCCGATCCTATAGCTATTTTAGACTGGATAGCATTATAACCCGACCCGCGCACATCGGCGCTAGGATTGAGAAAAGTCATAATTCGCTGTTTCTGATATTTTTTGAGAACAAACTGGTACATGAAACCACCACTGGCAAACGCAATGATTCCAATACTCATAAGGGCCTTCCACTTCAAATTGCGATAAAACGAAACCATCATAAAGATGAGCAAAACTATTAATCCCGTACCCAAATCTGGTTCGGCGACAATCAGAGCAGTGGGAAGGGCCACAATACAAAGGGGAATAATAAGTTCCTTAAACCCCAAGGCGCGATCCGGATTGGCCTTGGAGTACCATCTAGCGAGAACCAAAATAGTGGCAATTTTGGCAATTTCCGAAGGTTGAAGACGAACCGGGCCTACAATAATCCACCTCTGGGCACCCATTCCTTCATGGCCAAAGGCCAAAACTAAAACTAAAAGAAAAACTGTCACACTGTAGAAGAAGTAAGAATAACGGTACAAATTTTTGGGCCGAATAAAACTAACCAAAAAACCGACTATCAAACTCATAATATAATACACTGTATGAATCTTATAAAGGTCTGCCATATTGCCTGCATGAGAAGCATGAGTGGCCGAATAAAGATTAAAAGTGCCTATCACAAAAATGGAAGAAGAAATCAAAAAGAAAGAAAAATCATATTTTTTGAAAAAGTCCAAAAAGGCCTTGGTATTCACAGATTCTATGCCTCCGCCAATTTTTTTTGTCGTTCCAATCTCCTGCGATACTCCTTTCTTTCTTTTTTAATATTTTCTCTATAAATGTCAGGATGATATTTTTTCATATAAATTTGTATGACATCCCGAACGACTGGGGCCGCGGCCTTAGAACCGTGACAACCGTGCTCGATGACCGCCGCCACGGCAATTTTGGGGTCGTGGTAGGGAGCATAACCCACAAAAATTCCGTGATGCCGATCGCGGTAGGGCATCTCCTCACACTTGCTAAAAAGTTCATTCTTAGTCATGCTGCGCACTTGGCTCGTCCCCGTTTTTCCGGCCATTTGTATTCCTTGCCCCCGATACCACCAGGCAGTCCCTCCCTCTTCGTTGACCACTTTATAAAGTCCTTTTTGTATAACCTTGAGGATTTTTTCCGAGACTTCAACTTTTCCCACAATTTCAGGATCGTATCTTTTGACAATTTCCCCGGAAGGAGAAAATATTTCTCTGATGAGATAGGGCCTAAACAATGTCCCGCCATTGGCCACGGCGGCATAAGCAATGGCCAATTGAAGAGGAGTCACCAAAACATAAGATTGGCCAATGACACAGGAAAGAGTTTCACCGACTTGCCAATCTTCACCGTTGCGCTTTTTTTTCCACTCCCTAGTAGGTATCAATCCACTGGTTTCCTGGGAAAGGCCAATGCCGGTCTTTCTGCCAAGGCCAAAATTTTTAGCATACCTCGCAAGCACATCAATATCTAATTGAACTGCCAGCAAGTAAAAATAAACATCCACCGATCGTTTCAACGCCTTGTAAACATCGGTCATACCGTGCCCACTTTTTTTCCAATCGTGGTAAGTTCTGCGTCCCAAACGATAAGTTCCCTTGCACATAAATTCTTGTTCAGGCCGAACGATCCCTTCCTCTAATGCTGCAATTGCCGTAAATGTTTTAAAAGTCGAACCTGGCGAATAATGTTCTTGAATCGTCCTGTCTCGCAAGGGATTATTTTCATCTTCCACCAAACGAGTCCAATTGTCTCGACTGATGCTACGGCTAAACTCCCCCGGATCAAAAGATGGCCGTGAAACCATGGCCAAAACTTCTCCCGTGTTGATGTCGATGGCAACCACACTCCCCACCTTATTTTCCAAGGCCTGAAAAGACTTAACTTGCAATTCCCGATCAATAGTTAAACGAATATTGTTCCCCGGCCTAGCATCTTTATTTTCAATTCCACCCAACAAGGTATTTGAAGTTGAATTACGCCTCCTCCGTCCCAAAGCATCAACTTCCACAAATTCATACCCATCCACACCACGAAGTTGAAGGTCAAATTTTTCTTCAATCCCGGCCTGCCCAATAAAATCTCCCAGCTTATAATGGTAATTATCCCGCTTTCGGTATTGTTTTAACTGCTTTTGATCTATTTCAGAAATATATCCCAACAAATGTGCGCCTATCTCTCTATCTTTGTATTCCCGCGAGACAAAAGTCCTTACCTGAACTCCGGGCATTTTGTTATTTTCAGTTTCTATAACGGCCACTTCTTTGAGGGAAAGGTTCTTTTTAATCGTAATTGGCCTATAACGGGCCTGGCCCCGGTTCTTCTTTAAAATTTTTTCAATTGACTGGACATTCATTCCCAGGACTTTGGAAAGTTTTTTTAAAGTCTCTTTCCTATTTTTCAAATATTGAGGTGTGACGATGACATCAAAACGAGGGACATTGTGAATTAACAATTCGTCATTGCGACCATAAACCATTCCACGGGATGCCAAAACGACTTCTTTACGCAAACGGTTTTGAAGTGAATATTGAAAAAAACGCTCCCCTTGATAAATTTGGAGATACCAGAGCCTCGCCAAAATGACTAAAAAAAAGAAGGCCATGATACTTCCCACTAAATCGGCCCGATCTTTGTGTGCTTTGATCAAATCCTCTTCGCTAAACATTAAATTTCATCTCCGAATTGGCCCAGTTCACGAACTCTCCAAATATTGTCAAAGATTGAAAAAAAGAAAGGTGCCATTAAAGAAATCATTATGCTCTCGGGGAAAAATCTCCAAAATTTTTCGGCAATATAATTTAAATCTTCAGTTTTTAAATAAATGAGAGAAGAAATAATGACAAACCATAAAATTTGAAATATCTGGGTTACAAAAATAGTGACCATTGCCGAAGTAAAATGGATAAGTTCCTTGAGATAACTCAACAAAATGGCAATTAAAACTCCGGCAATTGTTCCCAATTCCCAACCCTCAACACTGAAAAGGCCATGCAAGTACTGCACCGAAAAAACCAATAGGCCGATATAGGGCGTATTCAATTTAAACCCCATAAAAAGAATGACCAAAATATTAAATGGAATCCGGTATTGGTTAAAACCAATAAGGGGAAGCAAGGTGGAAGACAACACCTCCAAAAAAGCAACCATCGCCAAGGTAATTCCCAGAGGGCGGAGAATATTTTTCCAAGGATTTGTCACTGCTGATCTCCAGACTGGCCAATGCTGAGTTTGTTCAATGCTTCCCATTCCCGATTTTTTTGTTCATCACTTTCACTCACTAAAACCACAACTTCTTCCAAATGCCCAAAATCAACCGCCGGCGTAACAGTAACCTCCTGGATCATTCCGTAACTTTCCTTTTCAATTCTGGTCACTATTCCAATATTAATCCCCTTGGGATAAATATTGCCCAAACCAGAAGTTATAACCTGATCTTTCAAAATAATGGGTTCTGTCCTAGAAATGTATTTCATGGTTGCCTTAAACGATGAACTTCCTTCGACGATACCGTGACTGCGAGTTCGCAGAATGAGTCCATCGACCCGATTGTTGGAATCTAAAATGGTCAAAACATCGGCGAAATGATTGGTCAAACGGTAGATATAACCAACCAACCCTTTAGCGGTGATCACCGGCGCTTGAATCCGAATACCATGACTGCTGCCCTTGTCGATGCGAAGGACTTTATAATCGCTGTTGGAATCCCAGGCCACCACTTGGGCCAAAACTCTGCCAAAATTTCCCACTTTACCCAATCTTAAAAAAGTGCGCAGGCGCTCATTCTCCCGTTGTATTTCCCGACTTTCAAAAACCTGCTTTTCCAATTCGAGGATTTTATGCTTGAGAAGGTAATTTTCCTGGCTCGCAGAAACATTGGCCATATAATGAGTAAAAAAGTTGTGGCCCTCACCCCGAACATATTTCACACTGTATTGAAGCGAAGCAAAAATATCCATCAATAAATTATCAAATTTTGAGTTTTGCGTTACTGAAATATCGCGACGAGAAAAAGTAAAAAAAGCGGCCACTAAAACCACAAAATTGAGAAAATACTTGGTTCTTCGGCCTGAACTGTCTAAAATTCTCAAACTCCCACCCTCTCACACTTGAGGCCATTCCAGCTCGATACCATTTCCACCCAAGAACCCTTTACATTTATATTTCCCTTAAGCATAATTTTATGTTTAGAAAAAGTGTTTGTGAATAAAAGGAGTCCGCACCATGGCGCTCAAGGGCCGAAAGAAAGTTTCCCAGTTGTTTGTGACCTTTTTTATTGGCCTTATCGTGGTTTCATTCATGTTTACCGGATTTGAAAGCATGCGCGGAACCCCCGATACCATCGCTCAGGTTGGCAATACTCCCATTAAATTCCGCGAATACCAGACGGAATTTACTCGCCAGCTCAATTTTTATAAAGAAATTCTCGGCGGAGGAAAAGATTTAACTTACCAACAAATTGAACGCTACAACCTGAAAGATAACTCCATTCGCAATTTGGTTCAGAGAAAATTATTGTTAAACCTGGCCGATGATATGAACATTGCCCCCGCTCCAGGCCTAGTACGCCAAACCATTAAAGAAATGCCCTATTGGCAAACCAATCAGCAATTCGACCTTGAAAAATACAAAAGGATTTTACTTTTCAACCGCTGGTCTATTCAAGAGTTTGAGCAAAATACTATTGAAGGACTTAAAATTGAGGCCTCACGGGATTTATTTAACCAATTTCCCGCTTCGGAGAATTACCTCAAGGATATTGTTCGCTTTAAGAGTTCACGCCGTTCGGTGGATATAGTGAAAATTAATCGGGAATCTCTAAGGCCCTTCCTGCCCATATCTCAAAAGGAAATCAAAACATACCTGGCCAGGCCCGACGGCAAAGCACGGGTGGAAAACCTCTTCAATGAACGCAAAGGCACCCTCGATCGCCCTGAAGAAATCCGTGCCGCCCACATCCTCATCAAGGCCAATCCGGGAGAAGAGGAGAAGGCGCGCAAAAAAATCGAAGACATATCCAAGAAAGCGACTCCCGCCAATTTCAAAAGACTGGCCAATCAGCACACCGAAGACCCTTCCGGCAAAGACAATGGAGGGAGTTTGGGTTGGTTTTCACGGGGAAAAATGGCACTCGAATTTGAACAAGCGGCCTTTCAATTAAAAAAAGGGGATATTTCACCACCTGTCAAAACGCCTTTTGGTTACCATCTCATCCATGTCACCGGCAAGAAAAAGGCCATACCGGCGGCCTTTCAAAAGCATCAAAATGATTTAACCGCAGAACTCATCCGCCAAGAAAAAAGTGATGAATTGGACAAATTTTTTCAAAATTTAAACGATCAAGTTTTAAAAGCACTCAATGCCAACAATCTCTCAAGAATCGAGGCATTAAAAAAGCGTTATTCCCTATTCTTTCAAAAAGCAACCTTGATCAACCAACTTGAAGGCACTCCCCACCTCGATGCCCCATCCCTCAAGGCCATCTTTGCTTCCGATACGAAAAGGCCGACTGTTCACTCTTTTCAAAAGGAAGCGCAAACAACTCTCGTCAGGGCCAAACCCCATGCCCTTAAAAAAAATGAAAAGAAGCTAACTATTGAAGAAGAGAAAGAAAATTTTAACAAAGTTTTTTCTGACAAGTTGAGAAAAGAAGCATTGAAATCGTACGAAGAAAACATCAAGGTGAAAATTTTTGCCGGCCGCATACCTTGACGGGCGATGGCCACAAAATGCACCCGGGGCCTTATATGTCAATTCTCAATGTATCGCTTGCAATGCCTGTATCAAGGAAGCACCTCAAATTTTTGCCATGAATTGGCAAGACGGACACGCCTTTGCCAAATGCCAACCCCGAAACTCCAAAGAAGTCCAGTTAGCACAAACAGCATTGGAACTTTGCCCCGTCGATGCCATCAAAATAGACTGAAGTGTGAGCAGTTACAAAAGGCCAGGAGAAACTTAAATCAAAGTTTCCCCTGGCCAATCAATCAGCGTTTAATATCGAGCACTTCCTTGAGCATCTGATCGGAAGTCTGCAAAGTTTTAGCATTGGCAGAAAAATTTCTCTGTGCCTTAATCAAAGCAATCAGTTCGTTGGCGACATCAATATTGGAAAGTTCTATAGTTCGAGAAAAAACCTCTCCCCTGCCCGATTCACCCGGCTTGCCCAAGGCCTCATCCCCCGATTTGAGAGTTGACTTAAAAAGATTTTTTCCCATTTTAAAGAGGGATTCGTTATTTTCAAATTTTGCGACGGCAATCTGAGCGATATTTTTGATAACACCGTTATCATAGACTGCGGTAAGAACACCATCATTATTAAAAGAAACGGAAGTCAGAGAAGCGGCACTATGGCCATTTTTACTATGACGACTGATGGTCATTTGAGAACCATATTGGGTTGAGGCCCCAAGCCCATCTCCACCTTCGACCACTGATCTCCCCCAATCAAAAACAATCCTCTGCCCCTGTGCTGCACCTTTGTTAAAATTGAAAGCATTTTGGCCTTCTATCTCTTGTTGGAGTATTCCCTTGTCATTAAAGACAAGTTGTCCCGTGGCCATTTCAACCAACTGGTCTGGAGTCCCTCCTTGAGCATCTTTTCCATCGATCATCGCCCGGTAAGTCCAATTATTATCGGTCGTTTTATTGTAAAAAATGCTCACTACGCGAGAAGTTCCAACATTGTCGTAAACAGTAAGGGCATGGCCAAAATTGGAAGTCTCACCAGGACGCTCGGGACTAAATTCCAACACTGGAACCCGAGAATCAAAATTCATGTTAATACTGACTTGTTCTGTAGATTCAGCAGGTATGGTGGTGTTGCCAAGCCGAATCTCCGATTCCCTGTGGCCTATTTGGCCGTTGGTATCTGCTGTAAAGCCAATTACAGGATACTCATCAGCGGTAACCAAATGGCCATTTTTATCAAAATGCATGGAACCATCCCGCGTGTATCCGTTGCCAAAAGGTGCTTTAATTTTAAAAAAACCGTCCCCATTAATGGCCAAATCAGTGGCGATACCCGTACGGGCCAAATCCCCTTGGGTCATAACAGGTTTAATATGTGATAATTTGCTTCCAGCACCTATTTGGTCTCCACCGTCAATTCCCCTCAAGGATTTTGCAAAGACATCCTGAAATTCCGCACGGGAGGCCTTAAACCCAAAAGTTCCAATGTTGGCAATATTATCGGAGACAACGGCCATTCCGTGTCCAGCAGCTGAAAGCCCCGACAATCCCGTGTTAAAAGAACCAAGTACACCCGACATACTACAACCCTCCGTAACTCATGGCCTTTCCTTGAAAGTCTTTCAAAAGAAAAGCTGTTTTCACTTCAACATTAAGGCCAATCGGCCATAACATTTCTTATTTTTATTATGAATCTTTATAACACAAAGCGCAATGGGGTGCTTTTTTCCACATAGCGTCATTTGCCGGATGGAAGAGAAAAACTATCGACATCCCTCAAAAAAACTTTATTTTTGCCACCAACAGTTAAAATGACTTCACCTTCTTCAAAAGAAACACCTGTGACAATCCCCCGGGTTTTGGTATCACCTTTAAATTCGTTAAACTGTCCATCCCAAGCAGTCACTTCAAAACGATAAACCCCCTTCATTGCCGGCACACCATCAGAACTCATACCGTCCCAAAGAACGCTCTGTGATCCACTTCCCCGTCCGTCTAATTCTATTTGTTTAATCATACTGTTGGATGGGTCAAAAATTTTTACTACGATTTTCTTTGCTGGCCTGGACAACCCAAAAGGAAGGTTTATTTTTTGGGCCTTACCAGAATGTTCAATGCTCGACCCGCTGGTGAGTATTTCCTTACCCAAAAGCGATGCCCCCATGAACTTCTCTCGATAAAAATTATTGTTATTGCTTTTCTCAAATTTACTATTTAAGTTGGCCAATTGTTCAAGCTGTGAAAATTGGGCCAAATCCGCTGCAAATTCCTTTTGATCGGCCGGATTAAACGGGTCTTGATTTTGCAGTTGATTGGACAAAAGTTTGAGAAATGCGTTTTTATCTAATTTGCCATGCTCATCTTTATTGACAAATAATTTTTCCTCGGAAACTCCCGCCAAATGGTTAAGTTCTTTACCTAAATCCGATTCTGCTTCGGCGGCCTTTGTTTCTTGAGTGAATCCATCTCCAGCAGCAGATCTTCTAATGTCTTGAAAAGGATGTTTTATTTGGGGTGCTCCGATACCAGGCATCGCTTATCCTTTTTCATGCAAGCGAAAAACTAACGATCGTTTTCTTTAAATTTTTGCCAAAGATTTTTTCTTCTCTCCGAATCTTGCTGCAAAGATTCTTCACGGGAATCTTGATTAAAGTTCTGTCTTTCTTTTTCGGCCAAATTATCTTGACGCAAAAAATCCTGTTCACTGGAAACAATATGATTTTGCCCTGAGGAAACTATCTTAAATTCGGAAAGTTTAATGCCCGCCTGATCCAAAGTTTTAATGAGTTCAAATTCCTGATCATTGAAAAAGGCCTGGGCCGGTTCCGAATCCACTACAATTTGAAGGTTGATCTGATTCCCGTCACCCGCTTTTTTGGCATTGATGCTAAAATGCCCCAATTCATCGTGATAGACGGAAACATCTACATGGTCTTGTCCCGTCATATAAGATTGTTCAATATAAGCACCTATCTGATTTACAATTTCCTGCTTATTGAGAGATTGTATGCCACTCAAATTGAGAACTTGAACATTATCTGCGTTCAGGGAAAATGCCTTTTCATTCTGAATTTGAGAAGCAAAATAATTTTGTCCCGCAGGCACCTCTGATTCTATTGCCTCTGTTTTTTTTCCAAAATAACTTTTAAACGGTGAGTGATCAGAAATTTGATTTTTATTACTTTTTAACAAAGAATCGAGTTCTCTTTCCTGATAATTTTTAATCAAATTTCCTTTTGGGCCATGTTTAATGTTTTTAACGATATTTCGTTTAGTGTACGAATCCAATACTTTGCGGATATTATCATTATGTGCTTCTTCGGCACTCGGAACAACCGAATGTGGCCTTGAAAAACCGTTCTTGTCTTCAAAGTTTATTGTTTGGGAAGAGGCCAAAGCATGATTTGTTCTTTCTGCCCTATCAAAATTTTTTTCAAGGCCGGAATTTGGAAGCAAATCAATTTTACTTTCCTTTTGTTCTCCCAGAGGTTCCAATAACCTTTTTGATTGACCTGCATCCTGCATTCCATAAGATTCTTTTAGAATCTGGCCTAAATGACTGTTCTCATCGTGCCTAAAATTTTCTTTTCCAATTTTGAATTGATGCAAATCTTTCATTGAAACATTTTCGGACAGAGATTTATCCACAGAAAAATCTTGCTCGGTTTTAAGGCCTTGCAAATTGTAGTTCTGAACAGATTTTTTCGTTTCCAAAGCATTCTGTTCCTTCGCATATTTGGCCAACTTTTGAGGAATCAATTTTTCCAAAGAACGGAATTTCAATGGCCCAGCATCCAAATGGCCTTTTGCTTTTTGGGCATTGGCCTTTTGCCCGGAAGAAGAAAATAACGATGATGAAGAGGGCAAAGTTTGATCATGAAAAGATCGCCGGGGGGTGAGTTTTTTTATTTCTTTTTCAAAAAAAGTCAGAAATTTTGGCCTCTTTGTTAAAAGCTGGGCCTTGTTCTCGGGAAAAGAAGTGGCCCCTTTCTGTAATAAGGGCGAACTTGCGGGATTGGAGTGATCAATATTCCTTATCAATTGCATAGGGCCTTTTTCTAAAAACGCATAGTGTCATTGTTTCATGCTCATAAACTGTTTTTGAAGGCGGGCAGATATTTCCTTATCCATCAAGTTAAATATTTTTGAAACTTGTTCTGCCGGCAAAAGGCCCAGAATCCTGATACTAATTTCTTTATCCTGTACTGAAAGAATTTCTGCTGCATTGGCGGCCCTCATGCCCGAAATAACATCAACCATATGA
Organism: Bacteriovoracaceae bacterium; assembly: GCA_965243145.1. Lineage (GTDB taxonomy): Bacteria > Bdellovibrionota > Bacteriovoracia > Bacteriovoracales > Bacteriovoracaceae > CBDBLK01. The sequence continues at coordinate 1,256,675 of CBDEUB010000002.1, forward strand.
CTCAAACGCTTTTCTTTATCTTTGTCATTTTTATCAATACATCCCAAAATTTTTTCTTGGCCACTCTGAAAATCTTTAATTTTTTTCTCCAATATTTGTTCATTCAGAACAATTTGTTTCTCACGGCGTTTGAGTTTCATTTCCTTCACATCAAGTTTTTTTTCTTTCTCCCATAATTCCTGACCTAACTTGGCCAAGTTTTTTGGCCGAAAACGCTTTATCTTTTTTAATATCACCTCTTCAATTTCATCACTGTTTATTTTTTCCGTTGTACCGTCCACATCCATCTCTTGGGCCAGGATGATCATTCCTTTTGAAAAAGAAAATATTAAAAAAAGCAAAATACTAAAAATTTTCATCATTCCTCCCTAGATGGCCTTTTTAACTGATAAGAACGCATCCGCAACATCTCTTCAATATTTTCCCATTGTTTTTTTTCAAGTTTATTTTTGTACTCTTTGATCTTTTTTTCCCTAATTTTATGAACAATCTTGGTTTCCCCCATGGCGATTTTCATTTCATTGACTTTTTCTCTATATTTTTTTTGAAGTGAACGAATAAGCACTTCTTTATTTCTTATACTCTCTCTTTGTGCCTGAACATAACTGGGGAACATTTCTATCGGGAAATGGGATTCATTATTGCTCAAAACTTCTTCTTGAAGAATATAAGATTTTTCAATTCCACTTTTCAATTCAACAATTTCGTTTTTTAAATTCATTATATCTTGATTAATTTTTCCAAGTTCAACCTTGATATTTTTTTCTTTCAATTTCCTAAACTTTAAAAGTCCTTCCAGTTTAAACTTAAACACTTTTTTTACACTTTAAGTAAGTTAGGATTCAGCATTTAAACCTTCCGCTTTTCGCGCCAATTCTATCATCTTGTCATACAGTTCGCTCATCGAGTAAAACTCCTTTGAACCAAGTTCTTGTTTTACTAAATTTACAATATCGTCATAAATTAAAATGGCCTTATCAACTTTTGGATTAGACCCTTTTGAATAGGCCCCAACATTGATAAGGTCTTCGTTTTCTTTATAAACGGCCAACAAATCCCTTAAATGTGAAGCGACAATTCGGTGTTCACGCGAAACTATATTATTCATAACTCTCGATAATGATTGGAGAATTTCAATCGCAGGAAATTGGTTTTTCATGGCCAATTCCCGGCTCAATATGACATGTCCGTCTGAAATGGCCTTGACTGCATCAGAAATAGGCTCGTCTATATCGCCTCCTTCAACGAGAACTGTGTAAAATCCTGTAATTGTTCCCGCTCCTTTTTTAGTTCCCGCTCTCTCCATTATGAGAGGGAGTTTAGAAAAAACTCCTGGAGTATATCCTTTAGGCCCGGGAGGTTCTCCTGCTCCCAAAGAAATTTCCCTGCAGGCCATGGCAAATCGGGTAATAGAATCAACCATCAAAACAACATCTAACTCTTTATCGCGAAAATACTCCGCTATCGTAGATGCGGTGTAGGCCGCTTTTATTTTCACTAAAGGAGATTGATCCGAAGTGGCCACAACAACAACCGATTTTTTAAGTCCTTCTTCACCCAAATCATTTTGTATAAATTCTAAGACTTCTCTTCCTCGTTCACCTACGAGAGCAATGACATTAACATCAGCAGAGGTTCTTTGAGCGATCATGCCCATTGTAACAGATTTACCCACACCCGACCCGGCCATGATGGCCAATCTTTGCCCTTTTCCAACTGTTGCAAAACAGTCAATAGCATGAACACCAGTGCTCAAAAGATGAGTTATGGGTGGCCTTTTCAATGGATTAATTTTGTTGCCAAAGATACTTCTCATTTCATCAATGCTTTCTATAGGGCCTTTATCGTCTATAGGGCAACATTGAAAATCTAAAATCCTCCCTAAAACTTTTGGACTTATTTTAATAGTAGTGGATAGGTCTTTTAGAAAAACCCTCGTTTCATTATTAATACCCGAAATTTCTTCATAAGGCATAACGATACAACTGCCTTTTTTGATAGAAATAACTTCACCCAAACATTTTTCACCAAACTCTGTTACAAATTCCACATTACTTCCAATAACTGCGTTGGAAAGGCCCACTTCGTAAAAGTTGCCTTGATTGGCCAATATTTTACCAATTCTTCCGTAAGGATTGCTGTATTCGTGTAATTTATAAATATTTCTAATATTTAAATGTTTGTCCATCTCAACCTTTTATATTTTTCAATCTGACTCAATAATATCCACAACTTCTTTTTTTAAATCAATTTGAGAGAATATTTTATCGAGATTTTCAAATTGCCGTTCCAGAGTACCATCTACAATTTCATTTTCTGTTATTAAAATAATTCCTTTATTTTCAATATCTTGACTAACATCAAATTCGACATTTGGTATTTTTTTTAAAACATTTTTCATATCCTGGAAAATATCTTTATTTTTTTCAAATTCTCTCTTATCAATTTGAATCAGAACATTGTTTTTATTTTCCATATCGACTGCCAACTTCTCCAAAATCCTAAAAATGTACTTATCATCATCTTTCAATTCTCTTAAAATAATCCATTTAACAAGACTTTTTATCAATTCATAAACACAATGTTTTTCATTTTCTAATAATTCCTTTTTAGTTTTTAAAACCTCTTCAACAAAATTGGAGAGAACTCCAATTTTTTCTTCTGTTTCTTTCGTTTTTTCTGCATAAGATTTTTCCTCGCCTTGTCTAAATCCATCATTGTATCCTTTTTCAAAGGCCTTTTTTTCCAATTTCAAAAGTTTTTTTTCAATTTCATCATTAATTCTCTTTTCTTTATAAATATCAAGATAACGATTTATTTTTTTATAGGCCTTGACAACAGGGGCCACTTTAAAATCTTTATTAGATTTATTCAAATTTTTAAAATCATCAAAACCCAATTCACTTTGAGAATCCATCTCCGAAACTTCTGCCAAAGCTTGAAATTCATAACTCTTAACGCTATCTTGATTTATGCTTTCATTTTTTTTTAAATCTTGAAATTCATATGATTTAAAATCTTCTTTCAAAATGCACCACGCTTAGATACAACTACTCAAACCCAAATGATAAACCATAATAAAAGCAAGGTAAGTGCTCACAATTTGGGTCAGATTGGGAGGAAGTGAGACAGAGCGACTGAGGCATACATAGAAGTATGTCGCAAAGAGCGATGGCGTAACTGACTCGCAAGATGGCCCGAAGTGTGAGCAGTTACATTTACACAAGAGCATCTTCACTGCCTCCGCGATTAATAAAGAGCTTGCCTTGAGATTCAAGGTCTTTACATTTTTGCAAGATTTCCACTTGTGCTTTTTCCACATCGGAAAGTTTTGTTGGGCCAAGTGCCTCCAAGTCTTCCATAACAATTGTGGCGGCCCTATTTGACATATTTTTGAAGAATTTATTTTTAATTTCTTCATTGGCCGTTTTAAGAGCAATAACAAGTTTTTGGCCATCAATCTCTTTTATAATATTTTGGATACCGCGATCATCGACATAAACGAGGTCGTCAAAAACAAACATCAATTTCCTGATTTCTTCTGCTAATTCAGGGTCTTTATCTTCAACCCTAGAAATAATATTTTTTTCACTGGCCTTATCCATAAGGTTGAAAACTTCTGCGACTGTTTCCACGCCACCTATTTGATTAGTATCTATAGAACCCAAATTAGACAATTCAGTTTTAAGCACATCATCCAACTGAGCAATAAGTTCAGGTGAAACATAATCAAGATTGGCAATTCTCAAAACAACTTCTGCTTGCAACCCTTCCGGCAATCTCTTGAGAACTCCAACTTTTCTTTCAGTTGTCAAATAGGCCATAATCAAAGCAATTGTCTGAGGGTGTTCATTAATAAGAAAATTAGACAAAGTTCGCACATCAACCAGTTCCAAGGATTCAAGATTATTATTGGATTTTACATCGACGACTTGGCCAAGGAGTTGTTTGGCCCTAGACTCTCCCAAAGCATTAATAACAAAATCCCTTCCACTGTTGCCAGAAAAAAGAAAATTTTCATCTTCATTGATTTGAGAATAAAATTCCTCCAGAATCTTTTTTAACATCCATACTGGTACTTTTTTAACATTGGCCATGGCATTGATCATTTTTTTCACATCATTGTCTCGCAAATGAGCAAAAATCATTTGAGTTACTTGCATACCCAAGGAACTTAATAATATAGCAGCTTTTTCTTTTCCCGATAAAAGATCATATTCTATATCGGAATCTACTCTTTCTGCGGACACACTAAACTCCTATTTTCAAGCAATGGCCTTATCAAAATCATTACTTTCAATCATATCTTGAATAACCTGGGCACCTTTGGCCGGATTGGCCTCGACTAGAGAGATAATCCTCTCTTTGAGCATATTGCCTTCAATTTTCTCAGGATTAAACTTTTCTTCAATTTCAGGAAGTGCTTCTTCAAGCCCAGGCAATTTTTGATTTGATTGAATCTTCTCTAATTCCTCTAATGTTTTGGGTAAAAAATCATCTACTGCTTCAACAGTATTATCAGTAACCCATTTTACAAAAGGACGAACAACTAAGAGAAAAAATAATGTTATAGAAAACCCAATAGTCAAATATTTGACTATATTCTTTAAAAACTCCCTATTCTCTTTTTCTTTTATAATTCTTTCGATCTCATTGAGGTCTTCTTGGGCAAATTCCATATTTTTAATAACAAGGTTGTCACCTCTTTTTTCATTAATGCCTAAAGCTGAAACGACAATAGCAGAAAAGTTGGCCAAATCCACTTCAGACCAAGGCTCATATTTCATAACTCTGTCACCATCTTCACCAAAAATAAATTCCCCACTCTCATCCAAAGAAGGTACTTTTTTACCATCAAGCATGACGGCCACACTTATATTCTGAATCTTTGCGGTTGGACTTTTAGATTTAGTCACTTTTGATGGAATATTATAATTCTTTGTCGCCAGTTGTTTATCCACATTATTGGTTGTTTCAGGAATACCAGGTTGGGGAAGCTCTCCGGGCAAATTCGACCTCGCTCCAGGAATCCCTTGAGGGGAAGGCCGCGAACCATTCAATTTTTGAGTATTGATAACTTCAGATACAACTGCCTTGTTTCCTTGGTCGTAAGTTGTCTCAGTGGATACAGATTGAGTAAAATCCAAACTAACCGAAACTTTAGCTATAACTTTTCCTTCTCCAACCACTTTTGAAAGTATCTCTTCAATTTGCTTTTCATATTGGCGATTGATCTTTTGTTCTAAAGCAACTCTATTGGCCGTATAACTTGTCATTTCATCACCAATATTATCCGATAATTTTTTCCCACTGCTATCTATAATCACCACATTTTCAGGCCTCATTCCCTCTATGGCACTCGATATTAACTGAGCTATCCCTTTAATCTCATCACTGGTTAAAACTGATCCTCTCTCTAAATCAACTACAACTGAGGCCGTGGGCGGTTTTTTTTCAGACACAAAAGGACTCGATTCTGGAATATTCAAATGAACTCTGGCCCTTTTGACTCCTCTTATGTAAGTAATGGTTTTTACCATCTCGCCTTCTAAAGCACGCTGCTTATTTATTTTTTGAACAAAACTGGTGGTTCCAAAAGATTGCTTATCAAATACCTCATAACCTACTGTACCGCTAAAATTAACTCCCAAAGTGGCAATTTGCAGCCTCCACTTATTTACCATATCTTCATGTATTTTTATGGTTCTTCCATCTTTGGAAATTTGATAAGAAATCTTATTATCCTCAAGCAATGTCGCTATTTTTTTGCTGTCTTCCCTATTGAGGTCAGTATAAAGGACTTCGTATCTGCTTTTTCCAATCCAAACCAAAATGGCCACCAACGAAACACAGACAAAGGCCACAATAAAAATTAGTCCCAACTTTTTGTTGGTACTTAGGCCCATAAAAAAATCTTCCAAATTTTTATAAATCCTCATTAAAAATTCTTGCAAAACAATTCCTCCCAAATTACCAAAATGCCTTATTCAAACTTTTTAAATAATTAAATTTGCATTTTCATAACTTCTTTATAGGCATCAATAACCCTCAATCTCACTTGATTCATCATTTTAAAAGCAATTTCTGCTTTCTCCACTGCTAACATTGTTTCGTGAATATTTTTGTTCTCTCCTGAAACAAGTTTTTGGATGGCAACATTTGCTTTATTTTGTAAATCGTTGACATTGTTTAGAGAATCGGTCAATAATTCTCCAAATGTTTTTTGCCCTTCTGAAGAATTAACTTGATCCGGTTTTAAAGATTCAAAATCTTTATTATAAAAATCTTGAAATTCTGCTTTCTCTATCCAATCTTTTGAATCGTAACGACTCAAAATATCTGCCATATTTCCTATATTTAAAATGGCCATAACCTTATCCTCCTAACTCAGTTTAATGTCCTATTTCCAAGGCCTTCATGGCCATATTTTTACTCGTATTCAAAGCACTAATATTGGCCTCATAGGCCCTGGAAGCAGAGATCATATTGGCCATTTCTTCCATAACATTAATACTGGGATAGGCCACATACCCTTGCTCATTAGCATCAGGGTGATTGGGTTCATACTTTAATATGGGAGGATTGTTGAGTGAAATAATCTCAGTTGCGTGAACAGACTGTGCCTTTTCTCCCAATTCTCCCTCTAAAATTTCCGCAAAAGATTGACGGGCAGGTTCCGAACCAAAAACTACTTCTTTTTTGCGGTAGGCCCCACCTTCTGGTGTTCTGGTTGTTTGAGCATTGGCAATGTTAGAAGAAATTGCTCCCATGCGTTTTCTATTTGCCGCCAACGCAGAAGAACTAATTTTCATACTGGTTAAAAAATCCATCTTCATTCTCCACCTTGTATGGCATATTTCATCAATCCGAGTTTTTTATTTAAAAGCTGCACTGATGCATCATACAAAATTTTATTTTTCGCCATTCTTGCCAGTTCGCTTTCCCGATCGACAGTATTTCCATCTTCGCTCACAATCCCGTTCGGGTCTTGGTAAATTTCGGGTTGCAAATTATCAAACCCGCCACTGCCTAACTTGTAATGCTTATCACTGTTAGATTTCATGCTTAGGTGTCCGTCAACATCCAAGGCCCTTGCCAATGCACTTTCAAAATCTAATCTTTTTGCTTTGTAATCAGGAGTATCAGCATTTGCAATATTTGAAGAAATGATTTCCTGGCGCATTTGCCTGAAATTCAAGGATGATGCAAGGGCCTCTAATGTTTTATCGTTGACATTCATACCAATTCTTACGCTCCTACCTTGTAACTAACGCAAATTGACAAAGTAAGCATTACCTATGCTTCGATATTCGTTAATTTTATTTCTTAAAGTTCTAATCGAAACTCCCAAAATTTTTGCCGCTTGAGTACGATTTTCACTCGTGTGCATAAGCGCCTTCTTTATAAGCAGGCGTTCTGCTTCTTTCAAACTCATTAAGCGTATCCCTTCATTATCTTCTTCTAAAATCATGTTTACGGCCTTCTTTTCTCCAATTTCCAAATCTGCCTCAGTGAGCGCTTCGCTCTCACAATTGGCAACACTATTTTCTATCACCGTCTTCAACTCATGAATATTGTAAGTCCAATAATGACTTAAAATTTTATTCCAAGCGCTAGAATCAATTTCGATATTTTTCTCTCCAGAGGAAATTTTTGTAAAATAGACTGTCAACAACTCAAGATCATTGACTCTTTCACGAAGAGGTGTAAGATTAATAACATTTCCGGCCACTGCCATGTAAAGCCCTCTGTAAAAACTGCCACTTCCCACTAATTTCGACAAATTCTTAGTCGTAGTAGCAGTCAATCTTATATCAATGTCATAGTCTGGAAGTTCCGATAAAATTTTATGAAGTCTTTTTTGAAAAGAATCCTCCAGGCCATCAATATTCGCAAAAACAACCGTTCCCCCATTGGCCCTTTCCAAAACACCTTTGTGAAATCTTCCAGATTCCGGGTCTCTGTGGCCCAATATCTCATTGGATACGGCAGTTTGATCACCAGAGCAATCGACCACTTCAAATGGCATATTAGAACGGTTAGAATTCTGGTGAATAAATTGACAAACGGTTCTTTTCCCCACTCCTGTTTCTCCCGTAATCAACACAGGAGATTTTGTTACCGATACATTTCTAGCAATAGCAATGGCCCTTTGTATCTTTGGATCTCTTCCGAACAAATTTTCATCTACTGCTTTCATTTGACCTCCTATCAAAATAGTTTCCATCCTTGGAAACATTGTTACAGTATTTTTTCTTTAATATTAAGTAAAGATAGCTCCGATTTAGCAAGCTCCCTTATGTAGTTTGATACTCCGTTCTCTTTCATTAACTTTTCTAACACTTCCCTGGCCTGATTGCGTTTCTTATTTTTTATCAAACACAGTCCTTGCAAATAATACATTCTTCCCCTAACATCGCTATCAGGATATTGACTTAAAAATTTACTAATCTTAGGTTCAACTTGAAGATAAGCAGCAGCAGTTCCCTTCCCTATCAGTATCTCTATATTCAAATATTCTAAATTTTTTCTCAATTCCTTAATAAAAGGATTGCTGGGAGCATAATTTTCCGTATCATTTAAAATTGCGTTGGAAATTTTTGCAAATTTGTCTAATAAATTAAGTTCGTAAAGGGATGTCGTATAACTTTGCATCATATAAGCCAAATCTTGAGGATCAAATATGGTAACTTCCTTTTTCTTGGTAAAAAAATTCTCAAAAGATTTAATAGTATTCTTGTAATTCTTTTCCTTAAAATTTACCAATCCCTGATAATAATCAATTTTTTCATAACCGGGCCTTTTTTGGGCCAATTGATTAATATCAGAATTGGCCAAATCCAAATTTTCCAATTTTATATTTCTAACAATATTGAGTTCGAGCATGACATCATCCGTGCTTCCGATATTGTATCTTTCAACCCAAATAGGAAATGTTTTCGTCAGAGATTTTGAAAGTTTTTTAAAATCTGCATAAACTTTCTCAAACCCTTCATATAATCCCAATTTTAAATAAGTTTGCCCCACAATAAAATTTAAGTAAGGATCGTTTGCTGCCTGTGAAATATATTTCTTCTTATACTGACTCCAAACTTTTAATATTTTAGAATAATTTGCCTGTTTGTAATAATTTAATACCAGGCCATAAATAACTTCAGAACCATCAGCATGAAATACTCTTCTCTCTGATGGTTTTAATTCAATCAGCGGCAATGCTTCCAAATAACTCAACGCTTTACTGTATTCCTTCTCATTTATAAACGATCTTAGTCTCACAAGCCATAAAATCTTTTTCAAGTTTTTGCTTAATTTTTTCTTAGGATCAATTTCCAATAAAACTTTGCTTTCACGATCCGAATTGTTCAGCACCTTTTTACGAACGCTTCTCATTCCCACATATCTAACTTTGGCCTCCGTTTTAATTTCAAAACTTTGCGCCCGGTTAATTGCATTTTTGTAAAGTGCCAGCGTTTGATCAATATTCCTTTCCGTCATCTCATAGGCCAATGCGACACGAACACGGGCCATTTCGGCATTTTTGTGATATGAATGTTGAGATAAAAATTTGTCAAACAATGCAATAGATTTTTCAAATTTTCCCAGTCTAAAATAAGATTCTGCTACATTGTAAAGAATTGATGGCAAAACTTGTTTCGATAGATTTTTTTTGATTTTTTTGTAAGTATCAACAACTCTTTCTGTTTTTCCTATTTTCCTCAATGCATAAATTTCGTAGGCAATTAACACTTGTTCCGAAGTCAATATAGACATAGACTTGTCATTAATAATCTCTCTAATCTTATCAGCTTGACTAAGTTCGGCCAAATTGTGAAGGATGGCCTTAATTGCATAACGAGATTCTTCGTAATCAAAATTTTCCTTGGAATCAACATAAAGCCTTTTAGAAAATTTTAAGGCCTCAATGCTTTCTTTATTATTCATATAATACTGGATCAAATATTTCACAATTGATTTTTTGAGTTCATAATTTTGAGTTCCCTTTTCAATATTGATCAACATGTTGACCGCCATTTTAAGAGACTCTAAATTCCCGGTTTTGATATTGTCTCTCAAAATTGCATTGGCCTTTAAATATTCGTTGAGTTCGGAATATCCTCCATATCTATCCCTAAACAGTTTCATTGATTTGTACATCAATCCATATTTTTTCCTGCGGTAAAAATTGATGATGAGCTGATAATGTGCTTCTTTCTCATTTTTCTTGAAATCGCGATCTTTTATAGGATAAAAATATTCCACCGTTTTACTATTAATATCTATAATCTTTTCCAGTTTTGGTTTTAATTCCGGATAATCCCAAACAAATGCGGCCCCATACCTATAATCCCTAAATAAATTTTTGTTTGAACTGTGTTTATTTTTCAATTTCTTAGGATTTATTTGGGCCGGTGCTCTCTTGACTAAAGATGGTTTGGAAGCAACTTTTTTTACCGCTTCACGCTTTTTTGGTGTTTGAAGATTTTTTTTCTGATCAGTAACATTTTGAGTATTTTGGATTTTTTCTATTGTTCTCAATTCCGATTTTTCTTTGTCTTTCCAAAAATCCAGAACATATTTTCTTTCTCTATCTCTGTAAAATCCGAATACTTCGACACTGGGGTCTGACAGTTCAATGACAACTGTAGGAACATTGTCCTTATTTTCGGACTGTGAAGAACTCAATTTCTTGATATAACGGGAATCTAAACTGAGTTCATTGATTGTATCTTTCAATTTTTTATAAAAATCCGAATTTAAAGTTTTTAAAAATACTTTAGTATGCTTTTTTTCAAGAACTAATGTCTCTTTTGGAATAAAGAAATTCCAGCGAAGATGCGTTTTAGTCAATTCTTGTTTAAATAACGCAGCAACAGAATCTTTTGTTAAACCAAAAGAAAAAAATAAAATCAAAAAACTAGCTAGAATCTTTCTTGCCACGAATGAAACTTCCTGTTCCGATTCCTCAACAAGCTCAATTTTATTCCAAAGACAACTCATCCCTAAGTGCCTTCAATAACCATTTTAATCTTGCTCAGCAAAAAATGAAAGGAAATTTTTGCTGGAGGATTATTTTTCCTATCAATTATTTGACAGTTTAAAAAAACGGCAATTTTTTACAGTTCACGCTCTTGAATCAAACCTTTTTTCTTTATCTTTTCAATTAGCGTCGTACGATTTATATTGAGCAGTTTTGAGGCCTGATTTTTGTTACCGTTAGTTAATCTAAGGGCCTGAAAAATAAGACTATCTTCAATTTCATTCAAAGTTTTTTTAAGATCAATCCCATCTAAAGAAAGATTAATCAATACCTCATTTTTTCTATTTTCCTTTGATTCATTAGGGCCAGGCCTATATTGAAGCAATTTGGCCGGTAAATCTTTTGCTTGCACTATTTTCCTTTCTTCAAAAACAGTCAGTTTGTCCACAAGATTTTCAAGCTCTCTCACATTTCCTGGCCAATGATAATTGGCCAAAATCTTTAATGCTTCTTGATCAAAAATTAAATTATTGGCCCGTTCACCTCCCTTATAACGATCTAAAAAATAACTTATGATGAGAGGAAGATCATCTTTTCTCTCTCTTAAAGTGGGGATTTGAAGTACCATAGCATTTAAACTTTCAAAAAGTTCACGACAAAAGCTGCCTTCACGAACGGCCAATTTTAAATCTCTTTGGGCAGTAACAATAAATTGAAGGCCTAGTTTTGCCAAAGTTTTTCTATGAGGCCGCTCTTCCATTTTTTGTAGAAACTTTGCAAGTTTAAGCTGTATGGCCAAAGGCATGTGTTCGATTCTTTCCAAGACGAGAATCCCACCACGAGACAATTTTGGCCGCCCTTTGCGTCCACCGTGCAATCCCGCCAAAGGGCCTTCTGTATGGCCAAAAAGTTCGCTTTCCAGAAGTTCCCCAGCGATGGCCTTGCAATGAACCAACTCAAAAGTGCGTTCCCGACGGGAAGAAATCCGGTGGATGGCCTTGGCGGCCAATTTTTTGCCCGTTCCAGGGCCGCCTTGAATAATAATATTGGAATGGGAATCTGAAATTTTTTTAATGCGCTCAAAAACCTCTTTCATCAACGGGTTTCGTCCCACCATTCCGCAAAAAATGTCTTTACCTTCAGGCCTTTCTAAACAAAAACGGGGGTTCTCCCGTTCTCTTGACCGAGGTGGATGATGAACATTACTTTTTGAACTTACCAGTTGTTCTTTTCGATAACCCAATTCAAGCACCAGTGCCTCTATGGCCCAATGGCCCAAGACTTCCAATTCAAAAGGTTTGGTGAGGTAGCGAAAAACTCTCCTCGTGGTAGACAACATAGCGGTTTCAATAGAAGCAGAACCAGCTATGACGATGGAGACAAAATGATGGCCCTGTTTTTTGAGATGGCCAATAAGAGACAGTCCATCCATAGTGTCTTGAAAAAAATGGATTCCGCAGATAAGACAAAAGGGAGTGTTCTTTTCGAGTGCCGTCCTGGCCATAATTCTGTCTAACTGGCCTAGAAAGCGATTTGGGCCATGAAAATAATGGGCCTCAAACCCAAGAGTCTGGCCCAAGTATTTTTGAATTGACTTTCCAAGAGATAAATCATCCTCAACGATATAGAGAATGGGAGGAGGACACTCCTTTGGGCCATCCCCATTAAAACCGTCGGATTTAAAAGAATCGTAAAGGAAATTAAAATCTTTCACACGCCTTTCCCAACGCTTGAGTCTTTCAAAGATTAACCAAAAGATTTCTTTAGTGTCAATTAAATGGCGTTTAATGATATTTCAAGAGAACTAAAAATCTCTCCTGAAAGCATCAAATGCTTCCATGGCCCGATCAGGCGAACCTTGAAGAATATAGTAGGCCAACACACCCATCCCCAACCCGGCCGCGAGAAAAAGGAAAAAAGAGATATTTTTCCTCTTTTTCCCCCAGTGCGCACATCCAAACTGAATACAAATGAGAATCAGAGGGATCGTCCAAAAGGGAATGTAGCGAATAATAAAATAAATCACCCTTCCAACCTAGCACACTCTGGGGCCATAGAAGAAAATTATTTAGAAAAATTGTACTTAAAAATGAGACCTCAATTCTTCGATCTTGCCGAGGGATTCCCAAGGAAAAAATCCGTTCTCTGCCACTCTGCCAAAATGGCCATAGGTCGAGGCCGGAGTATAAATAGGACGCATGAGGTCTAACCAGTCGATAATGGCCCGAGGCCTCAAATCAAAAACGGATCCAATTGCTTTGTTGAGTTTCTCACAGTTGACTTTTTCAGTCCCAAAAGTTTCGACCATAAGGGACATGGGTTCTGCAACTCCAATGGCATAAGCAACCTGTACCAAGGCCCTTTCGGCCAAATCCGCCGCCACAATATGTTTGGCCACACAGCGCGCAGCATAAGCAGCAGATCGATCGACTTTAGAAGGGTCTTTTCCAGAAAAAGCACCTCCGCCGTGGGCCCCGTGCCCGCCATAAGTGTCCACAATGATTTTGCGGCCCGTTAGTCCACAATCCCCCAATGGGCCACCAATGACAAATTTTCCCGTGGGATTGATCCAAATCTTGGTTTTATCGTCCAACCATTTGGAGGGAATGACTTTTTTGACCACTTCTTCACGCACGGCCTCTTCGACCTGGCCGAGGGAAAAGGATTCCAGATGCTGAGTGGAAACGACGATATTGCTCAACCTCGCTATTTTTCCGTTGGTATATTCCACAGAAACCTGGGTTTTGCCGTCAGGCCCAAGTTCGGGTACCAGGCCACTTTTGCGAATCTCTGCCAAACGCCATGCCAATTTATGGGAGAGGTCGATGGTTGCCGGCATCAAATTTTCAGTCTCGTCAATCGCATATCCAAACATCAGGCCTTGATCCCCGGCCCCCTGGCCCAAAAAACTGCCCTCTCCTTCATTGACCCCTTGGGCAATGTCCGGGGATTGTTTATCCAAGGCCACCAAAACAGCACAAGTTTGAGCATCAAATGATTTGCTTGAGTGATCGTAACCGATCTCCCCGATTCTCTTGCGGATGAGTTTTTGAAAGTCTATTTGGGCCTCAGTAGTCACTTCACCGGCAACAACCACCATCCCAGTCGTCACCATGGTTTCACAGGCCACCCGGGATTTAGGGTCTTGGGCCAACATGGCATCTAAAAGAGTGTCTGAAATGCTATCGGCCATTTTGTCGGGATGGCCTTCCGTAACCGATTCCGAGGTAAAAACACAGTCCTGCAACATTTTTGGCCCCCCAGTGATCAAATTTCTCAAGGCCCTAAAACTATACAGGAATGAAAAGAATTATGAAATATCTACTTAGGACTAAAATAGCGAAAATAATGGGGGTTGCGGTGCTCAAAAAAATCCATGGTAGCGCAGTTTAAAACATAGTCTTTGCCTCCAATCCCCACAACTTTATAAAGACCTTTTGCATCATCAAGAAAATGATAATGATAGTTATACTTTCCCTTGAGGTATTGCTTTTTCACTCCCTTCCAAGAGGCCAACGGTATTCCTGGCCTTTCGGGAATGGCCACAAAATTTTTCCACAAACGGCCCATGTCGATCCCTCCCAACATAGACACCCGCGAAAAATAGCGCACTCCCTGAAATGTGTGGTTAGGATTTTGCAACATCTCCAACGCCAGTCGCACATTCTTGCGGCGCAATTTTTTGCCTACACCTGTCATATCGGGACAATAAATCCTCACCGACCCCCTTAGAAAAAAATAAGTGAAGGAAAATTCTCCCTTTTTAAAAAGCACATTGGGCCAAGGATTCTCCCGAACCACTCCCGAAGCATCTTTTTGAACCACATCGGGATAGAGATAGGAGAAAAGTCCGTCACTGGGGGGAATCATATTGTATTGGGGGTGATTGTGCCGGTTTATGGCCACTTGGGCGATGTCGCGCTTTTCTAGGCCCGATTTTTGATCCAATGTCCCCACCTCGTTAAAGAGGATCGTCTCGATGACAAAAACCGCCTGCCATAAATCGGAATACTCTTTCCAAAATTTGTAGACTTGTTTTTGCTTTTGAAAATTAAAGTGTTTTAAATCTTGTGTGGCCTCTAATTTGGAAGAAACCCATTGCTGATCTTTGACGACGCTGCCAAGACTTCTGTTGATTCCATCATCCTGATCTAAAAGTTTATAAAATTGTAATGATTCCTGGGTGCGCCTTTTCCAGTTTTTCAAATTGGCCACTTGCCGTTTGGGGCCTCGGGCCAGAATTTTGCGGATTTTCTCGAAGGCCTGAAAAATATCAAAACGCAAATCTTCAGAGATAAAATCCAACTCTTCGGCAAGGCCATATTGAATAGTGTCCAAATTAGTTCTCAAAAGCATATCCCGCTTCCCCGTTTTGCTATCCCGTGCCCCATCCTGGACAATGCGCCTGTAAAAATAAACTTCATTGGCCCTCTGTCTCGATTGTAAATCTTTGCGCCTTTTCAGGCGATCATAATTTCCCCTCAGTTCTAAATGATTGACCGGGTAACCATAAGATCGCAAAAAAGAAATTTTTTCAAAAAGGGCAAACATACGATTCTTAAATTTGCCCATCAAATGGCGAGATTCTTTTCTGATTTTATTTTTGATTTTGAGGTCTTTACCCTTATAGTCGTAGTATTTTTCCTTATAAGTTAGAAGTTTTTTAAGCATCTGGCCCAATTTTTTTATATTGGCATTGTCTTTTTTAAAACTTTTTATCTTTTTTACTTGACTCATTTTTTGTTCAATCCAAACAATTTTCTTTTCAATCTGCGGAATCATTTGACGCAAACTCAATTTGTCTAATTTATGATCTTTAAGTAAGGGAATAAAAAGATTATTGTTATGGTAAAACCGGGTTTTTTTCCAAAAAGTTTCCTCCGTTCCCGAAGGACAAGTTTGCCTGGAAAATTTGCGGTGAATTTTTAAATAATTGCCGATCATTTTTTGAATATTAACCTTTGGCCCTTGCAACTCTTTAAATAGAGGATTTTCTGGAAAAGCAACATTGCTGTTAAACAAAAATAAAAAGAATACCAAACTTTGTTTCGGCCTCAATTTCAAAATGACTCCCCGACAATTTTATCAATTGCTCTCGGAATACCTTTCGGTCAATTTTTCAACAAATGAAGATTTCCAGAGGCCCAGGCAAGTTCCGTTGCTCAAAATCAACCATATATTTTCGATCGAATTATAAAATTCTATTTTTTCTATTAAAGTTTCTAAATTTTCAACGACTAATGCCGAAATTTTCTTTTGATTCAAATGGTCTACAATAAGGTGACAATCGAGTTCACCCGCCCCCTTAACGGTCGTCGAGCGCAGGGGTTTGGCCAATATCACTAAATCGGCCTTTTCCAGTGCTTTGGCAAAAGATTCCTGGAATAAGTCACTCCTCGCTGTAGCGGAATTGGGTTCTAAGACAACATAAATTTTTTTGTTTGGATACCTGACTTTTAAGGCCTCTATAGTACACTCCACGCTCCGCGGATGGTGGGCAAAATCGTCGTAGACGGGAGTGTTAAAAAAATATCCCCTTTTTTCTTGGCGACGCTTAGTCATCTCTAAATTTTGAACTGCATCTTGCAATTTTTGAACGGGGAACCCTTCTGCACGGGCAGTGAGAAGGCAGGCCGACAAGTTAAAAATATTATGTTTGCCTATAATGTTGGTTTCAAAGCGCTGATAGGCCTTTTCGATCCAAAGCTCAAAAATAGTTCCCTCTGGAGATTCCTTTAGAATTTTAATTTGCTTTTCACCGTAGGGAATCGTTTTAAGTTGAGAGTATTGGCCCAAAAGATCGGCAGCATGGGTATAGGTTTCATCATAAACCATTGCTTCTGCTATTTCGGGCAAAATAAAATGAAATTCCCTCTTAATCGCCTCAACATCTTCAAAAATATCTGCGTGATCAAATTCCAATGAAGTGAGCACCAGGCGTTTAATGCCATAAAGTCTGAATTTTGAGATTTTCTCAAAATAGGCCGAATCGTATTCATCGGATTCTATAATAAAATATTTTGAACTTCCCAGAGATGAACTGGCCCTTCCAGGAAGAACACCGCCTATAAAATGGCCCGGTTTTTCACCCAATTTTTCAAATAATTGAGTCATAAAAAATGCCGTGGTGGTTTTGCCATGAGTGCCCGCCACCCCGATAACTTTTTTGTTATCCAGTATTAATGCACCCAGGACGGCCGGAAAGGAACAAAAAGAAACGCCACTTTGTTCTATCATGCGTGCATCTTTAGAATTTTTAGGCACAACATTTCCCACCACGATAAGATCATACTGCTTTAAGAGTTGGGAATTAAGGTGGGCATAAGATTCAATGCGAATTTGAGTTGATTCCAGATAATGCGACATGGGGGGAGCAAATTCCACATCGGTTCCGGCCACATCAAACCCGGCCTGCTTAACCAGACATGCGGCCGCCCCCATGCCCGTGCCGCAAACTCTAAAAAAAAAGATTTTTCTCAAAGGTGAAGAAGTTTGGGCAAACTTCTTTTTTAAGGCCTCTCGGTCGAGATAATGTTTTCGTTGGAAAGACAGTTTTGCTCCTCAAGTCGTTTCCCTGCTAGAATAGCACAAATTGCCGGATTTAGTTAAAAAAAATAGGGCCTAGTGATTCCAAACTCGCATCCCAACTCCCCGGCGCAATCGGTTGAGTTCGGCCTTCTCGTAACCGTAGTGCTTGGTTGCGTTGGTTAAAAGGACATAACCCCGCTTTTTTTGAGAATCAATCCACATCATGGTTCCAGTAAATCCCAAGTGGCCAAAGGTATAGGGACTGCAACCGGGGCCGGCCAATGTCTTCTTCCCTTCCGCGCGATCCCAACCCCAAACAAACCGCTGTTGAGTGCGGTTCTGTTCTCGAAGCTGTATTTCTTGTTTTATTCTCTCAACAAAAGAAGTTTCCCTATTGAGGCCCAAAAGAGAACGGCACAATCCTTCGATAGTGGAAAAAAGGCCCGCGTGGGGTGTATTACACTGAATATTAAAGGCGTTGGGGTCATAGACTTCACCACGAATCCACCCCCGCCTCCAACCTGTAGCGGGACAGATTTCACCACCGGAAAAATCCCTCCAATATTTCAGTTCCCTATCCCAAAAATAAGAGGCCGCTTCTTTCAATCCCTGGCCCAGTTTTTTTTCAATCTCGAACATTAAACGAAGGGCCGAAAAATCGGAATAGCGGGCGGGAGATTCTTTTATGGAATAAGATAAAAGCTGCTCGCGATGGCCATTCCGCGGTAACAATCCCCACGGAGTCAGCCCTGCTCGATGCTCCAAAAGCCACAACATTTCCCGATCAAATATTTTGGGAAATTTTAAATAGATCGCTCCCAAACTCAAGGGTTTTGTCAGACTTGAAAGGTCAAACCACAAAGAGGGGGCGCGGGAAAAAGTTTTTCCATCAATGATCTCAAAGCACTGGTGAGTTTGACTTGCAAAATCAACAAGGCCAAAGGCCAGGCAATCAAAAGTGCCAAATTTCTCGCACTGAAAATGTTTAAGACAGTCTTGCTTGATTTGGTCTAAAAATGGGATTGCCTCTGCCATAAGGTTTAAAATTTTTATTCGGATGTGAGTTTAAAAATGATCCTGCAAATAGTTTTTAACCCGATCCAGGGCAACTCGTTCTTGTTGCATAGAATCCCTCTCTCGAATGGTGACCGTTTGGCCACTTTTGGTGTCGTAGTCCACCGTCACACAAAAGGGAGTTCCAATTTCATCCTGCCTTCTATAGCGCTTGCCAATTGAGCCAACCGTATCAAACTCGGCACGAAACTGGCCCTGGAGATCGGCAAACACCTCATGCGCTAATTCCTCCAGGCCATCCTTCTTCATCAAGGGAAGAATCGCCACCTTGACCGGAGCTATGTGGTGATGCAATTTCATCACAACCCTTTCTCCCTCTTCTCCCAAATCCTGTCTTCTATAAGCATCGCACAGAATGGCCAAAAAACAACGGTCTGACCCGACTGAAGTTTCCACTACGAAGGGGATATATTTTTTATTTCCGTCCGCTTGATCGACATATTTTTGCGACTTGCCCGAAAGTTCTTGATGGCGAGCGAGATCAAAATCGGTGCGCGAGTGAATCCCCTCCATTTCCCCCCAGGCGTGGGGGAAGTGATATTCAATATCCTCGGCCATATCCGCGTAATGGGCCAACTCCCCCTCTCCGTGGGGATGCCAGCGCAATTGGGAAGGGCGGATGCCGTTGGCCAGATGCCACTGGTGGCGAATTTCCTTCCATTGCTCGAAGGCCTCTCTTTGGGTTTCCGGTTTGAGAAAATACTGCATTTCCATCTGCTCGAACTCGCGCATGCGAAAGATAAAGTGGCCAGGAGTGATCTCGTTGCGAAAGGCCTTGCCAATTTGGGCCACCCCAAAGGGAAGTTTCAAACGCATACAGGACTGTATCTGACTAAAATTGACAAAAATCCCCTGTGCAGTTTCTGGCCTCAAATAAACCTCCGAGGCGCTATCTTCCATCGCTCCGATACGGGTTTTAAACATTAAGTTGAAATCCCTGGGTGCAGTGAATGAATCTTTGGCCCCACAAGCAGGGCAACTGGCCTGGGAATCGAGGTGGTCTTGGCGAAAGCGCGCCTTACAATTTTTACAGTCAACCATCAAGTCGTTAAAACCATCAATGTGCCCCGAGGCCTGCCAAACCTGGGGGGCCATTAAAATCGAAGAATCCAACCCCACCACATCCCGGCGGTGGCACATGGATTCCCACCAGCGCGCCTGGATATTTCTCTTTAATTCGGCCCCCAGGGGGCCATAGTCGTAACACCCTCCCATGCCTCCATAAATGTGCGAACTCTGAAATAAAAAACCGCGCCTTTTGCAAAGACTGGCCAAATCGGCCATCGACTTTAAATCTTCTTCTGATTCAAACACCAAGCACCTCTCGAATTTTAAGATCAGCTTTTAATACTCAGTTCATAGAGTTTAGCGTACTCGCCCCCCAACGCCATCAACTCCCGGTGGTTGCCCTGTTCGATCAGTTTACCCTCTTTAACGACATAAATCCTATCAAAATCTTGAATGGTGCTCAATCGGTGGGCCACGGCGATGACGGTCTTGTGGCCGGCCAAATTTTCAAGCGCCTTTTGCACCACCTTTTCCGATTCGTTGTCGAGTGCCGAAGTGGCCTCGTCAAAAAGCAATATGGGAGCATCTTGCAAGTAGGCGCGGGCAATGGTGAGGCGCTGTTGTTGTCCACCGGACAAACGCACTCCCCGATCACCAATAACGGTGTCCAGGCCGCAAGATAGTTGTCTTACAAATCCTGAGGCATAGGCCACTTCCAATGCCTGCCAAATGGCCGCCTCGGAAAAATCTCGGCCCAGGCAAAGATTGGCCCTAACACTGTCGTGAAAGAGGAAAAGTTCTTGGCCGACTAAACCAAAAAGGTTTCTCAGAGAAGCTAAAGTCAATTCGGACAAGGGATGGCCATCGATCAAAATGCTCCCGCGCTCGACGGGATAAAACCCCAGCAGGAGGTCGACGAAAGTGGATTTTCCCGCTCCCGAATTGCCCACGATGGCAACTTTTTCGCCCTTTTTGACCGTCAAATCCAGGCCCTTGATAACATCCGTCTCTTCGTAGCGGAAAGTGAGTCCACGAACGGCAATATCCTGCTCAAATTTGGCCAATTCTACTTTTCCTTGATCCGTTTCTTCGGGAAGATCGAAAAGTTCTTGCAAGCGATCCGAAGCGGCGTAGGCCTGTCCCAAGTGAACATTGGCCTCGCTGAATTTGCGAATGGGATCCATAAAAAGCGCCAGCGCCGCCACAAAGGCAACAAACTCTCCCACCGTCACGGCACCCGATTGGATGCGGTAGTGGGCAAAAACGATGACCCCCGAAAAAGCGCAGGCCCCCACCAATTCCACAAAAGGATGGGATATTTCCTCCACAAAGGTGGTTTTCATCTGGGCCGAGAAAAAAGTTTTTTGGGAGTTGTCAAAGCGGTGAAAAATAAATTTCTGCAAATTGAAGGCCTTGGTAATTTTATTGGCCCCAAAACTCTCGGCAATGCTGTGGGTGAGTTCGCCACACTCTTTCTGGACTTCGCCCTGGTTGCGGCGGATGCGACGGCCACTGACTCCAAAAATAATCAATAAAAAGGGAGTGATCGCCAAAATGACCGCCGTCAGTTGCCAATCGGCCCAAAAGGCCATGCCCAAGTAAACTAGGGCCTTGAGAGGTTCCCGAATGAGGTCGATACTGGCCTTAAGGCCCATGGCGAATCTATCGCTGTCGTTGATAATGCGGGAGATGACCTGGCCCTGTTTGCTGCGGTTAAAAAAACTCACTGGCAACTTGAGGAGTTTATTGAAAAGTTCCAACCGCAGGGCACAGGTGGCGCGATCCCGAATAAAGCGCAGCCAATAAAAATGGAAGAAGCGGCAGGGGAAATTGAGGATGCCCAAAAACAAAAGCTGCCCGGCCAAAAATGCTACTTCTCCGATAGTGGCGGTGGGGGAAAGCCCAGCATCAAACAGGGGTTTGACCAAGCTGACTTGCCAACCGCCGATGGTGGCCAAACAGGCGGAAAAAATGATGACTCCGGCCACTTTGAATTTGTAGGGCAGGATATAGGGTAGAAGTCTTTTAAAGAGGAGTTCAAACATGTTTTGGCATCTTAATTTCTTAGTAATTGCTCACACTTCAGGCCATCTTGTGGTTCAGCTTCGCCATCGCTCCCTGCGATGTGCTGAGAGCACACCTCAGTCGCTCTGTCTTGCTTTACCCCAATCTGGCCCAAATTGTGAACAATTACCCTGCTTTTATCACAGTTTTCCATTTGAGTGTGAGCAGTTCGTTATGTTTTTATTTTAGGCCGTCAAAAGAATGCCGCAACGGACTTAAATTCCCTGCGCTGAAAATGAAGTTGAAAACAAAAATAGTGGAAAAGTGTGTGCAACACTCCCGCCTGTACGGGCCTAGCATTTGCCAAATCGCTATACTTGCGATGCGCAATCAATCCCAGAAGTTCCCAAAGTTCCCGCCCCAGCACCCCGTCACTCTTTTCTCTGGCCATTCTTTTTTGGCCTTCATGGCCACCACATTCGGAACAAGCAAAAGCGCCGTGTTGGAACATCAGAAGCACCTCGGAACAGGCGTTGAGTTCCCTCTCGCAAAAAACACAGTTTTGGCGCTGGGGAAAGAGGCCCTGCTCGATGAGCAATTTGCCGAGGAACACTAAAAGCTCCCAGCGAAAATCAAAACGGGCGGCCTTTTCCAAATAAAAAAGGGCGTTGCTCAAGAGGCGAAACCCTCCCCGATGGAGATTGACGCTCTGCAAATTTTGGTCGTGCAAATTTTCAGCGGGAGAAATCTTACGCAAAACTTCTAAATAAAAGCACATGAGGGAAAAGGCCAAATAATTGTGGCGAATGTTTTTGTGCACCCAAAGAGGCCTCCACTCTTTGGCCCGGTAAAACTCCACAGTGGATCGGGAAATGGCCAATTCGACTTGCAGCATGTGGCCCAATTCGAGGGAGGAAGATTTTTTTTTCTTCCCCCCGCCCATGCCACCGTAAAACAAAATTGAGGCCAAGCGCCCCTGGCGGGAGAGAAGGTGGGCGATCACATGCCGTTCTTGATAGGGAATCTTGTACAGCAAAAGGCCTTCGAGAGAAGTTTTCACAGCGCCCTTATAACACCCATTGTTCAAACTCGTCCGCCAAGAAGCTCTTACACCAAACCCAGGATTTTTGCGCCAGAGATGCTCCAGGCCAATTGAGGCAGTGGAGGGTGAATGTCTCCCCCCGCCTTCCCCCGCGCGCTCCCATCTGCAACCACAAAGCGTCCTCTTCCACTGCAAAACCGAGGTAAACCGCCCGAAAGCTGGGAAGGTTGACACCATGACTTAAAACCGAAGTGCAAACGATGGCCAGAGGGCGGGGGCCACTCTTCAACTCCTTCTGGAAATGGGCCACTTCTCCCCCCACACAACCGAGGGCGGGAAAATGGTGGCGCTGGCAAAAATCCACCCAATAATCCACTTCCCTGCGGGTTTGAACGAAAAGCAGCGAAGTTTGGCCCCGTTTCAACCCAAGGGCGAAACTGCGCCTGAGGCGTCGCCCCCCCATGGGGCCATAATAACGCATACACTGAGGCGGATAGGCCCACTGAAAATTGCCCCAATCCTGGACATGCACCCGGTATTCGGCCCAGGAAAATTCCGCGCGGCACTGTTCTAAAAACGACTCCGAAAGAGTGGCGGTCAAGGCCAAAATATTTTGGCCAGAGCTGCCCACAATATAGAGATATTCCCTGAGCCAAGGCCTAAAACTCTCGCCCCACAAATAGAACAAATGAATTTCATCCAGGACAAAGCAGGCCCCTACTTCTGTGGCCCAGGCCACGCCTTCCTCTCCAAAGGTTTCCGGCGTGGCCACCACCAAGGCCGGGGGATGGCCCCCCTTTTGCACCAACTTTGCAAGATCGCTTTGACTGGCCAGATAGTAAGTGTCTACAAGGCCCTTTACGCGCTGGTAAAACTCCCCTGCCAAGGCGCGCAAAGGGGCCAGATAAACCCAACGCCCGGGCCTCTTGGCAAACAAATCCATCAAAAGACTGGTTTTGCCCCAGGCCGGAGGGGCCAAAAGCAAACTCAGCACGGGGCCACTCCTCGCAACCATGCCCATTCTATTCAAAAATCCTTCCCCAAAATTTGGCCCTAAGTGGTGGAAAAAAGGGCACTATAGTGAACTGGATTTTAGTTTTTAAACGGGAATGGGATCAAAACTAGGCCGTTGAGAGAATTAACAATATGCATAAATCAATAAAACAATAAAACAATTCTTGACAAAATAACCTAATAATGGATATAAAAATTCAGGCTAAGCAATAATGCTTATGGCCTATAACCTTATTCAGGAGAGACTAGATGAAATTCTGTTTTGTTACCTTTTTGGCCCTGTTCTTAAATCAACTTTTCGCCCAATCCAATGAACCACCAACGCAAGTGTCTGCACTACAAGCTGAGGCGGCCATAGTCCCCGCTATGGGTTTGGGCCTTATTGTTTGTGGAGAAATGGTAAGGCCTAGGGAGTAAATTATGAACATAAAAAATTTTTCTTGCAAATTCTTCAATAAAATTTTCGTTGTATTTTTTCTCCTGCTACCTCCATTAGTGTCGGCAAATATTTGTAATAGAACTCTGGAAATTCAACACGCTATCATCAACGATATTTTATATCGAACGGGTAAAAAATTAAACTGCCGTGAAGTCAGTGCTAAAGAATTATCCCAAGTCAAAGGAATCAATGTCCATGGTGCACTTTTAGAATCTTTAAAACCAGAAGATTTGGTAGGATTGGTTTCTTTAGAGAATCTTAACCTCAGTTTGAATCGCTTGAAATCATTTCCTGCAGGCCTAGAAACTCTGGTTCACTTGAAAAGGCTTGATCTTTCACGCAATCATTTGAGTGGTTCTTTACCCCCTAGTTTAGGAAAACTTGAAAATTTAGAGTGGTTGTATCTCTTTGAAAATGAGTTAAGTGGCCCTTTGCCTGCTAGTTTAGGAAATCTTAAAAATTTGATAGGGCTTTACCTTGGCAGTAATCAATTCATTGGCCCACTACCCCCCGATTTGGACAGACTTGGAAAATTGAGATGGCTTGACCTCTACAATAATCATTTTAGTGGTTCCTTGCCCTCTAGCTGGGGCAAACTTAACTTAGAAGGGCTTTATCTCAATCACAACCGTTTGAGCGGTACTGTGCCTTTCAGTTGGCAAGGCCTGATTAAAAACTTGATAAACTTTGATATTTCAAATAATTCATTAGATTTGAATGGACTTGTTGCGAATCAAGTGTCCCTTATAGAACAACTGGCCTTGAGATGTGCTACGCCAAAATAGGGATTCAATAAAGTTTTCTAACTAGCAATCAAGTTTTTCGTGAACCGGATTTTAATTTTTAAGCACGAATGGGATCAAAAACAGACCGTTGTTATCAAAGGTGACGAACGCTTTACCCATTTGCAAAATGTTATCCGCCCCCGCATTGGCGACCGGCTTAAACTTTGTTTGGTGGATTGTGGTCTGGCCGCCGGATGCGTGGAATCTTTCGACGAACAATCACTAACTCTCAAAATTTTGCAGCAAGAGCAAGGCCAAAGCACCAACTGGCACCTGGAAGTGGGGCTTTCCCGCCCTCTCACTTGCAAAAAATTGCTGGAAGCGGGAACCTCGTTGGGTGTGGCCAGCTTTTCCTTTTTCCACACCCGGCTCAGTCAGAAGAGTTATGCCACCAGCAAATTGTTCCGCGAAGGGGGTGCCACCCGGGCCATAGGCCATGGCCTTTCCGTCTCTGGAGTTTATTACCGGATGCCCGCTTGGAAGCTGCACCCTGCGGGAGATTTTCCCAACTCGTCCCATGCGCAAAAATATTTTCTCTCTCTGCGCGCGCAGGAAACTTTTGCTCAAGTTGGAGTCAACTTTGATAACCCCCTGGTGGTAGCGGTCGGCCCCGAACGGGATTGGACTGGGGAAGAAGAGGATCGGCTCGTGCAAAATGGTTATCGCCCGGTAAGTCTCGGCCCCAGCATCCTCAAGGTGGAAACCGCCGCTTGCGTGGCACTGGGGCAGTTGCAACTTTTAAAAAGCGTTAAAAACTAAACAGCTTTTGCGCATTGGCCGTGGTCTGGGCCAAAACTTCTTCAACGGCGACACCCTTAATTTCGGCGATCTTTTCCGCCACAAAGGGAAGATAATAGGGGGCGTTTTCGCGGCCACGGTAGGGGACGGGAGTTAAAAAGGGCGCATCGGTTTCCAAAAGCAGATGCTCCAGCGGGCACATTTTGGCCACCTGGCGGACATTCTCGGCGTTCTTGAAAGTAATAATGCCGTTGAGGCCCAGAAAAAATCCCAGTTCTATGGCCTTTTCGGCCAATTTAAGGCCCGAAGTAAAGCTGTGAACCACCCCTTTTTTCTTGAGAGAAGGAGCAAAATCGGTGAGAATTTGCTGGGTTTCACGGTCGGCATCGCGGGTGTGAATCACCACTGGCAAATCAAACTCTGCGGCCATTTCCAATTGGCGGCAAAAGACTTCATTTTGCCGCTGGCGGGGGGAGTGATCGTAGTGGAAGTCCAGGCCAATTTCCCCAATCGCCACAATCTTGTGAAGTTGGGCCTGAACTGCGTAGTCGCCAATTTCCCTTTCAACTTCGGCGCTCCACTGTTTGGCCTCGTGGGGGTGAATCCCCTGAGTACAAAAAACAGCGGGAAAATCTTGGGCCAATTGGCGAACTATACTTAAATTTTTGGGTTCCACCGAAATGGTCACCATTTTTTCAATTCCTACGGCCTTGCACTTCGCCAGAGTTTCTTCCAACGGCAAGACCTGAAGATAGTCGAGGTGGCAGTGGGTTTCGATCAAAGGCCTGTCAAAAAGCGGAATCTCGCGCGGTGTTTTGCCCACAATTATTTTTCAGACTTGGCCAAAAGGTCGTCGATAATAGCGGTGATCGAGGTGAGGGGTAGGGCACCCTCAATTTTGCGGCCATTGAGCAACCAAGTGGGAGTCGAACGCACTTTAAAAGAGTCCGCGGCCTCGACATAACGGCCAATTTTGAGGCGCGTTTCCTCGGCATTAAAACAATCGGATACCCTTTCCCGTTCGGCCACTCCACGAATCCACTCCAGAGAGAGAGTTTTTTGATGGGCAAAAATCTCGGCCTCGACGGCGGAAAACTTGGCCGGCAGGCAAGATGCCACATAGGCCGCACGGCAGGCGTTTTGGTGAAGCGGGCGCTTCATTTCGGGGTTGCAGGCGGGATCGAGGGGATAAAAAAAGTATTGCAAGTTGATTTTTCCCCGATAGCGTTCAATTTCCCCGAGGCGGTGAAAAACCTCGCTCAAGGATTGGCAGGCGGGGCACTCGAAGTCGCTAAACTTGGTGATGCGGATGGGGGCGGCCTTAAATTCCGGTGTGGCCGAGAGCAAGCGGTACTCGGAATCAAAGCTGGGCGCGCCCAAATCTTCGAGCGCGTAGTAGCTGGCCAACAAGGCCTGATCCCGCTTGCCCTGTTTGAGTTCTTTCTGGTGGGCGTGGTTATAGGTGAACCCCGCCACCACCAAAGTCATCACCAAATAGGAGGCCATAGAGGGCCAACTGGGACACCAAGCGCGACTGTAGCGCCACATCACCAATGCCGCTACGCCACTAGCGATATAATACAGAGTGCAAAAAGGGCAAAGGCCCCGCAAAATCACCAGAGAGTACAAAAAAAGCACCGTACAGCCGGCAAAATTGAGCGCCAGCAGAGATCGGTTCGTCCTTTCCACCCCTTCGCTTTGAAACAAATAGCCCAACAAGGCGAAAAGGCCCACCAAAATGCCAAACATCGAGATGGGAACGCCCAACAGGTTGGACAAGGGCGAATTGGTGGTTACATCGCAATTAAAAAAACTGTTGATATAGCACAGGGAACTTCCGCTAATGCCGGTGGGAAATTTAACTTCAAAATAGTGGGAGGTCAGATAGGCGGAAAATCCCACCATGCAACTGGCGGCCAAAATAAAAAGGGCGTGGGAAACGGCGGAGGCATCACTATAGAAATGGCCCCCCGAGTTTCGAGTTTCAGTGGAATGATTTGCAGACATGTTATCCTTCCCGTTGAGTTAAAGTGCCAAATTTTTTTGAGTTTATACTAGATTCAAGAAAACGGAAAATCGCTTTGCAAAATTTTTAGCACACGCTCAAATGGCGCGGGAATGGGGGCCTGAAACAGAAGTTTTTGGCCCGTCATGGGATGCTCAAACCCCAGTTCTCCAGCGTGAAGCAGGGGGTGGGGGTAGTTTTCCAGGCATTGACGGGCCTCGGGCGGGAACTTCTTGAGGTGGGTGCGGGGGTGTCCATACAGGGGGTCCATGGCCACGGGCGCTCTCAAGAGTTGACTCAGATGAACCCGTATTTGGTGGGTTCTGCCCGTCTCAAGAGTGGCCTCCACCAAGCGGCACGGGCCAAAATCTTCGAGAACCCGGTAGTGGGTGATGGCCCTTTTGCCCCCTTCACCGTGGGCCATCATTTTGAGGCGGTGGCGAGGGTGGCGGCCAATGGTCGACTCCAGTGTTCCCCGCGGCGGGATTGGCATTCCCATACACAAGGCCCAATATTTCCTTTGAATATCATGAGTTGAAAAGAGCAACACCAATTTTTCGTAACATTCGCGCTGTTTGGCCACCACCATAACCCCACTGGTGCCCTTGTCGAGGCGATGGACGATGCCCGGCCGTTCACTTTGGCCCATCTCCCCCAATTGCGGATAGTGGTAGAGTAGGGCATTGGCCAAAGTTCCCTGGGTGCGGCCAGGAGTGGGGTGCACCACCATGCCTGCCTCCTTGTTGATAATGGCCAAATGCTGATCCTCGAACAGGCGTTCGAGGGGAATATTCTCTGGCCCAGCACAAGCGGGAGACGGCGGAGGAATTTGCAGCACAATGCGAGTCCCCGCAGGGGGCATCTTTTTGAGTTCCAATTTCTTCAGCGAAGCGGGGGCCTTATCCACTGTGATTAAATTCTTCTGATAGAGTTTTTTAATAAATGTACGGCCCAAATCTTCCATGCGGGCACTCAAAAAGTGATCCAGTCGTTTGAACTCCGCCCTATCACCTTCTGTGATTTCTAAAAATCGCTCTTCTTCCTCCACCTTGATTCATTCCCCTTTGGCCTTTTTTACACGGCAAAGGTAGCTCGAACAAACCAAATCGGGATTGAGTTTGAGGCACTTGGCATACTGGTAGACGAAACCCCGAATATAAGCACTGGGGGGTAAATTTTCAAAACGCTCCTCTTCGATAGCGTGGAGATAAGTTTTTGAAACTCTGGTCATATCGGACAAACGGGGAATATCCACTTTCTTATACTCGCGAATTTTCTTGAGCCACTCTCCAGACCAATCTTCCGTCTGCTCTATCTGTTTTTCAAATTGGGCATCCACCTCATAGTGCAGGCTAAAGCGCTCCCTGGCCACAATTTTAGTGATGGAATTTTGCGAAGTCGAATCCTGTGTCTGCTTAATGGAGAGATTGCTATTGTCGGCAACTTTGCCATTCTCTTCCTGAATTTTGACACGCAAAGAATCTTGTTCCGTTTTATGGTTAAACCCTCTGGCCTCATCGTAAGCGGCGCGCTTGTGCGGATTGGAAAGAATTTCATAGGCCTCTTCGATGAGTGCTAAAACTCCCTCTTGCTCTTCACGGGTCATCAAACTATAGAGTGCTAAACTATCCTGGGAATAGGCGTTTTTGGTTTGGATATAGCCACGATGAATTTCGTCTTGATCGGCATCCTTGGCGACTTCCAAGATTTCATAGTAGTTTCTTTCTTCATCCAGTAACATCTTTTCTCAAAACCTTCTCAACCGGAGTGCAATTCGAGCAGCTTGTGCACAACCCGGTCAAAATTCTGTACCAAAGCGGAGTTGGGAAATTCCATCAAAAGGGGACGCCGTTTTTTCACACTCTGCCACACCGTAGCGTCGTATTCGAGATAACCCGCATAATCCAACTTCATGCCAAAATATTTTTTGCAAATAATCTTCATGGAAAAGCCTATATTAATATCTGCCTGCGTGCGCGCCTGGTTGACGATCAAACGGGGAGACAGGCGCGACACCTCGGTTTGCAGCCGATGCCCCATTTCGGGATTCATCTTAGTCACCCGTTGAATGAGGTCTGCGGGGACAGCATTAGACGAAGTCCGTTCGTTGATAACCTTGTCAATGAGTGGGCCAACTTCTAAAAATTCTTCCGTCATTTTTAATTTGCGATGGTACACGGATTTGATAAATCGATAGGTATTTTCGATCGAAGTCGGCTCCGGCAAGGCCACCAAAATGCCCTGATCCGCGCTGATAAAAAAATCGAGTGTGTTAAAGGCGGTTCCGGCACCGAGATCCATCAACACAAAATCGGCATCTATTTCGCGGATTTTGGCCAAAATTTTGGCCTTGTGAATCTGTTTCAAGTTGGCAATTTCAATATTGTCGTGGGCACCGCTGACCAAGCTGAGATTCCTTATGGGGGTCTGGGTAATGAGCTTTTCCATCGAATGAAGTTTTTTAGTCAGACAATCGGAGAGAGTGGCCTCAGGGATGGGAACCCCCAACATGGTATGCAAATTGGCACCGCCGAGGTCTAAATCCACTGCCACCACCCGATGGCCCATCAAGGCCAGACAAATGGAGAGGTTGGAGGTGGTTAAACTCTTGCCCACACCACCTTTGCCTCCCCCTATCGCCCAAATCTTGGCGCGACTATTGGCCAGGGGAGAAGAAGGCCATAAGGGCAAACAATTATCTAAAGGAAGAGTCATGCTGATAATCCATTATCAGAAAAAGTTTATCACACCACACCGTAATGTAGTGGCCTCGGCCTCATCCAATACAGGCCCCTATAAGACAGTTTACTCAGTTTTTAAATAACTTTGAAAGCATAATGCATTATTTTAAAAAATTTTAATGGGATACCTTGTAAGTTTTCTCTAAGCACTCATAATTTTTCATCGCCCGTAGAGCACTATAATCCTCACAATAGGTTTGCCCCTCTTGAAAAAGCGAATTGAGAATTTGAATCCGATCATACAAACTGCGATTCTCCAAAAGCATCTGCCGCATTTCACTGTCCCTCACTAAAAACATGCTGAGATAATCAGTTATGTGGTGGGGGTCGTCTTTCATCTCCATAAAATGTCTTCTCTGGCCAGGTTCTAAAACCGTTTCACTGGCCCAGTGATTGAGTATATTCCCGAGTTTTTTCACCGTATCGCGGACATTGAAAGGGGCCTCTTGTTCTCGAAAATCGGGCAATACATTGACCTGACAAACGGGAAAAGGCATATTCCGTTCAATTTTCTCCAGTTGGATTCGGCCCACCCCTTCAATCATAATCTTGAGAGTGCCATCATGAAATTGCTCAACAATAGTGGGTGTCCCCAAGGTGCCAATTTTGTGGGGAACATATTTCGTGTGATGCACAAAGGTTTGGACGGGTTCGGCCATGGCAATGCCGATGTCGGTACCGGATTCAACACAGTTGCGAATCATTTCAGTGTAGGCCGGCTCCGCCACCAGGAGCGGAAGGGAGGTGTGGGGGAAAAACACAACCTCGGGAATCGGCAATATGGGAATACTCAATTCTCGCATTTTAAACCTCATCCCCATCCTAACCCGAAAGGCCATGCCAGGTGGATAAAGAAAGCAAAACTATGTTATTTCCAGTAGTTAAGTGCTATCATATCAAAAAATGCCATTGTGCCAGGCGGGCAAACTGGCCCATATTTGTGGCACAGGGGAAGATATGGCCGATCACATCCACAAACTGAGGCCCCATGTGGTTCAAAAAATCTGGGGAGGGCAGCGCCTCGCTCCCTTACGCAACCTGGCCCCTCTGAACCCCTCCCTCGGCCCAGTTGGAGAAACCTGGGAAATTTCCCGGCATCCCGATGGATTGGCCCAAACCGATGCCGGGGAATCTCTGGAAAAAAAATTTTCACCAGAGCAAATGCCCTACTTGGCAAAACTCATCGACACCAGCGATTTCCTGAGTGTTCAAGTTCACCCCGACGACGACTTTGCCCGCACCCACGAAAATTCTTGTGGAAAATCGGAATGTTGGCTCATACTCGAGGCCAATCCCAACGCCGGAATTTACCTGGGATTTAAACCGGGAGTGACGAAAGAAAATTTTGAACAGGCCCTACAACAAAAAAAAGGCCCCATTGATATTGGTTCCCAACTGGCCTTCCATCCTGCGGAAAGGGGGGATTTCTTTTTTGTCCCCGCCGGGGCCGTCCACGCCATCGGAAAAGGCATCCTTTTGGCCGAGATTCAACAAAGCTCGGGAATCACTTATCGAGTGTGGGACTGGAATCGCGTCGATACCAACGGCCGGCCACGCCACCTCCACTTGGAAAAGGCCCTACAAGTTTTACGGTTTGAAGATTGGTTTAACCGTCCTTCCAATTTCCGTATTAAAAAGGGCCTCTTAAATTTTACCCACAAGAACCAAACTACTTTAATTCAACATCCGCAGTTTTGTGTGAAATTGCTGGTTTCACCGGGAGGAAGTTGGCATCTACCCCTTGAAGGAAATCGCCAAACAGGGATAATGGTCTTAGAGGGAACAGTTAAAATTAACGAGGTAGAGTTAAGAACATGCGAATCTTGCCTACCCATGGTTCCCAAAATACACATTTGCGGAGAAAAACCATGGGCCTGTCTCATCATTCATTAACGATTAAAATTGTCACACTCGGAATCCTGGCCCTGGTCTGTAGTGCTTGTGCCAAATACGCCGAATTGGTTTCCAAAGACGGAGTTTTCTACATCCACACCACTGATTCTGAAGTGACAGGGATGGAAGAAGTGATCTGGAAAGTAGGGCCATATCAAAAGCAAAGACTTTCAAGAGGCATCAGAGTCCACTTTAAATTCCCCTTTATAACTAGCGAAGATGCCAAAACTTTACACGAAAAGAGAAAGGCCGATTCTTGGCTGGTCAAACTCACCAGGAAGACTCTGGTTTCATCAAGGGTTATCGGACATTTTGTCTCCACATTTGTCAACCAATCAAACCCGAGAAAAACCCGCTACCAAGGCCCCAGCGGCGGTGTTCTCAGAATTGACTATGCCGCCTCGGCCATCTCCATGCGCCTGGGGGCGCTCAACTGTCCCTCTCTTGGCCACCGCAAGAAAATCACAGAAATGGAGGTTTTAAACGCCAATATTCAAAAACGCCAAACTTTAACTTCTATTCCCTCTGATTCTTCCTATGTCTCCCCAAAAGTCGAGGCCATTTCTTACCATCCCGTAGTGATCAATGGGGGCAATCAACTGAAAGGGGATTATCACATCGAGCTTGCCCTCTACAATCAGACAAAAAAATTAAGGCTTTCCAACTGGCTCAAAGTCAAAAAGGCCGCCTCCGTAAAGGGCACTGAGGAAGTTGTCGTCCGGGGATGTAAAAACGATTACTTGCCGGGCAAACGGGACAACAGCAAGGGATCAAAAGAACTCATCCGGGATTTTAAATTCGGGCAATAACTGCTCACACTTCAGGCCATCTTGCCTTCGCATCCTGCTCCGGCACTGCCCATCGGGGCAGTCGTCGCTCGTCGCCTTCCTGGCGACTCCGTGTGACTCAGTTTCGCCGTCACTCCCTGCGATGTGCTTTGAGCACACCTCAGTCGTTCCGTCTCACTTCATCCCAATCTGACCTAAATTGTGAGCAGTTACCGTACCATTACCATAGCATTTTTCTTGGGGCATGAGTTAGGTTCTACTTGCGGGAGCAAGAGAGAGGATAGGTTATCTCGTGCTGATCCTGTGATTTAATCACCAAATAATCCTTAGACTCGGAAAAATTATTTTGATCCTCTATGTGAACGGTAAACTTCTTTCCATCCAAATAAACGATCTTGGTCAGGCCATTTCCAATGAATTTGGTGCGCGCGCGCACTTCCGAGGCCACGCTTCTCAATTTGGGAATGATAACACTGACAGAGGTCTTCCTAATGATCAAACGGTGGTACTCCCTAGGAGTCACGCAAACAATTTCCCCCTGGCCATAAATCCTCAAGGATGCCAAAAACAGCATGGCCCCCAAAGCACAATATTTGTTTTTTTTCATCGGTTTTATCATTTTTCCCGCGCTTTTCATCCTTAAACTCATCGGACAATTTTTTTTTCCTGTGAGAAAAACTGATAGGATTCGTCAGAGGGAGGTGGGCCTTAACTTTTACGAGTTATGATGAAATGAGCGTTTTGGGAAAAAGATAAATCTCCAAGTCTTTGCATTCCCTCTGCAAGTCGGGGTCTTGAAAGCTGTTGCTCACCAAATAACAACGGGGATTGTGGCCCAGGCCCTCGGCCACTACATCCAGTCCGGTTTCCTTTTGTCCGCGGAGTTCGTAGTCGAGAAGGTAAAGGGTTTTTTCTCCGAGGTGGCGAATCTTTTTCATAAGTTTCTGTGCGTTGGTGAATTTATAGATATTGGCCGAAGTTTTTGATTGCAGTTTTTTGTCCCAAATTTGATGGATCGATTCGTCGTCGTCCAAAATGACAACGCTTTTTATACCTTCCAAATTAATTTGAGAACAGGCCCAGTCTGGCCTGGCCGCATTGGGCAGCGAGATCACCACTTCCGTACCCGCATTTTCCTGCGACTTAATATTCAAATTGCCATTCCAACAGGCAATTTTTTTCATCGCCGAATAAAGGCCCAATCCTTCACCGTTCAATTTGCCAAAGCTATATCCCTTTTGGCCGACTTGGCCCAAAACCTCTTTGGGCATGCCCTGGCCATTGTCGGTTATTTTTATCTCCAGAATTGAATCTTTTATCTTTACCTCAACAAAAATCACCCCATTTTCTCGAATGGCATCTATGGAATTTTCAATAATATTTGACAGCACCCTTTGGAGTTCAATGTCATCTAGCAAAATATAAACTTTTTTGCCCTCGTCAGAGCATAAAATTTGAATATCAATATTCGAGTTATCTGCCATGCGGGCCTGTTTTTCTTGAACCACATTGAGAACAGAGGAATAAATATGGGTCAAGGCGGCCTTGGTATGATTTTTCGATCTATTTTTTAAAACATCCTTAATACTCTCGGCGGACAAATCCCCCAACATGGAGATCATTTTGTTGTAGGCAATAGTCAGTGTTTTCTTTTCTGGGCCAGGAAATCCACTTACCTGGTCGATCACTGATTTAATGGCCATTAAAGGGGATTTATAATCGTGCCTCACCTGCCTGGCCAATTCCGAAATGGCCTCGGTTTGGTTTCGGATGGCCTCCTTTTCGGAATTTTCCAACAAAAGCGCCTTGTACCTTCTGGCCAGAGGATAAGTGGCCAATAGGCCTAAGGTAAAAATAAAAATGGCCAGCGGAAGAAATTGAAAAACATCAAAAGTGAAAATGACTGCGGTAACCACATCGCCGCTTTTTACATCGAAAAACACATCGCTCTTATAAGTTGCGTGGGTCAATTCCCGCCACAAATCCCCGATCTTGGAGACATTTCTCCTGAAATTGGCCGGAAAAGTAAATTGAATTTTGGCATCCTGGTTGTAAAAATCAATGGCCACAAATTCGTTAATGTTGGAATCGGATAAAATATTGACCACTTCCCTGCTGTCTCCCCGTTTGACCTTGCCTTCAACAGTTCTGATCACCTGGTTGGCAAGTTTCCTTTTGAGAAGATAGGTCGAACTCATCATAACACTGACCAATGCCAAAAAGACGATCCCCTGAATGATGAGAATATTTAAGGTAAACCTGTTGGAAATTCTTTGAATTTCGTTGTTTTGCATAGTGTTTTATCCCAAAGGGTGTGGCCATTGGTTGAGGCAAGATGCATCTTTGACAAGGCCCTGGGCGAATCTCCGCATTTGGCCCCAGTTGATATTTTTGGAATCGAATTTGCCAAAAAAGGCCTTTTGCAAAGATGCATTTTGGCACCTTATGGTGATGAGTGGACATTCTTTTAAAATGCCGGCCTTGGCCTCAAGCTTGCTGTATTTGAAAAGATACGGATTCATGTATGTGGAGGGGCAGTCATCTTTTCCCTTCAGCATCCAGCTATTGCTTTTGGCCAGTTCCGATTCCTTTAAATAGAGGCGGCGGTGAAATGCTGGCCAAATTGAGGGACTAGATTGGAACTGGCCGAAACTCAAAGGAATGACTTTTCCGTCGAGGGCCGCAACTGTGTTCACCAAACACTCGACAATGGCCTTTTTTGCCGCCACAAATTTATTTAGTGATGCCCCAAGACCTAAAGTCATTCCGGCACTTGCTCCGCTAGAAATACAAATGATGGCCCGTATGTGATTGAGGCGGTTCATTTCAAAAACTTGAAGATTGACACCGCGTTTTTTCAATTTTTCACGAATTGTAAAAAAATCGATCTCTGGAATATCGAAGTTTATTTCTTGAAATGGAATTCTCGTCAAATAATGGCAAAAAAAACGATCCCTTTCAACCAGTTCATCTCTGGCGTTGCGTTTGGCAAGCGCGAGTTCTGAATGAGTTGCCACACCACTGGAAGAAATTTTGTTTTCAAAACAAAAGGCCCTTTCAATGGCCTCGGAACTGGCCTTGACAAAAGCGCGATAGGAATTTTGATCCACTCCCCTACCCGTATGCGTTTTACCATTGACAGAGATGGAAACTTCAAAATCGTAAAAACGGGGAAGCCACTCCCCAATCCAATCCATTTGAACGGCCTGCAAACCAAGTGCTTTGTGATTGTCTAGCAACCACAATCCTATCTGCCTTACATTTTCCATTAGCAATTGCTCACTCTTTAAGTCACCAATTGGCCATCGCAAGTTTCCATTTGACTTTTCTCTTTCTTAAAGAGATGGCCAATTCTCAGGTCTTGCACGAGCCAAATAAAAGTGCTGCGTTTCATGCCCAACAATTTGGCCGCCTTGGATTTGTTGTTTCCAACTTCTTGCATGACTGTTTTGATAAGCACTCTCTTTTGTTCCCTTTGACATTCATCCAAGTCGGCCATAGTCATACTGCTGGTAATATTAATCGCCGAAGTATTGTGCAAAATATGCGCCGGCAAGTCGGTGTGTTGCACGATACTACTGTCTACCACAAAATAAAGTTCTCTAATGGTTTTTTGCAGTTCTCTAACATTTCCAGGCCAGCGGTATTCCCTCAAATGATCCAATGCCGCAGAAGAAAACCGTTTAAAAGTCCCCAGTTTGTCTTCAATTTCACTTTTAAAAAAGTTAATCAGCGGCCCAATATCGTCTGGCCGGCATCTCAGTGGTAAAATTTCAATATTGAGAGACGAAATTCTAAAAAATAAATCTATTAAAAATTTATTGTTGATAGAGCGTTCCCTAAGATTCGGCCTACAAGTACAAATCAGGCGGAAATCGACTTTGTGTTCCCGTTTGTCACCCACTGGCATGACTGTCTTTTCTTGAATGGCCCGCAAAATTTTTGCTTGTTGGGCGAGACTCAAGTGGTGAATTTCATCCAAGAAAAGCGTTCCGCCATTGGCCTCTCGGAATTTTCCGAGTTTGTTTGCCTCCGCTCCAGTAAAGGCCCCTCTAACATGGCCAAAAAATTCACTCTCAAACAGACTTTCCGTAATGGCCGCACAATTGAGGGCCACAAAAGGCCGATTGGCCCGGGAAGACTGTTTGTGAAGGGCCTGGGCCACCAATTCCTTGCCCGTTCCCGTCTCGCCAGAGATGAGAACCGTCTCGTCGGAAGGGGCAAACTTATCCACCAGTTGTATGGCCCGTCTCATGTGCCCAGAGACGCTGACCAGGCCATGGCGATCGGTAACTTTATTTTTTGATTGAGGATTTTTTTCTTGGAATATGGCCAGAGCGTGATCGACAAAAGCGTAGATCAATTCTTTTTTAAGAGGTTTGTAGACAAATTTTTCTACCCCGGAAGAAAGCCAGGTGCGCAACGCCTCTCGGGAATCGTCCCCCGACATCATCACCACATAAAGGGAGGGGTTAAATTTTTTGAGTTTCTTGGCCATTTTATGGCCCAAGGCCTCTTGCTCGCCAAATTCGTTGAGAAGCATGTAGTCGATAAAGGCCCCAGCATAACTCTCAGGTTTCGCGCGAAACTGTCTGATAGCATCATCTACCGATGAACTCGTCACCAGGTCAACGGGAACATCCCTCAAGTAGAGCTGAAACGAATTGAGGATAGAAGGCCCATCGTCGACAATTAAAATTTTGGGATTCATGTTCTCTTTCTCCTTTTGTTGCACATTTTTCCAGCAAGATTGATGCCAAAACCACAACCCCAAGAAAATATTGATTGTGTGGGGAAATTTCGCTGGCACACAACACATTCTTGGTTATAACAAGAGAGAAAAATTGTCAACATTTTGATGGTTTAACAATAAATTGACTAATTATGCGGAGAGTTAATCAGAAAGCAAATCGTGAAAAAGCTCTTTTTTGATCTCTTGGAGTTGAAGAACCTTCTCTTCAACACTCCCCTTTATAATGGGACGATAAACAGTCAGGGGGTTTTGTTGTCCAATGCGATGCGCTCGATCGATGGCCTGATTTTCTACTGCAGGGTTCCACCAAGGATCCATAATAAAAACATAACTTGCCGCAGTAAGGTTAAGCCCCACACCTCCCGCCTTGAGAGAAATGAGAAAAATGCGCGACTTGCCGGCCTGGAACCTATCCACTTCCCGCTGCCTGTGCTTCATGGTTTGAGTGCCATCAATGCGCGCCAGTTTCCAGTGCTTTCCTTGAAGAATCTTTTGAATAAAATCCAGGTAAGTTGTGAATTGGCTGAAAACGATCGCCTGATGCCCTTCTTCTACAATTGGTTCCAGAGTTTCCAGCAAAAACTTAATTTTAGTGGAGTCGATCCCGGCCTCGGGGAAGGCCGCATGGGAGGCCTGTTGTTGCCATAAACATTTTTGCCGCAATCTGAGTAAACCTTTGAGTATTTCCCCATAACGGTACTGTGTGGGGAGTTGATCAATGCTGGTGCGGACTTGCGCCAGAGTGTGAAGATAATTTTCCCGCTCCGTCTTCTCAAGGTGGAGAAAGACATTATTTTCCACTTTGGGGGGAAGTTCTGTAAGTATCTGATTTTTTGATCGACGCAAAATAAAAGGACGGGCGGTTTTTTTTGCCAGCATACGGGATTTTTTAGAGGATGTCGTGCGCACAAACTGCAAATCTCCCCAAATTCCAGGAAGCGATAAATCCAAGATATTGTAAAATTCGGCCAAATCGTTTTCGATGGGAGTTCCCGTCAAGCAAACTCTATAACGAGCGTTGACTTTTCTTGCGGCACTGGCACCCTGGCTCTGAATGTTCTTTAAATGTTGAACCTCATCCAAAACGAAAATGTCAAAGTGTTGGCGGGAAAAAGTCGTTTCAATTTCCCTTTTCATAATGCCGTAGGAAGTAATGAGTATTTTCGTATCTTCGGGAAGAGTCCGATTTTCGCCGTGATAAATAAAAACTTCCATGTCGGAGAATCGTTTAAATTCTTTTTCCCAATTGAGAATAATGGTTACTGGACAAACAATTAAAACCCTATCGACCGCATGATAAACAGATTGTAAAAAAGCAATGGTTTGCAGGGTTTTGCCCAATCCCATATCATCGGCCAAGCAAGCACCCAATTTATTTTCGTAAAGAAAACGCAACCAAGTGTAGCCGGTTTTTTGATACGGCCGTAAAACGGAGTCAAATATTTCAGGGATTTCATATTTGGGTATTTTATCTATGGAAGAAAGCTGCTCACAAAGCACTATTTCTTTTTCTGTCAAAGCGCCATCCACTCCCAGTCTTTTCAATTCAAAGAGTTCAAAAATTCTGGCGCGGTTGAGAGTCAAAACGAACTTGTTGGAGGCCGCAGCTTTTTTCCTGCCCTTGTCGCGGGATTGTGCTTGCTTTTCGTAGTAGGTGTATTTTTTAAGAAATTTGAGCAAATATTTTTGTTCTTTGCTCAAAAGGACAAGGCCCTTTTTGGTAAACGCCAAATTTGAATCAAAACTCGATTCGCGGATAATTTCCAGGTCGTGGCCAGAAATATCGAGTTCCAAATCAAACCAATTAATTGATTTGGATTTTCTTTCAAAACGGATTTTTGAAGACCATGGGGTCACTCTGTTCTGATTATAAAATATTTTTATACCCAAAGGGGTCACTTGATTGTAAAAATGGTAAATGCCCTGGAACGAATTGGAATAGTTGATCCTGAAACTTATGATTTTGTTTTCGGGGCCATATTGTCCAGTTCTAAAGAGATTCTCTTCAAAATAAGAAACTAATGCTTTGAAAAGTATAATTAAACAGTGGGAATCGTACTCCAACAAATGCCGGGAAGAAAAATCGTAAGAATAAAGTTTTTCCTGGGAAAGAACATAATCCAAAACCATTTGCCAACGGGCCTTTTGTGAAGACAAGGTCAACGATTTGGTTCGGCCGATCGGGTTTTTGCCATCCATATTTTGCGCCAATTCCCGAACAAAAATGAGAGCATCCTGCTTTCTGTGAAAACTGTCCAAGAGGCCGCCTTCAAAAGTAAAAGCAGTTAAAAAATCGGGTGCGGGAACAGCGTTTTCTTTCTCATCACAAAATACGATTTCAAAATTCATGCGGGAAGTTTTTTCTATTTTTCTCAAATGGATATGACAATGTGTCTCCAGGCGAGGGATTTCGCCCAGCGGAATATCGTTGATCACCGCCGATAAATCATCTGTTTTAATCTCGCTCGTCCATTTAATAAAATCGTTGGTATTGAAGTGCGCCTCTTGAAACAATACTCTCTGAACAAAGTTTTTAAGACTTGCGGGAAGGTAGAAAACTTCCCCCGTGGCCCAATTAAAGAGATAAATGGTTTCAAAGATGGAAATTTCCCGATAGATTTTGCCACTTGCAGTCTGGTATTCAAAACGCAGTTCAGAAGAAGAATCGCAGGTGGTGATCTTGGCAATCAACTGGCCTTTAAAATTTTCCGGAATGGGAAAATTGGTGACTCGGCCATTCGTCAGGAGATATTGCAGACTGGAATAAGTTGATTTAGGAGGAGCGTTTTTTAATTTTTGCACTCCACTTAAAACAGTTCCGTACTCCAGTACACTCACTGTCGTTTCGGTTTTTATGGGGGAATCCAAACTCCCCTTGATATGAGGGGATATATTGAGATGGCCTTTGTAATACTCTTGCAATAAAAAGAGGATGTACAACGCCACCGAGTGTGAACAATGGCCTTCGGCGCTCCACTCAGAACAATTGCACAAGGATGATATGGGGCCAGATTTGGTTTTTTCGAGCCTTTTCTTATAAGTAATTTTTGATTCGTAAGATTTGTATCCCTGCTGATCTTTGACCAGGCCACTGCAAATAAAATAAGTATCTTGGGAACCTTTGGAAAAAGAGATCAATGCCCTTGAGAGGGATACGGATTCCATGGCGGTATGGAGAGTTTCGGAAGCAAAGTACTTTTTTCCCTGGTGAAGAACAAATTTGGAAAATTGAGATATATTTTTTTCAGCAGTTTGAATCATACTTTTCCTGTAAGTGCTCACACTCCGTCACAAGATGGCCTGAAGTGCAAGCTATGACTCAGTTTTTATTGTTGTCGCCGTTACTGGCCGGCCCCGAAACATTGCCTTCCAGATAGGAACGCAGAAGTTTGGTGCGGGAGGGATGGCGCAATTTGCGCAAGGCCTTGGCCTCAATTTGACGAATCCGTTCCCTGGTAACAAAAAAATCCTGGCCAACTTCCTCAAGCGTATGATCCGATTTTTCGCCAATTCCGAAGCGCATGCGGAGAACTTTCTCCTCTCTGGCAGTCAAAGTTGAAAGCACTGAACGGGTTTGCTCAGAGAGAGTCACCGACATGACGGCATCCTGGGGAGTAATCACTTTTTTATCTTCGATAAAATCTCCCAAAGAACTGTCCTCTTCCTCCCCTATGGGCGTCTCCAACGAAATGGGTTCTTTAGAAATTTTTTGCACCTTTTTGACTTTTTCTATGGGAAGTTCCATGCGCTCGGCAATTTCCTCAGAAGTCGGTTCGCGGCCCAATTCTTGAATCAGTTGCCTTTGAGTGCGCACCATTTTGTTAATCGTTTCAATCATGTGAACGGGAATTCTAATGGTTCTGGCCTGATCGGCTATGGCCCTAGTGATGGCCTGGCGAATCCACCAAGTAGCGTAAGTCGAAAATTTATAACCGCGGCGGTATTCAAATTTATCGACCGCCTTCATAAGGCCAATATTGCCCTCCTGAATCAGATCCAAAAACTGTAGGCCCCGGTTGGTGTATTTCTTGGCGATAGAAACCACCAGGCGGAGATTGGCCTCCACCAAGTGTGACTTGGCCGAATCGGCCTTTTTTTCACCATCCAAAATAATTTTGTACACTTTCTCAATGTCGTCAAATTCCATGCCGGCATCTACAGAGAGACGGCGCAATTTGCGAATGACATCTTCCTCGTTGCGGATGAGTTGTTCAATTTTGGCATCGGTAATATACAGTTTGCGCGCCAAGTTGCGCTTATAAGAATCACTCTTCATCACTTTGTTGTAGAGCGCACGGTAACCTTCGGAGTTTTTAACTTCCAGGAAGCGAAAAATGCGCGCTTCGTGATCGTAGAGTTCTCTGAACTGCAAATAATACTTTTTAACCGGCTCCACAAAACTGTTAATAATCTTGCGATTAAAAGTAATGTCCACCAGAGTTTGAGCAATATCGCTCATTTCTTTTTTCTGTTTTTTAGAAAAACTCTTCAGAGTTCCGTCTTCCTGTTCAACCGCCTGAACCAGAACTTTGAGGCGTTCGCAGGTTTCAAAGATACTTTTCTTCACTTTCTCAATTTGTTTTTGACTTGAATTATCGTCTAAACTGCGAACCAACTCTTTGATAAATTCGGATTGGTTGTTTTGCGTTTCGATCCTGTTTTTGAGAGTGGCAATCTCTTTTAAAGCGTGGGAAGACTTGAGCGAGGAAAGGATGATCTCCCGCTCCCCCTCTTCAATTTCTTTGGCGATTTCAACTTCTCCCTCCCGAGTCAAAAGCGCTACCGAACCCATCCGTTTGAGATAAAGTTTTACCGGGTCGGTGGAGGCCTGCCGCAATTCGGCCTTTTCTTCCTTTGTAAGAGTTTCCGCGATAATTCCCGTGGTATCGTCAACGATGGGCATGCTCTCTTCTTCCTCTTCATTTTCCTGGTCGAGAACATCTATTTTGGCCTCTTGTATTTTGGCCAAGATTTGGTCAATTTCGGCACAGGCGACGATGCCGGTGGGGATGGCCTCATTAACATCGTCGGGGGTGAGAAAATTTTGATCCTTCCCCTTGTCAAGGAGTTTGATAAAGTCTTTTGAATTGAGAAAAGTGCTGACAATGGCCATGATCCTTCCTAGTTAGTTAAGTGGGCGGATTTGCTTTTCAGGTTCCGCCATTTGGCGGTCGAGCACTGAAAGTTCGGCCAGCAGGGCCTTGCTCTCTTCTTCAGTCTGAGCACGACTTTGCCGTTCCTTGATTTCACGCTTTTTGCTTTTCAATTGCTCTTTCTTCAACCTGCATCTCAAGTCCCGCGCTATGCGGGCCACTATTTTACTTTCTAGCTCAACGGGAGAGTATTTGTCGAGGGCCAAAACGGTCACGCCGGCCAATTCTCCGCTACATTCACCACTTCCTATAAGGCCCTTGATGATGCCAATATACTCCGCCTGGTCTATCTCATATATTAACTCACCAAGCCTCAAAAGATAGGCCTTTAATGGCCCAGATTGAACAAAGTCGAGAAAATGCTCAAATTCCCGACAAATGAGCAGTTGGGGGTATTGAATCAAATTTTGCAGCAAAATTTTTTCCGCCGGAGCGAGGGCCATTTCCTCTGGCCGGCCGGGGGGCCGTTCCTGAAGCGTTGAGTCTTCATTAGGCCTTTCTTCCTCTTGAGGCATGGCCTCGCCAATTTCGGCCGAAGTGGCCTCTGGCGCTTTGGCCGGTTTGTACTGCCGATCGAGGAAATGTTCATAACGCTGAACAATACTCGCCGAGTCGGATTGCAGGCCCAGGCGCTTGGCCAGAGCAATAATCCTTTCGGTGGCGGATATGGCCTTGCCCAAGGGGGCCAGGATGTCGAAACATTCCGTTAAGGCCTCTAATTTCCTCTCGGGAAGTTCTGGAACTGGCCGGGGAAAAGCATTTTCAATTTGCACATCGACAAAAGTTTTGGCCTGGTCAATGCGCTTTTGAAATTCCAAACGGCCCTCATTTTGAATCAACTCATCGGGGTCTTTGTGGGGCCTAAGTTCAATAGTGAGGGCCAAAATCTCCTGCTCCATCAAAAACTTGTTCACCCTCGCCGCCGCCTTTTGGCCCCCTTGATCGTTGTCCAGGCACAAATAAATTTTGCGACTCAAAGACAAAATCCGCGCCGCCGTCGAGTCGCGGAATCCGGTTCCCATAATCGCCACACAATGCTTAAACCCGGCCTGATGCAGGGCCATTTGATCCATATTTCCCTCCACTAAAATGAGGCAACCCTGATCGCGAATGGCCCTTTTGGCCAGGTGAAGGCCATACAAAAGGTCGTGTTTACGGAAGAGGAAGGAATCGACGGAATTAAAGTATTTAGGTTTTTGTTCAGGCCTCGACGCCCGTCCCGTAAGCCCGATGATTTGCCCGGAAGAATCCCAAATGGGAAAAATAATGCGCTCTCGAAATTGATCGTAATAAGTCCCATCGCGACGGCCAGCTTTGATAATGCCCAATTCGAGCGCCACCTTGAGGGCAAACTGGCGCTTTTCTTCTTCGGGTATGGATT
Source organism: Bacteriovoracaceae bacterium (assembly GCA_965243145.1). GTDB lineage: Bacteria > Bdellovibrionota > Bacteriovoracia > Bacteriovoracales > Bacteriovoracaceae > CBDBLK01. The sequence goes on from CBDEUB010000002.1 coordinate 1,300,999, forward strand.
GCAAGTAGTGGGAGAGGGGGTTTTGTCTGGAGGCAAACCCCAATTCATAGGTGTCGGCGGTGGCCCCGTCCAGGCCGCGCCGGGCGAGGAAGTCTTGAAAAGCGGGGTATTTCCCCGAGGCGGCCAGCTTTTGGTAGAGCTGTCCCGCCTTGGTGAGAATTTTTTTGCCCATTTCGTATTTGGGATTGGCCTTGCGTACGGCCGCATAGTCCTGGTAATTCCACCCCATGGCATCGCAAATATCCTCCAGCGCCGCTTTAAAATCCAAACTTTTCAACAATTGCACGAATTTAATGGCATCTCCGCCGATCTGATCGACAAAACAATACCAAAGCCCCTTGTCGTCATTGATTTGCAAGGAGGGGTCGTGATCGTCGTGAAAGGGGCAAACCGCCTTAGTCTGGGAACCCACCCGTTGAATGTGGACATATTTCCCCATAATTTCCGAGAGGGGGAGGTCGTGAATTTGCCTTTTCAAGTCATCCAGCGTGGCGGCCATAAACCTCACCTTGGGAATCAACTTTTTGGGACACCAATTCAAAGGCCTTGATGGGAGTCCCTTGCTGTAAAAAAATCTTCTCGAATTTGGTTTGGAAGCGCGCCAGAGAATGGCCCAGGCCGTCTTTCCACAGGTCGAAGGTTTGAAATTTCACCTGAAACCACGCCTGAGATTTTATTTTTTCGATCATCCACTCGGCATAACCGGCGTGGTCTGTCTTGATCAATAAACACCCCCCTGGCCGTAAAACCCGGTGGGCGGCCCGCAAAAAGGGAAGTTGAAAAAGGCGTTTTTTGTGGTGGCGCTTTTTCGGCCAGGGGTCGGGGAAAAAACAGAAAATGCGGTCGAGTTCACTCTCTCCAAAAATCCACTGCATCCTCTCTGCCCGCGCCCTCAAAAAGCGAAAATTGCGGTGGGGGATAGACGCCAGTTTTTTGGCCAAGCGGAATCCGCGCTTAAAACGCAAATCCATGCCGACGAAATTGATATGGGGGTTCTGACTAGCGTATTCAAACATAAAATGCCCGTAACCTGGGCCTATCTCCAAGTGCAAAGGTGCCCGCCTTTTGAAAATGTCACGGTTCCACACACTTTGAAATTCCTCCGGTTGTTCATCCCTCAACACAAAATCGTCAAATTGGGCCAGTTTCTGGTGGTAGGGATTTTTGTGGGTGTATTGAAACACCTCACTATAAACGCGATCGCAGTTTTCTGGGGAAAGAAGAGTGCCCACGAAGACTTCTCTTATAGATTCGAGCAGTTTTAGTCAAGTCCAAAAAAGTCGCCGATCGCCCTGGCCACTCTTTGAATTTGTGATTCCGTCAGGAAAGGGTGGATGGGAAGGCAGAGCACCCGCCCGGCCAGGTGGCGGGCAGCACTATCCTCTCCCCGGTAACCGTCCAAAGGGGCCTCCTGCGAAAGGGCCTTTTCATAAAAAGGGGCGCTTGCAATCCCGCGAGTCTTGAGAAAATCCTGCAAGTCCTCCCTGAGTTTCACAGAGGCCAATTGCACGGGGTAGAGGTGCCAGGAAGAACGGGAGAGGAATGATTGGGGAAGGAGCGCAATTTGGCCCTCAAAAGGGCCAAGACATTCATGGTATTTTGCAGCGATTCTTTTGCGCTTTTTATTATATTCTTCTTGTTTGGCCAATTTGAGTTGTAAAACGGCCGCCTGAATGTGGTCACAACGGCCATTACGGCCAAAACGGTGGGGATTCCCCCGGCCATGATTGCGCAGGGATTGGATCAGTTTGGCCTGCTCACCGTCTTGAGTCATTAGACATCCAGCATCACCAAAAGCGCCCAAATTTTTTGTGGGGTAAAAGCTAAAGGCCGCCAGGTTTTGAGAACTGCCCACCGGCCTTTGTTCTTCCGAGTCAAAATAGGCCCCCTGGGCCTGGGCGGCATCCTCTATTAATATCACTCCTTGGCCACGGCAAATGTTTTCCAAGTCCTCGATGGGGGCGGGGAGGCCATAGATATGCACCGCCATCAACGCCTTGAGGTGGTATTGGCGACAGGCCCTCTCGGCCGACTGGGGGCAAATAAGTCCCGTTTCGGGGGAGACATCGACAAAAATCGGTTCCGCACCCACATTGAGAATCGCCTCGGCGCTGGCCCAAAAGGTAATGCCGGGAACCCCGACTTTATCTCCCGCACCAACACCACTGGCCTTCAACGCCAATTCAAGGGCATCGGTTCCGTTGCTCACCAACAGGCAGTGTTTGGATTTTTGCATATTAGCAAACTGCCGTTCAAATTGGAGGTTGTACTCCCCTTCAATAAAAACATTTTGGTCAATAATATGGTGAATGCGTTTTTTAACGGCATCTTGAAACTCCCGATCGTGCAAGGATTGAAAATCGTAAAAAGGAATGTCCATTTCAAAGGCAAAATTACTTTTTCGCCCTTCCCTTGGCAAACCAATGAACTGACAAAATTGCCTTGCTTTGCTTCACTGGCGAAGGCATGTAAAAATAAATTAATATTATTTACAAAGAGACATGAAGTCTATAAACTGTTTTATTTTACCGCTCTTGTTGTGGATGGCCACACCGGCCACACCTTGGGCACAAAAAAAGGCCTCGATCAGGGCAGAGGGCAAGGCCCTCGCCAAATCCCAAAAGGCCAAAAAATCCCGACGGCGCAAAAAAACTGGCCGGCGCAAACGGCGCTTTATCGGAGAAGTTTCACTCTCTCTCAACGGAATTTACGATAGTTTGCACAGACGCCAGGGGGGCATCGGCACGAACAGCGATTCCGTTCTGGTGAGCAACTTCCAACCCCAACTTATTTTGGCCTGGCAATTGTATTGGAAAAAACGGTGGTACGCCCTCGCCGATATTGAATTTATTTCCAGGCATTATGAAGCGGGAAACTCCCAAACCATCCTAGACCGCGAATTTCACCAGGGCAGTGTGTACGGAGGCGTGGGGTATCGCTGGGGCCAGTGGTCTTTTGCCAATCTTTATTTGGGCCTCGACGAGTGCTTTTACTACCGTCAAGTTGACGAAGAAATTTATGTGCTCGAAGACCATCGGGTTCCCGCTCTCAAACTGAGGCTCTCGCAAAAATTGCTTCGCCTGCGCAAGTTTCGGCGCTGGCCCCTCTCTTTCCTGGGAGAATTTCAGTATTTAAACAAAAGCGGCCTGTACTTTGAAGGAGGCCTGCGCTACGGAGTGGGCATGGATGTCAAATATCTCATGTCTTCTTCGAGTTCCTTAGGAACGGGTGTCTTCTACCAACGGGGAGTGTTCGACTCTGTTTGGTCAACTTTTGACTACAAAGCGCTGGGGTTTTCTCTTTCCTATAGTAAAAAATTTTAAGGCCATAAAAATAGAGATTACAAGCAAGTCGATTGAGATTTATCAGGTGTCTCGGGTAGCAAAAAGGTATATAAATTATTCTTTTATTACCATTTTTAGGTAATAAAAGAATAATTTATATACCTTTTTTTAGGCGATTTTGGTATATTTTTTATTTGATTATTGCCATTTTTAGGTAATTTTGATATAATTTATATTATGAAAACTCTTGCTGGAATAGGTAAAAAATCGAGAAACAGGCTGAAAGCTGTGATTGAGGCCTCTGGAAGACTGCTAACGCCTAAATTTGTTTCGGAAGTGCTGTCACTTTCACGATTTGAGGCCGCTAGATTATTATCTCGTTGGAATAGAGCAGGCTGGTTAAAAAGAGTAAAAAGAGGTGTTTACCTTCCAGTTCAATTAGAAACTGGCCCCGATGAAATTGCCATTGAGGATTCCTGGCAAATTGCCGAAAGCATCTTTTCACCTGGTTATATAGCTGGGTTTAGTGCAATCAAATACTGGGATTTCTCAGAGCAAATTTTTGAAGATACTGTCTATTTTACAACGAAACAAGTTCCATCAAGAACCGTTGTTTATGGTGGTATTAAATTCAAACTTAAAACTATAAGGCCACATAAAACTTTTGGTACAAAAACAGTCTGGCGAGATTCGACAAAAATTCAGGTATCTGACCCATCAAAAACAATCGTTGATCTTCTTGACAACCCGGCCTCTGGTGGTGGGATGAGAACAGTAAGAGATTTTTTTACTGAATATTGTGAATCCAAACATTGCAATATGGGCCTACTTATAAATTATGTGAAAAAAATGAAGAACAAAACTATCTTTAAAAGACTTGGTTTTTTACTTGAAGTCGATAATTTTTTAGACGAAAAAACAACCAACCTCCTGAAAAAAAGGATTTCATCCGGCTATTCAAATTTTGATACAACGATGAAAAATGTTCACTTTATTAGAAAGTGGAACTTGAAAATCCCTTCATCTTGGAAAGAAGAATATGATTCCAAAAAAAGAAGTTCTTAAACTTGCAAAATCTTTAGACTTGCGACCGGACACAGTTGAAAAAGACTATGTTCTCAGTTGGATGTTGCATGGAATCCATACAAGTCCACAATTGAAAAATAAATGGGTGTTTAAGGGTGGAACAGGCCTTAAAAAATGCTTTTTTGAGACATTTCGTTTTTCAGAAGACCTTGATTTTACCGTTTTAGAAAAAAATCAGCTTGATAACGACTTTCTTCTGCAAAGTTTCCATGAAATTTCTGATTCAATTTACGAACAAACAGGTATTGAATTTGATAAAAGTCAATTCAAGTTCAAAATTATTGATAAAGAAAACGGAAATAAGGCCGCTCAAGGAAAAATTCATTTTAATGGGCCTCTCAGAAGAAAAAACAGTTACGCAACAATTAAACTTGACTTAACAAACGATGAAATCGTAGTGTTAAGACCAGTCGAGAAAAAAGTACACCATTTCTATTCAGATGAACCTGATTCAGGAATTTCAATCAATTGCTATGCTTTTGAAGAAATTATAGCAGAAAAAATCAGGGCCTTGGCCCAAAGAGCGCGTCCCAGAGATTTATACGATGTAGTTCACTTTTTTAGAAATAGACAGTTAATTTTAAAACCTCAACTCGTTTATAATGTTCTTCAAGAAAAATGTAGTTTTAAAAAAATTGAAGTACCAACTTTTGACATGATTGATAAACATGAAAAAATTGATGAACTTGGGCCACAGTGGGAGAATATGCTTGCGCACCAACTTCCACAACTTCCTCCCATGGAATCATTTTGGAACGATTTAAGGCCATTTTTTGATTGGTTAAATGGAAATATTCAAGAAGAAAAATTAGTACCCGTATCAAACCAAGATGAAACCATTTTTCACCCTGGCCGTATCATCAATGCAAGGTCAGTTAATTCAATATTGCACAGAATACGATTTGCGGCCGCAAATCGTGTTTGCATCAAGATGGTTTATACAAACAAATTAAGAACAATTGAACCACTTTCTTTTAGGCAAGCAAAAAACGAAAATCGGCTTTTTTATGGATTTCACCGCGAAGACAATCAAACCAAAGCGTTTATCCTTGACAGGATTCAGTCAGTTGAAGTTACAAATATTCCCTACACAGAGAGACACCCCGTTGAGATAACAGCTAGTGGAAGAATTTCAATGCCGCCTGTTCGCTCAGGACTATGACTATAAAATAATAGAATGAACGAAGATAATTTAAAACAACCAGAATGGGCAAACAAAAGCGGCCTGTACTTTGAAGGAAGCCTGCGCTATGGAGTGGGCCAATCCATCCTCATGAATGTTTACGGGCATTGAGAAGGTTTTTGTAATTTTTGTAACCCACCGTTGGAATGGTATGTATAATAACCTGAATTTTTCAAATTCTGAAAACACTGATTTAGGCCTCTACTGCGGCGTTTGGCCCATTGGCATACAGAGCTGCTAGGTTTGCTACATTTGGGCCGCCAAGTGGCATAATAGGTATTTCCTGGCCCTCTATGATGTTTGCTATAAGAGCCACAAACCGTTGCACAATCAGTTGGATCACTGCTACGCCTGCAATGGGCAGAAGGAAAATTACTAGCGGGAACGAAGAGATTTGATCCTCTACATGCTCTGCCACCACCAGCACTATTTCCTCCTTGTGATGGGCAGGACTTAGTTCCCGTCGCCGTACGGGTGCCCCTAACACAATTTGGCCCAAAACCGCGGCAGCACTGTTCGGTTTGGGTAAAACTTTGTCCGGCACAAACCGAACCCCTGGAGGGAGACCAACTGGGAGAGCGCGTGCCTGTCCTGGTTATGTTGCCATTGCAGCCGGTTCTCTGTCCGACCGTCTCGCCACTGCACCAGCGGCGGTGGTCGGGAACCCATTTGGTGCTGCAACAGTCGAGGGTGCCGCTGGAACTCACCCCCCGCAGGGCGTTTTGAGCGGGACATTGCTTGTTGGTGACGGGATCGAGTACGCAGCGGCCGCCCGTCCAGGAAGCGTGTTGGATGCCGAGGCACAATTTTTCATTGGATTCGGCGACGGCGTTGCCGGTGCTGAGGTAACAGCCCTCCAAGCTGCCGGCGCTGCCGACAATAGTCATGGGAAAAACTTTTTTGACCTTTCTCTCAGCTTGATTTTTGAGTTTGTTCCAACGACTGACTTCGACTTCCAGGTCGACAGAGCTGCCGGAAAGATTGTTAAGCACGGCGGATTCAAACTGTACCATTCCCCTCCCATAACGGTTACCCACCACCAGTTTGGCAGCACCGGCGTGGTTTTTAATGTCGCTGATGGACTGTCCGTCGGAGATACTGGCCCCGAGGCCGCCCAAAGTGTGCAAACAGGCGTGGTAATTAAAGAGATTTTTGGAAATGCGCCTTAAAAAGGCCCCGGTTTCAAATTTGCGCTTGAGAGTTTGAATAGCGGCCCGTCGGGCAGCGGATTGTTTGATCCCTTTGATGGCGGAGAGGGACACCACTCCGGCGAGTGCCATAACGGCGAGGAGGGCATAACCGCGGTGAGAGCGCAGAAGTCTTCGGGGGGGGGGCGTTAAAAAGGCCTTATTGAACTTCACCTTTTTATCTTAACCTGAAATGGATTTTGAGGGAGATTATTTTTGTGGAGAAAATTGCCTGACTTGTTCGATAGGTGCAGGCCTAAAGGGCGTGGGGTCGAGTATTCCCAATTTTCCCAAAGTGACCAGGGCCATTTAAATCCAACTCATTAAACTTGTCAAGTTATTGTGAGTTAAGTAGTCTGCTCAAAAAAGAAAAGGGGGCCATCTCCATGCTCAAGTTTTTTTTATTTGCAGCTTCCACCTTGATCGCAACATCGTGTGCGAGTTCTCCACCGTGCGCGCCACCTCTGCGCGCCGCCTTCGACATCGGCAGCGGCACCACTAAAATGAAAGTTTACCGCTACAACTCTTGTGCCAAAAACGCGGCCGCATCCCTCGAAGAAATCAAAGGCCCAAACTGTAGCGGCAACCGCAAAAATTCCTACGGGGAAGATGTGGAAAAGCTAGGCAAAATCGGCGAGCAAACTTTTCACAAGGGCCTGGCCGCCCTGAGAGAACTCAAAGGCATGGCCACAAAATGCGGAGCGAGAGAATTTTCCGGCGTGGCCACCTCCGCTTTTAGGCGGGCCTCCAACGGGCCGAGCGTGACCGCACGCCTTGGCCAGACGGCCGACATCCCCGTCAATATCGCTTCCCGCGAGCAAGAGGCCCTTTTGGGGTTCCACGGAGCGGCCTTAAAGTTGGGAACTGCACAAACAAACAACCACGATGAAAACAAAATATGTGTTTGGGATATTGGCGGCGGCAGCATGCAAATGACCTGCTCGGGAAAGGCCCAAAGGCATAAAATGTATTTGGGCAATCTGGCCTCCATTCCCTTTAAAAATGCCATTATTAAACTTCAAAAACGCCAAGGCCCTACTCCCAACCCCATCTCCGAAAGCGATTACCGCCGCGCTTTAGAGATCGCAAAACTTGAGGCCGCCAAAATTTTGTCCGCCCTCGGAAATATTTTTCAAGACAGCACCGTTGCCGGCATCGGTGGAGTTCACTACTACGCCGTTTCCAAGGCCTTGGGAAAGCGGGAGTACACCGCCGACGACTTGAATTCCGCGCTCTCTGATCGGCTAAACAAAACGGATCGGGAACTCGGGGGGGATGAATATGTCACCACGGCCGTTTCCAATCTGATTTTAGTCGAGGGCATGATGAGGGGCCTTAATATCCACTCGGTGAGGGCCTTAAAAGTCGACTTGACCGAAGGCCTGGCCGCCGATGAGGATTATTGGCCACCAAAGCGGTGAGTGCGGGGGACATTTTCATAGGCCGCCCTTTGATAACAACTCTGGGGCCTAAAAGCATTGGCCAAAGTCGGACGAAACTGGCAATTGGCCTTCCAATCCCGTTCAAAAGTAACGGAACGATTCCAAAAATTGGCGGGTGAAATCTCCCGCCAAGGCAGGAAGACCTGACCAGAATTTGCGGGGGGAGGTGGAGGATCGGGATTGGCCGCTACGGGCAGGCCCGGAGGAGAACGACTGATCGCCCGCGTGCGGCAAAGTTCGGCATAATTGACCAGGTAGGCCTCAAACCGATCTTCTGCTTGTTTATCACTCACTCCCGCCCCGCGAGTGTTGGCGCGCTCATGGGCCTTATCACAACGGGAACGGCGCTCTCGCTCCATCGCCTCAAAAGATTGTTCCCGTCGAAGATCTGCAACCACGCGATCCAATTCTTCGGCAAACTGAATGGGCCATTCCGATTCGAGAGAATTGAAATTTGCCGGACAACCCGCTCCACCGGCATCGGCCCCGCCCTCCTTTGGATCACAATCTTGCTGCAATTTGAGAGCGGCATAATCTCTAAACCACTCCATCTCTTTGTACTGATCCTTTTGCTTGACTCTCTCGATAGCGCGGTGAGATTCATCGATGCCACTTCTGGTTTTTTCAAGGTCTTCCCCATTGGGAACCGCTCCGCTGCCGAGAACATCGAGATGTTGCATAATTTGAGCGGCCTCACTGTCATCGTCCCCGTTTTGAACCCCTCGCTGGTAAAGTTGGCCGATTTTTCCCTTGAGTTGAGAATCTTTCAAATGGCGGAGGATGGCCCTAAATTCATTGTGCAAATCTGCGTCCTGAGAGGCCCCCGAACCGGCGTAAGCAGAGATGAGTTGGTTTCTCATTTTGGTGATTGAAGGATTGTCCCGGCGGGAGAGGGAACAAAACAATGGTTTGTCTGGGCCAGCGGCAGTTTGGCACTTGGTGAGCAAATGTTGGCGGACTTGCTGAGTGAAAGTTTTGGCAGACGGGCCAACAGAATGGCGAAAATCCTCCACCATATCGAGGAAACTGTCCGCCATGGAAAATTTTAACGCCGCTTCTTGGAGAGAATCCTGGGAGGGGCCGAGAGAATCGGTTACGGCCCCATTGATGGTTTGCAATCCTTCATAGAGTGACAGCTTGGCCGAATGTTGATCAAACTTTTCCTGTAAATTTTTGAGAGTCAAAATGCCGCCATCGCTGCTGACATCCGATGGAATGGCGGAAATGTTTTTTTGCAAATTCTGAAAATGGCCGAGGTATTGATCGCAGGAAAGTCGGGGAACTCTGGCCTGGCCCCAGGCCGGCCAGCACAACGGGAACAACACAATGGGGAAATAGAAAAAAAGTTTCACTCCCCAATAGTTTACGAAAAGAACCACCTCCCCGCCAGAGAGGGAGGCCCAGTTCATTAAAAAATGGGATAGAGATTCTCAAAGTGAATCTGTCCAGTAAGCACCGTGGTCAACAGACAAGAAGTCAAAAAACTGGTGCCTTCCTGAAGGCCATAACCGATGTCAACATTGGCCAAATCTTGAGTATTTCCTCCCTTGTGCTCCAATTTGAACAAAAATTTGAGTCCATACATAATGACCGGAAGAATGATAAGTGAAAGCAGAAACTTGAGGACAATTTGGACGGTGTATTCCCTAATTTCGTTGAGTGGGCCATCTAGGCCCGACATGACAATGAGGGAACTGCCCAAGAAAAATCCCGCATAACTAATAGAAACAGTCATGTTTTTCTGGAGAAGCAGTCCATTAAAATTGAGTTTGCTCACCAAGCGATAGGCCTTGCTCACTAACCCCAACAAAACCATGGCCAAAAGCCAAAGGAAAAAAAAGACCACCAAACTTTCCGATGCCACCTTCAAGATTTGCTTGATATTGAGTGCAATACCAACAGCGTGAGTAAAACAGACGAGGGCGTAAGGCAAATTTTTGGCCCTGATAATCTCATCTTTGTATTCAAAATTGTAGAGCACAATACTCTCGATAATGTATAAACTTCCCAGGTAGAGAACAAATGCGCTCATTGATCTGACGATAAAATCAAAGATGGCGAGGAAAAAACCGTGGCCCATATTGAAATGAAATTCGGAAAAGATAATGCCAATACCTATGATCCTGCTGAGCAAATGAAAATTGTCGGTGTGATTTCGGCCGGGAAAAAATCTCTGAAACACCCGCGTGCGAAAAGACGGGTAGAGTATGCGGTGGGTGTGCTTGTACAAAAACAAGCTGGCCAAAACGACCAGCGTAAAAATAAACCGTAGGGTGAGTTGATCAAAAAGTTCGTTCATAATACCACCTTTTTATATTTTCCAAGGCGGAATGAAAATAAATTTTTTAATATGTTCCCTCGGCCTAACCTCTTGAGTTTGGGCCGGTTCCAAGACACTTTTCATCTGACTTTGTGTAATCGTGCCGTTTTGGCCAAACTCGTTGCCCGGGCCAAAGAAAGGCCTCTTATTTTTCTGGTGAACCTGCATGGCCTGGTAGAAGGCGAGGTTTGGACGGAAATCTCCCCAATGAAAGAAATCGGGAAAATTCCGATAAGATTTGTGAAAGGCCCATACCTTGCTGCCGTTTGGGCCTTCAACCCAGTTCCCATAACCGGGGTCGCCAATGTAGAGTGCCCCCGGAGGAAGTGGGGTGCTCGATTCGACAGAAGATGATTGCGTAGGTTGCCAGTTTTTTTTGCGAAAAACGGACATGCCTTTATAGCTTTGCATTTTATTCCAAAATGGCCGATTGGTTCTGGCCAACAAAGTCTCGGGGAGGCCCAGCGGCCTCACTATTTTAAGTTTGAAATAATAGGTTTTAAACAAAAGTCCCGATCGAAAGCAATCGAGAAGCATGACCGAAACGGGGCCTCGCTCAAAAATGTGGGAAAAAGCGCGCTGGTCAAAGAGAAAGGGAATCTTTTTTTCCGCAAGTGTGGGCCACCTGGACAAAGTGAGGAAAACCAGAATGAGGAGAACATATAAGGAAAGTCTATGCATAATTATTTCTCAGTAACTGCTCACACTTCAGGCCATCTTGCCTCCGCATCCTGCTCCGGCACTGCCCATCGGGGCAGTCGTCGCTCGTCGCCCTCCTGGCGACTCCGTGTGGTTCAGCTTCGCCATCGCTCCTTGCGATGTGCAAGGAGCACACCTCAGTCGCTCTGTCTCGCTTCTCCCCAATCTGACCTAAATTGCGAGCACTTACCGTCCTTTTGTCATAGTTCTTTGTTATGGTGTGAGTTATGTTTTTCAAACCTGAAGCAATCCTTCCAACTCCCTTTGTTGGTGTAGGGAAAGGGTTTCAATATCGCAGTGGAGCCGCCGAATCTCCCTCGCCTTGCTGAATTTTTGAAAAAGCTCGGTCACTTGGCCTATATCGGAAAAATGATGGGCCGCCTCGTGATAGAGCGTTCTCTTTACTTTGAGGGGATAATTTTTTTGATGCAACTGATCAGCGTATTTGGAGAGTCGGCCCTGGGAAGAACTTTTGATATAGTCCACATTTTGTCCCTCAAGATACTGGCCAATCTTTTCCAACTGTTGGTGTTGTTGTTCGTTAAACGATTCGTACACTTTGCGAGGAATTTTGTTTTTGACTATGGATTGGGCGTAAGGATTAGAACTATTGCGCAAGACATTCATCAGATAGTGGTCATCGTGTTCGACATATTGTTGAATATTGCAGGGGATTTGGTACTCCCCGGGGGACGATTCAAAGTAGCGGTATAAAAGTTGCTCCAGGCACACGGCACGATAGTGAAAGTACACATTGACGAACATGTGGTAACGCCCTAAAAGAAAATCGTCAAAGGTGACCACGGCCCGTTCATTAATGCCCAAAAAGGCCTTTCCATCCTCGACACAAATGGCGAGGTTGTCGATGATCCAGTCCAGGTCGAAACCGCCGTAACTGACACCGCAAAAATAGCTGTCCCTAAGTAGATAATCCATGCGGTCGCAATCCAGTTCGGAAGATACCAGCTGGTGCAAAACCGGAAAATAATCGACTTCCCCCAAAGTGAAATAGGCCGAATCATGGCCTATTCCCCGGATCAAGGCGGCGACATGATGTCTTGCGGCCCCATAAATTTTTTCTACCTTCCCAAAACTTTCGGACAGGGAACTGTCGGCGATGGCCTTGACTGTATAATCTTCGTGAGTGGCCCGGCGGTGTAACTGCTCATCTTCGCCAACCAAAAAATCGCCGGGAATGTTTAAGCTGGCAAAACTCGGCATGGCCATTTCAGTGGCGTGACTCAAAGGAGCGTGGCCAATGTCGTGGAGTAAACAGGCCAATTTAAAAGTTTCCCGCAGTCTTTGAAATTCCCTGTGCTGCGAAGATTGGGCCATAAGCGGCCTAAAGAGAGAATCAAAAGCGCGAGTTCCCACGCACATGGTACCGATAGAGTGAAGGAAGCGAGTGTGGGTGGCACCGGGAAAAATATACTCTGCAAAACCCAACTGCTTGACATTTCTCAGGCGTTGAAAAAAAGCGTCTTCTACAATGGGAACTTCGTGCTCAAAGATGGGAATTGAACCGTGAACAGGGTCTCGGATTTCCAAAACTAAACCTAACCTTGCCTCTCCAACTGGCCCTGATTCTGTCTGAGCCACTCAATGATGTCATCCGATTCAAACATGGGTTTGCCGTCAATATACAGGCAGGGAACCGTTTGCCTTCCCGTATCGGCGAGTAGTTGGGAACGGTTCCCTTCATCTTCATCGAGGTCTTTGCAATCGACTTTTAGGCCGAGTTCATCCACTACGGAAACCACTTTGCGACAAAAAGGGCAGGCCTCAAGTTTAAACAAAACCAGTTCGGGGTACTTCATAAATCCTCATCGTCATCGCCGCCATCACCGTTTTCTGAATATCCCTTGATATAAGACTCATCTTCGTCGAGTTCATCGTTTTCTTCATCTTTTTTATCGTGGCCATCAAACTCGTCATCGTAATCCCATCCATAGCCAAATTCATCTTCGTCATCGTCATCATCGTCATCATCGTCACTACTCCTATCGCCGTTGAGTTCATCATATTCTTCTTCATAGTCTGGGCCAGAATCACTTTCCTGATTCATACCGCCTTCCAGGTAGGAAATACTCGAAGTGTCCTCAGTTTGAGATGGCCCAGTGGGTTTAGATTCCTCCTCCTCGGGCACAAGTGGAAGTGCTGCCTGGGAATTGCCCACTTGGGAAGTGGAAGAAGTTTTTTCAGTGTTCAGGGAACAGACTTCTCCGGAAGAAGGAGATGCAGGTGTTGCCTTCCGATCGGCCCGATCCATTTTTTCCGTCGACTTTTTAGATACTGCCCTTTTTTTGACCGCTTTCTTTTTGGCCACTTTCTTGGCCGCTTTTTTGGTGGCCACTCTCCTTTGAGTTACCTTCTTTTTAGTCGTTTTCTTTTTAGTCGCCTTCTTTTTGGCCGTCCTCTTTTTGGCAGTGGCCTTTTTAGCGGTAGTTTTTCTCTTGACCGTTTTTTTGGCCTTTTTTCTGACCGTTTTTTTCGCGCTCTTTTTGGCCACCTTTTTCTTTCGGGTCACCTTTTTTGTGGCCCTTTTGGAAGTTTTTTTGGCCGCCTTTTTGGCGGTTTTCTTCTTGGTGGCCTTTTTGCTGGTTTTTCTAGTTGTTTTCCTGTTGGCCTTTCTGGCCGTTCTTTTCGCCACCTTCTTTCTGGCGGCCTTTTTGCCGGATTTGCGCCTGCTACTCGCCTTTTTTGTCGCCACGGTGAATACCCTCGTTTCCATTGAAGTTGCGGAGTTTCTCCGAGTATATCGGGGAAATCCCCCCGTTTTCAAGTAAATTTAAAAATCTAGGAAGTCCCACTCGGAGAGGCCACTTTGGTCGAGCAGATTGTGGATGGGAATGCCCACAAAATCGCTTGATGCTACAAAGCGTTGGCCAGAACTGGCCCCCTCCATAAACACGGCGGGTAAATCAAAACCCCGTTGGTCTTGGGTTCTGGCCTTGCCCGATGAACCGGCGACCACTTTTTGCATAGCAAAAATCTTGGTGGAATAAAAATTGCGCTTGCTCGACAACGCTGCTCCGCCACCAAAAGGCGGTTGGACGATTCCCTCCGGATCGGCCCCCTGCCGCCTTCCGGGGGCAAACCCCGTCATCAAATAGCGGGGATTGTTGGCCAACTCTCTGGCCAGGCCGGGAGTGGTTTCCCGGGTTTCATAGCTGGAAGTAAAGTAGTTTTGGAAAGCAGCGTTCTTGCGACTCAATTCGTTAAAATATTCTCTAACCCGTATCCCCAAGGGCGTGATCCCGCACCCCTCCACCGTCCCTTTAAAAAAGGTGGCAAATGTTTGGCCCAGGGAAGGGTCGGTGCAATGGGAACTGCCGGGTGCTGCTGTGGAAATAATTTCGGGCCGGCGGTGAATGGAGTCGGCCGCGGCCTCATAGGAGGCACTGCCACCGTGGGTGGTGCTGGCGGAATTAGCGCGGACGGCATCGGCGACATTTTCCAGTGCCTTGATGTACTTGTCGATGGCCGAGACATTGTTGCCAATATAGCTGGAGACGGCGTTAGTGATAGTGGCCACTTGCCCATAGAGGGTATTTGGCCCAAAGAGGGGGCCAAAAATATTGTAAGACTTGGTTCCGGTGAGCGGATGAGGTTTCGCTTCAGAGTGGTAAAAATAAAAGTTGTGATTCACCTGGGCCGGGTTTTGGCCCTCTTCGGCGATCACCGGAATGAGATAGTTCAGGGCCTCGTAGCGGGTTGGGCGTCGGACATTGAAAATGGACTGTAATAATTCCTTGGCACCCATCACTGAACCGGGGATGGCGTCCTGATTGGCCTCGAAAAGCTTGAACTGTCCCTTATCGTAAAGCCCCGCCCCCTCGGGAACGGCAACTTCATAGGCCTGGGAATAAGTGGAAGCGCGTCTGAGATTTTGAATTTGCAGGTTGTTGAATTGGGCCTTTCCCAACTCCGAGACATTCTCAAAGTCGTAGAGCAAGTTGGGAACGGTAAAGAAAACCTGGCCGCCGGCAGCGGGAATCCCTCCAACCGCCAGATTGGTGGAAATGTTGGCCCAAAAATCGTCAACCGTGGGGATGGGAAACCCGCCCTGGAGATTGCCGCTATTGGATAAGCTGAGAACATCGAGGGCGCTGGCGTAGTTGACGGTCAATTTCCTTTCCGCCTCTTCCCGCGGAAAGATGGAACTGCCTTCCACTTTAAAAAGTTTTGGCCCAATCCGCCCGCCAATGGGTTTGGCGGCGGCATAGGCCTTGAGGTTGATGCCGCTGGTTTTTTTGAAGGGAAAGAAAAGCCCCACAAATTCGGCCTCGCCCTTGACCGCGTAATAAGTCAGAACTTCGGGGTTTTTGGTAAAACCCAGGATATAACCGGGAATCGGCAGAGCGGCCTTAATCGCCCCGCAATCGGCCTCCGAACGGGTTGAAGTCCCCCGGAAACTGGCGGTTGATGAAGTAAACATGGTGAAGAAGTTGATGTAGTTGATGGGATAGATTTGCAAATCTAAGTAGGGCTTTTGCAAATAGGGACTGTCAGGGGGAATCAGGAATCCACTGGGGGTCGAAGGCCCAGCGCTGTAGGGATTGGGGGCCAACTCGGTCAGGCGGAAGGTGGCAAAGAAGGGGTCGCTGGAGGCCCCATTTTCCTTGTTGGCCCCGCCGCCTAAATTTCTAAAGGCCGAATGAAAGGCCTTAACCGCCCGCTCGTAGTGGGGCAGATCAATTTTTCTCGATTCGATGTCTTGCAAAGTGGTGCAAGAAACTCCGGCGATGGGAGAGTGGCAAATGGGGTTTTCCACGGGAGGTTCATTGATGATGGCCTCCAAGTTGCGGATGCGGATGCCCAGTTCCAGCGCCTGCACCCAGGCCCCAGGCCTTTCGGCGGCAATTTGGGGAGCGTTGGGAGGTAAATTATCAAAACCCGTACCGTAGGCCCACAGCATGGCCGCCCCCATGTTGACCTGGGAACGGTTTAAACAATCCTCCGCTTTAGTCTTGACCAGAGTATCCAAAAAGGCCTCGTGATGCCTGGAAATGCCGGGCAAACCCACCGACTTAAAGCGCGGGAGTCCGGGCACGGAGACGATTTGGCAAATGTTGTGGGGAGAACCGTAGTGAACGCAAATGCTGGGGACATTAAAGCGGTCGTAGGCATTGCTGTCAAACCCGTCTTCACCGGGGCGATAAAAACTGTGCAGGCGAAAATTCATATTGCTGCGGTTGTAGCGATGAGCAGCGATTTTATTGCGGTCGGTTTGTTCGATGCCCTTTTGCCCTAAAACATAGTACTTAAACATCCACTCCTTGAAGGTATTGCGCAATTCCCAGTTGAGATAGGCCACATTGGTGAGTTGCCTGGCCTGCACCGCCGCGCCGGCAAAGGCGGCGGCATCCACGGCGTTTTGCAAATTGATCTTGGCCTTGACAAAAAGTCCCACATTAATGATGAAGGCCAAAAAGCTGACCACAATGACGACGGTGATCCCCAGGAACAGGGAAACTTGGCCGGCCTCTTTAAAATCCTTTTTGCTCGGGCGTGGCAGTTTCATAGCTTTACTAACAGGGTAGCGGCCCAAGAGATATTTAGAAAGGAAATCGTTGCCCGATAAACTTGCGCATCTTATGGCCTTGTTAGGATTGAAGGGAGATGCCAAAAACGGAACAACTAGGCCCCATTGAAACCAGAACTTTCCGCTTTAAACAACCGGCGGTGGAGTTTTTTTGTCCTCTTTGCCGAACCGCCCGGGCGATCACCGTGCACTATAAACTGACCGCTTTTCACTACCTTCAAATGGCAGTCATTTGCTCGACTTTGGGCCTGCTCTTGTGGCCCTTGGTGGGCATCAAATCGATTTTCTCTTTCTTTTTGGTGTGGGTGGCGTTTGAAGGCACGCTCAGGCTCTTGTGGAGGCGGGAAATTCCCTGCCCCCACTGCGGTTTTGATGCCTCCTGGTACAAAACCGATGTCAAAGTGGCGCGCAGAAGGGTCGAAGAATTTTGGCGATCCCGCCCCGGTTTTGGCGAGTTTCAGGAAGGGGTTGAGGAAGGGAAAAGTGAGAGCAAAGAAGAAAAAGGCCCAACTCACCAGTCTCAAACCACCCAAGGTCTTTAAGCAATGCGGATTCATCCCGCTTGTTCATAAATAATGACTGCCTTTTCAAGTATTAATTTCTTTTTATAAGGGTTTTTATTTTTTGCTATAGCTTCTTTGCTAAAAAAATCCACTTTTCTTCCAAGGGCCTCTTCAAATTCGTTTTCCATATCTATGATTTTCCAACCCCAACGGGAATCTGGCGAGAAAACATAGAGCATATCAATATCACTTTTGCTCGAATCAAAATCATCTCTTAGGATCGAACCGAATACTGAAAGTTCTCGTATCTTCCATTTTTGACAAAGTTTTTTTATCTCATCTAGGGGAAGGCCAATTGCTAATTTTTCCATATCTAATGATTTATAACTACACTCATTTATGTTGGCCTTGTTGCGTAAATGAGGCAGGTTAAAGCGTTGAAATAAGAGGAAAATGCCGGCATCCTATATTTTGGAAAAAAGCAAGGAGGCCGGCGATGTCAAAGGTAGCATATAAAATCCAAAATTGGAGTCAATATAATCGTGCCCTCATCAATCGAGGCAATATCACCCTATGGTTTAATGAGGATGCCATCCAATCCTGGTTTGCTGACACGGAAAGTCGGAAAGGGAGGCCATATTTTTTTAGCGAAACTTGCATCCTCTTATGCCTCACCCTCCGCGCTCGATTCAACCTTCCCCTGCGCACCACTCAAGGTTTGATTGAAGGACTCTTTGAACAGTTGGGTTTGGCGCTACCTGTGCCCAGCTATACCCAGCTTTGCCGTCGCTCCAGCAGTATCAAAATTCCCTCCAAGGCCAAGAATATCCGCAGGCCTATTAATGTTGTGGTGGATTCCACTGGCCTTAAAGTGTACGGGGAAGGGGAATGGAAAATGAGGATTCATGGGAAATCGAAAAGGCGGACTTGGCGCAAGCTGCATTTGGCAGTGAATCCCCAATCGTTTGAGATAGTGTCGATGGAATTAACAGAGTCAAATAGAACGGATGGAAAAACGCTTCCGAGTTTGATTAAAGATATTCCCCAAATTAAAGAAGCGTTTGCGGATGCGGCGTATATGTATAGGGAATGTTTTGAGTCGATAGATGCCAAAGGAGGGAAGGCGATTATTGATTTGCGAGGGGGAACTTCGCTGGCGCGAGCGCCTACGCCAGGTTTGGCACAGAGGAATAGGATAGTGAGAGAACTTTGGGAGAGTTCGAGTAAGAGGAGTTGGAAGAAGAGAGTGGGTTATCACAGGCGGAGTTTAGTGGAAACCCAGATGTTCCGCTTTAAAAAGCTGCTAGGGCCTTCGCTGTTGTCGAGGAAGATGGCCACCCAGGTGGCGGAAGCAGAGATAAAGACGATGGTGCTGAATTGTATGACTCGTCTCGGAATGCCTCGGACTATGGCCATTCCCACTGGATAGCAAAATTTTTCCTTTCCTGTGGGGCCTCCGCAACTCTAATCCCGATTTATGCAACAAGGCCATTTATGTTATGCAACAGGGCAATTTATCACAATTGCGCTCGATGCCCAAATCTTGGGAAAAATCAGAGAATTTTGGCGATCCCGTCCCGGTTTCGGTAAGAGTTTCAGGAAGGGGGGGAGGAAAGAAAAAGCGAGAGCGAGATCGAAAGAGAAAGTCTTTAAAGCATTGGTTGAATTAGGCTGTCGAAATTACCAGGGTATTTCGATACTATCTAGGGAAGGAGTCATAATGCATTAAGCCAAAACCTTTTAATTGACATAATGCATATTATCAACAAATAATATGAGGCAATTCTTATGCGCTTTGCGCAAAAAAAAATGTTGATACCCTTTGATCTTTCGGTCTATTAGTATTTCTAAGATGCCTAAACAACAAAGGAGGTGCATCATGCAAAGTTTGAAAATGTTTCTTGTCTCGGCCTTTGCTTCCGTAGTAATCTTTTCTTCCCAGACTGTCTTGGCCCAAGAAGTTTTGATCGACACCATTCCCGATTTTTATTTTTTAGAGGAGAGTATGGAAAGTTCTGTGGAAACCATTACTATCCGTGCCTGCAATCACGCTTTGTCCGCCAGCGCAACCTCTCCCTCAGCAGATATACAAACTTTGGGCCTAGATTGTTTTGCCATTGTCGAAGTTGACAAGGCAGACTTAAATCAATTTATCGTCGACTTAAACCTCGATGTGCAATCTTTTCACAAGGATTTTTATTTACCTATTGCAGGAAGTGGAAGTCTTACTGTTCTAAGTATAATCCCCTTATTTAAAAAATTTTCATTTCAATCCAAGATAGCACGCTTCGTAACAAATCCGGGCGTAGCAGTTATCTCACTTCCGATTATGGGAATGACTACATTAGTCCTCTTCGTAAACTCTTATGATAAGGGGAAACATTCTTCTGCCTTATTACGGAAACAAATCCATAGTGGTTTAGTAACAACAACGAAGGACAGTAGTAAGACAATTCTTAAGCAGTTCACCAACTTCCTCAATGAACACGGAACACTACTAATCGAATAAAACTTTTCTAAGGAAATCGGCACCTGGTATAGGCCCAGATGCCGGTTCCCTATAACTGTTATCTTAACTCTTTATTAGCCTATTGCGTTGTAACGATATAGAACGATGTTTACAGTTCGTTGCACAATTTAACCCCCCGCCCTTTACACCACTTTAAAAATCGACTAACCATGAAGACCAATCTTTGTGAACTAGAGAAGGAGAACACATGAGTATCAACAAAGTTATTTTGATCGGCCGCCTCGGCCAAGACCCCGAACTCAAGTACACTGCTGCGGGAACGGCAGTAACCAATTTTTCAGTCGCCACCAACGAATCTTGGATGGACAAAAGCGGGCAGCGCCAAGAGAGAACCGAATGGCACCGCATTGTCGTCTGGGGAAAACTGGCCGAACTGTGCCAACAGTATCTCGCCAAGGGACGACAGGCCTTTATCGAAGGTTCCCTGCGCACCCGTTCCTGGGAAGATCAAAGTGGCCAAAAGAGATACACCACCGAAGTGGTGGCCCGAAATATCCAATTTCTAGGTACTCAGACTTCTCCCAGTGGAAACCGGCCAGACCAAGGCCCTGGAGCGACGGCCAATGGCAATGGCAATAGCGAGGGCAACCAGACGGGCGTGGATAGCAGCTATGATGCTAATTCCAACGGCAACTCCAATGGCCAGGACTACAATAACAACAATGCCGGTACCAGTGCCAGTGAAACCAACTTTACGGCGGACGATATTCCTTTTTGAGGTAGTTCACACTTCAGGCCATCTTGCCTTCGCATCCTGCTCCGGCACTGCCCATGAGGGCGGCCATCGCTCGTCGCCCTCATGGTGACTCCGTGTGGTTCAGCTTCGCCATCACTCCTTACGATGTGCAATAAGCACATCTCAGTCGCTCTGTCTTGCTTTACCTCAACCTGACCTAAATTGTGAGTTACCTTTTAAATTAAAGTGTCTCTAAGGTTTTCCCGACTTCCGCATTTCGCGATCGCGTTAATCAATAATTACAGTAACTTGAGTAAGGGGGGTTTAGATTTTTACGCTTTGAACAATGGGCCTTTTCCATGGCAATTGCTAGAGTTTTGACTCATCAACCCTAAGGAGGTGGAGCAATGGCCAGGCCAAAAATTGAACCCGAAAATCTTATAGATTTTTTAGAGCATTTAGTTGACCCGAGAATAGGCCGCACCAAAAAACACGAACTGATTGATGTCCTAGTCGTTGCCATTTGTGCCGCCATTTGTGGGGCAAAAAATTGGGTTGAAATCGAAGACTTTGGAAATGCCAAAATAGAATAGAGAACTTTGTCGGAGCAAGGAAATTAAAAAAAGGGAACCGGCACCTGGGCCTATATCAAGTACCGATTCCTAGAAAAGTTTTATTCGGTTTGTGGTAGTGTTCCGTTTTTTCTTTAAGACTTATCATTTTAAAACTCCCAAATAAGGCCATAATCGGCCCAAATTTGGCCCCAAAACCCAAGACCTGGCCCATCCATAGGCCCAAACTTTGAGGCCCTTAAAAGGCTTTGAATTTGAAGTTTATAGTCCTTACTCGGCCCTTTATGGCGTTCGGCAATTCAGCTTTTGATGCTTAATGGCCGATACAAGGAAATGGGAAAATCTTTTGGAAATTTAATTTACAGACTCGAACTTTACAGACTCACATTTACCCTCAATATTTTTCCAATGGGGTTCCTTTTTTTCGGGAGGGCAATTTCCATTGACCGTTGTTTCTTCCACAGAATTAGAGGTGGGCCTTCTTTTCTCTACAAAGCTGCATAGCCCATCGTAGGCGGGCAATGATATTAGTTGCTGGTCATTAAGGCCACTATGGTCGTCGTTGACCAACTTCAGCCCCTCACAATTGTTAACGGCACAATAATAATCTTTGGCAATTCGGCAAGAAGACCAACAGATAGTATATGTCTTCCCTTGATGTTCCCCTATCTCAGTCTTCCAATCGGGAAATTTTTTTTGGGGAGGACAACGGCCTTCGGTGATACCTAATTTGCCAGGAGTGCTGCCCCAGCCCCAGGCCAGATTGTTTTTTATACCTTCTTTACGCCGCTTAATAGGTTGTCCTGGGATGGGGGCCTTATCGTCCGTGCGGGAATCCTTAAAAGGAAACAATATAAATCTTACAGGTTTTCCAGGTTTGGGATTCAATTTGTACAATAGACTTCTTGCCAAACTGGTGCTCATAAAATAACACCTTCCCGCAGGTTTCACTTCTGGCCATTCGATATAACTTTCTGGACTCATCCTCAACACCATGCTGGTTGCGTAGGTGCCATCGTATAATTTAGCTACAAGGCCATTGAATCCTACCTCAGGATACCAGTCGCTTACTTGCACACAAATCAAACGATTTCCCGCTAAGGAATTAAATTTCTTGGCAATTTCTTGTTTCATCTTGGCATTTTTGATTCTTCTCGTATCCAAGATTTTCACGGAAATAATTTTAAAATTTTCCTCCTGTTTGTAAACTTTTTGAACTTCGATATGTCCTTCTTGTTGCCACTTGACTTTCTCTTTAAGGCCGCTAGGCTCTTTCGCCATCACAGAAGAGAAGACTAGGAGAACGCAAATTTTAAATTGTTTCATTCTTAATTTATATAATTTTATACAAGATTGAACCCAAGTGGGCAAAAATTGCTTGTTATCAAATTTTTTAGCGGTATTTAAAAAGCAGTGGGTTTGAAGTTTTTTGTTTAAAGTTTTTTGAATTGATGATGCTGGCACTACTATCAGTGGCGCGAATGACGAAGAACCCTTTTTTCATCGCCCTTTTGCTGGGGCCTCGTTGGCCTTGAGATAGGCCACTGGGCCTGCCTTGCGGTCTTTTTCTTCCTCGGCAATCATTTGCTTAATTTGGCGGTCAGTTTCCTTTTGAAATTTTTGTAATTCTTGCTGGCCCTTGAGAAATTCCTTGATGGACTTTTGGATTTTGGAGTGCGGTCGAAAAATAGGACTCGATACTATCTACCTAAAGAACTGTCTCTTAACTTTATTGAAAAGACTCGAGGGGATTCCAATTGACGCAAGCCAAATTGCGGAAGTCGGGACTCCTTACGATGTGCAATAAGCACATCTCAGTCGCTCTGTCTTGCTTGACCCCAACCTGACCTAAATTGAGTTACCTTTTAAATTAAAGTGTCTCTAAGGTTTTAACAAGACGCGCCACCTGTTCCCTGTGGTTGAACAAGTGAAAGCTCAGGCGTAGATTGCCCTCTCGGATCGAGGCGCTGATATTGTCTTTTTTCAGGCGTTCTTCTAAGTGGCCAGGATCGACCTGGCCACCGCGCACTTTGAGACAAATAATATTGGCCACGCGATCGCGCGGGGTGATCAACTCAAACTTGTTTTGGGGAAAGTTCTCCAGGAAAAACTGAACTAATTGCCGGTTGTGTTCCTGAATTTCCTCAAGACCTATCTCAGTGAGCAAATTGAGACTGGCCTCCAGGCCAGCATTTAAGAGCATATTGGCCGGTTGGCCCCGCTCGAATTTGCGTGCACCGGGCAGTGTTTGATCCGTGTAGTTGAGTAGGCCAGAAATGTCCTGTGCTGTGGCGGAAACCGTCCAATTGCCACTTTGGTGGCGGACTTTTTGGATGGCCTCCTCAGACAGGTAACCAAAGGCGTGGCCATAGGGGGCCAGCATCCACTTGTAAGTTGAACAGGCAAAAGCGTCGATGAGAGAAAGTTCCCGCTTAGAGATGGAAAGCCCGCCGAATCCTTGGGTGGCATCGACCAAAAAGAAAATGCCCCTCTGGCGGCAAAACTCCCCGAGTGTTTCCAGGTCGCAGCACTTGCCGGATTCAAAGGCCACCCACGAAATGTTGAACACCCGGCAACCGGAGGGAATGTTTTTTTTGGCCCATTCCATCGAGGGAACTGTATGGGGTTTAATGTCGAGAAGCTGAAATTCAAAGGGATAGTGCTTTTGCCCCACCAACCAAGGCAGGACATTGGAAGGGTATTCCCGGTTGAGGGAACAGACCACATCCCCCTCTTTCCAGTCCAGGCCATTGGCGACCAGACTGACAATGTCCGAAGTCGAAGTGGAGTGGAAAATGTGATCGGGGGAGCAATCCAGGAGCGAGGCCACTTTCTGGCGGATGCGCTCGGCAATGCCCATCCAAATTTGATAGGGGTAGAAGCTGGGGTCTAAATCCCTTTGCAGCGCCCGTTCCACGAACTGTTTGGCGCGCAGAGGGGAGGGGCCAAAATAAGCACTGTTAAAGTAGAGGGAACTGAGATGGCCAAATTCCCGTTTAATAAGTTCAATATTTTCTGGCCTCATAGACTAACGGGGGGAATCTCCAGTCTGGTTTTCAGTATTTTCCTGGAGAGCGTCGGAATTGAGTGGCCTGGAGATGGGTTCAACATCGTCCAGTAGAGAACTGGCGGCCTTCTCCCCTTGCAGTTTGGCCAACAAAATGGAGTTGCCCATAAACAAAATGGAAAGCACGATGGTGATTTTGGTAAAGATATTTTTTCCCTGGCCTCCGGTAAAAACCGAATCGCTCCCCCCTCCCGAAATCAACCCGGCCTCGGCACCCTTGCCGAATTGCAAAAGCACCACAATGATCAGAATAACCGAGATTATGGCCTGGAAAATCATCAGTGTGGTCGTCACAAAACCCCCCTTTGAGAGACTCCAAATTTAAAATCCCTGTTTAACACGGACGGCGCGTTTTGGCAAGTTGGACAAAAGTCGAAGCATCGAGACTGGCCCCCCCGACCAAGGCCCCATCGACATGCCGGCAGGACAGAAGTTGGGCGATATTGGAGGGATTGACCGAACCACCGTATAAAATGGGGGTTTGGCCAGCATCGAGGCCCAATTCGGGAAGAAGCTGGAAAATGGTGTGGTGGACTTCCTCGGCCTGCTCGGGCGTGGCGCTGCGCCCAGTACCGATCGCCCAAACCGGCTCGTAGGCGATGAGAATGTGGCCCGAAGCAGAGGGGGGAAGTTGGGCCAAGCAAGCGCGCAACTGCCCGCCGACGACTTTTCCCGTGGCCCTGGCCTGGCGTTCCTCTTCATTTTCCCCCACACAAAAAACCGCCTTGAGGCCACACTCCAGGGCCTTGAGTACTTTGTCCCGCAAAAAATCATCCCCCTCACGAAAGAGCGTGCGGCGCTCGCTGTGGCCAATTAAGCAAAAACTGGCCCCCAGTTCTTTGAGGGCGCGGGGGGAATTTTCTCCGGTAAAGGCACCACCGTCGCTGGAGTGGATATTTTGCCCTCCAATCTGAAAAAGGGCGCGCGGTTTGGCCCATTCGATGGCCTTGGACAAATGCAAGGCCTGGGGGGCAATCCAAGTGTGGCAATGGGGGCCATCCCCCTCGATCAGAACATGGGCACGGGTAAAAAAGGCCTCTACTTGTTCCAGGGTTTGGTTCATTTTCCAGTTGCCGACAATATAAGGTTTTTTATCTTTCATAGCGTCTCCCGAGGTTTTTTAAGCAAGGCCAAATTTGAGCGCATCAATGGCGGGCAGCCCCCCCCGCTGGATAAATTCCAGCATGGCCCCACCACCAGTGGAGATGTGGGAAATGCGCTCCCACAGTCCCGCCCGCTTGAGTGCCGCCGTGGAATCCCCTCCTCCCACCAGGGTAAAAGCCTGATCCAATTCGGCCAGAGCGTGGGCCAACCCAATCGTCCCCGCAGCAAATGCGGGGTCTTCAAAAACTCCCATTGGCCCGTTCCAAAACACCGTTTTGGCCTGGGCCAGGTGCGAGCGGAACAGGGCCAAACTTTTTGGCCCAATATCCAACCCCATCATGCCGGGAGGGATTCCTGCTCCGTTAGTTTGACTCGCCTCCCCGCCAATCCCTTGGGCCACTATGTGATCGGTGGGCAAGACCAGTTTGCCGGCACTGGGATGGGACAATATTTTTTTGGCCAGGGATAAATCCCCATCGGTACACAGAGAGTTTCCAATTTGCAGGCCTCTCGCTTTTAGAAAGGGATAGGCCATGGCCCCCCCTATGACCATGCCCTGGCAGCGGGGAAGAAAATGGTCGATCACCCCGATTTTATCGGAGACTTTACTGCCCCCCAAAACGATCACCAGGGGACGATTCGGCCGTTCGCAAATTTGGCCCAAGGCCTGAACTTCCCTCCTGAGCAACAACCCCCCCACAGCGTGGCGCGGTTTGAAAAAGGCATTGATGCCATAGACAGAGGCGTGCCGGCGGTGGGCCGCACCGAACGCATCGTTGACGAAAACTTCTCCATAACTGGCCAAAGTTTTGGCAAAATCGTGTTGGCCCTCGGCCTCCTGCGGGTGAAAGCGCAGGTTTTGCAACAGGATCAGGCGAGGGGCAGCAAGCCCCAGAAGCACTTTAATCCCCCTGTCGAGGCAAGACTCGGTCAGCACCACTTCAAGGCCCAGTTGACGGGCCAGGTAATCGGCCACTGGCCCCAGTGAAAACCTGGGCACAACTTTGCCGCCGGGGCGGCCGAGGTGGCCCATCATCACCAACTTTTTGGCCCCGTTCTCCAAGATATAGCGGATGGTGGGGAGGGCACAGTCAATGCGGGTGGTGTCCTGAATGTCTCCCGCCGCACCCAGGGGAACATTAAAATCAAAGCGGGCGACCACGGATTTTTCGCTCAGGTCGATTTCATCTATGTAGCGGAGAATCCGGTGGGCGGAAGTCACCTTGACCTCACCTTGGGGGAGAACATTCGCCGACAAAGCGAACCAAATCAATGATCCGGTTGGAAAAACCCACTTCGTTATCGTACCAGGCCACCACTTTAGCGGTGTGTTCAATAACTTTGGTCAGTTGCAAATCGACGCAAGAAGATTCCCGCATACCGATGTAGTCGCTGGAAACCAGGGGGAGGGATTCGGTTTTGAGAATACCCCTCAATGGCCCTTCGGCCGCCTGGATCAATTGGCGGTTGATGTCCTCGCTGCTCAAACCACCTTTTTCCAGTTCGGCCGTCAAATCCACCAGGGAGACATTGGGGGTGGGAACCCGAATGGCAAAACCGTCCAATTTTCCCTCCAATTCGGGAATGATGAGTCCCACCGCTCTGGCCGCTCCGGTAGTGGTGGGGATCATGGAGAGGCCCGCAGCTCTGGCCCTTCTGAGGTCTAGATGGGAACTGTCGAGCAACGATTGATCGCTGGTGTAGGCGTGAACGGTGGCCATAAAACCCCGTTTGATTCCAAATTGGCGGTGTAAAACCTGGGCCACCGGGGCCAGGCAATTGGTGGTGCAACTGGCGTTAGAAATAATGTGATGCTCGCCGGGCCGATAAGTTTGATGGTTGATACCCATAACGAAGGTGGCATCGAGATTTTTACCCGGAGCACACATGACGACTTTTTTGACACTCTCTCTTTTGTGCTGTGCAAGAGAATCCCTGTCTTTAAACTTTCCAGTGGCATCAATCACTACATCGACGGCGCTTTCCCCCCAAGGAATGTCACCGGGGGACTTGTGGCCATAAAAGCGGATGGAGTGCCCGTCAATGTGGAAATGGGATTCCCCCTGGCCATATTTCAAGGTGTGTTTCAAAGGGCCATGAACCGAGTCAAATTGCAGGAGATGGAGATAGGGTTCAGGCCGGCCAGGGTTGTTTACCGCCGCCACTTCCAGGCCAGTTTCCCCCTCCTTCGCACGGTTGAACACTTCGCGCAGGATGGCCCGCCCGATCCGTCCCAATCCATTAATGCCTATTCTCAAATTTGCCATGGGCCTAGTGGTTACCACACAGTGGCCCCCTCTCGCAAGTTTGACTGAGAACAGCGAGGGCCAGTATAAGGGGGAGAGGTGGCCCCATGATCCGACAAATGGAAAAACTCTTTGACCAGCAGATTCGCCCGGGACTCAAGGCCCACGGGGGCAATGTCGAAATCGTGGATATTGACAACGACAGGCTGTACCTCAAATTGAGCGGAGGGTGCCAGGGCTGTGCCAGTTCCACCGCCACTTTAAAAGACGGCATCGAGCGGCTCGTGAAACAAAAATTTCCCGATATTGTCGAGGTCATCGACACTACCAATCACGCCGCGGGCACAAACCCCTACTATAAGTAAGGTAAGCGCTCACAATTTAGGTCAGATTGGGATAAAGCAAGACGGAGCGACTGAGGTGTGCTCCCTGCACATCGCAAGGAGCGACGGTGAAGCTGAGTCACACGGAGTCGCCAGAAAGGCGACGAGCGACGACTGCCCCGATGGGCAGTGCCGGAGCAGGATGCGGAGGCAAGATGGCCTAAAGTGTGAGCGCTTATTCTGGCCGAAAGACCTTGCCGAGATAATCCCCATGACTGGCCTGATAGCGTTTGAGGGCGATGACGACATGATCTTCTAGGGAAATCCCCGTGTGTTTGGCCATCAAATCCAAGTTATTGACCACTTGTTCTTCAATTTTGACTTTGAGTTCTTTTAATTTCCCCTGATTGTGAACTTGAGACTTCATAATCTCTCTTCCTCCCCTATTTCCTCTTAAAGAGCTTGCTCAAAAATCCCGGACTTCGATCCTTCCCCACTATCTTACCAAGTTTGGAGGCAATTTGGGTGTAGGCATTCCAAACTGGCCGCCCCTGGTAGTGGGAATTGTCCATGTAGGGGCATCCCGCATCCGAGCTTTCCCGCAGGGCCATTTCCAAGGGTATTTCACCGAGTAAATCAATTTCCAGTTCTGTCGCCAATTTGGCCCCTCCCCCCTGGCCAAAAATATAATATTTTTTAGGAGAGTCGTCGGGAATAAAATAACTCATATTTTCGATCAGGCCAGCGACGGGGGTTTTCATTTTTTTAAACATCTCCACCCCCTTGCGGGTGTCGAGCACCGCCAAGTTTTGAGGGGTGGTGACGATGACTGCTGCATCGACTTCGGTGTTCTGAACCGTGGAAAGCTGAACATCCCCCGTCCCCGGAGGCAAATCCAAAATCAGGTAGTCCAATTGGCCCCAATCCGTGTCGAAGAGAAATTGGTTGAGCACTCCCCCCAACATGGGGCCTCGCCAAATGACCGCCTCTTCTTCTTTGACAAAAAGCCCGAAACTGATGAACTTGATTCCCTTAGTTTCGATGGGGGCCATTTTTTTATTTTTTGAAGCGCGGGGCGTGGCCCGGCGCTCACCGAGCAAAGTCGGCAGGGAGGGGCCATAAATGTCGGCATCCAAAAGGCCCACACTGCTGCCCGCATTTCTCAAGGACAGGGCCAAATTGACCGCCACGGTAGATTTTCCCACCCCTCCTTTACAACTTGACACCGCAATGACCTTGTTCGCCCCCTCCACTCTGCGTTTATTGCCAATGCTTCCGTGGCCAACTTTGAGTTGGGCCTGCTTTTCCGGCAGGGACGAAGAAGAAGGAGGGGGAGCGGGTGAACGGGCCAGGCCAATCGTTTTAATCACCACTTGGGATTCACTCCAGGAACCCGCTTCCGGTTTTTCCAGGGCCGCCAAAATATCGTCTTCAATTTTTCTCTTCTGCTCGAAAGAGATGCCCTGGCGGTCATAAGTGATGATCAATTGCCCATTTTTTTCGGTCAAGTCCCGCCATCGTTCTTCCGAAGATAGAGTTTCCCCGGAAGCTGGATTGCCGATGCAGGCAAGTATCTGTCTTATTTGGTCTATTTTTTTCTGCACTTTATTCCCACAACTCCCTGGCCGTGTGGATTTATAATGGCCCCGTCCCCATATAGCAAACTTTCATCCCCTTAATAAAGAGAAATATTCTCCCCTTGAAAGGCCTTCTGGCCCGAAATTGGAAAAATGTTTAAGATTGAAGAAGCGGATACTGGCAACGCGGAGGA
This sequence comes from Bacteriovoracaceae bacterium, assembly GCA_965243145.1. Lineage (GTDB taxonomy): Bacteria > Bdellovibrionota > Bacteriovoracia > Bacteriovoracales > Bacteriovoracaceae > CBDBLK01. Next base: position 1,330,537 of record CBDEUB010000002.1, read on the forward strand.
GAGGACTGGCCCATGGCCAAATACAGAAGAACCAAATTTGTCGTCAATCCCAAATTTCAACTCAAAATCGCGCTTTCCATTACTGTGATCGCGCTGGTCACTAATGCCGTCTTTTTTTGGGTCATTCAAGACCTGCTGGAAACTGTCCGCAATTTTCTTACCGACATTGCCCCCGAAGATGCCATCCAACAATTTATCCAAGAACAATCGTCCATTCTGAACATGATCTATCTCTACCAATCTCTGGTTTGCCTGATCATCTTCTTTGGCTGTCTCATTTTTACCCACCGGATAGCTGGCCCCATGTACAAACTGAGGCTCTACTTGAGGGAATTTGCCCAGGGGATAGCGCCTAAGAGATTGCGTTTTAGAAAGGGTGACTGCTTCCACGAAGTGGCCGATGAAATCAACACAACTTTTGAAAAACTATCCACGGACAACCCCGCCGGACGGGCGGCACTCAATGCCATCAATGCCGACTTGCGGGGATTGGCCAGAACTTTGCCCGAAGATAAAAGGAAAGACTTAGAGGAGATTTCAAAAAGAATAACAGCGGCGCAATCTTCCTCTTCTTGAAGCGAGAACTCTGAAAAAAATTCTGGGAGCAACGACATGAAAGTCGTTTTCTATCCTCACAAATGGGCCGTTATTGGTGGAGTCATTTTCTGCTTGGCCAATGAAGAGGCCCTGGCAAAAAATAAAAGGAAAAATATATCTGACCCCGAACTCGCCGCTGCCAGAGCATTAGTCAACCTTCACAAAATTTTAGGCCGCAAAATTAGCTCCCGCCAAAAAAGACAACTGCAAAACATAACTGGCCGTCTTAAAAAATCAAAACTTTTTTCCCAATACCGCCATATTCCTAAGGCCGCTCACCAATTCACTCTACCGGCAATGACTCTCAATTATGTCAAAAAATGCTCGTCCTTTTCCATGCTCAGGCCACAAAAAACCACCATCCTAGGCCCGCTCTTCCGCCGCAAAATAGGCCGTCTTTGCTGGAAAAAATTTTTTAAAACTGTTGGAGCAAGGCCCTGGAAAGGCAACAAGGCCCATCTTTTGCCTATTGCCAATGCTATTCCACGCCTCTTGGAAAAGGATTTGACCAGGAATTTTGGCCAATTTTTATCGCGCCTGCCAAAAGAATCTCCCGAACTGGCATCCCTGTCGGAAAAGATAAGACACCATTATAAATCCCGCCAAATGCGGCCGAGTGAACACATTCTCCCCCATGTGATCATGGATTCCGAATTTACTGGATTTATTCAAAAAAATGGATTTTTGGACAAAACTTCGGAGAAATATTTTTATGCCGAGTTTAAACACTTTATTGAAGACATTAGGAACAATTACCAACAAAGTGACTACGGAGAAGTCCGGGAAATCATGCAAGATGTGGTTCGTTTCCACGAGGCCAATAAAGCATACCTCTCCAACAAAAAGACTTGGAAAAGTTTGATTTTGACCGGCAAGCGCATGGTGCGGTTAAAACAAATGAATTTGGCGTTAGAGTTTTTTAAAACTTCCCAAGAAATCATCTCCGGGGAAAACCAATTTGAATCCAGCTTTCAAAGATTGTTTACCCTTTTGCTCAATGAGAAGATTTACCAAGGCATGAGTTATATTAAGGCCCAAGAAATTATCGACCACTTTCCACAACTGGACAGCAAATTTCAATTCTGGATTGCCCGCACCTGTGAACTCAACAAGGAATACGCCAAGGCCAAAAAACTCTACCTCAAAATTATTGAAGACAATCCTCTCTCGTTTTACGCCATTTTGGCCCTCGACAAACTCAAAAAATTCCAACCCCACTACAGCTATGACTTTTTTATTAAGGACGCAGGAACCACCGGCACATTCAAGGGGAAATACACCCTCGAAGCGCAAAGAAACCTTAAACGCCTGTCGTACTTTGCCAAGGTAGACTATGGCCTTTTTGTTTCAAAAACGATCCACCACTTGTTGGAAAAATCGGTTAAAAATTTCCAAAGGCCCAATGAAAGCGGCCACACAGTGGCCAAACAACACCTCTACACAACCCTGATCAATGCCCTCGGCGAAAACGCCCAACACCTGGAGGCCTTCAAATTGACTTCCCGACTGGTCGATCAAAACGCCCTCCAGCTCAACCGCCACATTTTAAAAATACTTTTCCCCAAAAAATTCCTCAAGGAAATCAAGGCCAACCGGCCTTCGTTCGACCCCTTGATCGTCTTAGGCCTCATCCGCCAGGAAAGCGCCTTCGACCCCCGGGCCAAATCGAGAGTGGGGGCCAGAGGGCTTATGCAAATTATGCCCGCCACCGCCAGATATTACCAAAAATTGAAAAATAGAAATGAACTCTACAACATCAGGCCCAACCTCAAGATAGGGATTAAGTATCTGGAAAAATTGCTCAAGGAAAACGATGGAAACTTGATCTACGCCCTGGCGGCCTACAACGCCGGCGAGGGCAACCTCAACCGATGGAAAAAATCCATTTTAAAATTTGACGACCCGGTGAAAAATATCGAACTCATCCCCTTTCGGGAAACCCGCAACTATGTCAAACTGGTGTTTCGGAACCTGTACTTTTACAATCTTTTAAACGGAAATAAAAACTTTCTGGAAAAAAAGGTCGAGACTAATTTTAGAGTTTCCTTGCAAAATGCGGGCAAATAACGGGGCCAATTGTTCAAACGGCGATTAAACTCTTTCGTTCTTTTGCTTCATCTTCCACCACTTGACATTCAACGCCTTCTTGAGTAAGAAGCGCATTTTGTTCTCCACATAAGGCCTTGACTTTATTTAAAAATGCTTGTGCGTCCAAATCTGTAGGCATGAATGGCGAATCATATTTGCCAACTTCTCTGGCCTGGCATCTCATCCAACCCCCTTCCGAAACGACTGCACTTCTTTCTTCACAGTTCACCTCTATAGTTCTAATCACTGCTATAATATCGTCATCAATCCAAATATGCCTACTATCACCACCATAAAGGTGACATTCTCCAGTTATAAAAAATCCCCCTTTTCCACACACGGCCTCAAGCACATTTAAGGCCATGATTCGCAACCCGTCCCCGTTGCCGTTTGCAACTCTTTCACTTCTTCTTCTGACGGCATCCTTTCTAGCGGCGTTTGAGCGCAATATAAATCCAATACTAAATGCCCCAACACCGGCCAACGCTCCCAACGCAAAGAGCATCATGTCAGGTAGACTGGCCTGCACGGCCGAATCGAGGAAAACGATTCTGGCGTAGGCCACATCGCCTTCATCACAGAAACGCAATTTTTCCTCCTGGCCAGTTTTCAATGCCAAAGCATCGTTTTGGGCGAGAGCGGCCATATCTTGGGAAGAGAAAAGTTCGGCAATTTCGGGGGTGACTTGGCAGCGAAGACTCCGATCTTCATTGATCAAAAAGGCCGCCGCAGTATGAGAGTTAAATCCCTCTTTCGGGTGCTCAGGAATGTAGGCGCTGGCCGAAGTTAAGGCCACACTGGCCGCCAAAAAACCTGAAATCAATTTGCGAAAATCCATAGAATCCCCTTAACATCCCCAGAAACGGGGAGCGTTGTCTTGTGTTCTGGGCAATCAATCTAGCACAATATGGCCTGGCCTCCAAATATTGACTAAAGACTATACGAGTCAATGACCGAGAAAAGGAAATATATTGCCAGGAAAGGGCCTTTTTATTGCCTGAAGTCTTATATTTATGGCCCAGTAACGCTCAATTCCACTGTCGTAGGATTGATAATTCTTTTAGAAGCATCCAAAATTTCTATGCCGACGACATCCCCATTTTCGTCGTAGTCGAAAATCATTCCCGGGTTGATTTCATCGCTTTCCACAATTGCACGATCTGAAAACCTTAAAGTCAAGGTGTCTACTTCCTTGTTGTACCTAACTTTCATCTTTCTCCCCTTTTCTCCAATATTTGTTAAACTTACTCGTTTTGTAAACAGTGACAACGACAATAGAATCATCATTTTCTTCCACAACTACTCGTAAAAGCATCCTTTTCCCATTTAAGGGGAGTTTTCTTTGGTAGATCAAACGCCCCATATGGCCAGCTATTTTTTGGTCAGGACTCTCCAAACAATCCATCAGTTCTGAAATTTCAATATTGCGCTCTTCTAACGATTCTCTGGCGTGGTCAATTATGGTGCGTTTTGGTTTGACCATATTTGATAGTATAGTTGAAAATCGGCGGTTGACCGCCATTTTTATGTGACGGCCGTGTGATAGCTAGGCCCAAAAAAGGGGATATATCTTGTCAGTTTTCTTGATTTGATCGACAAGTTAAATATTTTTATCAATTTGGCCTTAATGGCATCCGCAATAATCCTCGAAGCGGCCGAGTAATTTTTCTTTTCGATTTTAAACCGATCCCGGAAGTTCTCGTTAGTCAGGGCCGGCCGGACAGGATGAAAGTTCATCACTATACTGGGAAAGGCAGGGAATGCTGGCCCACTTGAATCGACATGGTGCCCCAGGCCAGACTTGAACTGGCACGACTTGAAACCAAGTCCCGGGATTTTAAGTCCCGTGCGTCTACCAATTTCGCCACCAGGGCACACAGGAAACGAATTTTGAAATATTTGGGGAGTGCTTGTCAATTGATGCTTAAAAACTGGGGACTGTTGGCCTGCCTGGCCTTCAGTTTGAGTTGTGGCCTGTTGCCCTTGGGAGAGGGCCAGGAAGAGGCCCAAGAGGACGGGGAAAGCATCGTCCTCGCCCCACAAAGCTGGTTCAAAGTACCCGAACGATTCACTACGCGAACCAAAAAAGACAAATACCAAACCCACGCCTTTTTCGACCTTTCCTCCAACCAGTCGGGGGGCAGTTTTCTCATCGACTATGTTTTGCTCACACCCGCAGGAAGCGAATTTTATTACGATTTTGATTTGGTGAGTGGAAAAAAATTTCAAAAGTTCCGCTACTGTCCGCAAAAAGACATTTGGCAAAGCTATGAAGGCCTTATCGAACGCCCGCCGTTTAGCGAAGGCCTAGTTCCCCGATTGCTCGACCGCCGGGGACGGCCACAGCGCATCTGGGTTTTTGGAGGGCCACAATCTCTGGTGCAAAGAAACGATGGCCGAGATTTTTCCCAGAATGCGCGGGTTTTGGGGGGCATGGTTTTGCAGTATTGCCCCAGTTATCCCTGCCGCGAGGACGGCCAGTGGCAGGGGTGGCCCATTCTGGTGGCGGTCAACGACCGCGACCCCGCCATGGCCAAAATCAAAACCATGACCGAACTGAAACTGGCGGTGGATTGGAATTATGTCAAGGCCTTTGCCCAAAACGGTTTCGGGCGCAGTATTCTGGCCTTTGGAGAAAATCCCGCCTACCGGATCGTCGGCGAGGCCGAGGCGGAGAACATTCTCGATTTTGTCTTTGAGCACGGACACCAGTTTGAACCCAAAGAAATGGCGGGGCTTAAAAAAAATTGTTTCCTCTTATACGACTATATCTGGAACTCGGTTCAACGCATCCACCGCCAGTCCCGTCCAAATGGCAAGGCCAAAGGGGGACTGGACGAGCGGGAAAAAGAAGTCATCCAGGAACCCGCGAGAACTTCCGACGACAATTTGTTGGTTCGCCTCAAACAAATAGAAGTGGGACTCAGTCGAAGCAATGTGGTTCAAGACAATGCCGATGCCGGCATTACGGGGTATTCTCCCAAATTGCAACAATCCACGCCGAATGCCGAACAGACGCCGCCCAATGCCGGCAATTGGCCTTCTTTTTTCCAACACTTTTATAAAAATTACAAAGACCGCTTTCACACCTGCCAAAAATATGTACGGCCGGCCAATATTGGCCACGACCACAAAAGACACTGGTTTTTTGCCCACTTGGCGGCCTTCACCCACCTGGAAGAACTGGGGCACTCCTACGACTGTCTGGAAGGAGCGTGGAACAGAAACAGCACTTCTTCAATAGAACGGCAGAATTTTTGTAGCGCTAAAAAATTGAATTTGGCCTTTAAATCCAGCGTCACCGCCATGGAAAACTTGGCCAATTTGGGACGGGAACACTTCCGATACATTACCTATGACTCGGGCGTGGGGGCCAGTCGGGAAAAAATTTATAACTGGGTGTATGTCGATGCCAAGGGATTGAGTTGCATGACCGGAAACTCCAGGCCGCACCTGACTCGCATTTTTCCGGAAAATGTCTGGTGGGAAGATTTTGCAAACCCCAAGGGACAAACCAACCACCTTTTTTAAGAATTTAAGGTCTGTGGTATGAATGACAAAAAAAAGTTTTCCACTGGCCCGCACGCTCTGGCCAAAACGGAAAAACTGGATCAATTGGTCTACACCACCAAGGCGGCCAATTTTTTGGAATGGCTGCGCCGGTGGGGACAAAAAAATCAGTTGTGGCCCTTTCCCGCAGGCACGCTCTGTTGTGGAATGGAATATCATTCGGCGTCGGCCTCTCTGCGCGGGCCTCAACTGCTGGAATCCCCTCCTGGCCAATGGCCTATCGAAAAGAGCGATCTCATGGTGGTAGTGGGAACCGTTACCGAAAACCTCGTCCCTTATGTTTTAGAGGCCTATGCCGAAATGAATACCCCCAAATGGGTGATCGCCGTGGGCGCTTGTGCCGCCTCGGGCGGCCCCTATCCCACCTATAGTGTAGTGCCCGGCATCGGGCAACACATTCCGGTGGATGTCTTTGTTCCCGGTTGCCCGCCTTCTCCCGAAGCCATTTTAAACGCTGTCTCCCTGATCCAGGAACGCGTAGAGCAGGGAGTTTGTGCCGCCCATGGCGTGCGCCTCACGACGACGAGAACATCATGACCTCAAACCAAATGCAAGAATTGGAAAGTAAACTCAAACAGCGCTTTGCCACCACCTTGCAATGGGATGCCGATGCCGTCACGGTGGCCTTGAATCCCGCAAATTTTTCTTCGCATATACGCTTTTTGCGATTTGAGGCCAATTTTATTTTGTTGTTGGATATATGCGCAGTCGATCGGTTGAAACTCGCTCAAAATGCGAGTTCCCGATTTGAGCTGGTTTATATTTTGCTCAATATGGAAGAACATTTGCGCTTGCAGGCCAAAGTTCAAGTCAATGGCCAAGAGAAAATTCCCAGTGTCGCGGCGTTTTGGGAAAATGCCAAGTGGTGTGAAACCGAAGTTTCCGAACTGATGGGCATCCCCATCGAAAATGCCACGGGGAAATCCCTCTTTTTGTCTTCTGGGTTTACTGGCCATCCTCTCAAAAAGGATTACACTCCCGACTCTCAAGGAACGCCAAGGGCCACCGTGGCCAAGCGGGCCTTTCCTGGGCCGCCACCATCCCATCCTCGTGCCGAATGGGTGGCACTTGGGCCGAATCATCCCGCCATGGCCGATAGTATGCGCATTTTTCTGCTCTTAGAAGGAGAAAAAGTCTGCCGCGCCAAGTGTGAAATAGGCCTGCTTCACAGAGGGGTGGAAAAATTGACCGAACAAAGAACCTATCAACAAATCATTCCCTACGCCGAGAGACTCAACTACAATTCCCCCGCCATCAATGCCGTAGGGTGGTGCATGTCTGTGGAACGGGCGGCCCAATTAAAAATCCCCGATCGGGCCAAGGCCATCCGTATGATCTTGCAAGAATTTTCCCGCATCAATGATCACCTCTCGTGCCTGGGAACTTCACTGCTCGATGCCGGAGCGATCAAAAACTACCACGACTGTTTGGATTTGCGGGAATATGTTGCCAAGGCGATGCAATCCTACAGCGGTTCCCGCCACTTGAACGGAGTCATGCGCATTGGGGGATTGGCCCACGACCTTCCCACCGGCTGGGTCACCGAGGCCCTGGAAGTGGCCAAACGGCTCTCCCAAGGAATCAAAAAACTGAATTTGGCCCTCATTCAAGGCCGCTCCTGGATAGAGAAAACCAAATCTGGCACGGTCAGTGCATCCGACGCCATCAACTGGGGGTTGACTGGGCCAACTTTGCGCGCTTGTGGTGTCAACTACGATCTTCGCAAAACCAACCCGTACGACTTTTATCAAGATGTCGATTTTGAAATTCCACTGGGAATTAACGGCGATGCCTACGATCGCTTTTTAGTCCGGCTGGAAGAAATGCGCCAATCCCTACGCATTATCACTCAAGTCTTGGACAACCTGCCCTCCGGCGAAGTCTTTGCCGAAAACTCCCCGTGGAATCTGCGTGGTGAAGAGGCCCCTCCGTTACCGGCCAGAGAGCAGTACCACTTTATCGAAGCGGCCAACGGCGAACTAGGATTTTATCTGGTGAGCGACGGAACCCCATCCCCCTACCGCCTCAAAATCCGCCCTCCCGGCATGGCCTTAGGCCAGGCCTATCCCCAAATGGCGAAAAACACTTGGTACGAAAAGGCGTTGCTCGCTTTTACCTCTCTCAACCTTGTCCCCGGAGAAATTGACCGCTAAGAGGCCCACATGATTTTAGAAAAACAATTTTACTCGAAGAACTCTCTCCTGCGTTCCACTTTCATCCTCCTGCGGGGACTGGGAACCATGGGCCTGCGCCTCTTGTTTACTCTCCTGGGGAAAAAAATCCGCCACTCTGTTTTTCGGTCGGAGCGCAAACGCCTGAAGGGCCTACCCTACTTGTTGATCAACCGTGAAAAACAACTGGCCTGTATCAGTTGCGGCCTCTGCCAAGACATTTGCCCTTCCAACTGTCTGCACATCCTGATTGAAGGCCGGCCCGAAGAGGCCTACGGCAATCCCCCCGAAGGCGTTACGCTGGAAGTGCTCAAATGCATGTTCTGTGGCCTGTGTGAAGAAGTTTGCCCCGAGGATGCCATACGCATGGGGCCTGAGACAGTTCTTTCGGGCCACGCCGAACAGGAATGGGTTTGGGATCACCACTTTTTGGCCTTTCGGCCGTCCCTCAACGGAGGCCGTGGAGTTTTGTCCAAAACTCCCTGGCCTTAAAAGACGGCGACGACAAAAATAATCCAATAATTTTCTCTTAACTTTGACGGCCTCGGCCTTTATTCCTATAATGAATTGAAACTGGCCATTGATTTGCGTTCCGCAGTTCTATAAAAGAAGGAGTTTTTATGAACCGCCCAGTACTTTTTCTGATCTCTTTTTTGTTCAGCTTTAAGGCCTTTTCCAATCAAGCCACCCTGCCCGAAATTACATCCATGAGCATTTTCTACACCATCAACGATCGCAACTACTGGAAGATAGATGGTTATCGCCACACTGGCGGCAAAGACCGCACAGTGACGGTCAAAATCGTGGGGTGGGGATACCCCAACGGAGAGGCGGCCCTCTACACGGATGCCCAATGCCAGAACAAAATTGGCAGCACCCCAACCCGAGAGAACAAGGTCTACCTTCCGGAGATTACAAAGGTCGCCAATATGATCTTTGCCTCGTATTTTGTCAAAGTGAATCTCAGCACTCCGGGGAAACACACCTTTTATTCCCAAATTCACTTGGACGACGGTTCTCGTTCCCCCTGCTCTACGGTCAAGGCCCAGTACACCCTGTCTTCATCTTCTGCATCCCTCCCCACTTTGGAGACACCCAGCGATGTCACCATTGTGTCGTCTCCAAGTCACGGGAGTCCCATTGTCCGCGTCCACGGACTGCAAAACGGGGATCGGGTTTATTTGTATGGAGGCCCCCAGTGCCGAGTTCCCATATACTCCCACCTGTACGAAGGCCGTGCGAATGGCACGACGGCGGATATTCGAGTCGACACTCTCCCCCTGGGGAATTATACGATTTACGCCAAGAGGCTACGCTTTCACCATGGGCCAAAGTGGTCGGATTGTTCCACTGCACATGCAGCTTACCAGGTTTCGTTGCCAACAACAATCTCAATCCCAGTGAATCTCAGATTGTTTACGCCGGATCGGGCCTCTTCAACTTTAAAAACACCGACTGTTGAAGTTTCCGGCGTGTATGTTTCTGATGTGATCAGGATTTTCAGCGACAGTCAGTGCACCCAACAAGTGGGCAGTGGCACATCCCAATCGGGAAGGATCAGGATCACAACTCAAAAATTGGAACTCGGAAGTCACCGCCTTTACGCCAATGTGACCAGAGATGGTGTGACCACGGATTGTTCGACAAATTATATCGACTACACAGTGGTGAGGCCTTTGAACCCCTCCCATTTGAGATTGGTTAGGCCAAATAGGACATTTTCCACCCGCTCAAGGCCGCCCGTGGAAGTCTCCGGCGTGCGGGCCGAAGATGTGGTCAGACTTTTTAGTGACCGTCAGTGCACTAACCAAGTTGATAGTGGCACTTCTACGGGGGAAAGCATCCTGTTTGCCACGACGACATTTAGGCCCGGAAACTATCGCTTTTATGCCAACCTCACCAGGGCCGATGAGACATCCCTATGTTCGACGGCATTTATAGATTACCAAGTTTTGGCCCCGGTCGATGACTCCATGTTGGCCCCCATACCCGCTTACAACCAGGCGAAGTTTAACGGCAGCGGTTATTCCGGATTTGCTAACCAAGATGGCCCAGTGGAATGGTGGATCAGTCCCGACGGAACTCTCTGGACAACGCGCTTTTGGAGTGAGCTGGAAAATACAGTGTTGGCCAAGATTGCAGAACTGGAGAAAAAGGGCGAGGATACCAGTGCCCGGGAAAAAGAATTGGCCTCCATTCGCAGGCACATAGACGACCGATTCAAGCTCAAAAGTTCCCGATTGGTGGCCAAAAAATTTAGTGACAATATTTCCTGGGAATTGTTGAATTGGGAATACAATACTCTCGTCTTCCAAACTAGAGAACCCGCTCCCATCACCACCACCCAGGCCATATTGGATGCCGTCGAAGACCGCTACAGCGTCCGCTTGAATAAGATGCGGGAGAATGTGATCAGGCCTCCCACGGGATTGAAACTCATAAGGCCAGAAACGGCCTCCTCCAGACTGGCCAGGCCGACTGTTGAAGTGGCCGGCATATTGCCCAGAGGAGTGGCCAAAATTTTTATTGATGATCGGTGCACAAAGGAAGTCAGCAACGCCATCGTCATACAAGAGGATATGGCATACATTATGAATTTGCCAAGAAAACTTTTCAAGCGAGAGGGGATTCAACTCGTTGTCACGGACAAATTAGCGCCTGGGAATTACAGTTTTTACCTCAACACCACCAGAGATAATCTCATATCGGAGTGCTCGACAGTATCTCTCGCTTACCAAGTCTTGCCTCCGATCGATGATTCCATGTTGGCCCCAATGCCCGCCCACGACGGGGCGCAATTTTACAAAGGTTATGTGACTGACAGAGAACGGCCGGCGGAATATTGGATCAGGCCAGATGGAACTTTCTGGATTTTTCGTTTTGAAGACCATTGGACAGAGAGAATACTGGCAAAGATCAAATACTACAAAAGCATAGGCAAGGATACCAGTTCTTTGGAGGCAGAAGTACGAGGCCGCAAAGCAAGTCAGACGATGAAAGCAAGGATTAGCAAGTCCATAATGATTGCCGGCAAATTTAGTGACAATGTTTCGCTGAACTTGTTGCAACAGGAATACAATGCTTTCTCTGGCCAATCCGTTGCTATCATCACGACGACGGCAACGATCGATGCCGTCGAAGATCGTTACGGCGTCCGCTTGGATCGGGTTCGGGCCAAAGTGAATTCCATTCCGATCTCGAATCAGCAACAAGTACAAGGCCAACAGCAACAACCAGTGATAGTGACGCCAGATGCCCCTTCGGGCCTAAAACTGATCAAACCGAACCATGCCAGTTCCAGACGGACAAGGCCAACCATTGAAGTGGCCAGTGTGCAGGCCGGGGATGTAATCAGACTTTTCAGAGATGGGAAATGTACCAAAGAAGTTGGTAGAGGCACGGCCTCCCAGGCGGGAGCAATCAGGATCAGAACAAAAAGATTGAGGCCCGGAATTTATCGCTTTTACGCCAATATCACCAGGGATGGTGTGGCCTCGGCGTGCTCGACGGCAAATGTGAAGTACACCGTTTTGGCAAGACAGCGGCGCTGAAATGGCCTCCTTGGCCAAATGGGAACTAATTTAAAAAAGTTGAACTTCCCGCTTCCCCACGCCAAAAATATCCCGCATGGAGAGATTGCGGGCACGCCTGCAACGCTTGAGAAAATCTTTGCGCGAAATTCTCTTGCCGCCCATATTGCTGACGGTTCTGGTGACCGATTGGGTGTCGAGCCACTCAATTTTGGCCTGGCGGAGAATGTGCATCAGCGCCAGAAAGACGCCCTTGCCGGCGTTAGACTCCAGAGTAAACATGCTTTCCGCCGAAACCACCCCCTTGACGGCGACGCCGTAAATCCCGGCCACCAAGTGCCCATCCCTCATTCCCTCCACCGAATAGGCAAATCCCATGTGGTGAAGGCCTATATAACTCTCCATAATTTCTGGACTGATCCATGTTCCAAGTTGAGTCTTTCTCTTAACTTGGGCGCAATGTTTAATCACTGTTTCAAATTGAGTGTTGGCCAAAATGTCCAAATTGAGTTTGCGCAAGTATCTGCGCAAGCGCCTGGAAATGTTGAGTTCTGCAAAATCGACGACTCCCCGGGGGTCGGGACTAAACCAGGTCATGGGAAAGTCATCCACGATCGGCCAGGGAAAAATGCCCTGTTCATAGGCCAAAACCAAAGAATAGGGGTCGAGATCACCACCGATGGCAACCAATCCGTTGGCCGCGGCCTGCTCAGCGGGGGGGAAACTCACCACAGTCACAACTTCTCATTACCCCTTTTTTTGTAACTGCTCACACTTCAGGCCATCTTGCCTCCGCATCCTGCTCCGGCACTGCCCATCAGGGCAGTCGTCGCTCGTCGCCTTCCTGACGACTCCGTGTGAGTCAGCTTCGCCATCGCTCCCTGCGATGTGCAGGAAGCACACCTCAGTCGCTCTGTCTTAGCTATCATCCCAAGTCTTTCCTAAATTGTGAACAGTTACAGAACTTTTATCATAGTTCTTCATTGAGATGCGAGTTTACCCTTTTTTGGAAGGGCCTTTTCCACTTTTTGGTTAATTCTCTGTTCGTATTTTTGAATGTCCTCGGGAGAAATATTTTGCACACTGAGTTTTTTGTAACTCTCCAAAGCGTTCTTTCTCTCGGAGCACTCGTGAACACCACCATCGCTTTCAATGGGAATATTTTTATATCCTTCTTTAATCCATGTTATTTCACTTTGGCAATATTTGCATTTGGCCACATTTACCTCTCGTGTTTAACTCCATCAGAAAAAAATTACTCATCGCGGCCGCTATGGCCAAAGTTGCATCCGGTTCGGGATTGATTCCTTCCCCTTTGTGCAAAAAAGGGGAAACCTCTACTAGATCAGCACCAGTCAGAGGAAATTGAGAAGTTAATTTTTTTAAAATAATAAAAATATGATCGGGAGTCAAGGTTCCGGAAATCCCGCTAGTGGCATCGGCGTATTGAGTGCTCAACACGCTTATGTCAAAGCTGACATAGAGTTCCTGCACACCCTGCCCGCGAATCAATGCGGCCATAGACTCGCCTAGGGCATGAAGCTCTTGAATACTCAATTCGAGTAAATCTTTGGCCCAATACTGTCGAATCCCCTGGCCCTCCTGCTTGTATTCTCTTGGCGACTCACTCTGGCAAATACCAATTTGAATCAACTGATCGGGAGAGGTCAGGTGCGGCAAAATGGAGCGGCACCAAGATTGGGCACTGAGGCCAAGGGCACTTTGGCCTGGCGACAAATCGGGGGCCGAATCAAAGTGCAAAATGGCAACATTTTTCTTTTGCCGGTGCTTGTGCTGCAAATATGTTTTTATCAGAGGGTAGCTCACCGAGTGATCCCCCCCCAATCCCAAAATGCGCAAACCATTGCCAGTTTGGTAGAGCGTACTCAATACCTCTTCAGCAACGGAAAGCGGTGATACCGGCAAGGACTCGCGGCGATCACCGTAGAGTGCCAAACGGCACTTGGCCAAAGTTTCGTCATTGAGGTACTGGTCGTGCAAAAGCTGGGGAATGGCCCAAATATTGCCCAGATCAAAAAACTCTTCCCTCCCGGGAAGCTCCCGCAACTCCGAACGCACGCGATCAGGGGCGTGGCAGGCCCCGCACATGGAACCGCCACTATCGAAAGGGATGCCTAAAAGCGCGGCCCTCGGGGCCTGGCCCAAGGATTTTTGCCGAGTGGCCGGTGCATCTAAGAAAGATGCCATCTGGCCCAGAATATCCTCAAAAGTTTGCATGTTAAATGAGCACTCCCCCGACTATGCGATTTTGTAAAACCAAATCCCGGTACTTATACAAACAAACCGACTCAGACTGAATAAAGTCCCGGCAAACCGAGGTGTTAAACTCGATCACGGCATCGTCGAGGCCATCATACACCCCCGCCACATGGCCCGAACACACTAAGTTAGCATTTTTGAGTCCGGCGAAATCGTCCGGTGAAAAAGGTTCCTGCTCAAAGACATCCAAATAGGCGAAAGATTGCGGACGCCGGTTGAGAATCTCTATCAATGCCGATTGGCGCACCAGTTTTCCGCGCGCTCCATTGATCAACACAAAATCCGGCGGCAGGGCCTTCAACAGGGGCCTATCGACAATGTAGCGGGAAGTTTGATTCAAACTGCACAGGGGAAGGACAATGTGGCAGTGGCGGGCGCGTTCAACCAAATCCTCCAAGTCGTGGCCCTTGAAGGGGTCGTAACACACCACTTGCTCAACCGCCGGGGCCAACATTTGATGAACCAATTTGCCGACATGGCCCATGCCAATTAACAAAACTTTGAGTTGCTGGGTGAGGCGGCGGGGCCAACGGCGGGCGGGGTTCCACTCCCGGCAAACGGGAGGGGTATTAAAGTGGCCATAAATCCGCCCGACAACATAATTGGCCACCGCTTGCGCGCGAATGGGATTGCCCGCGACGACGGGGAAAGCATAGTCCCGCAACAGGCCCGCAGGAATATTGTCGTACCCGCTATTGGGATGGAGTAAAAGCCGGGTGCGCTCCAAGATACCCGCGGGGAGGGAATCCAAGCGGGTGTGGGCATTGGAAATTAAAACGAGTTCGCCGGCGGGGGCCTCTGAAAGAGAGTGGCCATAGTTGAGGCCAAGCTCGGCGAAGGCCAGGCGCTCCCGCCGGGGAAAACCCTTGGCATAATAAGGAGAATAATCCAGGCGCACGACAGAGGGGCCAGAATTTCGATCAACATTCATAACTTATGGCGCAATATAGTCCTTTTCGGCCCACCCTTCAACAATCCTTGACGAAGGCCAAACCCAAAGCTACAAAAGGCGGTATCAACAAGGGGTGCCAAATCTATGATTTCCATTAAAAGCCCACGGGAAATTGAACTCATGCGCAATACATGTCGCTTAGCATCATCCACCCTGGGCCATATTGAATCCCATATCAAACCGGGAGTCAGCACGGAGGAACTCAACCAAATCTGCCACCAGTATATTGTGGAGAACAACGCCTACCCGTCCTCTCTCAACTATCGCGGTTTCCCCAAATCCGTCTGCATCGGCCTCAACCAGGTGGTCTGCCATGGGATACCCAGTGAAGAGGTCATCGTACGGGAAGGGGACATTCTCAACATTGATGTCACCACCTACCTCAACAAATTTCACGGGGACACCAACAGAATGTTTCTCATTGGCGAGGTCGATCCCGAGTACAAAAAATTGGTGGAAGTCACTTATTGGTGCATGCGCGAGGGCATCAACCAAGTCCGCCCCGGCGGGCACTTGGGCGATATAGGGGCGGCCATTCAGGAAATCGCCCACGGATACGGTTACTCGGTGGTGGAAGAATACTGCGGACACGGCATTGGCCGCGAATTTCACGAAACCCCGCAAGTCGATCATGTCGGAACCAGGGGGAAGGGGCCAGAAATGAGGCCAGGTATGACTTTCACCATCGAGCCGATGATCAATATCGGGAAAAAAGAGTGCCGCGTTTTAGAAGACGACTGGACGGTGGTTACGGCCGACGGCAAGTGGAGTGCCCAATTTGAACACACCATCCTGGTCAGTGAAGACAACCCCCGCGGCCACGAAATTCTCACTTTGAGGCCAGAAGAGAACGAAGATTTCACCCTTCCCTCTTAAAATGCCGTGGACTCTTTCAACGCCCACGCCTCTTGCACTCTCAAGGATAAATACACCCTTAAACTGGAAGTGGAATTTGCCTCCCCCGCCACCTTGCGGGCGCTGCGCTTTCTCTGGCCAACAAAAAACCACCCATTGAAGGAGGCCCTGGATAACTTCTGCGAAAACGCCAGGGGATTGGAACTGTCCGATGCCCTCAAACTTCCCTGGAAAGGCGATTCCTACATGCCCATCCCCCACTGGTGTCTGCTCAAGGCCCACGCCCAATGGGTGGGCGAAGCACCCCAATGGGTCGACGGCGGACAAACCCTATTATGCCGCTGTTTTGCAGTGGCAGTGGAAGAAATCGTCCACCTCTCCCAGTCTTCCCATGCCCTCACTTTAAAGGCCGTAGGCCAACACACGCGCGCCGGCACCGGCTGCACCACTTGCAGAGAAGATGTGCGCCGGTTGTTGATTGCCGTTAGAAAACCGGAAAATTCCGATACCGTTCGGCCTTTCTCCAGGCACAAAATTGGCGATCGCACTCCCCTCGAAGTTGTCTGCGAGGCCCACCAAATTGCCCTTCAATTTTTTCAACAAAGGCCCAAACTCCGAGGGGGAATCGAACTGCTGCAACTGCGGGAACGCCAGCTTTTCTTTCGTTGGGAGGGCGGCCCCATGCCCCCGACTCAAATGCATACCTGGATGGCCGATTTAGAGAGGGAATTGGCCCTTTACTTTGGAGACGAAGTTTTGCTAACCCTTTGCCCCTGAACCGCCCCTGTTTTGGAGTTCTTTTTGGCACCCATCAATGATGCCATCGAGGCCCTTGAGCTTTTCAAAAATTCGGGTGATCTTGGCGCGGTCATCGACCAATTGGCCAGTAGAGTAATCGGTTTCCAGATATTTGTATCGTTCGATAAAATAATTGATCTCCGGTATGGCCCGGGCCAGGCACTGGGCATGGGGGGCCAAGGACTGGAGACTGGAGAGATAGCTAAAAAAGAGGTGGGGAGTTTCCGCATAGAGGGTTTGAATATTGGATTTGTTCTGAGCATCGAGATGGACGCTCCCGCTTCGAGGAGATGCAAAAACTTTGCTCCCCTCCAATAAAACAACTCGCAAAAATTCCACCGAGGGGCCAAAATCCTTAGAGTGGCAAATTTTCCGCAAATAGCGGGGTTTGGGCCGCACACTACCGCTAGTCGTCAGTTTGGCGATCAATTTTTGATTGACTTGGTAGGCCGCTCCGGTATTTTTAGCGCGGTGATAGGCCTCTTCCTCACGGCCGAGGCAAATGAGGAGCGTCTCTTGACTAGCATGGCCAAATTCGATATTGACACTCAGGAGGCCACAGAACGAGACGGCCCACAGAAAAAAGTGTATTGCATAGGGGTGGTCACTTTGCAACATATCTTGATTAAACCTCTCTTCCCCGCAGTTTTCAAGCCGGACTTTTTGCGCCACCTGGAGAGTTTCGAGCGATGAAAGAGATGAGTCTCACCCAACACCTCGAAGAGTTGAGAAGGGCCTTAATCAACATCCTAATCATTTTAGCGGCCAGTTTTCTCGTCACTTACGGATTTGGCGAATTGATCGTGGAGTGGATTCTCCACCCACTGAGGGCCTCTCTCAAAAGTGTGGAAAACAGTTCCATCGTGTACTTGGGCCTTTTGGACAAAGTGATGGGCCAACTGCAAGTGGCCTTCTGGTCGAGCATCATCCTGAGTTCTCCCCTGTGGTTTTGGCAAATCTGGAAATTTATCAGGCCAGGTCTGCATCCCCACGAAATCCGCGCTATCCGCCCCTTTCTCTTCTGCGGCCTAATTCTCTTTTGGTTGGGAGTTGCCTTTGGCCACTTCGTCGTCTTCCCCCTGACTTTCGAGATGCTGCTCAACTTTGGCGTGGAACAGGTTGAAGCGACTATCGGACTCCGGGATTACCTGGTTTTGGCCTGCAAAGTGCTGGTCTTTTTGGGACTCGTCTTTCAATTGCCCAATGCCCTGCTTATTTTGGGTTTCATGGGACTGGCCACAAAATACTCCCTCCGCAAAATGCGCCGTTATGTCTATGTCGCCTTTGCCTTAGTGGCCGCCATACTCACCCCGCCCGACCCCTACACCATGCTTGGCCTGTGGTTGCCCCTGGTGTTGCTCTTTGAGGTGGGCATTGTCGCCGTGGCCCTATTGGTTCACCCCTATCTGGAAAGGCGCTCCAGGCGCGAGAGAGAATTGGCGCAAGAAGGAGGGCATGCGTGATTTTAGTCACCGGCGCGGCCGGATTTATCGGCTCTTCCCTCATCGAGGAACTCAATCAGTGTGGCCGCAAAGACATTATCGCCGTTGACCGCTTAGGTGAAAGCGACAAGTGGAAAAATCTGCGCCCCCTCCACTATGCCGAATACATCCACGCCGATGACCTCTTTACCCCCGATTGTGGCCGGGCCTTAAAAAAAGTCGAGAGCATTTTCCACATGGGGGCCTGCTCTTCCACCACCGAACGCAATGTCGATTTTTTAATGCAAAATAATGTGGAATACTCCAAAAAAATCTGGCGCGCGGCCGTGCGGGCGGAGGCCAAACTCATCTATGCCAGTTCCGCGGCCACTTACGGCGACGGTGGCCTAGGTTACAATGACTCCCATCAGGGAATCAAAAACTTGCGCCCGCTCAACCCCTACGGTTACAGCAAACACCTCTTCGATCTCTGGGCCTTGGGCCAGGCCGAATGTCCTCCGGTCTGGTGCGGATTCAAATTTTTCAATGTCTACGGGGCCAACGAATACTACAAGGGCGAAATGCGCTCCCTGGTTCATCAGGCCTTTGAACAAATCTGTGCCCGTGGCACAGTCAAGCTATTCAAATCCCACCGCAACGACTGCCGAGACGGAGAACAAAAGCGCGACTTTATCTATGTCAAGGATGCGGTTCAAGCAATGCTCAACTTGGATCAACTGATACCCTCTGGCACTCAAAAAAATATCAACGGCATCTACAATATGGGCACCGGCAAAGCGCGCACCTTCTACGACCTGGCCAATAACATTTTTCAGGCCATGCAACGGCCCCCGCGAATAGAATTTATCGACATGCCCTTGCACTTGCGCGGCCAATACCAATACTTCACCCAAGCGCCAATGCAAAAGTACCGCGAACTCTGCCCACAACACACTTTTTTTTCGTTGGAGGAAGGGGTGCGGGATTGTGTGCAAAATTATCTGATGGCAACGATTTAGGCCCTACTTTTTCTTTTTTTGTACCTGCTTTTTTTGTTTTTTATTGTTTTTTTCTATTTCTCTGAGAATAAAATCGGATTCTATAACTGCGTGGACATAGGCCCCAGGTTCAACCTTAAATTTTTTGGAGATTGAACTTCTTGGGACAACAACTTCACCATCATCTCTATAGAGAGTCACATTGTTTTTATCAAAGCTACTCACGCGACCTTCAACCACAATTTTAGGGTCAATCCCTGGCCAGGTGTTGGAAACGAACAGAAAAAATAGAATTACTTTTTTCATATTAACTTCCTTTTGGT
Source organism: Bacteriovoracaceae bacterium (assembly GCA_965243145.1). Lineage (GTDB taxonomy): Bacteria > Bdellovibrionota > Bacteriovoracia > Bacteriovoracales > Bacteriovoracaceae > CBDBLK01. The sequence continues at coordinate 1,350,120 of CBDEUB010000002.1, forward strand.
AAAGAAATTTATCTCCCTGTAGTGCCTCCATTTCTTCCTTGAGTTGGATTTATTTCAACTGGTAAAGAGGATAGAGAAGGCGGAGGAATGGAAATCTGAAAATCAGAATCGGCAACACATTTATCAGCATTAGGACAAATCCAAGGGATTTTCCCTCCCCCTGGCCTAACATTGACAAATGCAGGAAACGCTTTACAAGCTGCTTGAGCGGGTATGGTGCCCTTTTTCCTATCGCCGCAACGAACTCTCCCAGTACAAATCTTTGGTATAGTACAACTACGGCATCCTCTACTTTCTCGCTCCGGTTTATATTCCACTATTCGAGGGTCTTTCACCCAATCACAATTTCCTGTTTCCTCTACTTTGCGTTCACTAAGTTGCTTGGCCGGATTTCTGTTAGGCCCCCTCTCAGTGCTTCTTCTTGTTTCTCCTATAGGGCCTAACGATGTATCCCCATGAGGGCCTTCATATAACTCTGTCGAATTGTCGTATAAAAAAGGATTTCTATCATAATAAAATCTATATCCTGGCCTTAGTTTTCCTTGTCTTCTTAGTTCATTTCTAGCTCGTGTTGCTGCTGCTATGCTAATGTAACCTCCATAACCAGTCCTGTGCCTATAGGCCAAATTATTGAAACGAGAACCCTCTCTCATTGGATTTGATATTGTTACAGTATCTACATAATTCCCATTTCTGTCTCTTACAACCATTTTTACACTTTTTGTCGGTTGATTATATCTCATCCAACCCACTTTATCTCCACATTGAACCTTTGTGGGGTTAGAACAATCCCCTCTAATGCCCAATCTGCACCATAATGAATTTCTAATGACTCGACATGGAGTAAGGCCAGTAGTAGAATCAGCATAAATAGAGGCTTGTGCTATAGTGAGTGTAAGTAAACTAAGATTGAGAAAACAAGAAAATAAACGAGTTAAAATTTGACTGCTGACTGCTGACAATTAAAATACATAAAAACCTCATTAATTTATTATAATAAAACAAAAAAATCTTTATAAGAGGAAAAAATTTCCCTCTTCATAGTTAGAATGCGAAACGCCCGCTTTGAAAAAAAGAATTGAAGCAAAGTAAAGACGGGGCGACAAAAAGCACTTCGTTGAAGATGCGTCTCTAACTTTAATCAAAATTCCCTCGTCTTCCAACTCTTGAACCAGTTTTGAAGTGTTGCCTTGTTGAACGCCAATTTGCTCACCGAGTTCGCTAATATTGAGCATAGGCCTTTCACTCAGAGAACGGATGGCCTTCCCTTTATTAGTGATTTTTTCATTTCTCATCATGTAACTTTCCAGCTCTTCGCTATGTTGGTAAAAAAAGTAGTTATAACAATCCTGTAGAGTCATATCTTGGATAAGGGGTTCTTTACTATCGTAATGATTGGCCAAAATTTCCATCAGGCCAAGCGTCTCCCGAAAATTCCCGTTGGTGGCATCGTAAATGGCCTCAATCAATTCGGGAGTAAAGGGAATAGAACCATTATGGTCACTGTTTTGGATTCTTTTGTTGAGTGCTTCGACAAGTTCATCCTTGGATAAAGCATAAATTTTTCTGGAAACAATACAAGGGGCCAATCTCTTCACGCTTTTGCCAATAAGGGCAATCAATCCAGTCGTTCCGTTGATAATAAATGAAGCATCAACTTTATCAGTTAAAATATCTCTAATATTATTTAAAAAGATAACAATTTTTTCTTCAGTAAAAGGCAATTCTGAAGGGTCTAAATTGTTCAACTGGAAAATAATTCTCACGCACTCTATGGGACATGCTTCGAGGGCCGATATTTTTTGCTTGATGAATTTCAGCATTTCACCTAATTCAGAAATTAAAGTTTGATCGTCAAAATGAACTGGTTGGGATATGCTTTCCACTTTGCCAGTAGAACCACCTATACCGACAACGGTGGCCCCACCCTGATAATTGGAAATACGAATGTTGCTGTTTCTTTCAAGTATCCTCTTAAAGATATTTTCTGCCAAAAGTTCTTGAAGCCGAGGGCCTTTTTGACAAGTCGAAATGACCGAGGCCTGCAGGGCCAGCAGAAACTCCTGACTTTGCCACTGGGCCTGACATGAAATTTTTAAATTGGTGGTAAAAGAATTTTTTTGTGTAAAGCGAATATAATTGCCGAGAGAAGTTTTTCCCATTCCAATTCCGCCCTCAAACACCACGCGCGTATTTTTTGCTGCTATTAGTTGATGCGCTTCCCTCACCAGAGAATTTCTCCCAATAAAATTGTTGATGGTGTGTTGGCCAACTGGTTGGATATGAAAGAGGTCGGCAGGAATGTCCCAATGGCGATAAGTCATAATCTCTACTATAGGCCGGCCTTGTTGCATAAATCGGGATTAGAGTTGCGGAGGCCCCACAGGAAAGGAAAAATTTTGCTATCCAGTGGGAATGGCCATAGTCCGAGGCATTCCGAGACGAGTCATACAATTCAGCACCATCGTCTTTATCTCTGCTTCCGCCACCTGGGTGGCCATCTTCCTCGACAACAGCGAAGGCCCTAGCAGCTTTTTAAAGCGGAACATCTGGGTTTCCACTAAACTCCGCCTGTGATAACCCACTCTCTTCTTCCAACTCCTCTTACTCGAACTCTCCCAAAGTTCTCTCACTATCCTATTCCTCTGTGCCAAACCTGGCGTAGGCGCTCGCGCCAGCGAAGTTCCCCCTCGCAAATCAATAATCGCCTTCCCTCCTTTGGCATCTATCGACTCAAAACATTCCCTATACATATACGCCGCATCCGCAAACGCTTCTTTAATTTGGGGAATATCTTTAATCAAACTCGGAAGCGTTTTTCCATCCGTTCTATTTGACTCTGTTAATTCCATCGACACTATCTCAAACGATTGGGGATTCACTGCCAAATGCAGCTTGCGCCAAGTCCGCCTTTTCGATTTCCCATGAATCCTCATTTTCCATTCCCCTTCCCCGTACACTTTAAGGCCAGTGGAATCCACCACAACATTAATAGGCCTGCGGATATTCTTGGCCTTGGAGGGAATTTTGATACTGCTGGAGCGACGGCAAAGCTGGGTATAGCTGGGCACAGGTAGCGCCAAACCCAACTGTTCAAAGAGTCCTTCAATCAAACCTTGAGTGGTGCGCAGGGGAAGGTTGAATCGAGCGCGGAGGGTGAGGCATAAGAGGATGCAAGTTTCGCTAAAAAAATATGGCCTCCCTTTCCGACTTTCCGTGTCAGCAAACCAGGATTGGATGGCATCCTCATTAAACCATAGGGTGATATTGCCTCGATTGATGAGGGCACGATTATATTGACTCCAATTTTGGATTTTATATGCTACCTTTGACATCGCCGGCCTCCTTGCTTTTTTCCAAAATATAGGATGCCGGCATTTTCCTCTTATTTCAACGCTTTAACCTGCCTCATTTACGCAACAAGGCCTATATACTTGGCCTTGTTGCATAAATCGGGATTAGAGTTGCGGAGGCCCCACAGGAAAGGAAAAATTTTGCTATCCAGTGGGAATGGCCATAGTCCGAGGCATTCCGAGACGAGTCATACAATTCAGCACCATCGTCTTTATCTCTGCTTCCGCCACCTGGGTGGCCATCTTCCTCGACAACAGCGAAGGCCCTAGCAGCTTTTTAAAGCGGAACATCTGGGTTTCCACTAAACTCCGCCTGTGATAACCCACTCTCTTCTTCCAACTCCTCTTACTCGAACTCTCCCAAAGTTCTCTCACTATCCTATTCCTCTGTGCCAAACCTGGCGTAGGCGCTCGCGCCAGCGAAGTTCCCCCTCGCAAATCAATAATCGCCTTCCCTCCTTTGGCATCTATCGACTCAAAACATTCCCTATACATATACGCCGCATCCGCAAACGCTTCTTTAATTTGGGGAATATCTTTAATCAAACTCGGAAGCGTTTTTCCATCCGTTCTATTTGACTCTGTTAATTCCATCGACACTATCTCAAACGATTGGGGATTCACTGCCAAATGCAGCTTGCGCCAAGTCCGCCTTTTCGATTTCCCATGAATCCTCATTTTCCATTCCCCTTCCCCGTACACTTTAAGGCCAGTGGAATCCACCACAACATTAATAGGCCTGCGGATATTCTTGGCCTTGGAGGGAATTTTGATACTGCTGGAGCGACGGCAAAGCTGGGTATAGCTGGGCACAGGTAGCGCCAAACCCAACTGTTCAAAGAGTCCTTCAATCAAACCTTGAGTGGTGCGCAGGGGAAGGTTGAATCGAGCGCGGAGGGTGAGGCATAAGAGGATGCAAGTTTCGCTAAAAAAATATGGCCTCCCTTTCCGACTTTCCGTGTCAGCAAACCAGGATTGGATGGCATCCTCATTAAACCATAGGGTGATATTGCCTCGATTGATGAGGGCACGATTATATTGACTCCAATTTTGGATTTTATATGCTACCTTTGACATCGCCGGCCTCCTTGCTTTTTTCCAAAATATAGGATGCCGGCATTTTCCTCTTATTTCAACGCTTTAACCTGCCTCATTTACGCAACAAGGCCTATATACTTGCCTAAGTTATTGAAATTATTGAATACATACTCTTTCAAAGGCCCCTTCCTATTGTAACCGCGGAAGGTAATTTTTTTGGAAGAGATCGACAGTGCTGAGCAAAATCACGCATAAAAGTGGGCCATAAAAAATTCCCGCCATGCCAAAAGTCAACAGGCCCCCGACAATGTAAAAGAGCAAAAGCACGCTGCTCACCTGCACCCGTCCCCCTATAAAACGGGGTTTAAACCAGTTTTCAACGGCAAAGGCGACCAGTCCACAATAGACAAATAATGCGATGGCCGTCGCCGGACTGCCGGTCAAGTACAAATACACACAGGCCGGCACAAAAATCACGGAAATGCCCACTAAGGGAATAAAGGCCAAGATGGCCATGCAAAGCGACCACAAAAAGAGGGAGTCGATATTGGCCAACCAAAAACCCAATCCCGCCAAAGCGCCTTGGAGAAGGCCGCCCAATCCATTGCACACCAGTGAAACAAAATTCATCTGTTTGAATTTTTCAAAGACCATTTGCTCTTCCTCGTCGGGCAGTGGAGAAAGGCGGAAAAACCACTGTTTGAGGGCCTCGCCTTCGGTGAGCAGGCCATACACCACCACCATCATCATCGAAAAATGAAACAGAAAATTAAAAATATTGCGTAACTGGCCGTTGAGCGTTTCAAAAATAAGGCCCGAATAATCCTGCGTTTTAAGCAAAATCAAATTATAAATATCCCGCTTGCCGAGATCAGAATTGAACAATTCGAGGCCGCGCTCAACCAGAACTGCTGCCAGGCCATCGCCAAAAAAGAAGTTGTGAACTGCACCGGCATCGAGAGCGGATTTAATTTGAGAATACAGCCTGGCCGCCTCTTGGGAAATTTGAATGGAGAGATAGACAAAAGGAAGCGCGATAAACAACAAAATGAGCAGACAAGTTACCAGTCCGGCCCATTCTTTGCGCCCTCTAAACTGCGTTTTGATTTTGAGAAACAAGGGATAAAAGGCCCCGGCGATAATGGCACCAAAGGCAAAGGCGTGCCCCAATTGCTGAAAAAACCACACATTGACGAATAAGATTAGGGTAAAAACGAATAGGAAAACGCGCGTATTAAAGGCCATTTTTTTTTCCATAATCCATTATACATGAATTATCGAAAAATCCCCATTTTTTCGTTATATCAAAGGGGCATATCCCAGGCCCCGCAAATGGGCATTCAACTGGATGAGGGGCAACCCAATGATAGAGGTGAAGTCGTCCACCTGAATTTTTTCAAAGAGTTTGATACCGGCACTCTCGATTTTGTAGCTTCCCGCGCAGTCCACGGGGTTATCGGTGGCCACATAGTGCCGGATTTCTTCCGGGGTGAGTGCATACATAGTGAGTTTGGCCAAATTCTCAAATTCGATCCGTTTTTCTGCACCGTCCTCGTCCCGCCAAAACAAGCACACAGCGGTTATCAACTGGTGAGTGTGGCCGGCCAGTTTCCCCAGTTGTTCCACCGCTTTGGCCACTGATCCGGGTTTGGAGAAAATGGCCCCCTTCAGTTCCAACACCTGATCCGCTCCAATCACCAAATGGCCCGGGAAATGGGCCAAAATTTCTTGCGCTTTGAGATGCGCTAAAGTGCGCGCGAGCAAAACAGCATCCGCAATTTCCCGTTTGGCCTCGTCTTCGTCGAGTTCGGGAGAGGCGCACTCGAAAGGGATGCCCAGACGGGCGAGAAGTTCCTTCCGATAAGAAGACCCACTGGCCAAAACCAAAGGTAAAACGGAAACGCCCACCGCTCCTCTACTGGGCCAGGCCCTGGGCAAATTCCTGAATCAAGTCCTGGCTGCGGCGGATGAATCCGTCCCGCTCTTCGTTGCTCAGGCCCTCTCCCGAAATGGAGGCCAAATCGCTAATGTGCCGGCAAAGTTTTTCCACCAAGGCATCCCGCCCACCCTTTTCGTGAAGTTGCAACGCGTGCTGAATGAGTGGGTTGTTGGGATTTAAAACCAGCGTTTTCTTGAGAGGGAATGTCTGGCCTTGGCCCATGCTCTCACTCATCCTCGCAAACCGTTTCATCTGTTCATCAACTTTAAAAAAAGCGGGTGTCGCCGCCTGCTTGAACTTTTGAATTTCGATTTCCATTTTGTCGGAACCGTTGGCATCAACGGTGCCGGCATCCGCCGATTTCTCTTTCGTTTCGTCCTTGGCCGCAGTTTCCCGGGCCAAAATCTTTTGGAACAGTTCCTTGATCTTCATATCTTGATCGGTGGTGTCATCAGTCTCCATCAATTGGCCCATTTCTGTACTGACGGAAGAAAATTGCACTTTCTTCTGCCCCTCTCCCGCCCGGTTTTCACAGTGCTGAATGAAGTGGGGGTCAACATGATTGTCCACTTCAAAGGCGGGCAGGTTCATCGCCTTCAACTGGCCCAACAGGCCAGGGTCGCCCTGGCCCTTTTCAAAATAGAGAATTTTGTCACCCAATTTTTCCCGCAACCGCGCCGGTTCTGCGGGTATGGCCTGGCGGTATTCCTCAAATGTCAGCCATTTTTGATCACAAGTTTTAAAAATGATCAAAGGCCGTATGGCCTGATCGAATTTTTCGTCGGAAATGCAGCCATATTTGACGAACACGCCAATGTCTTCCCAAATGTTTTCAAAGCGCTGGCGGTCGCTGTTGAAAAGTTTTTTGAGTGCTTCGGCCACTTTTTTGATCACATAATTGGAGATTTTCCTCACCGTGGGGTCGCCCTGAAGAGAACTGCGCGAAACATTGAGGGGAATGTCGGTGGAATCGATCACTCCTTTAAGCAACGAGAGGAAGTCGGGAATAATATTTTTGGTGTCGCTGGAAACAAATACTTGCTTGTTGTAGAGCTTGATGTTTTTTTCCTGAATTGCCATTTTGGGATTGATCTTGGGGAAGTATAAAATGCCCTCCAAGGTGAAAGGATGGTCGATGCGCAAATGCAACCAAAACAAGGGTTCCGTTTCCATGGGAAACAGTGTGCGGTAAAATTCCTTGTACTGTTCCTCGGTGATGTCTTTGGGGTCTTTTCTCCATAGGGGTTCAACCTCGTTGACTTTCCAATGATCGGGCAAGGCCTCCTTTCCCTCTTCCTTTTTTGGCGGTTCGGACTTTTTCACCTCGATGGGGTAGGGCATAAAGCTGCAAAACTTTCTCAAAGTTTCCAAAACTTTCCAATCGTCCAAAAACTCTTCGCTGTCCGGGTTGAGATACAGTGTGATCTTAGTTCCCACCTCGCTGCGCTGGGATTCCAAAAAAGTGTATTCCGTGTCGCCTTCGCAAACCCATTTGGTGGGGCGGGCATCCTCTTGCCAACTCAGACTCTCGACTTCAACTTTGTCGGCCACCATAAATGAGGAATAAAAACCCAATCCGAATTTGCCGATAATATCTTCTCCCTTTTGGTCTTCGCTTTTGATTTGTTCGACAAATTCTTCCGCCCCGGAAAAGGCCAGTTGGGCAATGTATTTTTCCACCTCTTCCTCGCTCATGCCCAGGCCATTATCTTCAATGGTGATAGTTTTAGCGCCCTTATTGACGGCGAGGCGAATTTGGCCCTCGGGAAGTTCGATATTCTGGGTGCGCGCCAGTGTGGCCCGTTTGGTGATCGCATCAGTGGCGTTGGACACCAATTCGCGCAGAAAAATGTCGTGTTCGGAGTAGAGCCATTTTTTGATGATGGGAAAAATATCCGTGGTTTGAACGGAAATATGGCCCTTTCTCGAATTTGGTGAAGCTGAAGTTGTTTGAGCACTCATAGCGGCGCATTCCTCCTTTTCTTTTTTAAACAAGGTCTTGTATCCTTAGCGCAAAGTTTTTTGTAGACGCAATGCGCTAAAACAAACCCATGGGCCGATGATGAATAATTTTTGCCGCATAACAGTAATCGTCACTGGCGGAACCATAGAAAAAACCTATAATGAACACGATGGGTCATTGGCCAACCGCAAATCCAAGTTGGAAAGCAAAGTCCTGGGCCGCTTGAAACTCCCCTACACCCGCACCAAAATCATTAAACTGATGGCCAAAGACAGCCTCTACATGACCGATGAAGACCGCGCCCTTATCGTAAACACCCTCAAAAAAGAAATGCGCAAGGGCCATCCCATCGTCGTCGTGCACGGGACGGACACCATGGCCACCACGGCGGAATTGGCCCAACAAAAAATCAAAAAACCCAAAGTGCCGGCCATATTCACCGGGGCCATACGGCCGTTTGCCGTCGAAGGTAGTGATGCCTTCCAAAATGTCACCGAATCCCTCTTGGCCGCCCAATGGTTGGCGGCGGGATTCTACATTTGCTTTCACAACCGCATCTTTACAGTCCCCGATGTGCGCAAAAATAAGCGGCGCAGAACTTTTGAAGAAATTTAAGTACTCACACTTCAGGCCATCTTGTGAATCAGCTTCGCCATCGCTCCTTGCGATGTGCAAGGAGCACACCTCAGTCGCTCTGTCTCGCTTCCTCCCAATCTGACCTAAATTGTGAGCACTTGGCCCAAGCTACTATCACAATTTTTCGTTGAAGTGTGAGCACTTACCAGTTGATTACATAGCTGGCCATCAACGACCACACACTGCCGGCCAAGTCTCGATAACCAAACCCCGAACCCCATTCCACGGGCGCGTAGTCTTGGGTGTATTTATCGTGAAAATTGACCGAATGCCACAGGGCCTCGACTCCTAGATAGCTGTGTTTGAGTTCAATGGGAAATTCCAACCCGAAACCCACTCCCAGGCCGAGTCCTCCCCCCGAATTGTTGGCCAAAATGTCTTGCTGGTCTTGAAACTTGTTGGTCAGATACCAGTATTCCAAGCGCCCGGTAAAATAGGGATTGGCATAGGTTATGGCAGTTCCCAAGTCGCTGGTGTCCAAATAGCGGCGAACGGAAAAATAAACCCGCAACATGGAGACATCGACCAGGCCTGGCCCACTGTCGGAACCCTCGTCACCGTCGTGATAACCGTGAACTTCGTCGTCCAAAAAAAAGTGGTGCTTGGAAAACTCAAGGCCCACCCCAAAGGCATTGCGAAAGTCGGAAAAGTAATTAATTCCAATGCCGTAATTGGGGGGATTGTTGCGGTAGGCGCGGCCGCGGTTGCCGCCAAATGTGGTCAACCCCAGGGCCAATTGAAAGGTAAAAAAACGGCCATAACGAAAAAAGCGCTCGTCTTCCACCACGCGGGCACTGTCGGTTTCTTCGCTGAAATCGGTAAAAATATCTCCGCCGATATTGAGTTCGGCATCTTCGTCGGCAAAGGGATCAAAATCGGCCTGTACGGCAGAAAAGGCGAGGCCATACAACAAGCAGGCCAGGTGGGGCCAAAACTTTTTCAAGAAAAACGGCCCTCCCTATTCCCTAGAGGTAAAAGTGCACCGAAGAGGCCAAAAATTTGTCCCCCGCTGTTTGAATGGCCAAACCATCCGCCGTTTTGTGGGCGGAAAGGCCAAATTCCAAGCTGAAACCGAGGGACTCCAATCCTGCAAAATGAAATTCGCTGCCAAGCGTAAAGTCCAATTGAAATTGATCCGTCCCTCCCGATGGGCCTTGCTTGAAGGGCCAAACCACTAAGCACGCGGCGTAGAAATTGAGTTGGGATTCTTCAAAAAGCCGGCGGTAGAACTTGACCCCCAGGCCATGGCCATCGCTCTGTGCTCCCCCGTCCCGGTACCCGAGAAGGCCGCCAACGGCAAATACGGGGGATTGCTGGAGTTTAAAACTCAGGGCGGGAACCCCGTTTTTGAATTGGTGGGATGCCCCTATTCCCAAACGGCCGCTGCGGTCGATGGCGAAAGTACGGCCAGCGCTCACCAAAAGGCCCAAACACAAACACCACCCGGCGAGGGAGGCCAACAGAGAGCGATTGGTGTTGCGTGCTATTTTCATACTTCCCTCTCTCCATGGTAGTCTGTGGACTGCATTTTTGACAACTTTGGCCAGTGTGATTTAGATTGGCCTTTTGTATCGGCTTTTTCCCAAACTTTCCGAGGAGGCAACTTGGCCAATACTTCATCGGTAAATACAAAGCGAGACGGTACCCGTTCAGTCAATTTTTCTCCCTTCCACTTCGTCGATGAAGTCCTGTCGGCGACAGAATTGGGCCTTTTTATTTCCCGCCACAAAATTTTAATCCTCTCACTGATAGGTGTGTCGATCGTAGGGGTTTTCATCCACGGGGCCATCTCCTACTTCCAATCCCAAAAATATGGGCAGTACAGGGATCAACTCCACGCCTTTTCCCAAAATGAATTGCCCCAGTTCGAGAAAGAAGAACTGGATGCCCAAGCGCTCTTGCAGAAATATGAAGAACTCACCGCCGCCATGGGGTCTTTTCCCGGCCTGGCCCACCAACATCTGCGCATGGCCGATGCTCTCACCAAACGGGATGCCATTACTGAGGCCCAGGGCATTTTGGAAAAGGGCCTCGCCCTCTCCCGCTCTCCCTACCTGCGCTATCTCTACGCCACCCGCTTGGCGGCCCTCTTTGAAAACCGCGGGAATCCCGGCGACCACGCCCGCGCCATTGAACACTTGCAAAGTTTGCTGGCCGGTTCTGTGCGCCTCCTGGAGAGCAAAACCTATTTGGACTTGGGCCGACTTTACCGCCTACAAGGTGACAACGACAAGGCCAGGGCGAGTTTTGAATGGGTGGCGGAAAATGCTTCCGAGGCCGAATACGAATTTAAAAAAATGGCCCAGCTCTACTTGAGCGAACTTTAATGCAAATGAATTGGAGCACAATCCGTTCATCCCTTTCCATCCTAACGGGATGGAGCATTTTCTTTTGTGCTTCTTGTTCCACCCCCGACCTCAAAATTTCTCGGCCCAAACTTTCAACTATGGCCCAGAAATCGCGCCAGATTTTTAGGCCAGTCTGGATCAAAAATCACGACCCCCGCTACAACAGCGGCAACTTGCCCATAGGCCTGCAAACCCCTCTCATTCACCGGGGAATCGTCTACACTGGCCACTCGGCGGGAGAAATGCGCGCCTATGAACTGGACAGCGGGCGACTGGTCTGGAAGGCCGAAGATAACGGCAGCTATCACGCAGGATCGATCGTGGTGGAAGATGCTTTGATCTACGGCACGGTTCGGGGCAGACTCTACGCCCGCCACCGTTTGAACGGCAAATTGCTTTGGAATGTCGATTTGGGTGCTTCGGTGGAAAGTGAGGGCGTGGTAGCGCGGGGAAGGCTCTACTACCATACCCGCAACCACCAAATTTTCTGCCTGGATGCCAAAACCGGCAAAATCCTGTGGGCCTACAAGCGTTCGATTCCCTTTACTCTCACACTCCAGCGTGCTGGCCGCCCTCTCATCTACCAAAACAAACTCTTCGTCGGATTCGCCAACGGCACCGTGGTGGCGCTGTCCATGGAAGAGGGCGCTCTTTTGTGGGAAAGCAAAATTTTTTCTGGCCCCAAATTTATCGATGTTGACACCTCACCTTTTATTTTCAATGGCCAATTGATCATGGGAGGGGACGCTGGGCCAGTTACTGTTCTCGACAAAGACACTGGCCTTATCACCCGCCAATTAAAATACCGCTCCACTCGTCGGCCCCTACAGCGGGAAGAACAACTTTTACTGGGAACAACCGATGGCAAGGTCGTATTGCTCGACCGCAACTTTAAAGAACTCCGCGCTCAAACAATCTCCAACACCAGCATCTCTTCCCTGGCCTTTTGGAAAGGCGGGTTGGTGGCATCGACGGTAGACGGGCACTTGGTGTACATGGACGCGCGCGATTTGAGCATTAAGGCCCAACACCACTTGGGCCACAAAAGCAGCGCCGTCTTCGGTGCCCTCAAAGTCCAAGACGGAACCCTAGTGGCCTACTCTGGCCGCAACAGACTCTACGCCTTTCGGTGAAAGAATAAAGACATACTTTTTTAAAGGGGAAATTTTTTCCAATACTACGGCGATAGAACCACATTCCACATATAAAACATGGCACTGCTGCCAAGTTGTAATGGATGAACCCTGCCGATCGCCTCTGTCACTTTCTGGTCACACGCAAATTGCTCAAAGTCGGCAGGTTCGGGGAAAATGGCATCAAACAGGTGACGATACGCCTTATAATTCCTGTCCCCATAGGACGGTACTGTACTCCACAAGAGAATTATTCGCCTTGCCCCCTCTCTGGCCATCTGGTAAGGCCCCCAATGATCGGCCTCTGTTCGTTCCGATTGAAGTTCACTTAAACTTACGCTGCTTATATTGTTCAAAAATTCCGAGAGATAGCGAAGGAAATGGGGAGAATTATCTTCATTGATTTCAAACAAGGCCTGCTTGAAGAAGTCTAAAGCTGCCTCTGTCGCCTGAGGTGCTCTGTTTAATAGTATCAGCCTATTAAAAAAATCGGCCCACTGTGCCTGTGCCGATTGCAGATTGGAGTGGCACCAATCATTTTTTACATAATGGCCCAACTCCAAGGCAAAACTTTCCAAATTTTTAATTTGTGGAGAAGTGTTTTGATATGATGCAACATTGTTGTTGAAAAGAAGTAGCGCTGCTAGAAAATAGACGATTTTTTTCATTAGAGAGGCCTCCAAATGCCATGTGGACGGTAAAAACCGCACACCAATTTAACCCTGTTTTTGGCCCCTGTCAAGCCGCTGTATAAGGAAAAACTATATTTTTTGGAAAATTCTAACTTTTTTCTTGAACTTTAATATATCGAAATTGTGTATGTTTGGCCAATCAACTTGAGCTTCGCAATAATTCGAGAGGGTCTTTTACTCCAAGGCCCTTGGCAACTTCACAAATGGTTTCTAGCGTTGGGTTCCCAGAGTTGCCCTGTTCAATATCGGCAATGTATTTCAAGCTCAAAGTGCATTTTTGAGCAATGTCTATTTGCCGCAAGTTAAGTCTTTGACGAATGAGAACGAGGTTATTTTTAAAATTAGTCGCTAATTTTCGTTGTTTAAGGTTTGTAATTTCTTTGATTGACCGTCGTGCCATAAAGCAATAATTCTCGTTTTTTTATTAGTTTAAGAATGTGTGTTAGAGCGGTCAGTGCGTACATATACGCCCTAAGCTGGCAAGCTATAACGCTTCTGGCAAAAGATACTGAAAACAAAACCTAACCTTGAGAGGAAACCGTGAACATTCTCATTTGTGAAAATCAGAAAGAACAGTTGGGGAACCATGTTATAGAACTTCAAAAAGTCTTTAGTTCTTCAATTTTTAGTTATGCTCAAACTACTTTAGAGGCCATTGATAAGATTAAAACCTGTCCCATGTTTTATGATTTTGTTTTATGCAGAGAAGACAGAGAAAATAAAATAGATGGAGAAAACATTTATAAAACTGCAAGAACACAAAATTTTGTTTTTCCTTTCGTTTTGTTATCCAACAAAACTCCCCAAATTGAAGAAAATATTAATGATGATTTTTTCCGTTTGAGTGAATCCTGCTGCTCTAAAAAACTAGATAAAATTGTCGATATTCTTACTTCCAAGGCCTGTCAATAAACAACTGGAGAAAATTAAAATGCTCACCAAAAAAACAAAAATATTAAATGAACCCAAAGGCCAAAAGGAAAAAATAGATATTAATGAAGTCGTTGCAAAAGCATTAGAGACTTTAGATTTAGACCTTCAATCATTTAAAAAAATTGCAGGAGAGGCCTTCATTGAAAATATTACACATAACGGACGGCCTAGTTTAGATCATGTTTTCAGCATAGACTTATTTAACATTTTAAGACGACTCCACCTCAACAATACCGTTGTTTTGAGTGGCCATGAAAAAGAAGAACATTTAGGTGCTATTTGCGCTTCCATAAGAAAGAGTTTCAATATAAAAAAGGCCATTTGGTCAAGTCCGCTTGGAAAAAATTTAAATTGAATCGCTGGAAATCAGAAACCAAACTTTTCTGTTTTAAATTACGATGGCAAATCAGATTTAGACGCTGGTTGGGTTTCTATAATGTAAGAGAGTCATTGAAAAAAACTGGTACAAAGGGGTTATAAAATACCTAATTAAATTTAGTGGATATTCCCTCACTATAAAAGTTTAAACTATCTTACCATTACCAAATCATTTTTTTTCAGACTTATCCTTGCTCTCAAGATTATCAAAGAAGAAACTAAAATCGAATTTTTCATCAAAGTTTTTCGTTATAAATGTATTGAATAAAATGAAATCTTTACCTGTTGATGAAAACTCCCATTGGCCACGCTGAATATGTTTTATAATCCCCTCTTTACTCCATTTTCTAAAAAGGTTAGACAACTGTGTTGATTCTGAAGGAGTGTTCCCAAGACCTATAAGATTTTTTGCTTCCTTTGTCGTTATAATTCCTCGACGATTTGTCCCAAAAGCAAAAGATTTTAATATTTTTTGGATTTTTTCCTCTTCAGAAGGAGAAAAGGTCTGAGTTATTTTCCCTGTCAGTGCAATATCAACCCAACGCTTCACTAACAAATCGTCTTCAATTACAGATACAGGAGCATACTGATGTTCTAAAATTTCAAGAGCAATATTTTTGTAATATTCATCCAGTTTCTCTTCTATAAAAGACCATTTTTGATTTCTCCAAAGTATAAGAGCCATAGCAATTCGTGCATGGTTTTTAGTAGGAAAAGTATTGTAAAATTTATTAATAAGTTCTACCAAATATAAATACTGTTGATTATTGTAAATCGTTATTTCCCATTTTCCATAATTTCCATGTTTATTAAATTCTATAATTGGTTCTTTTTTTCCAGATTCTAAGGCCAATCGAAAAACTCGCAATTTTCCTGTTCCTAGCTCATCCGTAATTTTTGCTGCCCTGAGAGTTGTCATAAGAAGTTTATTTTTTACAAATGTCTTTTTAGAAAACCATTGTTTTGCAAAAAATTCTGCTTCCAGTAGAGCATTATTGCGTACTGTAATATGGTCTGGGTAAATATCAATAATAATCCCTCCCTGTTCTCTTTGATAAAGAGCATGTGCTGTTGCGTTCGCAAAAACTTCTCTCAACAATTTGGGTGGGTAGGGCATTTCTTCTGTTACAGAAGTTGTATTACCTGTAATAATGGTTCCCTTTTGTCTCGTCCATATCTGAACTTGAGAAACAAAATCATCAGTAAGAATATTGTAGACCCCTTTTTTTTCAACATTATCAATAACATCATCGTTAGCATCATAATGTGCTATCCTTACAGGAAAATCTCCAAATAAAATTCCTGAGGCGGCCTTACCATCAAGACATAATCTTTTCAAAACCTCGGAAGAACTTAAAGTGTTTAAATCCTCGGAAAACTCTTGCGGGTCGGCCTTAGCAATTTTTTTGGCAAAATCCAATACCAAAGAATTATCAACACTTCCTTTCCATGAACGACACGAAAAATCTTCTCCAGGAAAATTTAAAGAACACTGGATACGCTCATTTGCCTTCATTTTTGTACTTGAAGTGCCTGATAATTTATAGGCCTCTCTCTTCCATTCAGTAATGTCTCCGGGATTTTGAATATCTAAAAAAATGCAGTATTTTCCATCAAAGAGTTCTACAAATATGTCCTTAACAGCATCTGATGGAGATAAGAAAGCATTTATCTGTTGTGCTATAGTTACTTCTGTTCGTTCTGCCCATTTTTGCCCATTCTCAAGCACATTACCTTTGTCATCAATGCCAACAACAAGCCAACCTCCTTCCTGAGATACATGATTAGCAATGGCAGAAATACTTTCTCCACATCTATGATTCCAACTAGATTTAAACTCTAATCTTGGGTAGGAAATCTCTAATAATCGACCATGCGAAACTTGGTTTTTTAACTCATCAATCGTTGGCCTTTTATACAACGAATTATCAGATGGCATACCAGCAATACCTTTGAAAAATAAACAATTTTAATAGGTTATAAGCTCCCAATTCCTAAAAATCAACACTTCATAAAAAGCGACGACATACCGACGACAAATTTAATAATTTCAATAAGTTAAACCCCTATTTCCTAAAAATCGACATCTCATAGAAAGCGACGACAACGGGAGAAATGCTGAAAAATCATTATCTTTCTATTCAATGTAGAACAAACACTTAACACTTTGCACCAAGACAAGCTATAGTTCAGCGACCGCATAGGGTAGAAATAACCCCTCGTGGAAAAGTCCACTTTCCCGATTTTTTTGATTCCGAGTGTTCGCATACTTTGACAAATGGCGGAGACGGAGAGATTCGAACTCTCGATACCCGAAGGTATGACACCTTAGCAAGGTGCTGGTTTTGGCCACTCACCCACGTCTCCGAAAACCGCAGAACTTGAATTTTCGTGCCTGAGTTTCCTACAAGTAGGCCCTGGTGGCAACTGTTTAAAGGCCGCAGCTAAAGCAAAGCAGCATCCGCCGCGTGCGCCCGTTCTCAAAAAATCTTGGAGTAGTTGGCGGCAGTGGTGATGGCCTTGATGCGTATGGGGTAATCGCAAAATGAGGCCAGGCGCTCTCCCAGCTTGCGGTCAGTTGCGGAAAGGCCATTGAAAATAAACTGCTGCTCGCCCGCGTGTTCGATCATCACTTCGATACTGGGGTGGGTGTGGGCAATCTCAACTTCGCAGATGATTAGGCCGCGCCTGCGGGCCTGCAATATGGCCCTTTTCATTTGAGTGCTCAAAATTTCAAATCGGCCCAGAGAAGAGCGGCGGCCGTGAAAAACCGGCGAGCAAACCTCTTCACCATGGCCATCTATGACTCTAATTTGGGCAACTTCGTGAGGGAACCAGCCCAGTGTGCTAAATTGCAGCAGCCTTTGCTCCGTCTCGCCATTGGGCCTAAGTTCGAGGTCGTGAAAATAGGAAGTCCGATTTTTAATGATGGATAACGCTTCAAAGTTGAGCAGGCACAACTGGCAGTCTTCGGGAAGTTTAATGTCTTGGACAAACTTGAGAGCGAGTGCCAAGCGGGGACGGCCGAATGTCCAGTTGAGCCGCATGGCCTTGGGCAAATTCCAGGTCATCCAATAAACGGGAGTGCTGATCCAATCCAACAAAAATTCGAGAGAAAAAACGGACGGAAACACAAGGCCCAAGGAGATTCTTCCCGTTAAGCAAAAAGCGAACCTGGCCAACCTATCGGATACCACGGGAATAGAGTTAGAGGGATTAAGGCCCAAAAAACCTAAGGGCAGAACTTACCCTAGAGGATAGATTTTCCTTCCGATCTCAAATCCTTAATGGCCTGAACCACTCTTTGGGCCATGGAATTTTCTGCCAGTTTCATGTAAGCGCGCGGGTCGTAGTGCTTTTTGGAACCCACTTCACCATCAATTTTTAAGACTTGATCGTAATGGGTAAACATGTGTTTGGCCACTGCCTTGGTATAGGCGTACTGGGTGTCGGTATCAACATTCATTTTGACCACGCCGTAGTCGAGGGTCTGGTGAATCTCGGAAAGTTCGGAGCCGGAACCACCGTGGAAAACGAGCCAATGGCGGCCATTTTGGCCCATTTCCCTTTCCACTGCGGCCTGCCCGTCCCTTAAAATCTCGGGCCGCAATTTGACATTGCCCGGTTTGTAAACCCCGTGGACATTGCCAAAAGTGGCGGCGTACATAAATTTCCCCAAAGGGGCCAATTGTCGGGCGACGAAAACCATATCTTCGGGAGTGGTATAGAGCTTTTCAGAAGGAGCGTCTTCATTGTTGACCCCGTCTTCCTCTCCACCGACAATGCCGGTTTCCACTTCCAAAATAATGTCATTTTGGGCACACCGTTCGAGCAAACGGCGACTCTCTTTCATATTGTCCTCTAAACTCAACACCGAACCGTCAAACATGTGACTATTAAAGAGGTTGGGAAGGCCCTGCGCACGCCGCCGCTCCGTCTCTTCCACCAGAGGCAAAAAGAAATCGTCGATGTGTTCCGGGTGACAATGATCAGTGTGGAGAGCAATACAAACCGGGTATTTTTCGGCCATTAGATGCACATGCTGGGCCAAAGAGATGGCCCCCAAGACCATATCGCCGACTCCCTGGCCAGAGGCAAATTTTCCCCCTCCAGTGGAAATTTGAATGATCCCGTCAGACCTCATGTCGGCAAATGCCTTCAAAGCGGCATTGGCGGTAGAAGTTGAAGTCACATTGATGGCGGGAAAGGCAAATTTTTCATCAGTCGCCTTATCGAGCATCTGAATGTATTGGGAATAATTGGCAATCGGCACTGTAGGACTCCTTTGTAAACTCAGATCAAAACTTGTAACTGCTCACTAAGCCTCAACCTTCCAGGTCGAACCGGAAAGCAACACTTTTTGCATATCTCCAGCACCCCGCTTTTCGGTGATTTGCTCGATTTGCGAACAAATGGCCTGGTCGTAGATGGAATCGTCAACCTGGTGAAGAATCCCCATGGGCATGGGGCCTTTATGAGGGGGTAAACTGGCCAAAATATAGGCCAAGTTGGAATTTTTTTGGTCGTGAACCAGGATTTCCGATTCATCAACACTATTGCAATCGACGACCTCCAGGTGCGATCCCTTTTGTACGATTCCCTTGCTATTGCCCTTTCCAAAGCGCATGGGTTTGCCATCCTCCAGGAAAAAGGCCCAATCGTCGCGCAATTTGCGGTTGGTGTAATTGTCGTGAATTTTGTCGTTGAAAATCACGCAATTCTGCAAAATTTCTATAAAGGAAGTTCCCCGGTGGCGCTCGGCCGCCAAAAATATTTCTTGCATGTGTTTGGGATCAGTGTCCATGGTGCGCGCGACGAAGGTGGCCCCCGCACCCAATGCCAATTTGTTGGGCAAAAAAGCACGGTCGATGGAACCGTAGGGAGTTGATTTGGTCACCGTTCCCGTCTTGGAAGTGGGAGAATATTGGCCCTTGGTGAGGCCATAAATTTCGTTGTTAAAAAGCAGTATATTGAGATCGACATTGCGGCGGATGGCGTGGATCAAGTGATTGCCACCAATAGAAAGGCCATCCCCGTCGCCGGTAATCACCCAAACCGAGAGGTTCGGATTGTGGGATTTGAGTCCCGAGGCAAAGGCCGGGGCGCGCCCGTGAATGGAGTGCAGGCCATAGGTATTCATGTAGTAGGGAAAGCGCGAAGAGCAGCCGATTCCCGAAACAAAAACGATGTCTTCTTTTTTCTTGCCAATTTTCGTCATGGCCATCTGGGCGGCATTTAAAATGGCGTAGTCTCCGCAACCCGGACACCAGCGAACATCCTGGTCTGTGCTAAAATCTTTTTTTGTGTAGGGAGGGTGGTTCTCGGTCATAATATATCCTTGGGTAAATTAGGCCTCTAGGTGTTGGCGAAAAGCACTCACCAATTCGCCAATGGTGAAAGGTTGTCCTTGAATCTTGTTGTATTTTTCCGCCGTGAGATTGTAGCGGGCGTTGAGAACTTGGTGCAATTGCCCCGAATTGAGTTCGCAAACCAACACTTTTTTGAAGGCCGAAAAAATATCTTCGACATTGCTCGGCATGGGGTTGAGGTGTTTGAGATGCACCAGGGAAATGCGTTGCCCGGCCTGCTGCATTTCCCGAACCGCCATGTGGGTGGCCCCGTAAGTTCCTCCCCAAGAAACCACCAACAAGTCGCCGGAATCTTCTCCCTCCACACTTTGCAAGGGAATATTTTTGTTGGCCCGTTCGACCTTTTGTTGGCGGATACGGCACATTTCCTGGTGGTTGTCGGGTTCATAAGAGACATTTCCGGTGTCCACCTGTTTTTCCAGGCCGCCCAAACGGTGCTCAAATCCCGCCATTCCCGGAACCGCCCAACTGCGCACCAAACTCTCGGCATCCCGCCGGTAGGCCAAAAAGTGTTCGGATGCGGAATCCCGATCGGGAAAGTGGGATGTAATTTTGTTGAATTGTTGGCCGAGGTCGGGAATTTTCCAAGGTTCGGCACCGTTGGCGATATAACCATCGGTCAACAACATGACCGGAGTCATGTGCTCAATGGCCAGGCGAGCGGCCTCAAAAGTCATTTCAAAACAGTCGTTGGGGCGACTGGCGGCCACCACAAAAAGGGGGGACTCCCCGTTACGGCCATACATGGCCTGAAAGAGGTCGGATTGTTCCGTCTTGGTGGGAAGCCCAGTGGAGGGGCCGCCCCTTTGCACATTGATAATCACCAGGGGAAGTTCGTACATGACCGCCAAACCCATGGCCTCGCCCTTGAGGGAAATGCCTGGGCCAGACGAGGTGGTCACCGCCAGAGCGCCGCCAAAGGCCGCCCCGATAGCGGTGCAAATGCCGGCAATTTCATCTTCCGCCTGAAAAGTCTTCACGCCGAAATGCTTAAACTTGGAAAGTTCGTGGAGAATGTCGGAGGCGGGAGTGATGGGATAGGAGCCGAGAAAGAGCTTGAGTTTGGCCGCTTCCGCCGCTTGCACCAGGCCCCACGCCGTGGCCTGATTTCCACTGATGGAGCGATAAGTTCCCTCACCAATGGCCGCCTTGGGAACCTTGTAAGTCGAAATGACCGACTCAATCGTCTCGGCGTAGTGGAAACCCGCCTTGAGGGCCAGAGTATTGGCATTGATGAGTTGTTCACGGCCCTTAAACTTTTCCTTAATCCACTCCACAGTCGGCCCAAGACTGCGAGAAAACATAAAATAGGTCATGCCCAAAGCATAAAAGTTTTTACAGCGCGCTTTAGACTTGTTATCCAGTTCAACTTCTTTGAGGGCCTCCGTCGTCTGGGTAGTAATGTGCGCCTCCACTACTTGAAATTTGGCCAGGCCATCCCCCGTTAGGGGATCGCCTTGGTAGCCCGCTTTTTCGTAATTGCGCTGGGTAAAAGCGTCCTTATTGAGAATAATGACTCCGCCATCTTGAACCGAATCGACATTGGCCTTTAAGGCCGCGGGATTCATCGCCACCAAGACAAAAGGTTGATCCCCGGGAGTGTTGATCTCCGTGGCACCAATGTTCACCTGAAAACCGGAAACCCCGGCGACAGTCCCCGCCGGTGCCCTAATTTCGGCCGGAAAATCGGGAAAAGTGGCAATGTCGTTCCCCATGAGGGCGGAAGTGTTAGAAAATTGGGTTCCGGTGAGTTGCATCCCATCCCCGGAGTCTCCGGAGAAGCGAATCACCACACTTTCCATCTGTTTCATACTCATCGCATTCCTTTTGAGTTGAGGCGAAAAAACTTTTTTCCTCCGCCCAAAATTTCTTCATCGCTTTTACAGGACAAATTCCAGTTTGTCTTGCCTTTTTTTTTAACTATTATGATAAATTAGGGAGAAAAGGGCCAATTACCGATGAAAAAAATTTAATGTTATGAGCACAAGATTAACCGAAAAAGTGGCCAAGCGCTACACTCTGAAAAATACCGACAAAAAAACTCTCAAGACTTGGTATGGCCTTTTGGCCCTGGGGCGCAAACTTGACGAACGCGCCCCCAACTATCTCAAACAGGCCATCGGTTGGAGTTACCACGCCCCCTGCGCCGGCCATGACGCAATTCAACTTGCCATTGGCCAAGTTTTTACCCGAGGAAAAGACCACTTCTTTCCCTACTACCGTGACCTGATGGCCTGTCTGGCGGCAGGGGTGAGCGCCGAGGAAATCATCCTCAACGGCATCTCCAAGGCCAGCGATGTGGCCGCAGGCGGAAGGCACATGTCCAACCACTTCGCCAAACCCGAGTGGAATATCCACAATGTCTCATCCTGTACTGGCAACCACACTCTCCACGCCGTGGGCGTGGCCAAGGCGATGACCTACTACAAACACCAGGGCGTGGCGATTTCTTCCCAGGGGGAATCTTCCACCAGTGAAGGCTATTGCTACGAGGCCATAAACGGGGCCTCGACTCTCAAACTTCCGGTCATCTTTGTCTTTCAAGACAACGGCTATGGCATATCTGTGCCCAAATGCGACCAAACCGCCAACGCCATCGCTGCCGATAACTTTCGCGGTTTCAAAAATCTGCGCATCATCTATTGCGACGGTAAAGATGTTTTCGATTCCATGAACGCCATGGCGGAAGCGCGCCAACACGCCCTGGAAAGGCGGGAACCTGTCATCGTCCACGCCGAATGCGTGCGCATCCACTCCCACTCCAATTCCGACAAGCACGAACTCTACCGCAGTGAAAAAGAACGCTCCCAGGCCCTGGCCCTCGACCCCTTGCCTAAGTTTAGGGATTTGCTCGTCAAACATAGGTTGCTCTCCAAGGCCGAACTCGCCGCCCTCGACGAAGAGGCCCAAGCGCAAGTTTTGGCGGCCCACACCCAGGCCATGCGCGCCCCCGATCCCGATCCCAAATCCATTCACGACTTTGTGATACCCGCCCCTTACTCTTGCGAGCGCTATCCCGAGGGCCTGCACCAAGACAATGGAGAACCCATAAAATTCATCACCGCCCTCAACGAAACTCTCAAGGCCGAATTCCGCCACAACCCCGATACATTTATGTGGGGCCAAGATATGGCCAACAAAGATAAGGGCGGCATCTTCAATGTCTCCAAGGGCATGCAACAAGAATTTGGAGTTGAGCGCATCCACAATTCCCCCATCGCCGAAGATTATATATTGGGGAGCGCCAACGGTTTTAGTCGCTTCGATAAAAAAATCCGCGTCGTCGTCGAGGGTGCCGAATTTGCCGACTACTTTTGGCCAGCTATGGAACAGTTTGTGGAATGTACCCACGACTATTGGCGAAGCAACGGTGCCTTCGCCCCCAACATCACCATCCGCCTGGCCTCCGGCGGTTATATAGGGGGGGGCCTTTATCACTCGCAAAATATTGAGGCCTCACTGCTCCCCATGCCCGGTTGCCGCATCGTCTGCCCGGCCTTTGCCGACGACGCCGCTGGATTGCTGAGAACCTGCATGAGGAGTGCCGGACTCTCTGTCTTTCTGGAACCCAAAGCACTCTACAATGCCCAGTCGGCCATGGCGGCAGTTCCCGAGGACTTTGAAGTTCCCTTAGGCAAGGCCAGAATACGGCGGGAAGGCGAAGGCCTCACCTTGATCACTTACGGCAATACTGTTCACCACTCCCTGGAGGCGGCCCAACAAGTTGCTTCGAGCGAGGGTATCGAAGTTGAAGTCGTCGATTTGCGTTCCCTCAAACCCCTGGATGAAAGCGCCATTTTCCAATCCTTGGCCAAAACCCACCGCTGCCTGGTGGTTCACGAAGACAAACTTTTTGCCGGTTTTGGGGGAGAGTTGGTCGCCCTGATCAACGAAAAGGGCTTTGAACTTCTCGATGCTCCCGTCAAACGCATCGGCTCCACCGATACCCCGGTGGGCTTTAACCGCATTTTAGAAAGGGCCATACTCCCCAACGCCGAAAAAATCGCTCAGGCCATAGTGGAATTGGCGAGATATTAGGGTAATTACTCTCCCACTGCGCGCTTGCGCTTGTCGAGAGCATACTTTTCCACTTTCATAATGAGAGAGGCGCGCGAAATGCCCAACTCTTTGGAAAGTTTTGATTTGTTAAAATTGCAACGGTCGAGTCCCTCTGCAATCATCAATCTCTCAAGTCTCTCCAAGGCCTCTTTTAATTTGCCCCCGGCCTTAATGCCCCGGATTCCTTGCAGGCCATCTTCTGGCCTTTTGAGGGCATCAACAATATGAGGTGACAGTAATTCGGGGTTGATGGCCTTGTCTTCTCTGGCCAAAACTACTAAGCGTTCGATTTCACTTTCCAATTCCCGAATATTCCCTGGCCAGTGGTAATCCAACATTTTCTCCATGCAACTCCTGGCAAAAGACTTCATGGCAAGGCCCTTTTCATCACAACTCTTTTTGAGGAAATGCTCCATGAGCAGGGGAATGTCCTCGGCCCTTTCCTTCAAGGGGGGCAAGTGAACATTGACAATGCCCAACCTGCAATAGAGGTCTTCCCGAAATTGGCCCCGCTCGATCATATCCTTAACATTTTTATTGGTGGCAGCGATCATTCTGACATCGGTGTGCCTGGGAGAAGTCGCCCCCACTGGCAGAAAGGTTCCCTCTTGCAGCACACGCAACAGCTTGACCTGCATGGGAAGGGAAATATCCCCAATTTCGTCCAAAAAAAGTGTTCCCCCATTGGCCATTTCGAGAAGTCCCTTTTTGTCTTTTGAAGCGCTAGTAAAAGCGCCTTTGACATGGCCAAAAAGTTCCGAGTCGAGCAAATTGTCATTTAAGGCCGAACAATGAAGCGCCATAAAAACATTGTCTTTTCTGAGAGAATAGTAGTGGATTGCCTTGGCCACCAATTCTTTTCCGGTTCCGTTCTCTCCCTGAATCAAAACCGACGCCTCTGAACTCGCGGCCTTGTCTAACAACCTATAAATGGCCTGCATACTCTTCGATTTTCCGATCATATTGTGATAGCGGTATTTATTCCCCAACTCGCTGTTGAGTTCCTGGATTCTCTTCTCGCGCTCGCCAATCTCCTGGTGATACCCCACCACTTCGGCGGCCATGAGGGCCACCAATTCCTGCAAATACTTTTCATTGTCTGCATTTAAGGCCTTGAGACTGGCCACTGCCCGCTCGGCATCTTCGAGGCCCATGCCCGCCTGATTGAGCTGCCGTGCGATTTCTTGGCGCTCTTGTGCCGTAGTATCTTCGGTTATAAAGGGGTAGACCAAAATCGCCCCCGCATACTCTCCGTCTATCACCATGGAAGAGGCCGCCATTTTAAGATGTTTGAAGAGACTTTGATGGATGATCCCAGTACCGTGAGCACCTTTCTTCAATTCTGCCGTCGCGTCGTCTATGTCCTGGGAAATATACTGGTGGCCGAGAGATAAACTCATTTGCACCTTAAAAAAATGGCCCTTTGGCCGATAGGTTTTTTCCAGTTGGTTTGATCGAATTTTGCCCAGGGAATCGGCAAAAATGACTTCGACACCGTACCAGCGGTTTAAAATTTCACTGATCTTGGCCACGACATGCAAATTGCGCAAGTTTTCCCAATTCACCATAGGGATCATTTCGGCAAACGCTTGTAGATTCTTATGTAATTTTTCAGCGATTATGTCCTATCTTAATTTTTCAGGGAAAGTGTCCTCCTCGAAATAGTCAGGTATTTTGTCAATAACCTCATTTTATTGACAAAGGAGCTGAAAATGGGAGGCATTATAATGAGTAGCAAAAAACTCAAAATTTACCGCCATGCTATGAATGTCATCGAAGGACGATTGAGCATCTCCGAGTTCTCTATTCTAATCAACAAGTCCTACCGACAATCCCAGAGGATCGTCACCAAAGTCAGGCACAAAAAGGCACTGGGATGCCTCCACGGCAATGCCAATAAAACTCCCGCCAATAAAACATGCCCCATCTTGATGAAAGAAGTCCTCGACTTCAAAAAAGATGCCTATAAAAATTACAACCTCACCCATTTCGTCGAATCCCTAAAAGAACGCGAGGGAATCCACATCAGCTACTCCAGTCTCTACCGAGAGGCGAGAAAACAAGAACTCGTAAAATACCCAAGACGAAGGCGCAAAAGGGTTCACAAACTCCGGCCCAGACTTCCCAATGCCGGAATGTTAGTTCAGTTTGATGGTTCCGAGCACAACTGGTTTGCAGGCA
This sequence comes from Bacteriovoracaceae bacterium, assembly GCA_965243145.1. Lineage (GTDB taxonomy): Bacteria > Bdellovibrionota > Bacteriovoracia > Bacteriovoracales > Bacteriovoracaceae > CBDBLK01. Next base: position 1,376,142 of record CBDEUB010000002.1, read on the forward strand.
TCGTCTGTGACCTCATCGCCGGTATCGACGATGCCACAGGCAAAATCCTGGCGGCGGAGTTTTTTATCGGGGAAACCTCCCTGCACTCCATGAAGGTTATTCAGAATATTATCGAGGATTACGGCGTTCCCGAGGCATTTTACATGGACGAGGCAGCTATTTTTGGCAAGAGCAACCGCGATTGGAACAGTCAAATTGCCAGGGCATTGGAAACCCTCGGTGCTAAACTCATTTTGGCGGGTTCTCCCCAGGCAAAGGGAAGGATTGAGAGACTGTTCAGGACTTTACAAGACCGCCTTATTGCCGAGTTGGAGTTTGTCCAAGTGAAAACCCTTCTCCAGGCAAATCAATATCTCAAAGAGGTTTTTATTCCCCACTTCAACCAGCGGTTTTCCCATTTGCCTAGAGAAGTTGAAAGTCGTTTCAGCAAAGTCAAAGTTCCGGGACTTGGCCTTATTCTTTGTCGTAAGGAGAGGCGCAAAGTAAGTCCGGGGAATACATTTAGTTATGGTGGCCGAAGATACATCATTCTTGGAGATAGGGATTTTCGCTTTAGGACAGTTAATATCAATACTCACCAGGACATGAGCGTGAGTTACGATATTATGGGGAAACGGATTTCAGTTGAACTTTTTGTCGGTGTCAAAAACCGAGCAAAACCGGCAGCATAAAAAAGGAAAAAGATGCCTAATGAAGTGTTTTAAATCTGCCGATTTGGCCTTTGTGTTAGGACATAATCGCTGAAAAATTAACCGGACACTTTCCCTGAAAAATTACACGCTTGTAGATTCTTAAAAAACTGCCGAAAAAGCTAGGCCATTCGAGATCAACTTAATCGGTTATTTTATGGCCTTTCCTAGGGCGTAGGGCAAACCGATCGGTTGTTAGAAAGATAGGCGGGAGCAAAACACCGCAAATTGAGTTGATACCAGCTAGTGGGTACGGAATCACTCAATTCATCATTGCCTTCGAGAAGAAGGTATTTCAAATTTTTAAGATCGCCCCAACTGGGAGGTAAGGGGCCACTCAATCGGTTATCAGAGAGAAAAATCAACCCCAGAGTTTTGATGTCACCCCAGCTAGACGGCAAAGGGCCATTAAAATTATTGTTATGAAGTTCGAGTGATCCCAAACTCGCAAACTCACTGTATTCGGGAGGTAAAAGGCCACTCAACTGGTTATACCCCAAAAGGAGTGCTTTCAAATTCTCAAGTTTGGTGTACTCAATGGGCAAGGGGCCACTCAATTGATTGCCAGTAACAATAATCCTCTCCAAGTTCTCAAGATTGCTCCACTCGGAAGGCAGAGGGCCGCTGAATTGATTGTAAGCAAGATAAATCCTTTTTAAGTTTGGAAGGAGATGGCCCCAATCGGAGGGCAATGGGCCGTTTAATTCCCCGTTGCCAAAAAGATCAATCTCTTCCAAATGTTTCAGTTTGCCTAAAATCGAAGGCACAGGGCCACTCAGGTCGTTCGCATAAAGACTTAATTTCTTCAAACTCACTAGGCCCTCTAGGCCTTGCGGAAACGATGTCAAATGGTTGCGGCCGAGATTGAGGTCGGTGAGAGAGGTCAGTCCCGCCAAGTCTCCGGGTTTCAAATTCCCCAGATTGGCGTTGAAGGCCCTAAGGTTTTCCACCGTGGCCAATTCCCTGGCCCCCACTTCGCGACAATCCAATTGCTGGCCAGTTAGTCTTGCAATGTCCTTTATAATGGCCGCTTGAATCTGCGGCGTTCTCTCGCAAATATCGGCGGATGCCGATAGAGACAAGAGGAAAGAACTGGCGACAATAATTTTGCCCAATAATTCACTAGAAAGATTCTTTATGTTCACGATTCACTCTCCTTTAACAAAGTTTGTAGTGGCCATTCTATTCCTGCGCAACGGACATTGCAAGCGTTGATTAGGCCTGCAAAAAGAATTAACCAAGATTAGAATGTCCATCTCGTTTTGAAGCAGGAATCTCTTTGCCTTTGACAATCCTGACCTCATATTCATTCTCATATTCTCCGGCCTTAATTTTGGCCACGAAATCTTCTCTTGAAAAAACCAGTAATGTTTGGGTATCGAGAAAAAGGATGTTTTCCCCAGTCTTGCTTTCTTCCAAAACAACCACTCGATCCTTGATCTTTGCGGATTCTGGCCTTTCGAGATATTTTCTCGAGTCATTCAGATCAATTATCAACTCTCCCTTTTTGAGGGCCTCAAGAAGGAATTTAAACAGTTCTTCTCGACTTTTTGCTTTTTTGCCATATTTTCGACCCACTGAATTGTTCCACAAGTCCATGTTTTCTGCTTTTTCCTTATTTGCACCGGAAGCACCAATGTATCCCCACGGAACTTTTTCATTGAGTTTTCCAAAAAAATTTGCAGCTTTTTCACTATATTCCATAGTAAACACGCCACTTACATAGGCATGCCTTAAAGCATCAATATCATTGTGCTGCAAATGAATCATATCAAAGTTTATGGTTCCATCATCATTTTTAGGCAATGGCCGTAAATATTTATCAATGAAGAAATATACCTCATCAGTGGCCTTATTTAGTAATGTTAGAAGAGGAATATCAACCATTTGCTTTCCATGGGTTAAAATATCTGTAAACTAAAAGAGAACTCAAAAAAACTATTATAATGCTAATAGAATATGGCAACCAAGATTCCCATGTTAATGATCTCATAAAAATTGAAATAATAATTCTGATAAAGTAAGATAAAAAAGCACCTACCACTACGGGTGTTATGAAAATTGATGGAACATAGAGAATGGTTGCTAATATTTTCCATCTCTTTGCCCATTTCGTTGTAATAAAAAATAGTCCAAGATTCCCTAAAACCCCATATCCCATAGATATAATAAAAAAGGCCACAAAGCGTTTAAAAGTGTAAGCGTACCACGGAAAAGATACATCGAACAAAAACTTAACATACAGAAAAACAAACAATAACGAAAAAAATCGTATAAAAAAAGTGAATTTGTGATTGGCCAAATTCTTTCGATTAAATATTGATGTTATAAAATTATATACCCTCAATTGAAAAAACTCATAATTTGGAATAAATTTAAGGACTGTGGGGAAAGCGAGATTATTCATAATTTAAATCGAAACTCAAGTTACTAACTAAAGTTTACTAAGGTGGTCACTTCACCTTTCACTTTGAACATCGACCGGGCCGAAACTTATTTATTCCTGCACAACGGGCATTGCAAGCGTTGGGATAAGTTATGCCATTCTCTCCACAGACTGGAACATACTCTCGGGTGCAGATACATTGTTGAGGAGGAGAACTTGGCCTACAAAAGGTGTTGAGAAGTTCGACCTCATATTTAAGGTGCTCTTTAGAAACCTTGACTTCGCCTATACAAGGCGTATCCTCTGCGTTCCTAAAGATGACGGTAAACATTGCTTCCGCGGCCACGCCAAAAGAACACCAAGGGAGATAAGCACCATTGTTAAAAGTATTTTGCTCGTCCCAATCTTTGGGTTTGGGCAACGAAAAATAGTGGGCCGAGGCATTGCTAGCTATAGTTTTGTTCACCGAATCCTTCTCGACATTGAACGCTGCTATTGCAAATCTTTCCATGTCTTTTACCTGCTCATCGACATCAACGATCGGTGGTGAACACGCTTTTGCATCGTAGGCAAAAAAGACTGCATGAAACACAAAGATCGAACATAGCTTTTTCACGGGAACCTCCTTAAAAATGGTTTGCTGGCCTTTTCACTTTGAACATACGCCAGGTTGAGAACTAACTCCTGCACAGGCCGCATAACAAGAGTTGGGATAAGTAACTCCATCAGACCCGCAGGCAGGAAAAGCATGTTGAGGACATGTACAGTTCCCTCCCCCCGAAGTAGCAATAGTGTGACTGCAAAAAGAGAAAGAACCATCAGCAATTTCAATGGATGTAGCGGGAAAATCACTGTACTCGATATTAATGTGATAAACACACTGATCTCTGTAAACACCACTATTCGCATCCACCATTACAATGGCACCCTTTGCCTTTAACCGAACTGCCTCACAACTGCCTTCAGCGCCACGCCCCGTTTTAACCTCATTCCAAGAAAATCGAAAATCTGAAAATAAAGGTAGCGATAGGCGCTTTCTGTCTTGCTTAAATTCTTGCACAAGTTTATCGTTGAAAGGTTGATCAACAATTAAGAATTGTTCTATTTCACTAAACACTTGGGCCATCTGAGTTTGTGTTAATCCCTGTACTAAAGGAGCACAAGCGAACACCTCGGCAATTGCCCATGCAGAAAACGATACAAATAGAGTCGTCACTTTTTTCACGAAGGTATCCTCCTTTTAATTCCTATCTAAAAAACACCCTATGGGCAAAAATTGTTGCTGGCAAGGCCCCTTTTTGTCAAACTGCCATGCTAAAGGCCATTACCCGACAAAAAAACCACTACTCCAATTCAAGAATGGCGGCCAAGATATTCTTATCTTCTGCGGAAAAAGTGAAGCAGGCCCACTTTCACAGTATGGCGATCTCCGAGCAAAACGCGGTTGGGAGAACCACCCATCGTCGTTAGGTTAATTTCGTTGATGCCAAGCCATTCGTAACCCACTCGAACTTTTAGGCGATCACCCAAGCGCAAGATAAACCCTGCTTCAATAGTAAAGGCCAGTGTCCCAGCTTGATCGTCCATGGTGCTACCTAGGGAACTGGCATCTAGGCCATATTCGGCGGCCACTGCATTACCGATAGAGTTGACGGCAAGGTTGTACTCAGCGGCCACCTGGACATGGCCAATGCTAGAACCGATGTACATTAAGCTGCCTTCTGGATCACCGAGGTCAAAATCAAAGAAAACACTGCCGCGTGGGCCGCCCATGGTGGCACTTCCCTCGAAATCTATCAATTGTCCAACCTGTCTGAGATCAATGCCGATGGGAGCAAAGTCAATGCGAGAATAATTGGGTGTATTCAAATGGAAACGCATCCAGCGATAACCACCTTCAAAGCGCAGACCGGCATTCTCAGAAAGTGCTTTTTGCCATCCGGCACCAAGTCCCCAGTCCCCAAAAATGCCCTGGTTGCTAATGGGAATATCTCCTTGCTCAACTCCCGCCTTGCTATTTGAGGTAAAGGTATTCATCGGCCTCACCAACGGATTCGTATTGAGATCAACAGCGACATAAAGGCCTCTAGCGTTTTCATGGCGAGATCGACGGGCCAGTTCGGCCTGTTCCTGCCGTTCTGCTGACGGAATTGCCGACGACAACTTTAAGCGCTCTTTGAGGACTTCAACTTCATAGGCATTGCGGGCCTGCTCTTCCGCTTGAACGGAAAATAATAGGGCAAACGAAAACAAAATGGTGGACAAAATCTTCACTGGTAACCTCCTTGGTGAAATTTGAAATGCACAGCAAAAACTGGCCATGCTTCAAGCAATCAATGTCCTAAATCTTTCTGGCCCAGTCAAGGGCCAATATAGTATGTGGCCTCAAGTATTGACCTTGAGACGCCGGTAGCGATTTTTAACGATTTCCAAATATTCTTCCTTGTACTTATCTGAAAGAGCGCAATATTGTACGCATTTTTCAGTCACTTCCCACCACAAAGCGAGGTCGCCAAAAGGTTTTTCCACCAAATGATTTCCTAGAAATTGCCCGGCAAATTGAATAAAAGTTTGCCTGGTTATCTTATTTTTCTTGCCGTCAATGGTTAGGGCCATCTCTTCGTTCTCGTCTGCAATGGCCAATCTGGTATTTAAAAGATCGTAGCAAGGAGAGAGATAAAACACATTTGCCCCCGGTTCAACTTCCAATAAAGACCAATTTTTTAAATGCATATCTCCATTGCCGATAAAAAAGGAAAAAATGAGTCTGCGGTAAAACTCGTAGAGGTCAGCGACCGGAGCGTGGGAATACTTGTCTATCGCCTTGGCCACTTTTTCATAACTCAGTTTAAATTTACCTTCGCTGTTTTCATTTAAGATTTGGGCAAAATCTTCGCAACGCCTGCGCCCCTCTTTGGAAACATCAAACCGCTTAATCACAAGAGAGCGGCCAACGCCTTCAATGTCCACCAAAGCGCAAGGGGGCACTTCAAAACCAACCTTTTTGGCAATTTCCATGGTGATATATTCGTTTTCAGGCAACTCGGCAAATACATTCGATAAAGGCTTAACGATAAATTGAGATGCTGAACGACTAGGAGTAAACTTTCCTTCACTGTCGAGATAAAAGAGGCCCTTGCTTTGAGCACCGGAAATGGAGCAACCGCGAACAGTTTTGCGAAAAGAGTTGAGTGGTTCATCGGGGTCGAGCAGGACAGTGATCTTTTTAGTGGTATCCCACAACTTTTTTTGCAAGGCCTTTTCTTTGGGTGCAAGCATTTCTAAGGGACATTCTTTGTCGTTTGAATCGCTCGACTCTGACAGAGAAATTTCCTGCTCCTCACTGTCCAGGGCCACCACCCGAACGGCACCGATGCTCTCAAAATGGCAGGTGGCCAGCAACAGGGCAAACCTGTCGTCTTTGTCGATTTTATAGGCCCCTCGAACATAGTCCAATAACCACCCCTCGGGGATAAGATTGTCGAAGAAGGGAAAGAGTTGATTGACCTGATGGGCCTTTTGAAACAGGGGCAAACTGAAGGCCACGGGGCCTTGAGCTTTTGCCATCCACCCGTCGTCATAGGTAAAGGCAAATGAATCAGCACTCAATTTTTCCAGTTTACCGGCCAGATCATCTCTCAAATAGATATGGGCCGCTTTGTATTCGGCATAATTCATGTGTCAGATTCCCCGTCAATCTCTCTTCGCTCGACTTTCAAGTAGTGGCCAAAAACTGCGAGAATTTTACTCACTGTCTTCAAGGTGGGGTTGGCCTTGCCGCGCTCCAGGCGGTTGATGGTGGCAAAGGGAACATCGGCCAATTCGGCCAGTTCCTTTTGGGTGAGTTTTCCCGACTTGCGAAACAATTTCACCTGCTGGCCCAAATATTTTTCTAGTGGCCTGCCTCTAGGCCTTATTTTTCTCATAATTTGTACTCCAGCATCGTTAAGGATATTTTGTCTATATAAAAAAATAACTTTTAATATATTTTTTTAATTTATTATATACTAAAATATAATAAATAATGCATTTTATATATTAAAATGATTATTTTAGAAACATTATATATTATAATACTTTTTTATAAAAAATTATATATTATAGTGATTTTTGATTCAAACTGGCCTCCGCCTTCTGTGCCTCCAAATAAAAGCGCACGCGGTTGAGGTAGCTTTCCCGATCCCAGTCCTGGGGGCCTGTGAATTTGTAGAGGTTTTTTTGGGTGCGGCCGAAAAGGTAGGTTTCGGGAACTTTGACCGTTCCGAATTGGGCCAAGAGTTCGCCTTGCGGGTCGTGGGCCACTAAAATATTTTCGGGCAATTGGCCAAAACGGCGCAAATGTTTGGCCATTTTGTCTTCGTCGTCGTTGACCGCCAAGAGAAGAACTTTAAGTTCTTCTGGCCCAAATTTTTTGGCAAATTCGATAAAACTGGGCAATTCCACTTCGCAGGGGGCGCACCAAGTTCCCCAAAAGTGCACCATCGCCAATGGGTTGCCCCCTTGAAAAAGGCGATCCGAATCAACCACCGCATCTTTTTGAAATTCCTTGGGCCTCAAATCGGGGAGTTGTTTGAGGATGGGGCCTGATGAAGAAACCAGCTTGTCAACTACCTTTTTTTGGTAGATGGAATAGGCCAAAGTAACGGCAATGATGGAAAAAATAATTGTTACTTTGGTAAAAAAGGGAATCCCCTGAGACGATGGCCTTGCCATTCCTGCAGCGGGCGAGTTCAAGAGGCCTCTTTGTCCACCAGTGAAATAAGGCACATGCGGGCATTGTCCCCGACTCGGCCATCGGCCAACTTGATGATGCGAGTGTACCCCCCAGGACGGGCCTTAAAACGAGGAGCAATTTCGTCAAAAAGGGTTTTGACGGCCGTGCGGTTGTTGAGTTTCCGAAAGGCCAAACGCCGGTTGGCGACGGAATCGTCCCTGGCCAAAGTGATGAGTTTCTCGACCACAGGGCGCACGGCCTTGCACTTGGCCTCAGTAGTTTTGATCTGGCCGTGATCGATCATTCCAATGGCCAAATTTCTCAATAATGATTTTCTATGGGCAGCGTTGTGGCCAATGCGGTATTTTTTATTTTGATGCCTCATATAGTGTCCTCTTTGCCTTAAAAAACCTTGCTTTACTCCTCATCATCAAGATCGTCATCCTCGATTTCACCATTTTCCTTTCTCTGCATAATATTGTCTACTTTCATCCCCAGGCCAAGTCCCATTTGGGAGAGTATTTCTTTAATTTCGTTGAGGGATTTGCGCCCGAAGTTTTTGGTTCTCAACATTTCCCCTTCAGTTTTGGAAACCAATTCGTAAATGTATTTAATGTTGGCATTTTGCAGACAGTTTGCCGATCGAACGGAGAGTTCAAGTTCGGAGACAGGTTTCAACAAAGCGCCGTTGGCCGGAATGTGCACCCCTTGTGCCATTGCTATTTTGTCCATGCGGGTCTGTTCTATTTCGTCTTCAAAGCTGAGGAAGACCATGAGTTGGTCACGCAAAATTTTGGCGGAATACGCTACGGCATCCACTGGTTCAATACCACTATTTGTCCAAACTTCCAAACTCAATTTGTCGTAATCGGTTCGCTTGCCCACCCGTGAATTGGTCACTGTATAATTCACTCGATGCACCGGAGAAAATAATGTGTCCAGACAAATCCACCCCACCGGAAGGTCGTATTCTTCCTTGTTATCGAGAGCGGTAACATAACCTTTTCCGCGAGCGATTTTGAGTTCCATACTGATGGAACCCCCCGAAGAAATATCACAAATAATGTGGCCAGGATTTAAAATCCTGACATTGGGATTTTCTGTAATATCTCCCGCGGTGACAGGCCCCTCGCCGGTTTTCTCCAGAGAGAGTGTGACCTCTTCTTTTCCGCTAAGGCCAAAATAAACCTCTTTGAGATTGAGGATAATCTCGGGAACCTCTTGTTTGACATTGTTGATAGTGCCAAACTCGTGTTCTACGCCCTCAATACGGATGGCCACAATGCCGGCCCCCTGCAAAGAGGACAAAAGAACCCGACGCAGAGAATTTCCCAAAGTTTGTCCATAACCCCGTTCCAATGGCCTGGCCACAAACTTCCCGTAACTCGAATGAGTCACTTCAGTATCTGTCTCTAAAGTAGCAGGCCGAATCATGCTCGACCAATTTCTCTCTACAAATGTATCCATTTCGTCATTTCTCCTTAAAGGTGTTTTATAAATATCTCTATATCTCCTGGCCCACTATATCCTGCGCCTCTTGGGAGCACGGCAACCGTTGTGGGGAATGGGAGATCGATCGGCAACCGAAGTAATTTTAAGCCCCGCCTGAACCAAAGCACGGACGGCATTTTCACGGCCAGCACCGGGGCCAGTCACTCGAACCTCCACTATCGCCATACCGTGTTCCATGGCCCTTTTGGCCGCTTCAAAAGAGGCCTGCTGGGCGGCAAAAGGAGTCGATTTTTTCGATCCTCTAAATCCCAATTGTCCCGCACTGGCCCACGCTAAAGCGTTTCCCTGCACATCGGTGAATGTTACAATGGTGTTGTTAAAGGAGGCCTGAATGTGGCAAACCCCGTTGGTGATATTTTTTTTAACTTTCTTTTTGGCGGTTCCCTTTTTCACTGAGTGATCCCCTCTCTACTTCATAGCTTTAACTGATTTCTTACCAGCAATGGCAATGGCCTTGCCCTTTTTCGTGCGCGCATTGGTGTGCGTTCTCTGGCCCCTGCAAGGAAGGCCCTTTTTGTGGCGGATTCCCCGATAACACCCCAAATCTTTGAGGCGCTTAATATTGAGGCCAACTTGGCGGCGTAAATCTCCCTCCACAGTGTATTGGCCTTCGAGAATCTTACGAATCGTCGTGGCCTCTTCCTCAGTGAGTTCATTAGAATTTTTATCGAGGCCTATATTTGCCTGGCCGAGAACTTTAACCGATACAGTAGGCCCCACTCCGTAGAGAGAGCGCAAAGCAATTTTCATCGCCTTGTTTCTAGGAATATCGACACCGAGAATACGCGCCATAATTTATACACTCCCCAATTTTTTCTCAACCTTGCCTTTGTTTGTGACGAGGATTGGTTTTACAAACAACTCGAAGTACGCCCTTGCGCTTGATCACCTTACAGTCCTTGCAAATTTTTTTTACCGATGCTCTCACTTTCATCTCTGCACCCCACCCCAAACTCTCTCAACTTCAAGTCCGGTTATCGGTTTTTGCTCCGATAAATGATCCTTCCCTTGCCCAAATCGTATTTGCTGATCTCAACCAACACTTTGTCTCCAGGAATGATTTTAATAAAATGCATCCGCATTTTCCCGGAAATGTGGGCGATCACCGAATACCCGTTTTTTAATTTAATTCTAAACTTCGTATTGGGCAGAAGTTCCGTAACCTCTCCCTCGACCTCAATCGTTTCTTTACCCGCCATACGCGCCTAGAATCCCATCCTGCCTGTATACCCAGGCCAGCACCAAAAAGCAACTTTTTGAGGCCCCAAAGAATCTATCTGCTGAAAAATCAAGGCCTTATGAAAAATAACCATAATGATCCAATGCCCTGCTTAATTCGCAGCGACAACCTCCCGCAGACGCTTAAAAATGGACTCTGGTTCAAGGGACGCATCCACTTGGACAAGGCGATGAGAGGCCTTATAGTAGTCCAAAACTGGTTCAATTGAGGATTTAAAGACTTCCAAGCGAGTTTTTAATGCCTCTTCGTTGTCATCGCGGCGTTGCCTCAGTTTTTTTGCTCCGCATCTATCGCAAATTCCCTCCCGTTTGGGGGGGTTGGTAATAAGGCCATAGACTTCGCCACACTGGCCACAAATGCGACGGTTGAGCAGCCTTTGGGCCAATACACCAAGATCGACTTCAAAATAGATGGCCCTGGATTGGACATTTTGCAAAATCACCCGGTCAAAGGCAACCGCCTGTTCTTTATTGCGCGGAAAGCCATCAAAAATATAAACGGAGGAATCAACTAAACAATGGCCTTGGAGAAGTTCGAGCATGACAGAATCGTCGATCAGATGGCCGGCCTCAACTTGGGCCTTAACCCGGTTTCCCAACTCGGAACCCGAACGCACTTCCCGGCGCAAAAGTTCTCCCGTAGAAATGTGTTGGTAATCTAATTCTTGGGCCAAGCGGGAGGCCTGAGTTCCCTTACCGGCCCCGGGGGCCCCCAGGAAAATGAGCTGTGACCGCATCAGAACCTTCTGTTCGCGCCTTTATATTTGCCACGAGATTTGTAGGTCATCTCATAACGGTCGGCAAACATAAAAGACTGAATGTTCATCATCACCCGAATGGATACGGAAACCAAAATGAGCAGTGCCGTTCCGTTAAAGCGCGTTTGCACTCCGATGATAAGGCCTGGGCAAATACAAATGACCACCAAAAAAATGGAGCCAAAGAAAGTTAAGCGCTCCAAAAGGTAGTCCAGATATTCCTTGGTCTGTTTGCCGGGACGGTGTCCGGGAATAAAGGCATTATTTTTCTGAAGCATCTCGGCCACTCTCTTGGTCTTAAATTGAATAGGAGCATAAAAATATGTCATATAAACAATGAGCAGGGCAAAGAACACATTAAAAAGCAATTGCCCTGGATAAAGCGATTGCTGAACCACATCGACATAGGGCCTTAAAAAAGAATCCTGATCGATAAAACTGGCAAAAGTCGCCGGAGCAAAGAGCAGAGAGGAGGCCAAAATAGCGGGCATCACCCCCCCCGTATCAAGTCTCATGGGCAGGGATTGAGTGCCACCATAAACCCGATTGTGAACCACTTTCTTGGCGTACTGGACGGGAATACTCCTAAAGGAGCGCTCGATAAAGGCGACGACATAAAAGGAGGTCAAAACCACCCCGAAAAAGAGCAAAATATCAAACCCGGAAAGTTCTCCGTTGCGGTAGAGGGTAAATTTTTGAATCACCTCGGAGGGAAGTTCCACCGCAATCCCCGCAAAAATAATTAAAGAAACGCCATTTTCCAGGCCGAACTCGGTAATCCGTTCCCCCAACCACAAGAGAAACATTGTCCCCCCCGCCAGGGTAATCATGGAAGTCAGTTTAAACAGCATACCCGGTTCGGGAATGACGGGAATCCCGCTTTGCGATTTGAAAGTTTCAAAAAACGCCGACATTCCGTAACCTTGAATACAGCACAAAAGAACAGTCGCGTAACGAGTCCATTTTTGAATTTTCTTATGCCCGTCGGAATCCTCTTGCAATTCGGCCAACTGGGGAATGACCTCGCCGAGAAGGCTAAAAATAATTGAAGTTGTAATATAGGGCATAATTCCCAAGGCCAAAATGGAAAACCGTTTGAAGGCCCCACCCGAAAAGGTGTTAATGAGGTCAAAAATGCTCCCCGACGAATCGGCAAAATAAGATTGTAGGGCGGCACCGTTGACACCGGGAACCGGCACCTGCGCGGCCATGCGATAGACAAACAAAAGTAAGAGGGTAAAGAGAATCTTTTTCTTGAGTTCCTCTATTTTTCCCTGAGTAGGTGCCATAGCGCCATTTCTCCGCAAATGAGGGGCCTATTGCCGAATTTCACCACCGGCCTTCTCAATGGCCGCTCGTGCCGATTTGGAAAATTTATCTATCCCCACAAAACTCAACCGCTTGGTGAGTTCGCCATCCCCCAATATTTTGATGGGAAGATGACGGTTGTGGCCACTCAAAAGGCCTTTCTGACGAAGGGAATCCCGGCAAACTTCGCCCTCTTCAAATTTTTTATCGAGCTGGCCAAGTTTAACAATAGCGTATTGATTCTTAAAAGGGGCGTTAGTAAAGCCTTTTTTAGGAAGACGCATATAGAGTGGCATGGCCCCACCTTCAAATCCGGTGCGCACCCCTCCCCCACTGCGGGCCTTTTGGCCCTTGTGTCCCTTGCCCGCTTGAGTTCCCTGGCCCGAACCCTGGCCACGGCCAATGCGTTTATTTTTTCGGGTGGCTCCGGGAGTTTTCAAATTGTTTAAAGTCAACATCGGCCCTCTCCTCTCGCTGTCATTCTCTCACTTCCAAAAGGTGGATCACCTTTTTTACCATGCCGCGCACGGAAGGAGTATTTTCTAGCGTCCGCACAGCACCGACCCTTTTCAGGCCGAGGCCCTCAACACAGGCCCTTTGCCGATCCGTACTTCCAATCGTGCTTTTTTTCAGTCGAATAGTAATCGTACCCGCTACACCCATTGGCCTTCCTCTCCCCTACTTAATCCTAAGCCCAGAGGCCTCTTTGCCGCGATCCCTCGCCACTTGCTCCACCGAACGCAATCGTTTGAGGGCCGAAAAAGTGGCCTTGACAATATTGTGGGGATTATTCCCGCGCAAAGATTTGGTTAAAACATCGGTCACTCCTGCCAATTCGAGAATGGAACGGCAGGCCCCAGCGGCCTTAACCCCCGTTCCCTGCGCCGCCGGTTTAAACAAAATGTGGCCAGCATCGAAGCGCCCTTCAATAGCGTGGGGAATGGTTCCCCTGTCCAACGGAACTCTCAATAAATTTTTCTGCGCGGTCTGTGTGGCCTTGCGAATGGCCTCGGGCACCTCTTTGGCCTTGCCCAGGCCATGGCCCACCCGCCCGCGCTTGTCACCGACAATCATCAGGGCGGAAAAGGAAAAACGACGCCCGCCCTTGACCACTTTGGCCACGCGATTAACCGCCACCACCCGCTCTTCAAATTCGGGTGCTTCCCGGGGTTGTTGACGCCTGCTGGATAGCGTTGCTTGCTTGCCCCCCCCTCCCGCGCGGGAAGTTTTACCCTTTCCCTTGGAAGACGGTGCTCCAACGGCCTTCTCGCTAGCTGTTGCTGCCGGTGCACTTTTTGGAGGTTGTTCAGAACTGGCCTTTTTCGATTGCGGGGCCGACTTTTCAGTCACTTCTTTGGCGGCCGCTTTTTCGGCAGTCGCCCCCTTGGTCATTTTTTGTTTTGTTTCCTCAGTCGTTTCTTTGGTCATAAATTCCCAAACTCCTAAATTTGAATACCGTTCTGGCGAATAGAGTCTGCCAAAGCGGCCACAACTCCATAATAGAGAACTCCACCCCTATCAAACACTGCAACTTGAATACTTTTGGCCTTCATTGCCTCCGCCACACGGGCACCCACCAGTTTGGCCCCTTCCTTATTGGCCTTGGCCTCCACTCTGTGCTTTCCGAAAGTTTGCACGGAAAACAAAGTTTTGCCGGCATCATCGTCGACCACTTGAACCCTAAGGTTTTTATTGCTGCGATTGACAACAATGCGAGGCCTCTCCAAAGTGCCCTTAATTTTTTTGCGAATGGCGAGATGCCTGCGCAATTTTCTCTCGGCATTTCGATCTTTCAATTTTCCCACAATTCTTCGCATAATCAAAACCTACTTTTTACCACCGGCCTTGCCCGCTTTGCGAATCAAGACTTCACCAACATACTTAATACCCTTGCCCTTGTAGGGTTCGGGTGGACGAAAAGAGCGCACTTTAGCGGCGACAAAACCCACCAATTCTTTATTGGCCCCCGATATTTCAATGACATTTTTTACCACTTTGGCCTGCACTCCTTCGGGCAATTCATAGTCGATGGGGTGCGAATGGCCCAAGCTGAGATTGAGAGTCTTGCCTTTAACCGCCGCCCTGTAACCAACACCATTAAATTCGAGTTCTTTTTTAAAGCCGTCTAAAACTCCCACCACCATATTGTCAATCAATGTCCTCGTAGTGCCCCACAAACTGCGAACCCGTTTGGATTCGCCGATCGGCCGAACCTGGACTTCTTTGCCCTGATGAATAATTTGAACCGAATCTGTAAAGGTGTATTCGAGTTGCCCCTTAGGCCCCTTGACACTGACATGGGCACCGTCAACTTTGACCTCAACTTTATCGGGAACGGCAATGGGGTTCTTTCCAATTCTCGACATATCAAAACTCCCGTTGTAACTGTCCACACTTCAGGCCATTTTGCGAGTCAGCTTCGCCATCGCTCCTTGCGGTGTGCAGGAAGCACACCTCAGTTGCTCTGTCTCGCTTCCCCACAATCTGACCTAAATTGTGAACAGTTACCCTGCTATTATAGTTTTTCATTTGAATGTGAGTAGCTTTGGAATTTACCAGATGTGACAAAGTATTTCCCCTCCCAATTTGCGTCGTTTGGCCTCACGGGAAGACATTACGCCTTGCGAAGTAGAGATCACGGATGTTCCCAACCCGCTCAAAACGCGAGGCATCTGACGATACCCGCGGTATTGGCGCAGGCCAGGACGCGAAAATCTCTCGATGCCAACGATGGCCCCCTCTTTGAGAACGACGCTCAAACTAATATTGACTTTCCCTCTGGCAACGATCTTAAAAGATTTGATGTGGCCCTCTTCTTTCAAAACTTTGCAAATATTTGCCTTTAATCTGCTGGCGGGAAATTCCACCCGCCCATGTCCAGCACTAACGGCGTTGCGAATACGGGTCAACATATCGGCAATAGTATCAGTCATCATACCTCGATTTCCTCCGTCACCAACTCGATTTCGTCACACCTGGCAACATGCCCTGGTGGACGAGTTCCCTAAACTTGATCCGTGAAAGGCCAAAAGCACGATAAACCCCGCGGGGACGGCCAGTGATTTGACAGCGGTTGCGCACCCGATTTTCACAAGAATTGCGCGGCAATCGTTGCAACTTCAACTGGGCCTCGTAGCGCTCTTCCTCGGAAAGATTCATATTGCGCACCTTCTTTCTCAATTCACGGCGCAGAGGCAAATGCTTCTCCGCCCATTTTTTGCGCTTTTCATTTTTTACGATCATAGATAAACGGGCCATAACACTCCATCCTCACTTTCTAAAGGGCATACCAAAGAGACTTAAAAGTTCGCGGCCCTCTTCATCGGTTTTGGCGGTAGTCACAATCGAAATACCCAGGCCACGAACTTTGTCAATTTTATCGTAGTTAATTTCCGGAAAAATAATCTGTTCTTTAAGGCCCAAAGTATAGTTTCCACCCCCGTCAAACCCCTTGGGATTGACTCCGCGAAAGTCGCGCACGCGAGGAAGAGAAATATCGATCAGGCGTTCGAGAAATTCGTACATTCTCTCACCACGCAAAGTCACACAGGCACCCAAAATCATGCCCTGACGAATTTTAAAAGAAGCTATTGATTTTTTCGCACGGGCCGGCACTGGTTGTTGTCCAGTGATGGCCGCCAAATCGGCCTTCACACTCACCACAGTTTTGTTATTGGAGACACAATCACGAGTCGTACAGTTGACGATAATTTTTTCAAGTTTGGGTATTTGGTTGACATTTTTATAACCAAATTTTTCCCGCATGGCCGGTTTAATTCGTTTCTGGTATTCGCTCTTATAAGTGCTCATTTTTCCCCATTCCCTCTCAGTTCAAAACCGTTCCGCATCTTGAGGCCACGCGAACCCTTTTGCCTTCCCTTTCTTCAATGCGCACCCTGGTCGCCTTTCTATCTTTCGGACTCACAACCGCCACATTGCTAATATCAATATACCGTTCGGCCTCGACAAATCCCCCGTTAGGATTTTTTTGATCCGGGCGAACCGCTTTGCGGATGATATTGACACCTTTCACTAAAACTTTTCTCTTCTTTTTGTGAATATTTAAAATATCGCCTGTCTTACCCCTGTCTTTTCCGGCCAGGACAATAACTTCATCTTTAACTTTTAACTTTTGCACGGCCTATTCCCCTCTTCTCACTCTCAAAGAACCTCGGAGGCCAGAGAACAAATCTTGGTAAAATTTTTGGCCCTCAATTCTCTGGCCACTGGCCCAAAAATGCGGGTTCCCACCAATTCGTTGTTATTGCCCAAAATGACGACGCTATTTTTGTCAAAACGGATATAGGAGCCATCTTTGCGCCTGACCGGACTTTTCGTCCGCACAATAACAGCTTTTTTCACTTCTCCCTTCTTAATTTTTCCGCTGGGAAGTGCCTGTTGAACCGCCACCACAATAACATCTCCCAAATGGGCAATCATGCGCTTGGAACCTCCCAAAACTTTCACACATTTGACTTCCTTGGCACCCGAATTGTCGGCCACTTCCAATTTAGTTTGCATTTGAATCACAATTTTACCTCTTCTTTACCCATGAACCGTGAGAAGTTGCCATTTTTTAAGCCTGGAATAAGGGCGCGATTCAATAATGGTGACTCGACTCCCTACTTTGGCCTGATTTTCGGGGTCGTGAGCGTGGTATTTTTTGCTTCTCGAAATAAACTTGTTGTATGTCCTGTGTTTAAAACGACGAGTGACATTGACAACAATCGTTTTGTCGTTTTTATCGCTAAAAACCACACCTTCGAGCCTTTTCTTAAACCTTTGTTCAGCAGTATTCTTTACCGACATCCTCAATTCCTCGCTTGCTTGGCACGCCTAGCGGTTAAAAGACGGGCCACATTTTTCTTGAGCACCTTTTGAAGGTGGGGTTTGTTCATGCCCTCGGAGGCCTTTTGCATGCGCATTTTAAAAAGTTCCTGGCGCAACTGACTCTCCCGAGTGGCGAGGGCCTCTCCGTCTAAATTTTTAATATCAGTATATTTCAATACTTCCGCCATTACTTCTCCGTTTGTTTTGGCAAGTCGGCGCGTTCGATAATCCGCGCTTTCACGGGCAACTTATAACAGGCCAATTTGAGGGCCTCCCGGGCCAATTCCATATCGAGGTGGCGAATTTCAAACATCACCCGCCCCGGGCGAACTACCGCCACCCAGGAATCGGGGGCCCCCTTGCCCTTGCCCATCCGCACCTCGGCCGGTTTCTTGGTCAAAACCTTGTCGGGGAAGAGCTTAATCCAAACCCGCCCCCCCCGTTTAATTTTACGAGTCATCGCAATACGGGCAGCCTCTATCTGCCGGTTGGAAACATACCCGCAGGTAGTGGCCTGTATAGCGAGGTCGCCAAAAGTAATGCCGTTACCACGATAGGCCATACCTTTCATACGGCCTTTTTGCTGTTTACGCCATTTCACTTTTTTGGGGCTTAACATGATAACTCTACCTTATACCTTTTCCCGTCTATTGATAGACTTCGCCTTTATACACCCAGACTTTGACACCGAGTACACCATAAGTCGTGTGGGCCTCGGCAGTGTTATAGTCCACATCGGCCCGTAGCGTATGCAAGGGAACTTTTCTCTCGCTATAACCTTCCGCCCGCGCCATCTCTGCACCACCCAAACGGCCCGCAGTTCTCACCCGAATACCCTTAACCCCCGCTCGAAAGGCCGATTGGATGACCTTCTTCATGGCCCGCCGAAAGGCCACCCTCTTTTCCAACTGAGCGACGATATTTTCAGCGATGAGTTTAGCATCGGTATCGGGCCTTTTCACCTCGGCAATATTAAAAACCAGATTCCCCCGGGTGATATTTTTAAGATCCTTGCGAATCTTGTCGATACCAGCACCCTTCTTGCCAATCGCCACTCCCGGTTTGGCGGTGTAAACGGTGACTTCAACCTTGTCGAAAACGCGGACAATTTCAACATTGGAAACCGCCGCATTCTTCATATTTTTTTCAATATAGCGCCTGATCCTCAAATCTTCGTGCAAAGTCTCTCTGTAATTGCGCTTGTCGGCAAACCAATTTGAGTGCCAACCTTTGGTGTACTTTAATCTAAAACCATACGGGTGTACTTTTTGGCCCATTCTTTAGCTCCTTTGCTTAGGCCTCTTCCAATTTGAGAAACACGCGACTGCTTCTCTTGCGGATTCTAAAGGCCCTGCCTTGAGCGCGAGGACGCACTCGCTTGAGTGTCGGGCCAGCATCGGCGTAAATCGTTCGCACGACCAGGTTTTCCAAGTCGTATTTATCGGAATTGGAGGCAATCGTCAGTGCACTGTTGATCAATTTGCTGATCACGATGGCAATTTCCCTCTTTTCACAAAAGCGCAAGATTTTAAGCGCCTCCGATGCCTTTCTCTGCCTGATCAAATCACACACCTGGCGAACTTTTTGGGGAGAAACTCCAATGCGGTTATTTTTCACAACAATGGCCATAATATTTTCTCTCCAATCCCCTCAAACAATCCTATTTTTTGACCTTTTTATCCCCACCGTGACCATGAAAGGTGCGAGTCGGGGAAAACTCTCCCAATTTGTGCCCAATCATTTGATCCGTTATATAAACGGGGATAAATTTGCGGCCATTGTGAACGGCAAAAGTCTGGCCGATAAATTCCGGAACAATGGTCGAACGGCGAGACCAGGTTTTAATGACTTTACTGCCCTTGCCGCTACCGTTGGCCATCGCCTTTTTAATTAGCGATTCATCTACAAAAGGCCCCTTTTTTAATGATCTGGCCATCTCCCATAACTCCTTACGATTTTGCTTTCCTGCGTCTGACAATATAGCGATCGGTACGCTTGTTGTGGCGGGTTTTATAACCCTTGGTCGGCATACCCCAGGGAGTGACTGGGTGACGCCCTCCCGAAGTGCGGCCTTCACCCCCGCCGTGAGGGTGATCGACGGGGTTCATCGCCACTCCGCGAACAGAGGGCCGTATGCCCATTTTCCGCTTCGCCCCCGCCTTGCCAATATTGCGTTTTTCGTGTTCGAGATTCCCCACCTGGCCAATGGTGGCCCGGCAATCTTGCTTGACCTTGCGCAATTCACCGGAAGACATGCGCAGGAGAATTTCCCCCCGCTCTTTGGCCATCACTTGAATACAGGCCCCCGCCGCCCGGGCCATTTTGCCCCCTCCCCCCGGCCACAATTCAACATTGTGAACCAAAGTGCCCACGGGAACATCTTTGAGTTGCTTGCTATTTCCCACTTTAATATCCGCATCTTCCGAACTCACCACCACATCGCCAACTTTAAGGCCCAACGGTGCTAAAATGTACGACTTAAACCCGTCGGCATAAGCGATCAGGGCCAAATTGCAAGTGCGGTTGGGATCGTAGTGGATGGCCTGGACTTTGGCCGGGATATTCTGTTTGTTGCGCTTAAAATCCACCGCGCGGTAGCGCCGTTTGGCCCCGCCTCCCCGATGACGAACGGTAATCCTCCCGGCATTGTTGCGGCCAGAGGACGAAGTGACTGGATGTAGGGCCGAGCGAAGAATCCTCACGCCCCTGGTAAGTTCACGACTATCGAGTTTCTGCATCTGGCGCAAGGAAGGTGTCCGTGGCCGAAATTTTTTAATACCCATAGTCCTTCTCTTACCTTTGCATCACTCTAGGAACTCTTAAAAAAGTCAATGCGGTCACCTTTGGCCAGTTGAATGTAGGCCTTTTTGTAACCACTGGTTTTGGTTGAAAAACGCCCCATGCGCTTCGTCCTTCCGGGCACGAGGACGGTTTTGACATTTAAAACTTTAACCTCGTAGAGTTTTTCCAAGGCGGCCTTAATGTGATGTTTATTGGCCTTCCTTTCCACTTCAAAACCGTAACGGTTATTCCGTTCGATAAGCAAAGACGATTTTTCCGTCATCAATGGCCTTTTTATAATTGTCTCAAGATGCAAACACCCCACAACTACACCACCCCTTAACTGGCCTTGGCCCTATCGAGCAATTTTTGCAAGGCCTTTTGTTCGATGACCAAGTTTTCAAAACGAACCGCCTCGTAAACACTAAAACCTTCCACACTCAAGGCCTTGGCCCACTTGAGATTGCGCACTGCTCGTAAGGCCAGAGAATGGCGCTCATTGGTGACGACCAGTGCTGGCAACAGGCCTCGGCCGTCGAGGCAAGTGTGCATGTCCTTAGTTTTACCATTGGATTCCAAATTCTCCACCACAATCAATTTCCCAGACTGGTACTTGTCCGCCAAAACGGCCTGTATGGCCTTGCGAACAATCTTTTTATTAACCTTCTGTTCATAATTTCTCGGTCGGGGGCCAAACACCGTTCCCCCGCCAATCAATAAGGGGGATCGCTTCGACCCCTGCCTGGCCCTTCCCGTACCCTTTTGTTTAAAAGGCTTGGCACCACCACCCCGGACTTGGCCACGGGTTTTCGTGCAAGCATTGCCCTGTCTGCGCCCCGCTAAAGTCGCTTTGACCACCTGGTGAACCACGGGAACCTTAATATCTTCAGCGGAGAGGCCAACGCTGGTGTCGAGGACACTGACTTCTTCAAAGTTGGAGTTTAAAACTTTAATCTTGTGGGAATTGGCGCGAGTCATTGGGTACCTCCGCTCGTTCCCCCGTGCTTTATGGCCCGGCAAACGCGAACAAAACTATTTTTCGCCCCCGGAATCCCCCCTTGAATCAACATATAGCCCTTTTCCAAGTTGATCCCCACTACGAGAAGATTTTGTACCGTTCTTTTCACCGCGCCCATGTGACCAGGCATTTTTTTATTTTTCCAAATTTTCCCCGGAGTGGCGCGATTTCCAACGGAACCGCCGGTGCGGTGGAATTTAGAGCCGTGAGAGAGCGGCCCTTGGGCAAAATTCCAACGCCTGACCACTCCTTGAAACCCCTTGCCCTTGGACATTCCGGTTACATCAACCACGGTTGAAACGGGGAAAAGGTCGAGGGAAACCCGCCCACCGAGATGGGCCTCTTGGGCCTCGTCGGTTTTCCATTCCGCAAAGCGGGTGAGGTTGTTTTCCACTTTGGCCTTGGCCAAAATGCCCCGCACGGGTTTCGTCACCAACTTGGCGCGCTTTTCACCGTATGCAATCTGATAGGCCCCATAACCATCTTTCTGGGGAGTTTTAACCTGGGTTACAAAATTGGGGATCAACTTGATCACAGTGACCGGAACATGATTTCCCGAATCGTCAAAAACGCGAGTCATTCCCGCCTTGATGCCATAGAATCCCGGCAGGGCCACCGCGGGGGCCTCAACGGCCTTTTTCTTTTTGACCGCACCAGCACTTTTCTCCGTGGATTCGGAGGATTCGGAAGATTTGGAGGATTCGGACGGCGGATTCTCTACGCTAGGCGCATCAACCTCCGCTGCGTCTTTTTTTTCTGCTTTTTCCTCAGTCACTCATTCCTCGCAATATGGAGACTGTGCATCTCCTGCAAATCCCACCCCAGTTTAGGCAAGATTCGCAACTTTGAGCAATCCTCTCGAACTGTCATTAATACTTAATTTCTACATCAACACCTGAGGACAGATCTAACTTCATGAGGCTGTTCACGGTTTGTTGCGTAGGATCGACAATGTCGATCAATCTCTTGTAAGTCCTCATTTCAAACTGCTCACGGGCCTTTTTGTTTACATGAGGGCCACGAAGCACGGTAAACTTGTTGATCTCGATAGGCAAGGGAATTGGGCCAGCAATCTTTGCTCCCGTCTCCTTTGCCGTCGAAACAATTTCCCCCACGGATTTGTCGAGTAACTTGTGATCGTATGCTCGCAATTTAATCCGCAGTCTGCTCGCCTCCACTCTTTCCAAACCTCTCTCGATCAGTTGAAATCAAAGGGCCAAGTTGTTTTTTTAAACTTTGTAAAATTCAATGTCAAATCTTTTATTGTGGCCACGGAATTATTGTGCGAAGCGTTTGCAAAATACCTCTCTACAATGTGGCCGCTATTTTTACACGATGCACTATTCAGGCCTTGATCTGGCCATCTCGATGCTCAAATGAACATTCATGGGGAAAAAGTGAACAATACCAGGATTTTCTTCACTCAGTTTGACAGGAGAACTCCCCGCTTTTCCAAAAGCTGCCTTTCAATCTCGGGGGCCAAGGCCCGATAGGCCTTAAAATTCATGCTAAAATTGGCGCGCCCCTGGGATTTCGACCTCAAATCGGTGCTGTAACCAAACAATTCCGCCAGAGGGACTTCCACCCCGATGAGTTCCTTGTTTTGCTTGTTGCCCATAGAGACGACCTTGCCGCGCTTTTTGTTGATGTCGGCAATAATATCGCCGGTATAATCTGCTGGAGTCACCACTTCGACGGCCATGACGGGTTCAAAAATTCTGATTTTGGCCTTCCGGCAAGCGTCGGTAAAGGCCTGAGAAGCGGCGATGGCATAGGCCACTTCGCAAGATTCTTCCTCCCTGTACTGGGCACCATTCAATGTCACCTTGATATTGATGAACGGATGGCCCAACAAGGCCCCGCCGCGGGCGGCATCTTTGACGGATTTTTCTATGGTGTCCACAAAATTTTGAGGGATGTCCCGTTTGCCCACACGGGATTCAAAACAAATACCTTGTTGGCAATCCCAAGGCCTCACTTCCAGTTGGACATGCCCGAATTGCATTTTGCCGGACTGCTCTTTTTCAAAACTGTTTTCGGCACAAATCGTGCCGGCAATGGACTCGCGGTAAGCGACCTGGGGCCTGCCCACCCGAATACCAACGCGGAAATCTCTCTGCAAGCGATCAGTGATAATTTCCAAGTGCAGCTCTCCCATGCCATAAATGAGAAGCTGCCCCGTCTCGGCATTGTGGCGATAGGAAAAAGAAGGGTCTTCCTTGCCCAACTGTTCCAGCGCTTCCATCAATTTCTTTTCATCGGCATTGGCCTTGGGTTCTATCGCCACAGAAATCACCGCCTCGGGAAATTCCATCAAGTCGTAGATAATAGGCCGGTGTTCACCACACAAAGTTTCCCCCGTGGCCGTCCACTTGAGGCCCGCCATGGCCACAATATCCCCCGCCGAGGCCGAGGCCAGTTCGGTTCGTTTGTCGGCGTGCATTTGAAGAATTTTTTGTACTTTTTCCCGCTTTTTTTTCAAGGGGTTAAAGACATTGGCACTGGCCTTTAACTGCCCCGAATAAATGCGGACATAGGCCAAAGGGCCGACGAAGGGATCGCTGGTTATTTTGAAGGCCAGGCCCGAAAAAGGTTCTTTGGGATCAGGCCCCCTCTCTTCTCCTCCACTCTTTTGCCTGCGCGTGCTTTTGAGAGATTTTGGCGCATGGCCCTGGATTGCTCCCCGATCCAAAGGCGAGGGCAAATAATCGACGATGGCATCCAAGAGGGGTTGAATCCCCTTATTTCTAAAGGCCGAAGCACACAAAACCGGCACCACCAAATTGCCGATGGTAGCCTTCCTGATCACCGCTTTGATCTGCCGTTCGGGAATCTCTGCGCCGTTGAGAAAACTCTCTGCCAACGGGTCGTCAAAATCGGCCAAAACTTCGATCAAGGACTCGCGCGCCGACTGTGCTTGCGGCAACACATCGGCGGGAATGCTCGCCTCCTCAACTGTCGCGCCCAGGTCTTCTTCCTTAAAAAAAAGGGCCTTCATGTGAACGAGATCAATCACCCCGCGAAACTGGTCTTCCACTCCGATGGGCAGTTGAATGGCCACGGCGGTTTTGTCGAGTTTACTGCCTATTTCTTCGATAGTGTTGTGAAAATTGGCACCCAGGCGATCCATTTTGTTGGCCAAAGCAATGCGGGGAACGCGGTATTTATCAGCCTGTGCCCAAACCGTCTCCGATTGGGGTTCAACCCCGGCAACGGCATCAAAAATGCCCACGGCACCATCGAGAACTCTCAGAGAACGCTCGACTTCAATGGTAAAATCGACATGTCCGGGAGTATCAATGAGATTAATTTTATGATTTTTCCAATGGCAAGTGGTGGCCGCCGAAGTGATCGTGATTCCCCGTTCTTGCTCCTGTTGCATCCAATCCATGGTTGCCGCCCCGTCGTGCACTTCACCCATTTTGTAATTTTTTCCGGTGTAAAAAAGGATGCGTTCGGTAGTTGTAGTCTTACCAGCATCAATGTGGGCAACGATCCCGATATTGCGGAGGTTAGCTAGTTCTTTTTGGCCCATAATAGTAACTGCTCACACTTCAGGCCATCTTGTGGTTCAGTTTCACCATCGCTCCTTGCGACATGCAAAGAGCATGCCTCAGTCGCTCTGTCTCACTTCACCCCAATCTAACCTAAATTGTGAACAGTTACCCTACTTTTATCTTAACTTTACTGGCATAACTGCTCACACTTCAGGCCATCTCGCGGTTTACTTTGTAAGATCACTCCGCAGTATCAATAAGATATTTAAAACTACCAACGGAGGTGGGCAAACGCTTTATTAGCATCGGCCATTTTGTAGACATCTTCGCGTTTTTTGACTGCACCCCCACGATTATTGGCGGCATCAATCAGTTCATCGGCCAATTTTTCCATCATGGTTTTACCATTTCTTCCGCCAGCGTGATCGCGAATCCAACGAATGGCCAGGGATTGGCGACGGCCAGGGTGAACTTCAACCGGAATTTGATAAGTGGCACCACCAATGCGCCGGGATTTTACTTCCACGGCGGGTTTGACATTGGAAAGTGCCTTTTTGAAAAGTTTGAGAGGTTCTTCACTGGTTTTTTTCTCCACAATTTCAAAGGCACCATAGAAAATTTTTTCCGCAGTAGATTTCTTCCCCCCCCGCATGAGGGAATTGATAAACTTGGTGACAACCATGTCTTGATAATGGGGATCGGGTAAAACTTCTCGCGGATCGGCCCTGCGTTTGCGGCCCATATTTCTCTCCTTATTTCTTATTTTTGGGTTTCTTGGCACCGTACTTAGAACGGCGCTGGCCCCGTTTCTCCACACCTGTCGTGTCCAAACTGCCGCGGACGGTGTGGTAACGAACACCGGGCAAATCTTTAACCCTGCCACCCCGAACCAACACGATTGAGTGTTCCTGAAGATTGTGCCCCTCTCCTCCAATATAAGAAGTCACTTCAAACCCCGAAGTCAAACGAACGCGGCAAACTTTCCTCATCGCCGAGTTTGGCTTTTTGGGCGTAGTCGTATAGACGCGCGTGCACACCCCCCGCCTCTGGGGACATCCCTTGAGGGCCGGGGACTTCGTTTTGATAAATTTATCCCTGCGCCCTTTGCGAATTAGCTGGTTAATTGTTGGCATTGACGCTCCTGTTCATAAGTTTTAAAAACCTAAAATACATCTCTAACACAGTAGACTAACCATTTCAAGCACCAGTTCAAACTGTGAGTTCAACACTCGATTGAGGTTTGGCCTCCCTGGGTTCTATAAAATCCTCGCTAATCTCGCTCTCTTCCTCTTCTCTGGCCTCATCTTCTTCTATCAGTGCATCAAAATCCCGATACCGACTAATCCCCGTACCTGCCGGTATCAAACGCCCCATGAGGACATTTTCCTTGAGGCCACGCAACATATCCTTCTTGCCCTCCAGTGCCGCCTGGGTGAGAACTTTCGTCGTCTCCTGAAAAGAGGCCGCAGAAAGGAAAGATTCCGTCGTCAAAGAGGCCTTGGTAATTCCGAGCAAGAGAGGACGCCCTTCCGCTGGCCTCAAGTCGTCTTTTATCGCGGCATCGTTGGCCGCTTGAAATTCGGACTTGGTGACCGAATCCCCGGCCACAAAAGCGGTATCACCAGAATCCAGGATTTCTACTTTTTTGAGCATTTGACTGACGATAACCTCAATGTGCTTATCATCAATCTTGACTCCCTGAAGGCGATAAACCTCTTGAATCTCATCCACGATATAACGGGCCAGTTCTTTAATTCCCTTCACTCGCAGGAGGTCGTGGGGATTGGCCGGGCCATCCATGATGGGTTCACCGGCCCGGATATAGTCGCCCTCATTAACGACAATATAGCGCCCTTTGGGCACGGTATAGACCATGGGTTCCGCTCCATCGTCGGGGCGTACGATAACCCGTCTGTTTCCCCTCAATTCAGGGCCAAACTCAATAGTGCCTGAAATGTCAGAAATTTGGGCCGCATTGGCCGGTTTGCGGGCCTCAAAAAGTTCGGCCACTCTGGGAAGGCCCCCAGTAATGTCCTTGGTTTTAGTCGATTCACGCGTGACTTTAGATATGGCCGTTGCCGTTTCAATCCGTTCGCCATCTTGAACGATAATGTTGGCCCCAATTTGCAAACGGTAGACCGCATGGCGCTTGGTTCCTGGAACCAGCAAGGGATTTCCAGAGTCATCGACAATGCTAATGCGAGGTTGAAGGTTTGGATTTTTAGATTCGGTCACAATCCGGTTGGCCAATCCGGTAATGGCATCAAGCTGTTCGGCCATGGTAGAACCAATTTCCAAATCTTCATATTTTACGATCCCTCCCACCTCGGTCAAAATGGGAATTGAGAAGGGATCCCACTCAATCAGTTTGTCACCGACATTGACTTCTTCACCTTCCTTGAAAAAGATGCGCGCTCCATAAACTGCCGGATAGCGTTCTTTCTCGGTTCCGGTATTGTCTTTTATGATGATTTCACCAACCTTGTTTAAAATCACCATTTCGGCCGTACTACCATGAGTGGCGACTTTAACATTATCAAAGTGGACAATGCCGGCAGTGCGAACTTCGGTTTTACTAATTTGGGCACCAGCAGTGGCCGTCCCTCCAACATGAAAAGTACGCATGGTGAGCTGGGTTCCAGGTTCGCCAATCGATTGGGCCGCGATCACTCCAACCGTTTCCCCAACGCTGACTAAACTCCCCCTCGCCAAATCTCGGCCAAAACACTTGGCACAAAAACCGTAGCGGGTTTGGCAAGTCAAAACCGACCGCACTTTAATCTGATCAATGTTGTGTTCTTGCAAAGTCAAAATATCTTTTTCAGTGAGCACATAATTGCCAGGCAAAACTTCTCTTCCGTTGGCATCGGTAACGGGAATGGCGGTCGCCCTCCCCATGACTCTTTCAGAGACATCTTCAACAACTTCTCCGGCCTCAATTCGAGAAGTCAGAATAATGCCATCGTTGGTTCCACAATCCTCTTCGCGAATGATGCCATCCTGGGCCACATCTACGAGCCGGCGGGTGAGATAACCAGAGTTGGCGGTTTTCAAAGCGGTATCGGCCAAACCTTTGCGCGCACCGTGGGTCGAGGAAAAGTATTGCAGCACTGAAAGGCCCTCACGGAAATTTGAAGTGATCGGGGTTTCAATGATTTCACCGTTGGGCTTGGCCATCAACCCCCTCATTCCGGCCAATTGCCGCATTTGGTTTGTCGAACCTCTCGCCCCCGAATCGGCCATCATAAAAATGGCATTAAAAGAAGGGGCCTTCTGCTCTATATTTTTTTCGTTGACAAAAGTGTCTGTCGAGATTTTTTCAAGCATCACCTTAGTGAGCGTTTCGTTGGCCTGTGACCAAACATCGACAACTTTATTATACCTTTCCCCGTCTGTAATAGAGCCTTCATTATATTCGTCGGTAATGCGATCCACTTCGGAATTGGCATCCGCCAAAATTTCCGATTTTTCCAAAGGAATGGTTATATCGTTGACATTAATCGAAATCCCCGCCTTAGTGGCATTGGAATATCCCAAATGCATCAGGGCATCGGCCAAAAGAACCGTATCCTTTTCCGATCCCTTGCGATAGGCCTTGTCGATGAGTTGCCCGATCTCTTTTTTGCCCAGCACCCGGTTAATGTCTTCAAATTGCAAACATTTTGGGAGTATTTCGTAAATGAAAGTCCTCCCCACAGTAGTTTCCAAGGCCTTTCCATCAATCCGCACATGAATCGGGGCCTGCAAATGGAGATTGCCCGAATAGTAGGCAAATTGGGCCTCTTCCTTGGAAGCAAAAGTCTTGCCATAACCGCGGGCAAAGGGGCGAATCCTCGACATGTAATAAAGTCCAAGCACAATATCCTGTGAAGGAATGATGATCGGCACTCCATCTTTTGGCGAGAGGATATTATTTGTAGACATGGCCAAAATGCGACACTCAATTTGAGACTCTAGCGACAGTGGAACATGAACCGCCATCTGGTCACCATCAAAGTCCGCATTAAATGCAGTACAAACCAAAGGGTGCAACTGTATGGCCTTCCCCTCGATCAAAATGGGTTCAAAACCCTGGATGCCCAAACGGTGCAGTGTAGGTGCCCGGTTGAGCAAAACGGGGTGTTCCTTAACAATTTCTTCCAAGATACTCCAAACTTCTTCTTTTTGTTGTTCAACCATTCTTTTGGCCACTTTAATGGTCGTGCAATGGCCTTTTTCTATGAGTTTGTTAAACACAAAGGGCTTGAACAATTCCAACGCCATCAGTTTGGGAAGTCCACACTGGTGAAGCCTCAAATTTGGGCCTACTACAATGACCGAACGGCCCGAGTAATCCACCCGTTTTCCCAGCAAGTTTTGACGGAAACGCCCTTGTTTACCCTTGAGCATATCGGAAAGGGAACGGAGGGGGCGCTTGTTGGCACCTGTAAAAACTTTGCCACGGCGTCCGTTATCAAAAAGGGCATCCACCGCCTCTTGAAGCATGCGTTTTTCGTTGCGAATAATGATCTCGGGAGCGTTGAGTTCTTTTAATCTTTTGAGGCGATTATTGCGGTTGATCACCCTGCGGTAGAGGTCGTTGAGGTCGGAAGTTGCAAAACGCCCCGCTTCGAGCGGAACCAGCGGACGCAAATCCGGTGGCAATACCGGAATCACATCCATCATAAACCATTCGGGCCGATTACTGGATTTTAAAATGGATTCGACAACTTTGAGCCGTTTGACCAGTTTGGCCCTGGCCATTTCCGTAGTGGCGGTATTGAAATCCCGGCGCAATTCTTTTCTCTCAAGATCAATGTCTACTTTGCGAAGCAGGTCTTTGATGACTTCTCCACCCATGCCGGCCTCAAATTCCACACCCTGTTCCTTGAGTTCAGCGTATTGCTGTTCGGTGATAATTTGGCCAATTTTAAGGCCTCCTTGCAAATCCTGAGTGGCCGATTCGGTAACGATATAGGCCTCGTAGTAGAGAATTTTCTCAAGTTCTTTGAGAGTGAGGTTGAGGATGGCCCCCATGCGCGAGGGAAGGGATCGCAAAAACCAAATGTGGGCCACCGGCGCGGCCAACTCGATATGGCCACACCGCTCGCGGCGCACTTTGGAAAGCGTGACTTCCACACCGCATTTTTCACAAACCACCCCACGGTGTTTCATTCTCTTATATTTGCCGCAAATACATTCGTAGTCTTTAATGGGGCCAAAAATTTTGGCACAAAAAAGGCCGTCCCTCTCCGGTTTAAAAGTCCGGTAATTGATCGTCTCGGGCTTTTTGACCTCGCCAAAAGACCATTCACGAACGGTGTCGGGAGAGGCCAATTGAATGGAAACCGCCTCTACACTAATAGGGTCTTTCGGTTTGTCAAAAAAGTTTAGCAAGTCTTTCATAAAATTGCCTCTAAAGTTAAAGGTTATGTAAGTGCTCACACTTCAGGCCATCTTGTGAGTCAGCTTCACCATCGCTCCCTGCGATGTGCATTGAGCACACCTCAGTCGCTCTGTCTCGCTTCCCCCCAATCTGACCTAAATTGCAAGCACTTACAGTGCTTCTACTGTAATTTTTCTTTTGCGTGTGTGTAGTTACAAGATCACAACTGCTCTTTGATAAACACATTAAAAATTTTCCTCTTCGCTCGATTCTTCCAATTTGACATCCAAACAAAGGGCCTGAAGTTCCCTAACTAAAACATTGAAGGATTCCGGAAGGCCAGGTTCGAGGATTTGTTCCCCCTTGACCACAGATTCATACATGCGCGTTCGTCCAATGACATCATCCGACTTAACAGTTAAAAATTCTTGCAGCGTATAGGCCGCACCGTAGGCCTCCAACGCCCAAACTTCCATTTCTCCCAACCTTTGTCCGCCAAATTGCGCCTTTCCGCCAAGCGGTTGCTGGGTGACGAGGGAATAAGGCCCAGTGGAACGGGCGTGGATTTTTTCATCCACCAAATGGTGCAGTTTGAGCATATACATAATCCCGACGGTGACATCTTCAGCAAAAGCATCTCCAGTCATACCGTCGAATAAAGTTGTTTTGCCCGACTCATCCAGGTCGCCCAATTGCAACATTTCACGAATACTCTCCTCCGTGGCCCCATCAAAGGCCGGAGTGGCAAAGCGAACTCCCATGGCCAGTTGCTCGGCGATCTCTCGTATCCGTTTATCGGGGGCCTTTTTAAGAAATTCTTTAACCTCGTCAGTCTTATAAATTTTGTAAATGAGGTCTTTAAGCCGGTGAATATCGGCCTGCTCTTCCAGCATGGTTTTGACTTTCTCTCCCAGTCCGCGTCCGGCCCAACCCAAATGCAATTCGAGCAACTGCCCAATATTCATCCGTGAGGGAACCCCCAAGGGGTTTAACACAATTTCCACGCTGGTTCCATCGGCCAAATAAGGCATATCTTCCTGGGGAATGACATTGGAGATCACGCCCTTGTTGCCGTGCCGTCCGGCCATTTTATCCCCTGATTGAAGTTTGCGCTTGATAGCGACATACACGATCACTTTCTTAATGACCCCCGGGGCCAGTTCGTCTCCCCTGTGGAGAGACGCTATTTCATCGTTGGCGTTCATCCTCACGCGATTCAAACGATTGCGAACATCGGCAAAATAATCCGAGAGTTTTTCTTCAAGTTCGGGCCGCAAGGGAATATAGCCAATCAGTTCAAATGGAATTTCGCGCAGAACTTCAAGGGTAATTTCGGTTCCTTTGGCGAGCAATTCATTGGAACCATCTTCGGAAACCAGTTTATCGACCGTTGCGACTCCTTTGAGCATCTTGGCAATATGTTGCAGGGCCAAGTTCTGAATCGACCGGATTTCAATTTTTTCATCTCTTCGGATTAGAGTCGTTTCTTGTTCGATAATTTCTTTCAAACGGCTGTCGAGTTCCACCCCTTCGCGCGTGTACACTCTGGAGTCAATGACCGTTCCACGAACAGAAGAAGGTATGCGCAACGAAGTGTCTTTAACATCTCCGGCCTTGTCTCCAAAAATGGCCTTGAGAAGTTTCTCCTCCGGAGAGAGTTGTGTTTCTCCCTTGGGCGTAATTTTACCCACCAAAATATCGCCGGGTTTAACGATCGCTCCAACTCTCACAATCCCCGCCTCATCGAGGTCTTTGAGTGCCTCCTCTGAAACATTGGGAATATCGCGGGTAATTTCTTCCTTACCCAGTTTGGTGTCGCGCGCCTCTATTTCAAAGGCCTCAATGTGAACCGAAGTAAAAATATCTTTGGCCAAAAGCCTTTCGGAAATCAATATGGAATCTTCGTAGTTGTAACCTCCCCAAGGCATAAACGCCACCAGAACATTCTGGCCTAAGGCCAAATCGC
Organism: Bacteriovoracaceae bacterium; assembly: GCA_965243145.1. Classification (GTDB taxonomy): domain Bacteria; phylum Bdellovibrionota; class Bacteriovoracia; order Bacteriovoracales; family Bacteriovoracaceae; genus CBDBLK01. The sequence continues at coordinate 1,408,205 of CBDEUB010000002.1, forward strand.
CCAAATGGGTGGCCGGCCCGTCGGCAATAACCATGCCTTTTTTAACCACATCACCTTCCTTGACCAAGGCCCTTTGGTTATTGCAGGTATTCTGATTGGTGCGCTGGTATTTCGTCAGTTTATAAATATCAACTCCCGATTCGCCTTCCTTGAAACGATCCCGCTGAATCACGATGCGGTTGGAATCCACGAAAACAACTTTTCCGTCTTGCTCGGCCGTCAAAATCGCCTTGGAATCTCTGGCCACCAATTTTTCTATTCCGGTTCCCACGATGGGAGCATCCGTCTTAATCACCGGAACCGCCTGCCTCATCATGTTCGATCCCATTAAGGCACGGTTGGCATCATTGTGTTCGAGAAAGGGGATCAAGGCAGTTGCAATAGAAATCATTTGAGATGGAGAAATATCCATAAGATCGACATCTTCAGCATTGACCAAGGTAAAATCGCCGCTCGAACGGGAGGGAATGTGGTCGCCAACAACCTTATCTGCATCAATGTGTTTAAGGCCCATTTGAGCGATAACTTTGCCCTCTTCTTGGAAAGCGGTAAAATATTGAGTTTCACCCAAATGCCGGTTCTGATTGATGACCCTGTAGGGGGTCTCAATAAAACCGTACTCGGAAACCCGCGCATAAATGGCCAGAGAAGTGATGAGTCCAATATTTGGCCCCTCGGGAGTTTCCACCGGGCACATCCGACCGTAGTGGGTCGAATGGACATCGCGCACTTCAAAACCGGCCCTCTCGCGGGTGAGGCCTCCAGGGCCTAGTGCCGACAAACGCCGTTTGTGAGTGACCTCGGAGAGGGGATTGGTCTGATCCATAAATTGAGAGAGTTGGGAAGAGCCAAAAAATTCCTTAATGGCGGCGGCCACGGGTTTTTGGTTGACCAAATCGTAGGGCATCATGGTTTCAATTTCCTGAATGGCCATTTTTTCTTTAACCGCTCGCTCCATCCGCACCAACCCTACGCGAAGCTGGTTTTCGAGCAATTCGCCGACTGCACGAACCCGACGGTTGCCCAAGTGGTCTATATCATCGACTTTACCCTTTCCGTTGTTGAGTTCCACTAAGTATTTCACTGCCATAATAATGTCGTCGTGAGTGAGAACAGTATTATCGACGGGAACATTGACATTAAATTTATAATTAATTTTCATGCGCCCGACGCGAGAGAGGTCATATCTATCGGGGTTAAAAAAGAGATTTTCAAAAAAAGTCTCCGCCGCTTCCAGCGTAGGAGGTTCTCCCGGACACAGCCTCTCAAAAATTTTAAAGAGAGCATCTTCACGAGTCTCTGTTTTATCCAGCAAAAGAGTGTTGCGTATTTGATCGCCGAAGTTGATCATGTCGATATACAAACACTTGACCTGGGCCACCCCCGCCTCTAACAATTCTTGTATTTTACTCTCGGAAAGGGCCTCATTGGCCGAACACAAAACTTCCCCCGTAGATTGATCAAAAATATCTTCGGCCACCACTTTTCCGACGACTTCTTCAAGCGAAGTTTGCAATAGGGTAATCCCCGCTTCCCTCATTCTGCCAACCGATACCTTGGTAAATTTTCTTCCCTTGCGAACGATCACTTTGTCCCCATCGGGAGTTAAAATATCACTGGTGGCCCTGGTGCCAACCAAAAGATCGAGGTTTAATTCACTCGTATAAGTTCCGTCCTTACTAAGGTGAATGACCTCTTTTTCATAAAACATGTCTAAAATTTGCGTGGTTCCATATCCCATCGACTTGAGCAAAATCGTAACATGCAACTTGCGCTTCCTGTCAATGCGCGCAAAGAGAACATTTTTGTGATCAAATTCAAAATCCAACCAGGAACCATGGTGGGGAATAATGCGTGCCGAGTACAACAATTTTCCCGAAGAATGTTTCTTGCCGCTGTCGTGTTCAAAGATAATTCCAGGAGATCGGTGCAATTGAGAGACAATCACTCTCTCCGTGCCGTTATAAACAAAGGAACCTGTATCGGCCATGAGGGGAATATTTCCCAAGTAAACCACTTGTTCCTTAATAGAAGAAACTTTCCTCTGTTGCTTCCCTTCTTTATCCTCAGTGACTTCATAAAAAACCAGGCGCACCACCACTTTCAAGGGGGCCTCGTAGGAGAGTCCCCGCTGGCGGCATTCGCCCACAGTGTACTTGGGCCTTTCCAGGGAGTAACTTACAAATTCGAGAGAGACGGTTTTATTAAAATCAAAAATGGGGAAAACCGTATTAAATACCGCCTGAAGGCCAATATTGTCCCGCTTTTCCGGAGGCACATCTATCTGTAAAAATTCGTCAAACGAATGGGTTTGCAAACGCATTAAGGGTGGTGCTTCCGCCACCTTGGGAATGATCGAAAAATTTTTACGAAACCACTCGTTTGGTTTAAAAACCTGAGTCATGCTTACTTCTCCTCAAACATAAAGGAACACCCAGAGGCCACCCAATCTCAAGATTTTGGACTCCTCAAACTCAAATACTCTAACGAAGCTCTACTTTGGCCCCGGCCGCTTCCAACTTTTTCTTGACTTCCTCTGCTTCGGCCTTGGCGACATTTTCTTTAACTGTTTTGGGTGCGCCTTCAACCAGTTCTTTAGCATCCTTGAGTCCAAGCCCAGTGACCGCCCGAACTTCCTTAATGACATTGATCTTCTTGGCCCCGGCCTCGGACAAAACGATAGTAAATTCGGTTTGCTCCTCGGCCGCGGCAGTCGCCTCGGCCGCAACTCCTGCGACAGCAACTGGGGCCGCAGAAACACCAAATTTCTCTTCCAGTTCTTTGACGAGATTTGCAAGATCGAGCACGCTCATTTGGGAGACATGATCTACGAGTTGTTGGTTTGTAATAGACATTTTCTTTTCTCCTATGTCACTTGGGTGTGAGTTGTTTTCAATTGATTAGGCCTCATCTGTGGCCTTGGTCTCTAATTTTAAATCGGCGGGCCTTTCCACTCCCTGTTTTTCGCACTCCTCTTTAAGAGCATTGAGCAAACGGGCCAAGGTTGCCGCTGGTGCCATAAAAGTGGCCAGCAATGTTCCCAGCATTTGCTCCCGCGAAGGAAGATCCGCCAATTCTTTAACCTGGGCCACTGTCAGAGCATCGCCTTCGAGATACCCGCCCTTGATCTCCATCACTTCAAAATCTTCTCCCGCCTGCTTGAGCACCTTGGCCACAGCGGGAGCGTCCTCAAAGGCAATCGCCAAAGCATTGGCCCCCTTGAGTGCGGAAAGCAATTCTTCGGTATAAGTCCCCTCCGCCGCTCGCTTGAAAAGCGTATTGCGAGTGACCACTACTTTGCCTTGAACAGCGCGGATTTTTTTCCTCACTTCCGCAGTTTCATTTGCCGAAATGCCGATTACATTGGTGAGGAAAACGGCCTTGGCCGCTTCAATATCCTTTTTAATTCCTGCAACTAACTCTACTTTTCTGGCCCGACTCAACATGGCCACAACCTCCCAATAACCCGGCATCCACCTTTTTAGTGGGCCAACTCCATGGCCTCCATGGTATCCACTCGAATACCTGGCCCCATGGTCGTATTCACTGTTAGAGACTTCATATAAGTCCCTTTGGCACTCGCTGGCCGCGCTTTTACAATGGCCGTCACGATGGCATCAAAATTCTGCCGCAACTTATCTTTAGAAAAAGAGCGCCTTCCAATAGAAACATGAACTATGCCGTTTTTCTCAGTGCGATATTCCACCTTACCGGCCTTCTGTTCTTCAATGGCCTTGACAATATTAGGTGTCACCGTTCCCAATTTGGGGTTTGGCATAAGGCCGCGAGGCCCTAAAATGCGTCCGATACGGCCCAATTTGCTCATCATTTCAGGAGAGGCGATAACACAATCAAAGTCCAGCCATCCCCCCGCAATTTTGGCCACGATATCGTCAGAGCCAACAAAATCCGCCCCCGCCTCTTCGGCCTGTTTAACCTTTTCGCCCGAGGTGATAACACAAATGCGCACCTGTTTGCCAATTCCGGCCGGCATGGCCAAGGAACCGCGGATCATTTGTTCGGCCTTACGCGGATCGACACCAAGGCGAAAGGCCAAATCGACGGATTCGTCAAATTGAACGAAGGAGGCCTCTTGGGCCAAGGCGAGTGCTTCATCGACGGAATAAATTTTTTCCCGATCAATTTTGCCCACGGCCTCTAGCATTTTCTTCGACTTTTTTTTCACCTCTGCCCTCTCTTCCCTCGCATCATTTATAATCCAATTTAAGGCCCATAGAACGAACCGACCCCTCGATCGTCCTCATTCCGGCCGCCTCGTCCCCCGCCGTCAAATCGGGCCTTTTGGCCTCGGCAATTTCCCGAACGACATTTTCCGCAACCGTCCCGGCGACTTCGTGCCCCGGCCGCTTTGAACCCGATTCGAGCTTGAGTTTGGTCTTCAAAAACCAGCTTGCGGGAGGCGTTTTAGTCACGAAAGTAAAAGACCGGTCGTTGTAAACCGTGATAATGGTGGGGAGTTTTTGCCCGGCCTGCTTCTGAGTTTTAGCATTGAAGGCCTTGCAAAACTCCATGATATTGACTCCCTTTTGGCCGAGGGCCGGGCCGATGGGAGGGGATGGGTTGGCCTTGCCGGCATCTATCTGCAATTTAATAAGGCCCGAAACTTTTTTCGCCATACTTAGCTCCTCTCACTATTTATGCAAAACGCGTCAAACTCACACTTCATGAAACCTTCTCCACCTGGGCAAAATCCAATTCCACCGGGGTCGGTCGTCCAAATATCAAAACATTGACCTTGAGTCTACCCTTTTCATTGACCGCCTCCACAGTTCCCACAAAAGAGGCAAAAGGCCCTTCGACCACCTTGACCTGTTCTCCTTCGGAGAAATGGGCCGAAGTGCGTGAACGCACAGCGCCTTCACCGAGCTGATTCGTCATGTAGGCCGCCTCTTCTTCGGAAATGGGTTGAGGCCTAGTGGGTGTCCCACCAACGAATCCAGCGATTTTTCCCACGCTGTTGACCAAATGCCAAGTATCGTCGTTCATCACCATTTTGATGAGGATATAGCCCGGAAAAAATTTTTTTCTAATATTCCTCTTTTTCCCTCCCGCGTTGGAAACAACCGTCTCTTCGGGCACCAAAATGCGGGAAAATAATGTGGCCTTTTCGAGTTGAATAATTTTTTCGCGCAAGGAGCGGGAAACCTTGTTTTCTTGGCCAGTCATGGTTTTGGCAATATACCACTTAAACTCTGGGCCTTCTCCGCTGGCCAAGGCCGGATCCCCGACTGCCGCCTGATCTTCGCCGTCCGTCTCCTCCAGGCCTGTTTCTTCTCCGTTGGCGGCCAACGCCACAATGTCAGTGGCCATATTGTCCTCTTCTCCCATTACGCTCTCTCTTTAGTAAACCAATTCAAGAAGTTTGCTAAAGCTAAAATCGACCGCCACAAAAATGCCCCCGATGATGGCCAGGCCTATAGTAATGCCCACCGTAGATTTCAATACCGAATCATTTTCTGGCCAAATCACTCGCACTAACTCCTCGTAAACTTCCTGCATGTGCTTCGACGCCACTTTGTGGCCGATAATTCCCAAAAAAATCCCCAGGCCAGCGACGATACCCAACCCCTGGGAAACGAAGACATAGTTGGGAATTTTCGCCTCCAGGTCGAACCACTCTCCGGCCTGCCCCATAAACTGAATCACGAGATAACCGCAGACGGCGGCGACCATGGCGACAAAAGAGCGAATCCATTTCTTGCTATCTTTAACCTTTAGAGCGGACACGCTAACTCCCCTATCTTCAGAAGCACGCCAAACAGTGACAAGAAGGTTATCACTGGCCATTTACATTTCTACATTCCAGCGAATCGTCCCTATATGCAGCAAGTTGTGTGCTTTGTCTATCCCTTTGGGTAGATTTTTTTGGCGTCCCCTTTCTTACCACCTTTATCTGGCCTTTGGCCATCCCTTAATGCATTGCATTTTAAAAATAATTCAATCATGCATAGCAAAAAATCTTTTTGAACCCAAACGCACAGCAAAATATCCGACAATACTACCCAACATTAACTTTGACGACTTAAACCCCTCGTGCTTTGCTTAAAAAAAGGGAATTTTCGTCGAGGCCAAGATGCCCTAAAATTATGGAACCAAAAACTTCTCTTCTCAAAACCCACCCCGACAGCTTCGTCCACCTCCATCTGCACACCCAGTACTCCCTGCTCGATGGGGCCATCCGCCTGGCCGACCTCATTGAACGCGCCAAGGAACTCAAAGTTCCCGCCATTGCCCAGACCGACCACGGCAATATGTTCGGAGCGATCGATTTTTACACCCGCTGCCGCAATGCGGGCATCAAACCGATCCTGGGTTCGGAAATTTATTTCACCCCCGGGTCGCGCTTTGACCGCAAGGCCGCCAAGCGCCGCCAATCGATTTCCTCCCAGGATGCCGAAGAATCTGGCCGGCAAATACACCACCTCATCCTCTTGTGCAAAAACAATACGGGTTATCAAAATTTGTGCAAACTCCTGAGCCAGGCCTACATGGAAGGTTTTTATTACAAACCCCGGGCCGATCTCGAACTGCTCAAACAATACGGCGAGGGCCTAGTCTGTACCACTGCCTGCCTCAAGGGCGAAGTCGGTTATAATTTTTTCATCAACCGGGACGACCGCGCCGCCAAGGCCATCACCAAATTGCACGGAGTGTTTGGCGACGACTTCTACCTCGAAATTCAAGAGAATGGAATCCCTGAACAGGCGGCGGTCAATCAAAAAGTCATCGCCTACGCCCGCGAAAACAATGTGCAATTGGTGGCCACCAACGATTGCCACTATATGGTGCCTCAAGATGCCCAGGCCCAAGAAGTTCTCCTGTGCGTGCAAACCGGCAAGACTTATAACGACGAAAACCGCATGCGCATGAGTTCCCAAGAGTTTTATTTTAAATCCCCTCAAGAAATGCGCCAGGCCTTCGACTACATTCCCGAGGCCTGCGACAACACTCTGGCCATTGCCGACAAATGTTCCGTCCAGTTGAACTGGCTCGATGAAAAGGGACACCAAATCTACCACCTCCCTGATTTTCCCATTGAAACGGAGGAAAGCACGGATCAATTCTTCGCCAGAAAAGCGCGGGAGGGATTGGCCGAACGCTTTGAAGGCCCCCATTTCGCCCATTTGATCAACGACCAGGATTGGGAAACCAAACTCAAAGCGCAGTATTGTGAAAGGCTCGAATACGAAATCAATTCCATCTGCCAAATGGGTTTTGCCGGCTATTTCCTCATCGTTGCCGATTTTGTCAATTGGTCTTTAAAACAAGGTATCCCGGTAGGCCCTGGGCGCGGTTCCGGAGTCGGCTCACTGGTGGCCTACGCTCTGAGAATCACCAATATCAATCCCCTGCCCTTTAATTTGCTCTTTGAACGCTTTATCAATCCCGAGCGCATATCCATGCCCGACTTTGATATCGACTTTTGCCAAAATGGCCGCGCTCAAGTGATCGATTATGTCACCCAAAAGTACGGCGAAGAAAAAGTGGGGCAGATCATCACATTTGGAAAATTGCAACCCAAGGCCGCCATTAAGGATGTGGCCCGCGTTTTTGGCCTCTCCTTTGCCGAGGCCGACACCATGTCTAAGCTGATCCCCGACGAACTCAAAATAACTCTCAAAAAAGCGTTCGACGGAGAACCCCGACTGCGCCAGTTGATCGACAGCGACCTGCGCATCAAACGCGTCTTTGAAATCGCCACCCGCTTGGAGGGACTCTACCGCCACGCCGGCATCCACGCCGCCGGAGTAGTGATCACCAACCGGCCACTGGTCGAATACTGCCCCCTCTTTAAAGGTGCCAAGGGTGAAAAGGTCATCCAATTCGACAAAGACTTTGCAGAACAAGTGGGACTGGTCAAATTCGACTTTTTAGGCCTTAAAACTTTGACCGTCATCGAACAGGCACAAAAGATCATCCGAAGCAATTTAGACCCCCAATTTGATGTTGAAAAAATTGACATTAAAGATCGCCAAGTTTACGAACTGATCTCTCGCGGGGAAACTTTGGGAATCTTCCAACTTGAATCTTCGGGCATGATGGAATTGTGTAAAAACCTGGGGCCAGACAATTTGGAAGATGTCACCGCCATCAATGCCTTGTACCGGCCGGGGCCACTCAACTCGGGCATGGTGGACGATTTTATCGCCATCAAACACGGCCACAAGAAAATGACTTTTCCCTTCCCTCAACTGGAAGAAGTTTTGCGCGATACTTACGGGGTGATCGTCTACCAAGAACAGGTTATGAAAATTGCCCAAATTGTGGCCGGTTACTCTCTGGGACAAGCGGATATTCTCCGCAAGGCCATGGGCAAAAAGAAGGCCGATCTCATTGAGGAACACCGCGAGGTCTTTCTCAAAGGGGCCATTGAAAAGGGGTTTGACCGGAATAAGTCAACTGAACTCTACCAACTCATGGCCAACTTTGCGGAGTACGGGTTTAACAAATCCCACGCCGTCGCCTATGCCGTGATTGCCTATCAAACGGCATACCTCAAATGCTATTACACCGCCCCCTTCTTCGCCGCACTACTCTCCACCGAACTTTCCAATACCGATAAAGTCACTCTCTACATTAACGATGCCCACAATTACAGCATTAAAGTCCTGCCTCCCGACATCAACCAATCGGAATGGCATTTTAATGTCGTCGATGGCCACATTCGCTTTGGCATGGGAGCGGTGAAAAATGTGGGAACCGGCGCTACTGAATCGGTCGTCGAAGAGCGCAAGGCCAATGGCCCCTTTAAGGGCATTATTGATTTTTGCGAGAGGGTGGATTTAAAGTTATGTAATAAAAAAATGATTGAATCTCTGGTCAAAGTCGGTGCTTTTGATTCCTGCGAAAGTCTCAACCGTAGAACCATGTTGGAAAATCTCGACATTATCCACATTCACGGAGGCAAGCGCCAGGAAGAAAAACATCTCGGGCAAGTGAGTTTGTTTGCCAGTGAAGAAAGCGACCACGAACTGGTCAAAGGCCGCCTCAACATTACCCACCAGAAGGATTTTGACGACCGTGAAAAATTGACCCATGAACACCAACTCATGGGCATTTATGTTTCAGGACACCCCCTCGATCATGTCCGTGACATTATGGCCAAAATGAGTTCGATGGAGATCTCCAAAATCCATGATCTCCCCGGAACCGGCAAACGGGACATGACCTTGGCGGGCATGTTTTCCTCGCGCAAAAACATCCTCACCAAAAAAGGTGATCGCATGTGCTTTGCCACTCTCGAAGACTTGAGCGGAAAAATAGATTGCATTATTTTTCCCAAAACTTTTGCCCAGTATGAAACTATTCTCGAAGTCGAAGGGCCTGTCATACTCTCGGGCCACATTAATCTTGCGGAATCTCCGCGCAAATTTTTCCCCCAAAAAATTCAACTTCTCAAAGGAGAAACCGAAGAAAAAGTGGTTGGCGTTCAGGTCAAGGTCAACACCGACGAATTGGCACCCCATACTCTAGATCGCTTTAAACAAATTATTCTCAGCTACCGAGGTAGCATCCCCACCCAACTCGTTTTTGAATCTCAAAAAGGCAAAGTCAAAATGCAACTGGGCAATGATTTTTTAGTTGGCCCAAACCCCCAAATGGCGGCACAAATCAACCAACTCTTCAACCGTAACTCCGTTGAATTTATTGTCAACAACAAAATCCAAGGCGCATAGTATGCGAAGAGGCCATTGGGATAAAATTTTATTAGTGTTGTCCACTGGGTTCTTCCTCATAACTCACACACCTGCCCAAATAGGCAATTCTAACTCCGTCATCGGTGAAGGGCGTTTTACTCCTGGAGAAGGAGATCAGCTAAGTTTTATCAGAGAACAGCTTTTGGCCTCGGCGTTTAGAGATGTTCTCACCAAGGAAATGAACAAATTGGGCCTAGAATCCACATCCTTTTGGCAGCACTACAATCAAAAATTTGATCAATTTTTTGAACCGACTAGAAAAAAACTCAAAGAGCAGTATGGAATCCAACCAGGACAAAAAATCTCCGCTTCAAAACGCAAAAAGTATGAACAAGTCCTCCGCCTAAAACACAGAAACCTCAAAAGAAATTATGGAAATATCGGCCGTGCCATTGGCCAATATTCCATTAAAAAACTTTCGCGCTCCCCAACCTTGCCCCATACCCGCAGCATTTCAATTCAAGCAAAAGTCAACCGAAATATCTTGCACCAAATTTACCTCAACTTTACCGCAGAGGCGAAAGAATCCAATATCAACACCCTTTACCTTACCGTCAATTTTAAGATAGAAAACATGAGTTGGAACGATATGGGTGATGCCCTCGAACCAACTTTTACTACCGCAATTCTGGAACGCTGGAAAAAAAACATTCTCGAAAGTACCAAATCACAAAAATTGCAAATTCAAAATGTCATCATGGCCGACAAAGATACCCATTCAACACTGGAGCGCTATATCCAGGCCTCCTCGGAAACGCTCGACCCCCAATATACCGCTAGCTTGTGGGCCAAATTTCACTTCACTGTTGAACGGACAAAAGAAGAGGCCCTTTTTCAAAAGCGCGAATATAAAATTCGAGGTGATTTTGCCCTGATCAATTTGAGCAACCAAAAGATTATTCTCCACCAAGATTTTTCTCCCGTAAAGAAAACTTATCATACCGCCTCGGCCGACAATCTCAGAGGCCAACTGAGTGGACTTATCTCCGGCATCCCGCTCAACATTTTAAAAAAACTTCCCCCCGCCTTAAAGGCCCTGCCGTCCCGAAAATCTAAAATCCTATTGAGCGTCTCCCCGTACCGTAACATTAGGGATGTCTTAACTCTGATGAGGGTACTCGGAGAAAGGGGTATTGCCCATCAAGTTTCGCCACAACTGCAAAATTATTCAAAAATAGGGGCCAATATATTGCTCGAATATTCAGGCGATCCTCAAAAAGTTAAAAGTCTCTTATCCTCGCTTAATAACCGTCACATTTCACGCCACCTTTTGGTCAAAATCCACAACCCTCAAAACCCCTTTAAAATAGCACTTGAGACGGTAGCGGCAGAACCGGCAAATTCCAACAAAACCTCTCTCAACCGTGATGGATAAAAACAGTGAAAGAAGTTTTTAATCAAATAAAATTTTTGGCCCTCGCTTTGGCAACAGGTTGCTCTGGACTGCTCCTCCAAAGAGGGGGGCGCTACCCCAGTCTTCAAGAACCGCCTCCCCTGCGCGAAGAAGTCACCAGGCCCCACTTCGATGGAATGAAAAAAAAGCTGGTTCTACTCACTTTCTTCAATGAATCCCCCCACGGAAGAGACGACTTGGGCATTGTGGCCACAGAAGAATTGCGCCGAGAATTGGATGGTAGTGGCCAATTTATGGTCGATTCCATTTCCGAAAAAATTTTTGGAAATTCCAAAAGAATTTATGCTGCCGGGGGCACACATTTGAGTCAACTCTCCCGCCAGGCCAAGGCCGCCGGAATCAATTTTGTCGTCTTCGGGAGGATTTTAGAGGCCCGCGTTCGGGAAATGACGGATGAAATAGGTATCGTCCGCAAAACCAAATCGTACAGCGAATCCAAGGTTGAAATCCGCATTTTTGATGTCAACAGCAACAAGGAAATTTTTAACCAAACCACCCATGGCCACGCCAACGATTCGGCCCTGCGCCTGTTCAACCAAAACCGCGAAACCCGCCTTACCTACAGACGCGAACTCTTGCGCTACACCATCAGAGTGACCGTCAGAAAAAGCATTCCGCAAATTTTGGAGATTGCTGGCAAACACGACTGGACGGGTAGAATCGCCAAAATCATCGGCCAAAAAATTTATATCAACGCCGGCCGCGCCAGTGGCCTGCAAATTAGCGACATTCTCAAAGTCATCACCGAAGGGCAAGAAATCTTTGACCCCGAAACCGGGGCCATGATCGGAATGTCCAAAGGGGAAGTCAAAGGCACGGTTGAAGTTATCGATTACTTTGGCCCCGACGGTGCCATCGCCATTCTCCACTCGGGCGGCTCCATTTTAGAAGGCGATTTTGTCCAACTCTACTGACAACGCAATCCTTGACACTCAAACGGCATGAATCCATACGATTTATTTAAATTTTTGGCCTTCCGGTTTGAACCCGAAATGGCCCACCACCTCACTCTCAAACTGGCGTCGCAGTTTCCCGCTCCCTTGGTGCTTCTGTTTGGCCAGCAAGAAATAGGCCAATGCTACCAAACGCCCCTCAAATGTGGATTAAATTGGCCCTTTCCCGTTGGCCTGGCGGCCGGATTGGACAAAAACGCCGTCGCGGTAGATTTTTTTAGTTCTCTTTTCTTAGGTGCTATCGAAGTGGGAACCGTCACACCGAGGCCACAGGAAGGCAATCCCCGCCCGCGCATCTTCCGCTTCCCCCGCGAACACAGTTTGCGCAACCATCTGGGTTTTAATAATTTGGGCATGAATCAAGTGCGCAACAACCTCCAACGCGCCCGCCGGCATGGCAAAATTTTGGGCGTGAACCTGGGCAAAAACAAGGATACCCCTCTGGAACGGGCGGAAGAAGATTACCGCCTTCTCTACCAAACTTTCGCTCCTCTGGCCGATTATCTGGTGATCAACATTTCCTCTCCCAACACGCCGGGGCTGCGCCAACTGCAAAAAAGGGAATACCTCACCTCTCTGGCCCAGTCCTTAAAAGAGGAACGCCAAAAAAATCCGCGTCCCCTGTTTTTAAAAATTGATCCCGACCTGGAAGTTAAAGAACTGGACTCCATCGTTCAATGCGCTTTTGATTTCAACCTGGCGGGCATTATTGCCACCAACACCACAATGATGCCCGAACTGGGAAAAGGCGGCGTTTCCGGACGCAAACTCAAACAGCGCGCCCAGCGAATGCGCCGTGAAATTCTGGCGCGCGTCCGCCCCGATTCCCCGCTCGATGTCATCGGAGTGGGGGGCATTGAATCCTTTGAAGACCTCTATCAGTTTTGGACACATGGAGGAAGGGTAGTGCAAATCTACACTTCTTTTATCTACCAGGGGCCAAAACTTTTAAAAGATATTCAACGGGGCATTGATGCCCAACTGGAAAAGCACGGCCTCAAAACCCTGGAGCAACTCTTTCACTTTTTGTCTGCGTAGGGAATGGGGTCTTTTACGCATGCCCGGCGAAACCCGCGCAACCGGAGAACGCAAGAATCGCAAACCCCGCAAGCGCGGTCGCTTCTCTGGTAACAACTCCAGGAGTATTCGATGGGGGCCTTTAACTCCATCGCTTTTTCCACAATTTGTTTTTTATCCATGGCAATCACCGGGGCCACGACTTCAATATCTTGGGCCTTAGTGCCCTCCCGAATGAGGGCATTGAACGCCCGGTAATAACTGGCCCTGCAATCGGGATAGCCCGAACTGTCTTCTTCGACCGCGCCGATATAAATTTTTTTGGCCCCGATAACCTCGGCCCAGGAAACCGCCAAGGCCAAGATGAGGGTATTGCGAAAGGGAACATAGCTATTGGGAATTTCGCCGCTCCCGCAAAGTTCTTCTTCTCCCGCATGGGAGCGAACCGGCATCTCTTGGTCAGTGAGGGAACTTCCACCGATCGCTTTGAGAAATCCCATGTCCACCACTTTGCGCAACTCCCGGGGAATAGCGTAGTGATCACTCATGCGGGCAAAGCACTCCAGTTCCTTGTCCTGCGTCCTCTGGCCATAGTTGAGATGCAAACTGGCCACCCGCCCGTGCTCTCCCACCGCCATGGCCAACGACACTAGGGAATCCATCCCGCCACTCACCAGGGCAATGGCCAAATCGGAAGATGCTTGGCCCATAAAAACTTCTCCTTATTAGGGGCCTTGTAACACCAATTTATACCATAAAGAAAATAATGCGACGCATATTTATGTAAATATGGCCCGATCCTAAAAAACCTTGCATTATCCAAAATATGGCCTTAAACACCTTTCAAGGAATCAATTTTGGATAACTGGCCCGTAGATCAAAAGGAGACGATATGAAAGAGATAAAACGACTGTTCCCGGCCTTTTTGTTGATGGCCTTGCTGCCCGCTCTAGTGTTTGGGGCCGATCAAGAAGAATCCGAATACTTCGAGCTAAGCGGTGCTTACCACCCACCTCAATTGAGTTATAGAACCTTCGCTGAGGCCCTTGATGAGAGATGGGAAGATATAGAGGATATAAAAATTCTCTCAATTAGGCGCACACTAGAGCAGTTAGTTGCGAACGAATTAAACCCCATCGCATGGTTTATGACCTTGTTTGACGGCCCTTTCCTCTATATTAGGGCCAAACTCACCTTTGAAGGCCACATTGTGGGACGAGAAAATTTGGATATACAGACTTTCACCTGTAACTTATTTTTCTCTGCAAATATAATTTCTGTTGATGTGAAAAAATGTCACAATGAGAATTTTTCCATAAAACGACTTTATATCAAAGGTGAAGAGTTGGGCCTTTCCTCCGACATTTACCCTCAAGAAGAACTCAAATAACCCCGCCCGTTCTTTTAATAAAATCAACAAATTCGAGAGAGCGCGCTTGCGCTCTCGCTTTTTTCTCCGCCAGACTCCCCTCCGCCTGGTGAATCATAATATAAAACTTGATCTTAGGCTCGGTTCCCGAGGGCCTAAGAAAAAGGCGGTCGCCGTTTTGAAAATAAAAACCCAGGACATTGCTGGAGGGAAATTCTAACTCTCCCTCCGTCCCTGAAACTACATCGAGCACTCTCCCTGACCTGTAATCCTCAATTTTTTGCAAGGGAAGGCCCAGCAAATCTGGCCCTTGAAACTCCCGGAAAACCTCCATCAAATGGGCCATTTTGCGAGCACCTTCCGCGCCTTGAAAATCCAGGCACAACAATTTCTCAAAGGAAAAACCAAATCGCCGGTACAATGAATCCAGCGCTTCGACCAAATTCATGCCGCAGGTTTTGTGCCACAGGGCCATCTCGGCGATGAGGGCCACCGAGGCCACTCCGTCCTTATCGCGGGCAAAAGCGTGATTGAGGTAGCCAAAAGATTCTTCCGCTCCAAAAATAAAATGGCGCTCGGGGGCCTGCCTTTCGAGAGTTTCCAACCGCTTGCAAATCCACTTGAAGCCGGTCAGTGTATTTTCACATTCCACACCATAGGCCGCTGCCACCTTTTCCAACAGGGGAGTCGTCACAATGGTCTTGATCAAATAGGGCCGTTTGGGCATGCGCCCCTGATCGCTCAAATGATGACAAAGGTAGTGCAAGAGGAGCAGGCCAATTTGGTTGCCGTTGAGATAGCAAACTTCCCCTTCAAAAGGCAAGGCGAGGCCCACGCGATCGGTGTCGGGGTCAGTGCCCAAAACCAAGTCGGCCCCCACATCCTGCATTTGATCCACCGCCATTTTTAAAGCGCCGGGATTTTCCGGGTTGGGGGAATCCACCGTCGGGAAATTCCCGTCCGGTTCGGCCTGGGCCGCCACCAAGTCAACTCGACTCAATCCCAAATCGGAGAGCGCGCGCAGGCAGGGAACTTTTCCGGTTCCGTGCAAAGGAGTGTAGACGACATGCAGTTGCCCCCCCTTGGCCCCACATAAACCTAAGTTGAGAGACTGGGACTTGATGGCCGCAAAATAGGCATTTTCAGTTTCCTCTCCAATCCACTGGATGAGGCCACTGTCCAATCCCTCCTCAAAATCCAAAGAACGGATGCTCCCCAAATCGGTGTTCTGTCTAAACTGTTCGATAATGCGCCCGTCAACAGGTGGCGTCACTTGCGCCCCATCGGCCCAAAAAACCTTGAAACCGTTGTACTCGGGTGGATTGTGGCTTGCGGTAATCATCACTCCCGCCGAACACTGGTGGTGGCGAATGGCAAAAGAGCAAAGGGATACGGGATTTAAACGGCGGTAAACCAGTGCTGTCACCCCATGGGCGGCAAAAACACCCGCCGTCTCACGGGCAAATTCCCAAGAGTTGTGGCGGCAATCGTAGGAAATCGCCACCTTAGGAGACTTCTTCCCATCCTCAAAAACGGCCTGCGCCACGGCCCAACTGGCCCGGCAAATATTGTACTTATTGAGGCGATAACTTCCCTGGCCCAAAGGGGCGCGAAGGCCACCTGTGCCAAATTCCAGGTCGCGGTAGAAGCGCTCTTCAATTTCCGCCCAATTTTTTTGGTCAATTAGGGCCTGAATTTCGGCCCTGGATGCTTCATCAATGTGCGGGTTTTTGGCCCAGTCTTTAGCTCTTTCGAGCGCCTCAGTTACCGGCATAGTTAAAGGCCCTTAACCTAACGCTTTTGATCTTAACAATTTCCATTGGAGACGCTATCGTGATCTGCCTATTTTGGCCAGATAATCAAACTGCTTGGAAGTTAAGACACTTGAGGTTATCCTGAACTAAAGCACGAGGAGACAATTTGCCATGGCCAATTCCAGTCAGAAACACAAAAAAAATATTGCCGGTGCCTGGTATTGCACAGACCCCGACGATGAAAACGGCGAAGGCTGTATCGCCTGCAATGTTTGCTACACGGGGGCCCCGGATTTCTTTGCCGAAGACGAAGACGGCAACGCCTTCGTTCACAAACAGCCTTCCACCCCCGAAGAAATTGAACTGTGCCAAGAGCAACTGGAGGCCTGCCCGGTGGCCTCAATAGGAAGCGACGGATAGCATTATCATTTTTTAACGGCGAGGGTTTTCATGGATGTACAACCAACGGCCTTAGAATGGATAGGAACCTTGTGCTTTGCACTGGCGGTTCTCCACACTTTTCTCTCTTCCCTCTTTGAAAAATGGAGCGGCCGCTACCCCAAAGGTTCCATCAGGGCAAATCTCTTTCACCTGCTGGGAGAAGTCGAAATTGTCTTTGGCCTTTGGGCCGCCATCTTTGTGGGCATTTACACCTTCATAGAAGGTTTTGCCCTTCATGGCGAAGGGCATCGAATCACCGGCGGGGCCATATACTACCTGGAAAGTCTCAATTTTACCGAACCGGCCTTTGTTTTCACCATTATGACTGTGGCGGCCACACGGCCGATCATTTTATTGGCGGAAAAAATCATCACCTTTTTGGCCAAATGGCCCCCCTTGCCCCCAAAAATGGCCTTTTACTTTACCGTCCTGGTGTTTGGCCCCCTGCTCGGCTCCTTTATCACTGAACCCGCCGCCATGACTGTCACCGCCCTCATTTTACTGAATTATTTTTATTCTCAAAAAATGAGTCAAACATTTATGTACGCCACCTTGGGACTCCTATTCGTCAACATTTCCATAGGGGGAACTTTAACCCACTTTGCCGCCCCTCCGGTTCTGATGGTGGCGGCCAAATGGCATTGGGACACCGCCTTTATGATGGGCCACTTCGGCCACAAAGCTGTCTTCGCCGTCATTCTCTCCACTCTGATCACCTGTCTGGCCTTTAGGAAAGAACTGAGTGGCCCACTTAAAGTGGACGAAGGCCAGGCCTCTTCCCCCATGCAACCGACATGGTGGCTCACCTCCATCCATGTCCTTTTTCTCGCCCTGGTGGTCTACAGTTCCCACCACTCCATTTTTTTCCTGGGCCTTCTGCTCTTTTTCTTAGGATTCGTCACCATCACCGAAGAATACCAGGATACCATTAAACTCAAGGAGGCCCTTTTGGTGGGATTCTTCCTGGCCGGATTGATCGTCCTGGGTGGTATGCAAGGGTGGTGGTTGAGGCCACTCCTGGCCTCCATGAGTGATTTGGCCCTATTTGTGGGAACCGCCGGATTGACTGCCTTCACTGACAACGCCGCCCTAACCTATTTGGGTTCTCTAGTGGAGTTGAGCGACTCGGCCAAATACAATCTGGTGGCCGGAGCGGTCGCCGGCGGAGGCCTCACCGTCATCGCCAATGCCCCCAACCCCGCCGGATTTGGCATTTTGAAATCAAGTTTTGGGGCCAGCGGGATCAATCCCTTGGGCCTTTTGCTGGGTGCTCTCGTCCCCACCGTCCTCGCCATGCTTTGCTTTCAAATTTTGCCGGATTTATAAAATTGATTTTATTCCGTTTTTAGTATAAATTAAAAATATACTTTTTTTAGTATAAATTAAATTTATACTAATTTTGGGATAAATTGGAAAAATCTATGCCCTACATCAAGACCGTCAAACAATTTATCTCAGTGCTTAGGCAGGCCCGTCGGGATCAGGGCCTCACCCAGGCCCAATTGGGCGATAAAGTTGGAATGAGTCAAAAAAAAGTGGCGATGATCGAAAACCACGCCGCATCACCTAGACTCGATACTTTGTTAGTCATTGCCGCGGCCCTGGGCCTTCACCTCTCAATCAACGACGGAAAAGAACCCGAACACAAGATTGACTTGGTTTGGGATTAAAGAATTAAAATGGGCAAAAAATCTCAAACGGTTCAGCTAAAAGTTTTTCTACAAGGCCACTTGGTTGGAGAATATAAAAAAACTCTCAGTGGAGAAACTCTTTTTACTTACAGCAACCTTTGGGTAAAATACGGTTTCCCCATCTCCCAAACCCTGCCCCTCTCCACGGCCCCCTATAAAGGCAACCACTCTAGGGCCTATTTTGAAAATCTTTTGCCCGACTCGAAAGAAGAAAGAGATGCTATCGCCGCCAAAATGCGCGCCCATAGTTCCGATCATTTCGACCTTCTGAGAAGTATTGGCCGCGACTGTATCGGGGCACTACGATTTACCGAAAACACAGAAAGTGACCGAATCAAGGCCAATCCCCCGCGAGGAATCGTTCTCTCCGATGCCAAAATCGGACAAATGATCAAAAACTTGCAATCCCATCCTTTAGGAATGGAACTCCAAATTGAAGATTTTAGAATTTCCCTGGCCGGAGTTCAAGAAAAAACGGCCCTTTTATTCTGGAATAATAAATGGCAAAGGCCAATCGGCACCACTCCCACCACCCACATTATCAAACCTGCCATCAAATCTTCGTACCAAGGCCGAGACATGAAAACCAGCGTACACAACGAATATTTTTGCATGAAATTGTGCCAAAAATTGGGCCTGAGAGTTGCCAACATAGATATAAAAAAATTTGGTGAAGAACTGGTTTTAGTGGTGGAAAGATTCGACCGCCTGATAAAAAATGGAATCATCTACCGCAAACACCAAGAAGATATGTGCCAGGCCTTAGGATACTTTTCTGGCCAAAAATACCAATCCGATGGCGGCCCAAGCATCAAAGGCCTTGTATCCGTTTTAGAAACCAGTGTAAACAGACAAGAAGATTTGGAAACTCTCTTCAAATCCCTGGCCATCTACTTTGTCTTAGGTGCTACCGACGGGCACGCTAAAAATTATTCCATCGAATATGTAAAACAAGGACACAAATTGGCACCTTTATACGACATCCTCTCCATCTTTCCCACTCTCTCATCATCAGAAATGGCCGCCGCTAAATATAAAATGGCCTTATCCATGGGAATTTCAAACCACTACCGCGCGCACAAGATTAACAGAAAACACTTCCTGGAAACCGCTCGCATCTGCCAAATGACTGAAAACTTGGCCAATCAAATCATCGACGACATTTTGGGCCAGCTTAAAAATGAAGTTTGGAACGAAATAGAGTATTCCACTCTATTTGATCACACTATCAAAAACAAAATAGTAGAAGGAATAAAGGCCACTCTGAAAAGACTCGTCAATTAAAAATCCTGACTTTTTTCGCTTGCTGCTGAGTATCCGAATGGACTTGCAAGATAATTCCCAGCGATGAAAAACCTCCATGCCCTTCACACACCAGATAGTCGGGAAAAAGTTCCACCTCTTTCCTAGCGGGAACCGTTTGGGTTGCGGGAGCGCTCTGTTCAGAAGTGCCATCTTGGCAATAATAAGTCCTCTCTTCAAAAATGACTCTTCGCTCGGAAAAATTGCGATTCTTAACCTTGAACTGAATGTCAGTCCCTCCCTCCCGATGAAAAACCCGGTAGTAAAAATTAACCTTTCCCAACCCGCCCAAACTCTGGTACTTGCTCCAATCACCACGGGCAAGGGGAGAAAAAAGAACAAAATAGACGGCAACGACAAAAACTTTCAATCTACATCCCCCTAAAACGCTAGGGTTCTACCCCATCTTAACGGCCGTTAGTCCACAAAAAAAGAGGTAATTATTTATTATTTAGTTTACCGTTTTTAAAGCGTAGCGGGCCGCTGAACTCGTTTGCGCCAACTAAAAGGGTCTTCTAAGCGGCCCTCTTGAATACCCGTTAGATGCTCCCTCAATGCATTGCTGACCGGGCCTGAAGCGTACTTGAGGGGATAGATCTCTCCATCCCTTTCTCTCAACTCGCCAACGGGAGTAATCACCACCGCCGTGCCACAAGCAAAGGCCTCAGTGCAATGTTCGTTTTTTATATCGTCGAGAAGCTGGCCAATACCCAAGTCTTCCTGGCGCACCTTTCGGCCCTGGTGCTGTGCGAGCTGAATCAGAGAGTTCCTTGTAATCCCATCAAGAATAGTGTGACTCAATTTTGGTGTCACTACTTCCTCTCCGTAAATGGCAAAAAAATTCATGCCACTCATCTCTTCAATAGACTTTTTTTCGACAGCGTCCAGCCACAGAACTTGATCCAGGCCAAGACGGTGAGCATCCACCATGGACTGAAGACTGGCGGCATAATTGCCGCCGGTTTTGGCACTTCCCACTCCGCCGGGACAGG
Source organism: Bacteriovoracaceae bacterium (assembly GCA_965243145.1). Classification (GTDB taxonomy): domain Bacteria; phylum Bdellovibrionota; class Bacteriovoracia; order Bacteriovoracales; family Bacteriovoracaceae; genus CBDBLK01. The sequence continues at coordinate 1,428,857 of CBDEUB010000002.1, forward strand.
CACGCACCGCTTTTCTCTCGATCAAAATTTTCAGCGCCCCGCCTGTAAAATAAGACTGGGAGGGAGACGCCACCACCACAAACTTAAAACTCTGACTGGGGCGTATGCCCAAATCGACATCACTGGCAAACATGAAGGGGCGAATGTAGAGACTGTCTCCTGGGCCACTGGGAACCAAATCAGCACAGTGGGCGAGTAGGCCCTCAACAGCAGAGTGAAAAATCTCCTCGGGAAGTGCCGGCATGGCCATTCTCTCGGCGGAGGCATTAAAACGCTTTTGGTTGCACTCAGGGCGAAAGAGATATGGCCCACGCCCTTCCACTCGATAACCTTTCATTCCCTCAAAAACTCCCTGGGCGTAATGCAAAATTTTAGAGCAAGGGTCTATCTGAAAAGAGCGGTAGGGAACCATCTGAAGTTCGCCCCATTCCCCCTGGCCATAATGACATTCGGCCATGACGGGGCAGCGGACTTGCCCAAAGGGAAGTTCGCTGGGCATTTGAAAATTCCGAATACTTTTAAGTGCCTCAGGTGAAATTTTGATCTGCACTAAAACCTCACTGGGTAGGATGAAATCACTCTAGCAAAATTCTCCCGATTAATCCAAGGCCTTATTTCTTACTTGAAATTTGGCCCCTATTGTACCCCCTCCCTCACCATTTCATCTCTCTGCTCCACTCCCGTCTTTCAAATTCCAATAAGTTGCCCACCCTGAAGTTGGGCCAAACCTGCTTTTCAAAACTTCTTGAACAAATTGCAAACAATTTTCTAACGCACCACCAAAGGAGATTTGATATGGGCCGAGAAAAAGTAGACCAAAAAAGTTTAAAAGATGCTCTGGAGTTTCTTCACCACGACCCCCAAGGAAAAACAATTTTGAGAGTTGAGCACACCCTAACTCTGATGCAGGCAGGCCTGCTTCCCAAATTCCAAAAACTGCTCTTCGACACTTCCTACAACCTGGGCAAACCGGCATCCCATAAAAATAAAACGGAACGGGCCATGGCCAAAGTCCAGTTTCACAACTGTGCCTTGAAATTTTCCCTGTACCACTGCGGGATTCCCGCATCCCGCGCTTCCTATTACGCCTCGGCCTTCGGACAAATTATCGCCATCACCTACGCGGCCCTCGGGGTGGACATGTCCGGGTTTCCCTCAAAATTTGTCCCGCCTAAAACCTTTGACAAAACAGACAAGGAGAAAAATTAACGGTGGCCACTCACATTCCAACTAAAAAAAGGTAATTATTCACAATTTAGGCCACAGATTGGGGTGAAGCGAGACAGAGCGACTGAGGCATGCTCATTGCATGTTGCAAGGAGCGATGGCGAAGCTAAACCACACGGAGTCGCCAGGAAGGCGACGAGCGACGACTGCCCCGATGGGCAGTGCCGGAGCAGGATGCGAAGGCAAGATGGCCTGAAGTGTGAATAATTACAACTAGCGTATATCGCCCCAAAAATACCCCAACCTTAAAGCGAAAGAAAGCGTCTCGTTACCGGACAGGTAGTATCTTGGGCCTAAGAGCAGAAAAAACCGTTCACTGAAAAACGCCATATAGGTAAAATCAACTTTGCGCACTTCACGGGTTTTTAGCGAATCAATGTCCCCTCCATTGATTTTGTAGAGACTTCCCCCAAATCCGAGGGATAGAGCAAAAGCACCTATGGGAACATGGGCAGTGAGCTTGGCATTGCCCAGTAAAATTCCGCGTTTGATATTGATCAAAGGATAGCGATCAATTCCTCCACCAGCACGATTGATACCTATTGATGCCTCTGATTCGTAAGTAATGTCGTCGTAATGGATAGAAGGAGTAATGCGCAAATTCAAATCCCAATCTCCAAAGACTTTGGGGTGCTGAACATTGCGAATACTGGCGCTGGGGTCGCGGAATTTTACCCTTTCCCGGTATTTGGCCCCGTAAAATTCCGCCTTACTTTTGATATACTTGACATGGACTGTACCCGAATTAAAAATGCTGAGAGGAGCACAAGAGGAAAGGCCAGCTAGACTGAATCCTAAAAAAACTCCCAAGTTCCGCATGTGTGCCACTCTTGTACTACCAGGCCAGCAAATTTAAAATAAGTTTGATTCCAATTTTAGCTTTGCCGGACACTTTAATTATAGTTAAAAAAATATGATACCAGTTTTTCTGCCGCTTTTCTGCCTATTCTTTTATTTTTCTCCGGCCATGGCCTGCCGCCCTTCCCAAGATCAACTTGAAAAACAAAAAATTCAGTTCCTCTTGCAGGAAATTGAACAAATACAGGCCGTTTTTATCCGCAACGGTCAAGAATACGGGCCACCTGTGGCCCGCAGACACTTGGAGAACAAACTTCAACAGGCGCAAAAGAGGTTTTGGTTTTTTAGTTCCAGCAAACCCCTTCCGGTGATGGATTTCATTGACCAAATTGCTTCCCGATCATCCGTCAGCGGCAAGGCCTATCAAATCAAATTTCCCGACGGGCGCATTGTCTCGACCGGCAATTGGCTCAAGGAAAAACTCAAGGAATTTAAACCGGCCCCTCTCTTAAAGTGCAGGCCTTAAACGGAAACGGAAGGGCCATTGACGAATTTCAAAATATCCAATGGCCCAACCAATGCCAAAGGGAAATTGTCTTCATCAACGGCAATGACATTTTGAGAACGGTGCGTGGCCATATAAACAATGGCATGGGCCACATTGCCTTTGGCGAGAAAGAGTTTCGTCCACGGAGTCATGCAATGATCACATCCAAGAAGATATACGGTCGGATTGTTTTGGCCCAAAATCTTGTCCCAAAAATCTTTTAAGGTGAAAACGCCTCTCAATTGGGTATTGTATTCCACCAACAAAAGATGATTCCGTGGATTCTCCCACATGAGTTGTAATCCATGCTCAAGATTGGTTTTATAATCAACTCTCAAACATTCCTCAAAGATCACATTTTTTAAAGGAGCGTAGAGAATAAACTCATTTGCCAACTGCCATCGCTTTTTTTTGTCGATTACATTTTGATCAAAAAGCTCTTCGCAAGTGCTATCTTTTCCAAAAATCTTTTCTTTCAGGAGCAGCAGAAGGTCGTAGGCATTGACAATAGATTGAATTTTTCCCTCTTCATTGCAAACCGGAAGCACTTGAGTATCTCCAAAATTCATGGCCTTAATACATTCACCTAATGTTGCCTCTGAAGAAATATTTGGGAAACGAGTGTCCATAACTTGTGAGACAGGCCATTCTGTCCAAGTGGACTCCGCTTTGTCTTTAAAAAAATCTGGCCGGAAAAAAGATTTTTTGGTCACAAGGCCGACTGGCCGACTTTCGCTTTCGACGATCACTCCTTCAAGGCCTTCCGTCTGCATTTTTTTGAAAACTTCCCCCAGTGAAGAAGTCTCCGAAAAACAAACTGGTTTTCCCGCGGCCACCTCGGAAATAGCAGTTTCGAGCGGATGATACTTATCCCGTTCCACGCCTGTATCCATAACAAATTTGACGGATAAACCCTATCCAAATGAAGTCGGCCAAAACAAGGTGAATGAGAGCACTCCACGCCGGGGCCATAAAAACCCAATTCAAGGCCCCCATCAAAAGCTGCCCCGACAGAAGCACTAAAAAGGCCCAAGATTCTCCGGCATGAATCAGGCCCACTCTGCGCCAGTGGCAAGTCATAGTGAAGATAAACGCAACGGCAAGAATGGCCAAAAACGGATGGAAAATCCTCAACCTAAGCAACCAGTGATGTTGATGGCCTCCAAGGCCAAAATCGGCCTCCAGTGCTCGATACAAATTGGGGAAAGGAAACCAGTCGTGGGCCAAGGCCGCCATGGCACCCAAAACCATCACCCCCAATAATAAAATAACTCCCAAAATGGAATAACTTTTAAACCACTTATTGGCCCTTTTGATTCCTTGAAACTCACCGTCTCGCCAAAAATCCGCCACGGTCAAGGCGGATAAGAGCAAGAAAGTGTTGGCCAAATGGAGAGGCATAACGACGATGCGAAGTGGATCACGGCCTTCGGCGACCAGACCTTTTTTGACCAGCCACGCGCCGATAAGTGCCTCTATAAAAGTCAAAACTAATGCGCACAACGAACTGACACAAACAATGTGTTTGTGGCCAAACGCTCTCCAGGCCAAACTGGCCTGCCACAATACTGTTATGCCAAAAAGGCCACTGGTGGCACGGTGAAAAAATTCCGTCCACTTTTCCAAGCTGGCAAAGCGGGGAATCACCTCACCTTCACACAACGGCCAGTGCTGTCCACAGCCGTCACCAGAATCACTGAGGCGTACCCACGCTCCCCAAGCTATGACAAAGAGACAGTACAATAGGTTGAAACGGGCCAGTTTCCCAAACACTCTAAATTTCTTTTCTGCGTAAAAACCAGGCCGTCACTAGGCCCAACACTGCAAAACTTACTACAAAATGGCAAATCTCTCCCCACCAATTCAGCGAAATTTCACGGCCTTTGAAAAGGGCAATGGACACATGGCCGAGAGTTCCAATTCGAGGGAAGCAAAAATGCAAGATCAGGCCCAGGGCAAATGCTAAGGAATAAAAGGCCTCGGAGTTCCAAAGTTCTGCCAAATCAATTTCAATTTCTTTAAACACATTATTGTACAGAAAAATCAAAAGGGCCAACAAGCAACTCAGGCCCAATGCCACCAGGCCTTTGGCCAATAAAGAAACAAATACTGCCAGGGCCACTGCCGCTGTCATAAAACAAATGTTGAAGAGAAAGGCCTCAAAAAAAGACATCCAGCTTATCTGGATGCCCCATTCTCCAGCAAAAAAAACCAAAAAAAAGGCCAGTGAAAACAAATAAAAACTTAAAACAATGCTGCTGACTCCAGCGATCCGGGCCATCAAGTATTCAAAACGCTTTACGGGAAAACTCAAAAGTTGTCTAAGAACACCGTCTTCCAAATCGCTACGAACAGTGCCCACTCCCAAAAAAATGGCCAAAAAGGATGTCCAGAAATGACTTCCATACAAAAAAACTTCCAGCGCCACAGGGCCAAAATTTTTGGGTTCTAAGTGAGAAAAAAAATGCTCAAAAATAATGTCCAAAAAAAATTTTGACAAGAGGATAATCCCAATCGTTGCGAACATTAAGAAAATCAGCATTTTTGAACGCACTTCTTTTTGCAAAGTATTTTTATAGATCAAAAAAGTTTGAGAAAAATTCATGCTTCAACCGCCACCAAACTACAAAAATAATTTTCCAAAGAATCCTTACCTACCAATGTTTTCAATTGGCCACTAACTTTTAATTGGCCTTTATCCAAAACAGCAATATCGTCACACAATGATTCTATTTCCGCCAAAATATGACTGTTGAGAATCACTGTTTTCCCCTGGGCCTTCAATTTTTTAAGCAAATTCTTTAAATCCCGAATCCCCACGGGATCAATTCCCGAAAAGGGTTCGTCGAGGAAAAAAAGGCGATGATCTCCCATCAACAAAGTGGCCAATCCAACCCTCTGAAGTTGCCCCTTGGAAAGGGCATCCACTCTGCGCGACCTCAAATCGGCAATGCCCAATTCATTCAAGGCCTCCTCAAGTCTGTCATCCAATTCCTTACCATACAATCCCTTCATCTTGCCAAAAAAATGCAGTGTACCCTCAACGCTATAGTAGGGGAAAAAATAAAATTTTTCAGGACAATAGGCCACACCAATGCGCGCCTTTTCATTCCTGCTGCTCAAACCGTTGAGGCGAATATGCCCCCGATAATTCATGGTGAGGTTGAGGACGGCACGAAAAAGTGTCGTTTTACCCGCGCCATTGGGGCCTAAAAGAGCGAAAATTTGGCCTTGGCGAATGTGCAAATTGACACCATCCAAAGCGCAGACTTCACGGTAATATTTAGACAGTCCTTCAATTTCAACAATCGCCATTTCTGCCACCTGTGCCCGACTTGGATTAAGATTTTTTAAATGGCCTCGGCCGGCGATCCCGGTCTATGGCAACATAAGTAAAAAGGCCCTCGGTAACTTTAATAAACTCGGCCGACCATTCCCGCGCAATCCAGGCCTCAACTTTGACTCCTATGGAAGTTCTCCCCTCCTTAACCAATTTGCAATAACAACACAAAACATCTCCCACAAAAACGGGACGGTGAAAAACCATGGAATCGAGGGCCACGGTGACGGTATTCCCTCCGGCATGGCGTTTGGAAAAAATACCTCCAGAAATGTCCATTTGACTCAACAACCATCCGCCAAAAATGTCGCCGCTGGGGTTAGTATCGGCCGGCATGGCCAAGGCCCTCACCACTAACTCCCCTTTAGGCCCTGTATTTTTCTGCGGCATATTCTCTTCTTAAAAAAGGCCCACTCTTATTAAAGAAGGCCCGGTTTTACTGCCTTAACTTTGTCAGTCCAATCTTTCACAATGCATAACTCTGGTCGGCCATTGGGCAGTATTAAAATCTTCCTCCGCCAGATTGTTTATATGGTCAAAACTGGTCACATCAACACCTGTAATGTGAGTTGATTGGGCCAAGACACTTCCCGAATGTTCAAAACTCAGATCGATAACATAGTTGGCCCGCAGGTGGTAACGCCTCATGCGGTTTTCATCACACACAGTTCTCCATCCGTAAGAATCGACTTCAGCGTCGGCAACCCAATTAAAGGGAATATTGTAGATTGACATACGGTAGGTAACGACTTTCTGGTTATCCGTACTTTGCGACCATTCCACAATCGTCCCATTATCACATAAATACTGTCCGGTGAGATCAATACAATTGGCCACTCCGTCACCTAAAAAGAGAAAGGACGCAAATGCAGAGAAAAGAAATCTAAACTTGACCTTCATTGATGAGTCTACGATACTAACAAAAATTCTATAAAGCAAAATGCTTTTAAAAATTTTAAATAAAATGGGATGGCCGTCTTGTTCGGTTAGTTAATACAGGGCCATACTCTTTTACGGGAGAAAAATATGCATATTCTTGTAACTGGCGGAACAGGATTTATCGGCACACGCCTATGTAACCGACTGCTAAACTCTGGACATTCTCTCACTCTCACATCCCGCAATATCCAGTACGCAAAAAATAAATTTCCCGCAAAAATTGAATGGATCGAATGGAACGCTCTCCAACAAGAATTTCCCGCAGATAAGCTCCCCAACTCCCTCGACGGAATAGTCAACCTCATGGGGGAAAATCTCGCCAATAAGCGCTGGAGTTTGGCACAAAAAAATAAATTGAAGGCCAGCCGGATTCAAAGTACACAAAAGCTCATTTCTGCTCTCACCCAAAAAAATTTTCAACCAAGTTTTTTTATTCAGGCCTCGGCAATAGGTTTTTACCCAGTCAACCAAAGCACTTCCCTCGACGAAAATTCCCCTAAAGGACAGGATTTTCTCAGTGACCTGTGCTCGGCGTGGGAACAAACCCTAAGTGCTCTTTCCGATTCTGTAAGGAAAGTAGTTCTGCGCATAGGAGTTGTTTTAGGAACGGAAGGAGGGGCGATGAACAAAATGTTGCTTCCCTTTCGCCTGGGATTAGGTGGCCCAGTGGGAAATGGCCAGCAGATGATGAGTTGGATTCATCTTGACGACTTGGCCAAAATTATTGAAACGGCGGTTGAAGATTCGTCTTATCGAGGAACCTTTAATGCCGTCTCCCCCCATCCAGTCTCCAACCGGGAGTTCACTCAAGCACTGGGCAAAGGCCTGAAACGCCCCACACTGCTCCCCGTCCCCCCTCTGGCCTTGCGATTGATTATGGGAGAAATGGCCGGCCTGGTTTTAGACGGACAATCCATTTTGCCAAAGGCCTTGGAGCAAAAGAACTTTCCCTTTGATCATCCACACATAGAGGAAGCAGTGGCCCATCTTCTCCAAAAATAGCACCTACCTCTCAATAGAAATCAATTTCAAAGAGATTCCGGTCGGCCCCCTTCAAAGTGCTGTAGATAAGATTGACTTCGGCGCTGTGATCAAAATAGGCCTGACAAAAATATTTAATATTCTCCAACCAAGCATGGCCTTCTATATTCCTGCCAAAATAATCCCGGGAATTCTCGTTAGTTTGACAAGAAAAAACAATTTTACGGTCATTTGAAGATTCTATCTGATAACTGAAATTTCTCTCAACCGCATTAATTTGATAATCCATAAAATTAGAAAAAGACTTGGCATTGCCTTTGAATTTACCAAAAAATTTACGGCAATTTTGGGCCGCCAATTCTTCAATCCAAAGATGGCCGAACTTATTATTACAAATCCTCGTGGAGAGTGTGTCTACAATTTCAGCACTCATATAAGAATTGGACTGTGAAACCAATTTCCTTGACAGTTGAAATGAGGCCAGGATTTCATCAAACTGGTAATCGGTGAGACAGGCCTCCATAAAGAGAATCACTTCTGGTCTTGAGCCTTGATTGCCAAGCGCCCGCTGTGAAAAAGCGACATCACCACGAAACTGCCTGGCCAAAGTATTCAAACAAACCTGATCCCGTTCGAGTAAATCTTGGGAAAGATTAAAGGTCTTTAACAATTTGAATATCTCGTTGGGAATCAAATGGAGCAGGGAGGGAGCAGAATACATTCCCGCTATTTCAAAGCTTTGCGCTTCGGAAATTCCCAAGGCCTCGAGGCATTTTTCCCAAGACCGCTGTATTCTCCGCAAATCTACACCTTGCCGATTTTGCTCCATTTGAATCCTCCTTTAGCGATACCTGTTTAAAACAAAAAGGTATTTATCCTTCACTTTATGGCCTTTGACCACACACTATTGTGCGAAACATAAAAAGCATCGTGATTTTTTCATTGAAAAGTTAAGATTTCTTATACGGGTGTCCTTATTTTCCGGTGTGCGAAAACCTAAACTTGGCAATGCGAAGACAAATTCCTATGATGCCCGTTTTAAAGGCAATGCTCTCGAAGGATTTACTGTGTCAAAATCGTCTAACTCTTTTTTTCCCCTCATTTTGGGACTCGATTTAGAGGGTATTCATCAGGATTTGGCCAATTCCGGCATTAACTTCAAAATCGACCGCATTTCCGAAATTGGCGCTGTCCTGTGGGATTGGAAATTTGGACAACCCGTTAAAATATTCGATCAACTTATCAACGAACCTGATCGGACAAGTATTAATGAAGAAATTGAGGAATTAACCGGCATTTCGGATCAAATGCTCAACCAATATGGCCGCAGCAGAGAAGACATTGCTTCCGCTTTGCGCCAACTTAACCAGCTGATCGAACAGGCCGATTTTATCATGGCGCACAATGCTCGCGAATACGACCGCCCCATGCTGGAGGCCATGTACAAGCGCCACTGCGTCGAACTCCCTCCTAAAATTTGGATTGATAGCGCCACCGACATTGAATACCCCAAAAAAATCAAATCCCGCGCCATGGCGATGCTGGAACATTCCCACGGATTTATCAACCCTTTCCCCCACCGTGCAGTAACGGATGCTCTGGCCATGCTTAAAGTGGCCTATCACTACAATGTAGAGAGAATGGTGGCCCTGGCCAAATCTCCTTTAGTCAAGGTGGTGGCCGACTTCAACGCCCCCAATTGGAGGAACCGCCAGGAAGTTGAGAAATTTAACATCATCAAAAATAAAGTGGCAAAAGGCCGTTTCAAATGGGATCCCGACAAAAAAATCTGGTTTAAAAAAATTCACAAAATTTTGCTCGATGAAAAAAATATCGACTTTGATTTTAACTGGTATATCGCCGAGTAGATGAAAACCATGAAGACCACTGCTTCCCACCCCAAAAAAGAAAGTCCTCTTCTCAACTTGCTCCTCGATATTGTCATCCCCGCTATGATCCTCTCCAAATTGGCAAAACCGGAATACTTAGGCTTCACCTATGGCCTTATTTTGGCACTCTCTTTCCCTCTTCTGCACGGCCTCTACGACTTGACACGCAAAAGAAGTGTCCATTTTTTTTCCATTCTGGGACTGGCCAACACCCTCCTGACTGGGGGAATAGGCCTTTTGGAACTCAACAAATTTTGGATTATCGTCAAGGAGACGGCCATTCCCTTAATCATGGGCCTGGCCATCTTTGTCTCCCAAAAAACCCGTTGGCCTTTGGCCACCATGCTTTTAAAACAAATTCTCGACCTCAAAAAAATTAAATTTGAACTTGGCCGCAGAGGCCTCTCAGAAAAACTCGACAAACAATTGAGGATGGCCAACCTACTTCTGGGAGGTTCCTGCTTCATAAGTGCCCTCCTCAATTATATTTTGGCCACCATCCTCATTCAGGGAAACCCCGGTTCGGCCGAATTGGCCTCATCTCTGGCGGATATGCTGAAATACAGTTTTGTGGCCATCGCCGTTCCCATGGCCATGATGATCAGCTTAGTTTTATATCTCTTTCTTCAATCGGTAAAAAAAGATACCCATTTGGAAATGAGTGAAGTTCTCAGGCAGTAAAGTTCAGAATATCCTTAACATTAAGTCGATTATAATTATCTCTACCCCAATTTATTCCCATGGCCTTAATTCGTGTTAAACTAATGACTGTATAAAATAAGTCTTTCACAAAAATTGGGAACAAGGAGCGTTCAATGAAAACACGGATTTGGTTTTGCATTTTTTTCTTTTCGTTTATCACATCCGCCAATTCAAACCAACCCGCTAAAATCATTCGCCTCTACTCCAACACATCGGGAGGTTTCGCCGGCCTAAAAGATGACGGTTCGGTGGCCACATGGGGAAATACCAAATACGGCGGGGATTCCTCATCCGTGGCCCATTTGTTTCCATGATGAAAAAGTTTTCCCTTGGGGGAATTTACCTAGCGTGTTTTTTGGGCCTTGCTAGCTGTACCCGCCCCGAACCCAAACGCCAAATCGCCGCCAAAAGGGCCAATTTAAAACGACATTCTCTCGGCCCTGGAGTTTCCCGCGATGCCCTCGAACGCTATCGCCAAATGAGGCGAAAAAATTGGGCCTCTTATACCAGCAAAAGGCCCCGGCGCAGGTACTACCAAAGCGGCCTAAGGCCCAAGGCCCAAAATTTAGAAAATGCCCCCCCTCTATCTCCAGAACAGCAAAAAGTGCTCAAAATTCAAACGGAACAGTACGCCCTCTACTTTTGCATGAAACACCGAAAAAACAAACATTTCGCTAAGCAAAACTCATGCCAACAATACACGCAAAGAGTCATATCCCATTGTACGACACGCACAGAAGGGCAATATGGCCATTTTACCCCCCATTGCGTAAAAAATGCCTTGCGCTCTTTTCACCCCTAAGTTAAGATGGCTTATTTCATACTTGGGCCATGATCTCAAAATCGGTAAACATGAAAAAAAATAGAGTTAGAAAGAAAGAACTTGATAGGGCAATGGATTTTTTGCACAACGATCCCTGGGGCAAAAGGCTCTTGCGCATTGAAAACACCCTCACTCTCATGCAAAAAGGCATGATTCCCAAGTTCCAAAAGCTGGTCACTAACACTTCCTACGATCTAAGAGAAATTGTCGATGACAAAAGTTTTGGCGAGGCCATGAACAAGGATCACGAAAGTGAAACCGACCTCATATCCGTATTGAATAATCTCAGCGACAGTCAGGCCGTCTCCAAAGCAAGATACAACAACTATGCTCTGCAATTCTTTCTCTACCACACCAGTAATTTAGAAGATAACGGCAGACTTTACGGTGCGGCCTTTGGGCAAATTATTGCCGCCACTTATGCCGCCCTGGGAGTTGATATGTCCGGTTTTCCCGCCGAAATTATCAACCCCATCAAATATCAAGAAACGAAACCGCCACTCACCGGCAAAGGAAAAATGCCCAAACCGACAAAAGGTTTGGCCAACAAAGCACCCAAAAGAACGAAAAAGTAAACGCAGTCTACCAAAGAATGCGTTTCTTGGGAAAATTGCAGTCCTCATGTCTGGGAGATTTCTTGCAGTCAATAACTCCCAATTCTTCAAAAGAAAAGGAAACTCCCCCTCTCTGCCACCAAAGGACAGAACCTTCGGCCGATTGACAATCACCTACCAAAACTCTTTCACCACTGACCAACAAGAGAATGTCACAAGAAAAACTCTCTTCACTGGAAGACATTTCAATATCTATTCCTCGCACTTGGGCGCGAAAATACAATCTCCCGTAAAGGCGATCGTTACTGGCAACCCCTTGAGCAAAGGCCATGACTGCAATAATTTCGACATTGCTCAAAGTTTGCGCCTCCTCTTCAATCACCTTGGCGAGTGCAATGTGCTGCATGGGTGTGTGCATAGTTGTAATTCGATAGGCCTCCTGAAATGGAATCTCCACTGCCAAAGCAGAATACAGGCCCAACAAAACGATCCATTTTGTAAAAAGAACTTTTTTCATCTCTTGCCTCTCCCCCGAATTATTCAAACCAGGACACTCATGCATCATAATTGGCCCCGCTCGGTTTTGTAAAGATAATTTCTCAAAAAACCAAAATTATTTGAGAAAATTGAGAAGAGATTGGTTGAGCAATCCCTGGCCGGCCTGATAACTGGCCTGAAGAATATGTTTCTGCCTAGCAATATCGGACACCAATTCGGTCACATCGGCATCTTCAAGGTTAGATTTGCGAGTCGCTAAATCCACATTGTCCGATTCAAGCATGCGTTGCGAGTTTTCTACCGAATTAATAATGGAACCCACTTGGGTTCTCAAGGTAATGAGGCGATCGACGGAATAGTCAAATTTTTCCAGCAGGGATTGAACCAAATCGGCATTATCGCTCTCTAATGCAGAAATGAGCTGGTCGAGTTGGTAAAACAGGCCATGGGAGTTTTGAAATCCCTTTCCCTCTTCGGGAATCGAGGCCAAATCCCGCGAGAGACTGGGTATCAAACTTTCCCCGGGCGGTTTTGATTCCTGGGCCTTGAATTGCATATCCTGCACACGCGCCCGCACGGGTTCTTTAACGGAAGAAAAAACCTCTTGGCCATGCAAATTGATGGGAATAAAAAAATCTTTGGACACTTCCAAATTCATTTTACCGCGATCTCCTCGATACTCTCCAGAATCGTGAAAGGGCCTTTCCAAAGATTTAGCGCCACTAAAAATATACCTTTGGCCAAGGCGTTTATTGGAAATCGCCAACGCCTGGTTGCGCAACTGTTGAACCTCATAAGCGACATTTTTGCGTGTTTCGGCGTTGTACAAATCAGAGGCCTGGGCAATGGCAATTTCTTTGGCCTTCACCATAATATCAGTGAGTTGCTCCAGGGATTTTTCAGTTATGTTGAGTTGAAGTTTGGCCTGTTCAATGTTGCGGAGATACTGACTGTTATCATGCAGTCTGGAATTTATGGTGAGCAGTTCAACATTGCTACTGGGGTCATCCGAGGGACGATTGATATTTTTGAGAGTTGTTCCCTGAAGCTGCAATTCTTCTAATTTGCTCTTATTTTTGTTGAGGCCATAGCGAAGAATCCCTTGTGATGAATTTTCAGAAACCCTGGTCATAACAATCCCCGCCTTCTAACTTTTGAGATTCAAAATTGTTTGGAACATGTCATCGGCAGTCTGCATAACTTTGGCCGATGCCTGGTAGGCCTGTTGAAAGCGTATCAAATTGGCGGTTTCTTCATCCAAATTGACTCCACTAACCCGTTCTCTAAGGTCTTGGGTCTGGGATAAAATCCCCTCGGCCTGTTCTGCATCCAACCTGGCCTTGCCGACTTCGATGCCAATGCGGCCAATAGATTTGAGAAAATGCTCCTCTATAGTCGCCGTTCCCCCTTCCATAAATTTTTCGTGTTGGAGTTTTGAAATGCCAATGGCAATCCGATTGTCTCCGGGGCTGTTGGCCTCCAATGCCGTTACAATATTGGAAAGATCACTTTTGACTTCACGACTTAATGCCAAAGACATTGCCGCTCCCTCGGAAGTACCAGCAACTTCAAAAAAATTGATTCCCGTCACCGGGCCTTTACCATCAAAATTAACTGGCCCGCCCTGGCCATCAATTTCAACCTTACGGTTCACATAACCATTTCTATGGATGGCATTGACTGTATTGGCAAAATCAAAAGCAATTTGATCAATCGTTCTTCTCAAAATGCTAATATCTCTATTCCTCACTTTGATGAGAGAAGAAGTTTCACCACCTTCAAAAAATTTTGTTAGCTTTTGAGAAGGACGGTTTTTCAAAAAAATTTCCATGGAGCCATCGCGCCCGTCAGAACTGCCTTCTTTATAAATGCTCCCCGTTCCCAATTCTTGAATTTCCTTTCCCGCCACCAGTGTACCTATGCCTTTTGCCGATACAATAAAATTACCGTGGTTGTCTTGATAAGTTTTAATCCTCAAATAACGACTCATTTTTCTGAGCGCCACATCCCTTTGATCGCGTAAATCGCTGGATTCACCGCCAATTTTTTCCAAAAAAGCTATTTGCTTGTTCAATTTGGCCACTTTTTTCATAGAAGCATTGATGTCTCCTATTTGAGTGACAATTCTATTGTCTAAATCGGTAGAAAGTTTATTCAGTGTATCCTGAATCCTGTAAAAATCTTTAACCACAATCGAGGCGCTATCGCGGACAATAGAGCGGACTGTTTCATTTTCCGGACGACTGGACAATTCACGAAAAGAATTATAAAACCTATTGAGAACTTGATTGAGGCCCTCTCCATCGACTTCATTAAAAATACTTTCCACCCGCGACATTTCTTCAGAGCGCGTTTCATAAAATTTGTGCTCACTGGTGTATCTCAGCAAATTCTTTTCAAGATGACGAGAATGGGCCCGTTTAACATCGGCAATTTCTACACCCACTCCTTGGGTCACACCTGTATTACTGTAGGGTGGAATGGCCTTTTGCAAAACCCTTTGACGGCTGTACCCTTCAGTATTGACATTGGCAATATTGTGGCCAGTTGTTTCTAAAGATTTTTTGGAAGCATTTAGGCCAGTATTTCCAATAGATAAAATATCCGCCAATTCTTTCTCCTCAAAGATTAATTTTCACTTGCCGACTTGGGAAAAAGCACCTTGCGCATTATAGCCAGGATAATTTTTTATTTCCGAAATTCCCTCTCTAATAGATTGTAGTGATCGGAGTGCTTTATTAACAAAAATTTGATTTTTTTTATTTTGCGCCTGAATATCGTCTATCAAATTCAATAAAAGCTCATTAAAATCAAAAAGGTGCTTTTGCTCTTTTTCTATTTTTAAATGATTCATAACCTCGATAAGGTCGTTAGCATTGTTAATTCTGTCTCGGCCAAATATCCTATTGACTTCTTTCATAATCTCTCGACGAACTTTCTCTAATTTTTGAATAGTTTGCAAAATTTCGTTTTTTTCTTTTAAACACTCTTCCACTTTTTCAATATTGCTCGACAATAAAAAAGAGTACTCCATCCAGGTTTTATTCAAAAGATTGTTATGTTCTACACAAAAATCCTTCCACAAGTCGGTAATTTCCCAATAAAGCATTTCCTTTGATCTTTGATCGGATTTAACAATTTCAGTATTCATATAAATTTTTTAACTCAAAGTTCCTGGGAAATAATTTTATCTGCCAAAGCATCGTAATCAATTTCATAATTCCCCGAAGCTATCTGCTTACGCAGGCGTTCTATTTTTTCCGATTGATCTACAACAGGAGAAGAATCAACAGCTTTTTTAATGATGTTAAAATCTTTGATGGCATCAGAAAATGTTATTTTGGCATCGCCTTCCGCTTTTTGATTATGTTTAATTTTTTGTTTTACAGAAGGCCCATTTAAATAATTCTTGTCCGATACTGTGCGGGTATTTTTGCTTTTTGGAAAAAAATTGGAACGCGTAGATTCAATATTGCTCATAATTCTTCCTTCATTTTGACAATTTTATTTCCGCATAAGGATTATTCTTTGGATATTGATTTTGCACGGCCTTCAAATAGGCCTGATAGGCCAAATGATTGCGTTTCTCTTTGGGATAAATTTGATCTAATATCATATCTTGGATTCCCATGCCTACATGGCCCCGTGCCATCTTGTCCGCCCTTTCTCCCGTCAACAAGTCTTGATAATAGTTCATAGATGTGCTGGGGGATTCAGAAAATTGAGTCGTTTTGCTCATCTGATCAATCATAAGTTCGAGAAATTTTTTTTCCATTCCACGGGCCATTTCCTTATAGGGTTCAGGTATATACTCTCTCCCCTCGTGACTGGGCCTAATTCGTTCTGCTTGTGCTCCCGAAATTTGATTTATTCCGCTCACATTCAAACCCTCAAAACAGCTTCTTAGTAATATTTTAACATTTTATAATGACTTTATCCCGCACTCTGTAAAGAAGGCAAAAATGAACATCTTGGCACAATTAGATGATCTCAATTTCTCCGACAAGTGCTCCATTGCTTTTCAGTGCTTGAAAAATGGCCATTAAATCCTCGGGAGATGTTCCAAAAGCATTTAAACTTTTAACCAAGTCTTTCAGTGTAGTTTTCTGATCAACGAAATAAACTGTTTCCGATTTGCTCTCTTCACTATCTTCTTCCTGCTTTATTTCAATGCTCAAATCTCCATGGCCAATGGCCACAGGCCTTAGCCTAATATCTCCCCCCAGCACCACTGTTCCGGTTCTTTCATTAATAACTATCTTGGCCTTTTGATCGGTGTTAATTTTAAAATTTTCGATAATTGCCATCAATTGCACCACCCTTTTCTGATAATATGTGGGAACAATTAAATCAATAGTTGTAGCATCCCTGGCAATGGCGTAACGGCCGCCCAATTCCTCATTGATAACCTTTTCAATGCGTGCTGAAGTCGTAAAATCAGGATTTTTAATTCCCAATTGAAGCGACTTTTTCTGATCAAATTTGAGTTCGATTTCCTTTTCCACAATGGCACCTTCCAAAATTCTGGCCATAGTGGGATATTGTACTTTTTTGCGCAAACCTCCAGTTGAAAGAATCCCATTGGCAATGGCATAAACTTCTCCATCTCCTCCCTTTAAAGGTGTAATGAGTAATGTCCCCCCGGCCAGAGAAGAAGCATCGCCAATAGAACTTACAACTACATCTAATTTTTGGCCGACTCTTGCAAAGGCCGGCAATTTGGCAGTGACCACTACCGATGCGATATTTTGGGATGAAACTTCTTGCTTGGAATCAAGGCCCAATTTTTTGAGCATTGTCTTGATCGAATTGGTGACAACTTCTCCGCCGCCATCTCCTGTCCCGTTCAGGCCAATCACCAGGCCATAACCCACAATCGGATTTTCTCGCACACCTTTTACATCAATAATATCCTTTAGGCGGCCAATGCCTGAATAAATATCTCCAGACAAAATTAACAAAAATGATAGAAAAAGTTTTTTACCCATAACAAATCTCCATTCATTCGTCACCTTATGACAACAACATTCGACTCTATAATGCGATCGGAGTCTATTGCATTGTTTTTATCAATATCCCTTTTGGCCACGAGGGATTGAATTTCAACCAAACGCTTTTGACTTTGATAAATTAAACTTTTCCTCCCTTTGAGTAAGAGGTGGTTCCTGCTTACTTCTTCGATGACCATGCTAGAAATTCTGTCATAAATTTTATTGTCATTTTGATCGTCATCTTGGGCGGTTGTGTTGGCATTGGCCTGCGCTTCTGTATTGTTGGGAAGAGATGCCGGATTTTTGCCCGTTGGCGAGATTTTCCCATTTCTATTGGGGTAGGCCCTTTTCAATTCTGCCGTAATAATGTTCTTTAAATTCCTACGAACTTCTATAAGAACAATATCCCCTTTGGATTTAAAATTGTCTTCTGCAAAGAAAAAGGATTGATTATTTTTTTTGTCTTTCCATAAACTGCCATCACTTTGAATGTCTCTTAAATCCTCGGCCTTGTAGCGCTTTTTTGATACAGGAACATAATTGCGCTTCACGGAAGGGTAAACATAGCGATGGCTCAGTGTAGATATTCTTGGATTTTTGGCCTCATTTTTTTTGTAGATGGAAAGAGCATTTTTTTCTTTATCCTTCTTGTTTCCTTTTTTTGCTTTAGCATCCAGCCTTCTATCAATATTGCGATGAAGTTGCTCAATATAATGGGAGCATCCCACTGAAGAAAAAAATACAATACTCAAGAAAACAAAATGGCCCAATCTTTTCATAACTCAACCACGACTTTGTCAAAATCCACAACTCTGCCCATAATAATTTTTTTGGTTCTCATATTCCTCAAGCGAATATTCTCTCCCCATCTTCCTGTTTGCATGGGCATGGCCTTACTCAATAATTTAATGCCGCCACTAGAAAGAGTGATTTTGGCCAACCTTCCAGGAAAAACCAAACGGATGGGGGTTAAATCTCCGGATTTGAGAATGTCACCAACGCGCTTGGGTTTATTTAATTTATGAAATTTGAGATTCTCTCTGTGGGTAAAAAATTGCTCTGGCCATTCAGAAAAAACAGTTTTTGTCTCAAATTGTCCATTTTCGAGAGGAGAAGAATGGGGCATTAAATTTTTTTTGCTCACCAAGGCCTCTGTTTCAACCAAAATGCGCCCTTTAATCCATTCCTGGCGCACACTGCCTTTTAACTCATTTGCGATCTTGACTTTAATGGTTTTGCTCCCTGGCCTGTGGCAATGAGAACATTCGGCCACATGAAGAGACTCATCCTTATCGAGAGGAAAATATCCCTGAGAGTTTCCCAGAATTTTCACTTCTTTAAAAAACCATTTTTTACCGGGGAAAAGCCTGTCTTTTAAAAAAACATCTAAATCGACTAACTCAACATGCCCGGGAACAATATCGGCCTGAGCATGATAATTTTCTTTGAACCATGCGCTTTTTAAAGGGCCTTTTTTTTTGACCAGAACTTGCCTCAACGAATGTAATATCTTATCTGGACAATTGCTTGACTTAATGGCCAAACGGGATTTTGCAAAATCAAATTGGCCTGATCTCACAATTTTGCCGTAAGTTTCTATTTTGCATCCGACTGACGCTTTTGCAAATTCAACACAAGCAAATAACAAAATAACTATTGAGGCCAGTTTGAACATAAGCAACTGTCTACCTTATAGTGTTTACCGTCTGAAGCATCTCATCGGCCACTTTCATAACCTTAGCATTCATTTCATAACCCCTTTGCGCCTTGATGAGGTTGGACATTTCCACCATGATGCTGACATTGGATGACTCCAAGCTACCCTGCAAAATATTGCCTGCATTATCTTCACCGGCAACATTGGTAATCGCCTCTCCACTGGAAAGTGTTGGCCGATACATATTCCCTCCCACAGCATCTAGGCCTACCGAATTGGTAAATGTAAAAACGGGAATTTGGCCAACCTCGACAGGTTCTCTTTGATTTTTGATAAACGCCTCCACACGCCCATCTTCGCTGATCTTGACAGATAATGTGTTGTTGGGAAAATTCAAATTGGGGACGACCGTGTGGCCGTGTTTGCTGACTAAAATTCCCTGGGCATTAACATTAAAAGCTCCGTCCCTGGTATAAGTAATGGTTTGATTGGGGAGTATCAATCCAAAAAAACCGTCTCCATTAATCATCAGATCAAAAGGATTGTTGGTAATTTGAGGATTGCCAACATGAAATTCCCTTTTGGTAGCGCTTATTTTGGAACCTGTGCCAATTTGAATCCCGGCATTATGGCGACTGTCATAACTCGATCGCGACCCTGCCATTTGGACTGTTTCATAAAGCAAAGATTCAGTTTCCGCTCGTTGTCTCTTGTATCCAGTAGTATCGACATTAGCGATATTATTGGAGATAGTGCTGACATTCGTTTCCTGGGCCGCCATTCCCGTAGCGGCCGTGTGTATGGCCCTCATCATCGCCCCATTTTCAAAACAAAATATTATCATTATGATTTTAAATACCGTTTTTTTCATTTTGCTCTCCTAAAAACGAGCAATCTCGTTATAAGCTTTTTCCGCCATGCTGTCATAGACCTTAATCACTCTCTGTAAATTTTCAAACTGCCGGTGCGCTTTGATAAGTTCCGACATTTCCTCGACAGCATTGACATTCGATTTTTCCACAAACCCTTGATGCACCTTGGATTTCAACACATTTTTCGATATATTGTTTTCAGAGTTATTGATAAAAAATCCATTGCCTTCCTTGGTGAGTTTGTGAATATCATTAAATTCGACAATACTTAAACGATTGACGGTATTGCCATTAACAGAAATTTCACCTTCTTGATTAATGTGCACCTTCCCCCGGGGAATGGATACTTTTCTACTCCCGGGGCCAATTGGCAATGCCTCGTTGGCAATAACTCTCTCTTGCAATTTGGCCAGAACCGGATAACCTTCGTTAGTCACTAAGACCCCTTCAGAACTGAGCGAGAAAGTCCCCTTTCTGGAATAGCGAATCCCATTGGGAGTCAAAATTTCAAAAAAACCCTGGCCATTGATGGCCAAATCAAAAGGATTTTGAGTGGGAGTCAATTGCCCTTGGGAATACTTTGTATAAACCGCATCGGCCTTAACTTGGGCCTTTTCCGCCCCATAAGTCCGATAAAAATCTTCCGGCGACCATTCCTTATCAGGGAGGTCTATGTCGGTTCCCTTTTCATAGGCGGAGAGGTATTCACGAAAAACCATTTGATCCTTTTTAAATCCCGGAGTGTTAATATTGGCCACATTATTGGCAATAGTCTCAACATTCCTTTGCTGAGAAATGGCCCCTGATACCGGCACCCACAAACCTTTCAAATTTGGCCCCCGTGTGAACTCATCCTACCTTCCATCATATCAACGAGACTTAAAAACAACCTACAGGCCAGTCATGAGGAAATTTTATCCCTATAAAATGCTCACCTTCTCAAAAAACAATTCTTTTAAAGGGCCATTTTCGCAAAATAGGCGGGGGGAAGGTTGCATAAAACCCAATGCCATTCCTGACGGGTAAAAAATTGGCCAAATATTGGCCTTTTCGTCATAGAGTATAAAACAGTCAGAAATTCGCTCTCCGGTTTCATTCGAGAAGTCACATTTATAAGAATTTTCTGGCACAGAGGAGAGGGCAAAAGACTGTAAGGTAGTGCCGAAATAACAGTGTCGACAAACGGACAACCAAACCGATCCAAAATTTCCCCCAAATTTTCTGCCGAATCGTGCACCAAATGCCTTTTGGAAAACTCCGGTTTAAACAAAACTTTAAGCCGGCCGTGAAAACTTGGGTTTACTTCTATACAAATAAATATGGTTTCAGGGGCAATCCGCTTTAAAATTTCCCGAGTAAAAGCACCCGTTCCTGGCCCCAATTCAACGACAACTTTTGCCGATTCCAAACGGGAAGCATCCAACATTTTTTTTACAAAATGAGAAGAGGTCGGAAACAATGCACCTATGGATTGAGGCGAATGAAGGAACTCTTTAAGAAATTTTAGTGCACTAATCCTTTGGCCCCAGAATATGTCTCATAAGAAAAATTTTAGGTTTGAAAGGGAAAAAACTCAATTTTTGGCCAGGTCGAACTTTCCTGCCGACTCGACATTTCGCCTGCACAGAAAATAGGCCATTGCCGAAGTCACTCCGGCCAAAGCAAGACCTTCGATAAAAATGGGGGTCATCGCTTTGGCCCCCAATTGGCCTGATAAATGTATAATATTTGATGCTAAACTGGTTCCAGACAATACGGCAAAAATGCCCAAGGGTAGCATTGCTTTAGCATCGGGAAGTTTGTAGTTAAACCCAATTAAACAGGAACCAACAGCATTGACACCCATCAAAACCGCTCCCCCGATTAAAATGGCCGCCTGAGATTCGGAAAGAAGTGCCGCCCACCGGATTTCTTCGGGACTTAACACCATGTGGGCGTAAAGCACATCCTCTTCTCCGCACTTCCGAAGTTCTTCGGGAAACCCGTCGGCATTTGCAAAAAAATCGGCAAAGCGCTCGGGAGGCAAATGGCGGCCGTATGGCCCTCCCACTTTGCAGCGAGGGGTTCCGTCTTCGTTGAGGAGAATCACCGGCGCTTCCCCCGCGTCTTGGGCCACTGTTTGAAAAGCGAATAATGCCAACAACAATATCTTAAAAAAGAATTTCACGGAGCAGACTGCCCTATTGTTACGGTGATAGCAAAATACTCCACATCATCACAATTGTACTGCTGCCGAGTTTTAATAGAGGAATATTGTCGATGGCCTTTGTAGTTTTCTCTACACATGCGTACCCTTCAGGTTCAGGGAAATCAAGCAAGAATTGAGAATAAAATTTTTCGCCAACTACACTATTTGAAGACGACGACGATGGGGCCATTGCCACTGCGAGAATCGACCACCGCGCATACTCCCGGATCATCTCTCTAGGTTCCCAGTAATCTGCCGTCAACAACGGTTCTCTTCCCTCATCGTTTAGGCCTTCCAAAAATTCCGAGAGGTAGAGGGAAAAATGGGGAGAGTTGTTTGCATTAATCTCAAATAGCGTCTGTTTGAAAAATTCAGAATACGCCTCCATTGCATCGGACATCACACTCAATCGCATCAACCTGTTATAAAAATCGGCCCACCGACTTTTCGCCGACAATTCATCGGAACGGCACCAATCATTTTTTACATAATGGCCCAGTTCTAAAGCAAAGTTCTTTAAATTTTGAACTTGCGGAGCAACCCCTTGTGCCGCCAAAATGCTTTTGGTGAAAAGGAATAATATTGCCAGAAAACACACCATTTTTTTCATAGGAACCTCTCAAGTGGAAATTAATAGTAAAACTACATTTACAAATTTTATCGACAAAAGGCAAGTTGAAAAGTTACTGAATCAAACTGGCCTTTGGTTCAGACTCAATGCGACACGCAAAATAGGCAAAAGCGGAGATAGCACCAGCAAAAATAAAACTTTTGGTATAAACGGCAGTTTTGGCCTTCACCCACAACTGTTTTGACGAAAAAAAGAGATTTGCCGCCAAAGCATTTCCACCTGCTATAGTCACGAGTCCAAGTAAATATGCCTTTTTGACATCAAAAACTGCACTATGATCATATTTAACGACGGCACAAGAACCCAGCGCATGGAAAGTAGCTATGGCCGCCCCTCCAAACAAAGTAACCGCTTTATTGGCAGAAACTATTTCCGCCCGCCGGATTTCTTCGGGACTTAACACCATGTGGGCGTAAAGCACATCCTCTTCTCCGCACTTCCGAAGTTCTTCGGGAAACCCGTCGGCATTTGCAAAAAAATCGGCAAAGCGCTCGGGAGGCAAATGGCGGCCGTATGGCCCTCCCACTTTGCAGCGAGGGGTTCCGTCTTCATTGAGGAGAATCACTCCCGACAAGTCCAAAGATGAATCCAAGTGGCCGCCTTCTTGGGCAAAGGCCGCAAAAGTGACTAGGGCCAAAAATAACAGTTTTTTAAAGGTACTCATAGGCCATACTTATAACAGAAGTAAGTTTTTTTATCAATACTCAATGAGTGGCCTCATCGGCCACTTGAAATAAATAACAAAGAGCAGAAGAAGCGGCACCGAAAAGCATGTGACGGCCAATGGCCCCCAGCGGCACCATGGCGACACGGTTGAGCACTGACGCCCCAAAAAGGGCGTAAATTCCGGCACTCATAATGGCGGCCTTTCCCGAAGAGAACAAAAAAGAGGGTATGCCTTTGCTATCGCCCTCTGTCATGTGCTCCGCCGAATCTGATCCGAGATGACAACTGACTGCGGCCACACCGGCAATTACTCCAATACTGCCCCAAGGGATTCCGGCCATTTGAATTTCACTGGGGGAAACTTCGAGAGAGGCGGCCAAAATTTGGTTTTCACGACATTCTTCAAGGCCAATAGTGCCTCTTTCTCCATCGAAATCTTGGCCTATTTGGCAAAGGGGTTCCCCTTTTTCATCAAATAACAAAACAGGTGGGGCCGCTCCACAATGCCAAGCAATCAAAAAAGAGGCCATGGCCAAAAGTTTTTTCATGGGGAGGACTATAGGAGATGCCACAATCTCTGTCAAACAATGGCAATGGCCAGGCCAGAATTTCTCAAAAAAGCAAAAAATTCCCGAATTGTAGCGGGGTCGTCACAAGAGGCCCCATCTAGCGCGCGTTCAAGACTGTGGCCCATTTGCAAAGATTGCATCACTTCCCACTGGACAGACTCCAGTTCTTTGGTGCGGACTAATTCGTCGACCTTGTAGAGAAGCAAATACTGAGGCCGTTGGAAATTGAGTTCCTCAAGCTCTTTACTGGGATTTTGACTTTTATCCACAATGTCGTAAAGTGCAAAATCCCAAGCATAGGTTTTCAAACTGGGATGAAATTGCAAGGATGCCTTGACCAAATCGGTCTCACAAATTTTTTTAAAAGGATCGGGAAAGATCGGATAACCGCTGTGGAAAACCTGTTCTAAATCCCATTCGAGTTGGGCCAAATCCTTAATCAAGGGGAATTTTTCCCTGTAGACGGAATGATCCAAAAAAAGCGGAAAGTGCTCGCCATATTGTCCCAAATCGGGATGGGCCGAGGGATATTTTTTCTTGTATTCACACACTGCTTGAACAAAATCGTCTTCGCCGAGAACCAACCAGGTCGCTTTAAAATTCTCCCGCATAACCGAATCCAGACGAGCGGCATAATCTTCCCGGTAAATGTCGAGGGCCTGCACACTGTTTAAATTGCCAATGGGTTTTATCAAATCCAACAACTCGGGTGGCCTCTCATTTTCGAGAATGGAGTTTAAAAAGGACTCTTGATAATCCCGTAAATTTTTCAAAGCGCACTTTCCACGAGTTGGCGGGCCTTAATGGCCTCGGCCTCAAGCTGGGAAAAAGCGGGAATGTCCTCGTCCCACTCGACTAAAACGGGAACTGGATTCCCCATGTCCCGCACTTTTCTCTCAAATAAGTCCCACACTTCCGGGTAGACCGGGCGGGAGTGGGTGTCGAGAAGATAACCACCCTTATCGGAAAATCCGGCCAAATGAATTTCTGCAATCAAGTCGTTGGGAATATGGGAAAGATATTCCCAAGCATCAAACCCCTGGTTGCGGGAATTGACAAAAACATTATTAATATCGAGTAAAAGTTTACATCCACTCTCTCTGGCCACCAAAACATTAAACTCCCATTCGCTGTAGTCGCCCTCTCTAAGACTTAAATAGGCACTCAGATTTTCAATAGCAATTTCAGTTCCCAAGTAATCCTGAACATATTGTATGCGACGAACTAAATGCTTGAGGGCATCGCCAGTATAGGGCAGAGGAAGCAAGTTGTGCAAATTGCGGCCGGGCAGGCCCGTCCAGCACAAGTGGTCGCTCACAACAAAAGGTTGGATTTCTTCTTTCATGCGTTTTAAGGCCTTGAGATAATTTTTGTCGAAGTCGGCATCAGTTCCCAATGACAGAGAAACACCGTGCATGGAAACGGGATAATCCTGGCGAATCGCCTCCAATGCCCGCCACGGCCTTCCCCGGGTAAAGAGAAAGTTCTCAGAGATAACTTCAAAAAAATCGACTTGGGTTTTGGGCCTTTTTAAAAGATGCGCAAGGTGGGGTTGACGAAGGCCAACCCCCACCCCTTTTTCATAACAATAATTTTTCACGAGTGCCAGTCTAAAACAAGTCTATGGGAAATGAAACACCAACGCCAAAATAATTGGCCTTGGCCTCCGTTTCGACATCGGTGTCAATATTTCCTCCCACATGCAATTTATCAAAACTCATGCGACGGTAAACCACATTGAAGTTCACCATGGGCATAAATGTATAACCCAAATCAAACCCAAACCCCGAACCGCTCTTGCGCTCCACTTTACCGAATAAGGCCGATGCATCGGCAGCAGTACTTCCCGCCCAATCTTCTCCGCTCAGATTGGCGGAAAAAAAGTAATTCAAATCGACATAAAAAGGGCCAAATTTGGGGCCAACGAAAAATCCGCCGGCACTTCCGCTATATTTTTCAATATAACGGTCGACACCATCCGATTCCGATTTCAAATAAGAGAACTCCAAAACGCCTCCGGCCCTCCACAAAAAGGGCATATCAACTCCGGCCTTGGCACCGTAGAGAAGCCCTTTGCGCTCCTGTTTGGCAAACGGCCAATCTCCCAAATTGCTATTGCTCCCCTCACCCTTGCTACTTCCACTGACTAAGAGCAAATAGGGTTCCAAAAGAAGCATGGCCCTAGCGGGGTGGACTACACTGATCATACCTACGGTCACCATCCACAAAAATGTTTTTTTCATGCTGCCTCCTTTATGGCCAAAAAATACAATGGCCCTTATAAGGCCAATTTTATAAGGCCTTGAGGCCAAAGCAAAGTTAAAAAATCGAAATTTGAATTTAAGGCAAGTTTGTTCCCTCAAGGCCTTGGGGCAACTCATTGCATTATCATAAAAGACAAGGAATTTCATTGTGAAATCAATATTCGAGAGATTTACTTGGGAGAAATGTTTACAGTTTTGGATTCCCTACGCTTTGGGAATGAAAATTTTTCGCCCCCAGTACAGTTGGCCAGCGGCCATATTAATGGGAATGGTATTTGGAACTGTCATGTCCATTATCATGGGCAAAAATTGCCGGGAGGAAAGAAAAAACCGCACCCCCGTACCGGAAGTTATTCAAATTCAATACGATCCCAGCATTAAATTGCTATTTCTGATTCTCTTGTATCTCGGCATCGGCATGGGCGTTGTCATGGGCACTTTATCGGTGGCGGTCGATTTTTTCAAATGGCAAGGCCATCAAGACTTTCCCGGATTCTTCTACGCTTGTTTTTTCTATTGCCTGGCCCTGTTTTCCTATTGCTCCAAACTCACCATCCAACATTCTTACGAAATCAATGCCCGAGGAATCTTAAAAAAAACAAAAATGTGGTGGGGATTCAAAGAAAACTTTATGGCCTTTGAGCACATCCAATCCGTCTCTGTCAATTTCTGGGGAACGCTGTTAATTCACCAAAAAAATGGCACCATCATCCCTCTGCACTTACCCATTGGAAAAGATTTTTCTTCTTATCAAAACATGGATATTCCCGAGGAAGAAGTCAAAAACCCCCATTTCATCGGAAGTTATCAAATCCGTAGAGAAATTGAACGCCGGATGAAACGAGGCCACATTCTAGCGCCCCATGGCCCAGAGAGCAGTTCGACTCTTTAAGTAAAGCTGTACCTCATCACCTTCTGCATAGGACTTGTGTTCACAAGAAACTTTCATTTCAAAAAAAGAGGTGGGGAGGCCTTTTTGCAAGGAATAGATACACTCTGGCCCGTGAGAATAAGAGGAAATGACTTTGGCGGTTCCGAGAGGAATGGCCCCTGAAAATAAGGATAGCTGGTGGAAGGGAATAAATAAATAGATTTCCCGACAGTTCCGAATATCGTCGGGATTGGAAATCTCAAACTGCCCCACACCATCAACTCGGGCCGAAGGGCCGCCTTCGGTTTGGCCAGGCAATAAAATTCCCGACTTCATAAAATCGACCAAAGCGGAAGTTCGGGGACGAAAAAAGAAATCTTGTGGCCGTCCCGTTTGGTGGCCCAACAAATGTCCTGTGGGATGGCCCATCAGGGTAATACGGTCTCCCAATTCAAAGGCCTCGCGGTGGGAATGGGTCACGATCAGAGCAGTCAATTGCAGCGAACGCAGCCATTGCTTGACCTGGCGGCGAAGTTTTGCCCTCAAATTGACATCCAAAGCGGAAAAGGGTTCATCCATCAACAAAACTCGCGGCCTTGAAACCATGGCCCTGGCAATGGCCACCCGTTGCTGTTCTCCTCCCGACAATTCTTGGGGATAACTCTCTTGTTTATGGGCAAGGCCAATAAGTTCCATCCAATCCTGAAGGCGAGACTGGCCGGGGCCGCCAAAACCGATATTTTTTTCAACATTTAAATGGGGAAAGAGGCAGGGTTCTTGAAAGACGATTCCTAGCTGGCGCTTTTCGGGCGGAATAAAAAAGTGGGTGCCATCCACAGATTTTTGATCAAAAATTTGGCCATCCAATTCAATTCGGCCATCGTTCACCGGCAAAAAACCGGCAATCAAATGCAAAATGGTCGATTTCCCACACCCGCTCGGCCCCAGGAGACAATGAATTTCTCCGCGTTCCAAGCGCAAATTAAAATTTTCGACAATTTTGTCTTTGCCATAGCTAAAGTTGACTTTGCTAAGTTCTAAAAAACTCATGCCCACTTCTTCCCGCGCAAATACTGATTCAAATAAACCGAAGCAACTCCCAGGCCAACTAACAAAAGCGCATAGGGGGAAGTCCTTTCCCATTCTCCCTCGGAAGTCAGTTCATAAATTTTGGTGGCCAAGGTATTCACTCCGTAAGGGCGCAAAATGAGAGTAATGGGCATTTCCTTAATGGCCTCCAAAAAACATAAAAGTACCGATGATAAAAAGGCCGGCCTTAAAATGGGAAAATGAACCCGAAAAAAGGCCTTCCAGGGGGCCAATCCCAACGATTGTGCCGTCCAATCCAACTTCCGGTGAATCAACTCGCAGGCCTTGTGATTCATTTCAAACCCCAGCGCATAAAAGCGAACAACCAGTCCTGCGAGCAAGGCAAAAATGGCCACTTTGCCAAAAAAATGCATTCCCAAAAGGGAAAATATGGCCATAACTCCCACGCCGATCAAACTCCCCGGCAAGGCGTAACCGAGTTTAAGCAAAGACCCCAGGGCCTTGTGCCACCTGCTCCAGTAAAAGCGGTCAAAAAAGACAAATACCAGGGAAATTCCTCCCACCAATATTCCACAGATGCACGCCAATCCCGCACTATCGGCCAGATAGGCAAAAAAATCAGATCCCATAGTCTCCCGCCAAACCTGTGCAGACCAAACCAACAATTGGCCCAAAGGAAAGGCCAAGGAGAAACAGGCATATCCCAACACCAAAAAAAACAACACCACTTGTACAGTTTTGCCAGGAGAAAAGATGGGTTCCATAATTTTGTTTTCCCGCTCGATTAACGAACTTCTGAAATAGCTATTGAGTCCATATAAACAAAGTGCCAAAATTACCGGGAAAGTGCTTATCCGCATAGCGCTGTTAAAAGAAAATAATCCCGCCCAGGCCTCATAAATGGCGGTCGCAAAAGTCTCAAAATTAAAAATCGAAACGGCACCAAAATCGCACAAGACCTCCAAACTCACCAAAATGGCAGCGGCAAAAATCCAAGTTGAACTTTGGGGCAAAATCACGGAAAACAAAACTTTCCACGGCCCCTTTCCCAAAGCGCGGGCAGACCAGATAACCTTGCCGTCAATGCGCTCTAAAAAAGATTTCTGAAATAGGTAAACATAGGGAGAGAGGCCCATGGAAAAAACCGCTGCTATGGCAAGCGGGTGTTTGATGTCAATAAGTCGAGTCATATCCCAATTCCAAAGTTCACGCAAATAAGAAGGCAATGGGCCACTGTATTCCAACGCGCCAACATAAATGTAACTCAAGACATAAAGCGGGAATACCAGTGGCAAAACAAATATGGCATTAAAAAGCGATTTGTATTTAATATTGGTGAGAACGACCAGGACGGCCTGAACAAAACCCGTCAGCGTGCTCATAAGAACGGTCAAAAGAATGAGCAAAAAAGTATTGGAGAACAAACCCGGTAAAGTAAAACGCCGAATGAAATCCCAGGCCCTCTGATCGTCGGGAGTGACAAACCACCACGCCTTGGCCAATAAAATCGCCAAAGGGGCAAATGCCAAAACCAGTGCAAAAAAAAGAATGGCCCTGGAAACGCGAATCACTTACATATAGTTCGCTTTGCGCATGAGCCGCACGGCCCTTTGTTGAAGTTCGCCGGCGGCACTCAGGGGGAAATGGGTGTTGGCCTTGAAATTCCCCCACGCTTGCACACTCTTGGCCTGGGGAACTTCAGCGTTGATGGTATATTCCAGATTGACTTGAGCAAAGGAAGTCTGGGACTGCCTGCCGGAGAGCCATTCTAAAAACTTAACCGCCTGGGCCTTGCGCCTGCTGGTTTTCACCACTCCCGCCCCGGAAATGTTGACATGGACTCCATAACTGTTCTGCTGGTTTGGCCAAAATAATTTGAGAGGCAATTCGGGAGACTGTTTCATCAAACGCCCAAAATAATAAGTGTTGACAATACCCACTTGGCACTGGCCACTGGCCACCGCTTTCAAGACCGCCGTATCGTTGGAAAAAATGGGAATAGCGTTGGCCACCCAACCGCGAACTACCTCCTCGGCACGCTTTTCACCCAATTGATAAATTAGCATCGCCACCAACGACTGGTTGTAGACTTTCTTGGATGTTCGCAAGCACAGCTTGCCCTTCCACTTGGGCGCGGCCAAATCTTCGTAGGAGGAAAGGTCTTTGGCAGCAATTTGACTGGTGTTATAGGCCATGGTTCTGGCCCTCACCGAAAGCCCAAACCAACGCCCTTTTTCATCGCGCAGGTGAGCGGGAACATTGCCTTGGAGAATTTTGGAATCTACTTCTGCCAACAATCCCTGATTGCCAGCAAACCAAAGATTTCCCGCATCGACAGTCATAAAGAGGTCGGCCGGGGAATTTTCCCCCTCGGCCTTGAGAGTTTGCACCAAGGCCTCCGGTGAACCCGTCTTATATTTAATTTGAATGCCCGAAAGCTCGCCGTATTGCTTGAAAATATCTTTGACGAGATGCTCCTGGCGCGAAGTATAAACCACCAATTCTTTAACTGGAGGTTGTGCCGGGGCGGTGGCCGCCAAGGCCCCCCAGGAATATCCCATGACTAGGGTGAAAATCGAAATTTTTTGCATTGCAAAGTCTCCTGTTTGAGCAAAAATGCCCACCTGGTTAAGTTATAGAACAAAAGGATGCTTTGTCAAACTAAAGTTTGAAACATAAAACAATGGCAAGATTGGCCATGAAATCTGCGATACAGCATTTTGTCAAAATTGAACCGTCAGCGAAAGGCGGCCTGGGCCAGGTTCAACGCCATGCTCATTAACAAACTCGGTGAATAATTCCAGCGCTTTACGGCCGCGGGAAGTGCCTCCCGCCACCATGCCTTGGCGAATCTGCGCAATAAGCTGCCTGTGAAGCCGATGTGCTTCCTTGGAGGCAAAAAATGGTTTGGCCAAATGATTAAGTCCCACATATCCCACGAAGAGAGCACCCAGGCCCAAAAAAGATGCCTGCAATCTGGAGAGTTTACTCATGAGGTGAGCAAATCCCGTTATTCCGGCCGTCACTCCAATCACTCCCACCGTAAAGATAAGGCCCTCTTTGGCCGTCTCTCCCAAAGTTTGTTCGTGCGTAGGGGTCAAAAAAGGCCCCCCCTCCCCCATTTCACGGGACAAATCAATCACAAAACGGTGTAAATCCACCTTCTTCACTTCGGCCACCGGACGGCAACTGAGACCTTGGGTGGCAAGTTTGGCGGCCCCATTCCCATCTTCATCGCCGAGGCCACAGGCGCGAATCAAAAAGTTCCCCTTCGCTCCACCACCCAAATCCTCCAGGCCATAGAAACCGGGAATTTCATCGACCAGTGAACCTTGGGCCTGGGTACAGATGCCCGTAATGATAAAGACCGTGGCCAATAATGTTTTTAAAAAATTCATAGGTGGACTCCCTGAGTGATTAGTTAGGCATAAAAATAGCACTGGCCCGTTCAAGTTAGCAAATGACGATTATACTGATTAGAAAAAGTCAGTTTTTACTATTTAAGTTTTCAATAGATAAACCCGATCAGACACTTATGCTCAAAAAAGTTTTATTCCTTTGCCTGACTGTCTTTCCACTAGAGGCCCTGGCCCAAACGGAGGATGGGCAACCAGAAGAGTCTTGTGAAAATAAACGGGCAGAACTCGAGGCCTTAGGCATTTTTAGGTCATTAGAGGATGCTCCCCTGGATACCCCCTTGCTCTACAGTCCTCTAGGCCGTCTGTGCGAGGGTGAATTGGCGGCAGTGATCGGAGATTGGGAAAATGCTCTCAAATCCGATGTGAACAATCGCTGGAGTAAAACACTCCAAAGGCTTAACAAAGAACGGGAACTGGGGTGCTACCTCAAACATGCCGGCGGTTCTTCCGAAATAAAAACTCTACCCCAGGAAGCAATTTCGGAGAGGGTGACAGAGTACCTGGATCTGATTTATCAGTGTGAAGCGCTAATAGCAATCAGTGGCCACAGCGACTTCAGCGACCAGGATGTTCGCAGCAAAAGTTCTCAAGAAGTCAGGTCTATCACTCAAGGCCTAGACAACTGTACCAACCATCCCAACCCGGCCCAATGTATGGCCATACAGCAAGGCCAGCAGGGAATATTGGGGGCGCAATTGAGTTGTAGGCACCACGGGGTGGAAACCCAGGATTATTCTGCTTGTAAGAAAATTGTCCGCACAATTGACGGATTTTTTATCGCCAAACAGGCGAATAAAAATATTCAACAGCTTAGGGCCACCGACCTCCAACAAGAAGAACAAATGAAATTGCAACAAAAGGCCAGGTCGGGAGCAGGGGTTAGTAATAAGGACGCTTTGGGAGCACAAAAATCTGGTATTGCCCAGCAATCCAAATTGGCCTACGAAAGGGCCGCTTTGGATGGTGCCCAATTGGCCACCATTACCGCCATGTATAATTCCATGCCGGACAAAGAGAGTTTGTATGATGAATGTAAAAAGGCCCAGGTTTTTGAAAATGTCAACCAGTTAGTGAGCAGATATTCCCTCGATATTCCCCAACTCTACGATTCTTCCGATAAAGTTTGCCACAAAGTTATAAGTCAGTACGCTGGCCATGCTTTGCTTTTAAATCAGGAGGCCAAAGATGGCATTAAATTGGTGCTCGCCAAATCGGCCCTCGGAGCGGTTGAAAATGTGGCCAAGGGAAAGCTGTTGGCCAAACAGGCAGACCGCGTTCAGGATGCCATAGACGGCATTCAGGAGAGGGAAAAACCGGATTTTCAACAGCATTTCGCCAATCCGGAGACTTTCAAAAGATGTGATGTAGACCCGTCCTCCGACGGATGTCCCCGCGGCGGTGAGGCCAGTACAAAAACTCACGACGCCATTCAGACCCAATTTTCTTTTGGGGCCGCCGAGGGTAATGCCTCCAGTGGCCAACTCAACCAGGATTCCACGGGGGGAGACAATTCCGTCACCGGCAATCCCCGCAATCGCAAAGTTCTCCCCAACAGAATCGGCCAAGTTGCAGGTTCCGGCGGTGGTGGAGGTGGCGGGTTTGTCGATACTCCTCCGCCTCCGGGAAGAATGAAGAGGTCTAGTGCCGGAGGTGGCGGCGGTGGAGGCGGTGGAGGTGGCGCTGGTGGGGCCTCTCTGGCGCGCGATGGCGGTGGCCCCTCTGGTGGTGGAGGTGCTCAAGGGGGAGGCAGTGCCGGCAATAAAGATGTCAAACTCAAATTTAGCGGTTCCGGTGGGGGTTCTCTAAAATTGGCCGGTGGAGGGTTTCAACAGGGAAAGAAACCCAAATCGTCCGCCAATCCGTTTGACAAATTATTCGGCAAGAAAAAAGGCAAGAAGAAAAATGGAAACGATGTTTTGGATTTCAAAAAAATCGGTACAAAAGAAAAATCCATTTTTACCATGCTTTCCAGTCGTTACGGTGCAGTAGTCAAAAACAAACGCTTGCTCAAGTACGAAATTCGCCTGTAAAGTAGTCCCATGAGCATTGCACGAAGTGAACTGGAACAATTCCTCAACCAACTTTTAAGGCCCGAAGAATTTCCCGACTATGGCCCCAACGGTTTGCAAATTGAAGGAGTGGCCCAAATCGACAAAGTTGCCTTTGCCGTCTCGGCCACCCGCCATTCCATCGAACGGGCCATAAAACACCAGGCCCAGGCCCTGATCGTCCACCATGGAATTTTCTGGAAATTTCACGGGGCACGGCCCTTGACTGGCCCTTTTGGCCGCCGTGTTCTTCCTCTGGTCAAGGCCGGAATAAATCTCTTTGGTTATCATTTGCCCCTCGATGCCCACCCTCAAGTGGGCAACGCTGCCGGTATCGCCAAAGCACTTCAACTGACAAAGATAAGGCCTTTTGGAGATTACCAAGGCGTTTCAACGGGCCTTCAGGGACAATTTAAAAATCCCATTTTGCCTCAAAAACTCAAAGAGCAATTGGAAAATTTGCTCGACCACCCGGTGTTAATCGCCTGCCCCGATTTTTCAGTGCCATTGGAGAACTTGGGCATTATCACGGGTGGGGCCAATTCCGACTGGGTATTGGCCAAACGAGAGGGATTGAGTGCTTATTTAACCGGAGAAATGAGCGAACACGATTGGCACGAAAGCCAGGAAGCGGGGGTGACGATGTTGGCCGGAGGACACAATGCCACTGAACAATTTGGCGTTTTGCAACTTCAAGAATTGATAACCCAAACTTTCCCCAGCGTCGAGAGCGTTTTTATTTCCTCGGAAAATCCGGCCTGACTCTCTTCAGATTAGAGTTTTTGTGTCCCTGAAAACCTTAAATGCAGTTTCTGGGAAACCCACGAAGTTCCCCGGGAAATTTTAAAAAATTCCGGACATTCGACAGTCGGGTTGCCATGGGGAAAAGTTTTTTTGCCTTCACGGTATTCAAGACAAGTTTTGGCATACAGGTTCAAATATTCGGGCAAGTGTTTGGCCAAATGGCCAACTACGGTTTTCTTGAGGTGGTGATTTGGAGAGGCGAAAATTTTACCTTCCAGAGGGTCTTGTTTTTGTAATGCCTTGAGAAGAACGGCCTTCCTCTCGAAATTTTGGCCGATGCGGGCGAGCACATTCCAGGACTGATTGAAAGTCTCTCCGACCAGAGGGCCACGCAAAAGATAGAGGGTATAAAAGAAATCGCTCTCGGCAGAATTGAGGGCCTTGCGGACATTTAAAATTTTGTGCAAAACCATCTGTCGGCGCGGAATCTCCGCAAAGAGGGCCTGTTTAAGCTGGGGCAGAAAGGCCTGCCAACATTTTTCATGCATAAAGTCCGCCAGGCGTTGGCGGATTTGCACATCACTGAGAGAGGATTTTGTTTTTCCAGGTTTAATAAAGGGACTAAAATCGCTCAAGAGTTTTTGGTGTAATTGGCCAGCGACCAGGGGACGCTTGCAATAAAAACTGGACACGGGATGGCGGACGACATCCTTTAAAAAATTCCAAACCGGATAGGATGGAGACAAGTTGTGAATGGCCAAAGAAAACTGAAAACCGATTTCTGGGTCTTGGGCCGAAGTACGCCAAAACCGTTCGGCCCTTTTGGCGCAATCTTGGAATTTTTCGCTCTTGAGACAGTGACGCACATAATGCGTCATATAATTGCCGTATTTGACTTGAAAGAACTCGTCGTCTCGCAATGCTGGCCAATGGGCGATTTTACGGAGAAGGGTATAGCTATCGAGCGTAAAATTCTGCGAGCGCAAATGAAATTCAATAAATCCAATGGCCATACCCTGGACTAATTCCACCCAGTGTTTATTGCGCTGGCCAGGTCGCACATCGTGAGCGTGCTTCAAAAATTCCCAATAGCTTTTTTGCTCACTGAGAATTTCCAAATCTTGGAGAGAATATTTTTCCGAGGCGGCGAAGACGAGAGAAAAGTTTGGCCAAGTTATGGCCCAAACAAGAAGAATTGCAAATCTTTGGCCTCTTCTCTTCACTTTTCAATTTTAAGAGAGGGCCTCTCGGGCGTCAATAAATCCTTCAAGCACCGATCTTGATGCTTGGCAAAATAGATTTACTTCGCACTCTTTCCATGGGATAAGGCCTAGAGATGAAAACACCTCAAAATCTGCCAATCATTTTCCCACGGGTTGGCCACAAGACAATTCCCCTTGGCCCCTCTGGCAAGGCCAACGAGTGGAGAATTTTCTTTTACCCCGAATTTGAGACACATATTTTTGAGCGGGAAGGCCCAAGTGGCCTCCACACTGATGCCCTAAGAGAACTCCAACTTTATACCAGCGCCAAG
Source organism: Bacteriovoracaceae bacterium (assembly GCA_965243145.1). Lineage (GTDB taxonomy): Bacteria > Bdellovibrionota > Bacteriovoracia > Bacteriovoracales > Bacteriovoracaceae > CBDBLK01. Next base: position 1,464,659 of record CBDEUB010000002.1, read on the forward strand.
GCCTGTCTGGAGTTTCAAAGTTTTCACCAACAAATTGTTTGGCAAGGCACCCCTTTTACCATGGCCATCTTTTATCCCGAAAAGGAGATTCGCCTCTACTCTCCGCGCTTGGGGTGGGAGTTGTTTCTCACCCAGCAAATGAACGCTCACCCCCAAGTGTGTTCAGATATGGCCCAAGACGATGCCCTTCGAGAGTTTCAAAACCATGTTGCAAAGACGGTGCAACTCTCCCCGCGCCAATTCCCCTCCCTGTATCAGGTGGCCACCCTCAAGGGAGAATTGCCCGACCTCTTGGCCTTAAACGACCACCGTTTGGAAGAAGAGACTTCCAAACTGGTGGGCCAGCTTAGACAACGATTGGAGGAATACCGTCCGAGTTGGTTTGAATGGCTGAGCGATTTTGGCCTCAATTTAACCGCTCAAATAACAACTTTGAGGATTCACTTACTCAAGTTTTTGGCCATTCTTCCCAGTCTCGACCACGATCGGGAAGGCCACGAAGTCAAGCGCATCTTATTGGAATCCTTCAGGCGTTTGTTGAGAGACGATCAAAAGATGAAGGCAACGGAAAAATTTGGCAAAGAAGAATTTTTGCCGGCATGGTTGGTTTGGGCAATACGGGCCGGTATCAAGGCCGTGGGTTTTGTTCCCGCCACCCCTCTAGCGTGGTTGGTGCGCTTTAAAGTGCGTTTTATGGCCAAACGGTTTATCGCCGGGGAATCCATCGGCCAAGTGAAATCCAGCTTTGCCAAACTTTTTTCCAGCGGGAGGGATGTCACCCTGGATCAACTGGGAGAATGGGTGGTTTCAGAGCGCGAAGCGGATCATTATTGCCAGCAAGTCATAGACATCATTTCTGGCCTCGGCCAGTACATTCCCCAAGGTGCGCGCAATGCCGCCAAAATTAACCGCGCTCACATTTCTATCAAGGTCAGCGCCTTGGGCAATGATTTCAGGCCTTATGCCGAAGAGGAAACTTATTCACAAGTGGCCCCGAGGCTAAAAAAAATTCTCTTGGAGGCCAAAAAACAGCAAGTTTTTATCAACATAGATGCCGAACATTACGATTACCGCGATACGGTCTTTAATATTTATAGAAAAGTTTTGCTTTCTGTTCCGGAGTTAAAGGATTATCAGCAAACCGGCATCGTCGTGCAGGCCTATCTCAGGGATGCTTTTCAACATTTGCAAGATATTATCACCCTGGCCAAAGCGAGGAATTTGTGTATGCCGATCCGCTTGGCCAAAGGTGCTTACTGGGATGCGGAAACTATAGAGGCGGAAGCACACGCTTTCGATGCACCCCAATTTCTCAACAAAGAAGAAACCGACTTGCACTTCCGGCAGTTGGCCATGTGCATTTTTGAACATTTCCCGCACCTCCAACTGTGCCTGGCATCCCATAATTATGTCGATCATTGCTTTGTTGAGGCCTTGAAAAAAACCAAGTTTCCCCATTTGCCCCCCATTGAACACCAGTGTTTGCACATGACCTATGAGGCCTTGAGCGTCGGACTTTCCAAAATGAATTGGCCGACTCGCAATTATGTCCCCGTTGGCAATCTGCTAGTGGGCATGGCCTACTTAGTGAGAAGAATCATGGAAAACTCGAGCCAAGTGGGCGTCCTCCAATTGATGAGGTCTCACAAAAACCAGTCCCTCTTGCGGCCTCCCGAGGAAATACACCGCCGCAATCTCGAAGAGGGCAAATTGCAACGCGATCCTGCACAACAAAGTTTAACCGCAGAATTTTACAATATGGCCCCATTGCGCCTGAGCGTTGTCAGACAGAGGAACGCCGCTTTTTCCGCCCTCGAACACTTCGAGAAAACCGAAATGGGGAAAAAATATTTGAATACTTTTATACCTTCGGGCGAGTGGAAATCGGTTTTTTGCCCCTCTGATCCCCAAAAACTGGTGGGGGAAATTGTGGAGGCCACACTGGACGATGCCGAGCGAGCGTGCACCGCGAGCGAAAAGGCCTACCTCTCGGGAACTTGGGCCAAATCTCACTGGCCAGTGCGGAGTTCAGTGCTCTTGTCCGCCGCCAACGCCTTGTTGGTCAAGCGCAAATATTTGGCATCCCTGATCATCTATGAAGTCGGCAAATCCATACCCGAGGCCTACGCCGATGTCGATGAGGCGGTTGACTTTTTGCGCTTTTATGCCCATCAGGAGGGGAAAATTCATTCCAACGGCGACACATTTGCTGGCCGCGGCCCCATTGCCGCCATCACGCCCTGGAATTTTCCCCTGGCCATTCCCTGTGGCATGGTGGCAGCGGCCTTAGTGGCAGGCAATACGGTCATTTTTAAATCGGCCGAACAAAGTCCGCTCATTGGGCAAGTTCTCGTCTCGATTTTGCATCAGGCGGGAGTACCAAAAAATGTCTTGATTCACTTGCCGGGGCCTGGTGAGAGCGTGGGGAATTATCTCCTCCACTCTCACCGCATAGCGGGGGTGGTTTTCACCGGATCCAAAGACATTGGACGAATGATCATTCAAACCTGCTTGTCGCGCTTTGTTCACAATAAACTTTTCAATAAGCATCTTCCGGTTAGAGCAATCGCCGAGATGGGAGGCAAAAATGCCGTCATCGTCACCGCCAACGCGGAATTGGACGAGACTGTAACGGGACTTTTAAATTCGATCTTCGGGCACGCCGGACAGAAATGCTCGGCAGCAAGTCGGATTTTGGTTGACAACACTGTCAAAGAACGACTGGTCGAACGGTTGAGAGAGGCCTGTTACGGACTCAAAGTGTGCGAGGCCTTTTACCCGGCCTGTGCGATCAATCCGGTAGTGAGTGGTGAAGATCAAAACAGGCTTAAACGGCAAATTGCCCAGGCCGCAGAAGAGGCCTTGACCTGTGGAGGAAAAGTCATCGTCGATCGATCCCGGGAAAGTTTGCCTGGCCATTGTGTCGGCCCAGTTTTAATCGAACTTCCCTTTGAACGGGCATTAAGGCCAGAATCTTTTGCCCAAAGAGAACTGTTTGGCCCCATCGCTCATATCGTCGGATTTGATCGGCCAGAACAGGCCCTCAAACTTTTCAACAGCACGGAGTACGCTCTCACCGGAGGAATTTTTAGTCAATCCCAAGACGAGATAGATTATTATACCCGTTTCATGTTGGCCGGAAACATTTATGTCAACCGCAATATTACCGGAGCGCGAGTACACATCGAACCTTTTGGCGGGTTTAAAATGTCGGGAACTGGGCCAAAAGCAGGTGGCAGAGACTATCTCCCCAGTTTACACATCAACATTTCTCAAGCGAGAAAGTTGGATCATGGACTGGAAGAAGATTCGGGTGGCGATTCCTTCCACCTTTCAAACCCCAAATATTCGGATGGCCGCAAGCGGATTTCCGCTTTACTCAAAGGAATACATTTGGTTTTGCAAAGTTTTGAATCTTTTTTTGCAGATGCCGGCGAGGAAGACAAAAAACTTTTGGAGCAGTTTGCAGAATGGATGCACAAAAACCTCCTGGCCTTCCTCTACACACACCATCCCAACCGTAAAATCCCCGGACAGTTAAGCTATAACGACTTGATCCCAGTGGCCGATTGTTGTCTAGTTATAGAGGCCTATCCCCGCCCTTCAATACCCACTTTTTTGCGCGTTCTCGCGGGATTAAGTGTCGGAGTAGGAGTGACTGTCGCCTCCCGCAATCAAAGCGCCCAAATATGGTGGGGCCGCCTAGTGGCCCTCTTACAACAAGCAAAACTGGGCGTCTCCCATTTGAGTGCTCACTTCATTGACGAGAAAAACCTCAAAAAAATTTTAGAACGACAAAGACCAGGTCTGGTTGTGGCCGATGGCCCAACTCTTTTTGTTCAAAAAGTGGGAAAGTGGTTATCGGAGTTGCCGACACCAGACGGGGCCGAAATGAAAAACGAGAAGATTTTTCGCTTGCTTTGTGACGATGATTTGCCGGCCAGAGGCGATTTTGAGAGGATTTGCCGGGAATTTATCTGGGTGCGGAGTTTTGCTGTCAATACCATGAGGCACGGTGCTCCCTTGGAGTTGGAAGTGTGAATATTTTAAGTTTGGGAGCAGGGGCCATGGCCCGCGCTCTACTTCTGCCCATGTACCAGAAGGCCGCACGGCAAGGGCATATCCACTTCCATGCCTATTCTCCGGGCCAAGTGCGAGCGAAAGAATTGGCCAGCGAGATAAAAGGGAAGGCCCTTCCCGATTTAAAGGATGTGGAGACTTTGCGGAATCAGGACTATTATTTTGTCTGTTGTAAACCCCAGCAATTTCCCGTTTTGGCCTCCCAATTGCGGGGGCGACTCAATCCGTACGCCACCGTGGTAAGCATTTTGGCGGGGACTTCCCTGCGCACTCTCAGTCAAGGCCTTGAACACTCCAAGGTCGTCCGCCTTATGCCCAATACACCCGCAATAGTACAAGCGGGAGTTATTCTTTTCCTGTCCGGGCCAAAAGTTGAAAATAAATCAAAAGAACAACTTTTGAGAGCGTTATCCAGAGCGGGAAAAGTTTTTGAAGTGAAAGGTGAAGATCAACTCGACCGCGTGACCGGATACACGGGTTCGGGGCCGGCCTATCTCTTTGAATTGGCCCGAATTTTAAGCGTTCATTTGCAATCGAGTTGTTCTCTTTCAATAGCGGAGGCGCAGAAATTAATGATCGACCTTTTTTGGGGAGCGGCCAAAATGATGAAAGAATCTTCATTTTCACCCGAACAACTGCGCATCCAAGTGACTTCTCCCGGTGGAGTCACTGCTGAGGCCCTAAAAATCTTGCAAGAGGGACAATGGGAAAATCTTTTTCAACAAGCCCTAGAGGCCAACTACCGACGGGCCAAAGAATTGGCCGAAGGCCAAGAAGGTGATGCTTTACCATGAGTCAATTATTTGAATACAAAACCCGTATTGAAGAAAGATATTTGGATACTTTTGGACATGTCAACAATTCCGTTTATTTGCAACTCTACGAAGCGGCCCGATGGGATTTTATGAACTGCAACGGGTTTGGCATCAAAGAAATTCAAGATTCTCAGCAGGGGCCAGTGCTCCTGGAAGTGCACCTCCATTTCAAGCGGGAATTGCTCAACCGTCAAATGATACACATTCACAGCCAATTTCAAGGAATGAAAAACAAAAAAGTTATGATTCTTGCCCAAGAAATTGTTATAGCAGAAAGTGGAAAACAGGCATCGAATATGGAAGTCATTTTAGGATTTATGGATCTAAAAAAGCGCAAGCTCATCGCGCCGTCTGAGCAATGGTATCGCGTTCTGGGATTAACCGAGAGTGAAATCAAGAGACTCATTGGCCAGGCCTAAAAACACTTGCACAGAGTGGAGTTTAAAATCTTGCCAATGGAACAAGTGAGGGTGCAGCTTTTCCGTTCGGTATCACAGGAGCAAGTCCCCGTGTTGAGAACGCGGCCAGCGGGACACCTCCTGCTGCAAACACATGAACAAGTGCTGGTGTCCAGGGTTTCGCCATTGCCGCAAATGCGGTTGCACGCTGCTTGAGTCCAAGGGCACGACACACTTCCACCGGGTTCCACGCTGCCGGCGTGGCACGAATACTTGCTATTATTATCAAAAAGTGTCATGGAGCGACGGCACCCCGCTTGCGCCACGGGATCGGTTCGGCAATCCTTTCCATAAAAGGGCAACTTGCACCTCTGGGCCGAACTGTCCCAAGTCCCCAACAACTGATCACAAGTTCTCATTTGCCCCGTCTCTATGGAGTGGAGAAAACAATTTTGCAAGCGTTGGCCTAAGAGTTTGAGAGAGAGGGGAATGTTCAAGGTGATCTTGCGCACTCCCTGCTTCTCTTTGAGAGATTCTCTCATTTTCTTAAAGGTGATATTCAAATCCACTTCGGCGTAACTCTGCCCGGGTGTCCGGGACAAGTTGTTCAACTGCATGGATTCAATGCGCACCAGTTTTTTGGCATCGCTGTCGCCTGTGCTCACCAAGACACCACCAATGCGGTTAAAAATCTTATTGATGAAACCGCCATTGGCCATATTCGCCCCACTCCCTCCTAAGGTTTGAGTGCAAGACCGAGGATTTTCCATATTGCTGTAAATTTTCTGATACAGGGCCTCGATCGCCAATTCGGTTTCGGAGTACACTTGCTTGGTACTTGCAGAATCGTTCAAGCGTATGGCCATCAAACTCAGGGCCGCCAACAGTGCCGCCACAACCATTGCCTCGGGAAAACTAAAGGCGCGGGTTTGATCAATCAAAGTTTTCAACGACACTCCAATCCCTCTGGCCTTATTTCTAAAGTATTTTAGCATCAGGGAAAATGGAAACTCTGGCCGGTCCAATTTGCAGGACAGAGGGCCCCTCTGTGTGGATGCATGGCCCCACCTGGGATGATATACCTTGTATTAGGGCCAGCGGATTGAGTAGGATTATCAGTAAAATAATTAGCACAAAGCCAAGTTCCCGAGGGCATGCCTGGAGGAGGATCCATAGGGACTCCATGGATACAAGTTTTAAAGCTCGAACCACATTTCCCTTGGCCAACACATTTATTCCAAAATAGACTTCCACCACAATTTTGCACGAGACTACTGCTGCTACTGTGACAGCCACAAGGCCCATAATCTGTCCTATTACTATCCCCACCACAATAGCTGGGTTGGCAACGCCGTCTATAGGAACAACCGCTACCGCTGTTGATTCTCTGTATTATGTCACCAACATGAAGCCTCCAATTGATGCATTTACATTCACAGCTCGTCAAATCCAGTGTCTGCCCGTATCTGCAAGTTTTATTGCAGGCGGCCTTGCAGGTACAAGTCGCCGAATCCAAGGTCTGCGGACTGGTGCAAGTTCTGGTGCACTTGCAGGAGTTGGAATTTGTATCCCAGGTATAACCAGAATTACATGTTGGAATCTTACAAGTGCAAGTCGCCGAATCTAAAGACTGTTGTCCGGGGCAACTTTTATTACATTGGCAGACACAGGTATTGGGATTTACCCCAGTCCAAGGGGAGTTGCAAGGACGGCATTTACAAGAGCAACTCGCATAATCGGGACGCTTAGGCAGATTACAATTAAGCCCCGGACAGGCGGCGCTGCAAGTACAAGTCGAGGAATCCAACGCCTGCCCTGTAGGACAATTCTTATTGCATTGACAGGCACAAGTATTGGGATTTTGCCCGGTAAAAGCGGAACCGCAAGTGTTATTGCACTTACACGAACAACTATTATAATCTATGACTTTGGGAGACTGGCATGTCGTCCCTGGACACGCTGCCTTGCAGGAGCAAGTGCTGTTATCCAAAACCTGTCCCACCGAACAGCTTTTGTTGCACTTGCACGAACAGGAATTGCTGTCCAAAGTGAAATTGTCACTACAAGTGTGATTGCACTCACAAGAACAGGTGTTGAAATTGACATTAAAATTGCCACTGCAATTGGTTCCCGGACACGCTGCCTTGCAAGTGCAAGTGCTGCTATCCAAGGTTTGTCCATAGGGACAAGTCTTGGTACACTTACACGAACAAGTGCTACTATCCAAAGTAAAATCGGCACTACAACTCCTGTTACATTCACAAGTACAAGTATTTGTATTTAGAGTGAAATTGGGATTGCAAGTAGCACAACACTTAGCGCCCACCGCCGATCGACTATCGGAACAATTGTTGGTGCTGGTAACGCCCGAAGGACAACACGCCCGGGTTTGAGTAAAATTCACCCCACGGCACTTGGTGCCCGGCGAGGGCGTCCAAGGGGGATTCTTTGTCCCCGTTGTCGTTCTACTGTCCACGCAATTATTGGTGCTGGTAACGCCAGAAAGACAACATGCCCTGGTTTGAGTAAAACTTGCGCCAGCACAATAAAGGTTCCTGTTGGGAATCCAGGGAGCGGGACTGGTGCCCGTCGTATTGCGACTGCTCTGGCAATTGTTGGTGTTGGTGACTCCCGTCGCACAGCAGGGACGAGTCTGGGTAAAACCTTCTCCGGGACAGTACACACTCCTTTCCGGTGCCCAGGGAGTGATATTGCTCCCCGAAACCGTGCGGGTGTCCTTTAAACAGTTAGAATATCCACGGCAGCATCCCTCCGTCTGAGTAAAAGTCGCATCATCGCAGTAAAGTCCCCTCTCAGGACTCCACTTCGACGGTTTCGTCCCCATCCCGTCCCTAGTCCCTCCACAACTATTACTCTGCCTCACCGTCTCACCACCACACCAATTGCGGTGATCCGGTGTCCAAATAGGGTCACAGTCTTGAACTATCCCCAGAGAACTAAATCCCCTGGATGCCTTACTCGGATCAGTCGGCAGAAACTTGTACTTGCACTTCTTCCCAACCGCATCCCACTCCATACCCTTGATATTCCGACACAGCTCCTCATTCGACTCGGCGATCAAGTTCGAGTTCCTCAAATGGCAACCCGTAATGTTGTTGCGAGTACCACTAAAGGTTAAGGGGTACACTTTCCTCTTCCTGTTCCCCGTCTTCTTGCTGAGCTTATTCCACATCGCCAGCACCACTTCCAAGTCCACACTATTCCCAGACAAATTAGTCAACTTTGCAGAAACAAAAATAACCGAGTTATTATTCCGCCCGTACTTCTGCCCCACTAAAAAACTGGTCCGCCCCACACGATTCTTAATCCCCGTAAGACTCTGCCCGTCCACAATACTGGCACCCAATCCACCCAAAGTACTCAAACATGAGTAGTGGTTCGACATCCTCATGGAGATTTGCCGGAAAAGCGCTCCCCGATCAAACTTTGCCTTGAAATCAATCGTTACCTTTTGTTGCAGAATCGCACGGTGGAGCATCTTCGACGACGAATACGCCACCACTGCTCCCAGCGCAAACACCCCTATCAGGGCAAAACCACTCTTTGCTCTTAAACTTCGGAGAACCTTTCGGGGGGGGGCGTCACAAACGCCCTAAAGAACTTCAAAACCTTACCAAACTCCATCAACCCCATTATAAACCATTCCCACCAACCACCGGAGTTTCTTGCCGGTCAATAAATGTTATCGATCAAAAGGGTTACTGTTGCAGAGATGGCCGAACTTGTTCGATGGGTGTGGGCCTATGAGGCGTGGGATCGAGCATTCCCAACTTTCCCAGAGTAACTAAAGCACTTAAAATAGTGAGCACCATCCCCCCGGACGCCAGGGCCATTTTGAAATTCATTTCCTTAATATCGCGTTTGAGATCGGCCCGTACGGTTTCAATTTTGAGATCGAGGTCTTTTCTGACGGTTTCAATTTTGAGGTCGAGTTCCCGAATATCTCTCTTGGTGGCCAAATTGGAGTCGATAATTTCGTAGAGTATCCGCGCTTGGACAAAGGCCTGAGCTTCAGGTACTCCGGCCCTCTTCAATTCTTCGGCATATTCGAGGGTATTCAGGCCATTCCCACTCATTGCTCCTCGCTTAATTCAACTTCCACTGCCTATCACCATTTTATAATTTTTCAGGGATTGTGTCCACGCTCAATGTTTGGGAATCATTGACTTGACAAATAGTGCTGTCAATTATTCATAAAAAAGCAGCTTCTAAACTATACAGACAACCAGTCGGGCCTGAAAATATTGCTAATATAGCGCGAATAAATTTCTTCTCTCAAATTAAAAATGACTTCCCTTAATTCTACTTGTTGATAAATTTCACTGGTGATCAAGTTTTCAAAAAATTCAAAACTTAATTTGCCAAGCAAATTCTCTGCAACGGGTGCATAACTCAAATGCCAAGGTTCGGGAGCGACACCACCAAGGTCGCGCTGGTAGGGACGAAAAAAACCAAAACTTTGATTTTCCATGATTTTCTGTTCAAGCCACCGATTGAGAACGCAGAAAGGGCCATTTTGCCGATATTCTGCGGGGATGAGTTGAACTTGATAGTCGGGAGAGGGCAAACTGTTGGCATCAATGACATCGACATCAGTACCCCAGTGATGGCGGGAAAGGCCAGGCAGAGCGCTCCAGCGCAAAATGGCGCGAACGATCTCCTCTTCTGAACAATCCGCGTATTCGAGAGGAAATCCCCGTTCGTTTAATAAGGCCATCTGTCCCGTCGCCTTGCCATTCCAAATCTGCATTTGGCGTTCAAAACTTCTAAAAATACTCACTGGCCATATTTCAATGCCATCTTTGCGGGCCACGCGGCACAGTTTTTCAAAATCATCCCGGGCGCGGTGGTGGATTTTGAATTGAGAAGACGGGTGGCCACATAGAATTGAGAGATGTTGCTCAGACATTCCGGCCAAAATGGCATTATCGTCGCCGTTTTTCATTGCCGAAAAGACGCTTGTACCCCGAACGAAAGTAGCGTTGGGTGATGACTTCCCACAAGTCAAACGCGCGATCCTTCACCGTCGGGTCTTTTTTAAAATCGAACCAACCGGCATTCTCATCGGATGAAGCATCCGCAGAATCAAGGCCTCCGTAACCACTGGCCTGGAATCTCCCCCTAGGATGTCCCCCCGATGAAAAATCGGAATCATTGTATTGGTAAGCGGAAGTCTCGTCTTTCTTTTGATCGTTGATGCCATCAAGGCCCTTGCCTCCCGAAAGTGAAGAAGAGGCACCAGAACCTCCATTTGCACCACCACCTGGGCCGGCCGCATTTTTGCCTTCGGCATCGACTTTTGCCAGGGAAGCACCAACGGCCGCACTTGATCCACTAGGAAGTGTCTCTTTGGCCAGATTGGCGGCAGAAATATTATTCGCTTTCAAAACCGGACGCCTGAGTAGTTGTCTGGCAATTTTTTCGGAATTTTCAATCATGCGCGATTTATTCTTGTTTCGCCGGCCTAGTTTTTTAAGCAATTCACTATTGACTCTTTGATTTCGACTGGCCATTTGGGCCAGTTTTTTACCAGAAAATTTTGCCAAGGCATGGTTGGTTCCCCTCGCCAATCCATCCAATATCTGATTTGTATCGCCGATGGCCTCCAAAGCGCCAGGCGGCCCGTTAAAGGACAGGCCATTTATCGGTTTGCTCCGGTAACAGGCATCTTCTCCAGTTTCGGTGTTTTTCATGTTGAGACACCGACACTCGGGATCAAATTTGGCGTTTTCGGTTAAACAGCCTTCGGCGGCCCCGGTATTACCAATCGTAGAATAGTCGTTGGGCGGGATATGAAAAGTTTCTTGGTCTTTTTTATAAAGATTTTGACAAGTGGCCAAATTGGTGCGATTGGGATTTTGCCCACCATCCTGATTATAACAAAAGCAGCGATCATTGTTGAGATCGTCCCTACCATCGGGACAATGCCCTGAAATGGATTTGCGAAAACCAGCGATTGTCTCGTCGATTTTCTGGATATTGAGTTCGGCCTGCTGGGCCTGTTTTTTGGCCCCGTCGGCAATCTTATTAGACCAAAATAAAAATGTCCCCGCGGCGGCGGCAATCCCCCAAGAACTGCCCACTTCGACTGGGCCAATTTGTCTTACCGTTACACAAGGCAAAGGCGGAAGAGGGGCCACTTCAAGTGCGGCCGCGACCATAATTCCTCCAAAAGCAACGGTCAGGGTGCGTTGAATATTTTTTCGCTTATTGGAATGTTTCTTGATAATTTCCTGCTGCTCTCGCTGATACTTAAAGGCCCTGACTTGCGCTTCAAAGGAAGAATCTTCGGAACTTTTGCTTTCTTCACTTTTGGCCTCTTTGCGATATTTTTTGGCGTTGTCTTCAAGTTCCTTTTTGGCGGACTTTTTAAGCAATAAATCGGCCCCCAACCAGGCGGCCGAGGCAACTTTAAGCAGCGTACTGGAAGTACAGCCTCCCCCTCCGCTACCACTAATCTTTCCCAATACCGTGGAAGACCAAGCATAGGCATTGGCAATAAGTCCCGCCTCAGTGGCATCAATCAGTTCCTGCTCTTCGGCCGGAGGAACACCCGTCGCAGTTTCGGCCAATTGATCGAAACATTCTTGGGGATCAGGTGCTTTTAAACACTCCTTGTGGGCCTCACGAGTGTCATAGGCATCCTGAGTCAGGATGCAGCGGTTGAGTTGGGAATTCCAAACCTGTCCAGGTTGGCCGCATTGGCCTTGCGCCTGTGTGAAATCATTGCTGACATCGACATTAGCGCGGTTCGTATTTGGGGCATTGGCCCATGTGATAGGAGAGAAATCCAGCGCAACAAACACGAAACTCGTCAAAAGACATTGCAAAAAAGTTCGTTTATACAGCATAGATATTCTCAAATCAAGAGTGATAAGAAAATTTTAAATCAAATAACTAAAATTTTAAATCATAGAGAGAAATTGCCCCTCTAGTGAATAATTACAGTTTAATCAAACAGCAATGGGATTGATCATAAGATTCTAAATCGTGTTTCTTACTGGCCTTTTTGCAAGATTCTTCCGACCCAATTAAAAATCCTGAACAGTTATTAGTGGCACAGTAAATATTTTTGGCCACAATACAGGAGGGAACACATTTTTCTGCCAGGTTTTTCCAGTGACCATTATTGGGGCAACTTATGCTGGTACTGGGAACCACTATGTTGGAAGAAGTGTGGCCCGATTGAAGAGAGGCCCCAGAAGAAACTTGTTGGGCCATCTTATTAGAATTCTTAACAATATTGGCCATGGCAGGATTCCGCCGGCCCAACTCTCCAAGCAGACGGTTATTAATATCTTGATTTTGTTGTATGGCCTGGGCCAAATCTTGTTCAGAGAGATTGGCCAAGGCCTGATTGCTTCCTCTAGACATTTGACCCAGTAACTGGTTGGCCCCATTGGTGGCCCGATGGGCATTGAGTCCGGGAAGGCCATTGATTGAAAAATTGCTGTTAGAACCCTGATAACAGTTCTTTCTCTTGAGACATCGACATTCCATATCGATTTCATAATTTTGATTTAAACACCCTAGAGGAGTCTTATTATCATTTTCAGGATTAGATGGTAGGATATTGGCCAAACTAGCAGAATTTATAGTTGTGATTTCATCAAACAGCACACCACTCTGATCGCGATAAAAACTGGTAGTAGATTTGCGGAATTTGGCCATGGTCTTATCTATTTGTCGGATATTTTTTTCGGCCTCTTTTTCTTGCTCCTTGGCCGCAGAGGCAAGCTTTTTAGACCAAATACTCAAGGCCAGCGATGCTACGGCGATTCCTTTGGAAGAATGTAAATTTCTGATAATGGGGTTGAGAACTTTATTTTTTAATTTATTAGAAACATTTTTCAGTTGATCTTTGGCCCTACTTGCAAAATGTTTTTTTGTTTCTTGGGGGGAGGTGGGCAAAGTAAGAGGTATATTTTCAACGCTTCCGAGTCCGGAAGGAATGATAGCGCTCGCAGGATTAGATGGTACGATGTCAGTTAAACTAGCAGAACTTATCATTGTCGTTTCATCGGCCCATCTTATACAAGGCCCTAGGCCACGAATTCTGTTGCCATTTTCATCGACATTAGGGCCGCGTTCTAGGCATCGTCGTGCAGGGCGAGCAGGTTCAGTTCTCTGTATTTCAATATCGGGGCATCGATCTTGTCCACTTCCTCCGCATTGAGAAGAAGTAGGAAGAGAAGGATTTACGCCGGTATTGTGGGGCCTCCGGTCGCCAGGGGTATGGCGAGGCCATTCACTGGGTGAAGGTTCAAGATTTTCCGCAGGAAGAGAAGGATTTACGCCGGTGTTTTCACTTTCTTGAGTATTTGGCCTTACTGTCAATTCTTCTGCGCATTGCACTTCTAAGCTTCCAGTTTCTTGACTGCAATTTATGAGATTTCCATTAGGTGTTGTCTCTGCTTCAGTACTGGGATTTCTCTCGACTTCAGAATCAGTTTGTTCTACGCTATTTGCATTATCAGCATTCGTGTTGGCAGAAGAAGGTTGTTCTGTTTCTGACTGAGGCAGAGGTGCCGTACAGTATTGTTCGCCTGGAATAGCACCTGCACCTTTATATGGGTTACATTCCATACCTTCTGGTTTTTTATTATTGCTACATATAAGAGGCGCATTTTCATCAGTTCCAAAGGCCCGGCGGCATCCTTCAGGCGGTTCGTCTGGTTTTTCAGTTTCGTCACCCCTCCCTAGGCCAATACAAGGGATTGGAGGGAATGGCCCAGTAAAAATTTCGGCCACTGCGGCAGTGGTGACTCCCATAAGGGCAAGGGTCAGTGCGGTTTGGATTTTGTACCGCCGGTCGGAGTTTACACGGATGATTTCTTGTTGTTCTCGCAAATATGCAAAGGCCATATATTGGGATTCGTAGGAGGAACCGTCTTGAGCATTGGCCAATTTTTGGTAGTATTGAGAAAGATTATCTAGCTTTCTTTTGACATTCCACTTGAGCCACAAATCGCTTCCGAGCCAGACTAAAGAAGTAGCTTTGAGCAACTTGCTGGAAAGGCAGGTCGCTTGAATCTTTTTGGCCTTGTTCAACACTAAAAAAGAAAAGGCATAGATATTAGCAATGGATGCCGCTTTGGTGGCCCCGGTGAGTTGCTTGCGTTCAGCATCAGAAACACCTGTTTGTTGCTCTGCCCGTCGTTTCGTAGAGTCAAGTGCGTAGGTGGCGAAGGAGGCCATAAAAAATAGTAGGAAACTCGCCAAAAAACATTGCAAAATGGTATATTTATGGGGCATAAAGTTCTTCAAATTAAAGAGGCCACAATAGGAAAAGTTTAAACTGTATGGTTAAAACTTTAAATCACAGAGAGAAATTTACCCCCTTTGCGGGCCTAAAGAGGAGAAAAGATGAGTGCAAAAAGCAAATCGTTTGAACAATCCCTTGAAGAATTGGAAAGCGTAGTGGGCCGACTGGAATCGAATGAACTCGACCTGGATAAATGCCTTGAATTGTTTGAAAAGGGTGTCATTCTATACAAGGATTGCAAAAAGAAATTGGACAAAGTGGAGAAGAGAATTGCCAAGCTCTCCGAAGATCTCAAAGAAGAACCACTCTCTTAAAATTCAACTAAAAGGGCACATATCGGGTTAAGAAATAGCAATCAAGGGACGATAAGAAGAGTGTTATTTGCGGGATTTTCCCCGCCTAAAATGGCCGGTTGAATATTATGGGATATTTTAGAAAATTTTTTTTAAAAATCCTGATAGGTTCACTTGGATTATTTTTGTTGGCCATTATTCTAGGCCTCGGCACGATTATCATTTTTTCCATGGGGTTGCCCAAAATTGCTTCTCTGGCCGATTATCGGCCCAATATCCCTTCACGAATCCTCGCCAAAGACGGAACTGTTTTGGCAGAAATTGCGTTAGAACGCAGGGAGGTCGCCCAATTTGATGAAATTCCCCAACTCATTGTGGATGCCTTTCTCTCCGCCGAGGATTCCAGTTTTTTTGAACACCGGGGCGTCGATTACATGGGGGTTTTGCGCGCCTTTTTGGCAAATTTAAAGGCCGGAAGAGTGGTTCAAGGTGGCTCTACTATTACCCAACAAGTGGCCAAATCTTTTTTGCTCACCCAACAGCGCTCCTATTCCAGAAAAATTAAAGACATTCTCTTGGCGCGGAAAATTGAAAAAAGGTTTAGTAAAAAAGAAATTCTCTACCTCTACCTCAATCAAGTTTACCTGGGAGGGGGATACTACGGAATTAAGGCCGCCTTTCGCGGTTACTTTGGCAAAGAATTGGCCGAGGCCACCATCGCCGAGGCGGCCATGGTGGCAGGACTGTTGGTGGCACCGGGAAGATACTCACCCTATATCAACCCCGAACGCGCTTCTTTTAGGCAGAGATATGTTTTGGCCAGGCTATACAACAATGGCGTTATCGATCGGGAACAGTACCAGCAGGCCTTGCAAGAAAAAATCCGTTTTCGCTTGTGGAGGCCCAAGAATTTTAAGGCCGGCCATTTTACCGACTGGGTGCGTCGAATGGCGATTGAGCGCCTGGGAGAAGAGGAATTGAAAACGGGGGGATATTCCATCCAAACCCACCTCGACTGGGAACTTCAACAAGTGGCCGAAAAAGCAGTTTTAGCAGGGGCCAGAGCAATAGATAAACGCCAGGGATTTAAAGGGCCAATTGGAAAGGTAGAATCCGAGGCATGGGAAGAATGGGTGGCCAATGAAAGAGATCGCATTTATAGGGAGCAATCAAATTATTTTACCATCGGCGAGGCCTTTGAGCGCGTTTATGAAATATCTTTTGAAGATGAAGAATTGGAACCTGCCAGGCAACAGACGGCAAATTTCCGCAAAATTATAAAATCTTCAAGGTGGCGGGAAGGATACGCGAAAAACGACACTGTACTTAAATATCTCGAAAAAGACAAACTTTATAAGGCAGTTGTCGAACACGCCGACAACTCCGCCCGGCTCATCTATATCAATCTCTTTGGCATTAAAGGCGTGATCCCTTACGAGGGATTTCGATGGGCACGCAAACGCGAAATATCGGAAAAGCGCAAAGATTTTCACTATGTCACCAGGCCCTCTTCAATTGTAAAAAAAGGCGATTTGGTGTGGGTGCAAATTGAAGACTTTAAAACCAGTATCGCCAAAGTGGCCCACGGCAAATATGCCTCGACGGTGGCAAAGCTATCTCCCAGAGCGAAAAGGTTAGTGAGAACACAAACATTTTTGAAACTTTCTTTAGAGCAAGAAGTGGAAGTTCAATCGGCGTTAGTTTCACTCGATCCCTTTAGTGGTGAAGTGGTGAGTTTTGTCGGGGGAGTCGATTTTGGCAAATCCCAATTCAACCGGGCGATTCAATCCCACCGCCAACCGGGATCGTGTTTTAAGCCCATCCTTTACGCTGCCGCTTTGGAAAATGGATTCACTCCGGCCAGTATCATCATCGACAGCCCCGAAACCCTGGGGAGTGGAACCGACTCGCTCAACTGGAAACCCCGCAATTACGACGGGAAGTTTAAGGGGCCAATGACTTTGAGAAATAGCTTGGAACTCAGCCGCAATGTTCCCACCATCAAAATAGCACATAAATTGGGAGTCCCCACCATCATTGACTACGCCAAGAGGATAGGACTCAAGGCCAACTTAGACCCCGATTTATCTTTGGCCCTGGGGTCTTTTGGAGTAACGCTAACCAATTTGACTTCAACTTACGCCATTTTCCCCAACGGCGGTAAGAAAATAACTCCCAAATTTATTTCATCCATCAGTGACCGCCACGGGATGGAAATTCCCCCTACTGAAAACTTGGACGGCGAAGAGAACGCCGAGCAAAGTGGTGAAGAACTCGACCGAAGCGGGGCCAGTGAAGAAGAAAATGAACTATTCAGCGATTTGATGGAAGAAAAAAGGGACAACCAATTCCTCAAAAACTTGCAGGAAGACCAGGTCTACGACCCCAGGCTGGCCTACATTATGGCCAACTTGTTGCGTGGAGTAGTTCTCCACGGAACGGGGAGAAAGGCGCGGGAAATTTCCCTCTTTCTGGGAGGAAAAACGGGAACTACTAACGATTACATCGACGCCTGGTTCGTAGGCTTTAGTTCCAGACTGGTCACTGGAGTTTGGACTGGCTTTGACGAAAACCAAACCCTCGGTTGGGGCGAATCGGGGGCCAGGTCTGCCCTCCCCATTTGGAAAGAATTTATGCGCCATGGCCTCAAGAAGTTTGGCGAGCACACATTCAGGCCTCCGGCCGGAATTGTCAATGTCAAAATCGACAAAGCAACCGGCAAGTTAGTCACTGATGGCCAGCGCAGCTTTGAAGAGGCCTTTGTCGAAGGAACCGAACCCGGTGCTGAAGTTGAAACTCCCGTTTTTACCCAAGAGGGGCCAGATGCCAACGCTAGTCTGTTTGAAGAAGACGAATACTATGCTCGATAAGTGAGGCCGCTTTTTTCTCGGAAAGAAAAATGAGCAAGAATCTTATTGTTTACGAATCTAACGACACGACTTTTTTACCCATCATCGAACAGGCCCTTAAAGATCACAATATTCCTTTTACAACAACCGGCGGTGCTGATGTCGGAGTCGGTTTAGGGGCACGCTTCATAAGAATTTTCGTAGAACCGGAATTTGTTGGGAAGGCCAAGGCCATTATCGAGCAAGTCAGTTTATAGATTTTTTTAAAGTGAGGCAAGAGTATTTTAATGCAAAGAGTCTTTAACAGATTACACCGCTCTGCATCTCGCATATTGTAGGGCCTAGATAATTATGCGATATAATAGCAGTAAACTTGGCATTAACACCGAAAGCGGAGGACTCATTTGAAATTTTATTCTCAAGATTTGCCCAAAAAAATTTCTCCGTGCCCCATACTTGAGGCAATAGTAGAATTTAGGTTTGAATCAGATATGCCCCAGGAAATCATCCCTGGTGTTATTGCCCATAAACTTAAAAAATACTATCCCTCCGTTGAGCGACTTCCAATCACGGAACTCCCCATGACCATTCGCAACAATGACCCAAATTTAAAGTTTTCTCCTGAACTCAAATTAAAAAATGACAACTTTCAAATCCAAGTTGGCCCTAAATCAGTATCAATAGTTTGCCCCAAAGAATACCAAGGTTGGTCGAAATATTATCAAGCAATCAAAGAAACCTTTGGAGAAGTTCTTTCGCTTAATGTTGCCAAAAAACTGATACAGACTGGCCTACGGTATATATCTTTTTTTGGTGGAAAAGATATTTTTAAAAATACTAATATTAAATTAGAACTTTCTAACAATTCACTGATAGGCCAACACAATATTTTAAGGAGCGAATTTAATTACGATGATTTCAAATGCGTTGTTCAAATAGCTAATAATGTATCTCTTGGCCATAACATGCAATTAGGTTCAAATGTTGACATTGATATTATCAAAGTGAGAAATGAAAATGACCTTAGTTTCTCCGATTTTGAAAACAGTGTTGAAAACGCACATAAGGTTCAAAAAATGATATTTTTCAGCCTACTTAAAGATGATTTCCTTAAAACTCTTAAACCAAATTATGGCCGATGACCTATATCACCAAACACAAATATTACCTTGACAGCACACATTCTCAAATCAGTAGCATTTTTGACAGTAATTTTAAAATTCTATTGTCTTTTCTTGATTTGCAAAATAGAAAACCTATAGGAACTGATGGCCAAACTTTAGATAACCTCAAAAATCTTATTCCTAGCTACAATCTTCAAGGCACCGGAGGAAAAGAATATTTATCCAAAGAAAGCAATGACTATTTTACCATAACTTCTTTTGCATCGTCCTTACTACAAGAACAAGAGTATTTATCCAAAGAATTTGAGGCAACATTTCAAAAAAGGTTTTGGGATATTCTTGCGTAATGTTCGATTCTGATTTACTTGATGATTTCAAGATTTTTCTTCCGAAATACCTTTCGGAAGAATCTCAAAAAAAGTTGTTCGATGAATTAAAAAGATTTCCTTCAAACATAAATGAAAGATTTTATACTTCCAAACAAAGCAACCCATCTCAGATACTGCAAGGGGATGGATTTTCAAGCGTTCCTATTGCAGATTATGAACACGAAATTTTTAAGAAAGCTAAAGGCATACTTCTAAGCAATTCTTGTGATGCTTCACCATCTAACAAGCGCATTTATATTCCGTACTTATCTTTTGCACCAATAATCAACTTGGAAAAATGGGAAAGAGTTTTACTTGAAGAAGGCCATGACAAAAATTCTGTCGAAGGCCACATTAAATCTATTCAAAAACAAAAAATAACTCAATTTTTTTTTCTTCCTAAAAGAAAAGGACTTGATTCTGATTGTTTTGTAAGATTTGATCGCATGTTTAGTATTCCCTTTTCAGAAATCTTTAATAGGAATTTGACTAAGGAAAGGATTTTTACATTAAGTAACTACGGTTTTTATATATTTTTATTTAAGCTATCAATCCACTTTACACGGGTTCAAGAGAGAATTGATAGAGAGGAATAACGCATGAGCACCCTCCTGGCCGCTGCTCCAGTGCGGCAAAAGCGCATTGCCGATCTCAAAAATCGCTGCCGAGCGCTTAAAACACAGGGCATAACGCCCTCTATGAAAGTCTTGCTGGTGGGAGAGCACCCTCCTTCACTTATCTATACCCGCCGAAAAAGGGAATTTGTCGAGAGTTGGGGCGGGCGCTGTGAAATTGTGGGCCTGCCGGAAAAGGCCAGCGAGAAGCACTTTTTGGCCGAATTGGATGCCATCAGTGCAGATTCAACCGTGCATGGCCTTTTTGTCCAATTGCCGCTGCCGGCCCACCTCGGGCATCTCGATGTCGGACAACTCATCCCCTGCCAAAAAGATGTCGACGGTTTTCACCAAGGCAACTTATACCATTTGCTGCGGGGAGATTTGGCCGCCAAAAGTTTGCTTCCCTGCACTCCCCGCGGAATTATCACCTTGCTTAGAGAATATGATATTGAATTGCAGGGCAAAAATGTTTTGGTGATCGGCCGCAGTCTCATCGTCGGACGGCCCTTAGCGCTACTGTGTTTGGCCCATAATGCTAGCGTCAGTTTGTGCCATTCCCACACCCGCAATTTAACCGAATATTCTTTTTCCGCCGACCTCATTATTTCAGCAGTCGGGCGGGCAAAATTTTTTACCCGCCAGTTTCTCCACCCCGAACGGCGCGATCAAATTCTGATCGATGTGGGTATCAATCGGAACTCCAATGGCCATTTGTGCGGGGATATGGACTTTGAAAATTTAAAGGACTGGTGCGGAGCGATTACTCCCGTTCCCGGTGGAGTTGGCCCCATGACAGTGCTTTCTTTGTCGGAAAACCTGCTCACTGCCGCCGAGTGGGCGGCCCAAAGGGAGATATGATGGCCACCTCAAAGAGACAAGGTACGGCCCTGCTAGATGACCACCGCACCTTGGGTGCTAAAATGACTCCTTTTGCAGGATTTGAGATGCCTTTAATGTACTCCTCGATCAAAAGCGAAGTTTTGGCAGTGAGGAAGGCCGCAGGCATTTTTGATGTCTCCCACATGGGAGAAATTTTTGTCGAAGGTGCCGATGCAGAATCTTTTGTCGACTTTCTCCTGTGCAATGACTTTTTCAATGCCGGAAACCAAAAGGCAGTCTATTCACCGCTGTGCAATTCAGACGGCGGAATGTTGGACGACTTGATCGCCTACAAATTGGAGCAAGGCCGCGTCCTTCTTTGCGTTAATGCCGCCAATATTGCCAAAGACGAGAATTGGATTCGTTCCCATGCCGCAAAATTTAAAGTCGATATTTCCAACAGGTCGGCCGACTACAGTTTGTTGGCCCTACAGGGGCCACGGGCCGCAAAGACTTTGCACCAACTGAACGCTGGCCTCAAAAACAACTTCCCCACTTACTCTGCAAAAAGCATAATGCATGAAGGCAGAGAATTGATCGTCGCGCGGACGGGTTATACCGGAGAGGACGGTTTTGAGATTTTTGGCCCACATTCTTTAATCAAAAAACTTTGGCCACAAATGATGGAAGCGGGTGTGACCCCTTGCGGCCTGGCCAGTCGGGATGTCTTGCGGATCGAGGCGGCCTATCCGCTCTATGGCCAAGAACTCGGCGAGGAATGGACTCCCCTGGATGCTGGATTGCGTTGGACAGTCAAGTTGAAGGGAGGGGACTTTATTGGCAAATCGGCCCTTGCTTCCCACCGGCCTCACTTGAGATTGATAAAACTGGCCCTCGATCGGGGCATCCCCAGAACGGGCCATGCCGTGCGCGATTCTCACGGTGCGGCCTTGGGGCGCATAACTTCGGGCACCCTCTCTCCCACTGTGGGGCGTGGAATTGGGCTGGCCTTATTGGAGAGAGCAAAGCTAGAATCTGCCCCTGCGGAGGGAGAATTTCAAGTGGTGATTCGAGACAGGCCTTATCGGGCCAAATATTGCCCTCGGGCCTTTATTCGGGAGTTTTCATAATGGCCAATTTCCCCGGCCACCTTCTCTACACCCGCCAGCATGAGTGGGTTTCTGTGGAAAATTCCATTGCTGTGGTGGGCATTACCGACTTTGCCCAAGAACAGCTAGGGGATGTGGTTTTTGTCGAACTTCCCGAAATAGGCAAGCGGGTTCAGTCTGGCCAGGCGTGTGGTGCGATAGAGTCGATTAAATCTGTGAGCGACCTCTATGCTCCGGTTTCAGGGGAAATCATCGAAATCAATACAAACCTGGAAGAAACACCCGAGGGCCTCAACTCGGATTGTTATCAAAATTGGATCGTCAAGATCAAAATGGATGGCCCTTTTGAGGCCAAAGAACTTTTAGACAGTGAGAGTTATCAAAAGGGACTTTCCGAGACAACTTAAATTTTATTTATTTAGACTTGTGGAATTGTGCGTGCTATTTTGCCGCCGGGAGGAAAACAATTTTTTCAAATCTCAAAATTTTACTTTACGAACGATTCAAAAACTTGAATACTTCCCCCTATCGGTTTGAGAAATGAGGGTGCGCATGAACGCACATTGTGGCGGAGGCGTTTTGTGGATTCTGTGAATCAAGAGTTTGTTCAACTCATCAATACCGCGATCATCAAAACCAAAGAAAAGAAAATCGACAGTTCTTACGAAGAAAGGTTATCCCAAACTTGTGAAACTCCGGCCATTCAAGCACTTTCCCTGGCAATAGGCCATTTGAGTGAAGGGCAAGGTATTTCTTACGATCAGGCGGCCACTCAAATTGTGGAAGTTATACGCGAATTGGATACCATTTGGACGGATTATGTTATGATGGAGGGCCTGGAAAAACTTCGTGATTTACTTAAAAATAACACCCATTAATTTTATATTTACGATCTGATCACAAAACCCCATTCAATTTGTGCAAATCCGTTTTTGACCATGCCTTTGGGGGGATTGGGAAAAGGGCCTGCGCGGTTAAAGGACTCAACGGCAGCTTCATCGAGTTCCCGCACTCCCGAAGTGCTTCTGATAGTAATATCGACAATTGTGCCTTTGTGATCAATGGTGACAGTCAGGTTGGTAATGCGGTTTTCACTGGCAGGGAACCTTCTTCCCGATTTCCAAAGTTTCTCCGCTTTTTGATGTAAAGAGTGGCCCCAATACTGTTCCAACTTTTGTTTGATCCGGCGATAGAAACCATAGTACTTATACTCGACAGTATTGAGCCGGGTCATCTCTCCCAGAGGAATGTCCTCTACAAAATCACTCCGCCGAGACAATCCCATACGGCCCCTGGCACCACGGGCATGTCCCAAGGGAGATTTAGACACGGCCTTATGTTGGGTGGAGGCCCTATTCATGGCCAGGTCACTTAGTTTAATTTTCTTGAGATTTTTTGCGGTTTTCTTCCGTGGCCGTGAGTCCTGACGGGAAGGTGTTTTAGGACTTGGAGAGCGGGCCACAGTAGTGCTCCCTTTGGCATGGCCTTGGCCTGCTGTTTTAAAGGCCCCTATTCGTTTGGCAACCGTTTGACGGGAAAAGTGTTGGTTTTTTTCACCGTAAAACTTGGCCGGCCGTTTGGATTTCTGCTTGGGCACAAGTTCGGAATCGACGACTTGCTTGGATTTGGGCCGACGATCGGAATTGGCCTTTTTAGGCCCGAGTACAACGCGAATTGTGGATGGAGAACGGGATCGGGCCTTCCCATTTGAGCGCAAAGAAATTTCCAGTGGTGCCAAAAATAAGTGGAGGACGAAGGATGCTATGAGAGTCGCCAGTAGGCCCTTGGGTACAAAAGCAAAAACGCGGGAAGGATGAACCTTTTTTTTGTCGATATGGCCCACTTTTTCACTCCAATTTGCCGTCTTTAACCCCGATTTCATCTTCTCGACATTAATGGTAAAAGAGTTGAGGAAGGAGAAAAAATTGAGTTTTTTTATATGAATTTTATTGTCACCCGCGAAGAAGGCCAACAATATGCTTTATAGACTCGCCTCTTGGAATGTGAACGGCATCCGCTCCTGTGCCAGCAAAGGCCTGCTCAATTGGATCAATCACTCTCGAAGGCAAATTTTTTGTTTGCAAGAAACGAGGGCGATGCCCGAGCAAATAGTGCAGCTTCACCCCCAGCTAGTCCGTTCCGAGAAATTCCACATTCAATACGCCTGTGCGGATAAAAAAGGCCATTCGGGAGTGGCCATTTTGGGCCACAGACAACTTTCACAACCGGCCTTTAGCACAGGACTGGGAAAAAAAGAATTTGATTGCGAAGGCCGCACCGTCATCGCCGAATACCCCCACTTTATTTTGATCAATTGTTATTTTCCCAATGGCCGCAGAGACCACAGTCGAGTTCCCTACAAATTGGCCTATTCCAAAGCAGTCGTTGCAAAGGCCCGTGCCCTAGAAAAAAAGACAGGCAAGGGGGTGATCATTTGTGGCGATGTCAATACGGCCCATAGGGAAATTGATTTGGCCAATCCCAAACAAAATCAAAACACTACAGGTTTTCTTCCGATCGAACGGGAATGGATGGATCATATTTTGCGCTCGGAATGGATCGATGTCTACCGCCATCTCAACGGCGATAAACTTGGCGAATATACCTGGTGGACTTATCGAAACAATTGCCGGCAAAAAAATATTGGCTGGCGCATCGACTACTTTTTGGCCTCAAAAAGTTTATTGCAAAATTTAAAACAATGTTCCCACCGTCCCGATATTATCGGAAGTGACCATTGTCCCGTTTATTGTGATCTTGATTTCCCAGACTAAACGGCAAATGCCGGCAAAATATAGGCAAAACTCAGGCCAATCAAATAAATGAACAAACTCAAAAAATAAATCCACTTTGACCAGGCCCTGGTGCTTTGACAGGCCTCGGCCTTGGGGCCTATCGGGCAAGGAGCACGGGATGCCCTCCACTGTCCAAGGCCCGC
This sequence comes from Bacteriovoracaceae bacterium, assembly GCA_965243145.1. Classification (GTDB taxonomy): domain Bacteria; phylum Bdellovibrionota; class Bacteriovoracia; order Bacteriovoracales; family Bacteriovoracaceae; genus CBDBLK01. Next base: position 1,489,355 of record CBDEUB010000002.1, read on the forward strand.
CAGAACGAGAAGGAGGCCTGAGGTCAGGAAAATCCAAAGTTTATATTCCGAGGCCCATGCCAATTGGGGAAACTGGCCGAACAGTCCGGCCAGTGCACTTCCCAGTCCGAGAGTCACCAGCAAAGCAGGTAAAGCACAACAAATTAAAGTCGACAGCGAAGCAAAGAGTGTAAAAAAATCAAGGATTTTTTTCACTTGTCATTTCTTTTGATGGATACCACATGATAACCGGAACTGGCGATCAATTTTTTCACTTGCTCATCAGAAAGTGTGGCCTTGTCTTTCAGTTTGATCGACACCAGCTTTTTTTCCAGAACGACATCAATGTTTTGCACCTCTTTGAGTTCCTTGAATTTACTTTCAATTCCCTGGGCGCAAAAAGAACAAACCATACCGTTGACCTGAACTTCCAGGGATTTGGCCATAATCGCGGGGGAAAAGTATAAAATGACAAAAAGTGCGAGAAAAACTTTCATAGTGTCCTCCAAAAGTTTAGATAAATTGGCGAATAGAAAAATTAAAATGCCAATTTTGCCGGGTGTCTGATCCCACTTCCCAAAGTATATTTTTATAAAACATGCGGATGAGAGGAAGAATGGAAAAGCGTTGGTTTGAAGATCGGGATTCTTCACTCGCTTGAAGCATAAACCAGGTGTTTAATTCGTCGTATTTGGCCAAATAGGGAGCAAATCCCAAACGCCCGGTGTAATTCTCTTCGAGAAGATCATCACCTTCATAGCGGGAGTATCTGGCCATGACAAAATATCTCCGACTTTCCCAATCCCATTGGGTGCCTACATGATAAAGTCCTCGATCACGGCCTCGGCCCAAATCCCACTCAATAGTTCCAAGGCCAGCAAAAAAATAGATATTGGCCTGGGTATCGGCACTATTCCAACGCTTGGCCAAGAATCCCAGGCGTGGCAAAATTATTTTTTTATCCGAATCAATAGAATTTTCGATGCCATAACTCCACCAGTAAGTGGGCGAATAGTGAATAATATAGCGATTCTTATACTGAGAATTATAGGATATAAGGGAAAGACTGTTCCCATAGCCCACCGGATGGGCCTTTAAAGTGGAGTGTTGAAAGAAGGCCCAAACAAACAGGCCGCAAAAAATTGGTTTCACATTAACAGTATGAAGGCCTTTTTAAAATTGATCAATAATATTGTTAAAAGACTCACTCGGCCTCATCAAACCAGATACTTTCTGGGTATTGGGATGGTAATAACCACTCAAATCGACGCTTTGGCCTTGAACGGAATTAAGTTCCTGTAAAATCTGATCTTCTCGCTGTTGCAATTGAGTGGCCAAAACTTGAAATGTTTTCTTCAATTCGGGTTCATCCGATTGATCGGCCAGTGCCATGGCCCAATACAAGGCCAAGTAGAAATGACTTCCACGATTATCCAATGCTCCCACTTTGGGTGAAGGGGATTTATTGCAATCGAGATACTGGCCATTGGCCTTGTTTAGACACTCGGCCAACACTTTAATTTTTTGTTGGCCAGTTTTTTCGGCCAAACTTTCCAACGAAGCGGCCAAGGCCAAAAACTCTCCGAGGGAGTCCCAACGCAAATGGTTTTCTGCCACAAATTGCTGGACATGCCTGGGAGCGGTTCCACCCGCCCCCGTCTCAAAAAGACCTCCCCCGGCCAACAGGGGAACGATGGAGAGCATTTTAGCACTGGTGCCGAGTTCCAAGATGGGGAAAAGGTCGGTGAGGTAGTCTCTCAATACATTTCCAGTGATAGAAATGGTGTCCTCTCCCCGCTTCGCTCGCTCCAAGGTGTGATGACAGGCCTTTTCGGGGGACAAAATTTGAATTTCCGCCCGGTGGCCATTTTGCTTGAGGAAGGTGGAAACCTTGGAGATCAAATTGGCATCGTGGCCACGGTCTGGGTTGAGCCAAAAAATGGCCAGGATACCACTCGTCTCGGCCCGTTTCACTCCCAATTGAATCCAATTCTCAATCGCTTTGTTTTTCGTTTGGCACATTCGCCAAATATCCCCCACCTCGACAGTGTGTTGCATGAGCGTTTGGCCATTTTGATCGAGAACCCTGACAGTGCCCGCTTGTTGAATGTGAAAAGTTTTATCATGCGACCCGTACTCCTGCGCTTTTTGGGCCATAAGGCCTATGTTGGAAACATTGCCCATATTCTGCGGATCAAAAGCGCCGTGATGTTTACAAAAATCTATCGTGGTTTGATAAATTCCGGCATAACAACGGTCGGGGATCAACGCTTTGGTATCGTGAAGCTGGCCATCTGGCCCCCACATTTTCCCAGAATTGCGAATCATGGCCGGAATGGAGGCATCAATGATGACATCGCTGGGAACATGCAAATTGCTGATCCCTTTGTCGGAATCCACCATCGCCAGGGGAGGGCGAGTGTGATAACTTTCCTCGATAGAATTTAAAATTTCCGCTTTTAATTCGGGTTTGAGAGTGTCTATTTTCTGGTACAAACTCCCCAGGCCATCTTTGGCGTGGATATTGTTTTGCTCAAACACGGAATCAAATTTTTTAAAAACATTCTGAAAATAAATCTTCACCACTTCCCCAAAAATAATGGGATCGGAAACTTTCATCATGGTGGCCTTGAGGTGCAAAGACAAAAGCAATCCCTCGGTGCGGGCATCCTGGATTTCCAACTTGAGGTAGTCCCTCAAAGCACGGATGCTCATGTATGAGCCGTCGATGACTTCACCGTCGAGAACCGGAACGCTCTCTCGCAAAGTTATCTTTTCCCCGCTGCCGGCCGTGAGTTCGATGCGCAGACTTTGCGCTTTGTCCACGACGACAGAAATTTCATTTTCATAAAAATCACCTCCCCGCATAGAGGCCACATGGGAAGCAGAATCTGGTGACCACGGCCCCATGGTGTGAGGGTTTCGGCGAGCATAGGCCTTCACCGGAGCGGCCACGCGGCGGTCGGAATTGCCTTCTCTCAAAACCGGGTTGACAGCACTTCCCAAAACCTTGGCGTAGTTGGCGTGAATCCTTCGCTCCCGATCATTTTGTGGCCCCAACGGAAAATCGGGTATGTTATAACCCTGTTGTTGCAGTTCCACGATGGCCGCCTGCAACTGGGGAACCGAGGCCGAGATATTGGGCAATTTGATAATATTGGCCTCAGGGGTTTTTGCCCATTCCCCCAATTCGTTGAGAGCATCATCAACCCGTTGGGATTCTGTTAGCTCTTTAGAAAATTGGGCCAAAATGCGGCCGGCCAGGGAAAGGTCTTTCATTTCAATTTCAATACCTACTGGCCGAATAAACTTTTTGAGGATGGGGAAAAGAGAATAAGTCGCCAGAGCGGGGGCCTCATCAGTTTTGGTGTAGACAATTTTAGGGTTTTTCATGTCGGTTGATTCCTCGCTGTGGCCGGTGGAAAATATTGCTCTTGTTTACCGATCGCATGTCCGGCCGGAAATGGTTGGGCCAATTCCTCCAAGTTCAAGATGTTTGAGGGGAGGTTGAGAGACTGGCGCAATCTCTCCATCGTGCTGGGAACAAAAGGAGAGAGCATAATCATAACATTTTTTAGAACAAAGAAGGAAGAGTAAAGGGCGTTTTCCCTCTGCGTTTTATCAAAGCGGTCGTCGTGAGGTTTGTATTGGGCAAACAGGCCATTGATGAGACGAGCATAATTTTCAAGCATAAAGAGAATTTTAGCATACTCGGCCTTGGGCATAAGGCGAAGGTAGTTTTGGATGATTTTGCGGGTTTCCCTGGCCGTTTTTCCGATCAATTTTCCGGCCGGAACTTTACCGCCAAATTGGGCATGTGCCGCGGAAATAGGTTTTTCAAAAGCAGCATTTAAAGGGCCGGCCAAAAAGTTATTGCGTTCCTTTAAGGTTTCAAAATCGAAGTTTGAGTTTTTTTCAGGCAAACTTAAAAGGGCCATAAAATAGCGCAACTGATCGGGGCCATAACCCATTTCATCGATTAATTGATCTCCGGTGTAAAAATTGCCCTTCGACTTGCTCATTTTGGCCCCATCAATTTGCAAGTGGCAGTTGCTAAAAATTTCCGTGAGTTGCAACTCTCCTGGCCGGGGCAAGCGGAGTGGATCGGCCTGAGTTCCCAGCCACATGGCCCCTTGCATGAGTACATAGAAAAAAACATTGTCCTGGCCTATGAATTGGTAAACTTTGGCCTTGGGGTCGTTCCAAAAATCCCGATAGGTCTGCGGGTCAAGGCCTTTATTTTTTAATGCCGCCCGAGTGAAAGAAATGGGAGCGATGAGAGATTCTGGCCAAACATAGAGTGTTTTCCCCTCCATTTCCGCATCTTTGTCTTCCAACACGGGCACCCCCCAAGAACAATCCCGGGTGATCGAACGATGTGCCCAAGAGTCGCAAAGTTCACTGTCTATACCCTGATTCTGCAAAAATTGGCGGCCCCGTCCCAAGTCATCCAAGCACTGAAACTGGATGATAATTTTTTTCCCTGGAGCATAACGACTTTTATGGGAGGGAAGTTTGCTTTTGAGGGATCGATAATCTTTTTCAAAGGTATTGGAAAAAATGATGGAAGGATGAACATTGTTCATCACTTCGAGCAAGATATTCTTGCGCCAAACTTTTTGTTTGCTTTCAATCCACTTTTTGAGCTGGTCAGTGGCCTTCCACATGTCGAGGTACCAATGGCCAGTTTTTTTGAGCACTGGCGTGGAATCACTAATGGAACTCTTAGGATTTTGCAATTCTCGGGGCAAATACTGACTTCCGCAAGAATCACATTCTTCGCTGTAGGCCGGGGTATGGCCACATTGGGGACAGTTTCCAAAAACATAGCGGCCAGGAAGGAAAAGCTGAACTTCGGGGTCAAACCACTGTTCACTGTTTTTCTTTTCCAGCATGTGGTTGTCATAGAGTTTGCATAAAAATTGGCGGCAGTCATTCTTATGTTCTTCAAAAACTTCGGGCCTGGAAGTTCCAGTGTAAATATCCAGGCCAATAGCGTATTTTTGCAAAGTCTTGGACTGTTGACGGTGCATAGAGTCAACAAACTCTCGAATCGGCCGATCGGCCTTTTGGGCCGCCAATTGAGAAACTGTGCCGTGGTCATCCGTCCCACAAACAAAGAGAACATTTTGCTGGCCGATCAGGAGCTTGAGCCAACGGGCATAAATATCGGCGGGCAGGTGCGCTCCGGCCAAATGGCCGATGTGAAGAGGGCCATTAGCGTAAGGCATCCCCGCCGTGACCAGTGCTTTGCATGGCCTTTCAACTTTACCCAACAGGGATACTATTTCCCCTTGTAATGCGATCAATTCTTCTTGGAAGTTTAAACTTGCCGTACTCACAAACAGTCACTGCTCACACAAAAGGCCTTCTTGTTAGACTTATGCCAACTACCACCTTTGAAATTATTGTTTTAAAACTACTGATCAATTTTTTAATTTGAGAAGAGTTTAAGACAACCTTTCCAGGCCATTTGTAGCACTAGACTAAAAAAACATGGGGGCATCGACACTGGGAGAATTTTTTTCTCACCGGCAAGGGCCAGAACCCTTAAAAGCGATTGCGGCCGCCTTCGTTTCGTCCACTACTGCGTTCGCGTGCAATATTAACGCGAACGGCACGTCCGTCAACTTCCTTACCATCGAGATTTTCAATAGCAGTTTGAGCTTCGTCTTCAGTTTCCATCTCTACGAAACCAAAGCCACGGCTACGGCCAGTTTCTCTGTCAGTGATAACCCGCACTGACTTTACCGAGCCAAATTGGCCGAAGGCCTGCTCAAGACTATTCTCATCTGTTTGATAAGAAATGTTGCCGACATACAACTTGTTGTTCACTTTGAACCTCCATCAAAACAATACTACACTCTAGGCCTTCGCACAGCTTTTTGCCAAGAGGTGGGCACACAGTAACATACGAATGGCCAAATAAAAAGCTCCAAACCCTAAATTAAAATATATTTAATCAAATTTTTCCAGGGATTTTTGTTTTTTGCCATGCGTTCTTAATTCTGAACCTCATAATTTTCCTTTTCTGGGGAAAAAAAGGCCACTTTTCTTCTTAGAAAAAGAATTTTTAAAGGGCCTTTTAATACACAGCGAAAAAGAGTCATGGCCAAAACAAACATTTTTATATTGGCCTTTTTGGCCCTCTGTTGGATGAGATTGATGTCTGGATGCAGCAATCTCATGGACAGACGCAGTTTTAGCGGCCAAATGAAGGGCGGCCGCAAGGCCTATTTTACCCCCGGACGGAATTTTCGTTTGGTGGCGGGAGATTCGGGTAAAATTGGCCGAACACCCGGTGAAATTGCAGCGCGAACTCCCGCCTCAATAAGGACTGTAGAGCAAATGAGGCACGAAAAGTCCCTGAAAGAAGAGTTATCCCGCAAAGAAAGGCGTCTGTCTCTCATAGAACTTGAGCGTTATTCTAGGATTAGAGGCCAGTTGAAGTCTGATTCCGAGAGGATTTATTATCTCGACCTTCACCCCCGCGAAAGGAGACAGTACCTTTTGGCCAAGTCCATCATTCGGCCAAAAATGAGGCAAAATGGGAGAAAAGGCCCATATCCTGGCCATGGGAGCACATTCCTCCCCCCCTTTGGAGGGAATTTCGACCCTGGCACCCTGCCCAATATGGGGCCGTCCACCACTGTTCGGAAGGCCTCTAGGGCAAAGGCCGGGCCGGCCGCCATGCCGGCAGAGAGAGGATTGGCCTCCTTGAGTCCCTATCATCACCGGAAAGGTGAACTTTTTTTGGGAATGAGCAAGGCCCAAGTTCTTCGGGCCTGGGGCAGGCCTGGCCGTGTTGACATCGCTGGAAATCCCAAATATCAAAATGAGCGCTGGGCCTTCTTTGCCAAAAGCAATGTTTACTATGTCTTTTTTGAGGCGGGATCAGTTCAAGGCTGGCAGTTGGACTAAGCATCTATTGTCATAGAAGACGATTTTTAATAGATTGCTAAGTTTTATCGGCATAGTCTGGTCAAACGGGGCCAAAAATGAGTGATTTGCTAGACGACTATACACTGGAATTTGAGAAACCCGTCCGCAATTTAGAGAAGCAAATTGGAGAATTGTGCCAGTTTGGTGCTAGGCCAGGAGTCAATATTTCCCGCGAAATTAAGGCCTTACAAAGAAAAGTAGAGGCCTTGACCAAAGAAATTTATGGCAATCTTTCCCCTTGGGAGAGAGTTCAATTATCTCGCCACCCCCACCGGCCCCATTGTAGCGACCACATTCATCATGTTTTTAGTGAGTTTCACGAGGTTTCCGGCGATCGTTGTTTTGCCAACGACCGCGCTATTATTGCCGGTTTTGGCCATTTAGATGGCCAAAAAGTTTGTGTGATAGGTATCGAAAAAGGCCGTAAAACCAAGGATAAGGTCAAGCACAATTTTGGTATGCCCAGGCCGGAAGGCTACCGCAAGGCCTTGCGTGTGATGAAAACTGCCAACCGCTTTCGTATCCCCATTATTTCCCTGGTAGATACTCCCGGTGCCTATCCCGGCATTGGCGCTGAAGAACGAGGCCAGGCCAGCGCCATCGCCGAAAATTTGGCCGAAATGTCTGACTTGGCAACACCTATGATAACTTTGGTGATTGGGGAAGGAGGTTCTGGCGGGGCCTTAGGCATTGCTGTATCCGATAAAGTTTTTATGATGGAATTTTCCATTTATTCAGTTATTTCCCCCGAATCCTGTGCCTCCATTCTTTGGGCCGATCCCAAAAAGGCCGAACTGGCGGCCAATGCCCTCCATTTAGGGCCGCAGAAGGCCCTGGAGTTAAATGTCATTGATGCCATTCTTCCCGAACCTCCCGGTGGTGCTCACCGGGACACCGAGATGGCCTATCAATTAGTTCAGAAATTTCTTTCCAGAGAACTCAAACTTTTACTCAAGATGAATCCTGCAAAAAGACTCGAAACGCGTTTTGCAAAATTTCGCAAGATGGGCAATAGCACGATCCGCTCTGTGGGCAACACTTCAAACTTGGATGCATGATAAGATCAAAGAGGAGTAAGGCCAATTTTAAAGATATATCAATAATCGACAAGAAATGAAGTAATGGCGCTTAAAGGCAAAATTGTCGTAGTTGTTGGGCCAAGTGGAACTGGGAAATCTACACTCACCACCAGGCTCATGCAGGATCTCAAACAACTCCATTGGTCGGTGAGCTTTACAACTCGTAGAATACGCAAAGGTGAGGTTCATGGTGAACATTATTTTTTTATTTCCGAAAAAGAATTTCTGGAGAAACGACACCGTGGAGAATTTATAGAATGGGCAGAAGTACACGGGAATTTTTACGGAACTTCACAAAAATTTGTTTCTGATCAAATTAACAAGGGAATAGACCTACTGTTTGATCTCGATGTCCAGGGTTCGAGTCAAATGAAACAGGCCTTCGGAGACTTGGCCAAAGTTATCTACATCACCCCTCCTAGTTTTGAAATATTAGAACAGCGTTTGAGAGAGCGAAAAACCGAATCAGAAAAAACGATCGAACTGAGATTGAGGAATGCCCGTAGAGATTTACAAAAAAAAGACGATTTTGACTACTTAATTACCAACGACGACTTGGACAAGGCCTTTGCTGAACTTTTATCTTGTGTAAAAAATATATTAGGGGAATAAATTTTTGTTTAAGTCTTTGGATTTTTCTCACGAACGCAATCTTGAAATTGATGAACTGATCCGAAGGGTTGAAACCTATTTCCCCGAAGCAGATTTTGATCTTTTAAGAAGTGCTTTTGACTTTGCTGCTGAAGTTCACAAAGGACAAAAACGCCTATCGGGAGAAAACTATATCATCCACCCTCTCAATGTCTCTGCCACTTTAGTTAAGTTAAGAATGGATTTAGAAAGCATAGTTGCGGGGCTGCTCCACGATGTTGTGGAAGATTGCAATGTATCCCCTGAAGATTTGGAAAAAAGATTCGGCAAAGAGATCACTAATTTGGTAATCAGTTTAACCAAAATTTCCAAAATCAAATTTAGAACACAAGAAGAAAGTCAGGCCGAGAACTTCCGCAACATGGTCGTTGCCATGGCAAAAGACATAAGGGTTATTATTATCAAACTTGCGGACAGGATGCACAACATGCGAACTCTGCAACACATTCCTGTTGAAAGGCAAAAAAAAATTGCCCGTGAAACTTTAGAGATTTATGTTCCCCTGGCCGGCCGCCTGGGAATCAACTCCGTAAAGTTAGGGCTTGAAAATCTTTGCCTGCGCTTTCTTCACCCTGATATTTATTACAGATTATCAGAAAAAATGGAACTTACCAGAGTTGCCAAAGATTCTTATATCAAAGAAACTTTTGAGGTTATTCAAGAAAAACTTATGGAGTTCGGTCTCAAAGCGGAAATGAAAGGCCGGCTTAAACATCTCTATTCCATCTACAAAAAAATGCAGATGAGAGGAATTGATTTTGACCAAGTTCAAGATATTCTGGCATTTAGAATTATCACGGGAAACATTACTGAATGTTACAAAACACTTGGAACTATCCATTCTTCGTTCACTCCCATCCCAGGGAGATTTAAGGATTATATAGCTATCCCCAAGGTCAACGGCTATCAATCATTGCATACGACTGTTATTGGCCCCAAGGCCGAGCGCATAGAAATTCAAATACGCACTCAAGAAATGGATGAAGTGGCGGAAACCGGAGTGGCCGCACACTGGCGATATAAGGAGGGGATTCATTCGGGGAAAGCAAAACTGGATTGGATCGAGCAGCTTTTGGAGTTTAACAAGGATGTTGAATCCAATTCCGAATTTATGAAAATGATAAAAAATGATCTCTACACAGGAGAAATTTTTGTTTTTACTCCCATGGGTGATATTAGAGAACTTTGTTATGGAGCAACACCCTTAGATTTTGCCTATTCAGTTCATACTGAAATAGGTAATAAAACGGTAGGTGCCAAAGTCAACGGAAGAATGGTTCCTTTGCGTTACACTTTGAAATCGGGTGATACGGTTGAAATATTAACTTCAGAAAACCAAACACCCTCTAAAAATTGGCTCAATATTGTTAAAAGTTCTCGCGCAAGCACCAGAATTAAACAATGGCTCCAAAAAACGGAACGAGACAAGAATAGAGAACTCGGGCACGAAATTCTCGAAAAGACTTTACATCTTTATCAAACCAACAATGCTCACACCAAGAAAAAAGAAAGATTGGAAAATCTGTGGCGAAATTTGAATTTATCAAGTTATAACGATCTGTTGATACAAATTGGTGCCGGAAAAATAACTCCCAAAGATATAATAAAAAACGCATCTTTTCTCCGTTCTGAAGAAGAAGATGCCGGGGAAAAACTCAAAGAAGTCGATGCCTATTCCAAATATCTCAATCAGACGGCCTCCAAAAAGGCCCATAAAGATAATGCCGTTATTGTTGATGGCCATATTGATGTTTCCGTCAAAATGGCCAAATGCTGTAGTCCTATACCCGGTGACCCCATTGTAGGGTATGTTACCCGCGGCAGAGGAGTGACCGTTCACACCACTCTTTGCAATAAAATTGATCAGGGCAATACCTCCAGAGTGATTCAAGTCGAATGGAATGAAGAATTTAAATTTAAACACCCGGTAAGTGTGAAAGTGATTACTCACGATAGGCCGGGGATCCTTTCACAGATTTCACAAATTATTAATAAGGGTGGTATCAATATCCGCTCAGCTTCTGCAAAATCTCTATTTGATAGAAAAGGCTCCTTCATTTTTGAAGTTGAAGTCAAGGATTATTCCGAGCTTCTCAAAATGATTTCTTCTATTGAAATGGCGGAAGAAGTGATCGCCGTTCACCGCATTTAAACGGCGTGAAGTGTGAGCAGTTACACAGATTCAAAATTGACATCCCAAATGGCCAAGAACCCTAGAGTCCTGGCCCATTTATAAACTTCTTTATAGAGAATTTTAAGAGTCTTGATTTTGGAATAATCGGAGATAACTCCTTCGTAATAAAACTCATACTGATCAGGATTGTCTTTCGTAATGTGGTTGATAATAGTTTTAATTCTGAGTATGTGGTAATCGTGACTTACGACCATAATTCTTTTGAATCCGGGAGACTTTTGCAAGTATCTCACTGTAAAGATGGCATTTTCTACAGTATTGCGGGCCAAATAGTCTATTTCCAATAAATTAGGGTCTAATTCGTCATTGATTTGTGCAGGAGTAATCAAGGTATTGACAGAATTTCTAGCATTGACTCCAGTGATAAAAATGTGGCCTTGTTTAAAACGCTTGGCCTGTTGAATAGCATGGGGAATCCTTCCTTGCGCACCAGTAAAAACAACTATCAGGTCGGGTCGAGATTGGTAGAAGGCCTCGGCAGTCTTTTGATTCTCCTTGCGTCCGGCCAGTATAAAAAAATAACCACCAATCAAATAGAGAAAAAAGACGCCAAGTACGAGGGCGCAAAATCCTTTGAGGTAGCGTAACATTCGCGTTTTGCGGGTTTCAAATATATACTTGGGCTTAAACATTAGCGTCCGGCAAGAACTTCAATTTCTACCGATGCTCCCTTGGGAAGAGCAGAAACTTCAACGCAACTCCTGGCGGGATAAGGCCGTTGAAAATATTGGGCATAGGCCTGACTGACTTTTTCAAAATTGCCGAGTTCAGTCAGAAAAACGGTCGTTTTAATAATATTTTCCCGCTTTAAATTTTGAGATTCAAGAATTGCATCAATATTTTGCAAAATTTGTTGAAGCTGGGATTCAAACCCATCTCGAAGTTGGCCATCTTCGGGAGTGATCCCAATTTGTCCCGAAAAATAAAGGATATTCTGATATTCAACACATTGAGAATAAGCACCTATGCTGGCCGGTGCTTTGTCAGTTGAAATAACTTTTTTCTCCATTAAAAATTCTCCTTACATTTTCTTGTGGCCGAGGGCCTCTTCTTCTGAAAGAAGAGCGGTCAAGTTACAAATATTAACAATTTCTTTAACTGTAGCAGTTCTTTGGATAATATTAACCGTCGTCTTCATAGGGACGAGAATGGGGCCGATCGCCGAAGCATCTGTCAATTGACTCAAAAGTTTGTAGGAAATATTGGCCGAATTGAGTTCGGGGAAGATGAGAATATCAGTCGTTCGGTTGAGGCCAGAAAAGTTAAAAAGTTGATCAAGAATTTGCTTGTTGACAGCAACATCGGCCTGCATTTCGCCATCGACAATCAGGTTGGGATGCCGGGATTTTATGGCCTCAACCGCCCGTTTCACTTTCTTAGGCCCCTCTCCTTTTCCCGCTCCGAAGTTGGCGTAACTTAAAAAAGCAATACAAGGGTCTCGGCCCATGAGATGGCGAAAGAGTTCCGCCGTGTTTTCGGCAATTTGTGACAATTCTTCGGCACTGGGGTTGATCTGTACCGTGCAATCAGCGAGGAAAAGAATCCGGTTTTTAAAAACCAGAATATAAATGCCGGCAGCACGATCCCCTTCACGCGTCCCCACCACATTCATTAAAGGAACTAAGCAGGAAGCATAATCCAATGTTGGGCCAGCGATAAATGTATCGGCCAAGTTGTTACGCACCATCATAGAACCAAAGTAATTTGCCTGCGCCATTTTATCTTCAGCGTGATAAATGGAAATGCCATTCCTCTGCCGCATTTCCGTAAATTGCCTATAAAATTCTTGAAAATACTTGGATTCTTTGGGATTGATAATTTCCAAGTTTTTGAGATTGGCAAGGCCCAATTCATCCATTTTGGCATGAATTTTTTTGGGGTCGCCCAAAAGAATAGGCCCAATCCTTTCCTCGTCTTGAAGAATTTTAACGGCGTTTAAAATGCGGGTATTCCACCCTTCTGCAAAGACCATGCGCGTTTTGCACTTTTTTCTCTTGACATGTGCTTTGAGCCGGTCTCGCAATTTTTTCATAAAGTTTGCCGTCGTCCCCAAGGAATTGGCCAAGTGGGCAGTGTATTCTTTGAAATCCTGGATTTTAATTCTGGCCACTTTGGAATCCATCGCCGCTTTGGCCACTGCCGGAGCAACGCTAGTGAGAATACGACTGTCAAAAGGTTTGGGAATAATATATTGAGGCCCAAAAGAAAAGGCCTCGTTGGCGTAGGCCAGACGCACTTCTTCGGGAACTTCCTTTTTGGCCAAATTGGCCAAGGCCTCAACGGCGGCAATTTTCATTTCAGAATTGATTTTTTTTGCCCTGACATCTAAGGCCCCTCGAAAAATAAAAGGAAACCCCAGGACATTATTGACTTGGTTGGGGAAATCACTCCGCCCCGTGGCGACTATGGCATCATCTCTTACTTCGGCCACATCGTTGGGTAGAATTTCAGGGTCTGGATTGGCCATGGCAAAGATAATAGGTTTGGGGGCCATGGTTTTGACCATAGCTTTGGTAAGCACACCTTTGGCAGAAACTCCCATAAAAGCATCGGCATTTTTTATGGCCTCGGCGAGAGTGCGCAATTTTGTTTTAACGGCAAACTCTTCTTTATGTTTGTTCATCCCTTGCGTTCTGCCGTGATAAATGACTCCTTTGGAATCGCACATAATGAGATTTTCTTGCTTTAGGCCCATATCAACAAAAAGTTTGGCACAGGCGATAGCGGCGGCACCTGCACCAGAAAAAACAACTTTGGCACTTTCAATTTTGCGCTCGGTGAGTTCTAAAGCGTTGAGGAATCCGGCGGCAGCAATGATAGCAGTTCCATGCTGGTCATCGTGAAAGACGGGAATATCCATTTTTTCGACCAGTTGGGCCTCAATTTCAAAACATTCAGGGGCCTTAATATCTTCGAGATTAATACCACCAAAAGTTGGCCCTAAACTGCTAATGACTCGAACCATGCCCTCAACACTTTCTTCTTTAATTTCAATGTCGAAAACATCAATATCGGCAAATTTCTTGAAAAGAATACCCTTCCCTTCCATAACCGGCTTTCCCGCCTCTGGGCCAATGGAACCGAGTCCAAGAACGGCCGTACCATTGGACACGACGGCGACGAGATTCCCCTTGGCGGTGTACTTAAAAACATCTTCGGGATTCTGTGCTATCTCCAGGCAAGGAAAGGCCACACCGGGACTGTAGGCCTTGGCAAGGTCGAGCGAACTCAAGGTCGGCTTGGTTGGCCGGATTTCTATTTTTCCAGGCCTTCCCGAAGAATGATAATCCAGAGCTTCACGACGATCCTGTTCTTTCCTCTTATCACTTTTATCCATTTCTCTTTCCTTTACAGTTCAAGTTTACAAAGGCCCTCTATAGCATAACCGAGACTCACTCAATCGCCGAGTTTTTTTAGGGCCGTGAGCACGAGTCCCACCGTCGTCGCTGCCATGCCGACATAGAGTTCATCTAGGGCCACCCATTCTTTGGGCCAGGGAATATACCGCCAAAAAGAAATGGCAGACACTCCGAGCAAACAACTGAAGACAAATTGTTTATCTTTGATCTGGCCAGGAAAGAGGTATCCGTAGAGCATGGGTAAAAGAAGGCAGGCAGCGCTATAAGAACCCAAAGTTTTCCATACCATTTTAATATTGCCTTCAAAAAAAATACCTAAAATAATACTCAGGAATGTTATCCCTATAACCCCTCCGTAGTGTACAACTCTTGACTTTTGCCACTTGCGAGGTGCTAGGTCGTGCGAGAGAGTAGTGCCCGCTAAAAAAAGATAGGAATCTAGGGTGGAAAGAATGGTTGCCAAAATACCTGCTAAAACGAGTCCCCGCAGTCCCGAGGGCAAAAGTTGGAGAGCATAAATCAGGTAGGCATTTTCAGAATTGGCCTCGGGGATGACCGCCCTGGCATACATAGCACCAAAAGTCGTGCAAAGGTCAAATCCGATCCAAATACAAGTAGAAATGAGAATACCCCGTTTTGCGACTTTGCTGGTTCGAGCGGCAAAACAACGCTGGTAAAAATTGGGATCAACCAGAGTCGAAAGGGCAATAAATCCCCAGGCCAAAGTTTTGGGCCATCCCACCCCTCCATCGAGATGCCAGTGTTCATCGGGTAGATGCGTCTTTAAAAAATCCAATCCGCCAAATTTAAAGACTGATAAAAGTAGAATGAGAAAAACTGCTGAGCACATTAAGGGAAATTGAATCAGGTCGGAAAAAACCACTCCACGCAACCCTCCCCGCAAAGAATAAAGCACAGCAAGGCCAGCACCCAAAACCATGGAAAGCGTCAACGGCAGGCCAAAGAGGCCCTGTATAAAAAGGCCTACACTTATAGTGTAGGTAATGGGCAACAGATTAAAGAAGTTAAAGATGCCGCCTAAAAATGCTGATCGGTGGCCAAACATTTTATTTATCAAGTCGGGCAAAGTTACCGCCCGGTAGGAAGAGATTTTATCAACCATAAAAAAGGCAAAAATGAGATAGGCCACATACCAAAAGAACCCCTGAGTGACGAAATTATAAAGGCCCTGTTCAAAAGCAATTTTGGTGACTCCAAAGATGCCCCCGTACCAAGTGGCCACCAGCGTGGCCACAAACATGGGGAGGGTAAGTTGCCGCCCCATCAGTACAAAGTCCAACCAATTAAAATTTTCAACTTTGTCGGGGCCTTTTTGAGTTAAAAGTTCGGCAAATTTGCGCTTCTGAAATTCGCCGTAAACGACGGCCAAAAAAGTTGCCAGGAGAGCGAGAAAAAAGATGCACCAATCTGCGCCGGCCAGTATTTCTGTGGTGCGAAGCGAAGGCCGAAAGGCGTTTAT
Source organism: Bacteriovoracaceae bacterium (assembly GCA_965243145.1). Taxonomy (GTDB): domain Bacteria; phylum Bdellovibrionota; class Bacteriovoracia; order Bacteriovoracales; family Bacteriovoracaceae; genus CBDBLK01. The sequence goes on from CBDEUB010000002.1 coordinate 1,505,039, forward strand.
ATTGCTATGCATTTAAGCAGCTTCACCTTGGGCCTATTTTTATGCCCTTTGAAAGAACATTTTTGGAACAAAAGGTATGTAAAATTTCCATATTAAGGGGCCAAGTCCTTGAAAATACATTGCCCAGGGTAAAATAATACTTGATTTTTGACACCATGATGATAAATTAAACATATTTTAGCGCAACCCCATTGCGTAAATTTTATCGTGCATGGCAATACTGGAGGATATGATGTTGAGTGAATATCGTTTGGAAAACCGCAAAGAAAAGTTGACCCACCTTCAGAGCTTGGAGAAAATCCCTAGTATCAATCCCAGGGCCTATTCCGAGTCGGAAAGCTATCAGCGCTTGGACTATATTTCCCATCCGGACTATGGCCTCGGTTTTGTTGAGGAGGTCATTGACCGCAAAACAATAAAAGTTTTCTTTCACCAAGGCGTAAAAACTCTCAAGCAACGGCAGTACAACAACTAGAATTTTACTATTTCATAAAGAGAGTTTTTTCTTGAGTTTGGGAATCTCGTACTAGCGGCCACCTTCAAAATATTGCGGGGAAATTGGATTGGGAAAACGATTCTACATTACAACTGCCATAGATTATCCCAATGGACGGCCCCACATGGGCCATGCTTACGAAAAAATTGTCACCGATAGCTACGCCAGATGGCATCGCTTTCTCGGGGACGAGACTTATTTTCTCACGGGAACCGATGAAAACGGGCAAAAACTGCAAGAGTCGGCCAAGCAAGCAGGACTCAAAACTCAAGAGTTTGTAGATAACAATTCTCAGATATTTAGAGAACTTTGCCAAGTTCTCAATATTTCTCACGATGATTTTATCCGTACCACTGAAAAACGACATTCTGATATTTGCCGTGAATTTTGGTTAAAACTTGAACGGCAAGGCGATCTTTATTTTGGAACTTACTCGGGACAGTATTGTCTGGCCTGTGAAAATTTTTATACGGAACTTCAAGCACCAGATGGGCTGTGTCCCTATCACAAAAACTCGCTCTCCCTCAAAGAAGAAGACGGGTTTTTCTTTAAACTCAGTCGTTACCGGGATTGGATTTTGGAATATATTAAGGCCCATCCCGATTTTGTTTTACCGCGGGCCAAATATCACGAAATTTGTTCCCGGCTTGAAAGAGAACCCCTCAAAGATGTCGCCTTTTCCAGACCTTCCCAAGGATGGGGTATTCCAGTACCCGGCCACGAAGAAAAGTTTGTGATGTACACTTGGGCCGACGCTTTAGTAAACTATTATTCTGCGGTTAAAGCGGAAAACATAGAGACAAAATTCTGGCCGGCCGATGTTCATGTCATCGGCAAAGATGTGCTTTGGTTTCACTGTGTACTGTGGCCATGCATGCTTCACGCAGTGGAACTCCCATTGCCGAAACAAGTTTATGTTCACGGAATGATTTTGGCCGAAGATGGCCGTAAAATGTCGAAATCTCTCAATAATGTTATAGGCCCTCCTGAAATACTTGAAAGATGCCCGAGCGTAGATTCTTTTCGCTATTATCTTTTGAGGAGTATCCCTGCCCAATCTGATGGCGCTTTTTCAGAAAAGGATTTGGTCGATAAGCACAACTGTGAGTTAGGTAATGACTATGGCAATCTCGTCATGCGGGTCATTAAACTCTCTTTAAAGAACTTGCCTGCTCAAATTGAAGGTAGCGGTGTGGAACAACATATAGATTTTTCAAATATTCTGGAGAAAATGGGAAAACTTATGCAAACCTGCCAACACAATAAGGCATTGGACAAACTTTGGGAAGGAGTTAATCAGGCCAATCAATATGTAAACCAACAAGAACCCTGGAAATTGAAAAATGATCCCAAAGCACTCAATACTGTGATTTACAATAGCTGTTTTGCCATCCACCAGTTGGCGCTTCTCATGCAGGCCTTTATGCCTTCAAGTGCAGAGCAGACTCTTTCTTTTCTCAATCCTTCTGGCCAAACTTGGCAAGACCTAAAATTTGGAAAAACTGTTTACCGGCTCGAAAATCCAAAACCTTTATTCCCCAAATTTGATTTTCACAAGATAAAGTTAGAGTAAGTGTCTACGGACTAATCAAAAACTGAAATAAAAAGTAAGGTAAGTGCTCGCAATTTAGGTCAGTTTGGGAGGAAGCGAGACAGAGTGACTGAGGCGTGCTCCTTGCACGCCGCAAGGAGCGATGACGAAGCTGACTCACACGGAGTCGCCAGGAGGGCGACGAGCGACGACTGCCCCGATGGGCAGTGCCGGAGCAGGATGCGGAGGCAAGATGGCCTGAAGTGTGAGCATTTACAAGTCAGAGAGTTAAGGCCTGCTTAACTCTGTTTAAAAGCACATCCTTCTTGAGCGGTTTGGGAACGAAGGTCGTTTTGTCATTGCCATAAAGACTTGACAACTCCTTTTTAGAATGGTTGTCCCGAGAAATAAAGATGATAGGCACTCTTAGAGAGGAAAGATTTTCAAAGATGCTGGAAACTTTAAGGCCGTCCAAACGGTTGAGATTCATGTCGAGAATGACGAGATCGGCCTTGTCTTTCATAAAATCCTGGATGGCACGAAATTCATCCATAAATGTTGCGACTGATATTCTGCTGACATCGCCCAGGTACTTTTTGACAACGCGAAGAGTATCTTCACAGTCATCTATGACCATAACTTTTTTGTTTTGCAGTTGAGGCATGTCGATTCGGGCCAAAGGGTCGAGTAAGAGGTTTTTTTCTTCACGCAATTTGCGCATCAATAATTTGTCCATATTCGCACTCCCTCCTGTTATCCGTTGAAAGGCCAGTCATTTTCACTATTTGCCCCGCTTTGGCCTGAAATTGCTCCAAAATTGGGCCTATCTATGAAAATTAAGAAGCTAATAAACAAAATATCTTAAATAGGTCTTAAAACGGTCAAGATAAGGTCAAATAAAGTTTACATTCTTAATTTTTTTGGCATTTTTGACGATAGGTAACTATATGGAATCACCTAGGATTTTGCTGATTGATGATGATTCGGAGATTCTGAAGGTTGTCAAAAAGGCCGCTAACCCACTGATAATACTGGATTATTCGGACAGCTTTGCCAAGGCCACAGAACTTATGAAACACCACCAGTATGCCCTCTATCTCATCGATATATTTATGGGTGAAGAGAATGGAATGGACTGGGTTGAATTTCATCAACATTCCGGCACAGTTGACCTGGAAAAGGTGATTGTCATGACTCAAAATCAAGGTATTGAAGACGAGATTAGAGGCAATCAGCTCGGCATTAGGGACTTTATTAGAAAACCATTCAATACGAATTTATTACGGGCCATTTTAGATAAGCATTTAAGCTATATATTAAAGAGTCCAATAAAAGTGGTCTTAGAAAAACCGTTTTATTTAGACATCATAAAACACGAGGCCTATATCTTGCAAGAAGATAAAGAGAAGAAAAAATTGAATTTGACCCGCAAGGAATTTCAGTTGCTTCAACTTCTCATTGAAAAGAAAAATCATGTATTTTCACGAAATATGATCTTTGATAAATTGTGGGATGGCTCTAAATCTATGCCAAGAACTGTAGATATGCACATTAGTTCTTTAAAGAAAAAAATAGAACCTTATTCAAACATGATTAAAAATAAAAGATCGGTGGGATATTACTTTGAATCAGTTTCTTAGTTTTTCTTCAAGCAGCGGCAGTATCTTGTGAACTGCTATGCAAGTATTTCCCCAAACAATCAAGATTTTCCTGAACCGCTTGGTGAGCATCCTTTTTGGCGTTAATTTGAAGTTCCTCAACGATCTCATTCAAGAGGTACAGGCCATAAGTCTGGGCCGAACCCAGGATGCGATGGCAGATGCTGGATATTTTTTTGTAATCTCGGTCTTGCTGCGCTTTTAAAAGGTCATCATAATCCTGCCATCTATTTTTCATGTAGTTTGGGATATATTCAGCAAAGTCTTCGTCAATTTTTTCATGCTTAAAAAGGTATTCTTTAGACTCTGTTTTTGGCCTTTGATCCTGCATTTTAACCTCGTTATTGTGGTGATGGCCTTGGTTTAAATCTGGCCCATGAGTTACGGCCTGTGATGAAGGGCCTTTTGTTTCCAAGTGCATTTTTATCGTATTTAAAAGTATTTTCTTCTTGATTGGTTTTGATAAAAAATCGTCGCATCCAGATTTTAAACAACGCACCTTGTCTTTGTTAAGCACATTAGCAGTCAACGCAACAATTTTACTTTTGGGCAAATTATTTTGTGTTTCATATTCCCGGATACTTTGAGTTGCTTGAAGGCCATCAATTTTTGGCATTTGCATATCCATAAGAATGAGGTCGTAATGATTCTCTTTAACCGCTTCTATGGCCTCTTCACCATTCGTGACTATAGTTAATTTGATATTTTGGGAACTAAGAAATTCTTTTACAACAATGGCATTTTCTTCAAAATCTTCTGCCAATAAGATATTCTTGGATTCATTACTTATTTCATACTGTTCGGCATCCTCTCCTTTTGTATTTTTAGGTTTTCCGCTGAACACTTCAAACAAACAAGCGTTATCTATAGGTTTGTGAAAATGGCCTTTGGGTTTTATCTTCCTGAGATTGGAGTCATCGTGATTTCTTTTTGTGGGGGGAAACATGAAAATAGTTTTTGAAACGATGTTGGAATCTTTGTTTAATTCATTAAAAGTTTCAAACCCTCCCATGACAGGCATTTTAACATCGATAAAAATATAGTCAAATTTGTCCAGGTCATTGCTGTATTTCTGAATGGCCTGAACACCAGATGAACTCATCGTCACTTGGGCCTTGTTAAAAGATAAGAAATTGGACAGGATATTTTGCTCTCCCGGATTACTGCAAATAACAAGAATATTTTTACTAGACAGATCAATACCCAAATCGTAGTAATTTACCAAATCGGAGTGTTCTGACCCATCGACAGGAACCTTGAGACTAAATGTAGAACCTTCACCGATTTCACTATCAACATCAATAGAACCATTCATCAGAATGGCCATTTTTTTGACGATAGAGAGGCCAAGGCCTGAACCACCATATTTTCTCGTTGTGGAACTGTCACTTTGTTTGAATTTTTCAAAAATAATCTTGAACTTATTTTTGGGAATACCTATACCTGTGTCAGAAACACTAAAACACAACTCTTGTTTAGCAGAGTCAAAATCAAGACTGAGTTTGATTTGCCCTTCATTTGTAAATTTTGCAGCGTTGCCAATGAGGTTGATAAGGATTTGTTCTATTCTGGTTTGGTCAAGAAAAACATTTTTGGGGATAGAATTACAAACTTCATAAAAAAATACAATATCCTTTTTGGCAACATAATTGCTCATAATACTCGAAACTTTTTCTACAATTTCTATAGGATTGCATCCCGATTTGTGAATCTCCAACTCTCCGGCCTCTATTTTAGAAAGGTCGATGATATTGTTAATCAAGGTAAAGAGGGATTCAACAGAATTGTTCAGTATTGTAATGTAACGGCCGACTTCGGGGTTGGTAAATTTTTCTTTAATAATTTCAGTTATTCCAGAAATCACATTTAAGGGAGTCCTTATTTCGTGACTCATATTGGATAAGAAATTTGATTTATTCTCCGATATTTGAAGTAATTTTAATTCGGATTTTTTTCTTATCATTGAACAAGTTATGCACCTGGCGATAAATTCCGGAGGAAGTTCTCCCTTGATCAAATAATCCTGTGCCCCCAATTCCATGGCCTGTTTTGCCATTTGGCCATCTTCATATCCGGTTAAAATAATGATGGGAACATGTGGGTATATTTCATATATTTTAGATAAAGTTTCCAATTGATTGGAATCGGGTAGATTTAAATCCAGAAATATCAAATCAAAGTTATTATTTTCAGCTATGGTAAGAGCTTTATCAGTCGAATCAGCAGTTGTGATAGTGTATTCGACCAGCTTAGACAGACCTTTTTTTAAGGCCCGTTTCAGTTCTAGTACATCACCTTCATCATCTTCAATAATGAAAATATTGACGGTTTCATTTTGTTTATCAATAGTAGCATCCATAGATTTAAAGGATCGGATTTTATGGCACTTGGCTTTAGAAAATTTACTACAGAAAATTTATGAGAATTTTTTGGCCACAATTTCCTTGAGTATGGCCTTCTTTAACACAGGTTATTTAAAAACTTGACATATTCACTTGGAGCGTCGGGTTTGATCTGATATTCATTGCATCCAAGGGTTTTTGCCTTTTTCATATCGAGAACATAATTTGAACTCGTGAGCATAATAATAATGGGAAGTTCTTTTAAATTTGGGTCGCTTCTGACTTTGCTGAGAACTTCAAACCCCGACAGCCCAGGCATGTTAATGTCCAACAAAGCGCCTGCAGGCATGGATTTTTGCCCATTCTTGGCCTCTTCCATGTAATCGAGAAAGGCCTGGCCATTATTGAAGACGAGAGGAGGGTTTTTGAGTTTCGACTTTTTAAGTGCCCTGGTAAAGGCAATAGTATCCTCTTCTTCATCATCGACAATGGCCAAAGGATCGGCGGTGTTTCTAATTTTTATGTTCATTCTACCTATTATCCTAGGTTTTTAGCTATTGTAAAAACAAATCGTGAGCCTTTTCCTTCTTCAGATTCGACCCAAATTCTCCCCTTGTGCTGTTCAATAATCTTTTTACATATCGCCAGGCCTATGCCGGTTCCTTCGTATTCCTGAGATTTGTGCAGCCGCTTGAATATTTTAAAAACATAATCCAATTTGTCGGCAGGTATCCCAATGCCATTATCTGCGACCGAAAATTTCCAAAGGCCTTTAATTTCTTCGGCCATCACCTCAACTTGAGGAGATACCTGACCGTTCCGATATTTAAGAGCATTCCCTATTAAATTTTGAAACAGTTTGAGCATTAAGTTGGCATTGCAAACAAGAGTTGGAAGTTTGGAAACAATGATCCGGGCCTTATTGTCTTTGATTTCGGCCTCCAATGTATCCAATATATCGTTCAAAACCTCATTGAGATCACTTCTTTCAAAAGATGTTTCGCTTTTATTGACGGTAGAATAGTTCAAGAGATCGTCAATAAGATTTTTCATTTTGACTACACTTGAGTTGACAATTCGCATGGAAGTCTTAGCATCTTCATTGAGGTGTTCCGAAGAAATTTCTTCATTGAGAACTTCAATATTGTTTTTAATATGTCTGAGCGGGGCCTTGAGATCGTGAGAAGCAATAAAGGCAAATTGCTCCAATTCCTGGTTGGAGCGAATAAGATTTTCTTCCTTTTCTTTAAGTTCGGTAATATCTTCCGATATTCCCAAAATGAGAAAGGGAACTCCAACATCATCCCTGATGAGGGTTTTACGGGTTTTGAAAATCCTTTTTCCTTTATTTTTAGTTTGTAAAGTTTTTTCTTCTACAAAAACAACTTCTTTGACCTTGAGTATTTCCTGATCTCCACTATTGAAAAAATGGATACTTTCTTGAGGGAAAACCTCGTCGGCCGTTTTTCCAACAAGAGTTTCTTTTTTATATCCTGTCAGCATTTCACCTGTTTTATTAAAATTTTTAAAGGTAAAATCCTTGGCATCTTTTATAAAAAGCATATCGGGGACGGTATTGACAATGGTCTCAAGTTTCTTATTCGTTTCCAGAATCTCTTTTTCTTTCTTTTTGTCCTCCGTTATATCGCGGACAACTCCGCTAAAAATGATTTTCCCGTCAATTTCAACTTCACTTACAGAAACATAAATGGGAAATAGTGTGCCATCTTTTCTTTTGGCCTCAACTTCGCGCCCGACGCCCACTACTTTTTTTTCTTTTGTTTTATAAGTGCGCAGATACTCATCATGTTCTGAAGCGTAAGGTTCCGGCATAATGAGAGAGATATTTTTACCTATAACTTCTTCGCTTCTATGGCCAAAGATACCTTCACAGGCCTTATTGAAAGTTTCTATGATTCCCTTTGAATTGATGGTGACTATGCCATCGACAGTACTATCGAGTATTGAATAAAAGCGTCCTTTTCGGATGTGTGACTGTGAATTCTTGGCCAACTTTACTCCCATTAAAAACACGGCCGCCGTGATGGAATATTTCTATCATCGCACAAATAAAGCGTTGTGGCCCTTCGCATTTTTAAATATTTTAAACTATAAGTTATGGCCAGAGGGTGAGGCCGTTTTTTTCGGTCTTGAGTTAGCATTGACCAACGCACGCGCACATTAAGTGGCCGTTCTCCCTTTTTGAGGCCGAAAACGACACCATCTTCGTTTTGAGAGTTCAAGTAGCCGTAACTGAAAGTGTTGATTCTGTGATAAGTGTTTTGACTGGTCTTGAGGATGAGTGTGGCCCCCTCTCCATAGGCACTGGCCTTTTTCCCCCTCAATTTGATCGTAAGGACTCTTCTTCCCTCAAAAGGTACTTGATTGTGGAAGGCATATATTCTTTGCATAATGTTTTGATCTCTCAATTTGGTTTGGCCAGCAATAATATCCAGTCGCCCGTCTCTATCCACATCTAAGACAACAGTTCCCGAAGGATTGACAAAATCAATGCCATATTGAAGTGCCAGGTCTTTAAAAGCGTGATCGTCTTCTTGATGAAAAAGAATAAAACGGCTTTTGGGAGGGAATCCGTTGTTATCAACTATCAAATCAACCAACCCGTCAAAATTGTAATCGATCCAGGAGGCACGGCGGTCTCCCTGACTCCAGGAATAAGTGCCATCATCCTGGTGATATTCTGTTCTCAAAAAGCGAGGAAGGCCATAACGACTGCCAGTTAAAATGCTGGAACGATCTACAGTTTCAGGATCATAGCTGTGAAAAAGCTCTCCTACAGCGACATCAATAGCACCATCGTTGTTATAGTCAGTACAGAGTGCATAGAAAGTATGGCCACCACCACGGCGGTCGTTGATCCCCTCTTTGTCGTGGGCAAATTCCGCTTCTTTGGCCTTGTTTTCAAAACGACGGCCAGAGCGGTCATGTGCGGATAAATTGAGCCACATTTTATTGGGAAGGCCACTAAAATTGGCCACCAAGACATCAATGTGGCCATTTTGATCAATATCACAGGCCGCTGCTCCAGCGGTAGGGGCGGCCTGAAGATAGGTATTAAAACTGTTGGAATATTGGCGCTCTCCCAAAAGGAGTGAAGAATAATCTTGAAATTTGCCCTTATCACCTCGGTATAGGCGATCGGGAGCAGATCGGATAACTTTTTGAGAATAGTCAAACCAGTTTCCGGCGTAAATATCCAACTGCCCATCCATATCAAAATCAAAAACGGCCACTGTGGAAGTAGGGTCTTTGTTGACGGGAAAAGCGCCTTTCTTTTCACGGTAAGAAATTTTTTTGTCCTCTTTATGCCCTAGAAAAAGGCGCAAGGGATATTTGGAAAGTTCCGTTTTTTGATTGAGAACGGCAACTAAAACATCGGGAATACCATCTTTGTTAAAATCATGAAAGGAGAGAAAACTGGCCATAATGGGAGTCGTGAAAAGGGAAGGAACTGCTACAAATTTTTTGCTCTTAAGATCATAGGCCAGAAACTTGGGAACAGCGTAGTAATCGGGTAAAAGCACCAAGTCTTGGTGGCCATCACTGTTGAAATCAACGGCGTACAAATGCACGGCCTTTTCTCCCTGTAGCCCCCAATCGGCGGTTTTATCTACAAAAAACTTCTGGTTTTGAGGTTGTGATGGCCCAGAGGAAGACACTGTTTCTTTCTTTTTTTCCGATGCTGTTTTGTGTGCCTGCACGGGCCTCATTTGATGAGGAGTCTGGGAACAAGAAGAAAAACAAAAATAAAAAAAGAGCGGAAGGCCAATTCGGTTAGACAGTTTCACTTCAGAAATCAATAATATCCAGTCCGTAACCACCGTAGGAATTCATTTTTTGAGATATGTTTTGGACGAGTTGATCCTGGTTTTTATTCATCTGCTTGAGGTTGGCGATAAAAAGGTGACGGGAGCGTTTCAATGCTAGCTTGGCCAATTGAAGACAATATTCTTTTTTTCCCTCATCAATACTTTGCTCTTCGAGAATGGCCGTTGTTCTGCTCAAAACGGATAGTGTGACATAGAGTTGGATGAGCATATCGGCCAACCGTTTTTGAGGAAGTTCGTGTTCGACAATATCTTTGCCAAACTTCATAAGGGTGTTTTCAACTTGGATGGCAAAGGTACCCAGAAAAGAAGAAAATGTATTTCCCCATTCCCGCAAGGAGGGGTGGATTCCGGTCAATTGGTAGGTGAAAACCATTTTTGAAAGACGTCCCTTGGCAAAATCGGTGAGAACCCCCAGGGATTTGATGGGATTTTCGAGTGCTTTGCCAATGTTGGCCACTTTTCCCAGTTCTCTCAAATTTTCAGAAGGGCCGCGCATTCCCGAAAGGGCCAAAAAACAGCGTAGAATCTCGTTTGTTCCCTCAAAAATGAGGTTGATGCGGGAATCGCGCATCATTCTCTCATAGGGATACTCCCTCATATAGCCGTTGCCAGCGGCAATTTGCAATCCAAGATCAACAACATGCCAGAGAGTTTCAGAACTATGAATTTTACAAATAGCGGTTTCAAGGTAGTAATTTTTCATGCCTCTGACCATACTTCCAGTGGTCATATAAACGGCGGATTCCGCCGCGTAAGTCATGGATGCCATTTCGGCCAACTTGTCTTGAATAATGCCAAATTCAATGATGCGCTTGCCAAATTGTTTGCGGTTATTGGCGTGTTGAGTGGCCATTTCAATAATTCTTCTCATGCCGCCAACACAGCCCGACCCTATGGAAAGGCGGCCAGAATTGAGAACATTCATGGCAATTTTGAAGCCTTTGCCCAGTTGGCCTATGACATTTTCCCGAGGGACGACAACATTATCGAAAAAAACAGTGCGGGTTTCCGAGGCGCGAATTCCCATTTTGTCTTCTTTCTCTCCAAAGCTAAGTCCATCGCGCTCTTTTTCCACGATAAAAGCACTGATTTTTTCCACTTTTTTCCCGTCAATTTGGTGATCGGTTTTGCAAAAGACGGTATAAAAAGAGGCCAAACGGGCATTGCTGATCCACAATTTTTGGCCATTGATAGTGAAGGTTCCATCGGGATTTTCCACCGCTTTGGTTTGAATGGAATAGGCATCTGAACCGGAACCAGGTTCCGTCAAGCAAAAGGCGGCAATTTTTTCCCCGCTCGCCAAGGGCGTAAGCCACTTTTGTTTTTGTTCGGGAGTTCCCTCCAACAACAGGGCACGGTAGCCGATGGATTGGTGTGCCCCGAGCAACACCCCCAAAGAAGCGTCGAGCGCGGAAACTTCGGCAAAAACGCGTCCGTATAGGGATGCATCCAATCCCATCCCGCCAAATTCTTCGGGTGTGATCAGTCCGTAGAGTCCCAATTCCCCCAGGCCTTTTAAGACTTCTTCGGGAATTTCGGCGGCCTCATCCATTTTGCGAGAATCGACATGGCCCTCAATGTATTTGCTAACAGCATCAACAAACTCTTTGGCAATCGCTTTCTGCTCCGGAGTAAAGCCGGGAAAGGGGAAAACCCGTTCGGCATCAACAACTCCGTAGAAAAACTCTTCTGCAATAGAATTTATTTTTTGACTTTTATCATCGGACATAGAGTTTCTCAATTCTATAGGATGCTATAAGTTTAGCAAACTGGAGATGAAATTCACAGTAGGGCCTGCTCTCCAAGGCCCACTTGTTGCATACTTAGGGCCTGTTTAAAATGGAATTAGGGAGAGTGTGGCCGCAAACGGCATTGGTTAAGTTCTTATGAAGAAATTTTTTATCGACTTCATCCGAAAATTTGGAAAGAAGGTATCTTCGTGGATTGATAAAACAAGGTCTGTTTTTGTTAGGGGCAAAATGCCCAACATTCCTAAAATTCCAAAAACATTTAACAAAGTTAATGTGGATAAGACGAGAGAACTCACCATTAAACTGACCAAGAAAGTAAACAAAAGAATCAAAAAATACCGTCGCACATTATCCAAAAAAGGCCTGTCCCAAATCGCTGCCCGCATTGATTTTGAAAAAATTTTTGACAGTGTTTTTAGTCCCGCTTCCCGTCCGTTGATCCATTGGAGCTTCGTGGCCCTACTGACAATTTTGCCCGTTTATTTGGCCGGGAGAATGTTAGGCCTTACTCTACAGTCGCCCACGGCCAAGAATTTCTCTTCGCCTCTCGACTCTGGTGTATCTATCAGCGCCTTTCCCCCTTTGCGCCAACAAATACAATTTATTGAGAGCAACGATCTCTTCAAGGCCCAAGGAGAAATTCAGGCCGCACCCGATTGCAGGGCCAATCCCCAGGCCCCGGGATGTGCTCCACAAAAAAAAGTGGATCCCAATTTGATTTGTGACGATGCCAAACAACGCTCTTCACTGCCCATTACGCTCCTCTCAACCATTGTTTTGCAAGATGAGGTCAAATCGGTGGCATCAGTGCAAGTTCGTGGAGAAAAAGACCTGCTCAACCTGCGCAAAGGGGAAGAAATTCCCCGTTTGGCCGAAATTACGGGGGTACATCCGAGCAAACTCATTATCAAAAACAAGCGCACAGGCCTTTGCGAGTTCCTAATGACGCAAGATACTACCCCCCCCAATGTCTCGTCTTCAATCAGAATTGAACGCAACCCTGAAAGAGGGAAAAAATTACTCCAGGCCGCCCAAGATACAGGGATTCGAGTTAGCGGCGATAATAAATTTAAGATTAAAAAGAGTTTGCGAGATAGTATGCTTAGCAATATTGGCGAAGTTCTCACCCAAGCGCGTGCTGTACAGATTAAGAATCCCGACGGTTCGCTTTCTTTTCGCATGCAAGAGATTGTCCCCGGCTCCATCTATTCCAAACTCAACATTGAAAATGGTGATATTATCACCAAAATTAATGGAAAAGGTTTTACCAGTGTCAACGATGTCATGTCCCTGTTTGGACAACTAAAGGAAAGAGATCACTATGAAATCAGTGTTATGCGCAACGGAGCTGAAACAACATTTGAGTACGACTTTGAATAAGCTAAAATTACTGGCGTGGTTTGGAATGGCCCTTTGCCATACCTCCCTCTACGCCCAATTTGACAAATATAAATCCAATACACAATTCAACAGTAGTGAAGCGCAAAACCAGGCCAATGCTCCCACGGCCCCCAACCCTTCTGGCCCTCCCTCGAATACCCCCCCCCCGAATAACCCCAATGTTCCCGATAATACTTCGGCCAATGCAACCGGGGGCAATGTTTCGGGCCAGGAAGTACCACCTCCTCCACCCGTTGAAGTGAGAAATCTTCCAGAACGCCGAAATGAAGGAAATAGAGTGGGACAGAACGCAAACGATCAAAACAGTGCTCAAACCGATGTTTTTGGCCGAGGTACGGGGATTCGAGCAGTAACCAAGGCCAAAAAAGACGAGAATTATGTCAACCTGAATTTTGAGACTGCCTTTGGCCCCGAAGTGGTGACCAGTTTTAACTTTCCCGACATTTCTCTCACCGATTTGACCAAGCAAATGCAGAAATTAACGGGCCTCAACCTCATTATGGACAAAGAACTCAAGGGCAAGATTTCCATTGTGGCATCGTCGCCCATTACCGTGGGAGATGCCTGGAGGGCCTACATGACGGCCTTGGAGATGAATGGTTACAGTTTGGTCAGAACGGGCGCTTTTTACAGGATCGTTTCCACTCGAGATATTCGCTACACGCCGACGAAGATTTACACCGGAAGTTTTGCTCCCAATACCGACAACTACATTATGAAAATTTTGCCGCTCAAAAATATCAACTCAACCGAAATTACTCGTTCATTTAGGCCCTTTCTCACCCGTTATGGCCGACTCATAGATATTAAGCAAACCAACACTATTATTGTTCAAGATACCGGCTCGAATATTAACCGCCTTTCCCGCCTTATTAAATTTATTGATGTTCCTGGCCACGAAGAAACCTTGCAAATTATTCCAGTCAAGCACTCTTCGGCCCAGGAAATTGCCAAATTGTTGGATCAAATTTTGCAGCGGGGAGGAGGGGGAGGCAACCGGAGAGTGCGCCGGAACAATCAACAAGACAAAAGTGGCATTTCAAAAATTATTGCCGAGCCGAGAACCAATATGATCATTGCCATGGCCAATGCAGATGGGGGAAGAAGATTAAAATCACTGATTAAAAAACTCGATGTTGAAGGGGTTTCCCAGAGCAGTGATCGCATTCATGTTTATTACCTCAACCACGGCGATGCTGAAAGTTTGGCCAAAACCCTGAGTTCTCTCATCTCGGGCGCTCAAGCACAAAACCGTAGGAATAGGCCTGGCGGAACACGATCCAATCGTTCTTCTGGCCCGGCCGCCTCAATTATCAACTCTGAAGGACTTTTTACCAACGAAGTGAAAGTCACTGCCGACAAAGACAACAATGCTTTAGTTGTCACCGCTTCTTCGACAGACTATCTCACTTTGAAAGAAGTCGTCGGGAAATTGGATATTCCCAGAGATCAGGTTTATGTCGAGGGCCTGATGATGGAGACACAAGTTTCCAAGGCCCGCGGATTTGGCATTTCGGTGGTGGGGGCCTACGGCTCGGGGAACGCCCGCAAAGCGGGATTTACCCAGGGCGAGAACGACGGCCTGCTGAGTTTGCTGACCAATCAAATTACCAGTTTGGGAGGGCTTTTTGCCGGAGTGGGGATCGGAAAAACCATCGAGTACGACCCGGGCAACGGACAAACCATCAAAATTAACTCCGTCAACGCCCTGATTTCGGCGATTGCTTCCAACACTGACACCAATGTTTTGGCCACTCCCCAAATTTTGGCCCTCGACAATACCGAGGCGGTTTTTGAAGTGGGGGAGAGTATCCCCACACCGAGGACAACGACGGGCCAAAACGGCATAACGACGACTTCTCTGGAACAACAAAAAGTTGGCCTAATGCTTAAAATCACACCCCAAATCAACAAAGTCTCTCGCCTGGTCAAACTCAAAATCGAACAAAAAATCCAGGATTTCTCGGAACGGGCCCTTCCCGACGGCCTTGCCGCCCAAGGCATTGCCACCGTGGAGAGGGCCGCCAGCACTGAAGTCGTAGTTCGGGACAAGGACACCATTGCCATGGGGGGATTGATGCGCGATCGGGATATTGTCGCTGTCTCTAAAATTCCGTTACTGGGAGACATTCCGGTTTTGGGTTGGTTTTTTAAAAACCGCCGCCGTACAGTTGAAAAAGTCAACCTGATTTTCTTTCTCACTCCGCGTATCCTCTCGGATTACCAACGGGATTCGAGTGCCCAAATGCGCGACCTGCTCAATCGACGCTCGGGACACTTGAAGGAGGCGATTGGTGAAGACGACCCTTTTGCCAGCACGGTCAAGGGGTTGTATGACAAGGCCACCAAGCAAGGCGAGACGACTCTTCCAACGCACAATACTGCCCCTGAAGAAGGGCCAGAAATTGATTCCAACGGTGATGACATGGATTCTCCGCAATCCGAGGACTCGGAGATGGCACCTCCGTTGGATGGCGATGTGGCGGAACATTCTTTTGAAGTTCCCGACTACAGCGCCATTGTACAGAACACCGATCACAAAAAGTCCATACAAGAGGAAGAATGAGGAGTGGAGGTTTCAAGCAATCTTTTTGACAAGCTCGATGGTGATGACAGCAGAATAGGGGATCTCCTTCTCAAATACACTTCTCTCACTCAAAAACAGTTGGATGAGGCATTAAAGGTTCAGGGTGAATCGGATACGATGTTAGGGGAAATTCTCCTCAAGAAAAATTACATTCATCCTCACGATATTATTAAAGTTATTTGCTACCAAATGGATATACCCTATCTTCTCGATCTCAAAGTAGACGAGATCGATCCACAAATTACCACGGGGATTCCCATTAACTACGCTAAACATAATGAAGTGATCCCTCTACTGGAAACTGAACAAATCGTAACTGTTGCGCTTTCCGACCCCTTTCGTTTTGACACCATTAACGACCTTCAAGAGCACTTTAAAAAAGAGGTCAAGCTCACAGTTTGTCCTCCCTTGCGTATTCAAGATGCCATCAACAGGGTCTATGAGAAGGCCAACCAAAATTTAGTTGACTCTTTGGAAGATGAATTTGATGAAAGTCTAGACCTCGATGGCCCAATTGACATTCTCGATGCCGGAGCAGATGAGGCCCCGGTGATCCGCTTTGTCAACTCCATCATTTTTAGAGCAGTCAAGGAAAACGCTTCCGATATTCATATAGAACCCTACGAAAGGGAAACTATTTATCGCTTTCGCATCAACGGAGTGATGACGGAAATTCTCAGACAACCCATCAAAACCCATCCTTCCGTTTCCGCCCGGATTAAGGTCATGGCGAAATTGGATATTGCCGAAAAAAGGTTGCCTCAAGACGGGCGAATTAAAATTAAAATAGCGGGTAAGGATGTCGATATTCGCCTTTCCACCGTTCCCATTCAAAACGGAGAGCGGGTGGTGATGCGGGTTTTGCAGAAAACGGCCAGTGCTCCCGAACTTGAAAAATTGGGTTATCATGGCAATGTTTTAGACCAACTCGACGAGCTTTCACAACGCAAACACGGCATTATTTATGTTTGTGGCCCTACCGGATCGGGGAAAACGACCACCCTCTTTGCCATGCTCGGACGCATTAATTCCCCGGATAAAATGATCATTACAGTTGAAGACCCCGTTGAATACGAAATCTCGGGGGTTTCCCAAATTCAAGTCAATCACAAAATCGACTTGTCTTTTGCCCGCGCTCTGCGGGCCATAGTCCGCCAAGACCCCGATGTCATCATGGTGGGTGAAACCAGGGATTTAGAAACCGCCCAAATGGCCATTGAGGCCTCACTCACTGGCCACTTTGTGTTGTCTACCATTCACACTAACGATGCATCTAGTTGCCCCAACCGCCTGATCGACATGGGAGTGCAACCCTTCCTTATCGCTTCTTCATTGATTGGCGTTTTGGCACAGAGATTGATTCAAACTCTTTGCGACGAGTGCAAACAACCTCATACTCCAACCGAACTCGAACTTGAAGAAATGGATATTGAATCCATCCCCCAAGATGCTACCATTTACAAGGCCAATGGCTGTCCCAAATGCAACCATCGAGGCTATAGCGGTCGAACTACAGTATGTGAATTGCTTATGCTAACGGACGAAGTGCGCCCTCTCGTTTTGGCCAAAAGCGATGCTGCTACGGTGAAAAAGAAGGCGATGCAACAGGGGATGAGAACCCTCCGCCAGGACGGAATCCAAAAAGTTTTTCGCGGTATAACTTCTTTTCAAGAAATTATCAGGGTTATTAACGAAGAAGAAGATCAAGAAGCAGCGGTAAGTTAATTATGGCCATCTATAGTTACAAAGGACTCAACCGCAGTGGAGCGGAAATTAAATCCACTGTTACTGCCGAAAATCTCTCCCAGGCCAAGCACAAAATTCGCACCCAGGGTGTGATGCTGATTGATATTAAGGAACAAAAATCGGGTTCCAGTGCCAACAAAACCAGTTTCTCTTTCGGTAACAAAGTCAGTATTGAAGACCTTTCTTTGATGACTCGACAATTGGCAACTTTGGTTAAGGCCAAAATTCAAATTGTCGAGGCCCTCACCGCTTTGATGGAACAAACCGACAACAGCACTTTACGGGTGGTGCTCTCTGAAGTACGCGGCAAGGTCAATGAGGGGATCGGTTTGGCCCAAGCACTCAAGGATTATCCTAAAATATTTAACAATGTCTATGTCAATATGGTCGAGGCCGGAGAGCAATCGGGAACTTTAGAAATTGTCCTCTTGCGTTTGGCCGAGTTTACCGAGGCCCAAAAGGAACTCAAAAGTAAAATACAGGGGGCAATGACTTATCCCTGTATTATGGTGGTGGTTGGCCTGGTCATGTTTAGCATTATTTTCACAGTGGTGATTCCCAAAATTACCAAGATTTTTGTCAACATGAAACGGCAGGTACCCCTACCCACTCAAATTTGCATGTGGACTTCCGATTTCCTGCTCAACTATTGGTATTTGCTGTTCATTGGTGTCATTGTTTTCTGGTATCTTTTTCGCAGCTATATCCGCACGGAAAAAGGCCGCTCCCGGTGGCATCGCCTATTGTTGAGATTGCCGCAAATTGGTTCATTGATTATGATGATTAATGTCAGCCGCTTTTGCTCCACACTGGCAACTTTACTCAATTCGGGTGTCCCCATTCTCACCAGCATGAAAATTGTCAAAAACCTAGTTGCCAATGTGCACATGCAAGCACCAGTGGAAGAGGCCAAATCCAATGTTCAAGAAGGGGCCAGTTTAGCACTTCCTCTGGAAAATAGCGGACATTACCCCCCGATGGTGACCCACATGATACGCCTCGGAGAAAAATCGGGTGAACTCGAAGAAATGCTGCAAATTGTGGCCGAGAATTATGAGGGCCAAGTCAATACCAAACTGGCGGGATTGACTTCTTTTATCGAGCCTATAATGATGGTGGTCATGGGATTGATGGTGGGCTTTGTGGTCTTTAGCGTGGTCATCCCTATGATGGAGTTGAATTCTTTTAGCAGATAGTGTAAAACAAAAAGAGCAAATTGAGAGGAGGACAGCAATGTTAAACACGAAATACAAATTTTATTTTCTGTTTCGCCAGTGGATGAGGCCCACGGGATTTTCACTGGTTGAAATACTCATCGCCCTGACTTTGCTCGGAATCGCTGGAACCTTTGTCGCCACCAAAATTTTTGAGCAATTAACCGAGGGACAAATCCAATCGACTAAAATTCAAATGAGCAATTTCAAAAATATTTTGGCCGACTATCGTCGCAAGTGCGGGCTTTACCCCACCACAGAACAAGGGTTAGACGCATTGATTCAAAAACCTGAAGGTGGCCGAGAGTGCAAAAATTACCCCGATGGTGGCTTTATGGGGGATGGCGCGGCCAACATTCCCGCAGACCCCTGGGATGAGCCTTATACTTACGAATCAAACGGCAAAACATTTAGCATCGTTTCCTATGGCCCCGATCGGGAACCCGACACCGAAGACGACATCCAATATCCCGAGGCCAAACAGTAATCAATTTGCGGTGGCCATCTCATCCTAACATGAAGAGTCATCGAAACCTCCCCATCGATGGCCTCTCTCTCGTCGAAATACTGGTCGCTCTCTTCCTGATGACGCTTATTGTAAGCATATTTTTTGTCGGCCCCAATTGGTCATCCCCCCGTCAAAACCTGGAATCCGCCCTCGACAACATTGAACGGGCCATCCGTTTTGCCAGCGATGAGGCCACTGTGCGCAATCGCGTAGTACGCCTCACCCTGAAACTCGACGAAGATCCCCACCAATTTAGTGTGGAATATGGGCCAGATCAGGATTTTATTTTGCCCAAGCGCTTATTTGAACTGGGTGAACAACGCACACTCAAAGAGGCCGAAGAAGATGCAAAAGTTCTTGACGAACTAAGTAAACAATTCTCCAAAGTGGAAGAATTTGAGGACAAATCGGTTCAGTTTGCCGAACAAATCAAGGTCATCGCCGTAGCTTCAACTCTGGGCAATGTCCTACTTATGGAAGGGGACATTTCCCTTTATTTTTATCCCACCGGAGAAAAGGATGCGGCGCTAATTGCACTGGCCACAGAAGAAGAAATGGCCATTCTCGAAACAGAGGCCTTTACACTGGATTTTGCAAGGACGATCGTTCCCATTGATTTCAATGGCCAAGCGGGTGGTGGTAACTTAGAAGATGACCTCTATAATGTCCAACTCCGCATGGCGAGGGAATTTTATCAAAAATGGTTAAAATAAGAACTTTTAAATTTGGGCAAAGAGGGATGACCTTGATTGAAGTGGCCATAGCGACTACCCTTTTTTCCATTTTTGCCCTGGCCTTTGTCTCGGGCCAGGGGAGCAATGTTCTCGATTCGGTGAGAATGAAGCAGGAATTGTATTTAAAAGATTTGGCCGAACTCAAACTTAATGAAATTATCCTCGATCCCCCCAAATTTGAAGAGAGCTTAACTGAAACTGGAAAAGAAGAAAAACCTTTGGAGGATTTTCCAGGTTATAAATATGTTTTGGAATTTAAAAAACTCACTCTTCCCGACTTTGCTAAACTGATGGGCAAAGGAGAAGAGGGAGAAGACAATGCCGGCGACGAAGACCCACAACTGTCACAAATTCAGGACAAAATTTCTGCAACTGTCATTGAAAACATGGAAAAAATGGTTTGGCAAGTGAGCTTGACTGTTATTCACGAAGAGAGTCAAAATTCTTTTGAGGTCAATTCATGGCTTCACAATCATAAAGCGCAGGTGGCGCTCAGTGGTTTCTAAAGGTTTTTCCCTCATTGAAATTATGGTGGCCATTACTGTTATGGCCTTTATGACTTTGGGAGTTTATTCATTGACTGACAATGCTCAAAGGACGCGTGAGACAATCATCCCAGAGGACAGGGAATATTTGCAAGTCTATGCCGCTTTTGCTCGCATAAAAAACGATATTGAGCAACTGTGGTCACCCCTATACTTTGCCTCCACAGACCAGACTCCACCGTCGAGGCCAGGTTCCACACCTGCACCAGAAAACCAAGCACCTAAAAATGTTCCCCGTCTGGGCCATCTTTTTCCCAAGGCCACAGTACAAAATTATCTTATTCCTTTGATCGAAAGTGAAAATGCCTCGACGATCACTTTTTTTACTGGCAGCTATATGAGGAGGATACAGGATCAAAAGGCCGGCCGCTTTGCCTGGATTCACTACTCCCTCGAAGCGCAAGAGGCACGAGAAGACGAACAAGAAAATTCTTCTGCCGCCACCCTTTACCAATTGATGCGGAAACTGAAGGCCACAGACCCCTATACCGACGAAAAAGACATTGAAGAGGCCAAGGGGAGCGTTCTCATGCGTGGAGTGAAATCGCTGGCCTTTCATTTCTGGGATTCTCAGGACAAAGAATGGAAAACATCACTCAAAGAAATTTCCTCTCTCGATCAAATGGCCCTGCGGGGAATAAAAGTAGTGATAGAATGGCAGGGACGCTCCCAGCAGGAGTTTACCCACACTCGTGTTTTTCGCTCCAATTGGCCCTATTTTGATGCCATCGCGGATGAAAAAGAAAGACAGAAGGCCATGCAGGCCAAAAAAACACCAAATACAAATAGAAGAGGGAGTTCGCGGAGACGCTAATGTTGATTCATCGAGGGAAAAATGTACTTTACTTAGCTAGCAATCAAAGAGGCGTGGCGCTTTTATTAGTCATGTCATCTATTGCCCTTTTAACTTGGCTCCTGGCCGACTTCACTTTTGAAACTCATATCAATAAGATCAAAACCTACAATGCCCAAGACCGGCTTCAGGCACAACTCAATGCTCAAGCGGGACTTAATTTTGCTCTGGCCAAGTTGCGCCTTTACAAAGAAGCACGCAATTTGCTGGAAAAAAACGAGTCTTTTAAAAATGTCGTGAAACCCAGAGAAGTAGAGGGAATGGTTCTCATACCTTTCCGCTACCCCCTTCCCCTGCCCGCCAACGCCGGCCTGATTCAAAAAAATGCTGTACAGGAATTTACCGAGAATACTTTTATCAAGGGAGAAATTTCAGTCAGCATCACCCCTGTACGGGGATTTCTCAACCCCAACAATTTGAGATTCGTTCCCGCCTCCAACGATGATGAAAATGAAACTCCCGATCGGCCAGAACAGAGAAGTGCGACAAATTCGGAAAATGATCGAGATGATGATGAAAATGGCGAAAAAAAATCGATCCAGCAATCAATGGAAGAAAAATTAGTGGAATTAGTGGCCAGTCTCATCAACAGAAAAAGGGAAGAGGACGATATTTTTGACCAACTTTACGGAAGTCTCGAGCCAGAATTTTTGGTCAAAGAACTCAAATACTATGTCAACAATCCCAATCTGTTTCAAGACCCAGAAAAAGACAGAATCGAGAGGCTATACAGCGATAAAGAAACGACCCCCAAACACGCTCCTTTAAATTCTATTGATGAACTCTATCTTTTGGCAGGATGGCCCGATGACATTGTTAATTTAGTTAAGGATCACCTTTCTGTACACGAAATCTCGGCCATCGTTATTAATGAAATAACTGAAGACCAACTTAGAGTTATCTTTCCCGAACTCGACGACATTCAAATAGAAGAATTTTTTAGATACCGGGATGGAGATTCTGAAAGACAAGAAGAACCCAACCCTTTCGAGTCAGAAGAAGATTTTAAAAATTTTCTGACTGGCCCTTTAGGGCTTTCTGAACAAAATTACGACGATAGGGCCGAAGATTTGGCCAGCGCCGGACTTCGCTTCGATACGGTCGGAAATCTCTATAAAGTTGTCTCCCTAGGTTCCTTTGAAAGAGCAAATTATAAACTCACCGCCTTTATCAAAATGCCCATGAAACCCAGGCCTAAGGAAACGCCAACTCGTGCCCAAGACCGTAGGAGAACTGGCCCGTCACCGGCCAATCCACCCAACCAAAACCCTCCACCAGAAGAAAATGAGCAAAATGAAGAAAAAAAGAAACCACCACAGGAATTTATGGAACCACGGGTAGTTGAATTGAGATTGGGATAAAAAATCTCTACTTTTCGCTCGGGAATTTGTTAAAATAATCCTATGAATTTGTTAGTCGTAGATATTGGTTCTTACAGCATTAAATTCTTGCACTTTATGCAAGAAAGAAAGCTATTTCATCTGATCGATGTTGACGAAATTGTCGTTGATGAAGTCAGGGGAAAATACTCCGACGATTTGGATTTCTATAATCTTCAGGCCGAAATTATTAAGGAATCCCTAACCGAAGATTATGATGGAAAAACTATTATGCAAGTTCCGTCAGAATCAATTACTTCACGGTATCTTTCTCTGCCTTCCGCCAATAAACGCAAAGTTGACATGATGATCCCCTTCCAACTCGATGAGGGCCTTCCCTTTGCCATTTCAGAAGCGCACTATATTACCCATGCCACCAAAAAGGCCAATTCAACTTCAGTCCAGATTAATATTATGAGACTGGAGGAATTTGATCGTTTTTATTCCGTCTATTCAGAAAATAAAATTATTCCCTCTGTTTTCACCAGCGAGTTGGCCATTCTGCAAAGCTATGTAGCGCTCCATGAAGTTAAAGGCCCGGCCGCAATTCTTGATATTGGCCACAATACAAGCAAGTGCTATATCGCCAAAGATGGAGAAATTATCTCTTATCATGTCAATTATATTGCCGGCAAAGCTATAGATGATGTTATTGCCCAAACCTATCAGATCCCTCAAAACGAGGCGGTTCAGTACAAACACAAAAATTGTTTTTTTCTAACAGATTTGGAAAACAAGGATATTAGCGAAGATCAAAGAGAATTTGCCAAATTGATGAAAAGAGTCACTTGGCCGCTCATCCTCGATCTTAAAAGATGGTTTTTAGGTTTTCGAGCAAAATATAAAATGCCTGTTGAACAAATTTATTTAATGGGCGGAAGTGCACAAATTCATAATATTCAAAAATTTTTTATCCATTCTTTGGGAATTCGTGTAGAAAACTTGGCCACACCTCATTCTATCGTTGACCAAGACAATTTACTGAGTAAAAGACAAACTCAACACCTTTTTGCCAGCGTAATGGCCGACACTCAAAACAGCAAGCAAAAACCTGGAAATTTTCTCTTTGGTGCCTACGCAAACAATCAAGGGAACCAATTGCCCTTACATTCAATCTCATTTATTGGATTGCGTAGCTTGATCATTTGCTTCCTTTGTTCCGTTTTTTTACTGGTAGAGGGCATGATTCTTGAAGGCAAAAAGAATAAAATTTACCAGCAAGTTTCAAAAACTATCAGATTGAGTGAATACGGTATCCCCAGAAATAGACAGAGGGATTTGCGAAGAAGGCCTGATCGCATTCTCGATCTCCTCACCAAAAAGGCCAAAAATGTCTCGCAAGAAGTCAAAGTGATAAGAGAAGCGGGCGAAATCAATGTGGTAGCACCATTAGCACTCATAGGTAAAAAGATTGGTTCCGTGAAAGGTGTAGTACTCAATAATTTTAAAAATGATGGCAATACTCTATCGGCAAAATTTGAAACGGAAAATGATGATGCTTTAAATAAACTAAAACAAGAACTCACAAATTTCGCTCTTCCCAACCTTAAAACTGATTTATCCCAAGATGGCCTAACCTTGACTTTCAATGCGGAGTAAACTGTGGAAAAAAAGTTTTTTTCTTTTAAAAAAATAGATGACCTTGTTTTTAAAAAAGTCGATGAGATACAGGCCCATTCCCAGTTTCAACAACTTGTCGGACAAATAGAATCTTTGCCTAACGATCAGGCGCGGTGGGTGCACCAAGGTCTGAGCTATCTTCTCATAGCGTGCCCGCTTGGCCTACTTCTCTTTGCTGGAGGATACAATTTAAGTGTTCGCTCCGACTTGAAGATGATGGTTGATATAGATCAACAAATTAATCAAATTCGTCAAAAAAACAGAGAATTTCAAACCATCGGCAATTCAGTTTTAAACCCTAGGCCAATGAATACCCGGGCCGACTTTGAAGGAATTATTAATATTATTATAAATCAAAAAAACATAAATCCTTCTAAAATCAAGATTATCAATTTTGAACAACTCGGTGTCCAGGCCAACATTCAAAAAACAACTACCAGATTATCTTTTGAAAGACTGAGTTCCAAAGAATTTTCCGACCTGCTTCACGGGATTATGATTCTCCAAAGAATTAAAATCCAGGATATTGAGGCCCTTTTAAACACACAGGCCTCACAAATTAAGGGGACATTGGAACTGCTTTACTTGGGGAGGGTTCAACCTTCTTAATTTATGAAAACTGAAAAAGCTCGCAATAAGGAAATGCAGAAAAATATTCAGGATCAGATCTATAAACTTCCTCAAAGTTTAAAATCGAAACTTATAATTCTGGTTCCTGTACTATTTATATTGGGTTTATGGTTCAATTTTTCGCTGGAGCAAACTGTCCGGCAAATTGTTTACGAAACATTGGCCAACAATCGTGCCTGTCCCATAAGTTTCCAAAGATTAAAAATGGGCCTTTTAATTCCCAATGTGCGTTTGCTTCAACCTATTATTCCAGGGACTTGTATTCAAAATCCTGACCTCAATTTGAAATTGGATGAAATTAAAATAGGTTCTTCTTTTTTTAGTATAGTACCACCAGCATTAAAATTTCATGCCATTATTCAAGGGATGGGAAGCACGCTAAAACTCTTTCCACGAGTCCGTTTGGGCCAGGTAGATATTCGGATTACTCAATCAACCCTGTCAGGTCAAACTATTGCGGGCCTCACTCCCTATCCTGACCTCCTTCAAGGCAATATTGAACTCGATAGCTTAATCAATTTGCCCTTGAGAGCATCAATGCCCAACTTTAATGCCCTCAAGGCGGATATTAAAGCGACTGGCCAAAATCTTATGATCCCCGAACAAAAAATTAATATTGGGCCTCTTCCATTTGATGTTCCCAAGGTTGAATTTAAAGGACTCAACATTTTGGCCACCTATGATAAAGGGGAACTCCAAGTGCGCTCACTGGAATTGGGGCAAGTCGAGGATGATCTACATTTACAATTTAAAGGAAAAATCAAAGTCAATCAGGC
This sequence comes from Bacteriovoracaceae bacterium, assembly GCA_965243145.1. GTDB lineage: Bacteria > Bdellovibrionota > Bacteriovoracia > Bacteriovoracales > Bacteriovoracaceae > CBDBLK01. The sequence goes on from CBDEUB010000002.1 coordinate 1,530,661, forward strand.
CAATCCCAGACTTTCAACTTTAGAATTAGAAGGACGCTTCAGGATTGGGGCCAATCTTTTAGATAAAATTGCGGCCATTAAATTGCTTCTTCCCCAGGGAAAATCGACCAGTAATTACTACAATTTGGAAATCAAAGGCACTATGGCACAACCCATACCGAGACTTTTTTAAGACACTTAGGGCCTATCCCAAAACCCATTCCTATTACAAATGGCCGCAGTTGGCCTTGACATCGTCTTCAGTCAAAAATGTCCTCAATGTGCCTTCAGGCACACCTCCGGGCATTTTTGCCTTCATCCTTGTCAAGACCAACTTCGCTCATTTTCATCAACGAAATGGGTTTTGGGATAGGCCCTTATTTGGTAGAAAAATAATAAACACCAGCGGCCAAAAAAATTCGATAAATGGTAAAAGGTGCGAATCCCCATTTTTTAATACTGTGGAAAAAAAAATGGATGGCAAAGAGTCCCACTGCAAAACTGGTGATGACTCCCAAAAGACACAATCCAAGATCAAACTGGAAAGTGGCCTTAAAAAATTCGGGCAATTTAAAAATCAGACCTGCAACAATAATGGGCAGAGAAAGCAAAAAACTAAACTGTGTGGCCTGAGTACGCGAAGCACCTAACAAGCGTGCAGCAGTTAAAGTGCACCCACTGCGGCTCACACCGGGAAAAATGGCCAAGGCCTGGGCGGCCCCAACAAAAATGGCCAATTTAGCAGAGAGTTTTTGCATCGGCATTTGGCCATCTGGCCTTGCTATCACATCTGCTAGCCACATAAAGATTCCGAAAGAAAATAGATTGCAAGCAATCCAAAAAGGAGCGCGCCCGTAAGCTATTGCTGGCCCTTCAAGCAATAAGGCCAAAATAAAAGTGCTGAGCGTGGCCAAAGCGAGATTAAACATAAGAGCATTTTCTGGCCTGTCGTTCAAAAAAATTGAACGACAACTCCCCTTTTGAGTTACCAATTGAAAAATAATATCCCTTCCCGCTCGCCAGAGCGATTGAAGCTGGGCCTTAAAGTAAACCGTGATGGAAAGGGCCGTGCCCAAATGCATGGAGAGGTCAAATAGAACCCCGGGGTCTTTGATTTTGAGCACTAGAGGCAATATGGCCAAATGGCCGCTCGAACTGACGGGTAAAAACTCGGTCAGACCTTGAACCACACCATAAATCAAGGCCGAGACAAAATCCATATTAAAACGCTCCAGAAAAAAAATAGCATCAATCAATTTTGTAGAACTTGAGGAAATTCTATCTTTTTTCAGGCCGTTCGTCTCAACTTTAACAAGGAAGTGGCCGAGAAGAAGAAGAAATCGACTTTCGAGATAATACATGGAAAAAAACTTTTTTAAAACATTTACTACCTATTTAGTCACTTATCATTTGTTGGCCATACCTCCCTTCATTCATGCCCAAGAACAAGAAAAAGAACCTTTGCCCTCAAGTCCTTCTCGTGCACAACAATTATTGATGGGAATACCCAATTTAGTTCGAGAGGTTGGAAAAAATATTATTGGTAATCAGGGTAAGCAAGGCAAACAATCAACCCCCCAAAAAAATACTGGACAAAAGGCCAAACCTCCCCAAGAAAATCCTTTTCGGCCCCAAACTTCAACTTCTAAATATTTTCCCGAATGTCAAGTCCCCATGGCCGTTTCCCCTATACCTCCTAACGCTTGTGCTTATCCTCCCGCCCCAGGAGATCAGGCCGGCCTACAAGCACTTCAGCAATGGCTCGGATTGACTGGCCAATACGAATCACATTTTAGAATCCACGCAGCAGACAATCAGAATACACGCAATGCCCCCGAGGCCATGATCACAGGGGGGCCTCCTTCAATCGGAGCAAGTTGCTTAAACGATGCTTTGAAAAGACGGCAGGATCAACTGCAAGGTTCGATCAATGAGATCAACGAAATGATAGCACAAATGAAAAGGGCCGATCAAGAGGCCAAACGGCAATTAGAAGAGGCAATGAACAATATTCAAGATACCGCTCATGTTCTCTATGGAAATCGCAACGAAGGCCCCAATGCCAAGGGTAAGAATTTTCACGCCCTCTTTTCACCCGGATGTCAAGAACTCATTGGCACTGAAAACCTGGCCTCGGCCAAAAGTTCAGGCCTGACCGGACTTAGAGATCAAGTTCTCTCAACTCCCCAGCAAATGGCCAATCGTTTTACCAATTCGGAAAACCGGCAGGGCCATATTGAAGATATTAGAGGGCAGTTGGAACAACTCAAGCAAGAGATTGAAAGGTACGGGATGGAGGCGTGGGAACCCAATTATCAAAGTATATTGGGAGTTGGGAAAACCAACTACCCGGGAATTGAACGGGCCATGCAGCGAGAGAAAGTCAAAATTGATCGTGAAATCAACAAGGTCAGAGAAGATTTAAAGACTGTAGGATTTGAATTGCCCAAGGCCGATCATCAATTTCGAGATCGCATGACTGCCTTCGCCCAAAGTTCCAAGGGGTTTTTTGAGCGAAAATTTATAGAGAGTTGTTTTAATCGCAACCCCTCGTTCGGCCAACAAAGTATTTTGGAGAGATTGAGACACAACTCTACAGGCAATCGAGGGACTGTGCTCATCAATTACCGCAACGCCCTCAAGGAAATTTTGGAAAGCAACACCAGTATGGAGCAAAAAATTCAGGATATGCAAAGTTTGGACGCTTCTTACGGTGCTGGAGCAGTGACTTTGAGAACGCAAAGTGCTAGTGGTTCCGGATCGTTCGTCCCACCTTATGCTCTTTTTCGAGAACAAATAAACCGATGCCGGGGAGAAATGTATCAAGACAGCGCCAGTTCAAATGCGGCAGGTATAGAATCAATGGCGGTAACTATCGACAAATCGGATCAATCTATTAAACAGGCCCTAAAATTGGAACGAAGTTTTGCTTCCGAATTTTATAACTCTCTCTACGACGAGATAGTTAATTGCTCGGGCCAATCTGTAAAAACATCAACTTGCAATCTCAATCAAGCAGCATCAGTTTTGGAACCAAGTGGAGAAAATTTCTGTGTGGGCCATGCAACGGAATGTGGCACTAGAATCAATGCCTGTCACGCATCCACCAGTCAAATTATTCAAGAGTACGAAAGTAAACGCGATGCCGAAGCGGCCCGTTATAACACCACTATGCAACAACTGGAAAGAAGTCAAAAGGCCTTACTCGATCAGGTAAAAACTAAAGTTATGACGCTCGCCCAGGAAGTCAACAAACAACTGGCGGGTACTCAAATTGAATGGCCTCAAGATTTAGTAATCGAAGAGACTCAAGAAAGTATTGTGGAAGGGTTAGGTGTCAAACTCAAAGGTGGAGGGCAACTGGATATTTTGGAACAAGTGCCTCAAAAAATGCAGCTACTCATAAATTCAATGCAACAACAAAAGGCCGCGGCCATTCAAGAAATGAATGACTATATCCAAAAACAAAAAAAAGGTTGGGGTGAAGAGGCCAGGCGTTGGGCAGAACTAAAACAAAAATGCCAACAGGTTTTTACCGCCTATCAAAAGGGATTACAAGACCACACAACGGCACAAAACGAGCAATTGCAACAGGCACAAAATTTCTGTCTCAAATACGACTCTCTAAGGCAAAATCCGTGTGCCGGGTGCGATTCGGTCGATGAATTATTTGCAGACGCGATGACGGCAGTGGCCTTTATCAATCCCGAGGCCTTAGATGAAATCAATCAATTTAAATACCATTGTAAAACTTGCAATAACGAGGCCCTTCCCTACGATGGAAACCCATTCTCACCGTCTTCTGATTTGAATCCCGCAGACCGTTTTCTGGATTCCTGTGAAGAAAATGATGATGATTGGGCACAAATTTTGGACGACATGAAAAGCAGGGCCTTGGATGCAATTCCTGTGCAGGATTTTAACGATGAAGATTATCAAGCTATTGTCGAATCAATCGAAGATAACAGTAAGATTGTCGAACTCGATAGGGAGATAAAAAGAACTCCTTTTGGCCGTTTTGTTTTATCTAACTTAAAACGCTTTCACGATTTAGAGAACAGCGGTGGAGTGCCGGTAAATTCTATTCAAGAGAACGAAATATCTTCTGATTATCTCAAAGAGAGATTGCGAGAAAGCAAAGATATTTTGGGAAGTTCCAATTCCAACACGGATAAGGTGAAAAACTTGTGTCAGGCCCAGAAATATCAACATTCCATGCGTGCCATTAGTGAGTGTAAAAGTGCCGATGAAGGCAAGTATCGGAGTTGTTATCAAGAAGAGATTGAAAAAGAAAGTGAAATGGGCCGTACATTTAAGAAAGCTGGCCAAATTTTGAACACCCTCGACCGCGCTGAATTGGCCATAAAAAATCAAGACCTCGGTGAATTATTGGGAGATACCCCCTGTATGGCCATACAAGGATACAATGGCGCAGAAGGAGGCAAAGACTCATCGTTTCGAGAACTCGACGATGCCATTTTGGGCAATGGAGAGCAGAGAAGTATAAGTAGGTAAAATTTATGGGGAAAATCTTTAGACTTGCTTTACTATTTTTTTCAATCTTATCCTGTGTACAAGAAAATTTGTCTGAAGAACGCCGGACACAGGCCGGATCAACTGTGGCCAATATTCCAGTTTCTGTTCCTCCCCATTACGGCCGTTACCTTATTGACAACCCCATCGCCCTTTCGGGGGAGGACAATTTGAGCGCCAACACCGATTTGGCCCAATTCCTCGAACCTCGCGCTCAATTTATTACCAGAAATCCTTTTTTGATTGAATCTTGCAAACAAGGCCAGGCCAACATCGACGACTGTTTTGAAGTAAGAGAAAAAGAAAACGCAGCTTATTTAACCGAAGAAGAAAACCGCTGGGCATTCCCTACTAACACTTCTTCTTTCAGGCAAGTTCAAACATTCGGCAATATACGCGACATTATTGAGAGATTTATCAAGTGGTTAAAGTTTAGTTTTGATAGTGGCCAATCTAGTTCATACTCTTCAGCACATCCGAGGTCACTTTTTTCACCCACTTTGCTGCCTTTTTGGTTTCGCCAAAACCCGGATCAACCTGAACTCAGTAAACTTAAAGGTTATTCTGATTGTGAAGTTGCAGACAACGCTTTTTATTCTCCGGCCAAAAATGAGGTCTGTTTGGGGAAATTGAGTGTCGTAGATGAAGTTTACCTCTCCCTAGACCCCAGTATCACCTGGCACGAAGTAGGACACGGGTTTAGTCAAATTCTCCTCAATACGCGCAACTTGGCCTCCGGGCAAAACTTTTTAGAAGACAGCAATCTAGGGTATCTCTTCTATGACGAAGCAGGATCAATTGGTGAAGGAATTTCCGATTATTGGAGCTTCGTGATGAATCAACGCACACATTTTGGGGAATGGGCCTTGGGCCGTTTTATCAATGCCTCCCGCCCACTCAGAGAAAATGATCATTTACACGCTGCCGGTATTTCGGAGGAATTTGCCGAGCGCTTGGCCTACCCAACTTACCTCAACTATGACCCCAATGAGCCTGAAGTCCGATACGAAGATGTACACTACGCTGGACAAATTATTTCCCACTTCTTAACTGCTTTGACTTTTGATATTCACGAGCATTGCCAATATTCCCTGGAAGAGGCCACTCGCTACATTGTTCATTTAATTATGGAGAGCTTTGCAGAAATGGGAGATCAAACAGCGCAGGGATTTGACGGTGCTATAGAAGAGAGGGTCAATCTCAATTCCGAGGCGGCCACGGAATGGATTCGCATGGTTCATCCCATTAACTTTAGGCGTTTTGCGCAAGTTTTTGGCAAATTTCACATTTTAAATTTGGGACAAAACAGGCAATGCCTTGAGAATAACTACCCTCAAGATCGCTATGAACGCTTAGTCGATAGTTATGGCCTGCTACTCTACCGCACTTACAATACAAATGGCAATGGAATTATGTCAGGTAACGATGCCGGGAATATTTCCGTTCCTGAAGAACACAGGGTGAAAACTATTCTCATTGATAAAGAACACATTGAATTGGATCAAAGGGAGGGAAAACCAGAGGCCTTCATTATTGATGGCCAAGCGGACATTGCCCAGGCCATGGAGGCCCTAAAGGAAAATGGCCAAATTGCAGAAATTTCGACTCAAATAGACGAAGATTTTGGCCATAATAATGGCAATGCCCGTATTTCTCCTGGAGAAGTGGCCGGGCTGATCCTCAATATTTATAACAAATCCAACTCAACAGTGGCAGGACTGCAAATTTTGGCGAACGATTGGGATCACGCTAAAGATGGACTTCCCTGCAACAATTTTGAAGATGCGTGGCCTACCGAGGGACAAGGGGCCGCAGACCTCTCTCAGGGTGAAGGGCAACAAGGAGGCTGTGATTATATTACCCGCACCAACTCGACAAATCCAAATCTTGAACCCGACGAGACTTTGGCGCCTGTCTGTTTTGTTGAAATAGGTGATGATTCGGCCACTCAGTGGAGTTCCCAGGAGCAACTTAGGGAAAACATTGGACTAGGGCCTCATCAATGCCTCTCGGGTGGCCAAAACACCAGCGATTGTTTTATCCGGTTTATCAAAGGTACTGAACAGGCCTTCTATTCCCAATTAGGCCCTAAATCGACCTGGGTAGAAACTTTAGGACAAGACGACGGAGTACCTACTTTTAATGCAAATAATGTCCTCTTTTTAGAGGCCAATTCTTGGATTCCCCCCGGAACAGTTTTTAACTGCCGTTTTAGAGTGCGTTTTAGCAATTGTGACGACTGTTGGCACGACTCGCTCAACGACAATGACGACTACAAGGATTTTGAATATTCAGGAAATCGTCCTTTTAAAATTGTCAACTTTCAATTTACAGTCGTTGATTAAAAAATGTGGCGTAAGAAATATTGGCCCTTCATTTTCCTTTTTATCTTGGCCATATTTTATGCGATAAAAGATGGCCACAATATTGAATCGAATCAATTTAGATCAAGAAAAATGAATGCCTTTAAAAAAAATGGCCAAATCAGCGGCAAAACAAAAAATAATACCCTACAAAAGCGCAAAGAAAAAAAACACTTTTCCAAGGCCAAAATTCCCAGGCGTTATGGAAGAATTTTAGTAGGCAATGAAGCGGGCCAGTTTGAAAATACTGATGCAAAACTTGTCATGATCAACTTTCCTCATCTTCATTGGAAACGACTAACGAGAAAAAATCTTCTGCGTCATAGAATCCCTGATGCGCAAATTCATATTAAAGTTTTAGGAAGTTATATAAAAATTAAAAACGGAAAGGGGCAATTTGTTGAAAAAATCTTGGTCACCAATTTCAAAAAAGGCAAAGAAAGATCTTCTTTCAATGCCATCGTCGACTCCCAAACGGGGAATATTTTGAGCACCTATAACCGTACTATCCACGAACACTTTTCTTCGTCCCCTAAATTTCAATGGACAGTCCACCCTTTACAGAATCATTAGAAAAACCGTACTATTTTAACACATGAAAAATATTTTCATTGGGCCTATGGCCTCTATTATGTCTTTTAACATGGCCTTTGCACTCGACAAGTCCCACTTTTACAATTTGGGAGGTGATTTGCCTCCTCTGGAGTACGCAGTTTTGGCAGAAGTGCTTGAAGATAAGGTTGATAGTATAAAAAATGTCAAAGTCACAAATATCCGACGCGTTTGGTTCGACTACGGCATTTTTCCAATCTTTCTCTTTAAAAGCAAATGGAGAAAACTAAAATTTCAGGCCAATCTGATTGAACTCGATGAGGCCGGATTGCAAAAGTTTGAATGTGATATTAAAATCATAAAAGCTTTTGAAGTTATCTTTATCGATAAGTGCGAAAGTTCTCATTTTATCTTGGAGTTGAAAACAAACCTCACCTTTGAGAAACTTAAATTAACCAGACCTTTCTCTTGGTACATCAATTAAAGGAGTCACAAAAAAATGAAGCATGCCATTTTAAAATCCATTCTTTTCTCAGGATTGGTGTTTACATTTGCCAATACATTCGCTAGGCCCAGTATGGAATACTCTCCCAACCCCCTAGAATTTTCTTACTTGGGTTACGAAAAACTTGGCGATGCTATCGACTTCAGAAGCGCCAGGCTGAATGATGTGGAAGTTTTGGAGGTAGATTGTGTTCAGGCCTACTATTATTGCACTCGTAGAGAAATTCGCTTTTCGGCCTATGTGTCCGGTAATATGAACCCCGATCGCGAAGAATTTGTTTGCGATATTAGATTTCGTATGGGACAAGGCATGGTTTTTATCAATAATTGCCGAAATTCCGACGATATTTTAAATTTTAGTGCCATTATACCTTTTGAAGAACTGGATCTTGATACCCACTATGGCCAATTTTAGGGCCTAAGCACTACTCGCCCGCAAGAACTCAACCAGAGTTCTGACCATGAGGCCCGACCCACCATGGGATGGACAATAAGGGAGGTGCTTTTGCGAATCGCCTATTCCGGCGATGTCCAAATGTGCCCAGGCAACATCTTCGGCCACAAACTCCTTTAAAAAGGCCGCAGCTTTGGCGGTTCCGGCAAAGCGGGAACCACCGATATTTTTAAGGTCGGCAATTGGAGACTTCATATCTTCACTCCACTCGGGAATGATGGGGAGTTCCCACAAATACTCATTGACTTCTTTAGCTGCGCATTGGAGTTGTTGTACCAAAGAAGTATTGTTACTCATCAATCCGCAAACTTCTTGGCCCAAGGCCATGAGGCAAGCACCAGTCAAAGTGGCACAGTCGATGATGGCATCGGGCCTATGTGAGCAAGCGTAATCCAGACAATCACCTAAGACTAAGCGGCCTTCGGCATCGGTGTTGAGGATTTCCACGGTTTTGCCATTACGGGCAGTGACGATAGAGTCGGGGACGGTAGCATTGTGATCGATAGCATTGTCGGTAACGCCTAAATAACAAGAAATTTTGAGTGGGAGTCGAAGTTGGGCCGCGGCCTTAAAGGCGGTATAAACTGTCGCCGACCCGGCCATATCAAATTTCATGTTGATTATTGAAGCGGCCGGTTTGAGTGAAATTCCTCCAGTATCAAAGGTAATACCCTTGCCTACGAGAGCAATGTGTTTGAACGATTTTGCCCTTTTTGCCTTGGCCACAGGAGTATAAGTCAGGTGAATGAGTTGCGGAGGATGGGCCGAACCAGCATTGACCGAGAGGAACATGCCCATTTTTTCCCGTTTGAGTTCCTTATGGCCCAAAATTTTGAGGTGCACTCCTGGAATTTTCTCAACATCTTTGCGGATAATTTTGCTGTAGTTTTCGGGATGGAGATGGTTGGGCGGTTCATTGACCAGAGAACGGCACAAATTGACCGATTCGGCCACTATCTTGGCGTTCTCTAGCGCCTGTTCGACTTGGGAAATAGTCTTCAATTTTATTTGGCCATCCAGGAAAATGCGGGAAAGTTTGGCCTCCTGGGAGCGTTGGGACTTGTATTTGTCAAATGCATAACTGGCCATGATCAAGGCCTCGCTTACAATCTGCACAGTACGGGGCCAATCACTCTGAATCAAAAAACTGTCGAGATCAAAGGAAAGAGTTTTGACCAGTTTGTGTGACAATTTGGAAATGTTGGCCACAAAACGCCGTAGCACCTCTGAATCATAATCCTTGCGCTCTCCAAGGCCATAGAGGAGAAAGCGAACACCATCGGCATCAAAGAAAAAACTGCTGCCCTTGGAACCGTTAAATTGTGTTCTGGAATCGAGGGCCTGAAAGGCCTTATAACAAGGCCCTCGCTGATGGGAAAACTCGGGCGTCGCTGGCCTTTTTGGGTGGGTTTTACAAAAGACGCCGACCACCACCAAATCACGAGAACTATAGGCCTTAACTCCCGATTTAAAAGATATTTGCATCAATCCTCCCTTCCCGGCCTTTGTTTCGCTGGGACTTTTGGTATGCTAGTTTCGAGTTTTTGACTTTGAGCTTAGGCCAAAACAGCGTTTCTCAAAGTGACGCGACGAACTTAACAGGAGGGCCAATACCATGTTCAAAATGGCCCAAAGATACCTTGCCGCCCACTTCATCCACTCGTTTGTTGCATGTACACTCTTCTTTATAATTTTTTTATTAATAGTTCAATCTTTTCGTTTGATTCGAGTTGTGGCCAACAAAGACATTGAACTTGGGATGGTGATGAGTTTGATAGGCAATATGGCCATTTCTTCCCTCCTCATTGTCATTCCTCTGGCGGCCTTCTTCGCCACAGTCCGCACAATGAGTAAATTTTCGGAAAATTCCGAAATTACGGCCATGCGTTCGTTTGGCCTTAAAAAGAGTGAATTATTGATGCCTTTTTTGGCCTTGGGAATCTTGATTTCCCTGCTCTCTTCAATGCTGAGCGGCACTCTGGTTCCCCAGGCCAAGAAAATTTCGCGCAATATCATTGCCCAAATCAGTTCTAAAGCGTGGTTGAGCAGTATTGGGCCAGGGCAGTTTTTTACCGAAATTCCCGGCATCACACTCTTTAGCGAAGAGATGACCGAAGAAGGACACCTGCAAGATGTCTTTATTAGGATTTCCAAAGAACGGGAGGAACAAATCATTCTCGCCAAAGCAGGTTCTCTCATTAAGTTCCCAAAAAATTTAGAAACCCCGGTGATGAGAATGTCCCTTCGAGAAGGACACATTATAAAAATGTTGGGCGAGGAAGAAATTGAGAAAATTATCTTTGACAGATACGAATTTCCCATCCTCCTGGAAGGAGGGAGCAGCAGTATTATTACTAAAGACAGTATGAAAAGCAACCGCGAACTCGGCCAATTCATTGAAGATAGCAAACGAGAATTAAAAAAATACGCCGACAAAGAGAAATATCAGCAAATGCTGTCAAGAGAGGAACAACAAAGGAGACCCGAACTCCTGCGACAATTGCCAAGGGCCCAATTGGAATTTTGGAGTCGCTGGAATGTGCCTTTGGCAGTGTTGGCCTTTATTTTTTTGGGATTTAGTTTGGGTATTAAAAAGGGAAGAAGGAAAAGCAAATATACGGAATCATTGGGATTTATGGCAATTTTAGGCCACTACACACTTCTTTTTGGCGGAACTGTTTTGGCCAGAGATGGAAAGATGCCGCCGGTTTTATCTATCTTTGTTCCCACCTTGGCAATAGCATTTTTAGGCGTTCCTCTGTTTAAAAAAATTGATTGGTTTCGCTAAAAAGAAAAGTAACTGCTCACACTTCAGGCCATCTTGCCTCCGCATCCTGCTTCGGCACTGCCCATCGGGGCAGTCGTCGCTCGTCGCCTTCCTGGCGACTCCGTGTGAGTCAGCTTCACCATCGCTCCTTGCGATGTGCAGGGAGCACACCTCAGTCGCTCTGTCTTAGCTATCTCCCCAATCTGACCTAAATTGCGAGCAGTTACCCTGCTTTTATCGTAGTTTTTCTTTGAAGTATGAGTAGTTACTAGAAAGAAAGTTTGATGTCATTTTTCTCAATATAACTTTCTGAGGTTTGAGGCACTCCATCTTCTCCATAAATGAAGAGAGGCATGACATAAGCACTCCGGTTTTCCTGTGGAAAAACCAAATTCTTGACCCCCGACCTGGAACTAATGGCAAGCGGCCTATTGTTGAGAAAAATTTTAACAGCATCAAGATTTCCAAGGAAAACACGCACTTCACTACCCTGGAGGAAAAGGCCTTTCCCTCTTTTAAGAGTAAATTGCCGGATGGGTTTGCCATCTATTTTATAAGTTAGCCAAGTATCGCCCGTGACAGTGGCGATATAAACATTTTGTTTTCCTTGAAGAACCGCGTTTTTAAATCGAGTGGGGATCGTCTCACTCGTCTGCTCTGGTGTTACCTTGCTGTCATACTCGTAAAGTTTGCGCACGAAAGGAAAAAATTTTAGTTTGTCTTCTTCTGTTTCATCTTGGGAAGGTTTTTCTTTCATCTCGCTTTCTTGAACTTGATCCGGTTCTTTGAGAGACACAGCACTCGATCTTTGAATTTTGGCATTTGCAAGGGCCGTTTCACTTTGCTCTGAAGATTGCAAGATCGGCCGGAGTGGAGATTGAGCACTGAGCGTTTGAGGTTTGACTACAACATCTTTTTGCGCAGATGGGGCATTAGTATGCGATACTTTCTCTCCCATTGAGGTTCGGAGAAAATAATCCCCTCCAAATCTAAAAATAAAGAAAATGCCAATAGTTGTAACTGCTAAAACAATCATGGCCAAAACCATGTAGCGTTGCAAATAAATGCCTTTGATTTCAACGGCCGTCTCGGCAGTGACTTGCACAGAAGTAGGCCTTGGCCCCAGGCGACGGTAGGTTTTTTCCAGCAACGCCAAAGACTGCTTTTCGTCGATACCGAGGATTCTGGAATAGCTTTTGACATAACCAATGACATAGGCCCTATCGGGAAGCTGATGCAGTTGATCTTTTTCGAGGAATTCCAAATTGGTGGCACCTATTCTCGTTTTTAAAGAAACATTTTTCAAAGATAACTTGCTGTTTTCCCTACGAGAGCGCAGGAGCTTCCCTATGGATAAAGTTTCCTTTGAGTGGGCCTCAATTTCCGCATTAACGCCTTTATCGGCATCATCAAAGGGGAATTTTTTTCTTCTTTCAGTCGTGGGTTGCATGGTTTGTGCTTTCCCTGTTTGACCTCTCTCAAAAATTGAAAGCGCGAACTTCTGGTGGAGGCCTAGAAGGCAATTTGGCCTTTGCTTGGACACCCTCTTTACTCATTTTAACCTTGCCTCGTTTTATTTTATCCGTTTTGGCCTGGAGGTTGCCGACCTCGACTTCCCGCAATTTTTGACCTGCCAAGACAAAATATTGGGAAGTGGGAAATCTTTCTATAATTTCTCTCAGTTTGTGAAGGGCCTTTTTGTGATCACCAAGGCCAAGATAGCTGAGGGCCTGCTGATATTGGGGGGCCGGATTTTCAACACAAGAACCCAAACTGGCCTTTTGAAAGGCCTCTACCGCTTTGCGAAACTCAAGACTGCGGCGTGCCATAAGCCCCAATTGGTAATGGGCCGGGCAATATTGCTCATTTTCTTGCACAGATTTGAGCAATTTTACTTTCGCTTGACGAAATTTCTTTTCTGAAAGGTCAATGAGGGCCAAATTGTAATAGGTTCTGTATTGGTGCTGGTAGACTAAATCCTTTAAGACAATTTCGTATTGTCTTTTGGCCTCCCGATAATTTTCCATTTCCATGTAGAGGCCAGCAAGGTTATTGCGGGCATCGCTGTTTTTAGGTTGTAATTCGATAGAATACCTCAAATGTTTGAGAGCATTTTGCCGATCCCCTCTAAAATAATAGGCCATACCCAGATTATTGCGAACCTTGGAATCTTCGGGGTTGAGTTCATAGGCCTGTAACAAGTTTTTAAGGGCGGAAGTATAATCTTTTTGTAGGAGATTAGTGGTGCCCTGGGAATAGTACAGTTCGGCCTTTTTTTGTTCAGCGCTTTTGTGTTTTAGACTATTTGCACAATTTGCGTTCAAAACCAGAACTGAAAGGAGGAGCAAATTTTTCAACGCCTTTGTGCTCAATTTGGCCACCGTTCAATTTAAGTTTATAATCCCTGTCAAAGCATTCTAGCTTCCATTTTAGTAATAGGCCCGGTGAAATTCAACTTACGGAATCAAATTGGTATTATAAGTCTATGCGTTTCAATGTCTCAAAAATTCCATTTCGCCTAGAACTTCTGTTTGATATGGCCTTTCTGATTCTGATTTTTCTGAAGCAACCGGGCAAACTTCCACACATCTGGCCCCCCGCCACAATTGGCCAGGCGATGGGGATCGTAGGCGGTATGATTCCCATTTTTATGGCCTGTTCTATTTTTATTAACTTTTTGAAAAGTAAAGAAGTTGAGGATTTTTTTCGACGCCATATTTTTGCGCTCACCGTACTCATCGCTCTATTTGTCGTTTGGGGAGATCCTCAATTCACCTTTTGGTTGGTATCCGCCCGGCTTCTTTCCCTGCTTTTTGGAAGTTACTTCTGGTTTAAGGGCATGAGGTACCGGGGCAAAAAGAAACCAGAACTTCCCCTCTTTTACGGAATATTTTTAAGGCCCGCTCAAATGCTCCTGTTTTCCTTCCTCTTGGTAATTCTGCTGGGAACTTCCCTGCTTATGCTCCCAGCGGCGACCCGCGACGGGTACTCACTGGCCTTGATCGACGCCCTCTTCATGGCGACTTCTGCTATATGTGTCACAGGTCTGGCCACCAAATCTTTGGCCAATGATTTTAGTCTCTTAGGGCAAATGATCATTTTGATTTTGATTCAAATTGGCGGATTGTCCATTATGACCCTCTATTCGTCCCTCACTATCCTCCTGGGAAAAAGTCTGGGCATGAGGGATCAGATTCTCATGCAAGACATGCTCAATATCAACAGCTTAGAAGGCCTCTTTCAAATGATCGTCGATATTATCAAATACACTCTTTTTATCGAATTGTGGGGTGGGATTGCCCTAACTTTGGCCTTTTCTCTCGAAGGATTTGAATTTGGGTATGCCCTTTATTATGGATTTTTCCACTCAATTTCGGCATTTTGTAACGCCGGATTTAGTCTGTTTGACACCAATTTGGAGGCCTACGCCACCAACCCATTCATTCACGGAATTGTCGCCATACTCGTCGTACTGGGAGGACTCGGCTTTGTGGTACTCAAAGAATTGAGGGAGGTTCTGGTATCCGGCAAACACTTAGTTCGCTTGAGTCTTCATACCAAAACCGTGTTGGTAGTGAGCATAGTTCTGACCTTGGCCGGGGCCTTCGCCATTTTTTTCGGGGAGTTCCTCTACGTTTTGGAGAGTTACACCTTGTGGGAAAAAGTACAAATTTCCCTCTTTCAGTCGGTCACTTTGCGAACGGCCGGATTCAATACCGTCCCCATGGGCAACCTGCAATCCTATACTCTCTACCTCATGTCCCTTTTTATGTTTATCGGTGGGTCGCCAGGATCGACAGCAGGCGGGGTTAAAACCACCACTTTGGCCATTCTTGTACAATCCATTATGGCCACTCTCAAGGGGGGCAAATCGGTGATTATGTTTGACAGGGTTATCCCTTCACCGCTGGTGGTTAAAGTCACGGCGTTGGTTTTTATTTCCATTTTGATGACCAGTTTTTCCATTTTATTGTTGATTGCGCTAGAACCCCAACAGAATTTTTTGGCCATTTTTTTCGAGGCCATTTCGGCCTCGGGCACAGTGGGGCTTTCCCTGGGGATCACTCCCTTCCTCTCCTCGGCGGGTAAGTTGGCCATTTCCTTGCTCATGTTCTCGGGGCGAATCGGCCCCTTGACCTTAATTTTAGCGATTGGCCAACAAAACCGTTCTGTTGGTAAAGTTGACTATCCCGATGGCAAAATTATGATTGGCTAACAACTGGCCTATAATAGAGTTATGGGAATTAAACTATGATTGTAGCAGTCGTTGGATTGGGAACATTCGGTGCAAAAACGGCCATTCGCCTCTACGAAAAAGGGGCCGAAGTTATGGCCATTGATAAAGATGAAGGCCTGGTTCACAAGATCAAGGATCGGGTGACTCATGCAGTGGTTCTCGATGTCACCGACGAGCGAGCGCTTCGCTCGGTTAATATTTCCGATGTCGATGTAGCAGTGGTGGCGATTGGCGACCATATCGAGCAATCCATTATGGCCGTGACCATGTTGAGGAAGTTGGGAGTCGGACGAGTCATTGCGCGGGCAACATCACCCATTCACGAACACATTTTGCACGAAATTGGGGCCTCGGAAATGGTCATGGTGGAAGAAGAAATGGGCGAGATTATCGCCTCCAAAATTATCGCTCCCTATGTCCTTCAGAGATACAATTTTGCCGCTGGTTATTCTATTGTCGAACTCAAATTAGGCAAGGGTTTTGAAGGTAAAACTTTGGTGGAATCGAAGATTCGCCAAAATTATTCACTCAATATCGTGGCCCTGCAAAAACGCATCCCCTATGTTGCCGAAGATGGTAAAGCGGCCTATCGGGTGGAGATTAACGACTGCCCCATGCCCATGGATGTTATTGATGCCGATGATGTAGTGGTTTTGGTAGGGAGTGAAAAAAACTTCAACCGGCTGTTTGCGGATTTAACCGAATAGGAAGAGTGCATGAATTTATCCCTAAAAGAGCGAGTGGTTTGGAGTTTTATCATTGCCAATGTTTTGGTGTTAGGCCTGGTTTTCACGGTTTTTCATTTTCTCAATTCTCTAAGCAGAGACATGCAAGCAGTTTCTGAAAACTTCGGCCGCAAATCCCTCTTGACTGATGAAATTCGTATCCAAGCAGTTTCTCTTCTCAAATACCAACGCAAAATTTTGACCGAGAAACCCTCCCCACAAGTGATCGATCAAATCGTCGGCCTTTGTGAAAGTTTCACCTCCCAACTCCAATCTCTCGATTCTCTCCACACCGATCCCGAGGCCAAAAAAGTGGTTGGGCAAATGCTTTCCTATGTCGATTCTTTAAAGTTGCTTCTTTCCAAGGGTGTGCTCTTTGACCAGAGAACCGTGGGTTCCAACGCAGTTGGTGATTTAGCGGACAAAATCCTGGAGGCCTTTTCCGAGTTTCAAGATATTCAACACTACGAATCTATTGATCGCGACAAACAAATTGAAGGCCTAGTCGGCGAAACCAAGCGAATTATGATGATTGTTCTGACTATGGGTTTTCTTTCCACTATTATTTTGGCCCTGGTTATCCCCGGGAAAATTGCCCTTCCTTTTAAGAAAATTAAAGATGCCATCCGCGAACTTCAAGACTGCAATTTTGATGTCAACATTTACTACTCTCAAGATGATGAAATTGGCGAAATTGCCCGGGAAATGAACAAAATGATTCATTCCTTCAAAGTTTTTGATGAACTGAGGGCCGATCGCATTTCCGTGGAAAACCGCAAATTTGATGCCCTCGCCAATATGCTTAAAAGGCCTATTTTAGTCAGCACTGCTCAGGGCATGATCACCTATGTCAACAATCGAACCTATGCCCTCTTACAAGTCCAATCCGAAGATATTATCGGCAAGGAAATGAGCACTTTGCACCTTTCTTCGTGTATCGTCGAGACTTTTGAATTGGCCATCAAACGGCGTTCTAAAATTGAAAATGCTGCAATCTCTATAGATGCGAAGCAGCAAGAAGATGAAAATGCAAAATTGAATGAATCCGAGGCCAAAGAAGACGAATCCGATTCCGAAAAAATCCGCGAGGTGAAAAAACTTTTTGAAGGATATGCCAATGTCATTCCCGTTCGCGGCAAAGAAAGTTCCTTAGATTATTACCTTATGATATTATCTGCAGAGGTATTTACTTAAAAAATTTTGCTTGGCCTCAGTGCTTGACGACAGTTTTTTATGAATCAAGGCCTTATTCGCAACTTTTCTATTATCGCCCATATCGACCACGGCAAGTCGACTCTCGCAGACCGCCTCATGGAGGTTACGGGTTCGGTAAGCGAGCGGGAGAAAGAGGATCGGCTTTTAGACAAGATGGATTTGGAAAAAGAACGGGGAATTACCATCAAGGCCCAAAGCGTCCGCCTCAAATATTGCGCCAAAAATGGAAAAAATTACTTTTTCAATTTGATCGATACTCCAGGGCATGTCGATTTTACCTATGAAGTAAGCCGCTCCCTGGCCTCTTGTGACGGTGCACTCCTGGTGGTGGATGCTTCCCAAGGGGTTGAGGCCCAAACTTTGGCCAATGTCTATATGGCCATAGAAAACGACCTGGAAATTGTTCCCGTACTCAATAAAATCGACCTTCCCCACGCCGATATTACAGGTGTCAAACAACAAATCGAAGATATTGTCGGCATTGATGCTAATGAGGCAAATCAGATTTCGGCCAAAAATGGCATAGGAATCGAAGAACTTTGTGAAACTATCGTCGAAAAAATCCCTCCGCCAAGTGGAAACCTCGACCTACCTCTACAGGCCCTCATCTTCGATTCATGGTTCGACATTTATCAGGGTGTGGTCGTTCTAGCGAGAGTTATCAACGGAATAATTAAAAGGAAAGATAAAATCTATCTTAAACACTCCGAAGGCGAATACGAAGTTTTAAAATTGGCGGTCAACACTCCTTTTTTTACTGAAATTGACGAACTTAGGGCCGGAGAAGTGGGCATGCTCATTTGTGGAATCAAAACCGTACGCGATGTTCGAATTGGTGACACCATAGTGAGCGCAAGCAATAAAGAGACTCCCAATTTAGACAGTTACCAAGAAGTTAGGCCAATGGTCTTTTGCGGAATCTTTCCGGTAGAATCGAGCGAGTATCAAAACCTCAAGGAATCCATGGAAAAATTGGCCCTCAACGATGCCAGTTTTACTTACATTCCTGAAACTTCCGGCGCTTTGGGATTTGGATTCCGTTGTGGATTTCTAGGGCTGCTCCACATGAGCATTATCCAAGAGCGACTGGAGAGGGAATTTGAACTCAACCTGATTTCCACCGCCCCCAATGTCAATTATGGCATTGTCATGCTCGACGGAAATACCTTGCAAATATCCAATCCTTCCGAGTTGCCCGAGAAAGGTAGTTTTGCCAGCATTGAAGAGCCAGTTGTCTCCCTCTCCATCCACACACCCAACCAGTATTTGGGAAATATCATTAAACTTTGTCAAGAGAGAAGGGGACAGCAAACCAATCTCAATTATATTACGCAGGACAGAGTTCAAATTTCTTACGACTTGCCTTTGAGCGAAATGGTCTTTGACTTTTACGACAAACTCAAAGGTTATTCCAAGGGTTATGCTTCCATGAATTACGAATTTAAGGGTTATCAAACCTCGGATTTAGTCAAAGTGGACATTCTCTTAAACGGAGAAAAAGTCGATGCTTTAAGTCTTATCTGCCATCGTTCCAGTGCTTTTTATAAAGGACGGGAGTTGACTCAAAAATTGCAGAAATTGATTTCTCGTCAACAATATGACATTGCTATTCAGGCGGCCATCGGAAGTCGTATTATTGCCCGTGAAACCATTAAGGCCTTGAGAAAGAATGTTTTGGCCAAATGTTATGGCGGAGATGTTTCGCGCAAGAGGAAACTACTAGAGAAACAAAAAGCGGGCAAAAAGAGGATGAAGATGGTAGGCTCGGTAGAGGTTCCCCAAGAGGCCTTTTTGGCCGTTCTCAAAGTTGGAGAGTAAACAAGGCCATGCACAAGGAACTGGAAAACCATCTTGGCCACGCTTTACAGGAATTTGCTTCCGGCGAACACTACCAACAACTCATCGAGGCCAAAGATACTTATTTCAATTTAACCGGATGGCCATTAGAAGAAGACGAAGATTACGAATCCCGCATGAACTCTTTTAACGATTGGTACCTTTTCCAATTCGTTTCCAAACAAGGCAATCGCCCACCCATCGAAACCTATTTGGAAAACAAAGAAATTGAAGAAGAAATTAAAATATCCCTTTTGTGCTGCAACCACTCCGTGTTTCAGTATTTGGGAAAAGGCCGGCGCGGCCAATACATCCTCAAGGATATTTTACACAATAAAAAAATAACTCTGGCACTTGGCCACCCTGCCGTTTTACCCATCAAGGGCGAAATTTTTATGGGCCGTACTCTGGATTATAAATCCAACACCTACCTCACTACAGGCATGACCTTTCTCCCCCAAGAGGCCATTTCCATTCTCAAAAAACAGATCAAAAGAGTGCGCCGCCTGCGCAACCCAGGTGCTGAAACCCAGTTTTTGCTCTTTACAGAATTTCTCAAAACCAAGTGGCAACGCTATCGCCATGTCGAACTGGACAAAATTTTTATCTATCCGGCAACTTGAGGGCCTGTCTTAAAGGCCAATTTTTAAACCCTCATTGACAAAAATTGGGCCTATTCCTATTCTAGGGCCTGTCGGAGTGTAGCGCAGCCTGGTAGCGCACTTGCTTTGGGAGCAAGGGGTCGCTGGTTCAAATCCAGTCACTCCGACCATTTGTCAAAGTCCTCGAACCACCGGCCGCAGCAAAATCGAGGGAGCGACGGCCTGTGGCCCCCGTTCCCTTTTCGGCCCAGTCCTCACCCACCAGGTAGTGAATTTTGACCTTGTTCTCTCCGACCTCAATTTTGCCAATCAGCCGCTTAAAAATGCGACTCTTTTGCTCAGGGTTGACGGCATCCTCAAAATGGCCCCGTATGGCCTTTAAAAAGGCCGTGTAGCTTTCCAAACTGCTGGGCATCTGGGTTGCCCTCTCCCCCTCAAGTCTCGCAAGTACCTCTTCCGCCTTCCTTTTGGACTCTTGGAGACGCTCTAGCTGTTTATAGATGGGGGCGGCCGAAACTTTGGCGGGAAGTTCGGCAAGTCTCTCGGTCAGTGCCATTTCATGGCCTTCGTAACCCACAATTTTGCGCTTCAAATTGGACATCTCCCTTCCGGTAGAGTCCGCCCTGTGGGCCTCCTGTGCCTTCGCAATCAGTTCCCTGGCCATGTGGGGACTGGTAAGAAGTTTTTTCACTTCTTGAGTGACGAGTTCCTCCAGTATTTCCGCCTTCACTCGGTGGGGTTCACACCTGAGAACCTCCTTGGCCATAACCGAACCTCGGCGAGAGGCCCAACCATGTTCATAATAGCCATACTTTTTAGCACGCCCGTGGGCGGACTTTCCCGACATGGCATCACGGCACTTCAAACAGCAGACCAATCCCGACAAAGTGTAGGGCCATCGCTGGGGAGTGAAGGGTTTTATTCTGCGGTAATTCCCGTCCAAAATTTCCTGTACGCGATCGAACTTCTCGGGGGGAATAATCGCCTTCCAAGTCGCTTTGGCCTCCTTTTCCTTTCCGTTGTCCCTGTAAGTTTTTACGCCCTTGTAGGTTTTACGGCGCAAAAGCTGGTGGAGATTGTCGATGCCAAAATTCCCCGTCCGTTGCTTGTCTCCGCCCCCTGTGCGACTTCGGGGCATTTCCACGCCGTTTTGGTTGAGAAGCCTGGCGGCCGCGCAAAGAGTCCCCTCCTTTAAGAAGGTATCAAATGCCTTTTTGACGATTTTGGCATTTTCGGCATCCACTTCCAAGTAACCCGGTTTGTCCTTGATGAGTTTGTAACCCAAGGGCACAGGGCCGCCGTTGTAAAGACCCCTTTTTGACCTCACCAAATTGTTGGCCATAAGCCTCTCACGGGTTTGCTCCCTTTCAAACTGGGCAATGTTGATAATGGTTCGCAAAACCATTTCCCCCGCCGCATTTGAAGTGTCGATATTTTCCCGCAAACTCAAAACCCCACACTGGTGCGCTTTGAGAAAGTCCCAGAGTTGCAAGAAATCGCGCATATTGCGAGAGATTCGGGAAAGTTCGGATGTGAGGATGAGGTTGACCTTGCCCCTCTCCACATCGCCCATCAGTTTGCGCACCGAAGGGCGGAGCATATTTTTCCCCGAAAGTGAGCGGTCGGTGTAGACTCCGACGACTTTGCCAAAATTCCCGCTCAGGTTTTTGAGTTTGACGAACTCCCGCAGGCGTTGCTCTTGATTTTTGACTGTGCCTTCTTCGGTGTCTTGCTTCTGATCGCTGTTTCTAATGTAGAGGGCGATCTGGTAGTTGGGGTTTGAGTTATTCATTTCTGGCCTCCTTTGTTGGAGTCCGAGAAATGAGGGCACGGGGAAGGCATCTCCCCCTCGCTGAATTGGCAAAAATGATCGTAAAGGATGCGGGCCACTTCTGTCAATAGCTGATCTCGTCTTTTTTTCGAGATTTTGACAAAACAAATTTCAACTTTTTTTGGATTCCACGACAATTTTTTGGGTTTGGGTGTTTTGATAATGGCATCCTATTTGTGAAAAAAGGGGTTTGGTGAAGGGGGAGATTTCCCCCGGTTTTTTTGGATGACTGCGAAAAAATCCCGTTGGCCTCCTTTTTCGGGATTGTAAGGGCCTAAAGAATGACGAGACTGGCGAAAGTGGTATTGCCCTCGATGACAAATTCCATTTCTTTTGTGTTCAGGATTGCCTCAAGCTGGGTATGGTAGATTTCGCACTGATAGAGTTCGCAATGCCTTCGCTCCAGTGCCATCAGGCGACTCCTCACAACGGAATATGATTTTGCAAGATTAGCCTTATTTTTTATAAAAGGGTAGAATCTCAACTGGAAAAAAGAATATCTTCTTGGATGAAAAATAATTTCTGAATCTTTTTTTCATATCTTTTTTTTCTTGTTCTCCAGTTTGATAATAAGAAACATAAAGGGTATGTATTTTGCTTTTCTTTATTGTATCGATCAAGTGCTTATCGCTTTCAGAACATGACCATCCTATAATAACCATCTGTCCGCTTGTTTCTTCGAGTTTATTTCGACAGTAGGAAAGATAGGGATTTCTATTTATTTTTTTTAATTTTTCCTTGAAAGTTTTTTCAAAAACACAAGTGATGATTTTTTGAGTATCGAGAAGATGGTTGACAAATGTTTGCTCTCTGTAATTTTTTGCAAGGATTACTTTTCTCACCTCTTTTTCTGATTCATAAATATGAAATGCTCCGTGTAAGTAAAATATATTTTGATCCGTATTTCCTCGTTTCCAAGTTCTAAACTTCTTATCCGATCTTAATTTTTTGCTGTTTCTTGGATTTATGACAAATCCATCCTGAACTACAAATTCTTTTTCATTTCTTATATGCTTCAAAGCCGCATAGTACTCATCTCTTTTTCTCTCGTAGTGTATTCTTCTATCTTTAAATATTAGTAAAGCCAAATTGTAAACTTGTCTTTTTGCTATTGCTCTGAGAGGTCTATCGTCAAAAGCACCTAGGTTGGTGACCTCGCCAGAATGAACATCCTTAATATCTTTGTAAAATCTAGATCGGGTATCGACATCCTCTTTCTTAAACTGTAATAGAAATCTATAAATCAAAGGATCGTAGTTTGTGGTAAAATATTTGTTAAAATGCCCCAAAAAACAAACTACTTCTTCATGTTTATAGTGTGCCTTGCAACGCCTAAGTATGGTTCTATAAAATTCTTTTGTTACGCTGGCCCTGTGCCCAGCATTAAGAATTTCATTTTTGTAAGCTTCCAAATTATACCCATTAGTTCTAATTTTTTCTACCAAACCTTCGTATTCATTCATGGTTATTTTCATATCGTCGTATTCGATCAAATGAAGGAAAAGGGATTCGTAGGATGTGTTCACACCCAATGACATATTAAATCCATTGCCTAGGAAAATATTAGAAATATCTTTGGAACTAATACGCTTTTCTAATTCTTCCCAATTGTCAATCTCTCTTCTACTATGCCGCATCTTCAAGTAACAACTCCAGTATCTTGACAAGATACTAAACATTGCTTGTTTCGTCTAGTCACGAACGGATATAAAATTGGAATAGAGATTTTACCTGACACCTTTTTGCATGAAGGCTTCCGTAAAGACGATAGCCACCGCCTCCCCCCCTCAGAATCGTCACATACTCTTTCTGGGCCTCCTTTTTCGAGACTTTGGGAGTTCAAGAGATGATGAAACCGGCACTGCCTCCGCTTAAAAATTTCATCTTTTCTTTTGCGCTCAGAACTTCCTCAAGCTGGGCATGGTAGATTTCACACTGGTAGAGTTCGCAATGCCTTCGCTCCAGTGCCATCAGGCGATTCCTCACATGGTGGAAGTGAGAAATGAATAAGGCCCCGTCTAGTTCTCTATGAGCGCGGTATCGTTCAATTTTGGCCTCCACGCCCTTGGGGCAATGAAAGTCTGCGAAGTATTCGAGGGCGAGAAAAAGACGCTTGCCGTTCTTATTGAGTTTCACCAGGGCATCTGGGCGGAGGGAAATGAAGTCCTCCAAATCCCGATAATTGGCGTAATAGGGCCGTGGGTAGTAGTTTTCTACTTCCCCCATCTGGCCAAAGGCATGGCGGATGTCCACCAGTCCAATCTTGTGCAGAAGTGAAGACACTTCCACCCTTTGGCCAAAGCGAGGGCGAACTTCTCCAAAATTGAAAAGTTCCCACCCCCTGACGGCCAGAATGTAGGCCGTGACTCTCTTGCATCCAATGCCAAAAGAGATTTTTTCAACCCATTTTTCCCGCTCCAGGTCGCGCATCTTGCGGCAAACGAAGGACAAGCTACAATCATTAAAGGCCTCTCTTTGAATCTGCTTCACTGTGGCCGCGGAGAATGAGCGCAAAAGTTCCAGTGCCTTGAAGCACTGGAAAGAAAGGGTTTGTCTCTTAGGCCTTCTCGTTTTCAATTCGCACCTCCTTCTCGGGTTTTAAGCGGCCCCGTAGAAACCCCAAGAGTTTCATGGGCCGTAGGGCCGGACTCTCGACTGGCCAGATGGGGGCCAGCACTGGGCCTTGTTTCTGTGGCCTGATGCCTTCCTTGAGTGTCTTGGTGTGCCCACCTTTGGGTGGACTCAATGGCCTAAAACTGGTGAGGGTGTCCGTGCTTTTTTCGGTGTCTCGCAGGCCTTGATGGAGGCGGTGACTGGCACTTGTCCCTTTGGCCCAACCCTTAAATGGGAGGGCCTGACAGCACTCACTTCTCACTATGTGGCCCTGACATCGAGGCCGGACACATCACCAATGCCCTCGAACCTCGGGCCTTCTCTAGTCTCGGGTTGTCTTCTTATGGCGGCAATGATTTCCGTGGTGTCTCAGGTTCTCTTCTACGGCACACACTCCCTTCACTCTGGCCTTCTCCCTCCCAACAATATGCTCTAACTTGGTTTGGAACTCCCTCTACGCCCCTGCCACTTCCCCCAGTCAAGCGGTTGTACTCCCCAAAGGGTGACCATCTACGCCAACTCTGGTTGTGTGTGGGTGGTCAGTCTTTGAGGGTGTGTAACTCGCGGACATTGTGGGGAAAATGGCAGGGGCGCAAAAGAACCTATAAGGCCGCTGTAAACCTCACTGTACGATTTCAACTTTCAAGAAAAGAGGCCAAATTTTCAGTTTTGCCGCAAAAAAAGCAGTGAGAATTTTTTAAGTCAAAGGATTTTATGGAGAGTTCGGGATCGAAAACGATGACAATTTTTTGCTGGATTTCCTCGATCATCCCCATCAAATAATTTTTGTAACTCTTGAAAATTCCCTCCTGACTGGTGATAAAAATCGCCATGTCGAAATTCTCTTCTCGCCCATAGCTGCCAAATTTTCGTTGAACTCTCCAGCTACTTTTACGGGTGATCTCGATTTCTAATGCCGCACGAATTTTTTTACCGCCCCACTCGATCACAATTTGGGCATCGGGATAAATTCGCTGTTCATCTTCAGCATCCCCCCCAATTTTGCTCTCAAGACAGCGACCCCATCTCAAAAACTCCCGCAAAACTTGCCCTGTAATAAGGTCGTGCTGGAGTACTTTTTCAGGGTGTTTTTTGTCGTACCAGGAGTTATCCAGCGAGTAGCTTTTAAGGGAGATGTATTTACGCCCTCCCTTTTGGCAAAAACTTCGCACCAGTTTACGGCGTTCTAAAATCCGCACTTTTTCGCGCAAGTTGGGCAGAGAGATTTCACCGCACAATTCTGACAGTCTCCGAATGTCGAGGATTTTCCACTCCTCTAAAATGTTGAGAATTTTGCAGTAATCACCATAGGGGATAAAATAGTTTTTCTTCATAGGCCTCCTTGGGTTGTGGGAATTGAAAAAGTCCCCAGTTAAAAAGTGTTTTTTTGTGAGCGGAAAAATTGGGCGAAGCTATCCGGCGCAAAAACGACTGTTTTGCCAAAGCTATATTTTAACAGCTACCAGGGAATTATATACAACGCATCATTTTTTGCAAGGAAATCATAAAAACCATGTAAAAAATACCCGATTTTGCGACACCTAAGACGGAACAGATCGGCCCCCACAGATGAGCAGCAAAAAACACTTCGCCAGGGCCTTAAATTTGAGTTTTGAGGGCCTTTTTCGATTCTTGAGTAAAAAAGTATTTTCGAGACTAAAAATGGCCCGTATGGGTCTTCTTGGGCCTTGAAAGGGCGGTTTGTGAGGGAGTGTTAGCTATTACTAAAAACCCTTGAGGCCGTCCATCTCTCCACGATCCACTTTAAGGGGCAATAAGCGAAATTCTAAATACCCCCGCTATATGTATAGGGAATTTGGTTGGTAGTGCAGAGAGTGCCCACCTTGGCGTAAATGTTATTTTCTCTTGCCGTTAAAGCGTCTGTAGTGAGGTCAATGGTGGCCGCTCCAATGGCCACGGTTCCACTGGCCACGGCCACACCCACACAGGCGGCATCAAGATGCAGGGAAACGCTTTGGCCGCCACTCACATGGTGCAAGCGAATGTTTGGAGTGTCGCTTGCGTAAGGTGTGGCACTTGGATCGGGATTCCTCAACTCCAAGGCAATCAACGATTCCGGCACAAAATTACAACTCCCATTATTGCAGGCATAAGTTACTTTATAGTTTCCTATGTTTAAAGGGGTGGTGCTGTCCTTGCCTGAAATCACATCGACTGGGTAGTTTGTTTGATACCAACTATCTATGTGATTTCCACCACTCTTTCCATTCCCCAATTGTCCAATGTGTCCTAACCCCCAACACTTGACTCCACCGAAAGAGGTTAGAGCACAAGTGTGCGAATCTCCCAAACTGACTTCCACAATATTGGAAAGAGGCGTGGTACTGCCTTTCCCTGAAATTACATCGATGGGGTAATTTGTTCTGCAAGATGAACTATCGTAAATTTTTCCATCTCCCAGTTGTCCATAACACCTTGAGGGATTTCCCCAACACTTGACTCCACCGAAAGAGGTTAGAGCACAAGTGTAACTATATCCCGAACTGACTTGCACAATATTGGAAAGGGGTGTAGTACTGTCTTTGCCTAGAACCACATTGGCAGTACTTGCACCAGTTGAAGCTCCCCAACATTTAACCCTACCGTAAGAAGTTAGAGCGCAGGTGTGATTTTCTCTCGAACTAATTTGCACAATATTAGAAAGGGGGGTGGTGCCACCTTTCTCTGAAATTACATCAACGGGGTAGTTTGCTTTCCCTCCCCAACATTTGACCCCACCGGAAGAAGTTAGGGCGCAGGTGTGTCCATTCCCCGAACTAATTTGCACAATATTAGAAAGATGGGTGGTGCTACCTTTTCCTGAAATAACATCAACGGGATAACTTGTTCCATAGGGTGAGCTATCGTAAGCTTTTCCATCTCCCAGATGTCCGTAATACGATGCTCCCCCTCCCCAACACTTGACTCCACCGGAAGAGGTTAGAGCGCAGGTGTGCGGATTACCCGAACTAATTTGCACAATATTAATAAGGGGGGCGGTACTACCTTTCCCTGAAATTACATCGACAGGGTAGTTTATACGGGAATCATAAATTTTCCCATCTCCTAGTTGCATATTATCCCGATACCACACTCCTCCCCAACACTTAACTCCACCAGAATAAGTTAGAGCGCAAGTGTGTGTATTCCCCGAACTAATTTGCACAATATTAGAAAGGGGGGTCGTGCTGCCTTTCCCTGAAATTAGATCGATGGAAACTCCTCTTTCCAGATGCCCCCAACATTTCACCCGACCGGAAGAAGTTAAAGCACAAGTGTGCGAATTTCGTGAACTGATTTGATTAGAAATATCTTTTTTAAGAAACAAAACCTCATAGGCCGCAAAAGCAACTGAACAGGTGGAGATATTTCTATACCCATCTTCGGCCTTAGCGTAGACTGAAACAGCACCCACGGGTAGTGGATTGGTGGTAATTGTTGCGCTAGTACTAGAAGTAGCCACTGTTTCCGAAATGGCCTGCGTACAAGCAGAATCGGAAAAGAGTTGGACTTTACCACCGGCCACAGTGGGAGAAACTTGAAAAGTCGGAGTGTTGTCAATTCACGAGGCCCCCGATTGGGAGACGATAGAATTTACGGGTTTAGGCAAAACCTTTTTAGAGACAATAGAGCGTGGGCCTACATTGATGTTAAAAATATCTATCCAACTGGAGGCCAGATAATTAGTATTGCCGGCAAAACGGGCCTGGATGGTACACAGGCCTTGAGAAACGGGAGTGATGGCCCCAGTGGTGGAACTCACTCGACAATGATTGGTGGTGGCCCGATAGGTGATAGTTCCCTGGCCACTAGGTGGCCTTTGAATCGCTAGACTTTTCCCCCCAGCGGCCAGAGTTGGGTTGTTGCCGTAAGCACCGGAGTAAATTGTCGTATATTGATTTGACTTGCTTGATCGAAATCTTTGATAGGATGGGGAGGGAGAGGGAGAGCGGGGAGAATAGTTTTCTTCCGTTTCTGTAGTTCCTCCGATAGGGATTCTTTCCACTGAGGGCCTACAGGAAAGCAGCACCTGACCTAAAAAGAGTGCCAAAAGAAGAGGCATAAAATGATTTATGTCGGGTAATTTGTTCTTTGCCATATCTTTTCCCTGTTCGGTACTTAATGCCAAAATGTGAGTATAGGGAATCGCTTGATTGAATTTTTTATAGCGGTGGCCAAAGTTGTAACTGTTTTTTATTTAATATGCGAGTCTAATTTTTACACCCAAAACCGTATTCCCTTTAACAGGGGATTTTGAATTTTTGAAATAGATATTGTGCTCAACAGATACTCCCAAATAAGGGAAGTCATACCCAATACCTACGGGAATACTCATAGTTTGAAATCTCCTTATTTCGTGAAATCCACCTGACAGCGTTTCACTTTTTACCCGTGCAAAACCTATGCCAATATTGCCATAAGGCCCCGTGATGGGTAGTAGTTTTGGGGTAGCATCCATAACATTTTGGTAAACCTCTTCGGCACCAGGATAATATTTAAACAAAACTTCTGCTTTGAACAATTTAGAAACAATTGGAGACTTGTCGGAATATTCCGCCCCAACTCCGTATAAGTTGTTTTCAAATTCTTCCTTATCTCCATGCTCCCCTACCGAACCACGGGCCTCAATTCCAAAAATGCGCCCATTTGGGGTTATCAGTATGGGGTTGTAATAAATTGAAATGTATCCCGCGTTATTGGTTCCTTTTGCAAACATTACACCAAAATATTGGAATAATTTTTTAATATTAAGGCCAAGGTTCGTAACTTCAGAGGCCACTTCTTCGGCCTTCTCAAATGGGAAAAGTAACGGATTGAAAATTTTTTCCAAGTTGCCCTCACTTCCCTTTTCAAGAACAACGGAAAGATTTTTAGTTTCCCCGCCTTTTAGAGAAATCGTTTGATTATAGGGAAGGTGGCCGTCTTTGGTCACCTCAATTTCGTATTCAAGGTTAGGGGTGATTTTCTTATTTTGCAACTCATTGCGTGAAATGGGATCACCATTTAAAAGTGCCTCAGCACCAACGGGGATATTGGCCCTAAGGTAGGATGACCTATAGTCTAGTTCTATTTCTTGGGCCTTTTTTTCTCCCGTTCCCAACTCCGTGTTAAAAGTCATCAAATGAGTTTCAGCATGGGAGATTTCCACTTTGTGAGAAATTCCGGCCTCCAACTCGACAAAAGCAGTGGGGCTTAGGCCCACACGCTTTCCGTTGATCACCACATTGGCACTATGGGGAACTGTCACGATTTTCAATTTCCCAAGGCCGCGCACTAGCTTTTCTCTAATGCTCTCCACCTTGCTAGGAATGATGATAATATCTTTTGTAATGCGATTGTAATTTGTCATCACCAATTCCAGCGTGTGCTTGCCGGAAGACAGTTGACCGACGATGCGCAAGGGGGAGCGTCCCCAGGGTTCCCCGTCCACATAAACCGATGCACCTTCTGGTTCTGTGACAATTTCTAAGGTTCCCTTGAGTTTATCTTTTTGGGAACCCTGAACCGAAAAAACGGTTTTCTTTTTTTCAAAGTTGATTTTGTGCAAGCGTTGCCGCTCTTTGGCAATCTCTTCACGGGGATACTTGAACAGCACCCAAACATTAAATGTATTATTGGGCATTTTCTTTAAATATTTTTCTTCTTGAGTGAAGCGAATAATGCGCACATCTTTGCTCAACTCTTGAAAAGTTTTGGTGTATTCAGTGTTTTTTAAAGTCTCGGTAGATTGGTGCGAAATGCGGGTGAGAATACCGAAATTTTCCCGAATCACCTGATGGTAGGCATCTCTAGTGGCCAACTCAATGCCCAGCTTTTCAGTTTTGGCATCGGTAGCGCGCCCAATGTAGTAACGAAATTGAGGGGTGCGAGGGGGTTTATCTATCCACTTTGGCCTTTCGCCAAATGCGTGAGGTATGGCAAAAAAAAAACTGTGCCGAGAAAACTTATTTGAGGAAGTAAATTCAATTTGCTTACTCGCTTGCTGTATCCCTCTTTTCTTCAAAAAAGTTAATTTGCTTCTTTGCTATGGCCTCTTTCAATTTGGGATTGGCACGAGTAATTTTGTTGAGTATGTTATTTTTTGTTTTGCGAAATTCCGCCTCACTGATGCGCCCTAAAATAAAGCAAGAGATTCTTTGATCATAGTTGATCAATGCGTATTTTTCCCAATAGGAAGAAGTAAAGCGCAATCCACTAATCACCCCTTGATAACGAGCGGATCGGGAATTGGTAAGGATAATTTCAGCATCGGCACGGATCGAATCTTGGGCCGAATCCAGCGCACCCTTGAGTTCTTCTTGAATTTCAGTAATAACCGCCTCCTTGGCATTGAGTTTTGCCAAATCAATGCAGCCATTGGCCCGTTCGTCGCCACGGACGGCGTAGGTTCCTTTGAAAAAGATATTTTTATCTTCCTTCCAGGATAGTTTATCCGAATCCACCCAGTCTGGTTTGTTCGGTGTTGAAGTATCAAGGATGGTTTTTCCAATAGGCCTTGAAGAACAAGAAGAAACTGCTACTAACAGAATCAAAGCGGAAATAGTTAAACAAATTCCATTTTTCATAAATTCCTCAAATGGTAAAAGTTCACAATACTTTAATTATTCACAATTCTGAATCCAGGGAAATTAAGCAAATTTTACCCAGTAAGGAGGTTTGATTTTGGCCATCCGGGGCGGGTATCGTGGCCCTTGCTGCTGGAATTTCGGTAAAGTGCTTCTTCTGATATAGTAAATTACATATTAACAGCACTATTGCTAAGCGGGGGTAGTGGTACTTTTTTTAGAATTTTTGAAAAGTTTAGAAAGGCAAAATAATAGATTTTTTAGGAAGATAAAAACATGGCAAAAATAAAATGCAAAACAGAAGAGACTGAACTTGATGGATATTAGACACCAAGATCATGAGGCGGCCTTGCAAGCAATTCAAGAGACACTAAAAGAAATGGGTTCAGAAGGTATTAAAGAATTTGTAGAAACAACAGCAAGGAAGCATAAGGGCCAAGACCTTTGAAAGTGGCTTCCAGTTTCACTTTCTTGAAAATCTCCTAAACGCTTTGATTATCTCATATCCCAAAAAGGCAAATATTACTTTTTGAAAAACTTTTACCATCGCAATTCCCGTACTTTTTTCGCAAGCATTACATAGTTGAGCAACATTAAAGAGAGGGTCAAAAAAATTCCAGAAAATATTGTACCCATCAATAGATTGAGCACAAGGAATGTAATATTTAATAATTGCTGAAAAAATGCCATTAGCGAAAAATAGCCAAAGCAAGGGCCTTAACCAAGAAAAGCCATAATTGGAAATATATTTTTCAACACAAAGAATAAATTTATCTGAATATGCGCTGTACAAACCTTTTTTTGCCAATATCTTTCTTTCACATTCCATAATTTCTCTTATAAAAATACTTTCTAAAACCTTGTCTGCATCTTTAATTGCTCTTTTTTTGAGTTCGAGAAATAATTTTTTATGCTTTTCTGGAAAGAGGCCTTTTTTGTCGATTTTTTGATTATGGTCAAATTGAAAAGACATATTCTCTGGTATTTCACCTAGATTGTCTATCTCATTCTTCTCTAAAAAAAACAATTTGTAGAAATTTTTTTCAGAAAGATGAAAAATCATACCTTTTATTTTGTTATTACTTAATACAATGTCTGTTACATGATTTTTGTCTGATGACTCTGTAAAAAATAATGGACGATTGATTTTATTTTCAATGAACTTAAAAACTTTACTATGAAAAAAAATATCTATATGTTGTTCTGAGGGTTCCCTTGTATTAGAAATATCTATTTCAATCGAGCCTGGCGAGAATTTGATTTCGTTTTTCTTGAAAGTAATTTCTCTATAATACACATCAAACGCAATAGGTTCCATTTCAAAAATAAGTTCGAGATTTTTAATTTCTATTTTAAAAAAACCTTCTGGTTCTTTTAAAACTAATACTATATTATTATCTAAATTATGCTCTTTAATTCTTTCTTTTACATTCTTGTGTATAGTATTTAAGTCATGAACCCCATCAGGGGGATTAATTAATTTTGATATTTTATTTAAACTCTCTTTTCTTTTAGGTTTTTTAGAAAAAAAATTCATTTACTTTATTGTCCTTGGATTGAATATCCCAAGATTTGCCTTAGGGAAATTCACTTCCGCTTTTTTTGTTTTCGCAAGCTGGTTTATGACTGCTATCTGTCCTTAATCTTCAAGGATTAGGTATTTCATAACTTTAGTTTGATCTTAAAACACCTTCGGCACAAAAGATTTATCGTTGATCATACTGGCGGAATCGCCGGCCACACTGATGACAAAAAGTCCCTGTTCTAGGGCGTACTCAGCGGCATCTTGCCCCACTTCTTGGTTTGTTTTTGGGTCGGTGTCTTTTTTGGATTCGAGGAAGGCCACCCCTCCGTAGATTTTTTTACCTTTGTATTCGGGGAAGTGCTCTCCTATTTTTAAGAGCGTTTTTTCAATAAATCTTTTTACTTTGTTGATAGACAGGGTTGTTTTGGTCTCAATGAAAAAGATTTCCTCTCCGTTGACTGCTATGACATCAATCTCCCATTTTTTCTTGCCCTCGTCTGTTATGTTGGAGTAAATGCGGTGAACGGTGATGCCACGGTCTTTTAAAAGGCGGCCCAGGTTTGCCCTGGTGATGGTTTCGACAAAATCACCCCTTTCATTGGCAATACGGCCCTCGATGAAATCTTTTGATTCTTTTCGCCATTTTTTAGTGTCTTCGGCGTTTTTTTCGATGGCCTCAGTGGCCTTCTCAATGGCCTTGGCATTTGCCTCCGTTAGGGCCTGAGTTCTTTCAAGATTCTTCTGCATAATCTTGAAATTCTCTTGAATCTCGGCCCTGTCTCTTTCTTTTTGATCGCTGCTGCTCATATCGTTTTCCTCTCCAAGGGCCTCTATCTGCCCTAAAGGGCATTACTATCGCATTTTTGCCTAAAAAGCAAAGTTAAAAGGCCTTTTTCTGTTCGATATTATCCTAAATGATTCAAGAGGTCAAGAAATGGGCATCTCGGGTCGGCCTTGAAATTCTCCCGCATTTCCCCGTTTTTGGGGGCCTTGAAAAAAAGGGGCCTCTATAAATACGCAAAAATAGCACCTGGCCGTGACACCGCTTCCGAAAAATGCACCTCAAACCCCTAAAATGATAGCGTTTTCATTGGGGCCAAGTGTGACATTCGGCCCTTTTAAATCGGTAGTGCATTTGGGGCCAAATTTGTGCCGAAACACTCGCTTTTATAAATCTTCGTAGCGCAAATGAGTGCCGTTTAACCACTTACCAGGATTAGGCCCAAAAGTGGGCAAGGGTGGGCCACCGGATTGCACTTTTTCGAGAAGAAGCATAAAGGTGGCATCGTGGAGTTCAAAAAACTTTTTCCTCGTCCAGTCTGGCCCCCAAGTGAGTATGGCGGCCACAATAGCGCCGTGGAAAAAGAGTCGCGGAAAAATGTTAATAATAAGGCAATACATCGCTTTCCCCCTTGGTTCGTGGTGTGACTATAAACCCATGTAACCGTACTCTCCCACCAAAGGCCAGTCCTCGATTTCATTGCTCTAAGGCCTAATGGGGCGAGAGGAAGGGCCTAGGCCTCCCTCGCCCTCCTGAGATGGTTTTTAATCGAAGTCCTGCCCAGACCAAAGTGCTGGCCCAGTTCTTCAATGGTGAGGCCGCAAAGCCGCTTGTTGAAAGGCCAAAAAATGCCCGAATACTTGACAAAACAACTGAATGGGCCTTATTGTTGTGAATGGCCCAATTTTAGGGGGATAAAAAGCGATGGAAGAAAAAGACCTATTGGAAAAAATCGTCGAATTTTTGGAGCGGATGAAGTTTTTAAGACTTACCGACGACATTACTTTCAAGACATATTTCACGCAAAATGAGAAACTTTTAAGGTCTTTGCTGGAGCATTTTCTGCCCTTGCCTCCAGATAGCGAAGTTCTTCGTGTTGATCATCTCAACACTGAACTTACGCCGGAGGAAGCAAAGGAACCTGGAAAAACTTATCATCTCGACCTCATTGTGAAATTTACAAGAAGGCCAAAGTCTTCGGATATTGAACCCAAAATTGAAATCGTTAATGTCGAAATGCAAACTACTGCTGAACCCTATTACCCAGACAGGATTTTAACCTATTCAAGCAAACTTATTTCAAGACAACTTAAAAAGGGTGATGAATATGAAGTCTTACTTCCCGTTTATTCGCTCACTTTTTCCACTGAAAATCTCGAAATATTGAGAGAAGTAAAAGACGAATATGTTCACCATTTTTTACTCATGCGTAGCAAACGACCAAATGTAGTTATGACCAATAAAATGGCGTTTACGATTGTGGAACTGAACAAATTTCGCAAAAAAACAAATCAACTGGAAAATACCCAAGACTATTGGAGTTACCTCTTGAGGAACTCGGAAAATTTGCAAATTGATGACTGTAATATCTTTCTAAAAAAAGGGGGAAAAATGGCAGAAGCATTAAAACACCTGTGGAATCTTTCAGAGGATGAAAAGTTACGGGAACGGCAATTTCAAGAAGAAAAACGGGAAAGAGACAAGATTTCGCGGGAGTCTTGGATTCGCCGAGAAGGCCTAAAAGAAGGCATAAGGCAAGTGGCCCAGAATATGCTGGCCGCCGGTTCTGAACCTGAGTTTGTCGCCAAGGCGACAGGCATGGCCATCAAGGAAGTCCGCAAATTAGCAAAACAGGCCTAAAAAAGGCCTTTGGGCCGGATTTCAGGAGTTTTGGCCCTCCCTAATCTTCCGTAGGTGGCCTTTAATTGCAGTCCTGCGAAGGCCAAAGTGCTGGCCCAATTGTTCGACTGTGAGGCCTTCACTCCGCTTCTTTGCCAATTCAGCGAGGTTGATTTTTGGCCTTTCCCAGCTTACCCTCACCTCTCGGACGGTGGTTAATGCTGGTTCGACCACTATAGGGTCACTCCGACCAATTACGCATTGCATTAAACCCCAATGCCCCCCTAATTATAAAGGCCCTAGGACACTGGCCACAGCTTGCAAATTCTAGGAGATGAATTTAGGGCCGCCACCACGGGAAGAAAATAGCACTGTGGATGGCCTAACTTGTCCTTGCTCAAGTATGCCGGCAAATTGTTTTTCGCTGCCGGTATTTTTAGATTGTTTTATAGCTCCTGGCGGGCCAAAACATAGATTTGATCTAAAGTCACAGTCTTGGTATATGTTTGCTTTTTAAAATTCACAATTTTTCGTGGATCGTAATCTTTCACATGGAAAAGACTCGTGATGAGTTGATCCGAATGTCGATTGTGAACCAGGTAACAATGATCAATGCTCATTATGGCCTCTTGGAGAGTTACCCTCTGTGTGGGAGGTATTCCTTTCGTCTTGTAGTATTGATTTGACCATTCTTGCAGGCCCGATAGCGAAAGTGGGTCGTCTAGTGGTGGATCAAGTCTTGGGTCACAATCACCTTGTCCTAAGTCATAAATGTAACTGTTATCACCAACATCAAAAATAGGAGGTTCGTAAATACCACGGAAGGCAACATCCCAGTGTCTTTTCAAGGAAAAAAACCGAAGCCGACCACTTTTTTCCCTATCCCACAAGGAGAAAGTTCTATCTGAACCATCTACCCTTCTATCCCAAAAACTATATGTTGAAAATGTCGCAGCAACTCCAGAACCTATAAGTTCAATTTCATTCGGATGATATTCAATAGTGCTTGCAATACCTCGATATTTTTTCATTTTGAAGTCGGCATTGTGACCTTTTGTTGTCCCTACAACGCCACCGCAGGCCATCAAAATTCCAAACAAACAGAATAAAATCATTTTCATTGCATACCTCCCCTTTCGAGATTTGGTGTACTACCAGATATTCATACATCCCCCTTTGCTTGGCCGTCAAATATGGCGATCAATACGAATTAAAGTGGTACTTCCCATGTCTCTCAACATTAAAATCACTAACAAAAGCAGCTTTGGAAATTCTTTAGCACAAAACAAACTCCAGAGAAGTACAAAAATTTGAAAGCGTAATTTCGGCCTCCTTGCTTTTGTTCCAAAACATAGGATGCCGGCATTTTCCTCTCATTTCAATGCTTTAACCTGCCTCATTTATGCAACAAGGTGTGATTTCACCTGTAAACTCTTAAATTTGCAAGACCTTAGCACCGAGGACATCAAAGAATTGACATCAGACCCCATGGCTTACACAATGCAAAAAACAATGAAAAATGTACTTTATGTGGGAATAGATGTCGACGACAAGTCTTTTCACGGAGGGGGATTCTGTGAAGCAACAGGAGAAACTTTGGAATTTAAATGCAAAGCAACAAACATCAAATTGCTGGGAAAACTCAAAAAACTCGAAGGCCAAGGATTCCAGTTGAAAACCTGCCATGAAGCGAGTTACATGGGCAACTCCCTTCACCGCTATTTGACTTCTGAAGGGATCGACAGCACGGTCATTGCGCCTTCGATGATTCCCGAGTTGGCGAGCGGACGGGTGAAAACCGATCGAGTTGATAGCAACAAACTTGCCAGGTATTTTGCAAAAGGACTTTTAACACCCGTTTATGTTCCCGACAAAGTTGACGAACAGGCCAGAGACATCATCCGCTCCCGCAGATTTTTTATTGAGCAACGAAAGTCTCTAAAAAATCATATTGTATCGACTTTAAAGCGATACGGACTCAAATATAATGAAGGCGGGGAAAACAAGTCATATTGGACAATTTCGCATATGGCATGGATTCGTAGAGAAATAAAAACTTTAGACGATGCAGGCAAGATAAATCTGGAATTTCTTCTTGAACAATGTGAAAGGATGAATGACTGCGTTGAGGAATACGATAAAAAGAAAAAGGATGCGCTTACTTGTTTTAGAGGTATAAGCACTTTTTCTGCAATGGCGTTGATAACGGAGATTGGAGATATTGAAAGATTTTCCCACCTATCGAAACTTGTTTCGTATGCTGGCCTGGATGTCAGTGAATACAGTTCTGGTGGAAAGGAAAAGAAATTTGGAATAACAAAAATGGGGAATCGTTGGATAAGAACGACGATTGTTGAAAGCAGTCAATTCTCGGGGCGGATATGCCAGATAAGCAAAAGATTAAAAGAGGCCAAGAAAGGCCAATCGAAAGCAATAGTTGCCATTGCGGATAAATGCATGAAGAGACTACGAAAAAAATCTGTAAGACTTCAAAAT
Organism: Bacteriovoracaceae bacterium; assembly: GCA_965243145.1. GTDB lineage: Bacteria > Bdellovibrionota > Bacteriovoracia > Bacteriovoracales > Bacteriovoracaceae > CBDBLK01. Next base: position 1,568,079 of record CBDEUB010000002.1, read on the forward strand.
ATGAACAAACATAGCAATAAAGTGAAAGTTGCCTGTGCAAGAGAGCATCTGTGTTTTGTCTGGGAGGCACTCAACGCAGCGGCCTGAAATAATATTAACTGATGACAGTTCCGGTTTAAAGGAGAAGATAAGGATTTTTTGAGAATTTAAGAACCATGATGTGGTGAAACCCTCGTTGCGGCCCTTGGCCAAAGTTTCCGAAGAAAGATAGAGGGTAACACCGCACGAACCAATCTTAATGCGTTAACCAGCACGCGAATATGAGGTTGGAAGTCAAAGGGACTCATAAATTTCTTAAAAAAACCGAATTTTCCCCTTTACGGGCGGTCATCCATATGAGGGCCGTCGATTATGTCTGCCAATACGGCCCGAAACTTTGGAAGGTCGTTCAAGAGGTAGAGGCCCAAAATCTACCGGAAGAGGAAAGAGTTATGCCACCTTTGAAATATTCACTCGATCTAGCAAAAAAAGAAGGCCACATCGAGGAACGCAAAAAAATTGCCCACCGATTTGGCCACCTCATACTCTATCCCTTATTGGCCCTTGCGCTTGCCCGCTGTGGCCACCCCAGGGTTTTGCATACAGTTTCCATGGCGGCAAAAGAAAAAGAATCTGGCCACTTTTCCAACGGGAAGAAATATATGATTGCCACTCAAGGACATTACTCTACTGTGGCAGGTGAGCTTATGTACCAACTGGGAGGCAATGCTGTCGATGCTGCTACCGCAGTCAGTTTTGCAATCAGTGTGGAACGCCCTCAATCGACTGGAATTGGAGGAGGTGGATTTATGTTGCTCAAATCTCCCCAAAACAAATATCCCGAGGCCTACGATTTCCGAGAAAAGGCCCCTCTCAAAGCACACCAAAACATGTTTATTGATTCGGAGGGAAAGGTCATTAAAAACAAATCTTTGACGGGCATTCATGCCGTCGGGATACCAGGCATGGTGGCCGGGGTTTTGTATGTTCATGCACAATACGGAAATCTTCCCCTAAAACAGGTTCTGGCCCCTGCCATCGAACTTGCACAAAAGGGATTTCCCGTCTATCCCGAACTTGCCAAGGCCTTAAAACTTAGGGAATCGGCACTGAAAAAATTTACTGCTGGCCGAAAAATATTCTTCAAGAACGGCAAGGTTTTAAAAGAAGGAGAACAATTGGTGCAAAAAGACCTGGCCAAAACTTTACAGTTTATCGCTCAAAAAGGGCGAAAAGGTTTTTATCAAGGCCCCGTTGCAAAAGCAATCATCCAGGAAAGTCAATTTCATCAAGGCCTGATAACTCAGAAAGATTTAGACATTTATACCGCTAAAAAAAGGCCTTTCGTTCACGGTACTTACAAAGGAAAAGATGTTTTTAGCATGGGTCCTCCCAGCAGTGGAGGTATTCATATTATTCAAATTCTCAACATGGTAGAAAAAACGAACCTGAAACGGTATGGCCCCCAACACCCACAAACTGTTCATCTTGTCGCCTCGGCCATGCAACAGGCCTTTGCCGATAGGGCCAAATACTTGGGAGACACGGACTTCGTTAAAGTTCCAGTCGATCGACTCATTTCAAAAAAATATGCCGATCAGATGGCCAAAAAAATTCCTGCAAATCGTGCCAAAAATAAAAATGATGTGGCCCCAGGGCATTTCCCCAAATTTGAGTCAAACCAGACTACACATTTTTCCATCATGGACGACAAAGGTTGGGCCATCAGTTCCACCCAGACTCTCAACGGATATTTTGGCTCGGCCCTGGCCGTTCGTGGTACTGGGATTATTTTGAACAATGAAATGGATGACTTTGCCGCAAAAGTGGGGGCAAGCAATCTCTTTGGTGCCATTGGAGGAAAAAATAATCTCATTGCTCCGGGAAAACGCCCTCTCAGTTCTATGTCTCCCACGATTATCATGGAAACAGGAAGGCCCATTATGACATTAGGGAGTCCTGCGGGAACCCGAATTTTCACCTGTGTGGCCCAAACCATACTCAATTATTTTGAACATGGATTATCTCTAAAAGATTCCGTGTCCTCAGTACGCTATCACCACCAATGGTCTCCCGATGAAATTCGCATTGATGCAAAAGGATTGCCCAAAGCAACAGAAAAGGCCCTCTATAAAATGGGCCATAATCTCCGGCACAAAAATCTTGGCTGCCGTATTCAGGCCATCACTCGTGAGAAAAACCAATTTGTTGGGGTTTCTGATATTAGGGGAAGAGGTATGGCCAAAGGGAAATAGGCCTCGCTTTCATTCCATTGGCCTCCCAACAACTAGATACATTCTCTCAAAAAATTCAGTATATTCTATTTTTTAAGACAGATCCTCTAAAAATTTTTTGATTCTCAAATTTACCGTTTTATGAAAATCGACCTGTGGTACATGACTTCCATGCTTGACCGTATAAAACTGCGAATCACTCAAATATCGCTTTAAAATTGCTTGGGAGTGGTAGGGAATGACCCTATCTTTGTCCCCGCTCACGATGAGAGCAGGGGACGAAATATTTTTGGCCTTGGGAAGAATGTTGTAATCCTTCATCTGATCCATAAGCTGAAAAAAGATTTGAGGATGAATTTCACCCAATTTGTCCAAATAATCTTGGATAAATTTTCGTGAAGTTTTGCTAGGATGAAATCCACCCCGATGGACAATAAGTTCCATAATAGGTTTTTTGGAAAGAAATTTCCAAACGGCCATAGATTCATCGGGGTAACGATTGACCAAAAACCGCAGAAAGGGATAAATCAGATCAATAATGTTAGTATCAAACATAATTTCCTGAGGTGGCAGAATAGTCCCCGATATTAAAACTATACCTTTTGCTATTGCCGGATTTTCGTAAGCAAAATCAAGAGATATGTTGACCCCCATACTGTGGCCGATATGAACACTCCTTTTAATTCCCAAGTGGTTTATGATTTGTGCTATATCACTTACAATACCACCAAACGAGCAATCCCTTATATCCTGAGTGCCTTCCGACTCATAATGAAAACGATAATCATGAAATAAAATCTTAAACCCAAGTTTGTGAAAATAGGGAATTTGAAACTGATAATGGTTTATATTGCAAGCAAGTCCGTAATTAAAAACCAAAACTAAATCTTGGTTTTGAAGTTCATCGGGCCGAAAATTCGTCGTATAAAAAATTTCAATTTCGTCCGATGTACGCAAACGGCCAGAATAACTAGGAGAAATCATATCCTTTCTTTATATTCATATTCAAGAAAAAGCAACTCTGCTTCCAACGCCTCGATGAAAAGTTTTTCCTTATCAGACAAAGAAGCATTTTGGGCCGCTATGTTATCTTTCCAGGGAAGGCAAATTGTTTCAAAATTGTATTGAGCAAGCAATATCTCGGTCTTGCCTATCTGAATTTTATCTTCCGGTTGAATGAGTTTTTTTGCAAGGACTTCTTTCTTATTGACATAAAAAATGCCAGGCGGAGTAATTTTAACCATCATTCCCTCGGATGTTGCTATTAAAGAGATACCCTTTGACGGCAATTGAGGGTCTTCAATGGGAAGGTGGCAAGATAAAGCAGTTCCAAGTTCAATTTCGGCAAAGAAAAATTGGTGTTTTCCAATGACTTCAGGGTCGGGAGATGCCAAAATTTCAAGTTCTACCATTTCTCTATATTATCAGTTCAAAATAAATTTAATGCCGGGAAAAACCTTCCTAAGTCATTTGAGTTAAGTGAACATCGTTTTTAAATTTATCGATAAGCCCGTTTAACTCGGGATAGGCCTCTTGGAATTGGAAAAGGCGATCTACATCCTTTTTTGCATCTAAAAGGTGATTCTGATGGGAGATTAAGTTAGCGAGAGACTTATTGCGTACAGGGCCGGATTGTTCTGTTCCAAAAATATCGCCCTCTCCCCTGATTTGCAAGTCTTTTTCAGCAATTTCAAACCCGTCGCAAGTTTTTTCAATAATCCTTAGTCGTTCCATACTAAAAGGGCCAATTTTCTTTTCGGTAACCAAAAAACAAAATCCTGGGCGGGTTCCTCGGCCAACCCTGCCTCTCAATTGGTGCAGTGAAGAGAGGCCAAAGCGATCGGGGTTTATAATTGCCATGACACTGGCATTGGGAACATTAATTCCAACTTCAACAACAGATGTTGAAATGAGAATATCAACATTGTGGTTTTTAAAATCGACAAAGGCCTGGACTTTATCTTTAGAGTTAAGTTTTCCATGCAGACCCCAAACTCTAAAGTTGGGAAAATATTTTTTAAATCTTTCCAACACCTCTTCAAGATTGGCAATGTCCTGAGTTTCGCTTTCTACAATAGTAGGAACGACAACATAGGCCTGTTCCCCAAGAGAAAGGCGTGCATTTAAAAATCCGAGAAACTTTTTAAAGTTGTGAGGTTCAACAATCCTAGTTTTTGTACCTTTACGATGTGCTGGTAGTGTTTTAATGACGGAAATATCAAGGTCGCCATACTGAGTGAGGCCGAGACTTCTGGGTATAGGAGTGGCCGTCATAATAAGACAATGTACCCCTGGCCCCTTGTTCACCAACCTAATTCTTTGATTCACACCAAATTTATGTTGCTCGTCTATAATCACCAAGGCCAACTGTTTAAACTTCACGCTCTCTTGAATAAGGCCATGAGTGCCTATAATAATGTGAATATGGCCCTCTTCTAAATCATTCAAAAGTATCGCTCTTTCTCTTTTTTTAGTGCTCCCCAAAAGCAGGCCAATATTGTATGTGCAATTTTTAAAAAGTTCGTTAAAATTGATAAAATGTTGTAAGGCCAACGATTCGGTAGGACACATAACCGCCACCTGGTGGCCATGCTCCATGGCCATCATGGCCGCCGCTATGGCGACACTGGTTTTCCCCGATCCCACATCCCCCTGCAAAAGCCTCATCATCTTTTTATCACTATTGAGGTCTTCAGCAATTTCCAGCACTGCATTTTTTTGGTCTTGAGTTAAAGGATAAGGAAAGAATTTACAAACTTTATATAACAAATCTTGGGAAATACAATGCTTTATCCCCTTTTGGGCAAGTGCTAATTGCCGACGCAATTTTATTTTTATTTGATCCCGAAAAAACTCCTCATAAACCAGGCGCTCTTCGGCCTTCTTTCTTTCTTTTTCAGACCATTCCAAAGGAGAAACTTTCCCATGTAAAAAGCGAAAGGCCTGGCCCAAAGGTATGATTCCTCTTTCCTGCCTCATTCCTTCTGGCAAATATTCGGGAATTTTTTCCCAAGAACACTCGGGAATTTTTTTAAAAATTGCCTTCATGTAGGAAGGAGATATTTTATTAAAGGTCGGATAATAAACTTGCAATTCTGATTGATTTCGATTCATATCAAAGTTGGATTCTTCTTTCAAAAACTCTACCTTGGGATTTAAAATCTGCTTTAATCCCTGGTAGAGAGAAACTTTGCCACTGAAGATAATGTTTTTTAGATTTTGGAATTGCCGAACCTGATTGGAATAAAGATTAAACAATCTGAGGTTGAGACAATTCCCTGAAGAAAGTAAGTCATAAACTACGACTGTAACATGACTAAGTCTGGCCCCTCTATATCCTCGCACTTTAAAATTGGGAGTTACTTTGACTCCTTGGATTTTCCCAACACCTTTAAAGATTTTTTCCGGAAAAGCATCTTGAAACTTGGAAATTGGGGGAATTTTTTCGACTCTCAAAGGGCGTATCCACAAGAGATCCTCTAAGGCCATGACCCCGGCGGAATACAATTTTTCTAAAATTTTGCTTTTTTTTCCTCGAAATAAAATTTCAACAGGAGAATCCCAAAAGTGTTTTTCCATAACCCAATTTGCCAATAAATTGATCGATGGCCCTATCTGTATTCAACTTTTTCAACCTCATATTCGACATCACCCTTAGGGGCCTTAACAATAACACTATCACCCTCTTTTTTACCAATCAGGGCCTTGCCAAGAGGACTGGTAAAAGAAATTTTCCCTTCCAAAGTATCAGATTCATCTTTGCCCACAATTTTGTAAACAACTGACTCGTTGGTTCCAACATTGAAGAGGGCCACCGTCGCGCCAAAAACAATGCTCTCACTCTTAATAGTAGAAATATCAATCACCCTTGAACTCGCAATGATCGACTGAAGCTGAGCTATACGGCCCTCAACTAAGGCCTGCTTTTCCTTGGCCGCATGATATTCCGCGTTTTCTTTTAAATCCCCAAGTCTACGCGCTTCATCTATTGCAGTTTTTAAATTTTCCCTTTCAATCTTTATGAGGCGTTCAAGTTCTGCTTTTGCTTTTTCAAGCCCCTCTACCGTAATCAAATTTTCCTGCTTCATGGCCAAACCTTATTCATTTTTTACTCGTCTTTAAAAAGCGCCCTGGCCGCTGCCAATAAGTCTTCTTTATCCTGCCGATGGGATTGACGGCCAACTAGCTTAAAAAAATCGCAAAAATTGGCCTTTTCCTTATCAACGATACGGCCAGCTTGAGGTTCACGACATTCATTATAGGAAGAAATGTCATAAAATTTGCACATTTTGCAACAGTGAACACTGGAAGAACACTGGTGGCACTCTTCTCTTCGTGAAATGGATTCTTCCGACTCAAGTTCAAGTGAGGCCTGGCAATGGAAACAAGTTATTTGATTTTCTAAGGCCATCATCAAAATCCAAAATTTTTAAAAGCTCCAAGATTTGTTAAACCCAAAACCAATATGAGCAAAAAAATTAGATGTCGAACCCTTTGTTGCCGAATTGAGATAAATCTTGGGCAAGTTCCTCTTATTGTATTCCTCAACGGCCCTAAGGAGATTGCTCTCATTGGCATTGGCCAAAGTTTTCGCAATAAGAAAGTTGGCCACAGTGACCGTCGCCCCTGAAATCAGAAGCGTCTTTTGACTCTCATCATCATGGGCCATTGCCCCCCCCAAGAGTAGGCCAGTTCCAAGAAGGCCCAAAGCAGCACTGTGCCATTTTATCTGTGCTCCCTCTTGATAGGCCTCCAAATAGGCCTTGGCCTTGGGGTCTTTTTCCAAATGATACCTCAAACCTTCTCCCTTTTGCGTCGAACCAACATCTACTAAAACCCTCTGAAAATTAATAGTGGCCATGCGGCTGCAAACTTCTGCAGCAAAAAGAGGGTAAAAAAATAAAATCCAGGCCAAATGGCCAATGAATAAAAAAAATCTCATTGAGAAGCACTATACCAATAGGAAAAAAGATTGGATAGCGAGGAGCATTGTGTCAGACATTCGACCAGTGCTTTTGATTCCCATGAGAAAATAAGAATTTTCCTCCAAAAAGAACGAGGCCCCAATAGCGGGCCAGTAGAGCAACAAAATAAATGGCAACCATTTCAAAACGAAGGGCCAAAACAGCTTTGAACATTTGCACTAAGGGTATCACAGTCATTTCTATCATTTCATAAAAAGGTTTGATCCTTTTTTTTTCAAAAATCCACTTGGCAACCAACGCTCCCTTACCTTTTCCGTAACGAAAGGCCTTGCAAAAATTGTTGGAAAATGTCGAAGCATAAGGCCTTATATGAAAAACTTTCAAATTTTGATCGTAGAGCATAGGCACTTTGGCGAAGTAGGCCTTCCAGGCAAAATCGGTTTCTTCTCCCACTCCCCAGTAAGTTCCCACTCCAAAGCGTTCATCAAAACCTCCCAGCCTTTTGAAGGTTTTGGCCTTACATGCAAAATTGGAACCCATTAACAATTTAGTATGGCGAAATTTGTTGAGATTTCCCCCTATTTTGTGTCGGGGAGTATAAAATTCTCCATTATCATCTCGAACGATGCTTCCTGCTATGATCTCGTTTTCGGGATACTCCTTAACTATTTCCAAAAATTTTTCCGTGTATCTTGCCATCAAATAACCGTCATCATCACAAAACAAAATCCACTCGACACCAGGAGAAACATTCAAAGAATTTCGAGCGGCCGAAACGCTTTGCTTGCAAATATGGAGGTGTTGCAATAGGGGATGAGTAGATATTTCTCTTGACAACTGTAACTTTTTTTCATTTTGATCAATAAAAACAACTTTGTGAGGTAGAGGATTTTGCGACAAAGAATGTCTCAAACTTCTCTCTACTAAAGTTATTTCTCTCTTGTAAGAATTCGTAACAATGACAAAATTAGAATTTTTCAAATGCGCAGCGCCAGAGGCAGAGATATTGCTGCACCCTGCCTTTAACGAGTCATTTTCTCGCTTGCTCGACACTGCTAAGTTATATCAGTTATTTTACTTTTGACAAATTTAAAAAAGGTTCAAAACATGGAACAGCTTGATCTTATTATTTGTACCAAAGACCGTCCGTACGACCTGGAAAGACTTTTTCAATCCATTCAAATCCAAACTTTGACGCCACGAATCGTCATCGTGGTCGACGGTTCTGATCACCCTGTAAAAAAGGTCATTGAAAAATTTTCTGATATTCCAACAGATTATGTGGCCGTTCGTCCTCCCTCTCTACCAAAACAGAGAAATGTGGGCATTCGCAGACTCCCTCAAAATGCTACATGGGTGGGATTTTTGGATGATGATTTGGTTTTAGAGCAAGATGCTTTGGAACAAGTGGTAAAGGTATCGAGGGAATTTCAGACAAAAAAACCACTTGGTGGGATTGGCATGACGATTATCAATACTCCAAATATTAAGTTTCAGGCCTGGAGAAAAATGTTCCTTTTAGACGACGGAAAAGGAGGAGGATTTACTCGTTCCGGTATTAATACATCACTGAGAAAGCGGGACGATACTGTGGAAGTACGATGGCTTTCAGGAGGCGCTACTTTTTGGCACAAAAAAGTTTTGGATACATATTCTTTTGATGAATGGTTTGAAGGAACCGGCTATTTTGAAGATGTCGATTTTAGTTACTCTGTTGGGAAAAAATATGCTCTTATTCGTTGTGGCAAGTCTCATGTTCATCACTTTGAGCACCCTGTCTCCAAAAACAAGCAATTTACTTTGGGGATATGGCAAATAACGGCCTTGTGGTATTTTGTTAAAAAATCTGGTGATTTCAATACCTTTGCAACATTGTGGTCAATGTTGGGCCTAATTATCAATAATTTTGCCATGGGAATCTATAAGTGGAAACAGCAACGATGGAGAAGGTTCCTTGGGAGTCTTTACGGCCTGATATTGATAAGTACCGGAAGGGCAATGCAAAGAAGGGCCTGGCACAAGTGAGTGAATGTCAAGTATAAAATGCCGTTTCATTTAGATCAAAGGCCGAATTTTCCAATATCCCTATTATTCCTCTTTTTTTTAGGTATTATTCTCTATCTCAACAATGCCTGGATCGAAGGCATGTTTTTCGATGGGCATTTGTATATGGCGCTGGGTAAAAATGCTGCCGAAAAGGGGTATTGGCCAATACCTCACCTTTCCAAATCAACCTATGCTGAATTTTCTACCCACCTCCCCTTTATTTTTATTTTAGAAGGCCTTTTTTTTAAAATCTTTGGTTCAAGTTATACCGCCGGAAGAATTTTTTCCTCCATTTTTAGTTTGGGAAGTTTTATCGTGCTCTATTTGTGGGCATCAAAAAAATCAAAAACATTGGCATTTTGGAGTTCTTTTTTCTTTCTTATCATCCCACCACTCATTAAAAAAACGCGAATCGTAGGACTCGACACACCCCTTATGTTTTTTTGTTTACTCAGTGCTTATTTAACTTTTCTCTATCTAAAAGAAAAAAAAATGAAATTCGCCCTGGGTTCAGGAATTGCTTGGGGATGTGCCCTTTTAACCAAAGGGCCAATTGCCCTTTTTGTACCTCTGGGCATTTTTCTCTATTTGCTAACAACTCGCAAAAAGCACGCTTTCCTTGACATCAAAATTTATATTATTCCACTTATTGGCATTATTCTCCTGGGAATTTGGCCATTTTCTCTCTGGACGATGGGGAAATTTGAAATTGTTGAAAAATATTTCATTTCAACCTTCATCCACACGGCAATTGAAGGGCGTTCTGAACCGGCAAAAAGCTTTTTTTTCTATATAGTCTACCTAATAAAGCAAACCTTTTTTATTTTACCCTTGGCCTTACTGGGAATTTGGACTGTTTGGAAAGAAAAGTCGGGTCTTGGCCGATACGCTTGCGCTCTTTTATTAGCACTCATTATTCCTATGAGTTTGATGAACTTTAAATATTCGCACTATATAATTCCTTTATACCCCTATCTAGCGCTCTTGGCCGGAAAAGGACTTGTGGAATATACACCCAAAACTTGGTTGTTACAATTTGAAAATAAAATTTTTCCCTTTTTGGCCATATTTGTTTTTTCTGTCTTAAATATATTTCCAATAAATAACCGATCAAACAGAAATCCCCAATTACAAAAAATCATATCTCTTATAGATGGTATGGATTCAGTTCCCAAACAGTGGGCGCTGGTCAATCAAGTCTACCCTTTTTATGATGTGGCCAACTTAATGGCCTATCGCTATGGCGCTGAAGTTTTCAATGTTGATCAATCAATTTCTCAGAAAATCCTTAAAGGGGAAGAAGTCTCTCATCTGGTAGAATCGGATTGGCCTTTAAAATTAGACCCACAAAAATGGGTTCTATTGGTCAAGGTACAAGACTGGGAAGAAAGAATGTTAAAAAATAATTTTAAGATTATTGCCTACTTCAAACGGGGAGATTTCTTCTTTGTGGCCCATCAATCTCTGCTCAAAAACTCTCTATTGCACTTCCCCTAGATACGATTGGCCACTCCCAGGGTCATTTTAAATTGATAAATTTTTGTACTCAATCAAAGAACTGAATACGCGCTTCATGGCCGTTTGAATTTGAGATTTTTTATATTCCTGATGAGATGCTTCTCCAGCAGTATTGATTTCGTGACTTTTTAAATCCAAGATTTGAACTTCGTAAGGATAAAAAAACCTTACATCTCTGGGTACAAGGCCCATATCCAAATCTAATATTTTAGCGGCCAAATCATTTTCATGTTCAACCATTTTGGCCTGTTGTCGCAGTTCGTTGAAACTTTTAAAAAAAGGGTTCCTGTACTTAACTAACTGCCGGCAGGTAAATTGGATGCTATGGTAGTTTTTAAGCATGTGGGGATTGTGGCCTTCTTCTAAATTGGCCAAACAATCTTTTATAATTGCATCCGCCTTAAATAGGAAATCTTCTTCCTGCAGATTCTCTCGCAAAGTTTGTTTTATGAGAAGGCCATATTGAACTCGAAAGCGATCTAAATCAACCAGGGTATTTATTGATCGGCTTGGCTTTATATTGTGGATGATAATAACGAATTTGTCAAGCAAAGATTTGACTATTCTGAGGGTATCAAAACGCGATTCTACAATTAACCTAACCCCAATTTGATCAAATAACTCCTCTGCTACATTTTCGGCCTTGTGAAGAAGTTTGATAACAACGCTGTCTCTGGTTTTTCTCGACTTTGTTTCAAAATCCACGAGAGGAATATCCCCCGCTTTATCCTCTTCTAAGCGCCAAAACAGTTTACCCTCATCATTGCGATAAAGATATTTATAGAAGCGATCAAATATTTGAGTTTGAATGGGTTGAAAATAATTTAACCGCAAGTCTTTATCAACATGAAGTATTGTATGCATAACTTTGAGTATGGCCTCGGCCCAAAATGCTTCTTCCAAATCACTTTTTAATTCACGCTTCATGGCCATTAAAAAAAGTTCATCAACATTTGTAATCATTAAAATAGAGTTTGGTATTTTTAAATCCAATCCATTCTCACTACCCTCCCGCAAAAAATAGCGGCGGATAAACTGCAATGCTTCTTGAAAATTGCCAAAAAGCTCCGACCTGGTGACGGGGTCGTCATGGTTGAGTCCATAACTCAAAAGAAAGCGTTTAATTTGGCCATCTTTAAAAGCAGGGCCGACAAAAAGCCTAGAATCCAAGGCCGAACGGCCACCGAGAACAAGCTCCATGGCGTCCCAATCAAAAAAGTATTTCGACAAATAGTTAGTTTCTTTCATACAATCCAAAATATGATTTTAAAAATGTATCCTAGAAATTTATATTGAGAAGTTATGAAAGAGAAAACCGCACCAAGTCTTAAACATCCAAAAACTCTATTCCTTAGTCTCTTGGGCATTGGATTTATCCCCAAGGCCCCAGGAACAGTTGGCACTTTGGCAACAATGCCCGTCCTTTATGGCCTTAGTAAATTAAACATCCCTTTAGGACTTTACATTTTGCTCCTTCTGACAATGGCCTGTTTAAGTAGCTGGATTATTGAAGTTGTCCAAAAAGAATTTGGAAATCACGACCCTGGTTGGATGGTTATAGATGAGGCATTGGGCATAAGCACTGCCTGGCCATTCCTCAAAGAGACTCATCTTGGCCACCTCACACTTCTTTTTTTACTCTTCCGTTTTTTTGACATTATTAAAATTTGGCCTGCCAGTTTTTGCGATCAAAAAATTAAACATGGAGTGGGAACTGTTTTAGATGATATTATCAGTGGTATTTACACGGGAATAGCCTATAGCATTATTTATTTTTTTTATCCTTTTTAGGCCTTGGCAAAATAATAATACCGAGCAAAATAACTCCATTACGGCTCATTTTTTAGTTTTCTCCTCAAGTCAAAAGTCCTATTTTCAATGCTTTAACTTACCTTAATAAAAAACTCCTTTGCCAAACTCTATGGTGGCCACTCAACGGCCAAAAAGTGCCCCAAAAGGGAAATAAAGTGCTAGGCCAGGTGTCTGGCCAGAGCATTTCCCCCATGAGACCCTACTGGCCGTTGATGACTAAACAACTGGACTTGGCCACCCTCAAAAAACTGGAGAGAAATTATGACTACTGCACGGCCCGCAACTTTTAACGACAACAAAAAGAAGGCACTCGACCTGGCCCTTGCCACTATTGAAAAACAGTTTGGCAAAGGTGCCATTATGAAGCTCGATGGCGAACATGGCCAACAGGAAATACCGACTATTTCAACTGGTTGTCTCAGTTTGGATATCGCACTAGGTGTTGGTGGTATTCCCAAGGGAAGAATTATTGAAATTTACGGGCCTGAATCCTCTGGGAAAACGACCCTTACGCTACATATAGCGGCGGAATGTCAGCGCCAAAATGGTGTCGTTGCTTTTATTGATGCCGAGCACGCCCTCGATACGGCCTATGCCAAAAAGCTCGGAGTCGATATTCCCAACACCCTGATTTCACAACCCGACAGCGGAGAACAGGCCCTAGAAATTGCAGACATGTTAGTGCGTTCTGGTGCCGTCGATTTACTTATTGTCGATTCGGTAGCGGCCCTCACTCCCAGGGCCGAACTCGAAGGTGATATGGGTGATTCTCACATGGGCCTTCAGGCCAGACTCATGAGCCAGGCACTCAGAAAACTTACTGGCTCCATATCTCGTTCTAACTGTACAGTCATTTTCATCAATCAATTAAGAATGAAAATAGGAGTCATGTTTGGCAATCCCGAAACCACTACTGGAGGCAACGCCCTCAAATTCTATTCTTCCATACGCCTGGATATTAGGCGTATTGCCACTATCAAAGACGGAGAAAACTTTATTGGCAACCGCACTAAAATCAAGGTTGTTAAAAACAAAATCTCCCCCCCCTTTAAAACAGTCGAGTTTGATATTATGTACGGAGAGGGAATATCCCAAACCGGAGATATTCTCGATCTGGGGGTTACTCATAAAATCATTGATAAATCAGGGGCCTGGTTTAGCTACAACAATACAAAGATAGGGCAAGGGCGAGAAAATGCTAAAAGTTTCTTAATTAACAATCCAACGGTCTTGGAGGAAATTCGTACTCAAATCTTGCAAAAAAACGGCCTGGATAATACTTCACAAATTGAAGTTGACAAAACTACAGGTGAAATCAATGAAAGAACAACCACGAGAAGAAACAAAAGAACTCTCCAATAACGCTAAATCTAGCGCAAAAAAGGACTTTTTGCGCTAGTATTTATGATTTGCCATTCATTAGACAAATGCCATCAAAAATAGAGTACCGATAGTGCAAACTCAACAAATCCGAGAGAAATTTGCCAAATTTTTTCAAGAACACAATCATCAAAAGGTCAACAGTTCATCTCTGATTCCCCACAACGATAAGACTCTTCTCTTCACCAACGCTGGCATGAATCAATTTAAAGACTATTTCACCGGCAAGGATCGCCCACCCCATAAAAGGGCCTTCAGTCTCCAAAAATGTGTTCGGGCCGGTGGTAAACACAACGATTTGGATAATGTAGGACACACTGCACGCCATCACACTTTTTTTGAAATGCTCGGCAATTTCTCATTTGGAGACTATTTTAAGAATGAGGCCATACATTTGGCGTGGAACTTCCTCACTCGTGAACTCTCACTTCCCAAAGAGAAACTCTATATCACAGTTCACACCTCTGATGACGAGGCCTTTAAAATTTGGAGCAAAGACATTGGTATTCCCAATACACGCCTTTTTAAAAAAGGTGATAGAGATAACTTTTGGGAGATGGGAGAATTTGGCCCTTGTGGGCCTTGCTCTGAAATTTTTTTCGACCACGGTGAAAAATTTGCCGAAAAAAAATCTCAGCACAATATTCTCGACGATGAGTCCCGTTATGTTGAAATTTGGAATTTGGTTTTCATGCAATTTGAAAAAAACCGGCAGGGGCAACATGGCCTCCCAAGGCCCTGTGTTGATACGGGAATGGGACTTGAGCGCATTGCTGCATGTTTACAAAATGTTTACTGGAACTATGATACTGACGGATTTAAAACTATTATTCACGCAATAGAAAATCTTGCTCAAAAAGATTATCACAATCAAAAATATGCCGGAAGTATTCGCGTTGTGGCCGATCATATCCGTGCATGCACTATGCTTCTCACCGACAGAGTGATCCCTTCTAACGAAGGGCGTGGTTATGTTTTGCGAAGAATTATCCGCAGGGCCATACGACACCTGAAAAAACTCGATGTCCATGAAGCGGCCCTATACAAGTTAATTCCTGTGGCCTTAGAGCAGTTGGGGAAGGAATATCCCCAAAATGTGGCCAATCAAGCGATGGCCGAAAAGTTCTTACAATTAGAAGAAAATAAATTTTTGGAAACTCTAGACCAAGGCCTCAAATTTTTAAAAGATGCCATTAAAAATGATGTTGTTCAGGGAACGCTGCCTGGAAAAAGTGCTTTTAAGCTCTACGATACTTACGGTTTTCCGCTAGATTTAACTGAAACCATCCTATTAGAAAAAAACATCAAGATTGACACTGCCGGATTTAATAAATCTATGGAAGCGAGAAGAAACGAAGGCCGTAAATCTTGGAAAGGCCACACAAATGTTGATGATAAAATCTTTCACAATATTAAACAAGAAAAAGGTGCTACGCGCTTTATTGGATATGATGCTCTTACTTCCAAGTCTAAACTTCTCGACATTGTCGATATAGGAGATAAAAAAGGCCTCATTTTCAATATCACTCCCTTTTACGGGGAAAGCGGAGGACAAGTTGGAGATATTGGAGAAATCTGGAGTGATAGTTCCAAAATTGCAGAAATTTCAGATACACAAATTCCCGTTGAAGGACTCTATGTTCACTACACCGAGAACACTGATTCGCTTACAAAAGGGAAAGAATACCAACTTAGAGTCGATCAAAGAAAACGGCAACTTACGGCCCGCAACCATAGCGCCACCCACTTGCTCCAAGCGGCACTCATCAAAATCCTCGGCGAACATGTCAAACAGGCCGGTTCCAATGTCAACTCTGAACGCCTGAGATTTGATTTCACTCACATGCAGGCCATGTCTCCTCAAGAAATATTGGCCGTCGAAAATTTGGTCAATGAACAAATACAGGAGGCCCTTCCTGTTGAAATGGCCATGATGGGCCTTAACGAGGCCATTGGCCAAGGAGCGGTGGCACTCTTTGATGAAAAGTATGGCAATCAAGTTCGTGTACTCAAAATGGGGAACTTTAGCATTGAACTTTGTGGTGGAACTCATGTTTCTTGCACTGAAGAAATAGGCCTTTTTAACTTGGTCGCAGAAAGTTCCCTATCTTCCGGGGTTCGTCGTATTGAAGCAGTCACTAGCATAGAGGCCACTCGAAGATTGACTAGAAGAAATCAGTATTTCAAAGAAATTGAACTCTTGACTGCAACTAAAGAAGATACTGCTGTAAACAAGGTACAACAACTCTATCAAAATATAAGAAATAAACAGAGGGAAATACAAGAGATTAATGCCCAACTCGATTCCATAAAAAGTAATGACCTCTTTGCTAGGCCATCTTCTTTCAAAAATGGCATCTCTTTTGTTGTAACAGAGGCCCCTGAAAATTCTGATTTACAAAAACTTTCTGACCTTTTTGTAAATAAATTCAAAAAAGGAATTTTACTTCTACATTCCAAACGCAAGGGAAAATTATCTGTTCTTCTCAGGGCCACCAAAAACATAGAGTCCTTAAAATGCAATCTCATTTTGCAAAAAGCACTTCATACTATCGATGGGAAGGGCGGAGGGCGTCCATATATGGCCCAAGGTTCTGGGAATGCCGATAGCACTGAATTTTTTATCAAGCAAATTCGATCTTTGATTGAAGCGTCCCTTTAAATCCATATCAGAAGTTTTAGGGGCAATTTTTGCCTATTAATTTAAAAAGCTTTCGCCTCTTTTACTCTGATTTATTCTACCCGATGAGGTTATTGGCCACCTGCAAATAAGGCCTATCCGGAGAAAAAAATGAGAACAAACCTGCTTATCTCTTTGGTAATCATTTCATCACTATGGAGTCCCAAACGATATTCTAAAGATTATATTATTTATAATATTATTCAAAGTATTCCCATGGGATACCCAGAAGAAATCATTAAAAAAAACTACTACATTAACCTAGGCCAACAACAAGGCCTCTCCAAAGGAACAATATTAGATGTCCATCGTGTTGTAAGCAGAACTTTGTCCGATAAAACAGAGAAAAAATATCAATATAAGATCAAAATCGGAGAACTGGAAGTTATCCATACTGAAAACGAGGCCTCTATCGCTCAAATGAAAGGCCTAAATCTTGAGAAGGACGCACCTCTTCTGGAAATACAAAGCATGATTATTGGTGATCAGGTCAGCGTTAAAATCAACTAGCAATTGAGTTTAAATAATTTCTTCGGCCTTGAATTATCTTAGCTATATTTTTTGCAGCGGCCAGGACTTTCTCCATTTTTTCCCGCTCTTGATCTCCCATTGATTGTCCTCGCACCATGGCCTTTAATACCAATCCAGACATCCCTTGTACTATAACCAATTGATTACTAATGTCATGTAGAATTTCTCTCTCCTCCTCATCAAAGGCCATTTTAAAATTTTCAGAATCAATCCCCATAGGCCCATATTAGGCCCAAAACAAAAAGATAAGAAGTTAAAAGAAATTTCTTTCGATCATATCCAAAGGCCTCTGTCTTAACAGTTTGGTTTTCAAAATTCCTTTAGATTCAGCAATAAGGGACAAGTGTAAGATATAATCCTTTCCCTCTTGAAAATCTGACTTTGAAAAAACCAGAATCTCTTTAATTTTGGTTCCCCATAAAACTCCCTTGAAGTGAAAGCTCCCCAAATGACACTGGTCATTAATTTTTCTGCAATATAAGCATCGCGTAAGTGCCAAAAAAGTTTTCACGATTTCCCCCTACAAACTTTCTTTTGTCAGCAGGCAACTTAGAGCAAAAGAAATCGCAAAAAATATTCATAAACTATTGAAATCACTTATTTTTAAAAACAAAAACACGAAAGATTTGATCATCTTTTTGCCACCTTTGGCACTAATATGCATCATGTCAACCACCCCTTTTTGACATACTGAATTTTATCCTCTAGGAATAAGACACTTGAAAACAAATTTTTGGAGTAGAGCGTAATGGCCAGAATCACCATTGAAGATTGTCTCGAAAAAGTTGAAAACCGTTATGAACTTGTCCATTTGGCCACTAAAAGAGTTAAGCAACTCCGCAATGGGGCCGAATACCTTGTCAGAAGTAAAAATAAAGATATTGTAACTGCTCTTAGAGAAGTTGCTGCGGGCAAAGTCAAACATACTCCTACTTCAGAGTATGACTCAGATGAATTTTAAAATTTCGTGTGATCTTTGATTTTTTGCTGCCTGTTTTTGGCCTTTAACCAGTTTTTTTGCGTTTAGGCCCTCTTTAGGTAGAGCAATCTCCAAAACTTCGTCAAAATGTTTGACTAAAAAAAAAGTCAAATCTTTCCTGTGTCTCTCGGGAACTTCTTTTAAATCTTTCTTGTTATCCTCAGGTAAAATAACAAATTTAATACCGGCCCTTTTGGCAGCAAGTACCTTTTCTTTGATACCTCCCACAGCGAGAACTCTACCAGTTAAACTCAACTCTCCAGTCATGGCCAACTTAGATTTAATTTTGCGCCCAATGGACAAACTATATAAGGCCAGGGCCATTGTTATGCCAGCACTGGGGCCATCCTTAGGTGTTGCTCCTGCTGGAAGATGCAAATGGACTTCATGAGCATCCAAATAGCTTTTTTCTCCTTCATCCTGGTTTTCATCCTCTTCTTCCCCAGTCTTTTTAGGTTTTTGATTCTTTTTAAAATATTTTTTTTCACCTTCTTTTTTCTTGGATTCACTAAGTTCAAATTGTATCTGAAGTAATTTTTTAACATAGCTGTAAGCAATATTCGCTGATTCATTCATAATATCGCCAAGTTGACCAGTTAATTTTAGGCCTCCTTTACCTTTCAAGGGGAGAGTTTCGATAAAGAGAATGTCCCCACCAAAGGCCGTCCAGGCCAAACCTATTGCCAAACCTGGAACTAATTTCCTTTGGGCCAATTCTGTTTGAAAAATTTTACTTCCTAAAAGTTTTTCAAGGTCTTCAGGCAGAGGAGTAAATCTTCCTCTTTTTTTCTTTTCAACTTTTTCCAACGCAGCTTTTCGACAAAGTTTCGCTATATGCTGTTCCATGCCTCGAACACCTGGTTCGCGGGCATAATCGGTAATAATTTTACGAATGACCTTAGTGCCAAGATGAAAATGAGATTTCTCCAGGCCGTGTTTTTCAATTTGTTTGGGAATAATCCACTTAGAAGCAATCGTCACTTTTTCTTCAATGGTATAGCCACTCAATTCAATGAGTTCCATCCTATCTAATAAAGGCCCTGGAATATTTCCAACATAATTTGCAGTTGCGATAAAAAGGACTTTAGATAAATCGAAAGGAACATCTAAGTAATTATCTATAAACGACCTATTTTGCTCAGGGTCAAGAACCTCTAATAATGCGCTAGCGGGGTCTCCTTGGAAAGATTGGCCAAGTTTATCAATTTCATCGAGCATAATGATAGGATTGTTCACTTGCACGCGTTTAAGTGCCTGAATAATTCTTCCTGGCATAGCGCCCACATAAGTCCTTCGATGCCCTTTAATTTCCGCCTCGTCTCTCATTCCACCCAAGCTAAAACGGTAAAATTTTCTCTTGAGAGATTCTGCAACAGATCGGCCCATAGAAGTTTTCCCTACTCCTGGTGGCCCCGTCAGACATAAAATTGTTCCATCGTATTGAGGCCTTAACCTCCTTACAGCAAGAAATTCAAGAACTCTCTCTTTGGCCTTTTCTAATCCATAATGATCCTTTTCTAAAATTTTCCTGGTTTTTTCAATATCAATATTGTCTTCTGTTCCCTTGTTCCAAGGAAGTGCTAAAATCCAACCTATATATGTTCTAGCGACATTATACTCAGGACTACTATCAGGGATAACTTCAAGTCGTTCCATTTCTTCTTCTACAACTTTTAAAACATTCTCCGATAATTCAAGTTCTTTAATTTTTTTCTTGAATTTTTCAACATCGCGTCTTTTATCATCATCTTCCATCCCTAATTCATTATGAATAGCTTTGAGTTGCTCTCTCAGAAAATACTCTCGTTGATGCTTATTAACTTTGTCATTGACTTCATCCGAAATTCTTTTTTGAATATCTGCAACATCTTTCTCTTTTCTCAAATACACTAAAAGTTTTGCAAACCTTTTTTTAACAACTAATGTTTCCAAGAAATCTTGGGCCTCAGGAATGTCCAAACTAATTGCAAAAGCAACCAAATCGGCCAAGGCACCGGGAGACGGTGAATTAAGCATGGCCAATTTCATTTCCTCATTGAAATAAGGATTGATCTCACTTAGTTTTTTAACCTGATTAATAACAGACCGAGTGTAAGCATCAAGCTCTTCATCAGATTCAAGAATATCCTCAAAAACATCGTAATTTGCCATAATGATAGGAGATTCTTGCTTATAGACAGAGGCGCGATACCTTTTTGCCCCATGCACAAGCACATTGACCGAACCATCAGGAAGTTTTAATTTTTTAACAACCTTACAAAGAACCCCTACTTTATAAATATCATTCACTCCTATTTCCTGATTTTTAACATCTGTTTTCTTGTCGGTAGTAGGCCCTTCTTTGCTATTTCTAACATCAGACTTAACGAGATTAAGTGCAACAAAACCGCTTTTCATTAACTCTTTGTCTAGCTCTTGAGTAAATTTATCTTCGGCCAAAATGATTGGTGCGATCATTCCTGGAAATATGGGATTGCTCATAATAGGTATAATGACAACTTCTTTAGGCAGAACAAACTTCTTGTCATCTTGAGGTTTAATTTGAATTTCGTAATTAGAATCTATATCGGACACAATGGCCTCTTTAAATTGTAAAAATTATTTCTTTATATCAATGACAAGTCTGCCAGGGTTTTCAAGGTAAAAGATTTCCAAACTCATTTCTTCTTTAAAATCAATTTCTGTCGAAAGCATCTCATTATTAATGGAGAAAAAGTTGACTGACTTAACAAATTTGCTCTTACCGGAAAAATAAAATGACTCTGGCAGAGAAGTTTTAAAAAAGTCAACATAAACCTTTTTTTCGTCTAAAGAAATACTCCCATAAACCTTAGGCACTTTATCACCAACACAATCTATTACCAACCTCTCATAACTATTTTTTTCATCATAATGATAACGAATAGCGCTAATGGATGACTCCAATTTGTTCTTGCCATTATGGAAAATTCCTCTCTTTAAAAAAACTCCTTTTTTATCAGGGAGAAGTTTACGAATCCTCTCATTGAAAAGATTTTGTGCTGCAAGCTCAAATATCGAAGAAATACAAAAAATTAAAACTAAAAATCTCATTCATTGGGCCAAAAAACAGTTATCTATAGCCTAACCGACTTAGGCCAGCTTTGAATACTAAAATATTTAAAGCGAGCATCTCCAAATACCAGGAATGTCGCTAAAAAACCAATAAATAAACTAAAAAATATTTGTCCAGGCCCTCCTCCATTAAAGGATATACTACCACAAGTCATTGCCCTACTCTCTTCTTTCTCCCCATCTGAAGGAAAATTTAATGAAGCAGAGCGAGAAGACTTGACTGCAAAAGTTTTGTTCGCACCTACACACTCTGAATTATCTCTGAGCGGTTCGTAATTATAATGAGAATAAAGTTTGTATCCCGACATAGTTGACTGGGAAATGTTCATTATCAAAAGGTAAAATGCTGAATCTTCTGCAAAATTGTTTATAGAAGAAAAATAATCCTCACTTGAAAACAAATCACCTGTAATAAAATCAAAAAAATGAGTTGGAGTAATTGTAATATCAAAAACATTATTTCCTGGATTAAATGAATCAAGTGCTGGCCGAGCAATTAAATTAAGTTCAGGGTGCCCATCCGGGCCTATCCAGCGAGTATAGTTATTTGTAGTGCCATCGGGTGACTCCACTCGCATATCCCATTTCACCAAGGAGTACAAATCTTGAGAAGTGAGTTTAATCTCAAAAAAAAGGTTGCGCTCAGTAATTTCCAAATCCCTAAGATCAACTCTGATTCTGTCACTCCTTCTATTATTAATATCTGAATTTGAAAAAAATCCCGTTATGGCATTTCCTCCATTTTCTTCATCAATACTAAGTTCAAAAAAATCAGAACTATCCCTTTTGGCCAAATAACCCTTCGGAACATCCAATCCACACTTAATAGTTATAATGCCAACATCTTTACTTTTATCCAAAAAGACTCCTTGCGGATGGCCTTGGCGTGTATTCCCACAAGGCCGAAAAAAACTTCCTGCGTAAGCACCACCATCAGAGCAAAAATTAGAGCGAATATTTTTATAAAAATTGGAAAGAGTAGATAATACCTTGGAAGGACTGATATACAAAAAATAGACATCATCTAGTGGAAGTCCTCCTATTGAAAAAGAACCATCTTCTTCGGTAATAGTACCAGAAAAAACTTTTCCTGTAAGAGATGAAACGGCCTGAACATGGGCCCCAAAAACACCCGTCTTTGAATTTTTGCCCACTACAACCCCACTTATCTTTCCTACCCCAGTATTCTCTTTTTTATACAACACCCTAGCACCTGCAATATCATCCGTATGAAGAATCCTCTGTCTTGTACCAAAACTATAAAACATTGTAGAACCATGAACTTGGCCGTGGTCTAAACCCAAGGCATGGCCCATTTCATGGGCCAATAAAGATTCAAAATATTCTCTTTTATCTAAATCAGAACTGAAACCATTAGTGTCCCTCAGTATAATATCAGTTTCTAAAATTTTACCGTTAGATTCTTGAAAAACCATCTGCGTTACGGCCAAAACTGAATTTCCCGAAAAATAGAAATTATTGCGATCAAAAGTAATATCATTTCTGTGAACCCTACGCCCTATTCCTTGCTTGAAATGTATAGAAGGAACATCGACATTATTCCAACGGGATGCAGTTTCAGAAACATAATCTAAAAATTGTGAAGAAGTAACATCAGAACTTTCACCATTATCTACCCAAAAATAAATCTTCTCTTTATGTCTAGGCCATTTCAGAATTTTACCTTGATCATTAACCTGAAAAACATACGCCTCAATAGAGAAAAAATTTAAAAAAAATGAGAAAAGAGCATAGATATAATACAACTTCATTTTCAATTTCTTTTATACCTTGCAAGCCCAACGGAAGCTCCTCCCAAAGCACCCAAAATGATTATAAACCAAAGTATTCCATTATCTTGATCTTTTTTTGGAACACTAGCAAACTTTCTTCCATACAAAATAACATCTTTCTGTTTATTCAAATGCAAATCTATTGCCTTATGGCCTTTTTTATAAAATCTTCCTCTATTTTCAACTTTCTTATCAATAACAAATTTTCTACCTGTGGAAGGTATTAATCCACTTCCAAAATTTCTTTTGACTGCATTTTCAAAATTTTTCCATTCAATGATTCCAACATTAGGCCGATTAGGAAAAACATCAGAAATAAGATAATTTACCCCATCGCGATTCTCTATCCTAAATTTAGACATAGATAAATTGGTAAGGGAAAATCCAAAGCTGTGGTGTTTTAAAAGGAGAACGACTTTTTCTCCCTTTTTAAATTTTGGTGTTCCACGAATATCATAAACAATCCCTTGCCACCTTCCTCCTGGTATTAAAACTCTAAAAAAATGGGGATTTAAAAGGCGATTATTAGCAATCCCTATTTGCTCTGTCACTTTAAAATAGGCCTCTGTTACAACTTCTCCATAAGGATTCTTCTTGTAAGACTCCCCTTGAAAAGTCCCTCTAATAATTCCATCCGATTGAGAAATTTGATCGTCAATGGAGGCCAAAACAAACGATGTGGCCAGCGTAGATATTGGAAATAAACCAAGTAAAACAATACATAAACTGCAAAATCGTAGCATAACCTTCCTTCTTCCTCGGGCCTTAGCTATTTCAGAGTTTATCGGTTGATTAATAGCGATACTTTAATTTTAAAAATAATCATATATAGTTATTTCAATAGGTTATGAAACACTGTTGACGAAAAAAGTTTTTTTAATGCCAAAAATCGCTCATTTCGCACCAGAATTGTGGCAATTTTTATGGGCAATTTTTTACAAAAGAAAGGAATTTCCCCACGATTTCTCAAAACCGTGGGGAGGTATCCTCTATCAATTATCCAAGGAGTTTCAAAGCAACCTTAGTCGAATTATTGGCCTGGGCCAAAACAGAAATACCAGATGCTTCTAACACATTAGAACGAGTTAAATTGGCCGTTTCACGAGCAACATCTGTATCCCGAATTTGAGAATTTGCACTTGAGAGATTTTCAGATTTAATCTCAAGGTGGTTGACCGTGGACTGCAACCTATTTTGAAGAGCACCCAACATCGCTCTATTTGAATTAACCTGTGAAATAGCATCATCAATTCTTGACAAATTGCTTTGGGCCTCAGATTTAGTTAGTACACCTAAATCTCTAATTCCCAAATCATCAACTCTAGCACTGGTATCCTGGGGCCGATAAGAAATTCTGTCATTTTCTTTTACATTAGAAATACCCACCTGAAAATCCAAGGTACTACCACTGCCACTCAACAATTGTTTACTATTAAAATTTGTTGATGTTGCAATTCTCTCAACTTCTCCTTTAAGTTGTTGAAATTCCATATCAGAAAAAGTCCTCTCACTATTTCCTATGGTATCCGAGGCGGCCTGAATCGAAAGTTCTCTCAAGCGAATAAGGATATTATTCACCTCATTCAACCCTCCTTCCGCTGTTTGGATAACAGAAATGCCATCACCTGCATTTCTAGTCGCTTGCTGAGAACTGCGGATTTGCGACTTTAATTGTTCACTAATGGCCAGGCCAGCAGCATCGTCGCCCGCATTGTTAATACGGCTACCTGATGATAGTCTTTGAAAACTTCGCGTTTGATCGTCTTTAATAATCCCGAGACTTCTTTGTGCGGATAGAGACTGGATGTTGGTGGCAATTCGTAAGCTCATGCTTTCCTCCTCAAATCATCATATGACCTCCTTGTTTTTTTATTGTTAATACTGGTTTTCCATACGGCCTTGTATGGATTTAACTTGCAAGACTCTTCAGTCGTTACAAAAAAAGTATCGGGAATGTATCATTATACTTTAAAGAAAATTTTAAAATTTTCTTCAATTCAAAACCAATGAAAAAGTTTAAGTCAAATACTGTCTTTCAAATCATAAATCTGACTTTTCTCCTCGTATTTTTTCAACAATATTCGTCGTTGAATAACCCTTTATAAAAGTCAGGTTATGAACACTTCCACCATAATCCAAAACAAATTGAGAACCGACTATTTGACTCAACTCCCAATCACCTCCTTTGACAAGCACATTGGGCCTAATTTGCTTAATCAATTCAAGAGGAGTTTCCTCATTAAAAATTTCGATGAAATCAACGGCCTTTAAATTATCAAGTACATATTTGCGATCTTTTTCAGAGTTAATAGGCCTTTCCTTACCTTTGATTTTTCTTATAGAACTATCAGAATTTAATCCAACAAAAAGAATATCCCCCAAGGATTTTGCCTGATTAAGATAACAGATATGTCCTTTGTGAAGAATATCAAAACAACCATTAGTAAAAACTATGACTTTTCCTTCTACTTTCCTTAGAAAAGTATTTGCCTCTTCAGATAATAAAAACATTTTAAACTTTTACGAGTTTTGTATGGGAGGCCTTTCCTTGAAAATCAACAAGAAAAGGAAGGCCAAAAAGAATAAAACTCAGCAAGGTAACAAATGATCGGCAAAAGTTCTGTTGTAAGTTAGTTGTCTTAAAGTCTTTAGTACCTACTGACCTGAGTCCTATAATACGCTTCCCAGGCGTCCCACCGGAATCGAGCAATGTAAAATAAAACAAAAATATACTGATACCAAGCAAACTAAAATAAGGCCAAAACTGAAACCAAAACACTCGCAATACTTTCCATTCGTAAGGAATACCCGCAATAAGAGTGAAGGCCATTATCATGCCGGAATAAACACCTAACAAGACAACAACATCAATAAAAAAAGCACAAAATTGATCTACTTCTCCCACCTCTCTAAGTTTATTCTCCTGAAGTTCACGAGTTTTATTTAATCTTTTATGATCTGAAAAAGAAGAATGGAAAACTTGCTGTTGGGGATGTCTGCGAACTAGAGTAGGTTCCAAAGGTTTAGTATGCCTCATTTCAGAAAGTTTTTTTAAAGGGACTTGGGGATATAAGTTATTTTGTTGCGTTGAGGCCGATATTTGATTTAAGGCCGTTTCAGTTCTTTTTGGGGAAAATTGAGCGACTGATTTCTTTTTCTTAACAGAATGAAGGCCTAGTCCTTGTGTAAGTGGGCCTAACTCATAATTTTCTAAATCAAATTCATCTAAGTCGAGTTTCATTTTTGGCCTTTGCTTGGCATCGCTATGATTTAATCTTTCCATTTTGTCATCTCCTCAAAAAATTAAGATCATGGCCCTAGCAAGGTAATGCTCCTCTTCCATTTTGGCATAATTCATGAGACTCGTCTAAGTTGACTTTCAAAAGCGAATATAAGTAACCAAAACCCACTGGAACAGCAGTCACTGTTTTTAATATGGGAGTAGAAAGAGATAGCGCGGAGCATCCTTTCAAGTTGAAAAAGAACTTTTCCTCATCAATACTAAACCCACCTTCTGGGCCAACGACAAATCCTATACGATTTAAAGAGGCCATCTGGGAAGGAGCGGCCGCTTTTACCGATTTATGTGCGGTCATAAAAAAAAGAGGATAGGAATATTCATTTAAACTTGTAAAAATATCTTGAACGACACAAATTTCTGGGAAAAAAGGGCCATTTGATTGAAGAAGAGCACTCTTCACTATTCGATCAAAATGAGACGATGACCGATACATATAAGAACTATGCTGCCCTTCAAATATATATATATTCTCTATCCCTAGCTGAGTGGCAATACGAAAAATCTCTGCAAGATACTCTTTCTTAGGACACCCCAGGAAAAGGTCAATGTGATATTGTCTACGATGATTCTTAATAGATTCTACAATAACATTTGCATTTTTTTTATCAAGCCTGATTAACTTGGCCATTCCTATCGCACCTTTTCCATTAAGGACAAAAACTCCTGTACCCAAATGAAGTTTCAAAACATTTTTTAAGTGGTGAATCTGATCTAATGATAGTGATAGAGTATCACCAACATTAAATTCTCCCTCAAAAAATACGGCCCTCATTGAAATACCTCACAAAAATCAAATTTTTATTTGACACTAACTCTGTCAATGGCATATTTTTGGCCAAATTTATCGCTTTTTTGTTCAAATAACAAGACAAATAGGCCTTTTAGGGGTTTATCATCAGAAAAAATATTGCTAAATTAAACAAGAAAAATTTAAATCTTTTTTGTTGGTATAGTAATGGCATCTCAAATGAAAATAACTCCACTGGGAGGTCTAGGCCAAATTGGCTCAAACACAATCCTTGTTGAAACAAAATCTACGCGTATTTTAATTGATTCGGGTATTTTGTTCCCTTACGATTCATGCTTTAACATTAACTACTTAATACCCCATTTTTATCATATTGAAAGGCCACAGGCCCTCATTATTACCCATGGACATGAAGATCATATAGGTGCCGTTGTACATTTAATAAAACACTTTCCTGGCCTCACTATCTACACTCCTGCATTTGCCGCCGCTCTCATTAAAAAAAAATTTGAATATTCAAACATTCGCACTCCTATGAATATTTATGGCAAAGGCCACACCCTTACATTTGGAGAATTAACTATAAACCCCATCCATGTCAATCATTCTATTCCTCAAACCTATGGACTTCTTATCAAGGCCTTCGACGATGCCATCTTTTATGTTAGTGATTTCAAAATCGATCGAAACAGTCCCTACGAAGGCCCTTTTGATTTCAAGAGATTAAAGGCCCTTATCAAAAATGCAAAACGCAAAATTCTCATGGCCGATTCGACCAATATTACTTCAAAAAATCTGAATACTCCTGGAGAAGGAGAACTTATACCACATTTTCAAGAACTCATGGCATCTCATTTTCAGAGAGTTTTTGTTACAACCTTTTCTTCCAACATTCATCGTATTCAAACTATTGTAGACACTTCAAAGGCGGCAAAAAGAAAAATTGTGGCCTACGGAAGGGCGATAAATTCATATTCTAAAATTGCAGAAGAACTTGGCCTACTCAAAAATTGGAGTTCAACTGTTCATGATGTCGAAGAAATCGACTTAGAAAAAGAAAGACTGACTATTATTATCTCCGGCTGCCAAGGAAATTTTCGATCAGCACTGCACAGAGTGGCCACCGGCGCTGATCCCCATTTTAGGCCTGATAAAAAGGATCTCTTTATTTTTTCGAGTAAGGCCATCCCTGGAAATGAAAAAATCATTGGGCTTATGATTAATGATCTCACCCGTTCAGGTGCCGAAATTATAACAGAAAATGATAGATTAGTGCATGTTTCTGGCCACCCGGGAAAACTTGATCTGCTTGAACTTTATCAAACAATGGAACCTCAAATTCTGGTTCCAATTCACGGGGAAGTTCATTTTTTGCATCAACATGCTCGTTATTTTTCAGAACAGTTCCCTGGCCGAGAAGTCCATGTCTTACTCAATCATCAAAGCCTCATTCTAGGAAATCAAATTTCATTAATCAAAAACGAAGAAAGGCCTCCCGTATTAATACATGGAGCGGGATTAAAAATTGAAAAAGACAAAATTCGCCAAAGGAGACAAATGGCCCAGGCAGGTGCTATTTTTTGCAGTCTTAACGAAAATGACCTGATCTTAACACCACTTGGCCTTCCAGAATCCTTTATAGAATCTCATCTCGAAAAAATGAAAAAATTTGTTCTCAGTAAAACTGCCAAGAATAAAGGCCGTTGTCCCTTGCCAGAAGCTACCCGTATTGAAATAAGAAGATATTGTCAAGATCATTTGGGATACCGGCCTGTCGTCATTATCCACGAAACAAATTCAGACCTCTAAATTATTGGCCACCAAACACTTTTGTAACCCCGTTTATAATTCGATCAATCTCACCATCATTTAAAGCAGGATAAAGCGGAAGGGTTATGGCAGAACGATAATATGAAAGTGCATTTTTATAATCTGCTTTTGGCACAGGTATTTTTTGCAAATAAAATGGCTGTAGAGGTATGGGGATATAGTGAACATTTGGCACAATATCTTCTTGTTTAAGGCGTTTAAAAAGACTTGGCCTACTTTCTCTCAAAGCAAGGTGATCCACCGTAGCAACATAGATATGATTGCTACTCAAGTGACGAGTTTCCCTTTGTAGAATTTTCAAATATTTTAAATTTCCAAAAGCATCATCATACTTTTGTGCAATTTCACGCCTTCTCTTAATCAACTTATCAAGACGCTTCATTTGAGATAGGCCCAAAGCACACTGGATGTCAGTAATGCGATAGTTAAATCCCAAATTTTGCATTTCGTAGTACCATGAATTCAATTCATCGCCGGTATAGGCCTCTTTATTATTTTGAAAATGAGTTTTGCTCTTAGTGATGCCATGACTCCTAAGTTTGATAAGCTGGCCATAAACATCTTTATCGTTAGTTGTTATAATGCAACCTTCTCCAGTAGTAATATTTTTAACTGGATGAAAAGAAAATCCACTCATCAGAGAATGAATGCAAGACCCCACCAATTCCCCTGTAGAATACTGGCCTCCCAACGCATGGGCCGCATCTTCAATAATAATGGCCCCATATTTATCCGCTATTTTTTTAAGGGCCAACATATCACAGGGACTTCCTGCAAAATGAACAGGGATAATGGCCTTAACATTTCCCAGCTCACGGCATTTTTTTTCGACATTTTCAGGATCAAGATTGAGAGTTTCCAAATTGACATCAGCGAATGCCGGATCAGCACCGACATATAGAGCACAATTAGAACTTGCCACAAAAGAAAGGGGGGAAGTGATCACACTATCTCCTGGCCCCACACCTGCGGCCAAACAGGCCAGATGAAGGCCACTGGTGCAATTGCAAACGGAAACCGCATATTTCGCCCCTACATAATTGGCCACTGCTCTTTCAAATTCCGCGGCCTTCGGCCCTTGTGTGAGAAATGGCCCTTTCAAAGTTTTCATCACTGAAAGAATATCGTCGTCATCAATCGACTGTTTTCCGTAATGAATAGGGAAAACTCTTTTTGGGAAACAAACGAAATCCCTCCTCAACTCTTCTTGCTGCTTCAATTTATCGAGTCCCGCTTCTATTGAAAGATCAACATCACTCAAGAGAGATTTTAACTTTCTATTTGACAAAGACATATCAAAAGGCCTTGTTTCCAAATGCTCTAAACTTTTAATTGATATTGTTTTGATAAGGTCTTTATCGAGATTAAATATTTCAGCGATTTTTATTCCGAAGTCGTATTTAGACAGGCGGTCATCTCCAACGACATTGACAATCCCTTCGATATTTTTTTTCACTAGGTTATACAAACATTCTGCCAAAGTATCAATAAAAATGGGGGTGTAAAAAACATCATTAAAAAGCGAGACAACATTGCCTTGCCTTAAATTGTTGATGACAAAATCACTAAAAGATTTACCATTTTCGTTTCCCCAACCAAAAAAATTGCTTCTTATAATTAAGGCATCGGGATAAAGTTTTTTGACTTCATATTCGGCCATTAATTTAGTTAGAGAATAGTAGTTCAAAGGAATTTCAATAGATGTTTCATGCGACATGGCCTCTGAAGATTTGGAAAAATGATCCGTAGAAATATGTACGAATTGAGGTGTATATTTTTTAGCAATTTGAGCAACATGACGAGCCGTAAGAACATTGGAACTGTAGGCCTCAAAGCGATTTTTTTCGCATTGTTCAATATCGACCATCCCCGCAGTGTGAATGATCAAATCTGGCCTTATTTCCCCAACGGCCTTATCGAGTTTTTCAATATCTTCTAAATCTACGGCGTAAGCATGAGTTCCCGCGATTTCAACCGGGTTGCGACGATAAAATAAGTGGATATTCCACTCCGAACACAATTTTAGGGCCAAATTCGTCCCTAAAAATCCACTTCCCCCCGTAATAACAACTTTCTTTATCACCTGCTCAACCTATAGAAAATGAGCGATGACGCAAGACTTTGTGCAAAAAAAGAAGTAGAATTTGTGAAGAATTGCCACCCTCCATAATGCGGTTTAGATTAGGCCAAATGGGCAAAAACGATTGAGAGGAGACCATGATTTTCCAAAATAAAAATATTCTTATAACGGGTGGAACGGGATCGATGGGCAGCATGTTCATCCACAGAGTTCTCAGTGGAGAAGAGGGAACTCCCCGCAAAGTTGTTGTTCTAAGTCGGGATGAGGCCAAACAACACAATCTAAGAGTGAATTACCTTTCCAGAATTATGGGAGAAGACGAAGCGGTTTATAATAATTTCAAAAATACTTTGGAGTTCCATATTGGCGATGTCAGGTCTTACCAAGACTTGTGCAAGGCCCTTCACGGGATCGACATTGTTGTCAACGCTGCGGCACTTAAACAAGTTCCAACCTGTGAATACTTCCCCCATCAGGCCATTTTGACCAACTGCCTAGGAGCATCAAATATCGTCCAGGCCATACGGGAGCACCAATTTCCAGTGGAAACCGTTATAGGGATTAGCACTGATAAGGCCTCTAAACCAGTCAATGTCATGGGCATGACCAAGGCCATTCAAGAAAGAATTTTTACTTCGGCCAATATCCTTAACCAACAAACCCGTTTCATTTGTGTCCGCTATGGAAATGTTATGGCATCAAGAGGAAGTGTCATTCCTCTCTTCCACAAACAGATCGCTTGCGGAGGCCCCGTAACCATCACTCTTCCTGAAATGTCTCGTTTTTTATTGACCTTGAACGATGCTGTTGAAACCGTTTTCAATGCTATTAAACACGCTGAACCGGGAGAAACTTTTGTCCCCACCGCTCCTTCTGCAACGGTCGAAAATATTGCTAAGGCCCTCATTGGCAACAAAGACATTGAAATAAAAATTGGAGGAATAAGGCCTGGAGAAAAAATCCATGAGATTTTAATCAGTGAAGAAGAAATCCACCATACTGTAAAAAAAGGCCGTTATTATGCCATCAGATCAATGCTGCCTGAACTTCGAGGTGAACTCTCTGAACCATCTCCCTTAAAAAAGGAAATGAGTTCGGCCGACTATATTCTTTCACTAGAAAAAACCAGGCAGCTTTTAGAGAAACACCACCTATTAGAAATTGATCAAAACTCTGGGAAAGAACTCCTGCTTTAAAATGGGCATCCTACAATTTTCCATTTGCATTATAAAATATCTTCCCAAACTCTTCCTTTTCAATCTTGTGGTTGTCTGCCTCAGTGGATTTGTCGAAGCATTTTCAGTTTTGGCCATAGCGCCTATTATTGATTACTTCACAGACCCATCTCTTACAAACCCTTCAAAAATTACAATTCAATGCCTGGAAATCATCAAATGGCTTAATTTCTCTCCATCCCTGGCCCTTTTTATGGGCATATTCGCTTTCTTAATGTTTATGAGGGCCATGTTCAATATTAAAATTATTTATCTAGGCCTTCTCATAAAATATCGTTTTTTGGGCCACTTTATAGTTGGTTCTTTTCGTTCTTTTTTTCGTAGCGGGCTTACCTTTTTTAACAGCACCCAACAAGGAATGTTGATCAACACCTTCTCCAACGAGGCCAACACGGTAGGAAACTCCATCAACTCATTGACGCAACTTCTGGCCAATATGATTAAATTCATCGCCTTCATCATTATCCCTTTCAGTATTTCCTGGCAGCTCTCTCTTCTTACCATAACAACTTTTGCGCTCGCCAGCTTACCGACATTTATTGTCAATAAAATTAGTTATCGAATTGGCGAGAAAAATGTTTTGGCCAGCAATAAAATGCAAGTTATTCTACAAGAATCTCTAACCGCAGTTAAAACTATTTTTGCCTTTTCTAACCAAGAAAAGACCATTCATAAATACAATCAAAGTTTTCAACAACACCGAAAAATAGCGATTCCCTATCACCTCATCTCTCCTTCTCTAAGAATGACCCTCGAACCCATATTTTTGGCCGTTTTTTTCTCCATTTTCTTCCTGGGAACAAAAAAATATGGGATAAAACCTTCCGATATGCTAACCCTGCTTTACGCCTTTAAGAGTTCTCTCCCTCATGTCGTAAATATTTTCATGGAAAAAAATAGATTGCACACCTATATTCCAAGCTATGAACAAATGTTAAAACTTCAAAAGACGGCCGATTCACACAAATTCAAAAATGGCCAAATTGTCCTTAAAGAATTTAAAAATTTCATAGAATTTAAAAATGTTAGATTCGGTTATTCTAAACACAAAGACATCCTTAAAAACATAAACATAAAAATACCGAAAGGCCAAAGCATTGCCATAGTTGGAAAATCAGGTTCCGGCAAAACCACTTTTGCAGACCTGATCATGGGATTTTATTACCCTGATGATGGCTCAATTCTCATCGATGGCCAAGAACTGGGCAAAATCCAAATGAATTCTTACCAAGAAAAAATAGGTTATATATCTCAAGAGCCTATTCTCTTTAATGCCACTATAAGAGATAATCTTCTTTGGGCAAATGACACCGCCAACGAAAAGCAAATTACAACTGCTCTTGAAAAGGCCTATGCCACAAACTTTATTCAAGATTTGCCTGACAAACTCGACACTCTCGTTGGTGACCGAGGCGTAAAACTTTCAGGCGGAGAAAAACAACGGCTCGCCTTGGCCCGAGTTCTCTTGCGAAATCCTGAAATTCTTATCTTAGATGAGGCCACCTCATCTCTGGACACAGAATCGGAACGCTTTATCCAGAAAACAGTTTATGAAATCTCTCAAAACTGTACGACAATCATTATTGCCCACAGACTATCTACAATAAAAGAGGTTCAGAATATTTATGTGTTTGAGGATGGCGAAATAAAGGAGAAGGGAGATTTTCAACACTTAGCCAAACATGGTGCCGTTTTTAAACGGCTCATCCAAAATCAATTTGCTTAGGCCAATTTATTGACAACAAGAGCAATAACGCATTTTGCCATCAAAAAGAATATAACGAATAAAATTTGACAAAAGTTCATGGCCTCTCTTAAAATGCGCACGGTGGCCAAGTATTGGCAATCATATTAAGAGTGAACCCCGCCAGGCCCGGAAGGGAGCAACGGTAGCTTGAGATGCGATGTGCCACTACCCTGGCCACCATTTATTTCGGCCTCTATGCCTGACTTTGCGAGAGTTCCAAGTCAAAGTTAGTTTTAGGCGCGTATTGTATTAGGGATAAGGTTGAAGTGTGGCGTACCAAGTTCTTTCACTCAAATGGCGACCTCAAACATTTCAAGATGTCATTGGACAAGAGCATATCACCCGTTCTCTGCAAAATGCTATTTTAAAAAACCAACTGGGCCATGCCTATTTATTTACAGGAACCCGTGGTATCGGGAAAACTTCAGTCGCTCGCATATTTGCTAAGGCCCTACGGTGTGAAGGCCGTCTCCCAGATGCTAATCCCTGTCATCAATGCCGAGGTTGTAAGGAAGTGGAAGCAGGCCTTTCCATGAATGTTATTGAAATAGACGGTGCCAGCAATAATAGTGTTGAAGACATCCGAGAGCTCATCAGCAGAATCCAGGTTCTCCCTACTTTCGGAAACTATAAAATTTACATCATTGATGAAATCCACATGCTTTCAACGAGCGCATTTAATGCCATGCTCAAACCCCTAGAAGAACCGCCTGAACACATTATTTTTCTCTTTGCCACGACAATGCCAGAGAAATTATTAAATACCGTACTTTCACGCTGCCAACGCTTCGATTTTAGAAATGCTTCTATAAAAACGCTGATTAAACATGTCAAAAACATTGCCGAAAAGGAGAGTATTCAATTTACTTCTTCAGACCTTATAAAAACAGTGTGTGTCCAAGGCAATGGGTCTTTCAGGGATACCCTCTCCCTTATAGATCAAATACTATGCTTTTCCAACGGAAAAGCTATTGATGAAAATACTGTTTCAAAAGCGCTCGGGTTAAGCAATTCTTCCAACATTAGAAAACTTACCCAAGGCATATTGGAAGGGAATCTAAAAATTGTTAGCGAATCTTATAACAATATTTTGGAAGAAAATGTAGATTTAGAAAACATTTGTCGAAGTCTTCTCGATGACTTCTATAATATTGCAGTTCAGTCTAATTCCACCGATTTTTCTATTCAAGAAATTCTTTGGATATATGAAGTTTTGGCCCAAGATTTTGAATGGGCACTCAAATCTCTAACACCAGAAAAAACTATCGAAATTATTTTCCATAAAGTGACTTTAAGAAGAACTCTTTTTGTGAAAAAAGATACCAAAAAGGTTATCCCAGGCCAACAAAAGGAATTAGAAAATCCTCCGACACCTTTAAGAAATTCTGAACAAGAGAATCTATCTTGGCCCAAATTTATTGATTATGTAAATAATATTTCTCCCGTGCTAGCAAGTAATTTAGAGCAAGGGAATATTTTACAAAATATTGATTTCAATTTAGAAAAAATTTGTGCCCAAGTTGGTTTTAAGGCCTCTGGAAAAGTTTTTTATGATTATCTTAAAGAAAGTCGAGCTGATAAGACATTAAAACAACACCTAACCGATTACACAAACAAAGACCTGGATTCTGTCGATGTGCAATTTGTTCTTGTCGATAGTCATATTAAACACAGTACAGAATTTAAAACTCAAATCGAAACAAAAATAGAAAATGAAAAAGCACTCAATGAAAAGAGAAAAACACAATTACTCAATCATCCTATGATAGCGAAGGCCGAAAAAATGTTTCATGGGGAAGTTCGCAATATAGAACTCAACAGTTAAACAGCGATAAAAGCAAAAGAGGAATATTTCTGAGCAAATGAAATCAAAAATGACGATAACAGAAATAATCACAAAAGTTACAAAATGAGATTGCCTCAAATATTGCAAAATGTTGTTCATCAATTAACAAAAATCCCAGGTATAGGAGAAAAAACCGCTTTGCGCCACGCACTTACCTTATCCCGCTGGCACCAGAAAGAACTCGAAGAGTTTGGAGAGAGTCTTGAACAACTTGCACATCTAAAAAAATGCACCCGTTGCAGAATGTACTCTGACGAGGAATTTTGCACTATTTGCAGCGGCCATAGGGCCGAGAATAGACTACTCTGCGTTATCGAGACAGTAGCAGATTGCTTGGCCATCGAAAGTTCTGAATCCTATCAGGGGACTTACCATTTGCTGGGAGGAGTCCTCAACCCCTTATTAGGAATTGGGCCTGAAGAACTTGAAATAGGCCACTTACTTTATAGAGTTAAGCAAGAAAAAATTTGTGATATGATTTTAGCAATTAACCCCTCTGTTGAAGGAGATGCAACCTGTGCTTATATCCGACAACAAGTTGGAGAAGATATTAATGTTGAAAGAATAGGCTTTGGAATCCCCATTGGAGGCCATTTGGAATACTTGGATTCTATGACCATAGCTAAGGCCTTTGAAAATAGGAAACCCATGTGATGCTTTTGGCCCATGAAAAATTACATTCTCCTACGCAAACACACCCTATTAAGTACAATTTTTCTGATTCAAAATTGTATTTGGTAAGAAAAGATGAAGCGACTGAGGCGTACCAAGAGCACACCGTAAGGATCAACAATGTCTTTCATTAACTATAATACCTGGGAGATCAATTGCAAAATCGTTTATTATGGCCCTGGGCTAGGAGGCAAGACGACTAATATCCAACACATCTATAAAAAAACAGCAAGAGGCAATAAGGGAGATATTATTAATATTAATTCAGAAAACGAAAGAACCTTATTTTTTGATTTCTTACCTCTAAGCCTTGGAAAAATTCGGGGATTTAAAACTCGCTTTCACCTCTACACTGTCCCCGGACAAGTATTCTATGAAGCAAGTCGAAAACTCATTTTAAGAGGAGTGGACGGTATTATCTTCGTGGCAGATAGCCAAATAGATAAGCTGGAAGCAAATTTAAAAAGCTTGGAATCCCTAGAAAACAATCTCATGGAACAAGGATATGATATTTTTAAGATTCCCATGGTAATGCAATGGAACAAACGCGACTTACCCAACATTATATCTGAGAAAAATATGCATAAACAAATCAACAAATGGAATGTCCCAACTTGCTCATCAACTGCGATTAATGGTGTAGGTGTTTTTGAAACACTCAAAATTGTATCTAAGTTAATCTTGATGAATCTCAAAGGTGGATTGTCCAAGCAATCCCAAATAATCAAAAAAAACGAGATGGGCCTCTAATAATGCCTCTTGACAATAAACGCTACTTCTCGTGCCAACAAGATGATGCCCACTAAGAACACCTAAATTGATTCCATTAAAATAACTAGGGAAAAGCGCATTTCGAGCATCGACAACACCGTCATTAGGATTTGATGATTGAAAAAATGTTTTTGTAAGAACCATCCAAAAATGACTGTTATACCATTGTGCTTCAAAAGCAACTGCCGTATAAAAAAGATTACGAGGAAGTAATGAGTGATTTCTTTTAAACCAACCAGCGCGATATTCACTACTAAGGCCCTTTTGAAATTCTTTTAAAAGAAGATCAAACTTTTTATCAAAAAATTTGTATACAGGATTGTTATGACAATCGTGGATTTTGTTCACAATTTTTAACAACTGATGGTCTACATTATCTGAACCCAAGATAGGACTAGCAATCATCGAAAGCCCTAATATATGTTCACTAGCAAATGTTTGATTTTCCTTTACAAAATGGAGTGCATCGAGACCACCTTTTGAAAAACATAATATCCATAACTTCTCTTTTGGGTTTTCCCGAATATATTGATGAAATTGGTCTTTAAGCAAATCCCGATTATAGAGAGAAGATTTAGTTCCAACAATTCTGGGAGCAAATATTTTAAGGTCAAGCCTTTTAGAAATATGCTTGGCCCCACGAGAAAAAGCAGGTGTTGAAAATATTTCATTCAACACCCCAGGAATTAAAACGATTGTACAATGAGATTTTGGCAATTGAAGTTTTGATTTATATTTAGGATTGTGGTGAGCAAATTCCAACTCATTAAAAATACTTCTAAATATTTCTTCATAGGAAATGTCTTCAAAATTCATTTCCTTTTTTCTTGCCACATGATCAAGAATATATTGAGTCTTATCGTCATGTTCCGGATCTGCTAAATCCAATGAAAAATCTATTAAGGAAAGAAAATAAAAAAATCCTGTTCTTCCAATCCATATAGAAGAAGTAATACAATTTCGACACAAAATGATAAATTCTAACGGCCCAGGCCGAATATAAAAATTCTTAATATCTTCAATAACATCCTGATAAGAATTGAGAAGGGCCTTCTTCAATAAGAATTTCTTTTTAGGCCTTTCTTGAAAATAATATTTCAAAAAATTTGACTTATTTTTGGAAAAAGCTCCCATAACCATCAATACAAAACTAAATGTTTTCAGCACCCATTATGGCCTAAAGAACTACAATGTGCTCTCAAAAAAAAATTGACGCAAAGCTGCTTATTTGCTATTAAGGATAATAGGCCTACACTGGTAAATATCATCTAGCGTGTAAGATGTATGAACGATGGCCAATATCATGCGGGGCCACATATCTCACTACAGTGAATGACAGAATATAAACACCATTACCCCGTCATGAGTGCAGAAATTCTAAGCTACTTGCAAAAAGCGGCCCAAAATTCAAGTTCAAATCTGTTTGCCGACCTTACATT
Organism: Bacteriovoracaceae bacterium; assembly: GCA_965243145.1. Classification (GTDB taxonomy): domain Bacteria; phylum Bdellovibrionota; class Bacteriovoracia; order Bacteriovoracales; family Bacteriovoracaceae; genus CBDBLK01. The sequence continues at coordinate 1,606,718 of CBDEUB010000002.1, forward strand.
TGGGGCCGGAGGGCATGCTATTAAGATTTTAGAAAATATAAGTGACAGCTTTTTGATTGCATTTGATCAAGACCCCGAAGCTTATCATCATGGGATAGATATTCTTAAAAAAAAGTGCCTCTCTCATAGATGCACTTTCTACCACAAAAATTTTGAACATTTTAACCGAGAAACAAAGCACCTACCTAACGAGTTTTTTGGAATTGTAGCAGATTTAGGAGTTTCGTCGCATCATTTAGATACTGGAGAGAGAGGCTTCTCATTCAAAAAAAAGGCCTATTTAGATATGAGGATGAATAATACTGACCCCTTATCTAAAACGGCCGCACAACTTTTAAATGAATGGAATGAAAACCAAATTGCTACAGTTTTAGCACAATATGGAGAAGAAAAGTTTTCTAAAAAAATTGCTAAACTCATAATTGACTATAGAAAATCAGGCAAGGCCATTACAACAACTACTGATCTTGAAAATCTGATTTCTCATGTCTACTCCAAAAAGACAAAAACTACGAAAATTCATCCTGCAACTCAAACATTTCAGGCCCTGAGAATAGCAGTTAATCGAGAACTAGAGATTTTAGAAAAAGTCATTCCTGACCTAATTTCTCGACTGGCAATAAATGGCGTTCTTTGTATTATCAGTTTTCAATCCTTAGAGGATAAAATTGTTAAAAAAGCATTTAAAAGAGCTGGCCAATCAAGTACCTCCCTAGAAATTCTAACTCGAAGGCCACAAATCCCAAGCGAAAAAGAGGTTTTTGAAAATTTCCGTTCCAGAAGTGCTAAACTAAGAGTGATAAAAAGAGTTGATAAAAAAAGGCATCACTCATCTTTATAAGAGTAATTTTTGGCCTTAACGATAAACCAAAAGGATAAGTAGTTTGCAATTTCTTACGCTGAGAACGCTTTTTAATTCCAATATTTTTCCACTTATTCTTATTTTTACTGCATTAGGTATCCTATTTGTTTTATTTCGTATGAATAATGTTGCGATCGGCTATGAAATGGCATCTCTCAATAATGATATAGGAAAAATCGTTTTAGAAAATAAAGAACTTAAGGCCAAAAAGGCAAAACTTTTAAGCGTAGGCCGATTAAAAAATCTTGCCAAAAAATATAAACTGCGACAACCCAAACAGGAACAAATTATTATCATACCTTTGTAATGAGGCCTAATTCGCCTAAAATAAAAAATGTCAAAAGGAAATAACAAACATAAAGTCTTATTCATTTTTTCTTGTTTCACATCTCTATTTTTACTCATTATAGGCAAGGCCTTTAAAATTCAAGTCATTGATAGAGATAAGTTATTAGAACGCTCTCATGATCAAATATTTAGGGAAATCAAAATTTACCCCAAGAGAGGAAACATTTACGACCGCAATGGCCAACCATTGGCATTGAATATACAAACTTATTCAATTTTTACAATCCCCAAACAACTCAAAAACGACCTTAAACCTTACAAAAAATTATCTCGAATTGTTCCCAGTCTCAATTACAGAAAGATTATAAGAAAAGTTAAAAACAGAAATCGTTATACTTGGCTCGCAAGAAAAATCTCTTTGAATGAAAAACAAGTAAATGCTATCAAAACACTAAAAGGTATCTACATAGATGCTGTTCCTAAAAGAGTGTACCCAAATAACGAAGTAGCATCTCAAATAGTTGGGTTTGTAGGAGTTGACAATATAGGCCTTTCAGGTATCGAATACAAGTTCGACAATGAACTTAGAGGGAAGCCAAAGATTATTAAATATATAAAGGACGCCAAAGGTAGGCCCATTAGGTTTGAAAGTCTCGAAATTAAATCTCAAGGTTCCAATATTTTTCTTTCTATCGATAAAGAACTTCAGGCCATCGCAGAGAAATACCTAAAAGAAATGGTCATTTTAAGAAAAGCGGCCAAAGGGGGTATCGGAATCATGGATGCTTCTCAAGGAGAGGTATTGGCCATGGCCAATTACCCCACTTTTAATCCTAACAAACTCAAATCTTCAAAAACAGAAAATAGAAAACTCTCCTTTGTAACTGATCCCATCGAACCAGGTTCAACTTTTAAAATTTTTACCATTATTTCGGCACTAGAAAATAAAATCATTAATCCCACTACTTCTTATTACTGTGAAAAAGGAAAATTAAAAATTGGAAACCATGTTATAAATGAGGCCGAATCTAAAAGCACTTATGAATGGCTTGAAGTTTCAGATATTCTCAAATATAGTTCTAATATAGGAATTACTAAGATTGCCTTTGACTTAACTTATCCTAAACTACAAGAAACTATAAAGAAATTTCGATTTGGGCAAAGAACAGGAATTGAAATACCGGGAGAATCCCGCGGAATTTTCAACGAAAAAGAAAATGTTTCTCCCCTTAGACTATCTAACATTAGTTTTGGACAAGGAGTCGCTACAACTGGAATCCAAATGCTTTCGGCCTATGCGGCCATGGCCAACGATGGAAATTACTATCCTCCAACTCTTATTAAAGATAAAAATAAAGATCGTGAACCTGTAAGAATAATGAGTTCTGATAATGCTAAAAAATTGGAGGCCATGCTTGTTGATGCCGTTGAATCTGGAACAGGTGACCAGGCAAAAATGAAAATTTTTAAAATTGCAGGGAAAACAAGCACTGCTCAAAAAGTTAATCCCAAAGGAGGATATCAAGGATATATCTCCGGTTTTATAGGATTCCCTACCAATGTAAGCAAAAGATATGTTATTTATGTCTATGTAGATGACCCGAAAGACTACCATTACGGCAATACTGTAGCAGGGCCAATTTTTAAAAAAGTAGCAGAATACATGTTTTACAAAAGCCAATATTTCAAAAGATTTTCAATAAATGATCAAAGCGAAAATTTGGATACTATCCGTACTATCACTATAAAAAAACACTCCAAGAGAGATTTTGGTGAAAATAGAACTCCTGATTTTATAGGACTGGATAAAATAAGTGCTATAAATCTAGCTGAAAAATATGATATTGTTTTGACACATGAAGGGATGGGACTTGTACAAAAACAAATTCCCCCACCTAACAAAATGATGTCTGAAGAAAACCTTATTCAACTTTTTCATACTCCACCTTCTTATGAATAAATTAAAAATTGTATTGATCTTGAGAAAACAAAATGGTTCCCAGTTTTTTAGTTAAAAAATGCAAGAGTTTTATAAACCTAGAAGGGTTGCCATTGCCTCCAGAACTGCATTTATCTACAGACACACGCCACCTTGATGACCATAACGCGTTTATTTGTATTCGAGGGCCTCGATTTGATGGCCACACTTTTATTAAACAAGCAATTGAAAAAAATATTCGCATTATCTTTGCAGAAAATGCACACTGCGTTCGAGAAATTAAAGCTCAAAATGTGTCACTCATTACAGTCAATAATACTATTAAATTTATGCAAGAACTAGCAAGTCTATGGTCAAGGTTATGGCAATCTTATGGCGGGACTATGATCGGACTTACAGGCTCTAGCGGCAAAACAACTAGCAAAGAAATGCTGGCCCATATATTGAAAGGAGTGCTAAAAGATAAAATTCATCATACAAAAAATAATCTCAATAATCATATAGGAGTTCCTTTAACCATATTCAAATTGGAAAAACATCACAAATTTGCAATTGTAGAAATGGGAACAAGCCATCCAGGAGAAATCAAATATCTCTGCGAAATAGCAGACCCTTCAGCAGGATTAATTACCAACATTGGCCCGGCCCATTTAGAAGCTCTGAAAAACTTGGAAGGAGTTTTTTTAGAAAAAACTGCTTTGTTTAGATGGATAAAACAAAATCAAAAAAAAGGCCCACTAATAATATTGAATGACGACCCTTTTTTATCTAGGCTAAAAGGAGAAGATAAGGTTATTGGCCTTGGAAAAAGTGGAGATTATTTATTTAAAAGGGAAAAAAATTGCTTAAAAATCTATAACTCTGAGAATGAATACAAAATATTTAACAACTACATTTACGGTGAACACAATTTCACTAATCTAGCTCAAACATTTCTTCTTGCACTACGACTTTTTCCGGATCATTGCCAAGAACTAAAAATGTCTGCATCTACATTTAAAATCAAAGATAAAAACCGCGGATTCTGGCATGAAATTTCAGGTAAAAGAATTTTTTTAGATGCATATAATGCAAACCCTGACTCCTTTAAAGCATCTTTACAAGGCCTCATGGAAAAAACCCAATCTATAGATAAACAAAAAATTCTACTAATCATAGGAGATATGAGAGAACTTGGAGAAGAAAGTGAAAAATTTCATGAACTCTTAGGCCAGTATGTGCAAGAACAAAATTACCACCATATCGCCTTTGTGGGAAAATATGCCAAATTTTTTCAAAAAGGTTTTTTAGACAAAATAAATATTTACAACGATGCAGAAGAATTAAAAAAAGATTGGCCAAAGTTTTTGACAAAATATGAAGTCTTCTTTTTTAAAGGAAGCCGCTCTTTACAATTAGAATCATGTCTGGGTATAAAAGATAAAGAGGAGGTGCCTGTAGTGGCAAGGTAAAGCACAGATTTCATCCCTCCTACATCTTGATAGGGCCATATAATCTATGCTGTACCATTTTCTATACCCCCTGAGTCAAGAAATCTCAACATTCAATATTTTTCGCTATATTACCTTCCGATCGATTATCTCCTTTCTCGTGGCCGCCGGAGTGAGCATCCTGTGGGGAAAAATATTTATTTCTTCAATGAGAAAATGGCAGTTTGGGCAAGTTGTAAGAGATTTTGGGCCAAAATCACATTTTAAAAAGGCCGGAACCCCAACCATGGGAGGAATATTCATTTTTTGCTCAGTGTTGTTAGCTTTTGCCCTGTGCGGCAATTTCTATCCACTTACTGTGACTTCAACACTGGCCATTTTTAGTTCTTATTTTGTCTTGGGCCTAATTGACGACTACCTCAAGGTTCTAAAGAAAAACAGCAATGGTATTAGCGTCAAAGGCAAACTTCTCTGGCAGGCCATAACTGCTTTTGGAGTAGGAATATTTTTAATTCAGCATCAAGCCATTGACACAATGCTCTATATCCCCTTCTTAAAAGAACCTCTCTTTGATATGGGCCAGCTTTACCCCTTTTTCATCACCCTGGTTATTGTTGGCACTTCCAACGCCGTCAACCTAACAGATGGCCTAGATGGATTGGCCATAGGCCCTATTATGACCAGTGCCGCAAGTCTAGGAATCCTCACTTATGCTGCTGGCCATAAACAACTCGCCGATTACCTCTATATTCCCTATATCGAAAATGTTGGCGAATTAACCGTCCTTTGTATGGCCATATTAGGAGCAGGAGTGGGGTTTCTCTGGTATAATTCCTACCCGGCACAGGTGTTTATGGGCGATGTAGGCTCTCTTTCTCTAGGAGGTGCCTTAGGAGCAATCGCCGTTATGAGCAAAAATGAACTTCTCTTTACTATTATTGGAGGTGTTTTTGTCGCAGAGGCCATCTCCGTGATAACACAAGTCACCTCCTATAAATTGCGCAAAAAAAGAATTTTTCTGATGGCACCTATTCACCATCATTTTGAACTAAAGGGTTGGCCTGAGCCAAAAGTCATAGTACGTTTTTGGATTGTCAGTCTTTTTTTGGCCTTAATTTCTCTGGCAACCTTAAAAATGAGGTAAAATTTCAATGGAAAGATTTCGTCATAAAAAAGTTCTTATTGTAGGAATTGGCAAAACAGGATTTGCTTTAATCAATTTTTTTAACCGCCTAGAGTGTAAAATCAGAGTTACAGATATTAAACCGATCTTTGACCTTAATAAGGCCGCTAAAAAATTAAAAAAACTTCAACTGACTCCAGAAATGACATTTGGAGAGCACAGAGAAGAAGATTTTCTTGAAGCTGATATTGTCGTTTATTCATCTGCAGTTAATCCCAACCTCCCTCAACTGAAAGCGGCCAAGAATGCCGGTAAACTTGTCTACTCCGAATTTGCTTTAGGAAATGAATTGTGTGACAAACCTATTATCGCCATTTGTGGCAGCCATGGACGCACTACTGTCGCACACATGATAGGCTTTACTTTTAAACTTGAAGGCAAAAATGTTTTTGTTGGAGGAACAAGTGATAGTCCTTTCATAGAACTTGCAATGCTACCTGTTCGAGATGAGATCGACTACGCAATTATTGAAGTATCTGCAATCCAAATGAGAGAACTCAAAAACTTTCATCCTAAATTAATTGTCTTTACAAATATCTCAGAGCAATATTCTGAAAATCATTTTGAATCGGTTAGCAACTATATGGAAACCAAATTATCTATCATTGGCAATCTTGCCTCAGACGGAACATTGGTTGCTAATTACGATAAATTATCCAACAATATCTTTTTTAAAAATACTAATCGCCAAGTTTATTGGTACTCAAGAAAGTCTTTCATCAAACAAGAAATTATGAATGAAGTTCAAGGAACCCATTTTCATGATAAAAGAATCCACTCCAATATAAACTACCATTCCGAATTTAAAGTCAATAAAATGAGAATCATTGGACAAAAAAACAGGGAAAATCTTTTGGCCGCAATTACCGCTTGTAAATCTCTAGATATATCTGACCGATCAATTCAAAAATGTATTGAGAAATTTCCAGGAATACCTCATCGTCTTGAATTTCTCATGGAAAAAAATGGTGTCTCTTTTTATAATGATTCTAAATCCACTACGATGGAAAGTATGATCGAAGGCCTTGAGGCCTTTAAAAATCCAATAATTCTTATAGCTGGCGGAAAAGATATAGAGGAATTCGAATATGCCCCCTATGCAGAAAAAGTGGTGAAAAACTGTCGAATTTTGGTTCTTGTTGGAGAAAATAAAGAACGTTTAAATCGCGCCATTGGAATCTATGGACAAACATTTATAGTGGGTTCTTTTGAAGAATCCGTACTCTTTGCTTATCAAAAATCCAGAAATGGAGACATCATTGTTCTTTCCCCAGGTGCTCCTGCAACCGATTCTTTTCGCGATTTTGAAGAACGAGGAAACTATTATAAAAAACTTGTTTATCAATTATAACCATCTTAAACTTCTTTATCTCAATGAAAGATTTTATGTATTAAAAGAAATTCAGTAATATATAGGTATGAATATAGAAAATTCATACAAACAAGATAGATGTTTTAAATATTTTCTCTTTTTTCTAATGTTTACTTGTTTAATAGGACTTATCATGGTCTATAGTGCCAGCTTTATTTATGCTAAAGAAATATTTGGATCTTCAACTTATTATTTTTATAAACAACTCAAAATTCTTTTCATTAGCATTCTTTTAGCATTAATGATTTATAAAACAAAAATTTCTTTTTGGTTAAAATATGGCCCTCTTATCAATATACCATTCATTTTTCTACTTATCTTAGTTCTGGTTCCAGGGATAGGAGTTTCTATGAAAGGGGCCCAACGCTGGTTACAAATCGGAAACTTTTATTTCCAACCAGGAGAATTTGTTAAATACACAGGATTAATATCTGCAATTACTTACTTTGATAATTTTTTTATCCATAATAAAAAAGAAAAAATTGCTTACGGAATACTTCTTTTCATTCCTCCAAGTTTACTGCTCTGGCAACCTGATTTTGGAGGTTTTTTCATTTACCTTTTAGCTTTAAGTCTCGTTTGTTTTTTTTCTGATTTTCCTCGTAAATATTTTTATAGATTTTTAATAAGTGGATTTTTTTTCATCATACCTATCCTTATAGCTCAACCCTATAGGGTACGCAGGTTATTTGCATATTTAGATCCATGGAAAAATCCCCAGACTTCTGGTTTTCAAATTATTCAATCTTACTTGGCCTTTGCAAATGGTTCTATATTTGGTAAAGGTCTTGGCAATTCCAATGAAAAGTTATTCTATCTACCTGAAGCTCACAATGATTTTATTTTTTCTGTTATTGGAGAAGAATTGGGCCTTATAGGTATCATTACTTTAGTTGGATTGTTCTTTCTAATCCTATATTTTGGATTTCGTATTGCAATTTACATGACAAACCATCAATCTTATATTTTAGTTTCCTCTATCGTATCAGTTATTGGACTTCAAATATCTCTCAACATGGCCGTTACTTTAGGATTACTCCCTACCAAAGGCCTAAACCTACCATTCATCAGCACTGGCGGTTCATCCCTAATGGCCAATTTTCTTGCCGTAGGATTTATTGCGTCCTCTATCAGAAGTCAAAAGCTACAAGATAATTCAGATACAATATCAGGCCACTTTTCTTAATATTGACCACAAATTGAATATCTTAGTAATCTCATTTAAATTTTAACATTTATGATCTCAAAAATTTGCATTTAAAAATAAAGTAAGTATCCTTTAAATTAAATGAAGAAATTTTTTAAAATATTTTATCTACTGAGTTTTTTTATTTTTATACTCTTTCTTTCTAAAAATTTGCAATCTTCTATAAGAAATCCAAATATAACACAAAAAATTAGATACCAAACTCATTTTGGGAAGTGTCCTTCTCGCACTTCTGGTATTCTAGCTTTAAAGCTGATTAAAACATTTGAAAAAAATAGATCTTTAGCAAGAATTAAAACCCAATTAATAGAAGAAAATCTTTTAGAAAATCATTTTATAAGTAATTATAAAATTAACTTTGATCCTCTCAGAAATTTTCTGAAATTTAAATTTCAGTGCCCAGTCCCTTTAATGAAAGTTCAAATCTATAAAGGAAATAATACAAGCGACTATGATGCTATTTTAACTCAAGAAGGAAAATTACTTGACCCAACTTATGAAATTTTTTTAAGAACAGAGGAAAAGTTGACCCAAATTCTTCCCTATTTGGCATTACCAATGAATGAAATGAATACTAAGATTTCACTCCAAATTTCTAAAATGATAAAAGATATGTCCTCTAATTTTAGAAAAAAATTATCAGAAATTATTATAAGTAAAAATAAAGAACTGATAACTATCCTCAGTATCAAAAATAGGCCAGCGTCTGCCTTTTTTGGAAAAAATGAATGGGAAAATAAAATGATCAAACTTCAGAAAATAGTAGAATTCATGAAAGTCGAGCAAAAAATACCGACAACAATAAACCTTAGCAATATTGAAAAAATAGTTGTCAAATTTGATGGTAAATTTTAGAATTTTAGTAATATTAAACTTATTTTCAAAGGGCCAAACCTACTGAGATGTTAGAATGACTCTAACTCAAGAACAGAGAAAGGAATCTCCATGGGCCAAAAAATATTAGTAGGATTAGATGTTGGTACAACCAAAGTTTGTACAATAATTGGCATAGAAAACCCTAACGAAAATTTAGAAATCATCGGCATTGGAACACATCCCTCTCATGGCCTTAAAAAAGGTTCTGTTGTCAATATTGATAAAACAGTCCATTCAATTAAAAATTCAATAGAAGAAGCTAGGCTTATGGCCGGAGTCAACATTGATTCTGCAGTTGTTGGCATTGCCGGAAGCCATATTTATTCCTTCAACAGTTCTGGTGTAGTTGCAATTAAAAATAATGAGGTTGACCAAGACGACATAGTAAGAGTTATTGAAGCAGCAAAAGCAATTGTTATTCCCTCTGATAGAGAAATTCTTCATGTTATTCCTCAAGAATTTAGAGTCGATAATACTTCTGGAATAAAAAATCCTATTGGAATGTGCGGCATCAGACTTGAAGTACATGCGCATATTGTAACAGGCTCTATTCCTTTAATTCAAAATTTAGTTAAATGTGTTGAGCAAACAGGTGTTCATGCGAATCATATCACTCTACAACCTATTGCTTCTTCAGAAGCAGTTTTATCACAAGAAGAAAAAGAAATGGGCATTGCCTTAGTTGACATAGGTGGAGGAACAACAGATATTGCAATTTGGCATGAAGGCTCTTTAATTCATTCACAAATCATACCAGTTGGTGGCAATCATTTCACTAACGACCTAGCAGTTTTTTTAAAAATACCTCATGCAGAGGCCGAAAGAATTAAAATTCATCATGGTTCAGTTCTAGGGAAAAAACTTAATCAATCAACACATATTACTGTACAAGGCCTACATGAGGCCAACTCTAAAGAAGTTCAAATCAATCATATTGCAAAAGTTCTCGGAAGCCGATCAGAAGAATTATTTTCTCTAATTAAAAATAGCATCAAAAAACTTGGATTGGAAAATAAAATTACAGGAGGAACTATATTAACCGGGGGGGGGGCCTTAATAAAAGGATTGCCTGAACTTGGAGAATATATTTTAGAAGTATCAACAAAAATAGGGTACCCTACCTCTTTTGGAGGCATGACTGACATTATGCAAAACCCCAAATACTCAACGGTTCTTGGCCTTATTTTAGAAAGCTCCAAACACAATACTCTAAACTACGGAACTTTTATTAAACAAGATAACCGCACTAACCTTGCAGCAAGGCTTAGTGAATCTTTAAAATCTGTTTTTAAAGAGATATTTTAGGAGGAGATATGTTTGAAATTTCCGATGAAGAAAGACAAGAGTTCCAAGATTGTGCTCGTATTAAAGTTATGGGCATTGGAGGTGGAGGCTGTAACGCTGTAAACACTATGATTAAGTCAAACCTTACAGGAGTAGAATATATCGTTGCCAACACTGACTCCCAAGCACTATCAGTTAATTTAGCTCCAACAAAAATCCAACTAGGAATTGAAATTACAAAAGGGTTAGGCGCTGGGGCCAATCCAGAAATTGGTAGGAAAGCAGCATTAGATGAATACGAAAGCCTCTCTAAAATTTTAGAAGGTGCTGACATGGTATTTTTAACGGCCGGCATGGGAGGAGGAACAGGAACAGGTGCAGCTCCTATCATTGCTAAACTTTGTAAAGAACTTAATATATTAACTGTAGGAGTTGTCACTAAGCCTTTCCTTTTTGAAGGCAAAAAAAGATCACGACAAGCAGAAGAAGGTATTTCTAATTTAGAAGAAAATGTTGATTCATTAATTACGATACCTAATCAAAGATTGCTCTATATAGCTGGCGAATCTCTGTCCCTGGTAGATACATTTAAAAAAGCAGATGAAGTTCTATTTAATGCAGTCAAAGGCATTGCTGATTTGATAAATAATACCGGACATATCAATGCAGATTTTGCTGATGTGGCCACAGTTATGGCCAATAAAGGATTTTCCCTGATGGGAACAGGTGTAGCATCTGGTTCTGATCGTGCTATCAAGGCCGCAGCAGAGGCCATTAGTTCTCCTTTATTGGAAGATATTAGTGTGGATGGTGCTACTGGTATCATTATTAACATTACTGGCAATTCCAGTTTGACGATGCATGAAACGAATGAAGCAGTAACACTTATTATGGAGGCCGCAGATAATGAGGCCGAAATTATTTTTGGAACTGTGATAGACGAAAATATGCAAGAAGATATTAAAATCACAGTTATAGCTACAGGTCTGGGAGGAGAAGGAAAAGTCTCAGCAAGTAAAAATAATACGCAACTTCAAGAGACATACGATGACTTTGAGGAAAAGGTCAACTCAAAGGACGATAAGAAACCAAATATCTTGAATAATTCACAAGAAAACCTTAGTTCAAACAGTAATGAACTCGCCTCGTCCGATGAAGAAATTAAAAAACCTTTGATTTCTTCTGATACAAAACACTTTTCTGAAGAACCTGAACAATATTCTCTAATCAATTCCGTCAAGAAGGCCTCTGATGTTTACAACACAATAAGATCAAAAGAAAATGTTTCTTCCAAAAAACCTTTTGAAATAGGAGTACAAGAAACTTCAACCAGACAAGCGAAATCAATTGCAGAAAAATTAGGATTTATAAATTTTGATGAAGAAGAATTGGATACGCCGACTTTTCTTCGCAAAGATGAAGACAAAGAAGGAAAACTAAAAAGAGAAGGTAATATTAAATCTGTAGAACTATAAAGAACCAAAGATAACAATTAGAGAGATATTTTTTAACCAAAACAATTATATGGGTTTTCTTTTTTTTACTCTACTTATTCATTTATATCTTTAAATTCATCTTATTTAACCAAATAAGAAAAAAAATCTCGTATCAAATCTAAAAAGAAGTGTAAAATATAAATAAAATATGTTTTCAACAAGGAGACATTCTGTGAACAATTGTTTAAATACCTTCCTCATAATCTTAGCCAGCTACACATTAATATTTCATCCAATGGCCTTTGCTCAATCTGAATCTTCTTCAGCACCTGAAGAAAAAGTAAACGAAGAACAAACTCCGGCCCAAGAAAATGGAGAAAATGAAGAAGCACAAACGAGCGAAGAAGAACAAGAAGAAGGGGAAGGGGAAGGAGAAGGAGAAGAGGAAAGCGAAGAAGAAGGAGGAGAAAGCGTTGAAGAAGGAGAGATAGTAGAGGGAGAAGGAGAAGAAGAAGGGGCCGATCCTTATGAATCTTTAAATGAGGCCGAAGGAGAAGACTGGCTAACCATTGCTAGCTCATTGGCCGCAGGATTTTTGGCCGCCTCTATTTCTAGGAATTGCACAAAAAAGACTTTAGATAGCAGTACAGTTATGGCAGCAGGAGTGGCCTATTTAGGAGCAGAAATCATTTCTACACATAAAGATAAAGAAACTCGAGAAAAAATAGAAGAAGAACATATTGAAGATGCAAATCTGGAGGCCAATTCTTCTGAAAATGAACTAGAAGAAGGTGAGTCAAACGCTTCTACAGATGAAAATACAGAATCAGAAGAATCAGAAGAACCAAAAGAACCAGAAGAGGCCAAAGAAGATGAAGACAATCAAATCCGATCCTTAAAAGATCAAGAAGAAAGTTATGACGAACTACAAAAAACTGCTGGACAAAAGAAAGGGTTTCAATACGCAGCAGCAGGACTGCTTGCTGCTGCTTCTGGAATAGCTATTTACCAATGGACAAAAGGAATGGTTCAGAATCGAATTTGCAACTCTAATGTCAAAAAAGCTATTTTAGAACTCCCTATTACTTGTTCTGCTGTCGCTGCAGATGCTTCCTGCCCACAGGCGGCCACTACATGTGAAACAGCACTGTCGGCATTCACTACCGAATTAGCAGCATTTAATGAAACAAAGAACAGCACTGATGTCAACAGCGCAACCAAAATGGTAGAGTTAGAGGCATTTACAGCAAAATCAAAAGCTTATTTCTTGGAGTGTGAAACACATCCCGCAATAGGCCAAGCAATAAAAAAGGCCTCTCTGTCTTGTTTGGCCTATTTTACTACCCTCCACTCGAACCTCATGCTTTGTCCGGGGCCAAAAGAAGAAAAGAAAGAAGATAAGAAAGAAGGAAGTACAGATAAAGAAGGTACTGATTCTGTTCAAGAATCCGATACAACACCTGAAAGCACACCTGAAGTGGAAAGTACTCCTGCACCAGGAACAGACTCTACAGTCAAATCTAAAATGAAACCAAAAAATATTCCAAATGCAAAAACACTTGCAAAGGATAATTCTTTTAAAAAAATGATCAAAAAAGTTTTTTTTAAAGGAATAAATTTTTTAGTCGCCAAAGCAAATGCTTTCATTGGTGGAGATTTCAATGGCCTCATGGGCAATATGGGTGTTGTAGGCGCAGGAGGTGGTGTAGCACTGAGTATGATGAAACCCTTAAGAGATAAATTTGATAAATGGGTCGCTTACCCCCGCCAACGCGCAGCACTATGGACAGTTATGGCAGGAGTCGTAACAGCAGCAGCAATTGTATCAGGCAATATTGAGGAAGAATTGAAAGAAAATGCTGAATATACAGCACAAGTCGTTCAACAATATAGAAATCGCTCCAAGGATGATGGGGAAACAAATCCTTTTGCACAACCCTCAACGGCCAGCGAAACACAAAATATCTCAAATGAAAGCATAGTGGGAGGGCCTATAAATTTAGGAAGTGAAGAAGATGACGGGATTCCTTGTTTAACTCAAGAAAACGAAAATGGACAATGTGCTCAATTAGAATCTATCAGTCCAGATCAACAAACTGAATTGAAAAGTATTGACCCCGGTTTGGCCAATGTTGCCCAAGCAGGACAAGAACTGGGGAATGGATTAAACAACAAAAAAGTCGTTTCTTCGGCAACTTTACAAAAATCTAACGAACTTTCAGGAAAACATGCTTTTGCTGTAAAAAGAAGTAAACAATTAAGAAATATTGCTTTTAAAGAATTAAGAAAAGACAAAAAACATGGCCCAGTAGCAATAAGAAGTTTCAATGGCCTAAATCGAGGAGTTAATCAGTTTTTTAGAAAAAGTGCTGCCAACGCTTTTAAACAAAATAGTGTACCACAAGGGCCATTGATTGCTTCTTACGGGGCCAGTACCTCTGCATCTAAAAAAGAAAAGGAAAATTCTGGAAAAGATACTCCTAAATCCCAGGCCAAACCCAAATCCAGTGCTATAAGTAGTCTTTGGGGTAATAAACTCAATTTTGGAGATAAATCATCTCTTGGAAAACTGACTTTTAGTGATGATGATGGAAAGAAAAAAAGAGGCAAAAAGAACAAAAAGAGAAAGAAATCTAAAAAGAAAAAAGTGGAAATTGATCAAAAGAAAGTTTTAGAGCATGGAGGAATTGACAGGAATACTAACAATGATATTTTTAAGACTATAAACTTGAGGTATAAAAAAACGCTCTATCCCATTGTTTTCGGCAAATAAAGGGGTGGGAAATAAAATTTATTTAAACCAGTGTCTCAGTAGGGCCTGGATGTCTAACTAGGCCCTAAATCTCTATTTTGTTGGCCGAATAGGGCCAATCCTGTTTTTCTCTTTCACATAAGTAATTGAAATTACTCGAAAAATAAATTTATTAAATTATTTCATACAAAATCACTAAGTTATTTGACGACGGTGTCGATGAGTAAATAACTGACATAAATAGGCAAATATGAACCAGATAGGAACAGGCCATTTATAAAAAACCTTAATAAGGAGGTACACCATGAGTCTTAAAGTAACAACCAATACTGCTAGTGAAAACATTCAAAAGAACCTAAGAAAAGTTTCGGGAAACATAGATTCTTCCCTTGTAAAACTTTCTTCTGGAAAACGCATTACCAATGCTTCAGACGATGCTTCAGGATTGGCCATCGCTACAAACTTAGAGGCCCAGATCAGAGGACTTCATCAAGCAACACGAAATGCAAATAGGGGAGTCGCTTTCATTCAATCCATTGAAGGCAGTTTAAATGAAACTTCTCATCTTCTTGTCAGAATGAGAGAACTAAGCGTTCAAGCGGCCGGAGATGGAATTACAAAAAACGAACGCGAACTTCTCAATAATGAATATCAGCATATTACTGAAGAAATTGAGCGAATGTCACAACAAAAAATATTTGATGATACAAAATTTCTCGGTGGAGAAGGTGAAACTCTTCATTTTCAAGTGGGATATTCCTCAAACAAAGAAGATCAAATTGAATTTGATGGAAGCAAAACAAACATAAGTGCGGAAGGGCTTGGAGTCAGTGGAACAAGAATTGCTGAGAAAGATGATGCTCAAGATACTATCAACATTGTTGATGCTGCTCTAAATAATCTGTCCGAACAACGTGCCAATTTGGGTTCTATTCAAACGAGACTTCACTCATCAATATCAAACTTAGAAACGCAAACAATTCATAAAAATAATTCCCGATCTATCATTGAAGATGTTGATATTGCTGAGGAGTCATCACGCTTAATTTCTCAACAAGTATTAAGACAGGCCGGAGTGGAGGTATTATCCCAGGCAAACAGATTGCCCGCCCACTCTTTGAAGTTAATAGAGTAAAGGAATACTGAAAAACAAATAAGGATTGTATAAAAGAAAACGCTGGAGAATACGCTAGCAACTTTTATACAGAAAAAATTTTAACGCTTGGAAAATTGAAAGCGTTTACGCGAGCCTGGGCGTCCAGGCTTTTTGCGTTCAACTTTACGAGAATCTCGCGTTAGAAATCCGGCCTTTTTAAGTTCTGGATGAGTAACTGGAAGCAGTTTTAGAAGAGCACGAGAAATGCCCAACCGAATAGCACCGGCCTGACTGGCAGTTCCTCCACCTTTTACATTAATTTTAAAATCATATTTATCGGCAAGGCCTAAAAGGGCCAAAGGCTGACCTATAACATAGCGATTAGTTGCAAGAGGGAAATAGGCCCTAGAATCGCGGCCGTTAATGGCCATCGCTCCCTGGCCTGCTGAAGCATAAACACGGGCCACAGAAGATTTCCTACGACCCACAGCATTGACTTCCCAATTCTTTCCTTTCGTGGCCATAACTTATTCACTCCCCTTTTAAATTATAACTCTATTTTTGTTGGATTTTGTGCTTGATGGCAATGTTCAGGCCCAGTAAAAATTTTAAGTTTTGTGAGTTGTTTACGCCCCAAAGAATTACGAGGAAGCATGCCCTTAACCGCACTTTTAAGAATAAACTCTGGTTTCTTCTCAAGTTGCTGTTCGGCCGTTCTCGCTTTTAAACCTCCAACATGGCCAGTATGCCGGTAGTACTTTTTGTTAAGCAATTTACCACCTGTAAATCGAATTTTTTCAGCATTTATGATGATGACTCTTCTGCCTGAATCTACATGATGCGTATATTTAGGATTGCATTTTCCTCTCAAAAGGCCAGCAATCCGAGTGGCCAAACGGCCAACCACATGACCAGACGCATCTAAAAGAACCCAATCCTTATCAGCATCAGAATTTTTAAGTACAAAAGACCTCTCGGTATACATCTTTCTCCTCTTCCCTACATAAAACTACCTAAAGCAAAGTATGGCCGCCATGGTTTATACACGGCAATGAAACTTTCCGTCAAGAAGATATTTAACTACAAATATTAAAAAAATCCTATAAAAAGATGAAAACGCCCAAAATTTTCCCTAGTTCCATCGCTTAGATACTCTCTTTTGGTTTTTACCCCATAATCAAAATCAAGAGAACCTACAGGAGTCAAAAATTTTAAACTAACACCAACAGAGGAGCGAAAATCCAATGGCCGGAAAGAGTCAACATAAAGGCCACCAACATCTAAAAACCCTCCTAACACAACGGAATCATTGAGATAATACCTAGGTTCAAACTTCAGATTTGTAAAGTAAGCAGGGCCTTGAATCCTCAATTCATTGATGTCTCGTCCATTGCTGAGGCGATTGGCCTCAGAATCAGAAAAACCACGCATTGAGTCAAATCCATCTAAACGAAAAACCTTAATAGAGGGAATATAGCCCACAGTTTTTAGGCCACCATCACTATTTGTTTCAGGCCGGCCAGAATCATCTAATATGGCCCTATCTGCATAGTTAATTTGGTACCCTCCATTAGCAGAAAGGGCCAAAACTAATATCTTATCGAGCAAGGGATAATAAAAGCGATTACGAGAAACAATCTTGGAAAAATTGATTTCCGATTTTTCATCACTCTTTGATAAAAAAAAGGGATTAGCAAATTCCCAACTCAAGCTAAAAAAAGCACCTGAACGAGGAACAATAGGGTCATCTCTAAAATCAAGTTGTAGGGAAGGTACAATTCCTCCAATTTTAAAGGTTTCTTGATCCTTAATTTCTGTAGCATCAAATTGACGGATACGCTCAAAACGATATGCCAAAGAACTTGTAAAAAAACTTGTAAATTTTTTATTGATTTCAGGAGAAATTTGCCAAACATCAGCATCAAAACTTGAAAATCTTCTTCTCTGAAAAGAAAGGTTCATACTTCCATCAAAAAAACGAGTTAAATATGGCCAATTGTATCTCAAACGCATAAGTCCTTCAATTCTATGATGGTTTAGATTTCTCCTTCTACTATCTAATTCGCTTAAAGAAAATCTCCGGTTAATTTGATTCTTTAAAGAAATTGAATGGTTTTGCCCCCATACATTCTTATAAGCTATATCGAAAGAAACTTTTACACCCAAATCTGTTCTAAAACCAGGAGCAAGTTCACCAATTCCAAAACTCTCTTCTTTAACCTCAATGAACAAATCTACTTTACTAATACCTTTAGATAGAAAAGTATTTTCTACTTTTCTAGGAATAATTTTAACATCAGAGAAAATATCGAGAGATATTATGCGTTCTTCCAATTCGTTCAATTTTTCAGGAGTAACAATATCTCCTTTTTGAAACCGATTTTCTCTCTCAATAACACTATTTTGAGTTTTTTTATTCCCACTTATAATTAATGAATTAAATATTATTTTATCCTTTAAATCAAATTCAATTACAATATCGGCCTTTTTATAACCCGCCTTGTATCTAACAATATTTTTTTGAGAGAAGTTTTTTATTTTTGCGAAAAAGTATCCTTCTCTTTGAATAATATTCAAAGCATAAATTAAATCGCTTTCAATATTAACAACATTTAGCGGTTTACCAACAGAATTTTTCATTCCTTTTAATATCAAAAGCGATAATTCTGTATTGACATTAATAAGTTTAATATCATCAACTATGCATTGCCACTTAGGTCTAATATCGTAAGAAATTTTCAATCCTTGTTTACTCAATCTCATTGAAGTTGTAGAGACATTAATTATAGGTGCAATATATCCATCTTCTAAAAGGTAATTTTTAATATCATTTTTAAACTCATCCACATAAGTTCGATCCAAATAATTACTTAAAATTAACGGTGTTGCGTTTTGATAAAATAAATTTTTTAAGTTCTTACGGTGCACTTCAGATATTCCTTTAAATTCCAATTCCACAATTTTTAACTTATTACCTTCTTTAATGTTGATATAAAAATTTAAAAATTCAGGCCCATTCTTATAAACCCCTTTTCTTTCAGTTATAAAAACTTCACTTCTGTAAAAACCTCTTTCTTCATATATCTTTATAATAATGCTTTCTAAAATTTCTCGATCAACTCTCTTGTCATTCTTGTGTATTGAATTTCTTAATTCTCTTAAAATTTGATATTTAGAAATGGATTTATTACCTTTAAAACTAAAATTTAATTTTCTTCCTAAATCAACATTTAAAACAATGACCTTAGAGTTTAGATCATTTCCTGTTTTAAATTCTAATATAACTTTTGATTGATAAAAGCCTCTTGAAAAAAGATATTGTTTTGTCCTCTCAAGTTGGATATTAATGTCATCCTCATTAAAATTATTCCCTTTGTAGGCCAAAAATTGATCTGCAATACTTCGAGGCAAATTGTTATTTCCTTTAAATACAACATCACTAATTTTGATTATATTTTCATATTCGACATTAACATTGATTCTCAAGTTATTATTGTATCCATCAAAGTAGTACAAAGTTTTGACACCGATACAACCTTGTTTACGCATAAATTCTCTAATATTCAAAAGATTTTGATTCAAATAGTTTAAATCAATAGGATCACCTGCTTCTATATTTAATAAATTTCTTACACCTTCAATTTCAAAATCATTTTTCACTTTTAAATTAACTATTTTGTATTTATTTTCTTTCGTCATGGCCAATTTGTAGACCGTATTATTTTCTTGGATGCTTTTTAAAATTTTAAATTTTGACAATCCTGAGCGCAAAGCAAATGACTCTAAAAATTTAATTCTCTCTTTATCAGTTTTTAATTCTAAAAATCCATTTATAGATTCACCTCTAACTTCTTCACATTTTTCATTTAAACAAATTTCCTCAATCGAAGAGGCCGATACTAATTGGCAGTACAATATAGGCGCTATGAGTACTAATAGTTTCAAAACTTAAATTTTTTAATAAAATCAATGCCAAAAGATTCTATATTTTTATTATCTAAATCATCTGTAGATTGAATTTCATAAACTCCTTTTAATGAAAAGTCTTCTTGTATTTTAACATCTAAGGCCATTTCTTGCCTATTTTGGCCAGTGCTTCCAAGTCCACTACTCATAGAGAGATCAATTTCCTCATTCACTTTCTTCCTAACTTGAATTCTAGTTGATGATTTAACTCGATTTGTAGATGTCAACGAGTCTTCAGAGTCCCTACCTAATAAATTGTTTTCCTCTTCAAATTCAGAAGTTACCTGCAAACGCAGTCCTAGACCTTCACTCAAGTTTTGATTTATTCCTAGCTGATCCATAACCAGACCACCTATACTCAATGTAGCTAAAGATTCTCTTTCTTTTTCATCTAAATCTCTTGAAGTATTAGAAGTAAGGCCCAAAGTGAGAAGGCCCAGAATATCTTTTTGAGACAGCACTGGAGAAGATTTTGTATTAATATTTAAATTGTCTATTGGGCCACCTATCTCTATAGAAACATCATATTCATTTATTTTGCTATGTCCTATAAATTGTATCTCAGATGCCTTTTGCCCCTCTTCATCGTTAAATTCTATTCTTCCTTCACTAAGTTCAAAGTCGTGTCCTCGAAAAGAAAATTTATTTTCTTTACCAACGATTTTAAATTCTCCTTCATAATCAAGATTATCTAAGATACCAAAAACTCGGCCTTCTCCACTTAAATAAATTTCTGATATACTATTTTTAATAAAAATTGGTTTTAAAACTCTTAATTTTAAATTGCTTTCTACAGAATTAATATTTGGGCCTAAAGATATCGATGGAAGAAAACGCTGGTAATCACTGCTTTTTGCAATATTAGAAGCAAGTTCCTTAAATTCATTCCCAATTTCACCATGTACAATATTAACTTCCCCATTTAAAGAATAAGGCAATTGATTTCCCTGTAAATTGATATTACCATTAAGAATAAAATTAGATTTATCAAGATGAGATAATCTCACTTGATTCATTTTAAACTGAGCATTAATTTCAGGAAATGGTGCTTTAAAGACAAATCGTCCTCTACCTTGAATACTTCCACCAGCATAATTAGAATTAATATCTTTCAAAAGAATATTACCATTAGTCAAAACCATTTTAAATTTAGTATTTTGAAACATATTTGGAATATTTTTAATTCCAAAAGACAATCCTTTTGGGGGTTTTAATTCGACAATGTGGTTTACTTTTCCTTTTTTTCCAACAATGCGAGAAAAACCCTTTAAAAAACCCGAAACATTATTTATACTTTCACTTAAAATTTCAACAAAGCTACCATCTAATTCAAATTTAGAATTTATATAAAAATCATTTTTCAGGTCTCCCGCCCCAGAAGTTTCAAAATTTAATCCTTTTCCATTAATTTTTATATCCCAGTCCTCAATTATTCCGTTTTTTACAATTATTTTTTGAGGTTCATTTAAAGAAAAAAATATTTTCTTTCTATTTAAAAATAAATTCTCAAAATCCACATTAAGGTCTAAAGCATTCCAATTATTGGAATAAAAATTTGAAGTAAAATGTAATTTTGCACCTCCAGATAAATTTTCATCTTCAATATTATGTTTGGAAATTATGCCTAATAAAACTCTTAAATCAATTATATTAATCCACCCTTCTATATGAGATTTTTTTCCTTTTTTACTCGAATCTAAATTAATATAAGAACTAAATTTTAAACTGTCTCCCATAAATTGAGCATTAGCAAATAAATCAAATCCATTTTGTTTAACTTCTATAAAAGAATCATCTATATTTTTATCATTTATATGGCCATTTAATATTTGTATTCGACTTTCCGATGAAAACCCCTTCCCATCATTTTTTCCTTGAAATTTGCCAAAGATATTTCCTCCATATCCGAAGTTAAATAGCTTATATAACTCAATGTCTTCTAAATCGAAATTGGAAACTTCAAAATTATAGATAAATTTATTGGTAGGTATAGAATAAGAGAGGTTCCCTGTTATCAAACTATTCAATTTTTGAAAATTTATTTTTTCAAGCAATATTTTTTCTGATTCATATATAAAAGATATTAAAATTTTATCAAATCCTTCTTTCACAATGAAAATGTCTTCTCCGTTGACCTCACCTTTAATTCTTAAATTTTCTTTTTGAAATCCTCCACTGATATGAAATTTCGATTGAAATCCAAACTCAAAAAATTTCAAATAATCTTTAATATCTACAACCAAATCAGGAATCATTTCTTTCAAATCTCTGAGTTGTCCTTCTTCTATATTGAAATCTATAGCTAAATTATTTTTACCTTCAAAAAATACTTTCCCCTGCGCGCCATAAACAAGTTGATTATAAGAACCTGCTATTTTATGCAGTTCAATCATCTTATCTTCTAGAATGAATTTAACGCGTCCACTGGATTCACCAAAATTCATATTCAAAAATGACAATTTTTCTACATCTGCATTGAGATCAAATACTATATTTTCCCAAAGGCCTGATATATCACCTTTAATTTTTCCTCTTCCACCTAACGCAAAATCTGAAATAGGCCCAAATTCCTGAAAATCAATTAATGAATCCTTTATCAAAAATTTAATTCCTTTTTCATCAATAAAACCATCAATGTCAATAAAACTAGAGCCAAATTTTAAAGGCAATTTTAAATTTACCAATCCATCATAAAATACCTCAACTCCTGCTGAATCGAAAGTTTGAATATAATCATTTGCTATAATTACTTTTTTAGTTTTTCCATCTTCATTTAAAACCATTTTCTTTATTTCTAATTCATTATCAAAAACCATATCTAAAGAATTTTCATAAAAATTCATATCAACATAACCATTAATCCTAAATTTCAAATTATCAAGTTTATCTTTAAGAAAATAAACGATATCACTAAAATTGACTTCTTCCATATAGGCCCTAATTTTTTTAAAAGAAAATCTTTTATACTTAATGTCCGCAAAATTCAATGGGCCAACAAGAGTTACCGATCCTTGTGAAGCAAAAATTTTTAAATCAGAAATGATTATCTTATAATCTCTAATTTTTATTTTCGTTTCAAGTTTATCAAATTTGGCAAATTTTGATTTAAAGTCGTAAGAATTAAGCAAAACTTTCATTTCAGGGTTTTTTAAATTTCCTTGCACAGAAGTTTTTAACTCTACGAATCCTTCTAATTCTCCAATATCTACTTCTAATAAACTGTCAAAGGATTCCTTAAAAAAATCAACTTCTCCTTGAAAATTGATATTTAAATTAGCTAATGCATCTTTGGATATTTTTATTTCACCTTTAATATCAACTCTGTTTAATTTTTCTTCTAAAAGAAACGAGTTTATTTTTAAAATATTTTTTGTTATCTCAATTTCAAAAGAGCAAATGTCTATTTTAGGCAATAAAGGATTTATTTTTTTTATTCCTTGAATGTGCTCAACAGACCCGGCCATCATTATTGAGTCTCTGTGAATTTCTATTCTTGCTTGGTAAGCAAAATATCTCCCGTAATGAGAAATAAAATTAATATTTTTAAAGGCCAAGGCTTTAAATTTTAACGGAAATATATCACCCAAATTCGTTCTAATCAATTCAAAATAATCAACAACTTCATCCCCATCATTTTTAGATTTTAAAACTTTTGAAGGAATATAAACCGATGCGTCTCCAAAAAATATTTCCCCTATTGTTACTTCTTTGGAAAAAAGATCAAGAAAATCAAAACGAAATTCTAATTTCTCGGCCTCTAGCATAATTTTGTTGTTTTTAGAGTTTACTATAGTTATATCTTTAAGTGCCGTACTAAGAGAGATTATACCTAATTCAAATCTTTCAAAATTTACTTCTAATCCAAATCTATCATATAAAGTATTTTTGATACGCAAAGATACAAATTCTGCGAAAGTTTGAGTTTGAATTAAATTCCATAACACTACTGTGGGAATTAGTGTAGATAAAATGAATATAAGCACCCTTTTATTTATGCTTTTCAAGCTGTTTAATCCTCTCTTTAGTAAATCTAAACCCAGTATCCAATTTTTCTATAAACCTGAAAATTTCCAACGCATTTTTTTTCAACCCAATACTAATAAATATTTCGCCTTTAAGATAAATAAATTCCAAGTTGTCATCCTTTAAAATAATGCTTTCTTGAATAGCCTTATCAATCACATCTAATGCATCATACATTTTCCCGGCCATAAAGAGAGTTTCTACTAACAAATACTGATGCTTTAAACATCTCCTTTTATCGCAATTTTTTCTTTCTAAATAATGTAAAAGTTCTATCGCAACATTGTAAAAATTCAAGCTATTGAGAGCAAAAACGAAATCTGAACAATATTTTTCAAGAGTATCTACAGGCATGGTCAAAATAATTTTTTTAATAATCCTTTCATTTCTCTCCAAAATAGATTCATTTTTTGATTTATGAAGATGCGTTGATCTAAATTGGTAATTAAAACCATATTCTTTATTCTCTCTAGCGTTATCCAAAGTTTCATTAAATATAGTTTTCAAAATAGAATTGTGAGGATCAATCTCCTGCAGTTTTAATGCCAATTTATATGCCTTATCAGGCCGTTTTATGCTAAGAAGAAATTTTATATCTCTAATTAAAGAGATCTTTTCATTATTTTCCTCTTTTCCCTCTTGATCGTGCTTTAATTTATAGTCATCAGCATCCAGAATTCCGCTTTGATTAAGTTTAAAATTATCTTCGCTACCAATTAAATAATCAACTAAACGGGCCAATTGATTTCGCTCAAAAGAACTGGCGTAAAGTTTTACCAGTTCAATAGCTTTTGGCCTTAATTTTTCGTTGACAAAAGAACTCCGTGCTATTTTTATTAAAATTACCTTTTCTCTTTTTAGAGAAAAATCGTTTAGAGTTGTATTTTTGAGAAGGAGCTCTAAAATATTCTCTACTAAAGATATGTGATTCATCCAAATTTGATCTAATCTATCTAAAACTTCAAGTAGAGATTTTAAATGCTTGATCCTTACTTTTTGATCTTGAAAATCTAATTCTAAACAAATATTGGATAGTTCGTTTACATCGCATTTAAAAAAAGAAAAATAAATTTTTTTAGATAAATAATCATCTTTATTAAAAATACCTGAAGAAAATGATTCCAAAATATTCAACCCTTTCATGGCCAATTTTTTTTCCAACAAAAAATATAAAAATTCAAGAACAAATCTCTTGGCCTTTGTCAGTTCTCCTAGAGATATTAGAGTTGAACAAATTAACTCAAAGTTTTCAGAGTTGTTGCTTTGAGCGATCAGTAATTCAAAGACTTCAACTGCTTCTTTAAGTAATTTTTTCTGTAAATAAATTTTGCCAATTTTTTTTAGAAGTTGATCCGGTATCTTCTGTTTGATCTTTTTTGAAATTAAAAGTATTTTCTGGCAACAAAGTATCTTCTCTTTTGAATTTAAAGGCCCTGCATTTAGTGATTCAATATAATACTCTAACGACCTATAGAAGTTTAATTTTTTAAACTCAATTTGGGCCAATCTAAGATTTTCCACAATCTTTTAACCTTCTTTATAAGGCCATTTTTCCAATATTTTTAAATACTTAACAGACTTTAATTTTACTGTATTTTAAAATTGAGAAAGTTAGTAGAGTAATTATTTCCTCTAAAATCTTCATCTTGAATAATTTCCATATGCAGACCTTTATTTGTCTTAATACCTTCTATAACCATTTCATCCAATGCTCTATATATACGATTTAAGGCCCCCTCTCTTTTTGGGGCCCAGGCAATAATTTTAGCAATCATGGAATCATAAAAGGGAGGGACTTTGTAGCCAGAATAGATAAAGTCATCAACCCTAATCCCAATTCCGGCCGGCCTGTGGTAGTGAAGAATTGTACCAGGACAGGGGATACTTGTTTTTGAATCTTCCGCATTAATACGACATTCTACAGAATGGCCAAAAAAACTTACATCGTCTTGCTTGATAGACAATTTGTCCCCTTGTGCTGAATGAATTTGTTTGGCCACTAAATCTATGCCAGTTCTCTGTTCCGTAACAGGATGCTCAACTTGTATCCGAGTATTCATCTCCATAAAATAAAATTTTTCTTCACTTTGATCATAAAGATATTCAACAGTACCAACAGAGTCATAATTTACATACTCAGCTAAAGCAATAGCAGACTCACAAATGGCCTTGCGCTTACTCTCTGTTAAAATAGGGCAAGGCGATTCTTCAATAATTTTTTGAAAACGCCTTTGAATAGTACAATCCCGCTCCCCCAAATGAATAACATTTCCATGTTTATCCGCCAAAATTTGAACTTCGACATGACGGGGGTCAGTAATAAATTTTTCTATAAATAAAGTATCACATCCAAAACCCGCCATGGCCTCGGCCTTGAGTTTCTGAATACTAGGAAACAAATCTTCAATCTTATCAATTTTTTTCATTCCTCTTCCACCGCCACCAGCAGAGGCCTTAATGAGAACAGGAAGGCCTATTTTTTTTACTTCTTCCAAGATTGTTTCTTTACTTAGCTCATCAATTTTAATGGATTTGAGGACAGGTAGGCCTGCGGCCTCTGCAATTTCTTTAGATAAAATTTTATTGCCAAGTTTTTCAATGCATTCTACATTAGGGCCTATAAACTCTATCTCCCATTTTTTACACATATTCGCAAATTCCTTATTTTCAGACAAAAATCCAAAACCAGGATGTATAGCTTGTGCACCCGTAATCTCTGCTGCTGATAATATAGAAGGAATGTTGAGGTAACTAAGAGCAGGTTTTTCTGGGCCGATACAAACTGATTCATCAGCACATTTTACATGTAGACTGTTTTCATCTGCGCTTGAGTGCACGCTAACCGTTTCTATTCCCAATTCTTTACAAGTTCTAAGAATCCTTACTGATATTTCACCTCTATTGGCTATTAAAATTTTATTAAACTTCATAGGTATATGGCCTTTTTAAAAAGTATAAGTGCTATAATTGACGAACCTTAAACAAGGTTTGGCCATATTCAACATAAGTCTCATTTCCTACACAAATTTCCACGATTTCACCCGATACTTCACTTTCAATCTCGTTCATAATTTTCATGGCCTCTATAATACAAAGTACCTGCCCTGAAGAAATTTTTTGCCCAGGAGAAACATAAGCATCACTTTCTGGAGAACTGGAACGATAAAAAGTTCCAACGAAAGGAGATTTAATTTCCACTAATTCACTCAATTCGACATTTGATTGGACGCCTTCAAGCGAAGAATTTTGCATCTGAATAGAATCATTTTGAGATAAAGAAACACCATAAGGCATTTTAATACAATATTTCTCGCTCTCATTTTCTATCCTTAACTCAGCGACTCCTTCTTCCTTAACTAATTGAATTAACTCTTTTATTTTTTTAAGATTCATAAAACCTCACTATTTATTAACTCTCTCAATATAAGCTCCTGTTCGAGTATCTACTCTAACAGTCTCTCCTTCTTTCAAAAAAAGAGGCACATTGACTTGTGCGCCAGTTTCAAGAACCGCTTTTTTACTTCCGCCTTGCACAGTATCTCCTCTTAATTCCGGGTCTGTTTGTACAACCTTTAATTCAACGAAATTAGGTAATTCAACAGAAATAGGATTTCCCTTAAAACAAAGAAGTTTTAATTTAATCCCTTCTTGCATCCAATTTTTATCATCACCAATTTTTTCACGATTAACATGGATTGTTTCATAAGTACTTTGATCCATAAAGTTAAATCCATCTTGATCGCTATACATATATTCAACTTTGTGTTCCTCCAAATCCGGCCTTAAAAGGCCTGTGGGAACTCCCGATTTATAAGTTCGATCAATGATTGCTCCGGTTTCCAAATTTTTTAGTTTAACTTTGACAAACGCAGAACCTTTCCCAGGATTGGTAAAATCAGATTTTACAATTATAAAGGGTTTTCCATCCAATTCGACTTTTGCCCCTTTCCTCAATTCTGTCGTTTCCAGTTTTTCCTCCCAGTTTAAGTTTCCACAATTTCTTTAATAGCATACAAGTATGAATTTTTACCTAGGCCCTCGATGACTCCGTCAACACCACAAGCAGTCAATTTGATTCTTCTAAATTCTTCCCGCGCATGAGTATTTGAAAGATGAACTTCAATCTTGAAACCAGAATAGGCCTTAAGCGCATCGAGCAACGCTATACTTGTGTGCGCTAAAGCACCTGGATTAAAAACAAGGCCACTCCAAGATTCGTGAGTGGCAGCATGAATTTTCTCAATTAAATCAGCTTCACTATTAGATTGAAACCACTCCCATTTAGGATATGGCCTCTTCAATCGAGAACGAACAAACTCCTGAATTTCATCAAGGGTTTCAGTCCCGTAAATTTCAGTTTCTCTTTGGCCCAACAAATTGAGATTAGGGCCATTAAGAACCAAAATTTTTTTAGGTTTAAGCATAAAACACCCGCGTATTGCAGTGACTCAAGCTATCAATTTTTAAAAATCATGTAAAGCCAAGGCATTAGAGAAGGCCTAAAAAAGGCCAAGTTCCTTGATCAGCAGTACATTATGGCCCAGATTGCGGATGCAAACCTCTTTCTTTGGCCTTTTTTTGTATAGCATCATTAAAGCGCCCAAGAAGAAATTTTGTCTTACTCACGCCCGAACCCAATTCCTTAGATTTAACCTCTTCAATAAGACAAGAAAGATTTTGATGGCCTTTTTCTTCTGGCCCTGGAGAAAAAGCTATATTTTGCTGTTTTAAAAGAAATTCTATTTCACATTTTTTAGCAAGTAATTTTTTATTTTCTCCATGAAGTCTTAACATCTTTTCCAAGGCCTGCTTGGCCTTGAATAAATACCCTTGTCGAATATAAAGTTCTACTAAAGTGTATGTGGCCACCGGCGCAGAAATTGGCCTTAAACCATCCAGGCCAGAAAAATTACTGCAAGGCCTTTTTTCTGTGGTTAATTCTTCTTGATCCCCCCAATTCACCTTGACCCATTCTTCAAAATTTTCTTCACTAGATAAAGGATCTAAATTTAAACTGGACAAATCAAATTGGATAGAATTTTTTGGCCCATCATTTCGATTTCTCTGAACATTGCCTAATTTCTTTTCTAAATTCTTAATCGTGTCTAAGGATTCCTGATCCTTTGGATTTAAAAATAAAATATGTCTATAAGTTTCCAAGGCCTCCTGAAGAAAATTCAAATTGAAGCAACTTTTCGCAAAAAGTTTCTGAAGTTTAAGATTATCTCTGTAGTTTTTCACCATCGAACGAAGAGTCGTATAGGCCAAATGGTTTTGGCCTTTATCAATATAACAAGCGGCCAAATTCAAGTACCCAGTTAAACAGTTAGGATGATGACAAATGCCTTTTTTCAAAATTTCTAAAGCTTTATCAATTAATCCAATTTTTCTATAAAGGTCTGCCAAAGGAGCAAAGGCCTGTGATTTGGGGTTTTTTTCCAAAATATCTGCATATTTGACAATGAGAGGAGAAAGAGAATCGTCACTAATCAAGACTACCCCCTATCTATAAGCCCGGCCTCTTCTTGGTTGACTATTCGAGGAGTAATAAAAATAATGATCTCTCTTTTATCGCTTTCGGGAGCGTAGGGAGTTCTAAAAAGCCATCCAATCAGAGGGACATCTTTTAAAAAAGGGATCCCTGAATGTTGATCTGATATTCTGCTCTCATACAATCCACCCAGAACAATTGTCCCGCCGTTTTCAACTAAAACGCTAGTTTGTACATTGCTTCCTGTTTTTCTTGGTGGCCCTACTTCTAAAACACGATCGCCAAAATCTTCTTTGTTTAAACTTATTTCTAAGACAATAGACCCTTCGTTAGTCACTTGTGGAGTGACTTCCAGTACAATACTAGCCTGTACTTCTTCAAAACTCGTTTCTCTTTCTTCTCCCGTACCTGTGCTCTTAGTATATGCATCTGTTTTTGTCGATCTCAAAGTCGCTTTCTTTTTATTTTGAGTGACGACTTTGGGGCTAGATATGATTTTGGCCTTAGATTCGCTTTCAAGAAGTTGTAAATTGAAAGCAAAATTGGTTAAACGACCAAATTGGCCAATGGTCAAACCAAAAAAATTGCGTGTACCATCCGCCAAGGCACCCGCTGAACTAAATTTAAATCCAGGCCCTCCATCAACTCCTCTAGCAGGAGAACCAACATCGGCAACTTCCTGGGAAACTCTCCCAATAGGGTCATAACCAAATTCAATTCCGTTACTAAGCCCGATTTCTTTTGAGTGGGATTCACTCACTTCAACAATTTTGGATTCAATGAGAACTTGTGGTGTCTGAGTGTCTAAAACTTCAATAATCTTCCTTATTTTTTCAAGGACGATAGAAGTATCCTTAATAATTAAAGAATTAGTTCTAACATCTTCTGATATGGCACCCCTATTTTTAGTTAAATATTTTCCCAATATACCCGTTAAATTTTTCGTTTCGGCATAGCTAATAGGAAATACTTTTGTTAATAATATCTCTTCTTGTTCGGCCAATTTCCTAACTGCGGCCTTCCTTTCTTCTTCTTTCATGGCACTTTCAAGGGATTGAACTGTTAATATAATTCCATTTTTTTTTGCAACTAATTTATTTAAGTTCAAAATATTATCAAGGGCCTGATCCCAAGGAATATTTGTTAAATTTAGTGTTAATGGAGGAAGTTTCTGCACTTCTTCTGTTAGAATAATGTTAAAACCAGATGCCTCCGCAAGCATTCTTAATATATCGGCAACAAACACTTCTTTGATATCTAAAGAAATCTTTTTCCCAACATATTTTTTTCTACCTGACAATGTAAGGTTTTCTAAAATATCCTCTAATGAATCCGATTTGGGAATATGAGTTCTATCACTGCCTTTTTCAATAATAACCGTTTCATTATCGACGATTTCTTGTTGGCCAAAAACCCCAAAACGATTCTCAATTTCTAAAATAACTCTTCTGGGTTGGCGTTTTAAAAGTGTTCTAACATTATCTCTCAATTGCAGAGTAACTCTAAGATCAGAAGGCCTGTCCGGTTTTTTATAAGCTGAGACAAATACAACTGAACCAGAAAACTCTGAAGTATCAAAGGCGCGTATAACTCTTTGATCAGCAGAGACTCTTTTTAAATCTACGATTACTTGTTTAGCATCAGAGAGATGAAATTTCTCTGCATCAACTCCATCTCTGTCAAAAACCATTTCAAGTTGGCTAATATCTCCCTTTTGACGAAAATTGATAGATTTTAGTTCAATAGTTTCTTGGCCAAAAAGAGAGGCAAGAAATTGCAAATACAATATGGCCGTAGAGGCAAGAAAGCGAAAAAATCCTTTTTTCATAATACTTTTCGTATTTAAATTATCAAAATTAACGATTCAATTTCATTATAACACTAATCAGAGGCAAGCGTTGCTCCATTAGGTGTGAGTAATTACCAACTAATTTAATTTGACATAGGAAGCACAGTTTCAATATATTCTTCTTGGCCATAAACATTGACAATTTTTTCGGCCAAAACAACCCCCCCAGGGAGAATGGCCTTAATTTCGGACTCGTGCTCACCAAGTTTCATTCCCTCTTTGAGAATATAGGTATTTTTGCCGAGCGTATCGCCTTGCGCAATTCGAGCAATAGCACGCCTGTGCTTCCCTAAAAATATGCCCGTAATCCTAATTTGCTCCAACGGAACCTTACCCAAAACAGGAAGGTTAGAATAACTATTATTCTTGAGAAAAAACCCTTTTGATTCACTTGTTTTTTTTGCCCTTATCTTTTTTCTTTTAAAAGGATCTCTCATCTTGAGAAGTTCCTCGACACTGCCACCTGCATTTTCAAAAAATTTTGATTGGGGAGATTGATTGGATACCACTTCTTTAGTTTCTGTTATTGAAGATTCCTGGCCAAAGGCACATTTCCACAAAACAAAAAATAAAAGTGCGTTCCATTTTTTCATTATCTAGGCCTTTTTCTTTGTTTTATCTTTTGATTTGCTAGGTTTTCTGTTTTGATCTTCTTCAATTTGCTGTTTAATTTTTTCAATTCCACGATCTTCCTTATATTCGCCATTGTAACGATAGGCCTCTACAAAAATTTCGGCCTTAATAGACTGGAATCGTCCCCTTTGACCTTGTTCAGAACGGATAAATTTAAAATTTCTAACATTTAATAACTTTTCGTTAGAGGAAATTTTTTCCATAAAAATTAAGAATTGAAGATAGGTGCCTTCTCCAGATAATTTATACTTTTTTGATACGAAAAATCCTTTGTTTTCTTCA
Organism: Bacteriovoracaceae bacterium; assembly: GCA_965243145.1. Taxonomy (GTDB): domain Bacteria; phylum Bdellovibrionota; class Bacteriovoracia; order Bacteriovoracales; family Bacteriovoracaceae; genus CBDBLK01. The sequence continues at coordinate 1,638,687 of CBDEUB010000002.1, forward strand.
CTGAGTGGTTCTAAAAATATATTTCTGATATTTAAACCCTGGGCCACCTGACTCAACGACGCAAGATTTTTCGTATCATCTATATTATCTGGCAATTGACGGCTTATTTTTTCGACTTCCTCAGCTACGAGATTAATCTGCTTTTTGGCCTCTTCAACATCTTTTAGATATTTTTGAATCTCTTTTTGTTTCTTTATTAAACGCTTTTTTTTGTTTTCCAAAGTAGGTATTTGGTCTTTAAGTATCACTATTTGTTCGTTATGGGCCTCCCATTTTTGGAAAACATCTAACCCTATGAGAACTATGAAAACTATCCATACATTTTTCATTAGTTTTGATAACATAAAATCATCTATTTAAAAAGTTCGGGAATGTCAACAAAACCTGTTATTCTAAAAGATTCGATTCTAATTTCTACACCTTGTAGAGATTCTTTTTTTGTTTTTGTTTCTTTTAATTGAAGGCCGCTTTTAAAAAATGGAGATTTATTTGCCTCTTTAATAAAATCGCCTATGGCCTTATAGCTATTCCCTCCACCATCTATTGTAATGTCTTTTTTATCTCCAATGACGAGTTCATCAATCCAAATATCTTCAGGAATCGATCTCGCTATTTCTCTCAAAACGACATGAGGATTTGTTCTTTCTTTGACTATTGTATCAACATATTTGGATTTATCTTTAAGAGTTTTTATTTGTCTTCCAAAAGCATCCAATAACAACTTAACATTTTTATGTTGCTTGAGTTTAGATGCCAGTTTTCTATTAGCATTGCCTAAAACTTTCACTTCATTTTCTAAAATTTCACGCTCTTGTGTAAAAAATCCTTCTACATAGCCAGGAATGTGCGCATATAAAAAGTAGGAAATAATCAATTTCACCCAAGGGACATCCGAAAGCTCTATGCCCAATACGGTAGGAAGTTTATATGTTTCTTTTTTGGCAACTAAATTAATTTCAATCATTTTTAAGGCACTCTCATGGCCAAGCCTATAGCGCTGGCCCCTTTATAAACAATATCGGAAATTTCTTTTTCAGAAAAATTTTTCTTGTTGTATTCAATTTTATCGAAAGGATTGAGTACAGACACATCAACACCAACAAGTGCTTCTAATCCTTCAAGAACTCCCGGCATGAGTCCTCCCCCTCCTGTCACACAGCATCCCGCAAGAGATTCATCCGAAGTGGAATTAATATAAAAATCAAGCGTTTTCTTTACTTCTGAAAAAAATAGAACTACAATTTCATCTATTATTTCTAAAATTTCTTCTGGAAGATTCCCATTTTCATCACCAGTTATTTTTAGATCCTCTGCCTCATAATAATTAATCCCCATTCGTCTTTGAATTTCCTCAGTGATATTAACACCTCCCATATTAATTTCCTTAGCAAATACAACCATATAATTTTTGTAAATTATAAAAAATGTCTTCTGTGCTCCAATATCCAGTATAAGAAAAGATTGGGAAGGCTCTTTTAATCTATCTTTCATAACTAATTCAAAAACATTGGTAACAGCTAAAACATTTAAATCTATTATTTTTGCTTTAAGTCCACTTTGTTCGATAATATTTTTAAAGTTGCCTATAACTTCACCTTTGCCAGCAGCAACAATAACATCGACACCTCCACCTTCATTCTCTCCAACAACATGAAAATCGATACTGGCACCATCACTTTCAAAAGGAAGATATTGCTCTGATTCCCACATGACTTGATCTTCAATTTCTTCTTCAGAGCCTCCCGCAAGAGCGAGCTTTCTAACAAATGTATTTGGCCCAGAAAGGCCAAAACAACAATTGACTGCGCTAATATGGGCCTTCTTCACCGCTTTCTTTATAGCATCAATGATTTCTTCGGGCCTTTGAATTTCATCTTCAATAATCGCCCCTTCTGGCAATGGAATCGAAGCATAGCTCAATAAAGTAAACTTGGAACGATTTTTTTGCTTAACCTCTGCCACTTTAACAGCGCTTAGGCCAATATCTAAAGCTACAATGGCGTTGCTATCTGAGTTAAAAAGGCCAGAAGCAATGTTTGTAAGCTGCTGAAATTTATCGAACATTTTTAAACACCATTTTTTCCCAAACGCAAGAAACTAATTGTAACCTAAGTCAATTATATCGCTAGTCAATGGTTAGATTCAAGAATTTGACTCTTTTAGGCCTTTTAAGACTTCAATAAGAAAATAAATAAGACCAATATTTAAAAAAATGTTCCGGTACAAAAATTTGGAAGCTCGCTACAGTAATGATAAAAGGGCCAAAAGGAATTGGATGATCTTTGTCAATTATTTTAAACCCAATAAGAGAAATTCCCACTACTGCCCCCAAAAAGCAACTTAAAAATATATTTTGTATGACACCCAGAGGCCCAAGAACTATTCCCAAGGCGGTATATAATTTTATATCTCCTCCTCCTAGTCCAATTTTTCCCTTAATTTGGTAGAATCCCCAAGTCACTAAAAAGGGTAACAAAAATCCTGTGCCTGCACCCATAACCATTTTTTCCCAAGGCAGGGAACTCATGTTAAAAATAAAAAATAAAATGGCCAAAGCAAGATTCATTGAATCCGGTATTATCTGAAAATCAATATCTATAAAAAATATGCAAACAAAAATTCCAAACACTAAAGAATAATAAATTGATGTTGTGAGGTCATCAAAAACAAAACTTTTTTGTACAAAGGCCAAAAAAAATATTCCCGATAATAATTCAATTAAGGGATACCTTAAAGAAATCCTTACACCGCAACCAGAGCATTTCCCTTTCAAAAAAATCCAACTAATAAGTGGGATATTCTCATACCAAAAAATGACTTTAGCACATTGGAGGCATCTCGACCTGGGCAACCCAATAGGTATTTTCCTAGGCACTCTGTAGATAACAGCATTTAAAAAACTTCCTATGATCAAACCCAAAGTAAAAGAAAAAATAGATAAAAAAGCAAATCTGTTCAAACTAATTCTTTCTTATTAAAAATTAAACAACTGAGAAAAATAAAAAAGGCACAATATAAAATTCCATATAAAAGACTTGAATAGAGAAAAGAGTTTTCCAAATGTCCTTCATATAAAACAAATCTTTTGATATTAAATTTCGTGAAATTGGGCAAATAGCGAGAATAAAAATCTATGATTTTGTAGAACCATTGCGCATGTTTGGTCAGGCTTGCTTCTTTAGCAAATTCAATATAATGCCCTACTAATAAAATAGATATTGACGACATAATGGCCAAAATATTGCCCACAATGAGAGAAAAAAATACGACAATTGTCAAAATCAAGGCCCCTTCAATAAAAATAAACAATATAGACCAGAGAATAAGATAAGAAAGTTGCCCACCTAAAAAAAGAAAGATGGACAAGCACCAAAAACTCAATAGGGCCGTGTTAATTGCCAAAATGCCCAATAGTCCCAAATATTTTCCCAATAGAAATGCCCATCGCCTCACTGGCCTGCTCAAAATCATATACAGATTACGGCATTCAATTTCTCCAGTAATAAGTCTTGAACCCATAAAAATGGAGATTCCCAAAGTTGTTAAGCTCAACATACCCAATCCAAAATCTAAAGCAATCCTAGAGGCCGAAGAAAAGGAAAATTCCGCAGCAATATAAGAAATTATAAGGACGCCCCCTCCTACAAAGATATTTCCCAAGAGAACCTTGCTAATGAGATGCTCTATGAGTGTATAATAAAAAACAATGTAAATAGACCTAAGATGAGTCATACTCTGTTCTCTTGAGAATATATAATTTGTTCGAGTGTTTTTTCCAAAGGCCTTATTGAAAGAATCTCGACATTGTTATTAAGACATTTTCTTAAAAATTCATTAATGCCGGATTTCTCGATCTGAAACACAGTATCTTGATCCACTTTAAAGCTGGCCTTACTTTGAAAGTTTGCAAAGACTCCATTACAATCCCTAATTCTAACCTCCAAGGCACTCTCAAGACTTTTTTCTATGAGTTCTCTAGTTTTTCCGTTAAATATTAATTTCCCTTTTTCTATCACGACTAAGCTATCACAAATTTCTTGAATATCAGAAACAATATGGCTACTAAAAAACAAAGTTGTGCCCTTGGTATTAAGTTCTTTAAATATATTTTTAAACTCTGTACGCCCGTACGGATCAAGGCCTGATAGCGGCTCATCCAAAATCAAAATTTGAGGCCGGTGCATAATGGCAGTGATGAGGCCCAATCGTTGTAACATCCCTTTAGAAAAATTTTTAACCTTCTCATCCAAGGCGTGGGCGATATTAAATCTTTCGCTCAAATCTTTCAGCCTCTCTCCAATAACCCTATTGGAAAGGCCTTCTATACCACCTATATAATGGGCAAATTGGCGTGCCGACAGGTACGGGTAAAAATAAGGCCTTTCGGGGAAATATCCTATGGATTTGCGAATGGAGTCCCAATCTTTTCCCAAACTCTCATCGAAGATAATTTTGCCAAAATTAGGCCTGATAAATTTAAAAATAATTTTTATTGCCGTAGTTTTGCCAGCGCCGTTAGCACCTAGAAATCCACACAGAGAACCGCGGTGAACTTCAAAGCTCAAATTATTTAAAACCTGAGTCGGCCTCAGCAAAAAATCGGATTGGAAATTTTTGGAAATATTTTCAAATCTCAACATAAGAATATTTTAGGCCTTAATATAATATTATGTTACCCAAAAATTTTCCTTCAACGAAGATATTTTCTATCATCACCCCTTTTATTTTAATCACTTTGCTTTATTCCTTTAACCTTCTCTATCAACCTAGTAAAAGGCCCCCGCTTTATGTGAGTAAACAAAAAGAAACGATAAATTTTGATATAAATTTTCTTCGCTTTTCCAGTTTTGGCCAATACCGATTGCTAAGTTCCCTTATTTGGATTGAAACCCTGCTCTTTTCCGATTTGGAAAAATACAAAAAAATGGACTTAAAGTCTTGGATGTATTTGCGCCTTAAAAGTATTGTCTCCCTAGACCCTTTTTTTTACGATGCCTATGTCTGGGGTGGCATTTATTTGGCCATTATCAAAGATGACCTGGTAGGAGCGGCCGATATTTATGAACTCGGCCTGAAGCACTTTCCCGAGGATTACCGTCTCAATTTCTATGCGGCCTTTAACTACTATCACCAGCTCAATAACAAGCGCAGGGCAATTGAGTTGCTGGAAAAAATTAAGCACAATCCCCAAGGATCTCCCTTCATTCACCGCCTTATCGCCAGACTTAAAGCGGATACCGGAGAAATGGAAACGGCCTTTGTGATTTTAGAGACGGCCTATAGAACAACTCCCCAAGGCCCTTTAAAAAAGCGCCTGTTTGAAAATCTCTACTCCATCAAGGCCGAAATTGATCTGACTTGCCTCAATGGCCAACAAGGCCGAAAAAAAGAGTGTCCATTCCAAGACCTGGAGGGCAGGCCCTATATCTACTCCCAGGGAAAATATAAGGCCCAAAAGGAATGGAGGCCCTACCGCACCCATCGTCGTTCTATGGCATCAGAAAAAAAGGCAAAAAAAAGGGGAGAATGATTCTCCCCTTTGTGTAAATTTCCTTGTCCTCTTGTTATCTACACTAAAGTTTTCTTCAATTGTTTTACCATCCTACAGAATCGTGGGATAAATCCTTGCCTTCGCTTATCATCCACCGATCAGTATTAGTACCGGCCGCTATGTTACCAGCAGCAGATACTCTAAAAGTTGTAGATGTAGAAAGAGTAGTACCGAAACTACCTGTACCTATTGCGGCCCTACCAGCAGCACCTCTCGCAGCGGCAAATTGATGGCTACCATTGGCGCAGAACCCACCAACATTCCTAACAGCAGTATTGAGGGCAGTATCATCAGTACCAAAACCTACAGAATAATATGACCCTCCCCTCCGAGAAAAACCGGCACTTCCCAAGCAAGTGGCGTAAGTGTCGTAATCACTAAAGAGTCCATTGAGTGCCAAATAGGCCGAAGAAAGTTGAATTTTGGCCTCCGAGGTTCTCGCTCTGGCCTGGTAAGTTTGGAAGTTGGGGATTGCTACGGCGGTAAGAATCCCGATGATGCCCACCACGACCATCAACTCCACCAGGGTAAAACCACCCTCCCGTAGCTGCTTGTTGTTTAATCCTGTCATCATAATCGCCTCCTTATTAAGATTCACCGACCAGATTTCTCCGAACACAGCGAATCGAACAGTCGGAGCAGTACCTAGTAGTATTTTACTCGGTTAAAGCATTTAAAACTTAATGTTTTTTTAACCCTATATATTAAAAAATATTAAATTTTCAATGATTTCAGATAGTTAGATATGTATTTGAAGTAAATAAATTGGCCCGAAAAAGGCCTTAGGAAGATTTTGGAAATGCGAAAACTGCCTCAAAAAAGAGGCAGTTGCTTTGCCAGTTAGGCCAGAGGCGATTTTATGACGATTTTTTGGAAGGGAGATTATAGAAATTCCTCGAACCTAGAGAGAACTCCTAAGATTCGAGGAATCAAAGCGTCGCTAAATCCTTCAGCAACTTCCCCCTTTAGTATCCCTTGTTGATTTCCCTAAGTACTTTATCTTGGTTAATTGCCCATTTCGATGCTTTGGCGGTACTGCTGTTGCCTGGGTCAATTACTCCAATAGCTCCGACAACAAAATATGAACCGGTATTATCAACATTGGGAGTGGCCAAAGGCGGACTGACTGAAACATTGGGAATAAGGCCACTGGTATCTATGCTGTTGACTTGAGTTCCTAGCATGGCAATTCCTCCAACTTTTCTACTAGCATCAAAGTGGGGATTTTTATTACAGGTTCCGCCATTGTCTTTAACAATGGCCCTGGCAACTGCATTGTCTGCCATACCGATGGCATAATAGCTGTTGCTACTGGGAGCAACATAACCCGCATCCCGCAAACAGGAAGCGTAGGCCTCATAATCCGACTGGAGGGCCGTTAAAGCGGAGTAAACTGCCGACAACTGAAGTTTGGCCTCCGAGGTTTTGGCCCTGGCCTGATAAATTCTGAAATTGGGAATAGCAATCGCAGAAAGAATCCCGATAATGGAGACAACTATCATAAGCTCTACCAAAGTAAAACCATCTTGTTTGTTGCATTTAAAATATTCCATATTTCCCTCCTCAAACTCTAATGTATGCTTAATAGTCGACCAAAACAAACAAATTATTTTTATCTAGTGATTTTATATCCCTGTGCTTTCAGACAAAAACTTAGAATAATCAAGGAGTTGTGCTCGGCCAAACAGAGATAAGAGACTAAGAAAGTTAAAAGTTATTAATTAAAAAAATATAACTGCTCACACTTTTACGCCTTTACACCCCTCCACCTCCGGCAGACATAAAGATGGGCAGGTACATGGCAATGAGAACAATGGCAATAATACTGCCTAGAACAACAATAATGAGTGGCTCAATCATTTTGCTCATATTATCAACTAATCCATTGATCTCATCTTCAAAAACTGAAGAGCACTTTTCAAGCATTTCATCAAGTTTTCCCGTTTGTTCCCCAACACTAACCATTTCTACAACCATGGCAGGGAAATATTCAATTTTGGATAAAGGATCAGTCAAGGTTTTACCTTGAATGATTTTCTTTTTTACTTTTTCCAAGTCTTGAACAATAACTCCATTATCGACAATTTCCATACAAACATCCAAAGAATCGATCAAAGACACCCCGGCACCCATCATCGTGGCAAGAGTTCTAGCAAAAGATGTCAAATTTCCCTTGATAACAATTCCACCGAGAAGAGGTAATTTCATCATTATACGGTCAAAAATGAATTTGCCAGACGGCTCTTTTATCCAGGCCTTGAAAAAGGCCAATGCTACAACAAGGCCCACGATCATGTGAATGGAGTAACTTCCTATAAATTCTGATGTATCAACAACAAGTTGGGTAATAAATGGAGTTTCTTGTCCTGTATCTTTCAACATTCCAACAAATTGGGGAACAACAAAAACCATCATTCCCCAAACAATAATTGTACCTATGGCCACAACTATAACTGGATAAGTCATGGCCGATTTCACTTTGGCCTTAACCTTTTCTTGATTCTCCATGTGAGAACAAAGTTTATTCAAAATTTTATCCAAAACGCCGCCAACTTCACCAACTTTTATAAGACTCACATAGAGATTACTAAACCCTTTATTATCGGCCATGGATTCCGAAATTGATTTTCCTTCCTTTACATCATGGGCCACTCTCTTTATGACTAACTTCAAAGAAGGATTCTGTTGTTGTCTAAAAAGAATTTCGAGTGCCTGAACAACAGGAACGCCGGCATCAATCATAATTGACAACTGTTTAGTAAAAACAATGATCTCTTTAGTGCCAAACTGAGCCAAAACCCCTTTTTCAACTAAGTATTCCGTGATGTCAAATTCTAACCAAGAAGGGGGAGTCAACTTTTTGGGGCGAACTCCCTTAATTCGCAATAATTTCCGGGCCTCTCTTTCATTAGTGGCCTGAATCGCACCCGATTCTTTTTTGCCATCCCGAGTAAATCCTTCGTACTTCCAACTTCCCATCTATCCTCAGTTTCTTACTTTACTTTCATACCCAATTGCTGAGATAATTCTTCAGGAATGGGAGAATAACTCATTGCCCTTTCAGCATCTATTATACCCGTATCTACATATTTTTTTAAACTTTGGTTCATGGTGACCATTCCAGTTTTTTCTTGGCCCACTTGAATTTGAGAATAGACCTGGTGAATTTTATCTTCTCTAATGAGGTTTCTGATGGCCGGAGTTGCAATCATAATTTCCATAGCACACACTCTACCTTGCTCAAAAGACTTAGGTATTAACTGTTGCGCTACTACTCCTTGCAAAACAAAGGCCAGCAAAGATCGAACTGCATTTTGCCTATCGGCAGGAAAGAGGTTAATTATTCTGTTGATAGTTTGAACTGATGAGTTTGTATGGAGAGTTCCAAAAACGAGGTGCCCCGTCTCCGCAATAGTCAAGGCCGCTTCAACCGTTTCTGCATCCCTTAACTCTCCAACTAATACAATATCAGGGTCTTGTCTCAAAAGAGATTTAATACCCCTTTGAAAACTTAAAGAGTCACTTCCTATTTCCCGCTGATTAACCAAACAGCTTTTATGAGGATGAACAAATTCAATAGGGTCTTCTAAAGTAACGATATGTCCGGCCTCACTTTCATTTAATTGATTGAGAATGGCCGCCAAAGTCGTGGATTTACCAGAACCTGTTGGCCCAGTCACCAAAATAATTCCACTGGCGATATCCGTCATTTTAAGTAAAGTGTTGGGCAACCCTAGTGCTTGAAAGTCTGGAATAATCGTTGGAATTGTCCTAAAAACCGCAGCTACTCCCCCTTTGGAATAAAACACATTGGCCCTAAATCTTGCTAGGCCCTTAATCCCAAAGGAAAAATCCAACTCCATTTCTTTCTCAAATTCGTTTTTTTGTTCCTCGGTCAAAATCTGATAAATCAAACGCTTAGTATCTGCACTCGTCAAGGCCGGAACTTTAATGCGGACAATCTCTCCATTGACTCTTAGGCCAGGAGGAGTCCCCGAAGTGATATGAAGGTCAGAAGCATTACTTTCAACCATTAATTTAAAAATTTGCTGTATTTTAACATTTTCACCAAGACCTATTTCTCTAGTTTTATCCGCTTTTGTTTTAGAACTCATAAATGCCTCTCAAAGAAATCGTAAAAGTTACATTTTAAAACTTATCAACTACAGAGTTTAGCGCCGCCTCTTCCAAGGTAGTAAGTCCTTGGGCCACTTTAGTCATGGCCGCCATTCTCAAAGTTTTCATGCCATCTTTTATGGCCTGTCTTTTGATATTAACACTTGTACCATCCTGCATAACAATAGCTCTAACTGCTTGTGTCATTTCCATAACTTCGTAGATAGCAATTCTTCCTTTGTAACCTGTCCCATTACATGCTCTACAACCTGATCCTTTATAAACTTTTATTTTACTGGCCGATTGGGGAGCTATTCCATAGGCCACAAGCTCATCAACAGGTACTTTTATAACTTCTCTACACTCAATACAAATTTTTCGGCAAAGTCTCTGTGCAACGACAACATTCAAAGAGTCAGCTACCAAAAAAGGCTCAATGCCCATATTAAGCAATCTACTTACAGTCGTAGCTGCATCATTTGTGTGCAGTGTGCTCAAAACCAAGTGGCCAGTTAATGCTGCCTCCACAGCAATCTCTGCAACTTCCAAATCCCGAATCTCACCCACCATGATAATATCAGGGTCTTGCCGCAAAAAGGCCTTAAAAGCAGTCGCAAATGTCAATCCAATATTTTTTTTTACATTGACTTGATTAATTCCTTCCAAATTAAATTCCACCGGGTCTTCGGCCGTAGAAATATTGCGATCTGGTTTGTTCAATTCGTAGAGAGATGAATACAATGTGGTTGTTTTTCCAGACCCAGTAGGCCCTGTTACCAAACACATTCCATAAGGTTTTAGAATCCCATTTTTCAAAGAGGTGAGTTGTTTGGCCTCAAAGCCGAGCTTGGCCATATCTAACTGGAGATTAGATTGATCCAACAATCTCAAAACAATTTTTTCTCCGAATAAGCAAGGAAGAGTTGACACCCTATAGTCAATGGGGCTTCCTCCAATTGATAGTTTAATCCTTCCATCCTGAGGTTTTCTCTTTTCAGAAATGTCCAATTGGGCCAAAATTTTTATTCTTGAAATAATAGAGCGGGCAAACACCTGGGGAGGCCTATCAAATTCCTGCAATTTTCCATCCACGCGAAATCTTATTCTAAAAATTTTTTCGAAAGATTCCATGTGAATATCAGACACTTTTTTAATAAATGCTTCTGCCAAAACCTTATTAACGAAAACTATAATATCTTCTCCAATGTCCTTCTCTTGATCGACATCATCATCTTCTTTAACAACAGAATCTTTAATTTCTTTTATAGTAGACAGAAGTTCGTCTACAGATTCAGTAATTCTGTTAAATATTTTTCCCCAAGCGGATATATTAACTAGAATGAAATCAACAGGGTGTTGAAAAACTCTCTGCAATTCCCCCTTAAACTCTGTTATGGTTGGATCATAAATAGCAAGAGTTACACATTTGGCAGTCTTCTTTATCGGAACGGCCCTATATTTTACTGCATCTCCTTTTTTAATCAGCTTGATACTTTCTTCTTTCACTTGAACATTATTAATATCAATAAAAGGAATATTGCTATTTTTGGCCAAATGTTGAGCAAATTTCATATCATCGAAAAAACTTAGGTTTAACAATTTTAATTCAGAAACTTCTTTAGGATTCTTTTTAAGAAGCAATGGCCTTAAATCTTTGGCCGGAACCATTCCTGCTTTACTGACAACTTCTGCAAATTCTTTACGAAACATAGGCCACCATAAGAAAATCGACCACTAACCTGCCAACGAATCGGAATCGTGACCGCAAAACTTAAATATCAGAGATATCAGAGATATTTATTAGAGATATTCAGGAAGAATTTTTAGATCAAGTATGATCTTGGAAAAACCTAGAAGAGTATTTTCCTTGACGAATAAGAAGGCCATATCCGTCAACATAGTTTTCAAATTTATTTAAGTGGGGTTTGTATGAATAATTATAGTCCCAAAATAAGCAATTTTTTGAAAGGTTACCTTCAAAGCAAAAATCTCGAGAACAACTATTAATAACTATAGTTTTTTCTTCAAATAAACCGTTATTAAAATCTAATTTCTGTACAGAACTATTTTGCTCTTTCCGTAATTGCTCATACTTCAGGCCATCTTGCCTCCGCATCCTGCTCCGGCACTGCCCATCGGGGCAGTCGTCGCTCGTCGCCTTTCTGGCGACTCCGTGTGGTTCAGCTTCGCCATCGCTCCCTGCGATGTGCAAAGAGCACACCTCAGTCGCTCTGTCTTGCTTCTCCCCAATCTGACCTAAATTGTGAGCATTTACCGTACTTTTATTGTAGTTTTTCATTGGGGTATGAGTAGTTGCCTTTTTCCTGTAGTAATGGAAATAAGAAATATCATAAATATGACTTAATTCGTCTAAAATATCTAGTGTTATTTTGGCCATGCTTCCATTACCAAGCAGAATAAATTGTTTGTAATTTTTTTTATAAAACTTTTTCAAAAAATATTTTACAGCAAAATAATCAGTATTTTCTGAAAAAAATTTTTCACCCCTTTTTTTTATGCAATTTATCAATCCCAATTTTTTTACTATTGGACTAGAAAAATCAATTTGATCTAAAAAATGGCCTTTGTAAGGTGAAGTTATATTTAGGCCTAAAAGATTATGTTTATCAAATAATTCTTTTAAGCTGGGAATAAAAACCTTATCTTGATAATCCAATAATTTATATGAAAATTTCTCAAAAAATTTTTTGTAGATAATGGGGGATTTGGAATGATCGATATTTTTTCCCAATAAGGCCAAATTAATCAATTTAAACTTTTCCTTTTTTCACGATCAAGTTTTACTGCTTTTACAAGGTCGTTTAAAGATTTAAATTTCTTTTCATCTCTCATTTTTTCCAAGAAATAAACAGTTATAGTCTCTCCATAAATATTGTTATCGAAATCAAGTATATTTGTTTCAATACAAAGTTCTTTATTTTCACCAAAAGTTGGATTATGGCCAACATTAGTGAGACCTAAGTATTTATTTCCTGCATATTTTACCTCCGTAGAATACACTCCATTGGCAGGAATCAAACGGTTTATATCAAGATCAAGATTAGCAGTTGGAATTTGCATGGCACTTCCTTGTCCTTTACCCTTTTTTACCTTTCCTTTTATAAAAAAAGGCCTGCCAAGAAAACGATTTGCTTGAAGAATATTTCCACTCTGGATCAAATTTCTGATTAGGCCAGAGCTTACTGTCTGGCCATCAATCTTAAATTCATCTAATAATTTGACTTCTATATTCATGGGAGCACAATATTGTTCTAAAAAATGATGATTTCCTTTCTTATCAGCACCAAAAGCAAAATCATATCCTACATAAATACTCCTAGGCCTTACATGAGACATAATATAATTTTTTAAAAAATTTTCAGGTGATTGAGAGCTAAAATTTTTATCAAAACCAAACTCTATGACTATATCAATGCCCCTTTGAAAAAGAAATTTTTTTCTCTCTTCATAAGAATTAATAAGAAAATTTTTTCGATTAAACAAAGTGACATTGGGGTGAGGTACAAAAGTCGCAACAATCAATTTATCATTAAATTTAACACAATCCTGCTTTATCATTTTCAACAAATTTTGATGTCCTATATGTAATCCATCAAAATTGCCTATAATAAGTCTATAGTTCAAATCGCTTGTTAATTCAGACAGTTTTTTGATTTCTCTCACGATTTATAACCTCTAACAAATCTTTAAAATAATTTCTCTTAATGTGTAACTTTGATCCTATATCTTTTCCACCAAAAGATTTTTTTTCCAATGAATAGATGAGATAAAAAAAATATTCTTTTGAAGGCCTTTTCAATGAACTGTTATTAATTAGTAATTTTAAGTTGGCCTCTTCCGGATTCAACAAACTGAGAAGTGCATAAAGTCTGGAGTAAGTCAATCCTTTTTTCTGTATCTCTCTATATAAATCCCTTTCAGACCTGATTTTTCTTTTAGAAAATAATCCTTGAGATGCACCCAATTCTGTCAATTGAATTAAAATCAATATAAAAAAAGCAAGCATAAGCCATTTTGTCATGCTGGCCTTTAATGTATCTCCGTAAGATAGTTCAAAAACAGGTGCCACTATAGTAGTTTCTTCGTGTTCTTCTTGATTCTTTTGGGCCGGAGAAATTTTAAGACCTAAAGATTCTTCTTGCCTCCCAGCTATTGCTACACCACTTATCTGCAATCCAGGTAAAGACACTTCGACTGTTTCATACTTGAAATCTTGAGGATCAAAATAACTTAGTTTTACTGAAAAAGGGCCTTGATTAACAGGAGAACGCGCCAAATATGTATAATCAAATATTTTTTTTGCTGTCGATTTTCCAGTTTCAATGACTTCACTTTTAACATCAAATTTTTCTAGCTTATCATCATCATAAAGCAATGGTGCTTCAAAATTTTCCAACGCCCCAGGGCCATTAACTTCCATTCTCAATTCAATGGCCTCATTGATCAAATATTTATCTTTTCCCTGCTCAACCTTAAATTCATGCTTACCAATCAACCCCGTAAAATGGGCCGGAACATTCCCCTTGGGAAGAGGCCTAACATTGAGCGGAACCATTTTACTGCTTAGAGTTTTTGTAAAAAGTCTTCCAAAGGAAAATCCGAATCCTCCAAAAGGATTATTTCCACGCTCTTGCCTGTATTGGATTCTAAGTTCCAGCGGGTCTATATAAATTTCCCCCGGTATTTCTGGATAAACTCTGGCAGAATATTTAAGACTTCTCCTGTATATTTGTCCTTTATAATTCACCGTTTCTTGGTTTTCATTGATATGGTGAAAGCGTTTAATCATCTTATTTAAGGAAGGAAATTTTTTAACCTCTATACCGACTATAGGCAGTTTGGTATAAAGATAATAACGCACATCAATTCCCTCTCCTACAAAAACTTCTTTCTTTGAAACTTCTGCTTCTATAAAAACATCTCCAAAAACCCTTCTTTGCGGAAGAATACTAATTTGCATATCCTGATGGCCAAAAGTTTTATCTCCCAACTGAATTTTTATATCACTAATTTTAAAAGTACCCGGTTTAGGAGCGTTCATTTCGTAGGCATAAACCAATTCTCTTCGAGAAGTAAATTTCCCATTAATGATGGCAGTCTGTATTGATACCCCTTCACTACGCTGTGATAAAATATCTATGCCATCAGAGTTAAATGATATTTGTGGTTTAGAACTGGAGTTTGTTTTTATCTTGAATCTAAGCGAAAAGTTTTCTCTAACTTGAGGAGGTTCAGGCGGTATTTCTACTGTCACAGGATCGGCCAATACCGATTTGGCAAAACTTAACAAAAATAAAAGGCCAACTATTACCCTCGTCAACATGTCACCAGTCCTTAGATTGATATTTTTGAGAATCTTTAGTGCTGGTATCAATAAATTTTTTCTGCAATTCTCTATCATCGTCAAGAATTTGCTTCAAAATGGCCGGGATTTTGGCCATTTTTCCCGCTTCCTTTTCCCTATCTTTTGATGTTGAATTTTCTTGCGATTGATTTATTTGACGCTCTTGATTGTCGCTAGCTTTTTCTTCTTTCTTATCCTCGCGATCTTGTCTATCTTCTTGCTCCGCCTGGCCATTGTCTTGATTTTTGTTTTCCTTGGATTCATTTTCTTTACCTGTTTGTTTATTACTCTCTTGATTTTTTTGATTACCGTCTTTCCCATTCTGATCCGATTTTTCCTCTTCTTCCCCTTCCTTGCTTTCTTTATTATTTTGTTGATCTTCTTTCGATTGATTGTTATTCGCTTGATTTTGTAAAGCAAGGAGTATATTTTGCTGTAAATCTTCACTGGAAAGATGCGAGTATTTTTCTTGTTTTAATCTTTTTGACAATTTAGCGAACAATTTTAAGGCCTCAGGGATTTTTTTTGCTTTGGCCAAAGAAATTGCGTAATTCATAATAATTTCCGGACTGGCATCTTCAATATCTTCAATATTTTCCTCGTACAAAGTTAGTGCCGTTTGATAGTCTTGACTTTCTAATAAATTCTCTGCCAATTTAAGAGACTCAAAGCTATTGAGATTGCCTTTTTTATGTCTCTGCCACAAATTGTAATCTAATTTTGAGGCCAATTCATTTTCATTTGCCAAAATTCCGGGAAACCCCAAATGTAAAACCAAACAAAGGGAGAAAAATAATCCTGAACTGAATTGTTTGAATGTTTTGGCCATGGAAAGCAAATTTGCTAGGATCAGTAGCAAAACTCCAGGAATAACCGCATATTCAAGCTTGACAGGGAAAATTTGAACAGTCCCTTTATCTAGTATTTGCTCGTAGGATTCTCTAAAAAATTCCAAGATTTCTTCAGTTGGAAGAGCATAACTAGATACAATCCAATATTTATAACGGTTTACTAAATTGGCCATATCTCTAAGCAATTTTTCATTCAATTTGGATACGACCCGTTCTCCATTGTAATTCTTATAACCTCGCAAAATCCCACGCTTATCCCTTATGGGTATAACGCCTCCTTTCAAACTTCCAATGCCCAAAACTGCTAACGATATGTTTTCTGGAATATTCAACTTCAAAACTTCTTCGTTTTCTTCTCCATCAGTAAAAAGCAAGATATTGCCGCTAATTTCATTTTTTCCACTATCAGCTTTAAAATATTGCAAACTTTCCATCAATGCTTGTGCGATATTTGATCCGCCATTGCTTATATTTGCACTTTCTAGGCCAGCAACCCGACTGTCAAGCAAATCAATATCATCCGTAAAGGGAACTATCTTTTTTTGCGTATCGCTAAATAGCACTAGAGATATGCGATGCCCCACAGCTTTCTTAATAAAATGGCGTGCAATTAATAAAGATTTTTCAAAACGATTAGGCCTTACATCCTCTGTCAACATGCTGGCCGAAGCGTCTATAATGATAATTGTTTTTTGATCTGGAACATCTAATTCAATTTTTTCCTGCGGCCCTCTCAAGTCCAATAAAGCAATTGCCAAGAAAAAAAATCCAATAATATAGAGGATTCGACGAATTTTACTCGTTTTATTTTCTTCAAAAAACCAATATTTTTTTATCCATCTAAAATAAGAAAGCTCATACCTTATTGTATAAAAAATAAAACAAATTAATGCAAATAAAATTAAGGGGAACCATTGCCAATAAAGAAAATTCATATTGCTTCTCGCAAAAATCGTTTCCTAAATAAATCAGTAAAGGCCAATAAGATAATTCCTATAAAAAGAAATTTGTAATAGACCTCTTTATACAGAGTTCTAGAACTGCTATCAATCTCCGTTTTCTCCAATTCCTGAATAGCACTCAAAACTTCTGTTAATGCCGATTCATTTTCAGCATAAAAACTTTTCCCTTTTGTTATTTTAGAAATTTCATCTAATGTTTTAAGATCAACACTTCCTCCCGGTATTCTCTGATAACTTCCCCCCATACGCAATATCCGTTGAGAACTCTCTCGGCCAATGCCAATAGTATAAACTTTAATGCCTTGATCCCGAGAACGCTCTGCCGCTTGAATAGGGGTTATTTTGCCTACATTGCTTACACCATCGGTTAAAAGAATAATGACTTTGTTTTTAGTTAAAGATTGTGCTCCTCTAGCGACTGCTAGGCCCAAAGCATCCCCTATATTAGTACCCATGCCTAAAAAACCAATTTTGATTTCGGATACCATACCTTCAATTAAATTTAAGTCGGTTGATAGAGGCAGTAGTGTAAAAGCATGATCTGAAAAAATAATAATTCCAATTCTGTCAGTTGGCCTTAATTCTATAAATTCCAAAATTTTTTTCTTGGCAACTTCCAAACGATTAGGCCTAAAATCTTCCGCCATCATTGATCTACTTACATCGATAACAAAATAAATGTCATTAACTTCAATTTTATTTTTTGCAAGTCCCAGAGGTACACGAGGACGCATCATAGAATAGGCAATCAAACTCCAGGCCAAGACACCCAAAATGCACCCAAACCATTGAAAAACTCTGTTGGCCTCTTTGCAATATTGAGGAGGAAGGTATATTTCAGCAGGCCTGAATACTTTAAAATAACTTAAAACCCAAACGACAAGGCCCAATAAGGCCAAAAGGGAGAGATAAGGTGTCATGTAAGTCAACTTGCAATCCTTAATTTGTGCAATTTTTCCTCTATATTGGCCTGATCTTCTTTTGTCCAATCCGGCCTATATTGGCATTGATTCAACGCATTTAAAAAATCATTGGCATTTTTCTCTCCATAAATCTTCCTTAATAAACTTCTGTGTTGATATATTTTTTCGACAGATGGCCTCGATTTGGCCTTATTAACCATATCCTTAACCAATTGGATTTGTTTAGGTCTTGCAGCTTCCAATTCATTTCGTTTCTTTTTTCTCGTTATCCAGACAGCAAAAAAACCTATAAAAAAAACCAAAAGAACAAAAGACCACCATTTATATGAATATCCGGCCAGTTCTTTCTGTTTCCACACTATAAAATCTTGTATCTTTAATTTTTGATCGGAAATTTTTATTTGTGGTAAAGCAACAGGGATATTGAAATCCCCAAGGAGTAAAAAAGAATCACTTTCTCCAGTAAACATTTTTTTTAAAATTAAAGTGAGTTCTATTTTTAAATCCTCAGTTTCATCTCTAAGTTTTTTGATACTGTTTGCTTCAACTATATAAAAAGAGTCCGCAATGATTTGGCCTTCCAATATAGAAAAATCTACGGCATCGCTTCCTTCGTATTTAAAGATTAGTAATTCGGCATCGAAAACATCTCCAACAGAAATTTCTTCTTTTCCTGGAAGTTCTAACCTTCCTTGAAGAGCAAATGCCGAGATCGAATAAAACAGAATAAAAAAACTAAATTTAAACATTAAACCATTTCTCCAATAAATTTTTCTAAATATCTATCCTCTACATTTAATCTTTTTACTTTCTTTTCTAAAAATTTTTTTCCATCTCTTTTTCCTTCAAAGAATACTTTTCTTTGACGGCCTCCCCTTTCTTCTACATTATCTTTTGAATACACAAGGAAAGGGCGATCTTGGTTTATATCTATGGGTGAAACAATTTGAAAACAATTTAAATGGCTTCTAAAAAATATTTTCTCTAATCCCTCTATGTCTCTAAATTCATTTAAATCGGAAAGAATCACCACTTCTCTTTTTTTGGAGAGGTGCCTTATGATTTCAAAATGTCGTTTTTCCTCATCGACTAATTTCTGATGAGCATAGTCCAAATTAATAAGGCCAGAACTAGTTAAAATACCTTCCTTTTCCAAACAATAGATGAGATGGGAAATGCCTCTTTCTCCAGATTGTTTTGGAATGTCGAGTATCCTTTTTCCAAAAACTATAGCGTGAACAAAATCCTTACTTTCTTCGGAAATCAGGTATAAAAGACAGCATATTTCTATAGCAACTTGGAGTTTTGAGATGCCATTTGATCCCATAAACATGGTTGGCCCAGCATCAATGACCACTGTTATTTCAACATTTCTTTCCTCGTCAAAAGTTTTAACATAGGGGTCTGATATTTTTGCCAACAATTTCCAATCAATAAATCTTATATCATCACCTACCTCATAAACCCGATGCTCTTTAAACTGAAGGCCTGTTCCTCTAAAAGAACTTTTAAGTATTCCAATACTATAGGAATTGGCCCTTTTAAAAAGTCTGTTTTTCATTTTGGCAACTGCTTTTCTGACCTCCTTGATATTCATACCTAGAGTTCCCATTTCATTAATTGCTCACACTTCAGGCCATCTTGTGGTTCAGCTTCACCATCGCTCCTTGCGATGTGCAGGAAGCACACCTCAGTCACTCTGTCTCGCTTCACCCCAATCTGACCTAAATTGTGAGCACTTGACCTAACTTTTATCACAGCTTTTCATTTGGACATGAGTAGTTATAAATCAAACAACTGATTGGGCAATCTTAGACACCACACCCCTGCCACTTAAATTGTCTATGCTGGCCTCGTAAGACAGAATCACACGATGGCCCATAACTTCCGGTGCAATTTTGAGGACATGATCCGGAGAAACAAAATCCTTTCCATCCATAAAAGCAACAAATTTTGATATTTTGTAAAGCCATAAACTTGCCCGAGGAGACGCTCCTGCAACGACAATACCTTCATAATTTTTATTAAATCCCGAAGTATTTGGCCTAGTTGCATGTACCATTCTGATAATTAAATCTTTCAGTTTTTCATCTACATAAATCTCGTTTATAACTCTTCTAATTTGGATCAATTCCTCCCCATTTAAAATGGGTTCGATGTCCTCTAAAAAGTTGCTCTTGAGGTTCAAAATGGATTTCTCCGATTCAAAATCGGGATAAGTAACATGCAATTTCATCATAAACCGATCCATCTGCGCCTCAGGCAAAGGGTAAGTCCCCTCCTGGTCTATGGGATTTTGTGTGGCCAAAACGACAAACGGGCCTGGCAGTTTGTGAGTTGTTTCAGCAATGGTAACTTGCCGCTCGGCCATGGCCTCTAACAAGGCCGCCTGGACTTTAGCAGGAGAGCGATTGATTTCATCGGCCAACAAAATTTGCGTGAAAATGGGGCCAAATTTGGTGGAGAAAGTTTCCGTCTTTTGACTATAAACCATCGTTCCAATCAAATCAGAAGGTAATAAATCAGGGGTAAATTGAATTCTATTAAAAGCGAGGTCACACAACTTGCTCATGGCCGAAACACTCATGGTTTTACCCAGTCCCGGCATCCCTTCAATAAGAAGATGGCCCTCACAAATTAGCGCTGCAATAATCCCTTCGAGCAACTCATCTTGGCCAAATATAACCAATTTCGCTTTTGATAAGGCCCTGTGAATTTTTTCCCGAAAAATATCCACGCCACTCTCTCATTCATTCCTGAAAGCAATATAACACATTTAAAATAATAATTGTATTGTCTGGCCCAAGGGCCTCACGGCCGTTCAAGACCCGATGCAGCTTCAACAGTTATTTGAAACAGAGGTCGAAGATTTCCTTGCTCTATTTCCACCTTGGCGCTGTCCAATTCCGATAATTTTAAGGACGCAAGATGGTTTCTAAATCTTTGTTGCTCCTCGGAAACAGGAGGCCTGCCAAGAATGGCCTCATATCTCACATTAAATTGCAAAAATATCCAATCTTCAATTTCTTCCCGCGTTTCAAGGCCAGTCAACTCGGGAATTTGTACCTCCCCTTCGGCCTGAGAGGCCTGTTCTTCTTGAAGTTTCTGGTATTCTCCGTAAGAAATAAAAGCGAAAGCACCCATTATAAAATAGGG
The DNA here is from genome assembly GCA_965243145.1 of Bacteriovoracaceae bacterium. GTDB lineage: Bacteria > Bdellovibrionota > Bacteriovoracia > Bacteriovoracales > Bacteriovoracaceae > CBDBLK01. Next base: position 1,659,611 of record CBDEUB010000002.1, read on the forward strand.
AAAAGTAAGGTTGGCCCAGTCTTTATAAAACTCAAAAGTTTCAATCCTTTTAAAACCTCTTTGAAACTCCAAAAATGCTTCTTCAAAATTGGCCGCTGCTTTAAGAACATCAGTATTTGCTACCGCTGCTTCTGCCTTTGTTTTGACCACTGAAAAATTGTAGAGTCCAAACTTGGGGAAAAACACGGGAAGGTATATCGTCACCAAAGAACTATAGTTTAAAAAGAGGTTGCCGGTACCACGAAGAAAGGCCTTGGCCCTATCAAAATGTACATCACGAGTGTAATTTACATCCGGAATCATCTGGAGCTTTTTCATGGCGGCCAGAGCACCCTGCTTGGCCACCTCGTGTTCCCACCTGCGCCTGGCAATTTCTGCAAGATGCTTACCGGGGCGAAAAGCACCTTTAATATTTTTCATGCGAAAAAATGAGGAATGTGTCCAAAGGTAGTGCTGGTCAACCAGTTTTTTAAACCTTTCCGGTGAAAGAGGTCTCTTGCGTGGATTCCATCGGCCGACAATTCTGACAAACTCCCTTTCTCTTTCCCGTAGAAGAGATGCGAAATCTTCCGAATAGCGGGCATTGTTGGAAACAAATTCTGTCACCGCTTCTATGAGGGCCAATTTTTCTTCATTATTTGTTGGCGGTGCGAAGGGAGGTGCTTCTCCTCCCTCATTGGCCAAATTGAGAACATTCTCCAGTTTTTTAAGATATTCCTCTTTCTTGGAATCAACCAGGCCAAAATCGAGTTTTTTGCCAAACCTCGGCAGGGGATCAAAATAAAAATAAGGTTTTTTCCTCCTCAAAGCAGTCAAAATACTGCGAATATCTTTTGATATTTCGGCCCTTATCCCGTTTCTAATGTTATTAGCGCCTTTCCAGAGTGTTTTTGCCGCATCGAAACAAGTAGTTTTTGGAGCGATCTCGTCACAAAGCAATAAGGAGAAAAGAAAAGTGGTTAGGTATCGGAAGTACATTGTAAGTCATTATGAGAAAAAGTAAGAAAAATCCACTTTTGGCCTATAAATAGGGTAAATTTTTCCGATTTAATTGCGACTCAGTGCCCAGGGAAGCACTTTTTTCTGCTTAAACTCAAGTCTTGGAGCGAGAATGGCCGGAAAAGGCAGCGTCCACATCCCCTTTCTGCGTCCCCAGCGGAGAAAAGTCCCCTCCATGGCCCCAAATTTGATGGCAACAATAAGGGCGGTGGGGCCAAATTTGTCGCCTCTTCCAAGTAGGGCCGCCTCGGCCCCGACGGGAGAACCTGTGAGTAGGGTGCTCCCCAGTGCCGTTCCATGAAAAACAGCTCCATCAAGTTGATTTAGGCCCATTCCTCCAAATAGAAAAACCCAGAAGGCCTTATAGACAAGTTCGGCCTTGAAACCTCCGTTATGATATTCAGCATCAAAAAGCCCTTTTACTCTAGTGAGGCCATTTCTCCCCACAAAAAACCCATCCAATTCCCAGGTATCATTATCGGCCATAAATCCCGCATTAAAACCGCGAGCAGAGAGAACTGCCGATACTTCAAACATTTCAAAGTGTTTTTCCAAAAGGCCAACGATCCATTTATTAGCAGTTTCACCAACACCATAAATCCGCAGAATTTCTCTAACTTCCTCTTCTTGAATGGGCCTTCCCGTTGGTGCAAGGCCCTGCTCAGCGGCCGAATGAGAAGAAAAAAACAAAATTCCCAAAAACAAAAAAAGCGATTTCATTGGGCCTCTCCTAGTAAACCTAACCTCTCCAGGGCCTTACGGCCCTAGACGATAAGGAACCAATTATTGAAGAGTAAAGGCCTTAATATGAAAAGTTGAATTGCATTAATCAAAATATTACCGAACGCACAATTGACAAAATTAGGCCATTTTTCTAAAGTGAGTTCTCAAAACGAATAACTTAGTTTTGGGTTCTTCTTTGCGCACCTTTAGCTCAGTTGGATAGAGCATCTGACTACGAATCAGAAGGTCGGGCGTTCGAATCGCTCAAGGTGCGCCATTATGAATATCAGCATCCTGATTGCCCCAAAAATTGCTACACTTTAAGTTATGGGATTGGCAAAGTTTGGCCTCAAACTAAAAAGAGAATTTGACCAAGTTGATGTACTCCATTGGGGACATTTGGCCTGTCTGCTCTTAGCAACTGCAATAGAATCTTTCAAAGGACATTCAGGATTTTTTGTCATTCTCAAGATTGGCCTTATCTCTGGCCATTATTGCCTTTTTACTAAAACCAAAAAAAACCTTTACTATTCTTTTTGGACATTTGCCATTATTTTGGCCATTTACTTCCTGTTTAAAATAATTCAAACGCCTTTTGGGTCGGGCCTCTTTATTCTCTATTTTATGGCACTGGCCATACTAGGAATTGAAATGTACATGCTTCACTCTCCTATTTATTATCCCATCATTAATTGGTGGGAGTACGATTTTCGCTATCGAACCGATTTAAAAATTCAAATAGAATTGGATGGAAAAATCTACGACGGAAGACTGACCGATTTGCGGAGAAATGCAGGCTGTGTAACCTCGTTTGAAAATATTTCTCTAGGAGAGAAATTGCACTTAACCTTTTTTGATGAATGGAAAGCACTCAATTTAAAATGTGAGATTATGAGTTGTAGGCAATATTCTATCGGACGCCCTTATTATTATGGCGTACGATTTTTTCTCGAAAATAGTGAAAACCAATATTTGTTCAGCGAATTTTGTGAATTTTGGAAAAATAAAAGAAAAAGCAAAATTAGAAAAAAGTTTACCCAACAAAAAATAACTTAAATTAAGCTGGTTTCCATGAAAATGATGGATTTAAATGAATTAGAACACTTAATGATGATTTGTCTCTCAGAAGCGGAAAAGGCCTATAAGGCCAACGAAGTCCCCGTCGGTGCCATTGTCATTGACGAAATGGGAAGAATCTTGGCCAAGTCCCACAACAACAGGGAAGGTAAAAACAATCCTTGCGGACATGCCGAAATTTTGGCCCTTCAAGAAGCTGCACAAAAAAAGAATAGTTGGAGACTCTTGGAATGTTATCTCATTGTGAGTTTAGAACCATGTGTGATGTGTCTTGCGGCCGCACTTCAGGCACGCATAAAACATATCGTGTTTGGTGCCTACGACCCTAAAGGAGGAGCACTTTCGCTCGGATATGGCCTTCACAAAGATGCGCGCTTTCATCACACCTTTGCAGTCACCGGAGGCATTTTGCAATATGAAACCGGCCGAATTATCTCCCAATTCTTTAAGGAAAGACGCAACTATTATCAAGCGGGAAAAAAAATGGCCCCAATTTCTCGCCATTAGACATTTCCCAAAAAAATTGATAATTGCTTTTATGAAAAATGTGGAGAATTGGCCGAGTGGTCGAAGGCGCACGCTTGGAAAGCGTGTAGGGGGCAACCCCTCGGGAGTTCAAATCTCCCATTCTCCGCCAAATTTTATCAAGAATTTTATAGCCCATTGAAATTTAAGGATTTTCTCATAGCAAAAAAGCCTAAAATTTTCTTTATGGGCTATTTTTGGGCGACAAAGGGCAAATTTAAACCGCAACCAACTTTTGCGGCCGCACTCTGCCAAACTGCACGGTTTGCACTACCTCCTTCATAAACTGGGGATGAAGGGCCGCGTACTTTTTGGCGGTCATCTCCACCGAGGTATGCCCCAGCAGCTTGGAGAGGGCGAAAATGTCCCCTCCCGCCATGACAAAGTTAGAGGCGTAGGTAGTGCGCAGGTCGTGGAACCGGATGCTGAGAACTCCCGCCCTCTCAACCGCCTTTTTAAAAGCACGGGTAGAAAGATGGGTCACCTCGGGAAGTGTGCCGTCCTCATAGGCAAAAACAAAGCGGGGATGGTTTTTATTCCTAGAGAGGCAATCCAACAACTCCCAGGCAGCATCATTGAGAGGCAAATGCCTAATGAGTCCCGTCTTAGTAGTCTCCTTGAGTCCGTAGCGATCTCTGGTTCTGGAGATTTCGATCCGTCTTTCCGCAAGATTCACCTTGTCCCAGCAAAGGCCCATCAATTCCCCGCGCCTAAGCCCCGTATTGAGAGCGAGAATGTAGACGGGATGGAGAGGATCGCCTTCATTGGCCGCCAAAAATCTCATAATGTCGTCAGGCATCCAGTAGCTTAAACTTCGAGGGGCCACTTTCAGCTTTTTCACTTCAGCGAGGGGGTTTCTCACCAGGTAATCAAGTCTCACGGCATCCGATTGGTGGGCAACCATGTTCTTTTGTTCTTAGTCCTCGGTAATTTTTTATAGCAATAGGTATGCCAATTTCAATTTTCTGCTTACATTTCAGACATTTTACAATAGTGATTTCTAACTTATATTTTTCGGCCCATCTTAATGGTTCATCTTGGGGGAAAAGCATTTTAAACCCTTTGTTAAACTAATTTAATCAGGTAGAAACAATTAAAGAGTGGCAAGACTGGCCCGATAGGCTAATGCGCAACGCGATAAAGTTTTCAAATTACCTTTTCTAATAATTTCAAGTAGTTATATTTGATCTCATTTTTTTAGTACCAAGAATTTTGGAAAGTGAAAGAAATGAAATGCTTAATCTATTGACGAGTTTCTACGAAAAGTGTATTAGAATAAGTATATAGACTTAATGCTCTGCGTTGGCTTTGCGCCATGTCAAAGCATCTTTGCATTCGTGAGGGTCACTATGGATTCAAAAAGAATTGATGTTAATAAAATTACCGACCTGATAGCATCGAAATTTGTTGTAAATGATGATTCTCTTTCTGTCTTAAAACTTCAGAAATTGCTTTACTATGTTGAGGCTTGGCATGTGACCTTCTTTAACGAAAAATTGTTTGACGATGATTTTGAAGCGTGGGTGCATGGCCCTGTTTGTAAAGAAATTTTTACAAGATTTAAATATAACCACAACAAGTTTATGTACTCCGATGTATCTGTTGACGACTTAAACTTCGATGAGGCAAGCAATTTTGAAGGTTACAGGGATGTAAATACTCATATTGAAAATGTACTTGAGGCCTATGGGAAATTTACTGGGGCACAGCTTGAAGAACTTACACATATAGAAGACCCTTGGTTAAATGCAAGAGGTAATTTAGCACCTAATGAACCTTGTGATACGATTATCACAAGAGAATCAATGAGAGAGTTTTACCTGAAATTAGCTGGGTAAAACTTATGCCGAAAAAAAATAAACTGATTCCGAAAATAGCAACTCAAAATATTTCTAATAGAGGGAGAGGAATTCCTCAAAATGCAACTGATAAAAAGATACCGAGAGAAAAGAAATGGGAATTTTCTTTTCAATATTGGGAGCAGATAAAATATTTTGGATTGAAGCACCAGGAAGTTGACACGAGATGGTTTGTTAGTCTCTTAAAAAGATTGAAGGATTTATCATCAGAACATCTTGAGGGTGTTTTGCGCGATGGCGCAAAAAGGAAAGTTCATAGAATTCATAGCATTAACTGGGATTTAAGTTCAATTCCTAAGCATACCTTTTACAACCATATTCCCAAGGAATACCAAACAGATGAAACGGATATAATTCAATTTCAAATAGAGAAAAGTAAGGGAAGAGTGGTCGGCTTTTTAGATTTCAACAGCACTTTTCAAGTAGTTTTGCTTGACCCCGTTCATAATATGCAGCTTAGTAAGCATAATGACCGCAAAAAAACTAAAACTGAGATATTTTGCTAAACTTGGTTGTGCAATTTTCAGCTAAAACCCATGGCCCGAATTTGGGCTACCGTACCCAAAAATGGCCCGTTTTAAATGAAATTAGGACGCAAGGCGCATGTTTGTTCTGGTTAGTAAAAAGTTAGTAAATTCAACAGTTTAAAGAGATTTATTGCGATGCATTTTTGTTTACAATACATTGCAAAATATTCTCCTGTGTCCTCCGCCATTTGTCAAAGTATGCGAACACTCGGAATCAAAAAAATCGGGAGAAGTGGACTTTTCCACTTTCACGATAGAATCTCGCCCCACGAAATAGCGTAAAATGGCCCCTTGAGGGGCTATTTCCACCTTATAGAGCAATCTCTTGAGTATTTTGGCCTTAATTTCTGGGGCGGCCTGTGGGGATAATGAAAGGCCGTTTTGGGCCTTGTGTAAGAGGGGGAATAGATTCAAGTTTTATTTTTTTAAACTGTTATAACTTATATGGTATTAAATAGGTTCTTTCATAATATTGTTTCGGTATATCGGGAGAGCAAAAATGGGCCAATGTACTTTTTGCAATAATAAGGCCGGTTTTTTAAGAAGTTATCATAAGGAATGTAAAAACAACCATGAAAATGGGAAAAAAGAAATTATTTTTCTTGTTAGTGAAGCAGGATTAAAAGCTAAAATTTCAGGAGAATTAAAAACTTCAATTGAAAAAATTTCTAACGAAAATAAAATAGATAAAAAATTACAGTATGAATTAGTAATAAAGGATTTTAAAAATGCTGTAGATACTGCGTTTGAAGATGGCATACTTAGTGAAAGCGAAGAGTCTTCCTTGGGGAAATTGCAAGATTATTTTTCTCTATCAAAAGATGATTTAGATAGAAATGAGGCATTTGCAAAAATGGTAAAAGGAGCAATTCTTAGAGATATTTTGGAAGAGATTTTACCGAATAGGATTAACATTGATGGCGACTTACCCTTTAATTTACAAAAAAAAAGAAAAAATCGTTTGGGTATTCCAGGATGTGAATTATTACGAAGAAAAAAGAGAACTCATTATGTTGGCGGTTCTCAAGGTTTAAGTATAAGAATTGCAAAAGGTTTATATTATAGAACGGGTAGTTTTAAAGGAGAGAAAGTTCAAACTTCAGAAACTGTGCATGTCGATACAGGATTATTAGGGATTACGAATAAGCACCTATATTTTGCAGGTTCTTTTAAGCGGTTTCGTATAGTAAAATTGTTGCGTTTGAACCCTTTTCTGATGGAATCGGAGTGCAGAGAGATGCTCAAACAGCTAAACCGCAGTCGTTTGTAACAAATGATGGATGGTTTACATATAATTTAATAAAAAATTTAGCTCAAATGAATTTATAACCCTGTATAAAGAAATAGCATAATTCATAACCGAACAAAATTAATCGTATGTTGAAATAGATGAAGCAAAGCATGACCACAAAAGAAAAAATAATAAAATGTGTCTTTAAAAACCAAGAGCACATAGAAATTTTAATTCAGATTTTAATAATTGCTTCTATTTTTCAAGCGTCATTAGAAACTATGCCAAATTTAAAATATAAGTATAAAACTTTTTGGGATTTGTCAGAAAAAATTTTCGTTGCAGTCTTTTCTTTGGAATACTTGGCAAGAATTTACTTTTCTAAAAGAAAATTAAAATTCGTTTTTAGCTTTTACGGATTTGTTGACATCATCTCCATCCTTCCATCAATAATACTATCCATGAGTTCCCTTGATTTTAGATTTGTTCGTGTGCTAAGATTCTTAAAATTTTTTCGTATTTTAAAATTAGCAAGATACTCTAAGGCCCTAGGTAGATTCAAAGATTCTTTTCTTGATATAAAAGAAGAACTTATTGTTTTCTTTTGTCTTAATCTTATTCTTTTGTACATGTCAGCTACTGGGATTTACTACTTTGAACATGAGGCCCAACCTGAAATATTTAAATCTATTCCTCACTCACTGTGGTGGTCTGTAGCGACCTTGACAACTGTAGGTTATGGTGACATTTATCCTATAACGACAGGTGGAAAAATTTTCACCTTTCTTATACTAATAATAGGAATTGGTATTATTTCGGTTCCGTCAGGACTTTTTGCAAGTTCATTTTCTAGAAATAAAGAATAAGAATCGTGAATAGATTTTGATTTTCTATCAGTTGATATTGACCTTCTGGCCTAAATCAATAAAAAATTTGTTATTCACCCTTAAAGGCCAATGCTAAATACTTAAAATCATAGGAAAAAACTATATTTTCCCGTTATCTCGTAATTAAATGTTGCCAAGAAATAATGCATTAAGTGGAAATAACCCCTCAAGGGGCCATTTTACGCTATTTCGTGGGGCGTGATTCTATCGGGAAAGTGGAAAAGTCTACTTCTCCCGATTTTTTTGATTCCGAGTGTTCGCATACTTTGACAAATGGCGGAGGACACAGGATTTGAACCTGCGGGGCTTGCGCCCAACGGTTTTCAAGACCGCCGCTTTAGACCACTCAGCCAATCCTCCGCAATAGTGGCATAGTAATTGGCCCAGAGGAAATTGACAATAATGATGCTTTGGGCTATAATCTTAAAACACCAATGTTCGTTTTAACCTGTGCTCGGTCGGGGGCATTGGGATAGAGATTAAGATATGTCTGGAACTCCTCTACAGCAAGTTCACTTTGGCCAATTCCTGCATAGACATTACCTAATTCTTTTCTAATTTTTGGGTCTGAAGGGTCTTTATTCTTTGCATTTCGACAATATTGAAGTGCTAACTCAAGATAATTTTGTCTCCGCTTAATCCAACAAAGGCCATAAAGTGATTCGGGATTGTCGGGGCTTAAAGAAACCGCCTTTTCCAAGGATTGAGTTGCCCTGACAACATTTCCCTGCAATCTATAAACTTCACCCATAATATAATGGCCGTGATAAATTTTTGGATTAAATTCAACTTCCTTTTTTCCCATTTTCAAAGATTCTTCAATTTTCCCCATATTTAAGTACACTTTTGCCAAGTAATAATAAACAGTAGGATAGGCCTTAAGACGGGTGGCCACCGATTGAAAAGATGCAAGCGCCTTTCCATATTCTTTAATTTCCATGTAGGCAATTCCTAACTTCAATCGGGCCTCATTATCGCCAGGCTCAATTTCTAATAATTTTTCTGAATATTTAATCAAATCGCTGTTTTTTTCTTCCAAGGTGGCCGTTTCTATAAGAAATCTAAAGAACTCTGGAGTTTTATCTTTGAGTTTTGAAACTTTGTCTTTATATTCTTCAAATTCTTTTATTTTTCCACTTTTGTAATAAAATGTAGCAATATCTCCTAGTAAAGTAGGATCATCATCATTTTCTTTTAATAAATTTCTAAGATAACCTATCGCTGTTTTATCACCATTAAGTTCATAAATTATTTTTGCGTTCATAGAATGATATTTCATGTTTGACGGGTCTAAATCAATCGCATTTAGCAAAGCTTTTCGAGCGTCATCATATTGTCTATTTTGAATAAAAATTTTGGCCTTCATAAAATAATCCTGATCCCTAAGCGGATTATTAGTTAAAGATCTGTTGAGAAAATGAATGGCGCGTCTTAAATCTCCCAATTCATAATAAAATCTCCCTATGATACCAAAATAATCTGGATGGTTTTTGAGTTTAGAATTTGAAATTTGATTGATGAGGTTTCCGGCCTCAAATTTTTTGCGGGAAGCAATAAATGCTTCCACCATAGAAAACAAAACTTTTGGATTGTTAGGATGAGTTTTCCTAATTGTTTCTAATCTTGACAATGCATCTTCAAAATATCCCTTTTTTATTTGTAAATTTGCTAAATGAATTTGTGATGGGATGTAATTTTTTCCTAAATCAGTTGCATCGACCGCTAATAAAAAAGCACCATCCCACTTTTTTTCTTTGGCCAATTTTTGAGATTTTTTTATCAAATTAATTATTTTCGATTCAAGAATGATATTTTTTATGGCAATTTCCTCTCCCAATTCTAAAGATGCCAACTTGTATCTCAAACTGGGGTTGCTATGGATTCGGAGCGATTTTCTAAAAAGTGAAACGGCCTTTTTATTATTTTTCTTATAAGCGTATAACATGCCCATGTGTTCCAAAAGTTTAGAATAATAAATTGGATTTTTTTCATACCCTAATTGATCTATCTCTTGGACAACAAGAGCATAATCTTTGAAGTTCTCTTCATTCAAAAAATAATCGGCCAACTTCAATCTCAGTAAAATACTGCTTCTTTCAGATTTAAGGCCTTGTAATATCATTTTTTTGGCATCTTGGTATTGCTCGTTAATTTCGTAAAACTTTGCCAAGGTTAAGAACGATTCTTGTGGTTTTTTAGGAATGTTTATTATTTTTGAAAAAACCTTTTTAGCTTTAACCAAATCTCCTATTTCAATCAAAATTTCTAAATAAAAAGAAAATAACTCAATTGAAGGTTTCCCACTTACTCTAAGATAATTTTCGATTGTTTTTAATGCTGTAAGATGTTTTCCGGAGTAAAAATAAAAACGAGACACTCCCAATGCTAAATTTGAACTTTTTAGAGTTTTGGCCCTGGCCACCTTAATGAGGTTAAACAATATTTGCGATGCCTTTTTTCTGTTCTTAGCAGACGGTAATAATTCTGAATAAACTCTTATTAACATTCCCAGACTATCACTATTAAAATAATTAATCTCCAAAGATCTTCTGAAACTTTGAGATGATCTAATCTTTTGTTCATAGGTTCCAATATTGTAATGATTCATCCCCTCTAAAAAAAGTTGCTTTGAAAGTTTTAAGTTTCCTTTTTTAGCTTTTCTTTCCAAAGGTGCTCTAAAATTGACCCAAATAGGGCCAGATAATCCTTTAGTTTCTTCTTCATCTATGAGTAGATAGATTAAAAACAATGCTAAAATGGAAACAATAATGCCTTTTTTCTTTTCGGATTTTTTTTCCTCTTCTATTTCTTCATGTTCTTCTTCTAGTGCTTTTTTTTCTTCAACTTCTTTCAATTTTTCTTCAAATTCTAAAATTTCCTTATTCACATTTAATGCTGGTTCATTTAGGCTGATCTCTTTCGTACTGTCATCGCTATCATCAATATCTTTTAGCTCATCCTTGCAATCGTCTTCTTTTTGATCAACGGAAGATTCCAATGGTGGAGGGTCGCAGGATGGCGGTGAAGGCCCATCTTCTTTTTTTAAATCCTGAGGCCCACGAGATATATCCGTTTTTTTACTAAACTCAAATTCCTTAAAATTTTCTTCTTCTATCTGAGTAACATCGCTTTCTTTGGCATCAACACCATCATCAATAAGATTGAGTATAGTCGATTTCAATTCAGGAATATCACATAGTGGGATCCAATTTTCTAATGGAAATATTTGAATGACCTCAGTTCCATCAATTTGGCCTTGTTGGTAAAGTTTTCCAATTCTGACAGAATCAACTGGGCCTATAATTTGATTTGATTTAAGTTTTATCCTATACTTTTTTGCCATACTTAAAATCTTTTTAAACAAAATTCAATGTATAGCAATTATTATAACAAACTGTATTTTTATAAGAGGGAATCTAGGAAGATGGGCCGAGTTTTCCTGCTTCTAAGGAAATCATCTTTTCCCTTTTGAAAAACTCAGAGATCACCCAAAATGAAATTAATTGAGATAATCCTAAGTAAACCATATATTCAAAGAAAAATCCTTGTTCATAAAATGGTAAGGCAAGTAATGCCTTTGAAAAAAAAACAGTTCCAAAAGGTGCTACAAAAATTGGCCATAAAATGAAAGAGTACCAAAATCGAGATATAGGGTACTTCTGGCCTAGGCCATTAAGGAAGGCCCAGACCACTACAGGCATGAGAATTGCCAATAATAACCACTGCAAACTGTCAACAATGACTCCACCCTTCTCCAAGAAAGGAAGCAAAAGGATAATAGAAAGATTCAAAAAACAAATTGATATGAATTTATTTTCCCATCCTCTATTTTTTGACAAAGATTTTAAAATCCAAATAGAGAAACATAAAGCAAATGCTGTACCTCCGCATTGCCAAAAATAGTCCTTAAAAGAATCTGGAAGTCGATTAAGTAAAATTTGGAAGACCCATATCAATTTAGACAAAAATCCATAGTAAAATATAGACAACGGTAACACTAATTCTAAATCAAACAGTTTTTTCTTAAATAGTTTATCCACAAACATAAAAGGAAATATAGACAAAAGCAAGAAAAGGAAAAAAAGTAAAAATGATAACGCAATAGCGTAATAGGTTGGAAATCGAAGGGAGAAATTATCATAAAAAGAAAAATTTGTACTTAAATTTAAACATAAAATAAAAATAAAGAATAATAAAAATAAAATAAATAGATTTACATAAATTTTTATAAATTCCTCAAAATTTTGATTTTTCTTATTCTTACCAAAAACCATAAATAAAAAGACAATGGCCGAAGAGGCCATACATAAATCATAAATTAAATTTTTGCTCAGAGAAAAAAAGTACATTACGAGAAAAATACAAACTGTATACAAATTAATGGAACTTTTTAAATTTAAAAAAATTTCAATAAGTTGAATTGACAAGAACAATAAATACAAAATTTTAAGGCCAAAAATTCCTCCTTCGGCCATAAAAATCGACTCGCTCATTAAAAGAGTAGAAAAAAGAATAAAATATTTCTCTATTTTAAAATTACTTAAAGCACTGCCTAGAATTAAAAATAAGAAAGAAAATAAAATGGAGATTTGATTAAATAACATTCTCAGAACTCTGGTTATTGACAAGATTGTTATTTGTAGAAAAATTAATGGCCATTTGGTGAATACTATTTAGGCCCAATAAAAACAACATACATTGAATCCATACAGATTCTATAGCAGGAGATTCTAAATACTTAATGATGAGAGCAAATAAAGGTGAAGGAGGTGTTAAAGATAGTAGCAATACACACATCTTTTTGTAAGCAGATTGCTTTATATTCAAATAAAGATAATAAATTAAAAAAATCCATGTAACAGTGAGAATAAAAAAATCGTACATAATAATATTTCTAAGAAATGCTCCCAATCCTAAAAGAAATGGTGCATGCAAACTATTAATAATTTTTTCTCCAAAATCCTTACTGGCCATAATGGCCAATAAATATGCGATCATGGCCATACACAAATTTAAAGAAGTTAGGCCAACTTCGACATTATTACTAAAAGGTTTTAGAATGAGGCCAACGAAAAGAAAATAAGGCAATAGATATATCTTATTTGTTTTTTCATATTTTAAAAAAGATAGAGTGGAAAATGACCTTACAAAAACAAGGGTTACAACTATCCATTTCCAAACTTGCCCCAAATCAGTAGAATTTAACAATTGCTCTATGCTTTCTGAATTTGATAAAATCCCATACCCATAATTCATCGTTTCCGTAAATACAAGAATCGTAAATATACTTCCCAAGGCCAAATGGCCAATATGTACAACGCGGCCCAATTCTCTCGATTCGTTATGTTCAAAAAAGAATATCCAGGCCAAACTTTCAAAACAACAAATCAAAATTAGATAAGAATCCGCAAATAAGGCAATGTAAGTTAAGGCAATGGCCCAAAAATAGTTAGGTTTCTTTTTTTTACTTTTAAGTGAATAACTTTCCCATAAAGTTAGAAAAATCAATAAAAGAAATAGAATAACATTTTTAAAACTAAAATTTATGAGTAAATTATATTCTGATTCAAGGTAAAGTTTGAGAGAATCAAATTCCAACAGAGAAATGGCATTGCTAAAAAAAGACAAGGCCATTATACATAACAAAGAAAAATAAAAAGATATGAGTTTTCTTCTCATTTTTAAACTTGCAGATACCTCTGCCACAAATCCTAAGATAATTGTCAAGGCCATCAAAGATATAAAAAGTAAGGGCTGGGATAAAAATATCATTACAAAAATAATCCTGTTAAAATAAAAAACATAAAAAGAAAAAATGCGGCCAAGACAATCTTTAGCTGATCAGTCAATAAATCTACAAATTCATCACTTGAAATTGTAAAAGAATATTTTTTCTTACTTACGACTTTTAGGTCAACCATTTCTTTCTTGAGATAAAATTTTTCTTTAAAAGAACTATCCCATGCAATAATTTTAAGACACATTTTTTCCCACAATAATTTCCATTCTTTCCTAGAACAAAATAAGAACCCAATAACAACTCCTAAAATAATCGACAAAAGAGAAATAATAAAATCATTGACATTCCATCCGATTTGGTGAATCATGATTTGACCTGAATGAATATTGTATTGTTGTTCTAAATTAAAAATCCAGAAGGCCCAAAGTGTTACAACGCCACTAAAGAATACAAACATTGACTTTAAGTTTATTTGCTTTTCTTTATAATTTGCAAAACCAAAATATATTTTTATAACAAAAATTGTACAAAGAAAAATGTTCCAAATAGGGCCAATCAATCTTAACCATATTTGAGGAATACCGATCATATTATAAAAAATAATATAAAGAGGAAAACCAGGAGCTATAAGAAAAATGAGTTGAAGTATTTGATTAGTTACAATTTCTGTAAATGATTTTTCCCGATTACTCAAACGAAAATATCCTTTAAGTAACAAAATAGAAAACAACAACAAAAAGAATTGTATTGAATATTTTGTAGAGACCATATAGAAACCTGATAAAAGAGAAGAAAATAGAAGAGCAACAAGAGAAAAAGGAAATTGTTTTTTTAGATATTCCACTGGCCCTCTCGTCAAGGCCTGCACAAGGCCTATAAAAACAAGAATAATTGCTGCAATGCTGTTCTGCACATCCCAGTTTGACAGTATTTGAAAATTAGCAACGAAAAGAGGAATTGATAAAAAAGCATGATGAATGCGATTTTCCATGCTTTCATTAATGAAGATATACAAACAATTAACTCCCAGCAAAGGCCATATCGAATACTTTTCCCAAAATTGCCCAGTAAATTCAATTGGTATGAATAACCAAGAAAGAACTAATAACATTTCGACAATTAATTTTAACCCTTTGTATTTAGGCCTCATAAAAATAAGGCCATAAAGCAGGATTAAATTTATAACTCCTAGCTGCACCAAAATGTTTGAAAAACAAACTGATATAAGTGTTAATATCTTTATAAAAATACTAAATAAATTAAGAGATGGATGAATAAAAATATTCAAACCAAAGGCCATTATTCCATAAATCATTAAAAGTGAAGCAATATCTGCGTGAATTAAAGAAGTTTGTACCGTCAAAGGTTCATAAAATTGAGATAAAATTATTCCAAATGTTGTTAAAGCAATTGTTAATATTGTATGAAAATGGCCAAGAAAAATTCGTTCTTTAACTGCCCTTATTGAAAAAACAAAAATATCTAAAGAAATGGCCAACAACACTACGAGCAGTATCATAAATCCTCTAAATTATTTAAATTTTTATTAGCTATTTTTTCTTTTAAAATAACTATGTATGCAACTAATGCGAAAAAAATAAAAGAATGGCCTATCAAAATGTATTGGAGTAATCCATATTGGCCACCATGCTTAAAGTCATAAAACACTGATAGTAAAGTAAGTGAATTAAACAAGATAAGCACAGAAACAGGATAATTCAAAAAACTGTTTACAAAAAATAATGAAATTAATGGAATTATAATTAGGGCCAAAATAAATATATAATAAAAGTTAATTTGCATTTTTTATTCCTCTAATTTATTTTTTTGCCTTACAATAAAGCAAGTTAAAATAAGGCCTGTAAATGCCAAAATGGCCAAGTACTCCTCCCAATATTTATTTAGAAACTGAACTTCAACGGAAAATTTAGAAAAAGATTGCACTCCTTGATCTCTTATACTAATGAAAACTCCAAAACAAACACTTGTTAAAATAGAAATCAAAGGGAAAAAATATTTTCTCAAATTTTTTCTGTTTTTTGGAGTTTTCAAAAACTGATAGTCATAGAGAAATATTAAAATGAAACTGATGATGTTCATTACCGAAAAGTAAAAAGCAATTTCGGCCGAGGCCCAATAGGCAATGAGGATACTTGAAAAGATGAGATGAATAAAAAGATAAATCCGTGTTCCAGATGGCCTTCTTCCCCAACAACATAAAATGCAAGTAGATAAAAGTATAATAAGGATTATTTTTTCAAATCCAATCAAAGTAAACATTCCAAATCCATGAATATAAAACTGTAACTGCACCAAGAGGAATAATCCAACTCATAACTATTTTTCCCATAATTTCACTAGTCAAAGATATTAAGAAATAATTTATAAAAGAAAAAACTCCAAACAAAAAAATAAATTTAATCAACCAAAGCAGGATTTGAATAAGAATCTCTAGTTGTGGATATTGATTAACTAATGATGAAAAAAAATCAATTTTATCTGGCCCTCCCAAAAATAAATAAATAAAAAGAATTATAAAACAAGTTAATTTTATAACCTCAGAACACTTTTCAAAGAAAATATGATCATCTCTGTGATAAATATTTTGTTCTGAAATTGAACGGACAGAACTTAAAAATATTAGGATCGAGAAAAGCAAAGCACTAAAAGGGTTTAAAAAGATTCCCCATTTGGGTATTCCGAAATAAAAAATATCTTTTTGTAATTCAACAATACGGTAGATGTCGGGCACTCCATAAATGATTAATAAACTCATATAAATTGATAACACCACATATATAATCGAACTAAATCGAACTAGAAAATGCCCCAAGATAAGGAATTTATCACTTCTATTGGCCAATTCAATCTTTAAGAGAGATACCAGGTTTAAAATTATAACGAGTATCATAACCATAAGAAGGCCATTTTCCATCTCCCTCGCAAATTGCAACATTGAAAGTATAAAAGCGACAATTGTTAGTTCTATCCAAAAAAGAATAAAACTCCAAATATCATTTTTTTTAGTAAACCCTAACTGCAATGTTTTGGCCGCCATTTGATAATAACACTTAATATTTGATTGTATATGATGAGTTCTCATTGTATTGGTTATAAACTGAGAAACTCCTAATAAAAAAGGAGTAAACACTATCATGATCACAAATAATCCCACTATATTGATTAGAATAGAAAAATCAATCATGGATCATTCCTTTCAAAATAATTTAAAATGCAAAAATAGGCCCCTATTAAACTCGCCATAAAAATATACGAAGAAGGCCTGTAAAAGAAAGTTGTATTTTTGAAATCAAGTGTTCGGTGTATAAAGGGGATTAATGCCAAAAAAATTGTCAAGAGGGGAATAATCGCTAGAAAAAATTTAAATCCATTATATTCATCAATAAAGATTCTTTTAACTTCAACTTTTTTTTCTCTTTTAATTTGGGACTTTTTACTGAAAACAAGAATAACCAGAAAAAAGCATAACCCTAATATAAGGGCCGTTGTAAAGAAAATTAAAATCTTGGATTCCAAGCATCACTCCATCACTGGAGAAAAATTTTTGTTCCGTCAATAAAACTCATCATCTTCGTAAAATAAATTCCCAACAAGATTATGGGGCAAGTAAAAATAACTATCAATGATTGATTGAGAGGGCCAAATCCAATAATTGGCCCATCCGCTTCCGCCGGCCGAAAAACCATGATTCTAACAATCTTCAAATAATAGTAGAGACTTACAACTGAATTGAGGCCCGCAATAATTGCCAGAACATAGTACTGTTTTTTGATAATAAGGCTAAGAAGATAGAACTTTGCTGTAAATCCGGCAAAGGGTGGTATTCCGGCCAAAGAAAACATGACCAGGGCCATGGCCACCGACATTAAAGGGTAGCGGTAAACCATTCCGCTAAAGCGCTCAAAATGATCATTTCCATATTTATCTTGCACAAAGGATACAATATAAAATGCAACTGTTGTCATAAATAAATATGCAATAGCGTAAAACAAAATGGCCTGAATCCCAATTTCATCAATAACCAAAACACCAAGTAGCATCATTCCAACATGGGAAATTGAAGAATAGGCCAACATTCTCTTTATAGATCGCTGTCCAATGGCAGAAATATTCCCCACAGTCATTGTCAGTGCCGCCACAATGCTCAAAACTCCCACCAGGCCAACGCCCAAGGCCCCGGAGTTTGGGCCAAAAAGAATGTGGGAAACTCTTACTAGAATGGATATGCCAGCAATTTTGGGAACTATGGAAAAAAAAGCGGTGACGGGCAGGGGAGAACCTTCATAAACATCGGGCGACCACATGTGAAAAGGCACTGCTGCTATCTTGTATCCAATACCTACAAAAAATAATAAAAAAGAAGGTAAAATAATTGCTGTTTGAGGTGCAGAAAGTTCTCCAAGTTTGGCCGCCATCTCCGGGAAATAAATAGTCCCGAACACGCCAAAAATGTGACTCATGCCAAAAAGCATAATACCTGCGGAAACTCCTCCGTAAAGTGCGTACTTAATTCCTCCTTCTACAGAAAGATCATCTCTCTTTTTTAGAGATGCCAAGACATAGGAAAGAATGGAAAGAGTTTCGATACCTATATATAAAATCAGCATATTATTGGCCGAAGCTAAAAGCATACCTCCAATCAATATCCCTAAAGCAATCATGGAAAATTCACCCTTGAGGTCTTGATAAATATCCTTTGATTCTTTTGCCAAATAAATCGCTACAAAAGTGCCGAGAACCATAATCATTTTGGATAGCGTGGCAAATGTATCTATGGCCAAGGCCCTGGTAAAGATGAGTTGAGGTTTGTTGTCGAGACTCGAACCCAGGGCCACAAAGGCGCAGAGAAGGCCCAAGAAACCAATAGAGTAAAACCAGTGGCGATTTTGATGGCCTTCTTCATAAGATGACTCAATTAAAATAAGTGCAAGCATGGTCAGGCAAACGATGAGTTCAGGGATAAAATGAGAAAGACTTGCTAAATAGTTCAGCCCCATAAAAACTTTCCTAAAAGGATGCTAACAAAACGACCAACTTGCCCACTGAGGCCTTCATAATATTGAGGATGGGGGTCGGATAAACCCCAAAGACAATCACTGCCACACAGAGCGGTGCCATATAAAACATTTCCCTGTAATTGACATCTGTGTAGGATTTACATTCTTCGAGCACTTCGCCAAAAAACATGCGCTTGAACATCCACAGGAGGTAGGCCGCACCGATGAGAAGGCCCAAAAGGGCCATTACCGTAATAGTGGTAAATTTCTGGTAGATGCCAAGGAAAATGAGTGCCTCAGAAATAAAGCCCGACAACCCGGGAAGGCCCATAGAAGCAAACATGGCAATGGTAAAAATAATTGAGTAACGGGGCAACTGCGTGTAAAGCCCACCATAACCTTTACTACCATCCGGGCGAACGATCCAACGATGATGGGAACGCTCGTAGAGAATGCCAACTAAAAGAAACATCATGGCCGTCGAGGTTCCATGGTTAAACATTTGTAGAACGGCACCATTCATAGCGGGAACCGTCATTGCCGCCAACCCCAACATGACAAAACCCATGTGGGAAACAGAAGAATAGGCAATGAGGCGTTTAACATCCGTTTGGGCCATAGCACACAAAGCACCATAAATGACATTGATAAGCCCAAGCCACGCAATACAGGTTGAAAAATAAACCGAGGCCCCGGGAAAAATAGGGTAGGCAATCCTCAAAAAACCATAAGTCCCCATTTTGAGCAAAACCCCTGCCAAAATAACCGAAACTGCCGTTGGTGCTTGAACATGAGCGTGGGGCAACCAAGTGTGAAAAGGGAACACCGGAACTTTGATAGCAAAGCCAATAAACAAAAAAATAAAAAAGAGTTTGCTGAAACTAAATTCCATACCCAAGAGCGTCAGTTTCAACTCTGTAAACTTTCCACCAGCGAGGGCCAATAAATTAAAGGAATCTGTTGACTGCCCCGAGGCATAATACAAGGCCACCATACTCACGAGCATGAGAATGGAACCAAAAAAAGTGTAGAGGAAAAACTTGATGGCGGCGTATTCCCTGTTCTCTCCGCCCCAAACACCAATCAGGAAAAACATGGGGATGAGCATGACTTCCCAGTAAACATAAAATAAAAAGAAATCCAGGGCGAGGAATACCCCTAAAACAGTATTTTGCAACAAGAGGAAAAGAGCAAAATAAGTTTTCACACTTTTACTGATCGTCCACGAACTCAGCACACATAGAAAGAAAAGCAATCCCGACAACAAGACCATCGGCAGAGATATTCCATCAACACCCAGAGAATAAAAAATATTAAATTGGGTTATCCAGGGGGCCTTAATATTAAAGGCCTCTTGCATGCCGGGTACGCTGGTATCAAACTTGCAATAAAGAACTAAACTCAACAGTAATGTTATTGCTGTATTGGCAAGTGCCCACCAGCGAACCATTTCCTCTTTGGCCCTTGGAATACAAAGAACTCCAAGCACACCCAAAAAGGGCATCCAAAGAATCCAATTGAGAAGATAGGAATGATTGGCCACAAATTTGCTCCTTATTTTGTCTCTAATCGCCTCAAGTACTTAGCGTCCACACATATCCTGCCAAAACTAAAATAATCATAATAAAGTAAAACTGGATTTTTCCAGATTGTAACATTCTCAAAATAACATTAAACAGGCGCACGCTGGCACCTGTTCCATCCACCGCCACGGTATCGACCATAATATCATCAAACCATCTCGATGCTGTAAAGAAGATTCGACTGACTGCTTGTTGTCCATCAATAACAAATCGATCATAAATTTTCATATCCACAAAAGCAAAAAAATTGTTTAAAGGCAACAGTGCCTTTTGAATAACTCCCTTGAGATAAAAATCGTCCATGTAGTATTTGTTTTGTAAAATCCGGTAAAAAAAACTAAACGAATCCACCCAGCGGCGAGGATTCCAGTAATGTAGAAGGTACATGGCCATGGCCAATAAGACACCACTAAGAGCGATAACGATGGAAAGCAATGCTCCAATGTAATGGCCGCGGTGAACCCGGTGCGCCTCTTCTGGATTTAATCCGTAGCTAGGATCGTATGTGGCCCTTTCCAGCATAGGCCTTGGCCTGTCATCAGTGTTGCCAAATATCTGGCGGGGGCGATTGACAAATTTTTCTGGCCGCGGTTTTTCAACCAAAAGGGCAAACCATTCCTTGGCCACAACGGGAACTTTGACCCATTTCTGTCCCGTTGCAGAACCCGAATACCAAAGGCCCAGAGTAAAGAGGCCCAAGATAAGCAAAGGAACATTGCGATTCCACTGCAATTTCTCGGGTTTAACATGTTCGTAAAGTTCCCGATCAGAAGGTTCTCCAAAAAAAGTTAAAAAGACCATGCGAAACATATAAAATGCCGTCAAAAAAGCACCGCCAAATCCCAAAACGGTGGGAATCCAATAACGGGGAGAAATATCGGCCATGACCAAAGCATCTCCTAAAATACGATCTTTGGAGACAAACCCTGAAAAAAATGGAATCCCGGCAATCGCCAAAGTACACACCAAAACTGCCAAAAAAGTCCACGGCATTTTTTTTCTGAGTCCTCCCATGCGTAACATTTCCTGAACATGCTGATGGGTAAAAGGGTCGTGCAAAGAATGAATGACAGAGCCAGCACTCAAAAAGAGACAGGCCTTAAAAACGGCATGGGTTATCAAGTGCATGAAAGCGGCATTGTAGGAGCCAACTCCAATGCCCAAAACCATGTATCCGAGTTGAGAAATTGTCGAATAGGCCAAGACGGCCTTGAGGTCTGTTTGAACCAAAGCGATGCTGGCAGCACCGAAAGCAGTAATGCCGCCAATGATAGAAATGGCATAGGTTATTTCTCCAAGCTCCATCAAGGGAAAACACCTCAAGGCAAGGTAAACTCCTGCGGCCACCATAGTGGCAGCGTGAATGAGGGCCGAGCAGGGAGTTGGCCCAAACATGGCATCCGGCAACCACACTTGCAGAGGGAATTGGGCCGACTTGCCCACGGTACCCATAAAGAGAGCAATCGCCGCAAAAGTGGCCAATGGTATGCCGAGAGCAGTAATCCCATCAAACTGTTGATTGGCAATGGCAGCGTAAATATCGACAAAAGTGACATTTCCCACTACTGGCCAAATGGCAATGATCCCTAAGAGAAAAAAAACATCTCCCACTCGCGTGGTCATAAAGGCCTTCAAGGAAGCATTCCCCGCCCCTTCTTTTTCGTAATAAAAGCCAATCAAGCTGTAGGAACAAAAACCCATGAGTTCCCAAAATACAAAAACCGACAATAAATTGTCCGAGAGGACAAGGCCCAACATGGCCGAAGTAAAAAGGGAGAGGTAGACATAAAAACGCCCATAGCGGGCATCGTCGTACATATAGTAGTGGGAGAAAATGTGAATGAGAGTCGCCACGCAAGTCACCATCAACAACATGATGGCGGTCATGCTATCGATATAAATTCCCATATCTACTTTAAAGGGAGTATCGCCGTAAGAGAGGTCAAACCAAGTGAAAGTCTTATGAATAAAATAATCGGGACTAAATGTAGTATAAAAATCTCTAAAAATTCTTAGAGCGCAAAAGCTCGAACCCAGCATGGCACCGATGCTAACCCACGCTCCGGCCTTAGGGATTCGTTTCACCAGAAAGGCATTAACCACGAAGGCCAAAAAGGGAAGCAATACGATTGGAGTTACGCTTAAAATAGTATAATCCATTTCTACTTCTCTGCCCTATCTCTAATTTTGTAGTTGAGTAGCGTCATCAATGTGTACACTTTCCCGCAACTGAAAAAAGCGAATCACAATGGCCAGGCCCACCGCCGCTTCCGCTGCTGCAATGACGATAATAAAAAGACTCATAATATGTCCCTCTAAATTCTGATTTACAAAACGCGTATAGGCCACAAAATTGAGGGCCGCAGCGTTTAAAATCAATTCAACGCCTAAGAGGATGGCGATAATATTTTTTCGGGCAATCATAACCACCAGGCCACAGACAAATAAAATAGTTGAAATGACGAGATAGGAGGTTAAGCTGACCATCGTTTTAAAACCTTTAACTGTGCCGGGGACGCGCAATGACCGCGGCACCAATTAACGCTCCCAAAAGAAGAATCGAGGAAATTTCAAATGCTAAAATGTGATCTGTAATTAAGAGGGTTCCGATTTTCTCCACGGTCGTCGATAGTGGCGGCAATTCTGCCTGCGTGTGGAAACGGATCAGGCCAATGACAATTTTAAGGATTATACTCAAGGCCACAAACACCACCAGAATGGCCACTGCATAAGTCTTCACATTTCCCATGGCCGCAACTTTGGTGATGCCAAAACGGTTGGGCCTATCTGCGGCCCCTCCGGTGAGCATAACGGCAAAAAGCATGAGGATGACGACTCCACCAGCATAAACCACGAGTTGAGTCGCCGCCAAGAAATCGGCACCCAAGGTAGCGTAGAGTCCTGCCACCCCAAAGAGAGAACCCAGAAGAAAGAGGCAAGCGTGCATGAGATTCTTACACACGGCCACCAGAACAGCACAGCCAACTGCAAGTCCCGCCGAAAGCAAAAATAATATTTGTTCAAACACTTTTTATCCCACCCGTCATTTTAAACGAGTTCAATGGCCACCCTCACGAGATGCCAACAAATGGCCGATCACTTCTCCCAAAGATTCTCCGTTAAAAAGGTACATCCACAGGGCACATCCCATCAAATTAAAAAGAGCAATGGGGGTTAAATATTTCCAACACAAAGTCATCAACTGATCAACTCTCAAGCGCGGAAATGTCCAACGCACCCAAATGACAACATAGTAGATGGCCAAGGTCTTGAAAACAAAAACCCCGACTTCCAGTACCTGCCCCAAAGTTTTTCCAATGGCCACGGGATCAAAGAGAAAGGCCAACGGGCCAAACGCCGTTCCGGCCTCCCGTATCCCCGCCCGGTGAAGAATCTCTACCAAAAACTGGCCGCTGCCCAAATCAAAGGGTAGCTGATACCCTCCGAGAAAGGCCGCCACGGCAACGCTGGAGAGAACGAAAACCTCTATGTATTCGGCCAGTGCAAAAAATCCAAATTTAAGGCCAGTGTATTCGGTGTGATACCCCGAAACCAATTCCGATTCGGCCTCGGGCAGATCGAAGGGGGCGCGGTTGGCCTCTGCTAACATGCCGATAAAAAAGACAAAAAAGCCTATAAAACTAAAGGGATTGTGAAAGAGGAGCCACTGGTGGGGAAAGGCCCCTTGCCTCTCCACAAAAGAGGCAAAATCCAATCCTCCCGCCAAAAGTACGACGGAAATTAAGGTGAGAGTCACGGGAACTTCGTAAGAGATGATTTGCGAGGCCCCGCGCATCCCTCCCAACATCGACCATTTGGAGTTTGCTGCGTATCCCCCGAGAAAAACGGCCACTCCCACCAGGGAACCCACACCCAGGAGATAAAAAACCCCTACATTGAGGTGGGAAAGCGTCAATTCGCTGGAAAGCGGCAAGACGGCCAAAGTCATAAAAACTCCGGCCAAGGCCATGAGAGGGGCCAAATTAAAGAGAAATTTATCGGCGTTGGCGGGATAAATGTCCTCTTTCATAATCATTTTGACTCCATCCGCCAAAAACTGCAAAAGGCCATAGGGGCCAACCCGGTTAGGCCCTTGACGCATTTGAATATCTGCCGAGATTTTTCTCTCTGCGTAAGTCCCCAGGCCTCCCACCAGGGCCATAATGTTGACCAGCACAAAACAGGCCACAAAAAAAACCAAAAAAGTGACTAGGCCTGAGAGGTCTGAACCCGTCCACCGATTTAGGGCCTCAACCAACCATTTGTAACCGTCAAACTGTGCAGCAAATGAATCGACTGTCGAGTTCATGTATTGCCCCGTCTATCACTTGATGGGCCTAGGCCTTGGCCGTCGAGTTGGAAACTCTTGACCCAATCGAGGTCGCCCTTGCGCCAACAATAGATGACACCAACCACCAAAACCATGATAAAAATGGAGAGGGAACCCAATAAAACACCCCCTTCTCCAACATCGTTGAATTTCTTGAAAACACAGGCGACGGGAAACATGAGGGCACCTTCGACATCAAAAATAATAAAAATAAGTGAAATGACATAAAAGCGAACATTGAAGTTAGACCAGGCCGAACCCACTGGCCCCTCGCCACATTCGTAGGGTGTGGTTTTCAGCGGGTTGGGATTGGAAGGCCTGAGAAAACGGCCGACCAAAAAAATGGCCCCACCGAAGGCCACCACTGCAAACGCGGCCAAAAGCACCACTGGAATATAGACATCTAGGCCGTGGGAAAGCATTTCACTCGCCTCTTTTTAGAATCAATAGGTGTAGCCTACAGTACAGCGAAGGCCTTGGAAATAAAAGGTTGCTTTACTATCTTGTTGCGCTGGATAAAAAAGATTAAAAAGGGCCGGCCATATCGGCCAATAGCAGGTATCTACATTTTCTATGCTTCTCAACGCTGTTTACCAAAATCTCGTCCAATGGACGAAAAAAATCGAAGAGGCGAAGGCCCAAAAAACTCCATACCCCCATTTGAATTTGACGGGGATTTCCTGGGAGCAATGGCCGTTTTTATGTGGCCAATATTTAAAAACTCAAGTCCTAAACGACAAAAACTATCTTTTCATCTTTCCCTCATCTGAACAATGCGAAGAAATTGTCACGGCGATGACGGGCCAATTTGACCAGTTTGAAATTCTTTTTATTCCCGGACTAGAAGTTAATCCCTATAGCGGCATTATGACTCCAGAGAGCAATATCTACCAACGCTTTCGCGCTTTAGGGAAATTGGCCAATCACAATACCAACAGCGATACCACAAAACCTATTTTAGCGGTGGCCTCCATTGAATCCTTGATGCTCAAAAATCCACCACCCGCTTTTTTTCGGGAAAAAAGTTTTTGTCTTCGTATCAGCGACATTATTGGCCCCTTGGAATTGGCCAAAAAATTGGTGGAGTTGGGTTATTCCCATGCCTCTTCTGTCGAAGACATTGGCCACTTTTCCCATAAGGGAGAAATTTTTGATATTCATCCCGTCATGGGAACCCCCGTCAGACTTCATTATTATGACGATATGATCGAAGAAATATTTGCCATAGACCCCTCTACTTATAAAACCAACCGCCAATGCACTTTTGAATCTATTTTTATAACGGCAACGCCCGTTGTTTTAACACAGTCCGAGTACGCTCATACTTTGCGCTCCCGTATAAAAGTGCCCTCTACCCAGTACCGTGAACGCTTGGAGAAAAAAAAGCTGGTTTTGTCCCAACTGCGCCAGGGGCATCTGTTTGAAAACTATCCTCCGTATATCCCTCTCTTTTTTGAACAACGGGCCTCAATTTTGGATTTTTTTGCATACGATCAGAATGGGCCAACTGCCATTGTTCACATTATAGAAGATTTCAAAGTTACTGAAGAAGCGTCGGCGTGGGTGAAAATGTGCCAAGAAGAATTTGAACGATTGGCCTCGGATATTGAAAATGACAGTCTTTTGCCCTCTCCCGAAAACCTCTATTTCACAGACCTCACCAAACTAATCGAAGGCCTCCCCGTTTTACGCCTAGGCGATACCGACGCCGAAGATTCACAACATTTTAAAACGGAAACCATTGATCTTTTCTTGCGCCAACACATTCCCGTGGCCTCCTCAAAAAAAGAACTTATTGTAGAAGGACTTAAATTTGTAAAAGACAAATTTAGGGACAATGGAAACTTATATTTTGTCTATACTCGGCCTCACGCTCTCAAAGAATTCCAATATTTGGCAAAAATGACCGGAATTGCCGAAGCGTTAGGATCAAGGATGCATTTCCTAAACTATCCCCTAGAGGAAGGCCTTTACCATGAAAACGAACAACTGATCGTTCTTTCTGAAAAAGATGTTTTTTTGACCCGAAAACCTAAATTGGAAACGGCAAGGCCGTCAACAGAAGTTGAAATTGACCTTTTTGCCGAACAGTTGGCGACCTTAAAAAGTGGAGATTTTGTCATACACAACGAACACGGTGTGGGAGAATACTTGGGATTGGAACCTGTCGATCTAGGGGATCGGGCCACTGACTGTATGGTTTTACTCTACGCCAGTGGCGATAAAGTTTATGTTCCCGTATACAAAATGAACTTGATTCAAAAACACGCTGAAAACACGGCCCAACTTAAAATTGACAGTCTGAGAAGCAATCAATTCTCCAAGGTTAAAAAACGCGCCCGGGAATCGGTAAAAAAATTGGCCTTTGACCTCTTGAAATTACAGGCCGAAAGGGAATCTTCCCAGGCCTTTGCCTTTGGCCCACCCGATCACCTTTTTAGAGAGTTTGAGTTGAGTTTTCCCTTTCGGGAAACTACCGATCAAATTCAGGCCATCCACAATGTCTTGGAAAGTATGCAAAGGCCCAAACCCATGGAACATTTAGTCTGCGGCGATGTCGGTTTTGGCAAAACCGAAGTGGCCATACGAGCAGCATTTAAAGCGATTCTCGATGGCAAACAAGTGGCCATCCTGGTACCCACTACAATTTTAGCACTTCAACACTACAACACTTTTAAAACTCGCTTCCAAAAATATCCCGTCAATATCGAATACATGAGCCGTTTTAAATCAAATAAAGAAACTGCTGCCATTCTGGAAAAACTAAGAAATGGTGGCATTGATATTGTCATCGGCACACACAAACTTTTGGGGAAAAGTGTCCGTTTTAATGACTTGGGACTGGTCATTATTGACGAAGAACAAAGATTCGGAGTTGGCCACAAGGAAAAACTGAAACTTTTAAAATCCAGCGTTGATTTTTTGACCCTGACCGCTACTCCTATCCCCAGGACTTTGCAAATGGCCTTTCTAGGATTGAAAGAATTTTCTCTCATAAAAACTCCTCCACCCAAACGCCAATCCATTAGAACCTATGTCGTAAGAGAAGATGACTCCACCTTGAAAAATGCTATCGAAAAAGAATTACAAAGGGGAGGGCAAATCTTTATCGTGCACAACCGTGTCCAAGATATTGATTCCTATGCCCATTATATCCACCAACTCGTCCCCCAGGCCTCCATCGTCATTGGACATGGACAGCTTACGGAAAAAGAATTAGAACGCCGAATTGGTGATTTTTACAAAGGAAAATATCAAATTTTGGTTTCCACTACCATTATAGAATCGGGCCTGGATATTCCCAATGCCAATACCATGATTGTCAACCAGGCACACACATACGGTCTGGCCCAGTTGCACCAACTCAGGGGCCGCATCGGTCGTTCGGATCGCCAGGCCTACGCCTATTTTGTTATCCCTAAGCAAAAATCGCTGGCCAGTGTAGCAGAAAAGAGGTTGAAGGCCTTGCAAACTTATGCCGACATGGGCAGCGGTTTTCACATCGCCAATTGCGATTTAGAAATTCGCGGTGCCGGAGATTTGCTGGGCGGAGAGCAAAGTGGCCACATTGAGGCCATTGGTGCCGAACTTTATATGGAACTTTTACAGGAAGCTATTAGAGAACTTAAAGGAGAAAAAAAGACGCTTAATAAAAATATTGAAATCAACACTCCTTTTCCAGCATTAATTCCCGAAACCTATATTCAAGATTCAGGAGAACGCTTGAAGCAATACAAACGACTCTCCAATTGCATCAAGGTTCCACAACTCCACCAGTTCCGTGAAGAGCTAGAAGATATTTTTGGGCCATTGCCTTTGGAGACAAAAAACCTTTTTACTATTTTGGAAGGGCGTATTCTGATCCAACACCTCGGCCTTAAATCTATAGCGATAAATGGGGCCAACTTGACTCTTGAATTTGACAAAAAAATCCTGGATCACGCTCCTGGTTTAAGCAAGAAAATTACTCGCTTTTTCCTGGGAAACCCCAAATCATACCAATTTAATCCCGACTATAAAGTACTGTACAATCATAGTCTTGTTTTTGATCCCGATTCCTTTTTACAATTCTGCCAACATTTGGCCAAGCAACTTCTTCCTATCTAGCATTTTGCACGGTTTCCCTCTTTTTTGCTACAATAACAGGGAAGGAATACAAAATACCAACACCCATATTTCAAGGATGAGTTTGTGAAAATAGTCAAAACTTTTACATTTCTCTTGGGCCTTATCACACCACTGGCACTTTACGCTCAAGATGCCACCGTTGCAGAAGTTAATGGAACCAAAATCAAAAAGAGCGAATTGGAAAAGGCCTATATGCAAAACCTCCTCTTTGTTTCAGATAAAGCGGTTTCACGGGAAAGAGTTTTAGACAGCATTATTGACAAGATGCTGGGGATTCAAAGGGCCAAAGGCGAAAACCTGCACAATGACCCCACAGTCAAAGGCAAAATGGAGGAAGTGCTTTACCACGCCAAAATTTCTAAAGATTTAGAAGGCCAATTTAAAAAAATTAAGATTGCAGATAGGGATATAAAAAATTATTACAAGGGCCATCCCGAATATCATACCGCCCACATTCTCTTTCGAGTGAGTGCCGCTGCATCTCCGGAAGAGATAGCAGGAGCACAACAGGCGGCAATTCAAATTTACCGCCAGCTTTCCAAACAACCCGAAAAATTCACCGAACTGGCCAAAAAACATTCCCAATCAAATCTCGCTTCCAAAGGTGGGGATATGGGATTTCAACCGGCGATTCGCATGGCCCCAGAATATTTCCAGGCCATTAAGGGACGCCCCAAGGGATATGTTTCCCCTCCCGTGAGAACCCAATTCGGCTACCACATTATAAAGGTTTTAGGGGTCAAAGATTACGCTTCCATTGACCAACCCATTTATAAAAAAATTGTCTACGATCAAAAGAGGGACAAACTTTTGGCAGATTATTTTGCCAATTTCCGCAAAAAGGCCAAAATCGTGGTTCACAGGGAACATTTGAGACCACTGCCGATTGACCCCAACGCCATCAAAAAGTAGAATTATGCGCTGAGTCTTTTCCTCGTCTCCCAGTTTGTCTAAAGAGGGAGTATGTTGCAATTATTAACCTGCATTTCTCTAGGCATCGCTTTGAGCATCCCCTTCAAGGTGAAGGCCCGATTGCTCGACAAAACCCTGGCGGTTGTCAATGACCAAATTATCTCCCTCTCTGAAGTTGAGAGAATCCGGAATACCATCACTTCCCGTCGCAATATCATCCCTCAAATTTACACCAAGGCCAGGCCTTCCCGTCGAGAAGTCATCGACATCAAAATAAGAGGCATTATTGTTCATCAGAAATTAAGCGAGGTCGGTTATGTGGTCAGCGATGAAGAAGTGGAATCTTCCATTAAGGAACGCGAGGTCGCGCTGGGAATTGGACGCCAAGACCTTATCAATTTCCTCAAAAATAGCGGCCTTTCTTTCGACGAATACTTTGAAATTACCCGCGAGGCCCTGGAATACGGCCGTTTTAATAGCTGGATTATCCAACCTCTAGTTTCCATTACAGACCAAGAAGTGAAAAATGCTTTTTACAAGGAAAATGTCAACAACCAGGCCTTGGGGCTAAAGTACAATCTCGTTAATTATTCCATTGCCAAGTCAGAAATTACCAAACGCGAACTTGCAGAGTTTACAAGAAGTTTGGAACGGTTCCGAAAAAATGGAATCCTGCCCGCAAAATTTGCCAACACTCAAACCAATAATTTGGGATATATTACGGAGGACGGGTTAGAGGATGGACTCAGGAAGTTATTAAAACGCACTGATGAGGGTTCTTTTTCACAACCCTATACCATCGGCAATCGTTATCACATTTTTTATGTGAGCAAAAAAGATTTGGTCGAATCCGAAACATTCCAAAGAGAAAAAGGCCGTATAAAAGCAAAACTTTTTGAACAGACGGCCCAAAAAGTTATTGACTTGTGGTTTGAATCGGAAAAAAGCAAATTTTATATTAAATATTTTCTCTAATGGTAAGTACTCGCACCTCAATAAAAAATTGTGATAAGAGCACGGTAAGTGCTCACAATTTAGGTCAGATTGGGGTGATAGCTAAGACAGAGCGACTGAGGCGTGCTTATAGCACATCGCTGGGAGCGATGGCGAAGCTGAACCACAAGATGGCCTAAATTGTGAGCAGTTACCTCTAATGATTCATATAGCTCCAGGACACGAACAATCTATTGCATTGGAAGTATTCTTTAAAACTTTGAGAATGCTCCCCGAAAAAACCCATAATCAACTGATACTTCACGCAGGGAGGCCCGAACTTTCCCACTTTTTTCACGATTATCAAATTCCACATCGGTTTGGAGAAAATAACCTGCAAGTTGAATCTAGCACAATCTTGTGGAGAGATTGTTCACGAAATCCATCCAATGACAGTAGTTTTGCTCAAGCGGGGTTAGAGTCGGCCTTAGAACATATTGACAAAGATGGGGATATTTTGTTCACCTTGCCCACCAGTAAAGATTCTTTGGTGCTAGAAGGTGCACCCACTGGCGGATATACCGAATATTTACGCCAAAAATATAGTCATCGCCACTTGTGTATGGGATTTAAAAACAAAAAGCGCATTTTTTTGCTGCTGACAGACCACTTGCCTTTGAAAAAAGTTTCTTCCTTTTTGAGTCCTCAATTGGCCGAGGCCAAAATACTTTTTTCACTCCAGCAAATTGAATCCCTTTTTGGCAGGCCGAAAGAAATTTATCTCAGCGGGATCAATCCCCACGCCGGAGAAAGGGGGCTACTGGGCGATGAAGAAAGTATTTTTTCTTTTCTCCCAAATCATAAAAATCCTCAAATGAGGGCCATTCAAGGCCCCCTACCGGGAGATACCTTGCATTTTTATTTCAAAGACTGTGCACAAATCTTTATTTATGCCTTTCACGACCAGGCCCTCCCGCTCTTTAAAGAAAAGTATGGCCTGATGGCCATGCAAATAACTTTTGGCCTTGATTTTCCCCGTATAAGCGTTGATCACGGCACTGCTTTTGAACTGTACGGAAAAAACCTGGCCAATCCCATGGGATGTTATTACGCTCTCACCGAGGCCCTGCGCCTGCAAAATTTTTAAGTTTTAAACGAGAATCCAAACATGTCTATTAACTACATTACTGTAACCAAGGCCAAAGCACACAATCTCAAAAGCGTGAGTGTTAAAATTCCCAAAAATACACTGACCGTCATTACTGGGCCTTCGGGATCAGGGAAATCGAGTTTGGCCTTTGATACTATCTATGTCGAGGGGCAAAGGCGTTATATAGAATCGTTGTCATCTTACGCCCGCCAATTTCTGGGCCAATACCAACCCCCCGATGTGGAATCTATTTCCGGTCTGTCTCCGGCCATTGCCATTGATCAAAAATCGACTTCTAAAAATCCCCGCTCTACAGTGGGAACTATTACCGAGATTTATGATTACTTGAGAGTGCTTTTTGCCAGAATTGGAGAATTGCACGACCCTGCAACGGGTGCCTTGGTTGAAAAATACACTCCCGTACAAATTGCCCGCAAACTGACAGGCCTCAAAGAAAAAACCAAACTTTTCCTAATGGCACCTGTCGCTCAAAAAAGAAAGGGAGATTTTAAGAAAGAAATCGCCAAATTCCTGGCCATGGGATTTGGCCGTGCCCGCATCAACGGCGATTTAGTGCTTTTAGATGAGGCCATACCATTTTCCAAATCCAAAGACTACACTATAGAAATTGTCGTCGATCGCATCGCCGTGAGGCCAAATATTGAAAAGCGATTGATCAACTCTATAGAATATGCTCTCAAACTCGGCGAAGGAAAAATGATCGTTTTGGCCGATGGCCGCGAATACCATTTTAGCGAAAACAACATCAATACCGAGACTGGTGAAATTTTCCCCGATTTGGAACCACGCTTGTTCTCTTTTAACAGCCCCATCGGGGCCTGTCCTCAATGCAACGGGCTTGGAGAACGAAAAAGTTTTGATATTGGCCTCATGATCGAAGACGATCAACTTGGAGTACTCGACGGTGCCGTAAAACCTTTACAAAAGAAGCACAGTTTTCTTTTCAACATGGTAAAATCAATTCTCAAGAATGAACGCATTTCCACTTCGACTCCTCTCAAGGATATTCCTCCACCGATCTTTAAAACTCTTTTCAAAGGTTCGGATAAAATCTACAAATACACTTTTAAATCGGAAAATTCGCATTTTGAATTTTCCAAGACCTTTCCGGGAATTACCAAATGGCTGGAGAAAAAATTTAATGAAACCGGATCGGAGAGAGTAAGAAAAAATTTGGAAAAATACATGAATATTAAAAAATGCAAGAGTTGCAGCGGCACGCGCCTCAACTCCATAGCATTGAATACGCTGATAGGGGATTGCAATATTGTAGATTTGTGTTCCATGAGCGTCAGCGATACCTACCAATGGCTTTGCCATTATGAACCCGAAGGCGAAAAGGCCTTAGTTAGCGAAAAATTGATTACGGAAATTAAAAACCGGCTAAAATTCTTAATTGATGTGGGGCTTGGTTATTTAAACCTCAATCGCTCCGCCGGAGGCCTTTCGGGAGGTGAAAGTCAAAGAATCCGCTTGGCCACACAAATTGGATCGGCGCTTTCAGGCGTTCTCTATGTTCTGGATGAACCCAGTATCGGATTGCACCAGAGGGATAACAAAAAACTTATCCATACTTTAAAAAACCTGCGTAACATTGGAAATACGGTTTTGGTGGTCGAGCACGATGAGGAAACTATCCGAGACGCCGACTTTCTCGTCGATATGGGGCCAGGGGCCGGAGTTCACGGAGGCCTTATCGTCGCCTCTGGCCCTCTTAAAAAAGTGCTCAAGAGTCGAAAAAGTCTAACCGCCAAATTCCTCGGCCAAATTGAAAATATCTTTTTGCCGGAGGTGAGACGCAAAGGAAAACATTTTATTCAGCTTACAAAAGCGAGACACCACAACCTCAAAGAAATTGATGTCAAAATTCCGCTGGGCGTATTCACCTGCGTAACTGGTGTTTCGGGGAGCGGAAAATCAACCTTGATTCACGAAGTTTTAGTCCCCGCTTGCCGCAGCGGCCTTTCCAAGGCCTACCGTTCTCTCTATACCCGCAAAAATTTTGATTCGATCTCGGGCCTTGAGGATATTAAAACTATTATCGAACTCGACCAATCTCCTATTGGGAGAACTCCCCACTCTAACCCTGCCACTTACACCAATGTTTTTGACGATATTAGGAAGCTCTACGCTCAAACTCAAGAATCTCAAATTCAGGGTTATCGGCCAGGGCGTTTCAGTTTTAATGTCAAAGGGGGACGATGCGAAGAGTGCGAGGGCAATGGCGTAAAAAAAATTGAAATGCATTTTCTTCCCGATGTTTATATAACTTGTAATGAATGTAAGGGGAGACGCTATAACCGGGAAACCCTTTCCGTATTGTACAAAGAAAAAAATATTGCCCATATTCTCGCCATGACCGTTGTTGAGGCCATAGACTTTTTTAAAAACCACCCTCGCATTCACCGCATTTTAAGTACCCTTAACAATGTTGGACTGGGTTATATGACACTGGGGCAATCAGCGACAACTCTCAGCGGAGGTGAGGCCCAACGATTAAAACTGGCCAGAGAATTGGCCAAAAGGCCCTCGGGAAATTGCCTTTATGTCTTGGATGAGCCGACTACGGGATTGCATTTTCAAGATATTAAAATTTTGCTCAAAGCGATCAATGCTCTCGTCGAACAAGGCCATAGTGTAATCATCATTGAACACAATTTAGATGTCATTAAATCCGCCGATTGGGTTATTGATTTAGGCCCCGAGGGAGGAGAAGGAGGTGGCAAAGTGGTGTGTACCGGCACACCCGAAAAGATCGCCAAAAATAAATCCAGTTGGACTGGCCGCTATCTCAAAAAGGCCTTAGCGGCCTTCCATCGGAGAAAAAAATAGGGGTTATTCCAAATGCCGAGCAAAGGAAAATTCTATGTTTGAAGTTTCAGCGACATCCGCCCTCGTCTTATTGTGGACTGACCATTCCATCTACAACAGTCAATCCGCTCAGGCATTTTTGAGCAATGTTTCCCTCGATGCAGGCAAAGGGTTACGGGATGACCTATCCTTGGCCATTAAAGGAGCGGCCCTATCGGGACTTGGCCAAGATGAAAGCGTGCAATCTTGGAGAGAGAACTTCGTACAAAATCTTGACCAAGAAGTGACCTATAGAAAATATGCGGTCAAAACATTCTGTGCCGAATTTCTCTCTTCTGCTCCTGATGCCCAAGTTATTTTTTTGGGAGCGGGACTCGACCCCAAATCTCTCGATGTGGCCGAAACTTTCCCCCAATCAACAGTCTTTGATGTGGATAGAGACAATGTGGAACTTAAAGCGAACATTACCAAAAGTATTGGTGGCCCCAAAAATCTTTCGTTTTGTAAAGGTGATGTGGCCGCATCCCAAGAACTCGCCGACTCACTCTCTCAACACGGATGGGATGCCGAAAAACCCACGCTCATCGTTGCCGAGGGTATTTCTTATTATGTTCAAAAGGCATCATTCAAAAAAACCCTGAAAAAGTTGAAAACGGCAAAGGGTGGCCTTATCCTGGAGTACTCCCTTCCCAACGAAGCTATTGAACTTCCCATCGTGGCCGCCTTGGCCAAAGAGTTCTTTCAGCGCATCCAAGACTTACTTCAATTTCCCGTTCCGCTGTGCAGATACAACGAGGAGGAGGCCATGGGCCTCGCTCAAGGCCTCAACGGGAGTCTTGTGCGCACGGTTTGTGCTCGGGAAATGGAACGGGAGAAAACCGGATCGAACACTTCCTACCAGAATTATGACGGTTTTGTGCGCGTTTCGTTTATTCGTTTTTAAAAAAAGCTCTAGGCCACTTTAAAACAATTTCTAAGGGGCCAAAAAATAGGCCGGTGCATGGCGGTCTAAGATTTCAAGAAGTTTATCAAATTGTGGGTCTTCCTCAAGCCACTCCCTGGTCATTAGAACTGAAAAGCGTTCATCGTCGAGGATATAGTTACCTGTATTATTTTTTATAAAATCTATAACATGATAAAATATGACTCCTCCCAAAGCGAGCAATCCAAGACCACTAAAAGGTCTTGCTAATTTTATCTCCCTTACTCCAAGACCTGCTGATCCTATTGCCACTGAATTTCCCAATACCCCTAACCACACTATAAACCTTTTTTTCTTCGTCTCCTTGTACTGTTGATATTGATTTTTTAGAGACTCCATGTCAAAGTTGATTTCACCGACAAGTTCATCAAGGTCTTCTACACGAAAATTTACAGAGCTAAGACAATTGATGTCGTTTTCTTCTTCCTTACAATAATAGAAGGTCATTTCTTCCGCTTGAGAGAAGTCCGAGACATACGAATAGTTGGCCTCAAGTTCGATAAGATAGAATGTTGAGGGAAACTCTTTAGCAGAGGCCCCCTGGGCATACAAACAAGTGAAGGACAAGAAAAGAGTAGTGCTTACAACCCAAATAGCTATGGTTTTCATATTCTATTGCAAGACATTTCGTCTTTACGCTGTCGCTCACTGTTTCGTGATACTTCTGTAGAGAGAGTAAGAACTTCATTAAGAAGATTCACACTTACAACGATGGTTGTGGCCCGTAATGCAAGTTCCTCTGTAATTTGGTTTTTATCGCAGGCCGTTTTTATTCTATGAAATCCATATTTTCTAAGAAAGGGTTTTATCATAACTGATCCATCCTCTATTTTTACCGTTTGTTCATAGGCATCTAAATTTTCTACATTTGAAATTTTAGAAATTGTGAACCCTTGGCCATTTTCACACTCATAAGCTCCACTCAGGTCAACACATTCCGCTTGAACGGTTCCCCAAAAGAGAAGGGAGAAAAAAGTAAAATAAAGAAATTTGAAAAGGAACATGAAAAACCTCCTTAATGCCAATATAGGCCCAATTTGAGAGCATTGCAGAAATTGCAAGATACTAAGAGAATTGCAACCTGGCCATTTTTTAACTTTGCCCCCCATATTTATGTAAATCTCGCCTTGCAATAACAGCACGGGTGCAGTATATGGCACTATGGGTAATTTCCCCGCAGAAAACCTAAAAGAAGATGAAAAAATGATGCATCGCTGCTTCAAGCTGGCGCGTAAGGCACAAGGCCAGGTTTCTCCCAATCCCCTGGTGGGCTGTGCAATTACGCGGCGGGGAGAAATTCTTGCCGAAGCATGGCATCAACGGGCCGGAGGCCTCCACGCCGAGGCCCTGGCCATTGAAAAACTCAGTGGCGAACACAAAAATGCACAGGGGCCAGGGCCAACTTTGTATTGCAATCTCGAACCGTGCTGCCACACCCGCAAGCGCACACCCCCCTGTCTGCCCCTCATCATTCAAACGGGCATTAGGCGCGTGGTGATTGCCAACCGAGACCCCAATCCGCAAGTGTCGGGGAAAAGCATCGAATCCCTCAAAAGTCACGGCATTGAAGTTACCACCGGCGTTCTCGAAGACGAGGGCCAAAACCTTAACAAGGCCTATTTTAAATGGGTGGCCAGTGGCCTTCCTTATGTTCATCTCAAGTGGGCGCAAACCTTGGATGGCCGGCTATCTTCACGCACGGGAGACTCCAAGTGGATTTCTGGCCAAGAGGCACGCACCGAAGCGCATTTTTTGCGCTTTTGTTACGATGCCGTTTTGGTGGGCCGAGGAACAGTCGATGCGGACGACCCCAGTCTGACAGTACGCCTGGTAAAGGGTGCGAATAAAGTGCCCTGGAGAATCGTCGTCGGATTGCCCAAACGATTCAGCGCCAAAGTCTTTAGCGATGAACACCGTCATAAAACCCTTTTGGCCATTCCCCGGCAAACCGCAGTTCCCAACGCCATTACAGATGCCGGCATTGCCGTATGGGAAGGCCCTTTGACAAAAAGGGGGAAACTCAGTATGCCAGCACTGTTGCGGGAATTGGGCCAGCGGCAGATAACATCCGTCCTGGTGGAAGGAGGTTCGGCCATTCACACGACATTTTTAGAAGACAACTTGTGGGATGAATACAGCGGGTATATCTCCCCGTGCTTGATGGGGAATGGCCGCAGTGCTTTTGAATCGCCAGATCGGGATTCCATCGCGCGGGCACTCTCCCTGCCCCATAGTAAATTTAGGGCCATCGGCGATCAAATTGTCGTCGAGGGCAGGAGGCCATAGTGTTTACCGGATTGATCAAAGAAGTGGGGGCCGTCACAAAATGCACTCCCTTTTCTGGAGGGCGCATTTTGTGCATCAGTTCCCCCGTGTTGTCCTCCCAAATGCAAGTTGGCGATTCCGTGGCAGTCAATGGAGTTTGCCAGACCGTCGTTGAAATTGAGAAACCAGGATTTAAAGTCCAGGCAGTGCCAGCAACCTTGAAAAAAACAACCCTGGGAGAACTTGGGCCAAAGGATGCCGTCAATTTGGAACTGGCCCTCACTCCGCAAGACCGCCTGGGCGGACATTTCCTCCAAGGCCATGTCAACGGCGTCGGAGTAATCACTCAAATTCAAAGACGCGGCGACAACCATTGGCCCATATTGAAATTTCCCCCCGAATTAAAAAAGTATATCGTTCAAGAAGGGTCAGTGGCGATCGACGGTATTTCACTCACTGTTGCCGAATACCGCCGTGGTGCAGACTCCTTGGCGGTGGCGATCGTTCCCCACACTTGGGAACACACCAACCTCAAACACAAAAAGGCCGGAGACAAGGCCAATATCGAGGTCGATATTTTGGCCAAATATGTGGAAAATATGCTTTTGTATTCGTCTCCCACTCTCCAAAACAAAGGATTTTTTGGTCATGTTTAACACTATTGAAGAGGCCATTGAAGATATGAGAAATGGCAAAATGATCATTGTCATCGACGACGAAGATCGTGAAAACGAAGGCGATTTTGTCATGGCGGCGGAGGCGGCGAGTGCCGAATCCATCAATTTTATGGGCCGTTTCGGGCGCGGGATGATTTGCGTTCCCATAACTCAAGAGACGGCACAACGCTTGGAGCTCGACTTGATGGTTCCGCAAAACTCCACCAAACACGACACTGCATTTACCGTTACCGTCGATGGCAAAAGTTCCAGCACCGGCATCAGCGCCCAAGACCGCGCCAACACCATCCTCGATCTCATCGGCCCCAACACCAAACCGGGCGACCTCAAACGGCCAGGGCACATTTTCCCTCTCATCGCCCGCGCGGGCGGAGTCATTCAAAGGGCCGGCCATACTGAAGCAGCGGTCGATTTGGCCCGTTTGGCGGGCCTTCACCCCAGCGGAGTTATCTGCGAAATTATGAACGAAGACGGCAGCATGGCCCGCCGGGACCAACTCGCCAAAATGGCCAAACTTTGGAATATGAAATTTGTCACTATCAAGGATTTGATCGCCTTCCGCAGAGGCCATTTTTTGTCCACTCGCCAGGCCCTGGAAGAAATGCATGTCCAGCGGGGAAGTTCTATCGATTTTCCCAACCGTTACGGGCATTTCAAACTGCACCTTTTTGAAAGTAAAATCGGCAACCGGGAACACCACCTGGCACTCACCAAAGGCCAAATTGACGACGGGAAACCCATTCTCGTGCGAGTCCATTCGGAATGTCTGACGGGAGATATTTTTGGTTCCCAACGCTGCGAATGTGGAGAACAACTCGCCACGGCCATGCAACAAGTGGAAAGCGAAGGCCGTGGGGCAATTATTTACCTTCGCCAAGAGGGGAGAGGCATCGGACTGGCCAACAAAATTAAGGCCTATGCTCTCCAAGACCAGGGACTCGACACCGTTGAGGCCAATAACAAATTGGGTTTTAAGGACGACCTTAGAGAGTACGGTATCGGAGCACAAATTTTAAAATCACTGGGAATTAAAAAAATGCGCCTGATGACCAACAACCCCCGCAAGATCGTGGGCCTCGAAGGCTTTGACCTGGAGGTTGTAGAACGGGTACCACTCGAAGTTGAGGCGCAAAAACACAACTTGAGTTATCTCAAGGCCAAAAAAGAAAAGTTGGGCCACATTCTCAATACCATCCATTAAACACACGGGAGAAAACATGTCTTTAACCATCGCCAAAACGATTGAGGGAAATTTATCCGCAGAACGCCAACGGCACGGAATCGTCGCCTCCAGGTTTAACCAGTTCATCACGCAAAAACTCTACGAAGGTGCTTTGGACTGTCTCAAAAGACACGGGGCCTGTCTCGAACGCAATGTCGAAGCGGTATGGGTGCCGGGAGCATTGGAAATCCCCCTGATGGCCCAAAAACTGATCCAAAGCGGGCGCTTCGACAGCATCATTTGCTTAGGGGCCGTGATCAGAGGGGCCACACCACACTTTGACTTGGTGGCCGCGGAAGTGAGCAAAGGAGTTGCCCGCGTCGCCCTGGATACCGGCACTCCCGTCATCTTTGGAGTGCTCACCACCGACACCGTTGAACAGGCCATCGAACGGGCCGGAACCAAGTCCGGCAACAAGGGATGGGAGGCCGCACTTGCGGCGATAGAAATGGGTTCGGCAGTGAATTTGGTTGGTGAAGTTCTTAAATGAACATAGACATTGCGCACAAAAATAATTGCTTGACTTTACTGCCTTATGGGCCAAGGATTTTCCCATGATTCTACGCAAACTCATTTCAACTTTTTTGATTCAAGCGCTGCTTTTAACTTCGATCAATGCCTATGTTCCCCAGCACTTGCAGGAAAATCCTGACACTGCTGCCACAACAGTTTTTTTGATGAATGAAGATCGCAAACCTCGCTGCCAACTCACTCCCGAGGCCGCCGAACTTTTATCTTTGGAAGAACTGCAAGGCCTCGCTCAAAATGATACTTTAACGGTTGTGGCCAGAAATACCTCGGCGAATGAACTTCGTCCGTGTGATGGGAACGATATAATTCATGCGGAACTGCCTTCATGGTTGGCCTGGGCCATAGGAGCAATACCTTTAGCGTATTACCTTTTTAGAGTCTATCCAGTGCTCGATGCCACCAAACCATCTCAAAAACTCATGAAAAAGGCCTATACTCCGGCAGAATTGGAGGCCTTATGTTCTCAAGGGCCAAGACTTTGCGCGAAGATTAAGGATAGGCTTTATTTTATCGACAAAAGTTTTGTCTTTAGCTACGATTCTAACTACCGGGTCAAACGGTATGCTGCCCGCGCCGCTCAAGAGATCGTCAACTATAAAGATACGCTGACTGTTCTCAATAAGTTTTCAAAGACTGTTGGATTTGTAGGAATAGGGAACCGCCGTGGCATTATACTTAATAGGCCTTTTGACAGTGATATTAAAAGCATCTCTTCCAATGGCAGCACCCTATTAGCACTGACAAAAAAGGGAACCGTTTGGGCCTTTCGCGATTCTCCTGATAAAATACAAATGACCATCACAGAAACAACTGTTGACCCCATGCTCGGCCCCTTCTTCCACAGAGAAGCGACTATTGATGGAAGAAGAGTTAATTTTAAAAGGGTTGACTTACCCGCCAAAGCGATCAATATCCATGTTAAAAAAGGTGATATTGTTATAGAATTGGAAAACCACAGTTCGGCCATATTAGATGAAACTTCAGGGAAATTGCAATGTAAAACACTTGCAGGACAAATTTTAACCCCAAGGCCTTGATTCAAAATCTCACAATAACTAAAGATAGCACTATGATTTTACGCCAACTGATTGCAATTTTTCTAATTCAAACAATGCTCTTGACTTCGATCAATGCCTATATTCCCCAGCACTTGCAGGAAAACTTTAATCCCTCCTCCATGTCGGCCTTTTTGATGAATGAAGATCGGGAACTGCGCTGCCAACTCACTTCAGAGGCCGCCGAACTTCTTTCTTTAGAGCAATTGCAAGGCCTTGCCCAAAACAATGCCTTGGCGGTTATGATTGGCGATTCCCCGGCGAACGAATTTCGTCCGTGTGGTGAAGATGATGTCAAGTACGCTAAAATTGTTTTTGCCAATCCCAATTTGGCCAGTGGCCAACCCTCATTTGGAATAATACTGCTCTATGCCCTTGCATTAGGTATATTTTCAACAGCACTAGGATACATGGTTTCAAAAATCTTAAAAGATGATGATCAAATTCAAAATTCTCAGGAAACTATAAAGGCCATTTGCGGAGAGAAAAACGCCCTCGTCACTCAAGACGGGGTTCAATGTTTGGACGAATAATCTCTTGGCCCTTCAAGGTTATTTCAGACAAGTGTCAAATAGACACGGGAGTTTTTTTGGCAAGTGTCAAAAACTCCTTATTTCCCACGGGCCAAAAAATTTAATAAAAAGTCACTTTTGCCACTTTACTTTAAAAAACTTTCTCTAGTACCATAGTTGCCGATGGCCACAAATCGGGCCATATACCAACAATCAAGGAGGCCTTTCATGTTTTTTGCCAATTCCAAATTCTTTTTTGCAACAATTTCTCTGCTCTTGGCCATGGCCCAGGCCACTGCCAATTGCGTCAATCTGGCAGGGGCCTATCAGTGTGACTCCAGAACTTCGGCCGAGGTGTCCCAGACAACCAATGGCCAGGGCATCCATATTTATACTTTTTCCAGTGGCGGGCAAAGGCCAGTTCGCTATGTTGCCGATGGGGCGACTCTTACTGAAGGCAATTTGGTGTCGGTTTGCAACCAAAACCGTTTGAGAGTCTACGCCGGCAACTTCGGATTTCTCATTGACTATTCACTGGATGCTTCAGGGGCCTTGAAAATCAGCGCTTATTCCACCCGCAGGAATGAGGCCAATCCAGACAATATTCCACAGGCCGAATTGCATCCTATGTCTTCTTCGAGCAGAACTTGTCAGAAAACGCAATAAAAAAGGAGAGAAATATGTCTATTCGCAGTTTGAAATTCATTTTTTGGGCATCCTACTTCTCTCTCATCATTGGCCACACTGCCGCCGAGTGTGTCGATTTATCGGGGAATTATTTATGCCATCGTTCTGGCCAAATTCAAATTTCCCAAATGGATGATGGCCAAGGCCCTGCAGTCTATAAATTTTTGCTCGAAAATGGCATTACTTTCCAGTATGTCACCAATGGCCGCGCCGATGCTTTCGGTAATATCTCCGTTTGCGATCAAGGACGATTAAGAGTCTACAACAATACTTCCACTCCCCATTTAGTAGTCGATTACGATCAAGATGGCCAGGGTTCCGTGCTCAATGTCCGCGCTTACTACACCGAAAACCGCGCCTCCAATCCCTTCAGTATCGCAGACCGGGATTTAACACCGATTTCCAGTTCAACCTATTCTTGCAATAGAATGTGACCTGAGTTTTATGGCCAAAGGAATTTCCATGTCCCTTCTCAAATTTGTTTCTTTCGCTTTTCTCTCTCTTCCCTTTTTAGGGAATATTTGGGCAGAATGTCCCGACCTGACTGGAACCTATTTGTGTGAGGATAGCAAATACGGAGAAGTAACATTTTCTCATAGCGTAGATGGCCAAGGCATGACGACTTATCACAACAAACGACGGGGAGGAACTAATAGAGAATCGGAATATGATATAGTGGCCGATGGCCGCAACCACTTTGGAGTCATCTCAGAATGTTATAAAAATAAACTGGTGCTTTGGGGCCGCGTGACCAACTACTGGCAATTGTTTAGTTTGTCAGGAGATGCATTGTTGATAAATATCATTGACAAAACCTATTTCGACAGTAATCAAGTCATTGAACAAAAAATACTCTGCCCAAGAGTCTAACAACAAAAGGAGTTTCCATGTCTTTTCTCAAATTTGTTTCTTTCGCTTCTTTCTCTCTTTTCTTTTTAGGGAATGTTTGGGCCGAATGCATTGACCTGAGCGGGATTTATCGGTGCGGTGGAAATCCAGCAAGGGAAATAGAATTTACCCAAAGTGTGGATAATCAGGGAATTACGACTTATATTATGAAGGCAGACCAACATGAAGCACCGCTAGTGGCCAACGGCGAATTTGACCCCCTTGGAATGGTAAAGGTTAGTTGCGACAAAGACCAACTTAATTTTGACTTGAATTTCCCTCAGGCCAAAATGACCCAAAAGTTCAGTCTTGCCAACCAAGGAAAAGTGCTATTATTTAAATTCACTCAAACAAAAACAAGTGGCGGGAATCCAATTCACCAAGATTTAACCTGTGATAGAATCCAATAATCCCAATTTATAAAAACTCTTTAAATGACGAATAAAAAAGGCCCACTCTTACGGTGGGCCTTTTGGTTCGCAGCTTTGAATGGGGCCAGTGATTTGGGCCAGGAGCGAGGCCTAAAATAGTTGCCCAAAGCACAAAACTGGCCCCCTTGTATTGGCCATTGATTTTAGACAA
Source organism: Bacteriovoracaceae bacterium (assembly GCA_965243145.1). Taxonomy (GTDB): domain Bacteria; phylum Bdellovibrionota; class Bacteriovoracia; order Bacteriovoracales; family Bacteriovoracaceae; genus CBDBLK01. The sequence goes on from CBDEUB010000002.1 coordinate 1,703,466, forward strand.
ATTTAAAGATATACTTTGAATATGTCTAAAATAGAGAGAAATTGTGTAAAATCAATAAGTTATCTTATGGAGAAATTCCCCGTTGTGGCCATTTTAGGGGCCAGACAAGTGGGTAAAACGACCCTTCTCAAGGAATTGCGCCCAAAGGCCCCCTTTTTCGACTTGGAGAGGGCCGAGGACTTTTCCCGCATTGAAAGAGGGCCTGAATTTTTTTTGGAACAGTTTGAAGAATGTGTGGTTATTGACGAGGCCCAAATGATGCCAGAACTCTTTAATGCTTTGAGAGTGAGAGTCGATCAAAGGCGAGGCCAAAAGGGGCAATTTCTCATTAGCGGTTCGAGTTCTCCCGAATTGTTAAAAAACATCAATGAGAGTCTGGCCGGACGGGTTGCTCTCTTTGAATTGCCTCCCTTTGGTATTCATGAATCTTGGCAATTCCCTCCAAGCTCCCTGCCTTTAGCTATAACATCAAAAAAGTTAGAGATTCCTCAGGCCCCTACTTTTTCCAGAAAACAGATCGAGCAAAGTTTTCTCTATGGAGGTTATCCCGAGGCCTTTCTCAATCGAGAGGATAAGACATTTTTTATCAACTGGATGGAAAACTATCGCATAGCTTATTTGAGAAGAGACATTCGATCCCTTTTTCCCTCAATTAATCTTTTGGCCTATCAAAAGTTCCTCACAATGTTGGCCGAATCCAGTGGAGAATTGATCAATTATTCTGTGTTCGCCCGCTCTTTAGATGTTTCTCAACCCACAGCAAAATCCTACTTTCAAATTGTTGAAGGTTCTTTCTTTTGGAGAAACCTATTGAGTTATGAAAAAAATATCAAAAAAAGAGTGAGCAAAATGCCCAAAGGGCATATTGTTGATTCAGGTATCAACAACTTTTTATTACAACTCACTGATAGAGAACACCTGTATTCTTCAAGAAATGTTGGCCTGCTCTGGCAGTCTTTTGTTACCGATCAACTGTTGAGAATGTTTAAAGGCCACCTCATTCCCGTCGCAGGATTCCACTACCGAACTCACAACGGGCAAGAAATCGACCTCATCATCGAAGGCCCCTTTGATCCTCTACCCATAGAAATTAAACTGGGAACAAGTATCTCTCCGAAACAACTCAAACCGTTGGATCGATTTGTCCTCGAACACAATCTCCCTTTAGGCATTGTCATCAATAATGCCCAGCAGGCCTGTTGGATCAATGATCGAATCGCTCAAATTCCCTTGGAATATTGGTAATGCAGCTTGTATTTTGCCAAATGTGCATATTGTGATGTATAAAAAGTCGGCGGAGATTTTTCCTCTATCCACTTTACCAAGGAGTTTCCATGTCCCTTCTCAAGTTTGTTTCTTTCGCTCTTTTCTCTCTTCTCTTCCTGGGCAATCTTCAGGCCGAATGTGTTGACCTGAGTGGAACCTATAGGTGCTCAAATGGTATTCGAGTTAATATTTCTCAAAGTGTAGATGAACAGAAAATCCATACTTACATTATGGAAAATTCAGCGGATTCTATAGCCCTTGTTGCCGATGGCAAAACAAGTATCTACTACTCCCGTAAAAGAAAGATTATTTGCGATGAAAATCGACTTGCAATCTACCAACCTACGATGAACACTACCGAAAAAGATAGGATTGAATATCGTCTCATTGATCAAGAGACAACATTACAAGTCAGAGGAATTACAGGCATCAACGAAGAAGTTTTCTTTGAGATGCCTTGTAGCAGAACTCAACAGTAATCCGAATTTTTAGAAACAAGAAACACTCCCAAATGATGAATAAAAAAGGCCCACTCTTACGGTGGGCCTTTTGGTTTACAGTTTTGAAATGGGAATTAACCCATCAAGAAAGTCGTCGCCAGTGTAAAGATGACCAGTGATTCGATCAAGGCGAGGCCCAAGATCATTGGCACAAAAAGTTTGTCGGCGGCGGCGGGATTGCGGGCAATCCCTTCTAGGGCCACGGAGGCGGCGTTGGATTGCGCCCGAGTACCGGCAAAAGCGGCAATCGCCACGGCCAAAAAGTAGATGGGGGCCTTGGTGTACTCATTCATTTCAATGAGCGTGAAACTCCCTTCGGCAAAAGCAGGGCCTGTCATCAAAAAAGCGGTCGCGGTCAAAAGCAGTTTACCCATAGTATTTCTCCTTTGTGGGCAGTTACGGTCTACGGTTGTGGCGCATGTTCGTGGTGGCCATCATGATCGTGATGTTCCACTGCCATTTGAATGTAGACCATGGTTAACACGGTAAAAACATAGGCCTGAATCAAAGAAACCAGGATTCCTAAAATCATAAATATGATGGGAACGAAGAGGGGAACTAATTTGGAAAACTCGGACAGGACAATGTGGTCTCCCATCATGTTAAAGCGCAATCGCAAGGCCAGAGAAAAAGGGCGGATGAAGTTGGATACCACTTCGATGGGAAAGACCAAAATTGCCAAATACCAAAGGGGACCACAAAAGTGTTTGAGGTAGTTGAGAGTTCCCTGAACTTTGCAACCCTGAATATTGTAATAGATAAAGGAAAAAGCACCGAGGGCCAAAGTGGTGTTGAGGTATTCAGTGGGCGGCAAAAAACCCGGCACCAGGCCAATCAAGTTGCAAATGAGGATACAAATAAAGACTGTGGCAATAAAGGGAAAGTAGCGGGGGGCCTCTTTTTCTCCAATCACGGCCTGGCATTGGCCATAAATAAAACTTCCGTAAAGTTCCATGATATTGCGAAAAGTGATCCCCTTGTCGGGAATGACTACTTGAGAAACTTTCGCCATTCTCACCCTGTAAGCAAACCCCAGTGCCACCAACACCAGGCCCACCAGGGCAAAAGTCAGAGTATGGCCCGGAATGTGTAAACTTTCAGCGAGAGCACCAAACCAGGTGAATCCCTCCGCGGCCCACACGGGAAAGGAAAGAACATAAAAAAATCCCAATATTGCCGCTTTCATTTTTCTCTACTAATCCGAAGGCCAGGCACCAAAATAAAAATTTGCACCGGCAGGTTCAATAGAGCAATGAATAACTCTTTTCCCATAAATTGCCAACCCATATAAAACACACCCCACAACAAAAGCAGTTTGCCGAAAAAAAAGCAGGAGATTTTCAAGATATTTGGCCTTGTTTTTTTACTCCCTGCACTCACAAACAAGTGGCGGATAATGTGCACTGTGGCCAGCAACCAGACCACAATGCCCACATAAATCCCCAAAAAAGCGATAATTTGCTTTCCGCCGCTCAAAAAAACGCTCAATCCTGCGCTGGCGAGCAGGGAAAAAAGGATGCTGTAGCTAGGATGAAGGTTTTTTACAAAGTGCATGGTAAACGATTGCCCCGAGAGTAGAAGAAACAACCGCCAAAAAGAGAAGCAGGCCAAGGTCACGGGAGAGAAGACCGGCCTCGGCCAATTTCATAAATCCCCATGCGGCGGCCAAAATGGTAGAGGGTAGGGCCAAACCCAGGCCCAGGATTTTGGCCCAATGACGCCGCCTTTCGTACATCACCGTTTGCGCGCCACCCGACGAGTGTAAATGCTGTTGAGGCGGTTCTGTACGACTTCAGTGTTGGGGTATTTTCCCAAAATGGAATGGTAGAGGTTATAGGCCTGTTTCAGTTCCTCCATGGTTTCGTAAGCATTGGCCATTAAAAATTTGACTTGAATGAGACTGTCGCTGCGGGTTTCAAATCGAATGTACTCTTTCCAATAGTCAATGGCCTTTTGCCATTCCTGCTTTTGAAAGTTGATCAGGCCCAAAAAATAGATAGAACGCACATAGAACTGATGGCCCTTGTTCTGTCTTATTTGTGCAAAACTTTTTTCGGCCAAATGGAGACGGCCCAATTTAAAAAGACATTGGGAATATCTCAACTGGTAAAAATCTTGTCTTTTGAGTTTGGGACTAAAGGCCTTAAGGCGCTGATAAATATCGAGTGCCTTGGGGTAGTTTTTTAAATAATTAAAATAAATTTCGGCCATCCTCTCTTTCGTTCTCACTAACCAGAGGGGGTCTTCTGAAATTTCAATGATTTTTTGGTAGTAAGCAATGGATTTTTGATTTTGTGAAAGATAAATGCTGTATAAATCTCCCAATTGATAGAGTATTTTGACCTCAATTTCCCTACTTGGATTTTGTTTGAGAATGTGCTCATAGCGAAGGGCCGCCTCTTCATACTTTTGATTGGCAATTAAATCCTGGGCCTGCAAAACTTCTTTATGAATACGCGGGCCAAAATCAAAAACCAATCCCGCCACCGTGAAAATGACAACAACAATAAGGGCATTTCTCAAAATGGCCTTCATTCTTCCTCTTCCTGAACTAATTTCTCAACGGCAACCACTTTTTCACCCTGTTTGGGGCGAATAATGCGAACGCCCTGGGTGGCACGCCCCATGAGGGAGATGCCCGACACCTTCACCCGAATGACCTGCCCTTTATTGGTAATAATCATAAGGTCGTCACTATCGACAACTGGCCTAATCGAGCAAATCTCACCGTTCTTTTCGGTCAAGCGCATGGCCAGAATACCCTTGCCCCCGCGGGCCTGCTTCCGGTACTGTCCGGATTGAGTGCGTTTCCCATAACCATTTTCGGTTATGGAAAGAATTTCTAAAGTATCATCGACAATTTCCATACCGATAATCTTTTCACCTTCATCAATGTTAATTCCCTTAACTCCCTGGGAAACACGGCCCATGGGACGGCAATCGCTCTCTGCAAAACGGATCATTTTTCCCGAGGCGGTACACAAAAGAATGTCTTTGTTGGGACTCACCAAACGCACGGTCAGGAGATTGTCCCCGTCTACTATTTTAATCGCTTTAAGTCCGCTTTGTTTAATTCTTTTATAATCACTCAAGGCCGATTTTTTCACCAATCCGCGTTCGGTGGCAAAAATAACATACCGATCTTTTAAGTTGTCGAGGCCATCAACGCATAAAATGCTCTTAATTTTCTCTCCGCCGGGAATAGAGATAAGGTTGACGATATTTCTGCCTTTTGAAGTGCGTGCTCCTTCGGGAACTTCGTAAACTTTTTTGGAAAAGACGGTTCCCTTGCTGGTAAAGAAAAATAAAGTCGAGTGGGTGTTGGCCACAAAAATATCGGTGAAAAAATCGTCACTGCTGGAAGCGCCTTTAACTCCCATACCACCGCGCTTTTGAGTTTTATAGGTGTCGGTGGCCATGCGTTTAATATACCCTTTATGGGTGATGGTGACGATAACATCTTCTTTTTTAACCAGGTCTTCAATTTGAATTTCACCCGCCCTGGCGACAATTTCGGTTTTGCGTTCATCCGAATAATTTTCTATGATTTGATCAAATTCTTCACAAATGATTTTTTTGACCAAATCCTCACTGCCCAAAATGGACTCCAATCGCGCTATTTCTTTCATTATGTTCTCATAATCGGCGATGATTTTATCTCTTTCCAGGCCAGTCAACCTTTGCAAACGCATTTCCAAAATGGCCTGGGCCTGAATTTCCGAAAGGGAATAACTCGACATAAGCCTGGTTTTGGCCTGGGCCGGCCCCTCGGAAGTCTTTATCATCTCCACTAAACTGTCGATATTTTCCACAGCGGTTTTAAGGCCCTCTAAAATGTGCGCTTTTTCTTTGGCCTTTTTAAGTTCAAAGACGGTTCGCCTAATGACCACTTCCCGGCGGTGATCGATAAAGGCCAAAAGCTGGCCTTTAATATCGAGGACTCTGGGGGTTCCGTTGAAAATAGAGAGAAAAATGATCCCGAAAGAAGTTTGCAAATGGGTCTGTTTATAAAGGCGATTGAGGATGACTGAGCCAATTTCTCCCTTTTTGAGATCAAAAACAATGCGGATACCGTGACGGTTGGATTCGTCCCGAATGTCCGATATTCCGGTGATCTGTTTGGAATTTACCAAATCTGCCACTTTCTCGATAAATTTGGCCTTGTTGACCTGATAGGGAATTTCCGTCACCACAATCCTTTCCCGATCTCCACTCTTGCCAAAAGTTTCGATTTCAGCGCGCCCGCGAAGTTGAATCACCCCTTTCCCGGTTTGGTAGGCCGAACGAATCCCCTCCACGCCATAGATAATTCCTCCAGTGGGAAAATCTGGGCCTGGAATAAACTGCATAATTTCTTCCATGCCACAATCGGGATTTTGAATGAGCGCCTTCAACGCCTGCATAATTTCAGACAAATTATGGGGGGGAATATTGGTGGCCATACCCACGGCAATTCCCGAAGAACCGTTGACCAGAAGGTTGGGAATTTTGGTTGGAAGAACGCAGGGTTCCTTTAGAGAATCGTCATAATTGGATTGCCATTCAACGGTATCCTTATCCAAATCACGCAGCATCTCCTCCGCCATTTTCTTCATGCGGATTTCGGTGTACCTCATGGCCGCCGCCGAATCGCCGTCGATGGAGCCAAAATTCCCCTGGCCATCAACCAGGGGATAGCGCATGGAAAATTCTTGCGCTAGACGAACAATGGTCTGATAAACCGCTGCATCTCCGTGAGGGTGGTATTTACCGATGACATCACCCACGATTCTGGCCGATTTCAAAAAGGGTTTATTGCTCAAATTGCCCAGAGTATGCATGGCGTACAAGGCCCGGCGGTGAACCGGCTTAAGGCCATCGCGGACATCGGGGAGGGCGCGACCGACAATGACGGACATGGCGTAGTCCAAATAACAATTCTTCATTTCATCCTGAATAAAGATGGGAATCATGCTATTATTGGTGGAGGGTTCTTGCTGGCCAGTACCGTTGTTCATAAGTTAAATATCCAAATTTCTCACATTGAGAGCATTCTCTTCCACAAATTGACGGCGGGGTTCCACATTGTCCCCCATTAAAACCGAAAAAACTTGATCCGCTTCGATAGAATCCTCTATTTTAACCTGTAGCAAAGTCCTATTCTTAGGATCCATCGTAGTTTCCCAAAGTTGTTCAGGATTCATTTCTCCAAGGCCTTTATAGCGTTGGATATAGGCCCCCTGGCGGCCATCTTGAAGAATAAACTGAGTGAAACCTTCGAGAGAATGAAACTCTTTTTTTCCCGACTTTTCTTTCTCAATAATGAATTGGGATTTTCCCAAAGACTGAACGCCGTCAAAAGCGTTGATCAGATCATTAAACTCGGGACTTCCCAAAAAGTAGTTGTTGAGTTTAAAGCGCTTAGTGCGGGCAGTGGCCTGAATACGGCAATTGACTTGAAAATTGTTGTGCGCTTTATTTTCCACAATATCAAAAGAATACTGTTTTAAAGTTTCGTTTTCGTAACTTTTGAGCAAATTTTTAAGTTTATCGACTTGCTCCCGCAATTCTTCTTTATCTTTCAAAGTCTCAACCCGAATTTGAGAGTTTTCTATGATCATTCTCAAAAGGAAGGCATCGAAGTGGGCATCGTAAGATTGGAGGTTTTTGGTGTAAGTAATATATTTGTTGACCAGTTTTTCAACTTCTTCTTGTGAATAAAGTGTCTCATCGACATAAACACGGCCTCCTTCCACGGCATTGGAAACCAAAAAACGCTCCAAAAATTTTTCATCTTTCAAATACTTTTCCGATTTTCCCCTCTTGTATTTGTAAAGGGGAGGTTGGGCGATATAGATATTCCCGTTCTCGATAAGTTCGGGAAACTGGCGGTAGAAAAGTGTCAGCAACAAAGTCCTGATGTGCGACCCGTCCACATCGGCATCGGTCATGATTACGACTTTGTGGTAGCGCAACTTGTTCAGGGAAAAATTGCCCTTGCCAATTCCCGTTCCCAAGGCCTGGATCAACATTTTAATTTCAAGATTGGCCAACATTTTGTCGTAGCGCGCTTTCTCGACATTGAGGATTTTCCCCTTGAGAGGCAAAACGGCCTGAACGGCGCGGTCGCGGCCCTGTTTGGCCGATCCTCCTGCCGAATCCCCTTCCACAATGTAGAGTTCACACAGGGCCGGGTCTTTTTCCTGGCAGTCCGCCATTTTTCCGGGCAGTCCTCCGGTTTCCAAAACGGATTTGCGGCGAGTGAGTTCCCTGGCCCGGCGGGCGGCCTCGCGGGCAGCGGCGGCATCAACCGATTTTCTAATAACGGTTTTGGCCAAGTTGGGATTCTCTTCAAAATAAGTTTTGAGTCCATCCCCAACCAAGGAATTGACAATGCCCTCGACTTCCGAGTTTCCCAACTTGTCTTTGGTCTGTCCTTCAAATTGCAATTCGGGAAGTTTGACCGATATGATCGAGGTCAATCCCTCGCGCATATCGTCTCCGGTCAAATTGGTTTTAATACCCTTTAAAAGATTGTTTTCTTTGGCGTAGGCGTTGATCACTCTGGTGAGAGCGGTCTTAAATCCCGAAATGTGGGTTCCACCTCCAGGGGTGGCAATGGCATTGGCGTAACCTGAAATAACCTCACTATAGGAATCAGTCCATTGGAGGGCCATTTCAATTTCGTAGTCTTTGCGCGCCTGGGAAATATAAATGGGTTTTCCGTGAATAGGGTTCTTTGCCCTGTTGAGGTATTTTACAAATTCAATTAGGCCCCCGAGATAGTGGAAGACTTCCTTTTTTTCAGACCTTTCATCTTTGAGCGAAATTTTAAGGCCCTTGTTTAAGAAGGCCATTTCACGAAACCGGCCGGCCAGCGTATCGTAGGCAAATTCGTGAATTTCAAAAATTTCGTTGTCGGGTTTAAAAGTGACCGAAGTTCCCGTCTCCGAAATGTTTTCTAGTTTAGAGACGACTTTGAGAGGTTCCTTGGCAGAACCCTGTTCAAAGACGAGCTGGTGGACTTTTCCGTCTTTTCTAATTTCCAGGCGAATCCACTTCGATAGGGCGTTGACCACTGCGGCCCCCACACCGTGCAATCCTCCCGAAACTTTATAGGCCCCGTCTTCCTCGTTGAATTTTCCTCCGGCGTGAAGTTTGGTAAACACCAACTCCGCGGCGGAAACGCCTTCTTCGGAGTGAATACCAACCGGAATACCGCGCCCGTTATCGACTATAGTGACCGAATTATCCACATGAATGATCACCTTAATCTCTGTGCAATATCCGGCCAGGGCCTCATCTACAGCGTTATCGACAATTTCATACACACAGTGATGCAATCCCTTGAAGGCAGTATCACCAATGTACATGCCTGGCCGTTTGCGGATGGCCTCAAGCCCTTCCAAAACCTTAATCTGGTCTGCCGTGTACTTTTCACCTGCCCGGGAAATGGAAGAAGATGTCAAACCTTCCAAAAAACCTCCTGTGGCCTTAATTGTTGCTATTAGTCAGGCAATAAAAATGCTAACTCTGAGAGGCCACGCCGAGCCGAACCACAATCCGGTTGGCCCTCTCAATCCGTCTCAATTCCTCTCCAAATTTTTCGTTTGCCGTCGTAATCAAAACTTGAAATGACCTTTTCTCCAAATAGTTCACCAAACGGCCCCATCTCACCTTGTCCAATTCGCCTGAAACATCGTCCATCAGGACGATGGGAGAGGATATAAGTCTATACCGAAATAACTCTATATAGGCAAATAAAAGGCCCAAATAGGCCATTTTTTGCTGGCCCAGGGAACAGTAGGAAAAAGAGTCGAGGCCGTCGAACAGGACGGTGTAATCATCGCGGTGGATTCCCCATTTGCTGTGTCCCGCCATTTCATCCTGGGGAAGGTTTTTGGCCAGAATGTGAAGGTATTTTTGAACACTTGCATTAATCATCTGGCCACTCAAATTTAGGCCCAATTTGTGCTTTTTGTCAAAAATCTCTCCAAAGATTTTTCCCGCAAAAGTCTCCAACTCCTTGAGGAATTTTTTTCTGAGGTTGGTCAATTCCACTGCCACTGGGGCCATTTCCGAGTCGAGGGCACTGATTTGCTGGCGGAATTTATCTGGCCTAAGAGAGAGGAGGGAATTTCTAAATTTGAGTCCCGCCTGATAGCGGGCCAAATTTTTGGCATAGGCCAAATCGAGTTGGGAGAAATGGGTGTCAAACCAGTGCCGGCGAACCGAGGCCGAAGTATAAAACTTTTGGCCGCCAAAAGGATCGACAAAAATAACTCCCACGGGAAGTTTCTTCTTAGTCGGCCGGCCCTCCAAATACCATTCGGTTCCCTCTTCGCGCAGTTTACCAGAGTAGGGAATGAGTTGTTCCCCCTCTTCAAAAGCAGCAGAGAGATAAATTTCAGAGTTTTCCCCATCAATGCCCAAATACTGTGGAAAACGGGCATTTTTACGAAAAGATTTTCTGGTGATAAGCAGGTAAATGGCCTCTAAAATATTGGTTTTGCCGTTCCCGTTTTCCCCTAAAATACAATTGATCCCGGAAGAAAAAGAGATGACATCACTGCTTAGATTTCTAAAATTCTGGGCCTGAAGTTTCCTAATTTTCAAAGGCCGCATCGAAGCCAACTACCAGCACTCAAACGAAAAATCGGCAACTGCTCACAACTTGAGCGGCATAATGACCCCCAAATAATGAGGGGTTTCAACAGACTTGATAACGATGGGACTCAATTCATTGCTGAGTTCAAAAGAAATGTTCCCATCTGAAACTGTCGAAAGTGCATCAATGAGATATTTGGCGTTAAGGCCGATTTCCATTTCCTTGCCTTTATATTCGATGGGAATACTCTCAAGCCCGTCCCCCAGAGCGGGATTTTTCGCCGTAATAGTCATTGATTCGGGTGCCAATCTCACCCGTACGCCGTTGGATTTCTCGTGGGACATGATTTTTACCCTGCGAATGGCGTTAAAGAGGGTATTGCGATCGGCGATCATGGTGTGGTGAATCTGGGTGGGAATGGCATCCTGATAATTGGGGTATTCCCTGGAGATCAAGCGGACGCTGAGTTTGTAGGTATCGCCGGAATTGACATAGAGAAATGAATCACTGACCGAGACGAATAGTGTTCCCTCACTGTCCGATTCGGCCACTCGCTTGAGTTCGGTAATTCCCTTTTTGGGAATGATGATTCCTCCGGCCAGTTCTCCGATTTTGTCATCTTCCATTTCAAAGTCAACCAGGGAAAGCCGGTGCCCATCAGTGGCCACCGCCCTAAGTCTTGAATCAATCTCTTGCAAATAAATGCCGTTTAGATAAATTCTGGTTTCATCGTTACTGATTGCATAACTGGTCATTTGAATCATCTCTGAAACTTGCTTTGAAGTTAAAATAAAGGAATGTTTTGAATCGCCGTCTTCTTCCTCCGTGTCTTCAAAGGCGAGTTTGGGAAAGTCTGCATTGTCGTGAATGGGAAGGGTGAAGTGGATATTGCCACAATTTATTTTTAGAGTATTTTCACCTTCCTGGGTTTTAAAGGAGACAGGTTGATCGGGGAGTTCCCTGACAATATCCGATAAATTTTTAATGTTGATACAAAATTCGTTTTGGCCTTCGAGTTCTGCATCGACTGTGACTTGAGCGGAGATGCCCAGGTTCGTGGTGCTGAGTTGAAGTTGGCCATCTGTGAACTTCGCTAAAGCATAGGCCAAAATGGAACTGCTATCCCTGCTTTCAGCAACGGGTAAAACTTTGCTGATGGCCTTACGCATAGATTCTGTGTGTACGGTCGCCTGCATGTTCATTCCACTAAAGGTTCTTTATTCACGGGATACTATAACTTGTTGGAGGAAATTTGGCAAGAAATAGTTAGGGGTTCGGTATAATCCTAAATTTATTATTAAGAATTATTATTATTATTAGTGTGGATATGTGGATAACTCTGAAAACACCCTTTGGGACGGCATTTTGGAAATTTGGGAATGTGGATAACTTGTGAATAACTTTTTATGTAGTGAGTTGGCGTAGAGTGTTGATTGAAGTTATCCACATTTTTTAAGGGTTTTCCACAGAGTTATCCACAAGTTATCCACACAAATAAAGAATGTTTTTTTTATTTGCATTAAAAAGGCCTTTTTTGGGAAAGTTATCCACATTTCAGGAAAAATGTGGATAACTTCTAACGATTTGATGTAAGATTTTTTAATGCAAAACTTAAAAAAATGTGGATAACTCTGAAAATGCCGTCCCAGAGGGTATTTTGGAAGAAAAAAAATGTGGATAACTTGTGGATAACTATGTGGATAAAATGTGGATAACTTTTTTATTCACACTCATTCACAAGTTATCCACACAATTAAAATTGTTTATGGATTTTCCACAGAGTTATCCACATTTTTGGGGAAGTTATCCACATAACTAAATTTGTTTAGAGTGTGGATAACTCGGAATCGGGATCAAATAGAAATAATGGATGACCGCCCTTTTTAACCGGGGACTGGTTACCCCATGTAAAAGTCTGAATAATGGACTTTTACAAACCCAAAAGGAGGGCCATCCAAATGAAAAATGTACTTTATGTGGGATTAGATGTCGACGACAAGTCTTTTCACGGAGGGGGATTCTGTGAAGCAACAGGAGAAACTTTGGAATTTAAATGCAAGGCAACAAACGCCAAATTACTGGGAAAACTCAAAAAACTCGAAGGCCAAGGATTTCAGTTGAAAACCTGCCATGAAGCAAGTTACATGGGCAATTCCCTTCACCGCTATTTAATCTCCAAGGGGATCGATAGCACGATCATTGCGCCTTCGATGATTCCCGAGTTAGCGAGCGGACGGGTGAAAACCGATCGAGTCGATAGCAACAAACTTGCCAAGTATTTTGCAAAAGGACTTTTAACGCCCGTTTATATTCCTGACAAAGTTGACGAACAGGCCAGAGACATTATCCGCTCCCGTAGATTTTTTGTTGAGCAACGAAAATCTCTAAAAAATCACATTGTATCGACTTTAAAGCGATACGGACTCAAATATAATGAAGGCGGGGAAAACAAGTCATATTGGACAATTTCGCATATGGCGTGGATTCGCAGGGAAATAAAAACTTTGGACGACTCAGGCAGGATAAATCTGGAATTTCTTCTTGGGCAATGTGAAAGGATGAATGACTGTATTGAGGAATACGATAAAAAAATCGAAGAATTGTCGGAACTGAAAAGGTATAAAAAGAAAAAAAATGCTCTTACTTGTTTTAGAGGTATAAGCACTTTTTCTGCAATGGCGTTGATAACGGAGATTGGAGATATTGAAAGATTTTCCCACCCATCGAAACTTGTTTCGTACGCTGGCCTGGATGTCAGTGAATACAGTTCTGGTGGAAAGGAAAAGAAATTTGGAATAACAAAAATGGGGAATCGTTGGATAAGAACGACGATTGTTGAAAGCAGTCAATTCTCGGGGCGGATATGCCAGATAAGCAAAAGATTAAAAGAGGCCAGGAAAGGCCAATCGAAAGCAATAGTTGCCATTGCGGATAAATGCATGAAGAGACTACGAAAAAAATCTGTAAGACTTCAAAATATGAACAAACATAGCAATAAAGTGAAAGTTGCCTGTGCAAGAGAGCACCTGTGTTTTGTCTGGGAGGCACTCAACGCAGCGGCCTGAAATAATATTAACTGATGACAGTTCCGGTTTAAAGGAGAAGATAAGGATTTTTTGAGAATTTAAGAACCATGATGTGGTGAAACCCTCGGTAAAGAAGCTTGGTTAAAGTTTCCGATCACAGATAGAGGATAACACCGCTCGAACCAAGCTTAATGCGTTAACCAGCACGCGAATATGAGGTTGGAAGTCAAAGGAACTCATAAATTTCTTAAAAAAAACGAATTTTCTTCTTGCCGGGCGGTCATCCATATGAGCTTCTTAGATATGGCCTTCCAAAAAACTCAAATCTTTTTCCATGCTGGTATCGGCCTTAACTTGTTCTTCCATTTTATTGATGCCATGAATTACTGAAGAGTGATCCCGCCCTCCGTAGTATTGGGCAATTTCCTTAAATGTCGCGTTAATAAGTTTTTTAGAGAGGTACCAGGCCACATGGCGGGCCTTAACAATGTCCTTATTGCGCGATTTCGATCGGAGATCGGCCAGGGGGATGCGGTAGTACTGGGAAACCGATTTGGATATTTGTTCAAGGGTGATGGATTCGGATTCGTCAGGGGGGGCCAAACGCAAAAGTTCGCGGGTTGTTTCAGCATCAATTTCAATGTTCATAACGCTTGCCGAAGCACTCAGTTTGATCAGACTTCCCTCCAATTCCCGAATACTGGTTTTGACTGAAGAGGCCACCAGGTAGAGAACATCGTCGGGGAGAAAAAAATCGATCGCCAAGGCCTTTTTCTTGAGAATCGCCATTCTGGTTTCCAAATCTGGCCTTTGAATATCGGTAACCAGGCCCCATTGCAATCGGGTGATGACCCTCTCTTCAATGCCGTCAATTTCCTTGGGTGCTTTGTCCGAGGTAAAGACCAGCTGTTTTCCCTGGGAGTGCAATTTGTTGAAAATGTGGAAAAATTCTTCCTGGGTGCTGGTTTTATTTTTCAATTCGTGAATGTCGTCAATCATCAGAACATCAACATTTTCACAATAATGCTTTTGAAATTCGGAAAGCCGCTTATCTTTAATGGCATCGATCATCCCCTTCATAAATTCCCGTGTGGAAATGAGACAAACCGCCTTTTGGGGGTGACTTTCCGAAATGCCGTTGGCAATGGCCTGGAGCAAATGGGTTTTGCCCAGGCCCGAATGACCGTAGAGGTAGAGACAGGGGTATTTGCCCTCTTTTCCGGGAGACTGGGCGACGGCACGGGCGGCGGCAAAGGAAAGGCCATTGGATGGGCCAACTACGAAAGAGTCAAAGGTTTTGTCGGGGTCGATAGAAATTTCATTATTTTTGGATTGTTCTATGTGTTCAATATACTTTGATTCAACCGTCGACATGAGGTCATCTTTAGTCGGGTTGAGATCGAGGCCCAAACTGAAGTGGGGTTTGGGTACTTTTTCCTTGGGGCCGTTTTGTAGGTTTTTTGGGGAATGTTCCGCAGGGCCTTTTTGGGGCAAAGGAGGGGATTCTCCCTGTTGGGAAGTGCCGGTGCTGCGAAAAAATCGGTTGAAGGGAAATTTGTCCGTCATTGTGGGCAGGATTGTGCCATCAAAGTGGCCTAAAAATAAGGCGTGGCCTGGCAAAATTTTGCGTAAAATCGAATGGCCTCAATTTGGTCGGCACACAAAGCTGGCCGAAAGAAAGCCGATAACTTTACTCAGAAAAAATGGAAATACTATGGGGCCGCTGGAACCGGGCGGGAACAAGGTGCGTTCTATAGCGCTGTCTATAATAAGTTTGTAAAGGGTAAATTCTCCGACAATGAGAATTGTTGCTGTGCCGTAGTAGCGAGGAGTTGAAAAATTGGTATTGACCGATTGGCAAATGTAGGCAAAATCAATGCCCGCAAGGGCCAAAGTGGTCAGAAAAATGGTCTTCATGGGGTAGGAGGAAATAATTCCTGCAATTTGTATTTCTTCTGCCCCAAGGGCAATTTTGGCGTAGATTTCATCTCTCTCGTTACATGTTCTCAGGGTGTCAAAGTTTGGGATGGCGAGTTCGGACTTGAATTTGTCGAGGGGGCCGTCGCGGCCCTCTATTTTGCAGCGGGGATTTCCGTTTTTATCCAGAAGAATGGCGGTGTATTGGTGGGCATTGGCCCAAAGTAGGCCAGAAAGGCCCATGCACAAGAGACACAATAGGATTTTTATATCGTGTCTCTTTCGCATGGGTTTTTCCTTTATTGGGATAGTGTTTTAACTACTTGCACCATTCTCAACTGTTTGGAGGTTGTTGCAACGGAGAACAACTTATCACCGGAACAATGGTTTTGGCCCGGTATTGGTCAAAGCTTCTAATCAAAAATGTGCAGGAATAGATAGGTGTACTCCCTGTTGGGTAGTAAACCCGAACCGCGGTGTTGAAATGGAGCCAACCAAGTTCGGTTCCGTCATTGCGGCTAGGCCTTACAGACACGACTTCAATTTCGTCGGCGTTCTTAAACCTGGGTTCAACCTCGTCGAGTATGAGGCCATAAGAAACCTGTAATCCGTTTACAGTGGCGTAGGTTGCCTCGTCCTGAGTGTTTTGAGCGAACAGGGCCGTGTGGACAAAAAATGCCGAGGCCAAAAGGATGCTTCTAAAGTCTTGCATGGTCGTTTCCTCCTTTGTCGGTTGATAGTGGCCCAGTCTAACAGTTAAGACTTCTTGTGTCAAGAAAAATCTTATCAAGTGTCAAAACCGTGTAATTTTTACCCGATTGGCCTTGAAATGGGAAGGCCAAAATATCTTCCTGGCATATCCGCTTGACTTCGCTGAAATCCACTATAAACTGATCGGGTTTAATTTGCAGGGAATTGAGGAAGGGCCTTTTATGACGAAGAGAACTTGGCAACCCAAAAAGAAAAAACGCCTGCGCGTGCACGGTTTTTTAGAACGGATGTCCTCTCCTGGGGGGAAGAAAGTCCTCCAGGCCCGCAGGGCCAAGGGGCGGCAGCAGCTCACTGTGACAACAGGTTCCAAATAAGGTTTTTGTGGAACATTTCGGGTTTGGCAAAGAGAGAAGGCTGCTGACTTCGCAGGATTTTGGCCGTTTGCGCACGGGTGCTCGCCTGGCCCAATCGTCTTATTTTAGGGCCTATTACCGGAGCACTGCCACCAAATCTTCCCACACCCGCATTGGCCTTTCCGTCTCCAAAAAAGTGGGCAAAGCGGTGACTCGCAACCGGGTCAAGCGCCACTTGAGGGAGGAATTTCGCCTTTCCCTCCACAGGGAAAAGGGCCTTGATGTGCTTTTTGTGGTTTCTCCCAGGATTCGGCCCATTCTCCTTAAAGGCCAACAGGGCCTGGCGCTGATGCGCAAAAATTTTCGCTCTCTTTTGCATGAAGTTTTTAACTAAAAATCCCCTTAGAGTGGGCCTTATAGGCCTCATTCAGTTCTATCGGGCCGGAATTTCGCCCTTTTTGGGCGTAAACTGCCGTTTTTCCCCGACTTGTAGCGGGTACGCCCTGCAATTGCTTCGAGAATTTCCCATTCACCTGGCCCTGTGGTATTCCGCCAAGCGGGTTTTAAAATGCCATCCCTTTTGTAGCGGGGGGGAAGACCCGGTTCCTCAAATTCCCAAGGGAGCAGGACGGTAATCGTGGAACTCTCGGATCAGAAGCGCGCTTTTTTGGCGGTCATTTTGTCGGGCCTGGTTCTCCTGGTTTGGCAGGTGTATTTTACGCCTCCCCCTCTGGCCCCCGTCCCCCAGACCACTTCCACGCCATCAGAGCAACGGATTCCTGTTGCGCCAATAGCTTCACCCCGTCCTGTTGAGGCCAAAAACGGGGATCGGGCACGGCCCATCGCTGAAGTGGAGATGGTTCACGGAGAGCACTCCTTTCTTCTCGGCAGCGATTTGTCCGTGCGCAGGGCCTACAACCCCAACCAAAACAGCGACTTTGCCCAGATTACGGGGGCGAATCCTTTGAAAATTCAGGCCGTTCGGGACGGTCAGGCGGTGGATTTGGCCTTTGAGAATATGCACACTTCTGCCGACGGAAGGAGTGTCGAGGGCCTTAACTCCGAGTTGGGAATTACCTTTAAAGGGTACTTGGACGAATACGGCCGCTTGCAAATTTCTCTCTCTTCGGCCCGGCCCTATCAGTACCGCCTGGCCTATACCACCCGTGCGGACGACTTGGGCAACAACCGGATACGCCAGTATGTGGTTCACACCCAGGGGGTAGAGCGATTTAATGTGGGCAGCGAGGAATTGGCCGATGGAAGTGTCAACTTTGTGGGCATCGACCACTATTATCACCTCTTTGCCTTCGCTCTCAAAGAGCGAGCGGTGGCCCGGTACAGAAGTTTTATTAACGGGAATATGTGGGTTGATTTTGTAGGCCCCACACAAAATTTTGAGGGCCTCCTGGCCTACACCAAGAAAAATTACGACCACTTGGCGGCGCTGGGAAACAATTTGGAACTGTCGGTGGATTTTGGGTTTTTTGCCATTTTGGCCATTCCCATTCTGCGCGGGTTGCAGTTCTTTTACGACTACTTTCCCAACTATGGCGTGGCAATTATTTTTCTCACCCTGATTATCCGGCTGATCACTTTCCCGCTCCAGTTTAAAAGTTTCAAGTCGATGAAGAAAATGCAGGTGATTGGGCCAGAGTTGCAGAAACTCAAGCAAAAATACGCCAAAGACCCCCAGCGGATGCAGAAGGAAACCGTCGAATTGTTCCGCAAGACGGGGGCCAACCCGCTGGGGGGGTGTTTCCCTTTGCTGTTGCAAATGCCGATTTTTTTCGCTTTTTATCAGGTGCTGGCCAGTGCGGTGGAGTTGGTTCAGGCCCCTTTTATCCTGTGGATTACCGACTTGTCGGAAAAAGACCCCTACTATATTCTTCCCGTTCTCATGGGCCTGGCCATGTTGGGGCAGACCAAACTTAACCCCTCCAGCGTGACGATGGATTCCACCCAGCAGAAAATCATGCTGATCATGCCCATCGTGTTTACCTTTATTATGAAGGATTTTCCCGCTGGCCTTAACCTCTATATTTTCGTTTCAACCCTGTTTGGAATTGTTCAACAGTTGGTGGTTTACAAAGCAATTGATTAAACGAGTTGTTGAGTAAGTGGTTCTTTAATCAGGGGCCTGCCTTCATGATCCTTTCATTTTGTTTTTGGATTTTAGGGTTAATCTTATTTGCTTTGTCCACAAGGTCTATTGGACTGTCGAAAGGTGGATTGCAATAGGAAAAAACGCTTCCCGCACATAAAGTAAAATCGCCGCTACCAATAATATCCATACCGATGAGGATGTTAATTTCATCTCCAAGTTCGCCTTCTCTTACTTCTACCTGTTGAAATTCAACATTATTGGGAAGCAAGATATTGATTAAATAGTTATCCACAATTGCCGAACCGTGAACTCCCCGCACTTCGCTTCGGTCGATAGGAAGCAATTGCAATTTAGGGGCAAAATTACTGGATATAACAGAATTTGTTGCTCCTGTATCCCAAAGGGCCTTCCCTTCCAAAGATTGAGGGCCAAAAAAGTTGGTGACTTTACAAGGTGTGATAATTGATCGTTGTCTTTGGGGGTATTTAGAAGTGAAGGCGGAGTGAAGAGGCCTAGGCCGAACGGGCATTTTTGAACCCTACCCGAGAGTGAAAAAAAGCTATATCGTCCTCGACAACCCGTTTAACCAAGAAAGTCCCTAATTCATGATTTTTTCTAGTTTGATTAATAGCTTCTAGCTGCTCATTAAAAACGCCAAGCACTTCATGGCCCTTGATGACAATAAATTTACCCTCGTATTTTTTGAGGAAATCTGCCTTATTGGCACGGTAATACTCAAACTCTCTTTTTAAATCGGTCATATATCATTTTACCATATCATTATTAAAATGCGGCCCTAAAGACCGCACCCATCGGCCAAAGCGTCAGGGGATGTTGGTTTTGAATATGGGCCATCTTATGGATCAAAGTCAAAATAAGGCCCAATCGGCCGTGTAAAAAATACTTGCTTATCCGTTTAAAGCATGTATAGTTATGGGATTGGCAGCACAGCATGCCTTGAGTGCCCTAGAAAAAAGTCCCTGCGCATCGTGTCGCCTGTTGAAACGGTAAACGAACTCCGCCAGGTAGTAGTTCAAATACTTTGCCCTAACACCGTGATGAGTTCCTAAAATCCATGTCTTCGCATTTGCTATAAATCTCGATACCCACGGCAAGTGTTCATCAAGTCTATTTGGGTTTGCCAACATGTCTCTTGAGTCAAAATAGTATCCCAATGGCCTATTATGAATGTATGCCTTGGCACCGTCTGTCTTGAGTTTGCTTCCCTTCTCCAGTGCCTCTTCAAAAAATTTCCTGGTCTCTTTTCGAGTTTCCCTACCCATATAAACTTTCGCCAATCCGGCCTTTTGGCAGATATTCCCGTTTTTTCCAATAAATTCTTTGGCCTCAACTGCGACTAAAACCCTCTCCTGATTGTTCCTGGCCCTTTTGCCAAAAGCTGTACCATCAAGTTCGACCACTCCTTTGAGTTTCTGATCCTTATCTCTCTGCCAAAGCGCCCTCCGAATTTTTTTGGTGAGGTTAAGCGCAGTCTCGTAGCGAGTAAGTCCCAAATGGCGTTGGAGTTCCAAAGCAGAAATGCCCCTTTTGCCAGAGGTAATCAGGTATATGGCCCTCAACCAGGTGAGGATGGGGAGGTGAGACCTGTGCATGATAGTCCCCGCACGGAGGCGGATTTGCTGTTTGCAGCTTTTGCACTGCCTTACTTCTGGCCGAGTGTGGATGTGAAAGAAGTTTTGGCATTGGCAATGGGGGCATTTAAACCCTTTTTTGCCAAAACGACACTTCCACAGCAGTTCTCTGGCCTTTTCTTCGTTAGAAATTTTGGAGAAGAATCCCGAGATAGAGATTTTTTTGTAGTCCACGACACGCTCCTTGGGTTGTGATTTCAATAACTTGGACTTATTTAACTACGATAAATTCCATGTGTAAAGCGGACAAGCAGGAAAAAATACCTGGTTAAGTCAAACACTTGATTTAAGGGATCGTTTGAAATATCTATCTCATAACAAAAGGCAAAAAACTGTCTCAAAAAGGGGGGTATTGTGGGTTTTTTCAAGAATGTGGCCATATTTAACGCTTTAAATCTTTTTCTATTTTCTCTGGCCTTGTGCCATTTGGTGGACAGGGTTGAGGCATCGGGAAAGAAGGACTGCCTGGAAATTCTCAGGAAATTGAATTGGGTGGGGATCGTCGATTCCCGTTGGGCGCTGGATGGTGTGGATAACATTCATGCCCAACTGGAATCCGTTGTGCGGCAGGGGAAGGGTGGCAATTTGGCGGAGGCGGCAGAGGTTTGGATGGGGCAGGGTGGGGATGCGGAACTGAAAGCGGGTTTTTTGCTGACCCAAATTGGTTCCGAACAGGGGCGGTTTGAGCACTATTTAAAGCTGGTTCCGGCATCTGAACGGGAAGCGGTATGGGGAATTATCAATAGGGACACCTCGTTTGGGGTGTTTAGGGATTTGGCGCGCAAGTCGGGTGTGGATGAAGCACTGTTTGATCGCGGAGTGTTGGAGAGTTTTCTCTTCCCCAAGACCTTTTCTCCCACGGGAGGGAGGGAAGGTGCCAGGGAATTTGTGATGGGGGAAGGTAAGGGAGAAGTCGAGACTGTGCTCACCAAACCGTTTGAAGCGCAGGCGACCCAGGTGACGCAACTTCAGTATGCGCTGGTGATGGGAGAGAATCCGTCTTATTTTGTGGGTTCAGGGCAAGAAATAGTGATGAATGGCAAGAAGATCAAGGTTGCCTTTAACCGTCCGGTGGAGAGCGTGTCGTGGGAGAATGCCCAGAGGTTTGTGGAGAAATTAAATCAACTGCAAAACAATTACATTTATAGATTGCCGACGGAGGCGGAGTGGGAGTATATGGCGCGAGGGGGTACGGAGAGCACTTACTCGTTTGGGAATGATAAGGGCGCACTTCCTCAACACGGATGGTCTTACGACAATTCAAGTGGGCAGACTCACCCGGTGGCGGAACTTTCGCCGAACCCGTTTGGACTCTACGACACCCATGGCAATGTGTGGGAATGGGTAGAGGATGCATACGCTGCAAAACTGTTGGGAGGAACTGATCCGTTGCAAAGCTCCGGGCGCGACCGCGTCGTTCGTGGCGGCAGTTGGTACGACTACGCGCAGTACTTGCGTTCTGCGAATCGCGGCCACGGCTTCCCTGGCGGCAGGTACAACAATGTTGGTTTCCGCCTTTTGAGGACACCTGTAACCCTGTAGTACTTTTACCCTCTTGCCCTTGGGCGTAAGTCTTCTGAGCAGCGCCGCGAAGCGTGCGCTTGCGAGAGGAGTGTTGATTTAAGCATTTTTACTTGCTAAATATTTTGCTAATATGTACCATATTAGGTACATTTGTCTTTGTTGGGAGATTCTGTTGAAAAGGGTTGAATGGAGTAAAAAAGCACTGAAAACATTAAAGGATTTCCCCCGAATTATCAGGCAGGAGGTTGGTTTTCTTATTCGAGAACTTCAGATAGGTAAAAAATTAAGAATGCCATCATCTCGTCCAATGCCTATTATTGGTAAAAATTGTCATGAACTTAGAGTTAGGGGAACTGACGGTAGTTACAGGATTTTCTACTTTTTAAAAACAGGCAATAAGATTATTATTTTTCATGCTTTTAAAAAGAAAACCCAGAGGACTCCAAAAAAAGAGATAGAAACTGGTAAAAAAATATTATGGGGAATTTTAAATGAAAAGGAATAAAACAGTTGTTACTGAAACCTCAAGAGATTTGGCCCAAATTCTTGGACTTTCCGAGTCCGATGCAGTCGAGTGGGATGTTCGCCAAAGTTTAACCGAAAAGATCATTGACACATTTAAAACCAAGCGTTTGACCGTAACTGGCCTGGCAAAAGATTCAAGAACTTCAAGAGCAAGGATTACAAGAATCTTAAAAGGGGATACTTGGGGAATATCTCTCGATGTTCTTTTTCGTGTTTTAGGGGCCGTCGGACAAAGAGCAGAAATTCGTTATAAAAAAGTGGCCTAGCAGATTAGGTTTTTGTATTTTTCGGATTACTCTGAAATAGTGTGCTAACGAGAGGGCCAATTTCATTTAGTGGAAAGAGGCCCCAAGTGGGATGGGCCTTAAATCATGCATTACCTGAGAGACGATCCCATTATTGCGTTGAGTTCGGCGGCCGGGCGGGCGGCGATTGCCCTGTTGCGCTTGACTTCGCCGCGCCCGCTGGAACGGTTGAGAGAGGCCTTTTCTTTTCGCGGTGATTTTCGCCCCAGGGAGGCCATAACTTGCCGTTTGCTTCACGGTCAAGAAACCCTCGATCACATTGTCTTGACCTATTTCCCGGCACCTCACAGTTATACCGGGGAATTTGTTTTGGAACTTTCGGTTCACGGCAATCCGCTCAATGTGAATCGCATTTTGCGCTTTTTCCAAGACCACCACGGTTTGCGTTTGGCCATGCCGGGGGAATTTACTTATCGCGCGCTCAAACACGGCAAGTTATCCCTCTCCCAGGTCGAGGGCCTCGATCTTTTGCTCAATGCTCACAGCGAGTGGGGCCTGGCCAGCGGCCTGGAGGGCCTACAAGGCGAACTGCACCAACAATTTCTCTCATTGCGCAAAGCGTTTGTCGCTCTCAGGGCCTCACTGGAGTTGGCGATCGATTTTTCCGACGATGTTGGCGAGGAAAACGCCCGCCACCACTTCAATCAGTGCTTGGATTGTTTCGAGTCCCAAGTGCAGGTTTTGCATCGGCGTTGCCAGGGGGATTTGAGCGGTTTGCTGAATCCTTCGGTGGTTTTGTTGGGCAAGGCCAATGCCGGCAAAAGCACTCTATTCAACCAATGCCTAAATACTGGCCGCAGTTTGGTGAGCGATGAAGCGGGAACCACCCGGGACTATATCAGTGAATTTGTTTTTGTTGAGGGAACCCATTTTCGCCTGATCGACACCGCCGGATTGCGCGAGACGGATCGGGCCTTGGAAAAAGAGGGGATGAAAAGCGCCCTGGATTTGGCCAAAAAGGCCTTTTACATCCTCTTTGTGTGCAATCCTTTTCAAGAGGTGGAGGCCTCTCTGGCCCTTCCCGAACCCAAAATTGACGGAATTGTCTTTACCCACGCCGATTGCGACGGGTTTCGGGAGCGTCTCAAAACGGTCAAAATTCCAATGAATTTAGATATTTATATCAGTGCTGCCCCCATGGGGGCAGAGGCCGTTGGTTCTATAGGGGCAAAAATTCTGCGGGAACTCAAAAGTGCCCCTATAGAACCACTACAAAGGGCCATGGAGGTTCAGTCTTTGTGGGGCAATTTGAACAAAATTTATCAAGAAAAGGCCGCCCAACGCCCTTTGACTTCCATGAGGCAAGAGCGAAAAATAAAAGAAATATTCCATAAGTTATTGAAATTTAAAGATATATCAGGAAAAACCGACGATATTGCTATAATTTTTAGCGAACTCGATTTACTAGCGCGGGATGTAGATGAATTGGTGGGAATTGTAAATCCAGACGACATTTTAAAAGAAATATTTTCCAATTTTTGTATTGGAAAATAAATGGTAATTACTCACACCCCAATAAAAAATTGTGGCAATAGCACTGTAAGTGCTCACAATTTAGGTCAGATTGGGATGAAGTGAGACGGAGCGACTGAGGCGTACTCAGAAGTACGCCGCAGGGAGTGACGGCGAAACTGAGTCACAAGATGGCCTGAAGTGTGAGCAGTTACAATAAATGTTCCATGTGGAACATTGAAAAAATGATGAATGGGGAAATTTTCGATATTTTCGTGGTGGGCGGAGGCCACGCTGGCCTGGAGGCGGCGTGGATGGGCCAGCAATTTGGGTTTAAAGTGGGGATGGGAACCCTTCCAGGTGTTCCCCTGGCCTCAACTCCCTGCAATCCGGCCATCGGTGGAGTCGGCAAAGGCCAAGTGGTCAGAGAAATTGATGCCCTCGGCGGATTGATGGGCCGAATCGCCGATTTGGCCGGGGTTCAATACCGGACTCTCAATTTGAGCAAGGGCCATGCCGTGCGCTCTACAAGGGTGCAAGTGGACAAAGACCTTTATTCCCAGAAGGCCGAGGGCCTGATCGCTCAATCTTCCATCAAAGTGATCCGCCGGCGGGTTTCTCGAATCACTGGCCATGGTGCGGGTGAGGGATTTCAAATTGACTTTAAGGATGGGCCAGGGATTCGGACGCGAAAACTGATCGTCACGGCGGGGACATTTCTCGGCGGCGTTTTGCACACGGGAGAAGAACAAATGGCGGGGGGAAGATTGGGGGCCAGGGCCAGCATTCCCCTCAAAGGCCTTTTTTCCCAGCTTTCTTTTGCCTCCAGGCGCTTTAAAACGGGCACTCCGGCCAGACTCAACAAGCACTCCATCAATTATTCCGCCATGGCCATTCAAAAAAGTGATCCCCAGTCCGCCAATTTTCACTTTGGCCATTCCATTTTTGAGAGATGCATCCCCCAACTCTCTTGCCATATCACCCGCATTGGCCCCGAGGCCTTGGCCATAATTAGGGCCAATAAGGAGCGATCTCCGGTTTTTAACGGGCAAATCACCGGAATTGGGCCGCGCTATTGCCCGTCTATTGAAGATAAGGCCTTTCGCTACCCGGATCGGGACTCCCACCAGGTCTTTATTGAACCCGAGGGACACGAAGCGGAGACGGTTTATCCCAACGGATTGTCCACCAGTTTGCCCAAAATCGTGCAAGAAAAGTTTTATAGGGCCATCACAGGCCTGGAAAATTGCCAATTTGAGGCCTATGGCCACGCAGTCGAGTACGATGTGGTGGATACTTTGCAACTTTCCCGCGCGTTAGAGCATCGTGGTTGGCCAGGACTGTATTTTGCGGGCCAACTTAACGGAACCAGCGGCTATGAAGAGGCGGCCGGACAGGGATTGGTGGCCGGAGTCAACGCCGCTTTTGCCCTTTTGGGGCGTTCGCCTTTTATTTTAGATCGCAAAGATTCCTATATCGGGGTTATGATCGAGGATTTGGTGACTCAAGCGCGGGATGAACCCTACCGCCTTTTCACCTCCAGGGCGGAAAACCGCCTTTTGATCAGGGAAGACAACAGTATTCAAAGAATGTGGCCCTATCGCCGGTTGATGGGCCTAAAAAATGGGATCGATCAATTCCAAGAGGCCTTTTTGGAGGAAATTGGCCAGCTTGAGGGCCTGATTGAACGCCATTCGTCTTTGAAAGCGCAAATAAAAAGCGCGGATGGAGGCCCTGTCGAATGTTTGGAGCGGGAACTCAAGGCCATGGGGGCCTCTTTTGGCCATTGTGCTGTCCAAACTGTGGCCATTTCCGCCAAATATGAGGGCTATATCCAGCGTTTACAGAGGGAAAATGAAAAAATTTCCAAATATGCCGCCAAAAAAATCCGTTGGGAGTCTCTGGCCAACTCCCCCAATATTTGCCACGAGTGCCGCCAGAGAATTGAGCAAGTTCGGCCAGAAACCTTTGGCCAACTCCAAAAAATGCCGGGGATTCGGCCCGCTACACTGGCCTATGTGGCCGGGGGCCTAGTTTGATGCGGGAATTTTCTCGCCAATACCTCAAAATCATCAAAACCGACTTTGCGGGACTCAACCTGACTAAAATTTTGCAGGAAGAGGATTTTTACCAAAAGCAAATTGCCGACAGTTTGTTGCCACTGGAGGCCTGGCCAGAACTTGAGGCCAAAGTGGTCAAAACTGGCCTTCTCGTCGATATAGGATTTGGCGGAGGGTTTCCCATTCTCCCCCTGGCCAAGAAATGGCCCCAAGTGCGTTTTCTAGGCCTCGAGGCCAGGGCCAAAAAAGTTGAAGCGGTCGAGAGCATTGCACGGCAATTGGGCCTTTCCAATGTGGCCCTCGTCCATCGGCGGTTTGAAGAAGTCATCTTTGATCGGGAGTGTGTGGCCACTTTTAGGGCCGTGGGTGAAATTGAGCAATGCTTGGCAAAAATGAACTTGGCCGCTCCGGTGAGGGCACTCTTTTACAAGGGGCCAAAATTTGATCAACTCGAAGGGGCCAAGGCATCCCTCCACGGGTTTGATCTTGAGCACAAATTTTGTGCCGAGCTTTCAGGAACTCATGGAAGGGTTTTTTTGCTTTATCGAAGTGAAGCAAAAAATGTTCCATGTGGAACTGCGGCCAGCAAAAAAAACCTTGCCAACCTCACCCAACTCGTCCGACAATTTTTTTAAGAGGGTTGCAAGGAGTGCTAAATGTCTAAAATTATTGCTATTGCCAATCAGAAAGGGGGGGTTGGGAAAACCACCACAGCGATCAATTTGGCCTCGTGCTTAGCAGTTGCAGAAAAGAAGACTCTTTTGGTCGACTTAGACCCGCAAGGCAATGCTTCCGTGGGTTCGGGCCTGGATAAAACGGAATTTGAAAAGGCGAATATTTATCACGCCCTGATCGGCAAGGTGTTATTGCATGAAGTCATTAAACACACCGAATTGTCTTATTTTGATGTGGCCCCTGCGGATCAAAATCTCATCGGTGCCGAGATTGAATTGGTTTCCGAATTTGCCCGTGAACAAAAGCTAAAAAATGCTTTGGCGACTGTCAAAGACAAGTACGACTACATTTTGATCGACTGTCTGCCCTCACTCAATATTTTGGCGGTCAACGCTCTGACCGCTGCCCATGCGGTGATCGTTCCCCTGCAAACCGAATACTACGCCATGGAGGGCCTGGCCCAACTGATGAATACCATTAAGTTGATCAAAAATTCCCTCAATCCTTCTCTGTCCCTCGAAGGGATTTTGTTGACCATGTTTGATGCGCGCACCAGTTTGCACAAGCAAGTGGCCGAAGAAGTGCGCCAGCACTTTGGAGACAAGGTTTTCAAATCGGTCATCCCCAGAAATGTCAAATTGTCGGAGAGTCCCAGCTTTGGCCGGCCGATCATTCTCTACGATGTGGAATCGCGGGGCAGTGAGGCCTATTTTTCCCTGGCCAAAGAAATCATTTTTAGGGAAAAGGAAGGGGCCGAAGAGGCCAAAGGGGAAGAAAAACCGCTTCCGTTGGAGGAACCACTGAGAGAGCGGCGGGAAAATTGTGGTGAGAAACAGACTGCAACCGAGGAACCCCACTGGGTGGAGTGGGATTTTAAAGAGGTTTCCATGCCGCCGGAACACTTACGGATTCACGAGGGAAATCGGGAGAGTGATAACCGGGGCAGCGAAAATTCTTGAGAGGTAGAACATGGCCAAAAAAGCGGCACTGGGCAGAGGCATTGCTTCGCTCATTAACGAAACTCCCAATCAATTACTCAGAGACAAACTGAACCAATCCCCTGGCCAACAGGCGGCCAAAGATGATCTGGCCGCCAGGGAACATGGCCCTCTCATGGTCGATGTCCATTCTATTAGGATTAATCCCAACCAGCCTCGAAAAATCTTTAAGGAAAAAGAACTTAGGGAATTGTCCGCTTCGGTTAAGGAAAATGGCATCATTCAACCTTTGATCGTTGCCAAGGCCGAAGAGGGATTTGACTTGATTGCCGGAGAGCGCCGCTTGAGGGCGGCAAAAATGGCGGCCATAGAAAAAGTTCCCGTCATCATTACGAGGGGAACGGGCCAGGACAAAATCGTCATGGCGATTATTGAAAATGTCCAACGCAGCGACCTCAATTGTGTTGAGGAGGCCCTGGCCTACTACCAGCTTTTGAATGATTACCATCTCACCCAGGAGGAAGTGGCCAAAAGGTTGGGTAAGGAGCGTTCCACGATTGCCAACTTCTTGCGCCTGCTCAAACTCCCCCGCGAAGTAGTCGAACTTTTGCAAAGGGAGCAATTGAGTTTTGGTCACGGAAAAGTTTTGGCCGGAGAGAAAGACCGGGATCGCGCGGTTCAACTGGCCCAAAAGGCGGCGGCAGAACAGTTATCGGTGCGCGAACTGGAGAAACTTCTCAAGCGCAGGGCCTCATCGGAGAGGCCCACAACTCCTGGCGAAGGGGCCTTGCCCTCCCCACTCATTGAACAATTGAAATCGACCCTGGAAGAGAGAACGGGTTATCACTTTGTCATCAAGGCCAATCCTAAAGGTGCGGGGGAGGTACGAATTAAATTCAACGACAAGGCCGAATTTAACAATATTTACGAGTATCTTCTCAAGGGCCAATGAAAAGCAATGATTCACACTAAAATGAGAAAGGATATGATAAAAGTTAAGTTAAGTGCTTACAATTTAGGTCAGATTGGGGTGAAGCGAGACAGAGCGACTGAGGTGTGCTATAAGCACGCCGCAGGGAGTGATGGCAAAGCTGAACCACAAGATGGCCTGAAGTGTGAGCAGTTAAGATGAAAAGTCAAAAGGGCGAAATCTCCGCCATCATTGAGGAAGGCTGCAAATTTGAGGGGAATCTTTCCTTTAGCGGAGTGGCCAGAATCGCCGGCGTGGTCAATGGCAGTGTGTTTTCCAACGACACCGTGGTCGTCTCTGAGGGGGCGGTAGTCAATGCCGACATTCACGCCAACATTATTCTCATTTCCGGCACAGTTAAGGGCAATATCAAGGCCTCTGGCCGGGTGGAAATTATCAAACCGGCGCGCTTTGAGGGAACCATCACCACTCCGAGTCTCGTGGTAGAAGAAGGAGTGATTTTTCACGGAACCACCAAAATGCGAGAGAAGCGGTAAGAGGCTAAAAAACGGCCGGCCTAAAATTTTTGGGATTGGTGATGCTGGCGCTGCTGCCGGTGGCGCGGATGACGAAGAGTCCCTTTTTCATGGCGTTGCGATCGGCCCCTCGATTGGCCTTGAGGTAGGCCATGGCACCGTAAACCCTTTTGTTTTTGTACTCGGGAAAAACTTTTTTAAAGACTTCTAGTTTTTTGACGAATTTATCGACATCTCTAAGATTCAAGGTGGTTTTGACTTCAACCACTACGACTTCTTTGCCATTGGTGGCGATAATGTCGTATTCGTATTGTTTGCCGTTAAAGTTTTTTTCCGTCTCTTTGGCGGTACCCTCGACCTCAATACCCTTTTGCTTGAGAAGCGGAATGAGATCACCTTTAACCAGAGACTCCATCAATTTGCCCCATTGGTCGCCAAAGAGACGGTCGAGATAATCAATGCGCTTTTTATTTTCCCTGGCCCAGGCCTGAAGTTCCCTTTTCGTCTCCTGACGATCTTTTTCTATTGTGTTGGCCAAATCCTTGATGGCCCGTTGAGCGGCGCGCATTTCTTTGGAAAGTTGATCGACGGTTTTTTTAGTCATATGGGCCTTTTTAACAAAAATTGTCCATCTCCGTCAACATTGTGAAATCATTGAAATAACGGGTTTTTTGACTTGCCTGACTCCCTGAGTCGGTAAAATTTACCCGATGGGGGAGAAATTTCTGGCAATGAGTGTTGAACTAGGGTATTTTGAGGCATCAACAATACGGGGCAAGATTGCCCCAAAAGGGAGGTTTCCGATGAATTTTGCAGATTTTCTCAAGACAATGATTTGTGCACTGGCGGTGCTTTCCGCTTCTGTCGCTTTTGGCGATACGGGAGTGGGGGTAGTCAACGGTGACGGGAAGGTTTTTCTGTTTTACGGGGACGGTGATTCAGTGGTGTTGCGGGAGTGTGCTCCATTGACGCTTTTGGAGAACAGGGAGAGCTGTTCGGATGTGCAAGGGGGCAGAGAATTGAGCAGGGTTCTGGCACAGGATTTAGTGAATGAACTGGTGCTGGTATTGAGTGCTTCATGGGGGACTTTCCCGGAGTCGATGGGGAGGAAGGTTGAACTTTATAGGTTAGGAAATGCCCAAGATATTTCTGCACGGATTGCTCAGCTTAGGTCTGATTTGTCCGGGGTGAATGAAAGATTGCAAGAGATTGGGGCGTTTGTAGGGCGGTACGGGCGGGAGAGTGCGGGTTCTTATTTGGATGAGCAAACCCGCCTGGAAAGTCGGAAGGGAGAACTGGAAAGGGAGATTGGGGGAATGGTTGATCCTGCGCCAGTGGTGGCGGATTTAAACCAACGCATAAGGAATTTGGTCAACGACATCAATACGGCACCTTTGGAGTATGCGACCCACACTCTGCGCCAGGGGAGTTTTGAATACTATTTATTGCTCAACTACTGGGAGAACTTTGCCAACACGGGGATGAGGTTTGTCCCTATTTCTGCGGCGGGAAAGAGGTTTACTATGGGGAGTCCTGAACACGAGAAGTATCGCGCAGGGGACGAGGATCAAGTGACGGTGAGGTTTACCCGGGATTTTGAGATGCAAACCACGGAGGTGACGCAGTTGCAGTGGTTTGAGGTGATGGGGACGAATCCCTCAAAGTTTAAAAGTGAAAAATATTGCAAGGGAGAGCACAGAGAAATAGAAGGAGTTGAACTGTGTCCTCACAATCCGGTGGAGAAGGTGACATGGAATGAGGTACAGGATTTTATAACAAAGCTCAATCAGCAAAAGAATGACGGTTACACCTACCGTTTACCGACTGAAGCGGAGTGGGAATATGCCGCTAGAGCGGGAACTACAACTGCCTACTCTTTTGGGAAAGACTCGGAGGATTTAGGAGCACACGGTTGGTACTGGGACAATTCAAACAGTAGGGCCCACAAGGTGGGGCAGAAAAACGCCAACGCCTGGGGATTGTACGATGTGCACGGCAATGTATGGGAATGGGTGCAGGACGACTACGCTTCCGACTTGCCGGGAGGAATTGATCCGCTGCAAAGCTCCGGGCGCTACCGCGTCGTTCGTGGCGGCAGTTGGTACTACAACGCGCGGGACTTGCGTTCTGCGCTTCGCAGCTACGGCTACCCTGGCTACAGGATCAGCCTTGTTGGTTTCCGCCTTTTGAGGACACCCGTAACCCTGTAGTGCTTTTACCCTCTTGCCCTTGGGCGTAAGTCTTCCGAGCAGCGCCGCGAAGCGTGCGCTTGCTCGGGGGAAGGGGCATTCGCTGGCTGAATGGCCATTTTCTATGGTATTTTGTGTCGCATTATGTTAAAAAGGTTAGAGAACTGCCGATCTGGAGTTTGGAGCGTGAAAAGAGACGAATCATTAGATGAATTTTTGGGACTCACAAACGATGTGGCATTTAAAGTTTTTTTCAAAGAAAATACGCAGCTTCTCAATTCCCTACTTGAAGACTTTTTACCGCTACCCAAAAACTCTCGAGTGGTGAAGGTTGATGTTCTCAATCCTGAAATAGAATCCGATGAACTAAAAAAAGTTGGTGGAGAGGAGGGCAAAAAATTTATTCTTGATCTCAAGGTGGCCTTTGAAAGAAGCGACACCGAGGAAAAACAACCTGAAATCGCCAATGTGGAAATGCAAACCACATCAGAGATACATTTTGCTGATCGTTTGTTGGCCTATTCCGCTAGACTCTACTCCAGGCAATTGAAAGCAGGAGATTCTTACAAATCATTGGCACCTGTCTATTCACTGATTTTTATGAGCAAAAACTTGAGGCAATTTGAGGAAATCAAAGACGAATATTACCACATTTGCACTATCAGACGGGCCACAAAACCGGATTTGATATTGAGCAGAGGCATGTGTTTTGTAATTGTAGAATTGGAAAAGTTTAAGAAAAAAATCGAAGAACTCAAAGGCCAGCGTGAAGACTGGTCTTATTTGCTTAAAAATTCGGGTAATATGAACAAAAAAGAATATGAGATATTGCAAAACAAGGGAGGAATTATGGCAGAGGCGGTAAAAAGTTTATGGAATATGTCGAAGGAAGAAGGGTTGCGCGAATACCTTGAAGCGGTAGAGAAAAAAGAAATGGATCGCATTAGTGACCTGGAATCTGCCCGTGAAGATGGACTTAAAAGAGGGGAACGGAAAAAAGCACGGGAAATTGCCCGTGAACTTCTCGCCGCTGGCACTGACTATAAATTCATAGCGAAGATTACGGGATTGGCCCTGGAGGAAATTGAAAAACTGAAGCAAGAAGGTTAATCAAAACTGGTTGAGATTAGGCCTATTGGAAAGTTTTTTGAAGGATGCCATTTCGTTTTCGACAAAATGGATATTGCAAAACAAGGGAGGAATTATGGCAGAGGCGGTAAAAAGTTTATGGAATATGTCGAAGGAAGAAGGGTTGCGCGAATACCTTGAAGCGGTAGAGAAAAAAGAAATGGATCGCATTAGTGACCTGGAATCTGCCCGTGAAGATGGACTCAAAAGGGGACGCGAAGAAGAGCGAAAAAAAATGGCCCGCGAACTTCTCGCCGTCGGCACTGACCATAAATTCATAGCGAAGATTACGGGATTGGCCTTGGAAGAGATTGAAAAACTGAAACAAGAAGGTTAATCAGAATGTGCAGAATAGGACTATTTGAGGCCCCTTATGATTCAAGTTAAAATTTTTACTTTGCCCTTTAATTCCCAACTCGGGATTTTTGACGACCAGGAATTTAACCAATTTGTCAAAGACAAGGAACTGGTTTCCGTCAACGACTACCTCTTTCAACGGGACGAGATGCCCTATCTTACCCTGGTGGTGAAGTACAAGCAATCATTTTTAACCACAGAGGTGACACCGAATAGAAAGGCATTTGATCAAAGCAAGGGCCATGAAGAGTGGAGAAAACTTCTGGATGACAATTCCATGCCGTTGTTCAATACGCTGAGGCAGTGGAGAAGTGAGAAAAGTAGAAAAGACGGCGTTCCTCCCTACATCGTTTTGAACAATAAACAACTCGCGGAAATATGCCAGCGCAGGCCTCAGTCGAAGTATGACCTTATGAAAGTTGATGGAGTGGGAAAAGCAAAGGCCGAAAAATACGGGGATGAAATTTTAAAAATAACTTCGCATCCCGAAATGGTAGAGGAAGTTGATGAAAGGCCAATCCAATAAATCCCGCCAAAGTGAAGAACTGCCCATTTTTGTAAAGTGGTTGGAATTTCTAAAGTGGCTTTTGCCGATTCTGGAAAAATTCCCCAAAAAGTCGAGATTTACCATAACCAACCGGATTGAAAATACGGCACTCAATGTGGTCGAACTTTTGATTGAGGCAAAGTATTCAAGAGACAAAAGGCCCATGCTTAAAAAGGTCAACCTCTGTTTTGAAAAAATGAGAATCCTACTGCGCGTTTCCCACGAAATGAAACTCATCCCCACCAAATCCTACCATTTTGCCAGCAAGAGCATCAATGAAACCGGCATGATGCTCGGTGGATGGATCAGACAGCAGAGCGCGAGATGAAAAGATATGGCGAGTTGTTTGATAAAATTACTGGCCTTCAAAATCTCTACCTCGCCGCGGCCAAATCATTTCGCGGCAAAAAATTTAAACATACGGTAGCGCCGTTTTACTTTGATCTGGAAAACGAAATATTGAGAATCCAAAGAGAGTTGAAAGATAGGAGTTATCAACCCCTGCCCTACAGAATTTTTAAAATCTACGAACCCAAAGAGAGAAAAATTTGTTGTTCCGAATTTTGCGATCGAGTCGTTCATCACGCCATTATCAATGTGCTTGAACCCATTTTTGAGAGGAAACTGATTGATCAAACTTACGCCTGTAGGGCCAATAAGGGCACTTACGCCGCCCTTCAAAAGGCACGGGGTTTGGTGAGGCGGTATGATTACTATCTCAAATGCGACATCAAGAAATATTTTGAATCCATTGACCATCAAGTTCTCAAATCTTTGCTCGTGAAAATGTTTCGAGATGCCAAAATGCTTGGCCTTTTGGACAAAATTATCCTTCATCAACCCCCGTACACTGGGCCTGGCAAAGGACTTCCCATCGGCAATTTGACCAGTCAGCACTTGGCCAATATTTATCTTGGAGAACTTGATTCGTTTGTAAAACACCAACTGAAATGCAAGGGGTATATTCGCTACATGGACGATTTTATTTTGTTTGCTGACGACAAGAAAATCCTGCGAAACCATTTGGAAAAAATCAGGGATTACTTGTCGGCCCATCTCAAACTGGAACTCAAAGAAAAAATTGTGCGGATTGCTCCGGTTGGTGAGGGACTGCCGTTTTTGGGATACCGGAATTTTAGAGGGATGATCCGTTTGCAAAGGGCCAACCTCGTCCGCTTTAGGAGAAAAGTGGGCAAGCTGGAAAAGCGCTATTGGAAAGGTGAAATTGATCAGCGGGACTTAACCAATTCCATGAGAAGTGTTATTTCCCACATATCCCACGCCAACACTGGAAATTTGCGAAATGCGGTCTTTTTTAGGTGAGTGGCCATCTCCGGGCGCAACCGCGTCGTTCGTGGCGGCAGTTGGAACAACAACGCGCAGAACTTGCGTTCTGCGAATCGCAACAACGACAACCCTGGCAACAGGAACAACAATGTTGGTTTCCGCCTTTTGAGTACAAACTACCGTCAGATAAATGGAGTTCAAGGATTTCATTTCCGCACTCTAGGTTTGTCCAGGCCACTTCCCTGCGCCAGCTTTTGCTGGACAAATAACTCCAATGCCATAACTTTGAGCGCTATGCGAAAATTGTTATGGCATTTTTGTTGGCCTTCAAAAAAGCGAGTGGCCCTCCCTTTACAAACTTGGGGCCAACGCCTATTAGTTGAGAAACCCCGTGGAGGCCCCAGACCGTGGAGCAATTATTGCGCATTTTGTCTCAACTCGGTATCGACCAGTCCATCTTTTATCAGTTTGGCCTTTTTCTGCTGCTTTTCCTGGTGTTGAAATGGGTTCTTTTTGACCGCCTGCTCTTCGTCTTGGAGATCAGGGAGGCGAAAACTACTAAGCTGGAGAATGTGGCCAAGGCCAAACTCGATGAGGCCAATCGGTTGGCCGCGGATTACGATGCCCAAATAGAGGCCTGCAACCACGAGGCACAGAAAAAACTGGCCGAAAACAAGAGAAAGATTGACCAGCAGCAGGCGGTGGCCATAAAAAATGGCGAGGATTCCCTGGCCGAAGGTTTCGCCAAAGAGAAGGCCCAACTGGTGGAGCAAATGTCTGTCCGGCGGGAAAAAGTTATGCGCAATGTGGACGAACTTTCCAGCGAATTGGTGGGGAAACTTTCAGCGTGAAATGGGGTTGCGTTTTTAGCGTTGTTTTTTGTGTCTCCCAGACGGCCCTCGCCGCCGGCGGGGGAAGCGGCAGCATCGCCGATCTCAAGTGGCCAGCGGTGAATTTTATCCTGCTCGCATCCTTTTTGGCGTTCAAATTGAAGCGGCCATTGCGGGAAAACTTTGACAAAAATGCCGAGGAAGTCACCTTTTTGGCCGAACAGGCGGAAAGCAAAGACCGTCAGGCGCAGATTCGGCTCGACACTTACAAGAAGAAAATGGCGGATATAAATTCCGAGCGCCAAAAGATCACCAAGGCCGCGGATGAAGAAACCAGACGCTATGCTAAACGGGCCGAACGGGCGACTGGCGAATATCTCGATCGCCTGGTTCGTGACCTCAAACGCAAAATGGCCCAGGAAAAGCAGGCCCTGGGAGATGAAATCAACGCCTGTTTAATGGACGAAGTGATCAAAAGGGCCAAAGGGATGGTCGCCGGGGATCAGGCCCTCAAGCAAAAAGTGGCCCGCAAACTCGTCTCCCACATGGGGCAAGCGAGATGATGAAAGAGGCGACAGTTTCCCAGTGTTATGCCAAATCGATCTACCAGTTGGGCCACCAGCAGGGCACCGACATTGCCGAAGAATTTACCAAAATCACCGAGGCCATCAACCAGAGCAACCATTTAGAGGCGGTGCTTTTCCTCGATGTGTTTTCGTTGGAGGAAAAATCGGCAGTTCTCGATCAAATTGTGGATCGCCTCAAGCTGTCCGCTCTGGCCAAAAACGCCCTCAAATTTCTCATGGGCGAAGGCCGCATTGGCCTTTTCCCCCTCATCTTTAAAGAATTGGTGGTGCTGGACGATCAACAAAAGGGTTTCTTGCGCGGAAGTGTTGAAGGCAGCGACGATGCGCTTTCCGCCGAGTTTGAAAAGGCCATCTACAAATACCTTGGCGAAAAACTCAGTGCCGAAATCAAATTGGACTACAGACAAAACCCCCAGATCACCGCTGGCCATCGCGTGACAGTGGGAGATTTTCAGTGGGATATTTCCCTGGACTACCAACTTAACCGCTTAAAGGCCCAAGTTTTAAACTCTTAGAAGGAGGTTTGCAATGAATTTCACCAAGTTTTTTCAACACCTGTTTTGTACCCTGATGATGTTTTCCTCCCAGGCCACTTTTGCCGAGGGCGAGATGAAGTTTGTTCCCATCCCCGCGGGGGAGTTTGTGATGGGGAGTCCCGAAGGGGAGAAGTATAGAGACGGGAGCGAGGATCAGGTTAAGGTGAAGTTGACGCGAGATTTTGAGATGCAGGCGACAGAGGTGACGCAGTTGCAGTGGTTTAAGGTGATGGGAGAAAATCCCTCTCATTTTAAGAGTGAGGAACACTGCGAGGATGAGCATTGGGTGATTACTAATTCAAAGGGAACCCACGAACTTTGTCGAAATCATCCAGTGGAGAGGGTGAGTTGGAACGAGGTACAAGATTTTATTAGGGAACTCAACCGGAAAAAAAATGATGGGTACATTTATCGCCTGCCGACAGAAGCAGAGTGGGAATACGCTGCCCGAGCGGGCACAATGACGGCATATTCTTTTGGAAGCAAGTCCTCAAATCTCAGCAACTACGGTTGGTACTGGGAGAACTCAAATGGAACAACTCACAAGGTGGGGCAGAAGCGCTCCAATCTGTGGGGACTGTACGATGTGCACGGCAATGTGTGGGAGTGGGTGCAGGACTATTTCGTTCACGATTTGCCGGGAGGGACTGATCCGCTGCAAAGTTCTGGGCGTTACCGCATCGTTCGTGGCGGCAATTGGGGTATCTTCGCAAAGTACTTGCGTTCCGCAGGTCGCTTCGTCGGCGACTCCGGCGACAGGAGCAGCGGCGTCGGATTTCGCCTGGTGAGAGTCCCTGCGCAACCTTAAATAGTGCTGTGAAATTCTTGAGAAAACAGTATTTTAGGGCCTCTTGACGAAATAGCTAATTGGATATAAAAGTAATCAGTGGGTATCTCCTTTTATCGCACGGGTTTTGGCAATTCTCCCATAGAGAAATTTATTAAATCTTTGCCAAAATCTGATCAGGCCCGGTTTGCAGAAATTTATGAGGGGATTCTCCAATACGGTTTTCATTGCCCAAGGGCCGTTTTCAAAGTCATTGAGGGAAAACTTTGGGAAATTAAATTTAAGGCCCGTGGTGGTGGTTATAGAGTTCTTTATGTAGTGATTGATGGAGAAAACATGATTTGGCTTCATGCGTTTAAAAAGAAAACTCAAAAAACGCCTAGGCGAGATATTGAAATTGCCAAAAAGAGAATGAGAGAAATTTTATGAAGAAAAAAAATTACAAATCGGCAAAACCCTTTTTTGAGAAACTTCTCCAAGACCCAGAAATTCGCATTCGGTTTGAAGAGGAAAAAGTGAGAAGTGAGATTGCCTTTATAGTCAAAAGTGCGAGAAAAACTGTGGGCCTTACGCAAACAGAACTTGCCGAAAGAGTTGGAACCAGTCAAAGCGTTATTGCCCGATTGGAAGGAGGCAATGACAGGCGGATTCCTTCTTTATTGCTACTTGCAAAAATTGCTCTTTCATGTGATGCGACTTTAGAGTTCGGGTTTGCTTTCAAAAAGGCCGGGTAATAAAGTCTTTTTTGGGTTTTTAAATATTGAATTAGACTGCAAAAAAAGGAGACGGTATGAATTTCACAAAATTTTTTAAAAAGACGATTTTTGCCTTGGTGGTGCTTTTCACCCAGGCCACCTTTGCCGAGGGTGAGATGAAGTTTGTTCCTATTCCTGCGGGAGAGTTTATCATGGGGAGTCCAGAAAGTGAGAAGTATAGAGACGGGAACGAGGATCAGGTTAAGGTGAAGTTGACGCGAGATTTTGAAATGCAAACCACGGAGGTGACGCAGTTGCAGTGGTTTGAGGTAATGGGAACCAATCCCTCGCAGTTTAAAAGCAAAAACCACTGTAAGGGAGAGCACAGGGAAATAGAAGGAGTGGAACTGTGTCCTCACAATCCGGTGGAGAGGGTGACATGGAATGAGGTGCAGAATTTTATAACAAAGCTCAATCAGCAAAAGAACGACGGTTACACCTACCGTTTACCGACGGAAGCGGAGTGGGAATATGCCGCTAGAGCGGGGACTACGACAGCTTACTCTTTTGGGAATGACTCGGAGGATTTAGGAGCACATGGTTGGTACTGGGAGAACTCAAACAGTAGAACCCACAAGGTGGGGCAGAAGAACGCCAACGCTTGGGGACTACATGATGTGCACGGCAATGTGTGGGAATGGGTAGAGGATGCCTACGCTGCAAAACTGTTGGGAGGAATTGATCCGCTGCAAAGCTCCGGGCGCTACCGCGTCGTTCGTGGCGGCAGTTGGAGCAACTTCGCGCGGCTCTTGCGTTCTGCGGATCGCGACTACGGCTACCCTGGCTACGGGGGCAGCGATGTTGGTTTCCGCTTGGTGAGAGTCCCTGCGCAACCTTAATATTTCCGATTGCGAAGCGCGCCAAAGTGGCCCTCCCTTTACAAAATAGGCCTTATTCTCTATGTAGTTAGAAGTTCAGTAGGGGCGCAGACTTTTGCTCGCCTCGTTGGAGAAATGCGAAAAGGAAGAGGCCACTATGTCTATGAATCCAGAAGAAATCACCAGCATTATCAAAGACCGCATCGCCAACTTTGAGATGCGCTTGCAAGTCGATGAAGTTGGCACAGTGCTCACCGTGGGGGACGGGATTGCCCGCGTTTTCGGGTTGCGCACCGTGATGGCGGGGGAATTGGTGGAATTTGCCACCGGCACCAAGGGCATGGTTCTCAATTTGGAGGCCAACAATGTGGGTGTGGCCATCCTCGCCGACGACAACGCCATCAAAGAGGGCACTACGGTCAAGCGCACGGAAAAAATTGTGGAAGTTCCGGTGGGTGACACTTTGCTCGGCCGGGTAGTCAACGCCATCGGTGAACCCATCGACGGCAAAGGTGAGATAGGTGCGAAGGAAACCAGGCGGGTGGAAGTTAAGGCCCCGGGGATCATCCCCCGCAAGTCGGTACACGAACCCCTGCAAACCGGCCTCAAGGCCATCGACTCCATGATTCCCATCGGCCGTGGCCAGCGGGAATTGATCATCGGCGACCGTAAGACCGGCAAAACCGCTGTCGCCATCGACACCATCATCAACCAAAAGGGCAAGGATGTCGTGTGCATTTATGTGGCGATTGGGCAGAAGCAGTCCACCGTCAGGCAGGTCGCCCGCAAACTCACCGAGGCGGGGGCGATGGATTACACCACCATCATTTCGGCGACGGCCTCCCAAGCGGCACCCTTGCAGTTTTTGGCACCTTATACGGGGTGTACCATGGGGGAATATTACCGCGACAATGGCAAGCACGCCGTGATCATCTACGACGATTTGACCAAGCAGGCCCAGGCCTATCGCCAAATGTCCCTCTTGCTCCGCCGTCCCCCTGGCCGTGAGGCCTTTCCCGGGGATGTGTTTTATCTCCATTCGAGACTGCTCGAACGGGCCGCCAAAATGTCCGATGCCAGAGGGGGGGGATCACTCACCGCCCTGCCGGTGATTGAAACTCAAGAAGGGGATGTTTCGGCCTATATCCCCACTAATGTGATCTCCATTACCGATGGCCAAATTTTCTTGGAAACTGATTTATTCAATTCGGGGATTCGCCCTGCCGTCAATGTTGGCCTCTCGGTGTCGAGAGTGGGCGGGTCGGCGCAAATTAAGGCGATGAAAAAAGTAGCGGGGACGCTGCGCTTGGATTTGGCCCAATACCGCGAATTGCAGGCCTTTGCCGCCTTTGGTTCCGACCTCGACGATGCCACTCGCCGCCAACTCGACCGCGGTGCCAGACTGGTGGAATTGCTCAAACAAAACCAGTACCTTCCTATGGATGTTATCGAACAAGTCATCGTCATCTACGCTGCCACCAAAGGGCACCTCGACGCCGTTCCAGTGGACAAGGTACAGGAGGCGGAAAAGGATTTGCTCGACCACTTCAACCACCACCACGCCGATTTGGTGGGTTCCCTCAACCAATCCAAGGCCATTTCGGATGATCAGGCCGAAGAGATGGACAAAGTTATCAAAGATTTTTTGGCCACTAAGAAATATTAGGAAGTATTGGGCGGAAAGGGTGCATGAATTATGGCCAACATTAAAGAACTCAAGAAAAAAATCAAGAGCACCAAGGGGACTTTGAAAATCACCACGGCGATGAAGTTGGTTTCGGCCGCCAAATTGGCCAAGGCCCAACACGCCATTCAGAGTGCACGCCCTTACGCCTGGGAACTGGAAGAAACTATCAAGACGGTTTCGACACTGCTGGAAAGTTATACCCACCGCTATTTGCAGGCAGATGCTT
The DNA here is from genome assembly GCA_965243145.1 of Bacteriovoracaceae bacterium. Taxonomy (GTDB): domain Bacteria; phylum Bdellovibrionota; class Bacteriovoracia; order Bacteriovoracales; family Bacteriovoracaceae; genus CBDBLK01. The sequence continues at coordinate 1,744,244 of CBDEUB010000002.1, forward strand.
CCAACAAGCGATCAGTGCTTTTGGTGATTTCCGCCAACAAGGGCCTCTGCGGAGGGTACAATTCTCAATTGGCCAAGGAAGTCCGGCGCTATCTGGCGGAAAGCGATGAAGAATTTAAAGTTTATTTTATCGGCCGCAAAGTTAGGGAATTGTTGCAGGGCCAGGTCAATGAGGGAAAGTTTTTTCAGTTTGAGCGCATCGAACCCAGCTATCAGGAAATGCAAAAAGTGGCAGCAGAATTGGCGGAGCTTTTTGCCTCAGGAGAATGGGGGCAAGTTTCCGTCGCCTACAATGTTTTCCGTTCCGCCATTTCTTTTCAACCGACGGTGAAAAAGGTTTTGCCCATCGTTTTGGAGCAGGCGGAAAAAGAGCGCTTGCGGAAAGAATTTCTCTTCGATTTCAAATATGAACCGGGGCCGCGTGAAATTTTGGATGCGCTTATCCCTGAGGCCTATTTGAGTGCCGTGTACACCTGCCTTTTAGATGCTCTGGCGGCGGAGCACGGGTCGCGCATGGCCGCCATGGACAGTGCCGTCACCAATTGCAAAGAGGCGATCCAATCCCTCACTTTAAAGATGAACAAATTGAGACAAGCGGCGATTACGACGGAACTCATAGAAGTCGTCTCCGGTGCGGAGTCTCTCAATGCTTAAAGCAGTACAGGAGCTAATCAATGTCTGAAGGAATTGTTAAACAAGTCATGGGGCCAGTGGTGGATGTGGAATTTGCCGATGGCCAAGTGCCCGCCATCTATACCGCCCTTCGCGTAACCAACAAGGTGATCGACAACCGCCCCGGCAATTTGGTTCTCGAAGTGGCCCAACACCTCGGCGACAACATGGTGAGGGCCATCGCCATGGACGCTTCGGAGGGATTGTCGCGCGGCCAAAAGGTGGAAAATACGGGAGGCCCCATTCAGGCCCCAGTGGGGAAGGAAGTCCTCGGCCGCATTATCAATGTCACCGGAGAACCCATCGACGAAGTGGGGGCGTTGAAGGCCAAAAAATCTTATCCCATTCACCGCCACGCTCCCGCTTTTGAAAAGCAGTCCACGGAAAAAGAACCATTCTTTACCGGCATCAAGGTCATCGACTTGTTGGCCCCCTACCTCAAGGGTGGCAAAATTGGCCTTTTCGGCGGTGCTGGCGTGGGAAAGACTGTCCTCATTATGGAATTGATCAACAATATCGCCACTCAACACGGTGGTTTTTCCGTCTTTGCCGGAGTGGGTGAACGAACCCGCGAGGGCAACGACCTCTACTACGAAATGAAAGAATCCGGCGTGCTCGACAAAACCGCCCTGGTCTACGGACAGATGAACGAACCTCCGGGGGCGCGGGCGCGGGTGGCACTGACGGGACTCTCTGTTGCGGAGTATTTCCGCGACGAAGAAAAGCAGGATGTACTCTTTTTTATCGACAATATCTTTCGCTTTACCCAGGCCGGGTCGGAAGTCTCCGCCCTCCTCGGGCGCATCCCCTCGGCGGTGGGATACCAACCTACTTTGGGCACAGAAATGGGGGCCATGCAGGAGCGGATTACCTCCACCGACGACGGCTCAATTACCTCGATTCAAGCGGTCTATGTTCCCGCTGACGACTACACCGACCCCGCCCCAGCGACGACTTTTGCCCACCTCGATGCCACCACCGAACTCTCCCGCCAAATCGCCGAGTTGGGCATCTATCCGGCGGTTGACCCCCTCTCCTCTTCCTCTTCCGTTTTGGCCCCCGAAATTGTGGGCGACGAACATTATCAAGTGGCCCGTTCTGTGCAGGCCATACTCCAGCGCTACAAAGAATTGCAGGACATTATCGCCATTTTGGGTATGGACGAACTTTCCGAAGACGACAAAATTCTGGTGGCGCGCGCCCGCAAAGTGCAAAAATTTCTCTCCCAGCCTTTCTTTGTCGCTGAACAATTTACCGGCATCTCTGGCCAATTCGTCAAAATCGAAGACACCATTGCCGCTTTCAAGGCCATCCTCGCTGGAGAGTGCGACGATCTCCCCGAACAGGCCTTTTATTTAGTGGGCGGCCTGGATATGGTTAAGGAAAAGGCACAGAAGTTGAGCGTGGGGGCGACAGCGTAGAGACTTGGAGAAGTGAGATGGGGCCTTATCAAAAATATTTTTGCTTTTTATTTGCTTTTTTCACCGTTTTTTCTGCAAAGGCAGTTGATAATAACTGCAACTTAGATTTGATAAATTTTAAGGCCTCTGTTGAAGTGAAAGATACGCAAACCTTGGGTTATGTTAAACGCCTTTTAATTACATTGCAGGTAATTATTGATCGACATAACTTGGAGAGTCTTTTACCCATTTATGCTTACGATTCCCGATTGTTGTGTAATGGACAAGATTCTTTTTGGAAAGATGAAAACAAGATTGTTATTGAGGATTACCACCAAGGCCCATATTCCCTCGTCGTTGAAAAATCTCCCGGCGTTTTTAGGGCCTTTTACTTTGCAAAATTGGATCGGGCCGTCCAGGCCGCAAAAGAATGTGAATTGTTGTGTGGGGATAACAGTCAGTGGCCATCTGACCGCTGGTTCTTGGGTTCGACCTATCCGATTCTCGTGCTGAACAAATATAAAAAAGAGAGGTCGTTTCTTTACGAATACCCTTAAAGGAGGACAAGTTATGAATTTTGCAGAATTTTTCAGGAAAGTGGTTTTTGCGCTAGTTGCGCTTCTCGCCGGTACAGCTTTTGCTGGCCAAGAAATGGAGTTTGTCACCATTCCCGAGGGAGCGAATCCTGCGAAGGCCATGATTGGAATCCCGATTAAAGTGATTCAGAGCTTTGAAATGCAAACCACGGAAGTGACGCAGTTACAGTGGTTTAAAGTGATGGGGGATAATCCTTCCTATTTTAAAAACGAGGAAGACTGTAAAATGGAACACCGAGTGGTTGAGGGAATTAAACTTTGCCCGGGCCATCCGGTGGAGAGAGTTTCACGGAATGATGTTCAGAAATTTATCACCGAGTACAATCAACAAAGAAATGACGGGTACACTTACCGTTTGCCCACAGAAGTGGAGTGGGAGTATGCCGCCAGGGCGGGAACAACGACGGCCTACTCTTTTGGAGATGATGCATTGGATATTCGTGCTTACGCTTGGTTTTGGAATAACTCGGGTGACAGCACTCATCAGGTGGGACAAAAGCGCACCAATCCATGGGGCCTGTACGATATTCACGGCAATGTGTGGGAATGGGTGCAGGAAGTTGCTTCCAGTGATAGTGGCCGTTATTGCACTATCCGTGGCGGTGGATGGAATAACTACGCTGTCCGTTTGCGTTCCGATTTTCGCTACGATGGCCTTCCTTGCTACAGGTATGACTTCGTTGGGTTTCGTTTGGTGAGGACAGAGGTACCGAAAACATGAACTTTTTTACCGTCGATTTACTCACTCCCAACCGAGTCGTGGCGCAAAATATCCCCGCCGAATCTTTGCTTATGCCCACTGTGCGGGGGCAAATGAATGTCCTCCCTGAGCACACTCACATGATCGCCCAACTCGCCGTGGGCCAAATTTCTGTTTTTGGCGGTGCCGGCGACCCCGATCGCCATTTTGCCGTTTCTTACGGCGTTGGAAAAGTTTTGGGGAATAAAGTCACCATTCTCTCCCACACTTTGGAAGAACACCACGAAGTTGACCGCGCCAGGGCCGAGTTGGCCCTAAAGCATGCCCTCGAACGCTTGCAAGGGGGAAGTGGCCCCATGAGCGACGAAGAAATCACCAAATTCCACAGAAAAGCGGAAAGGGCCAAGTTGCGTATTCAATTAGCGGAATCAGTTAAGTAATTTCCGGTACTTGGCCCATTTGACTATCCATATTCGGCCAGTGGCCTGGGGCCGCCTACTCATTCTCAAAACGAATTTCTTTGCCTGGCCACCTGCAAACGCCCGTTGGCCACTCTAAAAACACCTTTGTTGGCCACAAATCAGCTTGCAGCAAGGCCTTCCCCGTTGTTCTCTGGAGGGATAGACTGAGACAATAGTAGGGATGTCAATGGAGATTAAAAGTTTTTTCCTTCTCGTGCTCTACGCATTTGTGGAACTTTTTCTCGGTTCAGGTGGGGCGGTTTCGTTGATTCCTGGATTGGAACGAGACGAAGAAAAGGCCATTTCCATTGACTTGACCCAGGCCCTCACTAGCGCTCGCAAACTCGGCCAAAACCTTGCCCAAGTCGAGATGCCCAAAATCAGCTTTAGGGCCACTGGCCTGACCCCGGCCCCGGCAAAAAAAATTGGCCCAACAAAAGTGATAAGGGCCAAGAAGGGGATCGCCCCTCAAATGAAAAAAGTGGCCATTCAACCGTCCCCCAAAGAAGTGCGTTCAAGTGATACTTCTTTGTTGCTCGGAAATGAAGAAATTGCAGTAGCGAAAAAAATTCAAAACAGTGATGTACTTGAGGCCATAGATGACCGGCAAATGATCCAACACTACGGGTTTACTGCCGATGTTCCTCAAATCGTCGCTTGGAACGACTATTTTAAAACATTGGATTTAGATGGCCGTCTCGCCCGCTTGAAAAAAGAAGAGGCCTCCAGGCAGTTGCTGGCCAGGCAAAAAGAAGAGGCCACCGGACAATTGTTGGCCGAACAGAAAGATGTTCCGCTTTCCGTTCCGTCGGCAGAAACTCTTTCTACTGCCACCGCTTCCCATGCGAATAATGATGACACCCCTGTTTTTTATGAATATGCACAAAAGGAAGGCCAAAAAGATATTCAAGGTGCTGCTGTTGAAGTTGAAGACCGCGTGACGGAAACCCGTTCGGGCCTTGTCGCCGGTAGTGAACCGCTGGCATCGCCTGCGTCTCTGGCCATTGGGCAGGCGGCCCCGGAAACGCCCACTTCGAGAAAAGTGGCACCACCCGTGCACAATTCCATTGATCGCCTCGGCCAGGCCCCGCTTTCGTCTGTGGTTAATCGGGCCATTCACCGGGAGATCAAAAACTTGGCCAATCCCAAGAGGCGAGTGGCCAGTCAAACCCCCTCGCTGACCCCTTTGGATACTCACCAAGTTGTCATGGCCAACCAGGCGATGAGTATTCAAATGGCGGCCCAACGGGAATCTTCAGTTATCTTGCACGCTTCTCAAGCGGAAATTAATGGCAATAGTGGACGCACTATCTCATCCTTCCAATTTATTCCCGACTACGACAAAAACCAGACCTTCAATGCCGACGAAGCGGGAAATATCTCCTTTAGTGAATTGCTCAACGATTCGCATTCTCTTTTGCGGGGTACTCTTATCCGCTATGGAATGATGCGAACCAAGGTGGAAATTCCCCTTGCCCAAGGTACTTATGACTTGACTGTGCCGATGCTGACTCAGGAAACGATCGGGCGATTTGTTGGTGAAAATGGCATTGGACAGTATGGCGGTTTCATTCTCGTCGATTTGGACGAAGGCCTTGAAGATGTCGATATTGACCGCCAATATCAGGGCCGAGTTTTTCTCGACCGGAACTTCAAAGTCGTCGAGTCCCCAAAAGATTGCCGTTACATTTTTTACGCCGGTGTCGATGCGGGCAATGTTCTTATGCGCTTTCTCCTACCCGATGGCCGAAGCACCTACAAAATAAGTCATGTCGTTTCGGATGAAGTGCTTTTTGAACAGGGCCGCCTCTCGCCCGCCGAACTCAAGGCCATTTCCCTTTTTGAAAGGCACTCTTTGGGCCTTAAAGCATCGGAGTTGGAAGTCGCTCAAGAGAGTCTTGGGGTTTTCAATGCCGATGTTGCCTTCACGAAAGAGGGCCTCAACCGCTTTGAGGCGGAATTTCCCGTCCGCCCACTGGGTGCTCGCCACTTCGTCGATTTGGCCCGCCCCGATGGCCGTCTTTTTGTCGGCTTAAATTCTCAAGACGAATTGGAAATTCCCAGCGAAGACTTCATCGAAAATATCCTTTCCGTACACCAACTCGACAATTTGGAGGGGCCATGTATTGTCCAGATCAATCTCGCCAAAACTCTGCAAACTTTCAGTGTCGATGGTGATGACCGCCACGGTGCTATGTCTTTTAGAAAAACCTTCCTCGACAAAAACGGCATTTTCTCAGAAGAAGTCACCGGCGTTTCCCAAAAGGCCTTCCTCATCGGCGAAACCCCCGGCGTGTTCAACATCAGGGCCGAATACCAAGACGGCACGGCCGACTACCTCCAATCTTTCTGTTCTGAATCCGCGTATCTTGTCGAAGTGCTCTAAAAAAATGTATAATGAGCAATGAACTATTTTCTAACGCAAAAGAGGGGAAATGATGGGTATTAAACAAAATTTCTTATGGATTTTCTGTCTCATTTTTCTAAGCGGGTGTGCTCTTTTTGGCAGTTCCGGCGTTAGCACCAACACTTCCGGTTTAAGAACGCCGGCATATCACAAATACTTGGACATGCCAAAAATGACATTTGTCCCCATTCCCGCGGCGGGAAAGAGGTTTACCATGGGGAGTCCCGAAGATGAGAGGCGTAGGGGCGGGGATGAGGATCAAGTGCAAGTCAGATTGACACAGGATTTTGAGATGCAGAGTACGGAGGTGACGCAGTTGCAGTGGTTTGAGGTGATGAGGGAGAATCTCTCGCGGTTTAAAAGTGAAAAATACTGCAAGGGGGAACACCGTGAGATAGAGAGAGTCGAATTGTGCCTCAATAATCCGGTGGAGAATGTGAGTTGGAATGAGGTGCAGAATTTTATAAGGGAACTCAACCGGCAAATTGATGACGGGTACACCTATCGTCTGCCTACGGAAGCGGAGTGGGAGTATGCTGCCAGGGCCGAGACGACGACTGTTTACTCTTTTGGGGACAACTCGGAGGATTTGAGAGCACACGGTTGGTACTGGGAGAACTCAAATAGGAGAACCCACAAGGTGGGGCAGAAGAGCGCGAACGCTTGGGGATTGCATGATGTGCACGGCAATGTGTGGGAGTGGGTGGAGGATGCCTACGCTTCCGACTTGCCGGGAGGAACTGATCCACTGCAAAGTTCCGGGCGCGACCGCGTCGTTCGTGGCGGCGGTTGGAGCAACGGCGCGCAGGGCCTGCGTTCTGCGGATCGCAGCAGTATCAACCCTGGCGACAGGGGCTACTTTATTGGTTTTCGCCTTTTGAGGACACCCGTAAAACGATAGCACTTTTACTTGAAAATCGCAGTCGGTGAAACCCCCGGCGTATTCAACATAAAGAGGGAAAATAATGGGTGTTAAACAAAACTTTTTGCTGGCCTTCATTTTCATTTTTTTAAGCGGGTGTGCTTTTCTTCGCAGTTCCGGCGTTAGCACCAACACTTCCGGTTTGAGAACGCCGGCGAATGTGATGGATATGAAATTTGCCTCCATCCCTGCGGGAGAGTTTACCATGGGGAGTCCTGAAAATGAGAAGCATCGGGATATGAATGAGGAGCAAGTCAAAGTGAAGCTAACTCAAGGATTTGAGATGCAAATGACAGAGGTGACGCAGTTGCAGTGGTTTGGGGTGATGGGAACAAATCCCTCGCGGTTTAAAAATGAGGGAGACTGTAAGGGAGAGCATCGAGTGATTGAAGGGATTTCTCTTTGTCCCAATCATCCGGTGGAGAGGGTTTCATGGTATGAGGTACAGGATTTTATAGCGAAGTACAATCAACAAACCAATGACGGTTACATTTACCGTTTGCCGACAGAGGCAGAGTGGGAGTACGCAACAAGAGCGGGAACAACCACGGCTTACTTCTTTGGAAATGATTTCTCAAAACTCAGTAATTACGGTTGGTTCTGGGGCAACTCGGAGGACAAAAGAACCCATCCAGTGGGGAGGAAAGGTGTCAACCCGTGGGGGCCTTACGATATGTACGGGAATGTCTGGGAGTGGGTACAAGACCATTATAAAGGGGAATTGCCGGGGGGAAACAACCCGTTGCAAAGTGATGGCCGTTCCCGTGTCGTTCGTGGCGGCAGTTGGTGCGATGGCGCGTTTTATTTGCGTTCTGCGGTTCGCAGCTACGACGACCCTGGTGGCAAGAACTACGATGTCGGGTTCCGCCTGGTAAGGATACCCGCAAAACGATAGCGCTTTCCTTGCAAATCTTGTAACTGCTCACACTTCAGGCCATCTTGAAGCTCAGCTTCGCTATCACTCCCTGCGGCGTACTCTTGGTACGCCTCAGTCGCTCTGTTTCGCTTCACTCCAATCTGACCTAAATTGTGAACAGTTACCCTGCTTTTATTACGATTTTTCTCTGAGGTATGAGTAATTACCAAATCTTGCCAATGGCCCAAATCGGCCGCCCGATAGGCCTTAGATACTGTATCCCGCCGCCTCGGAGTCTGCCTTGAAGGCCTGCACGGTTTCCAGGCCGCATTGGCCAAGGCCTTTATTGAAGTTATCAACCTTTTTGAGCATGGGATGGGGGACGGTGATGATATGGCAGCCGGTTTGTTCGGCCTGAACAATGTTGAACACTTCGCGGGTTGAGGCCCACAGAAGTTCGATATTGTCGTCTAGCGAGCGGCAAATGCTGGCCGCCGCGGCCATGACGGGAACGGGATCAATGCCGGTGTCGGCGATTCGGCCGGCAAAAACTGAAATGACTGAAGGAGCGCCTCCCTTGAGTGCGTGGGCCACCGTAGAGGTTTGTTCGAGAGTAAAAACGGCAGTGATATTAAGTTTGACTCCCTCGTGGGCCAAAGTTTGAATCAGGGGAATGGTGGACTCCCCTTTGGAATTGGTGACGGGAATTTTGACGAAGACATTATTTCCCCAACTGGCAATTTTTCTCGCCTGCTCGTCCATGGATGCGAAATCGTCGGCAAAAACCTCAAAGGAAATGGGTTTGTGTTTGATCTCTTGCAAAACTTTTTTGCAAAAGGGGACATATTCGGAAACGCCGGCCTTCTTCATCAGTGAAGGGTTGGTGGTGAGTCCCTGAATTTTGGGGTCGTTGCTAAGTTCAATCATGGAATGGTAGTCGGCACCGTCGGCAAAGAGTTTCACTTTTCCCTGGTAGGTGGAACGGTAAGCAAACATAAAAGGCCCTCCTTTCAAACTGTTGAAGAATGTACCATGGCCTTGGATTTAAGCAAATATCTGCGGAATCTGTGGGATTTGCAGGGTTTGCGCTTCTCTTTTCGGCCCCATTGTTTTAGTTTGGCCTGTAGGGAGTTCACTTTAGCTTGTCGCGCAAAAGACAAAGGCCCCGAGGCATGTTTCAAAACCGCCAATCTTTCTTTCTACACGCCCAAAAATGGGTCGATGCCATTTCGGTTGGCATTTGCTGGGGATTGGCCTACTTCATCCGCTTTCACTATTTGCCCGAGCACGAAGAGGGCCTGGAACTTTTGTTTTTGAAATTGGCCCCTGTTGTAATGGTTTTTACACTCTACTTTTTCCACAAGGCCGGCCTGTACACTATCGGCAAACTCACACTGCACGATTATTTTGGCCTGATTAAGGCCAATGTTTTGACTCTCGTGAGTTTGGTCATCTTTATTTATTTCTTCGGTGACGGCCGCATTTCCAGACTCATGCTTGGATTTTATATTGCTTTTTCAACTCTGGTCTTTATGATCACCAGAGTTGTACTCAGAAAAATTTTAAAAAAATCCCGCAAGGCCATCAAGAAGTCTCAAAATATTCTTCTAGTTGGCAATGGGCCTTCCTTATTTCGTTATGTTGAGACAGTCAACAAGTTTAAGGGCCTGGGGATAAAATTTCTGGGATGGATGGATTCCCAAGGGCTTGCGGAAAAGGCCCAAGTCCCTTCTCTCGAGGCCACTTATGAGGATTTTCGTCGGGGCCACAGAGTCGATGCAGTGGTTGTTTCCTATCAGGGAGAAATGGTTGCCAAAATGGAAAAGTTTTTGGCCCTTCATTATAATGACACTGTTCCCATTCAAATTCTCCCCAATTTGTCCCATGCGCTGGTGGGTTATCATGTCGAAGAGTTTTCGGGGATTCCCATTATAAGTATCAATCGGCCGGTTTTTAGCAGCGTAGACATGTTTCTCAAAAGGGGACTTGATATTGCAGGAAGTGCTTTGGGCCTCGTCTTGCTCGCGCCTTTCCTTTTGTTCATCTCTGTTTTAGTCAAATTGTCTTCCAGGGGGCCAGTTTTTTATGGCCAAAGGCGTGTGGGATTGAACGGGGCCACTTTTACCATGTGGAAATTTAGAACCATGCGGATGGGCCAAACTGGAGGGGATGAGCACGAATGGTCAAACCCCGACAATCCGAGGAAGACAAAATTGGGGAATTTTTTGCGCAAAACTTCACTGGATGAATTGCCCCAGCTCTGGAATGTCTTGAAGGGGGAGATGAGTTTGGTCGGCCCCCGGCCAGAGCAACCTTTTTTTGTCGATAAATTCAAGGGTGAAATTCCAGGTTATATGCTCAGACACAAGATGCGCGCGGGGATCACCGGCTGGGCACAAGTCAACGGGTGGCGGGGAGACACTTCCCTTAAAGAGCGCATCCGTTGCGATATTTACTACATTAGAAACTGGGATTTTTGGTTTGATATAAAGATATTGTTTCTCACTATCCTTAAAGGGTTTGTGAATAAAAACGCCTATTAAAGGCAGTTAAAAAAGGGAGAAAATTCCCAGTAAAAAAAAGAGATTTTCACCGTCTCCAAAAGTATATTGGGTAAACCCGGAGATCAAAAAGGCCAAAACGAAGGGAAAAATGATCTCATTTCTTTGATAAGTTTCTTTTAACCAGAGCAGACAGAAGGCCAGTAAGGCGATGAATCCTGCAATTCCGGTGCTCGCCAAATGTTCTAAGTAATTGTTGTGGGCATGGCCGCTGTGTTCACTCCAGGGGATGTCGTACTTCTTCTTTAGTGCCTTGGAGTGGGGTTCGTAGTTTTTGTACCCGTAACCCCACACGGGCCTTTCAGAAGTGGCCTTTAGGGCCGTTTTGAAGAAGGCCAGGCGCTGGGAATTGGAATCCTGCCTGGTTAAAAATGTCTCTCTAACTTTTGGCAGGCCGAGGAACCCTATTCCTAAGAGTAAAAACCCGAGGCCAAAAATGAGGGCAAACTTTTTTTTATTTTGTTTGAAGAAAAAAAAGGGGATGGCGGCCAAAACACTGATCCAGGCACCACGGGTGTAACTGGTGGCAAGGCCCACAAAATTGATCGCCCAGGCACAGTTGAGAATCCAATTTTGCGTCCACTTTTTAAAAATGTCACGGTGGAGGATAGCGCCGGTAAGTAAAACCATAAAAAAGGCAATATTGTGTCCATAGGTCATATACATGCCGTAAAAACCGCAATTGCGGGAGATGTGACACGCCGGAGTTAGTTTTAGGGGATGGGTTCCCGTATAAGAGGCGATCAGGCCAGAAATTGTGGCCAGTGTGGCAGTAGCAATAAACACATTTAAGGCCCAGGCAATTTTTTTATCATTCAAAAAATCCCGTTTCAAATATTGGAAGGAAAAATAAGTCAAAAAGGCAATAATAAAATATTTGAGTTTGAAGGCATTTTTCCAGGGAGTTTCAATAATGTCGAGATTGGTGATGACCGAGATAAGGCCAACGGCAGTCATGGCCAATATGGCCCAAATACTTTTTTTTACAGTGAAATCTTTTTTGCGCAACCAAACGGCGAAAAAATAAATTCCCCCTGGCAGCAACAGGATATGTCCCAGCGCCGCCAGTGCGATGGAAGTAAAAATGCCCGTTGCCAAGGCGATTAGTCCGCAGTAGGTCAGTCGCAGAAAAAACAGATCGGCGGTTTTCACGGGTTATATTTTTTTTCCCACTGGTAGGCCGTGCTGATAATGGTTTCCAAATTATCATGACGGGGCCTCCAGCCAATGATGTCTTTTATCTTTTGGGCACTGGAGACCAGGCGGGTGGCATCGCCTGGCCGGCGGCCAGTAACTCTAGTTTCAAAATCGACTTGGGTTATCCGTTTCACTGCTTCGATAATGTCTTTGACCGAATATCCGTGCCCATAACCGCAATTGAGCGTGTGGGAATGGCGGTTTTTTTCCAAATAGCAAAGAGCATCGACATGGGCCTGGGCCAAGTCATCGACATGAATATAGTCCCTTTCGCAAGTGCCGTCCCGGGTGGGATAGTCTTCGCCAAAAATCTCTACCCGTGAGCGTTTCCCCGCCACACATTCACAGGCGACTTTGATCAAATGGGTGGCCTGGGGGGAACACTGGCCAATTTTTCCCTCGACATTGGCACCCGAGACATTGAAATAGCGGAGAATGATATAGTTCAATTCACTGCTTTGGGCGACATCTTCCAAAAACCACTCTGTCATCAGCTTGCTGCGGCCATAGGGGTGGATGGGGTTTGTGGGGGTTTCCTCGGTGCAAATTCCCTCCGGGTTTCCGTAAACAGTAGCGGTCGATGAAAAAATAAAATTGTGAACCCGGTATTTTTGGCAAAGGCGGATAAGTTCCAACGATTTTCTAACATTGTTGTCGTAGTATTTAATGGGATTTTGCACAGACTCTGGAACCACCACGGAGCCGGCAAAGTGAAGGCAGGCATCGAATTTTTCCCTTTGCATGAGTTGTTCCATAAATTCCAAGTTTCCAATATCTTGTTTTTCGTGATGGCCAAAGAGAATGGATTTTTTTCTTCCCGTCGAAAGGTCGTCAACGATGACAGGATCGTAACCCGCTAATCCCAAGAGATTGACGACATGACTGCCTATATAACCGGCACCTCCGGTGACTAAAACTTTCACAACTTCATCACCTCTTCAATTCTTTGCCACATTTGCTTTTTAAAGCGTTCCTTGGAAAATTCTTTGGCGCGGTTATAAAGTACATCCCTTTGAAAAGACTTTTTCTCGAAGGATTCGATCGCTTTTGTGAGATCATCAGCGCTCGCCTTGTGAAAAAAAACAGCGGTTTGATGGTTCATACTTTCCAGCACTCCCCCTTCCGCTCTAGCAATGACTGGAGTTCCCGCCGCCAAGGCCTCAAGGGGTGTGATGCCAAAATCTTCCACCCCTGGCAACAGAAAGGCCTTGGCCTTAAAAAGGTGATCGATTACTTCCCGCCTTGGCAATGTTCCCAAAAACTGAATATTGTTTTTGGCCTTCACTTTGAGTGCATTTTCCCCCGGGCCAGAACCGATAATTTTAAGTTTTTTAAAGGGGAGTCGGTTAAAAGTTTCAATCGCCAAATCAACCCGTTTGTTGGGGGCAAAGGCCCCAAGCATGAGATAAAAATCTTGTTTGTCGGGTGGGGCCTGATTCCCCTCTCTAAAATCTTCGAGTTCCACAAATGGATGAACCACATGGCAGTCGCGCCCATAATATTTTTGCACGCGTTGGCGGACAAACCCAGAATTGGCCACCATCACATCGACATTTTGATTGGAACCCATATCCCAACGGGTGAGGAATTTGCGAAAAATTTTCATGCCCAGGCGTTGGTAAAGGGGAGCGTGGGGGCCAAAGTAACATGAAAATTGATCATAGATATAGCGCATAGGGCTATGGAGATAGCACAAATGTTTGGCCCCTTTGGGCCTTGTTAGGCCTTTGATAACGCAATGGGACGAAGACAGCACCAAATCCGCTTTTTCGGCAATTTTCATGGATTGCACGGCGGCGGGGAAGAGCGGCAGCATTTTGCGGTAGTGCCGGTGAGTGCCGGGCAGGCGGCCTAAAAAACTGGTGACGATTTTTCTTTCTTCAATGCTGGGAGGGAGAGTGCCCTTTTTGTGCAAAAGAGTGTAGAGCGGTGCCTGGGGGAACATTTCACAGAAGGCCTCGAGAACCCTCTCACCTCCCCGCAATCCCGTGAGCCAGTCATGTAGCAAAACCACATTCACTTTCCTAGAATTACGAAGATGGCAAAGTTTTGTCCAGGTTTATTCCCGTTGTATGTGGTAAAATCCTCACTTTTTGCCAGATGTGTACAGGTGAGGTAACAAGGAAATTGTGAAAGTTATCGAACACCTTGAAAAAGGCCAAGACCCTTTTTTTTCCTATGAAATAGTCCCGCCGCCGCGCGGCCGCTCGGTTAAGGAAGTTATTGAAATTGTTAAAATGTTGGCCCCTTTTTCTCCACCGTGGATCGATGTTACCGCCCACCCCGCCGGGGCCTTTTATAACGAGAAAAGCGATGGTTCAATCGAACGGCGCATTTATAAAAAGCGCCCGGGAACCATTGGCATTTGCGGGATCATCCAAAACCGCTTCAAAATAGATACCGTGACCCATCTTCTTTGCAATGGATTTACCAGCGAGGAAACTGAAGATGCCTTGATTGAGCTTCAGTACCTGGGGATTCACAATGTCTTGGCCTTGCGTGGGGATGGACTCAATTACAGCAAGCAAGTTACTCCTGGCCGCAGGATGAACCGTTACGCTGTCGATCTGGTGGAACAAATCGAAGAACTTAAAAAGGGCAATTTCCTCGATGAACTTTCGGGTGCTGAACCGCTCGATTTTTGCGTTGGTGTTGCCGGTTATCCGGAAAAACATTTTGAAGCACCCAACATAAAATCGGACATCTACTGGCTCAAAAAAAAGATTGAGGCGGGAGCGGAGTATGTGGTAACTCAAATGTTTTTTGATAACCAATGCTATTGGAAATTTGTTGATCTTTGTCGGGAGGAGGGCATCCAAGTTCCCATTATTCCCGGCATAAAAGTGTTGAAATCGGCCAAACAGCTTCAGAGTATCCCGCGCCTTTTTCATGTCAATTTTCCGGATGCCTTGGTGGATGAAATTATGGCCACTCCTGAACACAGTCAGGAAATCGGACTTCGCTGGGCCATACAGCAAACTCAAAATCTTTTGGAAGGAGGTGCCCCTTGTGTTCATTTCTATGTTATGAACGACGCTTTACAGGTGGCCGAAGTCGTCCGCAAATTTAGATAGAATGAATCTTCCTCTAAGCATTGCCTTTCGGGAACTAAACCAACTTTTAGAAAAGAGGATTGTTTTTCTCGACGGTGCTATGGGCACTATGATCCAAAGGTACAAATTGGATGAAAAGGATTTTAGAGGCCAGCGCTTTCCCCATCACGGAATTGATCTCAAGGGCAATAATGACCTTTTGAGTTTAACCCGGCCAGATATTATCGAGGAAATTCATCTCCAATACTTGGAGGCCGGGGCGGATATTGTTGAAACTAACACATTTAACGGCACTGAAATTTCCCAGGCGGATTATCAATTGGAAAGTATTGTGCCCGAACTCAATGTTGAATCCGCCAAGATTGCCAAGCGGGCCTGTCAAAAAATGATGGCCAAAAACCCCGGTAGAAAATGTTATGTGGCCGGTGCTATGGGGCCAACCAATAAAACTGCATCACTCTCTCCCGATGTGAACGATCCTGGTTTTCGGGCCGTTTCCTTTGAAGAGTTGCGCCAGTGTTATTATCAACAGGCGGAGGCCTTGTTGGAAGGTGGGGCCGATATTCTTTTGCCTGAAACGACCTTTGATACGCTCAATCTCAAAGCGGCATTGTTTGCCATCGAAGAACTGCAAGAGGCCAGGGGTGAGCGGATTCCGGTTATGATCTCTATAACCATCACCGACAAATCGGGCCGAACTTTGAGTGGCCAAACTGTTGAGGCCTGTTACAACTCCATCAGGCACGCCATGCCTTTGAGTGTGGGGATCAACTGTGCACTCGGTGCCGAGGAAATGTATCCCTTTGTCAGTGAGTTGGCCAGAATTTCTGAATTTTATATTTCTTGTTACCCCAACGCTGGCCTTCCGAATCCCCTTTCTGAAACCGGATATGATGAAACTCCCGAGATGACCGGAAATTTTATGCGCAAGTTTGCAGAAGACGGGTATCTCAACATTGTGGGAGGGTGTTGTGGTACAACTCCGGAACACATTAAATCTATTGTCGAAAAAGTGGGAGCATTTCCCCCGAGAAAAAAATTGCCCCCCAGTCGGGCCAGTCATTTTTCTGGCCTGGAACCACTCAAGGTGGATTTAAAAGAAGAGAACTCCTTTTTAATTGTGGGGGAGAGAACCAATGTTACGGGTTCGCCTAAGTTTGCCAAACTTGTCAAGGAAAACAATTTGGAAGAGGGCATAAGGGTGGCACGGCAGCAATTCGTCAATGGGGCCAATATCATCGACATTAATTTTGACGAGGGCATGATCGACTCCGCGAGCTGCATGAGAAAATTTTTAAATCTTGTCGTTGCAGAACCCGACATTGCCAGCGTTCCCATTATGATCGATTCCTCTAAGTGGGAAGTTTTAGAAGTGGGCCTCCAGTGTTTGCAAGGGAAATCCATTGTCAATTCGATAAGTTTAAAATCGGGGGAAGAAGATTTTAAAGAAAAGGCAAAACTGGTAAAGAAATACGGTGCTGCCGTAGTGGTGATGGCCTTCGATGAACAAGGCCAGGCGACTAGCAAAGAAAACAAGGTGAAAATTTGCCAAAGGGCCTATAAAATTCTGGTCGATGAGGTGGGACTGGCCCCTTACGATATTATTTTCGATCCCAATATTTTGACTGTGGCAACCGGACTCAAAGAACACAATAATTACGCCATTGATTTTATTGAGAGCGTTCGTCAAATTAAAAAAACCTGTCTTGGTGCGCTCACTAGCGGGGGAGTGAGCAACCTCAGTTTTTCTTTTCGCGGCAATAATGTCGTCCGTGAGGCCATCCATTCGGCCTTTCTCTATCATGCCATCGAAGCGGGCCTCGATATGGGGATCGTCAATGCGGGGATGCTTGAAGTTTATGAAAATATTGAAGCTGAACTATTAAAAAAGGTGGAAGATGTTATTTTCAATCGCAATAATGAACAAGGCCAGGCCACTGAGACCTTGATCGATTATGCCCAAAGATTTCAGGGCCTTAACCTAAAGAAAAACAGAAATGATCTTTCGTGGAGGGAAAGCGGCCTGCAAGAACGCTTTACTCACGCCCTGGTTCAAGGCATCCCCGATTTTATTGAGAAGGATGTGGAGGAAGCGCGCCAAAAATTGGGGTATCCGTTGGAGGTTATTGAAGGGCCTTTGATGGAGGGAATGAAGGCGGTGGGCGAGCTTTTTGGTGCCGGCAAAATGTTTCTTCCCCAGGTGGTCAAATCGGCGAGGGTGATGAAAAAAGCGGTGGCCTATCTCGAACCTTTTATGGAACGGGAGAGGGAAAAAAACAAACTGTCCCGGGAAAAGGGAACTTTTGTCATAGCGACAGTTAAAGGGGATGTTCACGACATAGGTAAAAACATAGTGGCGGTGGTTTTGGCCTGCAATGGATACCGCGTAGTGGATTTGGGCATCATGGTTTCCTGTGACAAGCTTCTCAAAGAAATCCGCCAGCACGATGCCGATATTGTTGGCCTTTCTGGCCTTATCACTCCCTCGCTGGAAGAGATGATTTTTAATGCCCAGGAGATGCAAAAGCAGAAAATGCAAATCCCCCTGCTCATCGGCGGAGCGACGACTTCCAAAATTCACACGGCCGTCAAAATTGCTCCCCATTACCAAGGCCCAATTTGCCATGTGGGTGATGCCTCTCTGGTGGTTGAAGTGTGCAGTAAGCTCCTGGGCCAAAGGGAGAGAGAGGCCTTTGTGCAGAAACTCTGCCAGGAGCAGGAAAAAATGAGAGATCATTTCTTCTCTCAAGAGGGAAAAAAAATAGTCTCTTTTGGTGAGGCCTGCAACCATGCACTCAAAACCGACTGGGACAAAGTTGATTTCTACAAACCTCAAAAAACGGGAATCCAAGTTTTTAACACACTTTCCCTGGATGAAATTATCCCTTATATAGATTGGTCGCCTTTCTTTTGGGCCTGGGAGATGAAGGGTGCTTATCCGCAAATATTGAAGAACCCAAAATATGCCGAGGCGGCACAAAAACTTTTTTCAGAGGCACAAGAGTTTCTTCAAGATATTATTACCAACAGGCGATTCCGTCCGCGTGCAGTGTTGGGAATTTGGCCGGCCAATTCCGATGGCCAAAGTATTTGCTTTTATAAGGATGAATCGCGCCGTGAAATTCTCGAAACTTTCCACTTTTTGCGGCAGCAAAGTGTTTACTCTAAAGTTACGGAAGGGCAAAAAACCTTTAAATCTCTGGCCGATTTTGTAGCACCGCGAGGGTATGCAGATTACGCCGGCATTTTTTTGGTGACTGCCGGCGAAGAAGTTGAACAGTACGCCTCCACTTTTAAGGAGAAGGGGGACGATTATAGTTCCATTTTTATTAAAATTTTGGGCGATCGCGTGGCCGAGGCCCTGGCAGAAATGTTGCACAAAAGAGTGCGCGATTTGTGGGGGTACGGCATCCAGGAAAATTTAAGCATGGAAGATTTGATTAAAGAAAAATACCGCGGGACGCGGCCAGCACCGGGGTATCCGGCGTGCCCCGATCACACGGAAAAGAAAAAAATATGGACTCTTTTGGATGTCGAAAACAATACGGGGGCGACATTGACCGAAAATTTTTCCATGGTTCCCGCCAGTTCCGTTTGCGGTTATTATTTTGCTTACCCCTACTCGAAATATTTTAACTTGGGAAAAATTGGCAGAGATCAAGTGCTCAATTACTCCCGCAAAAAAGATATTCCTTTGCGGGAAATGGAGCGGTGGCTGTCTTCCCACCTTGGCCATTCGCCTTCATAAATTGCTCAGCATATTGTCAATAAGAGTGTGATAGGGCGACATTCCCCAAATCAGGATTTGTTTTTCCTTGGTGGTTTCGTTTCGCGGGCGAAATTTCCTCTCGTGTTTGGCCTTCCTGATAAAATTGTTGACATCTCTCAGTTTTTCCTGCAATTTCTCGCGCTCATCTTGAGTCAGCCAAACTTTCTGAACATTTAACATGACCTCCTTGTTCCATTCCTTTTTATAATATTCGTTGACCAGGCCAGAGAAAAGTTCTTTTAATTCGGCCTTGATGGAGGCCCTTTCGTTGGCCTGGGCCAACCAATAGTTTTTCTTGGACAAGTTTAAACTATACTCGGAATTTTTATAGTGAATCATCCCCCGCATCAGCAAAATGGAAAGGATATTGACTAGCAGATTGTGGTTGAGTCCGGTATCTTTTTGGATGGCAAAGAGTTTGCGCGGGCATTTCTCCAAACATTCCAAAACGATCCTTTCAACGATGAGAACACCTTGCATTTGGCCTCCTTTGGGTGTGTGCAGTTATCCCATGAGTTTCAGGTGCGATTTTTCGACAATTTGTTTCATGCGTTTGGCCCGATAAATAATGGCCAGCAAATCCCGCCGCATTTTAGGGCCGAGTTCTTCAATGTTGCTGTCGTAGTTTTCAGGAGACAATCCCCCGTCAACTATCTTTTTCATGGCCAAATATTCCGAAAGTCTCATTTCCGCCCCGTTGAGGATTCTAAAATAGCGGGTTCTTTCAATGCCCAAGGAATCGGCCAAATCTTTGCGGTAGGAAAGGTGATTGAGGGCCTGAAATTCCTCAATAAGCCTTTTTTGTTCGGGAATCATCAAACCTCCTGGCCGTGCAAATTTGCTCATATAGGGACAAGCAAGATCGATGCCAACTTTGGGAGAGGGGCCAACCTATTGAAATTGGCCTAATATTGGGATATTCATTGCAAGCGTGGTGCTTTGCAATGCTAATATGCCCTCGTTAAAGGGCCAAACCAGGAGTTCCTTATGGAAAAACTCGTCTATTTCTTTTCTGCCGTCTTTTTTGCCACGAACATTTTGGCCAGTACTCAACCCCAAAATGTTATCCCCCAACCCGAAAGTGTCCTCTGCGATGATTTACCTATTCCCGAGGCCACGAAAGGAGACCGTTGGCTTATGGCATCCAACTGGAACGATAAAACGACAAGGGAAGGATTGCTTAAAGTCTTTGAAGCACTCTCAACTCGCGGAGTTGTTGTGCAAAATATTTTTGGATTCTTACGCAATGATAATACCTTTTATATCTCTTTTGAATTTAACCCTTCAAAATATTACCCCACGGATAGAGCAGCTGAACAGGCCAAAACGCGCATGTTGGATACTTTGATTGCTATTGAAGGTATTTCAGTAGTGTGCGATACTCCAATGTCTCTCGCTTCTCCCCAGTAAGTTATATAGCTACTCCTGTCCATTTTTGGGCGGGAGTAGTTTTCGCTATTTTTTCAGCAGAATGAATGGTTGCCCTACTTTGAGGGAGCAAGAAGTCCCAGTTGCGCTAAGGTAACTAAGGCCCCTAGAATGGCAAAGGCAAAACTGCCCGAGGTGATAATCATTTTGAGGCCAGGCCGCGCCTCTAGTTCCTTAATATCTTTCTTGAGTTCTGCAATGTCTCTTTTGGTCGCTAAGTTGGACTCTAGGTCGTTCTTGGCCTTCTCGATCTCCCGTGCCTGGGCCTCGGCCTGTTCTTGTGTGAGGCCAGCTTGCCTTAAATGTTTTACACATTCCAAGACATTAAATACTTCCTGCCCGTTTCTCATTCTTGCCTCTTTTTTTGTCTTGTCGGTTCTAACTCTTAAGAATTTTAAACGGGATGAGTATTTTTGTAAATCTTTCGAGTGTTGAGATCATTTCATCTCTTTTCTAAGTCCCAAGTATTCAAAATTATTGGATAATATAGATAGAGTTGTGAGAGTGGCACAATACCTAGTTGTCTTCCCCGAGAACCACAAACTTGTAAGTTTTAAATCCCGCCTCGGCGCAAGTGTGCATCAGCCGTTGCATGATACTGTAGCGCATGGCCTTGTCTAAAACCAGGTTGACCACTCCCGAAAAGGGTTTGGCCTGGGGGGAAGTCTTTTGGATTTGTTCAATAACGCTCTTCTTTTTCACCAATTCGTCGTAAACCGGATAGATAATGTCCATTTGGCCCAGCGGACTTTTGGCCTCCTCTCTCCGGTAAACTACCTTGTCATCGACATAGATAATTTCTTCCGAGGCCTGAACATTCACACCCGAGGTATTGATTGAAATTGAATCCGACGGGGGAAGGGTAATTTCTTTGGGAACATTGATCACAATTCCCGAAGAGTTGTAACTTTTGAGCAGGAACACCAGGATAATCACCAGAATGTCGAGCAGGGAAGTAATATCAAAATCGAGGATTTCCTGTTTGCCTCTTCGCCCTCGGTGGCGAATCCCTCTGGTTCTCATGTGCCCCTCTTTGCTTTAGTTGGCAAAACTTTGAATATTGCCAAAAACAATTTTGTCAAAAAGGTTAAAGTGCCGTTCATCAAAAGAACCAAAATCCCCCTTCTTTTTGGTGAAAAAGGCCGGGTCTGTTTTCTTTAAGATGCGTACGGCATCCATGACTTTAACAATCACTTCGTATTTTAAATCAATTTTGGGTTCGAGGACGATCGAGCGCTCTTCGGGGTGTTTCTTTTTGATATTTTCAATTAAATAGGCACGGAGAGTTTCAAAATCGTACTCTCCGTCATCCCTCTTTGGAAAATTTTGGATAACCTTTCCGGGGATGCCGGTTAGCATTGCCATATTCGAGGCATTGATGTGGAGAGTGAGCGCCAGAGGTTTCTTTTTAGATGGAGGTGCCGGTTTTGATGAGATGAGAGGGACATCGCTGGCGATCTCGTAAATTTTAATAAAACTGGCCGACATAATGAGGAAGAAAATCAGGATGAAGATGGCATCCAAAATGGGAGTCATGTTGGGTTTCTGATCGTTGGAACCTCTTCTTCTGCAACTGGGAGTTTTTAGCATCGAAAACCCTCGCTCAAATTACGAACTTTTCTTCTCTTGTTTCGTTCCCAAGAGGTCGAGCAACTTGACCGAAAATTCGTCAATTTCGTTGACGATTTTGCTGGCCTTGGCGCTCAAGTAGGTGTGAAGAATAATAATGGTAATGGCCACCATAAGGCCCAAAAAGGTCGTGTTCATCGCCTTGGCAATACCGAGGGTTAAAAGCTGTTGCCGCTGGGAAGGATCGGCCTGCCCGACTGCCGCAAAAGATTGAATTAACCCTTGAATGGTTCCCAGAAGTCCAAACAAAGTGGAAATGTTGGCAATCATTTGCAGATAGTTCAGACGCAATTCAACTTTGGGGATGACTTCCAACGCTGTTGCATCGACTGCATTTTGGATTTGTTCTTCCGATTGCTCCGCCCGTTTTAATCCGCTTTTGAGAACTTTGGGAAGGGCGGCGAGACTTCCCGAACAGATGCGAATGGCCCCTTGAATATCGTTGGAGAGGACATATCTTTGCAGTTCATTCATAAAACTTGAGCCATCGACATCGAAACGGAAACTCAATTTGGCAAAGCGTTCGAGAGCGATGGCGAGGCCCACCAATCCTACGAAGAGAATCACCCACATAAAAACCCCGCCGCTTTGGAAAAAGTCGGCGATGCTGTTAATACTGCTGGCGACGATTGAATTTCCCACATTCATGTTGGTGCCGGCCAGTGCGTTGTCGGCAAATGCCTGGTTGCCGGCATTGCCCATCACTTCCCCGGCGTTGTTTGCACCATTCGCAATTGTAGACTCATCCATGTTTCTTCCTCCTGCGCTCCTGCGGCCATGAGACTTGTTTTTTTGAAGTTACCTATTCCATTCTAAAGGAATTTTGCATTTCTGGGTTTACTTTTTTCAACTTTGGAAAATTGTTCCCAAGAAATAAAGATTCCGAGTTATTAAGTTGTTTAAGACAGCTTCTAAGAGTAATTTTCCGGGAATAAAGACCGCTCAATTCCTTCAATAAAAATGTGGATGATTTTAATATGTATTTCCTGAATACGGTCGGTAATGGGAGAATCGACGACGATGGGGAGGTCAACCTTATCTTTGAGTTTCCCCCCGTTTTTTCCCAAAAGTCCTACAACTTTGAGTTTCTTTTGGGCGGCAATTTCTGCCGCTTTGAGGACATTTTCCGAGTTGCCCGAAGTCGATATGGCCAACAAAACATCACCCGCTTTGGCCCAACCTTCGAGAAAGCGGGCAAACACTTGAGAATAACCAAAATCGTTGGCGACGCAAGTGAGGTGGGAGGGGTCGGCGATGGAAAGGGCGGGCAAGCTGGCGCGGTCTTTGCGATAACGGCCAGTCAACTCTTCTGCAAAGTGCATGGAATCGCACAGGCTGCCGCCGTTTCCACAGCTAAAGATTCTGCCTTGGGAGCGAAAGCACTCGATCATGATTTGAGTGGCCTCTTCCACGGCGGCCACATTCTCGGGAAGACAGAGAAATGCCTCCAGCGTTTCTTTGGCCTGCAATAGGGATGCTCGGGCAAAACTTTGCGTGGGAGACATGGGCCTAAATCAATTCTTCCAATGCTTTTTTTAATTCTTCCTTGGATTGAACCCCCACCAGGGTTTTGGCGTTTTGCCCTCCCTTGAAAAAAATCATGGTGGGAATCCCGCGGATGCCATATTTTTGCGCAATGTCGCCATTGTCATCCACATTGACCTTGACGATTTTTGCCTGGTCTCCCAGTTCGCTGGCCAATTCTTCCAGGATGGGGGCCAAAGAACGGCAGGGGCCGCACCATTCGGCCCAGAAATCCACTAAGACGGGTTTGTTTTGTTCTTCCAAAACGATCTTTTCAAAGGTATCTACGGTAACGGCCATGATTGAACTCATACTTTTCTCCGGTTTTTTTGCAAATGCGGCCCAAACTTGGGATCAATAACCCTTTTTAATCGAAAAAAGGGCAAAATGTAAAAGATTCCGAATAGGCGAGCAATTCACAACAAGTTATGATGGAGAGCATGGATAATGTAAGGCAAAAATTTATTCTCAAGAAGGCCATTCGCACGGCCCGAATGGCGCGGTTAATTGCCAAGGGGATCGACCTCTTGATCGCTTTTATCCCCTCGGCCCTGTTCTATCCCGGGGGCGTTATTTTGGGCCTCATTTATGTGGCCATTGCCGATGGCCTACAGAATGGCCAATCGGTGGGCAAAAAACTCATAGGTCTAGGAGTTATTGAATTGGAGCGTGGGGAGGGTTGCTCAATGCGACATTCCCTGGTGCGGAATCTTCCCTTTTTCATTCCCCTTTTATTTGGCATTATCCCCATTTGGGGGATTTTGTTTTTGATTCTCTTGGGAGTTCCCTTGGTGGCGCTGGAACTCTACCTTCTCTTTAAGTTGGACAGCGGCCGTCGTCTGGGGGATGTCATTGCCAATACGACGGTCATGGGGCACGACGGAACCAATGCAGTCAAGGTTGAAAGTGGCCACATTTCCTGGTTTAAAGAGAACCCCTACGCATAAGGGGGGCCAATGAAGCGTTTAATTGTCGTCGATGTTAGCAACTTTATTTTTCGCGCCTTTTTTGCCATTCGTCCGCTGCACTCTCCAGATGGAACGCCGGTCAACGCCGTCTACGGTGTCTTGACCATGTTGATGAAATTGTTTGCGGAATACCGTCCCTCCCATTTGCTGTTGGCCAGGGATATGCCGGGGGGTTCTTTTCGCAATGAAATTTATCCGCAGTACAAGGCCAATCGCGATGAACCTCCGGAAGACCTGGTTCCCCAGTTTGATCTCATCCATCAACTCATTGAAAAAATGAAGATTCCCCACTGCGCCGACGGGGAGTACGAAGCAGACGATATTATTGGTTCGGTTTGTCATCAGTGGAGAGAGCAGTTCGATGAAATTTTGATTGCCTCGGGGGATAAAGACCTCATGCAAATGGTGGGTGGGCCTATTAAAATGCTCGATACCATGAAGAGCAAAATCTACGACGAGCGCGGGGTTTTTGAGAAAATGGGAGTTTGGCCCAAGCAAATTGTCGATTATCTTTCCATGGTGGGAGACAGTTCCGACAACATTCCGGGAATGAAGGGAATTGGTGCTAAAGGTGCGGCCAAACTTTTGGCCGAACATGAAACTTTGGAAAATTGTGTTGAAGCGAAAGACTCTCTCAAGGGCAAAAAATTGACGACTGCTTTTAGCGATCATCTCGAAGATGCTTTTTTGTCAAAAAAATTGGTGACAATTGTGCAGGATATGGATTTGGGCCTCGAAGTTGATAGCACTCGCTATTCTCTTTCGCCGGGGGATGAACTCATCGCGTTCCTCAAGGAGTTGGGTTTTAAGGGCATCGTTCAAAAATTGGAAAACCTCAAAACCGCGCAGGGAGATTCCAGCCAAGACGGCGGGGCCGAATCCCGGGACAAGTTTTCATTTGAACACAAAACGGTGGAGGCCCCGGAGTATTTTGAAGAAGTAATGAGACAAGTGGACTCTTGTGCCCAGTTGGCCTTGCATGTAGAATTTGATACTGAAAACCTGGTTGATCAGAACATTCTTTGGTGTTCTCTTTCATTCGATGGGCAGACTTCTTACAGTTTTAAGTCACAATATACAGAACAACTTTTGGCCAAACTTTGGGGCAGGCAAAATTTAAAGGTGGGTTCAGTGGATTGGAAGCGCAATATGGCCCATGCCCAGGAAACTGAGGTTCCGGTCAAGTGCCAAAGTTTCGACATCGTTCAGGCCCACTACATTTTGGAACCCGAGGCCAAGCACTCCCTGGAGTTTTTGGTGCAAAGCTATTTTTTGTACCAGCTAAAGTCTTTGAACCCGGAGGACGGGGATGGTGAGCGGATACAGCATTGTGGGGAGCGGAGTTGTTTCATTTTTAAATTGATGGAGATTTTTGAAAAAGAATTGAAAGAGAAAAATTTAGCATCGGTGTATTACCAAATGGATGATCCCTTAATTCCCGTTTTGGTGCGCATAGAGCGCCAGGGGATTCTCATCAACCCGGAGTTTTTTTACGAACTTGAAGAGGAAATGGCGGCCAAACTTGAGAGCATTGAACAAAAGATTTTTTCCTACAACAATGGAACCCCGCTAAACCTCAACAGCCCTAAGCAAGTTGGTGAATTTCTCTTTGATAAGTTGAAAATGCCCATTTTAAAAAAGACCAAGACGGGCGTTTCTACAGATAGCGAGGTTTTGGAAAGGCTGGAGGCCAAGCAGGTGGGGCCAGTGCCTGGCCTCATGCTACAATATCGGGAAATTGGAAAATTGCTATCCACTTATGTCAAGGCCCTGCCCAAGCTGGTTCACCCCAAAACGAAACGCTTGCACACGCACTTTAACCAGAATGTTGCCGCCACGGGGAGGCTTTCATCCAACAACCCGAATTTGCAAAATATTCCCATCAGGACGGAGTTGGGCAGGCGCATCCGCCAGGGGTTTATTGCCCATCCCGGGAAAATGCTTTTGGGTGCTGATTACTCTCAAATTGAATTGCGCCTTTTGGCCCACTTCAGTGGTGATGAGACGATGCTTGATTCGTTTAGGGACGGGATTGATATTCACCGCCAAACTGCTTCGGAAGTGCTGGGCGTTCCCCTGGGCGAAGTGACCTCTGAACAGCGTTCCATGGCCAAGGCGGTAAATTTTGGCCTCATGTACGGGCAGTCCAGCTTTGGATTGGCCAATCAATTGAGGATTGGCCGCCACGAGGCCAGAGCGTACATTACCACCTATTTCGAGCGTTTTGGCCGCATTAAAGGTTATCTCGACACTCTCAAGGAAAAGGCGGAAAAAACGGGGTACGCCACGACTTTGTGGGGGCGGAAGCGCCACCTTCCCGATATGGCTTCAAAAAATCGAACCATCAAGTCCGCGGCCGAGAGAATCGCCATTAACAGCCCCATCCAGGGAACCGCCGCCGACATTGTGAAAAAGGCCATGATCGCCATCGACCGGCGCATTTTAAGGGAAAATTTGCAGAGTAGAATGCTCTTACAAGTTCACGACGAACTGATTTTAGAGGTGCTGGAGGGCGAGTTGGGGCCAGTCCAGGCGCTGGTGAGGGAAGAGATGGAAGGAGTGGCCCAATTGGCCATTCCCCTCACCGTGGACATTAAAGCGGGGGTCAACTGGCACGATCTGAAATAAGACCTGGTGCGCCATTGGCCATCTTCGCCTTATTTTTATATTGCAAAGCACTATTTTCAAGTAATTTTTTCATTTTGTAGAAAAAAGCCTTGACACACGCCCTTGAGATATTAAAGTGCCGGCAGAGTAAATGAAAGGCGTCAGTGAAGATGACGACCTTATGTGTCAACAAATGGGAGGAATTTTATGCAAGTAAGACCTTTGCAAGACCGTGTGCTCGTCCAAAGAGTGGAAGAGGAAACTAAAACAGCGGGAGGGATTATTATTCCCGATAACAACAAGGAGAAACCCGCCCAGGGAAAAGTCGTTTCCGTCGGCCCTGGACACCGTCTTCAAGACGGAACAATTCGCGCTCTGGATGTGAACGAAGGGGATACAATTCTCTTTGGAAAATACTCTGGAACGGAAGTCAAAGTCGAGGGCAATGATTATCTGATCATGCGCGAAGAGGACATTTTGGGAGTTTACCAATAAGTCGAGAAACAAGATTTTACTCTGAAAGGCCAAAAATTGAACCAATAAGAAGGAGGTAATCAAAATGGCAAAAGAACTAAAATACTCTGAAGATGCGAGGTCTTTAATCCTTCACGGGGTTAATTCTCTCGCCAATGCTGTCAAAGTCACCCTTGGGCCGAAAGGGCGCAATGTGGTGATTCAAAAATCTTTTGGAGCACCTAACATCACCAAAGATGGCGTTTCCGTGGCCAAAGAAGTTGAACTCGAAAACAACTTCGAGAACATGGGCGCTCAAATGGTGAAAGAAGTGGCCCAAAAAACCAACGACGATGCGGGAGATGGCACTACCACGGCAACTGTTTTGGCCCAGGCGATTTATCGCGAGGGAATCAAGTTGGTAACTGCGGGACACAACCCCATGGATCTCAAGCGCGGCATCGACCGGGCGGTAGATGCAGTGGTTACCAAATTGAGATCGACCTCTAAAGAGGTGAAAACCAACGACGAGATCGCTCAAATTGGAACTATCTCGGCCAATAATGATGCCGAAATTGGCAAACTCATTGCCGAGGCCATGGAAAAAGTGGGCAATAATGGTGTGATCACTATTGAGGAGAGCAAAACCGCCGAGACTTCTCTCGAAGTTGTAGAGGGAATGCAGTTCGACCGCGGCTATCTCTCTCCCTATTTCGTCAACAACGCGGAAAAAATGGAAGTTGCTTTTGACAATCCCTACATTCTCATTACTGACAAGAAAATTTCCAACATGAAAGAACTTCTGCCCATCCTGGAAAAGGCAGTTCAGGCCTCCAAACCTCTTCTCCTCATTGCAGAAGATATAGAAGGAGAGGCCTTGACAACTTTAGTGGTCAACAAATTGCGCGGAACTCTCAATGTCGCGGCGGTTAAGGCCCCTGGTTTTGGGGATCGCCGTAAAGAAATGTTGAGGGACATTGCGGCGCTAACCGGCGGAAGCGTGATTTCCGAAGAGTTGGGCATGAACCTCGAAGCAACCGAGTTGAATCATCTTGGAACCGCCAAACGAGTGACCATCGACAAGGAAAACACAACCGTGGTGGATGGTGCCGGACAAAAGAGCGAAGTGGAGGCCCGGGTTGCTCAAATCCGCAAGCAAATCGAAGAAACCACCTCCGACTACGATAGAGAAAAATTGCAAGAACGGTTGGCCAAGTTGGCCGGAGGGGTTGCCGTCATCAATGTTGGCGCGCCCACGGAAACTGAGATGAAAGAAAAGAAAGATCGGGTTGAAGATGCTCTCAACGCCACCCGTGCGGCGGTTGAAGAGGGAACTGTTGTGGGAGGTGGTTGTGCCCTTCTCCACTCGGGTTCCGTTTTGGAAAAGGTCGATACAGAGAACGAGGAACAAGAGTTTGGTGTGCGCATCGTTCGCCGGGCCTTGGAAGAGGCCGTTCGGCAGATCTCCCATAACGCTGGGCTTGAAGGTTCTGTCGTGGTCAATGAAGTGCGTTCCAAAGGCGATCCGAATTGGGGATATAACGCTCGTGAAAACAGGTATGAAAACCTGGTTCAAGCAGGCATTATCGATCCCACCAAAGTTGCCCGTTCAGCGTTACAAAATGCGGCATCAATCGCTGGTCTCATGTTGACAACCGAGACTATGATCGCCGATCTTCCCAAGGATGAATCATCAGCACCCGCCGCTCCACCAGCAGGGGGAATGGGTGGAATGCCCGGGATGATGTAATCGGATTCTGAAAGGCCAGCTTTGTGCCTGTCAGATATTTGTTGAGCTTAGTAGTTAAAAGGGAAAAGGGCCTGCGTGAGTATGGCCCTTTTTTCTTTTTTAGTAACAATTCATGCTTCAATGAAAAACTACGGTGGTAGTATGGTAAGTGCTCACAATTTAGGTTAGATTGGGGTGATAGCTAAGACAGAGCGACTGAAGTTCGCTTCCAGCACGCTGCAAGGAGCGATGGCGAAGCTGACTCACACGGAGTCGCCAGGAAGGTGACGAGCGACGACTGCCCCGATGGGCAGTGCCGGAGCAGGATGCGAAAGCAAGATGGCCTGAAGTGTGAGCAGTTACCTTTTTGTGAGATGTTATGGTTTCAAAATCACTGCGCCAAAAAATTATTAAAGAACTTTTCTCCTATGTTCTCATTTTTGTAGGGGTTTTTGGTTTTAAATCCACTTTTTTTGAACCCAATCACATTCCCTCTGGCTCCATGCTGCCCACTATGGCGATTGGGGATTTTATTCTGGTCAATAAATTTGCTTATGGATTTAAGGTTCCGTTTTCAGAATGGTTTAGAAACCCCATTTATTTGACAGAATTTAGGCCGCCACAAAAAGGCGATATTGTGGTTTTTGAATATCCCAAGGATCGCAGCACTTTATTCGTCAAACGGGTTGTCGCCGTTCCCGGTGATGAGGTGGAAGTCCTCGGCCACAGAGTCTTTCTCAACGGAAAGGAAATTGAAAACTTGAAGATCGAAGGGGAGCAGTACGAACTTTATCACTCTTTGTATGATAAAAAAGGGGTTCTTCTGGATTTGGGCCTTTATCAAGTTCAAACCGGACAGACAAAACACATTATTGCCCACAATCACGCTCGCAATCCTTTCCTCTCTTTTCCCAAAAGGAAGGTTCCCGAGGGGCATCTCTTTGTCATGGGTGATAACCGGGATTTTTCCAGCGATAGCCGCTATTGGGGTTTTGTTCCCTTTGACCATGTTCGGGGCAAGGCCCTATTCGTATGGTTCAACATGGTCTACCCGTGGTCTAGCGAACCCTTCCACTTTCGTCCTTGGCGGATAGGCACTGCATTTTAATGTTGCTTCTCAAGGCCATTGATACTGATTAAGTCGGGCAAAAATAACACCGGCAAAAAAACTTCTCCAAAAAATATTAAGTTAGGCCAAAAAAATTCCGAGAGGATAGCGAAGTCGATTTTTTAGCGCCTTTAATGGCCTTTGGGGAGGAATCCATGAACTTAGCTAACCTATTGAATCTAAAGCGAATTGGCCTATTTGCATTGCTCTTTTTAAGTGCGCAAGCGTGGGCCGGAGTCAATCTCAAAAACGGAAACTTCTACATTTCCTACACCGATGTGGTGGTTCCGGGAGAAGGGGAAAAACTCAAAATTACACGGACTTATAATTCAAAATCCTCCGAGGTGGGTTGGTTCGGATTTGGTTGGGGTTCCATGTATGAAACCCGCTTGGAAGTTGGGGCCGATGGTTCGGTGACCATTCACGAAAACGGTTCAGGTGCCCAAACCCGCTTTTCTCCCAAAAACAAAATTGACCCTAAAGTGGCAGCACAGAAAATCATTGCGGCCATGAAAAAGGCCGGAAAGGGAGTACCCAGGGATTTGGCCCAAAAATTGGCCAAAAATCAGGAGTTGCGCCAGAGTTACGCCCGCCAGTTTGGAGTGAGTGCCAAATTGTCCAAAGGTACTGAACTCTACGCCAATACTAGGGGATTTCAAAAATTGCGGGTTACAGGTAAGGGATTTGAAAGAATCTATAGCGATGGCAAAAAGGAATCCTTTAACCAGCAGGGCCAACTGGCCAGTATCCGCGATAAAAATGGCCGTGGTGTCGATCTGACTTATGACAAAAACGGGAAATTGGCCTCTATTAAGGACAGCTTTGCCAAGCAAGTTCTTTTTTCCTGGCATCCCAGCGGAAGAGTGAAGTGTATTTGGCCGGCCACCTCCAAAAAAAATAAGGCCTGTTATAAATACGACGGTGATGATTTAAAGGAATCAAAAGATATTGCCGGCAATGTTTATGTGTACGGTTACGATGGAAACCATAATATGAATTCCATTACCTATCCCAACAAGACGATGATGACGATCGCCTATTGGCCAACTACCCAGTTTGTCAAGGAAATTGTCGAAAGAAATGGAGAAAAGAGAAGTTATAAGTATGAGGCCAATCCCAAGCGTCCGAAACTTCATTATTGGACTTTGGTGACTAAGCATCTCGCCAACGGGAAAAAATTGACCAACAAGTATGAATATGAGTTAAAAGTTCGTTCAGACGGTTCTCAATATACTTACAGGACGGCAACCAGAATTAACGGAGTTGAAACGGAGACGGTTTATTCAGAGGATTTTAACCTTCCCGTTAAAGTTAAAAAAGGTAAGCATGTCACAACCTTGGATTACAACGACAAAGGGTTTTTAGAAAAGAAAATTTCCTCTACAGGGGAAAATATTGAACTCAAATATCACGAAAAATACAATAAAATAACTAAAGTTACCGACAAAGCAAAAAAACGATGGTCGGAATTTAAGTACAATAAGAAACGCAATCTTTACTATGCCAAAAATAGTCTAGGCCAAGAAGTCACTCTTGTTTACGATTCCAAGAATAGAGTTGCCAGAATGATCGATACGAGTTCAAAAAAAGATGGTAGGAGTGTGGCGAAGGCGAAGAAAGGCAAGGCCACTATAATTTTTGATTATAATTCCCTGGGGAAACCTTCAAAAATTACCATGAAGGGCGTTGGTTCGGTGATTCTAAATTATGATCGTTACGGCAAAATTAAAGGTGTTAAAGGCGCTAAGGGGTCGTCAAAAAAGATTTTGCCAAAGGTGATGACGACATTCCAATCTTTGCTGGCCATTGTAAAACCGGCGGGAGTGAGCTTGGGCGTATAGGCCCTTCTAAAGTTATTGGGAACAATTTTAAAAAGGAGATTCTATGAGAAATTGTTTTTTGCACTTGATGGCCTTTTCCTCTATTAGTTTGTTTTCGGTATCGCTTCAGGCGGCCAATTGCTCTGAAAATTGGTCAAATGCCGATTGTGGCCAGCAAGCTGCCATTTTGGATAAATGTAAGGATAGCGATAATATTAACGCCATAAGAAGTTATTTTAACTCTCTATGTGGAGGCCCTTTGGGGGAAGAACCCAAGACAGAATGTGTCCAGATCAACAACTCTGGCCGTGAGGGAGAAAGGGCCACAGGCAGCAGCGGTGGCGCAAGACCTTCCAGCGGTGCTGGTACAGAAAGAAGATAGTAGGTAAATTAAAAAACTTAATGATTTCTGTTAAGGCCTCTCATCCGGGAGGCCTTTTTATTTCTATCAGTGGAGAAAATCCAATGTCCAATCGATGGGTTCCTTGCCAACTTCGGCCAAATAGTGATTGGCCATGGAGAAGTGCCGGCAACCAAAAAAGCCCCGATGGGCCGAAAGGGGCGAAGGATGGGGCGCTTTGAGAATTTTATGCTTACTCAGGTCGATATTGGCACCTTTCTTTTGAGCATAACTTCCCCACAGCAAAAAAACTAAATTTTGGCACTCCCGGTTTAGAATTTGGACAACTCTATCGGTAAAAATCTCCCATCCCTTTTGTTGGTGAGAACCGGCCCGGCCTTCTTCAACAGTTAAGACCGCATTGAGTAATAAAACACCTTGATTGGCCCAGGCCTTGAGATGCCCGTGGGAGGGAGATGCAATTCCGAGGTCTGAACTGATTTCTTGGTAAATATTGATCAGGGATGGAGGAATCCGCACTCCCGGTTTCACTGAAAAAGAAAGGCCATGGGCCTGGCCGGGGCCATGGTAGGGGTCTTGGCCAAAGATGACAACTTTCACTTTGTTCAAGGGGGTGAGGTTGAAAGCGGTAAAAATTTCTTTGCCGTGGGGATAAATGATTTTGCCTTGGGCCAGTTCTCTTTGCAGAAAGGCCTTCAGTTCAAACATATAGGGCATTTCAAACTCACCAGACAGGTGGGCGAGCCAATCGTCGGGGAGTTGAGGATTGGACGGAGGTGTGGCCGTAGGCGCAGGGCGATTAACATTGCTTTTATTAAAACTGAAATCTTGTTGTGTTAGTTCCACTCTTTGATTAACTACACCCTAAACACAAGAAGTGGCAAGTTTTTGAAGCAAAATCTTATGATGCATGGCCCAGGCGCATCATTTTGTTATTTGTTCTGTTTGAGGATTTTTTCCAGCAATTCCCGTTCTTCGGGGGTATGGGGGCCTTGAATCAGGTCTTTTGCCTTTTTGCTTTTTGCGTTGTCGTTTTGCACAGTGGAAGTTTTATTTTGTGTTGGAGTTGAATTGGTGAAGATTTTTTTACTCCAAATAGAACTTTGGTGGATACTCGTTTCAATTTTTTGCAAAATTTTATGGGATAGGGGAGTTGTTACGCTATTTAAATGAGTGAAAATTGTTTTATTGGAGACGGGAAAAGATAAAATGATGAAGCTAACAATGAAGTAGAGGACAAATTTAAAAACGAATATCATGGCAATGTTACTCCATTTCTATTTCGGCCCCAACTTTTTCAACCGCCCTAATGAGTTCTTTGGGTTCAAAGGGTTTGGGTAAAAAATCGGCAGCACCACTTGATATTGATTCAATAATAGTTTGTTCATTATATAAAGAAGAAATGATGATAACCTTGGTTTTCATAAATTTTTCAGTTATAATATTGGCCATTTCGAGGCCACTCCGCACGGGCATGATAGCGTCGATAATGTAGAGATTTGCATTGGCCTTTTTCCCGTTGGTGAGTCCTTCTTTGGCATTATCAGATGAACAAACGACATTAAGGCCTTCTTGTTTGAGGATTTCTACAATGGCATTGCGGGAAAAGTTGGAATCGTCAATAACGGCAATTTTAATATCAGAGCGGTCAACTGATGTTTTTTCCATGAGGTTTTAAATCCTTTTTCACGGCCGTTGTCCCTCTGAGAATATATTAAACCAGAACGCGGAGAGGCGAAACAGCGCATGGCAAAATGCGGCTCCAACTCGTTGAATTTATTAGAGCTTTTCCCATTGAGAAATCTCGTTTTAGAAAAAATAAATTTTAGTTATGTACGGGGGATGTTAAAATACTCGAATGGCAAAGCTAGGCCATCTCGATGAGGCACTTGTCGATAAAATTGCCGAGAGGCTTTGGAATGTCCAGGGTACTCTCAACGGATTGGGTGCACTTTTTAAAACGGGCAGTGAATTGTCTTTGAACGCCGACGAATCTTTTGGTATTGGCCAATGTTTGCAAGCGATCTCTACTGAACTTGCAGAACTTGAGGGCCTTCTCAAACATGGCCATCAAACTGAAGGCCAGAGTGACTGATCTCGCACATTCGCTTTTTAATCGATCTTGTTTTTTTCTGGTTCTTTTGAAAAATATTCAGCAGTCTTATATGAAATCACGCTCAAGAGAATGTGGGGAGACCTTGAAAATAAAGTTCTAGGTAACAAGACCATGGGACTTTTTGTCCGAATCAAGTAGGCGATGGTTTCAAGAGTTGCATGATAGACTCCAAAAGCAATGGGGACGCTCACGCCATGCTCTGGGACAACTTTGGCGGCCTGGTAGGAAAATCCCATGTTGGAAGCGACAAAAACGGCGGTGGGGGCACTGGCCATCCACACGCGATAGGGATCGGGGCCTTTATGTGAAAAAAGGGCCGTAAGGAGGGCGGGTAGCAGGGTGGAGATTCTCAAGAAACGGCCTCGCTCCAAATTTTCTTGCTCTTCTTCAATTTCAGGGGTGGCCATGTCCTCGGTTGGCCCTTCTTCTGGAGCGAGAATCATGCCAGCGTAGAGGGCATCATTTTGATCACATTCCTTGATCTGGTAAAGTTCCTCGGCACTGCTTTCTTCTACAAAATTGGAGAGACGGGCCGAAGACAAGTAGACTTGGTGTTGGTTGCCTATTCTGCAACGGGGGTGGCCGTTTTCATCGAGCAGAAATGCGGCAACTTCAATGGAAGTGCGTTCTTGAGAGGCCTCAACTTGGGCGTAGGGGACAAAGCATCCCATTCCAAATAAGATAAAGGCGATCAATGTTTTAATCTGAGCGGGGTGTATGGCCATATCCTCCTTTTTTATTTTGTTGATATTGGGTGAGTGCGGTTTTATTGTCAAATAGTGCAATGAGCATAAAAAAGGGGTGGCCTATAGCACTCATCTTTGAAAAATCCCGGCAACCTTTTTAAAATGGAGATGGGGGAGGCCTTTTGTGAGAACTTGTGGCGTTTGGTTGTCCATCATGGATTATGCAGAGTATCGAGGGGTGAGCACCTCCACGATTCGCCGTTATATTAGGGCCAAGCAAATTAAGGCCAAGCAGGAAAAGGGCAAGTATTTTATTTTTGTAAGCGAGGAGAATTATCAGAAAAAGCAAGAGCGGGAAAATCGGGAAATTTTTGAATTGCGCTTGGACATCAAGGAATTGAAGGCCAAACTTAAAACTTTGGAAGAGGACAATAGCGACTTGAGAATGTTAGTCAAACTTTACGAGGGCCAGTCTCTCAAAAAACGCCCGCCCTCTTCCCTCAATCTATAGGGCCAGTGTTTTGAAGACATTAGGTTTTTTTATTGGGCCATTCATTTTGTTCATTTCTTGTTCATGGGTTTATGCCACGCCCAGCATGCGGGATTGCCTTTTGCTTCCGGTGAAGGATGAGCGCAACGACGATTTGGCCTTTAACATTTTTGAGACGGTCGAGCATTACCTCAAAGATAGTGATTGGTGTTTTTACAAATCTAACTCCGAGATATTGAGCATCCTCTCTCACCATCGGAACAGTTTAAATGATGTTTTGGAAGACAAAAAAGTGCTGCGGATTGTGTCTGAAAAGACGCAGGCGGGGTCGTTGATCCGCATAAAGGTCATTAACCAAATACAAGGCGTTGAGTTGAGAATGAAGATTTTTGGCGATGGTGGCGAAGATGTTTTTTTTGAACGCCAGGCCAAATTGGATAACAATGCCGATATAGAGCAAACTCTCAAAAACTGGCTAAGTGCTTACGAAAAGAAAATTCCCTACGACGCCAGAGTGGTGAGTATATTGGGAGATCAGTTTACCATTGATATGGGAAACCAGCGCGGATTGATTCCCGGAATGAAAATTAAGCTGGTGAGGGCCGAGGGCAAGAAAAACCACCCTTTGCTAAAAAATATTGTCAGTTGGCAAACCAGGGATTTGGCCGAGGCCACAATTGTTCATACGGAAAATCTCCAGGCAGTGGCAAGGTTGGGAAATCGCCACAGTCGTGAACAACTCAAGCTGGGTGATTGGGCCATTCTTGAAGAGGGGGCCAATCCGGTGGTGTCCCGTGCAATGCCGGAAGGCCTTGGAACTGTTGGCGGTGGTTCCTACCGCTTTGGCAAATTGGGAACACTGGGGCTTTCCTTTGAAATGGGGAAGGGCACTGCCACCAGCGAAAGGGCCTCGGATTCGGAAACCATGAGCGGTTCTCTCATAGGGGCCGTTTTAGAGAGTGAAGTGTGGATTACGCGCAATTATTGGGCGGCATTTGAAATGGGCCGAGGTTCCAGCAGTCTCAGCGCTCAAGGGGGAGGCGGCGATCCCAATCAGGCCAATCTTTCAAGGTTTGGCCTTAAAGCGGGTTACCGTTATTTGCCACTGAGTTTTTTTTATGGGCCTCGGTTGGATGTTTCCATCGGTTATGTAAACTACATTTTCGGATTGGATACCTCGATCGAATCCGATTCCCCCGGTTTTACCGAGGTGGGATTTAAGGGGATTGCGGTGGGGCTTAGAGGTTCTTTGCCCATCACTGAATCATTGAGGCCCAGGGTGGAATTTAATTTTATTTTAAGTCCCCAGTATTCCGAGAAAGTCAACTTGTATGGCCAACCGGATTCTTCTTCGGTCTACAACATTGTTTTGGGGGGAAGCTATATTTATTATCCCCGCATGACGCTCGATTTGAGTTACGATATGACGATGGCCAAGGCCGTCTTTGGTGTGGAAAATCAGAGCAGTATTGAATTTAGGGAATCTAAATTCAAAGCGGGTGTTAGCTTCACCTTTTGAAATCTATGAATCGTATTGCGGAACTCGAAAAATTAGTGGCCCATCACAAGGCCTTGTATTGGCGTGGCCGGCCTGAAATTTCAGACCATGATTACGACAAGTTGGAGGACGAGTTGCGTACTCTCGACCCCGACAACAAAATTCTCGAAACAATTGGCCACATTGGAGAATCCGGCCTTAAAGTCAAACACGCCACTAAAATGCTCTCCCTGGGGAAAACATATAAATTGGAGGAACTCGCTTCCTGGATAGGCGAGAGAGAAGTCGTTTCCACCTTTAAAATTGACGGTGTGAGTGGTTCGCTGATCTATCAACGCGGTCATTTTTTCTTGGGGAAAACCCGCGGCGATGGCCAGTACGGGGAAAATATCACTCAAAAACTGGATCACATGGATTCCATTCCCAAAAAAGTTCAATGGCCCGATCCCATGATGGAGGTGCGGGGAGAGATTTATTGCAGCGAAGACAATTTTTTTCACCTTGCAGACGAGATGGAGGCCTTGGAGTTGGAGCGTCCTAATAATCCGCGCAATATTGTGGCCGGACTTTTGGGGCGCAAAGACCACATAGAACTTTGCCGCTACCTGGATTTTCAGGCCTTTGAACTCATTTTGGAGAGAGAACCCTTTAAGGCCGAGATAGAAAAAAAAGAGCAGTTGAAAAAATTGGGTTTCAAAATTCCCAATTTTGGTTTTCATCAGGCCATGCAAGGGATAGAGGACAAATTGGATGAGGCCCGCCGGTTTATGGATGAAGGTGACTATCAGATCGACGGGGTGGTTTTCAGCTATAACGATTTGGCCCTCCAGGAAGAACTGGGAGCGACGGGGCACCATCCGCGCTACAAGATGGCGTTTAAATTTGAAGGCGAATCCAAGGCCTCCAAGATTGAAGAGATAGAGTGGTCTGTTTCCCGCAACGGAATTTTAACCCCCATAGCGATCGTGGAACCAGTACAACTTGGCGGGGCCAAAATTTCCCGTGTGACACTTCACAATTTTGGAGTGGTCAAACAAAACGGTTTAAAACCGGGCGACACCATCAATATTGTCCGATCGGGAGGAGTCATACCCAAGTTTCTTTCGGTGGCAAAGTCGGTCGAGGGTGAATTGAACTATCCCAAACAATGCCCCGTGTGCCAATCCAAGGCCGAAATAGAAACTATCCGCTTATTCTGCAGCAATCCCGTGTGCCCCGGAAAAATACGGGAGTCCATCCTCAATTTTATTCAAAAGATTGGCATTGACGATCTCTCAGTGAAGCGCCTCGACGAAATGATGAAGGCCAAGTTAGTGACGGGGATTCCCGACCTCTACGCCTTGGGGGCGCAAGATTTGATGTCTCTCGATAAAGTTAAAGACAAATTGGCCAATAAATTGGTGTCTTCCATTCAAAAATCCAAGGCCATCGATCTGGTGACTTTTTTAACGGCCTTAGGGATTCGCGGAGGGGCCTATAATAAGTGTGAAAAAATTGTGCGTGAAGGGTTCAGTAGTGTTGAAAAAATCAAGGCCATGACTGTCGAACAATTGATGGAAGTCGATTTATTTGCCGAAAAGTCGGCCTTGGAATTTGTCACCAGTTTGCGGGAAAAAATACCCCTCATCGATCAATTGCTGGAACTCGGATTCAAAATAACTTCTGGCCTTGAAACGGAAGAAGTAGCGGAATCTCCCATCAAGGGCAAAAAAATTTGCTTGACGGGGAGTCTCTCCGTCAAGCGCTCGGAAATGGAGAAAAGATTGCAAAGGGCCGGGGCGGTAGTGGTGAGCACCGTGTCTAAGAATACGGATTACCTTTTGACCAATGATATTGACTCTGCTTCTTCCAAGTTTAAAAAGGCCAAGGAATTGCAAATTCCGATCATTTCTGAAGTTGAATTGGCCAAATTGATTGAGAACTGAGAAAGTCTGCGCCTGTTTTTAATGAGTTAGAGATGGCCTTGTGGGAGGCCATGTGCATAAGGAGAATGGTGGCCAAAAAAAAATCGTTATACATTTGCCAAAACTGTTCCCACTCCGCTCCCCAGTGGATGGGGTGTTGCCCGGAGTGTGGCGAATGGAATTCTTTTGAGGAATCTTCAGAAGTGGCGGCCTCCCGCCATGCTGGCCAGGCCCATGCGCACCATTTGGAGAGTCAGGCCAAAACGCTTTCTCAAATTCAGGCCTCTAAAGAAAATCGCATTTGGGTGGGCATCAACGAATTTGACCGGGTGATGGGGGGCGGCCTAGTGCCGGGTTCCCTGTGCCTCATCGGCGGTGCCCCCGGGATCGGAAAATCGACTTTGCTGATGGAGGTGATGGGGCGTTTGGCCCAGCAGTGTCCTGAAGACAACGCGCTCTACATTTCGGGAGAGGAATCGGAGGCGCAGGTGGGCGGCCGCGCTCAAAGAGTGGGTATCAGTGCCGACAATTTGTTCATTCTCAACCAGACCAATTGGCAGAATATTCTGGGCCACATAGGGGAGATTCGGCCCAAGTTTTTAGTCTTGGATTCCATTCAAACGACGGCCAGTGGGGAAGTGCAATCCGCCCCGGGGACGGTGACACAAATTCGGGAGATTACCTACGAACTTATGAATCAAGTGAAATCCAAGGGCATGACTTCATTTGTAATCGGCCACATTACCAAAGAGGGCAGTATCGCAGGCCCTAAAATCTTGGAACACATGGTGGACACGGTGATCTATTTTGAGGGCGATCAGTTCGGCCACTACCGCATGTTGAGGGCGATTAAAAACCGCTTTGGCAACACCAACGAAGTGGGCATTTTTGAAATGAATGAAAGGGGACTCAAGGAAGTGCCCAATCCCTCCCAATATTTTTTGGAAGAACATTCCGAGGATTCCTACGGCAGAAGTCTCACCTGCATTTTAGAGGGGGGAACGCGCTCCCTCTTCGTCGAGATTCAGGCCCTGGTGGTTGAAAACAAATTCGGCAATGGCCGCAGAACCACAGTGGGAATTGACTCCAACCGGGTGGCCATGATGGTGGCGGTGATTGAAAAGTATATGGAACTCTCCCTTGGCCCCAACGACATTTACCTCAATGTGGTGGGGGGGATGCGGTTGACTACGAGGGAGTCGGATTTGGCAGTTGTTGCCTCTTTGCTTTCGAGCCACTACCGTTGCCCGATCGACCCCGATGCCGTTTTTATTGGAGAAATTGGCCTCACCGGCGAAGTGCGGAGTGTGCCCTACATGGAAATGCGCCTCAAGGAAATCCACCAACTCAACTACAAGCGCGTTTTTACCTCTCCCAAAGTCGCCAAAAACTTTAAAGGCAAGTTTGAAAAATTACACATCGTCCCCATCGCCCGGGCCGAAGAACTCAAAGCGGTTTTCCTCAAAAAGCTGGAACTCGAACGGAAGAGACGGCAGGCCATGCAGCAAGCGCGACCGACGGTTTAAAAAAGTTTCTCAATAGTCCCTTTCCACTGCCTTTGCTTTTTTTGATAATAATCTCGATCTTCGGCGCTGGGGAAAAAAGACCGCTCCGCCTTCCACAGGTGTTGCATTTTTTCCAGGGTAATCAAGTCACACCCCACTGCTGCCGCCAGGGCCGCGCCATAGGCGGTGGTTTCAATCACTTGGGGGCGTATGATTTCGAGATCGCTCAAGCTGGCCTGGGCCTGGCACAGAAAATGGTTGGCCACTGCTCCGCCGTCCACTTTGAGGCCTTTAATCGCCAGGCCAGAATCTTCCCGCATGGAGGTGATCAAGTCGTTGATACTCAGGCAAATCCCCTCCAAGCAGGCCCGTGCCAAGTGGGCGCGTCCGGTATCGCGGGTGATGCCCACGATCGCCGCTTTGGCCTCGCTGATCCAATAGGGAGAACCGAGTCCGGTAAAAAAGGGCATAAATAACAAGTGTTCCATCTCTTGGGGATTGGCCACTTGCCTGGCCAGCGATTCGGATTCGGGAGAAGACGCAATGATTTTTAAATTGTCCCGCAACCACTGCACGGCCGCACCGGCAATATAACTGGCCCCCTCCAGGGCGTAGCAGGTTGTGCCGTTTGCGCGAAAAGCAACCGTAGTGAGCAGTCCGTGCTTTGAGCGCTCCAACTCTTCACCGGTGTTGAGAAGCATAAAGGCCCCCGTGCCGTAAGTGCACTTCATCGCTCCCCGCTGGGTTCCCGCTTGTCCAAAAAGGGCCGCCTGCTGGTCGCCCAGGATGCCGGTGATGGGGATGCCGTCGGGAAGAAAGTCGAGGCCGCGGGTTTTACCAAATTCACCCCACGAATCCAGAATGGGCGGCAGGCATGAACGGGGAATTTCAAAGAGAGAGAGAAGTTCGTCGTCCCAATCGCCGCTTTTTAAATCGGCCAACATGGTTCGGGAGGCATTGCTGAGTTCTGTGGCCCAGGCGTTTCCGTTTGAGAGTTTGTAGAGCAAAAAGCTGTCGATAGTTCCCATGAGAAGGCCCTGATCGGCGTTGGCCTCCTGAACCGAGGTTGAATGTTTTAGTAACCAGGCCATTTTGCTGGCGCTGAAATAGGGGTCGAGAGGCAGGCCAGTTTTTTCGCGGATAAAATCTTCCCGTGGCCTCAAAGCGAGGCAGTGCTCGGCCGTGCGCCGGTCTTGCCAGACGATGGCGTGGTGGAGGGGAGTCCCGTCGCGGCGGAACGCACAGGTGGTTTCCCGTTGATTGGTGAGTCCTATGGCCTGCACGGCCCCGGGGTCAACTTGGCATTTGTTTAAAACCGATTGCACGGTTTGAGCGACTGAGGCCCAAATGTCATTTAAATCGTGTTCCACCCACCCTGGCCGGGGATAAATTTGCGGGTGTTCGCAGTTGACTTTGCCCACCAATTCAAACGAATCGGTGCGGACGAGGGCCGCGGTAGTGCCAGTAGTGCCCTGATCGATGGCCAAAATAACTTTCATTGTAACTGCTCACACTTCAGGCCATCTTGCCTTCGCATCCTGCTCCGGCACTGCCCATCGGGGCAGTCGTCGCTCGTCGCCTTCCTGGCGACTCCGTGTGAGTCAGCTTCGCCATCACTCCCTGCGGCGTACTCTTTGTACGCCTCAGTCGCTCTGTCTCGCTTCCCCCCAATCTGACCTAAATTGTGAGCACTTACCATACCATTATCACAATTTTTTATTGGGACATTAACCTTCATTAAACAAGGTTATATCAAAGAAAATAGAAAAAAGCGAAGGGCCTCTTAATTCAACTCGATAGGGTCGTTCGACGGAGCGGCAATAACTTGCACTAAGGCCTGCCAGCGATCGGCAAGTCCTCCGTTAAACCCCTTGATGAGGGCAATACTAAGTCCGACGAGAACCAACAGAAGCAATAAAAACTCGACGAAGGTTTGCCCCGATTCTAGCGGCCGGTTCAATGTTGGCCTAGCAATTGCGCCATTTTTGAAAAGCATTATAATAACATTCTAAGGGTTTTAAATGGAGAGGTTCAGTGAAGAAATACTTTCCGCTCTTGGCCCTTGGCCTTTTCTCGGGGGGATACCTCTTAGGTCAAGTTTATTGGGAATACGGAAGGGCCATCGCCTCGTCCAGCAGTTCTGTCAAGAGACTCCACCTCCATTACCAAAAAGTTTTTGAGCGCACCACCTTCACCAGCACGGCCGGCGACAAATACATCGGCGGGGAATTAAAAAACACCATCGTCATTCTCAATTTTTGGGCCAGTTGGTGTGCTCCCTGCCTGAGTGAATTTCCCTCCCTGGTCGCCATGAAAAATGAGTTTGAAGGTGATCAACTTTTAGTTTTGGGTATCAATACAGACGAAGGGGAACAACTCAAGAAGATCGCCAAAATCGAGCGCGAATACCACCTCAACTTTCCCCTGGTCGCCGATTCCACGGGGAAGCACATTGGAGATTTTATGGTGTCGGGACTTCCCACTTCAATCGTTTTTTACGGGGGCAAGACGGTAAAGGTGACTCGCGGAGGGCAAGATTTCAATTCCACGGAGAACATTCAATTTTTTAAGCGCCTTTTGGAGAGCGGGGCCTCTCCGTAGGGGAATCCCCCGCGACTCTTACTTTTGAATGGAAACCTCGATCATTTTGTCACCCTTTTTGATCTTGTCCAGAATTTTTAACCCCGAGACGACTTGGCCAAAGACGGTGTATTGCTTGTCGAGGTGGGGCAGAGTGCTCAAGGCGATGTAAAACTGGCTGTCGGCGGAGTGAATGTCTTTGGCCCTGGCCATGGCGACGGTGCCCTTGATGTGCTGGAGGTCGCTAAATTCGGCCTTGAGTTTTTGCCCGCTTCCCCCCATGCCGGTGCCCTGGGGGTCGCCCCCCTGAATGACAAAATTGGAAATGACGCGATGAAATAAAAGCCCGTTGTAAAACCCTTGCTGCGCCAATTCAATAAACCGGGCCACCGTCACCGGGGCCTGTTCGGGGTAAAATTTGAAGATTATATCTCCATAACTGGTCTTGATTGTCGCTCGTGCTTTGGACATGCCGTCTCGATCGGTTTTTAGTGCCTGAGTGGCCAAATTTGAGGCCTTAGGTCTTTCTTTAGCAGATTCCTTTGAACTCAGGCAACTGGCCAAAAGGCAGAGAAGGCCTATTTTGACTAAATGAGTCAAGAAATTTGTCCAGGATTCGGAAGTTTTCACGGGCATCTCCTCGGGGCGGTTTGTCTTGCTCCTAGATTATCTAAAAATTTTCTTTTAAAATCCATCATGAAAAAGTTGACGGACAGATGAGAACCCAATAAACTCCCCTCTGGCCTCCGAAAACAGGATGGAGTTTTGGGTTCACCCGCAATTTTAAAAGTAATGGGGGTGTAGCTCAGTTGGGAGAGCACCTGCTTTGCACGCAGGGGGTCGCTGGTTCGAATCCAGTCATCTCCACCATCCGTTCCCCTTTTTTACAAAGGGGGTGTTCGGTATGCTGGACAGTACGCAAGTACAGTGGCTTTTTGACATTTTAAAACAGTTTAAAGTTTCGCCTCCTTAATGGAGGTGGAAACGCGATGAGAATGAGATGAAAAGTTCTAGGCGAACGAAAGTCTGGCGTAACTAGATGCTGCCAATTTTTTTGGCAGAGGCCAGATACCGGAAGTTTAGAACGAATAAATCTCCGTGATTTATTTCGAGTAAACTCCGGCCAGGTCTAGGCGATTCAAGAAAGTTCAAAAAACATTTTTTTGTCTACTTACTTGGAGAGTTTGATCCTGGCTCAGAGTGAACGCTGGCGGTGTGCTTTACACATGCAAGTCGAACGAGAAAGCACCTTCGGGTGTGATTAGAGT
This sequence comes from Bacteriovoracaceae bacterium, assembly GCA_965243145.1. Lineage (GTDB taxonomy): Bacteria > Bdellovibrionota > Bacteriovoracia > Bacteriovoracales > Bacteriovoracaceae > CBDBLK01. The sequence goes on from CBDEUB010000002.1 coordinate 1,788,511, forward strand.
GGCGCACGGGTGAGTAACACGTAGATAATCTACCCATAGGTGGGGGACAACCTGGAGAAATCCGGGCTAATACCGCATAAGTTGGCAACAAGAAAGGGTGCTTAGGCATCCGCCGATGGATGAGTCTGCGCGACATTAGCTTGATGGTGGGGTAATGGCCTACCATGGCAACGATGTCTAGCCGGTCTGAGAGGATGATCGGCCACATTGGAACTGAGACACGGTCCAGACTCCTACGGGAGGCAGCAGTGGGGAATCTTGCGCAATGGGCGAAAGCCTGACGCAGCAACGCCGCATGAGTGAGGAAGGCCTTCGGGTTGTAAAACTCTGTCAGATGGGAAGAACGGCCACAGGTCTAATAGGCCTGGGGATTGACGGTACCATCAAAGGAAGCACCGGCTAACTTCGTGCCAGCAGCCGCGGTAATACGAAGGGTGCAAGCGTTACTCGGATTTACTGGGCGTAAAGCGTACGCAGGCGGATAGGTAAGTCAGATGTGAAATCTCGGGGCTCAACCCCGAAACTGCGTCTGAAACTGCCAATCTAGAGTTTCGAAAGGGGAAGTGGAATTTCGCATGTAGGGGTAAAATCCGTAGAGATGCGAAGGAACACCAGAGGCGAAGGCGACTTCCTGGGCGAATACTGACGCTGAGGTGCGAAAGCGTGGGGAGCAAACAGGATTAGATACCCTGGTAGTCCACGCCGTAAACGATGTGCACTAGATATGAGGGGATTGACCCCCTTTGTGTCGTAGCTAACGCATTAAGTGCACCGCCTGGGGAGTACGGTCGCAAGACTAAAACTCAAAGGAATTGACGGGGGCCCGCACAAGCGGTGGATTATGTGGTTTAATTCGAAGCAACGCGCAGAACCTTACCTAGGCTTGAAATCCTGCGAATCCTCCCCAAAAGGAGGAGTGCCCTTCGGGGAATGCAGAGACAGGTGCTGCATGGCTGTCGTCAGCTCGTGTCGTGAGATGTTGGGTTAAGTCTCGCAACGAGCGCAACCCTTGTCTTTAGTTGCCAGCATTAAGTTGGGCACTCTAGAGAGACTGCCTGGGCTAACCAGGAGGAAGGTGGGGACGACGTCAAGTCCTCATGGCCCTTATGCCTAGGGCTACACACGTAATACAATGGTGCATACAAAGGGAAGCGACCCGGCAACGGTGAGCAAATCTCAAAAAATGCATCTCAGTCCGGATTGGAGTCTGCAACTCGACTCCATGAAGTTGGAATCGCTAGTAATCGTAGATCAGCACGCTACGGTGAATACGTTCCCGGGCCTTGTACACACCGCCCGTCACACCATGGGAGTTGGTTTTACCTGAAGTCATGACCCCAACCTTTGGGAGGGGAGTGCCTACGGTCGAACTGATGACTGGGGTGAAGTCGTAACAAGGTAGCCGTAGGGGAACCTGCGGCTGGATCACCTCCTTTAAAGATTTCGCAGAAGCGGGCCTAGCGTCCGTGGATGCAAATTTTGGTCAACGCTTAGAATCCTTTTCGTCTCATTTCTCATTCTGCGCATTTTCCCGATCGCATGAGGGGTCTGTAGCTCAGTTGGTTAGAGTACATCCCTGATAAGGATGGGGTCGCTGGTTCAAATCCGGCCAGACCCACCATTGTTCGAGATTCGGGAAAGTTGAACTTTTTGACATTGACATAACAGGATCAATTGAAAAGATGAGAATTTGCAAAGAAAGACGCAAGCTAAGATAAAAATTACCTTGTTGTAAATGAAGTAGGTAGAAAGCTACTAAGGGTATATGGTGAATATCTTGGCAGCAGGAGGCGATGAAGGACGTGTACTAGGCTGCGATATGCTTCGGAGAGCCGTTCAGTAGGCATTGATCCGAAGATTTCCGAATGGGGAAACCCCGCCGGCGGAAACGCCGGTGACTCCCAAGCGAGTCAAGTAGCTTGGGTAGAGCGAACCGAGGGAACTGAAACATCTAAGTACCTCGAGGAAGAGAAATCAAAAGAGATTCTGCTAGTAGCGGCGAGCGAACGCGGAATAGGCCAAACCGGCATGCTTGCATGCCGGGGTTGTAGGGCAGGCATCAAGGGGAGACTGGTAGGAGAACACACTGGGAAGTGTGACCAAAGGGGGTGAAAGTCCCGTATCCAAATCTAGTCAAACTGGGCCTGTTTCCTGAGTAGGACGGGGCACGTGAAACCTTGTCTGAATCTGGGGGGACCACCCTCCAAGCCTAAATACTCCCTGCTGACCGATAGTGAACAAGTACCGTGAGGGAAAGATGAAAAGAACCCCGACAAGGGGAGTGAAATAGATCTTGAAACCGTGTACCTACAAACGGCGGGAGGGTTATTGTAAGGCCTGACCGCGTACCTCTTGCATTATGAGCCGTCGAGTTACGGTGAGTAGCTAGGTTAAGCCGTTGCAGGCGTAGCCGTAGGGAAACCGAGTCTTAATAGGGCGAATAGTTGCTTGCCGTAGACCCGAAACGGGATGAGCTAACCATGGGCAGGTTGAAGCGGGGGTAAAACCTCGTGGAGGACCGAACCCGTTAAGGTTGAAAACTTTTGGGATGACCTGTGGTTAGGGGTGAAAGGCCAATCAAATTCCGTGATAGCTGGTTCTCTTCGAAATGCATTTAGGTGCAGCGTCTGGTGTTGCCCATCGGGGGTATAGCACTGACTTGGCTAGGGGGCCTAGCGGCCTGCCAAACCATATCAAACTCAGAATACCGATGAGGCGAACTAGGCAGTGAGACTGCGGATGCTAAGGTCCGTAGTCGAGAGGGAAAGAGCCCAGATCGTCAGCTAAGGTCCCTAAATCATATCTAAGTGGTAAAGGTTGTGGAGTTACTCAGACATCCAGGAGGTTGGCTTAGAAGCAGCCATCCTTTAAAGAAAGCGTAATAGCTCACTGGACTAGTGATTCTGCGCCGAAAATGTAACGGGGCTTAAGATATGTACCGAAGCTACGGACTCTTTTAGAGTGGTAGAAGAGCATTGTGTTTGCTGATGAAGGTGTACCGTGAGGAGCACTGGAGGTATCACAAGAGCTGATGACGGCATAAGTAGCGATAAGGGATGTGAGAATCATCCCCGCCGAAAATCTAAGGGTTCCTGGGCCAGGTGACTCCGCCCAGGGTTAGTCGGATCCTAAGGTGAGGCCGAAAGGCGTAACTGATGGTGAACAGGTTAATATTCCTGTACCTAGTAACAATTGTTTGACTTGATGGAGTGACGGAGAAAGGTAGCGAATCCACCCGCTGGTCGTGGTGGTTGAAGTGTGTAGGAGGATCGGATAGGTAAATCCGTCCGGTTGTCAACTCCGAGACACGAGTACGAGATTCATGCGAATGAATCGGAAGTTCGTGATCCTCTGCTTCCCAGAAAAGCTTCGCAAGGAGATTGTTATTAGTCCGTACCGTAAACCGACACAGGTAGATGAGGAGAGAATCCTCAGGCGCTTGGGTAAACTCTAGTTAAGGAACTCTGCAAATTGGTGCCGTAACTTAGGGATAAGGCACGCCCCTGATGGTGAAACCACTCGCTGGAAGAGCTATTGGGGGTCGCAGTGAAAAGGGGGTAGCGACTGTTTATCAAAAACATAGGTCTCTGCGAACTCGTGAGAGGATGTATAGGGACTGACGCCTGCCCGGTGCTGGAAGGTTAAGAGGAGGGGTTATCCTTTGGGAGAAGCTCCGAATTGAAGCCCCAGTAAACGGCGGCCGTAACTATAACGGTCCTAAGGTAGCGAAATTCCTAGTCGGGTAAGTTCCGACCTGCACGAATGGCGTAACGATTTCCCCACTGTCTCAACGAGAGGCCCAGCGAAATTGGAGTGTGCGTGAAGATACGCACTACCCGCGGAAGGACGAAAAGACCCCGTGAACCTTTACTGTAGCTTGGCATTGGCTTTTGAATCACAATGCGTAGGATAGGTGGGAGCTGTTGATCTGCATGTTTTGGCATGCAGGGAGGCAACCTTGAAATACCACCCTTTGTTATTTGGAATCCTAACCTGCGGTCGTCATCCGGCCGGGGGACAATGTCTGGTAGGCAGTTTGACTGGGGCGGTCGCCTCCTAAAGAGTAACGGAGGCGCACAAAGGTACCCTCAGGCCGTATGGAAATCGGCCATAGAGTGTAAGCGCATAAGGGTGCTTGACTGCGAGACAAACAAGTCGAGCAGGTGCGAAAGCAGGTGTTAGTGATCCGGTGGTTCCGAGTGGAAGGGCCATCGCTCAACGGATAAAAGGTACTCCGGGGATAACAGGCTGATCTCCCCCAAGAGTTCACATCGACGGGGAGGTTTGGCACCTCGATGTCGGCTCATTGCATCCTGGGGCTGGAGCAGGTCCCAAGGGTTTGACTGTTCGTCAATTAAAGCAGTACGCGAGCTGGGTTCAGAACGTCGTGAGACAGTTCGGTCTCTATCCTCCGTGGGCGTAAGAAGTTTGCGAGAAGCTGTCCTTAGTACGAGAGGACCAGGATGGACGAACCTATGGTGTATCGGTTGTGGTGCCAACTGCATTGCCGAGTAGCTAAGTTCGGAAGGGATAACCGCTGAAAGCATCTAAGTGGGAAGCCCATCTCAAGATAAGACTTCTTTTAAGGTAGCTTGTAGACCACGAGCTTGATAGGCCAGAAGTGTAAGTTCAGTAATGAATTGAGCTGACTGGTACTAATCTGCCGTTTGCTTTTTACCTGCCCATTTTTACTTTCTTTGCAAATTTCTCGTTCAAATTGATCCTGTTTTGTAAATGTCAAAAAAAATTGTGATAATAGCTTAGCTTTGGTGTCTCATTAGCGGTGGGGAAACACCCGATCCCATCCCGAACTCGGCAGTTAAGCCCACCATCGGTGAAGGTAGTGCTCGGGGAACTGAGTGTGAGAATAGCAAGAGGCACCTTCTTTTCAATTAAGGCCACTCAAATAAGTGGCCTTAATTTTCTGCACGGGGAGGAAACAATGAAATTCGTAAAAACAACCTGCTTTGGCCTTTTCTTTTCCTTTCTCATTGGAATAGGTTGGGCGGAAATGCCGGCCGAATTTATCCCTGTTTGTGACAGATCACCTCTAATGCAAAACTTCATTGTTGCCGAGTTAAAAATTCCCTGTGAAAAAATTACAGCGGAAGACCTTGCGAAAATCACCGAGATCGATCTTGCCGGGTACGGAATAAAAAAATTGCAGAACAATGATTTTAATGGGTTTACTCATTTAGAGAAACTTGATTTGAGCAACAACCACCTGAATAATCTCCACCAAGACTTCTTCTTTTTTCCTGAAAGTTTACGGGAACTTTATTTGCAAAATAATTCCCTGAAGGAGGGTATTCACTATAAAGTGCTGGAAAAGTTGCCCAAGCTAGCGGCCTTAAATATCAGCAATAACCAAATGCACATTGTTCCCGATTTGAGGGCCAATGCCCAGTTAAGGATTTTTTACGCCAGTAATAATCCTTTTTCGTTCTTGCCCGACGATGTTTTTAGTGGCAACAGGAATTTAGTGAGAATCTTCTTAGACAATATTGGCCTGAACAATCTTCCTCATAAAATCTTTGATGGATTATTTAAATTGGAACAACTTGAACTCAGTTCCAACAGGCTGGATACTTTTCTCGGTTTTCAAGTTTTTTCTCAAACTCCCAGCTTGCGCTATCTTAGTCTTAGGCGCAATAGACTTGATTCTTTCCCTACCAATCTCGTTTTACTTCCCAAATTGGTATTTCTTTATCTCGATGACAATAACATAAGTTATTTTCCCGATAATGTTGTGCTACCGCCTTCTTTAAAGCGCCTCGACCTCGAAAGAAATCCCATTTTGAGCAGGCCCCAATGGTTAAAATCGTTTCAAAATAGAAAGGATGCAAGTCTTTATCTTCCGTCCAGGTGTGGGGCACTTTTGCGATCTTTGTTTTCCTTTCGCTAGCGAAGGGAAGACTTTTCCCGCTCTTAAATAAAACTCATTTATCCGCAAAAAATAGCAAGAAGCGCCGATAGGTCGCTTGATGGGTAAAGTTAAATTTTACTTCTTTATTTTTCTGGCGTTGCCAAATCACGCCTTGGCACAGTTTATTTTGCCAAATTCCGTGTCTGACAAGGGAATCTCTAAAAAATCTGTGGCCCAACACTATTTTAAGTTTTTGGTTTCTAACGATCAAAGAATATTGCGCGGACGCAATATTAATAGCGGCGAGGAATTTAAACTCATTTCCGAACAGTCGAGCGATTTTGAAGTGGCCACTGGATTAAAGAATAAAGGCCATACCTATGAATTGGCATTTAGGAAAACCGCCTGGAGATGGAAGCGCTCGACAGTCAATAATCTTGCCAAATACGGGACGGAGAGAAACATTTACTCCCTTTCTTATTTGCAAAAATTTCGGCCCAGAAATCAAATTTTTATCCGTTTGAATTTTCAAGAAGAAACATTTTATGCAAATCCCGACGATACGATTGGCCCTAGAAATACTTTTTATATCATTCCTCAAATTGGCCTTAGGTTTTACTTCAACTTGGATAAAAAGACGGACTTGGAATCCTCTCACCTCGTGGGCGTAGGAATTTATGGGCGCATGTCTGGTAATCCGGTTGGTAAAAGTTTTTCCCTCGGAAATAGTATGAAGATTTTGAGGAAATTCGCATGGGGAAAAGCGGGGGCCGGACTTTTCGTTAATAACAGTGAACTTAGGTTTTTCCCATACGAAAACAAACACAGCGATGCCGGTATTTCTCTCAACTTGGAATTTGACTTTTAGAAACTGCTTTAGTGGACACTATCACTATCCAGACATTACAATGAAGTATGTTTGTAACTGCTCACACTTCAGGCCATCTTGCCTTCGCATCCTGCTCCGGCACTGCCCATCGGGGCAGTCGTCGCTCGTCGCCTTCCTGGCGACTCCGTGTGAGTCAGCTTCGCCATCGCTCCTTGCGATGTGCTTTGAGCACACCTCAGTCGCTCTGCCTTGCTTCCTCCCAATCTGACCTAAATTGTGAGCATTTACCTTGCTTTTATCGTAGTTTTTCTTTTAAGTATGAGTAGTTAAGTATGTTTAATATTTCTAAAATTCTTAAAATCGAGTTGATTACACTTTTTTTACTCACAGTAATAAGTTTTGTCGTTTTCTATTACAAGAACGCATTGCCTGACAATTATTTTGCCATAAGCTCAGAGTCTTATTGGTCTGGCCATGTGATTTATTACTTAACCAGTTTCTTCACTTTTGTAGGGTATTTCGCAGGGCCTTGGATTTTTGTTCCCTTTTTTTTCTTTTCTCTATTTTATACTTTTCTTTTTTCTCGAAGGGAGATGGTATGGGATATTTTCAATGCCATAACCCTTACTTTGGCGTGTCTTTTCTTTACGGGAGTTTTGTGGCCAGAGGCCTTAGGGGCGGGAGTGGCCTACCTCCTTGAAAATTCATTAAATGCTTATGCCGCCACAGCGCTGGGGTGTGTTTTGACGATTGCCTTTTTGGCGGGGACTTTTCGCATTTTAACTGGAAAAATTATAAGCAAATCAAATTCCTATTTGAATGAACTTTTGTTCGCAAAGCGTACAGAGAAAGCAAACAAAAATAGAACAGCAAAAGAATCTACACCGATCGCATTGCCGGCCAGATTGGAATACAATCCAGAACCGGCAAAGATTTCCGAATCTGGCCCCAAACCGCAAAAAGGCCAAAATCGGGAGGTTAAACCTGAATCCAAATTTAGGCCTGAAGGATCGATCAATTACCAAAACCTGGTCGATTTTTTGGAAAATAAGGCCCCGGAGATGGAGAAAATTGCTCCGAAAGATAATTATTTTGCGGATATTGTCGCTAGAGTTGAAGACAAACTAGCAGAGTTTAGAATTAAAGGGAAAGTGGTCAACATTCTTAAAGGGCCAGTGGTTGATACGCTTGAATTGGAACTTGGCCTGGGAGTGAAAGTTTCCAAAATTATCAACCATGAGGCCGATTTAGGCCTGGCCTTGCAAGGATTGCCCATCAGAATTGTCTACCCCATGGTGGGCCGAACTACCATTGGCATAGAAGTTCCACGCACCCCCCGCAAATTTATTTATTTGGGCGAAGTTCTGCGTTCGCGCGAGTTTCAGGCCACGCAACACAAACTTCCCATCGCCATGGGGAAAAATGTCTTTGGTGGCATTTTTGTGGTTGATCTGGCCTACATGCCTCACATGTTGGCGGCAGGGGCGACCGGCGCGGGGAAGTCCGTTTTTATCAACAGTCTGCTCATGTCTTTGCTGGTCAAGAAAACCCCGGCGCAAATGCGGCTCATTTTAATTGATCCCAAACACTTGGAATTGGCCGTCTATCAAGGCCTTCCCCACCTGGTTATGCCAGTTATCACTGGGGCCAAGGAGGCCTCTCTGGCCTTGCTTTGGGCATGTCAGGAAATGGAGAGGCGTTACCTCTTGCTCAAGGAGTTTGCAGTCCGCAACATTGAAGGCCTCGGTGAAAAACTTAAAAAGGCCGGCCCCGAACAATTGGACAAGATTCCACCCCACTATAGGGAAGAAATCAACTCCAAGAACCGGAATCTTCCCTATTTAGTGATTATTGTCGATGAATTTGCCGACCTCATGCTTACTAAAATGCGCCAGGACATTGAGGCCAATATTTCGCGTTTGGCGGCCAAAGCGCGGGCCGCGGGCATCCACCTTATTTTGGCCACCCAGAGGCCTTCAGTAGATGTTGTCACCGGGGTTATCAAATCCAATTTCCCCACCCGCGTGGCCTTTAAGGTCAGTTCCCAACAGGATTCGCGCACTATTCTCACCACGATGGGGGCGGAAAAGTTGCTCGGCAAGGGAGATGGCCTTTTTCGCAGCGGTGCAGAAAATCTCCGCTTTCACAGTTCCTTCGTGGGGGAAAAGGAAATTGAGGCCCTGGTCGGCAAATTGGGCCGTTTACCTCAAAAATTTCATCCTGGTGCAGTGGAGTTTCTGGAAAAACAGGGAGATGGCATTGAACAGGATTTCCCTTCGCGGAACCCCTCCATGGCCGAAACCGGAACAGACGAGGAACTTTTCAGGCAGGCCATTCGTTTAGTTGCAGAACACCGTATGGCCAGTGCTTCAATGCTGCAACGCAGGCTTCGCATTGGCTATAACCGGGCCGCACTTTTAGTCGAAAAAATGGAAGTCCAGGGCATTATTGGGCCTGCTGAAGGGGGCAAAAAGCGGGAGGTTTTTATTAATTCTGAAGAACTTAACTCCTAGTATCTTTTATGATGGCCATAAGTTGGTATTGCTAAAAATCTTGTTTTTATTCAGAAAAAAGTTTAAATTCAGGTTTATTAGTTGGTGAGAACTTGGATCGTAAGGAGATTAAGGATGTTGAAATGTAGAGTCGCTTGGGCATCCACTCCGATAAAAAAACTTCCCGGTATTGTCCTCTTGGCACTTCTGATGACCTCTGTTTTGGCCTGGCGGCCTCAACAACAGGGAGATATTCGTAAAATAGAAGATTTGATTTCCGATCAACAAGAGATAGATAAAATTGAAGAGAGGGCCAGTGATCGGTGGAGAAATACTTGTCCAGAAGCGAGGAAATACGATTTTGACCAATTCGACAGAACGGTGGCCCGGACGGTAGTCAATCTCGGAGAGGGTTTGGGCCTCTATGTGTACCTTGCGTTTATCATTCAAGAGATCGCCCTATCGGTGGGAATCCAACCGGAATCCATAACCGATTTTGAAGATTCAATAACGGATTTTTTAAATTTGACTTTTTGCTCACCGACTTTTGTACAGGATGTAGCGGCCGACTTAGAAAAAATACCTCGTCACGGTTACAATTTTATTGATTATCATCCTGATGCCTTAACTGCCTTCCTCCGAATTGCCGAAAAGGCGGTGGCCCTCTTTGTAAACGACTCGGTTTCCGAGGAAGACTTGGCCAAAATAGAATTATTTGATATATTCATTCGTGCCAAAAATCCTATTGCTGCCAATTCTAAGTCGCTTCGCATTATGTAGCCAGTACCTCAACACTGCAACGCAGGATTCGCATTGGCCTAACCGGGCCGCACTTTTAGTCGAAAAAATGGAACTCCAGGGTATTATTGGGCCTGCTGAAGGGGGTAAAAAGCGGGAAGTTTTTGTCAATCCAGGAGAACATTAGGCCCCATCCTCCTTGCTATTTGCGAAAATTCCTCCCTCCGCACTTGCCGCTTTTGTGCTCCCGTGTTATCAAGAATCCTCTCAGACGATTATTATTGCCGAAAAATGACGGCGAGGAGTTGTAATGGCCAAAGATTTAAAGTTGCAGGATTTGTTGGATGCCGGAGTTCATTACGGGCATCAGACCCATAAATGGAACCCCAAGATGAAGAAGTACATTTATGGAGGACGAAACGGCATTTATATTATCGACCTTTCCAAAACAGTGGCATTGGCCAGAAAGGCCTACGACTTAATTAAAAAATCGTCTGCAGAGGGCAACCCTGTCCTCTTTGTGGGAACCAAAAGACAGGCCGCCAATGTGGTTAAACAGGCCGCCGATTCTTGTGGTGCTTTTTATGTGACGAACCGTTGGTTGGGAGGAATGTTGACCAACCACAAAACCATTAATCTTTCCGTCGATAAACTCCGCAAAGTGGAAAAAATGAAAGAAACTGGGGACTTCAGCTTACTCACCAAAAAAGAACGGGCCAAAATTGAAAAAAATGTCGCCAAGCTGGAAAAAAATCTCGGCGGCATTAAAAACATGAGAAAACTGCCGGGGGTTGTCTTTGTAGTCGATCCCAACAGCGAGAGAATTGCGGTTAAAGAGGCCAAGCGATTGGGGATTCCCGTAGTGGCCATTACCGATACCAACTGCGACCCCGAAGATATTAGTTTTGTCGTTCCCGGAAATGACGATGCCACCAAATCGGTGGCACTCTTTGCAGAGTATTTTGCAGAGTCCGTTCGGGAAGGCAGTAAAAATAGGGCCATAAGAGGCAAACAAGAGGCCTCAACGGGGCCAGGTCAGGACACATCAGTTGAAAAAGAAATCATCTCAAAATTTGAAAAGGATATTGATCTGCAATCGGGAGAGGACGAAGACGAAGCAGAGAGTAACAAGGAGACAGAAAGTGTTTAGTGCACAAGATGTTAAAAAGCTCCGCGAACAAACCGGGGTTGGCATGATGGCCTGTAAAAATGCACTTTCCGAGTGTCAGGGAGATTTAGATGCAGCGGTAGATTATTTGCGCAAGAAGGGCCTCGCTGCCGCTCAAAAAAAACAGGGCCGGGTCGCTGCCGAAGGACAGGTTTTTTGTCTCACCGAGGGCCAGATTGGCGTGCTCGTCGAAGTCAATTGTGAAACAGATTTTGTTTCTAAGGGCGATGATTTCAAAAACTTTGTCCAGGCCGTGGCCAGCATTATTGTGAAGGAACGCCCTTCCAGTTTGCAGGCCTTGACAGACCGTACTCAGGATCAGGTCAACGAATTAACTCTCAAAATTGGCGAAAAAATTGCCGTTAGAAGGTTTCAGGTTGTCGAGGCCGTGTCGGCAATTGGTTCGTACAATCACGGTGGACGCATTGGCGTTTTGGTCAATGTGCAGTCGGATGCCGACACAGCCAGTGAGGAACTTCAAAGACTCTTGAAAGATATGGCCATGCATGTCGCTGCTGCTGATCCCAAATTTATCAGTGCAAACGATATTGACGAGGGTTTTCGCAACAAAGAAGCAGAGGTTTATGCTGCCCAGTTGAAGGAAGAGGGGAAACCCGAAAAAATGATAGGCAAAATTGTAGAGGGCAAATTGCGCAAATTGGCCACAGAGGTTTGTTTGCTGGAACAAAAATTTGTCAAAGACCCGGACATGACTATCGGAAAACTTTTAAAAAAATTTGGACACCAAACCCAGGTTGCAGGTTTTCAAAAGTTTAATTTGGGCGAAGGGATAGAAAAAAAGGAAGACAGTTTTGCCGAAGAAATCTCCAAGATGACTGGGAGATAGATGAAATACAAAAGGGTTCTTTTAAAGTTGTCGGGAGAGGCCTTCGCAGGGGAACAAGAGTATGGTATTTGCCCTGAAACTTTGGCCGCTTTTGCTGAGGAAGTTCAATCCGTTCACCGCCTGGGTGCTGAAGTAGCTATTGTCATTGGAGGGGGAAATATCCACCGTGGAGTATCCGGTGCCACCCGGGGCATGGATAGAACCGCCTCGGATCACATGGGCATGTTAGCAACCGCCATCAATTCAATTGCACTTCAAGATGCTCTTGAAAGATGTGGAGTGAGCACCAGGTTGCTGACTGCTATTGAAATGAACAAAATTGCCGAGCCTTATATTCGCAGGAGAGCAATCAGACATTTGGAGAAAAAACGGATTATTATTTGCGCCGGTGGCACGGGAAACCCCTACTTTACCACGGATACGGCCGCCGCTTTGAGGGCCAGCGAGATTGATGCTGGGATCATTCTCAAGGCAACAAAAGTGGATGGGGTGTATGATAAAGACCCCTTGATTCACAAAAATGCCGTCAAATTTGAATCTCTCGAATATATTGATGTTCTCAATAAGGGGATCAAAGTGATGGATTCTACGGCGATTACATTTTGTATGGATAATGACATTGATATTGTTGTCTTTAACGCATTTGAAAGAGGCAATATTCAAAAAGCTATTATGGGTGATGAAATAGGAACGCTCATTCGCGGAAATAATGAGTCAAATTAGATTTATGGGGGCCAGACTATGCTTGATGAAATAAAAACCACGCTAGAGGAAGAAATGGGGGAGGCACTTGAATCTCTCAAACGCCAGTTGTTGAAAGTTCGCACTGGCCGCGCTTCCGCTGAAACCCTCGACGGTATTTCAATTGATTACTACGGTGCTTTAACACCTCTGGTACAAGTCGGACAGATTTCAACTCCCGAGGCCCGTTTGTTACAAATTCAACCCTTTGATAAAACCACAATTACCGCCATAGAGAAGGCCATACTCAAGGCCAATTTGGGATTAACCCCTTCTAATGATGGCAATCTTATCCGCATACCTTTTCCCGCTTTGACCGAAGAACGCCGCAAAGAACAAGTAAAACGCATTAGAAAATTGGGAGAAGAGGCCAAAGTGCATGTTAGAAATGCCCGTCGTGAACAGAACGAACTGGTGAAACAAATGGAAAAATCAAAGGAAATATCCGAAGACGATTGCAAGAAATGGCAGTCTGAAATTCAAACTGTCACTGATGAATTTGTTAAAAAAGTCGAAGATATTATTAAACTGAAAGAAGAGGAACTTCTTGAAGTTTGAATTGACATGGAGATAGAAAGGCAAAATCCTTTCAAACATGTGGCCATTATTATGGATGGCAATGGGCGTTGGGCGAAAGGCCGATCGCATCCTAGGGCATGGGGGCATATCCGTGGTGCCAGTGTCGTTGCAGGCATTGTCAGTGAGGCCGATGCTCTCGGGATTGAGGCCCTTACCCTCTATGCTTTTTCTACGGAAAACTGGCACCGTCCTCTAAGCGAAATTCAGACACTTTTTAATTTGCTCAAAAAGTTTTTAGAAAGGGAACGCAACAGAATTTTTAAAAATGAAATTCGTTTTAAAGTCATTGGCAATATTTCCAAACTTCCCCGCCAAACACAAAATTTGATTTTGGATATTGAAAGGGAAACCAAAACTTTTCAAGGCCTTAAATTGACTTTTGCTTTTGGCTATGGAGGCAGATCGGAAATTACCACCGCTTGCAACGCTTTTATGCGTGCTAATCCCGGCAAGGCCTTAACCGAAAAAGATTTAGGCCGTTTTCTTTTTTCTCCTGAAACGGGTGATGTTGATTTGTTGATTCGGACTGGTGGAGAACAAAGAATCTCTAACTTCTTACTTTGGCAAATTGCTTATGCCGAACTGTATTTTACTAAAACCAAATGGCCAGATTTTGAGAGGGCCGAATTTAAAAAAATTGTTCAAGAATCCTCGTTACGAGAACGAAGATTTGGGCACATTCCCAGATTGCATGGCCTGCAAGATATAATTCCCTGTGAGCGGTTGCAAGATATGGAGAAGTCTAGTGTCTCCTAATACGGCCCATAGAGTTCTTTCTGCTGCGGTTCTTATCACTACAACTTTTATATGTATTGTGTTGGGGAGAGATTTTGTCAATGCTTTGATTTTTGTCCTGGGAATTTTTGGCATTGATGAAGTTTACTGCAATTTTTTTAAGCAAAAGCGACTTTCCTTTTGTTATGCCTTGTCTTTGTCAATTTTCGCTATTCCCTTCATTTTTCTAAACTATATAAGTATGTCGCCGGATTTTTACCGTTGGGCGGTTTATTTGGCCCTGGCGCAAAACCTCATCCTCATTTTTTATCTTTTTTCTCCAGCTTTTCTCAGAGAGGGCCAAAACAGCAGGCCCAGGCCGAGCAAAATAGAATTTTGCGGACAAAAAGCGCCGTGGATAGCAGGGCCTTTCTTTCTTTTTCCCCTGCTGTCTCTTTCCGCCCTGTTGACTTTGGAAAATTGGAAGGCCCTACTGTCAATTTTTCTAGTGATTGTATTTGGTATGGACACGGGGGCCTGGTTTTTTGGCAGCAAATTTGGGCGCATCAAATTGTGGGAAAAAATTAGTCCCAAAAAAACAGTTGAAGGCCTGTTGGGAGGGGCCTTGGTGGCCAGCTTCATTTCAGGGTTGGGTTGGTACATGTATTTTGGTTTTCTGGATATTTATTCTCTTGTCTTATTTTGTATCTTGGGAATGTTGGGCCAAATGGGCGATTTGGTTCAGTCTAAAATTAAGCGACAAGTCAAAATAAAGAACAGTTCCAATCTCATTCCGGGCCATGGGGGAGTTTATGACCGCATAGACAGTCTCCTTTTCCTGGCCCCGTTTTTTTTGGTAGTATTAGAATGTCGTTATCCAAAATTGCAAACGATTCTTTAGTCCATTTTCGAGGACTTAAAGCGGGACATAGCTATGCTTGAAAAAATAGGCATTTTTATTCTTTTCCTCGGCCCTTTGATATTTTTTCACGAATTGGGGCACTACTTTTTTGCCCGTCTTTTTGGTGTTCGCGTGGAAGTTTTTTCCATTGGATTCGGCCCAAAACTTTTAAAATTCAAGCGTGGATTTACGGAATACGCTATTTCGGCAATTCCACTGGGTGGATATGTCAAAATGTTTGGTGATGACCCTTTCCATAGGGATTCCGTCCCCTTTGCGGAACGGGAGGAGAGTTTTGTTTTTAAGGGAAAATGGGCGCGTTTTTGGATCGTTATGGGGGGGCCTTTGGCCAATTTTATTTTGGCCTATGTTATCTTTTGGCTTCTGTTTGTCTCGGGAGAGACGCTGCCGGAAATGAGAATGGGCACACTCCCCCAGAAATCGTCCTTTTACTCTATCGGTTTGAGATCGGGAGATGTGATCAAAAGAATTAATGGGACAAAAGTTTTTAGTCCAACAGATATTGTTTTAGAAGAAAAGGATTTGATAAAAACGGTGACTGTAGAGAGATGGGGAACGACTCATCAATTTGCCATCAATCGGGCCAAAGAGGATTTTTTTAAAGAATTTGTAAAATATCCTCCGGCCTTGAGAAAACCCGTCATTGTTAATTTTCGCGGGCAGACTGCGGCCCTGAGCTTGAACCCTCAAAAGGTAAATTGGGAAATCTCTTACGATGAAATTTTAGCAAGGAGCGGACAAACAACAGAACTCTACATTTTTCCGGTCAGACCGGATCAAAATTCACCTGTAGGTTATGCAGCGGAAGAGACATTTTCTGAAAAAATAACTTTAAACTTGGAAGGAGAAAAGGCCTTGGGCCTTAATGGTGTTCTATCTTCTAAAAACTACCGTTCCCTAGATTTAAAAGTGGCATCTCTCCAGGCGGACTCTCCGGCCGAAAAAGCGGGCATTAAAAAAGGTGATGTGGTTTGGGGACTCAATGATGTGCCGGTGCACAGTTTTGATCAATTGAGGCAAAAACTTCAGGAAACCCAGGAACAAGAAATTACTCTTAATTATTGGCGGGAGGGCAAAAGTGTTCAGGCCAAAATCAGGCCCAATATTCAAAAAATTAACGGTGAGTCGGTTAAATTGATAGGTATTTATTCCGGTGGAGAGTTTCTAAAATTGCGTTTTGTAACGACAGACCCTTTGGGCCTATTGGCGGCCTTGCCTAGGGCCTTTGTGCGAACTTGGCAGACAATTGTGAAAACTGTGGACTCTTTCCGCAAGCTCATTGTGGCCGAAGTTTCTTTTAAGACGATCGGTGGCCCTCTCGCCATAGGCAAAGTGGCCTCGGATTCATTTCAAACCAGCATCTCCTATTTTTTCCAACTTATGGCCCTCATCTCGGTTAATTTGGGTATTCTCAACTTGCTCCCTATCCCCATTTTGGATGGAGGACATATTATGTTTATTCTCTTGGAACTCATCAACCGGGGGCCTATTTCCCAAAGAAAAATGGAAATTGCCCAGCAATTAGGACTTTCCATCCTCCTGATTTTAATGTTTGGTGCTCTCTTTAACGATTTTGGCAGACTCTTTTAGCAAAGTGTGAGCAGCGACAATGGATACCCTCTTTTTAGACAGTTCGCACTATCTCCGGTTGGGGATACTCGATAAGCAATTTGAATGGATTGATTTTCGGGAAATCAAAAATAAAAAAGGCTCATCCATTTTGCACTATGAATTATACAAACTTCTTGAAGAGAAGGGCCTTCAGGCCAATTGTTTGAAAAAGATTTTCTTGGCCAATGGCCCCGGCAGTTACACCGGCATAAGATTGGCCGAAGGAATAGCACAAATTTTTGAATGGCAAGAAGTGGAAATTTATTCGTTTTATTGCTTTGAAATCCCTTATCTTGCCGGTGTTCAATCCGGTGCTTGGTACGCGGAGGCGTTTAAGGGAGAAGTGTTCCTTTACGAATGGGATGGTATCAAAACACAAAGTCGTCTCGTCGCAAAGAGTAATTTTGAAGATTACGCTCAAAAAAAAGAGAACCTCTACCATGCTTACAATATGGCCTTATTGTTAAAAGAATACCCTCAAAAAATTTTCAGTAAAATATTTGAAAGAAAAAGACGATTCTCACCATTTTATTTTCGCAGTTTGGACAAAGAGTTTAAGGCCGAAAAATTTACTCTATGTTAAAAACTTATCTCTCTAAAAAAATTCACACTATATGTATCTTCTCCATTTTTTTTGCATGGTTGTTGGGAACTCATTTTTTTTTGTTTTTCATTGCCTTTTCTTATACATGTTTGTTATTTCTCTTTCGTCAACATTCCATTCCCCTTCAGAACAATAATGCCATAAAACAAAATACTGTTTATTCGCCCGTCAATGGCCATATCATTTCAATCAAAAAAAATGTGGATCACGCATTTTTTGGAAAAAATTTGCATGAAATTCGGATGAGTATTCCTTGGTGGAAAGAATTTGGAATCACTTTGCCATTTGCCTCTGGGGTTAAAGATTTGATAATGAATAAAGGGAGGTCATTCTATCGTTTTTACAGGAAGGAACTGCCTTCGCAAGAAATACAGACAATCCCAAGTTTGATAATTCTCCTTGGTGATTCCCAGTCAAACATTTTAGGAATACAGTTAATTAAATGTCCTTTGGGAATGTGGCCGAAGGTCAAAATATTACCTGGCGACCGGGCGGAATGTCTGGCCAATATAGGATATTTTCCTTTTGGAGGGAGTTTGCTCTTATATTTGCCCTCCGAGTATGAAATACTGATAAGTGAGAATGATGAAGTTATGGCCAGAAATACTGCGATTGGGATCAAGGCCTTATAAGGGATCAAATTGGATAACCAACCCAAGAAAATATTTTTTTTCCTGCCCAACATTTTTACTGCACTCAATATGGCATGCGGTTTTGCCTCTGTTCTCTTTTCTATCAAGGGGGACTATCATCAGGCGGCATTAGTCCTCATTTTAGGCGCTATCTTTGATTCTGTAGATGGTCGGGTCGCCCGATTCACGAGAACACAGTCGAGTTTTGGAGAACAATTTGACTCTATGTCGGATATGATTTCCTTTGGTTTTGCTCCGGCCATACTCATGTATCAAAAATATTTGTACAAATTTGAAAGATTGGGCATCGCCGTTACCTTTATTTATATTCTTTTTTCCGCTTTGCGCTTGGCCCGTTTTAATTCCAGCATCAATAAAATACCAAACTCTTATTTTCAAGGACTGCCCAGCCCTTGTGCGGCCTTGGCCATGGTTGGCCACATTCTTTTTAATGAAGCGTATCCCGACATCGTTGATTTTTCATTCTTTCCAGTTGTCTATGTCTTTTTCTACTCAACTTTAATGGTAACCAACATTCCTTTTAACGGCCTCAAAGACTCTGAATGGGTACGCCGGCACAAGAGAAGTGCTCTTTTCATCTTTTTTATTGGAACAATTCTCACATTCGTTTATTATAAAATTATGTTTTTATTAAGCATTGCCGTCTATTCCTTTTTTTCTTTGGGAATTTACTTCAAGCGACGCAAAGAATTTGGAAATGCATTTCAGTGGAAGGAAGGAGATGAGGATTAATCATCACTCTTTGGCCGCCTTGTTCTCGATAATTTATTCAACTTCAATCCTTGCGGAAGGTTATGGAAGTCATGTTCCAATGTCTGGAGAAGACGAGGAATTGAGTGTCCATGGACAAGACAGAGAGGCCATCAAGGCACACCTTCCCGATACGCTGCCTGCTCCACCTCAGATGGAAGAAGTTGAACCGGATTCGTTTTACTATTTGGCCCCTGCATCGGGAACGGAAGAACAAATTTCAGAAAACTGGAGGGAAAAAATTTTGAGTGTCAAAGGCCAAGTGCCTTTTAAATATGAAAACGAACCAAAACTTATGAGAAACAAAGAGAGTGACATTTTTAGAGAAGTTTACAATAAGGGAGGTAATGCCTTTACTTTTACCTATATTAGGGATGAATACACCATTGCCGACAGCAGGGATGTCTTTGAAAAAACTTTTCGGGAACCACCCAATAGGGTTAAAATGGGAACCTTTCATCTGGGCGTCGATAATTACCTATCCCGTGGCAGTTTCAGGCTTGCTTACGGGGGCAATTTTGGCGTGGGTATGTACAGCGGTTATGGAAAATTTGTTGGAGGCGGAAAAGCACAAAAAACAAGATTTACTCTGTGGACAATTCCCATAGATTTTTTAATATCGTTGGAATGTACGCTAGGCAAGTTGGCCAACTTGCAAATAGCGGGAGGCCCATCAATAATGGGGCTTTACCAATCCAGGACAGACCGCGAAGATGGAGATTGGGGTAAGCGCCGTCGTCAAGTGGGGTTCGGTTATACTGGAATCGGAAGATTCAAAATTTCCCTTGCTAATATTCTTCCAAGAAGTGCTTTTGAAATGTTTAGAGAATACGATGTAACGAATTATTATTTAAACCTGGAAGCAAGGTTACAGGAATACCAAAAATTTCAAGATGAAATTAAAGTTACCGGAACCAGTTTTGGTATAGGACTCTCTTTCGATTTCTTATAAATCAATCATGCCGAGTTACCGTCTTACCTTGCAATACAAAGGCACTCATTTTTCAGGTTGGCAAATTCAATCTGGACAAAAAACAATTCAAGGAGAACTCAACTGCGCTTTAAAAAAAATAGCACAGTCTGAAAATATTTACTCCATAGGTGCAAGTAGAACTGATGCCGGTGTTCATGCACTTGAACAAGTGGCCAGAATTGAACTTCCCGTGGAGATAGATGGTCAAAATCTCTTAAAAGGCCTTAACAGTCTTCTCCACAAAGATATTGCCGTTTCTCAAGTCGTGCCGTGTCCTACAGATTTTCAACCGGCCTTTCATGCCCAAAAAAAAATCTACCAATACAAATTTACCTGTCAAAATCCCCCACCGCCGCATTTTAATGGCCTCGTCGCTTGGAATGGGTACAGTTTGAATTTGGATTTAATTCGACAGGGGTGTGAGATTTTTGCAGGGGAACACGATTTTAAGAATTTTTTTACAACTGGAACTCCCGTTCAATCCACTGTCCGCAAAATCTATTCTTGCAAACTCGAATTTGTCGCGGCCGACGATTTTTGGAAAACTCATTGGGAAGGCCACTATCTTCTTCATTTTGAAGGCAATGGCTTTCTCAAGCAAATGGTGCGGTTAATGGTTGGGGCCTTGTGGAATCTCGGGCGGAACAAAATCAGCACAGATGGATTAAGAAAATATCTTGGGCCAGGCGATAAAACTACCAATCTAAAGCGCGCTGGTGCCGTTGCTCCGGCCTGTGGCCTTTATTTGGCAAAAATCATTTATTGAGAACTGTGAAAATAAATACTATTTATAATTTACAGATGCATAATTAGAGGTTACTTTATAAAGGCCAATGCTTATATTCAGGAATAACCAATGGAGGCCATAATGAAGACAAGGTTTTTATATTTAGTTTCTTTTTTAATGCTGTTGTCTACAGGATGTGCAACTTATAGAGACAATAGCAATAATAGCGGTAAGGATGTTGCCTTCACCAATAAAATGCACTTTATCTCCGTTCCTGCGGGAGAGTTTAGGATGGGAAGTCCAAAAGGAGAAGGGGCCCGTGATGAAGATGAGGGCCAAGTCCAAGTCAAATTGACGCAAGATTTTGAGATGCAGGCGACGGAAGTGACGCAGTTGCAGTGGTTTAAAGTGATGGGGACGAATCCCTCTTACTTTAAAAGCGAAAAAGACTGCGGGAGTGAACACCAGGTGTTTGGCAAGATAGAACTTTGTCCCAACTATCCGGTGGAAGGTATTTCGTGGGATAATGTGCAGAAGTTTATCATTGCGTTCAACCAGCAAAAGAATGATGGATACAGCTATCGTTTGCCTACGGAGGCGGAATGGGAATACGCGGCCCGGGCGGGAACGACGACGGCATATTCTTTTGGGAATAATTCGGAGGATTTGAGGGCCTATGGTTGGTACTCGGATAATTCAAACAAGAAGGCCCACAGGGTGGGGCAGAAGAAAGCGAATCCGTGGGGACTGTATGATATTCATGGGAATGTATGGGAATGGGTACAGGATGCTTATGCCCAAGAATTGCCGAGGGGAACGAACCCTTTGCAGAGTAGTGGGCGCAACCGCGTTGTCCGTGGCGGTAGCTGGGGCAGCGGGGCGGAGTTCTTGCGTTCCGCGAATCGCCACTACGGCGTCTTCCCCGGCATCAGCGACTTTTTCGTTGGGGTTCGTCTGGTTAGAACGATGCGCCAATAGACTCTTTGCATAAAAACCTTGTATTGACTTCTCTGCTTCCACTCGATAGGTTGACTTTTAGTATCAAGAAAAGATGCGTCGAGTTAAATTCGCTAAGCTCAAGGGTAGAAATATGTCTTATACAATTGAAGAAGTAAACGCTTACACCAAAAAAATTCTCTTTCATTTTGATGGACTCGATTTAACCGAAGAAGTGCAAAAAGGCCTCAAAGCAAAACAAAAAGCAGTCAATTTAAAGGGTTTTAGAAAGGGCAAGGCCCCCTTAAATATGCTTGAGAAAATATATGGAAATGAGGCCCATGCCGATGCCATCAATAAGTTTATTCAACTCCAAGTTACAGGCACTATTGATAAGGAAAAACTCCGATCTGTAAGTACACCCGAAGTCAAAGCGTTGAAGTATGTACCCAAAGAGTCCACCAGTTTTGAAGTTGTGGTGGAAATTCTTCCCGAGGTGACGGTTGGAGACTTATCCCAGTACCGTTTTACTAAAGAAAAAATAGAAATCTCTGAGCAAGAAATCGAGGCGTGGAAGAAGCATTATCTGGAAAATCACGCACAAATGGTACCCAGCAAAGACGGCATTGTTAAAAAGGGGCATTTTGCAGTGATAAACTTTAAGGGTGAAATGCCCGATGGAACTTTTCCCAAAAACATGCAAAATGAAGAGCATATTGTTGAAATAGGGTCTAAAGGACTTATCCCCGGATTTGAAGATGGCCTTATTGGAATGAGGCCAGAGGATAAAAAAACTCTAGACCTGACTTTCCCTGCGGATTATAGAGATGAGAAACTTCGCAGCGCTAAGGTTAAGTTTCATGTTGAACTTTTAGAAATCAAGGAAAAACAATATCCCGAATTAACTCAAGAAAAAATCAAAGAACTAGATTTTGAATCCCTCGAAGATTTTAATCAAAAGGCCTGTGATTATGTAAAGCGCGAGAAGGAAAATATTGCTCAAAAAAAATTGAAGGAATCCATTATTCAAAAATTAATTGAAGACAATGATTTGGCCATTCCACCTGCTCTCATTGCCGAACAGGAAAAACACATGCAAGACGATTTTAAAAAATCTCTTTTGGCAAAAGGGTATGAAGAAAAGGATGTGGATGAACACCTTGTCAAAATGGCCTCTGATTTTACAAACAGGGCGATTGCTCAAATTAAGAGCACCCTCATTTTTGAAGTCTTGAGCGAACGGTTTGCAATCAAAGTTTCAGGTTCGGAAATAGATGCCAGAATAGAATCCAGTGCCAGGGCCGTAGGCCTGGACATAAAATCTATGATGAAATTTTACCGTTCCGATGAAAAGGCCAAACATGAACTTGTGTATTCCATCCGAGAAGAAAAGATTTTTGACAAAATTTTCCAACAAATTCAAATAACTGAAGTGTGAACTATTACTACTTATTTTTGAATTTGGGCCTGCATAAGTCGTTCCATTTGAAAAACATCAGTACACCGAAACCAGTCATTGCCCGCACCACGGCCTACTGGCCTTAACTTTGAGGTTATGATTCTGCCATCTTGACAGATTGATTCACTGATGTGAACTTTAACCACTTCGCCGGTTATGATTTGGCCACTGCCGGGATTTTCTCCGTAATTGATCCGATCGCGGAATTGACATTCAAAATGCACCAAACTTTCCTGGATGCGCTTTGCTTTGACTTTGTGCGAATTGATGGGCGTAAGGCCAGAAATTTTAAACTCATCTTCTCCATAGGCAAGTTCTTGTGAACAGAGATTGACTTTTTCCGCAATGGACTCGGAGACAACATTAACCACAAATTCCTTTTCTCGCAAAATATTTCGGGGTGTATCTTTGATCTGGCCAGTGGAACTTCTAATCAAAGGACAAAACGCAATGATCATTGGTTTGGCCGAAATGGCGGTAAAAAAAGAAAAAGGGGCGACATTATTGCTGCCGTCTTCGTTGAGCGTAGACACTACCGCAATTGGACGGGGCAAAACCGCACCGATAAGAAATTTGTAGTTTTGGGTAAATTCTCCGTCGGTATCAAAACTCAACATTGCTATTTCTCCATCCAACTCTTCCAATAGTTTTTATTCTCATTTGCAGAAAACCAGGGTGTTGGTTCCAATGGATGGCGGGAATCGATCATCACTGCATACTCGTTGGTGTAGTCCCTGGTGGAACCCTTTTTAAAAGCGTTAGGATGGGGGCCATGGTGAATCCCCTGGGGATGGAAGGTGATGGAACCGGCATCGATATTGTCCCGGCTAAAAAAATCGCCCTTGTGGTAAAAGAGCACTTCATCGTAATCAATATTGGAGTGATAAAAGGGAACCTTGAGAACGCCATGCTTTTCATCTTCCAATGGCCGTTCGACAAAACTGCAAACCACAAAGTGGGATGCCACAAAAGTCGTGTGCCCTGAAGGCGGGATGTGGTAGCGATGGCTCATCACTGGACAATAGTCGTAAATGGAAATTTTCCACGGATACAAGCTGCCCTTCCACCCGGCCGCGCTGAGAGGATTATAGGGATAGGTGACGGTGGTTATCTCGCCCAAGCGTTTAATTTCCAAACGGTATTCGGAAAGGCCATTTTCTGACCCTATGGCCGCCTCGGGAACAAATTTGGCCGTTTGGTCGTAGAGGGCATTGCGCCCGAGCAACCCTCGGGAAGGTTCTTCAAACTCAGAACACGATTCAATTTTGAGCAACTTGGTATCGGCCTCTCTATACAATTTATAAGTAGTACCACGAGGCATGACGATATAATCTCCGGCCTGATAGGGAATGTGTCCATAGCTGGTTTCAATTCGGCCAGAACCCTCGTGGATAAAGAAAAGTTCGTCGTAATCGGCATTGCGGAAGAAATTTTTAAAATCTTCGGTCAAAAAGGCCGTGTTGAGAACGACATGCCGGTTTTCCAGAAAAGAAAAAAACTGGTTCTTGGGCATATCCGAAAGAAACAAAGAGGGCAGCGACCGCGGCCTAAGTTCCCCTTCGATATTTTTCCAACCTACAGGAGGAGTTTCGTGGTAGAGCTGAGTCACCCGGCCAAAAAAACCCTTGCGCCCGTGTTCTTCCTCAAAATGGCCATCGGGAATCTTCACATGGGCCTGCTTGGTATAGATTCCACTGGCCTTAAAACTTTCCATTTGTACTCCCTGCATTGATTAAATGGTGAAAAACGGGGGAAATTCCGCTTCCTTTTTTACCTTACTCAAAGGGATTGACAAAATAAGCAGTGTATCATTTTGCCCAACGGATTGACTCAAATTTTCATGATTAAATAAAATATATTTATAAATAAAGAGAAGTTATAAAGGATTAAAGATTTTTAAATTTTCTCCGTAATGGTTAATATGAATAAAAAAATGATAGTATTTTTGTTGGTTTTTAGCGCGTGTATTTTTCAAGGTTGCTCATCGTCCCCACGATCCGCTTCAAAGTCGGAACTTCGGGCCATAGAAAAAGAAATTTTTGAAGCGGCCGAAGGCCTCAACTGTACCGACTTGGTGAAATTTAAAAGAGATATAAAGGAACCCGTCCGGTCTTGTCATACCCATCAGGAACCCGAGCAATCCAAGTGCGCCACGAGAGAAGAGGCCTTAGAAAAACTCTTTGAGGATTGTCACCGGAATAAAACAGAAAAGAAGAGGCCAGAAATAGAGGCCGAGAATGTGATTAACAATAATATCAATATCAACAATAACAACAGAGGAAATTAAAATGCAAAAAATTACTTCATTTGTTTTAATAAGTTTTTTCCTTGGGTGTGCAACTTCTGGGCCTTTAAAATCAGCAAGACCAACAGTTGTTAGTGATGCTTCTCTTGTAGCAAATTGCAAATTTATAGGCGAATTTGAGGGCAGGTCGGGGTTTGCGGGAATGATGATTGAACATGGTAAAGCGAGTTCTTTGGGTGAGGCTCTTCAAAATGCTCAAGATTATGGCGTAAATACTGCTCTTTACCATGAGGCATATTCTACAACTGATTTTTGGGGAGTTAGGTCTACCGTTAAGGGATATTTTTGCAAAAATCTAAAGAAAGCGAATGCTGTTATCAACAATAATATTGAAATTAAGAACAACAACCAATCAAGGGAAGTTGCTTCTCCGTAGGAAAGGAGTGAAAAAAATGGGAATCTCAAAATGGAAGAACCGAGTAATGTTATTGGGTGCTGTATGCTCGATTATTGGTTTAATTTTATATTTGGAAGAAAGAATTAGTGAAATAAAAAAGGATCACAGACTAGATAATAGGTATAGTCAAGAGATTTTTAAATTAAAATTAGAGATATTTCATGGAGAAGAAATCAAAGCGGAGGAAAAGGGAAAGGTTCTGAATTATATTACCAGCGAAGCACCACTTGGCACTACCGAGGACTCGCATCCTCTTCGGGTTCAGGCTGTGCAGGTTTCCAAGTCTGAAGTTATAAATACAAA
Organism: Bacteriovoracaceae bacterium; assembly: GCA_965243145.1. Classification (GTDB taxonomy): domain Bacteria; phylum Bdellovibrionota; class Bacteriovoracia; order Bacteriovoracales; family Bacteriovoracaceae; genus CBDBLK01. Next base: position 1,814,125 of record CBDEUB010000002.1, read on the forward strand.
ATTAAAAGAAATTGAAGAACTTGAAAAAAAGAGGAAGGCTCTTTGGGAATAGTGAAAAGATTTAAAAATGAAAAGGATTAAAGACACTTCGATTTTCCTTCTAATACTTTTGTTTGGGTGTTCAATTACGAGGGTTAAATATCCTAAGAATATTAGGCCAGTAGTTACGGAACCAAACAAGTATGAAGGCGTTGGATGTAGAGAACTTGCAGATCAACGCTTATCCATTAACACAATAAGCAAAAATCTTGCGAACAAATATGAAGACAAAATAAATGAATATCTCTGCGCTCAAAAAATAGATTTTCACACTCGAAAAAGGTATCGCGCTTGTTATAATATTAAAGAGGATGGTAAGTCTGAAATAAAAAAAATTGAAAGAAAAATAGCAAGTTATAGGGGTGATCTAGAGGCAATTGATTCAAAATTTCCTACATGTAAAAATAAAAACAGCAAGAGTAAAATTGAAATAAATAACAATATCAACATTGATGTTGATAAAAAACCAAAAAAAATAAATGATCAATGAGAATAAAAATTTTTTTCGTTTCTTTGATGTCAGAGGCAGTATTGCAACATTGCAGACTTTGTGCATAAGATTGAATTACGCTCGTTATTTTAATGACGAATATGAATTAGACCCTAATACTTTTATAACCGATACTATGAGCAATTTAAATTTTGAGGACTTCAAAGAAGAGATAAAAAAGAGCTATTTTTACTCGATTTGCAAGAAATTTTCCCAGAAGGACTTACTTCGGTTATACAATATGCAAAGACAAGCGGAACAAGAACACACAAAATATATGAGGTTGTTCTTTAGATATTTTCAACAAGACAGTCTGATTTTATGTTTAACAAGAGAGGTGAACAATCCACAAATGTGGAATAATTATGCTCAAAAATCAAAAGGAATGGTTATTGAGTTTCAAGCATCTGAAAAAAGAGATAGTCTATTTCTTAACTCCAGGCCAGTAAACTATGTAGAAGACCCCAGACTTTATAAATCTCTTTCTGAAAAACTTAACGATATTTTTGATATAACAAATCAAAACTTTGGAAAAACTTTAAGAAAGCTAGAAAAACAAATTGAAGTATTCTGTTATACGAAAGCAAAACAATGGGAATATGAAAAAGAATGGAGGATTTTGATGCCGACAACTCGTTTGCTAAAGACTCCATCTTTAGAAGAGCTAGCACTTAGTCGATACGAGCAAATAGAAAAAGGCATTGTAGAACCTTGGAATAAAATAAAAGATCAACAAGTTGCGCTTCACAAGAACGACATTAAAGCAATTTATTTAGGACATGAATGCGAAATATTGGATCAAATACTTTTTTTAAGAAAAGTGCAAGACATAAAAATTCCCATTTATAGGGGCATTTTCTCACAAAAATCATTAACATTCCAAAAAATATACTGAGTTGTTAATTGATGGAATTTTCTGGCGTTTTTATTTTGGCTTAACTTTTGACTTATGAAAGTTTTAATAGTATAAGGCCAGTATATAATAACTTTAGGGCCTTTATGGAAAATTTAACATGGATTGACGCGGCGGCGTTATGGTAGGTGTCGATATTGTAATAGCGGTGCCTCCTATAGTGTATTCGAGTTCTCTCTAAATTGAATAATTTGTGATAAAATGAAAAGAGCAAAAAATGGATAGACACAGAACAAAAGAAATTGAAGATATGGCCAACCAGGCCTTGGGAAATAACCCCGTTTTTCCTGTAGAAGTGGTTAAAATTGCTAATAATCTTGGCTACCGGATATTTTATTTAGAAGAAGACGGGGATGAGGGTATTGCCGGCAAGGTTGATCATGAAAAGAAATTGATTTTTGTTAGGCCCTCAGACCCTCCACCGAGACAGCGGTTTACTATCGCTCACGAAATTGGACATGTTCTTTTACACAAGAATAAGCAAAGGGAGGCCCATTTTAGAAGCGAGGATATTAATGTAATGGTTTATAGTGACAATATCGAAGAGATAGAGGCCAATAAATTTGCGGCCATGCTTCTAATGCCAGAGTTCGAGTTTAAAAAGGCCTGGGGCCGATATAACGGCTCTATAGAAGACATTGCCGATTATTTTAATGTGTCCAGATTGGCGACGGCAATTAGGGCCAACACTTTGGGATTTATCCAACTTTAAAATCGTAGTTTTATATGCCAGAGAAACAAGAAATAACAGACAGTGAATTAAATGCGCACACTCACAAAACAGAGATTAAAAATCTTATCAAGAGAGTGGATGATTTTGAGACGAGAGTTCGATCTTTGGAAAAGTACAAAAGCGAAAGAGAGGGATTTGCCCGTGCTAATTTACATTGGATTGGCTACATCACTCTTATTATGATTCAAGTCATAATCCTCTTTTTTAAGGACTGGATGAGTAATTGAAGGAATTTTCTAGCGTTTTTGTTTTGGCCCAACTCTATTTTTAAGACACCCAATATTTTCCACCTCCAATTCAACGGAATCCCCTGGCCTAATCCAGCGATCGAGTTCGACACCGCAACCTGTGCCCACTGTGCCGGAGCCGAGCAAGTCGCCGGGTAAAAGCCATTCGTCCATAGAGGCGTGGGCCATCATTTGGGCAAAACTAAAATGCGCTTCACCGCTGTGGGCGCGCGACCATTCCTCTCCGTTGATTTTCGCCGTCATTAAAAGATTGGGTTCTTGGAAGTCAAATTCGTCCATAGTAGTGATCACTGGGCCAATGACGGAACAAAAGTCTTTACCCTTTGCTGGGCCAAGGCGGATGGTGGTTTCCCTTTTTTGCATATCCCGGGCCGAAATGTCGTTTAAGATGGTAAAACCAAAAATGTGTTGGGTGGCATCTTCTCGCTTAATATTTTTCCCGTCTTTGCCAATGACCGCCGCCAATTCCAGTTCGTAGTCCAAGGCATCGCTGTAGTGGGGCCATAGGATGTCTTCGCCGGGGCCAATAAATCCTGCCGTCGCACCTTTATAATAAGTGGGAATTTCGTACCATAACTCGGGAATGGGGTTCCCCCGCCTTTCAAATCCCTTTTGGACATGCCTCTCGTGGGCGTAAAAATCCCTATAAGTGGCAATTTTATCCAGCGGAGAACGCAAAGCAACCCCCGCATTGTCATCTAAGGGAAAACTCACCGCTACCCCGTCGGCCAGGTGGTTGATGCCCACTTTTTGAAAAAAAAGATAGAGGGCATAACCTTCTTGCAGCCGTTCGATGGGGTTGTCGGCCGTATTGAGCAACTGAAAAAGACTGCTAGGCATGGCCACTTCGGCCCGCTCAAAAGGGGCGTAGCGCCCCTCCCTTTGATAGTCCAAGGCAAAACACAAGTTGGGGTCGACAATGGTATTATCTTCTAAGAGAATCCCTAGGCGGGGCCATGAAAAAAAGTGGGATCGGTGAATATAGCGACAAATTTTCATAAACTCCAAATTTCGGCCGAAAGGGGTAAAAAGTAAAGTGACGCAGTTTGGACACCAGCATTTGCAGAAAATCAGGCCAGGCATAGTGCTCTACAACCAGGAAAAATTTTGGGAGTGTCACGAAGTCCTGGAAACTCCCTGGATGGAAGATCGCGGGGATCACGCCCGCAATACTTATTGGGCAGTGATTCAGGTGGCCGCGGCATTGTTGCACTACCTGAATAAAAACCGCGAAGGGGCGGTGGGAATGATCGATAAGGCCAGGGAAAAAATAGACAGGTGCGAAACACTGGGGGTCGAATCTCCCCTTTTGGAAGAGTTTTTGCATTGGCCACAATTCAAGTCTTTGGTTAGGGCCATTCCTCCGCGGCCTGAATTAAAGGATTTTGACGAATTGTATCAATTCAAATTTCCCGATCCCGCAAATTGGGCCATATCGAAGTGAGGTTTTGGTGAAATCCCTAAAAAATATGACGCAATCTTTCTTTGAAGTCTTAGGAGTTGTCAGGAAAGATAAGTCCATTTTACTTTATGCCTTCTGCCCTGTGTTGATCGGAATCATTTTCTACGCTCTCCTTTGGACATGGCCATTTTACAGCATTTTAAAGCAGGCCAAAGTTTGGGTCGAGGAACAAGCTTATTTGCAAAGTTGGACAGGCCTTGCCTATTACATTTTGATGGGGATGGGGTTGGCCCTTTTTTGGTTGGTTATCAGTTGGACTTTTATTTTGTGTGTTTCCCTGGTGTCTGGCCCTTTCAACGACATTATCTCTGCCCGTGTTGAAAAAGTGCTCAAAGGTGAACCACCTCTTTCGGTAAACGATTCTTTTTGGCGTACATTGGGCCGTATCAAAAAAGTGATGTTGAACGAAATTAAAAAAATTCTTTGCGTTCTTCTTCTTTCTTTTGTGGCCTTTATAACCAGTTGGATACCGCTTCTGTTTCCTCTTTCAATAGCACTGTCAGCACTTTTAGTGGCCGCCAGTTTTTTGGATTACAATTGGGGCCGCCTCAATATTCCATTGAAAGAGTGCATTGAAGATATAAAATCCTCTATCATTCCTTACGGTTTGTCAGGGGGGATATTTCTCTTCTTTATTTCTATTCCTTTCATCAATTTAATAACACTTCCCTACGCCGTTATTTATTACACCATTCTTTTTTCTAAACAGAACCAATGAGTGCCGATAAAGTTTCTTTAATAGAAGAAACTTTTTGGCCTAAATTTTCAAGTTTGAATTTGGCCTCAAGTATGGCCGACTCTTTAGCGTTATTCAGAAATTTCTGATTGGACAATTTGAGTTTAAACTTTTCCCACTCTTTTGTCGTTTTTTGTAAATCTTTTTGTAGGCGTGCAATTTGGTTGTCAATATCAATACTTCCTTCCAATTTAAGGAAAATTTCTGCACGGGGAGTAACTCCCGTAATGGATTTGGAGGGGCGCGGTTCCGTTTTATTTGAAATGGCCACCGATTTTGCTCTGGCCAAAACGGCAATGGAGGATTTGTCTTTTTCCAAATAAGAAACAACTTCTTCGTCTTCACAAAAAATCTCCACTTCGACTTGTTTTTTTAAATCAATGTTGACAGAAGCTCGCAAATTGCGAATGGAAGACACCACATCGGCCAAAGAGTTCATTTGTCGTTGTTCGTTTGAGAAAACCAGTTTTGTGTCATATTCGGGGTAGTCGTGTACGATAAGCAAGTCTTCATCTTTGTGTTTCAGATAAGACCACAGTTCTTCAGTGATATACGGACATAGGGGATGGAGCAGGGCCACTAATTTCCTGAACACGAATTTGAGAACAGTGGCCCTTTCTGTTGCGGCAGTTTGGTCTTGGCCATTGAGGACGGGCTTTGAAAGTTCGATAAACCAACTGCAAAATTTGTCGTAAATAAACGAATAAATAGCGGCGGATGCTTCATCGTAACGGTAGAGATCAAACGATTGATTGACATTTTTTACAACAGTGTTGAGTTCGGAAAGTATCCAGCGTTCGTGAACATTCAATTGGCCTTCGTTTGGAAGCTGGTCTTGTGCCTTTTTTAAATAAGGGTGAATAAAGCGAAAGGCGTTCCAAATTTTATTGATAAAATTTCGATAACCGCTAATTCTTGAAGTATCGAGGTTGAGGCCGTGGTTATAACCCGAATCAATGGCCAGAGAAAATCGGAAAGCATCAGCACCGTATTGGTCGACCATATCTAGGGGATCGATTCCATTATTGAGGGATTTTGACATTTTACGGCCAAATTTATCGCGTACAATGGCATGAATATAAACTTGTTTGAAGGGAACTTCTCCAATAAATTTTATTCCCATCATCATCATTCTGGCGACCCAGAAGAATATAATATCGTGGCCAGTAATGAGAACACTGCCAGGATAAAAAGATTCAAACTCCTTGGCCTTCATCTCGTTTTGATTGGGCCATCCCAGCGTGGAAAAGGGCCAAAGTGCCGAACTGAACCAGGTGTCGAGAACATCGGGGTCTTGTTCCCACTCTGTATTGGAACATTGAGGGCATTTTTCAGGTTTCATCTCACTGGCCCATTGGTGTTTGCAATTTTGGCAAGTGTAAACGGGAATCCTGTGTCCCCACCAAAGTTGGCGGGAAAGGCACCAATTTTTGGGTTCTTTGAGCCAAGAGAAATAAGTGTTTTCCCAGCGTTTGGGATAAAAACAAGTTTTATCGTTTTTGACCGCTTTGACGGCCAGCTTTGCCATTTTTTGAACATCCAAAAACCATTGCTTGGAAACCATGGGTTGGATGATGGCACCCGAACGATCACCGTGGCCAACTTGGTGGGTGTGTTCTTTTTTTTCTTTGAGAAGATTTTGTCGCTCTAGGGCCTCGACAATTTGAGGGCGCGCTTTTTGACATTCAAGGCCTTCCCACTTCAGGCCATACTGGTTGAGACTTCCGTCCTTGTTGAGGATATTGATGGCGGGCAATTGGTGTCTCTGCCCAATCTCGAAATCGTTGAAATCGTGCCCCGGTGTCACTTTCAGGCATCCCGTTCCCTTTTCGCGATCGACATATTCATCGGCGATGATGGGAATTTCCCTTTCACACAAAGGAACAATGGCCGTTTTGCCGATCAAATGTTGATAGCGCGGGTCTTTGGGGTGGACACAAACGGCGGTGTCGCCTAAGAGAGTCTCGGGACGGGTTGTCGCTATCTCCAGCCTTTGAGAGTAATCTTTGATCGAGTAAAAAATGTGATAAAAGGCCCCTCGAATTTCTTTATGCTCAACTTCGGCATCGGAAATGGCCGATTGAATGACCGGATCCCAATTGACGATATAGTCGCTTTGGTAGATAAGGCCCTCATTATAGAGGTCAACAAAGGCCTTGCGCACGGCCTGATTGGCCTCTGCATCCATGGTAAAAAGCGAATAATCCCAGTCGGGGCCAGCACCTAAAGAGCGTTGTTGTTGGTGAATAATATTTCCATATTCTTCTTTCCATTGCCAAATTTTTTCAATAAATTCACCTCTAGTAAAATCTCGACGAGTTTTTTTCTCTTGTTGGTAAATCAATTTTTCGACGACATTTTGTGTAGCAATGCCCGCATGATCCATTCCCGGAACCCATAGCGTTTTGTGGCCTTGCATCCTCTTGAGACGAACAAGGCTGTCTTGAGTGACGACATCCAAAGCATGTCCTGCGTGCAATCGTCCCGTGACATTGGGCGGAGGCATAATGATACAATAACTCGATTCTTTTTTCCCTTTTCTGGGTTTAAAATATTTTCCTTTTTCCCAAAGGGAATACCATTTTTTTTCAATTTCTTTAGGAGAATAAGTTTTTGCTAAAGTCATTTTTAATCTCTAGTGCGCGTTTGTTGAATCACCCAATCGGAGGCATTGCTTGTCTCGTCAAATTGAAATTCAAGTTGTTGTTTTGCCTTTATATTTTTTATTTGGAATTTTTTTCCTTCGAGTTCGCGCTCTCCAAATAAAAGGACACAATCAATGCCCCTTTTACTGGCAATGGAAAAGGCCTTGGCCATTTTGATTGTTTCAAGTTGAAAGAGGACATGCAGGCCTTGTTGGCGCAATTGTTGAGCAATAACATTGGCCCGTGCGAACATTTGGGGGCCTTGGTAAGTCACCAAAAGGTCTATATTGGCCCTTTCCAAGTTGGGAAGCAATTGGTGAAGTTCAAGAAAATTTTTAAGCGTCACATCTCCCAATCCGAAACCAGTTCCCGGTAGGCCTGGGCCATCGAAAATTTCAAGCAAATGGGCATAACTTCCCCCACCACATAAGGCCCTTTTATTATCGGGATGGCAGTCAAAAATTTCAAAAACAATACCAGTATAATAATCGAGGCCTCGCACAACACTGGGATCATATTTCACATAGGAGTCAAGGCCCAAGTCTTTTAACAGAGAATGAAAGTGGGCGAAATCTTCAATGAGTGGTTTTTGATGGTATTCAATGAGGTATTCTTGGAGTTCATCAAAATTTTTCAATTCGAGATATTGGTGCAGTTTATCTAAAGAAGCATTTGCTAGGCCCGTTTCACTTAACATTTTATCCAAAACTTCGGAGGAAATTTTTTTGCTCCGATCGACAATTTTATAAAGTTGGGACATTTGGGCCGAGTCGGCACCGACAATATCTTGAAAAATATGGCCTATCAAAGAACGGTGGTTCAGCAATATTTCAAAATGTTGTGAAGTCGCACCAAATTGGTTGAATAGGGCAATGGCCACTTGGAGAATTTCAATTTCGCCATGATTGTTGCCGGCACCAAAAATATCGCAATTAAACTGCCAGTGCTCTCGCAGCCGGCCGCGCTGGGGTCTTTCGTATCGCATTAAATTGGGAATGGAATACCAGCGCAAAGGCCTGGGCATTTCTCGGTGGGCCTTAGATACCATTCTGGCCAGAGTGGGAGTCATTTCTGGCCGTATGGCCACATGACGCCCTCCTCGATCCGAAAATGAATAAATTTGCTCATTGATAAGCTCTTCCCCCGATTTGGCCTTGTAGAGTTCGACATCTTCCAGCAAAGGGCCATCGTAGGCCTCATACCCGAAAGACTCCGCTACTCGTCTCATTGTGGAGAAAATAAAGTCCTGTATTCGCTTATCTGCGGGAAAAAAATCGCGTGTGCCGCGGTAAGGCCTATGGTCGAGGGGCACTTGGGCCTCCTTTGCTTCCCCGTTGTGGCACTATAGCAAATTCGGGAAAAAGGGGGCAAACGACGATTTTTTCTCTGCGCATTATTTTTAAAAGTTGCTTCTGTCAAAAAAATGTTTTACATATAAAACAAGTTTTTGAACTACCAAACAACGAGGAGCAAATATGGTTCAGATCATTTTACCTTTGGCCTTTTTTGGCCTTCTCTTTTCTTGTGCGTCCAACTCTCAGCGCCAAGAAGCTGCTATTTCTGGAGGAGAACGAGTCGAACGCTATCAAAAGTTCGCTGGCCAAATTGTGAAAAAAGTTGCGGATGGTGCTTCTCAAGATGAAGTGGCCACTATGGGGATGGATTTGATGAATATGGCCAAACCCATCATTAGTGACTTCCAGGCCATTTATCCAGATTGTTCTCCCCTGCTTGAAAGAATCTTGGCCAAATCGGAGGAAATGACCGAACTCAACTTGGAGTCAATTGAACGGGGCTACCACGAAGGGGAGTGGCTTCCTCAAGCACCGGATCATTGTCATGCCGCCAAGGAACTGATTGTTCATCCGGCCACTGTTGTGGTGATTGCCCGCAGAGGCCATCTTCAGGAGGATGGAAGGCAAAAAATCGCTGATGAAATTGAAGAAGTCGTCGAACATGCAAATTTTCTTTATTGAAAGCGCAATGTTTATTGATTATTCAAATATCCAATCATCGACAGGTTCTGGGAGTTTTTCAGGGGGAGAGTATTGGGGATCGGGTTCTTGATTTTTTAAAATAGGAGTAAGGTTTGATGCGAAATCGGAAGGCCTCATATTCCAATCGTCAGTAGGGGCCGGAAGTTCTTGTAATTTTTGACCTTGGACTACGCCTTCGACAATTTCCGATAAAGAATCTTTTTGTGTTTGTGTTTCCCTTTTTTTATAGCTGAACCAAGTGATCTTAAAATGATTGGGCCAAGTTATTTTGGCCCCGGTTTTTAATTCCCAGTATATTTTAAGTTGATCCCCGAGTTGCACAAGAACTTTGTCAATAACGAATTGAAGTTCCCAGTTAATTTCTTGGATACTTCTTTCCTGAAAAAAAACAAACCAGGGAACGATCAAGTTGAGTTGCTTGGCCATTTTGTTTGTTTTTGGTGTCGTAAAATTGGAGTCTTTTCGGGATTTTAAATATTTTTTATAGTCGGGCGTGTGATAAATTTCATTCAGGTCACGCAAAATGACTGAAAGTAACCATTCACCGAAGGGAACCAATTTAATGTTTCCCTTTTTAATCTTGAAATCAAGAAACGGACTAGAGTCGTAGAAGTTTTTTGATATCTTGCTGGACGGCCGGTTTTCTAGCAGGTATTTATAAATTGTTGTTTTGGAAATGAAATAGAGATCACTTTCAGGAACTTTGCTCATCATAAAATCAATCTTCCCGACATTATTTTGCATATTTTCCTTTAAGTCATTTTTGAGATTATCCCACTGAATACTTCTCACAATACTCTCAATTTCGTAGGGCATTTTTTTTTCGGGTATCCAATAAGCGGATTTCACTGAGGTAAGGCCGATTGAAAAGAGAAAAATAAAAAAACAACAGCATTTATCTTTCATTTCTTTTGCTCTTTCTCTTTTTTAGGAAGGGACTGACTTTTTAGTAAATCAAACTGAGTCAAATTATTTTTTCCCAATAAGATTCGATATTCTCCATTATGAGGCAGGAGAAGTTTGCCGTCCATTTCTAAAAGTTGTGTTGCAAAAAAAACATCACTTATAATTTTGACTTCTTTATTTTTAATATTAAGTTGGGCCACTTCGTAGGCCAAATTCCCTTCTTGATCAGTAATATTTTTAATAAAAAAGATAGAGGGGCCAGATATTTGACAGACCATTTGGCCTGTATCATTTTTATCAGAATTGTAGATAAGTTTGGACTGAGTATAATCCAATTTCTCTGATTTGATCTCTCTTATTATTGTAGCTTTTTCAATGTTGTCAAGGCCATGACGGATGAGATAAATCTTTTCATCTTTTAAGCAAAGGCCAATTTTTATGTTAGGGGATTCAAATTTGTGGAAAAGTTTTGTTTTTTTTGAATTTATTTCAAATATGAGAATACCAGGAAATCCCTCTTTATTTAGATCGGTAAAAAGAATTTGATTATTATTGATCATGACTACTTCAGGAACAAAATAGGGATTCCTAGTATTGGAAAGAGGGATAAAAAATTTAAGGCCGTCTTTGTTCAAGTTGAAAAATTCAATTTTTCTTTCTTTAGGCGAAAACCAACTGGCCCATTCATCATTGAGATGAAGTTGTGGTGCCAATCCTTGGCCAATGAGATGGGATTGACTTTTGCCAAAAGGAATTTTATAGATTTTTAAAGACTTGCGCATCGAGTAGTGCGTTTGATAATTTTCATCAGCACTGGCCAAAATCCATTTTCTGGCATTGGAGGCCTTAACTTGAAAATGGGTATTTTCACTTAGTTTAATAGATTCTTCTACATTATAATTAGTTGATAAAACAAGGTTTCCCGATTTTCTTTGATAATAAGTAAATTTTCCATCTGAGCTTATAAAGCGTAAATTTGATATTTCTTGTTTAGTCGTTAAAACGGGAAGTTTGCTTCTGGCATGAAGATTTAGGCCCAAGAGAGCGAATATAGAGACAAATAAAGTTTTAACTTTTAATTCCATTTAAAGTCCATAAATTTAAAGAGTGTATTTTACTGAAATTGCTAAGTGCTGAAAAAACGAATCCCCACAGAATCAACCTAGGTGAATGGATGTCGTCAATGGCCGTTCTCAAAACTAAGAACCTATTTTTATTTTTGCGAACAACCCCGTCTACGATAAAAGGCATGGGAGAACATTGATTAAGGCCTTGAATCTTAAAAAATTGTGGCAAGATATTTTCTGCACAACCTATTCCATGTGCCAAGGATGGCCTATTATTTTTTAAAAATATTTCAAGTTCAGTCAAGCTATTGAGGCGGACTGCTTTTAAATTATAGCTTGTACTGAGCATATTTGAGACACTGGATTTCTTTTTGGCATAATTTGTGGGGAAATATTGAAAATAAACACTTCTTTTATAAGTAATATCATTTCTCATTTTTCCGTCAAGAAAAATTTTCCTAGGACAAAAAGAAGTGCTACATTTTTTAGTGTCAACAACAATAAAACAGCCATTTTTATAATCTACGAGAGAAGGATTGTATTTACTTTTTTCAATAAAAACACACCGCCCGTTTTTTTCCATGCCTCGAACTTTTTTCATAATAAGGCTTACAACGGATTCTTCTCCAAGAGATTCCGGTTTTTTCCCCAACCTTCCAGGTATATAATCATGGCAAACTTTTTTCTCTTGAATCCTGTCATGGTAGCATAATTGCAGGGGCCAAGAGGTGGGCATTTTGGCGGCCTGGTTGAGTTTATTTAAGCTATAATAAGTTTCACCAAAACATTGAAAAGGTTTAGAATTTATTTTCTGTGGCCTGAAATGGTGAATAATTCGATGAGTATTAGTAATAGTTAAATTGTCAACATTGGCAGGGCAGTCGTGATAAGAGGTTCTCAACATTGCCGAATTTAAGGCCATGCTTATTGAGCGACAATTAGGCCTGGGGAAAAGGGAAGGATAACCAGAAGCGGTTTTATGAGTACAGATTTCTGGAGATTGATTCATTGTAGAGGCACAGTTTTCTAGTTCTTTTCTGCCTATAATACTTTTTTGTTGTAAGTTTTTACATTTGTAAAAGAGTTTTTCTTGGAGATGTTCTCCATTGACTATTTTGAACCAAACATCTTTGGCCAAATAGGGATCACAAAAAAGAGATACAGAATCAAGGCCACGACATAAATGGTTTAAGTAGTTGCGTTTAAAAAAATCTATATTGTTATTGTACCATTGATAGTTTCTAATTAGAAATGACAATTTTTGAGATGATTTGAAATTTAAATTTTTTGTGTTGTTGAGACGAAGTTCTGCTTTTCGGCCCCTGGAAATAGCTTGTGGTATTTGACAAAGATAAGGTAAATAGGCATTTGTTTTCCAATCATCAACAATTTTTTTGCACTCAGATTGTTTTTTAGGAATATGATATTTAAATTTGGAGAGAGTCGATTTTACATTTTCTCTGGAAAACAATTTGGCAATTTGACTATTGTTAAAGCATTTAAATTCCAGAGTTTTCTTTATAAATTCATTTTTAGGTATCAAAACATTTTTCCCCGATTTGGTAATTAAGGGAATTTCTTTTATCTCTCCAGTTTCATTTTGGATGAGATTGTTATGCAAAAGGGATAGGAAAGAACAATCACTTTGCTTTAGATAATTAAGCCATTTGGGTTCAGTATAAAGAAATACATTTTTTAAAAATTCTGGATTTAACTGAGATGATTTTATCTCTTCTCGATTGAGAGAAATTCTAGCATTGATAGAATTGACGGATCGATTTTCTCTTCGGGATTGCATAAGGATTTGCAATCCTTCAATAAGGCCAGGAGGTGATTCTTGAGATTGGGCAAGAACCATATTAAGCAATGGCCCTAATAGAAGGATTGCAAGACAAGATTTAAAGAGTAGCTTTGGCCAAAAGACTGGCAACATCTTCAATTTCAATATCCTCAGTTTCCTTGACTTGCGTCTTTGAGCTATTGAAGTTAATTAAACAGTAGGGACAAGAAGTCGCCAGGGAAGAAACTTGCACTTCACCCACTTGGCGCAAACGGTTACTAGAAATCGACTCCCCCTCAGGCAATTCGTACCACATATTGCCTCCACCCATTCCGCAGCAAAATGAAGTATCCTTACTTTTTTCCATTTCTTGGATTTTAACTCCTGGTATAGATTCTAGAATTTTTCTAGGAGCATCGTATTCTCCGTGGTGACGGCCGAGATAACAAGGGTCATGAAAAGTTAGTTCTTTTTGAAGGGCCTTGTGAGGTTTAAGGCGTCCAGTTTTAACGAGTTCTGCCAGAAGTTCAGTATGATGGATGGTTTCAAATTTGCCATTTTCAAACCGAGCATATTCTTTTCCAATAGTATGTAAACAGTGAGGACAATGAGTTACTATTTTGTCAAACTGGTACTGTCGTATGTTGGCGATATTTTCAATGGCCATTTCAAAAAAAGTATATTCATCGCCAAAGCGCCTAACAGGGTCGCCATTGCATTTTTCATTTTTCCCCATGACTGCAAATTCCACGCCTGCTTTCTTGAGGAGTGCGATAGTATCCCGTACAATTTTTTGGTTGGCCGAATCGTAGGCCCCAGCACACCCAACATAGTAGAGATATTCAACTTTTCTTTCTGAAGTGATCACTGGAATATTATGGCCTTCGGCCCAGTTAAAACGGTCTTCTTGACTGATTCCCCAGGGATTCCCATTGACCTTAATTTTATTGATGGTACTGGCGGCCGTAGCGGGGAGTTGTCCCAGAGTGAGGGCCTTGTATCGTTTGGCCTGCATAATAATATCAATGTGTTCAATACTTGCCGGGCACTCTTCGATGCAAGCACCACAAGTTGTGCATGAATCTAATTCATTGTGGGAGTAAAGAGGGGCCTCATTCCACAATTCAGCATCTTCTTGACCTTTCTTTTGAGTTTCAAAAATTAAATCTCTGGCCTTGGTAATGATAAGTTTGGGGTCGAGAGGCTTCCCTGAAGCGTCGGCCGGACAGGCCAAAGTGCAGCGCCCACACTCCACACAGGCTAACATATCCAATCTATTTTTGAGAGTAAATTCGGAAAGTTTTCCCAGTCCAAAAGTTTCAGCATTTTCATCTTCAAAATCAATAGGCCCGAGAATGCCTCCTCTGCGCTTGGGAGTTATGAGGGCCTGGATGGGAAGTAGAAAAATATGGAAAAATTTACTGTGTCCGATAGAGGCGATAAAAAGAGCGGTATTGGCCATGTGGAAAAACCAAAGTCCTCTATAAATAGAGGCCCATGTTGTTTCTGATAGTGCAAATTGCCCAAATAGCAAAGCGAGGGCATATCCAAAGGGAGCATAGATTTTTTCACCTTGGGGCATGCCCGTTCCCAGGATGCGGATTCCTTCCAGAACAAATCCGACAATGACTAGGGCTAAGAGGATAATATACATAAATAATTCTTGTTTCGGCCGAGTTGCAGATAAGTAATTTGGCCTTCGTATATAGCGTCTGTAGTAGGCGAGTGCTAACCCAATGAGTAGGAAGAATCCGCCAAAATCGGCCAAAAAGGAAATGATAATATAAACAGGCCCTTGAAAAATTTTAAAAGGTGTATCGTAGTGAATGGCAACAACATCGGTGGCAATCCACAAAACGACAAAACCGTAAAAGATCATGCTGTGAAAGAATCCTACTTCCAAATTGCGGTGAATTTTTCCTTGAAAAAAGAGGGTTTGAAAAAATGAAGGCCAATTGAGCGGACGGGGCAACACCGCTTTAAGATGGATAAGACTTGTGCCTCGTGTTGTCAAAGTGAGTTTGTCATAAATACCCTTTGCCATAATGGCCAATCCTATGATAGTTAGGCCATACATGGTGACTTTCATCCATTCGGGGACATTCCACATAATTTCACGAGTTGCATTGACATCCACCGTCTTCTCTCCTAATTGGCCAGAGTCAGTTGAAGATAGATTATCTTAGGTTTACCCTTTTGACTAAGAATAAGAAAATTACAGGAATAAGTGAACCTTTTTAATAAAAATTCAAGGCCAAATTATCGGATAATCAAGGCCCATTGGTGGCCATGCATTTTTATTTTCATGTTGTTCAGTGCTTGTTCTAGGGTTCAAACTCTTAATCTAGGGCCTCATAATTTTGGTAAGAAAGGCCGCAATATTATTTGGCTTCAAGTGGCCGGCCTTTCGGAAGAACATTTGGCATTACTTAAATTTGGACGGGAAGACCTCGTTCAGAAAACGGAATTGGAGAAATTTCAGTGTCTGGGAAAAATGTGGTCGCATAATTATTTTGATTTAAGGCCGCCTCCCGATCGTGGATTTTTATCCCAAATGGTGGGAAATCGAGACATCGTTGGAAATTGTTCGGATTTAAACCATCAACCCATCTGGAAAATATTGAAACAGACTCAATTTCAAGTGGGGATTGTCGAAAATATTGATTCCAGACAATATTCCTTGGGGCAATATTTTAGCTGTCCAGCAAAAGAAAATTTTTTTGATAATGTCACATTGTGGAAAATGGAACCCAAACCGCGGAGAGACAAGTCGGGAAAATTGTTTCACTATCAGGAAAAGGTTTCTCTCAAACCTGGCATTTTTTATGACAAAGCATGCCAGTCCAATCAGTGTTTTAGTGGATTATTAAGCAATGTGCGTATTCTTTGGAATACTTTTTCTAAAATAAAAAATCCTCGCTTGCTTATTGTCAGAGATTTTACATTTTATAAGGCCTTAAAGGCCGGAGATTTTGCAAAAGCATGGCAAATACTTGACGAAGTTTCTAAGATTGTTAAATTTATAAAAGGCCATTCAGAGAAAAACAATACAACGGTTTTATTAACGACAACCTCATCACTACTCTTTGAATTTCCCAAGCAGGGAACGGGATGGGCCAATTTTCTAAAAAATGGAAAAAATGTAGTTTTTCGTAAAAGTTCTTTATTGTCCTCAGCATGGGTGTTTGGCCCTGGCGCGGAAAATTTTTGTGGCATTTACAGAGAATCGGAAATTCTGAAAAGAATACTTTGGTCCCCTCAAAAAGAGGTATTCAACTGGGATTTTTTCAGATTAAAACATGATTAGAATTCATGAAAAAGATTATCAGTTATCAATCACAAGAAGACCTCTTGCAATTTTCCTTCCTGGAAGATGAATTTGAAATTATTTGTCCCGATACTGTGATAGCAGACAGCGTTAGGGCAAGAATTTCCAAGGGATACCCATTTGAAATTAAAATTTTATCTATTTCCAATTTTTTGGAATATTTCAAACGAGAGATCAAACTTGATCTAAAGTCCTATAAAAAATCGGATTTAATGTTGGAATTGGGTGCTGTATGGAAGGTCAAATTCAATAGTTTGCCAATAAGCACTTTTTTTAGGGCATTTCAATCAGTTTTGGATTTAAGATCGGTGAGTTTAGAAATGTCGCTATTTAATGAGGTTTTAAAGGAATACGATGAACAAATAGCTACAATCATGAAATGGTTTATGACTTATATGGAACAAAAAGAAATTTGTGATGAGCACTATATCTATGGGGTTGTGGCCCGCATGATTCAAAACTTGCCAGAACTACCACTTGTCAGAAAAAAACAATTTTTACTCCTGGGATTTTCATATTTATCAGCAGGTAAAATTGATTTCATTAACTCTCTAGCAAGTAAGTGCGATGTTTATATTGCAGTTCCGAGTGAAATTTTGAAAAAGGCAAAAAATACGGATTGGGTTAAGTGGATTATTAATGAGGATAGTGACATTATTGATTTATTAAAAAATGATCATCCAAAAATGAGGCCTTCATTACATTATTCTATTTTTCCCAAAGGCCGCATGTCAGAGTTTTACAATGGTTTGCCTTATAAACGGAATGATAAACAAGTTTTCTTAGGCACAATGAATCCCAATTATGCTGAATTATGCGAAGTTTCAGAGAAGGACGCATGGTTTAAAATTCCTTCAGAGTTTTTAAAAATTGTAATGAATTCTATTAGTAGAGAATTGAAAGATATGATATTGAATACTTTAGAAAACGGTATTTCTATTGATAGTTTTATCGAAACAATTGATCAAAAAATACTAGCTGTTATTCAAGTCCAGGATTTTAGAAGATTTAAGATTTTGAGTGAGTATAAAAAAACAGTTACTGCCTGGAAGGATTTATCTGAAGTTAATCATCGTATTTACGAGGCCGATTTTCATATTATTGAAGAGGTCATTAAACTTAGGTTGCCTAAAGTTTATCATGTTCCCTGTTCTCAAGAAAATTGTTCTAGTATAATACAAGGAATAGAGGGGTTATGGAGTTTCAGTTTAAAAAAAGAAGGAATCTTTTGCGTAACAAGTAATTATTCCCAATTAAGTTTAATTGATGATGAATATGGCGAAAAAGCAAATCAAATTCTCACTTCTTTAGGCCCAGTGAAAAATTCGGCGTTAAATTTTGAATTTATCAAGTCTCAAATTTTAGAATTTTTATCTTCCGATAATTCAATATTATTTATTGAAGAAGGATTGATAGAACGAAATATGTTGTGGAATGAAATTTGGCGAGAATTTAATGAACACAATAAAGTTAAAATTTATAAGAATGACAAAATTAAAAGATCAGAAAAAATAATAGGCCCTTTATCCAAATTGATTCAACTTGATGAAAGACAAATGGCAAAGAAAAACTATTCTTTGACTCCTAGCAAGTTGCAGTTATATTTGGATTGTCCTCGAAAATTTTATTTTTCAATTTTAAACCCAATACCTAGAAACGACCAATTGTCTAATACGCTGAGTGTTTCAGAGTTGGGTGAAATTCAACATAAAGTTATTCATCAGTATTTGCTCAATAATAATAAAGATTTTTCTTATGATACTCATTCTAAACTTTGTTGGGATACTATAGATCATTTTTCTAAAGAATCAAATAAAAGTCTTGTGGAACTGGATTATAAAAATTATGGCCTGGAAGTTATTTCTTTCACAAAACAAGCAATTATAGAATTGCAAAAACTTTATAGTGTTGACCCGGAAGGATATTTTGAATTTGAGGTCAAACTGGGAAATCAAATAAATGGAACTGTTGATTGTATATTTCGCGGTAATAAAATTGGAATTGGGATATTAGATTTTAAAAGGTCTAATTTCTCAATTCCTTCTTTAAAAAGTTTTGAAGAGAAAGAAAAAATACAAATTTGGTTTTATTTAAATTTGTTGAACAAAGTTCAAAGAGGACAGATTTTTTTCGGTTATGTCAATCTTATGTCTCCTGAAGAGTCACTTATTTATGCGAATAGCGAAGATTTAAAAAACATTTTACAAGAATTAAAATTTATGTGTTGTGCAAATATAAGATTTTTTCAAGAGAATTTGGAAGAACATATAAATTTATTTAACAGTTCCCTAACAGAATATTGGAATAAACTTCAAAAAGAAGAAAATTTTTATGCTAGGCCTAGAAATGTTGAAGTTTGCAAATGGTGTTCTGTCAATATGAGTTGTACGAGAGGTATAGATGAAATTGACTCAACTCAAAACACCTAATGATGAGCAAAGGCCGGCCATAGAGCATGAAGGAGGCATTCTTTTAAGTGCAGGCGCAGGCTCCGGAAAAACTTTCGTTTTAGTTGAGCACGCTATCTTTTTAGTGCAGTCTTTTTTCCAAAAAAATTCTTTTCCACATCAGGAAAATTACCAGGCACCGTTAAAATCATACTTATCTCAAATCGTATATATGACTTTCACTAATAAGGCTACTGGGGAACTTTCTATTAGAATCAAAAATAGGTTTGAAATGGAAATTCTTCAGGCCCGTGAAGGAAAATCTATCTTAAAATTATGGCAGGCCGAAATGTCCTTTCGTGCTTTAAAATTTTTAACTGTAACAACTATTCATGGATTCTGTTTTAAATTAATACAAAGAGGATATTTTTCTAGTGTTAATTCCAATCAAGAGATTATTGGCAGTATTGAATTTAAAGATAAAATTAAAATTTTATTTGAAAAATGGTTTGTTTTAAAAGAAAAGAGCATAGATAGAAATGTCAAAGAAGTTTTGATATTAAATCGTAGTTTTCTCCATTCTGCTCTTATGAACATTTTTTCCACTCCAGAAATAAGAATTTTATGGAGAGAATTGGATATAGAGAAAGTAAACCAGAATTTTAATGAAAACATGGTGAAGAATTTTTTTTTGCTGCTTGGAGTTCAAGATATTCAAGAGAGATGGCCAGATTTTGAAAATTTTGAACAAAAGAAAAAACCTAGTTGGTCGATTCGTGGAGATTTGTTGTTTCAAGAAATTAAAAAGGTCGATTTTAAGTCATACACAGCAATTTTTGAATTAGAAAAAATCTTTAACCAATTTGGAAGAATGCCTCAAGTGTCTAAATCGAAAGTTCCATCCGATATTTATAGCTTTTATCAGAAGGCCAAAAAAATAAGAGAATTTGTTAAATCTTATAGAGATGATTTAATTGCTTATGTAGAGAATGAATCTACATATTTTTATATTTGGGCCAAAACAATCAAGGATTTATATTGTTTTATTGAAAAAAATTATCATACTGTATCCGGATTAACATTTTCTGATTTAGAATATTTTGTTTTTTCAGGACTGAGAGATAAATATGTGTGTACCAAAATTCATCAACAATATAAATATTTTATTGTTGATGAGTTTCAAGATACCTCTAAAATTCAATTTAAAATCCTTAGTAAAATTTTGAGAGAAGACTATTCCAAACTTTTTTGTGTTGGAGATATGAAACAAGCAATTTATGGATTTAGAGGAGGAGAGTTAAATGTATTTAAAAGTTATTCAAATAAAGCGAGCAAAAATTTAAGTTTGAATTATAACTACAGATCATGCAAAGAGATTATACAATTTAATAACTCAATGTTTGAAGACATTTTTTCTCAAGCTGGTGAAGAAAATAAACATTTTTCTAAACCTCAGAAATATCCCAAATATGATTTGTCTGGATATATAAATAAATATGATATAAATATTTCCGCAAGTAATATTAAGAGGCTAAATGCAGAAGAATTAAATTGGATTGAAGCTAGAGAAATTTTCAAATTTATTGAAAAAAAATTAAGAAATGGAATTTTAAATCTCTGTATTCTTTATAAACAATTGATGCCATTGAAGTTTTTACTTCCTCTCTTGATTCAGAAAAAAATTTCTTTTACATGTCAAGTAAAAGTTAAATTAGAAGAAGACCCCCTTTTATATTTCTATTTCAATCTTCTTTCTCCTTTTGTTAGTAAAGATTTTGATAAGGCGAAATCAAAATGTATTCAATTAGGCAAAATAATTATTGAAATATTGAAAGGAGATACAAAGAATGAAACAAACACGCAATTTGAAGATTTTTATATAAATGTACCAATACTTGGATTGTGGGAGGCCTTTAAAAAATTACTGTTTGAACTTGGTATTCACAATTCAAATTATGAAAATAATTTAAATCTCATTTATTCATTTTGTGCAATCAGTGATGATAACATTTTAAATATTTTAAAGGATATTAAATTATTTAAACGCAAGTATTCAGTGGAAATTCGTTTTGGTACAGAATTTGAGAGAATTAGAATTATGACAGTGCATGCATCCAAAGGCCTGGAATTTGATCATGTCATATTGGCGGGCATACATACTAATGGACGCACTTATTCTCATTCTCCTCCGTTTGGCCAAAGGCCTTTAAGTTTTAAATGGAAAAAAGGAACTGAGGAAAATATATTTTACAAATCTCCAGAATATATTTATGAAATACTCATTAATAAGGAAAAAGAAAATGCAGAAAGCAGGCGTTTATTTTATGTTGCTTGTACCAGAGCAAAAATGGAATTAACTTGGTTTGATATAAAATTAAATCAACTTCCTCAATCTGTTAAGAATAGTTGGATTGAAGAAATCCGTTTCTGGGAGAAAGAAAACAACTTATCAAGTTTAATTCATTTAGAAAAAATTGAGATTACGAAGGATTGGGAGAATAAAAATATTTCCCAACAAGAGAATTTACCACCTTTATTTCATCGTGATTCTTTGGGCCTTTATTTGAAATCAAAATTAAAACAAAATAAAATGATTATTTTACCGAAATTATCAGTGACGAAATTGTTACTTCTTACTGAATGTCCAAGAAAATTTTATTTCAAAAACATATTAGAAATTTCAGATTTAGAAAAAACACAAAAAAACTATCAAGGTTATATTTCCACAGAAAAAAATAAAGGCCTATCGTCTGGTGCAAGAGGAGAACTCATTCACAATTCAATTTCATTTTCTTTAAGAAATAATTTTAAAAAGCAAAACGGTTTAAAAGAAAAAAGAGACAATCAGGCCGTTGCTTGGGCCTTGGATGAACTCAAACTGTACAATAAAACTCATCAATTTGTATCCGAAGAAGAAATAAGGTTTCCTTTTTTTAATTTTATGATAAGTGGAAAACCTGATCTTGTGTTACTCAATAATAATAAACAAGTATCTGAAATATGGGATTTTAAAACAGGTGCTATATCTCCGATAAAAAATCCTGGTTACTGGTTTCAGTTGATGAGTTATGCTTACGGATTTTATCAACTGGATAAAATTGACTTTAATAAAAAAATTAAATTAGTTTTATGTTTCGTAGATAAAAAACATAAAAAAGTAAAAGAATCTTCTTTTTTAGAAATTTCAAAATCTCTTTATAGTGAATGGAAAAAACTTGATTCACTAGAGAAAAAAAATGAAGTTTTTTGCCCAACTTGTTCGTACGGAAATTTGTGCCATCCTAGATAAACCTTTTTAATGCTTATTAGGGCCTGTGTTAGAATAAGGATGTGCACTAACATAGAAACAAACTCGGCCTAAGAAAAGGGCCTTGATTTGGCCAAAAAGCGAGATGAAATATGGTTAAAAATTTTTTCCCAAAAATTTTTTTCATTTTAATTTTTTCTTTTACAGGGCGTTTAACTTTTTCCGCTGAAGGAGACACTTACAGTTTTTCTTGGCTTGATTCCGATAAAGAAGTTTTTGTTCTTCAAAATAGAAAGTATAGAAAAAGGGGTAAGGTATATGTCAATGCTGGTGCTGGAATATCAACCAGTGGTGCCTTTACTGATTCAAATTTTTTTCAAGTGAGAGGAGGATATTTTTTCTTAGAAGAATGGGGATTGGAAGGATTATACACTGTGCATAAAGGCAAAGAAGATGATACTTTTGAAAGTGTAAAAAGAAGAGCTATTCCTTTTCGCCGTATATTGGAGAGTTATAGGGGAGCAATGTTGTTATGGTCTCCTTTCTACGCCAAAATTAATACATTTAATCAAATTATTTACGCCGATTGGATGCTTGGAGTTGGGTTTGTGAGCTTACAAGATAAACATAATCGTCAAGGTTTTCTGGCAAATACTATAAGGCCAGATACATCAGAAAGTCATACCGGCCTTATTTGGGATACTGCTCTTAAAATCTTTTTAAGCAAAAATTGGGAAGTAAGAGCAGATTTAACAACTGTTCATTATCAAGCTGAAGGCCCAGATGGCCAAAAAGAATGGAATGACAATTGGGATGTCGGTCTTTCTCTAGGGTATAGCTTTTAGGAAAATAATGAAAATTATTCTATTAGTAGCTTTATTTTTTGCGGAAATACCGTGTTGGGCCAGTGTCAATAAAGCTTGGTCTACATTAAAGCGAAGCAGGGGCAATGTAAAAAATTATTTGAGAGTTGCCAAATACCTTACAAATTCAGGACTTTATTATGTTTCTATACCTTATATTAAGGAATATTTGGCCCGAACTCAAAATTCTAGATCGAGAAGACTTGATAGAGTTGTAGATAAGGTAGTCAACCATGTTGGTGTCAGACAATTTGAAGTTTTCCCTGTGGAAATTTTGACCCGTTCATCCTCTCCAGTAATTCGTTATATAACCGCTAAAAAATATTTTCGCATTGGCCAGTATGGAAATTCTTTGAAAGCACTTAACGGTACTATTCCTAGAAATCACCCTATTAAACCGTTTGCTCTTTTTTTAGAGGCCAGTATTTTTGGATTTCAAAAAAAATACCGCTCGGCCATTTCAAGTTACAAAACTTGTGTTAGAGAAACTAAAAGAAGAATGAGGAGAGTAAAAGACGAAAATCAGCTACGCCAGTTGGCCATTAACAGGGATTATTGTTCAATTGGAATTGCCAGAATTCAATTTGCCTCTGGAAAGTACAATAGGGCAAATTTGAGCTATTTGGATTTGCCTAAAGACAGTTTTATTTGGCCAGAAATGCTGTTTGAAGAGGCCTGGAATAGCTTTTATCAAAAGGATTATAATAGAGCATTGGGAAAACTGGTTACTTATAAGGCCCCTGTTTTGAAATCAATGTTTAATCCGGAAATTGAAGTACTTAAAGCGCTAAGTTATATGGAACTTTGTCTCTGGAACGATGCTCAAAAAGCGGTGAATGATTTTTATAAGGAATACAAACGCGGATTTTCAGGATTGGAGTCTTTTTTGAATAAACACAGAAAAAATTACAGATTTTACTATTTGTTGGCCAAATCCTATAAAAATGGAAAAAGATCGGGTAACAGACTGATCAATAGGATTTTAGGGAATATTACCAAAGACCCCGCTTATGTTGAAATCAGTGATAGTCTCAATAAAGGAAAAAAAGAAATAGCATTATTGAAATCTCTTTCCCGTGGAAAAGCGAAAAGAATTTTTACAGCAAATTTAAAAGATACTTTGCTAATTCAAAGAAATTTAGTAGGCGCTTATGTGAGAAAAGGCATCCATCTTTATAGAGATCAAATTAGAAATACTTTTGAAGGAATGTCTTACATTAATTTAGAAATTCTAGGAAGGGAAAAAGAGGCAACTTACGATTTGAGTGATACTAAAAAAGAAAAGCGTGGTGATATAAAGTATCTCAAAAGGAATGAAAAACAATATTTCTGGACTTTTGACGAAGAATTTTGGGCCGATGAACTTGGGGATTATGTATTTTCTTTAAAATCAGAGTGTAGTTAAAAGATTATGAAATATCGAAAAAATATTATACATTTGTTTATCTTTTTGGCATTGATAGTTTTATCATTAGGAATTAATGCTAATGTCGATCAAAGAAGAAGTAAAATCATTAAAATTATCGACAAAGAATTACTTGAAATTAAGCGACTCAATCGTCAGCTTAGAGGGCGAGATCCACAATTAGTAATGAGATTAGCTGAACTTTATTTGGAAAAGGCCAGATTAATTCGAGATAGAGAAGTAAGTCAGCATCTAAAATTAAATTTAAAGCAGAGAAGAAGGAGGAGTAAAAAGAATATCCATAGACAGTCAAACAAATATTTTCTTGAGGCAGAAAAAATTGGACGCCTTGTTTTAAGAAAATTTAAAAATATTAAAGAACGGGGAAAAATTTATTATATGCTTGCAATAAATGCACAGGAATTTCAAAAGCGCAATGATAAAGCGAGAAATCTTTTCCAAAAGGCCATTAGAACTTCTCCTAGAAATTCATCTACAGCGATGAAATCAAAATTGGCATTGGCAGGAATATACTACGGAAAACGATCTTATAGAAAGGCCATTCCGCTTTATAGGGATGCACTCAAAAATAGGAAGCAAAAAAATTGGACTAAAGAGGCCTATAATTTGGCCTGGAGTTATTTCTACACAAAGCAGAAAAACAAAGCGATCAATCTTATGAGTCAAGTTCATGAATTGAGTAAAGATTCTAGGTATGTGGATATGAGGAGTTTAACTGAAAGAGATTTGGCCTTCTTTTATTCTGAAAGTAAAAATATTGAAAAAGTGGCCAAGCTATATCGAAGCAGAGGTAAAGATGTTTCAGAAGGATTGCTTGAGGTAGGAAGGCACTTACAAGGCCAGGGCAAGATCGTAGCTGCCGAAAGAATGTTTTTGGGGGCCAGAAAATATTCAAGAGGTAATGAAACAAAAGCGAATATAGACCTTGAGTTGTTGGCCCTCTATGAAAAATTTGGAAAAACTAAAAAGCATCTTGCTACTTCAAAAAGATTACTAAAGTTCTATCAAGATGGGTATCTTAACAAAGATGGTTTGGAGATTTTGCGTTATCAGGTTGCTAGGATGTCAGGTTTGCTTCAAAGGCAAGTTGCTTCTAAAAGATATCGTAAGCAAAAACAAACTTTAAATCAAAAAAGTCAATATACAGTTGAGTATTTTAAAATTCAATCGGCATTGGACAAAAAAGATGGATATAAAGCGCAATTTCATATCGCAGAAACGCTATATGCTGCGAAGAAGTATAACCAGGCCATTCGTGCTTATGAATTAGCACATTCAAGCGCAACAAAGGCCGGAGATAATAAAATTTCTAATTTGGCCTTAAATGGAATGTTGGCAAGTTTGGGTAAGAAAGGAATAAGCAAGGCCACTAAAAATCAATACCTTACTAAATCTTATTATCTCTACCTTTCTAAAAATCCAAGAGATAAACGCGCCTTTAAAATTTATCAACATTTATTTTCTCTTTATATGGGCAAGGGCGAAGTTCGTAAGGCCGAAGAAGTTTTATCTAAGTTTAAAAATAATTTTCCTGATTCTTTTTCAAAACAAGAAGTTATGCTAGCAAAAATTATTGACTTTTATGTCAAGAAGAATGATAGAGAGGGAATTAAACGATGGGTAGATAAAATTAATGATCGAGAGTTTAAAGTTAGTAAGAAAGTTGTAGAAAGATTAAAGCTTTTATTTTTAAAGATGCAGTTTGATAGTGTTGAAAAAATAAGTTCTAAAAATAAAAGATTAAAAGGCTATAAAAATATTTATGAAAGCAAAAGAAGTTCTCCTGAGGCCAGAAAAAATGCTGCTTATAACATTGCAATTATTATGTATGAGATTGATGATGTGAGACATTCGCACTTTTGGGGGATGAAAGCTTTGAATATGATGAATAATAAAGACATTATTAAATTTCAAGATTCTTTTATTCTTATGGCCTCTAATATGTCTAATCAGGGGGATTATGAAAGAGCGTCTCAATTATATGATAGTATGATGGAAAGATTTTGCCGACTCAGATCCAAAAATAGGCCCATTATTTTTAAGAATTTGGTGGTGTTAAATTTGGCCGAAGGAAAATTAAATAGAGTAATGAATATTATTAAAAAAGGGAAAAAGTGTGGGATCCAAAAAAGTTTAATATCTGAATCATTACTCGATTATGCTAAAGAGCTTATTAAGGTTAAAAGGTGGAGAGAGTACGCATCAGTTTTAAATGAACTTGAATCAGATTCTAAAAATTGGCCCTATTTGATTTTTATGAATTCTTTATTGGCCCAGGCCTATGCTGAAGAAGGTGGCCAAAATCTTGCACAGACTACTGAAAGTAAAGTTATTAATCTTTATAGAAAATCTACTTCAAGGAGGAATCGTATTCCTTTAGAATCTTTAGATGCTGTTGCTGAAATAGAGTTAAGAAATCTTCGTGTTGCTTTTAAGCAATTAAAAAATTCAAAATTAATCTATCCAGAAGATAGATTTAAGGCCAGTTTGCAGAACAAATTTAGATTGCTTGATAGAATGATTGGCCTCGGCTCTAGTGTTCTCAAAGTTGGCTCGGGGAAAGGCATAGTGGAAACCTATGATATATGGATATCTTCCCACGAATATTTGGCCAATGAAATTAAAAATTTTACTCCACCAGGAAAACCTCAAGAATATATTGCCTCATTTAAAAAAGATATGCAGCAGGTAACAAGGCCGCTTTTTAATCAAGTCAATAATTATTTATCTAAGGGAAGAAGTGCTATTCTCAAGGACAACATTTTAACTCCTTTGAACTATAGGTTTTTGGCCAAAAAGGCCTTACCTATTAGGCCATATTTTGCTCCCAAAAATAAGGGCATTATTATGGATAGAGAAGGCCAGAGATGAAAAAAATGTTTTACTATTTATTGATTTTTAATATATTGGCCTTTTTAGCTTCTTGTGCTTCTTCCAAAAATAGTATAGGCAATTTTAAAGATAAGGATTTTATTTCTCCTCCTCTCAAAAAATTTTCCAAAGGAGACGATTTTTTAAATACAGGATTTACTGAAACAGGAATTCTAAGTAATGAATCGGCACACAGATCGATGGATAAGGGGCTGAGCAATCTTGAAGATTCCAAAAATTTTATTGATCAAGGCCTAAGTTTTTGTTATAGAAAGAAATTTTCAAAGGCAGGTAAAATATTTAAAAAATTATATCGCACTCATAAAAAACATCCTGTTTATTGGAATCACATGGGAACTTGTAGGCTTCTTGAAGGCAATAAGCGTAAAGCATTGATTGCTTACAATAAGTCAAAAAGTTTGGCACCAAAATATTCTCCTCCCATAAATAATTTGGGAGTTATTTATCAGATGGACGGTGAAGACCAAAAGGCCTTATTAGCTTATGAAAAGGCCAGGAAAATAAATCCTTTTGCAAGAACTCCTTTATTTAATTTGGGAAATTTGTATACAAAATATGGATTCTTTAATAAAGCAAAAAATATTTTTAGTTCTCTACTCAACAAAGATAAAAACGATGTGGATGTATTGGCCACACTGGGTTATTTACATTTGATCAACGGAGATTATCAAGTGGCGATTAACTTTTATTCAAGAATAGATGACGATTATTATGAATATCCCCGAATTGGTCTCAATTATACTATGGCACTTTATTTACATGGCCAGAAGGAAAAGGCCGAAGATGTTTGGGATGATGTAGATAAATCGAATAACAAAGAAGAACAAGATTATTATGAAAGAGTTAAAAATTTTATAGGAGAATAAATGGGATTGAGCATGAAAATTTATATATTTTTTGTTTTTATAATT
Organism: Bacteriovoracaceae bacterium; assembly: GCA_965243145.1. GTDB lineage: Bacteria > Bdellovibrionota > Bacteriovoracia > Bacteriovoracales > Bacteriovoracaceae > CBDBLK01. The sequence continues at coordinate 1,842,195 of CBDEUB010000002.1, forward strand.
TTGTGCTTAGATATGCAGGCACAAGAACGAGGATCATTCAAGAAAGGCAGAACAATTTATAAATATCGCAAATATCAAAAATTCGACTTTGAAGATTTAACTATTGATGGAGAAAGAGGACTTCCTGATGCATTGTCAGTGAGTAGAGGCAATCGTTTTAAATATAAAAATAGACTTCCTTACAGAAAGAATTTTAATCCTGAAATCAAAAAAGGAATAGAGAGGATTCGTTGAAATTTAATAGCGACCTAGGGAGGGGTTGTGAATCTTATTAAGCAAAAAAAATCAGCAATTTACGAAATTTACACGAGGTCTTCAATAAATTTTGAAAGCTGCTCAATATTAAAAAAGCGTGTTCTTATAGGAAGTTCTCAGATTTGTGATATTCTTATTCCTTTCCAAGGAATATCACCTATCCATGCTGTCGTAGAGATAGTTTCTGAAGGCAAGTTTAAAATTTATGATATGAATTCTACTTTGGGAACTAGAATTAATGGCCAAAAAATTGTAACTAAAATACTAAATGGAGGAGAAACTATATCTTTTGGTAATATTGAATTTGGAATTAGGCCTCAAGATACATCTAACCCGTTACCTCCTCCTATCAGAGCACCATTGGAAATTTTGGAAAGGCCTTATCATCCAACTCAAAGGCCTGCTCCGGTTCTTCCTGGGAGGCCGTCTTCTATATCTTCTCCTCATGTTTCTAAAAGTGCTCCCACTAAAAGTCCCTCTAGTCCACCAATAGCTCGACTTCCGAGCGCTGCCGCGCAAGGCGGTGTTTCAGAGGATGTTCCTGTTATTGAATATCCTCTTGCTAAAGACCCACGCGCTGAATTTAGTGAATATATCTTTGAAGATGTTGAAACTTTGTATCCTATATTTAATTATCAAGTAGGGAAAAACGCAGTTGAAGTCATTATTATTTTTAAAAATCTTATCCAATCAATTGATTATATTCCTGAAAAAAATGGAATTTATAACTTAGTCAGCAAAAGGCCATCATCTAGTGAAATAGAATTTCCCTATCTTGACAAAAGTCAGAAAATGCCACTGGTTGAAATCAAAAATGGAGATGTATTTGTTCACACTCCACATGGTTTTGAATTTAAATCTTTTGGAGAAGAAGATCGAAAAGGCGGGTCTTCTTTTTGTCTGCAAAGTGATGAAATTATTTGTTTTTCTAAACAAAATATGCAAATTTTTGTGAGAGAGACAGAAGCACCTCCTAAAGTTAAACGGGCACCTTTAATAAGACGAGACCCCGAGTTTAAAAAATATTTGGCCTTAATATTTTTATTTGCTTTTCCCTTTATGATTGCTATGAGTTCTTATGTTGTAGATAAAAAAGAAGAAGAGGAAAAAGCACCGGAAAGAATTGCTACTATTTTATATAAAAGGAAAAAAATTATCAAAAAGAAACCTAGGCCAACTCCTAAAATAGTAGAAAAACCTAAGCCGAAACCAAAACCAAAGAAAAAAACACCTATTAGTGCTAAAAAGGTTGAAAAACCAAAACCTCCCCAACCGCCTAAAAAGATTAAAAAAGTGGAACCACCAAAACGCAAAGTTGCAGTGAAAAAACCTGCTCCCAAAAAACCTGCAAAGGTAAGAAAAGCGCTTCCTAAGAAAGGGCCTCCCAATAAAGTTACTCGAGTTAGGCGAAAGGCCAGTAATAAAAAGGCAAGTGGAAAACCACGCACGAATCCTAATCCTGTAAAACGCAAACAAGTGGCCCCCTCAAAAGGAGCAGTAGAGACTTATAAATCTTTTAATTTTGCAAGTACAGTTAGCAGTTTGGTGAAAAAGGGAGGTGGAGTTCGTGGTGCTGTAAGCAGCCGAGGAACTGTCTCAAATATTGGAAATTCTTCTTTGGCAGAAGCAGGTCGAAGTGCAACTGCGAGAACGGCCAGCGTAAGTACTCGTGTAGGTAATATTGCAGGAGCGGCCAGGGGGACTCTGGACACACAAGGTGGAGTGAGTGGTTTGGTAGATAAAAGTAAAATATACACTGCTGGGCTTCCTTATAAAACAGTCATTTTAGGAGGGATGTCGCCTGATATTATTAGAAAAATATTGATTGATAATATTCCTAAGTTTCGTTATTGCTATCAAAGCGAATTAGGCCAAGCACCGGAGTCATCTGGTGGTGTTGTGCGTTTGAATTTTGTCATTGGTGCCAGTGGGCATGTTTCTAAGGCGGGTATTTCAAGTGTTTCTAGCCTTTCCAATAATGTGAAAAGTTGCGTGGTCAGAGTATTGAAAGGAATTCGATTTCCACAACCTTCTGGAGGGGGTGTGGTTGAAGTTAATCAACCCATAAATTTTTATCCTAAAGCTCGTTGAGGCCATTTAAAAAATTTCCTACTCAAATGATTCTCTTTTTTGTATTCAATTCTCTTAACATTTTTTCATAATTCGATATAAAAAGTCCAGTTTTGAGAGTTCAAAATGACCTCATTGAGGTATTTATCCTCAAGTTGATTAAGGGCCTTCAACTTTGTGGCGATGAGTAAGCAGAAGGAATTTTTGGGATAGCTTACAAACCCAAAAATTTGCCACTGTGAAAGAGTCTCAGTGGGCCCACTATCAAGGAGGATAAAATGGGACTTCGAATTAACACCAATGTGGCCTCCCTCAATGCCCAGAGGAATCTAAGAGGCACGCGCTTAGCGATGGATAAAGCGCTAGAGAAGTTATCTTCAGGGCAAAGGATTAATAGGGCCGGAGATGATGCCGCCGGCCTGGCCATTTCGGAGAATTTAAAGGCCCAAATCCGTGGCCTTAAACAGGCCGAAAGGAACGCAGAAGATGGCATTTCTTTGGTTCAAATTGCTGAGGGTAGCCTCTCTGAAGTATCGAATATTCTCATTCGCCTCAGAGAACTTGCAGTCCAGGCAGCATCTGACACCATTGGCCTTCGGGAAAGGAAGTTTCTCAATGTTGAGTTTGAGCAACTTACCTCTGAAGTCGATCGTATTGCTAATTCTACCGAATTTAACGGAGTTCCACTCCTAAATGGTACAGGAGCAGTTTTTGATGTGCAGATTGGCACTCGAAATGATCCTATTAGCGATCGATTAACTTTTGATGCCTCCAGTGCGGATATTAATGTGGCGGCACTTGGGCTTAATTTGGCATCCGTTGCTGATAAAATTTCAGCACAGAACTCTTTGTCTGCTATTGATCAGGCAGTTATTTCTGTTTCTGGAATTAGGGCCGATTTTGGTGCTCTTCAAAATCGTCTGCAATCAACAGTAAATACTATTGCTGTGAGTGTAGAAAACCTTTCGGCGGCCAATTCACGCGTTCGGGATACTGATGTAGCTGCTGAAACAGCAGAGCTAACGAGAAGTAATATTCTCATGAATGCAGGTATTTCAGTTTTGTCTCAAGCGAACATTTCTACTTCTGGTGCATTGAATTTAATTCAATCAGCAGCAGGTACTTAAAAGGATTTAGGAGGATTGTAAAAGCACAGTTGATTAACCTGCAATAGTCAATTGAACTTGTTCAGACAAAAAAGGGAGTTGTTCTATCAAAGGAACAAGAGAGCAAGTTTTTATTATTAACCATTGTTTAACATGATGTTAGACAGAATTTACAGGAGGTATAAGTTATGAAAGGAGATTAGTCATGGGATTGAGAATTAATACGAATGTTTCATCTCTTTCGGCACAAAAGTGGATAGCCCGGACGAATAGGGATTTACAAAGTAGTTTGAGGAAACTTTCTTCGGGTGAAAGAATCACTCGTGCAGGAGATGATGCAGCAGGTTTGGCCATTAGTGAAAACCTGAGAGCGCAGATCAGGGGTAATAGGCAAGCAAAAAGAAATGCTAATGATGCTATTGCCTTAATCCAGACAGCAGAAGGAGGGCTTAATGAGGTTTCAAACATTGTTATTAGATTACGGGAACTTGCCATCCAAGCAGCGTCGGATACAGTAGGGGATACAGAACGTGGATTTACAGACATTGAATTTCAACAACTCAAGGAAGAAATTGATAGAATTGCTAGGAGTGTTGAATACAATGGAATCAAGCTTCTTGATGGCACAAGTGGCATTCTTGAATTTCAAATTGGTATTCATAATGACCCCATACTGGATCGTTTGCGCTACGACGGCACTAATATCAACACGACTCTTGGATTTTTGGGATTGTCTGGTGAAGGTATTAATACCAAGGAAGGAGCACAAATGTCTCTTAAAAAACTTGATGACGCTCTAGTTCAAGTCAACGGGATTCGGGCGGGCCTAGGAGCAACTCAAAATAGATTGTCATCTTCTATCCAGAATTTGGCAGTTTATGATGAAAACCTTAGCGCGGCCAAGTCTCGGATTAGGGATGTTGATGCTGCCTCTGAAACCGCCAGCTTGACTAAAAATACCATTTTACTAGAAGCGGGGGTGAGTGTTCTTGGACAGGCCAATCAAGCACCTCGGGCCGCACTCAAATTAGTTGGATAGAAACAATTTTCCTTTTTTTCCACTCCTTGCTCCGAATGGAGCAGGGGTGGTTTTTAATACAAACACCTCTCGATATTTAGATCATAATTAAGTAAAATGATAAATATGTCTGTGGAAGAAAGCAAAACAAATTCTGGGAAGACGATTGTTATCTTTGGAGTATCTAGCTTCATTGGATCAAATTTAGCAGAATATCTTAAAAAGGATTATAAGGTTATTGGAACTTATTATAGTAATCCTATTAGAATACCTGGAGTTCTCGCTATTCCTTGTAATGTTTTAACTAAGGATGAAGTTCAATTAATACTTTTTACATTTAGGCCAGACATAACAATTTATTGTGTGGGATTATCTTCTATTTATGAATGTTCAACAAGTGCTAAATTGGCAGGGGCCTTAAACACATCCGGACTTTTTAATGTCGCTGAATTTTGCCAAAGATACAAATCATTAATTTGTTATTTCTCTAGTGGATTTGTTTTTGGGGGAGAGGAAAAAATATATTCCAGTTTAGATATTTTAGGAGCAGGTACTGTTTATGGAAAAACTCAAGCGGCAGCAGAATTTTATCTTCAAAAAATGGCCTTGAGTTATATTATTTTTAGAACTTGTAAAGTTTATGGACGAAGTTTGAGAACAGATAATTGGACATGGTTTGAAGAAGTTCAAAAAAAGATTAAAAATCGGGAAACAGTTAGTTGTGATAACTCTTTAAAATTAGGATTCCTTGATATTCATTATGTTGCAATGATTGTAAAGACCTGTTTTGATCGAAACATTTGTAATGAACTTTTTCAAATCTCGTCTAAAGATGCCATATCTCATTATAAATTCGCTAAAATTTATTGTTCAATTTTTAAAGAAAATGAACAATTTTTAATAAATGATAATTGGCCTTTTCCAATCATAGAGGATAGAACTTCTTTGTTTGAAGGAGGCACCAATATTCATTTTCACCTGGATGTGGATGAAACTGAAAAATCATTTAATATAACTTTACCTACAGTAACAGAATCTTTGAAATTTACTTATCAAAGATTTTTTGGCCATAATAAAAGAAATCAAAGGGAAGAACTAGGTGATGGAATTAATTTTATATGATCTTTTAACGGGCAGATCGCTTAACAAATTCACTAATATAATAGCGAACTAAAGCATCAATCTCAATTTCTTCGCCTTGAAATCGCCATGAAGTTTTGTTAAAGGGGCCTAAATGGGCATTAATTTCATGCAAGTCGGCCTGTCCAGGGCCATGAACTGTTGGATTTACAGAGTTAAATTCTTGGCCGTTTGATAGAAATCCTATAGAAATAAGATCGTTTGATTTGCGAGCAAAGATCAATCTCAAAGAGTGACGAAACAGCATAAAATCGTTAATAGTATTAGAAATTTTAAAAATCTTAATTTGAGCACCAGAAATCTCATTGCCACGATATTCATTAAATTTTGAGATATACAACTCAAATCGGTCTCTCAATTGATTCATGAGATTTATCGAGGATTCTTCTAAGAGATGTACGGGGTTGAGATGGCCATGGAGATCGATGACCCCACTTTCTTCCATATTGAGTTCGTCGAGGGCCAAACTCTCGATCCAACTTGTAGGGATGTCCTGATCTCCTCCAAAGTCTTGCATACCTTAATGGTGAGGTGAAGAAAGAATATTGTCAAATGGTTGACTAAAAAAGGGCCTTGTCGGCCTAAAAGAGTTCCCACCCGTTTTCGTTAAGGGGGACGCAGTATTAACCACTTTAGGCACCTCACTGTCCTCTAGCGAAGCATTTATCAACTAGAAGGTGAGTTCGCTCACCGTGGCCAGGAACCGCTTCCAAAAATGAGGTTGTAGGGTGGAACACATTCTGCCAAACCAAGGCCCATTTTGAGAGTATACTTGAGAGTGAGATGGCATTCAATGCCAAAAAATTGAGGCACTTGGAATGATATTCTTTGTAATTTCAATAACTTATGGTTTTTACATTGCAATGAGTCGTATTCTGAGTTATAATAATTTTACCTTTTTTGAATCGAGAAAAGGGAATGGATAGAAACTCAAGTTTTTAGGGCATTTTTACGATAGGTTTAGAAGCTAATGTTGTAAAAAAAGGGAGGGTGGAATTTTGAAAAACTTATTTCTCTCCTTTGTAAAGGACGAAGGTGGTCAAACATCCACTGAGTATATTTTATTAGTGGCAGTTGTGGCCCTAATCGTTTTTAAGTTTAAGAGTACGGCAGAAACAAAACTTAATAGTATTACTGAAGGCGTGTTTGGCGGTGCTCAGAATTGGGTGGATGAGATTAACTCTGGTAACTAAGATTTTTTGAGAATCATCTCGTTTTATCCTTCTTTATAAAAGTGGAATATCTTGCCATAGCAGTTCTTTTACTTCATTTGGCATTACAATTTCACCATGTATTTCTCTTCAATTTTGAGAAGTGGACAAAGTGGTGGCCAAGCGCTCATAGAATACCTCCTTATCTTTAGCTTTATTGCTTTAGTTTCTGTAGGTATAGTTAGTGGCCTAGGTAAATCTTTAAGTGTGGCAGTTGGAAAATTAGGGTATGTTCTTACTCAACAGTTATCAGTAGGTGTTTGCAAAACAAATTGTTACTTTGGTGATTACAGAAATAGTACGGAATAAAAGTGATTCCATTGCCCATTTATCTTTTTTTGTTGGTTGAATTACTGTTTGTAGGTTGGATTGATTATAAGACTGAAAAGATTTCAAATTTTTGGCCTATTATAAATATTGCTTTTTATTCTCTTTTCTTGCTCTTTATTCCACAGTTTTACTTGTTTAATTTAGATACTTTTTTGTATCCAATAGTATTTTTAGTAGTGGGATTTGGTTTGTATGCGGTTCGCATTGTAGGTGCTGGAGATATAAAATACCTTTTTAGTTTTTTTTTGTTAGTGCCTTTGAAGTATCAAGATACTTTTTTTTCATTCCTGTTAATTTCAACTTTGGCCATCGGAATATTCTTATTTCTTTATAATACTTTTAGAGGATTTGCTAAAATAAAAGAAGCTTTAAGGTTCAAAAATGTTGCTTATATTCACAAAGTTTATGGGAAAAAATTTGCTTATTCTCCAATAATAGGTTTTGCTTGGGTATGGTTTGGATGGAGTTTCGTATTTTGAATTTTTTTAAAAATAGTCAGGGACAATCAGTAGTGGAATATATACTTTTGATGGTAGTTCTCATGTCTCTTGCTTTTGGTGTTTTTAATAGTCGGTATTTTAAGGACTTTTTTGATGAAGATAGCACTTTTTTTTCAGTTCTTTCTATTAGGATAGAACATTCTTATAGAAACGCTCTATTTGTTGAAGATAATAACTTAGATTACAATTCCCCTCACCCTTCTTTTCATAATTCCGATTCAGGAGGGTCTAGATTTTTTGTGAGTAAAGATGTATACCCATTTTAAAAAGGCAAGTTTAAACAATAGAGCACAGTCTACGATAGAATTTATTGTAACTTTTGTTTTTGTTATTGGTTTTACATTTTCTTTCTTTAGGATAGCTTTAGTTTATACCAATGGTTATTTAGTCCATTACGCAACTTATATGGCAGGTCGTGCCTATATGGCCTTTGATAACAACTCAAATGAACCTTCTCAAAGTGATCAAGCGGCAAGTATTTTGGCAAGAAAAGTTTTTGAAGGCCTTAAAATTGGAAATCTTTTAGGCACATCTATTAATGATATTCAAATTAATGATCCAGAAAGTTTTAATAGTTATATCAATAATTTATATGTAGGAACTTGGTTTGATTTCAATCAAGTCTTACCAACTCCATCTTTAGGTGCAGGAAGGGTTTTAAACTTGAGATCAGAATCTTTTTTGGGAAGAGAGCCGACTCGATCCGAATGTTACGATAGAATTTGTACTGCTATGGGAGAGGCCGCTTTACAAACAGAGTATTGTCTTATTCATACAACTTTATTTGATAATGGGTGCTAAAAAATCAAATTGTTTTGCAAAAAATGATAAAGGCCAAGCAATTTTTGAATTACTTGCTTTTATGCCCTTTCTAATTTTCATTTTTACAATAATGGTCACAGTCGGTAATGCTATTAATGCTTCTATCAATCAACAAAAAGTGACACGCAGGTATTTTTATTATTTATTAAAGGGTAATAGTGCGGCCCCTGGCCAAGAAGATTTAGGAGAATGGATGAATTCAGGAATTTCTTTGGCCGGGATGTCGGCCATAGGCTTTAGAGACAAAGCAGAGGGTGAACTTTCTTTAGCACCTTGTTTTAAATTTACAACATTGTTTACAGGGGACGAAGGAGAGACTTGTTCAGAACCTCTTAAAGGTAGTGACAAAAGCACTTTCGTCAGAATTTTTACTTTTTATGGGATTTGTGGAGAAACATATATTGTTAAAGGCAATTATTTCAAGAATTATCATAATTTTCCTTATCTGCCCAATCGCACTGAGGTCATGACTAGCGCTTCTTGTATTTTGCGATAATTAAAGATTTTTGTAGGGATAATTATTCCCTTTTTAATGTCTTTAAGTCTGCTCTGTTAAAATTTAAAACAGGGAATTGTATCGACTCGTTTAAAGTGAGAACAAATGAATACAAGGGCCTTTACACTTGCTTTAATTATCGCCGGTTTGGCCATGTTTATGGTTCATACTTATGTAGAAGATAAAGAAAACGAATATCAAAGAAATTATGGAAGGCCAACTACAGTTGTCGTTGCAAAGAAAGATATTCAAGAACTTGAACTCATTGATGATACTAAAGTTGGAGTCAGAACAGTTCCCCGCAAATTTGCTCACCCTGATGCTTTTTCCGATATCAAAAGTGTGGAGAATACTATGGCCACTATTCCTATAGTTAAAGGAGAAATTATTACTAAGCCAAGAGTGACTTATCCAGGTGCTAAAACAGGTTTATCCCGCCAAGTAAGTCCAGATAAAAGAGCATTTGCACTCAACATTACAGAAAGACAAGCAGCAGGAAAATTAATTAAGCCAGGTGATAGAGTTGATGTTATAGCTGCCATTGATTATTCATCTGGACGCAAGGATATGCAAAAAACAAAAACGGTTCTTCAAGATATTTTAGTTCTTTCAACTGGAAAATCAATGACTAATTCACTTCCTATTTATGGAGTTAAAACTCCCAGAGAAATTAAAACTATGAACGCTAATGTGTATGAGAGGTACAATACGGTTACATTAGAATTAAATCCTTATGATGTACAGAAATTAGTTTTTTTATTGATCTATTCAGGTAACAAACCATTTTTAAGTTTAAGAAATAATTCTGATCAAAAGCAAGTTAGGATTAAAGCAACTAGTATCTTTGATGTTTTAGGACATGATGAGGTTGCTGATGCTAAAGCATATTTTTCTGATCAAAATAAAAAGAGAGGCAATTAAACTTGTTTAAGTCTATAAAGCTAGGATTATTAAATTATGCTTTCTTATTTGGCCTTATTATAAAAGCGCAAACTGAACAAGCTGCATCTGAGAAACTTGTAGAAGTCATTTTAGGAATTGACAAAATAGTACAACTCGATTTTTCTTGGGATTCAAGAATCCAAGTTGGAGATGATTCTGTACTCGAACTTAAACAGATCCCTCAAAGAAGAGAAATTGTATTTAGAGGAATCAAATCGGGTAGAACTTCGGTAGTTATAAGAGATTCTGTTGGAAATATAAAGGCAAGGTTTTTAGTAAGAGTAACGGCCACCAGTCAGTCCAAAATTGTGCAAGAACTCAGAGATTTTATTGGTGATGTAGAAGGTATTGAAATTGGAATCAAAAGTGGTGTTGTTTATGTAGGAGGAAAAATTATTGTTCCCGAAGATATTGGCAGGGTCGTTACTATAATAAAACAGAATAAATTTAGAAATGTGTTATTTTTGGTAGAGCTTTCAAGACAAACTCAAGAATTAATAGCTAGAAAAATGCAAGAGGAAATTCAGAGAAATCAGCTTAAAGATGTTACAGTAAGGTTAGTCAATGGACTTTTTTGGCTGGAAGGGATTGTTTCTTCTGATGAAGAAAAAAACCTTGCAGAACAAGTGGCCAAAGCATTTTTTCCGGCCCAGATTCCTTCATTGGCCGAAAGAACTGATGCAGTTAAAACTGCGGTTAAGGCACCTATCCAAAATTTTATTTTTGTCAATAAAAAAAAACCGCCTCCTAGCATACCTAAACTTATTAAAGTGACTGCCCAGTTTGTGGAACTAACAAAAGATTATGCAAAAACTTTTGGTTTTAAATGGCAACCTTTACTAGCTCCTGGAGAGGGAAGTATTAGTATTGGTAGGCGTGCAGGAGGAGAAATAGGCACTAATTCCACAAATACTTTGGCAGCTACTATTTCAAATTTATTTCCTAAGCTGTATTCACTTAAAAACGCTGGATACGCTAGAGTTTTACAGTCGGGAGTTCTCTTTGTTAAAGATAAAACGGAAGGAACTATTAATAAAAGTGAAGTAATACCTTTTTCTTTAGGAAGTGGTGAATTTACTAAATCGGAAAAAGCACAATCGGGATTCACTTTGAGAGTTAAACCGACTCTTCTTCCCCAAGATAAAATTGATCTTAATATGGGTTTAGATGTCAAGGCCACTTTTGGTAATCCTCCTCATGAACTCACTAATTCAGTTTCTACAGCGATCATAACCAAATCCAAAGAATCGGCCGTAATTGGTGGAATTGTTTTTGATAAAAATACTACCAATTTTGATCGTGATCCTCTTCCACCTGGTGTGGCCGAAAGTTCTACAGAAGGCTCTTCGCCGCTTTTTTCCTTTATTCGCTCTAAAGCATTTACGGTTTCAAAAACTCAATTCGTAGTTTTTGTGACTCCTGAAATTGTTGAATCAGCAGCACAAGATTCTCTTGAAATTAGGCGCAAATTTAGGTACAGAGGGAGATAGATGGCGGGCCATATTGTAACCATTATTGGTGGAAAGGGCGGAGTTGGAAAATCTCAAATTACTGCTAATTTGGCCTTTGCTTATGCCACTGAAAAGCGTTCCAAAGTTCTCTTAATGGATTTTGATCAAAAGGCCAGTGGTGACCAAAATTTTATTACTGGAATGACATCTAAAAAAACTATCAGAGATCTGACGGAATTTAATGGTTCTATTGATCCTAGGTCTTTAATGCCATTTTTAAGTGTTGATTCTTCTGGTGTCAATTATATTGGTATGCCGACAGACCCCACTACAGCAGAACTTATTGATGCAGAAGGTATGGGCAAAGCATTGAAAGCGCTTCCTAATATTTTCCCCTTGACAATTATTGATGGAGGTTCCGAACTTTCTCCTCTCGTATTAAAAGCGCTTGAATTTTCTACAGCAATTTTTTTGGTTGTTACTCCGGATATTTTAGCACTTAATCAAAGCAAACGCTTATTTTCAAATCTTTTAACCATGCTTTTGCCAAAAGATATGATTTTAATTTTGGCGAATCAGTATCAAAAAGGCCATCCGGTAACCCCTGAAGTTATTAGCAAAACTATTGGCAAACCAGTTTTTTCAATATTACCTAAAGATGATCAAAGTTTAGTAGGTGCGCTCAATAAAAAAAGAACTTTATTTGCCCTCAATAAAAACGCTCCTTTTAGTAAAGCTGCAGTTGAGACAGTTCGTAAATTGGCCCAAAAAAATGTTTTTAAAACTCTTGAAAAGTTAAATAAATCAACAGATGCAAAATTAAAAAGGCCAGAATCTTCATCGTCAACAAGCGGAGGACAAAATAATTCATGGACAGCACTAAAACTAAGATTACATACAGCATTAGTTGATGAAATGGATTTCAAAAAACAGGATGATAAAGACCCTAAAGCACAAACAATTCTTAGAGAAAAAACTAAAAAATTGGTTATTGATCTTATTGAGAAAGAAGATACAAAAGGAATTTTAAATTCCAGAGCAGATATAAACCAATTAGTAAAAGAAATTTTGGATGAGGCCTTGGGCCTTGGGCCTTTAGAAGATTTATTATCAGATAAAGAATGTTCAGAAATTATGGTAGTTGGGCCTAGTAAGATATATTTTGAAAGAGGTGGAAAAATTAGGAAATCGGAAATTACTTTTACAAATGATCGCCAGGTTTTAAATGTTATTGAAAGAATCGTTGCTCCCATAGGGAGACGCATTGATGAAAAAACTCCTTATGTCGATGCTAGATTATCTGACGGTTCGAGAGTTCATGCTATTATATCACCTTGTGCCTTGGATGGAGGCACTATCACTATTAGAAAATTTCCCGAAAATAGATTAACTTATAAAGATTTAGTCAAATTTAATTCATGCACTCAAAACATGGCCGATTTTTTAAGAATCGCTGTAGAGGCCCATAGAAATATTGTCGTCTCTGGTGGTACTGGGTCGGGAAAAACAACATTGATTAATATTTTGGGTGGATTTATTCAGGCCAATGAGCGTATTATTACTTGTGAAGATTCTGCTGAATTAAACTTTCCTCAAGATCATATTGTAAGACTTGAAACACGCCCTCCTTCTCTTGAAGGTGATGGAGAAATAGACATTCGTTGTTTAGTTAAACAAACTTTGAGGATGAGGCCAGATCGAATTGTCGTAGGAGAATGTCGAGGTGGCGAAACATTAGATATGCTTCAAGCAATGGGAACAGGACATGATGGCTCTATGACAACAGTTCATTCAAATAATCCAAGAGAATGTATTGGAAGGCTAGAAACTTTAGTACAATATGCAGGCGCTGGCCTGTCTCCCAGAGCAATTAAAGAAATGATTGCCAATTCAGTTCACATGATTGTACAACAGTCCCGTTTGGATGATGGTTCTCGTAGAATAACTCATATTACAGAGTTAGGCGGAATGCAAGGTGATGTTGTTATTCTACAAGACATTTTTCTTTTTCAACAAAAGGAGATTGGCAAAGATGGAAAAATAAAAGGAGAATTTCAAGCAACTGGATTTATTCCAAAATTTGTCGAAAATTTAGAAAAAAAGGGCTATAATGTTCCTCGAGGATTATTTGCCAATAATGCTCATCCACCGAATGTTTCCCCTCCAAAACCTCCTGTTAGCAAAGATCAAAATGGTACAAATTCTAAAAAAACTATAGATAATAATAAAAAAATTAAAACAAAATAAAGGTAAAATATGAGTGATTTAATGTCATTGGTTGGCCTAAAAGGTCTTTTGGGTGTTATAGGATTAGGTATATTTCTTTACTGTTATCGTTATTCTATAGCTATTTTTGATTGGATTGAAAAACAAACTTTAGGAACGAGAACTTATATTATGGAAAAAATGGATCTTCTAATGATTCAAATGGATCCAGACAAGTTGACAATATATCTTTTAGCATTAAGTTTTGGCCTATTTACAACAACTGTAGTTTTATTTGGCCTGCTTTTTAATTGGGGTGTTGGAATTATTTTAGGGATAGTTGTGGGTGTTTTATCTTTTCGTTTACCTAGGCCTGTAGTAGACAGAATGGTAGATGTAAGAATTAAGCAATATCAAGGTCAAATGGTAGATGCTTTGCAACTTTTAAGTAATGGTATTCGTGCAGGACTTAGCGTTCCTCAAGGAATTGGCATGGTGGTTGCAGAAATGCCCCCTCCTATCCAGCAGGAATTTAACCTTATTCTTCAACAAAATAGATTAGGTGTTCCTTTGGAAGAATGTTTTGAAAATTTGGCCAAAAGGATTCCTTTGGAAGACAACGATATGTTTGTATCCTCCATGAATATTTTAAGAGAAACTGGTGGTAATTTAGCAGAAGTATTCGATACAATTGTAGATGTTATTAGAGAAAGAGTAAGACTACAACAAAAAATTGATACATATACTGCACAAGGAATGTTTCAAGGTTATACAATTGCGGCCATGCCTTTGGCCATTACTGGTATCTATGCTTCTTCAGACCCCGATTCTATTATTGGAATGTTCAAAAATCCTATTGGTATAATTCTCTTTATTATAGCAATGCTTTTAGATTTGGCGGGACTTTATGTCATTATGAAGATTGTAAAAATCAAGATTTAGAATGTGAATATGAAAGTTAAAAGACCTTCAGAAGAATCTTTAAGAGTGCTTACTCTTTTGAAATTAGATGCTCAAAGGTTATTTGAAAGGATAAACTACAGACGCCCTGAGTATATACAAATTTTTTCGGTAAAAAGAACTAGAAAACATTTTTCTCGAATTTTTAAAAATAAATACGATGAAGTCAAGCTTTCTGACCTCAAGAATTGCTCTCCTGAGGTTATTGTTGGCCTAGATAATTTTTATAATAAAGTTGATGAATTGCGTTGGTATTTAGAAGTAACTGAAGACATGCCTGTGACAGTTGAGGAGAATGTTAAATGTCTTATCAATGAACTTAAACTTCTTCATCGAACGCTTCAATCCCATATTAATGCAGAGCTGAATATTGTTTGTTAGTCTTGAGAGACCATGAATTTATATTCTCAGTTATAATTAAACTATGCGGTTCTTTTTAATATATTTACTTTTTGTAGAAACAGTTTGGGCATATTCTCAAAGTATAGCTAGGCCCAAAGAAGGTATTTTTTCTGGGAGAATTTCTAAGATCAATGAGCGTGCTGAATTAATGCGTGTAAAAATTGATTTTGTTAATTCCAAATATCTTAACAAAGGAAATCAGGTAGAAATTTGGAATGGACAGAATACAGAAACTTATTGCAAAACTTCTATTGCAGGGAAATCAAACGATTATCTCCTTTTAAAAATTCTCAACCTAAATTTTTGTAGGCGATTTTTTTTGATTGCTCCAGGAAGCTATCTTAAATTTTTTAGCCAAGATTTGATCAATAATCTTAAAATGGGTAAAGAGTTGGTGAAGACACTGCTAAAAAAAAGATTGGCGTTAAAAGGAAAGTTATCTCGTACTCAAAGAGAATTGAACAAACATATTGAAAAAGTTGATGTTGCCAATGGGCGTTATGAAACTTTGCGTGCAAAACTTGAGTCTGAATGGAGGGATGAGCTGGATGCTTTAGAAGAGGATAAACTAATTATCTTGAGAAATTACAAGCAGTTAGAGCTTGATGTTGCTGATATTGAAAATAAATTGGAAAAATATCGCATTAACGATATTAATTTAAAATTAGATCGTTGGGCCTTAGACTCTCGGCTTTATTATGAAAAATAATATTCTAAAATGGCCATAACCCCTTCCCATATTATCAATTTTTTAATAATTTTCTGCTTTAACAGAAAAGGTAATGAAAAAAGTTTTAACCATATTAACTTTAATTTGGGCAGAATCTACAGTTGCTATTCGCCTCGTTTCTAGTGCTCCTGCCATTACAGAATTTATCTTTGAATTGGGATTAGGAGAAAATTTAGTAGGGGTTTCCAATTATTGTAATTATCCTAAAGATACTTTGAAGATCAAAAAAATAGGATCAGCGCTTAATCTTGATTACGAAATGGTTATTAAATTAAGGCCTGATTGGGTTTTTGTGCAAGCTACAGATAATGAAAAAATTTTTGAATCTCTTGAAAAACTTAACTTAAAATTTAAAAAATTAGATTTTGATGATTTCCAAGGTATCTTGAAAAGTTATCAAGAATTAGCGACAATCCTTGAGCGTAAAGAAAAAAATATAGATTTTCAAAATAAGGTAAAAAATGCATTAGAAAAACTTCCACGAGTTACTCATTCAAAAAATTATATTGCGGTTGTAAATTCTCAAATTTCTTTTAATGCAATCAAAACAATACGCTTGGTAGGAAAAGGAACTTATTTTGATGATATTTTAAAACTGGCAGGATTGCATAATTTGGTTCAGAAATCTTACCCCTCGGTTATTTGGGATCGCGAAAGAATTATTAAGGCGAATCCAGATCGCATATTTCTTATTTTCTCAGGCCACATTTCAAAAAAAATAGTGCAAGAAAACCTTAATATCTGGAAAAAATTAAAAATGATTAACGCGATCAAAAACGAAAAAATAAATGCTATTCACGGTGATTTTGCTGTTGTTCCTGGGCCAAGAATTATTGAATTAATAAAACAATTTGGATATTTACTTTCTTTATAATTTCTATGATTGAGTGTTCTAATGTAACTCACTTTATTAACGAAACAAAAATATTGAAGAATATTTCCTTTTCTTGGGAAAATTCGGGCCTTTATACTATCTTGGGGCCAAATGGTGCTGGGAAGACAACTCTTTTACAAGGTATGGGGGGCATTTCTCAATTTACCCAAGGGGCAGTTTTTTGGAATGGATGTCAAATTGATTCTATTTCCGTTAAAGAAAAGTCAAAAATTGCGGCCTATCTTCCCCAATCCTTTTCGGTATCTCATGATATGACAGTATGGGAAATTATACATTTTTCTAGGTTTCCTCATATGCGGTTTTTTCGATCTTTGATCAAAAAAGAAATTGAATTTGGTGAAAGTTTACTTAAAAAATTTCATCTTATCAATTTAAGACATAGAAATCTGAATACCTTGAGCGGAGGAGAATTACAGAAAGTGCATCTCATATGTTGTCTTTTTCAAGAACCTAAAATTCTCTTTCTTGATGAACCATTGGCATATTTAGATAATTATTCCCAAAAAGAAGTTTGTTCTTTTTTAAAGTATTGGTGTTGCACTAATAATGCCCAAGTTATTATGACATCTCATAATATTAATTTGGCATTGCTTTGGTCTGATAAAATATTGGCACTTGAACAGGGCCAAATGCGTTTTGTAGGAACGCCTGAAAGTCTGGCCTTTTCAGGGGTTATCGAAGATATGTATCGAAATAGTTTGGCCGCAATTAAGAGAGGAGAAAAAACATTTTTTCTTCCTAAATCTAAATGAATAAAATAGTGTCAAAATTTTTTATTCTTGTCGTGCTGTCGGGATTGATTTTGGCCATTTTACCTGTTTTGGGAAGAAGTTTCGAGTTTGGGAATACTATCTTTTGGCACATTCGATTCCCCAGAGTATTGACTTGTTGGTTAGTTGGTGGAGGATTATCAGTAGGTGGATTAATTTATCAGGCCATATTTCGCAATGATTTGGCAACCCCTCACATTTTAGGAATTACTTCGGGGGCCTCTCTTGGTACTGCTATAACTATTTTTTTTGGCCTTACAGGACACACTTTTGGATATTGGGATTTTAAAACATTGATGGCATTTTTAGGGGGATTGGGAAGCAGTGTTTTAATTTATATTATGGCCGAATACTGGAAAAATTTTAGAATTGAGAATCTGTTGCTTACTGGTGTAGCAATAAGCATGATTTGTTCTAGCTTCGTTTTATTGATTCAATTTTTAGATCATGAAAGAACTACCTCACAAATCATTTATTGGCTTGTAGGTGGAGTAGATGTTGTTGGAATGGAAACTCCTTTGTCATTGGCCCCATTGGTTTTCCTAAGTCTTTTAATTTTATTCTTTTATTCTGGAGAACTTAATCTTTTAAGTGTTGGAAAAATTTTTTCGCAGTCTCGTGGAGTAGATTTTGAGAAAAAAATTAAGGTTATTTTAATTGTCATTTCTTTTTTAATAGCTTCTATTGTAGCTGAATGTGGCCCTATCGGATTTATTGGACTCATTATTCCCCATATAGTGAAAGGTATTCTTGGCAGAGACCATCGTTTTTTGATTGGGGCCTGTTTTATGGTAGGTGGTGCCTTTTTGGGATGTTGTGATCTTGTTGCTCGCACTTTTTTTCAGTATTCTGTCATTCCTGTAGGTGTGATAACTGCTTTTTTGGGAGGCCTATTTTTTTTATGGGTTCTTATAAAGAAAGCTAATAGAAGGTAGATTAAAGTTTCATTAATCTAAGTTTAACGCTCTCTTTTTTCCCTTGTCTAAGGTAATGAAGTGTAATTTCATCTCCAACTTTGTATTTTTCTAATGTGTGGTAAATATCATCGTAGGAATTTATTTCATGTTTATCAATGGCAATAATAATATCCCCGATATGATAGCGTCTTTGACGATCGCGTCCCATTCCTATTAACCCCGCTTGACCTGCGGGAGATTTGGGATTTACACTTCTAATGACAATTCCTTTTTCAATTCCAAAATGGCGCTTGGCCGAGTCATCAAGAAGGGCAACTCCAAGCCCAGGACGATCTATTTTTCCATGCTTAATCAATTGAGGCACAATTCTTTTAATAGTATTGATGGGAACTGCAAAGCCAATGCCTGCACTGGAACCTGAAGTGCTATAGATAACGGTATTCATTCCAATCACTTTATTGTTGCTATTTAATAATGGCCCACCTGAGTTGCCTTGGTTGATAGAAGAATCAGTTTGAATCATTCCATGAATTTTAACACCGCCAACCCCTTGTATTTTTCTTCCCAGGGCCGAAATAATTCCTGCCGTAATGGTTTGATCAAGTCCAAAAGGATTTCCAATAGCTATGGCCTTTTGACCTACTTTGAGTTGGGAAGAGTCTCCAATTTCAACGGGATAGAGTTGTTTAGGCATCGTTTCGAGTTTGAGGACAGCAATATCTTTTTGAGGTTCTGCACCAACTATTTTGGCCTTATATTTTTTCGTATCCTTATGAAATGAAATTTGAAAAGAGTTACTTTTGTCGACGACATGGTAATTGGTTACAACATGGCCTAAATGATCCCATACAAATCCTGAACCTACTCCTGCTGGAATTTCTGTAGCATCAAAATCAAGGAACCAACCACGGCGGATTAATTGCATTCCTGAGACATTAACCACTGAACGAACATTTTTGTTGAAAACATCAATCGTATTTTTTTCGTATTCGAGAAGGGTTTGGGCCTCTTTTGCCGTTGGGGTGGTTTCGTTCCGCCCGAAAAGTGCTTGAACTTCTTGCAAAAAATAGTTAAAAACAAAGATACTGGAAAGAGCGAAAAGAAGGTTTCTTAAATAGCTTTTTTTC
The DNA here is from genome assembly GCA_965243145.1 of Bacteriovoracaceae bacterium. GTDB lineage: Bacteria > Bdellovibrionota > Bacteriovoracia > Bacteriovoracales > Bacteriovoracaceae > CBDBLK01. Next base: position 1,861,542 of record CBDEUB010000002.1, read on the forward strand.
ATTTTATGGCCCACTAAACCTATTATATGTTCTTACTTACTTCTGGATTAGGAATTGTGTCAAGAAATAATGCTCTGGATTATGAGAAATGCAAATAAAGTATTTTAATCGACAAACTCGAAGAATGGAAATGGAAAAAGTTTATGGAGAGGCGGTTCTCAAGTGGCTTTATACGAGTTTTTGGGGGTGTTGTTTAATGCGGCCTTCGATCATGGCCTTATTGAGTCGAATTTATGGATATTTTCAATCTTCTCCACTCTCTAAGCGTAAAATTGCCCCTTTTATAGAAAATTTTGAAATTTGTATGGACGATTTTTTACCGGCAGATGGGCGAGGGGCAAATGACCCTTATGGCCATTTTAATGAGTTTTTTATACGGCGCTTCAAAAAAGGCCGGCGAATTTTTGTGCAGGGTAAAAAAATCCCAGCTTTTAGTGAGGCCCGCTATTTTGGCCATGAGTGTATTAACGAACAAGAAACAGTGCCAGTCAAAGGCCAGTTTTTGACCGCCTTTCAAATTTTGAATCACTCTAAATGGTATTCCTGTTTTGAAGCTGGCCCATTGCTCATTGCTCGCTTGTGCCCCGTAGACTATCACCGTTTTCATTTTCCCGATAAGGGAAAAATTTTAGATTTTTATCCCATTAAGGGGGGCCTCCATTCTGTGAATCCTTTCGCTCTCAAAAAATACCCTGGCATTTTTATGATGAATGAAAGGCAAGTTTCTATACTTGAAACAGAGATATTTGGAAAGTTGGCCTATGTTGAGGTTGGAGCAATGTGCGTGGGAAAAATCTTTCAAAGTTTTAAGGAAAAAGTTTTTATACGAGGACAGGAAAAAGGTTATTTTCTTTTTGGAGGTTCAACTATCTTAGTTTTTGGTGAAAAGGGAAAATGGAGGCCCTCACTGGATATTATTGAAAATACTAATAAAGGTCTGGAAACATATTTGCATTTAGGGACTGAAGTGGGGGTTATGCTTGATTAGTGTCTTAGGAGGAATATCGATCTTGTGAAAAGTATTGTTCCTAGTATCCAAAAAAACCATGTTAGGTTTGAAATATCTTGAAAACTTTTTATTTCTGATGGAGAAATGAAAACTGACCCACAGATAATAAATACTGATGTTAAAAGGCAAAATCCAAGAAAAATGAGGGAATTATTAATTTGCTTTAAAGGCCTTTGGTGGCCTCGTAATAATATCTCGTGAGCATAACCTTTTCTTGACCATTCTTTGAGAAACCATTTAAAGTGTCTTGGCACACTTCTGCTAAAGGTTGCTAAATCTTTGGCCGCCCAAATCCCCTCTTCAATGATTTCGTCCTTGCTGAAAGAATCTTTTACAATTTGATGAATATCTTCTTCGAGAGTAGCATAAATATCAAAATCTATCCCAATAGAGCGTCCGACACCATCGAGAGTAGCAAGACCTCGAAAAAATGAGTACCACTCCCTAGGTAGAAATATTTGATGTTTTTTTAGTGTTTTGATAACCGATTTTATGATCATGCTAAAATTGGCCTGCTGAGCGGTAAGTCCAATAAAAGGAGAGAGCGCTTCTTTTACATCAATAGTTAAAGTATCAATATCAGGAATCCGTTCATATTCGGCAATATCAAGAAATTCAAACACCAGGTTTTCATAATTGAATGTCAACATAGCATAAACAATTGCTATAAATGATTTTCTTCCCCGTCGAGAGAGAGTACCCATCAGACCAAAATCAATGAGTCCAATTTGTTGATTTGCAAGAAAAAAGAAATTGCCTCCATGCAAATCGGCATGAAAATGGCCTTCTAGCAAAAATGTTCTAATAAAAGTTTTTAATCCTTGATTAAGTTTTAGTTGAAGAATCTCTTTGTGTGGCCCTAATTCTTGTGTATTGCTGAACGGGATTCCTTCTAAATATTCCATAACTAATAAGTTTTCTCGTGAGAAATCATTATAAAATTTGGGAATATAAAAATAATTTTCAGAATCATGTTTTTTTAAAACTTCGCTAAATCTTTTAGCATTAAGGGTTTCAATATTAAAATTGAGTTCGTTAAAAAGGGCAAAAGTAAAATCATTGATAATACGAGAAACACCCAGAAATTTGACTTCTTCAGAGATTTTTTCTGCTTGATTGGCCACAAATTTTAATAGAAAGAAATCAGTTTTAATTTCTTTTTCAATACCAGGTCTGCGAACTTTTAAGACAACTTTATCTCCATTTTTGAGCTTCCCTTTATAAACTACTCCAACAGAAGCAGTCCCGATGGGTTTTTCTTCAACATGAAGGAAAATTTCCTCGATTTTTTTCCCTAAATTTTTTTCAACATTCCGACGCACTTGAGTAAAGGCCACTGGACGAACTTTATCTCTTAACATTTTCATTTCTTTGATGAAGGATGGATCAAAAAGATCTTCCCGTGAGGCCAAAAGCTGTCCAAATTTGATAAACGCAGGCCCTAACTCTTCAAAACAAAGACGCAATCGGTACCCTAAGATTTGCCCTCTGTCCAAGCGGCCTGTTTTTTTTAATTCTGATTTAATACTGATGCCCGATTTAGGCAGAACAAAGGAAGGAATTGAGGAAATAACTCCCCGAGAAATAAACTCAGCGAAACCATTTTTGGCAAAAACTAAAACAATTTCTTGTAATCGAGAAACATTGCGAATCGTTTTGGAAAGTTCGAGGCCAGTCTTAATCAAACCCATTTTCAAAATCCTCCCTCTCATTGTACCCTAAATTCTGTAATCAAAGTGTCTTCTTGTTCTGCTGTGTGTCTTTGGTGCTGAGGTGGTTTTTTTCGTGAACTTTATGTCTTTATTAAAAATCAAGGCCAATTTTTCATATAAAACTGGCCTTATCATGTCATACGATGCCTTTTTCATCGTTTTTTGCTTTTTAGTGTCATTTTCTCTTCGTTATGATGAATTATTCCCTGAAATATTTAGTCAACCTTACTTTTGGAAAGTCCTGATCATTTCAAGTATCGCCCACTTTATCTCTTTTTATTTGGCCGGCATGTACAAAGTCATATGGCGCTTTTCGGGCCTTTTCGACCTTCTCAAAATTTTTAGAGGGGTTGGTATGGCCACCTTGCTCAATATTTTGATTCTTTTTTTGGCCACTCGATTGGAAAATTTACCCCGATCCATTTTTTTCATAAATGCTTTTCTCCTGATTATTTTTTTGGGAGGCGGGCGTTTCATTTATAGAATTATTGCCGATAGACACAAGTTTTTTCACACCGATAAATCTCAATTTACGAGGGTTATTGTGGTTGGAGCAGGCCGTGGTGGGGAAAGAATCCTAAGGGAAATTAAAAATAATCCTGAACTGAAACTCAATGTTGTGGGCCTCGTTGATGACGACCCTGAAAAACGAGGAAAAACATTGCACAATACCAAAGTTATTGGCCAAATAAAAGATATTTCATTGTTGGCCAAAAAAACTTCTGCCCAAAAAATTTTTATTGCTATTTCTTCTGCTTCCCATCAACAGATGAAAGAAATTATAAAATTTTGTCGTCAAACTTCTTTGGAAATTAGAACTTTACCAAGGCCCAACGCCATTTTCCATGACCCTGTAGGATTGGCACAGCTGCGCGCTTTAACGCTGGAGGATCTCCTGGGGCGTGAACCGATTCAGTTAGATATTGGTAGAATGCGTAGTATGATTGGTGAGAAAACAGTACTTATTACAGGTGCTGGAGGATCGATAGGTTCTGAGTTATGTCTCCAGGTTTTAAAACTTGGGCCAAAACGGCTTGTTCTTTTTGAATTGACAGAACTTTTTCTCTATAACTTGGAGGCCAGGCTAGGGAATTTTGAAGACGCCATTTTCCAAGTCATTCCTGTTATTGGAGATGTGAGAAATAAAAACTCATTAGAAAGAGTTTTTATTCGGTATCGGCCTGAGATCGTTTTTCATGCAGCGGCCTATAAACATGTGCCCATGATGGAAAGAAATCCCAGAGAGGCCATTAACACCAATATTTTTGGAAGCAAAAATGTTGCTGATTTGGCCCTAAAATATAAGTCAGAAAAATTTGTCTTCATTTCTACAGATAAGGCCGTCAATCCAACCAATGTCATGGGAACCAGTAAAAGAATTGCTGAAATGGTTTGTCAATCTTTAAATGAAATGGGAAACACTAAATTTATTTCATTGCGTTTTGGGAATGTATTGGGTTCCAGCGGTTCTGTAGTGCCTCTTTTCAAGGAGCAAATTCAAAAAGGAGGCCCTATAACTATAACTCATCCAGATATTAAGCGCTATTTTATGAGTATTCCTGAGGCATGTCAGCTTATTATTCAGGCCGGCTCTTTTGGCCAAGGAAGGGAAATTTTTATTTTAGATATGGGAGAACCTGTCTATATTAGAGATTTGGCGAAAGAAATGATTAGACTTTCTGGAGCGGAAAAGGATGAAATAGAGATAGTTTATACAGGTCTGAGAGTGGGAGAAAAACTTTACGAAGAAATGACAGGTCAACAAGAAGTGCTTCTATCAACTGGCCATTCTAAAGTTAAAGTTATCAAAACTAGCGCAATCCCTCAAAATTTCCACATTTTACTTCAAGAGCTTGAAAATAAAATTTCTATACTTGATTCCATCGAACTTAAATCTTTTTTAAAAAAATTGGTACCTGAATACGAAATAGCTTACGATGATTTGGATTCTCAAAACAGTTCAATGCACTAATCGCTATGAGGAAAATTAAATATCTATTAGATTTTATTTTAGCATTTATTTTTTTATTATTGCTTTCACCACTGTTTGTGTTAGTGGCCATATCAATTCGGATAAAATTTGGGAATCCGATTTTTTTTTCTCAAATCAGGCCTGGATTTCAAGCAAGGCCATTTAGAATTTATAAATTTAGAACCATGACAATGGAACGAGATAAGTTGGGCAATTTATTATCTGATGAGCAAAGATTAATGTTTTTGGGGAAAATTTTACGAGCATTAAGTTTAGATGAACTTCCTCAACTCATTAATGTTTTAAAGGGAGAATTGAGTTTAGTAGGCCCTAGGCCACTGCTGATGGAATATTTATCCATTTATACAGAAAGAGAAAAAAAACGCCACTTAGTTAGGCCAGGTATAACTGGTTGGGCACAAGTCAATGGCCGTAATGCCATTAGTTGGAAGCAAAAATTTGAACTTGACATTTGGTATGTTGAAAATTGGAGTTTTTGGCTTGACTTAAAAATTCTTTTTCTAACACTATTTAAAGTTCTTAAAAGAAAAGATATTCAAAATTCTAAATTAATAACAATGCCACCTTATGATGGCCATGAGTAATACTAAATTGGCACTACAAAAAATTAAATTTTTGATAACTCATTATGATCAAATGAAAAACTGCGATAAAAATCGATTACTTGAGAAGTATTCAAATGCATCAGAGAGATAGCAAACCTGGCCTACAACAAAATGGCCTACAACAAAATGGCCTGCAATGTGATCAATTGCGAATTTTTAGGGTTGCTTCTGTGGCTATGGCCTTTACTCATATATGGAGTCAGTTAAAAATTTATAAGCAAGAAGGGCGTGATGTCATTTTGGCCTCTGCTCGTGATAACTTCTTTCCCAAGATAAAAGAACTTGGCCTTCAACATAAAGAATTAAATATTTATAGACAAATTTCTCCCTTACAGGATGTAATAGGTATTTGCCAACTTATAAAACTTATTCGCAAAAGTAGGCCTCATATTCTTCATTCTTCAACTCCTAAGGCCGGACTTATTTGTGCTATTGCTGGCGTTGTGGCCAAAGTTCCTGTGAGGATTCATACTTTTACGGGACAAAGATGGGCCACATTAAAGGGGATTAGAAGATGGTTGCTAAAAAAAATTGATACTTTAATTTCTTGTTTAAACACTAAAGTTTATTCAGATTCACCTTCACAAAACCAATTTTTAATAGAACAGGGAATAGTCAAAAGAGAAAAGATAGCTTGTTTGCACAAAGGAAGTTTAGGAGGCATTGACCTAGAATATTTTAATCGAAGTCATATTGGCCCTAGGGATGAAATCCTGAGTGATTATGAAATTCCGCTAGACACTACTATTCTACTGTATTTAGGGCGTATTAATAAAGATAAGGGTATTAACGAATTAGTTGAAGCTTTCGCAAACTTCAATAAAAAGGCCGTTGTTCCCGTTTATTTATTATTGGTTGGCCCTTATGAAAATAAACTTGATCCTTTAGAAAATCGTACTCTTCAATTTATTCAAAACACTAAGAATATAAAAATGTTGGAATCAACTTTAACGCCGGAAAAATTTTATTCTGTCGCTGACATTTTTTGCCTTCCAAGTTATCGAGAAGGTTTTGGAACAGTCATTTTGGAGGCCTCTGCCTACGGCATTCCGAGTATTGGCACTCGAATACCGGGATTGATTGATGCAATTGAAGATAATATGACGGGAATTTTAGTTGAACCTGGCAATATTTTGGCCCTTGAAATGGCCCTAGAAAAAATGATTTACCAACCAGATCTCCGAAAAAAACTTGGCAGCGCTGCTTATGAGAGAGTTATTCGAGATTTTGATCATAATTTTATGGCCAAAAAACAATGGGAGGAATATCAGTCATTATTTGATCAAATTCAAGGAAATAAAGTTAATTCTTGAAAAAATGTTTTATCTTCTCAATAACAAATTCTATTTGTTCTCTTGTCATTCTCGAACCAGATGGCAGGCAGACTCCTCTTTGGAAAATATCTTTTGAAATGTCAGAAGTGATATAGAAGTAATCACATTTTTGAAATAAGGGTTGCAGGTGCATAGGTTTCCAAACATGACGTGCTTCTATATTATTTGCTTTTAAATATTCAACGAGATCATTTGGTTTTTTTTTACAACCGGAAGATATGAGAAAGGTACTTAACCAGCGATTGCTAAAATATTTATTATCTTCTTTGAGAAATTGGATTTCAGCAATATCTGATAGGCCTTCATGGTAAAAATTAAAAATATCTCTTCTGGCCATAGTTCTTTTTTCTAAAACTTCTAATTGCGCTTTTCCTATGGCCGCACAAATGTTGCTCATGCGGTAATTAAAACCCATTTGAGAATGTTGATAAAAAGGGAAATCTTCTCTTGATTGTGTAATAAGTTTGAGAATTATTTTGGCCTCTTCATGGGATTGGGTTATAATGGCCCCACCTGAAGAGGTCGTGATGATTTTATTACCATTAAATGAAAGAATTCCAAATTTTCCAAAACTGCCACAAGGTCTATTTCTATATTGAGAACCAAGTGCTTCAGCAGCATCTTCAATTATGGGGACATTAAACTGATCACAAATCTTAATGAGAGGTTCAAAGTCGGCACTCATTCCAAAAAGATCAACAATAATAACGGCCTTGGGCAATTTCTTGGTTTTGGCCCTTTTGCATAAAGCATGTTCCAAAACACTTGGAGACATATTCCAAGTTTTTGATTCAGAATCAATAAAAACCGGAACTGCTTTTAGATACAATATGGGATTGGCGCTTGCAACAAAAGTCAAACTTGAGCAGAAAACTTCATCTCCAGGCCCTATGCCTAATCTTGTAAGTGCAACATGAATGGCCGCCGTTCCTGTGTTGGTTGCGACACTAAAATATTTATTTTCACCCATATATTGATTGAGTTCTTTCTCAAAAGAGGTGACAAAGGGGCCTAAGGGAACTACCCAATTAGACCTAATTGCTTCCTCTACATATTTAATCTCTTTACCACTCATGTGTGGCGGAGAAAGTAAAATTTTTTCCATCACTTCTTCAAATGGCGATTGGCCGGAACGCCCACGACTGTTGTATTGGCATCAATATCTTGCAAACAACATGCTTGTGCGCCACAGACCACATCGTCTCCAATTTTTATAGATTGTTTTGTTACGGCCCCTACTCCAATAAAAACGCAATTACCAATCTTATTATTTCCCGAGATATTGACTGATGGGTTAATTGTACAAAAATCCCCAATACTAGAGTCATGGCCTATAGTAGAATTGTAATTAAGCAAAATATAGTCTCCAATTATAGCATCGGCAGCAACCACGGCCCCTGGTGCGATAATTCCTCCCATGCCAATCTTTTCAGGGTTTTGTACAAAGGCCTGAGGATGAATGAGTGTCGATGCAGGTCGAAGTCCATGCTTAATGGCCTGAAGAACCAAAGATTTCTTAGCAGTGGGATTTCCAACGGCAGCAATAAAATGAATACTAGGATCAATGCTTTGATAATTTTTGTGAACTTTCAATTTTCTTTTTTTAATATTGAGAATATCTTTAGTATCTAAATTAGAATAAAACTCAATTTGAATGTCAGAACCAAATGTATCTTTAAGGTAGTAATAACATTCTTTTCCAAGGCCTCCAGTGCCTAAAATGAGTATTTTTTTCAAAAGATGGCCCCCTTAAAAAACTTGCTAGGCCAAAATTTTATGATTGTGAGTATTTTTAATCTATTCAATCTTTTGTCCATAATCCAATATGTTTGCTACAAATGGCATCAGGTTTGATTTTATAACGAGAAAACTCTTTCTGGAACTCTAAAATTCTCTTAGGTTCAAATCCAGTAAGTTCTGGAGAAACTAAACAAATTTTTAGTCCAAGTGATTGAAATTTTGTATAAGTTATTTTGTCTAAAGGATGACCTCGAAAACAGTCCACCCACACCCAACGCACCTTGTCTCTTAAATTGATGACAGTTTCAAGAGATTCAAATTCGGAATATCTTGCACAAATTCGCTTTTGGAGAAAAGCACTAGTTTTTATTAAATAGGGAAAAGAGCAGTCCAAGAAAAAAAAATCTTCTACTTTATTTTTTTCGAGAATTTTGTGAATTTCAATCTCCAGACCTTCTTCTTTTATGTTAAGAATAAGAAATTTATGTTGGTAATGTTTTATCCAGGAAGAGAATCTTTCTCCTTTGATGAAAGGGTCGTGTGAGAGATAAATTCCATCATAATCAGAACGAAGATCAATTTCTACTCCATACTCAAAGGGTACTTTTTTTAATTCTTGAATACTATTGATTTGATGTTGAATTAAGATCATATTTTAAGAGTTTTCTTTAGCATTAAAGAATATTGTAGAGTTCTTTTAATAAGACGAAGTTTGGCCATAAATCCTGAGTTCCAAGAAGATTCTCCATGTACCCGTTCGGGAAAAAATACATCAATTCTTTTAATATTGAGGCCTCTTTTTTTTGCAGCAATGTAAGAAAAGAGATCAAGAGAAAAATCCCAAGGAGGATTTTCCCAAGATTCAAAAAAACTTCTGTGAAATATAGTTGGTTGAGCATTAATTTCCCACAGACGGCATCGAAATATGCAGGAGAGCAGGATGGCCATACCCCAAGTAAATATATTATCTTTTAAAGGACGTCCTTGACGATGGCCTTTGAGAAAAACATTTTCAGCGTATTTTTCAGCAAAAATTTCCTTACTTCCTTTAAAAATATCTTTTGGATGAGTTTGTAAATCTGCGTGAGTCCAACCTAGAAATTCTCCGTTAGCTTCTTCTAATCCTTTGAGAATACCATATCCATAACCTTGATTTTCCTCGACGATAACTAATTTTAGAAAGGAGTATTTACTAAGTACATTCTGAATAATTTTTTGTGTCTGATCGGTAGAACCATTATCTACTAATACAAGTTCAAATCCATCGTCAACACTTTCTCTCGCAATTTTTTCAAGTAAAGGAGAAATATTTTTTTCTTCATTATAGCAAGGGATGACTATGGATAGGGTTTTGAAGTTCTTCATAATTCCACCATAACTTTTATTGCTTCAAATTTTTCTTTTCTTATTTTATGATTATGGAGTTTTTTTAAAAATTTCTCAACAGATTCCAGATCAATTAATTTTGTAATTAAGTGAGTAAGATCTAATCCTTTTGATAGAAGTTTAACAGCTTGTGTCCAATTGGATTTTTTAGTACCAAAATAAGTTGAATTCCATGAACCTCTAATAGTAATTTCCTTACGCAAGAGAGAACTTACCAATGTCTTGGGGATTAAAAGATCGTCAATAATATTGCCCATCCAAACTATTTGGGCAAACCGTGCAGCTAATTCAATAGATTTAATGTAGGTAGTATTTGATCCACAGGATTCTAAAATGTAGTCAAAATGATCTTTGTAGCTTTTAAGAGCAGTATCCCAAAGTATTTCGTTTCCGATAAGTTCCACTGTAAATCCCATTTCTTTTGCTATATCTAGTTTAAAATGATTTCTATCAAAACAAACTACTTCGAGACCAGGGCGTTGTTGTCGGATAATTGAAGCTGCAATTAGGCCTAAAAAACCTGTTCCCAAAATGGCCAGTTTTTTCTTTTTTTTATTAAAATCAAAAAGTTCTAAAGCATGTAGCACCACAGAAATAGGTTCCAGCATAGCAGCATTTTTTAGATTTACATTTTCAGGAACGGCCACTAGATTCCAGTTTTTGATATTAATGAATGTACTGTATCCGCCATCTACTCGTGATCCGTAATATTTATAATCCAAACATTGCGCATATTTTTCTTTTTGACAACTAGAGCAGTTAAAGCAAGGTAGTAGAGGAAAAACAGCTACTTTTTGTCCTGCTTTAAAAGAACTTTGTGAAGATGCCTTTTCAATTATTCCTGCAAATTCATGCCCCATAACTAAGGGATAGAAATAAGCACCATGGGAAAATCCTCTATAAATATCGGAACTGCAAATTCCTGAATAGTGAATTTTGATTAAAGATTCGTCATTATTTAGTGGCAACAGATTTCTTTCTAAAACTTCAATAACTTTATTTTTAATAAGAATTGCTTGTTTCGTTTTCATTCTAGGTCTTTTGCAATGAATGGTAAAAATATTCTTCCCAATACTCAAACATTTTTAATTCAAAGGGATCGCCATAAGATATCCATTGTTCAACATCAAAAATAACAAATTTTTTCCCTTTTTGGATAAGTTGATTAATACTGGTGGCCACATAATACTCGCCGTTGACTGTAAACTTTTTCTTTATCATACTTTCAGCACTTCTAATGAAATCATTCCCTTTTCTATACCAAAAAGTTCCTATGGCCATGGGGTCTTTTCCTGGATGGTTTGATATAGTCTGTTTTTCTATTATATGCTTAACTGTTTTCCCATCAGGATGAGTTTCGCAATAAGCAAATGCTTTAGGATTTTTAAATATTCCTTTTTCTAAACGAAAAGTCCATAGGGCACCATCAATACTTTCATCTTTTAAAATTTTTTCCCATTTGTGCCCATCGTAGCGGGTTTCGTAATCGCAAGAGGCAATTAATAAAGGTTTATTACGGGAAATTTTGTCTTTTCCTAATAAGCAAGTCGATGCTTGTCCTTGCGTCAATTCATCAATTTTAATAATGTCAAAGTTATAGGATAAGTTTTGTAAAGTTCTTTTAATGGGATGTTTCTTTATTAAAGTACTATTAGCAAGAAATACCCATTTTTCTGCTGGTGGTAGAGAGCAACTGGCCCAAACAAACATGGGTTGATTTCGTACATGGATAAAAGGTTTGCTCAAACGATAGTTTGCTTGAGAGAAGCGTTTTCCCGCACCGGCCATAGGGATGAGGTTTGTTTGCCCTGTTAAACAATAGGGTTTTTCTTTACTATTTTTCTTTTGAAAAAAATAGAACCAAAATTGATATTGTAAAAGATCTTTTGGCGTGCCTAAACAGATAAAATTTTTGACGGGGAAAACATAAATTTCTAACTTATCTTTGATCATAAGGTTAAATAATAAACTAACATAGGCCTCAGAATTATTTTCTTTTCTTTGTTTTAAAAAATTTTCTCCATAAGTTTGAAATAGTTTCCAATTGCTAAAATAATATATGCCTACAGATGCTGGTTCTTTATATCGTTCATTGGTGAAGCTCGCTTTCTCTCTTAATTCAATCATGCGGTCATTTTCGACACGCATATAAGCATAGTAAGTTTCTCCAAAAGATGCGGGATGAAAACCGCTAAAGCTGATTACTGATGCATCAAAACCCTGAACTTCTCGTAAGAAACATTTGTAATCCCAATAGACAGTAAAATCGCAATAGCTTATGATAACTTCTTCATTTGCTGGAATGTCTTTTACTTGAAGGGCTGAATATATTGGCCCTATGTCATGGAGAGGTATCTCGATAATATGTCCATTTTTGACTGTATTTTTTAGGTATTCAATTTCTTTTGGGTAGTTAAGAACTTGCTTTTTATTAACAACAAAAAAAAATCGATCTCTCTCATCAAACATGGCCACCACATGATCAATCATTTTATTATTTCCAACTTCAAGAAATGCTTTAGGTTTTTTGTAACCGGCCTTGTAAAATCGTTCAGATTTACCGGCCATAGTAATAATGATATTGACTGGTTTTCTCATTTAAGTATCTACATGGGGACGCCAGAAATTGACGGATTCTTTTAATGTCTGCACGACAGTGCTATCGATGGGTTCTCGTTCTCGAAAGCTAAGTTCAAGGAGTAAAGTTGTCTTGTTGAAGGTATTTCCTCTGCTTTCTTTTAATGTGGCAATGACTTTTTCAGGAATAATATGGCCTTTACTATTATATTTTTTGGTAAATGGCCAATGTCCATTTTTATCTTTAGAACTTTGTTTTAAATGTATTAGTGGGGAACAGGAAGCAAATTCTTTTAACCAACAATAGGGATTGATGTCGTTAGGATCACCAGACATAATATTACCATGGTCTACATCCAAACATACGAAAAACGGGAGAGGGGTATTTTTATTTATTTTTTTTTGTAAAAGTCTTGCTTCTTTTAAAGTCTCTCCTTGTTCACGCGATATGGACATAGGTTCCCATGTTAAATATTTCAGTCCTTTAGTTTTGGCATAATCAGCAATTTTATGCCACCCTTGGATATTTTGTTTTCCCCTTTCTTCTCGAACTGTCTTGTCGTTGTTATCTTTGGCCGTGAAAATTCCTAGATGAGAACCCATACTTTCTGCTCCTAAATCGACACTAATATCAACATATTTTTTAAACCAATTTATCCAATACTTTCTCATTTCTATATCAGGATGGGCAAGATGGTTGACTCTTGTAAAAGCACCAGTAAAAGTTGATGATATATTTAGATTGTACTTCTCAACTGCTTTTTTTATTCGATTTATTTGACGAGAGATAATTTCAGAAGGTAGTGAAGGATTAAGAAGATCGGCCGTAAATTGAACATGTTGCAACTCAAGGTCTTCTCCCACTATTTTGGCCCATACTTCTGGTTCAGGATAGCGATTGACTGCAAAGCCTGTATTGATGCCCAATTTAAAACTCATTTCTGTTCTCTCAAAGTTAGACCTCTTTGTATTTGTTCGCGCATGCAAGCAATCGCTGTAGGTAAGTCTACATCTTTACGAAAAAGGCCGGAACTGCCTCCTACCAAAATATCTGCTCCAGCATGAGTCATTTCACAAATGAATGAAGGAGAAACATTTCCGTCAATTTCAATTTTAAAATCCCAATCGAGTTCCTTTCTTAAACGATAAAGAGATTCAATCTTTTTTAACATTTGAGGAATAAGTTTTTGTCCTTTAAATCCAGGATTAACCATCATAACAAGAACAACATCAATATCATCTACAATATAATCGAGAACTTCCAAAGGTGTTGCCGGACAAATGGCAAGTCCTACGCGTGCTCCTTTTTGTCTAATCTTTACCAAATCTCGGTGTAAATTTCTACAGGCCTCTTGATGGATAGTAAAAATATCTCCTGGAGCAACATTAAAAGAATCAAAAACTCTAGAAGGTTCTTCTACCATAAGATGGTAATCTGAACACATATTTGTGTGTTGGCGAAATGTATTGATAATACTTGAACCCATCGTAAAATCTGGAACAAAAGAACCATCTGCGACATCCCAGTGCAAATACTCAACACTTTCATTTTCCAAAATTTGCATTTGCTTATGGGCATTCAACCAATCTATACACATAATTGAGGCAGAAATCTCAACTGTGCTATTGTTCTTATGGATTGATGACAATTTTTATTCCTTCTTTATTAATTGCCTTCTCAAATCCAGAGTGTATTTGTTCTAAAGGTATTTTTGCAGTAATGATCTTTTTTAAATTAATTTCTTCCGACTCAAGCATTTTTAAGGCCAAAGAGTGCTGTTGAGGAGTTGAACCATGAGAACCTGTTAAATATATTTCATTGTAGTGAAGAAAATTAGAGAAAATATTAAGAGGTGGAGAATTTTTTGGTAACCCTCCGAAGAAGTTAATAACTCCTCTTTTGGAAACTAATTTCATAGCATCGAGATGAGTTGCAAGAACTGGAGCGGCCGTAAAAACCAATTGCGCTCCGATGTTTTTGGTTTTTGATTTGACTACATCTTCAATGTTTTCTTTTTTTGGGTTGAGAAGGTAAAGTTCTCGAAATTTTTTAAGTTTTTTAATGGAATCTAATCTTTTTTGTTGAGGGTCTATAACAAAAATTTTTTTGGCACCTTGCAAATCTGCTAAAAGTGTAAGCATAATTCCTATAGAACCTGCACCTAAAATGGCCACATCATGCTCTGTTTTCATAAGCCCAATTTCCATACCATTAAGGCAACAGGCCAATGGTTCTGCTAAGGCCGCCTCTTCATAACTTAAATGGGTACTAAATTTTTTTAGAGGGCCTCCATTTATAATTTTCTGATCGAGAGCAATATACTCACTAAATCCTCCTTTGTATTGGTACCCAATGGCCAAATTATTTTCGCAATTATTAGGGTGTCCTGCATTGCAAAAAAAACATTTTCCACAAGGAATATCTGCTCCAATAGACAAGCGGTCTCCAATATCAAAATTAGTGATTTCATTTCCTACATGCACAACTTCACCAGAAATTTCGTGGCCTAAAATTTGAGGTGGAGTAATTCTGTCATTGCCATGAAAAAAAGTGCGTAAATCTGATCCACAAATGGCACAGCTTTTCACTTTTAGGATGATATTATTTTTTTTATAGGAAGGAGCATTAACTTCTTCGAGTCGTAATTTTTCTTTTCCATACCAAAGAGCGGCCTTCATTTTTTGTTTCATTAGTTCTTCCTTCGCATATAAAGATGGCCATTTTGAAGTTTTTTAGCATGAAATAAATTATGGAGATGTTCTAATGGCCTTGGACTATAAATACTTTTAATATGAAATTTATTGATACCACTTTGGAGGTCTGTATTTTCAAATATGTTTTCTAGTTGTTTCAATTTTTCGTGATTTGGCCTAAGTCCCATTTTAAATTCTTTATGAAAAATAAAATTATTTCCTTGCCCTGTTTGAAAAAAATCAATAAATTTTTCTTTGGAATGGGAATAAATTTTAAAATTTAAAGCATATCTTTGAATGATTTCTTTGGGAGTTTTATTTGAAAAAAAACTATTTTCCCACAAAGGATTTCTTTTTAAATTTAACAGTAAAAAAATATTGCGGTAGGGGCCGCCAACAACAACTTCATTTTCCATTATCATTTTGGAATCTTCTACAAATTTTTTATAGATAGGGTGCACCCTTTTTAAATATAATTCTTTCCGTTTAGTTTGTGCATTCCAAGAAAAAATCCATAAAAAAGTTAAGGCCATTGTAGGGGCCAAATGCTTAAATGAGGAAAAAATGAGTTTCAAAAAATAATCTAGCTTCCTTAGAAAAATGTGGCCCTCAATATTTCTTCTGGGAATAAAATATTGAGAAATATTAAAATAGTAAATGAAGGGTATAAAGTACAATAAATGTAAAAAAATGAAAAAACGGGAAAACATCCACTCACCATATCGTCCTTGAAAAATTAAAGAATCGGTGAAGAGAAGCACCATCTCTGTAAGCATTAAAATGTAAATATGGCCGAATCTAAGCGCAATTTCTCTCACACTGATTTTTCTAATTAGAAAAATTAGTGCGGTTAAGAACAATGGTGCAAGAAAATAAATTGAAAAGTAAAAAGTGGTAAAAAAATTAAAATGGTTATTTTGCATTTGATTGAAACTTTGTAATGTTGATACCGTAGTAGTATTCAAGAATAAATACTTCAAAGTTTGCCATAGTCCTAGTAGAAGAATTAAAGTGTGAAAAAAATAAAATTTCCAATTCTTGTGAGAAATCTTATCCGAAGATTTTAATAAAGTAAATATGGCGATAGGAAATCCCAAAATAAAACTAAGTGGATGAATTATGGCCTGTATGGAAAAAAGAATAGTTTGAACATATAGTGATTTATTTGAATGGTTTTTTCTCTTGGTAGAAAATGCGTAGGCAAGTAGAAAACCGGCAACAGAAATGAGAGGGAAAGGGAACCCTGTGATAGTGGCCTCAATATAGGGTAATTCAAATATACCACGAAATAAATTGGTGAAAAAAGTTCTGAAAGGGAAATCGGAGAAACAAATTAAAGAAAAATGGAGAACGAAAATTGAGTACAAAATGTTCAAACTTCTACGAACAATTTTATACATCAAAAAATAAATTATAAAACTAAAAAATACTCTTCCCCAAAAATATCCCGTACCTAGGTTAAATATTTGTAACCAAATCTTTTGGATGAATACAGTTCCCCAAGGATAGTCGAGAGATAAGTTTTCGTTTTGGGCCATATTGAGCCAAGAAAAAATATTGCTGATAACATCAGGAGTGATCAAATAGGGGCCGTAGAGGAAGTAGTGATTTTCAGTTATTATTAACTGCAAATCAGAAAAGAATATCATCCCAAAAAAGGTAAAAAAAGAAATCCAGAAAATATTGAGTTCATATTTTTCTGGGAAATAGTTTTGGAAAATGTTGTTTATCTGAGAAAATTTTTTCATAAATTAATGCCATATTTTTTTAATTGTTGTGGCCAATTTTTGACTTAATGGAACGATGATGTGCCGAAACTCTACTTTTTGTTTTCCTGGTTTGAGGTTCACTCCGATTTGAAAATTGTTGACGGTAAAAATATCTTGCTTTTCTCCATTGCTAGTTACTTGCCACCAGGGAGTCATAAAGTGATTGAGGACAAAAAGGCCTTCTTTTTTGACATCAACTTCAATATCATAGCCGTCGGGAGTTTTTTCCAATTTGAGAATGGAACCTTTACCCACTTTTGAATTTTGATTTGTGAAAGCACAGTTAGGGCAATAGTTGGATGAAATATGGCGGTAAATCTCATATTGAGATTGCCCTCTTGGTGGTGAAATTTGCGATGGAAAATAGGCCCTGGGAGTAAAGTTTTTCAAAGAGTAGATATAAATATCATCGGGTTGTCTCAAAGTCCTTAATTTTTTTAATAATTTCTTTTTGAAAGGCAAGCAAGGCACGGGAGTAGTGTGTTTTGGGCCAGAAACTTTTTTGATATTTTCTCCTGTAAGAGGATAATAACTAACGAGGTGAGAAACATTTGCTAATCGTAAAATATTAAGATCAATTTTGTCGTTATCCAAATTCCTCCATTCTTGCGAACACGCCTTAGTTGCTTGCGGTAACATCTCTCCAATATGTCCTCCAGTTCCATAGTGGAGATGAAACCGCGCCCCCACTAAAAAAGGAACAGGCCCTTCTCGTTTGTGAATTCCATAATACCAAAATTCTTCTTGATTTTTAAGAGCGAAGTTGGAATATCCATCTAGGCTTTCCAATCCATAACCCCAAACATAGTTGGAATGAAAAATTCCTACAAGTCCAGCTGTTACGACGCGAAAAGGTTGGCCCTGAGGCCTCCAATCATCGCCAGATAGATTTTTGATAGCTTGCAGGCGTTGTGTATTGGCACTTAATGTTCGCTTCAATGCAAAAGTTTTTAAGTTAAAATTGTATAAGAGATAGATCGCAAAAAAAAGTCTTCCCCAAATTCTTATGTTAGTTTGTTTAAACATTATGGGAAAACGAGAAAGCATGAGTATAAACGGTATTAAGCTAGCATAAGCTATGCGTTTTAATTGAACTGATTCCACAAAATTGAGTTCCAAATATTTCCAAGGAACTAGGTGAATTATTTTATTAAGATAAATGAACAATATGCCTGCCAGCAATATAGGAAGAAGGGCCTTAATTCTCTTTTTGTTATTAGCAATGGTTGTGATTGTTGAAATAAACATGAGAACAATGAGGGGAGAGAAATATAGTCCTTTAATTTTCAGTGTTGATATACTGTAAAGATAGGGGAATGCACCTTGAATAAAACTTGATTCAACCATGAATTTTTTACCCAGAACAAACCGTGAACTAGAAGAAGCATATTCTTTGGTGATCCACAAGTAATCAATCCAATTGGCCAGATAGGCCAATCCTAAAAAGCTCGTTGACAGCATAAAGCGCCAACCAATTTTTGAAGGATAGAGAAAAAATGGCAATAGAAAAACTCCCAAGAAAATTGTTGGAAAGGCATGGACAGGAGAAGTACTGGCGGAAATGAGCAGAGCAAGCAAAAAAGATGAAAGGATATGATGCCTTTTCCCTACTCTGAGAACTAATATATAGAGAGCGAGAGGCAGTACTCCGTGGCCTAAACCGTTATAGAATGTAAAGTGGATCATAAAAGGGGTGAAAGTACTATAGAAAGCACTGAGAAAAAAGGCCTCAGACCTTGGGGCCAAAGAGGTTTTTCTGATTAAAAGATACATACCTATTGTCGTAACACTGGCAACTAAAATTTTTTGAAGAAGTATTGCTAGAAATAGGGGAAAGGTATCAATGAGCCATTTTTCCAAGGAGAAGTGTTGGCCATCGGTTAAAAGTGTGCCTGCACGACTAATGCCCCCTTGAATTCCGTGGAGAAAATGGCCCCCTACATGGCCTACTGAGTGATATAAATAGCGTGTAATAGCATGGTCTGCGTCTTCGTTCATAGAGACAAAGGAATATGGCTCTAAAAACCAATACTCAAAAGTAAGGAAGAGAATCCACAAAGCAATAATGCATCTAGTCTTTTTCTGTTTCCATTCTGAAAGGAAAAATTCCCTAAACCAAGATTTTATCATTCAAAATTTCTTGTTGTTCGAGAGTTTTGATTTTCATATATTGACCTATAAGTTCACTTTTGGAGTACTAACCTTTGGCCAAGAGGAAATATCTTTGGAGCAATTCTCATTAGGATGTTGTCTATAAAATTCAATGACTTTAGTATAAAATAGGGGAGATTAACAGTTTTTGTTTTAGCGATGACTCCACCAGAAATAAGAAATATTATAAATTCACACAATTCACACAATTCACACAATTCACACCGTTTAATTGTGAGTTCTTTAACTTTCGTTTCAAACTTTACTTTATCTTGCCATAAAAGTTCAGGGATTGCACAATTGGCAGACCAGGGATCTTTAGGAGAATTGGCCGGTGATTTTTCGTCGAATATATCTATTTCATAACTCCAACCTTCATGTCTCATGATTCTTAAAATAAGTTTGAGAAATAAGGAAGTATAAACTTCGTTAATTAATATAATGCCTTGAGGTTTAAGAGCAGTTGCCAGATTTTTTAAAAAGCGAATGGGATACGCTACATGATGTATCATGTGAGAGCAGATAAAAACATCTACACTATTAGGTAAAAAAGGCAAGTCTGTTGCATCTATTTTTTGATTAATCCATGGATATTTTTGGATGTCAGTCAAAGTAATATTTGATTGATTTAGAATAATTTTGCTAAGGCCTGCGCCAGCACCTAATTCCACAATGTTCTTTTTGTCTTTAAGATAAGGCAACATCCATTCATAACGATTTTTTAAAAGGAAATGGAGATTATTTGGCCTTTTTTGCAAGAAAAATGTTCTTGCTTTTTCTACTTCTCCTTCACCCTTCATTCGATTTTCTTTATGTGCTGGAAAATAAGTTTTTGGTAGAATCATTGTTTACCCCCTTATTTGATCGAGAGAAATAACTAAGTATACAGAAAGTTTTTTGTAATGAATCATTTTCTGGGTAGGTTTTTTTTTAGAAAGACTCATTGCGCTATGGGGGAATCTCTAAAGCAGGTTTTTGACATTGTGCTCTACTCGTTTGATGACAGTTTTAAGTTATCTCGGTTATTTTACTTTTGACAAGCGACTTAAAAAGGCACAAGGCCGTGGAACAGATCGACCTTATTGTTCGCACTAAAGACCGTTCTTCTGGCCAAGGAAGGCCTTTTCAATCGATCCAAGTTCAGATTTTTATGCTGCGATCGGTTGATATAGTTGATGGGCCTTTTAAATGAGTAGGGATTGGCAGGCCCATCGGCCCATCTTTATTATTATTCCTCTTTTCAATAAGGCCTCATTAATTTCTATTCTACTTGATGCCATCGAACGACAAACATTGAGGCCTCATGCTGTTGTTTTCGTCGATTCCGGGTCACAAGACAATTATGAAGAGGCCATACAAAAGGAATCACAAGATAAAAGTTATAAAATTCATCTCTTGTCTTCTGTGGAAAAAGGCAAAATCAGTATGCCAGGGCGTTCTCGCAATATAGGTGTTGAGTTTGTACCCGCAGAGGCAATTATTGCTTTTCTGGATATGGGAACATTCCCTCGGCCCGATTGGCTTGAGTTACAGATAAATTCGGATGGGTTTAAACGAAATGGTGGAGTCATGGGTTCCTGTTTGTTTCGTGCTAATGGCCTTTGGGCACTTATTGTTTGTGCTATCTCGTATGGTGTTGAAACTGTACGCCCAACTCTACCCGGTTCAGTTCTCACTAAAGAATTACAACTTCAAATAGGAACTCTAAGGGAGGATTTGCGGGCCGCCGAAGATTTACTTTGGAAAAAAAAATTTATCTCTATAACTGAACAATATCAGAGTGGGCCAGGACTTGTCGTTTATGGCCAGTTTGCGAACTCCCTTTGGAGCAATATAAAAAAATGGTTTATTTATGCCCAACATATTTCTAAGGCCAAAGTGAATAGAGGCCATTTGTTATTCGCCTTGTTGGCATTTTTTTCAATGATTTTAATGAGTTACACTAGATTAGGAATAGAGGGATCAGGCCTTTTTATTTTGGGAGTGCATTTGATTTTGCGAGGGATAATTGGCCCTTGGTGGCGTTCACAAAAATGCCCTTGGTTTGGCCAAAATTTATGGGCCTTATTATTGGCCCCTTTGATGGTATTTTTTCTTGACGCATCAAGAATGTGCGGTTATGTTGTGGGAATTTACCATCACAAGAAAAACGGTATGACAACGAGTTAAATGTGAACTTTGAGAAAAATCACTATTATGGAGAAAGGGCCAAGAAGTTAATACCGGGTGGTGCCCATACCTATAGCAAGGGGGATGACCAGTTTCCTGCGAATGCTCCTCGCGTGATAGAAAGGGGAAAAGGGTGCCGTTTATGGGATGTTGATGGGAACGAATGGCAAGATTTTGCCATGAGTTTAGGAACGGTTATTCTTGGACATACCTATGGGCCAGTTTTACAGGCCGTGTACAGTGAATTGGGAAAAGGTGTCAATTTTTGCCGCCCCAGTCTAATTGAAGGAGAGTTGGCCGAACTGCTTCAGGAGATCATCCCTTCCGCGGAAATGGTTAAGTTGGCCAAACATGGAAGTGATGCAACCACGGGCGCTGTCAGATTAGCGCGTACTTATACGGGAAGAGATAAGGTTTTAAGGTGCAAAAATGATCCTTTTAATTCTATTCACGATTGGTTTATAGGTTCTACCGTAATGAATAGTGGGGTGCCAAGGGCCGTTCAGGCACTGACACTTCAATTTGAGTACAATAATATTGGTTCTCTCAAAACTCTTTTTGAAGAAAATCCAAATGAAATTGCTTGTGTGCTTTTGGAACCTGTTTCTTTTGAGAGGCCACAAAGTAATTTTCTTTCAGAAGTCAAAAAACTTTGTGAAAATGAAGGTGCTATTCTCATTTTTGATGAAGTTGTCAGCGGATTTCGCTTCTCTTTGGGAGGTGCCCAAGAAATGTTTGGGGTAACACCTCATCTTTCTGCTTTTGGCAAGGCCATGGCCAATGGATTTTCTGTGAGCGCTTTAGTGGGAAACAGGGAATTGATGCAACTTGGAGGTATTGAACATAAAAAAGAGAGAACTTTTTTACTCTCTACGACTCATGGAGGAGAAACTCACGCTATAGCTGCCGCTATTAAAACAATTCGAGAAATTCAAAAGAACAATGTTATACAACATATTTGGGATGCAGGAAGAGATATAAAGGAAGGCCTTAATTTGTCTGCGAATAAGGCCGGTGTTAGTGGTTTTTTTCGTGTAAATGGTTATGATTGCAAACCAGTCTTAACGGTTACAGGCGAACAAGGCAATTTAAACCCCCTATTGCGAACTGTATTTCTTCAAGAAATGGCCAAAAAACA
This sequence comes from Bacteriovoracaceae bacterium, assembly GCA_965243145.1. Classification (GTDB taxonomy): domain Bacteria; phylum Bdellovibrionota; class Bacteriovoracia; order Bacteriovoracales; family Bacteriovoracaceae; genus CBDBLK01. Next base: position 1,883,819 of record CBDEUB010000002.1, read on the forward strand.
AATTTTGATTCCTTATATTGTTCCGAGTTTTGCTCACAAAAAAGAAGATGTAGAAGCATTAATTACTGCTTCAGAAGAAGTTTTCTTCAGTTTAAAAAAGATTATTGAAAATGGCCTTTTAGAATCCTATCTTGTAGGTGATGCTATTAAACCTGTTTTTAGGAAAAAAAATTGAACTTGGTAATTCCATAAAGTATTGTTATGAATAAAGAAATCGAAATATTAAACAGGAAGATAGGTCTAGGTTATCCCCCTCTTATTATTGCAGAATTGTCTGGTAATCATCAAGGGTCTCTCGAACATTGTTTGGAATTAGTAGATGCTGCTGCTGAAAACGGAGCTGATGTTGTCAAACTCCAAACCTATACCGCAGATACGATTACCCTAGATTGCAATAACAAGGATTTCATAATTGATAGTGCTTCAAGTCTTTGGAATAAGCGGAAGTTATATGACCTTTACCGAGAAGCTCATACTCCTTGGAAATGGCATGAGGCCATTTTTCATCGTTGCCGGGCCAAAGGATTGCTTTATTTAAGCACTCCCTTTGATGAGACAGCAGTAGATTTCCTCGAAGAATTTGATGTTCCTGCTTATAAAATAGCATCTTTTGAAAATAATCATTTTCCCATGATTAGAAAGATTGCTCGTTTGGGGAAACCCATTATTGTTTCAACTGGAATGGCCAAATTTTTCGAGTTGGCCGAAATGATCGAAATTATTAGAAGAGAAGGTAATGAACAAATTATATTGTTAGTTTGTACCAGTGCTTATCCCGCCAAAGTGGAAGATGCCAATTTGGCCACTATGGCCCACATGCGTAAAAGTTTTGGCACTCAAATAGGTTTATCTGATCATACCATGGGAACAACAGTACCTATTGCGAGTGTGGCCTTGGGAGCGACTGTTATTGAAAAGCATTTTACTCTCAATCGAAATGATGGTGGTGTTGATTCGGCCTTTTCCATGGAACCCAAGGAACTATGTGATTTAGTTGAAGCAGTCAAAATGGCGTGGAAGTCTATTGGCAAAGTACACTATGGCCCTACTTCTAGTGAAGAAGCATCTATTCAGTTCCGTCGTTCTATTTATGTGGCCCAAAGTATTCAAAAAGGTGATATTTTTAATACTTCTAACTTGCGTGTAGTGCGTCCAGGTCTTGGCCTTCATCCCAGGTATTTTGAATATATACTGGGAAAAAAATCCAGTCGTGATATTAAGCGGGGAACTGCTTTTAGTTGGGAACTCCTTTTTGAGGAATAAGTTTGATTTTAGCAATAACACAAGCACGATTGGGATCGAGTCGCTTCCCTCAAAAAATTCTAAAAACTTCCTATTATGGCAAGACTCTTCTGCAGCATCATATTGAAAGGATCAAAAGATCAAAACTCATTGATGAATTTTGTTTGGCAACAACTTATGAAGAAGGCATAGATGCCATTATAGATGTGGCCAAAAAGACAAATATTTCTTTTTATCAAGGTAGTACAAACGATGTTCTTGATAGATTTTATCGAACCGTACAGTTTCAAAAAATAAGGCCTGAATATATAGTAAGGATTACTTCAGATTGCCCTCTAATTGATCCTCAACTTATTGATGGTGTTATCTTAGAAATGAAAAAACACCAGTGTGATTATGTATCTAATTGCGTTTTCCCAACTTTCCCTGACGGACAGGATGTCGAAATTTTTACATATAAATCTATTGAAAAAGCATGGAAAAATACGAAGAAACTATATTACAGAGAGCATGTTACGCCCTATATTTATGAAAATTCTAATCTTAGGGGTGGTAATCTTTTTTCAGCATTTCATATGAAGAGTGATGAAGATTTTTCATCTTTTAGATTTACTCTTGATTATATTGAAGATTACCTTTTAATTAATGAACTATTGAAGAGAGGTGGTGAATATGTATCTTGGTTGAATTGTATAGAAATTGTTAAAAGGTATCCCAAACTCAGAGAAATAAATGCTATGTATGAGAGGTAAAGATTTTACTCATGGATAAAAACTTTGTAGACCTCGAAAAAATTAAGTGCAATGACCTTTTTTATGAATACGCTTGTTCTGTCTTATTTAAAGCAGAAAAGAAATTGGAAAATTATGTTCAAAAATATCCTTCAATGGCCAAAAGAATTGTGCAAATTATGAGAAAAGATTTATTAGGTTTCCAAGTTAGTGACAACCCAAATGTTTTTAATGATAGAGACTATTTGCATATTCTTCAAAATATCTATCAGAAGGTTAGCTGAAATTATGTCTTGGTCGTTTATTTCAGACATTCATGTTCAATATCCGGGCGATAATCGTGAAAGAATGTTGTTAAAATTTTTGAAGATTTCCAACAAATTGAAAGTTGAGAAAATATTTCTTTTAGGTGATATTTTTGATTTTATGGTAGGAGAGAAATTAAAATATATAGATTATTATAATAATTTTTTTACAACACTTGCGAGTTTACAAGTAAAAGAAATTCATTTTTTTGAAGGCAATCATGATTTTCACCTGCAATCGGTTTGGAATTATTTTCAAAGAATATATCCAAATTCTCCTAAAATTGTTTATCATACTAAAGGAACAGTTGTCATAAAAGCTGGAAAGAGAGTTTGGTTGTCTCATGGAGATGATATTGAAATTGGAAACTATAGTTATAAAGTTTACAGATTTTTTATTCGTTCTTGTTTGATTAGGATTTTTTTGAAGTGGTTTATTCCTTTTCGTTTCGTTCAGGGATTAGGCAAAAAAATGGCCGATTTAAGCAGAAACTACAATAAATATCGTTATAATATTTCTATAAAAACTGAAGAAATAAGAAAAAAATTTCGTATTTCTGCTGCCAATATTGCTATTACTAAGAATGTAGAACTCGTTATTGCAGGACATAGTCATGTCAAAGATATAACACGGATCAATAATTGTATTTACATCAATAACGGTTATGTTCCTATAACTCAATGTTTTGGCCTTATAGATGATGCAGGAGAAGTTCGACACTTAAAAATTTAAAAAGGAAAAATCTTTGAATGGAAAAATTAAGCAAAAAATTGGCCTAGGAACTGTTCAATTCGGTCTTCCTTATGGTATCAGTAATATATCTGGCCAAGTAAATTCACAAGAAGTCCGTAAAATTCTTGAAACTGCAATTGAATATAATTGTACAGTTATTGATACGGCCCCTAGTTATGGGAACGCGGAAAGTATTCTAGGAGAAAATAGAGATATTCTTCCTTCTTTTCGTATTTTTAGCAAGACTCCTATCTTAAAACATTGTAAATCAAACAAAATTAGGACTTTTTTAGAGTCAACATTTTTTAAGTCTTTAAAAAATCTTGGCCTCGAAAAAATTGAAGGATTACTCGTTCACCATGCTAGTGATCTTACAGGAAATAATGGCCAAAAAATAATTTCTGTTTTAAGAAAATTAAAAGCACAAGGTATAGTTAAAAAGATTGGCTATTCTTGCTACACGCCGGAAGATGCCGTAAATATTTCGGATTTTTTTATACCAGATATTATTCAGATTCCAGTTAATGTTTTTAACCAAGAGTTTATTCATCACCCTATTTTCGCAAGACTGAAAAAAATAAAGTGTGAAATTCATGCTCGATCTTTATTTCTTCAAGGCCTTGTTTTTCTTTCTCCTGATCAAGTAGATCCTTATTTTTTTCCTTTTAAGGATTTTTTAAATAAGTTTCATTATGATTTAAATAATGAAGGAATTTCTCCTTTAGAAGCTTGTCTAAATTATGTACTTCAAATCTCTGGCATAGACTATGTGCTTATTGGAATTTGCTGTAAAAATGAATTGCAAGATGTTATTAAGGCCTCTCATTCCGTTATTAGAAATATACCCTGGAATATATACCGTAATAATGATCCAAGGTTTATTAACCCATCTTTTTGGAATCTAAAATTATAGAATTTTGAGGTTAGTAATGATAGTGATTAAATAAATGGATAATGTATGTATTTGGTATTAAAGATGAATATGTTAATAATTTAAATAATCCTCTGCTTAATAAATATATAGCTATTAAAAGGCAATTAGAAAAGATGGTATATGTTATAAAATTGAATATTCTTCAAAAATGTATGGAATTTTTAAGGTTATAGGTAAAAGTAAGTAAAAAAATTTAGTGAGTGTAATGGCCTTAAAAAATATTGATTTTAGGAATAGCAACGCTATATTTGGAATTTTTTATGAAAAACTACAAGTAAAACTGAAGCGATAGCTATTTTATTGATAACGCAAGAATTAAAAAAATGAGTATGAATAGAGTACAACTAAGTGTTCATCTTGAAGATAATCTTGCTTAGTTGTTACGAGAAAGTGGCCTTTAAACAATAAAGCTAATAATATCTTCCGAATGGGACTAATATTCAGTTCAAATGCCGCCCATGAGTAAGTTTTTCTTTTAACGCTGAGAAGTAAGATCGATTTGGATTTTTGATTATTTTGAAGCAGTGAGTAGAGCTTTTAGTAATTTCAACAAATTGCTTGGGCCTTACACAAAGCAAGGCCTGGCCGTCGAGAGTCAAATTTAACTCTTCTTTCTGATGAGGATTTTTAACGATAACTTTTTCACTGTCATTGATGACAAGTGGCCTATGATTGAGGCCATGTGGACAAATAGGAGTAAGAATGAGGGCCTTATTGCTAGGATGAACGATGGGGCCACCTGCTGCTAAGCTATATGCCGTAGAGCCGATAGGACTCGAGACAATGAGTCCATCTCCAGAAAGGTCAAAAATATGGTCATTTTCTGTTTCCACACTTAAATTAATCAATCTTCTAATATCATTTTTGTTAAAAACAGCATCATTGAGGAAAAAATCTTTTGCCAGGGCAGTGGCCTTGGAAAAAATTTCAATTTTGAATAGATTAATTTTTTGAAATACAACTTTTGATTGAATTACAAGATTGAGAATATCAAAAAATTCAGATTTTGAAAATTCAGTTATAAACCCGAGCTTGCCCATATTGACTGCTAAGATAGGAGGAGAATTTTTTGTGCATTTTCTTGCCACTCCTATAAAAGTTCCGTCTCCTCCCAGGGTAATGATAAGGTCTGACGAGATGTGTAATTCTTTTTCTTGAATGAATCCAATTTCATTGGGAAGGCGACGAAAAATCTTTTTCAATCGGTCTTCCTCAGTATTAAGAAATTGAATACACTTTTTTCTCCTTTTAAAAAAATTAAAAAGGTTGGGCAAAACGCTATTAAATTCGGGTGTTTCTTTGGGTTTGAGAACAATACTAATATTTTCTGTTTTGATTTTTTCTTTCATTTTTTGTACTATTACACGATAAATCTTTTTGTTGCAATAGGATCAATGCGGCCTTGGAAAAAGATTATGTGCTTTGAAGGCGTTTTAAGGCCGGAATAACTTGTATTTTCCACTGATTGAGGGTTTCCATAAGGTCGTGTGCTAACAAATCTCCGAGCATAACTATATCCTCCTTTTCTTTTGCTAGTAGTATATTTCTTAGGGTAGTGAGTAGGTCTGACTCAAAATCTTGTACTGAGTTTACATTTTTGGTTTGAGAAGGGTAGGTGGATTTGATGATTTTATGAATTTTAGAAAAAAATTGAATATAAAGATCTAAAATGTCAATAACTTCTACAAATGTTCTGTTTGCTAAGACAAAATTATTTTTCTTATAAAGTGTTATTAGTTCTTGTACTTGTTCAATAATAATGTCAATATAGTGATTACATTTATCAAGCGACTCAAAAGCAAGATCAATATCATTCCTAAAATAAAATTCTATTGATTTAAAATCTTTTGCCTTTTTTTGAAGTATATGTGGATTTTTTGAAATATTGTGAGCAAAACCATCAGTTATGACTTCAGTAGCAGTTAATTTTTTATGTCTATGCTGTTTTAATAAATATTCTAAAATTTTTTCTAATGTGATTTCAGAATGGTAATTATTTTTATCTACGAGGAATTGGTTCATTTAGTCTTGCTCCATTCTAAGCAATATTGAGCTTTTTTACAGGATTAATGTTACTTTTTGTAATTACATTTTCTATCAAATTATGAATGACTTCACTCATAAGAGAACAGTCTTGATAAGTCATAAAACTTGAGTTGGCGAGTTTTAAAATGTTATCACCTTTCATATTGCTTTTAACAACATCATAAAAGTCAATAATTGGAGACAGATCGGAAAAATTTTGTTTAAGATGTCTTTTTAGTCGGTCTACTTTATCTATTTTTTTACATAAATTTTTAATTTTTTCAATAGATGGAGTTTTAGATTCTGCCTCCAAAAATACTTTTTTAGAGTACTTTTTTCCAAATTCGGACAATTCATATAAATATTGAATACCGCGTTTTAATTCTTTGAGTTCGGAAATAGTTTTTGGCCCTAAGTCAAAATATTCATGTTTTTCTTCTTTTTCTAGAAATTTAAAAAGATAAGCAATTCTTATGAGTTTGATAAATATTTCTTTAGTTGATAAAAGATTAGAATTGATTTTTTTTAAATCCAAGAATCCATTTTTGTGAAAGTAAGATTCATATATATTTAAATTGTTCAAATAGAGTGAGGGGGTAATTTTTTTTATTTGATTATAATCGATTCTTCCTTTATTTAAAAAGGATTCGATAATATTAATAGCTGCATGATAATTTATATCTTCATGGCATTGGTAATGGTCGCATGGTTCCTTTGGAAAACAGGGAAAGCATTTTGTTTTGGGTACAACAACAAAAGAATTTTCCCCGTAAGGGATAGTTTCTATTGGTCTTACTGTTCCTAAAGCAAATGTTAAAGTTGGTTTGTTCGCAATTTTTGCTAAATGGCCAACCATTGAATCATGTCCAATAAAATGTGTGCTTGCTTTTAGGATTTCATAAAGGTCTTTTATCGATGTTTTACCACAAAGATTTTCAATACGTTTATTAAAATTAGAAAGAATAGGATTAGTTACTATGGCCTTGGCCATTGGAGCTTCGTTTGAATTTCCTATTACATATATATTTAAATCTCTTCTTGATCTTAGCATATTTACAAATATTTCAATCCATTTGTTATGATGCCAGTTTTTTTTAGGATGACTAGAAAATGGGTGTGCAACGACTTTTAGATTTTTATCTCGCGTATTTATTTTATTTAAGATATTAGAATCGTGATTAAGCCCCAATATTCCTTTATAAATATCAATCAAATTAAATGGGTTATTTGTTCCTCCCATAACCATTGAAAAAACTAATTGAGACCAATGGTCTGTAATTGAAATTTTATTATATGCATTTATTTTAGTTCCTAGTTTATATTTTGATTTAATAGCAGAGCATAAATAGTTTGAAGATTTGGAAAAACTCAAATTAATAAGGATGTCAATATTATCTTTATTTATATTTTTAGTAATTTCTTCAACTTTATTTCTAACATCTCTAAAACATTCAATATTGCCTTTAATTAATGATTTAAAATCAAGAAAATAAAGTTTATCAAAAACTGTTTCTAGTAAAAATTTAACAGGATTTCCAAATTGGGATCGAACTATTAACGATAAGTAAATATTCGGATGGGTTTGTTTAAACATTTTTGCTAATTGGTAAACTTGAAGAACATCACCTGTTCTGGTGATTTGGATCAAACAAATTTTACAACTATTCTTGAATTCCAATTTCTTCTCTTATTAAAGTTATAGATAGTAAATTTATAATATCTTCTTGATTTAAAGATTCATTTTGATTCAATCTATTGGAGACCTCAGAAACAGTAGTTTCAATTTCTTCAAAGATGTTATTCACATTTAATGTCCTTGCGCATACATCTCAATACTAGCATTTTTAGTTCTTTCGGCCATTATTTTTCTTTTTTTATTGGCCATTATGGTATCTAACTCTTCCAAGCAAAGCATTGTAGCTTGTGCATAGTTTTTTAATTTGTAAATAATAGTCTCAACTTCCTTGAAATTGTTTTGTTTAGAATTGGAAGAAATTGCTTCAAGTTGTCCTCTAAAAATTAAAACCAACATGGCAGATAAATTTTTTTCATAACAATAATTCAAAAGTTCGCTTAAGGATTTTATAAAATCTGAAGATTTATTTTCATTTTCTTGGGATTGAAGCAAAAATCTTAAAGTTGAAAGTATAGATTTGGTCAGGTCAATAATTCCTTTTTTTTCTTTTTCGCTCCACAATTTAATAATATTTTCATTAAAATTGTCGACAATATACTCAAATACCTTTTCAGAGGATGAATTTTTGGAAATTTTTAGTAATACTTGCCTAGAGAAAATTCTTCTTAATTCAATATCTGGAATTATAAATCCATTTTCATTCACTAAAAAAGTTCCAAAATTGTCTTTTATAGGAACATAAAGACTCCATTGCGTTTTTTTATCAAAGATGGAATTTTTTTCTAAATATCCTAAAACAAATTTAGAGCATTTAAAAATATCTTGAGGATTAATAAGTTTTCTATCTACAAATTCAGTTGAGTTTTTTTCGTAGGAGAAATACCTTTTATCAACTCTATAGCTCAATATCTTACTTTTAGGATTGGAGGTTCCTTGTAAAAATAATGGCGCAGGGCCGAGACTGATTTCCAGACAAGGTGTTTCTACTAGGTCACAAATATGTTTCACTAATGTATCTGGAGTAATAACCATATCCAATTTTTTTATTACTGAAGAAAGAGCAGTAATATCTGCTTCAATGTTTATGATTTTTTTGTTTAATATTTTATTAATTTTATTGGCCATATGTCTTTCTTTATCATTGGGGGCCGTCAAAATAATTGGGATAAAATTAGAGTCATTTAAATGCATTTGCAAAAGTTGAATTATTATCTCGAAAGGAATTTCTTTTTCTTTACTAGATGAGGAAATTTGAAATCCTATAATTTTTTTCAAACCTTTGTGAGTATTCCTCAATATATTAAAATTATTAATGACAATTTCATCGTACTGATTGTTAATTTGAACGCCATTTTTTTTATAGGAAAAAGGAAAACCAGCTTGCAAGTGAATTGTATCTATAAGATTGAAGGGAGATAATAAATGTGAACTTAGAATATCATTGTAAATATTGGCCCAGATATTGCTGTATTCAATGGTTCTTTTTTCAGAGAATCTAATTCCTGAAAAAGAAGAGTTCGTGGATTTGCTAATATAACTTGTTATATAGGTACTTATTCGATCTTTTGAGAAGTTTATAATGTTATTCCAAGATATATTTTTTGTTGGATGAAGTGCTTTTTCTATTTCGTTGATGCTGAGACCTATACTATAGATTGGATTTTGGTAAAAAGTTATAATTTTTTTTCTGGGTATAGTAAAAATTTTTTCAATGTTAGAAAAAGAAGCAGTTGCCTGTTTAAACTCTTCAAATATGAGGTAGTATATTTTGGCCTTATTGTCATTTTTTAATATTGAATTGACCAAATGAAAACTTTGATAAATATCACCTAATCTTTTTAAATTTATAATTAAGATGTTTCTCATATTAGTCTTTCAAATTACTGTTAAATGCTATTTCTCTAAGTGCGAGAAAAAGATAATCTGGTGTTTTTAATAAATATTCTTTATTTGATATATCATCAAACATTTCATCTATTAATTTAGAATTATAGTTATTTTTTAAATATTTTTGAAATTCAGTATTTTCAATAAAATTAATTATGGAACTAATATTCCTTGGTGCTTTGTGTTGCATGAACATTTTGAAAAAAGAATTGTAAAGATTAAAACTTGCCGGATGAGACATAACAGTTGGCCTTTTAGACATGAAATGGACTAAATCTATATCTTCAAAATAGTCTTGAATGGAGTTTTTACAAAAAATTTTTATATTACGGCCAGGACTATAAAGATTTCTCTCTAAACATTCATAATACACATTTTGATTTGGTTCAATGATATAGATATTGTAAATACCTTCATAAATAATTTTTAATCTAAATTCTAATTGATGAATATGATAACCAAATCCTAGGCCAAAGAGTAAGATGTTGCTTGATTTTGAAAGGTATTTTTCATTTTGCGTAACGAATCCTTCGGCCTCTCTTTCAGGATTATAATTAGAATGTAAATGTATTCCTTTGACTAAAGGGATGGGTAGTCCTGTTTTTGAAAACTTTACTTCAATATTATAATTAAAGTTATGTTCTTTCATGATATGTTTAGTTCAAGCATCTAAATTTAAAATATGTTATGAATAAAATTTTTTTTGAAGGCCATTCTCATTCTTCCCTAAATACGAACGGCCAAGCGTAGTGGTCTATTACAAATATATAGGCACACTCTTAATTGTCATCTTAAATAGTTATATTTGTCAATGATTTTTGTATGTCTAAAATATTTTATTTTCTAAGGTTATTTCTTTACATTGTTCAAATTATATCCCTTAAATTTTGACTGAAATTCAAAAATAAAAACAATTTCTTTAGAAATTTTATCTTTTTTATAGGTAAGATAATCAATCAAATATTGATTAACATCTTGAATTATGCTTGATAGAGAAAAGGAATTTTCGGCCCAAGATTTTATGATGGCGATTTCATGAAGGCATGTTTCTTTAGGGGTAGCTTTAATTAATGTATCTATTTTTTCTCTAATTTCAATAAGTTGATTAACTAATCTTTCTCGATTTAGAACAGCATTTTCTAATTCTTCAATATTATCCTGCTTGGCACACTCTGTTATGTGAATTGCTAGTGAAAGAATAGAATTTGTTGAATCAATGTATCTTGTAATAAGCTGTTTAGCAGATTCCAACATAAATGATTTTATTCCCCTTCAGTTCGCAGTTTTTTAATGGCCTCTGACCAACCTCCATAAAGAGTTGTTAAAATTTGTAAACAGTCTTCTAAAGGTTTTTTTTCAATTGTAATGTTGGCCTGAGTGCTTGAAAAAAGCAGGTAATCGTAAAGTGCACTAAGGTCTTTTGCGACATCTCCACCAACTTCAAAATCAAGACTATTGTTTAGTTCAATAATAATATCTTGCATTTTTCCTATATATTGGCCTTTTTTAGAAACATTTTTCTGTTCAATAAATTGAATTGCTTTTTTACAGTTTCTAATGGCACTTTGATATAGCATCAAGAGTATTTGTTCTTTACTGGCCGTATGGACAGATGTTTTTTTGTAGGCCCCAAAACCGTAACTCATATTTTTTTCTCCTCATAAAGTTAAGTGATTACCCTTAATTCATTATGATTGAGGAATAGGTGCAGTGGGAGGTGAGGTTGAGGTGAGTGCTGCTAATCCGGCACCTTGTGTTTTTATTTTTGATATAATTCCTTCTAAGCGAGCAAATTTGTCTTTTAATGTCTGTTCTTTTTGATCTATAATTCTTTGGCGATTTTCTATTCTTTGATCAATTTGATCGATTTTGCTTTGAAGTCCTCTATCTCGATTAATTAAAGGGCCATTGGGAAATATGAGAAGGGTATTAATTGTATCTTTGAAGTTTCCAATAAATCCTTTAATTTTAACTCCATTGGAATTTACTCGACCAACCAGTATTTCAGAAACCATTTGCCAATTTTCTGCCAACGCACTATCAAATTTTTTTTTGTCAATTTTTAATGTTCCGTCTCTTTGGAAATTCACACCAATATCTCCAATTCTTTTATATCCGAAGGAAGTTTCTATATTTTTAAAAATGGTGTTTCTTAATCGGGATTCTATAGTTTGAAGAATAAGGTCACCACCTAAAGTTTTTGCAGTATTAGTGTTTTCATCAATATCATTTTGTTTTTTTATAAATTCTAAAACTTTATTAATATCATCAAAAATATTATCTATTTTAACTGAAACAGCTTCATTATCTTGAGTAATTTTAATATCAAAAGTATTATCAGGTTTGGCCTTTTTGAGATCTATTGTGACTCCTGGTATTATCCCCTTTATTTTATTTTCGGGAGCTTCAATTTCAAATCCATCAATTTTAATTATTGCGTTTTGGGCCTCTTTTTCTTTTTCAAGGAAAAAATCTCTTTCTCCATCTACAAAATAAAAATAAGGGAAATCTGCTGAAAAATTTTCTCCTGAATCTTTAAGACTAATCAAAAGACGCCAAGGATTTTTTGTATCAGAACCATCATTAATCACATTGGCGCGAATACCATTTTGTGAATCTGCATTCAAAAGTTTTGCTATTCCATTTAGGTTAGAATTATCTGAATCAATATAAGTTTCTCTAGTTTCCCCATTAGGAAGATTGTACCTTATGAATCCTACGCCAATATAGGATTCGTCGGGGTTTTCAAAGCCTGAAGATAGAGCAGAAGATCTTTGGGCCAATTGAATAACTTCAAATTGATAGTTACCTGGATTCGCAGTGTTTTTGTCAACACTAACACCTACAAGTTCATCATTGGCCTCAATTTTGAGCTCTGATAGTGAAAGATAGTTTGAATTATTATTAAGATGCTTTTTTATAGACTGTGTGAGGTCAATTAACTCTTTGATTAATTTCTTTTTTTCTTCTACATTTGCCTTTTGATTTTCCATTCTGTGGATAGGAATCTTTTCAGCTTCGATAATCTGTTTGACTATATCTTTAGGAAGGCCTGTATTGATGGAACCAAAAGAAATACTCAAGAATTTACCCCACAGAACTTTAGGAAAATTACCCTTTATTGAATCTTAACATGGTGAGAAATTAATTCAATGCATTATTTTTGAGGCAGGTTTTGCATAAATAAAATGATTTTAATCTGTTTGATTTAGGCCATATAAATATTGTCGGTTTTTATAAACTGATAAAGTTTTAAGTGGGCCAAAATATTGAGTACTATTGCACTGTATGAAGAATTTTGCATACCGAAATCCAGGAATTGTCATTTTAAAGTCAAAATTCTTTCTGATTAGGCTCATCGCTTATTTTAGCTTTCTACTTATTCCCATTCTAATTCCTAAGTCATTGCATCTCAATCAAGGCCTTCAGGCCTTGATGATTGTTTTTTATATTCTTTTTATTATTGGCCAATGGTTTTTTTTAGGCAAAGAAATAGACCATAGAATTGAGGTCTATTTTCGCATTAATTCTTCTATGGATAGAGTTGTTTACAGGCTTTTTTTGGGAAAATTTTTCTTTATTTTATATTTTAATCTTATCTCTTTATTTTCTCATAAATGGATTTATAACATTTTTTGGATTACTTGGGTTTTACTAGGGATATTTTATTCATGGCCAACTCGTGGGAAAATCATTCGAGAGTCAGTTTCAACTAACTTCTCTGAATTTAAGTATCTTGATAGGTTTGAAAAAACACTCGTTGGATTGATATGCATTATGTTTTTTATTTCTATTCCTGAACTTCCTAAGATTAATTTTGAAGAGGCCTTAAAATTCTTTTTTGATTCTGTTGGGCAATCTAGTTCTCATTTATGGTATTTTTTGCGTATTAATTATTATCCTTTTTATCGTTATCCTGATTTATTTAAATTAGCTTGGAGTATGCATTTTTATTTTGTTGGAATAGGTCTTTTTCTACTTATTTTTTATACATTTCTTAGATTTTTTGTTTCTCGAAGATTAAGTTTATTGGGCGTTTTTTCCTTATTGTCTTCTTGGTCTTTTTCCAAAATTCTTGCGGCCGACTATGGTGCATCTTATCAGGCAACATATTCTTTACTTTGGATTTGGGCATTTATGTGGGTAGTAAAATCTTTGAGTTATCGTACTGGATTATTTTTGGGACTTGTAAATTATTATGGCAGTATTATAAATCAATCTTGGGCCTTATTATTTTTTATTCAAATTGTTTTGATTTACTTCTTTTTTCTCAACGAATCAACTTTGTGGTTTCGTCAACAAATGTTAAAATATTCTTTTTTAGGCGGAGGATTATGTTTATTAGTTATACTCACTCATCCTAGTATTTTTTCTAATAACAGTACATTAACCTTCAATGATTTGGCAAATATAGGGACGATATTTAATCAAAAATCATTTTTTATACTTTCTCTATTTGGCCTTATTATTGCTATTCTAAAATACTTGATTCCAGATCAACAATATCTTAAAGCTTTCAAAATAGAAAAGGAGTGTTTGAAACAACTGGCCATAGCATTAATGGTTTTATTTTTTTATGGACTTATTATTGATGCTAATCTGATTAAAAATTTCTTGCCAATATGGGTAATTGCGCTTTTTAGTTTGATCGCTTTAGAATTTATCTTTCAAAGAATGAATAGAAAGCGCTCTAATAGAAATATGGTTTATCTTGTTTATATGCTTATCTGTTTGCTTGACAGCCATTTTGAAGGAAGGATAAAAATTTTTCTAACAATTTTTGAATATTAAAATGCTGAATCTAATGTTTTAAAACTACTGGCATATGAACAAAAAATGGAAAGTTAAAGATCACTATTTTATGAAAGCGAAAAAAGAAAATCGCTTGGCCAGAAGTAGTTATAAGTTGGAAGAAATTGATGTAAAGTTTAAAATTATAGAATCGGGAAACAAAGTTTTAGATATAGGATATTACCCAGGTTCTTGGGTTCAGTATGCTCTTTCAAGAGTTGGAAAATCTGGATTGATCATTGGTATTGATATTAGGGCCGTTAATAAAGAACTTCTTTGCCATAGTAATATAAAGCTTTTTAAAAAAAATATTTGTGATATTAAATCCCTTCAAGATATTGAAGTGAACGCACCTTTAGATGTCGTAATGAGCGATATGGCCCCAAATACTGTAGGAATTAAATCTGTTGATCAAGCAAAAAGCCTTAGTTTGACAGAATCTGTATTCAATATTTTACCAAAATTGCTTAAAATGAATGGAAACTTGATTATAAAGTTTTTTGATTCGCAAGAAATTCAAAACTTCCTAAAAAATAAGAGAAAATCTTTTTTAAATTTCAAACTTTTTAGGCCAAAGGCCACACGTTCGAGAAGCAAAGAGATTTTTTTAGTAGGCAAAAATTATTCTGAATCAATTTATTCATAGATAAAGAATGGTTTTTAATTAAAATAGGAAAGATGGTAAATATTATTTTTGACTTTTGTTGAGTAATTTGCTGGAGATGTATGAAATTTAGAACGATTTTTATAAGTTTTATCTGTACATTAGTCTTGACATATTGCATTTTTTCTTTTCAGACATGGCATGCAGAAAGAGAAAGAAAAGAAATAAGTCGAATTAAAGAATCTCTCTCTTATAAATTAGGTCAATTTATAAAAAATCGTAATACATTTCCAAATGAAATTGAAGTCGATAATGGATTATTTCGTTTAAAATATACAATTAATCAAAAATTACAAAACTACACAGAGAATCTTCTTAAAAGGTATCGTTCAGATTTTGCGAGTGTAGTTATCATTGAAAATTCTACTGGGAATATTTTGACTGTTACTGGTTGGGAAAGAAATAAAGGACGAAACATTAGTCTATCTTTTACTGCTGGCCATCCTATGGCGAGTTTAGCTAAGATTATAACTTCTGTTGATTTAATAGAAAATACAGACATCACAAATGAAGCAATTTTTGCATTTCTTGGGAGAGGTTCTACGCTTTATACATATCAACTAGAAAATAGAGCAGTTTCTAATAAAATGAGGTTTTCTAGTTTAGAAAAAGCTTTTGCTTTTTCTAACAATGTTGTGTTTGGAAAGGCCGCCATAGAGAACACTAATGCCGTCAGACTTTATAATATGGCGAACAAGTTTGGATTCAATAGAAAATTGATGAACGATGTTGACCTTATGGCATCACATTTTGATATACCTGAAGGCCAGTATAATTTAGCAGAATTGGCCTCTGGTTTTAATAGGGAAACTCTCCTGAGTCCTATTCATGCTGCCGTTTTAGCATCAATAGTATCTAATGAAGGAATTATGATGATTCCTAAGATATTAATGGAAGCAAGCATGAAAAATGATTATTTGAAAAAGTATTCTTTTTCTGAAAAACCTAAAAGAATATTTGCGCAAGATACAGCATTGGCCTTAAAAAGAATGATGAGAAAAGTTTTATTTCAAGGCACTGCAAGACATACTTTTAAAAGAATGAATAAAAAACTAAAAAATATTCTCGATTTGGGAGGGAAAACAGGAAGTATTACAGGTGGTAGTCCCTTTGGTAAAAGAGATTGGTTTGTTATGTATGCATCTTTAAAAGATCAAAAAGATAAGAGCGTATCAATTGCAGTCATGAATGTAAATTTAAAAAAATGGTTTGTTAAGGCAACTGATTTGGCCCTTATGATTACTGAGCATTATTACAAGAATGATCTAAAAGTTTATCTTGATAAAAAGAAATTATCTTTTTAAATTAAAATGAACTCTAAATTTAATAAACATATTTTAAAAAAAATAGGGTTAATACTTTTAGGAATTTTTTGCGTTCTTGCCGTTCGATCTGTGGTTGTAGAACCTTTCAGAATTCCCTCTGATTCAATGGAGCCTACTTTATTTGCAGGGGATTTCATCTTAGTAAACAAAATGGCCTATGGCCTTAAAATTCCTTTTACTGGTTTTAATTTGTTTGGATTCAATTCAAACCCTTTTTATTTGTTTAAACATCATCTACCTAAGAGAGGTGATATTGTTGTTTTTAAATACCCTAGGGACAAGTCTATTAATTTTATAAAAAGGATAGTAGCACTTCCCGGTGATACTGTAGAAATGAGAAATAAGGAGATATTTATAAATGGAACCCTCATGCCTTCAACTAGACTTGACAAGAAAAAATTTTCAGAAAAATTTGGAGAAGGTTTAAAAAACTCAAGCCTTAATTTGTATACTTCTGCATCTGGAGATAGAAGGCATTTTATTCAGATAGATGAAGATAGTTTTTATGGAACAGATTTTTCAGTTAAAAAAATTCCAGAAAATATGTATTTTGTTCTCGGTGACAATAGAGATTTTAGTTATGATTCTCGGTTTTGGGGATCTGTTCCTGGGGAAAATATTAAAGGCAAAGTTTTTATGGTTTGGTTTTCTTTAGATATTGATAAAAATAGTTCAGAAGATTTATTTAAGTTTAATCCAGATAGGACTGGAATAATCGTAAATTAAAAATATATTTATGCGGCCAGGTTTTCTTTGTTGGGTAGAGAGTTGATTTTTTTATGGGACATTTTTTTTATTCTTTCTTCCCATCCAACGAGTGCAATACAGAGGACTTCATCAATAGTTTTTACTGGAATAAAATTAATTTTTTTTCTGTATTCTTCGGGAATATTAACAAGGTCTTTTTGATTTTTCCAAGGGATAATTATGGTATTGATATTAAGCCTCATTGCTGCAAGCGATTTTTCTTTTAGGCCTCCTATTGGAAGGACTTTACCTGTAAGAGTAATTTCTCCAGTCATGGCGACCTTGGAACTTATGGGCAAGTTAGTAAATAAAGAGACAATAGAAACGGCCACAGCTATACCTGCACTGGGGCCGTCTTTGGGTGTGGCCCCGGCCGGGAGGTGAATGTGTATTTCGTTTTGTTCAAAGGAATTTTCGTCAATACCGTAGAGTTTGGCCTTACTTTTTATATGGCCAATGGCAGTTTGGGCCGATTCTTTCATTACATCACCCAACTGGCCAGTTAGTGTAAACCCTTTGCCTTTCATGCGTATGGCCTCAATGTAGAGGACATCACCTCCTTCAGCACTCCAAGCAAGGCCCGTTGTAACACCAATTTCATCCATAGTTTTTTGATCTTCCTTAGTATAAATAGAGGGGCCTAAAAGTTCAATGATAGTTTCAGGTGACATACAAACTTTGGCCTTTTCACCTTTCGCAATTTTATGGGCGATTTTGCGACATAATGAACCAATTTTTCTTTCTAAACCTCTTAATCCTGCCTCTCTCGTAAAATTGCGTATAAGACATTCAATTCCTTTTTTATTGAATTCTATATAATCTTTGCTAATACCATTTTCTTTTATTTGCTTGGGTATAATAAATTTGTCTGAGATGATAACTTTTTCCTCTTCAGTATATCCAGATAAATTAAGAATTTCTAACCGATCTTGTAAAGGGCGAGGTATGTCTTGTAGTACATTGGATGTGGCAATAAACATAATGTTGGAAAGATCAAAAGAAACATTAAGATAGTGATCTCTGAAGTGTTTGTTTTGCTTGACATCTAATACTTCAAGTAAGGCACTAGAAGGGTCACCTTTGTAATCCCCTCCCATTTTATCGATCTCATCGAGTAGGATAACCGGATTATTTGTTCCGGCCTGTTTGAGTGCTTGAATAATTCTTCCTGGCATTGAACCTACATAAGTTTTTCTATGGCCGCGGATTTCTGCTTCGTCTTTTACTCCTCCTAAAGAAATATGAACGAATTTTCTACCACAAGACCGGGCAATAGATTTCCCTAATGATGTTTTACCAACCCCTGGAGGGCCATTAAAACAGAGGATAGGGCCAGTCATATTTTCCCCTTTGAGTTGATAAACTGCTAAGTGCTCTAGTATTCTTTCTTTAATTTCTTTGAGATCAAAATGATCTTCATTGAGAATAGCAAGGGCCTCCTTAAGGTCTATTTTTTCTTCAGAAGATATTGACCAAGGTAAATCTACCATCCATTCAAGATAGGAACGGATAATAGTTGATTCAGAACTATCGGGATGCATCTTTTCAAGACGAGTCAATTGTTTAATGGCCTCTTTTTCGACAGTATCTGGCATTTGAGCGGCCTTAATTTTTTCCCTAAATTCTTGAAATTCATCATCCATATCTTCGTATGGCCGAGAATCTCCCTCTCCTAGTTCAGATTTGATGGCCTTAATTTGTTCTCTTAAAAAATGTTCTTTTTGGGATTGCCCTAGTCCACTTTTGGGGCCATTGCGTACTTTCTTTTGGCCTACTAGAATTTCGAGTTCATTAATCAGTATTTCATTGACTTTTTGCAGCCTTTTTACGGGGTCTAGGGTTTCTAAAATTTCTTGGGCATCTTCAACTTGGAGTTCTAAATTTGAAGCAATAAGGTCGGCCAATCGGCCAGGTGTTTGAGTGTCATCAGCGATAGTAAGAAGATCAGGGCTTAAAACCCTACCAAATTCTATAACTTTTTCTAGTTGTTCACGGACGCTGCGCATTGAATTTTGCACAGAAGCATCCCTGTAATTATAACTGATGTCTTCTATCTTTTTTAGTTTTGTCAGGAAATAGGGCCTAGTTTTTCTAAAATGAGTAATTTCGGCCTTATTAAGGCCTTGGACGAGAATTTTGATTCTTCCATCAGGAAGCCTTCTGATGCGCATTATCATGGCCACAGTGCCTACCTTATAGATTTTAGAGGAGTCTGGATGTTCTAAGGTAGCATCCTTTTGGCCGGCCAAAAAAATTAAACGGTCACTTTTTTCAAGAGAATATTCAACCGCCTGAATAGATGACTCTCGCCCTACAAATAGGGGTAAAATCATAAAAGGATAGACGACAATATCCCGGATGGGTAAAAGAGGCAGAGTCTCTTTAAATTCAATACTTTCGCCCTCGTAATCTGTTGCCATCTCTAGGTTCCTCAGTAGCAATAATGCTTAGTTTCAAAACCGTCTACTCAACCGAATCGGGAAAAATATTCCATATCTTTAAAATTTATGTGCGTTATATTGGGATAAAATATGTTATTCTGATTTCTTTAGTGTGAGAAAAAGCATAATGAGCAAGAAATTTGCTTCTGTTAATAAAAATAAAACGATTGGTATTGCTATATTAGCGGCAGGCAGAGGTGTTCGCTTAAAATTAAAATGTACTAAACCCCTTGCTCCAATTTGTGGAGTAAAATTGATTGATTATCCCGTGAACACGGCCATTTCGCTTTTAAAAAGTTTAGAAAAACAAAATGCTAGGGGAAATATAGGGGTCGTTATTGGCCATCAGAAAGATGATATTAAAAGATATTTATTAGATCAGTTTGGAGAAACTCTCAGTTTTGCTGTTCAAGAAACGCCATTAGGTACGGCCGATGCGTTAAAGGCCTATTTTTACGAGTGTTCTTGGGCGAAAGATATGGAACAAACCCTCGTTATGTGTTCAGATACTCCATTACTTAAATATTGGGGCCTTCACCGTCTTTGGGAGCGTATGGAAAAAGAAGATCTTCAAGCAGTGGCCGCTACATTTATAGAGAAGAATCCTACGGGCTATGGGCGAATTATACGGAAAATGAGAAGTGCAAATAGTGGTTTTCATATTGTTGAAGAAAAAGAGGCCAATGATGAACAAAAAAAAATTACTGAAGTTAATTCTGGCCTATATCTCGTAAACACCAGTTTTCTTCTCTCGTTTCTTGATAATGTCAATTCTAATAATAATGCGAAAGAGTTTTATTTAACTGACCTTTTTCAAGATGATGCCAAAGTTAAACCGATTCTTTTTGAAAATAAAAATGAATTTTTAGGAGTTAATACTTTAGAACAATTAGAATTGGCCGAAAACCTGCTTTGCAGAGAAAAAATTCAATCTTTGAGAGAAATGGGAGTTCGTTTTATAGATTCTCAAAGCTGTTATATTGAAAGCGAGGTTCTTATAGGTTCTGGTACAGTAGTTTATCCTAATTGTCACTTGCAAGGAAAAACGAAAGTGGGGGAAAATTGTGTTTTAGGGCCAGGCTCAATTTTATTGAACTCTCACTTGCATGATAATGTTGTTATTAAGGCCTATAGCTATTTGGAAAATGCAGAAGTTCAAGTTTGTGCAACAGTTGGCCCTTTTGCAAGATTGAGAAAGGGAACTGTTTTGGGAAAAGGAGTTAAAATAGGTAATTTCGTTGAAACAAAAGAATCAAAAATTGGTACGCAAAGTTCTGTTTCACATCTCTCTTATGTAGGAGATGCAGAAATTGGAGAAAATACCAACATTGGATGTGGTTTTATTACTTGTAATTATGATGGTAGTGAAAAGCATAAGACTAAAATAGGAAGTCATACTTTTATTGGAAGTGACACTCAAATTATAGCGCCTCGTTCAATAGGAAACTCTGCTTATGTGGCCAGTGGTTCAACTATCCATAGAGATATTCCTGATAGGGCCTTTGCTATTGCTCGAAGCAGACAAAGCATACGGAAAGATATGGCCCAACGATTTCTTAAAGGGAAATGGGCATTGAAAGGAAAAAAAAGGGCCGAGAGAAATTAGATTATGTGTGGAATTATTGCTCATATAGGAACTCAAAAATCAGTCGATGTCGTTTTGAAGGCCTTAAAAAGACTTGAGTATCGGGGATATGATTCGGCCGGTATTAGTTTTATCGATGAGAAAAATCAAATCCAACTTTTTAAAAGAGAAGGTAAAATAGAAAATTTGATTACATCTCTAAACGGTAAAGAGTGGCACTCTGGATGCGCTATTGGACACACTCGCTGGGCCACGCACGGAAAAGTTAATAATCAAAATGCCCATCCCCATGTGATGGGGGATTTATCTTTAATTCACAATGGCATTATTGAAAATGTTGACCAGCTACGCGAAGAACTTCTGATGGAAGGGATGACATTTACATCTGAAACTGATTCAGAAGTTTTTTTAGCACTGGTTTATTTGGCCGTTGAGCGGGGGATGAATTTAAAACAGGCACTTTCAATATCATTTGAAAAAATACATGGAAATTCTGCTTTTGTTATTATGCATAATAAACAACATGAAATTTTGGCCATAAAACGGGGCGCTTCTCTAGTTTGTGGTTTTGATAGCAGTGGCCTTCAAGGGTTAATTTCTAGTGACCCTTATGCTCTTGTAGGTTTTGCTGATAAGTTATATTTCCCAGAAGATCAAATATTATGTTCTCTTTCAAAGAAAAATAGAGAAATACTGAGTTTTTATGATCAAGCTGGGGAGCGCTCAGAGCGTTATTTTGTACAAGAACAAAAAATGAGTAGTTGCCCAGAAGAGAAGGGCCATTTTGAACATTTTATGCTCAAAGAAATTTATGAACAACCTGGCCTGATTAGAAACTTGATTCAATTTTATTTTTTAGGTGATGGGCAAGAGGCATTAGATAAGGTCGCAAAATATCGTCCTGATCAGGTTTATATTTCAGCATGTGGAACAGCGGCCTATGCTGGATACTTAGTTAGAGATTTTTTTGAAAGAAATAATCGGATACCTACAACTGCAGACCTGAGTAGTGAATTTCGTTACCGAGACCCCGTATTTGTTCCAAAAGCTTTGGCACTTTTTATAAGCCAGTCTGGCGAAACTGCGGATACATTGGCCGCTTTGGAGCTTTGTTCAAGAAAAAGTATTTCGACATTAGCTCTGGTGAATGTCGAAGGAAGCACTTTGTGCAGAGAAAGTGACCACAGTCTTTTTATTAGAGCGGGAGCTGAGATTAGTGTGGCCTCAACAAAGGCCTTTACTCAAATGGTTTTAACGGGCCATCTGATGGCCTTTGCTTGGACAAAAGATTATGAATCGAGAGAGAAGAGAAAAAGAATTGTGGATCGCTATAATATTTTGGCCCAAAGAATTGATGAATTAATTGCTAATGTTGATTGTATAAAGAAAATAGCGACAGAAATATACAATAAAAAAGGATATTTTTATACAGGCAGGGGTATTTACTATCCCGTGGCCTTAGAAGGTGCTTTAAAACTCAAAGAAATTGCTTATGTTCATGCAGAAGGATGTGCTTCTGGAGAACTCAAGCATGGCCCTTTGGCCTTGATAGATGAGGAAATGGTAAATATTGCTATAGTTGGTCCTGAATTGAGAGATAAAACAGTTGCCAATGTTCAGGAAGTAAAGGCCAGAAACGGAATTATCGTTGGTATAGGCCCTCGTGAGGATAAAAATTTTAAAGACCTGTGCAATTATTTTATTCCTATGAGTTATGAGGAACTGGGTGAACTTTCTCCATTATATGCGAATGTTGCTAATCAATTGTTGGCATACTACATGGCAGAGTTTAAAGGAACTGATATTGATAAGCCTCGCAATTTGGCCAAATCAGTGACAGTTGAATAAATTGGATTTTTAAATATATGGATTTGTCTAAACTAAATGAAGATCAAAAAAGAATAATTCAAACGAACCAAGGTTCTGTTATGGTTTTGGCCGGAGCAGGGTCAGGTAAAACTGGTACGCTTGTTAATAAAGTTGTGTATCTTCTTAGCGAGAAAAGGGTTAGTCCTTTTCAAGTTTTAGCATTAACCTTCTCAAATAAGGCCGCTAAAGAAATGCGTGATCGTGTTAATTCTATGGTTGTTGAAGATTTGGGAAGCTTGCAAATAACTACTTTTCACTCTTTTTGTGCTAAAGTTCTGCGTTCTGAGTTTGAACACCTTGGCCTAAGTCGCAATTTTACAATCTATGATGCAACAGAATCTAAAGCAGTCATTAAGTCAATCTTGCAACGAAATCATATTTCTACTAAGGAAATCTCTCCCTTTGAAGTTCTCTATTTTATCAACAATATTAAGAATAAGGGATATTATGTAGGAAAAATGGATGGTTTTAAACCTGACACTGAAGATTTATTTCATGATTTCTATCAGCAATACGAGTCAGAGTTGAAACGCACCAATGCTATTGATTTTGGAGGATTAATAACAGGTGTGATTCAACTCTTTGAGCAATTTCCTAGAGTTTTAGATCGTTATCAAGTTCGCTACAAATACATTCTAATTGATGAATATCAAGATACAAATTCTGCTCAGTTTGAGTTGATTCGTTTAATTTCAAATCTGTGTGATCATCTTTGTGTAGTGGGTGATGAAGACCAATCTATTTATTCTTGGCGTGGCGCTGAAATTAAAAATATTTTGGATTTTGAGAAAATATTTCCCAATGTTCAAGTTTTTAGACTTGAACAAAATTATCGTTCAACCAAAATTATTATTGAGGCCGCAGGCCATGTTATAGCTAAAAATACTATGCGTAAAGGCAAGCAAATGTGGACGAGAAATTGTGATGGTTCTGTTATAGAAATTATTGAATGCCAGGATGACAAGAAGGAATCTGAATGGATATCAAGTGAAATTCTAAAATTGAATCAACGAGAGGGAAAATTCTATCGAAATATAGCAGTCTTCTATCGCACAAATGCTCAATCGAGGTTAATTGAAGATGCATTTCGTAAGAACCATATACCTTATAGAGTAGTAGGTGGTATTAAATTTTATGAACGCAAAGAGATTAAAGATTTATTGGCCTACATCCGTTTAGTGACAAACATTAAAGATAATTTGGCCTTCAGTAGAGTTATCAACACTCCTGCTCGCGGTATTGGGGCAACTACTCTTAGAAAGTTAGAACGAGAAGCGATTAAAAATAATATTTCACTTTTTGAAATGTGTGAGGCCATTTTGGAAAGTGAAATTGTTATAGAGGATTTGCGCATTAGTGCTAAAGCTAAATCATCTTTAAATCACTTTGTAGGACTCATTAATGAAGTTAAAGCATTGGAGCAACTCCCTCGAGAAAAAGTAAAACCTTCTGTATTGTATAAAAAAATATTGCATGAGTCAGGTTATTATGATCAAATTAAGGCCTCTAAAGATTATGAATCTGTGGCCAGAATTGAGAATTTAGAAGAATTGGGTAATGCTATTTCTCATTATGAAAAATCAACATTAAGTTCGAGTTTGCTTGGCTTTTTTGAAACAGTGACACTCGATGCTCAGACAGATGATGCTACGGGAAGCAATAATGGGGAAGTGAGTATGATGACTATTCATGGAGCAAAAGGGTTAGAATTTTCTTATGTTTTTGTTTCAGGCGTTGAAGAAAATATCTTTCCAAATTATAAAAGTTTTGAAGATGGGATTCGTGCTGAAGAAGAAGAAAGACGACTTTTTTATGTTGCTATGACTCGTGCTATGGAAAAACTTTATTTAACTTTCGCTCAAGGAAGAATGCTTTTTGGCCAATTAAAATTTAATGGCCCCAGTCGCTTTTTGTACGAAATTCCCAAACACTATTATTGCTGGAAAAAAGTTATGGGTTTTAATGAAACTGGAGCAATATATTCTAATAACATGAAAACTTGGATGTATAAACCTGATAATCAAGAGATTCCTGGTGAAGATGATAAAATTATTTATCGTAAATCTTCTAAAGTTTTAAATGAGAAAAAAACAAAATCTTTTAAAAACAGTAAATTTGTCAAAGGAACCAGAGTTAGACATGCTCTATATGGAAGTGGATTTGTATTAGATTCAAAAGGATTTGGACAAGATGAAAAGGTTTTAATTAAGTTTAATGATGGAACCAGAAAAAAATTTATGACTAAATTTGCACCTCTTGCAATTATTTAGCTAAGGAAAAGTTTGGCATGAAACGGCCTAGACTTAAAATTATTTTAATAGGGTTTTTTGTTTTGATATGTTTCTTTGGAGGGGGATTGTTTTATGTTTTTAAAACAAAAATTAAAGAAAAAGAGATACATCTTTTTGCTATTGAAAAGATTCAACAATTCTTTCCACGAGCAAATGTAGAGTTAAGTAGATTTGATATTAAAATTGGGTTTAATATTTCTGTAGTTATTAATAAATTATCTTTAAACCTGCCTAGAGCGAACGAAACAGTTGAAATAGTTTCCGTAGATAATTTTACTTTAAAAATTCCTATTTTATCATTTTTTACGAATCAAGGAAGCATCGAGGCCATTTTAAACAAACCTAAATTTACCTATTTAGAGTTAGGGGAGAAAAATAATTGGCAATTGGCCATGGAAAATCGTGATAAATCCAAAACAAGCTATCCTGTGAAAAAAAAGAGGAATCAACAGACGATGGATTCTGAAAGAAATAATTTAATGCTTACTTATCCCTTTCTTACTAATCCGAACATTGATTTAAAATTTAAGAATATCCTCATACATTATGGCCTAGATAAAGGAAACTCTGGTGAGATAAAAATTGGTCAATTTATTGTGAAAAACTTGGGATTGGATTCTCCTGCTGCGTATGAATTGGAATCAAATCTTAATCTTACTTTACCGAAGGAAAAAAGAATATTGAATGAATCATCAAAAGTGAGTTTGGATGTATTGCTCATAGGACAATTTTTTTTAAGAGATTTTTTGAAAAATGGTTCTATGGAATCTAAGGCCCATTTAAAAATTTCTAATGTCTCTTTTCCGCGTTTTGACAATCTGTTTCATAGGATAACTCCTTTTAAAAGCGATATAAATTTAAAATTAAATAGTAGTGGAAAATTGCAAGGTCGATTAGAAAGTAATTTTGAAAAAAATATTGCTAGGTTAAATTTTGCCGTTCAACAAGGTAAGATTGAGCTTTCCAATATAGAAGTACAATTGTTGATTAATGACCTTATAAGTCCGATGAGTGGTTCAAATCTAAATTTAAACTCACAGGAATCATTTTTTAATCTGAAAGGGAATTTAGTTGCTTATAATGAAAAATTATATCCTCAATTTTCTTTTTTAACGAATCCAGATATTTCTTTGAATTTTAATGGTGAAGACTGTATTACTGGATTTAAAGGTACTTTATCCGAGAGTGATTTTACTTCAGAAGCTGAAGTGAAATTTTTAAGTGGTGAGGCCAAAGTCAATTTAAAAGCGAAGATTGATCTCAATTCTCAAAATCCTCTCCATAAAAAAGTAAGAAACTATAATTCCAAAATTGATTTATTTGGAATGAAATTTGATAAACCCTTTCTTAAAAAAATACTTTATAATCGAAATAATAGCATAAAGACCCCTCCTGTTATTGCATCTGATGAGAAAGTAGATTCAATTAAAACTGATACAGTTTTTAAAAATTTATTTCTTCTACCTAAAGGAGTTATTGCATTTCGTTGGAGAGATATCGAGATTAATGGACAAAATTTTAGCGGTTTCGGAAAATGGAAAACTCATCTTAATGAAATTCGATCAAATTCTATGCGTTTTCGATACGGTCAAGGTGGAGGAAGTTTGTCATACAATTTATTAATGTATGAAGACCGTATTAAAAACAAATTTGGCCTCCAGATGAAAAACTTGGATTTAAAAGGATTGAATGGCCTTTTCCCTCAAACTATTTCTGAAATAGAAGGAAGACTTGGGGGAAAGATCGAAGGCACTGTAAACACCGGACAAAATCTTGAACACGATGTTAAAATTGATTTAAAGATGTTAAAAGGTGAATTGAAAGGAATGAATATTAATCTTTATGTTCAAAAGCTTTTAGATGTTATAACTAAAATTCCAATTTTAAAAGATAAGATCGATTCAGATAATGTAATATCCCTAAATGGGGATTTTGAAAAACTTATTTTAAAAGGTCAATTTCGTCAAAATCATTATCTTTTATCAAAATTTCTTTTCCAAGGTATTCAAAATAAAATTGAAGTTCAGGCACACGGAAATATTTATCCTGACGATGAAAGCAAAAAGGGAATTCTTTATGTTAATTTTAAAGAGGCCAAATTTGTTTCCCCCCAATTGAAAAAACAGGCACAAACAGAAATTTTGCCTATGCTTTTTAAAGGCCCTAAATTGTCATTGATACCAGATTACAATTATTCTTTAAAAAAACTTGCTAAGTCTCATTTGCAACAAAAAAAGAAAAAATTAATGGGAGATGCTAAAGAAAAAGGAAGAAGTAAATTGGAGGATTTAATTAAGAAAGAAGGAAAGAAACTTATTAAAGGGTTTTTCTGATTTTTAAGTTAAAATGTGTTAAAATTCTGATATAATTTTACTGCGGGCCTATAAAATGGATATTTTTGAAGATTTTGTTGTACATAAAGAAGGGCATGTTCTTTTTGCTGAGGGTGACCCTTCTCAATTTCTTTATGTTGTTAAAACGGGAAAGATAGGAATTTTTAAAGAAAAAAATAGACGACTTTTACCCATTTCTATACTTGGAGCGAAAGATTTTGTTGGAGAATTGAGCTTATTCAATGCAGAAAGCAAGAGAACTGCTTCTGCTATTGTTGTTGACTGTGCTGAACTCGGTGTCATTAGAAAATCAGATGTGTCCCATGTTTTGCGTGATTGTTCTACTTGGGTATCTCAATTAATGATGGATTTGTCTGAGCGCCTTCGTACGACAACGATTTTATTGAGAGAACACAATATTTTAGATGATATGTCGGAAAATGCTTTTCACTTTAAACCTGAAACTTTATCTAAGTATTGGGTTTTTATTCAAGATTACAAAAAACGCAGAGGGCCTATTTGGTCAAGAGAATAGAAAAATTCAGACTTTTTGCTTCTTTAACTGATTGTTCTTTACCAAATTACTAATAGTATTATTAATGCGTTCACAGGCCCGATTAATATTAATTTTCTCATTGTGAATGGGATTGCACATAATTTGGTAAGCTTTTTCAGCATAAGGCCTATCGCAAAGAGAAAGAATTTTTCTTTGTGCTCGAAGAGGAAGTGCTTTGAGAGCTACTCCTAATATGGAAGCATCACTGTAAGAAATAACTTTTTTTATTTCAAAATCATCTAAATCGGGAAGTGATTTAAAATTTATAGATTGTTCAAGTAATTCTTTGGCCAATTGAGGATTTTGTTGTTTGATTTTGTCGATTATTTTTTCTCGTTCTTGTAAAGTTAAGTGTGAAAGCATCTCTATGACTTGATTCTTGCCATTTATAAATGTTCCTATTTCTCGATTCATTTTTTCCCCTATGAATTTTATTTAATTACTGTCATACTTGGAATTGAGCATCCCATTTTGCTTTTTCTCGAAAGTATTTCTTTTTAGCAGTATCGAGTAGGCCTTGATGCGATTTTCTTAAATTTTCAAGTTCTTCTCTTTGGGCCATTTTCATTTCAGAAACTCGTTCTTTATGAAATTTTTTTAAGTCATCTATTTTTTTATTCAGGTCTTGTTGGTTTTTAGAAATGATTTCTTTGTGTCGCATATGAATTTTAGAGAGCTTATTCTCTAAATTGCTTTTGAGATTTGAAATTTCAAAAGCGTTATCTTGTTTCATTCGGTCGAATATTTTTTGGTGATTTTTAAGTTCTTTTTGGTATTTTTGTGAATGTTCAGATCGTAATTTTTTTAATTCAAATGCTTGTTGCTTGGCCTCAAGTTGCTTGACATTCTGAAATTTAATTTGAGTGGTACTTGTCATACTTTATATCCTACTTTAATAGTTTATTTTGACCGCATTTCTTATCAAGTGGGCAAATTAGTCTCACTTTAGTAAAAATAGGCCATTCATAGACTTATTAGATAAAGTGGTTTATATCATTCGTTGAGGGGAAAGGATGGATACGCACGAAGAAGCAGAAATTTACTTTTCTAAGCAGGATTTTGAAGACTACCGCAAATGGATTGATCTTAATATTTTTGATGTTACTTGGCAAGGAAAGTATCGTCGTGAGTTCAAAGAATTTTGGAACGCCTTTTTGTTAGAAGGCCAATCTTTGAGACAAGTATCTGAAAGATTTAGCTTGGCCATTTTGCGTTCAAAAGTAGGTTCTTTAGTCAGTTGGTTTACATGGCTTAGGGATCGGCTTATTGCTTTTACCTTCTGTCATAAAAATATATCAATTATTTCATTGAGCCGGCAGTTTCAATTATCTTTGGCGGATACATCCACTATTTTAAGAAATTTTTTTCTTTCAGCAAATCCACATCTTGATGAAGAACTCTCAGATATTTTTCAAATTACTCACATTTCTGATGGGTATGTCCATCTCAATTTCAAAAAATTACAAGAATTATTCCCAGAAAAATTGAAAACAAACAGAGATTCTGGTGATGATGTGATGACCTCTATGGAGGTCACGCTTTATCCTGAATGGAGAGACCTCGCAGACCGTATTAATAATGATTTATATCATCAGCAATTTAATTTTAGGAAAATTAAATCTCAAATAAATTTTAAAGATCAGTTAAAAATTTTAAAAGAATTAACATTTATGGGTATTATTGTTAGCGTATTTATCCTTTCTATTAAGAAGGTTAATGAAGTATGGAATCAAAAGCTAACAGATAAGATTAGTATTTATGGCCCTCAATTAAAATGGTTGGATAAGACTTTGAGTTTTAAAAATGAAGATAGCACATCTCCTAAAAAAATTTTGTCTCTCCAGAAAGGTTTAGACAGCGTAGAAACGAAAAGAACTGAAGAAGAGAGTTTTAATGAAAATACTCGTTACGAAGTAGAATCAGAAACAACCATGACTTTATGGGATGACCTTCCCAAAGATTTTAATTTTGCAGAACTTGAAAAATCTGAATACGAAGAAGGCCAAACTTCAGGTTATCGGGATAGCCGTTATGGGAATACAAAAGTTTATCGAGTTATGATGAAGTCAGTTGATACGCTTAATACTCGAGTCAATCTTGATAAGCTTATCCAAAAATATCAAGTCACTAGGGTTGGAAATGTAGAACCAGGTAAGGATGTGCCTGGTGGAATTTACTATAATATTTTTGTTCCTCGCCGTTACCTCAAGGAATTTATGGCCCAGGTTATGGAAATGGATGATGCTGTTTTATATGAATCACGGACGCGCACAGGGCATAATCCACCCGGAAAGAATAAAGTTTTCATTTGGGTCAAGGCCATTTAGCTTACATTTGTTGATGAGGGATTTGGTATAAGGCCTTAATTTTTCGCAAGAGTCGATGACTTGTGCCCAAATAGCGCCATTGGTGAAAAGTTCCTATAACCATAGCGGCCGTAAGTCCATAGACAACACCAAGGTGGGTTGTACGGTCTACTAGGCCAGTATCATAGGCACCTCCTAACAGGAAAGCTAGGCCTCCCAGGGTAAGTATAAGCATAGTCCAAGGGATTGTTTGGCGTTTGCAAAGTCTGGAACTTTGAAGTAATTGATCTGTTTTTTTTATGTAGGGGCCTAAATCTTGAGGTGGTGTGTGAAAAATTTCCTCTAATTTATCTTTACTGCACACAATGCGATAAACATTTTCTACGAATTGATTAACGCCAATGAAGTAGAACATGATAAAGGCCTGAGCAAAAATGGTGTAGAGAAATGCTGCTATGGCCAAAGAGATGTGCCCGAGAGGCAAATTTATATAATTCATAGCAGCGGCAATAGTTAGGCCAATAGCTGCAAGCATTAAAATGAGGAGTATGCGTAAAAGACAATACAATATCTTTAAAGCTCCATTGCCATCATTTGTTGAATTTGTTACTTACATCTTTTGCTTTGAAAAGTAAACTCTTGCTTCTCATTTGCTAAAGTGGCCTATGAACCAGTCTACTTCTGGGATTGAAACCCCCAGACATGATCACAAGTCCGAAACAAAAAAGTTACTAGAGGATTCCTGGATGGGAGGGGTCGTCACTCCGATTCTTATTACATTAATAGGCATTGTAATTGTTTGGGGAATAACACAATTTCTTTCCAGGGAACATTCCCACAGAAGTTTGATTCGAGAAATGAGTTCTAGGACTTTTGGAAACCGTTGGGTGGCCGCCTACGAACTGTCTAAATTTATTTCCACTTCCTCTATTCCCGAAGAAGACATCCCTTGGGCCATAGAGAGTTTGGCCTCTATCATGCAGCAGTCAACCGATATAAGAACTCGTAAGTTTATCGTTTCTGCTTTAGGAGCAATGCAAAATAAACAGGCCCTGCCCCTTATTCAGAGTGCTTTGGATGAACCTGAACTTCATTTTGATGCAGTAGTTGCTCTTAGTCGTATGCCTCTTCCGTTAGAGTTTGATTGGAAGCGCTTAGAGCGTTTGTTGGCCTCCCCTGATAAGGGCCTGATACAAGTCATTTTATTAACTCTTGCCACCCATAGGGTACCTTCGGCCAAAAAATATTTGCTTCAATTTATAGGACACTCTGATCCTGCGTTGCGTTTTAGTGCTGCTACGGGATTGATAAATTACCGAGAGAAAAAAGCATTGCCGGTTCTCAAGGAGATTTTGTTTTTGTCTTCATCGGGATTTGTCAGACAAAAATCCTTTTCATCTGGCTTTAACGCAGAGGGAGTGGAGCAGTTAAAACTCAATGTTCTGATGGCCATTGTCAGAAATCAATGGAGAGCACTAGATTCCATTTTGAGAGAAGTGTTGGCCCAAGAGACGAATTTAAGAGTTATCGGTAAAATCAACGAAATTTTAAATTTCTAAAAAGAAGTTATAGTTAATATTCTCGGGACTGATTTTTGGAATTTTTTATGGTACCAATAAGCGAGGGAGGTTTTTAATTGTGGATAGAGAGACTAAGCAACATTTGAATCGGCGTGAATTTTTTAGCTTTCTAAGTGTTGCTTGGGTTTGTTTTACAGCAGCAGTTGGTGGATTGCTCAGTTTGGCCTTTCGCTTTTCCTATCCCAATGTCAATTTTGAGCCTGAAATGGAGTTTATAGCAGGCCTTCCGGAAGATTATGAGGAAGGTGTGGATGAGCGTTGGAAAAATGGGTTTGGGGTTTGGATTTATAAAAGTGAGGGTAAGTTAGTGGCCCTGTCTAATATTTGCACCCATCTGGGATGTATTCCAAATTGGCTTCCTGCTGAATTAAAATTTAAGTGCCCTTGTCATGGTTCGGGTTATTATCCCAATGGCATCAATTTTGAAGGGCCAGCACCAAGGCCTTTGGAGCGATACAAAATTTCATTAAATGCTGAAGGTAAAGTCGTCGTCGATAAAACAAAAATCTATAGATACGAAAAAGGGCAATGGGATCATTCTGAATCGTTTATAGAGGTTTAGTTAGAGAAGTATATTATCTTTGATTAAGGAGAGAGGGAGTAAGAATGGCCGATAAAAGCATGGCCGACAGGGTTCGGGAAACGCAAATTTGGAAATCTATTTTCCGTCATGGCCCTCCCAATAATGCGCGAAATAGGGCCGCTGTTGTGGCGGGAAATGTCTTTCTTCACCTTCATCCCATTAAACTCAAAAAATCAGGAGTACAGTTGGGTTATACTTGGTGTATGGGAGGACTCACTTTTTTTATCTTTTTGGCATTGACAGTTACAGGTGTGCTACTAATGTTTTATTATCGTCCAACTGCGGAATATGCTTTTAACGACATTATTGCTTTGAGGGAACATGTACCTTTGGGTATTATGCGGGAAATTCACCGTTGGGGTGCACACGCTATGGTTATCACAGTGTGGCTTCACATGTTTCGGGTTTTTATGACAGGTTCTTACAAACCTCCCAGAGAATTTAACTGGGGAGTGGGAGTCATTCTTTTAGTCCTGACTCTACTTCTTTCTTTTACAGGCTACCTTTTGCCTTGGGATCAGTTGGCCATTTGGGCCATTACAGTTGGATCGAATATGGCCAAGGCCACTCCTTTTTTGGGGCATGGTGGCCCTGGGGCCATGTTGGCCCAAATTGGCGATTTTATTTTGGTATCGGATAAAAATGATGTTCGTTTTCAGTTGTTGGCAGGACGCTTTGTGGGAGAGCCGGCACTTCTGAGGTTTTATATACTCCACTGCGTTTTTATTCCTCTTGTGGTGGGAGTTCTCATTGCAATTCA
Organism: Bacteriovoracaceae bacterium; assembly: GCA_965243145.1. GTDB lineage: Bacteria > Bdellovibrionota > Bacteriovoracia > Bacteriovoracales > Bacteriovoracaceae > CBDBLK01. The sequence continues at coordinate 1,917,143 of CBDEUB010000002.1, forward strand.
TTTTTGGAGAGTGAGAAAAGATGGTGGAATATCTGCTCCGCTTTGAGAAATGAAAGAGTTGATTAATTGGGCAGCAGATCCGATTCGGTCTTTTCCTATCTCGGTAGTATTGTTTTACTTGATGATGCAATATTATAGAATTGTAGGAACCAAGAAGTTTGCCTGGATTGCTGGCGGAATTTTTATTTTCAGTTACGCACTGGCCGCATTTGATCCCAATTTTTTTGCTATTATCACTTGGCCAGACAATATTCCCATTACTATTCTAGTTGTTTTGGTAGGATTTCTCACTTGGTTAGCTATTCATAAGGCCGCCATTAATGATGAAAGATTAGAGAGAGGGGAGGTTCCGGCAGAGGCCTTACCTGAAAATAGGGAAAAAGTTTGGTGTTGGCCCAATTTAGTTTACACTGAACTTTTTGCCATTATTTGTGGCACCATTTTTCTCATTGTTTGGGCCATTGTGTTTAAAGCGCCGTTAGAGGAGCCTGCTAATCCAACTTGGGCACCTAATCCGGCCAAGGCCCCTTGGTACTTCCTTGGCCTTCAAGAAATGTTAGTTTATTTTGACCCTTGGATGGCAGGAGTGGTATTACCTGGCGTAATTATCGTAGGACTTATCGCTATCCCTTATATTGATACTAATTCTAAAGGCAATGGCTATTTTACTATAAAAGAGCGTCCCTTAGCTATGTGGGGATTTTTATTTGGATGGCTCGTTTTATGGATTTATCTAATTATTGTGGGAACTTTTTTACGAGGGCCTAATTGGACATTTTATGGGCCTTTTGAAGTTTGGGATTTTCATAAAGTTGTAGCGGAGTATAATGTTAATTTGTCGGAATTTTTATGGATTAAATGGCTCAATACTTCGATGCCTCAAAATATCGTTCTGAGAGAGTGCTTAGGGATCATTTTAACTCTTCTTTATGTTTTTGGTCTTCCCCCTTTGGTAACAAGGACAAAATATGGCCAGGCCATTATCCAAAATACTGGAAAAATTCGATATTATATTCTGATGAGTTTGGTAATTTTGATGCTGAGTCTTCCTATTAAAATGTTTTTGCGTTGGGCCTTTAGTCTAAAATACATAATTGCTTTGCCTGAATGGGAATTAAACCTTTAAAGGAAGTGTTGAGGATAAGCTATGAACGGACAATTAGAACCAGGCATGGCATACAATACGAAAATTCTCAATAGGGTTTTTGCACTTCTTTCAGGCATTTTTCTGTTTGTGGTTATCTGGCTATTTTTAGACGATTACTTTCGGCCTTGGAAAATTATTCAAATAGAGGCCCAGCAAATTAAACGCAGTAAATTGCAAGCTAAATTAAACCAAGTTGATAAAAATATTGATCAAAAAGAATTATCGGCCATTTTAGAAAAAATTGAAGAAGGGAAAAGACAAATTGAAGGACGCCGCGCTGAAATAAGTCTTATTGAGAATAGGCTCGCTGTTATTATTGTTAAAATCAAAGATGAAACTATTACTAATGGGCAGCTTAATTCAAAGGTTTCAGCACTAACTTTTGAGCATGGAGTGGCCCATGCAGAACATCTTTCTAGTGCTCAAAGATTAGAGAGTCAGTTGCATGAGACAAAAAAAATGTTTGCTGAATCTCAAAACCGTATGAAGGGTTTTGAGGCCCAGAAAAAATCCTTAGAGGCCGAATTGGCCAATCTCAATAAAGAGCTTTTAGATGCGGAGAGAGAGAGAAGAAATTTACTTGGCCAGCGTAATCTTCTTCAAATGGCAAAATCTCAAGCAGATGTCAATTTTATTTTTGCTCTCAGAAATGCTCCTTTTCTTGATTATCTCGACCCAACTTTAAGAGTTCAACAAATTGTTCTTGAAAATATTACTGACGATCGTTACTTCCAGCATGTTCCCAAAGTTGATCGTTGCATTACTTGTCACACTTTTATTGATCAAGAGGGTTATGAAGATCAAAAAAATCCTCATAAAACTCATCCTAATCTTGATCTTTATATCGGCCTAAAGAGTCCCCATCCCGTGAAAAAAATTGGATGTACTGTGTGTCATGGAGGAGAAGGACACAGAGTCAATGATTTTAGTGCCGCGGCCCATATCCCCGATGGGCAAAAACAAATGGATGAATGGGTATCAAAATATAATTACCACCCTCCACACAAAGTCCCGCAACCCATGCTTAAGAAAAAATATACAGAATCATCTTGTTTAAAGTGCCATCAGGGAGTTGAGTTCGTTCCAGGAGCAGACAAGTTCAATGCAGGCAAGCGTTTAGTTGAAAAGTACGGTTGTTATGCTTGCCATAAAATTGAGGGTTGGGAACACAAGCGCAAACCAGGGCCAAGTTTTCATAAAATTGCCTCAAAAATAACTAAGGAATTTTTTAAAAACTGGGTTTGGAACCCTAAACTTTTTAACAAACATACAAATATGCCTCATTTCTTTGGCCAATCTAACAATTCTACTCCTGAATTTACTATAAAAAATATTGCCGAAGTTAATGCTATGGCCGAAGTCGTATGGGAAAAAGCGGAAATCTATAGGCCTTTTACTCAATATAAAGGAGGAGATAAGGCCAGAGGGAAAGAACTCATCAGAACAATAGGTTGTTTGGGTTGCCACGGAGTTGAAGGACTTGAAAAAGAATCTGAAAAAGTGATGGCCTATGCAGGGCCATACCTTACTGGAATGGGTTCTAAAATTGATGGAGATTGGCTGGTTTCTTGGTTAAAGCGGCCATCTCACTATCAGGAAAATACAATTATGCCTTCCTTTAGGTTGACTGATAAAGAGGCCAACGACATAGCTGCTTATCTCATAGGTTTGAAGAATCAAAATTTTGAAAAATTTCAGTTTGAACCAATGGATAAAAAAATAAGGGATGAAATCCTTTTAAGTTATTTTTCGGCCTTTGAGACGCAAGAAGCAGCGCAAGATAAATTGGCGCAAATGAGTGATCGAGAAAGAACTTTAGAATTAGGCCATCGTTCTATTGGAAAATATGGATGTTATTCTTGTCACGAAATCAAAGGTTTTGAGGGACGAACTCCGATTGGCCCAGATTTGAGTAGAGAAGGATCAAAACCTCTTACACAATTCAGCTTTGGCCATGAACATGATGTTGAGCATAGCAGAGATGGGTGGATCAAGGCCCATCTCCTTAATCCTAGGCGTTGGGATCGTGGTGCAGATAAATCTTTTAAAGATCTGTCTAGGATGCCCCATTTTTATATGACTGAAAAAGAGGCAGAGTTAATAACCCTATTCCTTCTTGGCCAAGTGGGAGATTTTATTCCTATGGCCGGATTAAAAAATATGAATCAACACGAAAAAATTGCCGCTGAAGGTATGAAAGTTGCATTCAAGTATAACTGTATAGGATGTCATAGTATTGATGGGAACTTTGGCGATATTAAAGTTATTTATGATGAAGATTTAAATGAAGGGCCTCCTCAGCTTAATGGACAAGGGCATCGAGTACAGACTGATTGGTTTTATCATTTCCTTTCCAATATTTATCCTATTCGCCCTGGACTTAAAATTCGTATGCCATCATTTCAATTTTCTATTGAGGAAAAAAACAAAATTGTGGCCTTATTTCAGCACAAATCAGAAGTGGGGATTTTTTCTGATCATCAAAAAATGGTACAATGGAATCCTGGAGAAAAGCAGGCCGCTCAAAAATTGTTTCAGGCCTTGGCATGTGATTCTTGTCATACTTCAGGTTTTAATAGGGATGAGGCCTTGGCCCCTAATCTCTATTTTGTAAAAAGGAGACTCCGTCCTAGTTGGGTCAAAGAATGGTTACAAAATCCCCAGGCCATTTTAGAATATACTACTATGCCTAACTTTTGGGAGGATGGCGAATCGCAAGAATCTGATATTTTGGAAGGTGATCCAATGAAACAAATTGATGCTTTAACCAAATATATTTATGAAATTGGAACAGAAAAATTGCCAACAAAAACTACTAATTATTGGAGTAAACAGTAATGAATTCTATCAAGACTCATGATGGTCCAATACATAATCATATTGATGAGCAATTTAACAAGGCCTCTCCTGGTAAAATTGGAATGTGGCTTTTTCTTGGCGCGGATGGAATGTCTTTTGCAGGGTTGCTCTTGGCCTATGCTGTTTTAAGGGCAACACAACCTAATTGGCCAAATCCTGTTGAGGCCTTGGGAGGCGTTGGCCTTTCTGGATTTATGACTTTTTGGCTGATTTGTTCTTCAGTTTCCATGGTACTTTCTATTGATGCTTGCAAAATGCGCAATCGTCAAAAAATGCTTTTTTGGCTTATGGTAACAATAATTGGGGGAAGTGGGTTTTTACTTATGCAGGTCTATGAATACTTCCACCTTGTACAAGATTTAGGAATGACTTTTTCTAGCTACGATAGCGGTAATAATCTTTTTGCTTCAACTTTTTTTTCTATTACTGGTTTTCATGGCCTTCATGTTTTGTCGGGAACATTGTATTTAGTGTATATGTATAAATTAGCGCATGATGGCCGTTTTGATAAAGGTGATTATAATTTACTTGAAATTGGAGGTCTTTTTTGGCATTTCGTTGATTTAGTTTGGATTTTAGTTTTTACTTTTGTTTATCTTTTATGATTTTAAAAAAAAGTATAAGTTTATTTTTAATTTTTTCTTTTTCAAAAGTATTGGCATGTCCAAGTTGTGCTGGTTCTTTAAATAACTCTGAAACCATTTTTACGGTCTATATTTTGATGGGATTTATTCTTTTTACTTATATTCCTTTCTTTCTTATCTATCGTATTGTTTACAAAAATAGAAAAGGCCATTGACTGATTGAAATCGCGGAAAATTTGGGTGGATAAATCAAAAAATTATTTTTTGGAAATCTTTTTTTTAGGCCTTGCAATAGCATGTTTTTTACTGTGGTGGGTTTACAATAGGCCAACACAAAAAGTAGTCAGTGAATGGGTTTATTTTTTACCTTATTTAAATTGTTTCTTTAACGGTTTGACTACGACTTTCCTTATTCTTGGCCGTATGGCCATAGGGAAAAGGAAAAAAGAACAACATAAACGATGGATGCTTTCTGCAGTAGGAAGCTCGATTCTATTTTTATTGAGTTATTTAACTTATCACTATTTTCATGGGGATACTCCATTCAATGGGATAGGGCCTATTAGAATCTTTTATTTTATCATTCTTGTGTCCCATATTGCATTTTCTATTATTCAAATTCCTCTCATTCTCATCACTTTATTTTTGGCCTATAAAAAAAATTGGATTTATCATAAATGTTTGGCCCAAATTACTTTTCCTATATGGTTGTTTGTCTCAGTAAGTGGAATTTTAATTTTTTCATTTTTAAAGATTTACAATTAGTAATATTTTTCAGGTTGGAAAAATATTTCTGTCTATCTTCTGCCATTAAATTGACATAAATTTCCTTTTAAATAGGAAAATATTGCCTAATAAATCTTCTTAGAGGTAGAAATTTCCTCATTTTAGGGGCAGCGTTGAAGCCTTTTGGGCCAAGTCGTATAATTTTTGACAGAGAGATAAAAATGGAGGGAAATTATGGCCGACGATGATAATCAAAATGAAGAGCAATCTCCTAAGCAAATCCAGGTAGAAAAGAACCCCCTCTTAACAATCTTAGTATTATTGAATACAGCAGTAACAGGTGTTTTAGGTTTTTTGTTTTACCAAAATTATAAGGAAGTGGCATCTCTTTCAAATATTAGCGATATTGTAGAAGCTGAAATGAGAGAAACAGCTGCATTGGTAGAAAAATCAGATACTGGTGAAGGTGAACAAATAGATGGAATTCTTTTCCCTTTAGAGGGATTTACTGCCAATCTTGCGCAAGGAGATGGCCCTAGGAGATTTGTAAGGCTTAGCGCAGTTTTAAAATTTAATAGAGATTCTAATGTTGAAGAATTTAGTTCACGAAAACCTCAAATTAGAGATGCAATCATAAGTACTCTTAATAGCAAAAGGCCAGAAGATCTTTTGAAATTGGAAGGTAAAAACTATTTGAAAGAAGAAATTAAAGCGGCCATAAATTCATTTTTAGTAGATGGGGCAGTAATTGATGTTTACTATGTCAGTTTTCAGATTAATTAATTTTTGGAGTTGGGATATTAAAAATTTTTTATTTCAAGAAGAGAGGAATTAAGTGGCCCAAATTTTAAGTCAAGATGAAGTCGATGCTTTGCTTAGTGCCGTTAATGATGGTACTAGCGAAGACGGTTCAGATAACTTAGAAAATGATAATACAAATCGAGAAGATAAAATACAGGAGTATGATCTTACCAGTCAAGATAGAGTTATTCGTGGAAGAATGCCTGTACTTGAAATTATTTATGAAAGATTTATTAGATCATTAAGAGTATCCCTTTCTAATTCTCTGAGAAAGGTTTCAACTATATCTATTATTTCGACAGATTTACTTAAGTTCGGTGAGTTTGTTAATACATTGCCAATTCCTTCGTGTATGTGCATTTTACGGTTCAATGAACTTAGAGGTCCAGCTTTATTAGTATTTGAATCAAAGTTGACTTACGCAATTATAGATGCTTACTTTGGAGGAACTGATCGGCCTTTTACTAGGATAGAAGGAAAAGAATTTACTCAGATAGAACTTTCTTTTATGAAAAAAGTTATAGATATAGTAATTAATGATTTAGAAGAAGCATGGGCACCTATCCATAAAATAGATGCTCAATATTTGAGAACAGAAATTAATCCTCAATTTGTAGGTGTTGTTCCACCTTCCGATGTTGTTATAGCAACGACATTAGAAGTTGAATTTGAATCAGCATCTGGTGCTATAATGATAGTTTTTCCTTATTCGACTATAGAACCAATTAAACAAAAACTTTCTTCTAATTTTCAAATGGACAATGATATAGCTGATTCAGTTTGGATAGAATCTATGAATGAACATATTATGGATGTTAATACCGCATTGGTTGTTAAATTAGGAGAATCTGAAATGACTGTAGGAGACCTCGTTGCTCTCGATCGAGGTGATATTATACCTTTAAATAAAGATGCATCAGGGGAAGTCGTCATAGACATTGAAGGAGTTGAAAAATTAAAGTGTTTAATGGGAAATTGTAAGGGTAATCGTGCAGTTAAGATAATTTCTCCTATAAATAAATTTAAATGATCAAAAAATATGGAGTAGATCATGGAAGATGGAAATGAAGTAAACGCTGTTGAAACAGAAAAGGATGAAAGTACTGTTAAAAACCTTAATAAAGAACAGGTTGATACTTTGGCCAATGAAATCAAAGCAGGGGATGATGCTCTTAATAAACTAAAAGTTCAAAATCTAGATTTTATTTTAGATATTCCTTTAAAAGTAACTGTTGAATTGGGAAGAAGTACCGTTATCATTAAAGATTTATTAAAACTAGGCCAGGGTTCAGTTATAGAATTAGATAAATTGGCAGGAGAACCATTAGAAATTCTTATTAATGGAAAATTGGTAGCTCGTGGTGAGGTTGTTGTAGTCAATGAAAAATTTGGAATAAGATTGACAGATATTATTAGCCCAATTGAAAGGATAGAAACACTTAGATAGGAGTAAGAGAGTGATTAAATTTTTGAAATTAGCATTTGTTTTAGTAATTTTTACTTTATTCAATTTTTTTGTTTTTTCAAAAAATAATATAGAGATAAAAGATATAAATTTAAAAAAAAATATTAATCAAGGGGAATTTTTTATAGATTTAAAAGAAAAGATAAAAGAAAATCCTATTTTAGAAGTTAGAGGAAATATTCTTCAATTAACCCTTCCTGAAACTTTTGTTTGGCCTAAAATAGAAAAATCAGTTTCTTTAAGTAAAAAATTAGACACAAAAATTTTAGCTTATCAGTTTGATAAAGAGACTGTTAGGTTTAGAGCAATTTTACCTTATTCTTTAAAAGATAGAGAATCCAATATTAAAATTTCTTCTCGGAATAAGAGAATTCATGTTATTTTTCCTATTGTCAATTTTGGAGAAAAAAAGCTTTCGGATTTTGATGAAAGTTACTTGGATAAACTTATTAAAGATCAAAATTTAGAAAAAAGAATTGATGTCGAATATGATGAATTGACTTCAAAAAATGATAAAAATGAATACTCTGATAAAGTAGAGTCAGTAACAAGTGGCAGAGACAAAGAAAATGCTTCGGCCTTTTCTATTTGGATTTATCTGGCAAAAGCAGGATTATTTTTAATACTTATATTACTTTTTTTCTACGGAGCAATTAACTTGATGAGAAGAGGAATTCTAAAAAAAGGAAAATTAGGATTTTTTAATGGTAACAGTATTATTGAAATATTGAGTACCAGTTATTTAGGCCCTAAAAGAAGTTTAGTGTTGATAAAAATTCATAAACAAGTTTTTTTAGTTTCCAATACAGATAAGGGGATAAACATTTTGTCGGAAATAAAGGATGCTGCTAATTTTATAAAAGATAGGGAATTTCAAGTATCAGGAACTAATTTCGATTCAAATTTAAAAGATGCTAAAAATGAAAATAAAGATTTTAATTTAAAAGAAGTACTTCAAAATCCAAATCAAGAATCTTTGAATAAAGATTTAATTAATCCAAAAAGTAATGAAATCATTAAAGATGAGGTAAAGTTATCTGATCAGATTAAAAATAAAGTGAAGGAATTAAAGTCACTTCAATAGAATTTTTGTATAGTATTTGAGTTAGGGATAAAAAGTGAAAAACAAATTTTTAAAATTATTTAAGAAAATATTTGCATTTTTTTTCTTGTTTTGTCCTGAAATCATGGCCCAGACAAGTTCTATAAGTACAACTGCGTTGCCTGGTTTCTCAATAAATCTTGGCCAAGGAGTAAATCTTGTTGACACTATAGAAGTTCTAGCTTTATTTACAGTTCTTACATTAGCTCCTGCTGTTTTAATTCTTTGTACTTCTTTTACTAGAATTATTGTAGTGCTTAGTTTTATTAGACAAGCTGTAGGAACCCAAAATATGCCTCCTAATCAACTTTTAATAGGATTTGCTTTGTTTTTGTCAGTTTTTGTAATGAAGCCTACAGGTGAAAATATCTATAACCAAGTTCTTAGGCCTTATATGGACGAAAAAATCACAACAACTTCGGCCCTAATAAAAATTGAAGAATCTCTGCGTGATTTTATGGATAAGCAAGTGAGAAAAAAAGATATACAATTATTTTATGACATTACAGGTAAAAAAAGTCCTCAAAACATTAAAAATGTTCCTATACATTATTTAATTCCAGCATTTATCATTAGTGAATTAAAAACAGCTTTTCAAATTGGCTTTTTGCTTTACATACCTTTCTTAATTTTAGATATGGTAGTTGCTTCAATTCTAATGGCTATGGGAATGATGATGTTACCTCCTGTAGTCGTTTCTTTGCCTTTTAAACTTTTACTTTTTGTTTTAGTTGATGGATGGCAGTTAGTAACGGGATCAATTTTGAGATCATTTCATTGAAGCAAAAGGATTAATTTATGGGATATGATATGTTTACTGATATTGCTAACCAGGCGGTCAAAGTATCTCTTTATATATCTTCTCCTATGCTTTTGGGTGGATTGCTAATGGGTATATTGGTTTCTTTATTTCAAGCAGTAACTCAAATCAATGAACAGACTTTATCTTTTATTCCTAAGATTGTTGTTATTGTAGGAATGATGGTTATTTTTTCTCCATGGATGATAGATGTTATAACAACATTTACAAAGGATTTAATAATAAATATACCAGATATTGTTAGCAAAAATTGATTTGGAGAAAATTAAATTTTTGATTAATTATGATTAATATAAATTTAATAGATTATCATAAAGCGGTTTGTTTTTGGTTGATCTTTACAAGATGGGCATGTATTATTTTTCAATTACCAATTTTTGATAATGTTTCTGTACCTGTTTTAGTTAAAACACTATTTACTCTTGTTATTTCATATGCATTTTTTATTTCACTTCAAGGAGAAGTCGAAAAGGATATTATTTATGTAGGTATAGAACATTTTTGGATTTTAACAATATTTTATTCTGGAGTAGGTTTATTGATAGGCTATTTAGTAAATTCATTACTAGGTATCTTTTCGTCTTCAGGTGCTCTCATTAATCAACAGATTGGATTTAGTATGCTTTATTATTTTGACCCTAATAATTCTTTTCAAACAAGTTCTTTTGAACGATTAATTAAATGGACAATGGTAACAATTATTATTAGTTCTGGAGCGTTACTCCCCATTTTTAAAGGAGTTTATCAAAGTTTTTTTAGTATTCACATTTATGATATTGGAAAATTGCAAGAATCGCCTATGTTTTTTATTGAAATGTTTAAAAGCATATTTTTATCGGCCCTAATGTTATCGAGTCCTTTAGTATTTACTAATATATTAATAACTACTATTCTTGGAATCATTGCTAGAACTGTTCCTCAAATGAATATTATTATGGTGAGCTTTATCGTCAATATAGGGCTAGGATTATTAATTTTTGTTTCTAACTCTAACGATTTTTTTTATGTTGCATTTCAAACTTATACCAAAAAATTAGAAGAATGGTTTTGGTTAGTGAGTTAAGGGCCTTAAATTATGAATGAAAATTTAGATTCGGATAAGGATAAAACAGAAGAACCTTCGATTAGTAGAATTGAAGAATTTAGAAAGCATGGCGAAGTAGCTGTTTCCAAAGAATTAAATTCTGTTCTTATCCTTTTTGCTTCTACTTTGACGCTTTTTATATGTGTTATTTATATTTATGAAGTATTGACTGAATTTATGGAATGGCTTTACCAGTTGAATTTTTCTATAAATTTAAATAAAACAGTTTTTAAAGAAATATTCTATAAAACGATTAAAACTGCTTTTTTATGTATAACTCCTGTAGTTGCAGTGACATTTTTAACAAGCATTATATCTAATATTTCACAAGTAGGTTTTTTATTTTCTACAGATGTTCTTAAAATAAAACCTGAAAGAATTGATCCCATTAAAGGATTAAAAAGACTTTTTTCTATTAGGTCTTTTGTTGAATTGGTAAAGATTTCTTTTAAGTTTTTACTTATTTTAGGAATTGTTTATTTTTTTATAAAAAATAATATTTCTGATTATAGAAATTTCTTACATGTTGAATTTGTACAAGGTTTTTTTCATGCTCAATGGATCATAACTAAGTTGGTTCTTTTTATTATTTTAGGCTTATTTGTTATAGCTTTAGGAGATTTGGTTTATCAAAAAATTAGTTATAGAAAAAAACTGATGATGACTAAAGAAGAAGCTAAACGAGAAACAAAAGAAAAAGAAGGTAGCCCTGAAATTAAGCAGCGTATTCGTTCAATTCAGAGAGATATAGTAAATAAAAAAATGTTGAATGATGTTAAAGCAGCAGATGTTGTTATTACTAATCCAACTCATATTTCTGTTGCTCTTAAATACGATCAAAAAACTATGGTTTCACCAAAAATGATTGCTAAGGGATCAGGAAATTTGGCACTTTGGATAAGAGAAATAGCAAAAGAAAAAAATATACCTGTGGTAGAAAATGTTTTATTAGCAAGAACTATGTATAAAACTATTAAAATAGGTCATTCTATACCAAGTAATCTTTATAAACCAGTAGCAGAAGTTTTGGCCTTTGTTTATAAATTGAAAAGGAAGAATAAGGCCTTGAGTAACGGAAAACAAATTTAAGGATAATTTATGGACGATATTTTGAACAAATTGAAATTTATCAAGCAAAATAACGATTTGGTAGTTGCCATTGGAATTATTTTTATACTTGCAATGATGATTATTCCAATTCATCCTATGCTTCTTGATTTTTTTCTTGTTATTAGTTTATCTTTTTCCATAATAGTTCTTTTAATGAGTATTTATACTAAAAGACCTTTAGATTTTTCAACATTCCCATCTTTTTTATTAGTGATGACTTTGTTTCGTTTATCATTAAATGTTGCTTCAACTAGAAATATTTTATTACATGGTGGGAGTGAAGGAACTCAGGCCGCTGGAAGAATTATCCAATCCTTTGGAGAATTTGTTGTTGAAGGAAATTATGTAGTTGGAATTATTGTTTTTCTTACCCTGGTAATAATAAATTTTATGGTTATTACTAAAGGTGCAGGCCGTATAGCTGAAGTGGCAGCTAGGTTTACCTTGGATGCTATGCCTGGTAAGCAAATGGCAATTGATGCGGATTTGAATGCTCGTCTTATTAATGAAGAAGAGGCCAGGGCCAGAAGGAGAGAAATTGCTGAAGAAGCAGATTTTTATGGTTCAATGGATGGTGCCTCAAAATTTGTACGAGGAGATGCTATTGCTAGTATTTTAATTACTGCGATTAATATTGTTGGTGGAATGATTGTTGGCGTAATTCAGGGTGGAATGGATGTTTCTAATGCTGCAGAGATTTTCACTTTGCTAACAGCAGGTGATGGCCTTGTTACTCAAATACCCGCTCTTATTGTGTCTACAGCGGCAGGCATAATCATTACGCGCAACGCTAACGAAGATAATCTTGGTAATCAGGTTATTAAACAATTTAAAATTCACCCCAAGGCCATTTATATGGCCTCTTTAATATTAGTTTTTTTTGGATTGATTCCTGGCCTTCCTCAATCACCTTTTATTTTTATAGGATTAGTTTTTGCTTTGTTAGGGTATAGATTGGAGAAGCTAAGTGAAAAGGAAAAAATAGATATAATAAAAAAAGATATGGAAGAAAGTAAAGATTCTTCTGATAATTTGGAAAAATTACTTAATTTAGACCTCATTGAACTTGAGGTTGGCTATGGGTTAGTAAATTTAGTTGATAATAACCAAGATGGAGACCTCTTAGAAAGAATTACTCATATTAGGAAGCAGTTTGTTTTAGATTGGGGTGTTATTGTTCCTTCAATACGCATTAAAGATAATTTAGAACTTAAACCTGGTGCTTACTCTGTAAAAATAAAAGGCATTGAAGTAGCAAAGGGTGATCTTATGATAGATCATTTTATGGCTATGAATCCAGGAAATGTTATTGAAAAATTAGATGGAATTGAAACAACTGAACCTGTTTTTAATTTACCAGCAATTTGGATCACCGAAGAGCAAAAGGAAGATGCAGAATATAATGGGTACACTGTCGTTGACCTTTCTTCAATAATTGCAACTCATTTAACGGAATTATTAAAAAACAATTTATCGGATCTTTTTGGTCGTCAAGAATTAGTTAGACTTATTGATAACTTTAAAGAATCTTATCCTAAAATTGTCGGTGATTTGATTCCAGAGATTCTTTCTTTAGGTCAAGTTTTGAAAGTTCTACAAAATTTATTGCGTGAAAATATTTCAATTAGAGATTTAAGGACAATTTTGGAAACTTTAGCAGAATATGGTTCTAATAACATAAAAGATACAGATATTTTAACTGAATACACAAGGCAAGCGCTTTTTAGAAATATTACTGAAAGTGTAAGGAGTGAGCAAGGAGATGTTCCTATTTTTACGCTGGATGGGAGAATTGAAGAATCTATTGTGCAAAACCTTTCTCAAACTGATCAAGGTCAAAAACTTGATTTGGCCCCCGAAATAACACAATCTATTTTGTCAAGCCTTAGCGAAAAAATAGAAGAGGCCACAAATAGTGGAGAAAAAATGATAGTTCTTTGCTCTCCAAAAGTTAGAGGTCATTTTAAAAAATTAACAGAAAAATTTATACCCAATTTAACAGTTATTTCCCATAGTGAACTTGGCCCAGATGCTAATATAAGATCATTGGGTATGGTGAGGTTATAAAAATGTATGTAAGAAAATTTGAATCAGAAACTATGAATGGTGCAATAAGTCAAATAAAAAAGGAGTTAGGCCCTGATGCCATAATTCTTAAAACAAGAACAAATAAGGGGTTCAAAGGGGCATTTAAAAAAAACAGAATTGAAATAACAGCAGCTATATCAGAAAAAAATTACTCTAAGAAGACAAAAATAGATCATATATTTGATGAACATGAAAAGAAAAAATTTTATAAAAATAATTCATCGTATATATCTGATGTAATAGAAAATTATGAAAATATCAATTCGAGCAAGAAACAAATCAAAACTAATTCTTCAAATGATTTGAAGAAAGAACCTACATCTGATTTGGATCAATTTCTTGAAAATAAAGAAAAATCTGATGTAGAACAAAAAATGCTTCATAAGAAGTCTTATCATTTAGAACAAGATTCAAGTTTTTTAGAAAAAAATCTCTCCGTTGATAGACAAACTAAAAATGATCAAAAAGATAGAATTGATGATTTAGAAAAGAAAGTTTTTCAATTAGAAAATTATCTCAGTGAATTAAGAAAGGATAGTCCTTTTGGAATATTACAACTACAAACAACACTTCGTTCTTTAGGAATTAATGAATCCTATGTCCAGAGAATTTCAAAAAAAATACTGTTTGGATTATCTAAAGAAGATTTGAAAAATGTCGATATTATTTTTGAATTTGCACTAAAAGAAATGCTTAATAAAATTAATGTTGCTTTTCCTCTTTTTAGTAATGTTGAGGATAGTAAAAATCCAGTAGTAACAGTATTAATATCTGAAATTTCATGTGGCCAAACAACTATTCTTTATAAGCTTGGTGCTTTAAAAGAAGAGAGTATTCTAATTAGGCTTAAAGGGAAACTTGCTTTTACAGAAAATATATTTAGTTTGCAAGTAAAAGAAGCAAAAACTTTACCTAACTATGTTTCTTTTGCTCGTCATGCTGTTGAAAAAGGACAATCGGTGTTTATGGATTATAAAAGTATGCCACAAAATTCAGGTGAAACAAAAAGATTTATTGATGGGTTGCGCCGTTCTTTTGATAAAGTGGAAGTATTGATCTGCCTTTCATCTATTTGTTCTGAAGCTTATAATAAAAAAATAATTGAACGTTATACTTCTTTAAGCGATGGATTGATTGTTACCAAACTTGATTTATGTCTCGATTATGGAAGTTTATTTAATATTGGAGAAAAGTATAGGCAATTACCATTCAAATTTTTTGGAACAGGTGAAGTTATTCCTGAGGATATAGAAGCTGCTACGGCAGAAAGAATTTTGTCTGGAATATTTCAATTGAAATAAAAAATATTGTTCCAAATTTTGTAAATTTTTGTATTTGCTTAAAAAATAAAATGTGTGTGATAAAAAAATAATTTCTATCAAATCTTATTAAGAGATTTGATTAGGGAGACAGGATGTCAGTTAGTAAAGTTGGCCATTGGCCTTATTCGCATCATTTGCTTCGAGAAAAAGAAAATAATTTATTTAGTAAAAAAGATCGATTGTTATTCACTTCAGCTAATACTATTTCTGTAGTTAGTGGTAAAGGTGGTGTTGGAAAAACTTCTTTTGCACTAAAATTATCTAAAATACTTGCTAATGAGGGTTATAAAGTTTTGCTTATTGATTGTGATACAAACTTATCTAATACCGCGATAAAATTGGGCCTTCCAATAAATCAAAATTTTTATGAATTTGTTACAAATCAGAAAGAATTTGATGAGGTTGTTTATAAAGATGGTAGATTCCATTTACTTTCAGCATGTAATGGGTATTTAGATTTATTCAAGGAAAATTTAAATTGGGAAAAAATCATTGTTGATATTATGTGTATTTATGAAAATAGTTATGATTTTATTTTTTTAGATTGTCCTGCTGGATTGAGTAAAAAAATTCTTTCAATTAGCGCCTATTGTGATTATCGTTTTATCGTTATCAATCCTGATAAATCTGCGATTACAGATGCTTATTCCTTAATAAAAATATTAGATCAGCTTTATGGGGTAAGAGAAAATCATTTATTGCTTAATAAAATTTCAAGTATGGATCAATACACCAAAATTATAAAGGTTATGTCGGGAGTAGTAAACAATTTTTTGTCCTCTAAACTCAGCGTTTTAGGCTTTGTTTCTTTGTTTAAAGAAGAAGCAGATAATTTTGATAAAGAATTGGAAAAGTTTTCCAATTCTATTATTCAGAATCAATTTTATAATATTATAAAAAAATTTATCGAAGAATCTATAAGAGACAACTCCTGTTTAAAACCAAAGAATACTTGTTTAGAAGTTGGCTTTATAAAATAAAACATATTGGCAATTTTGAAATTAGGGGTTTGTAAATGTCATCAATTTCAAAAAAACTTAAAGAGTTAAAAGATTATAGATCAATATCTGATCCTAAAATAAGAGATGAAATTATTGTAAAATATTCTCTTTTAATAAAATATATAGCTCAAAAAATTTCCGCCCGTTTACCTAGTAATATTGAACTTGATGATTTAATTTCTTGCGGTGTTATTGGACTTATGGATGCTATTGATAAGTTTGATCCTAGTCATAATAACAAATTCAAAACTTACGCAGAATTTAGAGTTCGTGGTGCAATTTTAGACGAGTTGAGAGCACAAGATTGGGTTCCTAGGTCTATTAGAGAAAAGGCAAAGCTTATCGAAAGAAATTATACAAAACTAGAGTCGGAATTAGGAAGGCCTGCTACTGACGATGAAATGTGTCAGGCATTAAATTGTACGCTAGAGGAGTTTTATCAAATTCTTAATCAGAGTAAACCAGTTTTCTTACTCAATGTTGATGACAGTTCTTCTTTTAGTAGATGTGATAAAAGGCTAATAGCAGGTATCGTAGAGGATAATTATTCGACAAATCCTCTAAATGCTGTGAGTTATAAAAATATTCGAGAGAGCGTTAAACAAGGTATCAAATCTCTTCCAGAAAAACAGCGCTTAGTTTTGAGTCTTTATTACTACGAAGACCTCAATCTTAAAGAAATTGGGAAAATATTGAATGTTACCGAATCGAGAATTTCCCAGCTTCATACTCAAGCAATTATTAAATTGAGGTCTAAGTTAAAATCTATATTTAAACATCCTGAAGATATGGTTTCTTGATCAGCAAACTTGTTTGAAAATTTTTTTATTTCAGAGACATTTTCATAAGTCATTTAAAAGATTAATAATTATAATACTTTATAAGGGGTTTAAATGGTGAAATATCGTTTGAATTGGTTGCTTCAGTTTTACTATAGTATCGTTTTCTTGGTCATTGCTTTAGGTATTGGTGTTATTACTTATCGGCTTTGGTTAAATGGTTCTCTAAATTTAAATGTAGTAACTAATATCATTGAGTCAAATTTACATTTAGAAAATGTGAAGAATGAAAAAGGAATTGAAAAAATAAAAGATTTGGTACAAAAAAATCAAATAAGAGATGCAGTATTTGAAATAAAAAAATTTCATAAAATAAGTAATGATATTAACTCTACAGTTTCTAGTTATAATTTTGAAAATCTCAATGAAGAGATAAACAAAACAAAACAAAATTTAAATAATCTTCTCGACTATTCAAATTTGAGATCGATTGTTTTTATTTTCAATAAAAAAATTGATAATTTTATATTCTTTGTAAAAAAAAATAAATGGAAAACATTAACCAGAACATCAAGAAGGATACAATTAAAAATCCCTAATCCTAGTATTAATACAAAAGAGTTTTTTCAATTCAATAAATTAAATAAATTTCATAAATCTATTTCAAAAGATATTAAAAATATTGAAAAAATCGTAAAAAATTCCTTTCTTAGTATTCAAAATAAGAAAAAAATTATTGAGAGAGTGAAAAATTTAAGCATGGAAGTTGATATGATGGGAAAGTACTTATTTGATTTGGGGTTATTTTATACTTCTTTTGAACATCTTAATTCCATTTATTTGAATTGGATCGATGAGGTTGGGCCTAAGATTGCGTTAAAAAAAATAGAAATAGAAAAAGATAATAAATATTTAGTTATGATGTCTTTAGGAATATTATGTTTTATAATTTTTTCTTTTGGTTTAGGTTATCTTATACATCGAATAAATAATACATATTTATTGAAGAGAACAGAATTTATGGCCTTAGAGGCCATAAAGCAAGGCCTGGTTCCTTTTGAAAGTAACTTCAATATGAATGTTGGGCATAATTTTAAAGAAGAACTTGCAAAATATAGAAAATATTTTCATAAGCGCATGAGTTTAGGGCTTATTTTTCAAGAAGCAACGCCTTTTAGTGCTGTTTTATTCGATTCAAACTTGAATTTGATTTGGGCAAATATACTTTTCTATGAACATTTTCGCATAGAAAAAAAGGAAACGATACATTCATTAAATTGGAGCATTATTCGCAAGGAAACAAATTTAGGAGAAGACGACCCTGTTTTGATGGCACTAAAAAAAAGTATTGCTGGAATTTACCAAATCCAAATAAAAGATTATGTTAATAAAAAAAGTCACCCCTACGAAATGTATGTTACACCTGTCCAATATGCAAAGCAGAGTAGAATTATGATTTTCTTTTATCCTTTGAGTAATTTAGAAAAATCAATTGAGCACCAAACAAAAGCAATTATTAATCCAATTTCTCAAATGCTAGATGCTTTTATAGACAATTTTTCTGAGAAGGATTTAGATAAACATTTAAAAAGAGAATTTGAAATTTCTGGAATTATTAAAATATTTGAAAAAATGAAAAATTATAACGAATTTATGAACCAACAAAAGCAAGATTTAAAGAGCGAAATATATTATTTGAAAAACTTTGTAATGTATAAAGAACAATTAAAAGAAAACTTAATAAGTTTGATAAATGATTTGAGAAAAAATAATGAATCTTTAGTTGAAAAAATAAAAAAATCTATTAACACAAGTCCAAGTTTAAATGAAAGGCCGGAGATTCACTTTAAACATTCTTTGACATTGATTAATTCTTTATTATTGAATGCAAAGGAAATGATTCATGAAAGAGAAAATGATAAAAAAATAATTGAAGAGAATTTTAAATCTCTTAGAAGTATAGATGCAGTTAGAAAAGAACTAAAAGATTTAAAATCTCAAATGGATAACTATGGAGAAGAGATCACTCAGTTAATAAAACATTTTTTTCTATTTTTGAGAAAAGAAAATTGTAAAGAAGGCCATTTAGAAAAAAAGATAGATGAAATAAAATTCAAAATAAAGGATTTTGAAAAAATATCAATTTGTTTTCAAGAAACAGTTAAAACTTTAGATATAGTAATTTCAAAAATGCATTTAATTTCTGAAAAATGGGAAAACCCTGATTTTGATAATTTTAAAAATCAATTAAAGCTAGTTGAAAATGAATTTAAAGACTCTGTGTCTGAATTTGATGATTTAAATAATAAAATGAGGAAAGACAATAAGATGATAAGAAGCAGTTTTAAATCTTTTTGTGAAGATATTGAAAATAGTTTTATTTTAGAAGAAAAGATTTCGCAAATTTTGGAAAGTGAAGATTTTGAGAAATGGAAAAAATTAAATAAATATAAAAACGAAAGCGATACAATGGGTAAGAATTTTTATCTTTTAGGAAAGCACAACAGTGAAGAATCTATTGGTAGGTGAATAGTTGTTCAAATATTTTTTCAAAGGAGTCTTGTAATTTGTCTTCGCTATTAGAATTGTCTATAATAAAATCAACTTTATTTTTTTTTGTTTCTATTGGCCATTGTGATGATAACATTTTTTTTGCTAAACTCTGAGATATAAAATCTCTTTTAGCTAATCTTGCTAATTGTTCTTTAAAAGGTGCATAAACTAATATTTTGACATCAACGAACATAGAGACATTTTTTTCAAACAAAAGGGGTATGTCATAAATAATGAAGGAATCTTCAGAAGATAATTTTTCAAGAAATTTTTTTGGAAGTTTTTGGTATATGAATGATTCGATCTTTGCTATATTTTCTTTTTCTCTATTTTCAGAAAAAAAGAATTGACGAAGTATTTTAAAATTAATTTTTTCATTTGAAACAGCAGTAGGAAACATTGTTTGGATAAAATTAAGGCCATCTTTTTGAGTATAAATTTCTTTAACTAGAGAATCAGCATCAATCACTTTAATTCCTTTTGCTTGGAATAATTTTGCAGTTGTAGTTTTTCCGCTTGCAATTCCACCAGTAAGCGCAATGATGGGGATAGGGCATTTGTGTAGTCGAGATGTTGGTGTCAGGCGAATCCATGAATTTTTAAGCAATGGATATATTTTATCTTTCACTTTTTTTGACTAATCTCCAATATGTATTAATTTGGGGTTCGGTCATATTTTTTATATTATGATTATCTTGGCCTATGAGAGCTATCATATTATTAAAGCGTTGAATAAATTTACGATTGGCTTGAACAAGAGCAAGTTCTGGGTCTATATTGAGATGGCGTGCTAATTGAGCAAGGGAAAAAAGGAGATCGCCTAACTCTTCTTGTATTCTTTCTTTTTGCTTGGCCCCTAAAGCAATCTCTTCTTTAAGCTCTTGCCACTCCTCTTCAACTTTATAACTAACCTGATAGGGGCCTTCCCAATCAAAATTGAGTTGAGAGGTTTTTTCTCCAATATTTTTTGATGCAGTCAGGGGAGAATGTGATAAAAGTGATTCACAAAGCCTATATCCAAAATTTTCGTTCCAATTTTGCTTTTCAAATTTTGAATCTTTTGTTGTCATTATTAAAATTATTCGTAGAATGGGGAGCAAGTGGATTGATTTTTAGTTGTCTTAATGCGAAATTGGCCTTCTAAAGTAGGCATAGAGTTTCCAGTTTGTGAAATTGTTAACAGCATCATCTAAATTAACACTATGTTTTAAAAGCGCTCAAAAGTCAAGAAATCTCGTTACGAAAACTCAACGAGCGTTGAAATTGGCGCTGCCCACAATAGAGTGTTTTTTGTCAGAAGAGATCAAACTTTATTTAAAAGGTGTCACTAATGTGAGATTAAATTTTATTCTATGTGGTAGAAATAAAATTCAAAAACTTAATAAAATATATTTAGGGAGAAAAGGGATGACTGATATTCTCTCTTTTCCAGTCCATGAAGATATTCGGAGACTAAAATGTTGGAGTGGCCCCTTGGAATTAGGAGATCTATTTGTATGTCGAGAGGCCATACAAAAGCAGGCCAAAAAGTTTCAAATAACATATTCACAAGAAACACTTTACCTTTTTATTCATGGTTTTTTGCATCTTTTGGGTTATGATCATGAAAAAAATAGAAAGGAAGAAGCATTAATGTTTTATTGGGAGGAACAGCTCATTAAAGAGATAATATAGATTTATTTGGGCCATAAAAAAATGAAAAGGAGTTAGAAATGGAAGAATCTATTAAAATTCAGTTGAATGAAGCAAACTCTAAATTGAGAAACTACGAAAACAAGCTAGTTTCTTTACGGGGGTCGCTTTGAAATTGATAAAAAGAAAGCACATCTTGCCGACATATCGAAAATGGAAGAACTGCCAGATTTTTGGGCCACAACTTCTGAAGCAACTAAGATACAAAGGGAAAAATCTTTAATCCAAGATATAGTGGAAAATTATGAATCACTTGAATCTCTTTATGAGGAATTTGAGATTTTATTTGAATATGCTGTAAAAGATAATGATCAATCTTCAGCGACGGAAGCACTTGAAATTTCTAAAAAATTTTTAGATCAGTTTTTTTTTATAGAACAAAAACTCCTTTTAGGTGGAGAGGTTGATGTTAATAATGCTATTATTTGTATTAATTCTGGTGCTGGTGGTACAGAATCTTGTGATTGGGCCGAAATACTCCAAAGAATGATCATCCGTTGGGCCGAAAGGAAAAATATGACAGTTCAAATCTTAGACACGCAGGCCGGTGAAGAAGCAGGATTGAAGTCTTCAACACTACTAATCCAGGGTAATTATGCTTATGGCCTTTTAAGAGGGGAATCAGGAGTTCATCGATTAGTTAGAATTTCTCCTTTTGATTCTAATGCAAGGAGGCACACTTCCTTTGCTTCTATCTTTGTTTCACCTGAAGTTGATGATAATATTGAGATTGAGATTGATGATAATGATTTAAGAATTGATGTTTATCGTTCTGGTGGATCAGGAGGACAATCAGTAAATACTACAGATTCGGCGGTTCGCATAACTCATAGGCCAACGGGCATTGTTGTAACTTGCCAAAATGAACGCTCTCAACTTCAGAATAAAATTCGTGCTATGAAGGTTTTACGCTCTCGTCTTTTTGAATTTGAATTAGAGAAGAGAAGAGAAAAAGAAAGTGAAATAGAATCTAGTAAGAAGAAAATAGAATGGGGTTCACAAATTATTTCTTATGTTCTTCACCCTTATAAAATGGTTAAAGACCACCGTACCCATTTTGAAACTGGCCAAGCAGATAAAATTTTGGATGGAGATTTAGATAGTTTACTAGATAGCTTTTTGAGATGGTCTGTTGAAAGTAGTGTTAAATAAAAATATGAAAGAAAGTTTTTTGAAATGGAGCAATTTTATTCCACGAAATATGACTCTAATCCTTTGTAGAATTATTTTTTTGGGAGCTTCCTCTAAAAAATTTACACTAGGTGTTTGTTTGGGATTAAGTTTTTCGATTTCCATTATTCTAGGGACAATTGGCCTTATGGATGGATTTGAATATGTTTTAAAGAAAGGATTGAGACATTCTTTAGGGGATATTTATTTTTACTCTGAAAATGGATTTTTTTATTTTAGTGATAAATTGACATTAAAGTTTAATGAATTAGGAATAAAAAATTTTTCTCCCTATATTCAAACGGAGGCATTTGCTATTAAAGGGAAACATTCCAGAGGAGTTAGTGTGTTAGGAGTAAAATCTTCTAGCTTTAGTAAAACTACTGGATTAAACATTGAGCTTGAGGCTGATGAAGCGGCCATAGGAATTGAATTGGCCAAAACATTTGATTTAAAAATTGGCCAAACTTTTGTTTTGGCCTTGGCAAAGGGCAATCGTAGTATTGACAATCTCCCTTTATTTAAACATTATCGTGTTAAGTCTATAATTCAACATCGAATTTATCAAAAGGATTTAAGATTGGTTTATGTCGATCTTAAAGGCCTAAGTAAAGTTTTAAATGTTGAAAAAAAGGTTAATATTGTAGCATTGAAAATGTCTGGGGATGTAGAAAGTAATATTGAAAACTCTGATATTCAAAATTTTATTTTTAGATTAAAAAATGTTTTGGGATCAAGTTATAAAGTTAGGCCTTATTGGCATGAATATGAAACCCTTTTAGAGGCAGTGAGAATTGAAAAATTAACTATAGGATTAGTTTTTCAAATTGTTGTAATCGTTTCTATTTTTAATGTGTTGGCCTTTATTACCTTTTTGAATGAAAAACGCAGAAGGGAGTTTTTTTTGTTAAGGGCATTGGGTTTAAGTCAAAAAGGAATGATGGAGGCATGGTTTAAAATGGCCGTATTTTTATGGTTGGTAAGTTGCTTTTTAAGTATAGGGATGGTTGCTTTTTTTGATTGGGCATTAAAAAATTGGTCGTTGTTTCTTTTGCCTAAAGATGTGTACTATTTAGAAAGATTTAGTTTAATCCTTTCTTGGGATGATTACTTTCTCGTATTTTTCTTAGCACTAGCATGGTTAATTTTTTTTATAACTATAAATTTTTGGAAATTTAGAGAGAAATCTTTTATACATGGATTGAGAAAGGAGTTTATTTAGTGACACTGGTAAAAGCATGTTCTGTAGTAAAATCTTATGGGGAATTGCGTGCGCTTAACAACTTGTCTTTAGAACTAGAAGAGTGTGGCCAATATGCTATTCAAGGAACCAGTGGGTCTGGTAAATCAACACTCCTATATTTATTGGGAGGCCTTGATCGGCCAACTTCGGGGAAAATTGTGGTCGGAGGGCGTAATTTGGTTGAGTTAGAGGATGAAGAATTGGCAAATTATCGCAATCGTTTTGTTGGATTTGTCTTTCAATTTCACTTTCTTTTATCTTCAATGAATTGTCTACAAAATATTTTATTGCCAGCACAAATTGGTAGTCAAGAGACTTCACATTTAAAAAAGAAGGCCGTGGAATTGGCCGAGCGTTTGGGAATTGGGCATTGCCTTAAAAAGTTTCCTTTTGAACTATCAGGCGGGGAGCAACAAAGAGTTAATATTGTTCGTGCCTTGGGATTGCGGCCTAAATTGCTATTATGCGATGAGCCTACAGGCAATCTAGATAGTATAAACTCGATGAAAGTTGTGGATTTGCTCAAGGAATTGGCCGCTGATTTTCAAGCAACTTTGGTAGTTGTAACTCATGACGCTCAAATTATGAACCAATTTGAACGGTGTATTGTCATTCGCGATGGCCAAATTTTGCCTGATTCTAGCATCTTTTAGGCCTGAGTGTTTGCATTGTAATCTCTTAGAATTATTGATATTTTTGCTTTTGCGAAAGCTTAAATAATTTGGCAAGAAAGGTAGTGCGCTTTGGCCTTGAAAAAGTTGCTGTGCGTCGTTATATATGGGCCTATTTTTTTTATGGGCCTTTTGTTTTTTTCATTGAGATTGTTTGCCTTGGACGAACTGGGGCCTAAAAAAAACCTTTTCAAGATTGATGAAATTGAAATTATTGGTGTCAAAAAAGTAGAAAAGGAGGCGATTTTTGAACGCATTGGCAGTCGAAAAGGCATGGTATTGGATAATTATTTATTGAAGCAGGACTTGGAAAAAATTTATGGCCTTAAATATTTTGAATGGGTAGAGGCCCATCAACTTGAACGAGGGAATAAAAAAATTCTCCAGTTTCGCGTCCAGGAAAGGCCTATTATTACTAAGATTACTTTTAGAAATAATAGTGAAATTGATGATGATGACCTGAAATCTTCTATTAAATCAAAAGATTTTTCTATTCTTGATATCAATACTATTAAGAATGATGTCCTTATTCTTCAAAAACAATATGAGGAAAAAGGTTTTTTTCTGGCCAAGATAGATTATCAAATAAAAAGGGCCAACGATGAAAATGTAGAAGTTATTTTTGATATTCAAGAGTTTGATAAAGTTCGTGTCAAAAAAATAACTTTTCTTGGCAATAAGGCCTTTTTAGATGAACAACTTAAACAAATTATGGAGATTAGAGAAGAATCGCTTTTTTCTTTTATGACAGGAGCAGGGAATTTTAAGGAATTTAATTTTCAAACTGACATTGAGAGGATTAAGTTTTTTTACAAAACCAAAGGATACCTTCAGGCCAATATTGGTGCTCCTGAAGTAACTATTTCTGAGGATAAGAAGTGGATTTTTATTACTTTAAAAATTAATGAAGGGCCTATCTTCACAATTAACGATATTGCTTTTAATGGTGAAATTCTTTTTCCCGAAAATGAATTAATCAATAAAATAAAACTTAAAAGTGGCAATATCTATTCTGAAACTTTATTGAGAGAAGATATTCAAATGTTGACTGAAATGTATCAGGATGAAGGATATGCATTTGCCAATGTTTTGCGCACGCTTAGAGTTTTACCCGGGGAAAATAAAGTTGATGTCGAATTTTCTTTTGAAAAAGGAGAAATTGCCTATTTTGGGAAAATTGTGGTTAAAGGAAATACTAAAACGCGAGATAAAGTTGTTCGTAGAGAACTTCTCATTAGAGAGGGAAGTCGTTTTTCCGGATCGGATTTAAGGCGCTCTAAAGAAAATGTAAATCGCCTAGGTTTCTTTGAGGTTAATTCAGTAACTTTTAATACTACAAGTTCTAAGGAGGAAAGTAATGTCCTCGATGTTGAAATCCAAGTTAAAGAAAGAAATACAGGTCAGATTTCTTTAGGTTCAGGTTACTCTACGGCATCGGGTTTTTTCTTCAACGCTTCTATTGCCCAGAACAATTTTAGAGGATTGGGCCAAAATTTGACCTTTTCTTTGACTTTGTCTGATACAACTAAAAATTTTAATTTAGGATTCACAGAACCTTATCTCTTTGATACGAAGTGGACTGCTGGAGGAGACCTTTTTAAAACAGAAAATACAGCTTCTGACGCTTTTTCTTATGAGAAACAAGGCTTTGACATTCACTTGGGGTACCCTATCTTTGAATACACTAAATTGTTTGGAACTTATAAACTTGAAGAGACTAGAGTGAGTGCAAAAGATGATCCGACAATCAATGAAGATGTGGAAAATGGAGTTACTTCTTCTTTCAAGTTGACTATTGTGAGGGATTTGAGAGATAACAAGTTTGAACCTAGCAAGGGCCATTATGTGAGTTTGGGCAGTGAATACGCTGGACTCGGGTTTGATAAAAAATGGTGGAAAAATGAACTTGATTTGAGATATTTTAAAACAGTTTGGGGAGATTTAGTTTTACGAACCAGACTTTTTGGCTCGAAACTTGAAGTTGTAGATAAGAGTCCCATTCCTCGTTCCGAACGATTTGCTTTGGGAGGGGCCAGAAATTTGAGAGGTTTCGGTTATGAGGCAGTTGGGCCTAAGTCAGTGGCCACTTTTAGTGATGGCGTTCAAAGGGAGTTTAATACCCGAGGATTATTTGCAACATTTGCTACATTAGAATTTGAGCACCCACTTGTCAGAGAGGCCGGACTAAAATGGGCCGTTTTTACTGATATAGGCCATGCTGGAAACCATAGGCATATCAAACTCTATAAAGATTATGGCTTTGGCCTTCGTTGGTTTTCTCCCATTGGTGTATTGCGTTTTGAGTTCGGTTATCCTATTGGAGAGGAGGCCAATGGGGAAGATGGTGGCCAATTTCACTTTGATATAGGACAATTGTTCTAATATAGCTTGTGGAGGTTGAAATGAAAAGAATTGTAAT
This sequence comes from Bacteriovoracaceae bacterium, assembly GCA_965243145.1. Taxonomy (GTDB): domain Bacteria; phylum Bdellovibrionota; class Bacteriovoracia; order Bacteriovoracales; family Bacteriovoracaceae; genus CBDBLK01. The sequence continues at coordinate 1,943,779 of CBDEUB010000002.1, forward strand.
ACTGATGGCCTTTTTTTTATTTTTGGGAGTTCCCTCGGCCTTTGCCATGAAAATTGTCAAGATTGATGTGCAAAAGGTATTAGTGACAATTAATGAAGGCAAAAGGGTGCAAGGCCAATTGAGAAAAATATCTACTCAGCGTGAAACCAAGATCAAAGAAGAAGAAAAGAAGATTCTTGAAATGCAAAAAAACTTTGAGAAACAAAGTATGGTTATGAATGATAAGGCCAAGTTTAACAAGGAAAGAGAGATTCAAGAACGGGTTGTAGAGCTTCAGAAAAGTGCTCTAAGGTATGAAAAAGAAATGCGAGAAATGGAAGAAAAGAGGAAGAGGCCGATTATTAATAAAATTAGAGAAGTTATCGATCAAGTTGGCAAAGAAAAGGGGTATGATTTTGTTTTTGAAGTTGCAACTGCTCCACTCTATGTAAAATCGGTTTCTGATGGAACTCAAGAAATTATTGATGCCTATAATAAAAAATTTAAGTGAGCGGACGATTCCCTTGAAATTTGAAGATCTTAAAAGATTTGAACCTGGCCTTGAATTAATTTATCCAGAAGGCCAGGAGAATCTTCTGGAAATATATGGCCTTACCGATTTTCGGGCCTTTGAAGAAGGGAGGGCCATTTTTGTACAGAATGATAAGTATTTTGAGAGCGCCAAAGAGAATGTAGATAAATTAGAGGAACGAAAAGTAGGGATCATTTTTTCTCAAGCGATATGGCAAAAATTTCAGGGTAGTGAAGAACTTGAAAAAATTGAGAAGAATGTCCGTTTTTTGGCCAAAGTTGAAAATGTAGGTTTGGCCATGTCGCGTCTTTCTTATCCTTATTATCTTGAAGAAATGAAGCATTGGAATGATGAAGTAGATGGCCGACAATTAGGCACAGTCGATATTCATCCCTCGGCCTATATTGCCCAAAATGTTTTTATAGGAAAGGAAGTTGTGATTGGGCCAAATACTCGCATACATTCTGGAGCTGTGATTTCATCGTGTGTAGACATTGGTGCGTGTTGTGAAATTTTTTCTAATGTATCTCTTTATCCTAAAGTAAAAATAGGAAACGATGTGCGTATTCATGCAGGCAGTGTTATTGGTGCCGATGGTTTCGGATATAATTTCGATCAGAATGAACACCTTAAAGTGTGGCATGTAGGTGGAGTTGTAATTCAGGACAATGTTGAAATTGGCCCTAATTCATGTATCGATCAAGGCACTTTTTCGCCAACTTGTATTGGTGAGGGAAGCAAGTTAGATGGGCAGGTTCTTATTGGGCACAATTGTCAGATAGGCAAGAAGGTTTTGCTTTGTGGCCAAGTGGCCATATCGGGTTCGACAAGTATTGGTGATTTTACAATTTTTGCCGGAAAGTCGGCGGCCGGAGACAATATAACAATTGGCAGAGAGTGTCTTATTTCAGGTGGCGCTATGGTCAACAAGAGTTGTTCAGATGCTAGTAGGTTGGGAGGCCATCCAGCTCGGCCTCAACAGGAATGGTTGAAGGGTATAGCATACTTGAGAAAAATGTCACTTAATCAAACTAAGAAAAATAATTCAAAAACGCATTAGAAAAAGATTGGAAATGGAGAGAATTTTTTATGTTCTTGAATAAAGAAGAAATTAAAACATGGCTTCCACACAGGGAACCATTTCTTTTTATTGATGCAATTGAGTCGGTGGAAAGACCTTTGAGTAAATCTCGGCGAGATACAACAGAAGTATCTATGAAGTCTTTATTGGGGACTAAGGTGATAGCTAGTTACAGAACTAGGCCTGAACACCCTATTTTTGAGGGACATTTTCCCAACGGCCCGATTTTACCGGGAGTGATTCAAGTTGAAATGATGGCACAGACTTCAATTTTTTGTTTGATTGAATTGCATCCTTTGGTTATCACGAGGCCAATAGAAGTAGCACTTTTAAGTCTTGAAAATGCTAAATTTAGAAAACCTATTTACCCCGATATGATTTTAAGAATTGAAAGTGAATGTAAAATGGCACGAGGAAATTTTATAACCCATCAATGTAAAATTTATTGTAAAGATTCTCTTTGTAGTGAGGCCACTTGTATGGCCCTGGTAAAGAATAAATAGCTTTAAAAGCGAAAAGAGGTAACGATGGCAGTTGAAATTCATCCTTCAGCAATTGTTCACTCTAAAGCACAATTGGGTGAAAATGTTAAGATTGGGCCTTTTTCGGTTATTGGCCCTTCAGTATTGTTGGGAGATAGATGCGTGGTTCATTCCCATGTAATTTTAGAAGGTAATTTAAGCATAGGGTGTGAGAATACTTTTTTTCAATTTACTTCTATTGGGGCGGCACCTCAAGATAAAACTTATAAGGGAGAGGCCACAGAAGTAATTATTGGTGATAATAATATTTTTAGGGAATATGTGAGTGTTCATCGAGGAACTTTAAAGAGCGATCGAGTCACAAAGATAGGCAGCTATAACTTTATGATGAGTTATGCCCATATAGCTCATGATGTTGTTTTTGGGAATCATTGTGTTGTGGCCAATACAACTAATTTTGCAGGCCATGTTTGTGTGGAAGACTATGTTACTATTGGTGGAGGATGTTATTTTGGCCAATTTGTTACTCTGGGAAAAGGATGTTACATAGGTGGTGGAAGTATAGTCGATAGAGATATTCCTCCGTTTTGTGCGGCCTATGGAAATCGTGTGCGGCTTAAAGGGCCAAATATCATTGGAATGAAAAGACAAGGTCATTCTCAGGATGTCATTATTAAAGTTGTTGATTTCTATCGTGATATGGAGGCCTCTCCGTTGAGCGCTCGGGCCTTTGTTAATTGTGAAAAAAGTACAGTTGGTTATAAAAGTAATAATATCGTTAGTGAACTAAGCGAATTTATAAAAAAGAGTAAGGTTGGGATAGCACCTTTTTTCACCGCTTAGCGGCAGCTGCTTTCATCCAAATACAAAACTATGATAGATATATGGCAGTTCACAATTTGAGGCGATAATAGAGCAACCAAAGTGTGCTTGGAGTGTGTTGCAAGGAGTGATAGCAAAGCTGAACTATAAGACATACTTCTCTATGAACAGTTACGCTTAGGATGACGGTTATGGTGCGTGTAGCAGTTATTGGGTATGGCCATTTGGGACGGTGGCATGTTGAAAAAGCGATAAAGTTGCCAAATTGCCAACTTGTTGCAGTCGTCGATCACAACCTCAAGGCCCAGGCAAGATTTAGAGAACGCCACCCTGGCCATATTATTGTTGCAGATTTGCAGGAGATTGAAGATCAAATTGATGCAGCTATTATTGTCACTCCAACATCTTGCCATTTTGATTTTATAAAAAAACTTATGGCGAAAGGTAAACATATTTTTTGTGAAAAGCCTTTAACTTCAACTTTAAAAGAGGCCGTAGAAATACAGCAATTATGTCAGAACAGTAAAATTTTGCTTCAAGTAGGCCACAGTGAGCGGTTTCATTCTATTTGGGAGCGAAGGAGTGAATTTCCAGAATTTTTTGACACCCCGGGATTTATTCGGATTCAAAGAGTAGCACCCTTTAAGGGAAGGTCTGTTGATATAGATGTCATTCAAGATTTGATGATTCACGATTTGGATTTAATGCTCTATTTATTCAAGGAATGGCCAAAGAGTGTTCAGGTAAAAGGTTATAAAGTGAGAACAGATAAATGGGATTTCGTTTCAGCACATTTTGAATTTCCCTCAGAAAGGAGCGTTGCAATTGTAGCATCACGAATTCATCCTGTGGAAATGCGTGAACTGGAGATTTCCAACGAGTTTGGGTGTTTTTATGTAGATACTATAAAATGTATTTGCAGATTGTCCAGAGCTGATAAAAAGAAGATAGAAGAATTTAATTATACTGTAAGAGATCATTTATTGGAAGAACAAAAAGCATTTTATCAGGCCATTGGCCAAGGGACTTCGGCGATTGTTGGTGTTGATGATGGTGTCAATGCCATGAAATTGGCCGAGGCAGTTGCAAATGGCCTAAATGGAACAGGAAAGTATTGCGTAGTCGAAAATTCTTATGCGTGAGATAAACTGCCTTATTATTGCGGGAGAAAAATCAGGTGAAGAACATGCTTTAAGTTTTATTGGAAAAATAAAGGAAAAGATTCCCAGTATTCACTTTTGGGGAATAGGCGGAGAACAACTGGCCAAAGAGGGTGTTGAGTTAATTTATAATTTGAACGATTTTTCTTCTTGGGGAATTAGCACTGTTATCTCCAAAATACCTTTTTATATAAGCGCTGAAAATAAATTATTTAAGAGTGCAGTAGCAAGAAATTGTAAAGTGGCCATTTTAATTGATTTTCAAACATTTAATCTGCGTTTGGCAAGGCGTTTAAAAGCAATTGGAGTTGATGTACTCTATTATGTTGCTCCCCAGGCCTGGGCATGGAAAAGTTGTCGTGTTAAAATTTTGCAAAAAACTGTACATACCTTGTTTACAGTGCTTCCTTTTGAAAAAAAATGGTTTCAGGAAAGAGGAGTGGACAAAGTTAGAGCGGTTCAACATTCTTTGGTGAGTTCTTATAAAAATGAAATAAAATCTCGTCGTCTAGGGTATCAATATAAACCCCATGATTTATTTAATAAAAGGGTGAGGCTTTTGCTGCTGCCTGGTTCCAGAAACTTTGAAGTTCAATCCCTATTGAAAACTTTTATGCAAACAGTATCGTATTTGAGGCCTTTCTCTTTTGAATTGGGATTAGTGCCCAGTTCTAATGTCCATAAGAGTTTATATGGCCCCTATTGGAAATTTATGTCATCTGTATTTCCCGATAACAGATTGAGTGATGCACTTGAGTGGGCCGATATAAGTTTGGCCGCTAGTGGCACAGTTTCTTTGACTTGTGCTCTTTTTCAAGTGCCAACAGTTGTCGCTTATAGAATTAGTTTGCTAGATGAATTTTTTTTCAACACTTTTATAAGTTACCGAGGTTATTTTTCTTTGGCCAATATTGTTCATCAAGAAGAAATTTTCCCTGAATGTGTTCAAGAATCTTGCAGTTCTTATAATTTGGCCAATACTGTAAATAAATGGCTGTCGGATGAGAGTGCTTATAAAGAGACAAAAGAAAAACTTGCTTTAACCCTCGGCCTTTTAGAAGGGGAAGAAAATATTGAAAATTATATGGCCGCGACCATTTTGAAAGCTTATGGTATTGATAACTCATACTCTTATTGACGGGGAGAATAAATGAATACGGTTTGGGCCTGCGTTTTAGATTGGGGATTTCGTCCACTTTCTTGGCTTTGGGAGTGGGCCTATAGAATCCGTCGATTTCTTTATAACTATGGTTTTTTTTCTAGTCGCAGTTTTCAAGTACCCATCATTTCGATAGGCAATTTAAATTTTGGAGGAACGGGCAAAACTCCTTTCACTTTGTGGATGGGTGAATATCTCAGCTCTAGGGGAAAAAAAGTTATGGTTCTTATGCGAGGCTATAAAGGGTCGCTTGAAAATAGTTTTGGGATACTTAAATCAAATCGTCGTTTGGGTTTTGATCCCTTTAAATATGGAGATGAATCCCTTTTATTGGCCCGTCGCTTGAAAAATGCTTCAATAGTTGTTGGCAAAAAAAGGGCCGACAATTTAGAATTTTACTTTGATAAAGAAAGGCCAGATGTGGTTTTGTTGGATGATGGGCATCAACATATTCAACTCAAGCGTCAATTTAATATTGTTCTTTTTGATGCCTCCATGGAACTCGATAGCTATAAAGTAGCACCACGGGGATATTTGAGAGAGGGAATGTCTGCTCTCAAGGATGCCGACCTGGTGGTGTTGGGACGCTGTGATATAGCGGAATCATCTCAGCTTCAAAAACTTGAAGAATTGATAAGCAATCACTTAAATCCACGAGTTCCTTTTGCCAAAGTCAAATACACTCCTTCAGGCCTGTTTGATTCCTTTTACCGCTTGAAATTTACTCCGGAAGAAATACGAGGGCGCAGAGTTGTGTGTATTGTGGGAGTTGCTTCTCCTCGGCCCTTTTTTGAAATGTTAGAAAGATTGGGGGCCGAACTTGTGGAAAAAATAGCTCTTCCAGACCACTATTTTATAACCGCTGAAGAGGCCCAAAGGTATCTTCGCTTGGCCGAACAGAAAGAGGCCCTTTTAGTGACAACGGAGAAAGATATGGTCAAAATGAGGAGAATTTTTGATGATGAACGGGTGGTTTATTTGGAAGTTCGAGTCGATTTTATATCTGGAGAGGAAAAAGTCAAGGAAATGATTACACAAGTTATTGAATTTAAAGGGATTTTTTCTCGACAATGCGGCCCATATAAGAATTTTATGCGCAGCGGTAATTTTTTGTAGACAGTATGGTCAAATGGAGTAAAAAGTCTTAACATAGGCGACTCACTTGGGTATTCTTTGGCCCATTGTGAGTTGCCGATAGGTTTAGTTTGCCTTCGGCGTTGATATTAACTAAGTGGCCAAATCCGTTGATGTTAGCGGGAAATGGCCCATTATTTTTGCCTTTTAGGGTAATAAAATTTTGAGAGGATAGGGGATGGATGTCGAGCAGGTAAAACAAAAATGGATGGAAGATTTTGAAGTTGTCTTTGGTGAGGATGTCGAAGAAAAGCAACAGTCTGAATTTGATAAAATGATGACAGACCACCAGGGCCGAACTTTTGTGGAAGGGGAAGTGTATGATGGAAGAATTATTCGTATAGGGGACGATTATACGATGGTAGATATTGGCTATAAACAAGAGGGCCTAGTCTTAACCAGAGAGTTTATGAATTACGATGGTACCCTTAAAGTCAAAGTAGGTGATGGCATTGAAGTCTATCTGGAAAAACTAGAATCATCTCTTGGAAATTTGGTTCTCTCCAGAGATAAGGCCGAGATACTCAAGGCGTGGGATAAAATTTCTGAGGCCTGTGAGTCGGGACGGCCTTTAGAAGGGACAGTTGTGACAAAAGTAAAGGGAGGGCTTTCAGTAGATATTGGAGTTAAGGCCTTCTTGCCAGGTTCCCAGATTGATCTTCGCCCTACCCGTTATCTCGATAAATATGTAGGCAAGCGAATGGAGTTTAAGGTTATTAAGTTCAATAAGAAACGCGGCAATATCGTTCTTTCAAGAAGGGCCATTCTTCAGGAGGAGCGAAGTAAATTGAGGGGCAAAATTTTAGATCAAATAGAAGAAGGAATGGTTGTCAAGGGCGTTGTCAAAAATATTACCGATTATGGGGCCTTTGTTGACCTTGGGGGGATCGATGGCCTTTTGCACATTACTGATATGTCTTGGGGAAGGGTCAAACGCCCGTCTAGTGTTCTCTCTGTGGGAGATGAAATTGAAGTTAAAGTCCTCAAATTTGACAAAGATAAGGAACGCATTTCTCTGGGCCTGAAGCAGGTGCAAACTAACCCTTGGGAAGAGGCCCACGAAAAATATCCAATTGGCAAGCAAATTTCTGGAGAGATTGTAAGTGTCAAAGACTATGGGATTTTTATAGAATTAGATGACGGGATAGAGGGGTTAGTTCATGTTTCGGAAATGAGTTGGGTTGGCAAAATAAAAAATCCGATGAAACATTTTACGGTGGGAGAAACTGTTGAAACTAAAGTTCTCGATGTCGATGTGGAAAATAAAAGAATTTCTCTTGGGATTAAGCAACTTCAACCCAACCCTTGGGACGAGTTGGAAGCGAAATATTCTATTGGTAAGAAAATAACCGGCACGGTGAAAACAGTTGTTGATTTTGGGGCCTTTGTCGATTTTGGAGAAGAGGTAGACGCTTTTATTCATGTTTCTGATTTTTCTTGGACTAAGAAAAATGTTAATCCTCGGGAAGAACTCAAAGAAGGCCAGGAAATTGAGGCCATTGTTTTGAGTATCGATCGGGAAAGTTCCAAGTTTTGTCTTGGCATTAAACAACTTGAAGAAAATCCTTGGGATAAAATTGAAGAACATTTTCCCGAGGGCATCATTGTGGATACTGTTGTGGCCAAAGTGACTGATTTTGGTGCTTTAGTCGAATTGGCACCGGGCATTGAGGGATTCATTCACATTTCAGAACTTTCCGAAGAACGGGTTGAGAAATCCGAAGAAGTTGTGCAAAAAGGACAGGCCGTTCGGGCCATGGTTATTTCTATTGATAAAGAGGTCAAAAAGTTGGCCCTCTCCATAAAATCTGCTCTGAAAAAGGAAGCACAGGGATATGCAGAGGATAAAGATGCTAAGGCAAGCACTTTGGCAGATAAGTTTGGAGAGCAGCTTCCCGTTGATGGGTCGAATACGGTGACTTGACTTTGTAGGATAGGTTTTTAAATGCCATGTTCCTTTATTTCGTGGTTTATGGCCTCTTTTATTTTTTCCCGTCCTTTGGAATTTACTCCTAAACTGGTGGCCAAAGTTTCTATAGAACTAGGTTCTTGGATAGAAACCTCAACACCCAAACTTTCCATTTGTTTGGCAAATTGAAAGGCCTTATCTCTTTGATCCATGGGGCAGCGGAAGAGTTCCTGCTCGGTCTGGTCGATAACTCGAACAAAACTTTTTGGGTACACTTTAACCTCCATGGTGTAAGGGAGTAATAATTGCTGTCAGGAAAACCTTAACAAAATTTGAAAATTTAGTCGATATAAAAGCAGGCAACTGAACGATTCTTTTTAAATTCTAGTGGGGGTTGTTCTAAAGAGCATTTTTCTGTTGCTATAGGGCAGCGTTTGTGAAAAGCGCAGCCTGATGGTGGTGAAAAAGGGGAGGGAAGTTCTCCACGGACGGGTTCACTGGTGGCCTTTTTGTCTAATGTTGGTGAACTGGCAATTAACACCTTAGTATAAGGGTGTTGGGGATTGCCAAAAACTTCTTCCCGTTTTCCATATTCAACAATGCGTCCTAGATACATTACCATAATAGTGTCGGAAACATGATGAATAACATTGAGATTATGGCCAATAAAAAGATAGGATAAATTCATTTCATCTTGCAGTTTAATAAGTAAGTTTAAAACTTGTGCTTGAATGGAAACATCGAGAGCGCTGACTGGTTCATCGCAGATGAGTATTTTGGGTTTTAAACTTAGGGCGCGGGCAATTCCTATGCGTTGTCTTTGGCCCCCTGAAAACATGTGCGGGTAAGAGTGGGCCAATTCAGGACGCAAACTTACTTTGCGCATGAGGTTTAGGGCCTGGGCATAACATTCGCGTTGTGAAAGATTAGTATTGATGAGTAAGGGTTCGGCGATGAGACGCCAGGCCGGTTTTCTCGGGTTTAAGCTGGAATAGGGGTCTTGAAAGATCATTTGAATGGCCTGTCGGCGTTCGTTCTGGCCGAGAGATTCTATCGGTCGGTTTTGGTATATAATTTCTCCAGAAGTTGGAGTTTCAACTCCGACGAGGGCCTTGGCCAATGTTGATTTTCCACACCCCGATTCTCCTACAATTCCCAAAGTTTTGTTTTCTTCAAGTTCAAAGGATGCTTCTGATAAGGCCCTGACTTGTTGCACTTCTTGGTAACTCTTTTTTACAGAATAGTATTTCTTTAAGTTTTTCACTCGTAGAATAGTGTTCACGGCCGCTCCTTTTTGGTTTCGGATTTGCGTTGGTCGCTGGGAAAAGGGCAGCGAACTAAACGGCCGTTGAAATTCATTAGGGCCGGGGGGGCCTTGTGACATTCCGCTTGAGCATGGGAACAACGGGGGGCAAATTGGCAACCCGATGGCCTTTGATTGAGGCGGGGAACGAGGCCAGGGATGGAGGATAGTTTTTGCCGAAAGGCCACATCTTTGTATCCAGGTAAGGAGTTAAGTAGGCCCTCCGAGTAAGGGTGTTGAGGGGAGTGGATAATTTGTTGGGGCGTTCCTCTCTCGACAATTTCACCGGAGTACATAACCTGAATAGTATCGGCGATATGGGCCACAATTTCGAGGTCGTGAGTGATAAAAATGAGGCCCATTTGGTTTTCTGCTTGAATGTCTTTAAGTAACTTCAGAATTTGATCTTGAATGGTGACATCCAAGGCCGTAGTGGGTTCATCGGCAATTAAAAGTTTGGGAGTGCCGGCAAGGGCCATGGCAATCATAATTCTTTGGCCCATACCTCCTGAAAGTTCGTGGGGATAGGCATGCATGCGCTCTGAAGCTGCGGGGATGCCGACTTGGCCTAGCAATTTGAAAATTCTTTCCCGTCTCTCTTCTTTTGTCATATGGGGGTGGTGTGCTTTAAGGGTTTCTTCGATTTGAAATCCGACATTGTAACTGGGGTTGAGTGCTGTCATGGGGTCTTGGAAGATCATGGCCATATCTCCTCCCCTCAAGTTTTGCCATTCCCTTTCGGGTAGTGAGAGCAAATCTTTTCCAGAAAAATGCATTTTGCTGGCCTGGAGGAGAGCATTGTTGGGGAGAAGGTTCATAAGCGCCAGGTTGGTTACAGATTTTCCGCAGCCGGATTCCCCTACTATCCCCAAGGTTTCTCCGGCCTCGAGTTGAAAGGAAATTTGTCGAACAGCTTGGAGCATGCCCTTGGAAGTTTCAAAGTCGATGGATAAATTTTCTATTTCCAGTAACATAATGAAAGATTTATTTTTTGAGGCGTGGATCGAGAGCATCTCGAAGGCCGTCTCCAAAAATATTAAAAGCGATGACGACCATTAAAAGGCACAATCCTGGGAGTGTCACCATCCAGGGAGAACTTTGAATGAATGCGCGTGCATCGGCGAGCATAACACCCCATTCAGAAAGTGGAGGTTGAGTGCCCAGACCGAGAAAACCCAAAGCGGCAGCATTGAGAACGCCCTCACTAAACCCTAAGGTTGCCTGAACAATTAAGGGGGCCATGCAGTTGGGCAAAATTTCGTAAAACATAATTCTAAAACGGCCTGCTCCAAAAGTGTGACTGGCCATAATATATTGTTTATTTTTTTCTTCCATAGCACTGGCGCGTACAATTCTAATAAAACTGGGTAAGGCCACGACCGCCACTGCAATAATAGCATTCATCATTCCAGGGCCTAAAACAGAGACGACGACAATGGCCAATAAAATGCTCGGGAAGGCCATGAGAATATCCACAGCGCGCATAATGAAGGTATCGACGAGGCCACCTAAATGGCCACTGGCCAGGCCGACAAGAGTTCCAATAGATGCCGAAAGCAAAACTACAGTCATTCCAATTCCCATGGAGAGTCGTGCACCGTAGATCAGGCGGCTTAAAATATCGCGTCCAACATCATCGGTTCCCAAGAGAAATGAGGAATGGCCTCCTTCGGCAAATGCAGGAGGGAGGCGTAGGGCATCGCTGCCGTGGAGAATGGTCGGGTCATAAGGGGCCAACAAGGGTGCGGCCAAACTGATGAAAATAAAAATGAGAATGAGGACAAGTCCGGCAACGGCCCCTTTGTTCTGCTTAAATTGATCCCACAATTCTCTTTGTGGGGAGGGAATATCTTGAATTTCCTGGGTGTCCTGAAAATCTTCCATGGTCAGTTTCTCATTTTGGGATTGATCAAAGTGTAGAGCAAATCTATGGATACATTGATGGTGACGACCATGGTAGCAATAAAGAGAACACCGCCTTGGACGACGGGATAGTCGCGGGAATTTATACTGGCCACCAGCCATTTGCCAATTCCTGGCCAGGAAAAAATGGTCTCCGTCAAAATCGCACCAGTAATGAGACTGCCAAACATAAGCCCCACTGTAGTGATGATGGGAATGAGAGCATTTCTCAAAGCGTGAAGTAGAATCACTCTGCGGTAAGAGAGTCCCTTGGCCCGGGCCATGCGGATATAATCTTCGCCTAAAACTTCCAACATGGATGATCGGGTCATGCGAGCGATCACCGCCAAAGGGATCGTCCCTATGGCCACTGCGGGGAGGAGCAAGTGGGAAAGGGCACTTTGAAAGGGTGCTAATCCCTCTTGACTTACGAGTTGGCGATCGATGAGAGTGTCGAACAGTAAAAATCCAGTGATGGGTTCAATATCGTAGAGGACACTGATGCGGCCAGAGACGGGAGTCCAACCGAGTTGAACTGAAAAGACGATAATGAGGATGAGGCCCCACCAAAATATGGGCATCGAATATCCCAATAAACTTCCCCCCATCAGAAAGTAATCAAAGAAACCGTTGCGTTTGATGGCGGCAATAATGCCCAATAGTATGCCCAGAAAGGTGGCCGGAATGAGGGCGGCAATTCCCAATTCCAAGGTGGCCGGAAAGCGGTCAAAAAACTCCTCGGTTACGGGTTTTTTACTGATGATGGAGTTTCCCAAATCTCCCCGTATGGCCTTTTTAAAAAAAATCCAATATTGCTCGACGACTGACTTGTCAAGGCCTAAGTCTTGGCGCATTTCTTGATAGACTTGAGGATCGGCACCTCTCTCCCCTAACAATAACATGACGGGGTCGCCGGGAATGAGGCGAATGAGAAAGAAAACCAGCAGCGAAATGCCCAGCAGAGTGAGAAGCAGTTCTCTAAACCGTCTGAAAAAAAAGTGCCGCATTACTTGGATTCGACAAGTTCTACGGTACTAAAAGCATCGAGTCCGAGAGGATCAAGTTTGTATCCTCGAACTTTTTTACTCATGGCACGGAAAGTGACTGAGTGGGCAATGGGAACCCAGGGGGATTTTTCCTTAAAGATTTTTTGGGCCTTTTGGTAAAGAGGGATTCTTTGCGACTGTTGGGATAGTTGTTTGGCCTCGATCAGTTGGCCATTGAACTCGGTATCGCACCAGCGGGATAGATTTGATCCGGATTCAATACTGGCACAGCCCAGGAGAACGGCAAGAAAATTGTCGGGGTCTCCATTGTCACCAGTCCAACCCATTTGAATGAGTTGGTGTTCTCCGGTGCGGGATTTGCTGAGGTAGGTGGGCCAATCGTAGGTGACCAATTTGGCCCTAATGCCCACTTTGGCCAAATCGGCCTGCATCATCTCTCCCATTTTTTTACCGTTGGGATTGTAGGGACGGGTTACGGGAAGAGTCCAAAGTTCGGTTTCAAAACCTTCGGCCAGGCCTGCTTGAGCGAGGAGTTGCTTCGCTTTGGCGGGGTCGTAAGCGTAATCTTTAATACTTTTGTCGTAAGACCACAAGCTAGGGGGGATGGGGTTGATGGCGGGGATGGCATTTCCCAAATAGACGGCATCAATATAGGCCTGTTTATTGAGGGCGTGGTTGATGGCCTTCCTCACCAGGAGATTGTCAAAGGGTTTCTTTTGGGTGTTCATCGCCAAGTAGCCGATATTGAATCCTGGGCCACTGATCAATTTGAGGTTGGCATCCGCTCGAATGGCCTTCAGATCGGCAGGAGAGGGATCAATTACCAGGTGACATTCCCCCGCTTTGAGTTTTTGATAGCGGACATTGGCATCCGTGGTGATAGCAAAAACCAAATGATCTATTTTAGCAGGGCCGCCCCAGAACTGTGGGTTTTTTTGGTAGCGGATAAGGGTGTCCTTTATATAGCGTCTAAAGATAAATGGCCCCGTTCCCACCGGCATATTGTCGATTTGTTCGGCCTTTTTCGCTTTGACGAGTTGTTCGGCGTACTCTTTTGAAAGGATGGACATAAAGCCCATTGCCATGTTGGCCAAAAAAGGGGCCTCTGGCCTCGACAAGGTGATGCGCACTGTGTGGGCATCGACCTTTTCAACCTTTTCCATGAGGGAACCCATCTCCATGCCCTCGAAATATTCGTAAGAACCGCCTCCTACTTTGTGGAAAGGGTGGCCTTTGAGGCGTTGGCGGTTGATGGAAAAGATAACATCGTCAGCGTTAAAATCCCGGGTGGGCGTGAAGTAGGGTGTGGTGTGGAATTTTACCCCCTTTCTCAATTTAAAAGTGTAGGTTTTGCGGTCTTTGGAGGGGATCCAAGATTCGGCCAGGGCGGGGATCAGGTTCGTGCTCCCCTTTTGAAATTCAATCAGGCGATTGTAAATGGTGTAGGAAGTGGCGTTGTAAGAACTGCCATCAGTGGTGATTTGCGGGTTAAAGGCACTGGGACTTCCCTCCGAGCAATAGGCAAATGTTGTTGCGTCAGGGGCCTGTTGAAAAGGAGAGAGGCAGGCCTGTTGAAAGGGAAGGAGGCCAAGCAGGCCAATGAAGCGGAATTTAGGGAGCAGCAGGATTTTTACTAGATGCACACAAACCTCTCTTGTTGCTGTGTTGTGTAGGGAGATTACTTTTAAAGACTGTTTCCGTCAAACTATAATTTGGGCAATTTAACGGGAAGTGGCCGCTGGACAAAGATTTTGCTTTGTGTTAGATGGCATTGGTAGGCCAAAATTTCAACTTTGGCATGGTTCGCCTCGACCACCAGTTTGGCATAATCGGGGTCAATATGTTGCGCTGGGGCAAAAGCGTGAACATCTTGGCGATTGACAATATACAGCATAACGGCGCGGGTATTTTCGCGGGCGAGTTGAATCAGTTGTCTGAGGTGTTTTTGCCCGCGGATGGAAACCGCATCGGGAAAAAGGCCCAAATTGTGTTCACCTAATAAGGTGACATTTTTAACTTCCACAAAGCAGGGATTTTTGAAAGTGCCAGGCCGAGAGGGGAGTTCACCATCGTGCAAGAGAAAATCGAGACGCGATGTGCCTATCTTTACTTCGGGCACGAGGTGCTTGTGGCCCTGGAGTTCCTCGACGGTGCCATTTTGAATCGCCTCTTTGGCCAGTTGGTTGGTGCGGGAAGTGTTGACTCCAATCCAGCTTTTCCCGTTATGAGTCATTTCCAAGCTGTAGGGCAATTTGCGTTTGGAATGGGGGTAGTGGGACAGGCGCACCTTTTGGCCAGGTTCCCAACAGGTTTTCATGGAACCCGTATTGGCAACATGGGCGGTGACAATTTCGCCGCCTTCTAGTTCAACATCGGCCAAAAACCTTTTGTACCTTTTGAGTATGTGTCCCTCAATGCAAGGGGTTGGCAGTTCCATTTGGTGCCCATATTATGCTGAAAAATAGTGGCCAGGCAAGGCGGGAGCGGACATGAGATACCTTTCCATTGACATCGAGGCGACCGGACTCAAAGAGCATGACCTCATTATTGAATTGGGCATGATTCCCTTTTGCACAGACGATGCCGAAATGAGGGAAGATTTGTCTTGGCACAGTTTTATTCAGTGTCCCTCTTTTGAAGAACTACGGCCAAAGCTCGACACTTGGGCCATCGAGCACAATCGGGAACTGATCGGAAAAGCGCACCGGGAAGGCATAAATCTCGATCAGCTTAAAATCGAATGGGAGCGGTATTTGGCCTCGCCGGAAATAAAAGAATATTTTGCGAATAAAAAGATAACCCTTTTTGGAAAATCTCTAAGTGCTATCGACCTCCCCTTTCTCAACCGGGATTTGGGGTACGATTGGATGAGGCATTATTTTGAACACCGCCAACTCGACCTTTCGAGCGTCGCCCATTATTTAGTGGATAAAAAATCGATTCCTTCCGATTGTGTTCGCGGAAGTCAATTGTCCGAACACTTGGGGTTTGGAGAGGTGGCCCATACGGCGCTGGAGGATGCACGCAATACGGCGCTGATGTATCTCAAGATTTTGGGCCAACAATAAAGCAACTACTTTTTAAAGGCGGCAAAGTGGCCAGGGTTGAGTGCTTTGGAGTCGTGGCGGATTTCAAAGTGCAAGTGTACGCCGGTACTTTTTCCAGTTTTGCCCATCTTGGCGATCACTTGCCCGCGACGAACTGATGCCCCCTTTTGAGTGAGATTTTTTTGAGCGTGGGCGTAGACAGTAAAAAATCCGTGTTGGTGGGCCAAAACAGTGAGGTTGCCGTAACCTCCTAGGTCGTTTCCGCTGTAGACGACAATGCCATCAGCGGCGGCCACAATGGGAGTCCCCAGGGGGGCGGGAATGTCGATGCCTTTGTGCTGGCGGCCCCAGCGTTTTCCAAAGCGGCTGCTGACTTTTGTGGAAGTGGGAACTGGCCAGGCAAACATTCCCGAATCAAACATAGCGCGCGACAGGTGGGTGACATTACCGGAACCCAAGATGCCCCGTTCGAGGGGAACAAAAATCCATTGGCCAGCGGGGTGGCGGTAGCGGGAGTTAAAGGCCCTGAGTCGCCAGTTGGGGACTCCGTATATTTGGGCAATGGATTCCCAAGTGTCGCCGGGGGCCGGCCTGATATGGTGGCCACTGCGGTGGTGGGCGCAGCCAAACAGGCCTGAAAAAAGGCCTAAAATGGCGGAAAAATAGAAAAATCTCTTCATAAGAGGCCCTTTTGGGCCTCTCTATTGCCCTATTTGGCGGATGGGCCGCCATTGAGTCCGTTCAGATGGTTAGAACCTGATAGATTTTATTCGGTTTTTTGAGAAAAAAACTTGAGAATTTTACTTTAGAATTTTACTTTAGAAAATAGTAAATAAATTTTGTTTTAAAAACTAAAAATTAAAGTTTCTTACGCTAAATTTGGATTTGATTTGTTCCCAAAGCAATGGCCACTCTGCTTCGGGTATTTGCCTGACATAGCGGCCAACTTGACGATTTCTTGCGCGAAGAAGAAACTCCGCCTTAAATTTTGTGGCCACACCACTTTGTCCGAGCCAAATTTCAGCGGCCTCTCCCAAACTTTTTGCTGGGCCTTGTTTTTGCAGGTGAATCAACGAGGAGTAAGTTTCGGTTATGGCCCTAATCTCCTCGGCAAAATAGGTCGGTTTACCATCTCTTTTTACGGGAAATATTTCTTTAAAACCGAAGAGAAATTCTTCTAAAAAATTGATTACGGAAGGATTGGATGAATCCAGGCCACTTAGCAATATTCGTTGGGTTTGTTCTAAAGAGTGTTCTCCTTCTAAAAGGCCCATAAAATCTTGGGCCAGGTCAGTGGCGACAGTTTTACCCACGCTGGTGTGTTTCAACGACTCGATTGCTGCGCCCGCTCGAATGGCATCATGTGCAAGCAGGCCGTTTCTGATCACGACAATGACATCAGCGGCGAGTTCATCGGAAATATCCTGCGCCTCCAAGACTTTCAAGACGGTGTTGAGACAAAAGCAATGGGAAAAGTACATGGCCAGTAATTCGCTTTTCAAGTCCAATCTCTTTCGTGATTTGGCGATTAAGTAGGGGACGAATTTTTTATTTAAAAAGAGTTTCCAAGGTGTGGGAATTTCATTTCCGCTTTTGAGGCCATCGAGGGATTTTTCCAGGTCTTTGCTTTCTTCCAGGAGGGACAAAATGCGATCTCCGTGTTGTTCCCAACTTTCGATCATCGGTGCATTTTCCCGTTTAAATTGTTCGTCCAGTATGTCTTGCAACAGGACTTTTGCGGAGTTGGAACAGTTTTTATCACTGCTGTTAGAGGGGCAAGAAAGGAAAACGAGAATAACAGATATAAAAAATTTAAACATGTTCACCATTCACCTCGTTCAATTGGCCATAACCAATTCTTGATTTAATTTGTCGGCAATTTGTTTCCACTCGTCATCATACTGTGCCGGATCAACTCCCGCAAGCCCTAATAACGAAAGCGAGATAAGGCCGTGATAGATGGCATAGCTGTCGGTGCCCTCTTCTCGATCGAGGCCCTGTCTCGTGCCGGCAATCCAGTAATAGGGCCTTCCCTTGAGATCAATTCTTTCTTCGATGTCTTCGCTGTATTCCAGAAATCCCGGCCGAGTTAGTGCTACGCCCTTGATTTTGGAGAGGGGAAGGTTGGGAATATTGACATTGAGAATGGCCAGGGGGGGAATGAGTTTATTGACACCTTCCTCCAACAGACGGGAGATGAAATGGGTGGCAGTTTCAAAGTGATATGTTTTTTCTTGGTGGCCAAGGAGATGGGTGGCCAAGCTAACGGCAATTCCGGGAACTTGGCGTATGGATGCTTCTCTGGCCGCGGCCACGGTGCCCGAATAATAAATATCTTGGGAGAGGTTCGGCCCAAGATTAATGCCACTGATGACGAGGTCAGGGCGGTTTGGCCCACTGGAAAAGTATTTTAGGCCTAACAAAATGCAGTCTGCGGGGAAGCCGTCACAGGCGTATGTATCTTCGGCAACTTTGGCCACTCTTAGAGGGTGTCCCAAGCTGATCGTGTGTCCTGTGGCGGAGCGCTCTTGGTAGGGTGCCACGACGACGATTTGGTGATTTTGTTTGAGGTATTGGACGAGGGATTTCATGCCTTCGGCGTGGATGCCGTCGTCGTTGGAAATGAGGATGCGCATGGTGTTTGACTTTGGTTCTACTCCGGCAGGGCCAATTTTGTGAAATAATCTTCAAATCGGGGCAAATTGGCCTTACGGTAGCAGATTTCGACGGAAGAGTCTACTGGCAAGGAAGTGGCGTAAAAATAAAAATATTCCGAGAAACTTGGCAGCATAGTGCTGTCCCATTTGCGCGTCAAGTAAAGGGGAATACCGTTGGGACGGACGGCGCTAATTTGGGCATTGAGGTTGGCCGCAAAATCGATCAAGTGGCCTCGTTTGTGGGCCTGTTCAAGCAGGGCAATGTTGAGCACCAATCCTTGCAGAGCGGGGAGAGCGAGCAAATCTTTGAGATTTCGGTCGAGGCGGTAGTGCCAGATAAAGGGAGTATTAAATTTTTGGTAAAAATCGGCATCTAGTGAATCGGAAAATTCGAGAATAATATTTGCAGGAGAATTTTGGGTTTGGGGAATTTCGCCCACTATTTTTTCGATGACAAAATCTTTTTCATTGCAGAAATGCAAATAGGCCCAATCGTGGGTACTTAGGCGTTGTGAAACCAATTCTTGAAATAAATATTGTTGAATAAAATTAAACGAGGTGGGCCTAAAATCAAAACCAAAATGATTCACCCCAAGCCGCTTGAGGGTTTGGATAATTTCGTGGCCATAAATGCCTTCAATTCGGTAAAGCATAACCTCTTTTTTGTAATAACTCACACTTCAGGCCATCTTGTGAGTCAGCTTCGCCATCGCTTCTTGCGGTGTGCAGGGAGCACGCCTCAGTCACTCTGTCTCGCTTCCTCCCAATCTGACCCAAATTGTGAGTTATTACCTTGCTACACTCACAGTTTTTTAGTTGGGGTGTGAGTGGCCACCCTTTTTTTATGATAGCGAATTTTACTCAAACGGTGTCTAGGAGGGCCAGCGGGGAAAGTTATGCCCTTTGAGTTAAGAATTATTGGGAGAAGAAAAAGCGCTGTTATTAAAGTTGACCATAAAATTGACTGAAAAATCCGATTCTTCAATTTCTTTGCGGTATCTCAATCCCAGTTTCCAGCAATTATTGCTGGGAGAGTAGATGGTTTCGTAGGTGGCAAGATTCACCCGTTCCCTCTCATAGTCGTAATCCCAAGAGAAGCGGAAGAGGAAGCGATCGTTAAATTGGTATTCTCCGCCTAGGGCAATGGCCTTGTTAATGTGGTCTTCCAAAGTATTATACTTTAATGCTGTGGAGAGATTCCCGCGATCGAAATGACTTTTGAAATCAACGGTGAAGACATGTTTGCGCGAACTATAGAAATAGTATTCTTGCACGCTGGAAGAAAAATGCCCCAGATTTATTCCAGCGTCGATGAATAATCGAGTTAATTTATCTTTGTAGTTGGAACTTTGTTCATTGAAGTCGTAACCTTGGGAAACTTTGAAGAAACTAACTTTGTCGTATTGAAAGTTATCTCGAAGTCCTCTTCCATCGTCGAAAATATTGACATCCATGGCGGTTTTGCGCACGAGCGTATTGTTCCATTGCAGTTCAATGGTGTTGTTGATGGGGAATGAGGTTTTACTGATTTCGTTGTTGTATTCAGATTCTTTTTCGCGGATGGCATCTATGGGATCGAATTGGCCAGCGCCACTTTCATCCTGGATTTGATTTAAAAAGCGTTGGTTTCCTTTGAGTTTTTGATTTTCCAGAAAGTAGTGTTTGAGTTCAAATCTTTGAATGTGGCGGTAACTGTGTTTTTTAATGATGTATTTGGACTCTGCAATTTTGGGAGTGTTGGAAGGAATACTACCCATATATCCTTGATAGAGGGAAGGGCCGGATTTCTGTTCTTGCGGTTTGAGTAGATATACATTTTCAGGGGAAATGATTTTGTTGTATGCCAAACCAAAAGTCTTTTCTAGTTCTATAAACAATTCAGTTTTTTGGGCAAATCCACCTTTGGAAAATTTTTTTTGGTTTTCTTCGTGGGGAAAATAGTAATTTTGATAGTTCAAAGTCGTACTGGTTTTTCCATGAATGGGGCCAAGTTGTCCGAAACTCCAAGTCAGAGTGGGGGCCAAATTATAGCGGGTGGCATTCCTCAAGAACGCCTGTTCTTGCCGATGGTTTTGTTTAAAAACGGTGGCGTCTCCTTCAAAATCAAAAGTAATATTGTGGAGCATAGGGATTCGGGATTGAAATATCCGGTAGGGGATCGTATTCAATTTTATTTTGGGCAAAATTTGAACGAAACGGTGATCAAATTCTAGCGTTTGGGCAAAGAGTTGATTTCTTCTAAAATGGCCCTCCGTACTCATGGCCAACCAGTTATTTCTATAATCGACAAATGAACTTGCTCCCAAGTCGCTGCCTTGTATTTGTTCGTCGAGAAAATCACCGATACCCCGATCAATATCGAGGTCTCGTGAAAAATTATGGTAAAAATGGTGGTTCCAATTTTTGCTGGAATTAAAATGGTGTTCCCATTCGCTCAAATGTCTAAAAGTTGAATCTTCGTTGGCATCGTAGGAATGTTTGTTGGGAGAATAAATTTTGTCATCTAGGTGTAAGCTGTTAAATTCGTACCACAAATTTTCTCTAGGAGTGTGGCGGAATTGAAGTTCGTTGCCCCAACCTCTAGTACCAAAACTGGAAGGTGTGAGAGTCATATCCGAACTCTGGGTTATGGCCCAAAACCAGGGTTGGCGGTAGCGCAGTCCTTCTTTTAAATCCCAATTGAGTTTTGGAAAGAGCAGGCCAGTTTCACGATTTTTTTTGATGGGCAAGACAATATAGGGTATGTACATGACCGTTACGCCTTTAACTTTGATATAGGCGTGGTTGATATGAAGGTACTCGTTGGGAATAATTCTAATTTTTCGGCCAAAAATAGACCACGATTCGGGACAATCTTTGCAAGTTGTGTATTCGGCATCAGTGCATATAATTTCACCGTTGGGCAAACGGGAAAAGCGTTTGCCCAAGATGACATAATCATCGCTAAGAATACGGGCATTTTGCAAATTGAAGAGCTTGGTTTTAAAATTGTATTCCAATTTGGTTCCATACAATGTCATTTTAGGGCTGACATGGCGAATGTTGCCCTCTATGATGGCCAGGCCAGTGTCAAATTGAAAATTGGCCCGTTCTCCGTAGATCGTGTTGCCTTGGTAGGTGATAATGACATTCCCAATTGCCGAAAATTTGCGTTCTCTGGAATTTCTAAAGGCCTTATCAGAGATGATGTGAATATTGTTTTTAATGCCGAAGCTAAATTCTTCGCGGCCCCAAGAATTAGGGGTGGATAGAATCAGAAGCGGGAAGATTAGGCCCGTTGAGAGCGTAAAGTTCTCTAAGGAAGGAACCCAAGAAATAGTACGACCCCGTGACCAAATATATTTTTGATCGGTTGCGTTCCATTTTCTCCAAGGCCAAAGGAATATTTTTGCAAAATGAAATGTGTTTGGATTTTTCAATGTCTTTGGCCACTTGTTCAACAGTTTTTTCCAAAAGTTCTGCCGGAGTGGCCTTGGCGTGTTGAAAGGCACACAAGTAATAATATTTGGCCAGAGAAGGGGATTCCAAAACGATCTTGAGGCATTTTGCCAAGTCTTTGGGGTCTTTTCTCGAAAGGCCAGCAATCACTCCCGAAAATGCATATTCCTTTTCACTTGAAAAGGTTTTTGAGGCCAACCAACGCATGGCCTGTTTGAGGCCATCAGTATTGTGTGACCCTAAAAGCATAAATCTTCCGTGATGTGATGTCACTATTTGGCCTCGGCCAAAACTGGATGGAGTGAGCGTCGTGCGAGAAGGATCAATTTTGAATTGCAGTTTGTGACAGGCCATTTGAAAAATCTGGTTGGCCAAGATGGCATTTCTTTGTTTGAAGTTAGATTTGGGATTTATTTTGAGTTGGAAGAGGGGAACATCGTGTGCTTGGCAAAACGAGCGGGCCTGTGAAATGAGGCGAGGGCGTTTGAGGGCACTGATTAAGGGGACACCGGCGCGGGTGATGCCCAGTTTTTCTTCCAAAATATTTTTTAAACGGGGGCCTAAAATTTCAGTGTGATCGTGGGAAATTGAAGTGAGAGCGGTGAGGCCAGCATCGACTAAATTGACGGTATCCCGTCTTCCGCCCAATCCAACTTCGAGAATAAGTACCCGAGGTTTTTTCTCCAAGCTGATTTCTAGGAAGCAATAAAAGAGAAATTGGTAATAACTTAGCGGTTCGGCCAAGTGGGCGTTTTTTTCAAAATTTTGTAGTAAAGAGGATGCCTCGATGGGCCTGCCATTAAAGCGGAATCTTTCAGTTGGAGATAAAATGTGAGGACTGGTAAAGAGTCCTACGGAAATTCCCTGTTTGCACAACAATTCTTCTAAGTAGAGGCAGGTTTCTCCCTTGCCGTTGGTGCCGGCAATGGTGACGATCAGAGGGGGGGGATATTTTTCTTTTAGGCCTTTGGCCATCGCTTGAATAAGGCCATGAGATCGGCCTTCGTCGTCACTGAAAAATTCAAAACCCACTTTTTCTTCAAGCCAGGAGTCGAGTTGGGGGTGAAATGGCCAAGAGTGTTCCATGGGAACGGTGATATTAGCGGCCAAACATGGTGGTAAAAAAGGCGATTTCATCCTTGAGTTTGTGACGGTGGACGATGCGGTCAATAAATCCATGTTCTTCCAGAAACTCGCTTCGTTGAAATCCCTCGGGTAATTTTTGGCGAATGGATTGTTCTATAACACGAGGCCCAGCAAAACCAATGAGTGCTCCCGGCTCGGCCAAGTTGACATCTCCTAACATGGCGAAGGAGGCGGCCACTCCTCCCGTAGTTGGGTCGGTGAGGACGCTGATAAAAGGGATGCCGCTCTTTTTCAATTGTTGGCGCGCCAAAGAGGTTTTGGCCATTTGCATGAGAGAAAGAATACCCTCCTGCATGCGCGCCCCTCCCGAACAGGAGACGACCACTGCTGGCCACTTGTTTTGATGGGCCAAATCCATGGTGAGGGCAATTTTTTCACCGCAAACGACCCCCATGGAGCCTCCCATAAAACTAAAATCCATGGCGGCAATGGCCACTTTGTGCCCTTGAATTGCACCTTGTCCGGCCAGAGTTCCGTCGTGTTGGCCAGTTTTGTTCAAGGCCTTGTCCAGGCGTTCCCGGTAAGATTTTTTATCGACAAAATTGAGAGGGTCAGTAGAGGCCAAGTTTTCCTCTAGCGGGTGGAAGCTCTTTTCATCTAAAAGGAGTTCAAGGCGTTCTGATGCATTAAGTCTAAAGTGGTAATGACAGTAGGGGCAAACGCTATAGGATTCTTTTAAACGGTCGTTTTGGACGATTTCACCACATTTTGTGCATTTTGTCCATGATGCTGGAGGTGTGTTACTGGAGGGAACTTTTTTTGAATTTTTGAGTTTTGGGCTTTCTACGGAATCAAACCAGTTCATTTTAGTACCTGTGGATGTTCTGCGCGTACTTCATCCAAGTGCAGATTGGTGGATATTGGCATAAATGGCCCGGTTCATCTAGTGGATAATGTCAGAAAATAAAGCTGACATCGTCATCGGCCAAAAGGCCAAAGCGATCATTGTCCATTGCATCAATTTCGGTGCTAATATCGGCCTGGTAAGTAGGTTTCATGTGGCCGAGGAAGATGGGAACTTCGGGGGGCATTTTTTCAAGTTCGGCCAAAATACTGTTCGGGGTGTGGTGATAGCTCTTCTCGGCAACTTTGGCCAGACGATTGGGGAAACTGACTTCGGTAAAAATGGCCTTGAGGTTTTTTCGCTTTTTGGCCTCTTTCCAAATATCTTCGGTAGGGCCTGTGTCCTGGGTAAAAACCACGCAACTCTTTTCCTTTTCCACAATGAATCCATGTCCTCCCGCCGGATGGTTCACCGGAATAAAAGTAACTTGGTATTTGCCAACGGTGATGGTGTCGTAACTGGGAACAATATGGAAGCGCAAAGTGGGATTTTGGGGGTTGGGAAGTTTGGTAAAATCAGGCCAAATTTCGTCATTGAGAAGGTGGGTGAGGATATTATCTTTCACTATTTGTGAGGTATAGACTTCAAAAGGGCGGTCTCGCAGTTCAAAACAATTGTCCGCCATAAAGGCCAGGTCGGAAATGTGGTCGAGGTGTGAATGGGAAATGAGGACATAGTTAATGAGATTTTGTTCACTAATTTGCAATCCCGATGCCACGGAGCCGGCATCTATGAGCAGTTTGTTATCAATTAAATAACTCGTATTTTGATAGGCCAGAGCAACACCACCATGCCCACCAATAATTCTCACGCGCATAGGAACCTCCAGGGTATAGACTTATTCTAATGTAATTTTGATGAAACTTCATTTGAGAAAAATATTATTTATAGAATTTGTGATGGTGTACTTTAGGGGAAGTTCGTTCCCATTGGCCTTCGGTGTCGATGA
Organism: Bacteriovoracaceae bacterium; assembly: GCA_965243145.1. GTDB lineage: Bacteria > Bdellovibrionota > Bacteriovoracia > Bacteriovoracales > Bacteriovoracaceae > CBDBLK01. The sequence goes on from CBDEUB010000002.1 coordinate 1,968,330, forward strand.
CATGGTGTACTATATTAGAGAAAATTTATATTTGTAGGTTGAAAAAGATTGGAAGGCCCAGATGAAGGCGCGAACGAGAACGGATGCTTACGGAAATATTACAATTTACATGGAGGGTGGACTGGATTACCAAAATAATTTGTTTTTAAAAGACAGATTGGAAAAAATTGCCTCTGAAAACCCTTTTGCAACAATTATTCTCGACCTCTACCGCCTGGATTTTGTCGGCAGTTCGGGAATTGGCCTTTTTGTCGAGACTATTAAGAACATCAATAAAGAGCGCAACCAAATTCGTGTGAGCAACGCCAAAAACGAGTTTGTCAAAGTTTTTAAGTTATTTGGACTCAATATGGACGATATTTTGATTGATGAACTTGAATCGGAAAAAATGAAACTTTCTGAAAAGTCGGCGAATTTTTCTAAGTAATATAATTAAATTTAATTTATAAAAAACTATTAGAGTTCCGAAGTGGTAGCAGGGAATGGTGGAAGGGGCCAGTCATGAAAGCGATCACTTTAGGGAAGTTAAGATTTTTTAGGGTTATTTTTCTCTGCTTAAATTTATTTTATGTTGAGGCGGTTTTATCACCCCTTGCCGCTGAAGAAAATAGTACCAGTGACGCCGGAAAATTTCACGAAGTTCATTTGGAAAATCTCGAAAGGCAACGGGAAGTCGACAGTGTTCCCCAGGGAGATGTCAGCGATGGCAAGGAAACGGGCGGGTTGCTCAAGTCAAGCATTGTGTTGTTTGCCGTCACTTTTGCAGGGATAACTATCGCTAAGAGTTGCTTAAAAAAGGCCAGTTCGGTCACTTTTTTGGCGGCCGCCATAACTTATATCACTGCCGAAATTGCTTTCTTTACCGAATTTTATCAAGACGGGAAAAAGGGACTTCGCAATTATCAGGAAAATAAATACGACAAAAGGCAAGTTGGCGCTTTGGATGAGGCCTCGAAGAGGGCCAAAAAGGCAGCGGACATCGCTTTGGCCAAGTCGATTATTCAGGCCACCGCCGCAGCGGGATTTCTGGTCGCCAGCGTTTTGGCCATTACCGAGGCGGCCATAGATTTTCCCAAGTTTACCGGAGATTGTTTTTCCACTGGCATTTTCCCGGAAACTCCGGCCAGGCGTTTGGTGCAGTCTTGGTTAAATTTTTTAATCCCCGATGCCAAGGCCGGAGTTAAGATTGGAACAATTGGGCCAATGTTGGCCGGTATTGGCGTAGGTGCTGCCGCGGCGGCGGCGATTACCTCATCCATGTCTGGTGCTCTGGGTTCAAGTTTTGCCGGCGCTATGGGAAGTGGTTATACCCGGGGTGCCGTGTTTGGAGTTTTTGCTGGGTTTGCCACCTGGTCGGCGACAGAGGCGGGGATTGCCTCTAATAAACTCAGAAAAAATGAAAGGGAGTACAAGAGGCTTTCTCAAGAGGCGGGCCGGTTAAAGAAAAAGCGTCAATTGGTAGTTGTCGAAGAACAAGAAACTACGGCCAAACAAAGGCAATCGGTGAGAAATTCTTCCCAGGGTTTGGGTAACAAAGAACAGTCGTCATACGATGTTTGTTTGGAAGGCCAGAGCATTGGTGAAGATGCCAAGACGGATAAAGATTGTTCCTGTCGCACGACTAATACCTGTACTAAGGTACAGCTTCCCAGTCTTGTGCAAGATGCGCCCAATTTACCAGGGGGAGATACGCTGGCCAATGCGGCCAGTGCTTTTTCTAATTCGGCCAATGCAGTCTTTTCAGGTGACCTTCAAAAGGCACAGTTAGAGGGCCAAAATGCCCAGCGTTTGGCCACCAGATTAAAAACTTACAAGTCGGATTATGTCGATTTGGCCAACAAAAAAATTGCTGCTTCAGGAGGAAAACCCATGGACAATTGGGACGAATTGGAAAAGAAGACGGAAAAATTTTTGACTGATAAAGTGAGTTCTGCTCTGGGGTCATTGTCGCGCGAAGATAGAAGTGCTCTGGCCGAATTGGCACCTGAATTGAAATCGGATAAGTCCATTCAGGAAGATATTGCTAAAAACAGTTCCGATCTCAAGCAGATTAATTCCCAGGCGGCCAATGCGGACTTGCTTGGCCTCAATATTGGTGGAGACAAAAATCCTATAAAAACAGGGTTTGAGTTTTTAGACGAAAGTGGAGATAAAAAGCGCCTTAGGGCCGTTGCTGGAAAATCTCATTCAAAAAAGGCGAAAGGAAAATTCTCTTCATCTGGTTTGAGAAAAGAGGATGGTATAGCTGGCCGAAATAAAGATTTGTTTAAGATCGTGACCAAGCGCTATCACTCTTCCGCTTACTCATCTTTTTTCGATGAGGGAGAAACAATTCCTTGAGGAATTATTTGGCCTTCTTTTTGCCTTTGCGAAATTTGGCAAAAGCTAAACCGGCCACAACCACTCCGGCCACAATCCATATTAGGCCTCCCAAGGGGTCATTTCTCGATCCGGCCCGTCCTTGACCGCCAGAACCAATCCCGTAGTTTTTGCCTGAATCGGGAATAATTTGGGTATCTTGAATAATATCTTTACCTTGTTCATCTGCCGCCAAGCGATAGTTTGAGGTATCCACTCCTTTTTGCCGGAAAACTCTTAGTGTGTTGATCACTTTATCAAAGATATTGCGGTAGCTGTCGTAGTGGTCTTTGGCCACTGATAAAGTTACGGCCACTCCAAGGTCTTCTTTAACAGTCGCCATATAGCGGGTGTAAAATCCCGGAACTTCGGATGCCAAATGCAAACTATCTATCCACCTGTGATCATTGACATTGCTGACCTTGGCGTATTTGGGGTCGGAAATTTGGGTTTTCCCATCCGGCAGTGTAAAGGTCTTGGTTTTTTTCAAATAGGCCTGGTATTGCTCCAGAGAGTCTTGTTTGCCTCTTATTTTGGCGGCCAAAATGATGATTGCTTCCTTTTGGCGCTGTTTATTGGTCGATTGGCAAACCCATTCCGTGCCTTCCAGCGCACATTCCCAGCCGGTAGGCAGTTCAAATTGGCAATATTGTGAAGTGAATGTTTTGGCCATGAGATGGGGAAAGAACAATCCACTACATAGGCCGAACCAAAAAAGAGTTGTTTTAAAAATTTTGGAATCCATATTGAACCTCACTTGTGTTAATATTAAATATCTTCTCAATTCTATTTTAGACAAAGCTAAAAATTTAACAAGTAAGAAATTTGAACCTTTCTGCTACTTCGTTCGGGCAATAAAACCTTTTTGGATTCTCATTCTTTTAATTTTTCTAATTAGTTTTATAACGGCCTTATTTCCGCTGCTTTTGTAGACAATACCTTCGGCGATTAAGACATTTTTACCAGAGTCGTCTGTTCCGTAGATGTCAAATCTCATACCTTTTTCTATATCGCTGGATAATCCTTTGTTAATCAGAACAAATTTTCCTCTGGCACTGACTTTGGTAATATTAGCTTCGATGCTGTATTCCTTAAACCGATTAATTTTTTGTTTGTCTCGCGTTTGCTTATTGTTTGACCAAACTAAATTGACACCGAATCGTGTTCCCTGATCGGTGCTTATCCCACGCATCGTTTGAGCAATTTCAAACCCCAGTTTCCAATTTTTTGCTGCATAATAGATTCCGGAACGAGGGGACAGGTATTCGCGATTGATACTGTTGTAAAGATTCGTATTCCCTGTGGCCTGGAGCGGTTTTTGGGTTGGGTCATCCGAGTAAGTGTCACCTTTTAAGCTAAAAATTCCTTCTACTCCCAGGGAGAAAATCCACTGGCGAAAAATCCAATCCGATGTCACCAAGTAAGGCATTTCACTGCTCAACCCATTGCCTGGTCTCCTAAACGCAATTTGGGAATTGAGGGTGTGCTTTTTGCTTCGCAAATAGCTTAAATCGAGTCCCAGGGAAAGTTCTGTCCCTCCATCACTTAAAACAATTTGGTCATTAGGGATTTCCGACGAGTTGTTATAATTGCTATTCTCTTCACCACTTTGGCGTATTTGGAGAGTGAGGGCGTAGATAAGATTTTTTTTATTGAAAGTGGAGTAGCGGCCTTTCAAATAATAGCTTTCCATTCCGGAATTGGTGACAGTATTGACTTCATTTTCCCGCAGATTATTTGAACTGTTTTGACGGAAGCGCAATCCTCCTTCCCAAGAGAGATTGTCAGAGAGGGCGTAACGAAGCGAGGTTTGGCCTTGTAAACGAGAAAATTCTTCTCCTTCCTCTAGGGTTGAGGCCGTGCCATCATTTTCAAAATGCCCGCTAGTTTGAAAAAAATTTCCGTCAAATTCAATTTCGTAATTGCCTGCGATTGGCCCCAGGGCCAAAGGGCGATAAAAAAGATTGTAAATGGGCCGTGCCGAAATATTGAAGGGCACAGAGAATACCAAGATCAATAGAATGAAATTTTGGAGATAGAGAACGGGTTTTTTTGTATTGATTGAATTTATAGACAACAGCTTCCTGCTTAGGCCTTTAAGAATTAAGTTAAGGCCATCTTGGAAATTGAGCAAGGAGGTTAAATCGTCTCACCTTTATTGACTGTTTTAGTGAATTAAAGAGTAGCAGGCCCGTTTCCCCAGCGCTTCTTCAATGCGAAGAAGTTGATTGTACTTCTCAATTCTTTCCGAGCGGCAGGTCGCCCCAGTCTTGATGTGTCCGGCCCCGGTGGCCACTGCTAAATCGGCAATGAAAGTATCGCCGGTTTCGCCAGAACGGTGGCTTATCATCGCCTTCATATTATTTTCAAATGCCAGTTTTAAAGTTTCAAAGGTTTCGGTGAGAGAACCCACCTGATTGGCCTTGATCAAAATAGCGTTGGCCTGTTTTTGTCGAATACCTTGATGGAGAATATTTTTATTGGTGACGAAAAGGTCGTCACCCACCAAGAGTGTTTTATCGCCCAAAGTGGCGGTTAGCTGAACCCAGCCGGAAAAGTCGTCTTCGGCCAACCCGTCTTCAATGGAATAGATGGGGTACTGTGTGCACAAGTTGGAATAATATTCAATCATCTCTGCATGAGTATAAGTTTTTCCTTGCACAGAATATTGGCCTTGATGGTAAAATTCGCTGGAAGCGGCATCAATGGCCAGTTTGATTTCCCGCCCAGGTTTGTAATTGGCCTTCTCAATGGCCTCTATAATGCAGTCGAGAGCATTTTGGTGGGATTCAAAATCGGGAGCAAATCCCCCTTCATCTCCTACATTGGTGCTCTGTTTGGCCTGGGTAAGGATTTTTTTGAGGTGTTGGAAAATTTCTGCTCCCGCTCTGAGATTTTCGGCAAAACTTTTATTGAGACAGGGTATAATCATAAATTCTTGAATATCGAGATTGTTGGAAGCGTGTTTTCCCCCGTTGATGATGTTCATCAATGGGGCCGGGAGAAGAGGTTTGCCCACGGGATTGGGCACTTTGAGGTCTTCAAACAGATATTGCCATACGGGTTTTCCCCGTTCTGAGGCGGCGGCCTTGCAGCTGGCGATAGAAATGGCCAAAATAGCGTTGGCACCGAGGCAGGACTTAGATTCTGTTCCGTCGAGTTCGATCATGTGAAGATCGAGTTCTTTTTGGTGGAAGATATTTTTTCCCAGGAGCGAAGGGCGCAGTTTTTGATTGACATTGCCTATTGCTTGCTGAACTTCTTTGCCTAAGAAGCGTGCGGGGTTGCCGTCTCGCAATTCTGTTGCTTCCCGTTTTCCCGTAGAGGCACCGCTGGGTGCAGATGCCCGTCCGCATTTGCCGGTTGAAGTCCAAACTTCGACTTCGATGGTGGGAAAACCTCGGGAATCCAGAATTTGGCGGGCAAGGATATTTTTAATAGTTGCCATGGGGAAAATCCTCTAGGTTGAATGTTCAGTGCCATCAATGAAAGGCAGGGATTGAAAAATGGCATGGGCCGCGCTAGTTGGAGTCGTCTTTTTGCTCAACATATCTTGGATTTGTTGGGCATAAACTTTTTGATAGTGGGGAGAATCTTGAATTTTGGACTCCAGCATTTCGGAAACCAGCTTTTCGACCCACTTTGTATTTTGGAAATCTCTATGCTTGGAAAATTGGCCGAGTTTTTGTGCTTTCTCAATAAAATTTTCTACAGTTTCCCAAATTTCTTGCAGGCCAAAGGCCTGTTTCCCCTTGAGAGAAGAACAAAGCAAAACTTGAGGTTTCCAAAAATCTTTAGAAGTTTCGGATTGGGAAGAGTGCCCTTGAGTGATAAATTGAAGGGCATTTTTGTATTGGGAGGCAGTTTGTTTGGCCAGTTCTAATAATTGGCCATCGGCCTTGTTGACGATAATGGCATCGGCCAGTTCGATAATGCCCCTCTTGATCCCTTGAAGTTCATCTCCGGCGTTGGGGGGGATGAGAACCATAAAAAAATCGACCATGGAATGGGCCTGGTATTCGGATTGTCCAACACCTACAGTTTCTACCAAAACCACATCAAAACCGGCCGCTTCACATAGGAGAATACTCTCTCTAGTTCTATGGGCCACACCCCCTAGAGAACCGCAATTTGGTGCCGGGCGGATAAAGACATTGGCCCGGCGGGAAAGTTCCTCCATCCTGGTTTTGTCACCCAAAATAGAGCCTCCGGCGATTGGACTGGAAGGGTCAATGGCCAAAACGGCCACCTTTTTGTCCAAGTCGGTCAGCAATAGGCCAAAACTTTCTATAAAGGTTGATTTCCCCACGCCGGGAGGCCCAGACAGGCCTATGCGGATAGATTTCCCGGTGTGAGGCATGATCTTGTCCAACAGTTCTTGGGATTGTTGGAGGTGTTCCGCAAGGGAAGATTCGACCAAAGTTATGGCCTTGGCCAGAGAGGGGCGATCCCCCTGTAAAAGGCGGTTCAAGAGATTTTGAGCAAAAGTTTTTGCGGCCATTTATCCCTGTGCCTTCTCTATGGCCTCGACGACAGCACGGGCCGATTCTAGGATCGGAGTTCCGGGGCCAAAAATGCCCTTGACACCCGCTTTTTCCAAAAAGGCGTAATCCCCTTTGGGAATGACACCGCCTACGAAGACGATAATATTTTGATTTTCCACCTGTTTTTGTAAGGCACTGATCAATTGGGGGATCAGGTTTTTATGGGCACCTGCCTGGGAAGATATGCCTACCGCGTGAACATCACTTTCAACGGCGTAGCGGGCAACTTCTTCGGGAGTGCAAAAGAGTGGGGCCAGGTCAATATCAAGGCCGGCATCGGCAAAGGCGGTGGCGATGAGTTTGGCCCCTCTATCGTGTCCGTCTTGTCCCATTTTGGCCACCAACATGCGTGGCCGGCGGCCATATTTTTTTTGAAAGGCCTCAATTTTTTGTTTCAACATATTCCACTTCTCATCCCGTTTAAAAGGTTTTCCGTAGACACCTGAAATGATATTTGTGTTGGCCTGGTAGCGCCCCCATATCTTTTCCAAGGCCTGGGTTATCTCGCCTACAGTACATCTAGCACGGGCCGCCTCCACACTCAAGGCAAGGGCATTCCCCAAACCGTTTTCCGCATAACGGGTAAGGTTGGCCAAGGCGTTTTGCACTTGGTGCGAATCCCTTTGGGAGCGCAATTCGGCCAATTTCTCAATTTGGGAAGAGCGGACATTGTGGTTGTCAATTTCGCGCAATTCAACTTTTTCGTCATCAGTTGCGTGGTATTTATTGACTCCGACAATGGTGTCTTCGCCCCGGTCAATGCGTGCCTGTTTGGCGGCCGCTGCTTGTTCAATGTGCCTTTTGGGAATACCTTGTTCAATTGCCCGAATCATGCCTCCGGCGCGATCAATTTCTTGCATCAATTGTTTGGCCCGCTCTGCAATTTGTTGAGTGAGGGTTTCCATCATATAAGACCCACCCCAGGGATCGACGACTTGGGTGATGCCGGTTTCTTCCTGGAGGATGATTTGGGTATTTCTGGCAATGCGGGCACTCAATTCGCTAGGCAACGCCATGGCCTCGTCGAAGGAATTGGTGTGCAGGGATTGGGTTCCTCCAAAGACCGCCGCCATGGCCTCGATAGTGGTTCTCACAATATTGTTGTAGGGGCCTTGTTCGGTGAGGCTCCAACCCGAGGTTTGGCAGTGGGTTCTGAGCATTTGAGATTTGGGATTTTTGGGATTGTAGGGAGCGATCAGGTCATTCCACAACATTCGCGCGGCCCTCAATTTGGCCACTTCCATGTAAAAATTCATTCCAATGCCAAAAAAGAAACTCAAGCGCGGGGCGAATTGATCAATGTCCATGCCCGCTTTAATCGCAGTTTCAACATATTCTTTACCGTTGGCCAAAGTATAGGCCAATTCCAAGGCGGTATCCGCTCCGGCCTCTTGCATGTGGTAGCCCGAAATGGAAATGGAGTTAAATTTGGGCATGTGCTTTGCCGTGTATTGGAAAATATCGGAGACAATGTTCATGGAAGGCCCGGGAGGATAGATGTAGGTATTCCTCACCATAAATTCCTTGAGAATGTCGTTTTGAATCGTACCCTTGAGATTCGCGGGAGCAACGCCTTGTTCTTCGGCGGCGACGATATAATTGGCCATGATGGGCAAGACGGCCCCATTCATAGTCATAGAGACGGAAACTTTGTCCAGGGGAATATGGCGAAACAAAATTTTCATATCTTCGACGGAATCGATCGCCACTCCGGCCTTGCCGACATCACCGGCGACGCGGGGATGGCCAGAATCGTAACCCCGGTGAGTGGCCAAATCGAAGGCCACAGAAATGCCCTGCCCACCACTGGCCAGAATTTTTCGATAAAAAGTGTTGGATTCTTCCGCCGTCGAAAATCCGGCATACTGGCGGATCGTCCATGGCCTGCCAGCATACATAGTGGCACGCGGCCCTCGGATAAAGGGGGACAGGCCAGGCAGAGTATCGTGGTGGGGATTGTCTTTGAGGTCGGCCTTGGTGTACAGGGGCCTGATTTCTATGCCCTCGGGAGAAGGCCTACAAAGTTCCTCCAGGGGCCTGTTTTGACATTCCTTAGAGGCCAGGGATTCCCATTCTTTTAGCGTTGTCACCTTTGCCACACTTCGCCTTTTTTCACTAGATTTGGCCCACTTATCATAATCCTTGGAAGGGTTTTCCGAATTTCAGCGCATTCTAAGTCAAGTGCTATAATTTTAGCAAGAGGCCTGGAAAAAAGGGGCCTTAGCGGGGTTGTTTGTGAACCATTCTTCCAGGCCGGCCAAGTCAAGTCACCCTTCGAGGATCACCCTTGAATCGAGTCTCCAGAGTTTCTTTTACGATCAGCTTTCGGAGATCAACCAGCGCTCTAGCGGGCCTTTGCCCAAAGAGGCCATTTACTACTCTTCACTGGTTATGGATAAATTTAGCGAGAGTGAAAATTATTTTGAAGAAATAGAGGGAAAAACGCGGGAAAAAGTTTTGGGCCTTAAACTTTTTGAATCAAGTGAGCTATCTCCAACAGAGCAAAAGCGTTGTCTTAAAGATATAGGCGATACCGCTTTATTTTTGTGCGGTTTTTTTCCCGAATCCCTTAAAAGCAAGCTGACGGATACCCAGTATTATCAGAGGATTGGGCAAACCGCTTATCTCAGACTCAACAGTTTAGTGCCCAGTGCTTACAACCGCTCTGCCTTTTATCAGCTTCTCTCGCAGATTTTTGATCAGTTGGCACTGACTATAGACTTGGTTGCACAAAGAGTTTTTAAAAAAGGCCCTGAAGAAGAACTTTTTTTGATCACCACTCACAAATTGCAGGCCTGTTAGAAGCTGTTTGAAAAGTGGCCCCTGCTGCAAACGGCCTCTTAGAAATTTCCGGGGCGTCCCACCACAATAGTGCTCCAAGGGCGTTCAAAAATGGCCTTGATATGGGTTTGAAAATCTTGATAAGAAAGCTGGTCTATGGCCTTGTTTTCCAAATGATAGTGATCCAAAGGATACCCGTGAAGAGTTGTGGAAGAATAAATATTGGCGTAATCCTCGTTGGTTTGCAGGGCCAGGAGAGATTGCCCTTGAATCATGCGTTTAATGCGTTGGAATTGGCCTTTTTTCAGTCCTTTATTTTTGATGCCGGCGATAATTTTTTCAATGCTGTTTAGTGCTGCTTTAACTTTGTCGTGGCCTGAGGCCATATAAATGCCCCAATGGCCCGCTTCGAGAGCGGAAAAGTGGACGGGTTGAGTGGTGTAGCACAGGCCTTGGCGATCGCGCATTTCGACGAAAAGTTCCGAACTCTGGCCAGAGAGGTGGGCGGTCAGCATTTTGAGATAGAGATTTTTGCGGGAACCCAGAGGGGCCACCGGAATACCGTAAAAAATTTGGGTTTGTTCCCTGTCAAATTCAATGAAAATTTTTCGTGAAGGAAGGGGTTTTATTTTCCTAGGGCGTAGTTTTGGAGACGGCCGCGATTGGAGATTGGCCCAGTGGGGTTCCAATATATTGATCACTTCGCTTAAAGAGTGGTCGCCACAATAAGTAAAAAGCATGCTTTCCCTAGATAAATTTTTTCGGTGCCGTTCGTGTAGGTGTTTGGCCCCAATGGAACGGATCGATTGAGGAGAACCCAGGGACGGCAAGGAGTAGGGGTGGCCATCAAAAAAGAGTTTGGCGGCCGCTTCAAAACACTGTTTGACGGGGTCAACCTGCCGCATTTTGAGTTGCCTCAAAGTCATTTCTTTTTCATGTTTAACTCTGTCTGAGGGAAGTGTGGGGTGTAAAAGGGAACCCCAAAAGTGCTCGGCCAGGGATTTAAAATGTTGACTTTGCCCGTGTAGCATAAGGCCATAGGAGTTTTTTCCCGCCAGTCCATTGAGCGATGCCGATTTATTTTCCAAGTCGGATTTGAGTTCTTGGTATTCCGCACCGGCATGGCCTTTGATCAGAGTTTTGCTGAGTACATGGTGTTGGCCATTGGTTGAAGTGTTTTCACTGCTCAAACCTCCGCGCAAATAAGCGTGCAAGACGAAGGTCGGGTTGATGGGATTGTGCCGGTAGATGAGGCGGACGCCGGATTTGAGTTGCAAAATTTGGGTTTGGGGGTCGTACTTCGATTTGATCGTTTTGTACTTGTTTTGATTTTGGCCCTTGAGTGCCATGCCCCGTTTTTTCAAAGAACTCTGAAATGTTTTTAGCAAGGGCGCAAAGGATTGGGCCTTTTTGGCCGGCAGGCCCTGGGGAATTTGCAGGCCCAGGTGAATGGTGCTTTTGAAGAGTTCTCTCAAATTTACATTAACAGCGTGTGTGGAAGTGTTTTTGACTCGCTCGATAAATTCGTCTTCGGAGTGGATCGATCCGGTTTGGGCAAAACTGTGGCCCAAGGTGAAGGCGTGGGATTCAATGGATTCGCGGTCGTAAATCTTGGAGGCCAAATATTGATTTTTAATTTTTTGAACCTCTTGTTCGCTCAGACCAGTGCGTATGGCCTCAATAAGGCCAGCTTCCAATTTGGACAGAATGGAGGACAGGTTTTCAACTGGAAAACTTATTTTTATAAAGTGGACTCCACCCTGCACCATAAAAATAGTGGAGTTGTGAACGGAATTGGCCAGGGAACCGTCGAGGACTAGAGTCTTGTAGAGGCGGGAAGTTTCTCCGTATCCGAGGGCGCTGAGGGCCAAATCCTCCGGCGCAGCACATTCGTTCAGAAAGGGGGAGGCCTGAAAACAGAGGTGGAGTTGGGCCATTTTGACATCTTTTTGGTGAACCTCCACGGCGGGGCCATTTTTCAATTTAAAGGAAGGAAAAGAGGACGAGGTTCCTTTGGGTATTGGGAAAGATTCGATCTTGCGGGAAAGTTTGGGTATGTTGAATTTCCCCCTCAAATCTCCCGCTACAATAAGAAGTGCGTTGGAGAGGTTGTAGAATTTTTTTCTAAATTCAATCAATTGCCTGCGGTGAAAACGGGAGATCGTCTTGGGGGTTCCCAAGATGGGGTGTTGGTATCCTCCGGTGAAGAAGGCCTCTTGCAATTTTTGAAAGGCAAACTGGCCAGGATTATCTTGACTCCGGCGGTACTCCTCCAGTACGACACCCCTTTCCGGTGCAAAATCCTGTTCTTCAAAGGCGGGGTGGGCGACCATATCCAAGAGAACCTCCAGGCCCTCGCCCAGAAATTTGGAGGGAATATTGAGGTAGTAGCAGGTGTAGTCAAAGGAAGTGAAGGCGTTGAGTTCGCCCCCCAATCCCTCCGCTTGGCGGGCAATTTCGGCCCCCGGGCGAGTCGGCGTTCCCTTAAAAAACATGTGTTCGAGGAAGTGGGCAATGCCTTGGTCTGTCTTTTTTTCCAGAGCGGAACCGGCGCGGAACCACATTTGGATTGATGCGGCAGAACATCCCGGGGCCTGGACAAAAAGGGTTTCGAGTTGGTTGTCGAGGCGAATTTTTTGACATTGCATGATGAAGAGTCTTCCTTGTAAGGGCGAGGTTTGTTATGACTCAAACAAGAGACTTTTGTCAATTTGAGGGGAAATGTCCAAAAAAACGCCATTGGCCTTGCCGGCACTCGATTCCTTATACATGCATTTCCCCTTTTGCCGCCACTTGTGCAATTACTGCGATTTTTATAAAACCCTCTCTAGCACGGCGACTGGTGCTTTTGACCTCCAGGCCTTTGAAAATTCCGAGGACATAGAGCATTTCCACACTTTCCTGGAAACTTCCTGGGAGAAACACCAGGCCTGGATGGAGTCCCTGGGGCGTTACTGGGGACAATTGCAAACTTTTTATTTGGGAGGGGGAACGCCCTCCTTGTGGGGGGCCAAGGGCGCGCACTTTCTCAAAACTTTTTTTGCCGAGCGAGGCATTATTCTCGACCCCAAGGGCGAGCACACCATGGAAATCAACCCGGGAACCTACACGGCCGAGGGGATTGGGGCGTGGATGGATTTTGGCATCAACCGTTTGAGTCTTGGCCTGCAAAGTCTCAATAGCGACTTTTTACGCGTTTTAGATCGGGTTCATTCTTTAGAAGATTCCCTGGGGGCGCTGGAATTTTTATCTTCTCTCAGAGGCCAGGGGGTTCGTTTTTCCGTGGATTTTATGCTGGGCCTTCCCCTCTCTTCCCAGGGTGGCCGGGATGTTTTGCGAGAACTGGAGTTGGTTCTTCAATATTCTCCCGTGCATATTAGCCTGTATATTTTGACGGTCAAGGGCAATTATCCTCTGCACAAAAAACTCCCCGACGACGAATGGATAGCGCGGGAGTATCTCCAAGTTTCCGAATTTTTACGCGGGCGGGGTTTTGAACACTACGAAGTGTCCAATTTTGCCCTGCCGGGCCATCAGTCCCGCCACAATTTGCGCTATTGGACTTCCCAGACCACTGCGGCCTTGGGAAGGTCGGCGACGGGTTTTTTGGCAGAGGAGGGGATGCGCTATAAGTGGAAGGTCAGAGTGACGGGGTGGAGTTTGGAAAACCTCGACGCTAAGGCACTGAATTTAGAGCGGATTTACCTCGGTTTGCGCCTGAGTCGCGGCCTAAAATTGAGTTGGGCCTTTGGCCCAGGAGGACAAGAGTTTTTGTTGCATAGTATTAAAAATTGGGAGTCGAAGGGGCTGGCCAGTTATACGGATGGAGTTGTAAAACTACACCCCCGTGGTTTTTTGCTCCTCGATGGCCTGGTGGGAGAGCTTTTAAGGGCAACTCCCGATAATTGTCTTTGACCCATTGACATGGACAAAATGAACCCCATCTTATCCCCATAAGGAGAAATTGTGACTCAAGCAGCTAATGAACGGGAAAATGAATCTAAGCAGCAGGAGGCCCTCAAAGGGCCTAGGCCCGAGGGCAAGCGACGGGGGAAAAAGGGGAAATTGAAAGACTCGAAGGAGGCGAAAGCGGAGGTGAAAGAGGAAGAAACCAAGGCCGGCCCCGAGGAGACTAACGCCGAGGAAGATTCGCACCGGGGGGAGGAAGCGGAAGAAAAAAAGGATGAGCTTCCCAGGGAAGATTATAAGAGCAAGTACTTTTATTTGGCCGCAGAAATGGAAAATATGAAGCGGCGGTTTGAGCGGGAACGGGAGAACTTTCTCAAGTACGGAAGTGAAAAAATTTTGTCGGCACTGATTGAGGTCGTGGACAATTTTGATCGCAGTATTGAGGCCCTGGGCAGTGACGAAGATAAAAAAGTTGTGAATATTCGAGTGGGCATGGAAATGGTGCGAACCCAATTCCTGGAAGTTTTGAAGGCCCACGGTCTTGAGACGGTTCAAGCGCTGGGGGAGGAATTTGACCCCAACTTTCACGAGGCCATAGGGCAACAGGCGGTCGAGGGGAAGAAAGAACAGGAGGTTATTCAAGAGTATCAAAAGGGCTATCTGCTCAATGGGCGGTTGTTGAGGGCGGCCAAAGTTATTGTTGCTAAAGGCGATTAACCCAACCGTTGAAACGCCAAAAAATAAGATAAGGAGAAGACAAAATGGGAAAAATTATTGGAATTGACTTGGGAACGACAAACTCTTGTGTTGCCGTCCTGGAAAATGGCAAGGCCAAAGTGATTCAAAATACTGAAGGCCACAATACGACTCCCTCTGTAGTTGCTTTTGGCAAAGGGGGAGAAACTTTGGTGGGACAAGTGGCCAAGCGGCAAGCGGTGACCAATCCCAAAAAAACGCTTTACGGGATCAAACGGCTCATCGGGCGCAAACTCGATTCTGCGGAGGCCAAAAAATTTGCCGAAATGGCCCCTTTTAAAGTTTTTGCCAACAAAAATGGCGATGCCTGGGTGGAGGGCGACGACAAAAAGATGGCCCCTCAAGAAATTTCCGCCAAGGTTTTGCAGAAAATGAAGCAGGCGGCGGAGGATTTTTTAGGCACTGCGGTTTCCGAGGCGGTGATCACCGTCCCGGCCTATTTTAACGATGCTCAAAGACAGGCCACCAAGGACGCCGGCCGCATTGCCGGACTTGAAGTCAAACGCATCGTCAACGAGCCGACCGCTGCCGCTTTGGCCTACGGAATGGAAAACAAGCAGGATAAAAATATCGCCGTTTTTGATTTGGGCGGGGGAACTTTTGACATTTCCATTCTTGAAATTACCGGAGATGGAGTTTTTGAAGTTAAGGCCACCAACGGGGATACCTTTTTGGGTGGTGAAAACTTCGATGAAGAGATTATCAATTGGATGGTGAGCGAGTTTAAGGCCTTGGAAGGAGTTGACTTGAGTCAAGATTCCATGGCCCAGCAACGGCTCAAGGAGGCGGCGGAAAAGGCCAAGCACGACCTTTCTTCGGTCACTTCCCACGAGATCAATATCCCCTTTGTCACCGCCGATGCCAGTGGCCCCAAACACCTCAACTTGACACTTTCCAGGGCCAAGTTTGAAGGCCTGATTGAAAAGCATGTTCAGGCCTTAGACAAACCTTGCGAGACATGTATTCAAGATTCAGGACTTTCCAAAAACGAAATACACGAAGTGATTTTGGTCGGGGGTTCAACCCGCATCCCGGCGGTTCAGGAGAGAGTGAAGGCCATTTTTGGCAAGGAACCCTCTAAAGGAGTCAATCCAGATGAAGTTGTGGCCTGTGGTGCGGCCATTCAGGGAGGTGTTTTAGCGGGCGATGTGAAGGATGTTTTACTGCTCGATGTGACACCGTTGTCTCTGGGAATTGAAACTTTGGGAGGAGTTTTGACCAGAATTATCGACAAGAATACCACCATTCCCACCAAGAAATCCCAAACTTTTTCCACCGCCGCTGACAACCAACCGGCGGTGAGTATTCATGTTCTCCAGGGCGAGAGGGAGTTTGCCAGGGATAACAAAACTTTGGGTAAATTTGATCTGACGGGCATTGCTCCGGCACCCCGCGGGGTTCCCCAAATTGAAGTGACCTTTGATATTGATGCCAACGGGATCGTCAATGTTTCGGCAGTTGACAAGGCCACGGGCAAGTCTCAAGAAATTAAAATTACTGCGGGTTCAGGCCTTAGCGAAGAGGAAATTGAAAAGATGGTCAAGGAGGCCGAACTCCATCGGGCAGATGATCAGAAGAAAAGGGAAGTTGTGGATACGCGCAACGAACTCGACGCCATGGTGTTGATGGCGGAAAAAAGTTTGAAAGAGGGAGAGGGCAAAATCTCGGAGGCCTCCAAGAGCGAACTCAACGAAGCATTGGCGGAGGCCAAAAGCAAACAAACTTCCGAAAATATTGACGAACTCAAGGCCGCCAAGGAACGCCTGCAAAATGTTGCCCACAAAGTTTCTACGGAGATTTACAGTCAACAATCGGCCTCCCAGTCCTCTCCATCCGGTGCTCAGGCCGATCAGGCCCAGGGAGAGGCGGCCAGTGCCCAGGGAAAAGACAAAAAAGATAAGGAAGATATTGTGGATGCCGACTACAAAGAAGTTTAGAATGGAAAAGGAAGAGGCCTATTTTTGAGCAAGCGAGATTATTACGAAGTTTTAGGCGTTGAGCGCGGGGCCTCAGGCGATGCCATCAAAAAGGCCTATCGCAAGTTGGCCATGCAGTATCACCCCGATCGGAATCCCGGAGACAAACAGGCCGAAATAAAGTTTAAAGAGGCCTCGGTTGCCGCCGAAGTTCTTTTGGATACCCAGAAGCGCGCCCGCTACGACCAATTTGGCCATGCGGGAGTGGAGGGACAGGCCAGTGGCGGTTTTCAGGCCGGTGATTTCGGAGACTTGGGGGATATTTTCGGAGATATTTTCGGAGATATTTTGGGCGGGGGAAGACGCCGTAGAGGCCAACGGTCGTCGGGCAGGCCAGGTAATGACCTGCAAATCAGTTTGTCCCTTTCTTTTAAAGAGGCCGCTTTTGGCGTGGAAAAAAATCTCTCGGTCACCCATTTGTCCGAGTGTCGCGATTGCGATGGGACGGGTGCCCGGAGAGGCTCGAAACCTCAAACCTGTGGGACTTGCCAGGGGATGGGAGAGGTTCGGCGTCAACAAGGTTTTTTTACCGTGGCCACCACCTGCCCTCAATGCCATGGCGCTGGACAAGTGGTGGGCGACCCGTGCGGCAGTTGTCATGGAGAGGGGCGCAAGCGCAAGAAGACTGAGGTGGCGGTTACCGTCCCGGCGGGTATTGACGATGGCCAAAGGCTCAAATTGGCGGGGCGAGGGGATGCCGGAACCAGTGGAGCACCCAGCGGCGACCTCTTCGTACTTCTCGAAGTCGAAGGCCACGAACTTTTTGAACGGGATGGGTTTGACATTCATTGCACGATTCCCATTAGTTTTTCCCAGGCCGCACTGGGGTGTGAAATTGAAGTGCCCACCCTCTCTGGCCAGGTGCAAGTTCCCATTCAGGCGGGCATCCAGTCCAACAAGAAAATACGGCTCAGAGGCAAGGGAGTGCAAAAACTGGGCGGTTATGGTATGGGGGATCAGATTTTAACCATTCATGTGGAGACTCCCAGTTCTCTGACTTCAGAGCAGAGGGAACTTTTTAAACGGTTGGCCAAATTGGAGGGCCAAGATCGTTGCAACCCAATGAGTCAAAATTTCTTTGATAAGGTTAAGGGGCTGTTTCACTAAAATTTTTCAATCCCCGCCATTAAATATTGGCCGCTTGATAGGGCGGCCAGTTATGATGGATGGGTGCTGAATTGGAATGCGGTCAACTTCCTTTTTTTGTTTCTTTTTATAGCTTTAGAGAGCTGTAGTGGCATCGGCCTGTTGATGAGGGATCGGAAAGACCTCTACACGCCGGAATTTATGCAGAGGGTTGATGCCATCAAAAAAAATTACCACCAGGGCCAGAGGGCGGCCACACTCAGAAGTCTCAAAAATTTGCCGGACGAGAAGCTCAACATTTCCGAAAGGGCCATGAAATACAATTTGATAGGAGTGGTTCTTTTTTCCCAAGGGGCCTTTAACCAGTCGGTGGGCCATTTTAACCGCGCCCTGGAAACTTCTTATCAAGATGTGCTTTTGACTGCTCGAATACACCTCAATTTGGCCAGCAGTTACTTTAAATTGGGGTTTCACGACAAGGCCTACGAGACCCTGGTGGAGGTGGATTTTCGTTATTTCACTCCCGAAGAGGCCGAAAGATACCACAAATTGAGGTACAGACTGGGCGTACAAACAGGCAAGGCCCACGACTCGGTTTTGTCTCTGCTGCGCGCCCTCAGCTTTAAAACCAAAATCAATGGCCTGAAAAGGGATTCCCATTACCAAATTCTTCTCTCGGAATTTGCTAAATTGGATCAAGAAGAGAAAGTGAGCATTTTAGAGGAATTGGAGTCCGATAAGGCATTAGTGGCGGGTTATTTGGGGTATTTGGAAGTGGAAAAACTCCACTATCTCGGCCACCGCGATGAGGCCGAAGAACTTTTGGAGTGGGTCAAAGACTATTTTATACACCATCAAGAAATAAAATTTTTGGTCGAACATTTTGATTTTATCGTGGAGGCCTCGGCCAAACTCAATTCGAGATCGATTGGCCTGCTATTGCCTCTCAGTGGCCCCCGCAAAAATTTTGGCCGTCGTGCCTTGATGGGATTTGATGCTGCATGGAGAAGAGCGCTGGGAGAGGACGAAGCGGAACTTGGCTACCAGATTCAAGTGAGAGATTCGCAAGGTTCCGGCATTGTGGGAGGACTCGCCGTCCACGAACTGGTTAAGAAAAATTATGTCAGTGTTATCGTTGGCGGCCTTTTTCCGGAGGAGGCCACCAAGGAATATTTGGAGGCCCGCAAATTGGGAGTCTTTTTTATTTCCCTAAGCCAGATTTATCTTCCGCGAGAAAAGAAAAATCATCTTCTTTTGGAAGTGCCCGGTTCGGTGGAATCCATGGTAAACATTTTATTCAGTGATGATTATTTGAAACATTTTGGAAAAAGGGCCGCCATTATTTATCCCGAAACCGATCGGGGCCATCTTTTCGGCAATACTTTTTGGGGTCGTGCCAAGGCGGCCGGTGTCGATGTGACAGGTGTTTTCAGTTACCAAGAAGGCATTAGCGATTATCGAAGGCCTGTCAAGAATTTGCTGGGGCTGGAGTACACCAGAGAGCGCCAGGAGGAATATGACCTTCTCGAAGAAGTTTACGCTTTGGAAAGTGGCCACTCAACCAGAAGAGTCCAAATATTGAGGCCACAAGTAGATTTTGATTGGGTTTTTATTCCCGCCTTGCCCATGGAGGCCATTCAAATTATCCCCAGTTTTGCCTATTTTGATGTTTTTAATACTAAATTAATGGGTGGCCCAAGTTGGCGGTCTAAGAGGTTGTCGGATGAGTCCCGCAAGTTTGGCAATATTTACTTTCTCGGGGATGAAAGCAATCAAATACCCCGGGGACTCAATCAGTGGTTTTATAGGGAATATGGCCAGGGTATTCGCCTGATCGAAGCGATGGCCTTTGACGCTTTTTTGGTTGCCGATTTTCTCCTCAAGCGAAAAAGTATCACATCCCGCAGCGAATTAGATGCCTATGTTCGCCATACCCGTCATTTGAAGGGACTCAAGGGGAGTTGGATGCAGTCCGACGGTTTATGGCTAAAAAACATGACTCCACTTCACTTGAAAGGGGGCAAAGTGGTTCGAGTGGGCCTATAGAACAGGACTAATTTTGTTTATTGGCCTCTTTTTTGCGAAGAAGGCGATTTTTCTTTTTGGCCTGCCCCTTTCGCCGTTTCATTTTAAGAATGGTTTTTTTTCTACCCATGCCCATAAAGGCCTCCACGCAAATTTGGAAATTGAGTTAAGGCCAAAGAGTATCACTATTTTGCAACTCGTTGGCAAGTTTTTAAGGCCCATTCCATGGATTTTTTTCCCGCCAAGGCCTAGCCCATTTTGTGAACGATTGTCATGGGCGAGGGGCAAGTGGTAGATTTTACTAGGTGAATCAGAATTTTTAAGGATGTCCTGACTATGAAATTGGCCAAAAAAATGGGCAAAATTCGAGGCAAAAATGTTGGCAAGGCCTCAAAAAAGAAGAGTGCGGTTCCGCCCGACAATTCTATAGATATACGCAAGGCGCTACTCAAAACCAAGAGAATTTATGGCAATGACGAAAAGAAGAGAATCGCTGTGGATATGTTGGAAAGATATACGGGCCATAGTGCTAAGGCCTTTCAGAAGCAGATTATTCTCACCAATTTCCACTATTATGTGGAACGCTTTAATTCTTTGCTGGAAGACCATGACTACACGATGGGGAGTGCTTGTAAGGCATCCAGTTCGAGGGCCGCGCGGGTCACTATTATCGAGTTTGGAGTTGGAAGTGCCATGGCGGCCCTGATCGGGGAACTCATTTCGGTCATTCGGCCCAAGGCGGTTTTGTTTTTGGGCCTTTGCGGTGCCGTTCACCCCTCTTTGCAGGTTGGGGACTTTATTCTTCCCATCGCTTCGATTAGGGCCGAAGGAGTTTCACAGCATTTTTTGCCGGCCCAAGTGCCGGCACTGCCCACCTTTAAAGTTCAGAAGTTTGTTTCTCAAATATTGGTTGAGCACGGCCAGGAGTATCGCACTGGGACAATCCACTCCACCGATTTTCGGTTTTGGGAGTTTGATGAAAAATTTAAACTCAATTTAATTGAAGAAAGGGTTTTGGCCGTGGAGATGGAAACGGCGGCCTTGTTTACGACATGTTTTGTGAGTAAGGTCAATATAGGGGCGCTTTTGCTGGTTTCGGATTGCCCTATGAAACCGGGAGGAATTAAAACCAAGGCATCGGCAAAGAAAGTTTTTCAAAAATATACAGATATGCACATTGAATATGGCATTGAGGCCATGGCCGATATAGCCGACAGGGGAGAGAATATTAGACACTATCATTGGTAGTTTTTGGAGCAAAGGAATTTTTCTATGTTTAAAAAATTTCTGGATTGGTTCTCAAATGATCTGGCCATTGATTTGGGAACGGCAAATTGCCTGGTGTATGCAAAAGACAGGGGAATTATTGTCAACGAGCCTTCTGTCGTGGCGGTTCATCATGGCGTAAAGGGCATGAGTAAAGTTTTGGCCGTTGGCAAAGAGGCCAAGGAGATGCTGGGAAGAACTCCCGGTTCCATTAAGGCCATTCGCCCGATGAAAGACGGGGTCATTGCCGATTTTGAAGTTACCCAGGCCATGTTGAGATATTTTATTCAAAAATCCTTGGTCGGTTCCAAGTTGGTTAAACCGAGGATTATTATCTGTATCCCTTTTGGCATTACCCAAGTTGAAAAGCGTGCAGTTAAGGAATCCGCCGAACAGGCCGGGGCGCGGGAAGTTTATCTTATAGAAGAGCCGATGGCCGCAGCGATTGGTGCTTGTCTGCCCATTACCGAACCGTCCGGCAACATGATTGTCGATATTGGTGGTGGAACCACAGAAGTTGCCGTCATCTCGCTTGGTGGAATCGTTTTTTCAAAATCAGTCCGCGTGGCCGGAGACAAATTTGACGAGGCGATTACTCAATACATTAAGAAAAAGTATTCGCTTCTCATTGGGGAGAGAACTGCCGAAGCAATCAAAATCTCTATTGGCAACGCCTATCCCTTTGATGAGGAAGTTAAGTCTTTTGAAGTGAAAGGCAGGGATTTGATTGCAGGTGCTCCCAAAATTATTGAGGTGACTTCGGACGAAATTCGAGACGCCCTTTCCGACCCCATCGGTGAAGTTGTTGAGGCCATTAAAATTTCACTTGAGAAAACCCCTCCCGAATTGGCCGCCGACATTGTGGATAATGGTATCATTTTGGCAGGAGGGGGGTCACTCTTGGCCAATTTTGATATTTTAATTAAGGAAAAAACAGGTCTACCCGTAAGTTTATCAGAGGATCCTCTCACTTGTGTTGTAAGAGGATGTGGTAAAGTTCTTGAATCGATTAATCTTTTGAAGCAAGTGACTACACTTTCTTAAAAAAGGTTAAATTTTTATGAGTACGGGGACGAATAACTTTATTCAATTTAACCATAAAGAGGTTTTGTCTAAACTCAAAACCTTGGCCGAACAAAAAGAAGTGGTCAATGTGTGGACGAAAGGAGGGAAGTCCCACATTTATCGCGTTTTTGAAGTTCAGTTTATCAAACGGAAAGATGGGGGATTTGTTTTTATCAGTTTTTTTTCCGAAGGGAAAGAGGCAGATGAATCCATTTTAGATAAACGCGTTTTTTTGAGCTTCTCTCTCGATGATATTGACTATTTTTCAGAGGGCCTGATTCAAACGGGAGAGGATTCAGAGAGATTGATTTTGAGACTAGATAAGGAAGTTTACCGTTCGGAAAATAGGATTAACGAAAGATTGCTAACTTTTCCCGACCACCAAGTCTATGCTTATTTCAGGATGCCCGATGATATTTTTCATCAAACAAACCAGGCCTTATCGGAATCGGATAGCGAAGATATGGCCTTTGATTACAAACTTCAGCGCAAAAAGAAACTTTTAGAAGAATTGGCAAAAAAAACAGACGATATTAAAAATCTCGTTGGATTTAGAGCGCTCGATGTCGGCCGTTCCGGTGTGGCCTTTACGGTGGGAAAAAGTGAGGAAAATTATTTTGATCAGAACAAGAAATACTCTTTTAAAATGCTTTTCAACGGAGACCTTTTTGAAGTTTCCAATTCAAAATTAGTTTACAAAGTTAATTTTTCCAATCATAATGGGGATGGAGTGACTTATAAAATTGGCATTAGTTTTAATCCCATTTCAGAGCTTACCCAAAAAATTATGGAGGCCATACACCAAAATAAAGACATGGATAGTGCGCAGAAAGATTTTGAAAAGTTTTCTGAATTGTAGCCTCCTGCTCGGTTATTCCTCAATTTTTTTAGGTTGTTCTGTTTTTCAACAACCCCGCATTTCAAATCAAACCAATTTGGGATACAAAAAGTATTATACTCTATCAGATAAGTTGGGAAACTTTGTGGTTAAGAGAGAAACCGGGTTTAGGAAAGATAAAAAATCTTATGTTACCAAATATCAAATTTTGGAAGATCATTCTGGCCAATCAAAAATACTAGAACAAAGTATTGTCTCTTCGCGTTTTGGAATTTTAAAAAAGAAAATGAAGGTGTTGCGGCCACAATTTTTTCAATATCAAGTTTGGCTTGATAAGCAAAAATATTTGGGGCAAGGGAAAATTGACCTGCAAAAAAAGGCCATGCGCGTTCGGCTCAAGAGTCCGGAACCTCAGTGGAATAAGGACGAATGGTTCAAGTTCCCCGAGGGAAAAGGGGTCTACTGTTTTTTCTCGCAAATTATTGAATGTGCTGCCGTCGTCGGATTTCTCTCGGAGGCGATTAAACAGAAAACTGGGAAAATGAATTTTTATCTGATCTTTGCAGGCCATCCCTATTTTCAGGAGCAATATTTGGGAGTTTCTAAAGAGTTTTTTCATCAGGCCACCTTGATTTATGAAGGGCAAGGCCCCGATGGAGAAAATAAATTCTCTTTGGAGTTTGATGGCCCTCCGGTATTTTATTTTGTAAATAATTCTTTGGAAATGACCAAAATGTTTTGGCCAGCGCAGGGATTTTCTATGGTGGAGAAGGTCAATGAGTGACTTGGGCCAGCTTTTTGTAATGGGAATTGGCGGGCCAGAACTTAGGCCGGAAGAAAGTGAATTTATTGAAAAAGAAAATATTGGCGGGATTATTCTTTTTTCCCACAATTATGAAAATCCGGATCAATTGGCAAAATTGGTAAACTCCATTCAACTTTTGAGGAAGGATTACCCCTTATTTATTTCCGTTGACAACGAAGGGGGAAGGGTTTTCCGTTTCAAAGACCACTTTTCACAAATTCCGGCGGCCTTTGAGTTGGCCAAATTAAATTCCCCCAAAATTGTGTTTCAAATGGCAGATATTCAAGCAAAGGAGTATTCCGCTTGTGGCATTAACCTCAATTTTGCTCCCGTATGTGACATTTGGAACAATCCTAAAAATGAAGTTATCGGAGACCGTGCTTATGGTGTGGATGCCAAAAATGTCTGTAAATATATATCCGCAGTTATTCGCGGTTTTCAGACAAACAGTATTATGGCCTGTGCAAAACACTTTCCGGGCCATGGCAATACGCTGGAAGATTCACATTTCACTCTTCCCGTTCTCAATCGTTCCTTAGAGGAGTTGAGGCGGGAAGAATTTTTGCCTTTTATCAAGGCGATAAAATCCAGGGTTGAGTTTGTTATGATGGCACATCTCGAAGTCAATGAGATAGATACGGATTGGCCGACTACACTTTCTCCTAAAACTTATAATATTTTAAGGCAAGAACTTCAGTTTAAAAAACTTATCATAACCGATGATATGGAAATGAAGGCCATCACAGAAAAATATCCTGTTGAAGAGGCGGCCATTCAGGCGGTTAAGGCCGGAGCAGATATTTTGATTTACCGTTCAATGGAGTTTGCACAGCAGGCGTTGGAAGGCCTTAAACGGGCGAAAAGGGATAAAAAGATCAAAAATATTGTTATTGAAGAGCGTTTAGACAGAATTTTAAAGTGCAAAAGTCATTATCTAGGCCAATTTAGGCCGATTTATATTCCGCGAATTTACGAAAAAGTCGGCACCCAGAGTAGTCAAAACTTTCTTAAAAGTATTGAAGAGCGGATTTCGGCACTAGAGCAAGTTGAGTAATTTCTTTTTTGAGTAGAAGTTGATGAATTGAGTATCTTACCTTCTTTCTTGGGATTTTATTTCCCGGTGCAGCAAAAGCTCTAACCTTTTGATATTATTTAATATCAGCGCTCAGGGACTCATTTATGTTACTGTACGCCGGCATTGGACTTATCGGAATCACCGTTTTTTGGGTGGCCAGCCTCATTTTCCTCGAAGAAGACGAGTTTAAGGCCCGAGAAAAACTGGAAGAAGGTTCTGAAGTTGACCAAAAATTTATCCAAGAACAGGGCATTGTCCTGCGCTATTCGCGTCCCTTTTTCCGCCGCTATATCAGCCCCGTCGTCGGGTCGATGAAAAACAAAAGAAAAATTGTAGAAAAATACAAGCGCAAATTGGCCTGTGCTGGCCTTCAAGAAGTTTTAACACCGGAAGATTTTTATAGTTTTAAACTGTTTTTGATATTGGGATTTCCCATCGTTTTTTTATGCCTTAGGGCCTTTCTGGAAGAAGACTGGCCATTAGAACTGGTTTTTGTTCTTGCTCCCGTTGGTTTTATCTATCCCGATATTTGGGTCAGAGGCATGATTCAGAACCGCCAGCGGGAAATTGTTGGGGCCATGCCTTTTGCAGTGGATATGTTGGCACTTTCTGTTGAAGCGGGATTGGATTTTATAGCGGCGATGAGCAAAGTTACCGAAAAGGCCAGGCCTTCTGCACTGACTAAGGAATTTAATCTCATTCAGAAGGAAATTAAAATTGGAGCGAGCAGAAGTGAGGCGTTGAGAAATATGGCCTGGAGGGTTGATCTCATTCAAATATCTTCATTCGCGGCCACTTTAATTGCAGCAGATTCTGTAGGGGCCAGTATCGGCCCCATCCTCAAGGCCTTGTCGGGAGAAATACGCCAGAAGCGATCGAGTGAGGTTGAAAAGGCGGGTGCCACCGCCGCAACAAAAATACTTTTTCCCATGTTGTTTTTGATCGTTCCGGCAGTTTTTATTGTCGTTGGTGCACCCATAGCGCTTCAAGCAATTAGTGGAGGGCCTTGATGAACTGCAATTTAGTTAAAAATGATTTGGTTTTGGTATCGAATATAAAAGTGGCCAGCAGTTTTTATATGAGAATGAAAGGCCTTATGTTTAGTCAAAGTTTGGACAATCGGGGTGGACTGCTTATTGTTCCTTGCAATTCAATTCATACTTTTTTTATGAAATACAATTTGGATGTTATTTTTTTTTCGGAAGATAACCAGGTCGTAAAAATTACAAGGAATTTAAGGCCATGGAGAATAACACCCATTTATTTTAAATCTTTTAAGGTTTTAGAAATAATGGGAGGAACTCTCGACGACAGAATTAAAGAAGGAGACGAATTGGATTTTATATGTACAAATTAGTGACCGTCGCTGGAAAATTGAGAGGTGAAGAATTTACTCTTCAAGAGGGAGAAAATATTGCAGGCAGAGATTCCGATTGCAGTATTTGTCTCCCCGTCGAAGGTGTGTCGAAACAACATTTTAGTATTACCGTCACAGGAGATGCTTGTTATTTAAAGGATTTGGGTTCTTCTAATGGAACATTTCTAAACGATAAAATGATAACTGGAGCAACGGTTAGAGATAAAGATAAGATTGTTGTTCCCGATACGATTCTTCAGGTCGTTTATGTTAAAGAAAAAAAGATACTTATAAGAAAAACTGTCGAAGAAGATAAAGACGACGAAGATGAATTTATTAGAGGAGGAAGAGCGCCGGAAGAGCCATTAGAAAAGGCCTTTTGGTTTATTAAATATAAACTCATGAACCATGTTCATGGTCTCAATGAGGAATACGAGTGGCATCATATTATTCCTGCCGCTTTTTTGTTGTTTAGTATTATATGCATCACCTTGATTGTATTTCCAGTCATGGACAACAACAAAGTTCTTCTCATTAATGAAATAGCAGAAAGAGGATATCACTATATTCAAGAACTATCACGCATAAATTCGGAGGCGCTCAACAACGGAGAAATTGAAAAAATTGATACAGAGTGGATCACGAGAAAAGAGGAAGGAACGGAAGGAATCGTCGGTTATAGACTCATGGATATGGAAGGGCGAATCGTTAGGCCTAGTACCAAACTCAATGAATATGTTAGAGACCCTCACTTTGTATTGGCATGGGAGTTGGCCAGGGCGAGAGTTTCTCAAAATGCTCAATCGGGAAGGCCCTTCGTGAGGTCAATATCATCGGATACAATTCTCATAGGCAAGAGCATTTGGGCCTTTAACAGAAACAGTGCTCGGCAGGAACCGATTGGAATAGTTGCTATTAAATTTGCCCCGCGTTCTTTGAGAGAGCATATCCAAAAAATTAATCACAATTTTCTTGAATCTTTAGTCAAGGTTGGAATAACCATGATAGTTTTTTTCGTGATATTTTATTTTATAACATTAAGGCCAGTAGAAGAATTGCGCTATCAGTTTGAAGAAGGTCTGAGGGGAAATAGAAAAAATCTGGAAACCCGTTATATGTTTTCCGAATTGGACAAGTTAAAAAATTCGATCAATACCTCACTCCAAAGAATAAGAGAACTGAGTGCAGAGGAAGGAGATGAAGTTATTGAAGAAGAAAGTGACGAAAGATATGTCGCTTCTCTATATGAATTTATGCAAGGGGCGCAGGGGGCGGCCATGATTTTGGATAGCAATAAAAATCTGTCTTATATAAATTTGGAGGCGGAAGATCTTTGTGGAATAAGAGAATCGGCGAGTCAGGGAATGGGCCTTCTCGATGTTGCCCGCGAACAGGGTTTTGCGGCCACTATTATCGAATTGTGTGACAACTCTGCCAACAATAATGGAACTCATCAAGAAGGTCATTATGATATTTCAGGAGTACCCCATAAAGTTTGTGTCGTTTGTTTGATTGGAAGAGATAATTTTGCCAAGTCTTTCTATATTACTTTTATGAAAGATGATTAATATCTCACTAAGAGAGATGTATGGCATCCTCAAAAATTAAAATTGCCAAAGATTTTAAGATTCCCGAGAAGGTCGGAATCTATCACCGTTTAATTTGCATGACGGGAGAAAATAAGGGGCTTTCTTATTTTATTATGGGTAACAGGATTGTCATGGGAAGGAGTGAAAAGGCCGATATTCAAATTTTGGATTCCAAAAGTTCTCGCAATCATGTTGAATTGGTTATTCTCTCGGGGAAATGTATGTTGTCAGACCTCAATTCCAGGAATGGGGTTAATATTAACAATGCCAAAGTGAAACAGCATTATTTGGCCGATGAAGACAAAATTATTATTGGTTCTACTGCTTTCAAATATAATGTTATTGAGGTCAAAGATGAATTTTTACCGGAAGTGCCCGATTCAAATTTGAAAGTAAGTCATCTTGAAAAAGAGAGAGATGAGAAATCGAAAGAATTTTTAGAAGAAGAACTTCCAGAAAAAAATAAAAAAAAATCAGTTTATTTAATAGTTCTTCTCTTAGTAGCGGGGTATGTTTTTTTAGAAGATGAACCTAAAAAAATAAAAAGTGCAAAAAAAATAACAAAAGGTAACAAAATAATTGATACCAGTTATAATGGAAGAAAAGTTGCCAGTACCAAATTGGGGAAAAAGGTTGAAAATAAAATAAAGTCGATTATTCATAGAGGAAGGAGAGAATTGAGAGAGAAAAATTTTTTTAGGGCCATAGAGCAATTCAATCTTGCACTCATCGCAGACCCTAGAAATGCTGAGGCGAGCTTTCTTTTAAAAAAATCACAACAAAGGCTGGATGATTTTATCCAGGAAATTGCCAGAAAAGCGGGCCATGAAATAGAACAAAAGAGATATAGAAGTTCAATACTTCAGTGGTGTGAAATTGTTCGATATTTAAGGAAATACCCCGATGATGAGCGCTATTTAGCGGCCAAAAAGCAAGCTAATTTTCTCGCTGATAAGTTAGGATATGAAAAGGATGAAGACGAAAATGAATATAAATGTTTTTAAAAATAATAAACATTACTCTAAGATAGACTTAACACAATATGTCCATGAAAATGATGAAGAAGGCACAGTTCTTTTTATAGGCCGGGGGAAAAATTGCCAAATTCTTCTTGAAGATATGAAAGTCGGCCGTCAACAGGCCGAGCTGAGATATGAAAAAGATTCGTGGGCCATAACAAACCATAATGAATTTAATGAAATTTTTATTAACGGAAATACTCTCAATGAATCGGTTTTAAAAAATGGAGATGTCGTTTCCATTGGGCCATTTATGCTGGCCTTTGAGTTGGATGATAAAATTAGTAATGAAGATCAGGAACCACCGGAAAATGCGGCGGCAGATTCTGAAGAAGGCCAGGCCGAATTAGAAGGCGATAGTTCAGACTTGCAAGAAGATACTGCAGAAGATGATAGTGAGAGTGAAGGCGGTATTGATGATGATGGTTTTGTAGAAAATGCTGGAGATGAATTTTCCGAAGCAGAAAGCGATTTTAATGAAGAGGAAAGTTCAGAAGGTGGGGATGAAGGAGAACTTGCAGAAAATAGTGATTTTGAGGATGAACAATCTTTCTCGGAGGAAGGTGATTTTGATGAGGCCGGTTTCGACGATGATAGCAACCTCCCGGTGGAATCCGATGGCGATGCGGAAAGTCGGGAAAAAACGGGAGTTTTCAATAATTTTTCCAAATTTGAACTGCATTTATCGGGAGGGGATACCCCCTACGATAAATTTATTTTAGATGGTGAAGAAATTTTTATTGGAAGTGATTCCAATGAATGTCAAATT
This sequence comes from Bacteriovoracaceae bacterium, assembly GCA_965243145.1. Taxonomy (GTDB): domain Bacteria; phylum Bdellovibrionota; class Bacteriovoracia; order Bacteriovoracales; family Bacteriovoracaceae; genus CBDBLK01. The sequence goes on from CBDEUB010000002.1 coordinate 1,997,548, forward strand.
GTATTGAATAACCCCGAAGTTTCTCGAACTCATGCTGCAATAAAGAGAGATAACAATGCTTATATCCTTAAAGATTTAAAATCAAAAAATGGCATTATTCTTAACGGAGCAAGGATTAATTCCCACAAATTGTGTGATGGAGACAAGTTTTTGATAGGTGAAACTTATTTTTCTGTTAAAATTACATCCGATTTTCTCAGACAGGAATTGGATCACTTAATGCCTGTTGAAGAAAATCAAGTTGTAGAAGTTAAAGAAATTGTTGAAGTCGGAGAAAATTTTAGTGATGTTGACGGCATGAGCGAAGAAATGCCTTCTGCTGGAGAGGATATTGGCCCAAAAAGTAATTCTCTTTTTTCAAAAGAGGCCTTGCAAGACCCTGAAAAGAGAAAGAAAATACTTATGATTGGTATTGTTCTTCTGGGTGCATGGGTCTTCTTAGAAGAGGATGGAGGCAAGAAAAAGGCGGTCAAAAAAAATGCCAAGCAAACAAAGGCCGTTAAGGCAAAGAGGGAACCGTCTTCTCAGAAAAAAGAAAAACCTAAAGATAAACCCAAAGTTAAATTAACTGATGAACAAAAAGAATTTATTGATATGACCTATGTTTTGGCAAAAAACCTTTTTAGTGGCGGTAAGTACAGAGATGCTCTTTTAGAACTTGATCGGGTTCATCAAATCGTTCCTTCTGGTTATAAAAAATCAAAATTCATGGAAGAATTGACCAAAGAGGCACTTCAAAAGGAAGAAAAATTATTTGAAGAAGCGCGTCGTCGTGAGGCCTTGGAACTTAAAAGGGTGAAGGTGGAGAAACTCATTAAAGACGCCCAGGATGCCTTTGCGAAAGAAAATATTGATTTGTCAGAAAATTTGATGAGTAAAATTGCTTCACTCGATCCTGACAATCAAGATGTTGCCGAACTTAAACTTAGGATTGATGCTTATAATAAGAAAAAGGAACGGGAGGCGCTTGAAAAAGCGGAAAAGGAGGCCGAACGAAAACGGCAGGAAAATGCATTGATTCCAGGTAAAACTTTTTATCTCAAAAAGGAGTGGTATAAGGCCATTTTAAAACTGGAAGAATTTTTAAGGCGGAAAAATACCGATGAAGATTTAATCCAAAAGGCCACTGCTATGTTGACAGAATCTAAAAAGAATCTCAAAGAACTTACTGAACCTCTGGTTTTTAAGGCCCAGTCTTCCAAGAAAAATCAGGATTTGAAAAACGCTTATGAAAATTACTTGAAAATCATAGATTACGACCCGGCCCATCAGGAAGCACTCAAAGAAATGGTTTTTATTCGGGAAAAATTGGAATCTAGGTCGAGAAAGGCCTATCGTGAAGCGATTATTGCCGAATCTTTGAGTCTTTTTAGCGAGGCCAAGGAGAAATTTCAAGAAGTGCAACAAATTTCTCCTACCGATAGCAAGTATTACAAAAAGGCCACTCACAAATTAAAAGAATATTTGGATTGATGATGCTCAAACTTAAAAGATATTCGGCGCACTCTCAACAAGGCCCTTATTTGCAGATCAATGAAGATTCTGTCGAAGTTGACTTAAAAAACAATCTTTATTTGATTTTGGATGGTTTTGGAGGATCGGGCGTGGGTGATAAGGCGGTGAGTGAAATTAAAGAAAATATTAAAAAGTTTTATGGAAAAATTGGCAGTGACCCCGACGCAACCATGCCGTTTTTTTACTCACATAAGTATATTTTAGAAGGAAATGCTCTTATTAATTCCATGAACTACGCCCATTCTGTATTGAAAAAGCAAAATCAAGAGAAAGATATGGGAGAGAGGGGAGGGGCGAGTGTCTTAGCAGCATCACAATCGGAAAATATTTTAACTCTGGCCTCGGTGGGAAATTGTGTGGCCTGTCTCTATAGCAAGGGAAATTTAAAACCGATTTGTATTCCTGATAGTTTTGAGTTTTTAGCAAGAGATTCCTTTACCCGTCATTTTCATACAACGCCGTTGAGTGCTTTCGGACTCTTTGACGACCTTCATGTCAATATTAAAGAAATACGGCCGGATGAGGGAGACAAGCTGGTTCTTTTGACCGACGGTGCTTATTCCAGATTGGATTACGATGAATTGAAACACATTCTTCAAGGAGATAGCAAATTCATGCAAGATAAAACACAGGCCATCTTTGATCTCAATAATTCTCGCGGAAATTTAGACAACCAAAGTGCTCTGATACTGCAGTTTTGATTTTTCTTCTGTTCACATTTGCTAATTCTTTAACTTTTGGTAAAAATAATAATAGTGGAGTAGCTTATGTCTTTAAAAGTATTGGTTGCTGATGATAGTCCCACGGTTCAAAAAGTCATTGAAATTACTTTGTCCAATACTGATTATCAATTAATTCAAGTATCATCAGAAGAAAAATTAATTGAGTGTTTAGAGGGGGAACCCTTTGATCTCATCTTGTTAGATTTTTCTCTTAGTGGAGAGCGAGATGGCCATCAATTGTCCCGCTTGATCAAAGGAAAAATGCCTTCCTCGAAAATTATTGCCATGTTGACCAGTTTTGACTCTCCGGAGAATATAACGCCTTCTGAAGCAGGGATTGATGATACCATCATCAAACCTTTTGACTCGGAAGAATTTGTTGAAAAATGCTACAAACTTACAGGACAAGACCTTAATGCTACTTCCGATGACGAATGGGTTGTTGACGACCCTCCTGCAACTGAAAATGTGATTGAATTTAATACCAATACTAAAATAGAATTGCCCAAGGAATTACAAAACAGATCAGGTTCGGAAAAAGTGGGCCAAGGCGATTCCGATGATGTTCTCGATAAAGAACTCAAAGGTTGGGGCATGGAGGTTCCAGAGATTATAGATGGCCAGGAAGAATCGGTTGTGCTTCCCAATCAAGCAGATTTGGAGTACCCGGATATGGCATCAATGGCAGATGAAAAAAAGAATTCTCCTCAATTGACTTCTCTCAGTGAACTGACCCAAGAAGACAATACCACCAATGAAGAGAGTAAGGATTTTGATGCTTCGGAAAATGATCCCCACAGCAGGGAATTTGAAAATCTTATCGAAAATGATATAAGCACTGAGGATTTCTGGACGACAAATATAGATTTGAAGAATACTCTTTCTCAAGAAAATGCCGCTGAAGAAGAACCTGATAGCTACGAGGAAGACCCTGGAAGTGAAATCCCGGTTATTGAATCTAAGGCCGATTCGGCAGAATCTTTTCATAAAGGTATCAGCGAGGGCCTTAATGAGGATCGCATCGTTGAAAAACTCAAAATGGCCCTGGAACCTCTCATTGAAGAAACGATTAGGGCACAGATTAAAGAATCAATTGAACAAGTTGCTTGGGATGTGATCCCCAATTTGGCAGAAAATCTCATTCGTGAGGAAATTCAAAACTTGTCAAGTGATGCCCGCAAATAGGTAGCATCAAGTGATGGGATCGAGAAAATAGAGACTCCCGCTCAGTACAGAAATAGATTGGCCACTTGAACAGGGTTCCAGTATTTCCAAGAGGGCCTCTCCCTGGGGGCCGATTCCTTTGAATAGGCCTTCTTGCATGTTGGCCTGATCCCCTATTTGAACCCGGGCGTGAAGATGGCCACAAAAGGCGGGCCATTCTTCCATAATTTCTTTTTGCGAGAGGCGGTTGTGCTGAATAAATTGGGCGATTTTATAGGGCAAAGTTTTTTTAAATTGAGGATGGGTTGGAGGGTGGGCAAGAAGGCCCCCGGGGGGCAACTTATAGGAGTAATCCTTTTTTTCGCTTTCTTCCATGGAGAGATTGAGGCCACACCCCACCACCACGGTATCTTCTTTTAAAAGGTGGCATAAAAGTCCTCCCAGTTTTTCCCTTTTTTGGTTGATCAGGTCGTTGGGCCATTTGAGGTAGGGTTTGATTCCAAAGTTTTTTTGGAAATAGAAACACAGCAGGACGCCCATTTCCAGTGAAGTCAGAGTCATTTGAGCATGGGCCTGGATGTTAAAACTGAAGGCCAAATTGTTCTTAAAATGCGTCCAGGTGGCCTTGCGCCTCCCGATGCCTTTGGCCTGATTTGTTGTGGAGACGACAAAATGGGTTTCGTGGGGATGATGGGCCTGAAATTGTTTCCAGTTTTGTTTGAAATATTCCTGAGTGGAGTCACATTCGTCGAGATGGATTTGAAACATGGGGTACTCTTTGTCTTTTAAGTTACATTAAGGTAACACTGAATGGCGCACTTTGATTGTCAACAAGGATTTTTTATGTCGCTCATTATAAGGCAAAAACCCCGTTTGATAAGAATGTCCCAAGGAATGAACCCCTATGCTGCGGGAAGCGTCATCGTCGAATTTGGCCAAACTAAAATCCACATTACTGCCAGTCTTGAGCAATCGGTTCCGCCTTGGATGAAAGGCCAGGGGCGGGGATGGATTAGTGCCGAATATTCCATGTTGCCCGGTGCGACTCGCGGGCGCACTTCCCGCGAAAGGTTTAAGGTCAAGGGAAGAACCCACGAAATTCAACGCTTGATTGGGCGGTCTTTGCGTTCTATCGCCGATCTCGACAAATTGGGAGAGCGTGCACTCATGGTGGATTGCGATGTTTTGGTTGCCGACGGGGGCACTCGCACCGCTTCGGTTTCGGGTGCCTATGTGGCCCTCAAAATGGCGGCCAGAAAATTGATGGCGGAGAATATTCTCACAGAAGACCCCATTTTAGAGCAGATCGGGGCAGTGAGTGTGGGCATCGATCAACGGGGAAAAATCATTGCCGATTTAAATTATGAGGAAGATAGCGCTTGCCAGACGGATATGAATATCGTGATGACCGAGTCGGGGAAATTTGTCGAAATTCAAGGAACCGCCGAAAAAAATCCTTTTTCCGGGGAACAATTAACTGCTCTGTTAGAAACGGCAAAAGTTGCTTTGAAGTCTGTTTTTGAAGAGCAAAACAGGGTTTTAAAAAAATAGTTTATGGCCTTAAATTTCTTTTTTGCCAGTGGTAATCAGCACAAAACCGACGAGTTGACGGAATTTTTTAACCCTCAAATATTGGCCCTTCGGGCCGCGCCTGAAAAAATTGAAATTGAAGAAACTGGCCAAAGTTTTGCTCAAAATGCCCTGCTCAAAGCAACGGCCTATTATCACAAACTGAAGGCCCCCGTGGTGGCCGATGATTCGGGCCTGACAGTGGAGGCCCTGCCTGGAGAGTTGGGGATTCATTCGGCGCGGTTTGGAGGAGAGGGATTAAACGACAGAGAACGGGCAGAACTGCTTTTGCAAAGATTGGAGGGCAAAGAATCGCAGGGTCGCAGCGCTTTTTTTACCTGCGTGCTGTGTTTTTATCTCTGCCCCGACGAGATTTTTTATTTTGAAGGGCGTTTAAAGGGAGAAATGGCCCAATGTTTGGCCGGGGAAGGCGGTTTTGGTTACGATCCCGTTTTTATACCCGAAGGAGTAGAGTCGGGCAAAACTTTGGCGATGATGCCCGAGTGGAAAAAAGAGCACTCCCACCGCGTCCGCGCTTGCCGTATGGCCGAGCGGTTTTTTACTAATTTTAAAAAATAGCGTCTATAATCCTTCTACACACCGACATATTAGAGGCACCGATTTTGATAAATTTCTGGTCTGAAGAATATGGTGAAAAGGAAGTTCCGCTTGCAAAGTCTTTGGTGGGCCATCCACGGCGGGGAACGATAACGGGAGTTCCCTCCAGAGAAATATATTTTAGAGAAGATGGTGGAGGGTCACTTTTGGGAAGGGCCTCTATGAAGGTGTGGTCGAGAAGCAATTTTTCCAGATTGGGCATGAAGAAAAATAATCTCGATGGAAATTCGGTGATTCTCGTGTTCGAGGCGGATAAAATTCTCAATTGATGGCCGCTATGCTTGAGATGGCCAGGGGGAATAGAGGATATAGGATTTCCATCGACATAAATTTCTTGCAACTTATGTGATTTGACTCTTGGAAATTTTCTAAGCCGATTATGTTGAATATCAAAAACTTGTAAATTCACATTATCTTTTAAGGTGGTGTCATCCCATGTTTCTATGCGACAGTGTGCGAGTTTAAGTGCTTTCAGTTGTTCTAGGCCATCAAAAAGGCCATCGGGAACTTTAACCATATAAATGCCACTCAAATCAATGTATTGCAGGTTTTTATTCCACTGAAAGTGGTTTTTGAGCACAAACCCGACTTTATTGGAGGTTCCTCGGTTGTACTTGGCCTCTAAAATGCGCAACTTTGGATTTTCTCTAAAACTGGGCAATTGAGGCATTTCAAGGTGATTGATCTTTAAAACTTCTAAATTGGGCATTTGTTTTAATATCTCTTCATAATTGGCCTGGAGGCCATAGTTGTAACTCAGGTTAAGAGTGGTGATGCTGTCGGGGAAATGGATACCTCGGGGAATTTTTTTAAGGCCCCTGCTGTTGAGATCGAGTTCTTCTAAATTAACCAGTCCGCCGAAGTCGCCGGGGCGCAGTTCCTCAATGTTTCCCTTTATATAGAGGCGTTTGATAAATTTCAAATGTTCTGCCTGTAATTTCATGCAATCTATGTACCAAGACAAATCTCCAGTTTTGGGGGAATAAACTGCGGTTGTGGCAGAGAGAATGGGAACTTGAAATATTGCGGTAATGATGGCGTCCCGAATTTGGGGCGTCCTCTCGCAGACCGAGACAAAACCGGCGATGGGGGCGGCGAGGGAAAAGAGAAAAAGGCCAAAAGAGAAAATTGGGAAAAATCTCATACATCCTTCTTGCGCTATAAGTTACTGAATGGGCCATTGTAAAGTGCTTTTACGATTTTGCCAACTTTAATAATTTTCATGGTTTGCAGATTTTGTGCTGAGCACACCAGTTACACATTAAAGCGAAAGAGAATGACATCCCCGTCTTCGACTTGGTAATCTTTGCCCTCGATCCTGAGCCGTCCCGTTTCTTTAACTTTGCTTTCCGAACCGAGTTCAAAAATATCCCGGCAGTGGAAAACTTCCGCCTTGATAAATCCCCTTTCAAAATCGGTGTGGATGATTCCCGCGGCACGGGGGGCCTTGGAACCGGCCTTGAAAGTCCAGGCCCGCACTTCTTCCGCACCGGCGGTAAAATAAGTCTTGAGTCCCAGCATTTGGTAGGCCGCCTTGGTGAGTTGGTCTAGGCCCGAGTGTTCGATGCCGGCGGCATTTAAAAATTCCCGCTTTTCTTCCCCGGTTTCCAGGCCAGCAATTTCCGATTCAAATTTTCCACAGACTTTGAGGTATTGTGCCTTTTGGGGGGCAATATATTCCGCAACTGCTTTGAGGTGCGGGTTTTCTTCGTCGTTTGTGGCCAAAGTTTCTTCGTCGACATTGCACAGATAGAGGACGGGTTTGAGGGTGATCAGATTGAGTTCCCTAATGCTTTCCAAATCTTCCGGCGCAAGGCCTTCTTCACCGGCCGATTTTCCCGCTTCCAAGCAGGCCTTGAGCCTTTCGCAAATTGGCCTCTGGCGTTTGGCCCTGGAACTGATTTCCTTATTTTGACTCTTGAGTGCCTTGGGAATGTTTTGCAATTTTCTCTCGACCACTTCGAGATCGGCCATGGCCAATTCCAAGTTGATGCAAGAAATGTCGTCAACGGGGTCGATGCGGCCGTGGACATGGACGATATTGGGATCGTCAAAACAGCGCACGACATGCACGATGGCGTTGACTTGCCGGATGTGATCCAGGAATTGGTTGCCCAGGCCCTCCCCCTTGGAAGCGCCTTTGGCCAGGCCGGCAATATCGACAAATTCGATGGTGGCCGGAATCGTGCGTTTCGGCCTTATAATTTCGGCCAGGCGGTAGAGTCGGGGGTCGGCCACATTGACGATGCCAACATTGGGTTCGATGGTGCAGAAGGGATAATTGGCAATTTCTGCGGGAGCAGCGGTCAATGCCTGAAAAAGGGTCGATTTTCCCACATTGGGAAGGCCTACGATGCCGCAGTTAAGACTCATCCAACAAACCTTTTTTATTAAAGTGGTTGGCCGCTTCTTCGAGGCCATTTTGAAGTACACTCTCCAAGGCCTGGCAGGCCAATTTGATAAATTCGTCCAGAACGGCATTTTGTTGGGGGGAAAAGCGGGAGAGGACATAATCGGAGACGCTGCCGTGTTCGGGCCTTCCCACTCCCATGCGGAGCCTTTTAAATTCACGGGTTCCCAGTTGCCCGGCGATGGATTTGAGGCCGTTGTGTCCGGCCAGGCCGCCGCCGGGGCGCAATTGCAGTCTGCCAAAAGGGAAGTCTACCTCGTCGTGAACCACTACAATTTGAGAGGGGGGAATTTTATAAAAATGGGCACAACGGGCGACACTTTCACCGCTCAAATTCATATAGGTTTGCGGTTTTAAAAAGAAGATGGGGTCTTTCTGGTGGGCATGCTGGGCCAATTCCCCCTTAAATTTGCTCTTCCAAACCAGGGGGAAGGGAAGGGCATCGAGGACTTTAAAACCTATGTTGTGGAGAGTGTCGCAGTATTGGCGTCCGGGGTTTCCAAGGCCGACGATCAATTGGGTGTGAGGAGTTGCCACAGGTTTAAATAAAAAGGGAAGAAACCGAATCATTATTAAAAGTCCGGTGAATGGCCTTGGAGAGCAATTCGGCGGTGGAGAGGACTTTGATTTTGGAAATCGAATTTCCCTCGGGGTCGATGGGGATGGTGTCGGTGACAATAACTTGGTCGAGGACATCACTTTGGGCAATTCGCTTGAGGGCGGGAGGGGAAAAGACGGGGTGGGTGGCACAGGCGTAAACTTTTGTGGCCCCATGATGGCGCAGTGTTTGGCAGGCCTCGATGAGTGTTCCGCCAGTGTCAATAATATCGTCCACGATGACACATTCCTTACCCTGAACATCCCCCACGACATTCATCGCCTTGGCGACATTTTTGCCGGTTCGGCGCTTGTCGATCATCGCTATATCAGATTTAAGTTTTTTGGCGTAATAGCGGACTCTTTCCACTCCACCGGCATCGGGGGAGACAAAGACAGTGTTTTCGGCGATAATTTGACTTTCAATGTAGTTGAGCAGAACTGGACTGGCGTAGATATTGTCGAAGGGAATGTTGAAAAAACCCTGAATCTGGCCAGCGTGGAGATCCATGGTGATGACCCGGGTGGCACCGGCCGTGGTTAAGAGATCGGCCACCAATTTGGCGGAAATGGGAGTGCGCGGCCTCACTTTTCGATCTTGTCTGGCGTAGGCGTAGTGGGGGAGGACGGCGGTAATGGAACTCGCCGATGCTCTCTTGAGGGCATCGATCACGATCAGAAGTTCCATTAAATTGTCGTTGACCGGACGGTGCAGAGTTTGGATGACAAAGACATCGGCACCCCTGACATTTTTTTCGATCTCACAGAAAATTTCCCCGTTGGCAAAACAGGTGAGTTTGGGGTCGATCAGGGCCACATTGAGAAAATCGGAGATTTTGTTGGCCAGTTCTTGATTCGATTTTCCGGAAACCAGGACAATTCGCTTCATAACAAGGCCAATGATGGGAGCAAATGGCTGGGGTGGTAGGACTCGAACCTACGAATGGCAGAATCAAAATCTGCTGACTTAGCCACTTGTCGACACCCCATAAATCCGATTCTGCAATATGGCCAATTTCACCGAGAATTGTCAAGATGGGGAGGCATTTTTATTTTGACGGCGGGAAGGCCACTGGGGTAAGTTTACAGTGCTGCCTTGCCTTTGAGGAGTTTTTGGTGAAAATTCGATTGAATCTCAAGTTCCTTTTCCCGTCCGCTTGTTGTTACCTCTTCTCGTCTTTTTCCACTTTGGCCATGCCCATCGACTGGCACGGGGTTTTAGGTTTTGACACCACTAGCATAGACAACTACCGGCGGATCGAAAAAGAAGTGGACGATTCCCAGTCGGGCAATGCCAATGGCCGGGGTACGCAAGAAGTGCCCCTGGGGGCCGGGAACCATACTAACGCAAATTGGCAAAGCGCGCTTTTTCGCCTTGAACCTACGCTCATCATCAACGACGCGGCCACTATTGGAGGCGAATTTTCCTTGGGTTACGCCCGTGGCAGGTTTCTCGGTGACAACAACTCTCAAACTTTGGAACGGGGATTTGGCGACGCTTTGTACCCGTACCAGTTTTCTAGCGGTGGCGAAACTTTGGCCCTGGACAAGCTCTTTGTCGAACTCTACTCCGATGTGGCCACTTATGTTCTCGGCAGGCACTCGGCCCACTACGGCCTTGGCGCAGTGGTTAATAGTGGAGAGGGAAGCTGGGATCGGTTTTCTTTTACGCGGGACGGTATTAGCGCCAAGGTCAAGATTGGAGGAATTGGCATAGAGGCCTTTTGGTCGCGGCAGGGGCGGGAAAATTCTCTCAGTAAGGCCACCCGAACCAGGGAAATGGGTGTCGCTGTGGTCTATCAGAATGTTGAGCGGGATTTAAGTTTCGGTCTTCTCCACTCGGTTAAACAGAGTGCACCCTTTGCCCTCGACTACGATTTGACCGGGGATATTCCCATTCCTGGTAGTTCGGGCAGCGTCGATGGCGAACAGGCCTTCGCCTCGGTTGGGCAGACCGATACCAAGTTGATCGACCTCTTTTTTCGCAAGAAATTTGGGCCTTTGCAATTGGGCGTTGAGATTCCCATTATGAGTGGGCACATAGGGACGCTGCTTAACCCCGACAATCCCACCGTTTCCAGTGTGCATTACAAGGCCAAGGCGATTATTTTTGAATCGGACTTGGAATTGAATGAACAATTTAAGTTGGGATTGGATGGTGGCAGTGTTTCGGGAGGGGATGGGTCGGGTACCCATTTCTCGGCCATGTATTTGAATCCCAACTATCAAATTGCCAATTTGCTCTTTCGCTACAATTTGCGGGCCATAGGCAATCCCGATAGGCCATACCCCCGCAGTGTGTACGACAGTTATATTCACAACGCCACTTACTTGAAATTGGGCCTAACTTACGAAACGGGAAGTTGGATTTGGGACGCCGCTTTGATTTGGGCCAGGGCCAACGAAGTGGCCAATGCGGGGGAATTTGCCTACAACCACTCGACCAGTAAGCGCTTTGAGGCAAATTATGGCCAATCAAAAAACTTGGGCCAAGAATTTGATGTCAATTTTCGCTATTTGTGGAATAGTGAAATTTCGGTGGGCGGTGCCTTTGGCCTGCTCTTTACTGGGGACTATTTTGCCTACACCAATTCTGACACTCCCAATAGTGTGAGCAATTCTTTTGTGGCCCAACTCAATACTGCCATAACTTTCTAAAATTGCTTCTTTGCGCCATTTTCGCTTATCATGGTGGTAAGGAGAAATTATCTTCCAGCTAGGATTTGGCGTTTGAGAAAAACATTTTGGGCCTGTTTCTTGGCCATAGTTGGATGGCCTGCCTGGGCCATACCTTTTCAAGTCACCATTGAAGGCCCAACTTCGGCCATTCGCACCCATCGAAAACAGGCCGAATTGGCAATGGCCAGAAATGTAGATTTTTGCCGTGGTTTTACTATACCGGCCCAAATGGGAAACTGGGAGTGTCAGAGAGTGGGAGGCGGGCAAAGTCAGTGCAAAATACAATACGATTGCCGCCTGATTAGACGGGATTTTTCCCGTATCACTCAAACAAGGCGCTTGTTGCGGGAGTTGGAAAATCTCCCCCGCAGCACTGTCCCCTTGCAAATCTCTTTTTCGCGGGAACCTTTTAAAACGCCCCTGCTCTCGGTGCACAAGGTGGCCGAGGCCAGGCCCGTGCATCCACCGCTCAAAGAACCTCTTAAAGAGCTTCCTCGGAAATCGCCACCGCAAGAATTGCCAGAGGAATTGCCAAAAGAACCGCCAAAAGAATTGCCCCAAGTACCCAAACTTGATGCCGTTCAAGATTCCGAGCGGGAACTCGCCGCGCTGGACGAAGTTTTTGATGAACCGGAAGCGCCGTTGGAAGCAGGGGAAGAAGATTGGGATGAAGAGGACGAAGAAGACGACGAAAACGAAGAGGATGGGGAAGAGGGTGCGCAGAGAACGCTGTCCGAATCGGGGGAACTTGGCCGAACTCGCAAGTGGATGGCCTTGGAAATTGCAGGGGTCAAGGTGTCCGATCTCGAAGCGAATGAAACTTCGGCCTTTGGCCTTGCCTGGACTCCCTGGATGTCTTTGGGAGCAAGGTGGCGTTTGGAGGGGCGTTTGGGAGGCCACACACTCAAGGTGATAGAAGAAACCCGAGAGGAAGTCACAGAAGAAGTTTTTTGGACTTATCATGCTTTGGGCCGTATTCGCTACCGTTTGTGGAGAGCATTGCACCTTTGGGCCGGCCTGGGAATACAGTCTTGGTCTTCCGAGGAAGGTGGTTCTTTTTCCATGAGGACAGTGGGGGCCAGTTGGCATTTTGAGTCTCCCAAGTTTAAATTTGTGGACAAACTTTTTGTCAGTCGGGATTGGACTGACGACGATGATGAGCACACCGCCATCAAAGTGGGATTGGGCCTTGAGTTTTGACCTTGTAGGGGGCCAAAGTGATCGGCGAAGTTGAGATTGAAGAATTTAAACAGCGTTGGGCCAGGGCCATCGTGGCGGCCGACATCGAGCAAGTCATGGCCCTTTACTCTCCCAGCGCCCTTTTAAAACCCACCCTGTCGGATCAAATTCGTGACCAGCGCACTGCCATTCAGTCGTATTTTACAGGTGGCGGAATTGGTGACAGCGGTTTTTTAAAAAAGGGCATTACCGCCGTTCATTTTGGAGAGGGATGGGTGCGAGAAATGGAAAATGCAGCGGTTTTGCTGGGGCACTACCAGTTTGTTTTTGCCAACGGTGAAACTAGCGATGCCGATTACACCTTTGTTTTAGCACCGGAAGGAAAAGCACACCAATTGCGCATTTTGGCCCATCATTCTTCTCTATCTTACAAAAACTAAAAGATGGCCTAAATGGTGAATTTTGCTAGAGGCGGTAGGTGAGGCCAGCAAAAACTTGAGCACTGTGAAAACTGGTGAGGCGGGTGGTGTTGTCGCCGGTGGGGTTTTCCATTTGGCGGAGTCCACTCAATCCAACAGTGAAAAAACTCAATCCCGCTGCCACTCCAAATTTGCTCTGGGGAAAAAGTCTGGCCATCACACCGTACTCAACTCCATAGAGAATGCCTTGGTATTGTTCTCCCCCCTTAAAAGTGATGCGGTAGTCTCCCGAAAAGAGGAGTCCACCAAACACCTCTGTGGAAATGAGGTGCGATTGGAATGGTACCCAGGCCAAGTTACTTCTCACGGTGAGGGTTTGATAAACCGCCGATTGGGAATCCATTCCAGGTAATCAAGTCCCAGTCCCCAGTGCCATTTACCAAAAGGGTTTTTGTGGTCCAGGAATAGAGACAAACTCTTACTTTCCTTGTCTTCATTTTGAAATTCGTAGTTGGTGCCGGATGAAGGAAGGGTATTAACTCCACCCAAGCGAATACTGGCGAGTGTTCCGTAGCGAAACAGAAGAAAGTTATTTTCCGTGAGAACATCGATTTGTTTCTGGTCTGAGGTGCCGACGATTTCGTCCACATTGCGCTCGACAATTTTTTGGGATTCAATTTCTGGCCTGGTGGAAGTGCCTTCGAGTTGAATATCGGCAATTTTGATCCAGGCCAGTTGCCCGTTGAGTGCCATGGGCAGGATGGTGCGATGCTTCCTTTTGACTTCGCCGACGCGGATGCGCTGGCCTCGCGGGAGTTTGCCAATGGGGCCAGTAAGCTGGTAGTCAGCGTAGACAATGGCATAGGATTTGATCACAGTGGCCCATCGGGCGGCCCGCACGGTTTGGGTGGCCAAAATGGCGAGAAGTATGATCAAAATCGGAAAGACTTTGGGAAGGGGCATAGTTTTATGATACCAGAAAATTCTGCGGCCGAAGTGGTTGGCGTCTATACACTTTTGCCTGATCGGGAAAAGGCCCTGGAATTGGCCGAGGCCTTGATTCGGGAAAAATTGGCCGCTTGTGTGAATGTCGGTGCCCAAGTGATTTCTTTTTACGAATGGGATGGCGAAGTTAGACAAGAGCGGGAAACTCCATTGATCATAAAAACGGTTCGGCAACGCCTTGGCGCTTTGGAGAAATACATTTTGAAATGCCATCCCTACCAGTGCCCTTGTTTGATGGCCTTGCCCTGGGACTATGTTCACCGCCCTTTTGGCGATTGGGTGGCCCAACAGGTGGCGCAACCTGGAGAGCGGGATGCTCAAAGCGGGGATTAGGGAAGCGGCCAAAATGCTAGCGGCCCTCAGACCTGTGCAGAGAGAGCAGGTGCTGGCCCTCATTACACAGCAAGATGCCGAGTTGGCCGAAAAACTCCGGCAAAATATGGTGATTTTGGAAGACCTGAAATTTCTCACGGTCAGCATGTTGCAGGAACTCTTGCGGGAAATTCAAATCAACGATTTGGCCTTGGCCTTGCGGCGGGGAAGTGCGGAGTTGCGGTCTTTTTTCTTGAGTCAGGTTTCTTCGAGGATGAGTGCCGAAATTGAGGACATTTTAAATGGCCCTCCCCAAAAGTTGTCCCTGGTCGATGAGGCCGAAGAAAGGGTTATGAGCGTGGTGCGCAGAATGGTTGACGAGGGTAAATTGATCCTCTCGGAAAAAGGGCGGGAGGAGTATGTTTGAAAAAGTTGCTTCGAGGCCAGGCGAAATGAAAGGCCTGAAAATTTTGGCCGCATTAATTTGAGTTCTCGGAGTTCATTTCTTGGTAGATGAAATAGGCCAATAACAGCGCAAGGGTAAATCTAAATTCATGCTCATGTATAATATAGACACCGTTGATAAGTGCTCTTTTCATTTCAGCTTCGTGGTCATAACTGTGGATGCCGTCTTCATTTTTTGAAAGAACTTGGGAAATGTGGCCAATCCTATTTAAATCCAATTCCAATTTGTCGGCAGTTTTGGCAATAACACGATCAACTTTGGTCACATCTTCCTTTTCTTTAACATCGGTAATGGTTCTTTTGAGGACGGCCAAAAAATACTCTAATTCATCTTTTGCTCTATCCTGGTAATTTGTTGTTTTTAGTTCCCACTGTTTCAAGGTGACAAAACTATCGCGGTAAAGGTCGAGGTTATCCACAAAAGTTTTGAACCAAGTCGAAAAACTCTCGTTGCCTAGGGCCTGGCGGGTTTCCCATAAAGCATTGGAATAATAGATGGAATCAATATAGGCATTAGTTCCGAAATTCTGTTCTTGAGTTTGGATTATAGTGCCCGTTTTGAGTTTTTCTAAATCTATTATTGTGGCGGTTTTATTATTGGTTTTGAGTACGGGTTTTTTCTGGATGAGCAATCCCAATGTGTGGGAGGGCAAGAAATCGGCCAGCGCCTCCTGTATAGCTGTGGTACTTATAAAGGAGTTTTGGCCGTAGGTATGGTGTAAAAAATTATGGGCGCGTTCGTGCAGGAAAAGGGAGGCATCTTTACTCATGATCAGGAGTATCCCATGCACTCCCGGTTTTAGACTGGCCACAACGACAACGGCCTGTAGGCCTTGCTGCCAATTCAAGATGAGGTCGTGAAAAAATGCACCAGTATATTGCAAATGCGCCGGTTGTTTATCCAAAAGGACGATTCGAGTGGTGCCATGTACACGAAAACCCAAATCCAAGAGGTGTTGATCAAAGACGCGTATTTTTTCCGCTAAAAGTTGGGCCACTTTTTTATAAATATTGAGATCGGTATTTTTTATAAAACTTTCGATTTCAATGCCCGGATAAGAGGCCAAAATTTTGCCCGAGGAGAACATCAATTTGTTGTTGAGCATACTTGTCGATATATTCTTTCTTAGATTAAAGTGGAAAAGTTGCTTTAAAACCTCTCGACAATTTTGCATTTCAGTAGCGGCCACAGGATTCAAAAAAAGCGTTAAAAAAAATGCAGTAAAGCATGAGGACTTCAACACATTCATAGAAGGCCTGAGATAATGAGTTGAAGTGCTCTCAATAAAATGAGAATGGAAATGCCTAATCCACCTAATACAATTCCATCTAATACTGGCGATACGAGAGGCTCAATGCTGGCAAAGATGATATTGCCGGTTATTCCCTTGGTGTTGTAAATGCCATTTTCGCCCTTAGATATATTTTCAGCAATATGGTTGATGCGTTTGGGCCTTAGTTCCAATTCTTCGGCAATTTTGTTGATGACTTGATCCACTTTGAATATTTCTTCTTCAGTTTTGGCATCTGCAACAGTTCTTTTGAGAACGGCCAAAAAATACTCCAACTCTATGATTGCCTCCCTTCGCTTTCTCTTTCTGCTTATTTTGATGCCAACTTTTTCCTTCATTGTGATAAAGCTGTGGCGGTAAAGATTGAGGTTGTCCACAAAATTTTTAAGCAGAGGGGAAAGAGTAGGTGCACCGAGTGCTTTGCGTGTTTCCCACAGGGCATTGGAATAATGGATGGAGTCTGTATAACGATTGATCCCAAAATTGTGTTGAAGTTGGGTGGAGTTTTTTTGGTAAAATATTTTTTCCTCTATATTTCTTACATCCGATGTATCACCAATTTTATAGGAAGGCCTGTCCAATTGGTGAGCGGGAAAAAAGTCGGCCAGGGCCTCATGTATTGATTGAGATAAATTGACAAAGGTGTTTGGATTATAGTACCGAAACAGCAAACTGTGAGTGCGTTCGTGCAGGAAAATAGATGGTTCTTGCATGATGGAGGTAGGGCCACCAATAAATTCGGGCGGGGATATGAGCACTACCATTTGCCACCCTTTGCGCCAATTCCACCTTGGTTTTCGTAAAGCGATGAGTGTGTAGGCCCGAGGCCATAGCGGTTTTTTATCGAAAATGACGAAACGGGTGGATTCGGGCAGTTCAAACCCTAAATCCGACAGATGCCGATCAAAGTCGTGCATTTTTTCAGTCAGCGTTGTGATGGCCTCTCGGTAGATATGAGGGTGTTGGACGAAACCTTCAATTTCAACGACTGGCCAGGAGGCCAAGGGCCTACCCGAGGCAAAAGTCAATTTACCCTCCGGTATTCCTTCACTGGGTATAAAGCTGGTTAGGATGATATTGAGAAACTCCCGGCAACTCGGTTTTTGGGCCATGGCCAGAGAATTTACAAAGAGTGCTAAGAGGAATGCGAGAAGGCCTAAAGTTTTTAAGGTTTTCATTGTTTTTTTTATGCGATGAGTCTTTTTTTTACATTTCTTTTGGTGCTTATAGGAGGACTTCCCACGAAACGCAATCATTTTCTCCAATCGTGTAATTTTTGGCCTGTTTTGAAATAATGCTATGTGTAAATGCGTGGGATGGTAAAGAATGAGTGGTCAAAGTCCCTTGATAGGTATAAACAAGTTTACATGAGAGCGGGCAAACTGAAAATTCTCAAGCTAACAGTATCCTTTTTGGTGATTTTGTCTATCACTCCCGCAACGATCAGTGCGAAGTTCACTTGTGCCGAACTTATGAAATCTGCTTTAGGCGGATTATTACTGCCCCTTATGTCAATGCCAATAGGCAGATTTATGTATGTTCCCGCAACAAAATTGGCCTCTTGGCCAGGGGGTGAGGTCGCCGGTTTTCTCAAAAACGCCGATTCGTTTAAGGGAATGGCCAAAACTTTGGCGGAAAAATTGAATGGTTTTGATCACCATTTGGAGAGTTTGGGGTTTGTGGGGCCAAAATCGAGTCGGTTTGTTCTCTTTAATAGGCGTGCATTTTCGAGGCATCAAGATACATACATGATAGGTGTTCCAGCTTTTAATCTGTGGAAGGGGAAGTTGCAAATTGTGACGGCCATAGATGAACCTTTGAGACGGCAATCTTTACCCAAAGTTGTCGAAGATGGGACTATTCTTCTGCACGAACGGGCCCACGCTTTTGTGCTTTATACTTACGGTACACAGGCCTTTCACAAACAAGGCACGACCATACAAGAGGCCCTGGCCGATTTTTTTGTGGTTCACCAATCGGGGAACCCCAGAATAGGGACGAATCTGTTGGGTGATGGTACATTTGCGAGAGATGTTGACAGGAAGGCATCTTATTTTATTGTTGGTAAGAGTGAAACATTGTTCAGTTTGGACAATGTGATCAAGCATAAAAATCAACACTTTGATTCTCTTTTTCTGTCCAATATTTTGTGGGAAGTGCGCAAGGGCCTGGGAGTGGAGGCGACTTCTGGCATTCTCAAACGGTTTGTGGACAACCTCAATTTATACCGCAGCGATTTTGAAAATGTTTATTATTCAGAAATAAAGGATAAAAAATCCCATGAACTCAAATTTGTGGCCAATGCGGAATATTTCTTGGCGGTGCTCAAACGAACTGCCACAGAGGCACAGTTGGAAGTAGAGGCCTTGGCGGAAGTCGATCGCATTGTGGCCAAAGCGGCCGATGAGTTGGAATCGGATTTAAACTTCATCGAAATACTCTCTCAAAATATAGTTAAAAGCAGCGAATCTCTCCAGTACAGTCGAAGCGAGGAATTGATCCTGGGGACAGCTTTTAGCACCACGGCCACAGTGGGCCTTTTGATCAAAGGGGCGATCGCGTGGTTTTTAGTCACTATATTCTTTAGTTCTAGTTAGGAATACCTTTAGGCCCCTGAGGCCTGGCGATTTGCTATGGCCTGTCTCTTGCCGGTGTGAGTGGCCAGCAGGATGCCAATTTGGGCGGCGAAGGCCGAGCCTAAGAAGACCGCGCCCCCCTCGCTAAAGCCGTAGCTGTGGAGTCCCGCCGCCAGGATGTAGTTGACTCCAAACCAGGCCATCAAAATAGAGAGAAAGGCCGCGGCCGTCCAGGACATAAAGCGGTGGGGGGGAATCCAATTGGTATAGCGGCCGTGGAGTATGGCCATGTACAGGCAAAAGGCGATCAGGCTCCAAGTTTCTTTGGGATCCCAACCCCAAAACCGGCCCCAGGAATAGTCCGCCCAAACTCCGCCCAGGATGATGCCTGCCCCCAGCATGATGGTGCCGCATTTGAGGCAGGTGTAGGCCAGGCCGGAATAGTAGGATTCGTCTTTGGGGGAGAGATGCCAAAAGCGTTTGTGGATGAGGACGGTGTTGGCCAAAACCCAGGACAGGGCCAGCGCCCCGTAACTCATAATGATGGTGGTGACATGGGTGGAGAGCCAAAAGTTGTCCCGCAGGACGGGAACCAGGGGATTGAGGCCGTCGTTTAACATCCCCGTGGCAAAATTCATCATCATCAAGGTGCAGGCGTTGTAGGCCAGGCCCATGTAGAGAAAGGTTTTTTCCCGTTTCCTGTATCCAATGAGGGCCGCCAACAAGAGGGCACCAAAACCGCTAAATAAAACGGTTTCGTACATATTGGTGATGGGGGCGCGGCCAGAGATGATAACTCTAATGGTGAGGATGGCAATTTGGACGGCAACGGTGAGGGCGGTTAAGGCCATGGCCACCCGGAGGTGTCGCCAGAGAGTGAGTGCCGCCAGGGCGAGCAGGGTGAGCAGCATGGCCACCGTGGGCAAGCGCAACTTCACAAAACGGTATTCCAAAAGGTGGAGTTTGCCATGTTTGTCCTCAAAGCGCTGGGCGGCGGTCTGAAGAATGGAGGCGAAGAGGTTTGCTGGGCCACTTTGCGTGTTACCAAGGCCCGCATTTTGGCGTTGGGCCTCTTCGATTCGGTTTTTGGTGAAGAAACTGCCCAGGGGCAACCAGGTGGTTTGCTCTGGGGTGACTTCGGGGATAAACCAGTTTTGGCCCGAGGTGATATTGCGGTAGAGGCCCGCCTGTGAGAGCAGTTTTTGTAGGGCCTTGCGGTGGGACGATTCTTCTTCGGCGAGGAACATTTGGCGGCGGATGTCTTCGGTGCGCTCTACCAGTTCGGAGTAGGGGATGGCCTTTTCGCCATCTGCCAGTTCCAGGAATGAGCGCACTTCCGAGTGTTCCACGGGAGCGGTGAGGGGAAGCGGTTCGAGTAGGCCCAATTGTTCAAAGGAGAGCAGGCAATAGGTGGCCACCGGATTTCGGCCCAAAGGGGAAGTTTGGCCCGTCAAATATTTGATCACTTCGCGGGCGTGCACCAACAGGGGTTTGGCCCGGCCATTTTGTTGGATGGGCAGGGTTCCCAGTTGGGGGGTGCAAAGGGTGGAGAGCAGGGAAGGGGCGGCGGATTGGCCCAGTAGTGATGGGCCAAATAAACAAAAAAAGGATAGGATCAATATTTTCAATTTCATTCTCTAACTCCTAACTCCTGGCAATGAGAGGGGCGGGGTGATAGGCCCTCTGGGGTGAGGCCTTTGGGGAGGCCCGGTGGTTTAAGCGGTAGTGCCAAATGGAACCTATCACCAGCATGAGGCAGCCCAGGTATTTCCAAAAGCGCCCGGGGTCGTAGTTGACACTTAAAGTGCTGGAATAATTGCCCTGTTCATCAATGGAATAACTGGCCTGATAAAAAGTTAGGCCCTGGTATTTGAGGGGGTTATTCATAAAAATGTGGGCATCGCGGGGGCCATCTTCGGTGAAGAGTTTGACGAAAGATTCATAGCTGGCGGGGTCGTCAGTGCCGGGGTTCTTGTCCATTTTAAATTTGGTGAGGACAAATTCAAAGGGGAGCCGCAAGCTGGATTTGACCAATTGCAGGCCAATTTGTTGGCCACCTGCCGTCAACCGCACCGGAGTTTCACGGGTGACCCAGTAGGTTTTGTCCTCAATTTGAATTTGCACAGCACGGGTGCCCCCGCGGACAAATTCGCCGTTTTTTTGAATCGGAGTGGTATAGACGGGATAGTGGGTGGGAACCGATCGGTTTCGGTGGTCGAGCAAGGTCAACTCAAACCCCATCCAGGGCAAATCGACAGCACGGCCTTTTTCTAGGGCCACTGATTGCCAATTTTCTTCGCTTTTGTCGTAAAAGGCGGCGCGTTCTCCAAAGATAAAGAGGTAGGGTTTGCGCTCAAACATTTTTTTGTTGAACACGCGAAAGGAGGCCTGGTGCTGGACGCGGAAATTCTCATCCATGGGCCAGGGGGAGAGATCGGGAAAAAAACTATAAATTTTTTCTCCTTCGGGGAGGGGTTCTCTCACTACAAAGAATCGTTTGCCGCCCTTTCCCTCCGAACCCCGCGTCTTTTGAATGGAAATCCCGCGCTCTTCGGGAGTGCTACAGTGCTGGTTCCCACTGTCCCACAAGATGAGTTGACTGGGGTTGTCCCGGCCGAAACAAGTGGCCAGGCCGCTGGGGAGGTATTGAATGGAGAGGGGGCCAAGGTCGAGGTTGCTTTTAAAATGAGTGGCCTCGGGGTGGAGGGAGAGGGTGAATTTTTCCTGAACATTGGGGTTGGCCAGCAGAAAGACTCCCGAATGTTGGGCACCTGATAGACTCTCAGGCCTCGCCGAGGGTTCCCGCCAGCCAAATTTCTTTTCGGCATAGGGAAGGTAGTCGAGAATTTTGATATTTTGATAACTCTGATCAATGTGTTTGGGGAAGGGAGTATAGGGCAGATTATAAGAAACCACTTTGCCCTCTTCGAGGTAGTGGATTTTGAGAACATCGTCGTCGAGAATGACATCCCGACTGGGGGTTTGGGGGGCCATGGGCAGGTGGCCATCAATGCCGGCGTAATAGGTGACAAAACTCCCCGCGCCAACGATGACCAGTCCGGCGTGGACGGTGTAAAAGCCGTAGAGCCGTTTGCGCGGGGGCAGTCTTAGCAAAGCGGCAAAAGAAATGCACAAAAACATTGCCAGTTGCAGGGCCATAAAGGGCGGGGTTTTGTAGAGCACGCGATTGGCAAATTCCGTGCCAAAATAGCTTTCGCAGAAAGTACCCACCGTCATGGCCAGGGAAAAGAGGATCAGCAAGGCCACGGCAAACTTGAGGCCGCCCAAGGTTTGCTCGATTTGAGAAGTGATCTTCATGGAATAGATTTTTTGGCCATATTGGCCAAAGAGGCAAGGCGGCCAGTGTTAGAAATTGCCTCAGGCCAGAGCGATAAACCTGCTTAGGGTGTAGATCAGGCCGTAAATGACGGGTTGGTGGAGCAGGTAAATCCACAGGCTCCAGCGCCCCAGGAAGGCCATCCACCGCATAAATTTCCAGTCGGGAAGTCGCCAGCGGTGAAGGCCGAGGGCCTGCCACCAGATGCCGAGCAGGACGACGCCCACCCAGGGCAGGGCGGGAACGAAATCCAGACTCGAATGATCCATTCTGATCCAGGGATAGCGGAATCCCAGCAAGGCGGGGACGAGGATCAGCACCCCCGAGAGTCCCGCTAACCGAGGATGGCCGATCAGGGGAAGCGCCAAAAAGCTGCACACCAGAATACAGTGGAGAATACCGAAATAAATCCAGCGGGTGGGAAAGAGCAGGTAGGTGGCCAGTGAAATGGCCCCGGCGGCGAGGGCCAATTTGGCCGATCTCTTGCCAAAGCTCCGCCACCGGATGCCGCGGGAATGGGCCAAGGGCAGAGAGAGGCCCATAGCGGTGAGGAAGAGGAAGACGATCACTTGGGCAAAGGCGCGCATGGGAAAGTCGGAGGGGAGGTAACCGAACCAGCGCAAATCATAGAGAGTGTGGAAAACCACCATCAATATGACCGCCAGCCCGCGGATTTGGTCGACGATGGGGTAGCGGGGAGTTGCTTTTGAGGAAGTCATGGAGTTCTCCAAAAAAAGAGGGCCACGCGATCGGACGCCCAAGTCCACTCTCCCGTGGCCCGGTTGCTCAGGCCGTGACTGCTCAGCGGGGCCAGGGGGTTTTGGGGAGACAGGGAGTACTCGACTTTTCCTTCTAGGTGGGAGGTTCCCTCTCGGAGGGACATCAGGGAAAAAGGGCCTGGGCGGTGAAAGTGGAATTTGCCGGGGGAGCACAAGGTCACCTCTTCTTCAAAGTGGGCCACGCTGTCGGTGCGGCGTTCGAGCCATTTGGCCACTTCCAGGATTCCGCACCACTCGTGCCCGCGATCTCCACCGAGCATACCTGCCAAGTGGAGTTCTGTGGGAGAAAGGGACAAAAAATCCAAAATTTTAAGCCCTAGGCCCAAGTCGGAAACATCCTTATTTGCCGGAAAGCGCAGATGGAGTAGGGAGGGCGACGAATCCCCGTCCCCGAGGGAGAGGTAGGGGCCGAGGGAATGTTTTAGGGGCGGGGCCAAAAAATGTTCCAAATGCCTGACTCCGCCGTCGATAAACAGGGCGGGATGGGGGGAGTGGGAGGCCACATCCTCTCGAAAAATTTGGGGAATGGGGGCCAGCATGGGGCCAAACAGTGCGCACGCCAGTGATTTGGTGGATGAATCCCGCCGTTCCCACTGGAGGTTTACCTTTTGCAGAAATTCTTTCAGAGGGGGAGCGTGGGGGTTGAGGTGGAGAGAGGCCATACCACCCCTAGCCTAACACGACTCCTCTTTCTATGGTATGGAGACTCATGATGGAGAGATTGGGACAGCTTGCCCAGCGAACCGATTGCGTCTTTGACTCCCGGCCACCATCGGGGCCAAACCCTGTGGTTTCCCTGGGAGGAATCTTTCACGGCGTTTGGCAGGAGATCGAAAATTGCCGGATTGGCCAGTTATTTTATGGCCGCCGCGCACTGGAACGCAGGTTTCCCGGCCTTGACGGGCAGATTCAGGGGGTGGCCGCAGGGCTGTGCCTTCTGTTTCAGAACTCTGATTTTTTCCGCTGGCCACAGTTGGAATACAGGGAATTGGAGAGTTTTTTGCGGACGGAAAACCACCGGCCGGTCTTCCAAGGCCTTCCCAAATTGGAGGAGAGTGCCCAAAAAATGTTGGCCGAACTCAAAGAAAATCTCCTCTTGGCCCATTTCTTAGACTGTTGGGGCCGCGTTTTAGGGGGCATCGGTAAGGCATCCATTCGTTGGGAAAAACGGCCCTTGAGCAATATGCAGTCCGCCTTGGAGTTGCAGGGCCTGGTTTTTTATCCCTTTTGTCAAAGGTTTGGCCTGAGTTGGGTGCTCTTCTCACTAGAGGGTGAAGACTTTATTTTTAAAGGTGGCCAGATGGAGGAATGGGAGAAATCGGCCCTGCGGCGTTTTATAGGTCATGTTTTTCAAAAAGAAGGCCTTAATATTATTGCAGAAGTTTGAAGAAGGAGATACATTTTAAGGGAGGATGAATTTTATTGGAGGCGAAGCTATAGAAACGATTGGGGCCAGGGGACGAAAAATGTACTTTTTGGCATGGAGTATATTTTTGTTTAGTTCCCCCATTTTTTCGGCAGATGCCCAGCGGGGGCAAAATCTCTATCAAAATTGCATTTCCTGCCATGGTGTAAACGGCGAGGGTAATATTGCCGAAAAGGCCCCTCGGATTGCTGGCCAACACGATTGGTATATCATTTCTTCAATTGAGGCCTTCAAAGTGGGGAAAGAGCGCCGGAATGACAAAATGTTACCCTATATTAGGAATTTGAGCGAACGGGATATTCAAGACCTTGCCGCCTATATATCGGGGTTAGACCCCTTGTAGGGTTTGAATGAGCTTTTTTCATGAGCTTGACTTTTTTCAGAGTGAGGGAAGAGGAAAATCTTGAAGAGGTCTATAACTACACCATTGACGCCTTCTCGGACTCTCCCGATTTTAATTGGACGGTGGAGGCCCTCAAAACCGAGATGGCGGCGGGTTGGGAGCTTTTTGGAGTGAAGAATGAGCAGGAGGAAATAGTGGCAGTGGCCCTTATGAAAGAAGATGGCACTGAACTGCTGACAAAAAATACGGGCCTTCGTATTGACCATCAGGGCAGCGGGTATAACCATGAGATCAAGGAATTTTTTGAGTCCTCGGCCAAGGAGCGGGGCCTCAAAAAAGTTTTTCACTATTGCAGGATTGATAATTTTCGCATGTACAGTTTAAATGAGAGTCACAATTATCACAGGACAGGAAATGTTTATTCCGATGGCACTGTCGTTGAATGGGTCAAGGCCATCGGATGACAACCTTTTTTGTAACTACACATATTCAAGTGAAAAATTATAATAGAAACACTGTAAGTGCTCACAATTTAGGTCAGATTGGGGGGAAGCGAGACAGAACGACCGAGGCGTGCTCAATGCACGCCGCAGGGAGTGATGGCAAAGCTGACTCGCAAGATGGCCTGAAGTGTGAGAGCTTACCCTTTTTTAAGGCCAACCAGAAGGAGGAATAACATGGTCAAGAGAAAGACAACTCGAAAGAAGGCGACTAGAAAGACCGCCACTCGAAAGACGGCAACCAGAAAAACGGCGACCAGGAAGAAGGTCACTCGAAAAAAGGCCACTCGGAAAAAAGTGACTAAGAAGAAGGCCACCAGGAAGAAAGCGACCCGAAAGGCCGCCACTCGAAAAACCGCTACCAGGAAAACTGCCACTCGCAAGACGGCCACTCGAAAAACCGCTACACGCAGGGCGGCCACTCGAAAAACGGCCAAGAAGAAGACCAAGAGGAAGCCTAACGCGGCCTTTATGCGGCCCTTGACTCCCTCTTCGGATTTGGCGGCAGTGATTGGAACGAGAGCGGTTCCCCGAACTCAGGCCACCAAGAAGGTGTGGGAGTACATCCGCAAGCACAATTTGCAAAACCCGAGGAACAGGCGCAACATCCTGGCGGATGCCAAGCTCAGAAGGGTTTTCGGCAAGGGAGAGATTTCCATGTTTGAGTTGGGGGGCTGTCTCGGTAGACACCTCAACTAATCTTAAATTTGATTGATTCTAAGGCCCATCATCTTGGTGATGCATGGGCCTTAGTTTTATGGCCTTCCAGACATCTTTGGGGGAAAAATTTTTCAGACATTCCATGCTGGAGCAGGTTTCCAAAGGGCAGTAGTGCGCCTGCCTGGTTCGACATTCGAGTCCCTCTTTATAAAAGTAGGGGTGTCGGGAAGTGGGGTAGGGGTGCCATTCCGTTGGAGGTTCTGGCCCAAAGAGAGTCCAGGTTTGAACGCCGAGGGCGGCACACAGGTGTTTGAGGCCCGTATCGTTGCCCACATAGGCCCGGGATGGGGCCAAAATCCGGGGGAGTTTGGAAAGGGCCACCTCGACAAATTGAACCCGTGGGGGCAACGGGAAGGCCTTGAGTGAGCGCTTGATCTCTTGATCGCGGGCGCTGGCCGAGAGGGGAATTTGGATTTTGGTTTGGGGAGAATCCTCGCAGATGAGTTGGCACAGCCGGGCATAGTGCTTGAGTGGCCACATTTTAGCATCCCGCGTGGCCACCACTCCCAGAGTGATGAGGTCTTCCCTTTTTGTACCCAGGGATTCCATTCGGGGGAGAAAGTGGAGATGGGAGGGCCGAGGAAGGCCCCGTTTTTTCCCCAAGTAACTCCAGGCACCGTCGAGGTCTCTTTGAGTGGCGGCCTTGATCATTCCCTGATCGTAAACTCGCCCCAGAGTGGAGTGGTGGTTGTGGTAGCAATAGGGGCGCAAAAGGCATTGAAAAAATTTTCCGCTGCGGCCAGTTTGGAACATTTCAAAGACCAGATTTGGCCCTAAACGCCTGATTTTCCAATAATGCTGCCACCAATCTTTCCAGTGGCGCAAGGAGAAGGGATAGATCAGGTCGGCCCCGGTCTTGACCTCGGCAAAAAGGGGGGCCACCCAGGCGGGAACGGCGTAAATAAGGCGTGTTTGGGGAAGGATTGTTTTGAGGTATTGGATGGTGGCCAGGCCGAGAATGGCATCCCCCATGGCCCTGTTTTTAACAACCAGAATGGATTGAGGTACTTTTTTCAACACCTTTGTCTTTCGCAAAAAGAGCGGGCCTTGTAAAATGGGGGGCCTTGGAAAAAAGGCAGGGATTGTGGAAGAGAACATGGTTCAATTATCGGCCTCCATTATCGCGTTCAACGAAGAACGGAATATTTTGCGTTGTATTAAATCCCTGCGGGGAATTTGCGACGAAATAGTGGTGGTGGATTCCCACTCCCAAGACCGGACGGTGGAGATCGCGCGGGAATGTGGCGCGCGGGTAATTCAGCACCCCTTTCAGGGCCATATTGAGCAAAAGAATTTTGCCCTGGCCCAATGCCGGTTCGACTATATCCTCAGTCTGGATGCTGATGAGGCCCTGAGCGAGGAGTTGCGAGAATCCATTTTGGCCGCCAAGGCCAATTTTTCCCACCAGGGTTATCGCTTTAACCGCCTGACTTGTTACGCTGGCCATTGGGTGCGCCATTGTGGTTGGTATCCCGACACCAAACTGCGCCTGGTGCGAAAAAATACCGCCCGTTGGGAGGGAGTCAACCCCCACGATATTTTGCGACTCAAAAGCGGTTCCAAGGGGTTCTTTCTCAAGGGTGACTTGCTTCACTACAGTTATGACAGCATCAGTTCCCATATTGAGCAAACCAACAAGTTTAGCTCGATTGCCGCCAAGGCCATCTTTGGGCGGGGTGGGCGGGGCAGTTACTTGGACATAACTTTGAGGCCCTGGTTGAAGTTTCTCAGAGATTATATTTGGAAGCGGGGATTTTTAGACGGACGCTACGGGTTTGTGATTTGTTGTATCAATGGCCTGGCGACCTTTCTCAAATATGCCAAATTGAGAGAACTCGCTCGGGGTAAGAACATTTAAAGAAAAGTTCTATTCGGTTTGCAGTAGTGTTCCATGTTGGTTGAGGAAGTCGGTGAACAACCCAAACATTTCTCGACTTTTAGTGTTGTTTTCCATTTCTCTCACCATCCCCTGGCGGATTTGTTCCCGTAAATGTTTGCGAATAGGGTAGGGGTGTTCTCGAAATTCGATCACATTTGCTGCAATGGCAATTCCGACGAGGGATGAAGCAACAATAAAAATTTTGCCTTTGTTCGATCTCAATGTATAACCCATAGGTTCTCTTGATCTAGAACCCTCAATAAATTCAATAATTGTATCAAATCCTACAAGAGCACCTACCACAAAACTAGATGCTCCAATTAGTGCGCCCATCCAGTTTTGGCCATTGAATTTTTCAAAATCCTTTTCCAAAGATTCCATTTCGAGGCCTAAATTGGCCACAAACTGGTGCAAGTCGGCCCTGCCTACTTCGATAGTGGCAAAGCAGTCTAGGCCTAGAGTTCTAAAATCTTTGTTGTTGAGAGAAGGCCTCTCGGTGGCAGAATCTTCGCGGCAGGCGTAAACATTGATGGTTTCTCCATTACTTTCCAAATCATCTTCCAAAAAGTAAAAGTCGGGAATGGTGTCCACCAAAACTTCCTGGGCCAAAACGGTGTTGGAAGAAAAGGCCAGCACGGGAGTGAGAATCGGGACGAGAAACATTTTCAAACATTGCATGACGCACCTCTTTGTTTAAGTGTCTTGAGAGATTGATAAAACACAAAAAATTAAGATTGTCAAGATTTTTTTTTGCGCTATGCATTTTTATGTTGATTCAAGTCGCATTGGGTTATAAATGTGCAAAAATGAAAAAATTTCAATTTTTCTGTTGAATAGGACAGGGTGGCCTTCCTAATGTGTTCTCATCGCCGGGTTTCTTTCGGCCATGTTAGGATAGCTTCAATCCCCAAGGGAGTATGTCATGGGAAGCGAAAAAAAAATTGCCACTGTGAAAAAACCTAAGATGCAAGTTGATCGGTTGGAAAAATACCTTCTCGCCTATCAGATGAGAAGTGAGGAATCCCAACGAAAAACTGAAGCATCTCAGCGCAAGACCGAAGCATCCCAACGGAAAACTGAAAAGGCCTTGCGCGAATTAAAAGAATCTCATCAAAAATTGGGAAAATTTGTCAAGGAAAATTCCAGGGCCATCAAAAGGGCCAGTGGCAATTTTAATACGAAGTGGGGCGATTTTTTGGAAAATCTTGTTGAAGGCGATTTGGTTTCTCTGCTTCGCAATTGGGGTTTTGAAGACCTCGATGCTGAGATTCATCCCATCCCCAAAGTGATTGCTTCCAACAATGATGGAACCCCTAAATACGAACTCGATCTAATTGTCAAAAATGGAGCATTGGCCTTCGTCGTAGAGGTTAAAACCACACTTACAATTTTCGATGTTGATGTTTTTTTGGGGAAATTGGAAGTTTTGAAAGATGATTTTTCCGACTACAAAAACAAGGCGGTTTACGGGTGCATGGCCTATATTAATGTCGAAAAAGAGACAATCAAAAACCCTAAAACCAGAAAAGTTAAAGTCACGGATGCCCTGGCCTACGCCCAAAAAAATGGCCTGGTGACTATTCGCGCTCCGGGTGGCCCTGCAAATATCTCCACCATCACCAACCCCAAAGGTTTTGTTCCCAAAATGTTTTGAGGTATTTAATTTTTGCCGAGGGGTTTGCGGTTGAAAATATAGGGGAAAACCCCCAGCAAATTGACCATGGCCTGGCACAAAAAATAGAGGTTGAAGTAGTTGGCCCCGCCGGGGATGTTAATAAGCCCGAAAAGTTGTTCAAAGGCCACATGCCCCAGTCCGATTCCCGCTGGAGCTATGGGAATGGCCACGGTGATAAGGCCCAAGGGGATGATCGATAGAATGTGTCCGAGCGGTATATCGACGGGAAAAAAGGGCCTGCCGAGCAGGTAAAAGGAAGAGCAACAAATGAGTTGGGCACCAAGACTTAAAGTCAAGGATTTGATGACGACACCTTTATTTTTTCCTATGGCCCAGATTTGTGTGCTGACTTTGGAAATGACCTGGCCTAGAAAGGGGAGTTTGTTGGCCAGTCGGGACAGTTTTTCTTGCCATTGGGAAGGGGTGAAAAGACTGGCCACAAACAATAGTGCTCCGGCGAAGAGAAATAAATTAAAAAGCATAAGTTGTCTCACTTGGGGGCCTATGGCGGAAATATCGTCGAAATAGAGCAAACTGGACACGCCCATAATGCACAACAGGCCAGTCAGGCCAAAAATGCGATCCATAAAAACCGAGGTCACCAAAAAAGTCTTGCCCAAATTTCTGTCGAGGCCCTGGGTGTAAATGAGCTTGATCAAATCTCCGGTGACGGCACCGGGAAGGAAATTGTTAAAAAAAAGACCGATCCAAGAGATGCGCACAATGGAAAATAGGCCCAACTTGCCTTGTGAACGGGCATGCAAGATCACGCGCCAGCGCAAGGCCGCCAAGAGGCCTTGGAACAGAATGAGGCCCAGAACCATCCAAAAGGAGTTGTGTTTCAATGCCCGAGGGATCAGAGAAAAATCGAGTCTTTCGTTTTCAACGAGCCACAGTATGATAGATGCGGCAAAGACAATTTTGAGAATGGCCTTCATTTGGCCGATCTTGCTTTTCAGGCGCTACCTCCTTAGTTTACTTAACATAAAGCAGAGGAAAGCAATGTGAAAGTTTCCATTGTTGGAACAGGTTATGTCGGTTTGGTGAGCGGGGCCTGTTTGGCCCAGATGGGGCATAGCGTTTGTTGCATTGATAGAGTGCCCGAAAAAATAAATCAACTGCAAAATGGCCAGTCTCCCATTTACGAGGCGGGATTGGAGGAACTTCTCGAACACAATCTTGGTGGGGGCCGTTTGAAATTCGCCTTGGACTACGAATCTTGCCGTGATGCCCAAGTCATTTTTCTGGTGGTGGCGACGCCTTCCGGTGAAGGTGGCCAGGCCAACCTCGATTTTCTGAAAAGTGCCGCCGCTACTGTGGCCCCCTATTTATCCGATGGTGCATTAGTGGTGATCAAGTCCACCGTGCCTTTGGGAACCAGTTCTTTAATCAAGCAACTTATTGCTTCAAAAACGGATAAGCGTTTTTTCCTGGTGAATAATCCCGAATTTTTGCGAGAGGGAAGAGCGGTCGAGGATTTTATGTCTCCCGATCGCATAATTGTGGGTTTTGAGGAAACTTCTGCATGTGAAATGATGGGCGAATTGTACGCCCCCTGGATTAAAAGAGGTTACAAGGTTTATTACATGGATTACTTTTCCGCCGAAATGGCCAAATATGCATCCAATTGTTTTTTGGCCTGTAAAATTTCTTTTGTCAATGAAATCGCCAGATTGTGCGATTTGGTGGGGGCCGATATTGAACAAGTGTGCCGGGGAATGGCCTCCGACCCGAGAATTGGCGAGCACTTTCTGCGCCCTGGCCCGGGATATGGAGGTTCCTGTTTTCCCAAAGATGTGGGGGCCTTGTTGCATACGGCGCGGGAGTGCGGGACAGAACTTCACATGGCCCAGGCGGCCCAAAAGGCCAATCGGGCGCAAAAACTTTATATTTTTGAAAAGATCAAAAGTTTTTTTCATGGCCATTTAAAAGGTAAAACTCTGGCCTTTTGGGGAGTGGCCTTTAAGGCCAACACTGACGACATTAGAGAATCGGCGGCCATTGATCTGGCCGTGGCCCTCATCGAAGGGGGTGTGCAAATCAAGATTTATGATCCGGTGGCCAGCGACAATTTTCTGAAGGCCAAAGCATTGGCCAGTCATCTTAAAAGTATTCAAAAATGTGGTAGTATGTATAGCTGTTTAAAGGGGTGTGACGGACTGGTGATCATGACCGAGTGGGAAGAGTTTAAAAATCCCGATTTTTCCACTCTCAAAAAAGACCTTGCGAACCCGGCCATTTTTGATGCTAGAAATTTGTTGGTGACCACAGAAGTTTTGCAGGCCGGCCTTAAATACTTGGCGGTAGGAAGAAAAATAAGCTAGGTAATACACTTGTAGAGGGGCCTTAATGCGTATTGCTGTTTTTCAACTTTGCAGTCAGATCGATCCCGCCTGCAATATGCCCAAGATAGAGCGGGCGGCCGAAGCGGTGAAGGCCCAAGGGGCCAAAGCACTCTTTTTGCCCGAATGTTTTTATTCCATGAGCGATGGCCTAACTCCGACTCCCCATTTGGTGAGCGAGGGCAATGAGGCCTTTCAAGAAATTCAAGATATTGCCTTGAAAAACCAAATATATTTATTGGGTGGCAGTGTTGCCTATGATCGGGAAGGTGTGGTGGTCAACCGCGCCCTCAACTTTAATTCCCAAGGGGAATTGATTTCTTTTTATGATAAGGCACACCTTTTCTCCTGCGATTTTGTCAAAAATGGCGAGCGCAAGCAGATTGACGAGGGCAAGATTTACCAGAGGGGAAAAACATTGGCCCTCGACCAAATTGGCCCACTGAAAATTGGTTACGGTATTTGCTTTGATTTGAGGTTTCCGGCCCAAAGCTGGGAACTGGCCGAGAGAGGGGCCAACCTCTTGACTTATGCCAGTGCATTCACTGTGCCCACCGGCAGGGCGCACTGGCACACTTTATTGCGGGCGCGCGCTATTGAAGGGCAGTGTTTTGTCGTCGCTGCCGCTCAATGGGGAGTGCACAATTCGCGCTTGAAGAGTTTTGGACATTCGTTGGTAGTTGACCCTTGGGGGGAAGTCCTGAGTGATTTGGGCGAAGGAGAAAAGTGGGAACTGGTGGACTTAGATTTGAATCGGGCCGAAGAAGTACGCCGTCAAATCAAAATTTTGTAACTGCTCACACTTCAGGCCATCTTGTGAGTCAGCGACCCCATCGCTCCCTGCGATGTGCTTTGAGCACACCTCAGTCGCTCTGTCTCGCTTCCCCCCAATCTGACCTAAATTGTGACCAGTTACCCTGCTCTTATCATAATTTTTCTTTAGGGTATGAGGAATTGCAAAATCCTTTAGGGCCTGAGTTCCCACTCACCCCGTCATCGCTAGTTTGAAATAATAAACCTATCCATAAGTGTTCTAATTAACTTCTGCCTTTGGGCCGGTTCGACGGCCAAAATTCTGGGGTCTTCGGAAAAGACGAAGTGAAACCCGTAAAGAGGCACTCCATCGACTTGTTTCCTCAATTGGATGTTGGGGCGGATGAGAAGTTCGTTCCACACTGTGCGGACATCACTCCAGTAAGGTGCTGTTTTATTCCAGTAGTCTTCACCGGCACTCCAATCAAAACTTTTAATTCGCCGGTAGGTATTTTGCCCTATTTCGCGTGAGGAAAATTGTCCGTTGAACTCGCCGTTGAGGAGGGCATTTTTGTGTTTGAAGGCATTTTGTTCGTGATACCAGGTGTTTGGTGTCAAAATCAAGGTTTCTCTACCCATCAGGAGTTTATAGTCATCTCTGACGGAAAATTCTCTGCGGGGCAGAGGGCGCGACATGGTGTCGGTTTCAAAGACGGATGCTGAAGAATAATGCTTCCATTCTCCTACACCCGTGTAACGGGGGGAATCGTCCACTTGAAAAACGCTCCAAACCCACTGGCCTTGCCTTTCGTTTTCGTCGAGGGGAACCTTATTCCAACGGTTGTCACCCTGATAGACAAATCTCGAATCACCTTCCCATTGCCAGTCCTGACGCCAGTGTTTGGTCACCATGGGGCCATGAACTTGGTCACCGTCTTGGAAAAACATGACCAGAATGTGTTGAAGAGAGATAAAATCTTCCCGATTTTCGATAACCCTGACAAATTCTGTGGCCTTGCTGATATAGGGAATATCCAACGCCCTTGAGGTATTCATTAAAAAGGCCTCAATAAACTCAAACTGGACTTCGTAGTTTCCCGCCAGGGCGAGAATGGCCCTGCGATCCCGTTCGTAGTCGGTAATGCCGCCTTGGTGGAGATCGACCCAGCTGGAGGGGATAGAATTGTCGTAGGTGACTGCGGGGCCGATGGTTGATCCGCCTCGGGCCTTTTGGGTACTTCCCCTAGTAAAGGTGCGGCCATCCTCCCGTTGTTGTGAGGGTGATGGAGTTTGTTGCTCGGCCCGTGGGCCATTGATCATCGTCAGGATTGTGAAAAGCGTGACATAAACCATTTTTGTCCATTGCATGGGAAGTTCCTCCTTTGCGGTTTAAGAAGAGGCCAGAACACCATGCCCATGAATGTCTGTCAAGTTTAAAGTGGGGGAAATTTAGTTTTAAACTGTTTAAGTCGGAAACTTGGGCCTTTAATTTTTGGGAGGCCTGGTCTTTTTGTATTTCGCATTATGAAGTTTGACAAGGGAGTAGGCCACTTCAGCAATGGCCTGGAGAACTTCATTATTTTCGATGGAAGAAATAAATGAAATAAGTTCATTCCTGGTTTTGACATGTTCGTGAATGTCACCATATGTAATTTTGAGGTTCATAAGGGGTTCTATATCAAATCCCGATTCTATGAGGTAAGACCAAAAAGTGTTGAAAGAAGGGTCGCTTCTACCGTTGACAAATGAGCTTATAAAATTGTTCCCCTTGCCCATGATTTCGGCGAGTTTTTTAGTGTTCAAATGAGACGAGCGTTTTCGTTCTTCCTCGACTGATTTCCAAAACCTAAGTTTAATGGCCCTTATTTTGTTGGTTTGATTAATGATAAACCTCGCAAATTGATCAGTTTCATATATTAAACAAGAATATCAAGGCCATTAACTCGTATTAATAGTGCTATATTTGCTATTAAATATTATTAATTATCATTAAATAGTTCTATCAAATCTATATTTATGCTTTTATACTATAAAATAGAAATAGAGCGTTTAATTGATGACATGGAGGCCACGATGGAATCAGAGAATGATCTGCGGGAACAAAATCGGAAGAAAGCGATTCAGGTCATCGAACAAGCGCTGGAGACACTGGAGTTTGATTTCCAAACTTTTCAAAGCATTGTCGGGGATAGTATCACCATTGGCCAAACTCCCGAGGGCCATCTCACTATCAATTATGCTCTTGGAATAGAATTGGTGAATATCCTCAGACTGCTCCACCTCAATTCTTCCCATTTGAGTGAAGGTTATGATCGGGAAAAGCATTTGGCAGTCATTTCCCATGCTATTGAGAGAAAGGAATTTCATTATAAAAGGGGGAAATTGGTTAGGGCCGCCTGGAAGAATTTTAAACGCGAACGCTGGAAGTCCGAGGCCAAACTTATGGGTTTTAGATTGCGGTGGAGGATCAGGATCAGGCGCTGGTTTTCAGAGACATTGGGTTGGTGAACTTCTCAATCTTTTGCTTTAAGTATTTCGGCAATGAGGGCCGCCGCTTTTTTGACATTGTGATCATCATTTTTAAATTTTTCGATGAACTTTTTTTGTAACATTTCAACCGTCATCTTTTCCATAGATTTTTCAGTGGCCCCACTTGGTTTGTGTTTGGCCATCTTCACCCTTTGGCCATTCTTGTATTGGAAAAGGGAGAGTAGCTTTTTATCCGGCCTTGGTTTTTTCATGGCAGTAGGCAACTTTTTCTGACTCTTGTTCGATGATATTGTAGAGTTCAATTTGGCCAGAGTGTGGATTGACACCACGGGGGAGTGCTGTGTAGAAAATCTCCTTATCTATTTCCGTGAAAGCGTACCAGGTATTTCCCAGTTTTTGAAAAAGAACTTCTCGTTTTGCATCGGCCATAGGTATTCCTCCTGAATAAAACCGGAGGTTTCCCTTCCTTGAGAAACCTCTCTAGTTCTTTCCTTGTCGTCAGGGGGAAAAAAATCTTTAAGAGCAAAGGCGACCACGGCCCCATGGAGAAATTTTGCCCCTTAATGTTTGACTTTTAAACAGAAATAATGGATGACCGCCCTTTTTAACCGGGGACTGGTTACCCCATGTAAAAGTCTGAATAATGGACTTTTACAAACCCAAAAGGAGGGCCATCCAAATGAAAAATGTACTTTATGTGGGATTAGATGTCGACGACAAGTCTTTTCACGGAGGGGGATTCTGTGAAGCAACAGGAGAAACTTTGGAATTTAAATGCAAGGCAACAAACGCCAAATTACTGGGAAAACTCAAAAAACTCGAAGGCCAAGGATTTCAGTTGAAAACCTGCCATGAAGCAAGTTACATGGGCAATTCCCTTCACCGCTATTTAATCTCCAAGGGGATCGATAGCACGATCATTGCGCCTTCGATGATTCCCGAGTTAGCGAGCGGACGGGTGAAAACCGATCGAGTCGATAGCAACAAACTTGCCAAGTATTTTGCAAAAGGACTTTTAACGCCCGTTTATATTCCTGACAAAGTTGACGAACAGGCCAGAGACATTATCCGCTCCCGTAGATTTTTTGTTGAGCAACGAAAATCTCTAAAAAATCACATTGTATCGACTTTAAAGCGATACGGACTCAAATATAATGAAGGCGGGGAAAACAAGTCATATTGGACAATTTCGCATATGGCGTGGATTCGCAGGGAAATAAAAACTTTGGACGACTCAGGCAGGATAAATCTGGAATTTCTTCTTGGGCAATGTGAAAGGATGAATGACTGTATTGAGGAATACGATAAAAAAATCGAAGAATTGTCGGAACTGAAAAGGTATAAAAAGAAAAAAAATGCTCTTACTTGTTTTAGAGGTATAAGCACTTTTTCTGCAATGGCGTTGATAACGGAGATTGGAGATATTGAAAGATTTTCCCACCCATCGAAACTTGTTTCGTACGCTGGCCTGGATGTCAGTGAATACAGTTCTGGTGGAAAGGAAAAGAAATTTGGAATAACAAAAATGGGGAATCGTTGGATAAGAACGACGATTGTTGAAAGCAGTCAATTCTCGGGGCGGATATGCCAGATAAGCAAAAGATTAAAAGAGGCCAGGAAAGGCCAATCGAAAGCAATAGTTGCCATTGCGGATAAATGCATGAAGAGACTACGAAAAAAATCTGTAAGACTTCAAAATATGAACAAACATAGCAATAAAGTGAAAGTTGCCTGTGCAAGAGAGCACCTGTGTTTTGTCTGGGAGGCACTCAACGCAGCGGCCTGAAATAATATTAACTGATGACAGTTCCGGTTTAAAGGAGAAGATAAGGATTTTTTGAGAATTTAAGAACCATGATGTGGTGAAACCCTCGGTAAAGAAGCTTGGTTAAAGTTTCCGATCACAGATAGAGGATAACACCGCTCGAACCAAGCTTAATGCGTTAACCAGCACGCGAATATGAGGTTGGAAGTCAAAGGAACTCATAAATTTCTTAAAAAAAACGAATTTTCTTCTTGCCGGGCGGTCATCCATATGAGCTTCTTAAAGATTTTTTAGCGGTAAAACTGCAATCCGATTAAAAAACTCCATTGGGCACTAAAGGGAATGGCAAAAACATCGTCACGGGGAGATCGGTTCCAACGAGCGGGTTCATTTCCGGGAGTTGAAGGCCTCAAATGGTGGGGCATGTGCATTTGAAAATGAATCCCCGCCAGGAGGTTGCCACCGGGAATTACATTCCTAAAGTGAAAGAAAGAACCCAGGCGCGGTGCCAGGGAAAGGCCGTAGAAATTTCTAAACCTGAAGCGTTCTCCTCCGCTTTTTTGGGCAATCGTGATCCGGTTGCCATGGAAACTGAGAGCACCTTGGAGGGATATTTGATAACGATTCCTCCTCCAGATGATATAGCTCGTATAAGGCCCCACTCCGATCTGGTTTTTTATTTCCCGGGCGTTGATAGAGTTGTTGAGAACAAAATCCGATTGTGAAGTCGCAAAATGGGCCACACCTCCAAAATAAAAGCGGTTTTCTTTGTCCCAATTTGCCTTGCGGCCATAGGAGATATAAAGGCCTTTTTGCAGGCCGTATTCTTCTTGCAAAATACTGTTGGGGTAGGCGTATTTTGTTTTGAGATCAGGCCCTGTTGCGATCAGAAATTGTTGCTGTTTGTGTATTTGATCGACTATGGGATAATCATCCGGCAAAGGTTCCCTTATGCGGTAATCGGTGGGATCGGGCCAAAAGGGGGTGATATTTTGCTCAAATTCTCGTTCGTCTCCGGTTATCAATTTGACAAATTTGCGTACAATATAAGCATCGCGTCCGCTCTTATCAACAGTCAAATAAAAATCGAGGTGATCATTTTTTTCTTCCCATCCTATTTTGTTTAAATCTTCCAGGGAATGGGTTTGTGGCCCAAGGGGATCATCCAAGAAGTGTTTGCCGTGAATGTAAATTTTTTGTCCTTTGCGGACAGTTTGAACGATTTTGGAAGTTAAATTGGGCCTGCGTAGAAGGTGGCCTTCCAAAACGGTGACGATCCCCTCGCCGGCGGTTGCGGGCAGACACAAGGCCAGGAAAAATGCTAGCACTACTGACTTATTCATGGATTCCAACTGTACGAATATCCCAGGGAGATACTCAGAGCATTCACGCTGTTCGAGGTCACCGGAACGATCAGAGGTTCGGTGCTTTCTTTGAGGGAGAATAGTGTCCGCCTGAATCCCGTTCCCAGGGCCAATGTGCCGTAAGCGGTCTGCTTGGAGGCCTCCAAATCAAATTGCATAGTCGTTGAGGAATAACTGTGTTGTTCTAAATCTCTTCGTGAGTGGTGGGAAAGTGCTTCTCCAACACCGGCGTGAAAAAGCCAACGGAGGCCGTTTCGGCCTTGAAAACTGGCGTAGATATTTGGCCCCAGGAAAAGTGCATTCCAGGTAAAAAAATTGATATTGGGATCACTCCATCCCCCCGAAATATACTGGAGATTTATGCCTAAGTGGATTGGCAATCGCGGGGAGCGGTAATAGCTTTTCAATTGAAACCTGTGGGCCAGACCGCGATTGGAACTCAACCCAAAAAGGGCGGGATAGTATTCTGAAACCACGCTTTCAAAGTGGTAATTGAAAAAAAAGTCCAGGGGAAAAGTGTGGTTGATCGAACCAAAATCGTTTTGGCCCTGGTAGACTTCCAAAGCATCGAGTTGGGGAAGCAGTTTAATATCTTCTTCGATATTGACCAACTCCGAAGTTTTGGCCCGGTAACGGGCCTCGCCTTTGCGGTTGAGGATGTGGGAAATTTCCCGGCCAATACTTTTTTCTCTGGCCTTGGCGTAAAAGGCCTTTTTGACTTCAAAGGCCTGGCCATTGTCGAGATCGGTGAGAATGACTCCCGGCCGAATGAGAACGGAAAACATTTTGGGTTCCCAAAATTCCAAGAGTGAGCGGGCACCCCCTTCCCCTCCGCCGAGTGATTGTTGTTCAAATTCCCGCTCCTTTTCCACAAAAGTATCGACGACTTCAAAGTCTTCCGCCGCAGGATCGCTGAGTTCGGCAGTGGGATCGTCAAAGGCGGAGAGATCGAGATTTCCGCCATCGGCACCTTGCAAAAAATCATCTAATTCATCACCGCGTAAGTTGGCCATCTCCCCATTAAGGCCGAGGATAAGGCCAATCTTGCATAGCGTTTTTTTTCTTATCATTTCTTTTTATTATATCCGATGGGAATAAATGACTATGAGCGAAATTATGATTGTCACGGTATGGGCCAAAATGCTATGTTGGGAAGCATGAGCAATGCAGCACTTTTGCGCTTGGCAACAAGTTTGCCCATTTTTTTATTGGCGATCGTTTTCCACGAGTACGCCCATGCCCGCATGGCCAAGTTTTTTGGAGATTCCACGGCGGAGAGGGAAGGCAGACTTTCCTTCAACCCCGTCGTCCACATGGATCCCATAGGCACCGTTCTTTTCCCCTTGGTGAGTATTCTCATTGGCGGAGTCATGTTTGGTTGGGCCAGGCCAGTACCCGTCGACCCGCGCTACTTCAAAAATGTCCGGTCGGGGATTTTTTGGGTGAGTTTTGCAGGCCCTTTGGCCAACATTGCCTTGGCCATAGTTTGCGGTTTTGCCCTGGCCCTGATCGACACTCAAATTTATGGTTCCTTCCAGATTTCGGCCCCTTTGCGTATGATGTTCCAGCATGGGATCACCATCAATTTAATTTTGGCAGTGTTTAACCTGATTCCCTTTCCACCGCTGGATGGTTCCAAAATGTTGGCCTCTTACCTGAATTATGAGCAGGCCCAAAAATTTGAGGAATTGGGGCGCTATAGTTTTGTTTTTGTCATCTTGCTTTGGACGACCAATATTTTTAGTTACTTAATGATTCCGGTTAATGTTTTCATGAGTATTATACTCACAACATTTTATGGCATTTTGAGTTAGCGCAGATATGTTAGATACCTCCATTCAGGTCAAAACTGAAAATTTTGATGGCCCTCTGGGATTGCTTCTTTTGCTGGTGAAAAAGGAAGAGATGGACATTACCAGATTAAATCTCACCAAGATTACCCAGCAGTATTTAACTTATCTCAGGCAGATGCACGAACTCAATTTTGATATTGCCGGAGACTATCTTTTTATGGCGGCAATTCTCTTATTGATCAAATCCAAAAAGGCGTTAAATGAGGAAGAAACCGAGCACCTCAAAGAACAATCCGGAGCGGAAATGGATTTTCCCATTGCTTCTGAAACAGAGCTGGTTCGGCGTTTAGAAGAACTTCAGTGCTTTCAAAAATTGGGATGCAAATTGTGGCAACTTCCCAAAAGGGATGAACAGATTTTTGTTCGCCCCAAAGTCAATCGCAGAATGTTGATTGATTCCATTCTGCCTCCCGTTGAACTGCAAAAACTTACCCAGTCCATGATGGGCCTTTTACTCAGGAGCGAGAGAAGTTTTACCGTCGTCGAGCGGGAGCGCATTTCTGTCAGGGAAAAATTACTCGCTTTAAAAGAATTGCTTTCCGTGAGAAAACAACACGATTTTAACGACCTTCTTGATTTGGCCAAAGAGAAAGATAGTGCGATCAGCAATACAGTGATAACATTTTTGGGCATTCTTGAATTGGCACGGTTGGGTTGGATTGGCCTCTTCCAAAATGAAACGGGAGGCACTCTATACATTAAAGTATTGAGGTCACTGGAACACTTTGATGTTGACCAGGCAGATGGCCTCTACCAGGTTCATCAGCGTCCCCAGGAAGTTGAAACGGCAATGGAATTGTTATCTTGACGAGGAAAAATGTAATGGAAGAGGAAATAATACCACAAGCGAAAAATTCCCGTTTTGAACTCAAACTTGATCCCTTTGATGGAGAAAAACAGAAAGATCATTTGTGGATGGCGCGCACTGGACTCAACCGGGACACTCTTTGTGGAGCAGTGGAAACAGTCATTTTTATAAGTGATCGTCCGCTCTCTTTGGAAAAAATTAGAAATTCAATTGACAAAGACATTCCCACTGAAGTTTTGCAGGAATCTCTCAAAGATTTGCAACAGATGTATAATACCGCAGCACATGGGATCCAACTGACCGAAGTGGCCGGAGGTTACCAGTTGAGAACCAAGAGTTTATATACTCGCTATGCCCACAATCTTTTCAAACCGGCCAGCTTAGTGCTCTCTCCCTCGGCGTTGGAAGTTTTGGCCATTATTGCTTATAAACAACCAGTCATCAAAGCAGAAATTAACCGCATCAGGGGAGTGGATTCAGGGCACATTATTCGAGGCCTCATGGACAAACGCTTGATCAAAACCAGCGGGCGCAGTGACGATATGGGGCGTCCAGTGTTCTATTCGACAACTTCTGAGTTTTTGGAAGTTTTTAACTTGTCTGGCCTTCACGAACTTCCTCCGGAACACGAATTGAAAAGTATGCTGGAAAATGGAAAAGGGGAAATCAGCGATATTAGAACGCTGGTAAGTGATGGGGAAAAAAATCACTTTGAATTGGATGAAATGCAAGAACTCGACCAGCTAGCGGCATCCATTAAAAGCATTTCAACGGAAACCGATTTTACCACTTCGCTCAAATCGGAAGAACAAAAGAAAAATAGAGGAGAAAAGGAAGTTTTTTCTGCATTTGAATTGCTTGAACAATATGTCGCCCGCCAATCAGTGACCGAGAATAATAAAAAGGCCTTGGGGTCGGAACAATTGCACCAATTGCCCAATCCCAGCATTGTCCAAAATATCCCCTCTGGCCCCCTCAATTTGCCGGAACGGCAAAGCAGTGGTGATGGCCTTCAGACGATCGATTTGGAGTCAGGGAATCCCTTAAAGGATCAAGAGGGGGAAGAGAACGGCAAACAGTCCAAGCTCCAGGCCAAACTGGAGCGAAAAATCGAAAAATTGGAGGCCAAAACTGGCCGTTTGGCCAAGGATGCTAGAGGATTGGGCCTAAATCTCGACTTTGTGGGGCCTGAGAGGCCATCCCGTACAAACCCGGAAAATAATACCGACAATTAGAACTTATCCTTGACTTGATGGCCAAATTTCATTAAATCTTTTGCCGTGATGAGATTGCACAAATTTATTGCCGATGCAGGTGTGACTTCTCGCCGCAAGGCCGAGGGACTCATTTTGGAGGGCCGAGTTCAGGTCAACGGTGTTTGCATAACCCAATTGGGGACGCAAATCGACCCCGGGTGTGATGTGGTTGTGCTCGATGGAGAACCTGTCGATCTTGGCCATGTCCAGAAAGTTTATATGGTTCTCAATAAACCGCGTAGTTACATGACCACTCTCTCTGATCCTGAAGGGCGTCCTACGGTGATGGATTTGGTTCACGACTGTACAGAGCGAATTTACCCCGTTGGACGGTTGGACTACTTATCCGAGGGCCTTTTAATTTTGACCAACGACGGAGAAATCGCACAGCAAATTATCCACCCCTCTTCCAAGGTGACAAAAGTTTATGAAGTCAAAGTTTTTGGTGTGGCCAATGAGGAAATTCTCAAAAATTTGAGAAGCGGGATCATGGCCAAGGGAACCTTTTTAAAACCTAAAAGTGTTCGCATTATTAAATGTTTGGCCAATAAAACATGGTTGGAGTTTCGATTGACGGATGGGAAAAATCGGGAAATTCGGGAAATTTGTGAGTCTATAGGGCTTACTGTGGACAAACTTAAACGGGTGGCCATTGGGGGATTGAGTATTGATGGAATAGCTCCGGGCAATTACCGTTATATGGTCAAGCGGGATTT
This sequence comes from Bacteriovoracaceae bacterium, assembly GCA_965243145.1. Lineage (GTDB taxonomy): Bacteria > Bdellovibrionota > Bacteriovoracia > Bacteriovoracales > Bacteriovoracaceae > CBDBLK01. The sequence goes on from CBDEUB010000002.1 coordinate 2,040,076, forward strand.
GATTGAGAAAATTGGCCTTTCTGTGGAAAAAATCTATTGGTCGAGCAAGAAAAGTGTTCACCTGAAAAATCGTGCAAAATACAAAAAAAGGAAGTTGGGAGAAACGCCCGCCGACGATAAACTCTTTTTAAAGTTTAGAAAAGAACACTATTTTCAAACTCTCAACAGTCGTAAGTGATAACTTTGGCCTTGGCCATGTGTTCTTGTAAAACGGCAATGCTAAATTCGAGGACTTGTTCAGAGTAGGGAATGTTCCCGCTTTTGGTCTTTTCAATAAAATGGGCCTGTTTAATGAGGGAAGCACACAGGCGCAGGGCCTCGGCACTGTGCTCGAAATACTCCCTCTCCGAGCCGGTGGCCAGCAAATGAATAAGGGTATTGTGAAGGGTTTTAATAAGGCGAATATAGGCAGGATTAAGACCATCTGCATCTAATTCGAGGGAGATTTTGTCATTATTGTCGGGTCTCTGTGGCATGCAACCTCCTGGCCTTTCCAAAGAAAACTCCTAGGTTACTTATCGTTTAATTTTCAAATAATTTTAGGGATTTATACTAGATGGAATAATTTTTATCAAAAATTTTGCCCTAAGCTAGACATTTCAAATGGGCCAAGTTAGGCTGCTTCAGACCTCTTTGATAGGGCCTTATACTATTTGACGCGAGGTGGAGCAGTCTGGTAGCTCGTTGGGCTCATAACCCAAAGGTCGCAGGTTCAAATCCTGCCCTCGCAACCACTTCCTTTTAACGCGGAGTGAATCAATCTGTTAGTTCATTAGGCCCATAACCCAAGGCCGCAGGTTCAAACCCTGCCCTTGCAACCGCTTGATGAATCAAGGCCACTCACAAAAGAATGTTATTCTCTCCGGTTCGACGGTCACTGGCGACCTCACCTTGGGCAATTATATCGGGGCCATTAGGCACTGGAAGCAACTTCAAGAAAAATACGATTGTTTTTATTTTTTGGCCGATTTGCACGCTTTAACTGCTAAACAAGACCCCCGCTTGCTCAGAGAGAGAACGGACTCCTTTTTTGCCCAGTATTTGGCATTGGGCCTCGACCCTGGCCGCAACACTCTCTTTGTTCAATCGCAGGTTCGCGGGCATACCGAGTTGACTTGGATTCTCACTTGCCTGACTCCCATGGGCCATTTGGGCCGTATGGCCCAATTCAAGGAAAAATCTGAGAAGGCCAAAACTGTTAATGCTGGCCTATTTACCTACCCCATTTTGATGGCGGCAGATATTTTGCTCTATCAGGCCAATTTGGTTCCCGTTGGAGAAGACCAAAAACAGCATCTCGAATTGTGCCGAGATATTGTGACCTTTTTTAACAACCGTTACGGTGAAGAGGCCTTGACTTTACCCGAACCTCTGATCGGCAAAGAGGGGGCCAGAATTATGGGCCTTCAAGAACCCCACAAAAAAATGTCAAAATCCGATGACAACAAAAAAAATGTTGTTTCCATTATTGAATCGCCCAAGGCCATTCAAAAGAAAATCAAGAGTGCAGTTACAGATTCCGGCAGTCACATCGCTTACGACCCCCAAAATCAGGCCGGACTGGCCAATTTGTTGACGATTTATGCCGCTTTTTCTGGGAGAGATGTGCATGCAATTTGTTCTGAATACCAGGGCAAGTTGTATGGCCACCTCAAAGTTGATTTGGCCGAATTGGTAGTGGAAACCTTGCGTCCCGTGCAGGAAAAATACCAACAACTCATGCAGGATCGGCAATACTTGAGAGAGCAGATGGTGTCGGGAGCGGCTAAGGCACAAGAGAGGGCCGAACAGACTTTAAAGCATGTTTATGAGAAAATTGGCCTGGTTGTGTGAATTTTTGTAAGTGCTCACGCCCCTTGATGACAAGTGAGCATAAGCCTAAAGGTCATTTTTTTGCGCTCATCATATAATTCCAAAATACCCTCTCCGTAAGGGCGTTGGGGGGAACAACTGGCAAAGGTTTTGGCCCGGCCGGTGTTTCGGATACTGTAACTGCAAGTTAAACTCCTTCTTATGAGAGTCGTTTGGGGCAATTTTTTTGTTTCAGTAGGCCCAACCCAACAACGCCAGGCCGTTTTCTTGAGATAAGGCCGATAGAGTTTTTCATCGAGTTGGACATTTTTAATTTCAAAGCCCGGATCAGTAATTTGCAAATTCCAGCGAAGGCCTGTGGCGGGAATGGGATTAATTGCGATGGGCAGGGCCAGCACAAAAAGAACGGCCAAAAAAAATTTAAATGGCATTTTCACCTTATTTTTACCTTGGCCTCAATTCAATTACAAGTCCAACCAAAAATCATAGTTTGGTAGATTTTACTTTTTTGATTCCAAAAGGAACGGCAATAAGAACCTTGATAAAGCATTTGAGGGCGGGCATGGCGGGCAAACCTTTCATTTAATTTTTTGGGACATTCGACAGATTGGGCCTGATGTTGGGCCTGCTTGGGAGGAAGTATGGCCAATTTTCCCTGGGGCCTAATTTTTAATCCGTAATACACGCCTTCGGTTTCTTTGATATAGGCCAATGCATCCCCGTCAAGATAAAGGGGAGTGCTTCCCCTTGGAACAAAATATTCTTTAATTGTATCCGATGCCGTGAGCATGAATGCGCGCGGAATGTGAATTTTACCTTTTTTTTCCAGTTGTTCGAGTTCTGCAAAATTTTTGGCCAGGCCCAATGCCATTTGGATTTTATGGCCTTTTTGATTGTGATTGGCACAAGGCCCATCCCAGTGGATCAGGCCTTCCGTTTTTTCTCCCAGGGGAAAACTCCAAATTTCCAGAGGAATACCGTTTTTTTGGCGAAATCGATCAATTTTCATCCAGGGCCGAGTTCCTCGGAAAGATTTTTTTTTGAGCAGATCAATCCACTGTTTATAGTGCTTGCCTGTTTGAGGGAGGCAACTCGAATTTGTGGGGCAACCTTCGTGAATGTGATCGAGCATGTGGGGTTTAAATTGTGGTGAGAAAGTGCTTGAATTGAGTTTTGCTTCTTCGGCCAATACAGAAAAAACAAAACTGGAAAAAATAGCTGTCATGGTGAACATACTTTATTTTACTCTTGCTATCAGTGTTTGAATACGGCCGGTTTTTTAGAAACTGTCTTAAAGATTTGCAACCCTATTCCCAGTGCTAAAAGTTGAAAAACGGCCAAACTCGCGCTTACCGGGAGTTCCCAGGCGTTGGCCAGAATCAGTCCTAAAATGCCAGTAGTGAGGGCAAACGAGGGAGCGTAGATAAAAGTTTTTTTGATTGAGGGAGCGGTTTTGAGCGCAAAAATGCCAGGCACCAAAAGGAAAGAGTTGATTAAAATAACTCCTGCCAATTTGACACTCGATACGATGATAACGGTTAAGAGTGCCATAAATCCGTAGTGAAAAAAGTGGGTTTTAATTCCTTGAACGGCCGCACTTTCTTCGTCGATTAAGTAGAGAGGCCATTGATAGCGGAGGAAATAGAGAAGCGCAAAAACTGTGCAGGTGAGAATGGCAAGCAAAATAATATCAAAGGAGGTTAGCAATAGAACATTTCCAAAGAGATAATGCAATAAATCTCCTTGCTCCCGGGCGAAACTTTGATGGATGATCACTCCCAATCCCATGGAGGCGGAAAGAAAAATGCCGATTGCTCCTTCGTTGGGGAGAGATTGGCGAAAGGTGAAATAGGCCAGAAGAAGGGACAATAGCGTGGTGATTGCAAGTGTGGTGAGAAAAAGACTGAGCGGTTGTGGTGGGTTTGATGCCTGCCCAAAAAGGCCTAAGCTGATGCTGATGCCTAAAAGGGAAGCGTGGGAAATAGATGCTCCCATAAAAGCATGGCCTTTGGAGATAATGACCGGGGATAAGAGTCCTGTACACAGTGAAAGCAAAATAATTGCCACCAGTGCCATTTGCAGGAAAGGATATTCTAAAAAATCGCTGATATTCATGGTTTTTTTTCATCCTTAGAGTGTCGGTGCGCATGGTGGTGTTGAAGAATATTGCCCCCGCCTTCATGGATCAGAATGTGCTCAAATTCACAATGGTATGTTTTTTCTAAGACTTTGGAGTTTATGGCCTGGCGGGTATCGTGCCAATGAAAGGATCGGTTGAGGCACAAAATGCGATCACAGTGTTTGAGAACTTGCTGAATATTGTGATCCACGAGAATAATGCCCACTTGTTTTTCTTTGCGCAGTTCTTTAATTAAAAGCAATAAGCAGTCTTGCCCATTGCCATCGAGTCCCTTGGTTGGTTCGTCCATCAAGATGATTTCACTCGGAGAGAGCCAGGCCTTGGCCAAAAGTAACCGTTGGTATTCACCACCGGAGAGTTGGGAAAGTAAAGTTTGTGGCCCTTTGGTAAGGGCAACTTTGTCAAGTGCCTGATGAATGTGTTTACGGGAAGGTACAAATGTAGGGAGGCAGGCAATTTTGAGCCATTCCTCCAGTGTGAGGGGCAGAAGAATTTGGCCAGGGTCTTGTTGAGGCAAATAGGTCACCTTGGATTGCAGATTTGATTCTTTGTCACTTTCTCCTCGGTAGAGAAGTTGCCCGCGAGTGGGTGCGTACAGGCCGGCCAGTATTTTGAGCAATGTGGATTTTCCTCCTCCATTTGGCCCTATCACGCCCAAAATATCACCTTTTTGAAGGCGGAAATTGATCCCCTCTAAAATAGGGGTTTGTGAGGAAGGGTAGTGAAAACTCAAACTTTGTACTTCTACTAAAAATGTTTTCAAGGTGTCTCCGTCAGTGCTTTGAGAATACTATCTAAGGGCACATAGTTTGGCCCGTCGGAGGGAAAGGGCCTTAGGGTTTCAATTTTGATGACACGGGAATTGGCCCTTTGAGTGTGGGATTGCAATTGCCTGGGAAAGGGAAGGTGCTTTTCTTGCAACCAAACAATTTTTTTATGTTTGCGAAATTCTCTCAAAAGTTGCTTGAGAGACTGCGAAGAAATGGTTTCTCTTTGGTATGAAGTTTTTAAAGTAAAGTATCTTTTTTTTAAGGCCACCATGAGAGGGATTAGGGAATCGTGAGTGAGAATAAAAAAACGCGTGTCTTTTTGTGAACCAATTTGCTCTATAGTTGAGGTTAAGCGCAAAGGGCAGTCCCTCAATATTCGAGATTGGAGTTGAGGATACCAGGTGCGCAGGCCTTCGGCCAATTGGTGGAAAACTTGACAATAGGTCAACGGATTGAGCCAAAAATGTTCCCAGGCCACATTGCTCATTTGTGCTCGATAAGTGTGAGGAGGAGGTGGTGAGGTTAGGCGCAAAGTATTTTGGGATGTTCGTTTGAGTTCTATGTTGCGGCCATGGGGCCATTGGGAAAGCGGCGGTAAAATTAACTTTTCACTTTTGAGCATGATTTTCATAGATTGTGAGTCGAGGTCAAAGGAGTGCATATCGCCCGTGTATTTTGGCACCATTTGAAAATGGATACTATTGGAGTCTGCAAGAACAAGTTGGGCCATGTGGCAAACTTCGGGATGGGTGCAAACAACGGCCGGATTGGCCTTTAATTTGGAAAAGGAAATAACGACGATGAGGAAGTAGTATTTTAATCTCATGGCCGAATCATGGCCTTGGTATTTCTAAATGTCAATTGGAATCATCGGGATTAGAACCTGCGCAATAAATGTGATGATTCCACTTGAAACCGCTTAAAAAATAATTGACACCAGCACCATGATCAGGATCAAAATCGTAATAGGAATCGACAATAGAATATTGGCGACCGTCTTCAAAATCACCTTCTTGTTGAAAATATCCATTGTTGGGTTCGGGCAAAAATTGGCCAAAGATGCCGCCTCGGGTGATTTCTTCGCTGGCGCACAGTGATACTCCCATCGCTTCGATTTTATTTTGCACTACGGAAGTCAATTTGGGTTCTCCCGTTTCGGGAATAAAGTCTTCCTGGAGAAGGCCCCCTTGGGGCAATTCTCCGCCAATGCCTTCGTTGGAAACAAATTGGTTAAAATAAACATTGAGGTTGGTGCCGTCGGGAATTTTACAAATCTTTTGTGAATTGCCTCGTTCGTCTTCATCGACGGCAAAATGACTGCAACATTCAGAGGCGTTTTTGACGGCGTAGTTGGCCCTAACGCAACATTGGAATAAGCTACTGGAAAAAACGGGGTCGAAATTAACCCGATCTTGCAAAACAATGCGTGAATTGGGATTGGAGGCGTCGGCAGCGGTATTCCCAGGATCGTAGATGGATTGAAGACTTCTTCCATTAACTGCTAAATTATTGCTTACAAAAGAAATGGCATCAAAGCCGGTGCGATTATTTTGGGTGACATCAAAAAGGCCCGCTATCAATTGGGAACGGTTGGAATTGCAATAAATGGGTTCGTAGAAAATTTGAGGAATCCCCAGGAGTTCAAAGCGGGACAATTTGGTGAGGTAGTAGAGATCATTGCCCGATTTAAGGCCGGAAATAGCGGAACTTGTAGTTGGGTTGGGAGTTGTGTCGTGATAATACCCCCCTCTGCCTTGAACTCTAAATTCAATATCAACATAAGCGTAATCCCAGGCGTTGGATTGATTGAGAGTGCTATCATCGGCCAGATCGAGAGTGTCTCGATCATCCGCTCTGGCGTGAAAAACCAAAAATCCGCCTTCGTCTCGGATACACCACTCTCTTTCATTGAGGTCGGCCTCTGGGTTATCGTTGATGCTGGGGCAGGGGTCTCTAAAGGTAAGATCAGTGGCAAAAAATTCTGGAGCACCTAAACTTTCGTCGACATAAGTGATGGATACGCTTTCGATATTGCTAAAAGTGTTTGTGATAGGGAAGCTGGTGCTGTAACCAATATAAGCGGGCAAGTAGAAGCTGACTCCGGTATAGGTTTCACCGTGTCTCATGTAGTTATAAATAGCATCATTGGTGACATCCATAGGAGTTGGATTGGGGAAGGGCACTGGAGCGTAGAGAACTTCATCGGAAAGTTCAATGCCATCGACTCCTCCCTGAAAGGGAGAACTGATAGGTTTGGTGGAGAGCACAGCAATCTGCTCTGCCGTTGTGAATCCTCTGGGATTAAGGATTTCAGAATTGGCCGCCTGGGGAGTTGTTCTTTGAATGCACCCGCCATCGGCCGGAGACAGGCACAAGCGTTGGTAGTCTTGTTGGTAAATATCGTCTTCCACAAAATCAACACGGTCTTGGTAAAGTTCGCTGTCGTAATTAAGGCAGGAAAAATTTTCAATATCGAATGATATGCGGTCGTTGAGAGTCCAGTCATGCCCTTCATCGGCGAATTTTCTAATCCACCCTCCCCCGCAACAGGTCGATTTTCCGGTTTCTTGAAAAGTTTTCCATTGAAAGGATTTGGAATTATTATTTGCGGTAACAATTGGTGCTTGAGGATAAACTGTATTGGGATTGGCCGCAGGGTTACCGTCAGTGGCCTGGGCCACTTCGTAGCGACTGTAGCGTCCCGTTGCTCTGGGGTTATCGGCGGGAAATGAATCTACATCGAGTCCGGTATTGATGGCAGAAGTATCGTCCGCTAGGCCAGGATAGGTTTCGGAAAACATGGTAAATTCTTTTCCGACCGTGCGACAGCAGCGATTTTGGGACATATCGTATTGGTAGTAAACGCTGTTTCTTATGTTGGGAATGGGAGTGGCCTGACCACAAATTAAAGATTCTTGCCAAAACATGAGTTCGGCATCGGTTCCACCGAAATTTTCCCTATTGAGAAAGAATGTTTGTTCTTGGTGAAGCCGGCCGGGAGAGCAGTCGAGGTCAGTGTGGCACAAGGCCCCTGTTCGGCGCAAGCAGGCATCAGTGGCCAATCCCGGAGATTGGATGCTTGACAGTTGTGGAAGTGGTGCAAGTTCAATGGCACTAAAGGGAGAAATCCATTCACCGGAACTGTCATTGAATTGCCCTTCTCCACCACACATATTTTGAGTTCGGGAAAGGGCCGTTTCATTGGCCAAAACAATATCCCCTTGTAAAGTGTTCTGATTGGCGCGGGTTTCTATGGCAGGACAGGCAAGCGTGCGTTCGCCTCCTGAGAGAGAATTTGCGCAAGAACTGATTTGGTTGATATAATCGGCCCTGCCCAAATTGTCTTTGTCCAAGTGGCGTTGCAGAAATGCCGTGGCCAAAGATTTCCCCGGACGGCAAATGCCAAAATCTTCGATTTGGCCAGAGTCATAAATCTGGGCATTGTAACGAATATTTCCCTGAGCGGTATCGCTCAAGCTGCTGTCTCCTTCCATATAGCTCAACGGACGGCCCAAAACATCGGATTCTTGGCCAAAGAGAAAATTGTCTATGGGTTCGGGGTCGCGTGCCACTTTAGAGTTGTAATGATTAGCACCCAAATCGGCACAATAAAAATTGGGTGCACAGGCGAAGAGTTTGTGTTGGTTTTCTTCCAAAGTGGTGTAATTCTTTTTACAGATAGTACCGGCCCCGCGGTACACACATCGTTTTCGAGAACCACTGGGAATATTTCCTTCCAAGATGCGCCCGAGTCCAATTTCTTCATATTCTTGATTGCCCAATTCTTCGGCATCAATGTTGAATTTGGGCCAATGAGTGCGAAAGCTCGATATGGTGGCACATTTGTATTCCCAACCCAGGCGTGTAATGCAATCCGAATCGGTTTCGCATTGATGCCAACGCTGGCAACTGGCACCCGTGGATTGATTGGGGTCTTCGGGTTCTAGTTCCGGATGATAATCAAAATTGGCGGCCTGGGTTTCTCCACGGTTGGTATCTAACAGAATTTGCACTGACAAACTGCTGGGATCGGCCAGATCGGCGAAAGGCCGGTTTATGGCCAAAAAAAGTTTTTTGGTTTTGGCGACAACTCGACGGGCCTTGCCGACGGCAAACCAGGTAACGCCATCAAATGAACCGATCAATGCTCCTTGGTTAAAGCCGTACCAATCGCGCTGGTATCCGTTGACATAAAGTGCGGCCTGGGTTTCCAGGCGTGAGCGGCGCTGGGCCACTACATCCGAATTTTTTTGATGGGCAAAAGGCAACATGGTGGGGGGTAACCAGCAGGCACGGCCGAAGACAGTATCTTCGTAGTTTCCCAGGGAAGTGTTGTCTCTAAGAACCGAGCGGTTGGTGGTGTAGCCTATTGCTTCGAGCCCCTTGCCTTGATCTGATCTGGGATGGGCCGAAAAGGCCTCAAACCAATTGTCAGTCGAGCACTGAAAACAGGGAGTGTAATAACCGCTAGTGGTGGCAATGATATAGCTTTGGTCGGGTTCGAGGTAAACCACTTTGGCGGGAAGTGCCTGATCGAGGGCGAGAGAAAAGGAACCAATGAGCGCATTCATACTGAAAGGCGCACTGTCGGCGTTGGTTTTGGCCACATCGTCAAGGTAGTGAAAGGGGGCACCTTCCGATTCCATTTGATCGGTGTATTGAGTGAGGTCGTCGATGGCCTGGCCATCGTCTCGGCGAAAAAAACGGTGGGGAGCGGTATTGGCAGAGATTTCGAGTTTGAGTTCTTGAAAAGGTTTGGGTGGTATTTGCTTGGGAGGAATGTCGCACACCACTTCGATGATGCTTCCATCTTGACCGCGAACAACTTTAAGTCCAAACCCAGGACAGCGGGGGCCTTGAATTGTGTTGCTTTGACTCAAAGACGAGGCCTCGTCACAACCACACTTGTCCCAGACTCTATTTCTAGTTTTTATGTAGTCACTTTGATTGAAGTTCGGCCCACAAACCTGCATTCCTGCAAAATCGGATTCTTCTTTTTTGCCTTCTTCAAGGCATTGATATTCGGCAATCAATTCTTGCAGGCGGGCATCCGCCGAAGCGTCGGCATCAGGAAATTCGGTTACGATTGGCCTTTCAGTTGGAATGTTTCGAGGACACACAAAGTAAATGTGTGGCCATTGAATAAAGCGTTGGGCATCGAGGGCCACTTCCGCTATGGCACTTGCGTAATCTGTATGGGAAGAGGCCTGCGGCCTTAAAGCACCGTCTTTGACACATTGGTTTTCCAGACAACAGTCCAGGCCCTTGCTCGAACATTGTGCTTGAGTGCAAGTTTGGCCTTCATTGGCCCTGGAAGACGAGGTGTCTATTCTCAAATCCAAAGCATCCAAAATCAGTTGGTCTTCCGCAATCCGTTGGTGAATATCAATAGAGCCATTGGCCGAGAGATAGAGACTGATGTTGGTTGAATGAATTACCCCACGGCAAGTGGGACACAATTCCGGCAACGAATAGGCAATGCTAGTGGCGGTAAAAGAATTTTGAGATGACTCGATAATTCTCATGCCTGGGCCATCGCAAACTTCGGCATTAAGGTCGCGTTCGGGAATATCAATGCGCAACAGCTTCTCCTGCGTATTGGTGGAAAAATTGGGAAAGCTAATGGGGATAGCACGCAGGCGCAGATTGTCGGCAATGCTTGCCGAATTGAAACTGGCCACTAAACAATAAATTTGGGACATATTTTGTTCCAAACTCAAAAAATTGTGAATCCTCTCACCTCTCAAATAAGTCACAGTATTGGAATTTTCGTTGAGGATGAGAGTTGAACCCACATTTTTGTTGGCGTTGTGCCAGTAGGCAGAGTTCGAGTTAAAAACTGGAGGTTCTGGTTCGGAATCCGTTTCTTCTCCCGTACTTCCGGCCAATGTTTGGCGTTCGCCGGACACATTCTGTTGAGGCACACATGAGTTCAATCCTAGATAAAATGATAGAATTGTAGTCCAAACAATATTCCATCGCATATTTTTGGCATCGGATATTAAGTCTCGGTGTCTTAACTGGAAAGAAGCAAAATCGGAGAATGGGGTCAGCTTTGCCGCTGGGAAAATTCAATCAAGGAAGGCCAAAATTGGTTTGGTTTCCTGGGCCATTGTAGGGTTGAGGTGCATTCCCCAAAAAAGTCCGATTGAAATAAGCGGGATGGGCAAAGGGGTTGGGGCCACCCACGCGGTTTTGCATATATTGGTTGTAGGCCCTCCAAGTGTCCTGGTTGGTATAATTGGCCCAGGGATTGGAAGCGGGTGGAACATACCAATACAAATCTTGAGCAGGGCCTGAAAAGGTGTGTTGGTTGTGTATGAGTCCAGTCGTGTACCACTGTGCTGCGGAAGTGGCAGAAATTTGAGCAAAGGCCATCAACCAAGCAGAATTGTTTTTTGCCCTGGTGTACGACCCGGTGACATTTCCTTTCCGATCCTTGTAAATTGTTGTTCTGGTGAAAGAAGAAGGTTGGTTTATTTGATTAGGCCGTGATCCAATTTGTGAAGAAATCCGGCCTCCCTTTACGCTTGGTGAGGCAGTGGTATAGGGTACACGATTTGTGGGAGAAGATTCCAATGGCCTATTGGGGATAGTTACATTGGGGACATCTATTGGAGTGGAGTCTAATGGTTTATTGGGAGTGGTGATATGGGGAACATTTGTTGGCGTGGAATCCAATGGCCTGTTGGGAGTGGTGATATGGGGAACATTTGTTGGTGTGGAATCCAACGGCCTATTAGGAGTGGTGATATGGGGAACGCCATGTCCTGAAGAGGCCAAAGGCCTAATGGGGGAGGGAGATTGACCGCTATTGACATTGGGAGGAAGCGCATAAGAAGTAATCCCTGAAGATTCCAATGGTGCTGGCGGTGCGGATTGCGGTTGGTTGATATAGTTAAAATTCGGTTGAGAGGAGGAATTTATGAGTTCTCTGAATCTTTGATCATTTCCTGTAATTGAACCCAAGTTTGCTCCTCGCCTGATTGGGCCTGATTGCTCTGTATTGGAGTTTGCTGCCGTTTTTTCTCTCCGAATAGAATTTCTCGATTCTATATTGGGATTAGAGGATTCGGGAAGAAATCCGGCCGATCCGTTGGAAAGCAGGGGAACTCCATTATTTTCTGAAGATTTTGATGGCCTATTCGGCACAGTGATATGAGGTATTCCTATTGGCGAGGATTCCAACGGTGTTGATGAAGCAGATTGTGGTTGAGCGATGTAGTTAAAATTTGACGGGGAGGAAGAATTGATGAGTTCTCTGAATCTTTGATCATTTCCTGTAATTGAACCCAAGTTTGCTCCTTGCCTGATTGGGCCTGATTGCTCTGTGTTGGAGTTTGTTGCCGTTCTTTCTCCCTGGACAGAATTTCTCGATTCTCTATTGGGATTAGAAGATTCGGGAAGAAATCCGGCCGACCCACTGGAAATTAAAGGTGCTCTTTGGGTTGGCGGTGGCGATTGGACATCTTCGCTTGTATCGGGATAAATACTTGATATTTTATTGGGAAAAACAACTTCTGGGGCCATTTTTTGGGCCATAACATTGATTCCTTCGTCAAACCAGGGGGCGCAAAAATGGGCGTATTCACGGCGGTAAACTCGAAATGGCCCCGGTTGAGTCACTCCGTTAAGTCGTGAATGGACTCTTTGGCAAGCGCTTGCTAATTCTTGGTTGATGAAACCTTCTTCTTTTTCGGAAATAAAACCGATAAATTCTCCGGCAAATTGAACGACCTCTTCTGGACTTTCACTTGGCCCAAGACTTGGAAGACAATTTGAATCAGTAGGGGTAATAAATTCGACTTTATCTTCTTCGTAGGAACATTTTTTACGCATTTGAAAAGCGGCATAATTTTTAAACCATTCTAATTCTTTGTATTCGGGATGAGCGTGAATTTGGTTAATAGCATTGTTGAGAATTTCCAGGCGCTCTTTTATTTCTCTCATTTTCGTCTCTATATTGCGAAAATCTATTCCATCGTCATTATTATCCAGAGAGCGGTTTTGAGTGGGGGTAGATGTGTAGAAATCTGCAATGACCTGATTCATTCGATCGGCCTGGGCCTGTTCTTGACCTATATCTCCAATCCTGAGTTTAAGAAAAGCATTGGCCACTTTGCCTCTCATAGCGGGGTTGTTAAACAAGGTGTGAATTTCATTTCCAAAAGGTGTAGAACTGGCCGTCTGTGGTCTGGTGCTAGTCGAGGCCACGACATAACCGGATACCAGATTGTTAAGCATAGAGGCAAATAAGGGGTTGTCAGTGTACCCTTCCTCTTGGAGTCGGCAATAGACATGTTTTTCCCCTTCGCTTTCGCATTTGTCTTCCAGGTGTTGATACAGTTGTTCTTCTGAGTGTCTGGAAGGCCCCCCTTGACAATGGGGCAACAAGGGGTCGTTTTCACAAAGTTCCCTTTCTCCTTGATTGAGATGGGGATAAGGGCCAAGGTCAAAATCTTTGGCCATTTCAACCACACTGTCGGCCAGGGCAAAATTTAAAAAGGCATTTTGAGATTGGCCAGGGTCAGGGTTGGATTTTCCGATAAAACCTGAAACTTGCTGATGCAAGTTATGCAATCCTTGATAAACGGAAAGTTGGGCCGAAAGCAGATCAAATTCTTCTTGGAGGTTTAAAAGGCCCAACGGATTGCCTTCACTGTCTTTGAGATTAGAGACAAGATCAAAGGCCCTCATTTGCAAGGATTGAAAACGGTTTTTGTAGTCTTGACAAGAGAGTTCCGGGGCCTCTTGGGCCATAGTTGGAATATGTCCAGAAGTTAGATAGAGGAAAATGGTCAAAAAGGTTTTTTTGAAAGTAAATAAGCTCATTACGCCTCCATTTAAGGGGCGTATCGGTACCCGTTTAAACTACCTTTAAATTAAATTATGTATTAAATTATGTATTTTTCAAGAAAAATAATCGTGTATTCTTGCTCTAACTTTTATCCTTTTTGATCCACTCATGTTCGGGCCGTGCCATGATTGAGTTAATCAATTGCCTTACCCGCCTGGCCCCGGCACTGGCCTTGTGATGGACGATTTCTTTGGCCTGGGGGATAAATTCCATATAAAAGCGTTCGGCGACTTCGTACATGCCATGCCAGTGGGCATAGTCGGGTGCCATCATGGAGGCCCCATGGCGGGCGCGGCGGCCTTCGTGGTGCCAGAGGTAGAACCAAGTCCACTCTATCTCTTCATCGAAAGGTTTTTTGGTAATGAGGCCCTCTTTTTTGAGGGCCGCCATGATTTGACTTCCCGGTTTGGCAAATTTTTCGTTGTAGAGGTGAATAAAGTCGTCGTACTGGCGGTAAAAACTGTTGACATAAGTTGAAGAGTGGCAATGCAAGCACACATTTTTCATGCGGTTGCGTTTGTTGTCAGCAGAGTCAGCAATGAGTTGGCGTCTTTTTTCCGGATCAGTCTCTTTAATAACTTTGTGATCTTTGTCGGTGTCCATTCTCAAACTGATGGGAGGGCGGTTTGTCCAAGAAATGCGCTCACCCGGGTCGTGAGTGATTTTACCGCCATTTTTGCTATTGCCAGACATGTGGCAAGTGGCGCAAGTTGGGGCCTGGCTGTAGTCTTGCCCCAGAATCCAGGTTTCGGCATCGAGATTCATGTGCTGTTTGAGATCTCTGAAGGCCACACCGTGCTTGGATGCTTCATAAATTTCCTTTTGAGGATGGTCGGGGCCTAAGTGGCACTTACCGCAGTTTTCCGGTTGTCTGGCACGGCGGGGAGAAAAGTCGTGCCGACTGTGACAGGCCGAACAGGAACCCAAAGAACCGTCGATATTGATCCTCCCAATTCCCGTATTGGGCCAAGAATTGTGGTGGAAAAGCGGCCTGCCGCTTTCGTCTCGCTTGATTTTGGCCACTGCTTCCGCATTGGTAGGCATCCCGTTTTCATCGGGTTTCAAATCATCCACATTGATTTGCCCACCTTCGGTAGAGTGAAAACTGACTTTGCTGCCGTGACATTGCATACAGCCGACCACCACTGAGGCCATGCCATTGACCTTACCGCCTTGGAGTGCGCCCAGGTATTCCGCTCCCGGTGTGCGGGAGTGGGGATCGAAAGGAATCCGTGACCCCTCAACTGTTTCGGCCAGATAGTTGTCGAGAGAGGCCAAAATATTTCCGGCCTTGGCGTGGTGGGATGCTTCAAATTCTTTGTATTCTTGAACATGGCATTTGGCACAGTCTCTAGGAGTGACGATAGTGGCGATGCGTGCCCCTTCATGCATAAAAGAATCGGGATCGGCCTCATGGGCAGTATGACATTCGATGCAACCCACTCCTTTGACTGCGTGAGTGCTATTTTTCCAGTGGGAAACAATGGAGGGTGTTCCTTGAGCATGACATTCTACGCACCTTTGGGAAGATGCCGGAACGGCAATATGAGGTGTGGCATGGCCGACTTCAATTTGTTGCCGGGTAATCTCTTTCCATTGCACTAAAAGCAGTGAGCACAAAAAAATGAGACTCAAAATGCCAATTACTATTTTCTTCGTTTCCAAACTCATCATTGAACCCCTTATGTCAAAAGTTTAATGGGCAACTAATGCTTCCCAAACGGTTAATCCAACTATCATAAAGACCGCCCCTATTCCAATCCACACGCTTATATCAGGGTTGCGCGTTTTGGCCCGCAGGTATTTGTCCACCATAGGCCAAGTAAACATGAGAAAGACAATGAGGCCTATACTGAGGATGGCAAATGTGCCGGAAAAGAGTTTGAGCCATCTGAAAACTGTATAGAAATACCATTCGGGTTTAATCACTTCGGGAGTGATCAGGGGATCGGCCTTGGTACCCAAATGGGCGGGCAAGAGGGATGCCAGAGCACTCAAGACGATGAGCAAAACCAGCGCCATGATTCCTTCGGTGAGTGCATGGTCGGGGAAAAAGAGAAAAAATTTCTTGCCTTTGCTCTCTCTATCTTCCTTAAATTCCATTTCAGTGACGCCTTGAATACGAATAATAGAGATGTGTAAAAAGAGAAGAATGGTTAAAACCACCGGCAAAATGATGGTGTGTAAAATAAAAAAACGATTGACCGTATTAGCGTTGTAAGTATCACCGCCGAGGAGCATGCGCTTGCCAAAGTTGCCCAATACGGGAACGCTGTCGGCAATATTGGCCCCGACAGTAGCACCCCAGAAACTGAGTTGCTCGTAGACCAGACTGTAGCCGGTAAAGCCCAGAACCGCAGAACAACACAAAATGCACATGCCGATCATCCAGTTGATTTCGCGCGGGTAGCGATAGGCCCCGGTGAAGTAAACCCGTATTTGATGCAAAATAATGGCGGCCATAAAAAAGGTAGCACCCCACTTGTGCAAGCTGCGGATATACCAACCATAGGGGTGGTGGTGGGTGATAAATTCAACTGATTCATAGGCAGTGAGAGTGGAGGGAGAATAATAAAAACAGAGTAAAACGCCTGTAACAATTTGGAGCAAAAAGAGAAAGGCCGGCGTTCCTCCCAGGCAAAACCACCAGTGTTTCATGTGGTTGGGCACAGGCTCATTGGTAAAATCTTGAATTTGCTCTCCGGTTATCGGAATGCGCTTTTGAACCCAGAGTTTGAGTTTCAAAGATAGACTCACGCTATGTGCTTCCTCGTTTTTGAACAGTGGTGTTTGTGTTGATGGCGCAAGTGCGAGAGTTTGAGCAAAGACTCGGTGGAAACTCTGATGTAGAGTAATCCGTTTTCAACTTTGAGTGGAAAGCGTATGAGTTCTTGATTGGCCTGGGCGGGAGGCCCCTCAGTGGGCCTTCCCTGGGAATCGAATCTTCCGTTATGGCAGGGACAAAAGAAACTTTTGGTATTGCTCTCCCAAAAAACTTTGCATCCAAGGTGGGGGCAGACGCTGGAAAGGGCCATAAAGTCGTTGGCCGTACCGGAATCTCCCAGGCGGGAAATGACGACGGACTGTCCGTCGGGTGTTTTGTACGGCATAGAAGTTTTCATTTTAAAACTTTTGAGGGGAACTACAAAGAGCCAACTTCCACCTCTTGTACGGGGATAGAGAAAGCGCAGAGCGATGAGAACGAGTTGGCCAAAAGAAAGTGCTAGGCCAGATAAAACCCCTACCGTCAGAGAAATATTGAGGAACTTTCTGCGAGATGGGCCACGATTTTCAACACTATCCATAGCGATTTACTCTAAAGGGGCCGAGAAATTCATTCTATAGAAGTTAGGATAAACTTACCTCGTGCTGGTGTCTATGTTTAGGCCGCATTTCATTGAAAGTTTTTTTTGGTTTCCAATATTTTCATCGCCACACGCACACCATCGACTGCGGCCGAGGTAATTCCTCCGGCATAACCGGCACCTTCACCACAGGGGTAAAGGCCTTTGAGAGAAGCACCTTCCAGGGAGTTTTCGTCGCGTACGATGGTGAGTGGTGCCGATGTTCGAGTTTCCGGGGCCAAACATAGGGCCTCTGAAGAAATAAATCCTTTCATTTGCCGATCAAAAATTTCGAGAGACTGTCTCAAATTGACGGTTATAAAATCTGGCAAAATGCTTTCCAAAGAAGTTGAAACAACTCCCGATGGGCAGGAACTTTTGGGAAGTTTTTTATTCAGATGGCCCGCCATAAAATCCTTGAGGCCTTGGGCGGGGATTTCTTTGCCCGAGGCCAATGCCGAAGATTTTTGGTAGGCCCGTTGTTCAATTTTTCGCTGAAAATGAAGTCCGGCCAAAATATCCTGGCCAGAAAAATCTTTGCCGGCCTTGACCTCTACGACAAAGGCGGCATTTGACCAGGGAGAGTTGCAGGCCCGGTTGCTCATACCGTTGACCACAATCCCGTTGGCCTCACTTCCACTGGAGAGAATGTGGCCTCCGGGGCACATGCAAAAACTGTAAACGCCTCTCTTGTCTTCATTGGCCCCGGTATCGGTCTGCCATTTCAAGCTGTATCGGCCGGCACCTAGGAGCGGGTCGTTGGCAAAAGGCCCGTATTGAATTTGGTCAATCGAGCGGCGGGGGTGTTCTATGCGCAGGCCGACGGAAAAATTTTTTGGCCGCATGACAATTTTCTCTTTGGCCAAATAGTGATATATATCTGTGGCCGAATGGCCTGTGGCCAAAACCACGCATGAAGAATCAAAGTGTTCGCCGCCTTGGGTTTCCACTCCCGTCACTTGGCCATTTTGGTGTTTTATTTTAACCACTTTGCTGTGGTAGTGAATTTGGCATTTTTTTTCCAGGAGAAGTTGGGCCATTTTGCCAATCAGGCGGCGGATGTGGTGGGAGCCGAGGTGGGGGTTGGCCAAATAGGCAGTTTCTTTGGGAGCGCCTAGGGCCACAAATTTATGGCCTTGTTGCATAAATCGGGATTAGAGTTGCGGAGGCCCCACAGGAAAGGAAAAATTTTGCTATCCAGTGGGAATGGCCATAGTCCGAGGCATTCCGAGACGAGTCATACAATTCAGCACCATCGTCTTTATCTCTGCTTCCGCCACCTGGGTGGCCATCTTCCTCGACAACAGCGAAGGCCCTAGCAGCTTTTTAAAGCGGAACATCTGGGTTTCCACTAAACTCCGCCTGTGATAACCCACTCTCTTCTTCCAACTCCTCTTACTCGAACTCTCCCAAAGTTCTCTCACTATCCTATTCCTCTGTGCCAAACCTGGCGTAGGCGCTCGCGCCAGCGAAGTTCCCCCTCGCAAATCAATAATCGCCTTCCCTCCTTTGGCATCTATCGACTCAAAACATTCCCTATACATATACGCCGCATCCGCAAACGCTTCTTTAATTTGGGGAATATCTTTAATCAAACTCGGAAGCGTTTTTCCATCCGTTCTATTTGACTCTGTTAATTCCATCGACACTATCTCAAACGATTGGGGATTCACTGCCAAATGCAGCTTGCGCCAAGTCCGCCTTTTCGATTTCCCATGAATCCTCATTTTCCATTCCCCTTCCCCGTACACTTTAAGGCCAGTGGAATCCACCACAACATTAATAGGCCTGCGGATATTCTTGGCCTTGGAGGGAATTTTGATACTGCTGGAGCGACGGCAAAGCTGGGTATAGCTGGGCACAGGTAGCGCCAAACCCAACTGTTCAAAGAGTCCTTCAATCAAACCTTGAGTGGTGCGCAGGGGAAGGTTGAATCGAGCGCGGAGGGTGAGGCATAAGAGGATGCAAGTTTCGCTAAAAAAATATGGCCTCCCTTTCCGACTTTCCGTGTCAGCAAACCAGGATTGGATGGCATCCTCATTAAACCATAGGGTGATATTGCCTCGATTGATGAGGGCACGATTATATTGACTCCAATTTTGGATTTTATATGCTACCTTTGACATCGCCGGCCTCCTTGCTTTTTTCCAAAATATAGGATGCCGGCATTTTCCTCTTATTTCAACGCTTTAACCTGCCTCATTTACGCAACAAGGCCCAAATTTATCCATAACATACTGAACATAGGGTGATTTAATGCGGGTGACGAGTTTCCCGTCACTAAAGAGGCCAGCACCCCCTTCTCCAAAGCAAACATTGTTTTCTCCATCGAGCTGTCCATAACGCCAATAGCGGGCGATGGCCAACATGCGCTGGTAAGATGGGCCTCCCCGTTCGAGCAGGACGGAGTGAATCCCGTATTCGGCCAATCGCAAAGCGGTAAACAACCCCGCTGGCCCCATGCCAACGATGATGGGTGGTTCTTCGAGACTGCCGAGGTTGGGAAAGTGATAAGGCCGTTTGGAAAGTTTGTGGCCCTCTTCGATTTCCAAGACATAATGGTATTTGGGTGCCGTTCCTTGTTGCGCGCGGCGGGCATCCAAACTTTTGGAAAGAATACGGTAATCGCTCATTTGAGGATATTCTTGCTCAAGATACTGGAGCAAGTCTTGCCGGTAATCGAGGGTGCACGACAGTTTCTTTCCCATAAGCGCAACATTCTACCCCTAATCGCTATTATTGACTATCTCTTTCAGTTATTTTATGGGAAAAAAGTTCTGTGAAAGCTAGCTTAATCATTATTGGTGATGAACTTACCAGCGGCAAAACCGCCGACCGCAATGGCCCTTTCTTGGCACAATGGGTGCGACGCCAGGGCCTCGACCTGATTGAACTTAAAATCATTGGCGATGACCGTGAACATATTGGCCAGGCCTTGCGAGAGGCCTGGGAGCGCACCCGCTTGATTATCACGAGCGGCGGCCTTGGCCCCACTGAAGACGACAAAACCAGGGCCGCCGTGCGGGAGTTTGTTGGCGAAGAACTTGGGGAAAATCCGGCCGCTTTGGCCATAGTCAAACGCCAGTACCAGCGCTTTGGGAAAACTTGGTCGCCTGGGAGCAATGCTTACCATCTCTTGCCGCCAAGTTGTTTTCCCGTGGAAAACCCTGGTGGCCTGGCCCCCGGGTGGGGATTGGCACGGGAAGGGAAATTGCTCTTGGCCGCTCCCGGTGTCCCCTCGGAATTACAAGGTATGGCCGAAAAAGAGTGGCCTTCCCTGCTGGCCCAATATTTTCCTCAACAGTTTTCCCAGTTTCAGCGCATTACTGTGAGGACACACGGTATTGGCGAGGAGCAACTCTTTAAAATATGGCCTTCTCATTTGCGCCAGAGGGCCGAATCATTGGGCAAACTCAGTTCTCTCCCGCAAATTTTGGGAGTCGATTTAGTTTTTTCCTTTCAGGGAAATGAAAGTGAAAAAGGGCAACGACTTGTAGAGCTTAAAAATTTATTTCGAGACACTCCCGTGGCCCCTTATATTTGGCAATGGGGGGAGCTTTCTCTTCCGCACTTTGTTGTGCAAAATCTCAAAGCTAAGAAAATGACTTTAAGTTTAGCAGAGAGTTGTACCGGAGGATTAGTGGCAAATTTACTTACCGATGTTCCCGGCGTTTCCGGCGTATTGCATGGAGGAGTGGTCGCTTATACCAACCCCGTCAAAATTTCACGCCTGGCAGTTTCGCCCGAAACTTTACAGGCCCACGGTGCGGTCAGTGAAGCAGTCGCCAGAGAAATGGCCCGTGGAGCGCAGACTGCTTTCCAAACTGATTACACCATCAGTTTTACCGGATTGGCCGGCCCCGATGGTGGGACTGCCGAGCGGCCCGTTGGGACTGTGGCCATCGGCCTGGCCTGTTTGGGCCAAGTTGAGGCCCAGTTGTATCATTTTCGCGGAAATCGCAGGCATCTGAAGGAAATTTTTGCACGGCAAGGCCTGTTTCTCCTCCTCAAAGCAATGGCCTGAGAAGTTTTAGCGCCTCTTGACTGCTCATTTTTTGCCCCTTGTTCAAATTGCGCCAGGCAAATTTTAGATCGCCCTTTCCAATATTCGATAAGAGTTTGTGGAGAAAAAGATTAGGCCTATCAGTCGAATTTGGTTTTCTATTTTGTCCGGGGGACTGGTTTTTATTTTGGCCAGTGCTTGCTTGCAAACGACTCCCGGGACACAGAGAAGAGTGGCCGCCGCCCAAACCTCGGACTCTGAGGATGAAAATGGCAATCCCCGTTTTCCTAAGAGTTCAAATTATTTTCAAAATGGCACAGTCATTTCGAGCGGAAATTTTCCTCTGGCACACGATTTTGACAAGGTTTTTTATTTAAAAGGCAAGGAAATCCACAACTTTATTAAAGACGAGCGCACTGAAGAAATTGAATGTCTCATTTCCGTTTTTGAATCTTCGACGGTCAATCGCATTTTAGTGATGGCGGCCATACCCAAATCTTCTGTTGACTTGGCAAAGAATACACAAGAATTTTATTATACCTTGGAACCCAATGGCACCAACAACAATCAGGCCTTGTGCCGGACACCAGGTCTTATCAGTACGCTGGAACGCCTGCACCCGACAAAAGGCCTGGTTTTTAGAGCGGTTGATGTTTGTCCCAATTGCGTTTTGGATCAACTTGTCTCAAATTCCGAATTCTTATTAGATCAGTCCGGCAGGTCTTTGCAAAGTTCTGTCAATTTGGATTATTTGCGTCTCAATTTGATTATGAAATCTCTTCAATCTTCCGACTCTATCCCGGAAAACGGTTCTTGCAAAAGCACGCCCGAGTGCCAGGCCAAAGGTTTTGATTGTTGTTCATTTGGCCAGTGTGTAAAGGATCGGCAACTCAAAAGCGGCATTGACACTTCTAGCAGTGAATATGCCCAGGCCCAAGCAGATATTCAAAATGACCCCAGTTCGGTTTACAACTACCCCCAATTTTACCATTTGTGTCCAACCCGAGTTGTTCAAAGTGACACTTCTTCCGATTCCATTATTGAAGACCCCCACGAAGAGGCCCGGCAACATTTCTTGGAATTGGAGAGGCTTTATCAGTGCACGGTCGTTCAAGAAGGAGAAATGTCTTTGTGTACGATCAGTTATTCTGATGTTCGGAAGGCCACATCCAATCAATTTTCAACCAATCCCGATGACCGCAGTTTTAGTTCTGTTTATTCGGGCAATATTTCTCTGCCCCAGCACTCTATTTATAAGATAACTTATGCGGGGGAAACTCTTTTTGAGAACAACCGCGCCATAAGTGGTGTGAGTTTGATGGGACAGGGAACCTCGTCCAGTGTTGGTGGCAATGACAATTTGAGCGATAGGCAAATTATCAGCATTAACCACACTCCTTCGTCTACTGCCCCTCACGATAATTTGCACATAACTTACAAGGTTGACGGCTCTTGCGAAAAAGTTAATTCCACCCTGGCCAAATGTTATAAGGAGTATGTTCAGGGACAGAATTTGGGCCAGGTCAACGACCATTTTCCCGCATCCAACATTTTTGCCCTTCCCTATTATGCCGACCTCAATCGCAGCGTTCATGTCAAGGTGGGTGATGAAAGAAAGGCGGCGGGAACGCATTGGGAGTTTGTTTATGTTCCCAGGCCAGGGATTAGTTTTCTTGGAGATAATTTGCAGGTGCACGACACTCAAGTGGTGATTATTAATTTTTATGTTGACTTGATTAGTAATCCCAATTTGATTTTTTCAAAAGAAAAGGCCTTGGATAAAATTAAAAAAATTTGTGAATGTGTTGGCACTGATTGCCATCTCAAACCCAAACGCAATGACGAGAACAAAATCATTGATTATGTTTGTGATTATCCCCAACCCCATTTTTCCACTCCACCTTTGCAACAAGTCGTCCAACTCAGTTCTAAAACGGCACCACATCTTTACTTTGATAGTGAAGGGGTTTATCACGATCAAATAGATAAAGACACTCCTCCACAGGAGGGAAATCTTTTTGAATATGTTAAAAATGATTTGTTAAAACCTAACAATGTCGATGATTATGTTGGTTTTAACGAAATTTACGGTTCCTTTCAACTGCTCGACCACAGTGCCCAGGCGGCCAAAGAAATTCCTGTTAAAAAGGGCCGAACTTACGATGTTTATACCGAGGAAGGCAGGTTTTCCAACTGCTTTTTTTGCGGAAATGATTACTATTCCCAACTCACTAGAATATTTCCTGAAAACTTTGCGCACAAAGGTGGAGGATTCAGGCCTGATATTGCTTCGTCCGAACCTTTTGAAACCAAGACTTATAGAAAAGACGATTTGCTCTTCGGCCGTGCTTGCTGGTTGCCGGCCACCATGATCCCTTGGACTCATAGGCCACAGTTTGATCTCAAAGCACAACGGTTGGAGCGATTGAGTGCGCAACACTTTTTATTTGCCAACGGGTATCAGAGGGATTGGTATGGTTTTGATTACGGCTCGGTGATCGGCTCTTGGGATGGAGTGGCCTGGTTTTCGATTGGCAATCAACTTAGGGTTAAGGCCAGATCGAACAAACTTTTTTTGGCCATCAATGCCTATTTTTCCGATTTGACCAACCCGACTTCATTTCGCATTACAGTGCAGGACACTCCCTATATCTCTGGTTCTGGACCTACGGTGTTTGATAACACTGAAAGTGACGGGGCCGAATGTCAGAAATTTCATTTATGTGAAACCGATCGGGATTGTGCTGCCAATTTGGGTTGGGATTACCATTGCGAATCGGTGGCCTCGCTTTCTTCCAAGTGGCCAACTTTTGGCACTGACGGTATGGAAATACCCAATGCTGAAAGAGTCATTAATTTGAAAAATGAATTTGGATCGAAACACAAGGGAATAAAACGCTGTATTTATCGCGGGAGAGGAGCGCCTTGCCAGAATATTTATAATGTCACTAATCCCGACATCAATTACAGCATGAGCACTCAAAGCGGCCTTCACCATTGTTCTTATAACAATTATTGCCAACCTCTGGTGGAGGGCGTTCCAGCACCGCTTTTTAATGCTAAAATTTCCCGCTACGGAAAATCGGTCAAACAACAAAACTCTTCACCACTCGTGCCGGAGGACGACCTCGATACTTTTGGTTTGCACATTAGAAGTCTTGGACGCCCTTATGCCTGGCGTGGTGATGAATCTCTCCCCTTTGGTGTCGAGGTCACTTTTTATTATAACAATATCTCTTCTCTATGCCTTCCAGGACGCATGCCTGGCGACCTTACTTTTGAAGAGGGCCATAATTTTAAACCGACCACTCCTTTTTTGGGAGACAAGGTTAATGGTATAGGCATGACTCCCGAAAATGAAGGTTCACCGGGATTTCTTTCGAGTTGTTCGATTATGGATGAAGAGGGAAATTATCTTTACAAGGATTTTGCACCCTCTACCTTTACAAACAATAACACTATTGTCAATTTGGCGGCCCAACAGGCGATAGCGACCAACGCTTTAACCATTTTTGAATCCGCCGATATGGCCGATGAAGAAATCGTTAAAAATTTTGAAAGTGAACAAATAGAAGAAGTTTATTTGCAGGAAAACCGCTGTTTGAGGGCCCCCGGTTCGGTTTGCTTTTCTTCCATGGATTGTGCTTCCAATGCCTATATTTCCAGCAAAATTGCCCATGTCAATGCTTACGATGCCAATTTGTCTTCCATCCTCAATCCTTACGAGATCCAGTTTTGGCAAGAAAAATTGGTTTGTTCTGGGCCACATTCTCCGGAAGATGAAGAATTTGACACCAAAAATAACCGTTGTTGTCGTGAAGTGGAAAATGATCTCAGCATCGGCAGCGCAACTATAGGCTCTGGAACACTCAATACTTGGCTCATTCCTGGCCAGAGTACCGTTCAATTCAGCGATAGTGAGCGCTATCACCGCATGAGCACGGTGTGGGATTTGATGACTGGAAGTTTGTCGGCCTCCTATCCTGTACTTCAAGTTACGGCCAACGATAGTTGTTTAAACTCGCTCAGCACTTGCACTTTGGGGAGTGTCACTGATTCGCAATACAATACTTTTGCGGCCATAGCAGATCGCACTTGTTGCTCGGAACATTGGGTGCGTGAATTTCACAGGGAGGACAATGGTGGAGGGCACATCTGGGGAGCAGACAAGATGCAAACGGTTCCCAAGGAATCTTTGCGTTGTTTGAATTGGCTGCCTTGTACTGTTGGTGTCAACTGTGGTGGTGAGGCGTCTTTGGGGTATTTTAGTTGTGAACACACTGCTGACCCCGACGACCCCGTCTGCCTGATGCGCTCAACTTCCCTCAATCAAGCTAGGCCCTATTTTGATTTTTTGGGGACTCTTGAATTGGCCGGAATCCCCAGCGTTAAAGTTAAAACGAGAGACTGGAACGATGTTTATTGTAAAGTTAATCCCGACGATCAATCCGACACTACAGGGATTACTGTCCCCTTGCCCAATTTGATTGCCGATGCCAATACAGAACCTTCTGAATATAAAGAGGGAAATGCCGTCACCGGCAATCGTTATTTTTCCGCGGGAGATGCCGAAAATTTTAATTCCCAAAATCTCAAAATGGTTTTTGAACCGGATCGGGTCGTTTGCTGTCTGCCGGCCGGAACCAAGGTGGACAGCGACACAGACCCGGAGCGCTGCTGTACGGGATTTATCAATCGGCAAAACCAGCGTTGCCAATTGCCCGATTATACCAATGTCAGTGTTTATACCAACCGTTATGTCTCTTCTGCGGCGAAAGAGAGGCCATTGTCTTCTTTTGATGTTTCCACTGGCTACCTTCGTGCACCTGCCGATGTTATTCAAGTGGCCTGTTCCCAGCGCATTTGTGCCTCGGGGCGTTTGGCGGTAGGTGTGGCCTTGACCAATCTCAAATATCCAGGCCATGAAAGCAGTGAAAAATTGGTTCAACGCTTTATAGATGGCAACGATGAGGCCAATAACGATTTGGGCCTGGCCGATATTTATGACGAAGGGATGCGCTGGAATACCCATGTTTATTGCGTTCCCGATCAGTTGCAAATCAGTACCGCCATTGATTGTTCAGGACTCTGAAAAGCGTATTTGTCTCAAGGCCTCATAGGCCGCCACAGTCACAGTATTGGAAAGGTTGAGACTGCGGATGCGGTTGTCAAAGAGGGGAAGAGCATAACATTGGTTTTGCAAGATGATTTCCTGGGGAAGCCCCGAAGTTTCCCGTCCAAAAACCAAATAACAATCTTGGGAATAAGGGGCCTTGAAATAGGGCCTCTCTTGAGCAAAACGGCTGAAAAAAATGAGTTGAGCGGGATTTTCCTTTTGCAAAAAACTGGGCCACGAATCGTGTTCACAAAGATCGACAAATTTCCAGTAATCCAATCCCGCCCGGCGAACCGCTTTCTCATCCAAGCTGAAACCCAGGGGACGGATCAGGTGCAGGCGCAATCCCAGCGCCAAGCAAGTTCTTCCGATGCTGCCGGTGTTGCCGGGAATTTCCGGCCGAAAGAGGACAATGTGAAATAGAGGTTGCTTAGTGCCTATCCTAAAACCCATTTCGTCAATGAAAACGAGCGAAGTTGGTTTTGGCAAGGATGAGGGCAAAAATGCCCGGAGGTGTGCCCGTAGGCACATTGAGGACATTTTTGCCCGAAGACGATGCCAAGGCCAACTGCAGCCGTTTGCAATAGAAATGGGTTTTAGGATAGGCACTAAGACAAGAAAGGTACAATGTTTAAAACATGTAGTGTAAGGCCAAGCGGCCGACTCCCCCGGTGCCAATGGCGCTGTCGATTCTGAGTTTGTCAAAAACCAGGCCCATTCCGGCCTCGACGGTGGTGGTGTCGGGAGCGGTGTTGTCGTATGTGATCCCGGCGTTTTTTGTCTTGGAAGAGTTGAAAAAGACATTTTGGGTAATTGATCCTTGCAGGGCCAACCACTCTTTGGCGTAGACTTCAAGGCCCATTTTGACGGGCAAAAGCATTTCGTCTTTTTTGCGGTTCATTGAAACATCTTCCCCGTCCTTATCCTTTGAAGTTCTCACAACATAGCTGCCGGCAATAAACATCATGGAAGAATTGGAAAGTTCGGTGACATGGGCAACGCCGAATGATATGGCCTCCTGTTCAGTCGTGTTTTTGACTTGTCCGGGTACGGGCACGAAATCGGCCCCATGATTCCGGTAATTAAAAGTCAACCTAAAGTCGTTCATAGTGTAGCGCGCTCCGATCTCAAAACCGTGGCCCTCCCATTTAGACTGGAGGTCTACGCTGTCGAAAGCGCCATCTCCATCAACATCCCGATTCCCCTTGGACTCGTCGGAGAGTACGAGATGGCCATAAAGACTAAGGTTTTCAATAAGTGTCCCCGCACTGAGGTCGAGACCTGTGTGAGTGGCCTTGGGCGTGCTGTCTGTTTGCCATGCGCTTTTGGCGTAACCCAGGCGGATGCCCCATTTGGCCCCCATGTCGCCTGCCAGGAAAAGGTCAATTTCATTTTCCCGCGGAATCATCCCCTGGCCTCCAAAATCAATATCTGATCCGGCGTAACCCTGGCCGCGGCCCGAACGGATGCGGTTTTGGGAATAGAGATCGGAACCGAGGTAGATGCCAAAGGCAAATGGTTCGACATTGTGAAAAAAACCGCCTTCGGCACTTGCCGTTGTGGTTTTACTGGTGTCATTCCACTCCGTGGTGACGAGGTTGTCCATTCCGGCCAAAACGGCAGGGTTTTTAAAGACATTGCGGTAGTCATTGACATAACCCGAACCCCGATCAGGGTTTTGGCCCAAGGCCTGAAGCCGCGCTTTGGAGGCCTTGGCATCTTGGCCCATAAGCATGATAAATGCCACTAAGGTTAAAATTATTGATTGCATAGTTTCTCTCCCAGTTTTTAGGGTGTGCTCGGTTTGGGTACTCCCATTTAGGAATTGTGAACCAAAAATTTTAAAAGTCAACGGAACCGGCCGACAAGGTTTGATTCAAACTGAGCGCTCCACGGGCAAAAAAGGAAAGCTCTTTGAGGCCAGGATTGGCCTTGAGGGGCGCACTGGGGCCGATCATGCGCAAGTTGGGGAATCTTTCCCACATTTCTTGAAATGAGGGATCGTCAATTTCAAAATTGTCCAATTGTGGCCTCAATTTTACAAAGGTTTGGTGGGGAGTGGATGAGAAATCCTTAAAAATTTTGTTCAAACTTCGCTTGAGGAAACGCAGCTTGGCGGAAACCTGTTCCTCGGAAGTGTGTTCCAGGTCGAGATGAACTACAAAGTCGGCCCTTTGGCGGCCTTCTTTCAATCGTTTAAACTCTCCTATAAAGTGGCCTTGATCGTGGGTATAACTGAGCGGGATGAAAAGAGTTTCGCACTTGTCCGTAATGGGGCGTTCAAAGAGAAAGCGGGCATAGAGCGCACTCTGGGAGTTGCGAGTTTGGCCCAACTGCATCCATTTTTTATCCCGTTGATTTTGCCTTTGATAAACACTCACAAAATCTTTAAAGGGCCTGCCCCAGTAGAGAAATTCACACCCCACGCGAGTGGCAGGGGTTCCATCCAACACAAAGTGGTGCGGTTCCACCAGATCAAAGGGAGGTACACCACAAGTTAGATTCTTTAGGGAAAAAGTGAGGCATTGGTTTTTAAGGGATGTAAAAAAATTGTCTTCGCTCAAAAAGGGATAGAGCATTTCAATGTCAAATTCCGCTTTGGGCCAGGTAAAGAAGGCCTCGTTTTCCAGCAGTTTGGCCGGCCTGGTTCGGCCGCCGAAAGAGTGCCATTTGAGTTCTTTAAAAAAGAGCGCCCGCCCGTTTTCCCGATTCCACGGAGGCCGGGGAAAGAGTTTGGCCATGGCCTCAATATTGTCCTCTCCCCGTAGAGTATTTGGCCCTATGGGGTAGGCATCGGCCCTGTCGAGAGGGGATTCACACAACAGCGCCACTTGTTCCCTTCCCCATTTCTTTACCAGTTGGTGGTAGAGGCACAGACAAAACAGGTTTTCACCGACGATCAGGTGTTTTTTGTAGAGTTTTTGCCCGGCATCTAAGGGCCTTTTTTTGAGTTCCAGGAGTCGTTTGAGTGCCATAAACTCAGCGCACGGCCAACCTGTCTCCGGCGCGGATCATTCTGCGGCGGATGAGATTGTAGTTGGATTTGATCAGGGTGTTGAGGTTGGTGCCCGTCTTGCGCGCCACTGTCCACAAGCTGTCGCCCCTCTTGACGGTGTAGTATTGGGTTGGATTGGCGATTTTGTTTCCACGCCGCAAGGCCCGGCGGATGAGGCGGCGGTAGCGTTGGTAGCGCAGCACTCTCCTTCTCGGCCTCTCGTAGAGATCGGCATACATGGGTGCCCGAATGGACTGGTCAGAGTGAAAGGGAAGTTGCACAACTTGTCCCTTTTTAAGGCCTTTGCCAGTGGGCATGCCGTTGAGCCAGGCCAGGACATTTTGGGATTTAATTTTAAATTTGCGGGCCACTTTCCTGAGAGTGGTGCGAGACCTTTTAACAGTGTAGGTTTTGAAATCTTCGGCCTTTAAGTCTTGCTGGGCCACAGTTTGCCCCCAAACCCTTTTTTTCCCCACGGGGATGCGCAGACGGTATTTCTCTTGATCGGGAGGGGTAAACCAGCGCAAAATTTCGGGGTTGAGCCTCTGCAATTCTTGAAATGCAACTTCCAGGGCATCGGCCAATTTATACAAATCGGTGGCCGTCGGCACTTCTATCTCTTCAAAGTCGAGAGGTTCGTGAAAATTGATGTCGTCAAAACCGAAGGATTTGAGGTTTTTGCCAATGATCGCCAGGGCCATAATTTTGGGGACATAATTTTTAGTCTCCCGCTTGAGGTAGCGCCCGCGGGCCAAACGCCAAAAGTTTTCTGTGCCGTAACGGCGTATGGCGCGGGACACTTTGCCCTCGCCGGCGTTGTAGGCGGCGGCGGCCAGTTCCCAGGAACCAAATTCATCGTACAGCTTGAGCAGGTATTTCGAGGCCGCCACCGAGGCCTTAATGGGGTCGTAGCGTTCGTCGACATACCAGTCGATGTGCAGCCCATAGCGCCTTCCCGTATAGGGCATGAATTGCCACGGCCCCACCGCCCGCGCCCACGATTTGGCCCTGTTTTGAAAACCGGATTCCGCCATGGCCAAAAAGATCAGGTCTCTGGGAAGGCCATGCTCTTCGAGGATTTTGCCCAGGATGGGGGCGTAGCGCCCGGCGCGGGCCGAATAGCGTTCAAAGAATCCCCGGCCCCGGTTGAGGAAGTAGTCGATCCAGTGCTTGACTTTGGCGTTGTAGACCACTGGAATGTCAAAATAATAATTGTCCAGGTTGAGATGCTCGGCACCGTAGAGAAAATAAGTTTTGGCCGAGTGGGGCCTTTCAATGCGGGAAGAACCCACAATGCGGTGGGATTCTTTGCGGGATTCCGCAATTTTGGCCGCTTCTAAGGCCTTGGTGCGGGTGGCGGAAATGGGTACCGGCGGGGAATCCTTCCGTTTTTCGGCGTTTGGTGTTTTGCCCGAATTGCTAGATAGGCCTAGTGTCCGCAGGCAAGAGCAGAATAGTAATAGGCACAAAATGAGGCCTACGGCCTTTTGAACAAACGGGCATTTTCTGAATACTACTCTTAGTGTGCTATGCGGCATTTCCTTCCTTCCTTGGCGCAAAACCGTCCGCCCTCACAAAATCCGGTAAAATGATTGCAACTCCATGGAAGAGAGCAACCGCAAACGGAAAAACCTGACTTTCTTGGCCGTTTTTTGGGCCACCCTTTTTGTGGTGTCACCTTTTCTTTTTACTCAAGGATGGGCCTTAACGCAAGTCAGTCCCTCCGATCCCGCCCTTTTTATGGATTCTTGGCAGGTTTTTCACCCCGGGGCCAAACTCTCCGTCCTCCGCTCCGTGCATGGCCAGGGGGAATTGGCCGAAGAGCTTGAAGACAGTCAAATTTACCGCTTTCAGGTCGCATCCAGGCGCTATCAGTTGATCCTTTTGGTGCAGGCCAGAGACGGCATTGTTCTCGACTTTTTACTGCGCCTGCCGAGTTATTTTTTGCACGACACGCTTCACCAAAGGTTGATCGACCGGATGGGAAGGCAAAACCACTACTTCAAAAAGGACAATGCCGCCGTCTACCGCTGGAATGATGTGAAAGGGCATCAAATTTATTACGCTGCCGCCTGCACTTTGGTTTGCTTTCCCCTCTACTTGGCGGGAATCACCGGCGCGCCTTCGGCGGATTTAAAATCTTATCTTCCGCTACTCTACCGCTTCAAGATTTCCCAATTGCCGTAAAGCTGGCCATAATCGGTTCATGGTTGTCGATTTTGATCCGGTCATTTTCTCGCTGGGGGCCTTCCAGTTTCGCTGGTACGGGCTGATGTATGTGGTGAGTTTTATCCTGGCCAATGTTCTGTTTAAAGTTTTGGCCTCGCGCGGTTTTTTTCAAGTTTCCAAAGACAAAATTGACGGCCTAATGACGACCTTGCTGGTTTGCATGTTCCTGGGTGCGCGCTTGACCTATGTCTTTGTCTACAATTGGAGTTATTACTCGGACAATCTCTCGGAACTCCTTTCCGTTTGGAAGGGAGGCCTTTCTTTTCACGGCGGACTTTTGGGCATTTTCGTGGGTTGTTGCCTGTTCGCCCGCAGGAACCGCATCAGTTGGTTGCAAATGTCGGATGTGGCGGCCCTAGGCATTGCCCCGGGACTCTTTTTTGGCCGCATGGGCAACTTTATCAACGGGGAGTTGTACGGAAGAGTGACGGATGTACCTTGGGGCATGATTTTTCCGGCGGGAGGCCCCTACCCGCGCCATCCGAGCCAACTCTACGAGGGGTTTTTAGAGGGCATTGTGCTGTCTTGCCTTCTGTGGTTTCTCTTGGGGCGGGTGAAGTTTTATGGAATATTGGCCTCCACATTTTTGATTGGTTACGGAAGTTTCCGCTTTGGAGTCGAGTTTTTCCGCGAACCTGATGCCCAACTGGGTTATTATTTGGGTGGTACCACCACCATGGGCCAAATTTTATGCACTTTAATGATCATTGCCGGCGGGCTGATGTTGGCCCACTCCAGGAAGGCCAAGTTACAATGCTAGGTCAATTTTGGATCGAAAAAACTCCCTTCCATAGAGGTATCCCTGCCCCATAACACTGAGTTTTTGCAACATTTGGCGTACCGGCACGGGCAATTGGCCCATGCTCAAGTAGGTGTTTCTTCTCGACAAAAGACTGTAGAGTTCTTCCCTGTGAATGGAGAGATTTTGTTGTTCCAAATGTTGGTCGAGTTCCAAAATTTTGAGAGGGCAGGGGAATGGGCGCACATCTTTTCCGGAGATCATTTTTCTCTTGAAGACATCGAAAAAAACGGCGTTGGCCTGGGCCTCCCCCGGGCGGAGAAGGGCCGCACCTTCGTCAATGGAAGTGCCCCAAAACCCCAAAACGCCGTGGGGGACTAAGGCCCAAGAGAGATAGCGGTTGATCACTGAGCGGTAGGCGAATAGGTCGCTTCCGCTGCCAAAATCGCTAAAGCAGCCCATTTCCCAAAAATTGGTGCGCTCGGAATAAACCATCAGGGCGGTGTCCTTAAAGCGGTACACCTTATACCCCTCGCGGGGAATGACCGACTCCAGTCCAAAACGGTCTGATTCCAGTGTGCGGCCAATTTGATCGCTGACTCTGGCACTGGCCTCAATCAGGGAGAGAATCCTAAACTTGCTGTTTTCTCTCGGTTTTTGGGCCATAAGTTCGATAATTTCCCTCTCTTCCAGCTGGACGAATCCCATGCTCTCCAGAAAAGAGGCCAGTTTGGGGGAGAATATTTGACTGGAATAACGCAAATAGACAAAATAACCCAGGCCCCGGCAATACTGGAAATATTGCAAATGTTCCCCCTGATTTTTCTTTTGAGTCTTCATGGCCACCCTATCGGCATTTTGACGCAATTATTAAATCCCCCCATGCTTGACATTAAGGCCAAACCTTCGTACAAGGATTTGGCCCCGTGAAAATGCTTTAGGAGGCGGCGGTGTACGGAGTTGTTGAAATTTCAGGCCATCAGTACCAGGTCAAAGCGGGAGATGTGATAGATGTCCAAAAGCTTTCCGACGAGGTTGGTGCCCAGATTGAGTTTGAGCGCGTGTTTCTGATCGGCGGGGACAATCCGCGGGTGGGCCTTCCCGTCGTCAAAGGGGCCAAAGTGAGGGCCGAGGTACTCCGTCAGGGGCGCAGTCGTAAAATCACTGTATTAAAAAGAAAACCGGGGGCCTACCAAAAGAAAAATGGCCACCGCCAGCCCTATACTTCGCTCAAGATTTTGGAAATTGTGGACGGCGCGGGCAATACGGCCAAGGCGTGACGGAGTGGCAATTACTAACGCTTCAATGAAAAACTATGATAGTGGCAAGGTAAGTGCTCACAATTTGGGCCAGATTGGGGGGAAACAAGACAGAGCGACTGAGGCGTGCTTCCAGCACGGTGCAGGTAGCGATGGCGTAGTTGACCCGCACGGAGTCGCCAGGAAGGCGACGAGCGACGACTGCCCCGATGGGCAGTGCCGGAGTAGGATGCGGAGGCAAGATGGCCTGAAGTGTGAGCAGTTACACGGAGGGATTTATGGCACATAAAAAGGCCGGTGGTTCAACCAATAATGGCCGGGATTCCAATCCCAAAATGCGTGGAGTAAAACGCTTTGGTGGGGAGTTTGTGGTTCCGGGAAACATTATAGTGCGCCAGTCGGGAACCCGCTTTCATCCCGGGGCCAATGTCGGCATGGGAAGGGATTTTACCCTATTTGCTTTGTGCGAGGGAAAAGTCCAGTTTAGTCGGTTGAATAAGGCCAAAAAGGCCGTTTCGGTGGTTTCCGTCTGATTTTTTTTACAAGGATCAAGTTGCAGTTTTTTCTTTTGTTCTAGTGGATAGGCAATCGTGCGGTTTATTGATGAAGTCAGGATCACAGTCTCCTCTGGCCAGGGCGGGGACGGGTGCGTGAGTTTTCGCCGGGAAAAGTTTGTTCCCCGCGGAGGCCCCGACGGAGGAGATGGGGGCCATGGCGGGAGCGTTTATTTTCAGGGCGACCGCGGCCTCAACACCTTGGTGAAATTTAGAGGACAAAAAAACTACGCTGCCGAATCCGGAGAGGCGGGCATGGGCGGGCAAAAAAGTGGCCGTTCCGGCAAGGATATTGTGCTCAAAGTGCCAATTGGCACCGTGGTTCGCAACGCGGCCAGTGGTGAGATTGTCGCCGATGTAGTGGATACCGAAAGGCCCGTTTTGGTGGCCAGAGGAGGCAAGGGCGGTGTGGGAAATATTCACTTTAAATCTTCCATCAACCAGGCCCCCCGCCAGGCGACCAAGGGAGAGGCGGGGGCCACTCTCGAACTCGAATTGGAACTTAAACTGCTGGCCGATATAGCACTGATTGGCCTTCCCAACGCCGGAAAATCCACTTGTATTGCCGCCATTTCCGCGGCCCGGCCGAAAGTCGCCGATTATCCCTTCACCACTCTCGAACCCAATTTGGGAGTGGTCAAGATGGGTGAAGAACAGTCGTGGGTAGTGGCGGACATTCCTGGATTGATTGAAAGAGCTTCCGAGGGCAAGGGGCTGGGGATGAAATTTTTAAGGCATATTGAAAGAACCAAGGCACTGGTTCATTTGGTGGACATTTCCTGGTGTCTCGACGAATACGAGGCCTTTGAGCAGTATGTGACCATTCGGGAGGAATTGGCCAAATATGGCCACGGAATTTTGGACAAGCACGAAATTATTTGCCTGACTAAAGTGGACGCCATGTTGGAGGAGGAATTTAAGAAATTTACCGACTTTTTCGAGAAGCAATTAGGCCAAAAAGTGCTTCCCCTTTCCGCCGTGAGCGGAAAAAATGTTGAAGTACTCAAAAGGTTAATGTGGGAAGTTTTGGCCAGGGGGGCCTTATAAGTGAACCGTGAATTTATTGATCGGCAAGTTGGCAACATTATTGGAGACGAGCGCTTTTCCCTCTCCCACAATATGGCCTTGGCAGCGGCCTGGATTTTGGGAAATATTAAGGGAACTGGCCTCAAAATTTTTGACCTGCGCTCCACCAGCGACCTGTGCGACTACCATGTCTTAGGTTCTGCCCGTAATGCCGTTCAGGCCAAGGCCATGGCCGATGACATTCTCTTTTATTTCAAACGCTTTGGATTTTTTGTCCAATCTCAGGAAGGCGTGGCCCACTCGGGCTGGGTTTTGATCGACCTGGGCGATGTGATCGTGCACATTTTTCTGGAAGACGCGCGCTCCGCTTACGCCCTAGACGAATTGTGGAAGGGGGCCAAAACGATCAATATTCCCCACAGCTATTATTTTGCCTTTGAGGGGACGCGTTCCAAAAGCGAGACGGCCTCTTAGCGATAGTGGTAGTCCTTTCTTTGCAAATAAAACTTGGCGTCTTCGATAATATATTGTTGCGCGAAGGACGCCTCCCTGGGAATATCGGCATCTATGGAATAAAGTAGCATGGCGCTGGTGGCGAGTTTGATGTAGGCATTTCCTATGGAGGGAATCCCTCGCATATAGTCCTCAAAACCAAATCCTCTTCTGCTTCTTCTGTTTCTTATTCTTTCTTTTTCTAAGATGGATTTTAGGCCTTTTATATCTGTTATCAAAGTTTCAAAATAGTTTGGGAAACAAAAGGTTGCATCTAAAAATTCAAAGGCCGATCGCTCGAACTCGCCAAACGCAGCCGCTTCGATTTGCTCATCAGTTTCAACATGTTCAAAGAGGATTCTGGCCTGTTCTAAAAGTATGCCAGTACTTTTTATTACGGCGACTATTTCTAGGGCATGTTCAGCATAGTCTCGTTCTTCCGCTCTTGCGTCATCAAAAAAACTTTGGTAGCACTGATCGGCCATATTCTTAAAGTTGTCGTGAACACTTTGAGCCAGGGCCGTATGCGCTGTGAACAAGGATAAAAACAAATACCCCCCCAATTTATAAAAACCTTTTTTGCAATCCACTATAACCTCCTTTTGGTTTGTGAAAGATACGCCCTCGCCATTGAGGCCACAGTTGAGAAACTTCCGTATAATATAAGACTTTAAATTCAATAATAAAAGACTTCTAATACAATATTGTACAAAAATGAATGAAACTTGGTATTTTCTAATAAATTTAGATACTTATACTTTCAAATTTTTGTACCCTTGCAAATCTGTACAAAAAACGACTTTAAAATCGACAATAACAGACTTCTAGTATAAAATTGTACAAATGTGGATAAAAAGAGATATTTCCCAGAAAATTCGGGAAGTTACGGCCCAAAGGCCTTGTGTTGTTCTCACGGGAGCGCGGCAAACGGGTAAATCTTCCCTACTCCAGCGCCTCTTTGCCGACTATTCCTATGTAAACTTGGATTTGCCTTCCGTTGCCTTGGAGGCCCAGGAGAATGGGGGGCGCTTTCTGGAAAAGCACCCTCCTCCCGTCATTATTGATGAAATTCAATACGCCCCTGGCCTCTTCCCCTTTCTCAAAATTGAGATCGACAAGCAGAGGCACCTCAACGGCCGCTACCTGATTACAGGTTCTCAAAAGTTCTCCCTCATGGAGGGGGTGAGTGAGACTCTCTCGGGAAGAATCTCCCTTTTTCAGTGTCACACACTCTCCCTGGAAGAAATTGCATCTAGCGAGGGCCATCATCAGTCTCGTACAGAAGACATTTTGCGCTGGACAGTTCAAGGAGGGTATCCCGAGGTTCACGCCCAACAGCTTTCACCAACCAGGTTTTATGCCGACTATTTGGCCACTTACCTAGAAAGGGATGTGCGGAATATTCTCAATGTCAAAAACCTCTCCCAATTCAATACCTTCTTGCGCCTTTTGGCCCTCCGGTCGGGACAAGTGCTGAACATGAACACGCTTGCCCGGGAATTGGGTTTGAGCAGTAAGAGCATCAAAAACTGGATTTCTGTTCTCGAGGCCAGTAACATCATTTATTTGCTCAGGCCTTTTTACAGAAACTACGGCAAGCGGTTGTTAAAATCTCCCAAACTTTATTTTCTCGATACGGGTTTGCTGTGTTTTTTAGTGGGTATTAAAGAACCTTCGGTACTCGAAGATGGCCCATTGTTAGGCCCCTTCTTTGAAACTCTGGTTCTCGGACAATTTGTCAAAAATTTTGCGGCCAAGGCATGGCCCCTCGAACTCTACTATTTTAGGGACAACCACGGACTTGAAATAGACTTTATTGTACCCGAGGGCCACCGGCTTCACCTCTACGAATGTAAGTGGGGATTTCGGCCGGGACAAATGCCCAAAAATATTCTCTCTTTCAAAAAATTAGTAGGGGAACAAAATGTCGCTTCTACTAACATTATTACGGCCGGAGGAGATTCGTTTGACCTTGGTGACAATTGCTCCTTGACGACTCCCTTGTCACTCAACAAACAATTGCTAACCTCAACGCCGCTTTTAGGATAGAAACAATGGATGGCCGCCCTTTTTAACCGGGGACTGGTTACCCCATGTAAAAGTCTGAATAATGGACTTTTACAAACCCAAAAGGAGGGCCATCCAAATGAAAAATGTACTTTATGTGGGATTAGATGTCGACGACAAGTCTTTTCACGGAGGGGGATTCTGTGAAGCAACAGGAGAAACTTTGGAATTTAAATGCAAGGCAACAAACGCCAAATTACTGGGAAAACTCAAAAAACTCGAAGGCCAAGGATTTCAGTTGAAAACCTGCCATGAAGCAAGTTACATGGGCAATTCCCTTCACCGCTATTTAATCTCCAAGGGGATCGATAGCACGATCATTGCGCCTTCGATGATTCCCGAGTTAGCGAGCGGACGGGTGAAAACCGATCGAGTCGATAGCAACAAACTTGCCAAGTATTTTGCAAAAGGACTTTTAACGCCCGTTTATATTCCTGACAAAGTTGACGAACAGGCCAGAGACATTATCCGCTCCCGTAGATTTTTTGTCGAGCAACGGAAGTCTCTTAAAAACCATATCGTATCGACTTTGAAACGATACGGACTCAAATATAATGAAGGCGGGGAAAACAAGTCATATTGGACAATTTCGCATATGGCATGGATTCGTAGAGAAATAAAAACTTTAGACGATGCAGGCAAGATAAATCTGGAATTTCTTCTTGAACAATGTGAAAGGATGAATGACTGCGTTGAGGAATACGATAAAAAGATCGAGGAATTATCGGAACTGAAAAGGTATAAAAAGAAAAAGGATGCGCTTACTTGTTTTAGAGGTATAAGCACTTTTTCTGCAATGGCGTTGATAACGGAGATTGGAGATATTGAAAGATTTTCCCACCCATCGAAACTTGTTTCGTACGCTGGCCTGGATGTCAGTGAATACAGTTCTGGTGGAAAGGAAAAGAAATACGGAATAACAAAGATGGGCAATCGTTGGATAAGAACGACGATTGTTGAAAGCAGTCAATTCTCGGGGCGGATATGCCATACAAGCAAAAGATTAAAAGAGGCCAGGAAAGGCCAATCGAAAGCAATAGTTGCAGTTGCAGATAAATGCATGAAGAGACTGCGCAAGAAATCTATGAGACTTCAGAATATGAACAAACATAGCAATAAAGTGAAAGTTGCCTGCGCAAGAGAGCATCTGTGTTTTGTCTGGGAGGCGCTCAACGCAGCAGCTTGAAATGATATTAACTGATGACAGTTCTGGTCAAAAGGAGAGAGTAAGGGATTTTTAAGAATTTAAGAACCATGATGTGGTGAAACCCTCGATTAGGGCCTTGGACTAAGTTGTCGAAGATAGATAGAGGATAACGCTGCTCGAACCAAGCTTAATGCGTTACCCAGCACGCGAATATGAGGTTGGAAGTCAACGGGACTCATAAATTTCTTAAAAAACCAAATTTTCTTCTTGCCGGGCGGTCATCCATATGAGGCCCTTAATGAGTGGCACCGTGCTTTTTGAGCAGGTCAATGAGTTGCAGAGCATCTCTTGCTTCGGCCCATTCGAGGGGCGTTTGCTTGTCCAGGGTGATATGGCGGCGGTGGGCGTCGGCACCTTCCTGCAATAAAAGTTTAACAATTTTTAGGTTTCCGTAGCGAAGGCCTAAGGCCAGAGGGGCGCGGTCAAAAAATTTGCAAGCGTTTTTGAAACAAAGGCCGTTGGGGTCAGCACCTAACATCAGCAATATTTTAACGCCATCTTCGTCTCCAATGCGAATGGCCCAATTGAGTTCTTCCTGGAGATGCGCCTGACTCATATTTTCGTAGAGTGTTAATTCTCCCAGAATATGGCCTTTGGAGTAGGGTGTGAGTGTTGTCGCAAGTAAGAGGGCAAAGGCCATTTTTTTAAAAAGTTCCACGGTTTCTCCAAGGGTTAAAGTAGTAGTAAATAAAGAGCGAAAATATAAAAAAAGTCGTGACAAACAAATCACCACGACCTAATATTCGGCCTAGTATATGGCCACTGAAAAAAGGAGTGCTAAAAACGGTAGGCAAATAAAAGAGAGTTGATAGAATGCAATGCTTTTTGGCCATTTGGGTAGTTATAAAATAAAGGCCGAAATTGCAAATAAATCCATACGCAAAATAACGAATAAACTGAGAAATCAAATATTTTTTAGTGTATAGTGTTTGATCAGAAGACATATCATAAAAAACTGTCATATAGGATATGAGAGAAAACAGGGCGACGGCCCTAACAAATATCGTTAATGGGTTGTGTTTGCCATATTCGATGGTCAGGTTTGTCAATTTCTTTGCTGCTAGTAACATGGAAAACGAATCTCCTTATAATGGGGAAGATGAGCAATATGCGATGGGTTAAAAATACCGGCGGCGAAAAATAATTTGCTGTCGTTCTGGCCCGTAGGCCAAAACGCCAATGGGAATCCCCACTGCCTTTTCGATAATGGCGATATAGTTTTCCAATTCGGGAGAGAGGTGCGGGGAATCGAACGAGTCGCGGAAGGGTTTGATCTCTTCGTAGATGGGCCGCACTTGGGACAAGTCGATGCCGGGGTAGGCGCAGTCAATTTCCCTTCCCCGGTAGTGGTATTTGCGGCAAATGCGGATTTCGTCGAGTTGGGCCAAAATATCCAGTTTGGTGAGTCCCAGGGAAGTCAAGTTGGAGGCCTTGACGGCGTATTTGAGCAGGGGCAAGTCGGGCCATCCACAGCGCCGTTTTCTTCCCGTGGTGGCCCCAAATTCATCGCCTAGAGTTTGCAAAGTGTGTCCAGTTTTACGGGGCAGTTCAGTGGGGAAAGGGCCTTCCCCCACGCGGGTGGTGTAGGCCTTGGTGATGCCCAAAACTTCTTCGATGCCTGGGCCAAAGAGGCCCGCGCCGGTGTAGATTCCCCCGGCGCAAGTGTTGGAGGAAGTGACGAAGGGATAAGAGCCGTAGTCGATGTCCAGCAAAACCCCCTGCGCCCCCTCGTAGAGAATTTTTTTACCGTCGGCAAAGGCCCGGTCGATCAAGTCAAAGCTGTCGCACAGGAAGGGGGCCACCACTTGGCCCAGTTCAAAAAGTTGTTGGGCCTCCTCTTTGAGTGAGGGGCAGGTGATGCCGTAAAAGTGTTGGAAAAGGATTTCCTTTTCCTCCAGGTTGATTTTCAGTTTTTCGCGCAAGCGCTTGAGGTCGAGAAGGTCTTTAAGTTTGATGCCCCGGCGTGAGATTTTATCTTCGTAAGTGGGGCCGATGCCCCGGCCAGTGGTTCCGATTTTGAGTTTGCCCCCTGCTTCGCGGTTTTGGTCGAGAAGTTTGGCATGGGTGGTGATCACCGAACAGTTTTGGGAAATTTTGAGTTTGTCCGGATCAATAGTAATACCCGAGGCGCGCAGGCGTTCCAGTTCTTCTTTAAAGGCGTGGGGGTCGAAGGCCACCCCGTGGGCGATGACGGAGGTGCAATGATCGTGCAAAATCCCCGAGGGGATGAGGTGGAGGACAATTTTTTCATCTCCCACCACAATGGTGTGGCCAGCGTTGTGGCCCCCTTGGTAGCGCACCACCAGGTCGCACCGTCCTCCCAAAAGATCGGTAATTTTTCCCTTGCCCTCGTCGCCCCACTGTGCACCTACGATGGCCAGGGATTGCATTAGGCCATCACCTCATTGAGCAGTTCGCCCCGGCAAAAGAAGGCCTCGATCTGGTGGGCCGCCATCTCTCCCACGCGCTGTTGGGCCTCTTCGGTGCTGGCCCCTAAGTGGGGAGTCATCACCAGATTGGGGAGTTGGCGCAGGCGGTGGCCCTCTTCCAGCGGTTCGGTGGCAAAGACATCAAATCCGGCGGCGCAAATCTTATTTTGTGCCAGAACATCGTAGAGGGCCGCTTCATCGACGATACCTCCGCGGGAGGCATTGATCAGGATGGCGTGGGCGGGCATCTTTTCCAACAGTTTTCTGCTGACCAGTCCCCGAGTAGATTCGGTGAGGGGAGTGTGCAAGGTGATCACCTCGCAAGAACTGAAAATTTCTTCCAAGTTTTGCACCTTGCGGGCGTAGTCGAAGGGACTTTTTTCCACAAAGGGGTCGTAAAATAAAATTTGGGGTTCAAACCCCATCAGGCGTTTGGCCACAATTTGGCCGATGCGCCCGAGGCCCACAATGCCGATTTTCTTGCGCCACAATTCAACCCCCGTCCAGCGGGATTTTTCCCAGCCACCCTTCGCCATGCCGGCGTGTGCCCAAGGAATTTTCCTGGCGGTGGAGAGCATCAGGGCCAGGGCGTGTTCCGCCGCCGAATTGTTGTTAGCACCCGGAGTGTTGGAGACTTTAATCCCCTTTTGGGCGCATGCGGCCTTGTCGATATTGTCTGTCCCCTCGCCGGCGCGGACGATATATTGGAGCCGTTCGGCCCGATCCAAAAGGTTTTTGTCCACACGGGTTGCCGAGCGCACGATGAGGCCCGCAACCTGGGGCAAAAGTTGGCCCAACTCCCCCGCATCGGCCCGGGGACGGGGATGAACTTCGAGGCCTTCTGTATTTTGCAGTTTTTTAAAAGGGGCCTGGGCCATGCCATCGCAAACGACGATTAGGGGTTTCATCGACTTAAAAACTCCAACTTTATTCGTCTAGCTTACAATTTTTTATTTGTCAAGAAAACCCCGCTCCCGCCGATCAGCTTAAAAGGAGATCGTAATGGTGGGCCACATGGGGCGAATTTTAGCGGTGATGATACTTCTGGGTTCTTGTGCGGGAAGGGCCGTGGACTACCGGAATTATCAGGCCAGGGTCAAGACTTTCCCGGTTCCCCAAATGAGATCCATTCCCTTTGATGAGGCCCAAGTCCAGGTGGCCAGAAGAGGCCCGCGCCGGCGGACAATTGGCCGAGGGATTGCCTCTGTTGGCCCTCAAATGAATCCCGCCCTTTTTCATGTGCCGAGAACCGACAAGCGTTTTTATTTTGTCACTCTCTATGGCCAGTACAATATGCTCAAAAGTTTTTTATCCGCTTCTCTGGGTGCAGAGGGCGAAATTGAACATTGCCCTAATTTTCACACCAGTTTTTTAGAGCACAAAGAAATTTTCTCCAGGCCTCTGCCTAAAAAGCGGATCGTGGAAGACGCTTCTTTCTTGCAACATGCCGGAAACTTTGGGCCTCAGTCCGCGGCCTATTATCCCGAGTTCAACCTTCCTTTTTCTGCCAAAACACTGGCCCGTGGGGAAGCGGCCGAGTCCGGTTTGCCCAAAGTGGGTGAGGTTTTGCAAGACTCGGCCCAAACTGAAAAATGGGGCGGCCCTGGTGCAGTGGTTGCCCGCGCCTTGGGCCTGCATGTGCAGGGGATTTATCATGAACTCTTGGAATTGTGTGAAAGTGGAAGCAGCCAGAACTATTACACCTATTACAACTTGAGCACTCATATCCAGGAAGGGGAAACCTCTTTTGAACCCTCTAACAAGAGTATGGACATCCTTCTCAAGACCAGACTGTTTTCCAATTGGGCCTTAATCCAGAGCTTTTCCCAGAGGGCCGAAGAGATTCCTGGCCCAAGGCCGGCCAGAGCGCCTGCATCGGCGGGTATCAGGACTCCCGGCACGCCCGCTTCTTCCAAGGTTTATAACGAGGCCCTGGTGCGTAGGCATGGGTTGGAATGGGTTAAGAATTATTTTGATATGCTGACAACTCGCCCGTAACCGTCCACACTTCAGGCCATCTTGCCATCGTCCAGAGTTTTAGTGACGATTTCATAAGTGTTTTTGGACAGTTCCTGCGTATTGCGGATGCGCGTGAGTTGGTTTTGTGCGGATTTTTTCTGTCCGGGCAGCAGTTTTTTATAAAGTCTGAAACTGCCCGCCAGAGAACTGGCCATTTGCGGGTTGAAGCGGTCGATTTCGATAATTTTATCGGCCACCATTTGATACCCCCATCCACTGGGGTGGTGAAAGTGGATATAGTTGCGAACAAACCCGCCCCATACACTGCGCACGAGGTTGGGTACAGTCGTATCGTAGATTTCCAGGCGCTCCAGGTTTTGCACCCGTTCCAGAGCACCGTCGATGGGACTGTTGGCCTCGCTGGAGAGCCATTTTTGCATGACCAGGTTGTTGTCCCGCCACTTTTCAAAAAAGGCCTGTGAGATTTCTCTGCGAGTTGAGGTGTCCCACTGTTGGAGTGCTTGCAGGGCGGCCCACTCGTCGGTCATGTTTTTGGCCCGTTCAAAGTGCTCTCGACAGAGGGCGAGGATTTCCGCATCCTCTTTTCCGGCCTTGTGGTCGTAGGCCAGTGAGGCCAAATAGTGCAGGCACAGGTTGCGCAGGGATCGTTTGCCGACACTGGCCGGGTCGAGGGAATGGCCTTGGCCCTCGGTGGCGTTGTCCCGGTAGATTTGCAAAAAGAGGGGGC
Source organism: Bacteriovoracaceae bacterium (assembly GCA_965243145.1). Classification (GTDB taxonomy): domain Bacteria; phylum Bdellovibrionota; class Bacteriovoracia; order Bacteriovoracales; family Bacteriovoracaceae; genus CBDBLK01. The sequence continues at coordinate 2,083,822 of CBDEUB010000002.1, forward strand.
GGTGGATTTTGGCCAAACTGACGATCAGGCCGTCCCGGACGCGGTGGATGATGTCGAAGTCAACGGGGTCGTGGTGTTGGTGGACAATATTTTCTCTGGGAACCGAAAGGGATATGGCCTTGAGGGCGGGATCGAGGGAAGTATCTTCCAGCAAGTCTCCGTAAGCGAGGATGTAGGCCAGGCCGGTGGCCGGAAGTTCAAAAGAAAAACCTTCTTTTTGCGCTTTCAGATTAAACTCGTATTCCTGAATTTTGTTTTCTATCGCTTGCAGGGCCAAAGTTTGGCCAGCTTCATAGCGGTTGTAGGGGTCGCTGTCGTGTTGCCACAAAGTGGCCAAATCGGTGTCGCTGTATTCAACGCGGGATTTGGAGCGCGGATCGATGTGGCCCAAGTCGGTTTTGGCGGGGGCCGAAAGTCCGCGGTTGATGGAGAGTATCGGCCTCTCTTTGATGCCTTCAAAAGTGAAAGTTTGCTGCTTTTTCTTGATGTGCAAAATGTTGTCGTCCACTGGAATCTCTTTCCCCCCGGGGCCGAGGAGTCCAAAATTTAAGGGGAAGTGAAAGGGTTTTTTGTCCTTTTGCCCCGGAGTGGGGGGGCAGCTTTGTTCGACTTTCAAACTGAAAGTTTGCTCCTTTTCGTCGTATTGCCCGGTAACTTTGATCTCAGGAGTTCCGGCCTGAAAGTACCAACATTTAAATTGGGTGAAGTCGTAATCGCCGTTGGCCTCGCTCATCGCCCGCAGAAAATCGTCGGTAGTGACCGCTTGGCCATCGAAGAGTTCAAAATAGCGATCGATGCCCCGGCGGAACCCCTCCCCGCCCAAAAAAGTGTGGATCATGCGGATGACTTCGGCACCTTTTTCATACACAGTGGCAGTGTAGAAATTGTTGATTTCCATGTATTGTTGGGGTTGGATGGGATGGGCCATGGGGCCGGCGTCTTCGCTGAACTGGGCGCTTTTCAATCGGGCGATGTCGTGGATTCTCTGGACGGCGCGGGAATTGAGTTCGCTGGAAAATTCCTGGTCGCGGAAGACGGTGAGGCCTTCTTTTAATGTGAGTTGGAACCAGTCGCGGCAGGTGACCCGGTTTCCCGTCCAGTTGTGGAAGTATTCGTGGCCAACGATAGATTCGATTTGTAGCAAGTCGTCGTCGGTGGAGGTTTTTTCATCGGCCAAGACGCAGGAAGAGTTGAAAATGTTGAGGCCCTTGTTTTCCATCGCTCCCATGTTGAAGGAATCCACCACCACGATCATGTAAATGTCCAGGTCGCACTCCAGGCCGAAGGTTTCTTCATCCCAGCGCATGGCCTTTTTGAGGGAGCGCATGGCGTGGTGGCAACGGGGAACATTGCCCTTGTCGCAGTAAATGCGGCAGTCGATTTTTCTCCCGCTCAGGGTGGTGTAGTGGTCTTGGAGCAAGTCGAGGTTCCCCGCCACCAGGGCAAACAAATAGCAGGGCTTGGAAAAGGGGTCGCTCCACTTGGCCCAGTGGCGTCCGTCTTCCAGGTCGCCCTCGGCCACCGGATTGCCGTTGGAGAGCAACACCGGATAGAGGGCCTTGTCGGCAATGATTTCGGTGGTGTAAATGGCCATCACATCGGGGCGGTCGATAAAATAGGTGATCCGCCGCATGCCCTCAGGTTCGTTTTGCGTGCAAAACATATTCCCCGATTTATAAAGCCCGTTGAGGGATTTGTTGGCCGAGGGATCGATTTCGACTTCGCTCTCCAGGGTAAACTCGGCGGGAACTTGCTCGATGGCCAAAGTTTCTTCGCCGATCCGGTATTCCCCTTGAGCGAGTTCGCGGCCGTCAATGAGCAGGCGGATGAGTTTCAGTTTTTCCCCGTTGAGCACGAGAGGAGGAGCGGCGTTTGAAGGGCCATCATCGGGCCGTTGGAGGCGCTGAATCCGCAACTTGGAGCGCACCCTCGTACGGGTGTCGTGCAGGTCAAAAGTCAGGTCGGCCCGGGTGATCCCGTAGTGGGGCCTTTGATAGTCTTTGAGGTGGATGGTGGTGGGGGTGGCGTGATTTTTCATTTGAGACTCGCTTGGTCAATGGTCTTGGTTCACACGCCAAAATGCATTAACGGAGGGGTAATGTCAATTCTTTTGGCCAGACTCTTCTGCTGCATTGTGATAATTGAGGCCCATTTTTGACTTGGGGAATTTGTTATTATATTGAATTGGTACTCGAACGATACTCAAACCTGCGGGAGGTTTTGTGGAAATATTTAAAATTTGGGCCTTGTTGCTATCCTTTGTTTTGGCACCGCTTGGTGTTTATGCCACAGATGAAACTGAAAAGTTGCCCAGTTTTTATTTCTTGGAAGAGGTGGAAGATGGCCAAACCTTTCGCATTTCGGCCTGCTATAGGAGGGAAAGCGTGCTCTCGGGTTCTGGCATTTATTGTCCAAACAGGGTTGATGTTGATAGAGAAGATTTAGATCGATTGCTCGTCGAGATCGATTCCGAGATGGAGTCCAATTTTTGGCCCTATGTAATAAATATCGCGAGTCTAATAAGTTTTTCCGGTGGTGGTGCTGGGATCATCCTAAGTGTAATAGATTTTTTTGACAAAAGCCCTATTCTAAAAAAGAGGGGCATTGTGTTTGTATCGTCGGGCATGGTGGCCTTCACTTCACTGATGGTATTACTCTACAATAATTTTGGTGCGAAAACCTATGCCAGTCTCGATGAACTGTACGATCAAATTCTCTCCGGTATGGTGCTGGGAGATGATGACAACGAGGATCACAATCGTCGAATCTTTGATCGGTTTGAAACTTTCTTGCAGGATTTCGGCCGGCCAGTGGTGCCGGTGGTGGCCGAACGGCCATAGATTTGGCCATTTTAAAACTTTCAAAAGTAGTCGCCTAGGTTATCTTTTCTTTACTCCGTTTATTGAACGGCATCCTTAATTCATTCTCTTTAACCAAATAAGCGTTTGAGTGTGTGGCCACACCAAATGAGAAAAAATCTCGTATGAAATCTCAAAAGGGGTGTAAAATATAAATAAAATATGTTTTCAACAAGGAGATATTCAGTGAACCGTTGTTTGCACACCCTGATCACCATATTGGCCAGCTATACAATGATACTCCATCCCGTGGCCTTGGCGCAGTCCGATGCCCCACCGACATCCGAAGAGGAAAAAAGCGAAGAGCAAACTTCGGCAGGAGAAAGCGAAGGTGAAGGGGAAGAGGCACAGGCGGAGACAGAAGAAGAGGCAGAGGGAGAAGAGGAAGGAGGAGAAAGTGTCGAAGAAGGAGAAATCTTAGAAGGGGAAGATGAAGCGGAAGGGGAAGACCCTTATTCTTCCCTGGAAGATGCCGAAGGCGAGGATTGGTTGACTGCGGCCAGTTCGTTGGCCGCAGGATTTGTGGCCGCTTCTATTGCTAGAAATTGCACAAAAAAAACTTTGGACAGCAGTACGGTCATGGCGGCCGGAGTGGCCTATTTGGGAGCAGAAATTGTTGCCACTGAAAAGGATAAGGATACCAGAGAAAAAATAGAGGAAGATTATATCGAAAATGTGAATATGGAGGCCAATACTCCTGAAAATCAACTAGAGCAGGATGCCTCTACCGATGAGAGCGCAAATTCAGAGGAAGCAAAAGAAGACGAAGACGCTCAAATCAAATCATTAAAAGCTCAAGAAGAAAGCTACAACGAACTGAGGGGGACTGCCAAAGTAAAGATGGGATTTCAGTACGCAGCAGCGGGATTGCTTGCTACGGCCTCTGGCATGGCCATTTATCAATGGACAAAGGAAATGGTGCAAAGTCGCCTTTGTAGTTCTGTAGTCAAAAAAACTCTTGGAATTCTGCCTGCTGTTTGTACTTTTACTAAAGACCCCACTTGTCCTACGGCCGCTACTGCGTGCGAAACATCTCTATCGACATTCATGACTGACTTGGAAACATTTAACGGGACAAGAAATAGCATTAATGCCAATAGTGCAACAAAAATGGCCGAATTGGAGGCCTTTACAGCAAAAACAAAAGCTTATTTCTTAAAGTGTGAGGCACACCCTAAAATAGGCAAGATAGCAAAAAAGGCCTCAGTATCCTGTTTGGCGTATCTTACTACACTTCATTCAAACCTTATGCTTTGTCCAGGGCCAAGTGGAAATGAAAAAGGCAAAGGAGATGCAAGTAAAGAGGGTACTGATTCAGTTCAAGAACCAAGTTCGACACCTGAAAGTGCACCTCAAGCAGAAACCACGGTCAAATATAAAAATAAATCGAAAAATATTCCCAATTCAAGAAGGCCCGTAAAACATAATTCTTTCAAAGAAACGATAGCAAGAACTTTTTTTAAAGGAATAAATTTTCTCATTGCTAAAGCAAATGCTTTCGCGGATTTTAACGGGCTTATGGAAAATGTAGGCATTGTAGGTGCGGGTGCTGGTGTAGCACTCAGTATGTTAAAATCTGTAAGAGAGAAATTTGATAAATTTGTTGCTTATCCCCGCCAACGGGCAGTGCTGTGGACTGGTATGGCAGGGTTAATAACGGCCGCCGCAGTCGTATCAGGCAATATTGAACAGGAATTAGGAGAAAATGCTGAATATACAGCACGAGTAATTCAGCAATACAGAAACCGATCCAAGGATGATGGAGAAACAAATCCTTTTGCACAACCTACAAGCGCCAGTGGCACACAAAATGTTTCAAATGAGAGCATCATAGGTGGGCCTATAAATTTGGGCAGTGAGGAAGATGACGGGATTCCTTGTTTCACGGAGGAGAATCAAGAGGGGCAGTGCGCCCGCTTGGAATCTCTCACTCCGGAACAGCAGGCCGAATTGAAGAATGTCGATCCTGGTTTGGCCAATGTCGCTCAGGCCGGCCAAGAGCTGGGGGAAGGATTGAACAATAAAAAGGTTGTTTCTTCGGCAACTCTGAACAAGGCCAACGAACTTTCGGGAAAACATGCTTTTGCTGTCAAAAGAAACAAACAATTGAAAAATATTGCCTTTCAGGAGTTGGGCAAAGACAGAAAATATGGCCCTGTGGCAATAAAAAACTTTGAAAATTTGGGCCGTGGAGTTGGCCAGTTTTTTAAAAAGAGTGCGGCCAGTGCCTTTAAACAAAACGGTGTGCCCCAGGGGCCATTGGTTTCGTCTTTCGGTATCGGAACTTCTGCATCTAAACCAAGCAAAGGGGAAGATGCCGAAAAAGATGCCTCCAAGTCTCAAACCAAACCCAAAACTGGTGTCGTGGGCAGTCTTTGGGGTGACAAACTCAATTTTGGCGACAAATCATCCGTCGGAAAATTCACTTTTGACGATGATGAACAAAAAAAGAAAGGCAAGAAGGGTAAAAAAAGAAAGAAGTCTAAAAAGCGAAAAGCAAAAATTAATCACAATAGAATTATAGAACGAGCGGGAATCAACAAAAATGTAAACAGCGATATTTTCAAGATTATAAACTTGAGATACAAAAAAAGATTTTATCCTATCATTTCTGAAGAGTGAACAGGCCTTCGCAACTGGTGTTGGGCCTCCATTTTTCAGCATTTTAGGTCTAAGGAGAGGCCGCGAGGCCATCAGTTCGGCGGGTAGATTTGGCCTTTTTTGAGGTGTCTTCGTCGTTGTGTAACTCATCAGGAGTGACTAAAGAAAATTTATAAATTTTCTTGCCTTCTTCTTCTTTAAAACCTATCTGCTTTGGAACTAGATTAGAGTCGAGTTCTTGCGCGATGATTTCCTCACTGGCCACCTCTGAGGCCTGTTTAAAAATCTCTTCTACTGGAGAATTAAACGAATCCGTAATGGTAAATCTGTAAGTCATTGTGGTAACCTCCAACATAGTAATTAACTTAATTGGCTTGTAGAGTCAAGCAAGTATGAAATTTTTACACAGTTGGAGAAATTATGCCACTTGTCAGACAAGATATTAAGGAGTTACGCGAGGATTTATCCCCTTTCCTCATCCATCTCACCAGAAACGGCGGTTATAAGCGTTGGGCCGATATTTATGAACTTCAGCAGGATGATATTTGCAAAATTGATGCAAGGAGTTCTTTGGAAAGTATATTGCAAACAAATAATCTTGAGGCCAAAAGCCCTTTTGGATACTTCAATTTCAAGATAGCTTACAAAGGTAAAAACCAAGACTCAAAGATAAAAAGAGCATGGTTGTGTTCAGTGTGTTTTACCGAAACCCCCGTTGATTATATTTATATTCAATGTGAAAAGATTCAATCGCGTAAATTTAATTTCGCTCCATACGGTTTGGCGTTTTTTGAAAGTTCTGTACGAGAGGCCAAGGGAAACCCTGTTATGTATTTTGAGTCAAGCAATAATTTTATAAGAAGTGCTTTGGATATGATCCCAATTTTGCCAAATTGCAAAGATTTTGCGTCTCTCATGGTGCTTTATGAGGGCTTTGGAGAGCATTGGTATTCCTATGATGCTCCTGAAATTGATTTTCGCTGGGAAAGAGAATGGAGAGTGCGGGGGGATTTCAATTTTGACCCCAAAAAAGATGTGGCCTTTGGCATTTGCCCTCAAGAAGAAATTAAAACTTTTGAGGCCTTGGTAGATGGCCAATTTCCATTTATCGACCCTCGCCAACCCATAGGCCTGGTTAAAAGGAAATTGAGAAAAAACGCGCGACTTGTGTGCCGCTTTTAGGCCTTGGCGGCCTTACTGGCAAAGAAAGTGAATTTATTACAGTAGAGGAAATTTAAGGGAGATAAAATTTCCTTTAAATAGGCCTGGTGGAATTTTTCAAAACCGGATTTGCCCAAAATTTTTTCAAAGGATGGCCGTAATTGGTTGAATCGGTTTCGCCATTGTTGGTGTTCATGGTTGCGGTCTTCTTCACTGTAGAAATTGGCCAAAACATGATTAATGTCCTCTATTTTAAAACCGGCATTGATCAAAACTCTGGGGATTTTCTTGCAAATGTATCCCTCGAAACTGCGCAAATTTTCTTTAATTTGGGCCAGGCCCTGGTTGATTAATTGGTTTTCGGTATCGAGTCCATAAAAAATGCCATCGGCATCAACCAAAAGAAAGCGGCCACCTGGACGCAAAAGCCTGTAGAGTTCTTTGCTAACAGGGCCTAAGATTTGCGGGATGTGCTGGTAGACATAGCGGCACAAAATCAGGTCGTAATGGTCGTTGGGTTTGTCAATTTCTCGAAGGTCGAAGTTGTGGCACTCGATTTCACATAAGGGAAATTGGGCGCAAATTTGCGGAAGTTCACGCTTGAGGTTGTTTATTTGATATTGGGAATTATCAACGGCATCTATCACCAAAGGTGTTTGGGGGTAATAGGAGAGAATCAGTTTAGTTAAAACAGCATTACCACAACCGGCATCTAAAATTTTCTCGCCGCCTTTGAGTTTAAGGCAATCTTTGGTAATTTCCCTTGACGGGTCGTAGTTGTAATTTTGATTTTGGGCCTCAAGCCGTGCGGATTCCTGGACGCTGTCGAGTATATAGTTATTTTCTTTTTGAGGTGATTTCACGGTGAACCTCTCTTCCGTAAGGGGTTATTAAGTTTTATTTTTGGCCATTGTTTTTTTCTGCTTTCACCAAATTTTTCTGTGCTTCTGGTGAAAGTAGGGAAATAAATTTTGTGACTATTCCAAGATGGGCCTCTTGGATGCCATTGCCATAATATTTAATTAAAAATCTATGGCGGTTTTGTTTTTCTTCTTCGGATTCGTTTTGAATTATAGGCGCATAGATAGTGGCCAATTTATTTCCAAAGTCGTTTTCAAATTCTTCGGCCACAACATCACTGCTAAAAATAACTTTGACTCTTTTGATATGTTGAAAAGAGTTACCTTTTTCATCGAACCATTCCCGTTTAAGAAAGTTGGCCCCTGCTTTTAAAACTTTGGCCCCCCGTTTGTGATTTGAAAAAATACCTTTTGCGGAAGCAATATCTGATTCGTTTTCTCTCTCCATCCAAATTCTCCATTTTTCGTATTTAATATACGAAATATAGTTAATCATACTTAAATTACAAAATCAACAAAATTATGGATTTTGTATAATAAATACATTAACCTTGGTTATAGGTAGGTTTTATTGTGGAAACGGAAGAGAAAAAACCGACTGCTATTTACGGAGATATGGTGAGATCGGCCTTTACGGCCTATTTTCGCAGTTTAGGGCTTTCTGGTAACGAAATTCAATCTCTGGCCGATGAATTAGAAATCTCAAAATCTACCGTTGAAGGTGCCATTTACAAGGATACAGGGGGGCTTGATACCTACGCCGCAATTTTTGCTAAATTGCATAAAATTGAAAAGAAAAATATCCAAGATGCTTTATTGAGTTTTCTTGAGCATTTACATTCTTCTAGGCCGACAAAATCCTATCTTAAATGGCAAAGCATCGCCGCGAAATTAACAGAAAATCGAAGGCTTCTTTGGTTATCTATTCTCGATGCGGCGATAGATGCTGAAAGGAAATTCAAATCGAAGTAGACCCATTAACTAAAAATGAAATTACAAAGCCTATTTTTCCTTTTGTGTCATACTATCAACAATAGCAATATAGTTTTTATGTTTTGGATACTGTGTTATTAATGCTATGGAGCACTGTTGATGAATGTTGGAAAGAAGCGCAAGGAAAAACTAACTCAAAATCCTACACGACAGCGCTTAGAGGGAGTTCCTTTTTCGACCGCAAGTGAACTAAATTTTGCACAAGATAAAATTTTAAAAGAAGAATGGGAACAATTAGAACACGCTAGAGCGAGAAAAAACCTTCTTCAAAGAGAAGAATATACCTATATTTTAGACCGATTTCGCAAAGGTGTTTCGTGTGAATTTAAAACTGGCCATAACAAATTTTGCCACATCTATATTGACGATGATGGGGCCATGCAAGTTCTCATCGACGAAAAATATAAGGCCCAAGAAAATAGCGAAGCACTGCTTGGACTCATAAAATCTTTAAGTGAGGCCTTTGAAAGCAATTACCTTAAGGCCATGAAAATTCTTCCCGTTGAAGAACTCATTTCTTAGCCTCAAAGTTCTCACACAAAAAAGAATTAAGGCACCAATAGTCGAAGTATAAAAAATTATTGCGTTGTTTAATCAGAACCTTTTGGTCGAGACAAACTAGCTAAAAATCTAGGAATAGGCTAAACCTATATTTCATAAATTTTTTTATTTCTCTGAGGTTTTTCTTTTTTCATCAACTGATCTTGAAAAGGGGATTGAATCAATATCGTAAGGCCGGATTGATTCTTCACCTTCGTCGGGAGGTGTGGTTTGTTTTTCTTCGTCAGAAGGTGAGGGCCATTCTTTACTGTTTGAATTTATCATAAACAATTTTCTAAAACGAGACAGACTATCATGGCCCAATATATCCCATTCTGGGCATAGGGTATTACATACCCACTACATAAATAAGTTATTGAAAATACTAATTTTTTCTCTTTGATGCACTTTGAAAATTACATATCCGCTACATAAAAAACTGGCGCGGAGTGAGGGATTCGAACCCCCGACCAACTGGTTCGAAGCCAGCTACTCTATCCAACTGAGCTAACCCCGCGCTGCTTAGGAGGCAAAGTTGCAAGTGCTCACACTTCAGGCCATCTTGTGAGTCAGCTTCGCCATTGCTCCTTGCGGCGTGCAGGGAGCACGCCTCAGTCGCTCTGTCTAGCTTCCCCCCAATCTGACCTAAATTGCGAGCACTTACAGTGCCTTTATTGTGATTCTTCATTTGAGTGTGTGTAGTTGCGCAAAGTCTATACCAGGGGACGGCGTTCGGCCACGGCCGATTGACGGGCCTTGTAAAATTCCACTAGGAGAACGGTGGCAAAACCCAGCAGGATAAGCCCGAGGGCGCAGGCGACCTGGCCATCGAGGCCCGCGGGAAGAGCGTTGGCCTCGCGGAGGATATGGATTTTGCCCCGTATGATTTTGCTTTCGAGGACTTCCCGCCACGGCCAGACTTTTTTGATGGAACCTAGCAGCACTCCGGTGAGGAAGGCCATAGTTTGGCAATAATAGTGTTTGAGCAGGTGATTGAGCAGGCGGCCGCAACTGAGAACCCCCACCGTCGAGCCAGTGGCAAAAACCAGCAGTACGGGGATTGCTCCCTCCTGGAAGGGGTTTTTGACGATGCCGGTGATAAATTCGTATTTGCCCAAAATGAGGAGCAGAAAACTGCCGGACAGTCCGGGCAAGATCATCGCCGAGGTGGCAATGATTCCGCATAAAAAGATAAACCACAAGGTTTCGGGAGTGGTGATGGGGATGAGGCCAACAACAATCCAAGCGGTGATAGCACCGGCGGTGAGAGATAAAATATTGGACAGTTTGAAGGGTTCTTCCTGTTGCTTAAAGATGACTACGGTTGAGCCGGCGATCAGGCCAAAGAAGGCCGACCAGGTGAGCACGGCGTGATTTTGCATCAGGTAGTGCATCAGTCGGGCCAACAAAAAGATGGCCGACAAGATTCCGGCCACTAAGGGCGCGAGAAAGCGGGTGTGGAGTTGATCCAGGGCGGTGGTAAAACGCCCGCGAAGCAAGGTGGTGAAAAAAGTTTTGTCGGCCGAGGCAATCGCCGCTAAAAGTTCGCGGTAGATGCCGCTGATAAAGGCGATAGTACCCCCCGAAACTCCCGGGATTAAGTCGGCGGTACCCATGGCAAAGGCCTTGGCGTAGAGTTGGAGAAACTCTTTTTTTGAACGGGGGCCTGGGCCAGAAAAAAGGGCGTTTTTCCAGGATTGGGCGGGTGGCATAGTTTTAGGCGATTCGCTGGTTGTTGTGAGTGATCTCGGCCTGTGCTTGTGATTGCGCTTTTGCTTTTGCCTTTGCCTCTTCTTGTGCAAAAGGCGTCTCTTCCCAATCCAGTTTAAATTTGCACTTGGGGCATTGGAGTTGCTGGCCTTCGCGTTTGGTTTCCCGATAGGCCATTAGGCCATAACCGCAAGAGGGGCAGTCGTGTTTAAAAGGTTGTGACCAGAGAGTGTTGCTGCAATCGGGGTAGTTGGTGCAGCCGTAAAAGATTTTTCCGTAACGGCTCTTCTTTTCGGCGAATTTGCCAGTTTTGCAGTCGGGGCAAAGGATGGGAAGAGTGTAGGGCCGGGTGGTATCACAACTGGGGTATTCTTCACAGCGCACGAAGCGGCCATAGCGGCCGGTTTTGACCTCCATGCGCTGGTGACATTCGGGGCACTTCTCGTGGAAATAGTTTTTGGGGAGGATGTGAATAGTGCCGTCCAGAGTTTTTTTGAAATCTTGGGTGCTGTTGCAGTCGGGATAGTGGGAACATGCCAGAAACTGGCCGTTTCTCCCCCACTTGATGAAGTATTCGCCCTCTTTGCATTTCAAACAGCGCAATCCGGTGGGGATGTTTTGCCGTTTGAGGTTTTTCATCTCCTCTTTGGCCTTGTCCAGGGTTTTTTCAAAGCCCTTCCAAAAGTCCTTGAGGATTTTTTTGTAGGTCGCCTCTCCCTCTTCGATTTTGTCGAGCAGGCGTTCTATCTGGGCGGTAAAGTCGATATTCATCACATCGGGGAAACTTTCGATCAACATTTTGCAAACCACTGATCCGAGTTCGGTGGACAAAAAACGGTTTTCCACCTTTTCGACATAGCCGCGATCTTGAATGTTAGAGATGATCGAGGCGTAAGTGGAGGGCCGGCCGATGCCCTTTTCTTCCAAATCCTTGACCAGTGAGGCCTCGTTGTAGCGAGGGGGGGGACTCGTCCAATGCTCTATGTCCACGGGGTCTTTTTTAGTTTTCAAAGTTTCGCCAACACCGACTTTGGGGAGGATGCCGGACTTGTTGGCCACGGGTTTTTCTTCCTCTTCGCCCTTGCGGGAGCGCGCTTCCGTGGCCGCTTCGAGGTACACCGCCCGAAAGCCGGGAAACTTGATCACCGACCCACTGGCGTTGAAAAAGTGTCCGCGACATTCGGTCATAATGCTGGTCTGGTCGATCACTGCCGGGGCCATTTGAGAACTTATAAACTTGTTCCAAATCAGGCGATAGAGTTTTTCTTGATCGGCATCTAGGTCGCCGCGAACGCTGTCGGGGGAAAAGAGCAGGGAAGTGGGGCGAATGGCCTCGTGGGCATCTTGTACTTTGCTGGAACCCTTCTTTTTGTAGTGAACGGCATTGGCGGGCAAGTAATCTTTGCCGTATTTTTCGCCAATATACCGGCGCACTTCCGACAGTGCTTCGGGTGCCGTGCGCACGGAATCGGTGCGCATATAGGTGATCAGGCCTTGCATTCCGTGATCCGTAGTAGAGACTCCCTCGTACAGTTTTTGCGCCACGGTCATGGTGCGTTTAGCGGTGAACCCCAGTTTGTGGGCCGCCTCTTGTTGTAACTTGGAAGTTGTAAATGGCGGTGTGGGGTTTTGTTTGCGCTCTTTCTTTTTGACATCGCTGACGGTGAATATTTTGCCCTTGACATCGGCGACGATTTTTTTGGCCAATTTTTCGTCGGTGAGGTAGACTTTTTTATTCGCTTGCTCTCCGTAATATTTAATTTCAAAGGGAATTTTTCTCTTTTCGACAACGCCTTCGATAGAAAACCACTGTTCCGGTTTGAAGGCCTTAATTTCATCTTCCCGCTCTACGATGAGCCGCAGGGCCACGGACTGCACCCGTCCGGCCGAAATTCCTCGTTGAACTTTATCCCACAAAATGGGCGAGATTTTGTACCCCACCAAGCGATCGAGAATGCGCCGGGTTTTTTGTGAATCGTACATTTCTTGGCGCAAGGTCATGGGGTGGGATATGGCCTCCTGAATGGCGGACTTGGTAACGGCGTTGAAGACAATGCGATGGATTTTTTTCTTGCGCCCAATTTCTTCGGCCAAATGATAGGCGATGGCCTCTCCCTCCCGATCCATATCGGGGGCCAAGTAAATGTGGCCGGCCCGTTTGGACAGTTCTTGGATTTTTTCCACTTTGTCCCGTTTGCTGGCAATGGGAACCAAGTCGATGGCAAAGTTTTTCTTGGTGTCCACGCCCAGTTTTGATTTGGGAAGGTCTTTAATATGGCCATTGGAGGCCACCACTTGGAACCCCCTTCCCAGGTATTTTCTAATGGTTTTGGCCTTGTGGGGGGATTCCACGATCACCAGGTCGTAGGGGCCGCTCAATCTTTTGGCAGTAGCGGCCTTCTTCTTTGCCACTTTTTTCTTTGCTGTTTTTTTCTTGGCGGTTTTTTTAGCAACTTTCTTGGTGCGCTTTTTGGTCTTCACCGGAGATTTCTTGCGGCGCTTTTTAGCGGTCTTGCGTATCATTGGACTCCCTTGGGCCTTTTTTTTGCACGACGATATAGGGGGTTATTGCTCAGTATTCAATAATTCGTCAATTTCTTCAAGATCAAATTCGGTCAGGCCATAGGGATTTTCTTTGGAGTTGAGGTCTTCGTCCATAAATTTGACACCGACCTCCTTTTCAATATCGTTGAGGGATTCAAAAGCGTCGGGATTGGGTTTCTGAATGGTTTTTTCCACTTGTTCGAGGTCTTGCTGCTCCAAAAATTTGTCTTCATCAACCTTGCTTTGGTTAAGAACTAGCTCTGCGTCTAAAATTTCTTTTTCGAGCCGTTCCAATTCTTTGAGGTCTTTCTCGTGGTCTTGAATAATGGACTTTTCTCGTTCTTGACGCTCCAGTTCTTCCAGCTCGTCTTCATTCAATTGAATTTGATCGGCCTTTTTCAGCAAGTCTTCATTAATGTCGTCGAGGTCTAAGGCCACATCCAATTCGTCGAGGGCCTCCCTTTCGAGTTGCTCAATTTTTTGCAGGCCCTTTTGGTCTTTGACTTGATTGTCTATAAGGGCCTGTTCTTCCGTTTTGGTAATGGTGATAGTGCCGAGGATGATGGGTTCCGAAGATTGGGTGACCAGCGCTGTGGAAAAATTATCGGTCAAACTGATGACGGTGAGTTCGCCAATTTTATAAGTGGGATTGGGCGTAAGGCGTCTTTCCGTACCGCGGTCTAAAAAAGAATAGGCCTCAAAAATAGTGCCGATCTCAACTCCGTCGGCGCGGCCGCGGTCTAGGTAGAGAACGCTGCCGAAAGAGGGGTATTGAACGCCCTCTTTATAAGTGCCGACTGCCGCCGCTTCAATATTGCGTTTGTTAAATGTTTTGAGGATTCTTCCAATTCTGGGCGTATAGACTGTAATGCGGTCATTGCGTTGGACGGTGCCGGTCAGTTCGATAACGGAACATTCCCATTGCTGGTCGATTTTTCGGATGGCCTTAATCTGTGCACCGATGGTGTATTTGCGGCCAGAGCGGTCGGAAACTCTGTGGGATATAGTGCCCCCTGGAATATAGACGGAATACATATCTCCGGGTTTGACATTGACCGACTTGTCGAAGGCGACATAAATTTTGCTGAACTGTTGAATGAAAACATTTTCCTGCCTGGCCCCCGCAATATACCCCAAATCCTGAACAATGTTGGAAGTGACAAAGGTGTTGAGGGAAAAGCCTTCTTTGAAGTCAAACATGACTCGGGAACTTCTGTCGAAGCCGCTTTCGTCATAGCCCTCGTCGGGTTCAAGGATGATGGCCTCGGAAGGAGGGGGTTCATACTTATTGTATTCGGTGGTGAGCCTTTCTTCGGCACTTTTCTTGAGGTCGTCGAAAGTTTCTTCGGAGGCGTATTGAAAATAAACCCCGCTGTCGATGAGTTGTTGTCTCTGACTGAGCCAGGGCGGGCGCACATCATCGCCAAAGTTGTTGAGGTCTGTGTAATCCCGACTTCTGTCTTCTTCTTCAGTGTCTTCTGCCGTTTGCACATCAAAATTGCTAACTTGAACTTCGGGCATCTCGTCGGTATCGCCAGTGCTAAAAACCAGCGTCATGCCGGGTTCAATTTCATGGGGGTTGCCGATTTGGGGATTAAGTGACCAGATTTTGGAGTAGTAAAAGCCCGAACCAAAGAGCTTTTGGGCAATTTTCCACAGCCAATCTCCCTTTTGCACAATGTACTTGTCAATTTGGGCCGAGGCCGCCACTTCATCCCAGTCTTTGTCGGGGATTTTCTTTTCCACAAATTTGGACAATTCCAGCAGTTTCTCTTCCTCTTCCCCGACTTCAAAAATTTCTGTGTTCCGGTTTGCACTTTGTTCCGCTGGGGCCTGTGACTGGGAAGTTTGGGAAGGGGGCGGGGAGGGTGGCGGTGTTGTTGGTAGTGTGGGAGTCGCTGCACTGGGGAGCGGGGGGGGAATGTTTGGCGTGGCCTCTTGAGCGCTGCCTTCCAGGGATTTCAGGTCATTGGCCTCTTCAAATTCGGAAAGGTTGAGTTGGCCCCCCGTCTCGGTGGTATTTTCGTCGGAATCGGAAGAAGATTCTTGCTCTTGGGCGGCGGGAGCATTGTCCACATCCACGGCATCCAAAAGTTGAAGTTCGCCATCGTTTTGGGAAAAAATATTTTCAGGGGCCAGTAAGCACCAAATCGTCAGCAAAATTGAGGGCCAAAGGCGTTTCATCATTATTAAACTTCTTCTTCAAAAAAATCGTGGAGAATCGAGTGGTATTTTTTCCTCTCTTCTTCCAATTCAAGTTTTTCACTGCACAGGATGAGCCTTTTGAGGGCCGACAAGGCCAGACCGGAAAAAGCGTGTTGGGAGACAATGTCTTTGTAGGCCTGCATGGCCAAGTCGAACTCTTCCTGGTGAAAAAGGGCCTCTCCTTGAAAGTATTTGGCCCTCACGGCAATTTGCCGAACCGGACTCCCCTCCAGTTGTTTGATATTTTCTAGGGCCATGGCAAATTCTTTTTGTTCAATTTGCTGCTTAATATCCCGCAAAAGTTGGATTTGCTGCTCGATGACAGTATCGGTGGGCATTGCCCCGGCCTTGTGGTCAGCGGGGTTTGGGGGCGTGGCCTGTGTGTTGGGAGAGGGATCAAGGGGACTCACCGTCTCGGCCAAACCGTGCCCCTGGCCAGTCGAAGTTGCGGCGTTGGCCTCGGATGGAGGGAGGCCTTTGGCGGTACGCCCATGGCCACAAGAGAGCAAAAATATTGGAATGAGCAAGATGGCCAGAGAAGGTACCCTATTCATGCCGTGGTCTCCATAGCGCTTTGCATAATTTGCTTGGGAATCGAAATGACTTGCGGATGGCCCTCCTTCTGCCTTATCACCATTGTAAGCTAATCTGGATTGAAGTCAACGCAGAGGAATCTATGCCATGCCTCCCGTGCTGCCCGCAAAACTCTATCACTGCATTATTCGCATCCCCAAGGCCCAAGCGGCCTTTACCTATTTTGTTTTGGAGGCCAACGAGGGGCCAGCGTTTTATTCGACTCTAAGCAGCAGTTTGAGGCGGCCCTTTCGTGATATTGAGATATTTGCTCCACTTTGCTGGAAGGGGGAAATCCTTGAAATTTTGCACGGTTTAAGGCAGGAGTACCCGGTGGACATTTTGCAGGATGGGGAAGTCGAGGATGCCAGGGGCCTCGGCCAGGAATTTTCAACAGGGGGATTGAACCATGCGGGATAAGGCGCGGGAAGCGCAGTTATTTACCAATGCCTCTTGTGTTTATGGCCCGGTCAAAAGCCGGCGCTTTGGCATGAGCTTGGGCATAGACCCCATCTTTGAAATTTCGACTTGTTCCTTTAACTGCATTTATTGCCAGTTGGGGGACATTCAACGGGTGACTCGCCAAGTGCGCACCTTCGTTCCCACCGCCCGCGTTGTGGAAGACTTCAAAAAATACCTGGCCTCCCGCCGGCAGACTCCGATAGATGTCATCACTTACTCGGGTTCGGGAGAACCGACTTTGGCGGCCAATCTGGGAGAAATCGCCGGGGAACTCAAGGTCTTGCATCCGGCCAGTGAACAGATCATCCTCACCAATGCCACGGAACTTCACCGCCCCGAGGTGCGGGAAAATTTGCATTCTCTCGATCGGGTGATCGTCAAGGTCGATGCTCCCAATGAGGAGTTGTTTCAAAAAATCAATCGCCCAGCGGAGGGAGTCACCCTCAAGGGATGCCTGGAGGGCATCCTCAAATTGAAAGAAACCTATCCTGGCACTATCGAAGTGCAAACCATGTTTATGCCTATCAATCGAAGGGAAGTGCACCAGTTGGCGGAAATTTTAAACGCGATAGGGCCAGCGGCCGTCCAACTCAATACACCCGAGCGCCCCTACCCCCTCGAATGGCACAGGGAAAACCGGGGCAATCACCAATTGGTTTTTGACTACGAGGCCCGCCCGCTCAAGGTATTGCTCCCGGAAAAAATGGGGGAAGTTAGGGATGAACTGGCCGGCCTGACTGGACTTTCCATCCTCTCGGTTGGCGGGTAAGGGCCTGTTTAATCCACCTTAATGCGCATGATAATGGGAAAGTGGTCGGAGTATCCGGCGGTGGCGGTGTTTAAATCATGGCGGCGGTGTTTTTTGGGAACGCCGGTTATGCGGGTTCCGAACATACGGGCATTAGGGTCAGTGTATTCGTACACATCGGTGAGGAAATCGGGGGCGTGGATTTTATAGCTGGAGAGTTTGGCCTTTGCGCTCTTGCCATTGAGCAAGTTGCGGGAAATAAAAAAACAGTCAAAGCGCAACCAGGCCATATCTTTGGGATAAAAATAGGTTCCCTTGGGAAGTCGCTGTTTGGCGTGGCCAGAAACTTTGTCGGAATCCATAAAGGCCTGATGGACATCGACCAGGCCTGCAGAGGTTTGCCTGGCAGTGGTCAATATTTCTGGCGGGTAGGGCCGTTCTATGGGTGAGGAATTGAAATCTCCGGTCGCTATCAACAAGTGTTCGGGGTCTTGGGCCAATATCTCATCGACTCTCGTCCTGAGTATTTCGGCCGCTGCTAGGCGTTTTTCAGTGGGGCCTGCCAGGCTTGGCCAGTGGTTGACAAAGATCGTGAGGTTTTGCTTGGCCTTGTTGCCCACTCCAAAATGGACTTCCAAAATGCTGCGCGTGGGACTGGCCTCAAAAAGCGGGCCTTGCAATTCGTGTTTGCGCATGGATTTAAAGATCAGTTGAGAGGAAGGGTTGTAGAGTAGGGCCACATTGACACCATTTTTGTTGGCATCGTTGGATGAAATTTGAAATTGGCGATAACCCAGGCGTTTGGCCAGGCGGGCAACCGCACTGACACCCTTGACTTCGTTGAGTCCTAGGAAGTCGGGGAGATACTCTCTTCCCTTGAGTATGGCCTCGGCAATTTTTTCGATTTTGAGTTTGAGATGGGCCTCTGTCCACCCTCGTTGGAGAAAATCTGTCCGGTAGGCGGTGGGCGTGATTTGGGACGGCATCTTTTTGCCCTTTGGCCATCTTAGAGACATGTCTTGTTGTATGTGGACGACTTCCAGCAGGTTTTGGACATTGTAGCTCATGATCTCGTAAGTGCGAGAGTGCGTGGAGAGGGAAAAGAGCAGCAGCGCACAGGCAAAAGTGTTGGAGGACAGTTTTAACATGAGGGCCTTTTTCCCCCTAGGTGTTCAAATGGGTTTTGATCCAATCCAAAACATCCTGGTGATGGGTTTGAGTTTTCACCTTGTCGATAATGTGTTGAAGCCGGCCATTGCGGTCGATGATAAAGGTCGTGCGCAGGATGCCGTCGTATTCTCGGCCCATAAATTTTTTGCGCCCCCAAACGCCGTAAGATTCGGCCACTTGATGGCCTTCATCGGACAGAAGATCGAAGTTGAGGCCCTCCTTCTCTATAAATTTTGTCAGCCGTTTGGGAGAGTCGGGACTGATGCCGAAAATCGCCGTGCGGGCCGAAGAAAAATTCTTTTTGCTGTCCCGTATGCCACAGGCCTGAACGGTGCAACCGGGAGTCATGGCCTTGGGGTAAAAATACAGGACGACATTTTTTTGCCCGCGAAAATCTTTGAGGGACACGCGGTTGCCGTTCTGATCGTCGAGGGTAAAGGCGGGGGCCAAATTGCCAATTTTGGGAAGTGTCAACAGTTTCTCCTCTGTTCACCAAGAATCTCGTTTTTCTCGGAGAGTTAAGAATACTTGTTTGGCCTCCAAAGGGCCATCCCCGTTTTGCGCCAAAGCGGATTGAACACTGGGATGCATTAGTCGCAGAAAAGTGTTGATCTCCCGCTCTTCCCCAAAGCGGGTGGCCCAGGGTTGCCGTTCCCAGTCAATGGTGTCCCAGGTTTGCAAAAGTGCCTTGGCCCGTTGATTGCCGGGTTCGATGGAGAGGGTAAAGCGCAGGTTGTTTTGCAGGTATTCGTGGCCAGGATAGACCACGACGGAATCGGGAAACTGTGCGTAAATTCCCCGAATGGTTTGAAAGAGCTGTTCAACATTTCCCCCGTTGTGGCAATTGCCCACTCCGGCATTAAAGAGGGTGTCGCCGGTAAAAATAGCGCGTGGTGTTTGGCACTCTTTTTGGCCTTCCTGGAGGACGAAAGTCAGTCCCGCACAAGTGTGCCCCGGCGTGTGCAGGGCCTTGAGAGTGCGGCCTTCCGAGAGGGAAATCTCTTCGCCGTGGCCTAAAAAATGAGTGGCCTCGGCAATTTTGCTCCTGGCCGCGGGGTGGGCGTACACGGGGCAGGACGCACGGTCTGTCAAGTAGGCGTTGCCCTGGGTGTGATCCCAGTGCTCGTGGGTGTTGGCGATGGCGTGCAAGGTTCCGCCCTGGGCCTGACACCAATCCCACACCGCTTCGCCGTCGTAGGGGTCAACGCAAAGCCAACCCGTTTCCCGTCCGCCCTCCGCCTGGCAGGCAATCATATAAGTAAAATTGCGCAGGGGACTTTGGGTGAGGATTTGCCGCACTCCCTGAATGTGAACATTCATATCCTTAAATCCAGTTGCCTTATTCTATCTCCAGGGTTTAGACTTTGAACACTGCGGAGGAAAAGTGTACGCCGATTTAGCGATAGGTTTATTTGGAATGGCCTTCTTATTTTTTCTGCTTGTCAAAAGATTGACGGAAGGTTGGTTAGTGCGCAGAAACAAGGCCTCTATTTTGGCCAATCGCCACGCCGTCCCCGTCAATTTCCGGGAAAAAATCAGTTTGCAAGAGCATCAGAAGGCCGCCGACTATTCCCTCGCCAAAATCAAGGCCGGGCGCTTTTTCGGGTGGTTAGATTTGGTTATTTTGTTGTTTTGGACGCTGGGTGGAGGCCTCGGCGTTCTCGACCGTTGGGTGGGGGGCCTTTCCCTTTCGTCGGACATCCTCCACGGAGTGGTTTTCTTTGCCCTCTTCGGCCTGGGATCGACTTTGCTCTCCCTGCCCGAGAGCATCTATTCAACTTTTGTCGTGGAAGAGCGCTTTGGCTTTAACAAAACCACTCCCAAACTCTTCGCTTTGGATTTGGCCAAGGGGCTTTTGGTGGGGGCGGCCTTGGGCCTTCCCCTACTGGCGGGCCTGCTGTGGACGATGCAAAGTTTGGGAGAGTATTGGTGGGCCTACGGCTGGTTGTTTCTGACCCTTTTTCAACTGGTGGTTTTGTGGGCCTATCCGCGGGTGATCGCACCCCTCTTTAACCGCTTTTCCCCCTTAGAAGAAGGAGAGGTGAAGGAAAGCGTGTGCCGCTTGCTGGACAAGACAGGTTTTCGCAGCAATGGACTTTTTGTCATGGATGCTTCCATTCGCAGCAGTCACGGCAACGCCTATTTTACCGGACTCGGCAAAAATAAGCGCATCGTTTTTTTCGATACTCTGATTAAAACGCTCAACGCATCCGAAGTGGTGGCGGTTTTGGCCCACGAATTGGGCCACTTCAAAAAGAAACATGTCCTGAAAAGGTGGGTGGGCAGCACTGTGGGCAGTTTGGTGGGACTCTACATTTTGGCCTTGCTTTTAAGTTCGACCGAGGGGGAACTTTTTTTTGAGGCCCATGGTTTAAAACAACTGACAACGCACTCAGGGCTGGTTTTGTTTTCTCTGGTGGCCGGGGTTTACACCTTTTTTCTCACCCCTCTGTTTTCCTGGTGGAGTCGCCGGCACGAGTTTGAAGCGGACACCTTTGCCGCTGAGCACGCCCGCGCCCAGGATTTGATCGCGGCCCTAGTAAAACTCTACCGGGACAATGCCAGCACTTTGACTCCCGATCACCTCTACAGTGCTTTTTACCACTCCCATCCTCCGGCGCTTACCCGCGTTCGGTTTCTCGAATCTCTGTAACTGCTCACGCTGATCCGGCAACTCTTAAAAATCCAGGCCTTCGTGCCTGAGCAAGGCCCTTTTCCAGGGAAGTCCGGCACCAAAACCCACCAGTTCTCCCCCCTGGCCAATCACTCTGTGGCAGGGAATGACGATGGGGTGATTGTTTCTGTGGTTGGCCCCTCCTACCGCCCGGCATGCTTTGGGATGGCCAATTCCCCGGGCGACTTGGGTGTAAGAACGGGTTTGGCCAAAAGGAATACGCATTAAATATTTCCAAACCGCAATTTGAAAGGGAGTGCCTTCCATCTTTAGAGGAAGGTCGAAAGTTTTGAGGTTTCCGGAAAAATATTGGCCGAGTTGTTTCCAGGCGGCCTTGGCCAAAGGGGGATAGTCTGACCAAACAAGTTTGGAACTTGTTTTGCGATGTCTGCGCGGAAGGAGCTTCATTTCCACAATTAATTTTGGCGTTCCCACCGTACGAATGTCTCCGTGAGGTGAAGGGTAGTGAAAACAGAACGAATCGTTTTTATCAAATTTTTGAGGTGTTGTAGGTTTTCGTGGCGAAGTTGGCATTTTTACCCCCTAGAAGTTATGGTTTCATAATAGAGTTATTTTGAGCAGCTACCTAACCACAGGAGGGATTCGATGGCAAGTCATGGGAAGCTTGAAGGTATTGTTCTCGGGAATTTCAAGGCCTCTTTCGTTGCTTTTTTTCTATTGATTGCGGGTTGCCAGGAGAGCGATTTGTGGTCTGGCATCAATTCTGGCCACTTTATCAACAGTTACAACCAAAGTGCGTTTAAAATTTCGGGGCCTTGTCCCAGCGAAGGGGAACCCGTGGTTGCCCTGTGGCCCAATGAAACGGGTGGCCAGGTTCTCGGGCAGGGTGATTGTATCGGGAAAAATTTTGAACTGAACGCCAACCTTTCGGGTGTGGAGGACGGGGAAGTTCAACTCGTTTTGGCCACTAGAGAACCTCAAGGGAAAAACCGGAGGAAAGGCCAGAGGTTGGAACAAAAGTTTTTGGCCAGCGAGAAGATTTCTTTTTTCAAGGATACCGAATTTCCCGAACTCACCGTGGATTTTCCCCGCGAAGGGGATTATATCAATTCCTGGAATGAGTCCCGTTGGCGCATTTGGGGAACTTGCGACGGTGGAAAAGAAATATCCTTTTCGGTCGAATTTCAATCCGTGGGAACCGCGGCCTGTTACGATGGGCGTTTTGTCACCGAACTGGATTTAAGTGCATTTGATGAGGGCCGTTTGGTCTTGACGGCGGTTATTCGGGACGATGCGGGCAATAGTTATTCGTATCTTGCCCGTTTTATAAAAGATACGATCGCTCCCCAGCACAGTATCACCAATATTCCCCAAGGCAGCTTTGTCAACGGGACTCTCGGGAAAAACTTTGCTATTGCAGGAAACTGTAATGAAGCGGGGGCCACAGTGGGCCTTTTGGATGGCCCATATCCTGTAGGGTATGCGGTATGTGATGGAAGTCGATTTGAAATTTCTACCGATTTGACATGGTCGGGGCCACAAGGGCCTTTTTCTTTAATCAGTATTATCAAGGATACCGCAGGCAACGCTAGCAACCTTCGCCTCAATTTGTTTAGGGATACTCTTGATCCTCAAATAGAACTGATAGCACCTACCCACTTTGTCTCTCAGGCCAATCAGGGCCAATTTGTAGTGGCCGGTTCTTGCGATGAACCTGAAACCGCCATCCGCTTTTTCAGAGGAGAAACCGCCTTGGGGTCTACAGTTTGTGAAGTGGGGACGGGCCTTGAACACAAAGGCCACTTTCGCGCCTTGCTCGACCTGAGTCAGATGCCCGACGGCATTTTTGACTTGGATGTTTTTGTTCAAGACAGTGTGGGCAATGTTGCCGAGGCCAAATTTTCTGTCACCAAAGACACTGTTTCTCCCCGTATTGCCATTGACAGTCCGGCCGCGGGAAGTGCGATCAATCTTCACAGCATGGCCTCTGTGCCCATTCGAGGTGCTTGTGGAGAACCGGGCGCGGCCATTTCGTTGGTTGAAGGTGGCCCGTCCGGCGAAGTTAAGAGCGTGCTGGGGCAGAGCAGTTGTATCAACGGCCGCTTTCAGTCCGAACTCGATTTAAGTGCTGGCCCAGAGGGAAGTATTCGTGTGGTGGCCATGTTGGAAGATGCCGTTGGCAATATTGGCACTTCTTCATTGAATTTGGTTAAGGATAGTGTGGTTCCGGCCGTTACTATCACCCACCCTTCTCCGGAAAGTTATGTGAATGTGGCCAATGCCGGTTCTCTCAAGGTGGCGGGCACTTGCGATGATTTGGGAGCGCGGATTCAACTGTTCGTTCAGGGCCAAACTTTAAAAACTATCAATTGTGACGGCGGTGAGTTTTCTACCCACCTGGATTTGACTTCTTATTCCAACCGTTCCCTTGTGTTGAGGGCCAGTATTGAAGATGTGGCCGGCAACGGGTCGGCGTTCTCAATCAATTTGCACAAGGACACCGAGGCCCCGACAGTCGCTATGATGGCCCCATTGGAAGGAAGTTTTGTCAATGCTGCCGGTGCCAGTTCGGTGAGAGTCACGGGCACTTGTAACGATGCGGGAACAAAGATTCGGATTTTTGTCGGCACTCAAACACTGGCGAGTGCGGTTTGCGATCGATCCCGCGGGTTTGATGCCGATTTGGATTTAAGTGCTCTCCCGGACGGTGTCCTCAATGTGGAGGCCTCTATTTCCGATACGGCCGGAAACTCGTCGAATGCGTCTCTCGGTTTGGTTAAAGATACTGTCGCTCCCGTCTTGGCATTGACTCATCCGGAAGCGGGAAGTTTTGTCAACGCGGCCGGTGCCGGTTCAGTGGAAGTCGCAGGCACTTGCAACGATGCGGGGGCACAGGTGCGGGTTTCTGCCGGCGCTCAAACGCTGGCGAGTGCAGTTTGCGATGGCCGCGGGTTTGATGCCAATTTGGATTTGAGCGCTCTTGACGACGGTGCGATCAGCTTAGCGGCCAGAGTCGTGGATGCGGCCGGAAATGCATCGAGCGTTTCTCGCGGCCTGGTGAAAGATTCCGTGGCCCCAACTGTGGCGGTGATCCATCCAAAAATGGGAAGTCTTGTCAACGCTGCGAATGTTGGTTCAACAAAAGTGGTGGGGAATTGCAACGATCCAACGGCGCAAATTCAAATTTCTTACGGTGAGCAAATTCTGGCGGAGACGGCCTGTAATGGCCGCGAATTTAGTGCTGAATTGGATTTGAGTTCTCTCGATGACAGCACACTCAACTTAGGGGTCAGTATAACCGACGAGGCCGCCAATTCGTCGTACATGTCTCTCGATTTAGTGAAGGATGTCGTCGCTCCCGTTGCGGCCATTGCCCATCCGACCGAAGGAAGTTTTGTCAATGCGGCCGGTGTCGGTTCGGTGAAGGTCACGGGCACTTGTAACGATGCGGGGGCGCAGGTTCAGATTTCTGCCGGTGATCAAACGCTGGCGAGTGCAGTTTGCGACGGCCGCGGATTTAGTGCCGATTTGGATTTGAGTGCTCTTGACGATGGTGCGATCAATTTGAAGGCCTCCATTTCCGATGCGGCCGGAAATTCTGGCCTTGTTTCTCTCGATTTGGTCAAAGATATAACGAAACCCCGTATCTCTGTAACTACTCCCGTCGCTTTTGTTTCTTTGGCCAACCAGAGCAAATTTATGGTTATGGGGACTTGTGATGTTTCCCGAGCAAATGTCCGCTTTTCTTCTCAAGAGATGAATTTAGGAAGCACCAATTGCATTGTGGAAGATGGGGTCATTGCCAGCGGCCACTTTCGCGCCGAACTTGATTTGGCCCAAATTCCCGATGGCCTTTTCGAGTTGATCGTTGCTATTCAGGATCGGGCCGGTAACGCTTCCCAAGCGCATGTTTCTGTCGCCAAGGACACTATTGCTCCGGAGCTTGTCATCACGGGATTGTCGGATGGAGGGACATTTGTTCACTCTGCAAATGAGACTTCAGTGTCTCTTCAGGGGCGTTGTAACGAGGAAGGGGCCACCATTCTTTTTTCTCAAGTGGATGTCGATACAAAAAACCCGAGGAGGCAATTGGGGCAAATTGGTTGCGAGCAAGGGGCCTTCCTCGTCGAACTCGATTTGGCCTCCAGTGCAGACGGTGCGCTCTCCATTATGGCCATTGTAAGGGATGCGGCCGGAAATAGAGCAACATCCTCGCTCGACTTGATCAAAGATTCGATTGCCCCCAAATTGGCCATAACTTCGCCAGCAGCGGGAAGTTTTGTCAACGCTGCCGGCGTTTCTTCTGTGAAGGTCGAGGGCGCTTGCAATGATTCGGAGGCGCAAATTCAATTTTCTTCCAGTGGAGAGCAATTGGCGCGCGTTGCTTGCGACGGCCTTAGGTTTAGCACCAATTTGGATTTGAGTTTAGTCGATGAAGGCGCATTTGGCCTGGAGGCCAGCATAACGGATATGGCCGGCAATTCGTCGAAAACTTCCCTCGATTTGGTCAAGGATACTGTGGCCCCCACTTTGGCAATGGCCCATCCGGCGGTGGGAAGTTTTATCAATGCTGTTGATGCTGCCTCTGTAAAAGTAGGGGGAAGTTGCAGTGATTCGGAGGCACAAATTAAAATTTCTTCCGGTGGGCGAATGTTAGTGGCCACCCGTTGCGATGGCGGAGAGTTCAGTGCTGGCCTGGATTTGAGTTATCAGGGTGAGGGCGCACTCAACTTAGAGATCGAGGTGACGGATATGGCCGGGAATTCGTCCCGTGCATCTCTTGGCCTAATAAAAGATACTGTTGCTCCTGCTGTGGCCCTGAACCATCCGGCAGCGGGAAGTTATATCAACGCAGCTAACGCTCCTTCTGTAAAAGTTAAAGGCACTTGTGATGGCCCAGAGGCGCAGGTTCAGATTTCTTTCAGCGGACAAACTTTAGCAGCAGCATCTTGCGATGGCGGCGAATTTAGCGCCGATTTGGATTTAAGTTCTCTCGACGATGGCACACTGGTCTTGGAGGCCTCTATATCCGACGCTGCCGGCAATACAGGCCGTTTTCCTCTCAATGTGGTGAAGGATACGGTGGGGCCTGATATTTCTATTGTTGCTCCCGTTGTGTTTGCCTCTCTGGCCAATCAGAGAAAATTTATAGTTGTGGGGACTTGTGATGCCCCTCTGGCCAATATTCGCTTTTCTCACGGAGAGTCCGATTTGGGAAGCACCAGTTGTATTGCCGACAACGGAGAGGACTCCGGCGGCCATTTCCGCGCCGAACTTGATTTGGCCCAAATTCCCGACGGCCTTTTTGCTGTAAACGCTGCCATTCGGGATCGGGCCAGTAATGCTTCTCAAGTGCAGCTTTCTATTACGAAGGATACCGTTGCTCCGGAACTTGTTGTCACGGGCCTGGCAAACGGGGAAAAATTCGTCAATTCTGCCAACCAAACTTCCGTACCTCTCCAAGGACGGTGTAATGAAGCAGGGGCCACCATTCTTTTTGCCGAAGTAGAGGATGCTACGGAAGAACCTAGCAGACAGTTGGGACAAGTTCTTTGTGGCGGCAGCGGGGATTTTCATGCGGAACTCGATTTAAGTGCCAGTTCGGAAGGTGCACTCGGCATAGTCGCCGTTATGCGGGATGCGGCCGGAAATAAAACGGCCTCTTCTCTCGAATTGATGAAAGATTCCGTCGCTCCTGTTGTGGCATTTGTCCATCCGGTCGCGGGAAGTTTTGTCAATGCGGCCAATTCTGGCCCAGTAAGAGCATCGGGAACCTGTGATGATTCACAAGCACAAATTCAAATTTCTACTGGAACTCATGTCCTGGCGGTGGTTGCCTGTGATGGGCGCGAATTTGCTGCCGACTTGGATTTCGCTTCCCTTGCCGAAGGAGCACTTGATTTAGAGGCCAGGATTATGGATGTGGCCGAAAACTCGTCGAGCGCGTCTCTCCAATTGATTAAAGACAGTGTTACTCCCGTTGCAGAGTTTACCCATCCAGCGGCAAATAGTTTTGTCAATGCCGCTAGTGCCAGCGCTGTGAGAGTGGAGGGCATTTGTGATGATTCCCAGGCGCAAATTCAAATTTCTACTGGTGGCCAAACTCTCGTTATGGCCAGTTGTGACGGAGGCAAGTTTGGTGCCGATTTGGATTTGAGTTCCCAGAGTGAAGGAATCCTTATCTTGGGTGCGATGATACTGGATGCGGCCGGAAATTCATCGGCAACATTGCTCGGTTTGATCAAAGATACTGTCACTCCAACTCTGAATATTACCCATCCCGCGGCAGGAGATTTTGTCAACGCGGCCGAGGTTGCTTCAGTAAGAGTGTCGGGAACCTGTGATGATTCACAAGCACAGGTTCAAATTTCCTCTGGAACTCAATCCTTGGTGGTGATTGCCTGTGACGGGCGCGAATTTAGTGCCGACTTGGATTTTTCTTCCCTTCCCCAAGGGGCATTTGATTTAAAGGCCAGGATTGCGGATAAGGCCAGTAATGCATCCAGCGCGTCTCTCGGTTTGGTGAAGGACACCACGACTCCAACATTGTCCATCACTCATCCAGCGGCGGGAAATTTTGTCAATGCTGATAATGTTCGTTCAGTGGAAATGGCGGGAGTATGCGACGACCCATTGGCCCAGGTTCAAATTTCCGTTGGCGCAGAAGTTTTGGCCACAGCAAATTGTGATGGCCATAAATTTAGTGCTGATTTGGATTTAAGTTCTCTCGACGATGGGGTGATTGCCCTGAAGGCAATCATTTCGGATAGGGCCAACAACTCGTCGAGCGCAACTGTCAATTTGGCCAAAGATGCCCTGACTCCAACATTGGCCATTGCTCATCCCGAGGCGGGGAGTTTTGTCAATACCGGTAATGTTGGCGCAGTCAAATTGTCGGGAGTGTGTGACGACCAATTGGCACAAATTCGGATTTCTGCCGGAACTCAGGTTTTAGCGAATGCAGATTGTGACGGCCATTCGTTCAGTACCAACTTGGATTTGACTTCTTTCAATGATGGCCCACTTGACTTAGAGGCGAGCATTGCCGATGCGGCCGGCAACTCGTCTGTGGCCTCTCTGAATTTAATGAAGGATACAGTTGCTCCATCTCTGTCGGCGACTCATCCGGTAGAGGGAAGTTTTATCAATGTTGATAATGTTCATTCGGTGAAAGTGGCGGGAACTTGTGATGATCAATTGATACAGATTCAAGTTTCCATCAATGCGCAAGTTGTGACAACGGTTGGCTGTGACGGCAGTGAGTTTACTACCGATTTGGATTTGAGTGCTTATAGAGAAGGTGATGTGGCCCTTGCCATTGTTGCAAGAGATGAGGCGGGCAACACTCATCGCCTGACACGGGCCATGGTTAAAGATACTGTGGCACCTCAAATTTCTGTTATCGCACTTGCCCACTTTGCTGGCCAGATTAATGAAAAGCGTTTTGTAGTTGCCGGGTCTTGCGATTTTCCAGGCGGCAGTCTTCAACTTTCCAGCAACGGCAACCTTTTGGGAAGCACTGATTGCACCAGCGCGCTCGAAGGGGAGGCCCTGGGGCATTTCCGCACCATACTTGAGGTGGATCAGATTTCCGATGGCGTTTTTACAATTGATGCCAGTGCGCAGGATGCAGCGGGAAATGTTTTTACAACGGCACTTTCCGTGGTGAAAGATACCGTTGCTCCCGAGCTTGCTATTACAGGCCCGGCCGAAGAAAGTTTTGTCAATTCGGATAATGTCTCTCAAGTGTCATTTCAAGGCAATTGCAATGAGGAAAACGGAACGATTGTCTTTTTGAATGGCGATTCCGATTCGGAACATTTTGGAGATTTTTTGGGGCAAACTTTTTGTCAAAATGGCCATTTTAATATTGAACTCGACCTTAGTTCTGTTGAAGAGGGTGCTCTTATTGTAGAGGCCCGTATTCAGGATGAATGGGGCAATATAAGGTCGTCAAAAACTTCAGCATTTAAAGATACTACACTTCCCAGCAATGTTGTCGTGGACATTCAAAACATGAATGTTATTAATCAATCCAATAGTAAAAAGTTTCATATTGAGGGGAATTGTGAAGAACCTGATGCTGTCATTCGTTTTTCCGTTGGTACGGAATATTTGGGAGAAACTGTTTGCGATGGAAAATCTTTTGATATTATTTTGGATTTAAGTTCTCTACCGGAAGGAAATACTGAACTGGTAACTGCTATTGAGGATACTTCTGGGAATTTGAATAATTCTTCTCTGAAGTTAATTAAGGATAGCGTAGCGCCAAACTTCGCAATTGCGAATCCTGCGGCGGGAAGTTTTGTAAATGTTGAAAATGAAGACTCGGTTGTTGTTTCGGGAACTTGCAACGATCCGGAAGCAAAAGTTCAAATTTCTAATGGAAATCAAGTTTTGGGAACGGCGGATTGTGATGGTAACGCTTTTAGTACCGAACTCGATTTAAGTTCAGTTCAGGAAGGCCCAGTGAATTTAGTGGTGGCCATCGAAGACAATGCAGGCAATGCGGCCGAATCTTCTTTTGGCCTGATCAAAGATGCAACTGCTCCGATGATTGCTTTCACCAATCCGGCAACAAACAGTTTTATCAACGCTGCCAACGCAAATGCTGTCAATGTTGCTGGAACCTGTAACGATTCCAAGGCCAATATTGAAATAACCGACGGAAAGCAATCTTTGGGAAAAATAAACTGTGATGGCAAGGCCTTTAAGGCCGTGCTCGATTTGAGTTCATCGGTGGAAGGGGCAATCAATTTGGCCGCCACAATAACTGATCATGCCGACAACTCGAAAACTTCTTCACTTGCCGTTATCAAAGACACGATCGCCCCAGTGATCGCTTTTACTGTCCCTGTGGTAGATAGCTGGATCAATTCTGCTCATGTGATGGCCGTGAAAATTGTTGGCACTTGCGACGACTCCAAGGCCAGCATCGAAATAACCGATGGAAAGCAAACTCTGGAAAAGACCAGTTGTGATGGCAGCACTTTCAGCGCGGAACTCGATTTGAGTTCCCACGAAGAAGGGAACATCAATTTAGTGGCGGCCATAGAAGACGGTGCTGGCAATTCGAGCGCGTCTACTCTCAGATTGGCCAAAGATACCACTGCTCCGATCATTGCTTTTACTCATCCAACGGCAAATAGTTTTGTCAACGCCGCTCGTGCAAATAAGGTGGAAATTGCTGGCACTTGCGACGATTCCAAGGCCAATATTGAAATAACTAATGGAAAGCAAACTCTGGAAAAGGCCAGTTGTGACGGCAGCGCTTTCAGTGCAGAACTCGATTTGAGTTCCCAGGGAGAAGGGAACATCAATTTAGTGGCCACTATAGAAGATGATGCCGGCAATTCTGGCGTGGCCACTCTAAGATTGGCCAAAGATACCACTGCTCCGCTGGTTGCGTTCACTGGCCCAATAGAAGACAGTTTTATCAATTCCGGCAATGTCAATGCTGTCAGTGTTACGGGAACTTGTGACGATCCCAAGGCCCAAATTGAAATCAGTGATGAAAGTCAAACTTTGGGCCAGGCGAAGTGTGATGGCAGTGCTTTCAGTGCTGAACTCGATCTGAGTTCCCATAAAGAAGGGGCGATCAACTTAATGGCCACCATACGCGACAGTGCCGGCAATTCCGGCAAGTCTTCTCTTGGCGTTGTCAAAGATACCATGGCCCCGACTGTGGCCTTCACCCATCCGGTAGCATCCAGCTTTGTCAACGCTGCAAGCGTGGGGGTTGTTGAAATTGCAGGCACTTGCAATGATTCCGGTGCTCATATTGGAATCGTTGCCGGCAAGGAGACTCTGGGAAAAGCAAGCTGTGACGGCAGTGCTTTTGGTGCTAAACTCGATTTAAATTCCCATGATGAAGGTATTGTCAACTTGGTGGCCACGATAGAGGATGAGGCCGGCAATGCCAACACTTCTTCTTTGAAATTGATTAAAGATACGGCCGCCCCGACAATCGCTTTTACTCGTCCGGCAACAGACAGTTTTGTCAATGCCGCCGGTGTGAATACTGTGAATGTTGCGGGAACTTGTGACGATTCCAATGCCCAAATTGAAATCACTGATGGAAGTCAAACTTTGGGCCAGGCGAAGTGCAATGGCAGCACTTTTGGTGCGACACTTGATTTGAGTTCTCACAAGGAAGGAGTGATCAATTTGGTGGCCACTATAGAAGACAGTGCTGGCAATTCAGAGAAATCTTCTCTTGGAATTGTGAAAGACACACTTGCACCTGGCGTTGCTTTTACCAATCCTCAAACGGGCCATTTTGTCAATTCTGCAAACGCAAATGCTCTCAATGTTAAAGGTACTTGTGATGATTCCGCGGCCAGTATTGAAATCACCGACGGTGGGCAGATTTTGGAAAAAACAAATTGTGATGGCAGCATTTTTGACACAAAAATTGATCTCAGTTCCCACCAGGAAGGGAATATCAATTTGGTGGCCACCATAAAGGATAGCGCCGGTAATACAAAAACTTCTTCTGTTGGAGTGGTTAAAGATACGCTCGCCCCGACGGTTGCTTTTACTCATCCGGCCTCAGATAGTTTTGTCAACGCTGCCAATGTAAAGGCCGTGGATATTGCGGGAACTTGTAGCGAAGAAAATAACGACATTCAAGTTTTTGATGGAGATAATATCCTTTTGGGAAAAACTGCCTGTCAAAAAGGCAAATTCAATCTCGTGTTGGACACTACTCTAAATGCCGAAGGGGTTTTAAATTTGGTCGCGGTGATTCAAGATGCCGCTCAAAATACTGGCCGTGCCCATTTGCCTCTCAATAAGGATACGGCGGTTCCGGTCGTTGTTTTGGAAGGCCCTTCCCCAGACAGTTTTATTAATGCCAATAACATAAAAGCGGTTGAGGCCACAGGCCAGTGTGATGACAAACAGGCCAAAATTTCTTTTTCAGTGGGAAAAAATGTTTTGGGAAATGCAACTTGTGATGGAACTCGCTTTACCACAACTTTGGATTTCAGTTCATACCCTGAAGGGAAACTTTCTTTGGCAACCAGAGTTGAAGATAATGCCGGCAACCAAAGTGATTCTATTTTGAATTTGAGTAAAGATACT
Organism: Bacteriovoracaceae bacterium; assembly: GCA_965243145.1. Taxonomy (GTDB): domain Bacteria; phylum Bdellovibrionota; class Bacteriovoracia; order Bacteriovoracales; family Bacteriovoracaceae; genus CBDBLK01. The sequence continues at coordinate 2,115,967 of CBDEUB010000002.1, forward strand.
GTCTCTCCCAATATCGCAATAACCAGTCCGGCCGTGGAGAGTTTTGTCAATTCTTATACTGTCAAATCCGTAACAATCGCTGGAAATTGTAACGAAAAATCGGGCGTGGTTCGCCTTTTGCATGGAACACAGGTTTTGGCCAAAGGCGTTTGTGATGGAACTGATTTTAGTATCAATACAGACTTATCTTCGCTAAAAGATGGCAAACTCACATTGACGGTAAGTGTTGATGATATTGCTAAAAATGAAGCACGGTCAGATATTGTTCTTTTGAAGGATGTGAGTCCTCCAGAGTTGGCCATCACACTTCCTTATCCAAGGAGTTTTATCTCGGCCAAAGAGGTGAACGCATTGAAAATTGTAGGTACCTGTAGCGATGCTGAAACCCAAATTTATTTTTCAGACGAAGTTAAAAGCCTTGGAAGTGCCGTATGTGATGGAAAGGCCTTTAGCACGGCCCTCGATTTTACCTCAACATGGGAAGGGGCCTTGATTTTTACCGCTTTTACTCAAGACCTTGCAGGTAATGCGAGCAGAATCACCCTGCCTCTCATTAAAGATACAGTATCACCCACTATCTCCATTACAACTCCTACTGGAGGCAGTCATATCAACTCTGGAAGTATGAAATCGGTAAAGGTTTCGGGTGCCTGCAATGATTCCCAGGCGAGTGTTCGCCTTTCAGAAAGTGGCCGGCTTTTGGGGCGAAGTGCTTGTGATGGAAAAAAATACAGCGTTGATATTGATCTTTCAACTATCGACAAGGAGAGTTTGACTTTAGAGGTCGTCATTACCGATGTGGCGGGCAATTCAAATTTGGCCAGTATCAATTTAACTAAAGATAAAAGTGCTCCCAGTATTGCTTTCATCAATCCAATAGATGGATTTAAAATTACTTCTGCAAATGTCAGATTCCCCGTGATGGTATCGGGCCATTGTAATAACTCCACTTCTCTGATTGAGCTTGCAATAGATGGGAAGGCCCTCAAGAAGGGAATTTCTTGCGATGGTAAAAAATTTAGTGCCAATGTGGATTTTTCTTCTGTAAGTGAAGGAAATAAAACTTTGGTTGCCAACATAGTCGATCCGTTTGGAAATTCTGGCCAGGATGATGTGAAAATTGTTAAGAATGTAAGGCCTTTTGTTTCTGTTTGGAAAACCAATAGCGCTCATGAATCAATACAACTTCATCTCAAAAAGGGAGGAACATTTAACTTTACAGTAGATTGGGGAGATGGCAGTTCCGTAGAGCATATTACTTCTTATGACGATGAAGATATTGATCATACTTATATTTCTCCTGGAAAGTACACCGTTGTTATTAATGGCCTTTGTAGTGGCCTGGATGGAAGCGATAACTTTGGCAACAACACGGGCTATCGAAGACAGCTTACCGAAATCCTCGACTTGGGAAATGTTGGTTGGACGAGTTTGGAAGCGGCCTTTTTGGGTGCTACTCAACTAGTGCAGGTTTCCGGTGGAGATACATCCCAGGTAACCAGCATGAAAGAAATGTTCCGCAAAGCGCGCAATGTAGTGCTTGACACTTCTTCTTGGGAAACTGGCAATGTTACAGATATGAGTTACCTCTTTGCTGGTGCCTCTCGTGCTAACCCTGATGTAGGCCAGTGGGACACTGGCCATGTCGTTAATATGGAAGGCATGTTTTACGGTGCTAAGAACGCCATTCCGGAAACTTCCAATTGGAAAACGGGGAATGTCAATAACATGAAGCATCTCTTTGCCAAAGCGGAGAAGGCCGATCCCGATGTGAGCGGTTGGGATACCAGCAAGGTCACAACTTTGGAGGCCATGTTTTATGGTGCAGTCAGTGCTGATCCCCAAGTGAGGGATTGGAAAGTCGGCCAGGTGGAAAATATGGCCCAAATGTTTGAACGAGCGACCAATGCCAATCCCGATGTTGAACTTTGGGACACGAGCAATGTTTCCAACATGATGGCCATGTTTGCCAAGGCCTCCAAGGCCAATCCCAATGTGAGCAAGTGGAAGACGAACAAGGTGACCAATATGAGAAGTCTCTTTGAAGATGCGGCCAATGCTGCTCCTGAAATGAGCGAATGGAAAACCGGAAATGTTATTACCATGCGCCGTATGTTTAAGTTGGCCATTAAGGCCGATCCCGATGTGAGCAAATGGGATGTCAGTAATGTAGAGGATATGAATTCCATGTTTGAAGGGGCCATAAAAGCAAATCCCGATGTGAGTCAATGGAAAACAAGTAAAGTCGTCAATTTTATGAGAATTTTTGCAGGTGCGACCAGTGCCAAACCCAATGTGGATCAATGGGATATGGGCCAAGCAATTTTTTTATTGAGTATGTTTGATGGAGCGGTTAATGCAGACCCGAACATGGGGCAGTGGGATTTTCGTTCAGGTGCCATTGCGGTTCAAAACCTTCTCAAAGGAACTGGCCTATCCGATGAGCATTACTCGCAATTTTTAGTTCATCTCAATGAAAAGAATCCCGATTTTAGGCCTAAAACGATTAGAACAGAGGCCCAATATCACGGTTCTGTGGCCAACATTCGTGCACAATTGTTGGCCAAAGGATGGCGTATTGATGATCAAGGAGAATCTCCCTAGAAGTATAAAAATCTAAATAATAAAAAAGGAAAGGGATCATGCGTATCTATGAATACATTGAGGCAGGTGGTTGGATTATGTATATTCTTGTCACTCTCAATATTTTTGGCCTCGCCATCATGGCCAGAAAGTTTTTAGTTTTCAATCAGCAAAAAAAACAATCTTCGGAAATTGTGGATAAAATGAGCAATGAAATTGGTTCCTTGATTCAAGGAAAAGAACCTCACGCCGTTATCGAAATTACCAAACAAGAAGTGGCCGCCTACATTTTAAATATTGAAAAAGGCCTCAATACCATCAAAATTATCGCTTCAGTTGCTCCCCTATTGGGCCTTTTGGGGACTGTCATAGGTGTTCTTATCGCTTTTCAAATTATGGCCCAGAAAGGATTGAGCGATCCTGGTTTCTTTGCCCAGGGTATTTCTATGGCCCTGGTCACTACAGTTGGAGGCATGATTGTGGCCATTCCTCACTTGGTCGGCCACAACTACTTAATGGGAGTTTTGGACAATATTGAATCCAATCTTGAAAAGAAAATCTTAATGCGTGTTCTTTAATATTTATGAAAAAGCGCTCCCGAGAACCTGCTATTTCCGATATTACTTCATTGATTGATGTGGTGTTTTTACTGCTCATCTTCTTTATGGTGAGTACAGTGTTTAAAAAAGATGAATTAGCATTGCTGCTCAATCTCCCGAAAACATCTACGGGTGAGAGTAACCAAGGAAAAAATAAGGGCCTTGTCATTGAACTTGGCCCAAATGCTGTGGCGGTTAATGGCAAAAAGTCTACATTTGAGGTCATGAGTTCGGACGGTGGGCCACTTGACGAAATTCAAGATAAGAGTATTTCCGTTGATTTAAGAATTGATAAAGAAGTGACTTATGGCCGTGCTATGAGATTGCTCGATATTCTCAAGCAAAAAGGCCTTAGCAATTTAAATCTCATCTCTGGGCCTCTCGCTTTAGAGCAGTGATTGATACAAATTCATGAGTTTTTGGGAAGTTTCACTCCAGTGAAATTGTTTGGCATAATTGCGTCCTTGAACGGACATGGTTTTTTTTAGATCTTCATCAAAGATGACTTTTTTCATTTTTGCAATCAGGTCTTCAAGAGAGTAGGGATCGGTATAAAGGGAATGTGGCCCTGCGGATTCGTGCAGGCAAGACCCTTTTGCAGTGATGACAGGTGTGCCGCTGAAAAGTGCTTCGACATTGGGGATGCCCCACCCTTCAAAAAAACTGGGGTAGACAAACAAGTCGGCCTTTTGGTAGATGGCCGAAAGCTCTCGGGTGGGCACATTGCCGAGAAGGAGAACCCTGTCATGTAAATTGCAACTCAGTATTTCCTCTTGTATTTTCCGTTTGTATTTTTTCCCCTCTCCTACTAGGGCCAGTTTGTGCGGGATGGATTTTTTTAAATGTGCGAAAGCGCGTATCAAAGTTATAACATTTTTTCTTTTTTCTAAAGCACCGACATAGAGGATATAATGTTCGGGCATTTGGAACTTTTCTTTGATATTTTCCCACTGGCCTGGTTTGACGGGATTGTAAAAAGAGGGATGGCAGGCCTGATAAACAACTTCAATTTTTTTCTCCGGTACTTGGAAAAATTCCATTAAATCTTGTTTGGTTTGCTGGCAGATAGCAATAACCACATCGGCATTTTTGATCGAGTGGAGATATTTCCGGCGATATATTTGGCGGTCGATCCACGGGAAAAATTGTGGGTATCTCATAAAAATAAGATCGTGAATCGTAACCAGGGTTTTGATCTTGAGTGCGCCTATTCCCCAGGGAAGTTCGTGTGATAGGCCATGGTAGATGTCCAAATTTTTTAATTGAATATTCTTAGAGAGAAGTACACTCCGCCAGAGAGAAGGCCAGTGATTGAGATAGGCCGGAGGGGTTTGTATGGCCGTTTGCTTAAATTTTTGTCGCCATTTGAGGCCACGGGGGTCTTGAATGGCAGGAGTGAAGAGGACATATTCTTGTTGAGGGTAATATTCGAGTAAACTTTCAATGAGTGTGCGGGCATAATTTCCAAGCCCTCTAAAATTATGAAAAACTCTCTTGGCATCAAATCCCAGGCGCATAAAATTTTAATTCAAGGTTTTTTGAGTTTAAAGTGGCGTTGAATGTGCGAGCATGCCCTTTGTGGCCAATTTCTTCCCCGATCAAATTCGGAAAAACAGGATGCTACAAAGATGGAGTCGATTTTTTTCTCAGAACCTGGTTTTTCATCTTTAGATGGACTCCAAAAATTGGTTTTAAAGTGGGGTTTGAGAACTTTTCTCAAAGTGTAAATTCCATCCAGGTTTTGAACCTTTCCGCTAAAAATGCCTTTTTGGCGGAGAATCTCGTTCCAGGTTTGTCTGTGGAGGTCGTTGCTAAAATTTGAAGGTTCGTAAAACTGGGCGATGGTAACTCCAGTTTGATGGATTTTTTTTTCATGGATTTCCCAGGCCAAAATTTGTGGGGCCAATTTTTTGCCGATGTGGTAACCCATGCGTGCGGTAATAATGGAGTCGTCGTTGAGGTTCAGGCCCGCAATTTTGGTAGAGTATTCGTGGCCTTCAATTTCTAAAACTTTTTTTGGAGAAAAATTGAGTTGAATCCCCGCAAAGTGAGTGGGCCGCAGAGATTCGGGAAGTGCTAAAAATTCTTTCCATTGCTTGGAATTTCCAGAATAGCTGAGACTCAATTCGATAATATTTTCTCTGACTAAATCCATATAACCTTCATTTTTAACTTTGGCCCAATGAATATCAATCAAACACAAGACACCGTTGGGAAGGGGAGTGGTATGAACTGCGACAAAAGTGTTGTTGTAAAGGATGTGCCAAAGGTAACTCGACCACGGCCTGCCCAGTTGATCTCTCCAAGTAAAATTTTCTTGGGCCTTGCCATAACCGAGAATGGGGATTCTTTGTTGGGCCATGGTGCGGTTGGCCCCCAGACCTATCAAAAGAGTTTGGGCCAGGGTTTCTTCGTCTTGGATTTGTTCGATCAAACTCTTTTGAGGGGGAGTTTCTATCACTACGCCATAGGAAAAAATGTTGCCCTCTCCATAGTAGATCGCTTGTTGGGCGGCAATGGCCATTTTTTTTAAATCAACGGGGACGACATTCCATTGGTTGAGGTTGGTGTCTTTGTCTATTTCACCTATGTAGAGTGGTGAAGATTGAGAGCGCAAATATTCGCGGAACCGCGGGTGAACGGGAAAAATGGTGCTGGCGTAGGTTTTTTTAAATTTTTCTATCAAATGTTGGTAAAATTTGCTTTTTGAGGGAACCGCTTTTTCTCTCAGTGCTCCCAGTGTACTGGGAAGAGGTTCCGTTTCTCTCCAATCTTCGTTTACCACTTGAGTTCCGTCTTGAATTTTGAGTCCGCGGACAAAAAATTCGGCCTGTTGAGAACTCAAATTTTTTAATTCTTCCACCGGGAGTGCATAATTCAAGTTTTCCGCCTGGCTTTTCATCACCACCACGCCCACCGTTTCGCCGCGAGAGTTGACCAACGGGCCGCCACTATTTCCTGGGGAAGTGGGGCTGGAAAAGCGAATGTAGTTCCAGACACCATTGACATGTTCGGGAGTAAAGGAAGAAATTTGGCCTCCGCGGGTGGAGATGCCTTCGCCCTGGGCGTTGCCGACGGCATAAACCCGGTCGCCAATTTCCACCTTGTCGGAGAGGGGCAAAAAGTTAAAATCGCCGGGGTAACTCTCCAGTTCAAATTCAATATAGTCCCGGTATTGGGAGTATTTGACGATTTTCCCCACTTTGTGAACTTCACCTAAAGAACTGCGTATGTAGTGCTCTTTCCAAAAAGTGAAGTTGTCAACTCCAAAGACATGGGCCGCACTGGCCAATCGCGTTTTGGAAATAAAAAAGGCGGTTCCTATGGGATAGTATTTGTCGTTTCTGACATGGAAATCTTGATGTTCAAAGGGAAGCGCCCGGGCGTAAGTAATGTTTTCATCCTCCCGTTTAGGCACGATCACTTCCACAATCGCCGGATAAATCCGCTTTACGATTTTTTTGGAGAGGTGGGAACTGGATGATTCGTCCAGTGCACAGGCGGAGAAAAGTATTGCAAAGGAGAAAATGGAAACAAAGTTCATTTTGTTTTTTCCAGGGTGGACAAAAATTGACTTAGGCCCTGAACCGCTTGTCCACTACCTCCGCTCTTGGCAAAGGGGCCTTGAGGGGCATCCATCCAGGCATAAATATCCAAGTGCGCCCAGGGGATGGAATTGGTGAACTCTTTGAGAAACATGGCCGCACTGATGGCACCACCAAAACCGTTGGTACAATTGGCCAAATCCGCCACACTGCTTTCCAGGCGCTTTCTTTGAGAGGGCATCAAAGGCATCCGCCAAATTTTGTCGCCGCGGAGTTGGGACGAACGCAAGAGGGCCTCGGCGAGGTGGTCGTCGCTGGAAAAAAGTCCTCCCAAGTCGCATCCAAGCCCCACTTTGATTGCGCCGGTGAGAGTGGCCACATCGATCAGGTAGCGGGGCCTCTCTGGCCCCTTTTTTTCGCTGGCCAGGGCCAGGGCATCGCCGAGAACCAAGCGCCCTTCGGCGTCGGTATTGTCAATTTCAACCCGCAGTCCGTTGCGGGCGGTAAGGACATCGCCCGGCCGAAAGCTGTGGCCATCCACCGCATTTTCCGCCAGGGGCAAATAAAAATCGCAGGGAATTTTGAGGCGGGTTTGGGCCGTCCAGTAGGCCAGACCGACCAGTGTTGCCGAACCGCCCATATCTTTTTTCATCAGGCGCATACTATTGCCGGGCTTGAGGTTGAGGCCTCCGGTATCAAAAGTAATTCCCTTGCCGACAAAGGCGACGGGAGGAATTTTGGCCGTTCCACCTGGCCGGTAGGAGAGATGCACTAAACGGGGAGGTTGAGGCGAGGCCGCACCGACTGCCAAATGCATTCCCATGCGCTCTTTTTGCAAACGCTTCTCGTCCCAAATTTGCAGCTTGACCAGTTTTTGGCCTTGAAACAGGCCCTTGATCCCCTGGGCGTAGTCGAGGGGGCGTTTTTCCATGGGAGGGAGATCGACCAAGTAACGGGCCAAATTGACCGCCTTGCCCAGGGCCTGAGCGCGGGAGTGAAGGCGGTTCAATCGCGTTTGGGAAAGGGGGCCATAGTATTGCAGGTCGAGAGACGGAGTGGAGTCGAGGCCCTGAGCACGGTAGGCCGCCATTTCCAATCCCACCAGCGAACCCAAAACTTCTTCTTCGTCGAGGCCGAGGCCGTGCCAGTGCACGCTTTTTATGTGTTTAAAATCGAGTTGGCAGAAAAGGCCGCCTACGAAATCCCGCGCGAGGGAGTAGGGACTATCCCCTAAAAGGTTCCAATGTCCTTGGGGAGAAGTATCATCTTCAGTGCGTGGAAGCAAAACCACACTTAATGGCCCTTTGGTGGTTTCAAATTGAAAGGCCCCGCTCTTCCACTTTCCCGACTCCCTCATGCGGGAGACTTGCCAGGGTTCTAAAAGGCCCTCCAATTTGGCCTTGAGTGTTCGCCCCGCGCTGGTGTTGGCGACGAAAAAAGAGGCCCGCGAGGCCTGCAAGGCCATTTTTTGGCCCGTCTTGAAAGGCGCGCGCGCGAGAAAGGAGGGAAGGTCGAGTTTCATGCTAAGTTCCACCTGTAAAGGTCTTTAAAGAAGAGTTCTATCACATCGAATCCCGTTCTCAAATGGTGGGAGGTGGCCTTTATTGTGAAAGGGAACAGGAAATTCGTTTTTTTAAATTTGTTTGTGCACTCGAGGCCTTTGGGGTATGTTTCTGCGTATTAAAAAGACTCAATGAGTCTATAAATTTATGGCCAATAATGAGAATATTTCTCCTTTTATCAATAATTTCTTCTAACTTGATCTATGCTAATGAATGTACTTCGAGAGCAAGCAAAGTTTTGTCGGGGGAAGGCCGCCGATCGCAGACCGCCATCATCGCCACCAAAACCGGAGGCATACGGATAACACTCCACCAGGAACCTTTGCGCCAGGCACTCATGCGGGAATATAAACTCAAGGATGTGCGGCAAGTGAGGTTGACGCCTTCCCGTTCCTATGAGGATATTTCGCTTTTGTCAATAGATGGAGATGGCCATCAAGATGAAATCGTTTTGAAAAGTGTTCCCTATGTGCTCAATAGAAGAGCATTTCTCAGGCCTTTTCGTTGGGATGATATGAACAAGGTTGATATGATTGTGCCCTTTGATTTTAAAACGGGATTGTTTGGCCGCACTTTTTATTGTCATCTGCATTTGGCCCATGGAAGTGGGGGCATAACTTTGTTGGGTTGTTACCCGAGAAGAATGGATATTACAGGCAAGCATCATTTTTTTGAACCCCTGTTTTATCCCCGGCCAAATAGTTTTAAATACCTCACGACGGAAGAATCTTCTACTATTGTCAGTGTCGATAAAATATTGGGCCAGTAAATCGTGTTCTTTTCACCAGATAATGCTGTCGGTCTTGTCCATGTCCCCTGCCTTGTATTTGTATGAGTTCCATGTTTTCTTGGGCCAAAATTTTCCCGTTGGTATTTTTATCCATCACCTCCCTGGGAGTGTTTGCCGACGAATGCGCCCGGGGCGCAAAAGGGATTCTTTCGGGTGAAAGTGGCGACAAAGTGCAGACCGCCATCATCGCTACTCAAGAGGGAGATATGCGGATCGCACTTAATGAATTGCCCATGAGCGAACTTCTCGAACGGGCCTATGGGTTCAGGGATATGCGGCGGGTGTGGATAACTCCACCCTATTCTTACGCTGATTTCAAGTATCTTTCCGATGGGGGCCTGGTTCTCAAGTCCCGCCCCTTTGTACTGGATGCAGAAAAGGCCATGGTAATTGAGGATAAGGCCCACATTTTTCATAAAGGCGATATGATTGTTCCCTTCACTTTTGACAGAGGTTTTTTTAGGGGCCGGTTTTATTGTCACTTCCATGTGGCCAGAGGGATGAGAAGGGGAATACATTTATTGGGTTGTTATAAGAGAAGTTTTTTTAAGTACACGACCAAGCAAAGTGTTCACTGGACGAGTAGTAATAGTTTTTTTACCCAAACTGCTTCCCGGGAACGCATCCTCAAACCTTATAACAAATTGCACTTTGATGTTATCAAAAACTCTCTCCGCAGTCTTCAAATGCCACTCCGGACGAAATATTTGAATCTCCTGCCCATTGGCCGGCCGCGCTTTGGTTTTCAGTCTCTCACGCAAGAGGAAATGAATACTTTTCTTAGAGCAATATCGGTAAAACAGGTTGCCAGCAACACCGGCACTGCCACCCCTTAGAAGCTGTCTTAAAATTTAGGGAACCCTTCAATCACCCTGGCCTTGAGGATTTCTTCTCCGTCACAATCTTGAAATGAGCAAATTCTGGAAGTTTGGCAAGGCCTGAAGTTTGAATCGAGGGTGAGGTGGTAGTCCGGTTCTCCTTTGGTCAGGATGCCTTCAACCAGGCCAGAGTCGAGGTTAAAAACTGGAGAGCCGCTGCTACCTTCAAAGGCATCCAAGTTGGAGATGAAGAAAGGCCAGTCTGGCCGGTTACGCAAAACCAGGGCATCGTCTGCCACTTTGACGGGCAGGCCGCCCGAGTGGCCGATGATGGCCACTGCTTGGCCAATTTGAATTTCTCCAGAAGTGCGCATTTTTAGTGGCGTGCGATCAAACACTGGACGGTCGAGTTGGAGAATAGCGTAGTCCAGGCCAGAAACGGCATCTTCTACCCGTTTGATGATTTTTTTGCAGCGGTAGACTTGTTCAGGAGCAAAGCGGGTTGTGCCGGCAATGTAGTCGAAGGCCCAGACATAGTTTTGGCATGCGGCCTTGGTTTTTACACAGTGGCCAGCGGTGATAACTATATCAGTTGCCGCCAAAAACCCCGAACAAGCGGCGGATGACAATTGATTAAAAAATCGTTCATGGGGACACAATAAAAAAGTTTCGCCCAAACTTTGGGAGAGCAAGTTGAGGCCATCATCTAAAAGGAAGCGCGGTATTTGGGCCAAAACGGAACGCCCCCAATCTCGCACCCTGGGATCAGAACTGTCGGCCAGTTCCGTGCGGTTGTCTCGGCCATAAATGACCTGGGGTTGAAACATGGAGGGATATTTTTGGTGGGAGAAAAGTAAGAAAAGGCCGATACTCGCACAGGTGACAACCGATAGAGATTTTGTTATTTTCATTCTCCCTCCTGGAGATATTGAGATTTTTAAGGTGCCCGTTTGACATCAAACTCCGAATCGGCCTCTTGGCCCAGAGGTGTTGAGGCCGGGTTTTGTTGGGAGGCATTTTTTAAGTCGGTGTCGGAATAGTTGAGTTCGACGAAAAAGCGGCCCATCCAACTGTCCATGGGGGTGACGATGGTGATAAATCCGGCCGGGGATTCCCATTGGGCACCTCGGCCCTTTAATGACTGGGTTGCGGAAGTTTTAACTTGATAACCCTTGTTTTGCAGTTCGGGATCGGCCTTGCCTATGACCATTTGGCAGATTTCTTCTCCCAATTGGCGGATGCTGTCTGCCAATTCGATGTATTCCTGGTTGAGAATTTTGCTAGCGGTTTTGAGATAGGTATCCAATGGCCAAGACAAGAGCATAACACTTTGAAACTCTTTATCTCTTAATTTGCCGCTTAATTCGATGATGGAACTGACATCTCCCGGAAGATTTGGCCCTTCCTTAAAATAGGGTGTTTTGGGCCTAATGTTGGTGCGGGCCATATCGGCATAAATGTGTTGCAATCCTTTGATCAGGGGATGGCAAAAATTTAAATAGCGTTTGTGAAATTTTTGCATAAAATCTTTCCCAACATTTTAAGGGCCATAATGTCTTTTGCCGGGCCTTTTTTCCACTGGTATTCCCAAATTGTGATCCAGATGCCAACGGTCGATCATGGGTTCGTCCTTATCCACTCGGTAAATTTCCAAATCGCGGTCGAGTTGGTCGAGGCGCAAAACCAATTCTTTTTGCAGTTTGATATTCTCTTCTTTTTTGGCCAAAAGGTCTTCGAGAGCGCGCTGTTTTTGTCTTTGTAGTGCCATGATCTTTTGGTCAAATAGGGTGACTTCTCTGACCCTTTGTTGTTTGTAAGACCAAAGAAACCCGTTAATGCCGTTTAACTGGTCAAAAAAATTTTTCCTGCGTTTGATCAACAGCAAACGGTAGAGGGCCGCATCGCGCACTCTGCCGGACAAACTGGTGGCAGAGAACACCAACATGCTTCCCCTGCGGAAATATTCTCCTTTGGGAAAACACGGTTCCCAATCACTGACATGAATGACGAAATAACCTTCTTCCACTGATCGCACAGTTCCATCACACATTTTGGTTTTGTGTGAGGCCAGGCGGAAGTTCAAGCGATCCCCGGTTTGAAAGAAACGCGTATTTTTGTTTTCCGATCCGATTTTGAGAATGTTGGCAGTCTTGTCTCTATCCGTTACCCTGCCGGTGAAGTGTGAATAATCAAATTCGGAATCAAAAAAAGAGTCGATGGTTTGTTCTTCCAACTCTTTTTCCTCCGATTCCACATCGCGTCCGCGAGAAAATTTTTTGAGAGTTTCCTGGTAGTGCTGTTTCTTATAGTTTGCGCCTCCGGTGAGAAGTTGCGCTTGGGCCAGGGGTAGCGGCAAAAAAAGAGGCCAGATGAAATAGAGGGGAATCGCTTTTGTTCTCACTCTTATTATTATGCCTTAATTGGATAGTGGGGACGAACTTTGGAAAAAGTTGCAAATGAATATTATGGCCGACTTTTTTCTTTGATTTGTACGCTGTGTTTGAGGTGTTGGGCGATCAGTTTTTTGTTTTTCAGTGTGGCCAGTTTAACCGTTAAATGCCCTTCGGTAACGGCATTGATTTCCAGTTGGGGATGCAGGACTTGGAGGCGTATCACATCAGTGCGCTCCAAATTGTCGCTGGGGCCTTGTTGGGCAATGTGTACCAGGGCATTGGCGGTCTGGCGGTAGAGGTAGGTTTTCAAGCGCTTTTGGTCGTCAAACCGGGGGGAGGTGTCCAGTTTGATAATCACCGCCAAATTGTTGTAATTTCCCCCTTCGCAACGGGTTTCCCACGAGTCGGGGATGCGGCGGTCGAGCTTAACCCGCACGGAACGGCAACTGCTGGGGGTGAGTTTGGCCCGGCGGGATTCCTTGAAAGATTCCCAAAAGGATTTGAGCAGGCCCTTTTCTTCCAGTTGAAAAAACAAAATCGTCACCACTAAAACCCCTATGGCGAGAAAGGGGTTTTTGATGAGGGAACTCAGGGAATTGAGGGATTTAAGGCCCATGGCCCCATTATGAACCGACATGGGCCAAAATCCAAACCGCGAAACGCCTCTTTTCCAGCACTTAGGTGAATCCAAGGGGCGGGGTTAAAGTTTGGCCACTCTTTAACCGATAAAAAAAGTATGTTAAATTTGTGGAAAACCCTGTTGGAGCAACCGGGGGATTTTTGGCGGTTTATCCACTATGTGGAAAACCTGCCCCACCCCCAACCCTTGGGCCAAGTGCGGGAGGGATACCAGGCCTTTTATCGGGCCACCCTGGCCGATGAGCAATTGAGGGAGTGGATCGCCCTTTTGGGCCAATTGGGCCTGAATATAGACGAGAACTCCCTTCATCTCCCCAGGCCTGAGGACATTCCCGGAGGCCCCGCCGGTGGCACCACCAGTTTTGGCCAAAATCTCGCCCTGCGAGTGCGCTTGTGTCTGATGGCGTCCCTCAAGGACAAAATTTTTTACCGCCACTTGTGCAAATACTGGAACCATTTGGAGGAAGTGTACCCCCTGTCCGATTTGCAGACTCTTTGGCATCGAGAGGACGGGAGTGGGGCCGAAACACCTCCCTCAAATGCACCCCAAACCTCTTTGGCGATGGCCCTGGAAAAGGCCATGCGGGAAAATGCGCTGCTGTTGTTAGAACTCAAGAGCGGAAAACGCCACACTTTTTTTATCCATCGCTGGCTCATTTTTAATGGCCATTTGGGAATTGTCAGCGAAGAAGTCAAGAGCTGTAGTCTCCTTTTTTTGGGGTTGGAACAGATCGTATTTTGGAAGGCCTGCCGGAATCGGGATTACCGGGCCAATTTTTCTTCCCGGGAAGTGGAGTGTTTCATTCACTCCATGCGTGAGATGGAAGACAGCGAGGTGCGGTTGATTTTGAGGATTAAAGACCCTGGCCAGGTTGACCTCAATCATCCCCACCATTTTTTGGGTTCTCCCTATGTCACTGCCAATCACGAGGGCGAATTGATTTGGGCCGCTTCGGTGGAAATGAGTGAGGCCTTATTTCGCTGGTTGAGTTCCATGCGGGGGAACATTGAAATTATCGATCCCTGGGAGTTGAGGCACAAATTTGAAGAGTATTGCGATAATGCCCTTTTTCCCCGTCTGGGCCAACCCCACAAGCGTTTTAAGAAGTCTTCGTAGGAGGTGGATTATCCGACTGGCAGTGCAAGGCCTCGCGGTGGATGAGGTGGTACAGTTTCTCGACAAATTGGGGGCGCAGTCCGAGCTTTGGCCCCGCTGCCATCAAGTCCCCGAGGTGTTGGTGCAAGCGCTCTTTTTGCAGGGGACTCATCTCCCTATCCCGTTTGACCGCTCCAATTTGTTTGGCCACCTGAAAGCGCTTGCCCAGGGCCTCCATCAGTTCCCGGTCGAGGGAGTCGATTTGATGGCGCAAAGAGTCTAGGTCATCCGTCTGGCCGGGCCGCAGTTCCCGCAAAATGTGCTCCAGTTGGGAACAAGTCACCTGTTGGCCAGCATCGCTCAAAGCGCGGGAGGGGTTGGCGTGGGCCTCGATCATCAGTCCTTCAAACCCTGCCCCCATGGCCTGCCGGCACAGTGGCCCCACACTTTCCCGCCGCCCACTGATGTGGGAGGGATCGCACAGCAGGGGGAGTTGGGGCCAGAGGCGTTTGAGTTCACTGGGGATGCTCCACAAGGGAGAATTGCGGTAGTGGCCAGGGATGCAGAAGTAGGGGGTAAATCCCCGGTGGATGGCCACCAGGCGTTTTAGGCCGCTTTTGGCCAGGCGTTCAAAGGCCCCCATCCACAGAGAGAGATCGGCGTGGGGGGGATTTTTCACCATCACCGGAATGTCGTGGCCGCGCAGGGCCTCGGCAATTTCCTGCACGGAAAAGGGGTTGCCGGTGGTTCTCGCTCCAATCCACAAAATGTCGATCCCGCTCTCTAAGGCCCGTTCGACATGTTGGGTGTTGGCCACCTCGGTGGCGACTTTGAGGCGGGTGGTGGAACGCACTCGGCGCAACCATGCCAGGCCCTTCTCTCCCACTCCCTGAAAGCTCTCGGGGCGGCGGCGCGGTTTCCACAGTCCCGCCCGAAAAATGTGCACGCCTTCAATAGCACTCAGTGGCCGGGCGGTGGCCAAAACTTGTTCCTCTGTTTCGGCGGCACAGGGGCCAGCAACGATCAGTGGGGGGCGGAAGTCGGGAACCCATTGTTTGAGTGGTATAATTTGCATTTTTGGCCCTCAAAAAGGGGTGAGTATGGCCATTGTGCCGAATAAAGTCTAGGATAAAAGTTTAAAATCTCCACCGGGGGCCACCAGTGCAGTTTATTGATCCCGAAATCGAGGCCTACGCCCGCCAAAAATCGACTTTGCCCAGTCGGGCCGCCGCCGATTTGGCCGAGCACACCTGCCGGCACGAGGATATGGCGCGCATGTTGTGCGGGGAAATGGTGGCCTCTTTCCTCGGTTTTTTGGTGCGTTTCAGTGGGGCAAAACGCATCTTGGAGATCGGAACTTTTAGTGGGTACAGTGCCCTGAGCATGGCGGAGAATCTTCCACCGGAGGGAGAACTCCACACCGTCGATATTGAGGCCAGGGACTACACCGCCAATTTTTGGCAGAAATCTCCGCACTCGCATAAAATCGTCTTTCATCAGGGTGCCGCCCTCGACATCGTTCCTACCTTGCCTGGCCATTTTGATCTGATCTTTATCGACGCCGACAAAGAAAATTACTCCCCCTACTTGGATTTGGCCCTTGCTCGTTTGAGTCCGCGGGGTGCCGTTGTGGTGGACAATGTTTTGTGGTCGGGCAAAGTGCTTCAGGCCGATGATGATTTGCGCGGGCGAGAAGGTGAATCTTCCAGTCTGGCGATCAAACAGTTTAACCGTCGCGTGGCCGAGCGGGACGACCTCTACGCCACTTTGTTGCCGGTTCGGGACGGGCTTTTTTTGATTTGTAAGAAAAACTAATCACACCTAGAATAAAACTAGGAGTGATCGTGTCTGAACCCGATTTTGATTTATTAACCAAGATGACTTTGGAACTTTCCGAGCAGTGCGAATTGCATTTGGAGGATGGGCTAGAGGACGGATCAAAAGAAAAATTGGAAGGCCCAATTCCGGGGCTGATTTTCTTTTTGGAGGCCGGTGCCCACACCTTTTGTGTGCGGGCGCTAGCGGTGGAGGATTTGGAAGAAGGCCTCGATTGGGTGGGGAAAGGGCATCCCGAGGCGGAAGAGGCGTTGCGGGCCAAAATCCCCCTCGAACGCCGCCAGTACAATGTTTTCCCCACCGATTCCAAAATTGCCGCAGAAGTTTTGGTCGATCAAATGGCCAACCGCCGGTATTCGTTGCGCGCAGATTGGCCGCGGGAACTTTCCGATCCTGGCCTTAACTGGTGGATGCAAAGTGCGCCAGGAAGTACGCCAGGCCGGTTGCAGATTTTTTTTCAAAGTTATCAGGCCCATAGAAAGTCCAGTTATATGGCCTTGGGGCCGATGGGTGATGCCCACATTGCCTGCAAGAGGTTTTTGCAGGCCCTGCCCTTTTTGCGGGAATTGTTCCCCGTCAACGAGTTTTCAGTGAATGAACATTCCCTGAGCGTGGGGGTGAATATCCCCGATGACCCGCACTTTGCCAGCTTTCGGAACCTGTTTTTGCAGGGAAAAATGGGGTGGGAGGAGGAGCTTTTTCTTCCCGCCGGAAAGTGTGCCAAAACGCTTTTTCTCTACTTTCAGGAATTGGCCCTCAAACGGCGCTTTTGGTGCAAAGTGGAGGCGTTGTTGCCCAGGCCTGAGCGCTTGGGGCCAGAGAGTAGGCCTTGATTGAATCTTTCGCATTGAGCCTAATTATTTGCGAAGAAAATGCTTAAACTTAATTTCATAACAAGTCCAAGGAGGAAATAATGACTGTCCAACGCCTTTCACGCCAGCTTTTGATGTTTATATTTTGCATTTTGTCATTCTCGGTTTCGGCAAATATTTGCGATAGAACCCCCCATGTTCAAAACACCATTATGGTCAGTATTTTGGGCCAGTCCGGCAAAAAACTGGATTGCCACGAAATAGGTGCCCCAGAACTGTCCGAGATAAAAGAACTTTTCTTAACCGGCATTTGGTTCTCCAATCGAGAAGAACGCAACCCCCCTTTTCAAAGGGAAGATTGGGCGGGATTGGTTTCGTTGGAAAAACTTAGTATTAGCAATACCCTCATAGAATCGCTGCCGCCAGGTTTAGAAACCCTGGCCAATTTGAGGGAACTCGATCTCTCTTTCAATCAGCAATTAGGTGACTCTTCTCTCGACAGCTTGAGCGAATTTAAGAAATTGGAAAAGCTCAATCTCCACGGCAATCGTTTGCGCGGCCCTCTACCCGAGAGTTGGGGCCGACTCAGTAATTTAGAAGAACTCAATGTCTCCTACAATCGGGTGTTGAGCGGCCCTTTGCCCACAAGTTGGGGAGAACTGGAGAATTTGAGAGTACTCTATCTTTCCCACAACCAGTTGAATGGCCCCCTACCGGAAAGTTGGAGTGGCCTGAAAAATTTGAAGAGACTTCAACTTCACAACAATCAGTTGGACGGTTCTCTGCCCGATAGCTGGAGCGAGATGGAAAACTTACAGATTGCCTTTCTCTCGGGCAATCAGTTCAGTGGCCCGTTGCCGGAAAGCTGGGGTGAACTCAAAAATTTGAGAAGGCTCGACCTCTACGACAACCAGTTGGACGGTTTTCTTCCAGAGAGATGGGGGGAACTCGATGGCCTGCATTGGCTTTTCTTGTCCAACAACCAATTCAGTGGCCCTCTTCCTGAGAGTTGGGTGGGCCTTAGGAGTTTGTTTCAACTCGACCTTTCCAACAACCAATTGAGCGGTCCGCTGCCGGAAAGTTGGGGCGAACTTGGCAATTTGGCCCAAATTGACCTCTCTCACAACTCGTTGAGTGGCCCCCTGCCTGGGAGTTGGGGCCAACTTTCTGCCAAGATTCGCCTTCCCTCTAAGCAGTTGTCTTTTTGGCAAAAACTGGCCTTGAGACTCAAATTCAAGAGGAATGTGAGCTGGTAATCAATCTTGCCAGCGGCCAAGTTTTTTGAAGACCCTGGCCCAAGAATTTAACTCCAGATTTTCTCTAAGGCCGTCTTCCAGGGCAGGCAGGCAATTCCCCGCACTACCCGTTCCCGTTCCTCGCGCGACCAAAGTTGGGCCTCGCAAGGGCGGCCCCAACAGGAAGAGATTTTTTGCAACGCTTTGACATCGGTTTCGGCAATGTGCTGGGAAGATTTTATTTCGACAATAATGTCTTTTTTTCTTCCCCTGTCGATGATGAGGTCGGCCTCTAATCCCTGTTTGTCCTTGAGGTAATAAAAGCGGTAGTCCTTTTTAAAGTACTCGTTGAGTCTGTGACATTCCAAAATGATAAAGTGTTCAAAGGCCTGTCCGAAAGCGAAGGTACCGGGTACGACGGGGGAATCCAAGCTCCTGTCCAGCGCCTTTTTTACGCCGGTATCAAAAAAATAAAATTTAGGGGAAACTATTTGTTGTTTGCGCACGGAACGGTGGTAAGACGGTAGCAGAATACTGGCCAAGGTGTCGTCGAGAATTTGAAAATACTGAACCACGGTTTTGTCGTCGATGCCCACTTCCCTCGATATTTTGGAATAATTGACGATCTGTCCGTTTACTTGGGCCGCCACTTCCAAGAAATTTCTAAAGTGATCGATCTTGCGAACGATTTGCTCCATTTGGATTTCTTCCTTCAAATATGTCCGGGCGTAGCTTTTGAGAAAATCCTTTTTGTCTTCGTCGTTTTGATAATCAAATATTTTGGGCAAACTGCCGAAGTTCAAAATTTCGTCGAGAGAAAATTTCTCCGCAAGTTCGCTATGAGTGAAAGGGTAGAGGTGGTACATGAAGGCCCGGCCTGCTAAAAGGTTGGCCGAACCCCGCCGCAATTTGCGGGCACTGGAACCCGTCATAATAAATTGGATGTCCCTGTGGTCTTCCATGCATTTGTGGATAACATCCAAAAGTTTGGGACTCTTTTGAATCTCGTCCACGACGACTTTCGTGTACCCTCCGCCCTGGAGAACGGATGACAACTCGTCGGGGTGTTGGCCGAACGACTCTTCATCTCTTGCCGTCAGCAGGTCGATCCACAGGGTTTTGCTTCCCCTCTTAAACAGGTTTTTCAGCAGAGTCGTCTTTCCCGTCCCCCTGGCCCCAAATAGAAAGAAGCTATGGGAATGATTGAGTTTTTGTATTCTTCGGAGCATACTCCGAAATTATACGCTAAATTCGGAGTATGGTCTACTTTACCGTGGTGAAGACTTCCGCAGTGCCCGCCGGGAATACAACCACCACGCTAGCAATAGGGCAGGCAGGAGGAAGAGCAAGACGCGGTTGCCTCGTTGGATGGCGGCGACTGCCTGCTCTCCAAAGGTGTAGTACAGATAAAAATAAGTGCTGGTAGAGATCAGACAGGCCAAAAGGTCGGACAGCACGAATGTCCAGGCATTCATTTTGGCCAGGCCAGCGGTAAAAAAGAGGGCGTTGCGCACTCCAAAGGGAATAAAACGGCCGGCGATTAAGGCCCAGGGGCCATATTTCTGGTAAAAAAGGCCAATTTTGTGGATGCGCTCCTTTGAAACAAATTTGGCAAAAAATGGAATTTGAAAAACTTTATTTCCCAGGTAGCGGCCCAAGAAAAAGTAACAAACCAAATCGGAGCAATAGGCCCCCAGAAAAACGCCGAAAAAGAGCGGGAGCAGCATGTCGGGGTGTTTGGCCGCCAGTAGGGCGCTGGTCAAAAGCATGACATCTTCACTGATCGGAAGATTGATTCCCCCAAACAGCAAAAGTCCAAAGATAAGGTAGGGGGCGTAAGCTATGTGGGCCTGGATATATTCGAGAAGAAATTCCACGAGCGCCCTTAAAAAGGCCTCTTGGGAACAATGCGGAGTGCACTGTCCCCAAGAGGAAAACAAAACATTAAAAAGAGGTTAAGCGTTTTTGTTAAACCACTCCTTTGAACCGTCGGGATTGGGTTTCATAGAGTCGGCACCGCTCGTCCAGCCGGCGGGGCACACTTCGCCGTGCTTGGCGGTGTATTGGTAGGCCTCCACCAGTCGGGCCACTTCTTCGACATTGCGGCCGACCGACAAATTGTTGATGGCAGCGTGTTGAATGGTATTTTGGCCATCAATAACATAGGTGGCGCGGAAGGCGACACCGGCACCGCTGAGGCAGCCGTAAGAGGTGGCAATTTTTTTGGTGACATCGGCGAGCAAGGGGTAGCGGATTTCGCCCAGTCCCCCCTGGCGGCGCTCCTGTTGTGTCCACGCCAAGTGGGAAAATTGGGAGTCGATGGAACAGCCGACGACTTGGCAATTGAGCTTTTGGAAAAGCTCGATTTTGTCCGAAAAGGCGGTGATTTCCGTGGGACAGACAAAAGTGAAATCGAGGGGGTAGAAAAAGAGGACTTTCCACTGGTTTTTATAGTCGGAAAGCTGGATTTCCTTGATTTGCCCGTTGACAACCGCCTGGCCTTGGAAATTTGGCGCAGCCTGTCCTACCAAAGTCCAGGGGTGTTGTGAATCCATTTCTGTTGGCATTGACTTGCTCCTTTGTTGTTTGGCCAGTAAAGTTGGCCAGTTGTATGGTAAATAAGTCCGCTATTGCGGGAGGAAATCTTCCCACATTTGCCCGGATAAGGCCATACGCTTGGGAGTGGCCCTTTTGCCAGTCATACTGGGCCAGGTAAATGGGATTAAGGCCATGGCCCCGCCGGGCCGATAAAGACTAGAGGGAGAAGATTAATGCACCGTCCACAATCGTACATTCCCAATCCCATCGTCATTGAACAGACCGCCAGAGGGGAGCGCCAATACGACATTTATTCGCGGCTATTGCTCGACCGGATCGTGTTTTTGGGGACTCAAATCAACGATACCGTGGCCAATTTGTTGGTGGCCCAGATGCTCTTTTTGGAACAGAGTGGCCCAGAAGACCCGATTCACTTCTATATCAACAGCCCTGGGGGTTCTGTTTATGCGGGGTTAGGTATTTATGACATAATGAATCATATATCTTGCCCGGTGCACACCTATTGTGTGGGAATGGCCGCCTCTATGGGTTCCCTGCTTTTGACCGCGGGTTCGGCGGGGCACCGCTATTCTTTGCCCCACGGGCGGATCATGATCCACCAACCCCTCGGCGGTGCCCATGGCCAGTGTTCCGACATTCAGATTCAGGCCAAGGAAATCAAACTTTTGAGGGATCAACTCAACGATATTTATGTTAAACATTGCCCCAAGAAACTGACCCGGGAACAGGTCGAGACATTAACTGACCGGGACAATTATATGAATCCCGGTGAGGCCATTGAGATTGGCCTGATCGATCAAATCATTGGGCCAAAGTCCAAGTGATGGGCCTAGGGGGAGTGCGCGAGCGGAAGGCCAATTATGGGTGAGAGAAAAAGCAGCTACGGCATGACATTACACTGCAACTTTTGCGGCAAAAACCAAAAAGAAGTCAAAAAGTTGATCGCTGGCCCAGGGGTCTATATTTGCGATGAGTGTATTGAATTGTGCAATGACATTATTTACGAAGATGCTTTGCACTCTACGGTTCAGAGTACCCAGGACAATGTTCCTCGGCCCCACGAAATTAAGGCCCATCTCGATCAGTATGTCATCGGTCAAGACCGCGCCAAAAAAATTATTTCGGTGGCGGTTCACAACCACTATAAAAGAATTTCTTATTCCCAGCACTTGAATCGCAAGAGCGATGGCGTGGAGTTGGACAAATCCAATATCCTTTTGGCCGGCCCCACCGGGTCGGGCAAAACATTGATTGCCCAATCCCTGGCCAAATACCTCAATGTGCCCTTTGCCATTGCCGATGCCACTTCTCTGACGGAGGCCGGCTATGTCGGAGAGGATGTCGAAAATATTATTTTGGGACTCTTGCAAAACTGCGATTACGATGTGGAGAGGGCCGAGAGAGGCATCGTCTATATCGACGAAATCGACAAAATTGCCCGCAAAAATGAAAACCCCTCCATTACCCGCGATGTCTCCGGAGAAGGCGTGCAGCAAGCGCTGCTCAAGTTGATCGAGGGAACCACCGCCTCCATTCCTCCCAAGGGTGGGCGCAAACACCCCCAGCAAGAGTTCATTCAGGTCAAGACCAAAAATATTTTATTTATTGTCGCCGGTGCTTTTGTCGGCCTGGACAAAATTATCCAAAAGCGCATGACCAAACGGCCGATGGGACTTTTGGCCGAGGGAAAAGAAGGTGGCGAGGCAAAGAAAAAATCGGTTTTGGAAAAATTGGGAGGCATCGAACCCCAGGATTTGTCCCAGTTCGGCCTCATTCCGGAATTTATCGGCCGCCTTCCCGTCAGTGCCCTTTTAGAGGACTTGGATGAAGAGTCCTTGATGATGATTTTGAGTGAACCTAAAAACGCCATTACCAAGCAATATCAAAAACTTCTCGAACTCGACGGGGTGGAATTGATTTTTGAAAAAGATGCTCTGCGAGAAGTGGCGAAAATGGCCCTCAAGAGGAAGACCGGGGCCCGCGGTTTGCGCGGCATCTTGGAGCAAACCATGCTCGATGTTATGTATGAACTTCCCCACGACAGCAAAACCAATTGTGTCGTCGTCACCAAAAAATCCATTCAAGGGCTTGAATCTCCGCGCCTCGAACGGCGGGAGCGCAAGGCGGTTGCAAGCGCGGAAGTCGAGAGTAATCCCTTTTTAAAGAATAAAAAGCGAGTCGAAAGCGCGTAAGTGTTTGCACTTCAGGCCATCTTGCCTCCGCATCCTGCTCCGGCACTGCCCATCGGGGCAGTCGTCGCTCGTCGCCTTCCCGGCGACTCCGTGTGATTCAGCTTCACCGTCACTCCTTGCGATGTGCAGGGAGCACACCTCAGTCGTTCCGTTTCGCTTCATCCCAATCTGACCTAAATTGCAAGCACTTACCTTGCTTTTATCAAAGTTTTGTGAGCAGTTACGAAAATACCTAAAAATTTCAACTTAAAAAAGCTATCATTCGGAGGAATTTTCTTCCTTTCGCAAAGTGTTGTTAGTCTTTTTAAGGATTTCTTTACTAAAGTTACAAAGTTTAACAAGGGAAAATTCTTCACTTTTAATTTTTTTTATCCTTGGCGCTGCTCGGGTTACAATAAGGGAGAGGTACTGATCTCTGGCCTTCATTGAAGCAGGCCAGGCCATTTTAACAGTAGTGCAAGAGGTACTATGCCGGCCAAAAAAACTGAAGTCACTCGCCTTCCCCTCCTCCCTTTGAGAGATGTTATTATTTTTCCCCACATGGTGGTTCCCCTCTTTGTTGGCCGGGAAAAATCCATCACCGCTCTGGAATTGGCGGCCAAAAAAAGCAATGAACTCTTTTTGGTCACTCAGAGGGATGCCAGTATTCTCAACCCCAGTCGGGAGGATATTTATGACATTGGGACGGTAGTCAACATTATTCAAATGTTGCGCTTGCCGGACAATACAGTCAAAGTTTTGGTCGAGGGAAGGTATCGGGCCAGTATAAAAAAATTTGACTATACCGCCGCCGGACACATTGTCGAAGTGGCCAAGGAAATCTCGCGGCCGCCCAGCGCGGTCAATGTCGAGGCCCAAGTGCGATCTATTAAATCGGTTTTTGAACAGTATGTAAGGCTCAACCGCAGGATTCCGCCCGAACTGTTGATGAGCATATCGTCTATTTCTGACCCTGGCCGTTTGGCGGATATTATCGTGGCACATTTTGCCATGAAAATTCCCGAGAAGCAGGAAATTTTGGAGGCCATTGACATTGGTAAAAGACTGGGCCTGTTGCTGAAAAAAATGCAGGGAGAGATCGAAATTATCAATGTCGAGAGGAAAATCCGCTCGCGGGTGAAGAACCAGATGGAACGGTCGCAAAAGGAGTATTATCTCAACGAGCAAATGAACGCCATCCAAAAAGAGTTGGGACAAAAGGATGGAAAGTCCGAGACTCAGGAAATGGAAGAAAAACTGGCCAACAAGAAAATGCCGGTTGAGGCCAAGAGCAAAGTTTATAAGGAAATTAAAAAATTAAAATCCATGTCTCCCATGTCGGCGGAGGCCACGGTGGTGAGGAATTATATTGATTGGATACTGTGTTTGCCCTGGCTCGATTACAGCGAAGACAACAATTCGGTACCCCACGCGCGCGAAGTCCTCGACGACCACCATTACGGCATGAAAGATGTCAAGGAAAGAATTGTTGAATATTTGGCCGTGCGTTCGCTGCTCAAAGAAGAGGGAAAAGGTACCATCTTGTGTCTGGTGGGGCCTCCAGGGGTGGGGAAAACTTCGATTGCCCGTTCCCTGGGTGATTCTCTCGGCCGCAAATTTCAAAGAATTTCCCTGGGGGGAGTGCGGGACGAGTCGGAAATTCGCGGACACCGTCGGACTTATATCGGTGCCATGCCAGGCAAAATTATCAATGCTCTGAAAAAGGCGGGAACCTCCAACCCTCTCATTCTCTTGGACGAGATCGATAAAATGTCTTCGGATATGCGGGGTGACCCCGCTTCCGCCATGCTGGAAGTGCTCGATCCCGAGCAAAACAAAACTTTTAGTGATCACTACATTGAAGTGGAGTACGATTTGTCCAAAGTGATGTTTGTTATGACCGCCAACGATATTGGCCGTATTCCCATACCTCTCAGGGACCGCATGGAGATTATCAAACTTTCGGGATATACACCCTACGAAAAATTGCAAATTGGGAAGCGCTATTTGCTCAAAAAGGCGGTCAAAAACAACGGATTGGACAACTACAGCGTGAGCATTCCCGATGGCATGATGGGGGAAATCGTTACCGATTGGACGAAAGAAGCGGGCGTGCGCGAATTTGAAAGACTGCTCAACACCATTTGCCGCAAAATAGCAACTCATGTGGTGACCAACGAAATCAAAGGAGGCAAGCGGTTTAAAGTGAGTAATGCCCAACTAGTCAAGTATTTGGGAGTGAAAAAATATATTTCCACCGAGGCGGAAAAAGAACCCCAAATCGGGGTAGTCAACGGATTGGCCTGGACTTCTGTGGGAGGAGAGTTGTTGCATATTGAAGTGGTAAGCGTTTCGGGCAAAGGTCATATTCAAATTACTGGCAAACTCGGAGAGGTCATGACTGAATCGGCCAAGGCCGCGCTCAGCTATGTTCGTTTTATCAGTGACCGATTGGGGATTAAATCCGAGTTTTATGAAAAGACCGATCTGCACATACACGCACCAGAGGGTGCAGTTCCCAAAGACGGCCCCTCGGCCGGCATTACCATAGTGACCGCCCTGACTTCAGCAGTAACTGGCATTAAAGTCCGTCAGGATTTGGCGATGACCGGGGAGGTGACCATTCGTGGAAAAGTTTTGCCCATAGGTGGATTGAAGGAAAAACTGCTGGCCGCCAAGCGCGCCAATATCAAAATGGTGATCATTCCCGCCAAAAATCAAAAAGACCTGGTCGAAATCCCCGAGGAAGTCAAATCGGGCATCGACATTAGGCCCTGTAAAAGCGTTGAGGAAGTTCTCAAATTGGCCCTGGATTTGCAACGGCCAGAAAAGTTCATGCAGGTGGTGGGCCTCAAACTATTGGAAGACAAAGGCCAGGAAAGTATGGTGGGCGTGGCCAATTAAGAATCGTCTCTTTGATCTTCGGCGATGAGATTGGACATGACCGAAACCAAAACCGCCATAAAACTCAAGAAAAAAGTCACGCCCACGACGATGAGAAAGACCCCGATGGCCCTGCCCACCATGGTGGTGGGAACAATGTCACCATAGCCGACGGTAGAAATGGTACACAAGGCCCACCAGGCGGCGTCCCAGTAGTTGGCCACATTGGGGTTGATGCCCGCTTCAAAATAGTAGAAGGCATAGGCCATGCTAAAAGTAATGAGGTTGCCAGTGAGGGCAAAATAAATGAGCAGGGGTGTTTCCAGGGATTTAAAAAGGATGCCAGAGTATTTTGGAATGTCATGGTGGGGTTTAAAGCGGAACCTGGGGCGTTTTTTCATCGTTTTCCGTTAATAATCTTTTGTTTCATCATGCCATAATTTCTTATAAAATCTTACTTTTGAGGTTTCATTTGTCATTTTCCAGTCTGTTTCCCCTTGCAGTCCCCGAAATATCATTTTTCAACTTGCCGACTTCTCTCCGAAATGTCACTATTTTTTCTTAGATACTGTTAGACTGAAAAGTTTTTATTTAGTTGAGGAGCGGATTTTCAGTCAACAGTGTGTTTTGGATTCGATCTCTTAATTCAACAATGGAGGGTGATTTTCATGAATTTGATTGACCAGTTTCACGCGGGCGGAGTTTTTATGTACTTCATCCTGGCCTTTGGCCTGATGGCCTTGGTTCTTATCGTGGAACGCTCTTTTGCTCTCTATATTTCCTATCGGGCCGCCCCGCCGGATTTTCGCAAAAACATTTTGGGTTTTGTAGCGCGCGGGGATTTTACGGCCGCGCAAAATTATGTCGATGGGTTGCCCCGCTCTTCCATGGGAAGAATTGTCTCCGTGGCCTGCCGCTTGCGCGGAGGTGGTGCCGGAGACGAGGCCTTGCAGGCGCGGATGGATGAACAACTTTCCCAGGAAATCTCCCGCTACGATAAACGGGTTGGTTTCCTCGCCATGTTTGGCAATGTCTCGACCCTGTTTGGACTTTTGGGAACAGTGACCGGACTGATTAGTTCCTTTGCCGGAGTGGCGGCGGCCTCGCCCGTCGAACGGGCTAACCTCTTGTCGGCGGGAATTTCCGAGGCCCTCAATTCAACCGCTTTTGGGTTGATTGCGGCGATCCCTGCTCTGGTGGCCAGTGCGGTTCTGCAAAATCGCGTGGAAAATATTATCACCGCCCTGACTGAACAGGCCTCGGAACTCTATCACGATTTTCTCTTTTACACGGAAAACTATTCGGCCAAAGAAACGAAGTTGGAAAAAGGGGAAAAGGAGAGAATCCCCACGCCGGCAATGCCTTCGGCGGCGGCGACTTCGGAAGAACTGGCCGCCAGTTCCGTCTGACTTACTAATGGCAGGATGCGGGGACGGGGAAGAAACACAGTATGCGCAAGAAGACGGGATTGGGGAAAAAGCGGGATTTGGATGTTCAACTCAATTTGACCCCCTTTATCGATCTGCTTTCAACTTGTGTCTGTTTTTTGTTAGTCACTGCGGTTTGGATCGAAATCGGGTCGTTGGAAGTCAAACAGAGTTATGGCACGGATACCTCCGATGTCAAGAGTGATGCTTTTGAACTCGACTTGATTTTGCGGGGAACCGCCAACTCCCCCCGCGCGCGCCTCAACCTCAAAAAGAATGGCCGGCGCATTAGGAGTGTGAGAGTCAAGGGTGAATCCTTTGAGGCCATGCTCGCCGAATTGGATGGGGCCTTGAAGGAAAAGATTTTGCGCAGAAGGGGAAGGCCTGTGGAAATTGCTTCGGCGACGGTGACTCCCCACCGTTCGGTGGACTACGGGAATTTAGTCGCCGCTTTAGATGCCTTGAGGAAAAATCAAATTGTCAATGTGGGGGTTTTAACCGAGGGGGGGAATTAGTGATTCTCAACCACAGTTTAGTGGCCGCCGACAGTTTTGAAAAACATTTGATCAATCGCAAGCGCAAAAAGGCCTTTGGGCTAAAGGCGGTGGGTTTTTCGTTGATGCTCACCTCAATGGTGGACATGTTCAGCATGTTGGTGGTCTTCCTCTTGCAAACTTTTTCCAGTTCACCGGAAATTTTAGTGACCAAGGGCCTGGTTTTGCCCAATTCTCAAACTTCTGATCTGGTCAAAGAGGCCCCCACTTTGGCCATATCCAAAGAGGGCAAACTCTATTTGGATCAAAAATTGGTGGGCAGGGCCGAGACCGTTGTTCGCAACCCCGAACTCTTGCTGCGCAGGCTCGATCGCATTAAGCGCAATTGGAGTCGTTCGCACCTGACTCCCTTTACGGGAGAAATTAACTTTCAGGCGGACAAGGAAATTAAAAGCACTACGGTGGCCACCATTATGAGCATTTTGACCAGTGGCCAGTTTCAATCCATCGGTCTAGCGGTTATGGGGCGTTGACCATGGCCAGCGTTTGGAAGGCCATCGCCGTCTTTCTTCCAGTACTGGCCTTCCATTGTCTTGGCATTTCCATTTGCGCTTCGGAGTCCCAAGCACAGGCACAGAAAGACAAGTCTTTAGCAAGCACCCACTACCTCATTGGGGAGATGGAATCTTTGCGCAATTCCTTGCCCCTGTCTGATCCCTCGCACATGGAACTCACTTTGAGGTTGGCGGATCTCTATTTCGATGTTTCCATTCAAGAGGGAGCTGAAGATAATCACGCCACCCACAAGGCCAACCGCATGCGCGCCCTGGAACTCTACCGCAAGGGCCTCTCCGGCGTTCGCTCCACGGCCAACAAAGGCATGGCCCCGGTCAAAATTAGGTTTCAAATGGGCCGGCTCCTCTCTCGGCTAGACGAGCATGGGATGGCCGAAAAACATTATCTCCATGTCATTCAAAATGAGGCCTCTCCTAAAAAAATGCGCGAGCAGGCGCACTTGGCCTTGGCCGAATGGTACGACGAAGTTGGGCGCTACAAGCGCGCGTTTTCCCACTATGTGGCCACTCTCGAATTGTGTGAAATCCGCTCGACTTGCAATTATGTTCACTACCGCAAGGCATGGCTGCACTTTAAGGACAATCAATTGGACACCGCCATTGAGGAAATGAAACTCTCACTGTGGGCATCGGACAGTGAAGTTAGGGAATCCTCGCTCACCGATTTAATTTTGTTCATGTCCAATACCAATGGCCATGGGGTGGAGGAATTGGCCTATATCAAAGATTTGTCCGCGCGCTTGAACCGGCCAGAGTTGGTTCAACAATTGACCGAGGCCTATTATGTGGCGGGAAATCGCCGTGCCGGCTCCCACCTGTTGGCCTACCTCAACCAACAGAGTCCCAACCTCTACTACGAGACGCGCCTGTTGGAAGAGGTTTACGGTTTTCGCAATTGGGGTAAAGTCGATCATTACTTGACAGAAATGGCGGAACGAACCAGTGCCGACATTCCTAAAAAATCCGAAGAGGCCAAAGAGGTGCAGAAAATTTTTCGCCGCTTTTTAGTGCAGGTTGATTCCGAGGCCCAGGTCATCACCGAACTCAACAATTTTCTCAAGCGTTCCATCGACATTTATCTCAAACTTTATTCCAATGATGATCTTCGCAAAAAACTCCAGCAGGGATGGCTCAAGGCCGAAGGAGACAAGTCCAAAAAAGTGGAACGACTGGGGCGTTGGATTGGAGAAGATTTGGCCTTTGGTTTTGATGCCAAATCCATCCGGCAATTGCGCCAAAGTCGCTTGAGCTTGGCCCAGGAACTCAAAAACAGCGCGGTTGTCCTCGAAGAGTCCCTGGCCTTGGCCGAACTTTTAAAGAGTGGCCCGGAAGCGGATCAATTTCGCTATGTGGCCGCCAGGGAGTACTACACTCTCAAGGATTACGACAAGGCCTTGCCCATTTTTCAATCTTTGGTCGATGGGGCAATCGAGTCTCAATCTTTCGGCAAGTGGGCGATTCTCTCCCAAAACCTTGCCCTCGACATTTTTAATCACCGCAAGGACTACCAACGCATCATTGGCCAGGTGGCCAAGTGGCAGGCGGCCACTGCTAATGTTCAGGATAAGAGCGTCCTCAAAGAAAAGGGCGCTATGGACAAAATTTTGATTGAAGCGCGGTTTGAGAAGGCCACCCAGATGGAGGATGGCCCCGAGAGTTTGCAGATATTTTACGATTTTTGTTTGCAAAACATTTTTGCCGAAAAATCGTGCTCTAACGCCAAAGTTTTGTCGGTCAAATTTCAAGATCAGGCCAAGCTGATTGCCCTCTTAGAGCGCGAAAAAGATGAAAAAACTCTGATGGTGGAATATGAACTCATGGGGCAATTTTCCAAGGCCGCCAAATTGCAGGAAAAGTTGAATTTGCGCCCCGTGGGACTGAAGGCCGGATACGATCTCTTTTTGAAGTTGGCCCTGCTCTATGAACTCGATCAAAACTGGAGCGAGCGCAACCGCATCCTCAAACAAATGATTAAGAAAATGCGGCGGGAAAAGGCCCTGCCCGCGGAGTACGAGGAAGTTCTCTTTGCGACTCTCGACGAGGCCAAATTGATTGGGCCAAATTCTCTCTCTCTACCCTGGTCGCTTCCCAAAAAATTGGAATTGGCCGGGCGTTTGGAATTGGAGAGATCGGATCGCAAAACTCGGGAATTGCTTTTGGCCCAAAGGGAGAGTCAGGGAGCGGCCTGGTCGAAGCTCATTCTCGTCAAAGTCCAGCGCGCTTTTGCTTCGGTTAAAAGGGGGGCATTTGCCGGCCGGAGGGGACAGCGCTTGTTTAAACGGCGCACGGGCCAGATTGAAAACTTTGTGAAAATTGCCAGTGAGCACCTGGACGGGGCGGATTTGGAAACCCGCACTTACCTTTTGCACATGTTGAAGACCACTTATGCCAGAATGGTAGAGGATATTCTGAACACGCCTGTACCTCCCAACCTCGATGAGGAAACCCTGGCCAAAGTCCGGGGCCAGCTTGCCGCCATGGCCGCCCCTTTTGAAAAAACTCAGCGGGATTACCAACTCCTTTTGGAAAAACAACTGGCGGATTTTCAGGATGCCGGGGAACTCGAACGGGTGCGGGGGAATTTGGTGGAGGAAGTGGCCGATTATGCGTCTCTTATTCCTACCCCCGAACGCCTGGCCAAGAACTTTGAATCACTAGACTACGCTCCCGTTTCCGGACTTCGCCAAAAATTGTCGAGTAAACCGGACGGCCAAGAAACCCTCTCCCAGTTGTTGGCCTTTTATCGGGAACATAAAATTGACAGGTTGGTGGCCTATTACACGGGGCGCTTGGAAAATCTTAAAGTTGTTACCCATACTGATAAGCAGGAGCAGGTGGAATGAATGTCGACCGAATGTTTTGGGGAATCATTTTTTTGTGGGCCTTTTTCCTTTTGAATCCCCTGGGGGCACAGGAGGAAAGTGCGCCGCAATCACCAGAGTTGTCAAAAGACGCAAAAGTTAAGGTAAGATATAGGAAATCGGGCCGAATCGACTTCGAGTCTCTTTTGATCGAGGGCGAGAGAAAGAGGCCCGAAATGTCGGTGGTGACCGGCAATGTGGGGGAAAAGGATTCTGGCCTTTTGAAATTTAGAAAGGACTTTTTGGATATGATTTCCAACGACTTGGGGGAAGCGATCCCGTGATCACCATAGAGTCGGAAAGTGGCGAACTGGTCAAGGTGCTCAAAAATATCTCGCAGGGCAAGTTTGGCCTGCACGAATATTTCGGTTTTATTGGCCTGGATCGGGCCAAACAGAGAATCCAGGGCCGTAAACTTCAAGGCCACGAATTTAACCGCGATCATTGGCATTGCCGCTTTCAATTATCGGAACGGAAGGGCCTTCTCTCGGTAGACGGCCTGGTCAATTGCAAGGCGGTTGAAGCGCAACGGGATTGGTGGCTCGAAACGCCTATGGGCAAGTTCAAGCTGGGCCTACAAAGCAGTGCCGAGATTCAGGATTTGCTCGGCCCTCACGAAGACGAAGACCGCTGGTACAACCGGCTCCCCGAGTGGGGGTTGCTCCTCACTTTTCTCTTGATTCCGGTGCTCCTGTATGTTTTGGATCGGCCAATCGAGGAAGAAGAGGTGGAAGAAGAACCCGTTGAACCAGTGGTGGTGAAGATTGTCAAACCCGCCCAGACGGTCAATGTGAGGCGTGAGAACAACCCCAACCTCAAAATTAAACCCCTCTCTGCCGCCGAACGATCCCAGAGAGCGGTTAAGAGAAATTTGGGTTTTCTCGGCATGTTGGGTTCCCAGGAAATTAAGGATGTGGTGGGGGGAGTGCCTCAGGAACTCAAACAGGCCACGGCGGGTGCTGGCCCCGGGGGAGATGCCGGCAGTGGCGGCGAAGTGTTGACTGGCCTGGGACGGGGACTTAAAAAAGTGACAGTGGGAAATACCGGCGTGCGTGGCCTTGGAGGCGTGGGCACCAAGGGGGCCGGAGGTGGCCGCGGTGGTTATGGCAATACACTGGTGGCCAGTGGTGGTGGTTCCGGCATTTCGGCCATTTCAGTTTCCAGTTCAGATTTATTATTAGATGGTGGGATCAGTCGCTACGCCATTAACGCCACCATCGCCAAATATTTAAACCAGGTGAGGCGTTGTTATGAAGAACAACTCAAAACCAAACCTACACTGCAAGGCCTGGTGGAAGTTCGCTTTGAAATTAATCCCGTGGGCCGACTCAATTATTCCCGTGTCGGCCGAACAACCTTAAAGGACTCACCAACTGAACGATGCATTACCGGCAAGATGATGTCTTGGCAATTCCCCAAACCTAAAGGTGCGGTCAAAGTGCCGGTCAAATATCCGTTTATG
This sequence comes from Bacteriovoracaceae bacterium, assembly GCA_965243145.1. GTDB lineage: Bacteria > Bdellovibrionota > Bacteriovoracia > Bacteriovoracales > Bacteriovoracaceae > CBDBLK01. The sequence continues at coordinate 2,148,307 of CBDEUB010000002.1, forward strand.
TTGAGGCCAGTGGGTTCTTAAACAGCGAGGCCAGTTTATGTTGAAATTAACCATTTACACTCTTTTGGCAGGCCTTTTTCTCTTGGCCAGTTGCCGGCAAAATCCCTATCCCGAAGAGGGAACACTGCGGGAAGTGCAAAGGAGTGAACCCCTCGAACCTCTGCCCGAATTGTCGATGGCAATCAGTGATGTCATCGAATTTAATGAGGGCCGTTACCGGGAATATCAAGTACGCGTGGCGGTTAAGGGAGGGGGAACTCCCCAAGTGGAAGTTAAAGATTTGCCCAAAGGGGCCGAATTTGACCCTGGTGAACGCAAGATTAAGTGGAGGCCTTCCTTTTTTGACGGCAACAACCCCAACGACCCCAGCGAGCGGTTGCAGATTTATCCCATTACCGTGTGGCTGCGCAGTTCCGCCGATCCCGTCCGCGCTTTGCGCCGGAGGGTCAATCTTCTGGTCTACGATGTTCCCCGGGATGTGGAAATTCAATTTGCCCGCGGAGGAGGAAGTGTCAAAGAAGGGGATTCTTATTCCCACGCTTTTGAGATCATCGACCCGGATTATCCCAAGGGCGATTTTCGCGTGGCCTTGGAAGGCATGCCTGCCAATATGGAGCTTAAAAAGGAGAGTGAAAGGGGATACCGCCTGAATTTTGCACCCGATCACTTTCATGTCCACCGCCGCAAGCATGGCGACAGGATAACTTACAATGGACAAATTGTGGTTTCCAACCCTGCTAACCATACTTATAAGCAGAATTTAAAGATTGTGGTTCTCGATGTGCGTTTGCCCCCTAAATTGGTCGTCCCACAGGAGATCACCCAGGGCCTTGATGTCAATTTGCAAGTGGTGGCCTACGATCTCAACAAGGAAATGAGCCCCGATTTGGAATTGAGGTATCACCGCCCCAATTTTGGGGATTTTAAAGTGGTGGCCACTAAAAACGAAGAAAATTTTTCTACAGTTCTCAATGTCACTTGGAATGACATTCCCCCCTCGAAGAACGGAAAAATTCACACCTTGCGGTTCGGTGCTTGTGTGCTTGGAAAGAATCGACGCAAGGATTTTTGTCGGAGTGAATCGACCAAAGTCAAAACGGTGGTGCGCGACCGCAAACCTCCGCTTATCACTCGCACATCTTGGCCTGTTGGGGAATTGGTTTATTTGGGATTTAATGAAAAGTTTGACCGCATTTTAAGTATTGTCGATCAAGAAAACCGGAATTTGCGTCCCGATGTGGAGATTTTTCCAGAAGAATTAAGGCCCTATGTTCAATGGTTTAGCGGCCGGTTGAGATTGAAATTTAACAAACCGGGCGTTTTCCAATTTAATGTGGTGGCCACCTCTCAGTACAAAATGTCGTCGGCGGAGAGTTTTTTGGTGGAAGTTTTCCCCGAAGACCGCAAAAAGACCTTATTGTTTGCCGACTCCACTCGCGATCCGGAAGTGCGTTTTTACAAAGAGGCCTTTCAAAATATGGATATTATGAATCCCGCCATTCAAAAGATAAGTGCGCGGGATATCTCTGGCCGCGATACTCTGGTGATCACCACCAGCACCTTAATGGACGAAACGGTTTCGCCTGAAATATTGGAAGCGGTCAACAAAATCAAAAATGTTATGATCGCCTCTCCTTTGATCGATAATTTGCCGGAAGAACTTTTGAACAAGTGGATGGAGCGCTACCAATTTCATCCTATTGGACGCTATTCAGCACTGCCCAACACTCCCGCCCTGGAGAATATTCAATTGGCAAAAACTTCCCAATTTGTGAGTTCTAAACACCCCATTGGACTTAAACTTAGCAGCACTCCCGAATCACCTGATCCCATGATTTTTAACGGTGGCCTCGACGACACCAACAAAATTTGTAAAGGTGTGGTGGGATTAACCACTACGGGCAATAACCCCTATGTTTTGGGATTGGTTTGCCGCCGTAACATCAGACACGGCGGTCGCTTGGCCATTCTGGGAACCGAGTGGTCTGATTTCAAAGTGGCCGAACAGGATGCCAACATTCCCTTTGAATGGTTTAAAACTATGCTTTTGAGCGATTTTTAGGCCAAGTAGTGAGGATCATTCGTGAAAAATAAAATTTGTAACTGCTCACACTTCAGTCCATCTTGCCTCCGCATCCTGCTCCGGCACTGCCCATCAGGGCAGTCGTCGCTCGTCGCTTTCCTGGCGACTCCGTGCGAGTCAGCTTCGCCATCGCTCCCTGCAATCTGGCCCAAATTGAGAGCAGTTACCGTGCTTTTATCTCCGTTTTTCTTTGTGATAGCAAGTTTTTCTCTTCACGCCGAAGAAAAGGCAGTGTTGGAAGGAGTGCCCCTAGAGGAAAAACTGCGTCAGCTTCACATTCCCGACGATGAAATTTCACCCACTTTAAGCGAAGAACAACTGCAAATTGTCAACACCCGGTATTCCAGCTTGATCAACCGTCACGAGGTGACTTTGCGTGGTGCTCACAATTTTACTTCGGAAGGGCACTTGCGGGTGAGGCAAGCGGCCTTGTCCTATCGCTACCATTTAAACGATCGCTGGTCTTTTGGATTGCGCTATGTCCGCCATTCTAATAAATTGAGCAAAGACGGGGATTTTTTGTTGTCTCAACAAAAAATTGTTCCCGATACCGATTACGCTCTCAACGCCCAGGAATTGTTTGCCTCTTACAACACTATCTACGGAAAGTTGCGCTGGTCGGAGCGCCGGGTGGTTTATTTTGACCAGTACATTTCCCTGGGAGGTGGCCAAATAGAATTGGCCTCGGATCGCACCCAGCACGCCTTTGTCGATCTCGGTTTTGTTTTTTGGCCGTCGCGGTGGGGGAGTTTGAGGGTCGGGATCAAAAATGAAATGTATGAGCAAATCAAACGCAGTGGGGAGAATTTTCGCTACAATGCCGTGGGATATTTGGAATTTGGGTACCTCTTTGGCATGGGCAACTATTTGTGAAAAGAGTTGTTTTATTACTGGGATATTGCTTGTGGGTATTCGGGGGTTATGCCAACTCCACCCAACTTCTCATGCGTGGAGAAGAGGGGGCAGATTTAAACATTTCCCGCCAGTGGGCCAAAAGGGATCAATTCAAACTCGACGATGCCTTTTTGATTCAGTTTTTTAGTGCCTGGAAGGCCCAGACCAGTTTGAACTCGGTCGCCAACGCCTGGATGGAGGCCTTTTTTTCAGGGGACTATTTGCCTGCTTTGCAAACTCTCCCGACTCTTCGAGGCAGTGGGGTTGCACGGTTGCGGGCCGCTGCGGAACTCTATTTGCTCTACCGTTTAGGCCACACTCAATCGTTTTTGCGCAAGTGGATTGAGCACAGTGGCCAGAGAAATTTTTTACAAACCGAATTGGGACTGGCCCTCGATCGCGTCTTGGAACCGCACATCAGTTCTCTCGTGGCCAATTCGGGTTTTTATTTAACGCCAGAGCAAGAAAAAAAATTGATTAAAATCAAGGCACAAAGTTCTGTGGTCAACCACTTTTTGCAAGGCCTGAGAGCGGCATCTTCTGGCCATGAGGCAATTCGGTGGATTGGCGGCCTTCCCGCCGAAGACCCCTTGCGCTTGCATTTGGCATTTTCCGCTTTGTTGACTTACGCCCGTCAGGGCAAATTGGGGGCCTCGGGGAAATTACTCAACCAGGTGATCGATCCCCAAATGGAGAAAAATCAGAACGCCGAAGACATTGCCTTTTATTATCTCACCGTTGCGCGTTTGTTGTATCAGGCCCAAGAATGGGGAGAGGCCGAGCGGTTTTACTATTTGATTCCCGAGAGTTCACAATATTTTGTCCAGGCCAGAACGGAAGTTTTGTGGATTCATTTGCGCCAGCGCCGCTTTTCAAAAATTAAGGGAGAGTTGGCCACTCTTCAACTGGATATTTTCAACGATCGCTTTTATCCCGAGGTTTTTTTAATAGGCACCATGGCCGATGTGATGCTGTGCCATTTTTCTGCCGCCAGAAAAAATATCCACCGTTTTGTCAATATTAACACCAAATGGGCGCAAAAAATTGAGCGGGAATTGCAAAACTCCAATCCGTCCATTGTCAATGAAACCTTTGCTATTCGCCATTGGAAAGGAGCGCTCGCCAGTTTAAAAAAGGAACAATTGGCCCTGAGAGAGCAACAAATTCCCCGATACGAAAAGGACTTAACTTTCTTGGGGCAAAAAATTGAGGATGCTTTGCTTGAAGAGGCGCGGCTACAGTGGCGCAACCGCAAAAAAATTCTTGAGGAAACCCTCTACAAGATGAGTTTCGTACGCGTCGAACTCTTGAGTCGTGTGCGCGCTTTCCGTCGGGGTGTGGGCCGTGAAGTACTCACTGGCCAGGCCTCTGGTCAGGATCAGATTCAATTTTACAGTGCGGCCCCGGCCAGGGGGAATCGGTTGGTTTTTCCCGCCGATGGCCACCTTTGGGGGGATGAACTTTTTAACATGGATGCGAGGGTAAAAAATGGATGTTTTATTGAGAGGCGGCCCGGTGAAAAATAAACTTTGGGCCATTGTTCACGCTCTTTTTTTACTTTTGTGTTATCTCAGTTGTGGTGACAAACAAACGGCCTATCTCTACCACGATGTTTTACCCCTGCAAGAGGCAGATGATCGTATCTATCCTCTCAGTTATTTAAATACCGATAAGAGAATTGATGTGCTCATGGTGATCGACAACTCGGGAAGTATGCAAAATATTCAAAACAATGTGATTACCAATGCCGATGTTTTCTTTGAACAATTTGCCAAACGCCAGTTCATCGATTGGAAATTAGGCATTGTCTCAACCAGTAGTGCGGAAAGTCCTTATCTGGGTTTTAACCGGCCTTTTAGTTCTTCATTGATTGATCCCAACGATCCTGTAACTTTTGCCAAGGCCATTCAAACCTTTGGCGAAGCAGTTAGACGGTTGGGAACCCGGGGAGATCACGCCGAATATGTTTTTTATAATGTCAAAAAGCCTCTCGATCTCTACGGGGCCACCAGCACCAATCCTTTTTTGCGCAGGAACGCCCATTTAGTGGTGATTATGATCAGTGATGAACCGGAACAGAGTCAAAAAAATTATGGCCCTCTGTACGATGCTGAAGATTTTTATAATCACATATTGCAATATATTGGCAGCGATAAAGTTTTGCGTTTTTATGGGGCCTTGGCCTTTCGGGATTTAAAAGCATGTCAAAATACGGCCTACAACGGAAGGTATGCCGGGAGTCCCTTTGAAAAGATTATTGACCATTCCGATGGCCTGGTGATTTCGGCCTGTTCTCCGCAATTCGGGATGGAATTGGCAAAAATAGGAAGGGATATTGCTTCCATTGTGGGGATTCCCAGTTTGTTGCTCAGGCGCAGACCGCTGGTGGAAACGCTGGAAATTTATTACCAGGGAAATCTCATTCCTCCGGGGAAAAAGGAGGACGGCGGGTTTTGGTTTTATGAAGAGGAAACCAATACCATCAATTTCTACGATATAAATTTTGTTAAAGATATTAAAAACGATCACTTTCGCATTGAGTTTGATGTTGATGATGGATATAACCGCAACGAATAAAATCTTAGAATCAGCAGATAACTACTCATATTCAAAAGAAAAATCACGATAAAAGCAAGGTAAGTGCTCACAATTTGGGTCAGATTGGGAGGAAACGACGGTGAAGCTGACTCGCACGGAGTCGCCAGGAAGGCGACGAGCGACGACTGCCCTGATGGGCAGTGCCGGAGCAGGATGCGGAGGCAAGATGGCCTGAAGTGTGAGCACTTACTCAATAGTTAAAAATAATTCATTGGACTTAAATGCAAGTGGCGGGCACCCTGAAAGAATAGCAGGTTGCCTAGATGATAAAAAATTTTAAAAGGCCATCTTTTCAATTTAGCCTTAGCTTTATGCTTTTTTCAGTCATTCTCTTGACTGGCCTGGGAGTAACTTTTCTCAATTATTATGATGGAAGGCGAACGATTCATAAGTTCTCCAATCAAATTTTTGGAGAAACTGCTACCAAAATATTTTACCTGGTCAAAAATAATTTTGACAAGGCCTCTCAAATTGGAATTTTAAATGAAAGGGTTGCTAGAAGTTTTTTATTAAACGACGAAAATTTTAGGGATTTTTTTTACAAAGCATTAGACATTTTTCCCAGTTTTACCTACATGAGTGTTGCCAATGAAAAAGGCACACTCATTGGGGCCGATAGGATTACCAGACAGTTGAGAGTTCGCCAGTGGGATATGGTAGGGGAAAAAAAATCCCGTATGCGCGAATATCATGCAAAATATGATCAGGATAAAAAAAATTATGAACTGATTTCTATTAAAGAGAATCCCAGCATTTACGATCCCAGGAAACGGTCTTGGTACAAGGAAGTTAAAGAGTTTGGAATCCCGGTTTGGCTCGATCCTTTTATTTGGCTTCCTGAAAAAATCCCTGGCATTACTTTTGGGGTTCCTTCCTTCGATAAAGCGGGAAAGATCGATCAAGTTTTTACAGTGGATATTCAATTGGATTTTATTAGTCAGGCCTTAAAAGATTTTTATCCTTATCAATCCGGAATCATTTTTATAGTCAACGACGAGGGGCAAATTATTGCTCATGGGCAGTCCGATTTTATAAAAGGTATGAAAGTTGGAGAAATCAATTTACCCAACGCCAAAAATATTGATGATGATCAAACCAGAATTGCCTTTAATCAATGGTTGGATTCCGGAAAAAATAACAGTTTTAAATATTTTTTTGATGGCCAACAATTTGTGGTTCGGTCACAAAATTTGGATATTTCTAAAAATATTTCTTGGCATATTTTAATGAGCGTTTCGGAAAAAGAAATTTTGACCAGCGCTTTAAATTCACTTTACCGATCGATTTCCCTCTCTCTTATTATTTTAGTTTTGATGATCATTTTTTCCATATTGGTAGGGCGTTATTTATCTTTTCATTTTAACAGGGTTTTTGAAGAAATGAGCAATATTTTTACTTTTTCCTTGGAGCCAACCGAACACAAATCTTCCTATATTTACGAGATAGATAAGATTGCAGTTTATCTTTCCAATATTAAACTGAGCCTTAAATCTTTTAAGAAATATGTTTCTCCTACATTGGTCAAAAAATATTTATTGGAAGGAGTTGAGGCGCGACTGGGAGGACAGGAGAGTGAAGTTACAGTTATGTTTATAGATATTGAAAATTACAGCAAAATTTCAGAATCTCTGGAGGCCAAAGAGTTGATTCATCTGATCAACCAATTCTCCATGGCGGTAGTCAAAAATGTTGATCAATTTTCCGGAACGGTAGATAAGTTTATTGGTGATTCCATCATGGTGTTTTGGGGAGGGATTCAATCTTTTAAAAATGAGGCCCTTTTGGCCTGCCAGTGTGCACTCAAATGCTGCGAAGATATTAAAAATTTGGGCCTGAATATTAATATAAGAATTGGCATCAATACAGGGACGGCGGTGATAGGAAATTTTGGATCGCATGAAAGATTCAATTTTACCGTTCTCGGAGATAATGTAAATCAGGCCAGCCGGTTGGAAAACAGCAACAAGATTTACAAGACCAGTATCATCATTAACGAATCGACTTATTTCAAGGCCAAGGACAAAATACAGGCCAGAAGAATTGGGAAAGTGGTTTTACGGGGCAGAAAGAGCGCCAACACTATTTATGAACTGGCCGATTTTAGCGATCAAAACCACCAAAAAATCAAATCTCTTTACGAAGACGCCCTTTCCGAGTACCAACTCAAAAATTGGGACAAGGCCTTGCAGTATTTGTCCCAAGTTCTAAAAATTAAAGATGACGATGGCCCAGCATTAAGGCTTTTCCAGTCTTGCAAGCATTACCAAGACAATTCGCCACCTCCCGCTGACTGGGACGGAGTTCTTCTGTAAAATTTATTTGCTGGCCTTTTTGGCGGGTTTGTCTTCTTTTTTGGTTGTATCGACGCCTTTTTTAAGGGCCTCTCTTTGTTCCTTAGAGAGAACTAAAAGTTGAGTCACGCTAGCGCCGGGGGTTTCCAAAACATCTTTTTTCTCTTCTTTGACCTGTTCTTCCATTTCCGAAATTTCTTCTTCGTCGAAAGAGAGGGAGTAGAGATCATCTTCACTGTTTGCTTGGGCCTCTTGGTTTTGGCCGTCACTTTGTTCTTGAAGTTCTTGGGGTTTTTGAGGTTCTGGAGGCTTTGAGGGTTCTGATTCCTTCTTTTCAAGTTCGAGCGGTGGAGCTGCTTTTGCAGAGGCCGCTTCGGCCTTTGCCGCCAGTTGTTCCACTTTTGTTTTTTTGACAGCAGTTTGTTTGAGTCTTCGCTCTTTTTCTTTGTGAAGTTGGCCTAAAAGTTTTTCATACTTTTGTATCTGCTCATCTAATTGAGAATCTTTGAGGTCTTTAATCTTTACCATAGAAGAATCTCGGAGTTGGTTTCTCAGTAGCAAAGTCAATATTACTTTACTTATTTATACCACAGAAAAGAATTTGAGGCCAAGGTCTCGGCAAACACAACGGATAAAATAAATCCACTATTGTTTAAAAAATGGAAAAATATTCCCCTCTCCTGTAGTTTACTTATTATAGAATTGGAGTTTGCCGGTGAAGAAATTTTTACCCAAGCTGTTTCTCTTGAGTTTCATTGTTGGAGTGGTGATCGGTGTTTATCAGTACCAACTTACGGATTATTTGACTTTTGATTACCTCAAAGACAATCGGGCATGGTTGCAAAACTATTATTCGCAAAACAAATGGGAGACACTGTTTTGTTATACCGCCATTTATATTGTAGTGGCGGCCCTTTCTCTGCCGGGTGCGGCCATCCTCACGCTGGCGGGTGGTGCTCTCTTTGGAGTATTTTTGGGCACGGCCATCGTTTCGTTTGCTTCGACGATAGGGGCAACTTTGGCCTTTCTCATATCTCGGTTTTTGTTGCGGCGTTGGGTGCAGGAAAAATTGCGGGCCAGGTTAGGTGGCAAGCTCGAATCCATCAATCGCGGGATTGAAAAAGAGGGCGCTTTTTATCTCTTCACTTTGCGCCTGATTCCCATTTTCCCCTTTTTCGTTGTCAATTTGGCCATGGGGTTGACTTCCATTTCCACAGTCACTTATTTTTTGACTTCGCAAGTGGGAATGTTTTTGGGAACCATCGTTTTTGTCAACGCCGGTTCACAACTGTCCCAAGTGGAATCCCTAGAAGGAATTTTATCATTCAAACTTTTGCTCTCCTTTGCCGCCTTGGGTGTGCTTCCTCTATTCGCTAAAAAAATGATCTCTTTTTTCCAATCCCGAAAAATTTATCGCCCCTACTGTAAACCCAAACGCTTTGATTACAATATAGTAGCGATAGGGGGAGGGGCGGCCGGCCTGGTGACGGCCTATATTGCGGCAGCGGTAAAATCTAAAGTTGCCCTGATCGAAAAGCACAAAATGGGAGGAGATTGCTTAAACACCGGCTGCGTTCCCTCCAAGGCCCTTTTGAAATCGGCGTCGCTGTTTTATTTGGCCAAACATTCCGCCCAGTATGGGATTAAACGGATGAGTGTGGAATTTGATTTTGCTGATCTTATGGAGCGAGTCCACAGAATTATCAAAACGGTCGAACCCCACGACTCGGTGGAACGCTATGAAAAATTGGGAGTGAATTGCCTGCACGGCAAGGCGGTGCTGCGCTCTCCTTGGGAAGTGGAAGTCGGGGGTCAAGTGATCAGTGCCCGTCACATTGTCTTGGCCACCGGGGCCACTCCCCGCATCCCACCGATTCCGGGACTCGAACAAGTTGACTATCTCACCAGCGACACCTTGTGGGAATTGCGGGAACTCCCGGTGCGTTTTCTCATTTTGGGCGCTGGCCCCATCGGCCTGGAAATGGCCCAGGCCTTTTGCCGTTTCGGTTCCCAGGTGACAGTCGTGCAGCGAGGCCCAAACATTTTGCCCAGGGAAGATGCCGATGCCTCCCGTGAACTCTTGCAACAACTAGAGAGCGAAGGAATCAACATTTTGTTAAACCATGAGGCCAAGGAATTTAGGGGCCAAGTGCTCATTGCAGAACATGGTGGGAGAGAAGTGCCAATTTCGTTTGACAAGGTTCTTTTGGCCGTCGGCAGGCGTCCCAATGTCGAGGGGTTCGGCCTGGAACATTTGGGGGTGGGTTTGCGCTCCGATGGCACTATTGAAACCAATGCCTATTTGCAAACTAACTACCCCAACATTTGGGCCTGTGGTGATGTCACGGGGCCTTTCCAACTCACCCACGCGGCGGCCCATCAGGCGTGGTTTTGTGCCGTCAATGCCCTCTTCGGCGAGTGGAAAAAATTTAAAGTCGATTATACCGTCCTTCCCTGGGCGACTTATACCGATCCCGAAGTGGCCACTGTCGGCCTTAACGAAAGTGCCTGCCGCCAACAAAACATTGCCTATGAAGTGACCAAGTACCATCTCGACGACTTAGACCGCGCCATTGCCGACGAAGAGAGGCGCGGTTTTGTCAAAGTGCTGACTCGGCCCAACTCCGATAAAATTCTGGGGGCCACCATTGTCGGTCAGCACGCCAGCGACCTTTTGCTGGAGTTTGTGGCGGCGATGAAACACAAGTTTGGCCTCAACGCCATTTTAAGCACCGTGCACACCTACCCCACCATGGGCGAGGCCAACAAGTATTTGGCCGGGGCCTGGAGAAAGGCGCGCACTCCCCACCGCTTGCTCGCCGCCGTCGAGAAATACCACCAATGGCGGCGGGGCGGGCCTTGAGATACCTCTTTAATTGAGAAGTTGGGGCAATATTTTGTCTCGAATGGCCAGTGCGAGAAGTTCTCGGCATTGTTCTTTGGAAAGTTCTGATTCGTACATGATTTCGGCCATTTTTCTCTCGCCATGTTCGTCAACCCACTTCAAGCACTCAAGGTAAATGTCGAGTTCTTCCTTGCCTTTGAAGGATTCGATATTTTGAACTAGGGGACAACGATTTAAAAATTCCTCTATATTTTGGGCATTCAGTATTTCATGGCCCTTTTCAGTGATTTGTTTGGGGGATTTTGATGCGGTAACCTTACTCGAAATGATAATATCGAGTATTGTTTGAACCATCTTTTTAAGGGCCTCTACATCAGTTTCTAATTTAGTCATTCTGTTGGGGAGTTTAATGTATCCGGACACTACCAGAATTATTACGGCAGTGACGACACCAGCAACAATTTGTCCCCAAGAAAAACCTTCCATCAAACGGCCCTCGTTTCCCTTCTTAAATTTAAGATGGCCCTGTTAGATAAAAAAAGAGTGAAAATGTCAATCCTTCCGCCTTTGACTGGCCGCAAGTAACACTTCATTCTGATTATGGCCCATGAGAATATAAATTCAAGAGATACTCACATTTGCCCGTTTGGGCCATCGCAAGGGAGTTTTGAGACGATTTGATTCTTTGCACAATAAGGTTTGCATCATCTTTGGCCATCTTGTATAAAGGATCAGCTTCGATGAGAAAGCTGGAAGTGGGAGATTTGCCGTGCAAATGAGATTTTGGCCCCATCCATGGGTTTTAAAGAAGCACACTAGAAAAAGTTTCAAAACCTTAATGGCCATGACTTTGATGCTTTCTGCCTATGTTAATGGAGAGGGCCTTGGGAATTTTCAGGGCCGTGACCGATTCCCCCAGGATGCCCTTGAAGACCCCTGGAACTTTCGCGGCCGAAGTCGAGTGGCCCAGGAAATTCGTGAAGACCCCTGGAGACTCTTCCATGGGAAAGGTGATCCTTGTTCTTCGACACTGCGTTTGCTTTTGTAACCTTATTGCTTTAAGTGATATTCATTATTGGGCAGAGGATGGGCCTTAATCGACCGCTCAAAAACCGCATCGGTGTGTTTGAGGAAAATCTTTTTGATTTCTTCAAAAGAAAGTTTGGGTAGTTCGACTTCGATACCTTCGGCGCGCAGACTCTCAGTTAAAGTTTGGCGGAAATATTCGGCCGAAGCGTCTGCCGCTCCCTGGGTGGCAAAGGCGGCCTTTTGGGTGTGGGTGTAGAGTTGATCGCGCCCCATTTCCGTGGTGTCGATGAGGTGGTGCAGGTAGTAGCTGGAGAGGTAGACATAAGTTTGTTTGACTTTGCCTTCGATTTTTTGGCGGTGAAAAACCAGGTGCTCGATAGTGTCTTCGAGCCTCTCTAGGGCATAATAGAGAATATTCAGGTTGTCGGGCAAATAGAGCCGTTCGGCCGAACTGTGGGAAATGTCCCGCTCGTGCCACAGCACCACATTTTCCTGGGCCAAAACCGTGTGACTGCGCAAAACGCGCGCCATGCCGGTGAGGTTTTCGCTGGCAATGGGATTTTTTTTGTGGGGCATAGTCGAACTGCCCTTTTGGCCCGGCCGCATTCCCTCGTGAAGTTCGCCCACATCAGAACGGTGCAGGTGTCTGATTTCCACCGCCAATCTCTCTATCGCCGTTCCAATGAGAGCGTGAATATGCACCATCTTGGCGATGCGGTCGCGGGGAATAATTTGGGTGGAGAGGGGTTCGGCCGATACACCCAGGGCCGTGGCGGCCTCTTCTTCTTCGCGGGGTGAGAGAATGGCATAGGAACCCACCGCCCCCGAAAATTGGACAGTCAATTCCCGTTGGTAGAAATCTTGCAAATCGCTGTAGCGGCGTGAAAATTCGTTGTAGTGGCCCAATAATTTTTGGCCAAAACTCAAGGGTTCGGCAAACATGCCGTGGCTGCGGCCCAGGCCGATGACTTCTTTCATTTCAAACGCCCTCCGGTAAAGGGTGTTCAGCAGGCGGTGGAAGAGGGGGAATATTTTGTCCAGCGAGTGCTTGATTTGCAGCGTAGTGGCGCTGTCGAGAATGTCGCTGGAAGTGACTCCAAAGTGAAAGAATTTGGCCACTTGGGGGGGGAGTTTTTCGGTGATGGAAGTGCAAAAGGCAATCATGTCGTGGCGGGTTTGCCGTTCGATTTCCCCAATGCGGGCCACATCGATCACCGCACTGCCGGCGATTTTTTGTGCCACGCCGGTGGGAACCCGGCCACTTTTTTCCAGGGCCTCCAGGATGGCCAGTTCCACTTTCAGGCAGGCCTGCCACCTGGCGGATTCGCTCCACAATTCGGAAATGGCCTTTTTGTCGTAACGGGGAACCACGCCCTTTTGTATCCCAAATAAAACCAAAAATCAAAAGTACAGACTCAGGTCGAATCCCAAACTCGGCCAGGAGAGCAGTACCGAACGGTGGGCCGCTATGGCATCGGCCGTGTCGGCGGTATCGACGGGCCTTTTCACTTTGGAGAGGTGGTAGCTGGCCTTAAGGCCATAGTGCCAATTAACATCGGGGCGGTAGTGCACGCCAAAATCGGCCCTCAATCCCCATCCGCTGTAATTGTTGTCGGAGTTGCCGTCGGCCATCATCACATAGTTCAAACTGGCGGTGCTGATGGTAAAAAGTTTGTCTTCATCGACCAAATCTTGCACCCAATCCGAGGGGTAGGAAAGGCCCGCGCCCAACACGGTGATGCCGATGAGGTCGTCCAGCGGGAGGGGTTCCGCTTTCCATTCACTGCGGGCGGAAAAGGCCACTTTCTCGCTTTGTGCCCTGACTTGTTGAAAAGAAAAGGTGGGCCAAAACTCGCCGTAGTGGTAGGCATAACTGCCTTCCAATCCTAAGAGGCGGCCAGAGTCGGCGAGGTTAAAAGGGGTGTGGAGTATCAAACTCCACAAATGTTTTTTGGGTTTCGTAGCGCTTTCGTGGACGATCAGGTCGGAGCGGGGATCGATGCGCCTGGAGTCGGCAGATTCTTGGGAGGAGGCCAGTCCGGCATACCAAAGGCAGAAACAAAAAAACTTGAATCTTGAAATCACAAATTTCATTGAGTTGTCCTCGCTTTGACCAGTGACTCAAAGTTGAGTCCGAGTAGGTTGTCTTCGCCCACACTTTCCGCCAGCAGGGCCTTTTCCCTACCGTGCAGGTATTGGTATTTGGCCAAGTGAATGTTGGACTCGACCATTTTCATCAGCGTGTCTTGAAAGCGCAAAAGACTGGTCTTGCGGTTGAGGTAATTATCCAAAACAATGTCAAAGGCCTTGTCGAGATTGGCGGTGCGGGCCTGTTCGATTTTAATTTGGTTTTCCAGGTCGCCAATTTGATAGAAGTGGGACTGAACGCGGGAGTTGATATTGTGGCGATGGCCGGCCAGGCGGTTGTGGGCCTGGGCCTTGAGCAAGTGTCCCCTGTCCGTCCGCCGCCGCCCAAACAGGCCGTCTGGCCCGTTGAGCGACCATTTGGCGTTGAGGGAAGTAACCAGTTCGACAGGTTCGTATCCGCTGCGGGGCAATCCCCCGAAGTGGTGGGCGTAGGCCCCCAATGTGATTTCAAATTTTGGCAGGGGCAAGTTTTCTTTGAACGCTATTTGGTAGTCTCGGCCAGCGTTGGCGACCTCTACTTGGGAGTCGAGAATGTCGCGATTTTGAGTGCTGGCGCGGGCGCGCGCTTCCGGGAGGGAGAGTTGCAGGCGGGTGTAGTGAAATTCGTCGATCAAACGGTAGCGCGTTCCCGCCGGATCGGCGATTAAATTGGCCAAATTCTCATTCACCACTTCGCGTTTGCGCCGGGTGGTGTGGTAGTCGTCTTGGGCCTTGAGGTATTCGGCCCTGGATTGGTAATATTCTTGCAAACCCACTTTGCGCAGAGAGATTTTTTCGCGGTTGAGGCGATAGACAAAGGAGGCGTGGCGAAGCTGTTTTCTGCGCGCTTCCAGGGCCTGTTGCAAGTAGAGGAGTTTTAAATATTGGATGACTATGCGGTATTTGAGGGAGCGCTCTTCTTCTTTGAGGTTGCGTTTGGCCTTGTGGTAGTTGGCCTTGGTGTTGAGAAAGCGCAAGTATTGTTTGCCCCAGTCGAAGAGGGTAAACTCTTCCAGGCCAAATCCCAGACTTCCCTGTGGCCCAGGATCGGAAAACCCATAAGTTCCCCGGTACAGGCCTCCGATCCTCTGGGGTGTGGTGGTTAAATTCAAACTCAATTGCGGCAGATAAAACATCTCCCAAGCACTTTTAAAATCCAACTCCAAAATGTCTTTGGTATGACGGCGGCCTTTTTGTTGGTAGTTGAGTCTCAGGCCTTGTTCAACGGCATCAATGAGGCGCAAGGCCTGGTAGCGCTTTTGTTCTCTTTCGTGTTCGGTCGCCTCTTGAATATAACTTTGATCGTTTTGCTCCCCTTGGTTTTGCGCCAAGGTGGAAAAGAAGGGGAGGGCGAGTGCCGCTAAAAATCCCTTTTTTTGCCACAAATTGTTCAATGCCGCCTCTGTCCTTGAGGAAAGGAAAAATAAGTTTTCTTGTTAAAAGCATAGAATGGATGGCAGGCAATAGGCAAGAAAGACTTTGGAAACTTCTTAGGCCGCCTTTTTGAAGAGAACTCCAACCTTGAAGAGATTGTCTTTTTTGACCTGCCTGATGGAGACGACTTCTCCCGTGATGGGGTTGGTGAGTTGGGTGTTGTTGACCTTGAAGAGCATGATTTTCTGGCCTTTTTCAAACTCCCCCGGGTCTTGGATTTTAAGTCCCATGCCTCCCGTTGAAATGTCGTAAATGGAAACGCGCTTATGGCCTTTGGAATAGGATTTTTCGATGAGAACGGACTGGATTCCATAGGCGCGTTTGCGAGGGCCACTGCGTTGATTGAGATATGCTTGTTCGTTTTCCCTTTCAATGCCCAGAGAATTTCCGATGGAAAAATCTTGGGAAGGAATACTGAGTTTGTTGGGAAAGGGCATATGGATGCGGTGGGTGCGCACTTGGCGGGGCATAATTTTGGTGGCCACATTTTTTCCCTCGGAATAAAGAAAAATGGGGTGGCCATCTGTAAAGCGCATGCCCTCTTCGGACATGGATTCGAGAATGATAAACCTTTCGATGAGATTCATTTTGGTAATGACCGCTACATGCACTTGCCGTTTGTTGGAATTGCCGGACTTGCTGTCTGGCCTAGGTTGCCAGAGCCACAGCCTTTCCCGCATTTTGTGCATAACTCTAAAAAAATCGATGATCTCCAGGTCATCGACGACCGTTCTGACCTCGTTCCAAGAATCGCCCATAGGACTATTGTCTTGGCAAGTTGGGGGAAAATCCATCCCGGCAAAAACATAACGAAGGCAAATGCTCACACTTCAGGCCAGATTGTGAACACTTGCCCTATTTTTATCGTAGATTTAGCTCAAGTTTTGATTGACAAAATCCCAATTAATTAAGTTCCAAAAGGCCTCAATGTATTGGGGGCGAGCATTGCGGTAGTCGATATAATAAGCGTGTTCCCAGACATCGATAGTGAGCAGGGCGGTGGCATTGTGTTTCATCGCCGTGTCGGCATCGTCCGTATTGAGGATTTCCAACTGGCCCGCGGAGTTCTTGACAAGCCAAGTCCACCCCGAGGCAAAATTGCCCGTCGCCGAATTGCTAAATTCCTCCCGAAAGCGCTCGAATGAACCCCAAGTGGAGTTAATGGCATCGGCGACCTGGCCTTTTGCCGCGCCTCCGGCATTGGGGGCCAGGCAGTTCCAGTAAAAAGTGTGGTTCCACACTTGGGCAGCGTTGTTGAACAACCCCCCAGTGGCCTGCATAACAATGTCTTCCAGGGAAGATTCTGCAAAGGGGGTGCCTTGAATCCCGGCGTTGAGCTTGGTGACATAGGCCTGGTGGTGTTTACCATAGTGATATTCAATGGTTTCAGGGGATATGTGGGGGGCCAGGGCGTCGTTGCTGTAGGGCAACGGGGGCAGTTTGTGTTCCACGGGACAACTCCTTGATAGTTGGGATGATGGTTTGGAAACGGTTATACAGTGGTTTGCCAATTTATGGAAGTGTTGTCAACGACGGGAAGTGTCCTTTCCTACCCTTTTGGCCAGGTGATCTGGTGAAATTTAGGCCCCTGGACTTTTTCTTCCGATACCCGTGGGTATGCATGTGCTATGGGTGGCCATGGTGGCCAGCTTTTTTCCCATGTTTTGGGCCGAAGCACGCTCTTTTGAGCGCAAAATCCACACCATTGCGGGGGATGCTCCAATTTCCTGGAGTCGTCCCTGGCGCAATTTGGCCCCCTCCGAAAAAGAATCCATGAGTAAAATAATCGGTATTTTGCAAGGTTCTCCCAAGGGAAGGCAGGTTTTGTTTTTGGCCGAACAGAAGGCCGAACAACAAGGAGAGTCGCTTTTGGAGGTTCTGCGCGCTGGTCAACACTCCTCTCTCAACACCACTTTGGTGCGCCGGTTTTCCCCTTCGCACCCCGAGCGCATCAGTTATCACTCCCGCTCTAAAGTGGCCATAAACCGCCATTTGTCGGTTCTCGACGCCGTTTTGGATGTGGCCCACGAATTGACCCATTTTGCTCTCAAGGAGGGATTTAACCCCTACCGCCAGGATTTTGGCCTTCAGCGTTTTATCGCCTCCACCATCGAGGGCCGCGGGGGGGAAGTGGATGCTTACTTGGCCGAATGTCAGGTATTGTGGGAGTTATTTCCCCAGAGAAATGGTGATGCTTTTCGCCGGAGAGGGCATTGCCACAAAATTTTTGACCCCCAAACCCGGCGATTTTCCCGCGCCAAGAGTATTCGGGAATTTTACAAGGTGGGGGCCTATTATGACTATTTGCGCTCTCGAATGGGGCCTGCCCTGGCGGAATTGGGGCCGATTGGCCGAGAATCCCCCCACCTCATTTCCTCGGTTTATGGAACTCCCTATCCGGTGGCGGCGGTTTATGAATACCAGTCCATTATGGAGCGCGTCTGTCGCAATGATCGGGAGCGGTTAAAATTTTCTTCACCGGATTCTGTGGAATGGCGGGAGAAAAAACGCCTCCTGTCCCGCCGTTGTGCTGGCCAAAACTCCAGGGCGGCGTTGACTTCAAAAGGGGCCATAGAGTAGATTGAGGGGATGCAAGATAGTGTTGTCTTGGTTAAACTCGACGATTTTTTTAATTGGGGCCGCAAAAACTCTCTGTGGCCGATGACCTTTGGCCTCGCCTGTTGTGCCATCGAAATGATGGCCACGGGGGCATCCAAGTACGACTTGGAGAGGTTTGGCTGCGGGGCCTTTATGGCCACTCCCCGGCGCGCCGATTTGATGATTGTGGCGGGAACCGTCACCCTCAAGATGGCGTCGAGAATCAAGTTGCTCTACGAGCAGATGGCCGAACCCAAATACACCATTTCCATGGGTTCTTGTGCCAACAAAGGGGGGCCTTACTGGCAGCACGGCTATCATGTTCTCAAGGGGGTCGATGAAGTGGTGCCGGTCGATGTCTATGTGCCCGGCTGTCCTCCCAGGCCTGAGGCCCTGATCGAGGGCCTGATGACTTTACAAAAAAAGATCGCCGGCGAGCGCCTATTGCGCGACAAATGGGTCAAACATGCTTGAACCCATGGCCGCCTTTTTAAACGCTCAAGTGTCCGGTTGCCAGGCCCGTTTTGAAAAGCGCGAGGCCGGAGATGCGGTGGTGTGGGTTGAACCTGCATCCGTGCGGCCAGTGTGCCAGGCGCTAAAAAATTCCCCGGAATACGACATGACGACTTTGCAAGTGATCACTGGATGCGATTACGAAGACCGCATTGAAATAAGTTATGTTTTGGCCTCCTTTACCAAAAACACCGAGTGTATTCTCAAGGCCAAACTTCCCAAACCCACGCCTACGGCGGTTCCCCGTATTGAGTCGGTGTGCGGAGTGTGGCGGGCCGCCAACTTTCAAGAGCGCGAGTGTTACGACATGCTGGGGATCGAATTTACCGATCACCCCGACTTGCGCCGCATTTTGTGTCCCTACGATTGGCAGGGGTACCCCTTGCGCAAGGACTATCAAGTGCAGAAAGAATACAACGGTATGGAAGTCAATCCCGAGGATAAAATCAACAACCCCGATCACTTCTATTACCAAAAATTGCAAAGTGAAGTGGGCGACCCCAAGAGAGTGGCCTTTAGCTGGAAGGAAGAATGACCTCGATGAATCAGACCGAGATAACCGAAGGCCAAAGCGAAGAAGAGCAGTTAAAGTCTGATTTGCTCACTCTCAATATGGGGCCACAACACCCCGCCACCCACGGGGTTTTGCGGATCGAAATTAAAACCGACTCGGAAATTGTCGCCGAGGCGATTCCCCACCTGGGTTATCTCCACCGTTGCAAAGAAAAACACTCGGAAAATTTGGATTACCGGGGAGTGATCCCCTACTGCGACCGCATGGATTACCTGGCGGCCATGAACATGGAGTTGGGCTATGTCTTGGCGGTGGAAAAAATGCTGGGAACCGAGGTTCCCCGCCGGGCCGAATACATCCGTATTCTCTGCTCCGAATTGCAAAGAATCGCCTCCCACCTCATGTTTTTTGGCACTTACGCCATCGACCTGGGGGCCTTTTCGCCCTTTTTATACGCCTTTCAAGACCGTGAAACGATTTTGCGCTTGTTTGAGGAACTCTCGGGGGCGCGTTTGTTATACAATTATATTTGGATAGGCGGGGTTTGGAACGACATCACCGACGGGCAACTCGCCAGGATCGAAAAGTTTTGTGACGAAATGGAGGAAAACCTCAAAAAATACCACTCCCTGGTGGGCGAGAACAAAATTTTTGTCGAGCGCACGGCACGGGTGGGAGTCGTTTCCAAAGAGATGGCCTACGACTACGGTGCGACTGGGCCAGTATTGCGGGGTTCGGGGGTGGATTGGGATTTGCGCAAACAGCGGCCCTATTCCATCTACGGGGAGTTTGAGTTTGACACCGTAGTGGGCCAGGGCCTCAAAGGGGTGTTGGGGGATTGCTGGGATCGCTACTTCGTCAGAGTGTTTGAAATCTTTGAATCTATCAAAATTATCCGCCAGGCACTGGCCGGAATTGAACAAGGCCCAGTGATGGGCAAAGTTTCCAAAATTATCAAAGTTCCCGCCGGTGAAATCTACCTGCGCACCGAGTGCCCGCGCGGGGAATTGGGATACCACTTGATTGCCGACGGGGGCAAAATGCCCTACCGCTTGAAAGTCAAGTCGTCCTGTTTTACCCATGTTTCGATGATCCCCGAATTGGCCCCGGGGCAGATGGTGGCCGACTTGGTGGCAACCATCGGTTCCATCGACATTGTATTGGGGGAGGTGGACAGGTGAGCAATATGATGAATACTCCGGCCAGTAGTATGGGGAGTGATCTCTCGGAATTGGCCAAAAACAACCACCGCTACCAGGAAAAACTCACCTTGGGGGGGTGGTTCCGCCACATTTACGATGCTGTCACTACCTGCCTCAAAGGCATGGGCATCACTTTGCGCTACATTTTGTTAGTGCGGCCAGTGACTATCGAGTACCCCGAGGTTAAAGAGGAATTGCCCCCCAATGGCCGTTCCCGGCTCTACAACGATGTGGATAATTGCATTTCGTGCATGCAATGTGCGAACGCCTGCCCCGTCGATTGCATCTATATCGCGGCCGTGCGCCGGGACAAAGAGGCCCCCAAAATTAAAACCGACGACGGGACGCCCATCCGCCTGGACTTGCGCCAGTACACCATCGACACCGCCCTTTGCTGCTATTGCGGTCTGTGCACCACCGTCTGCCCCACCGAATGTCTCACCCACACCACCGACTACGAATTTTCCCAGTACACTCTGTCGAGCATGAAATACGACTACCTCGACGATGACATTCGCGCCTGGAAACCGCGCTTGCTGGGCAAGGAAGTGGCCGGGCGGAATCGCTAAAGTTCAAGGGCGTACTGTTAAGGGAGTTCAGCAGTGCAAGTAGAAAATATCGAATTTATTGCTATTAAAGAATTACAATTTGATCCTAAAAATCCAAGAATTCCTCTCAAATTGGGAAATAGATCGGAAAAAAAAATCATAGAGTGGATGTTTTTAGATGCTGGTCTCGAAGATTTGATGTACTCCATCGGACGAAATGGATTTTTTCGTGGTGAGCCTCTTTTGGTTACGAAAAAAGGGGGTAAATATGTTGTTATTGAAGGGAATAGAAGATTGGCCGCTTCCAAACTTCTCAACAATCCTCAACTTTCCAAGGTTAAGGCGAAAACTATCAAGGCAATTGTAGAGAGTTGCCCAAAAAGCAATATTCCTACTCATTTACCAGTCATTGTTTATAGCGACCGCAGCAAAGTCTTAAATTATCTTGGTTATAGACATGTAACTGGAATTAAAAGTTGGGGGCCATTTGCCAAGGCCAGGTATTTAAACGAGTTATTTAAGAATTTAAATAGTAAAGAGAACTTGGATGAAAAATGTAAAGAATTGGCCCTAACTATTGGTAACCAGAAAGCATTTACTAAAAGGCTGTTGGTTGGGTTTTGGTTATTTGAAATTTTGGAGGAAAATGGATTTTTTAAAATACCTGATCTCGATGAAGAATCAATAGCATTTTCCCATTTATACGATTCTTTAAGGTTTGACGGAATAGTAAAGTTTTTAAATGTAAATTTGGAAACTTCCAGGCCTATCGACAAACTCCAACAAAACCATTTTAAAGAATTTTGTAAATGGTTGTATTATCGACAAGAAGGGCAAACTCGTTTGGGTGACTCCAGGAATTTGCGCATATTGAACAAGGTCGTTTTATCAAAAGAGGCATTACAGGCCTTTAGAACTGGCGTAACTCTCGAAGATGCTAGTCATTATGCAGGTTATCCCGATGAAGTATTAACCAAACATATAACCAGTGCTTTAAGTGCTATGAAAAATGCCGCGGATGTAGCGACTAGGGCCAAAAACTTGGGTGGTGTCAACGAAGAAAACCTTAGAAGTATTAATAAATATGTTAGGATGATTATCAATTCTTTTGATGACAAACTTAGTTAATGTATTATGGCCGTTCATAGAAAAAGGCAAAAACCCAAAGATAAGATTGTTTTAATAAAAGCAATGCCGGAATCAGAGAATGGCCCTCTTAGTTACTGGGCCGATTTTTGGGAATTGCAGTGTTTTTTTTCAAAAGATAAATTATATTCTATGACAGATTTGGTTGATTACCTCGAAGACTCCAGTATCGGTCAAAGGGCCTCCTATTATGAAGATGAAAAGGCCTCTTTTGAAGAAAACAAGGAAAACGAGTTAATTTCTGAATCACAAGTTGAAAGGAATTTAATTAGTGTTATGTCTTATAGAAAATATCTATTTGAAAATCATTATCCTTTTAGAATTGATCAAAAATTGAGAACAATATCTCTCAAATCTCATTTGAGGGAAAACCATAAACTCTATATAAGTTTACTTTTAAGTAGCAATATAACTTTGGTAAGGCCAAATGCCTATCACGATTGGACTAGCAAATTTGAATTTTTTAGTCTTGAAAGGTTAAAACTGTTATTACCAGAAAAAGCAAAAGTATTAAATTTTGGGGCCTGTAACCTCAACGAAGAAGATAAACTCCCTAATTTGATTAAAAAAAGGTTTGAAATTATTGCCAAAGAGGTAAGGATCAAAACGACTCCAGAATTTGATAGTATTCCAAAGATTCGCCGGGGCGATTTAGGTGTGGATTTGGTTGGATATGGTGAAATATCATCCAAAGATAAATGCGATAGGGCCAGTGTTATATCATTTGCGCAATGTACTTGTAGTCGAAATTGGATTCCAAAACAAAAATCAGTATTATTAGATGTATTGAGAAAATTTTTTCAATTTCGCACTGCTGTAATGCCTGTTATGTTCATCCCTCATTGTTTTAGAGATAGTCAGGGTATATGGGAAAGGCCTTATGAAGTAGAGCATATCGTAATTGTAGATAGATTTAGATTCTTTTCTGGGAGGAGCAGACAGCAGTTAGAGCAACTGTTTAAAAAGTATTATTCTTCACTTTTAGGCCAGCTTTTAAAGCTGGATGTAGAAACCTAGATTTTGCTTTTCTTTCGTTCTTTATAACTCCCTAAATAAATTCAGAAAATCGGAATACCAAAGCTGTGGGCCACTTTTTGTTGGTGCATCAGTTACAGTGTAGAGTTTGGCCTGGGGAAATTTGTTTTGAAAACGCTTGCGGGTGTCGGGCGACAACGCCTTTTTTCCAGTTTTCATTTCGGCCCCCATGATGACTTCTCCGGCGCGTGAAATTAAAATATCGATTTTGTGATTTCTCTCCCGCCAAAAGGAAAAATCCAGGCGTTTTTTTTGATAGGAGTTGATGCGCATGAGTTCGTTGATCATCCAAGTTTCAAAGAGTATTCCTCTCTCTTGAGGTGTTATCTCTATGGCCATGCGGCCTTGCAGTGCTCTCGCCACTCCCGTATCGAAAAAGTAAAATTTGGGCCGTGCTTTTTTTCTCTCTTTGCGGTCATGGGGCCACAAAAAAACGCCCAGCAAAGTGTCTTCCAGAATTTGATAGTATTCTTTTACAGTTGAACTTGGAGTGTTCGACTCCCTGGCAATATTGGCAAATTCAATGGTTTGGGCGTTGGATTGTGCCGCTATGGGGAGAAAGCGTTGGAAAGCGCCCAAGTTTCTGACGATGGCCTCGGCCTGGATTTCTTCTTTGATATAGGTGGTGACATAACTGTCCAAGTAATCCCGGGCGCTCTCCAAATCCGTTTGCGCCTCCACGGCGACTTTGGGCAGACTTCCCAATTCCAAAGCGGTCTGCAAGTTAAATTGGCCCGCCATTTCTTTCATCGTTAGGGGGTAAAGTTTGTAGTCCAATGCCCTTCCGCCGAGAAGGTTGGCCCGACCGCGCCTAAGTTTTCTGGCGCTTGAACCGGATAGGATAAAATCCAGTTGGTGCTTGTCGATGCCAATTTGTACCACATTGAGCAGTTCGGGCACTCTTTGGATTTCGTCGATAAAAACCCGCGACCCAGGGGCCAATGTTGATACCTCTTGCAACAATGTTTCCGGTTTGGCCCTCAACGCGGTTTCTTCTTTGGGATTCAAAAGGTTGTATTGCGCGGCATAATTCCCCCTTTCGAGAACCGTGGTTTTGCCCACCATTCTGGGGCCAAAAAGCAGTATTGAACCCTTTTGGGGCAGGTCAATTTCCCTGTGATAATAAGTATTTATGCTCATGATTGCAAGAATAACATGTTCTTGTTATTCTTGCAAAAATATTTGAGCTTACAAGTTTTAGACAAACGGGAGTAAAAAAGAAATGAGATACTTTGCTCGCATCAGTAAACAACACACTGGAGAATATCTTGTGGATTTTCCCGAACTCAAGGGATGCCTCACCGAGGGAGAAACTTTGCAGGAGGCAAAACAAAACGCATCGGAGGCCCTCAACGGTTGGCCTGCTTCTTGTTGTGACAGAAATCTTAATATTCCCTATCCCAAAGTGAGAAAGGGCAAAAATGATTATCCCATAGAAGTCGATCTTCAAGTCAATTTCGCTATCGTCTTGAGAAAAAAAAGAAAACTCAAACGCTTGTCTCAGGGCCAAGTGGCCAAAAAACTGGGCATCAGTCAGCAATCTTACGCCAAGTTGGAAATTCCCGCCAAAACAAACCCCTCACTCTCCACCTTGAAAAAACTTGCCCAGGCATTGGATATTGAATTGCACTTTGAACTTGCGGCCTGAAATTATTTACCAGTTCTAAACTTTTATTAGTTTTTCGAGAGGAATATTGAGGGCATTAGAAATTTTTATTAAAGTTCCTATTTTAACATCTCCTTGGCCAAGTTCAATTTTATTGATTGTTCGACGGGCCAGGTTTGATTCATACCATAAATCATCTTGAGTCAACCCTTGGGCCTTCCTCGTCTTGGCGATTTTCTTGCCCAGTTTAATGAGATAATTTTTGATTTCTTGTTCTATATCCACATTAAATTCAACCAATTCAATTGAGGCATTTTTTTCCATTTTACAATATCTTCCGATTCTCTGTCCGCCGCCTTTTATTTTTTAATGCATTAAGTCTTTTTCTCATATCGGGGGCCAAAATTCCCTCCCAGGCTGGCCTTTTGGGATCATTGTTTAGTAATTACAAGGCGCATGTCTGCGAATTGGATTCACTTAGGCCGTTGTCACAAGGCCCACGGAGTGCGGGGAGGGGCCAGCTTGCACTTGTTGAGCGGAGAGGACAGCGTTTTGCGGCCAAAAATGCGGGTGCAACTCAGGCCCTTCGGCCCCCAGAGCGAACTGCCTTCCCAAGGGCGGTGTTATACTTTGCGGGAACTCTCCCGCGGCAAGCGGGTGGCCTGCTTGGAGGGCGTGGAAGGTCGCGATCAGATTGAGGCCCTGATTCCCTTTGACCTCTTTTTAGAGCGTCGGGATTTTCCCCCTTTGCCTGTCGGGGAGGGGCAGTTTTATCTGGCCGACCTGTTGGGACTCAAAGCGATCGACCACCGGAGCAAGCGGGAACTCGGAATGGTGGTCCAGTCGCTGGACAATACCGCCCAAACCCTGTTGGACATTCGGGATCGGGCGGGGAAACCCCTGTTTTTACTCCCCTTCGTAAACGCCTTTTTTCCCGCCGTGAATGTGGAAGCGGGGTGGATCGAAGTCAATCCCCCCGAGGTGGTGTAGTTGATGCCAAAACGAAAAGTCTGGGTTTTGGCCCTCTTTCCCGATTTTTTTAAGGCCTTTTGCCAGGTGGGAGTGGTGGGCCAGGCACTGCGGGGAGAGCGCGGGCCAGGTATTTCGTTAAACACCGTACTGATTAGCGACTATGCCCCCAAGGGAGTCAAAGATGTAGACGATGCTCCCTATGGTGGAGGGCCAGGTATGGTCATGCGGGCCGATGTTCTCCAGCGGGCCTTGTGGGAAGGAGTCGTCGAGGCGGGAGGGTATGGCCCCCGGGGGCGCGAACGGTTGCATATCGTCGCTCCCTCCCCTCGCGGCCCAGTTTGGGATGCCCAAATGGCGCGGAATAAGGCCCAGAGTTGGTTTGTGGAGGGCGACAAGGATTTAGTGTTTGTGTGTGGCCGCTACCGCGCCATCGACGAGCGCTTTTTGCAAACCCAAGTCGACGAGTTTATCAGTTTGGGAGAATTTATTTTGAGCGGTGGCGAGTTGGCCGTCATGGCCTACTTGGATTCCTGTTTGCGTCTGGTTCCCGGCGTCTTGGGAAACGGCGAATCCACCGAGAGCGAGAGTTACCAGCATCAACTTTTGGAGTGTCCCCAGTACACCCGCCCCGCCGTGTTTGAAGGCCTGGAGGTTCCCCAAGTGCTCACCAGTGGCCACCACCGCAATATCGAAGAGTATCGCCGCCGCGAGAGTTTGGGCCTCACCCGCCGGTATCGCCCGGGCCTTTTGGAGCGGGAAGTACGGGAGGGGCGGCAGTGAATCTCTACTTGGGCCTGATTCACCATCCGGTCAAAAATAAACAGGGGGAGTTGGTGGCCACTTCAGTGACCAATTTAGACATTCACGACATTGCCCGCAGTTGCCGGACTTTTGGTGTGAAGAAGTATTTTATCGTCACTCCTTTGCGGGCGCAGCATGATTTGGTGGGGCGCATCCTCGGGCACTGGAATAAAAGCGGAGTGTGCAGTGCGCATCCCGATCGTGGTGAGGCCCTTGGCCTGGCGTACCTGGCAATGGATTTAGATGAGGCCTGTCGAGCTATAGAGGCGGAAGAAGGGGCCTATCCACGACTGGTCGCCACCGGGGCCAATTTGAAGAGTTTTGATCACTCTTGCCGTTCCATGGCGCACAAAATGCATCTTGACGAGGCCCCTTATTTTTTGTTATTTGGCACTGGTTGGGGACTTCACTCTTCGCTGATTGAACGATCCGACTTTACATTAAGGCCCATTTCGGGGAGGATGCCCGGTGATTACAACCATTTGTCCGTTCGTTCGGCAGTGGCCATTTACCTCGACCGCTTAACTACCGGCGAGGCGGTGAACAAGGAGTATAATTCACAACCTGATGATCAACTATGATAAAAGCAGGGTAACTGTTCGCAATTTAGGTCAGATTGGGGTAAAGCGAGACAGAGCGACTGAGGCATGCTCTTTGCATGTCGCAAGGAGCGATGGCGAAGCTGAACCACAAGATGGCCTGAAGTGTGAGCAGTTATAAGGGAGTTTGAAATGAATTTATTAGAACTGGTGAAAAAAGATCACGCCAACCCCAAGGCCGCCAAGATTCCCTTTTTTAAAACTGGTGACACGGTTAGTGTTCACGCCCGTGTTCAAGAGGGAGACAAGGGCCGTATCCAGATTTTTAAAGGTGTTGTCATCGCCATTCGCCGGCGTGGGAACATTGAGGGCCATTTCCGTGTGCGCAAAGTTTCCGCCGGAGTCGGAGTCGAGCGGGTCTTTCCCTTCCACTCTCCCAATATTGAAAAAGTGGCCATCGATCAGAGAGGTAAATCTCGACGCGCCAAGCTCTATTATTTGCGCGATCGCTCTGGAAAATCGGCGCGCATTGCTATCGACTATGAGCGCAAACCGGCCGCCTCGAAAAAATCTCGATAAGTGTGGGAACTGCAATTCCTGAGTGGGAGCGCGACATTTTGTCCCGTACCCGGCCCCGTGTGTTGTATGGCATTGACGAGGCAGGGCGGGGGCCTTTGGCCGGTGCGGTGGTGGCCACTGCGGTATCATTGTGGGGCCATATCGAACAAGGCCTTGAATACCTGGCCAGGCAAGGTGTCACCGACAGCAAAAAACTGACTGGCCAGACTCGCCGGGAAAAGATCAATGCCTGGGGGATTCCCATTTCAAACCTCACCGGGGCCAATACCTGCTTGTTTCCTCTCACCTCCCAGTGTGGAATGGGCCTGAGCGTGGCGGAAAATCCCCCCGCCAGAATCGATCAAATCAACATTTTACAGGCCAGTTTGGAGGCCATGCAGTTGGCCTTTGAAAAATTGCACCGGGCGCTCTTGCAAAAAGAGGGCCTTGCGGGGATGCCCTATTGTGTTCTCGTTGATGGGCCACACTTGCCTACTTCCTGGAAGGGCAAAGAGTGGGCGCGGGCGGTGGTGAAGGGCGATTCCCGATCGCTGGCCATCGGTGCTGCCAGTATTGTGGCCAAAGAATACCGGGATGCTCTGATGCAAAAGCTGGATCAAAGCTGGCCCGGGTACGGGTTTGCCCACAATGCCGGTTATCCGACAAAGCAACACAAAGAGGCCATCGGCCGTTTGGGGGTGACGCCCGAGCATCGCAAAACTTTTCGGGGAGTGCTTTAAATGGCCTTCAAGAGAAAATCTAAAGGCCTGGCCTTGGAATTGGCGCTTTCCCGCCGTTTTCACCGCACGGGAACGCCCCTGGTTTTGAGCGAATTGCTTTTGAGGGAGAGAAATTGTGGCCAGGTCGATTTGGCCAGATTGCTTCCCAACGGCACACTGGAATTTTGCGAAGTGAAGTCGGGTATCCCTGACTTGTCTTATCGTCAAAATGCGAGGCTTAGGCGAAGTGCGCACTTGTGTTCCTTGCTCTTTGATCGCCCCGCTAAAATTTCGCTGGCCAGTCCGAGAAACTTGTCAAATATTTTTGGCCCTTCTAACCTAAACTAAGTGAAGGGATTTGCCGTTTTTGTTATTTTCTGTGCTTTATCGCTGGCGGCCTATTCGCCTCCGGTGCGGGCGCAAATAGATCCGCGAGTGAAGGCGGTGGCGGTAATGGCCCTTTACGGCACGGTAGGTGGTTTTTTGTTGGGAACCGCGTCTCTGGCCTTTCACAAAGACGGCCGTAGCATTTCACGGGGTGCTTCTCTTGGGCTGTACGCAGGACTGCTCTTTGGCGGTTATGTGGTGGGTTCCCATTACTTGGCCAGGCAGAGAGGCCTGCAAGGCCCCAATCTTTCTGGCCAAGAAGACATTGCTCCCGATGCCCATTACTACGACCGCTTTGAGGCCCAACTTTGGAGTCCCGGGAGAAACTTGAGGCCGAGGCCAGAGGGGGAACTGCACCCTTTTGGCACTGGCCCCTTTGGCCGCAAGTCCGATTTTCCCCGTTTTTATTTCAACTTATTCCAATTTCGTTTTTAGGGAATGTTTGAGAACATTGGCCGCCGCTGAAATTTGATTTTTATCAAAACGGGTTTGTTCCCATTTCAATGTGGCGATGCTCTTTTGTAAAAATCCTTGAAAGATGGAGTGAAAAGCGGGGGCCAATTCGGATGTATAGTTCAGAAAAGCGAGTGCTGCATTTAAGTGCTGCAAACATTCGTCAAAATAGTGTGGCCAGGGGTTGACCTTTTTTTCGTGGGCGGAAAAGGGACGCGTACACTCCACAAGGTCGTCCAGGAGTTGGAAGGCCAGGCCCAGTTTGAGGCCGGCCCGCCACCACCACAATGCCTTTCTGTAGCAGGTTTGGCCTTGAGTGCTCGAAGCGCAAAGATGGCCAGAGATGAGGGAAACCTGGATTAAGCGCGCAGTTTTGGGCCGGTAAGTTTCCAAGAGTTCGGCGAGGGAAGGCCCAGGGGAAGGTTTACTGGAGAGGTCGCGCGCCTGGCCTTCGATCAGGCCCTTGGGGCCGAGTGCCCATGCGCCTATTTTGCGGATCAGGTCTGCGTGGGGAGTTTTCAGTTGTGCTGTCAGGGCGTAGCTGGCGTTGAGTAGGCCATCGCCGGTGAGCACCGCCTGCCATTCGCCGAAGGCCTTGTGCAAACTCGCCCGCCCGCGCCTTACATCGTCGTCATCCATGCAGGGAAGGTCGTCGTGGGCCAAAGTGTAGGCGTGGTGGATTTCCACGCTGGAACACAACAGGGCCAAATCGGAAAAGGGCCTGGCCAGTTCTTGGATCGCATCACCTTGAGTGTCTTCAAAGGCGGCGGCCGTCAGCAAAGGGCGGAAGAGTTTTCCCGCAGGCAAGACGGCGTAGTGATAGGCCTCTCTCAATTCAGTATGGCCAACTTGGCGCTGAAGGTGGAGTTTGAGATTTTGCAAAATCAGTGCGCGGACGCGACATTCAAACTCCATTTGAGCGTTCAGTTGGAGGTGCGTTCCGCTGAGGCCTGGGATTGAAATTTTTGGAAGAGTTCTCTTTCACTGATGCCGTCTAAATCGAATGTCTGCCTGGAAAGTATATCATATTCTTCAACTCTGAGACGAGTCAATTCTGCCGAGCGTTCGACAATTTCCCTTCTGGCATCACTCCACAGGGAACTAAAAGTACTCAAATCGTCTCCCACGCTTTTCTCCAGGGCACGAATTTCATTTCTCAATTCGGGGAGCAAACGATTTCCTCTGGCCTCCAGTTGGAAGATCACATCGTGCAAGGCCTCGCCCACCAGTTCCATGACGAGAATGGGGAAGCGTTCTTGAAAACCATAGTTTGCGCGTTGTGCATTTTCGTAGTACCCTTTAGAACTTGCGACGCTATGTTTCTTTTTTGTGTTGGAGATTCTCAGTTGGTAAAAGTCTTCCAGGCCGTCAAATTTTTTTGGCCAATTGATGAATTCTATTTTGCCGTATTTGGCGGTGTCTCTTCTCTTAATATTGCGTTCGTGAAAATAGAGATCCGACATAGATGAAAGATCCATATTGTTGGTCACTTGGCGGTCACCTTTGGCCGCTTCCAGGGTTTGTCGGTGTAATTTGTCCAAGTCAATGAGGTGGTCGAGGGCATGGCCAAAAAGTTTCCTTATCAAATGGTAGCTTTGTAGACCGTTAGTTTTCCAATCGACAAAATTATTGTATGCATAACCGCCTGCACGCCGATTAGTTTTATTCATCAGTTCTATCTTATTTTCTATGTCGAGATTGTGCATTTTCCTGAGAGCGATCAGGCGGCCATGCTTTTGGGCCGTATCCCGCGTTCTCTCCCTGTATAGTTCCAAAAGGTCGCGCAAACCTTGCTCTTGTCTTTGGATTTCAGGGTTGGCCGGCCAAAGTCCTCGATCGACCATGGACTGGTAGTAATCGGCCTTGACTGCTTGATGGTAACTTCGCTCGGCCCAAAAAGAATTGGCCTCTACCCAAAAGGCGTTGGGTACATTTTTTACTTTGTCGGCGTGAAAAGTGTCAGATAGGTTGCTATTGGCACTGAGGATAAGTTTCACATTCCGGTGACAGGTGGCGATCATGCCAAAGGCACTGGCAGTTGTCTTTGCAGGGGCCAACAGGTTCAGGGCCACAGTGGCAAGAAAAAGCATTTTTCGATCAAAAAAGAGCACAGCAAGTTCCTCCGTTTAAAAAATGTCCTTTTACTGGCCTTCTTTGGCGTTTTTCTAGTCGCTATGCATAAACGAGTATTTTTTACCTGATTTCCACCTCAATTTTGACATAGGGTAGGCCTCCTTACTAAGTAAGGCCCATGCGTGGCCTTTTCTTTTGTTTGATAATTGGATTTCAAGTATTGCCCTCTCCCTGGGCCTCGGTTCGGTATAATTATACTTGGCAGCAGCTTCTCGAAGAGGGCAAGAGTGTTCACCCCGGGCACGACTTTGGCCTTACCTGGGGTGCTGAAAAAGAAGGAAGTACGGCGATCCTCACCCGGGTGGCCTCTCCCAGCGGGGCGACTCTCCGGAACTTCTTAGAAACCCTCTCTCCGGCAAATCAAACTCGCTTTTTGCGGGATTTTTTTACTCACTACCACGAGAGTGGGGATTATAGAGTCGAGGGAGAAGTGCGGGATATTCACGGGAATATTAAGGCCATTTCTTGGGAACAAATTGGTTTGAGGAACGCGGAGAGGGCCTCTCCGGATATTTTGGAACGGGCCTGGCAGGCCTGGATTGTGATGACCGATGATTCGCCCTTTTCTTTTCTCCATCCCAAAGTGCGCCGGTGGATTTTTAACGGAGATATGCCTGGATTGAAAAACAGGGGGTTTAAGAGTCGCCGCTTCTATTTTGACAAACCTTGGAGGCCCATTTTTGGCCAGGCCCAGCGCTACATTGAAGCGGTCTATAAAGACGGGAAGTCTTGGGAGATTCACTTTAGGCCGCAGAAAAGTTACGGGGAATTTGAGGGAATGATTCGCTGGTTTCGGGAGGAACTCAAAACGGGAGACAGACTTTTTGGAGCGCCTGGACACCAGAGGATCGTCTTTCCCAGGGTCTCCGGGTTCAATGATGAAAAGGCCGCTGAACTTTTCAAAACTCTTCAGGCCTTGATCGCCACGGACGCCATAGAGAGGGAGAGTGATGTCCCCGATACCGTGGTTTGGAAAAGGGTTCACGCCGACGCCGGCGATTGGGAAGAGAGGGGCATTTTGAGAACGGAACCCCGGCGCTGGGGAGAGGGCCTCTACGGCATTGAGTTTAGGCGGGGGATGAAAAATGTTCCCTTGAGGCGGTTTGTTCTCACGGTGACGGCATCCCGGGTGATCGAAGGCCATTGGGATGACTTAGAGGACGCCTCTTCTTGGGTGCTAGTTCGCCCTTGGCCCCACGACTTGCAAAATCTGGAGAACCGTTTTGGTCTCGACAGGCAGACGGTGAGGTTGGCCCAATACCACTGGGAGGAGTACTTGCCGGAGTTTCACCACCTCTACTATGCCCCCCTGTGGAACTGGCAGGACGCTCCTTTTTTATCCCGTGAGAAAAAACAGCAGTTGAGAGAACTTGCAAAAAAATTTGTGCAAGATAGTGCCCGTACCCCTATGGGGCGGCAGAAAATGCTCCGCTTAGTGGCCCAATGGGCGAGTCGGTCGGAGGTTGTGACAGATTTAAAATATTATGCCTCTCCCAGGGGCGCGAGTTGCCGCCAGTTGGCCAGAGGAATTTTATGATCGCCGCCATCCTTTTTACCCTCCTTGTCTCGGCCCAAGCACAAGAGAATCCCTCGGCCTATGAAATTTATTCCCGGCTTTTAGAAGAAGGTGTGGATGCGAGGGTGAAATATTCCAAGGAAATGCCCATCAACTGGATTTTAGTGCGCACAGGCCGATCTCATGTCCTGTTAAACCTTATATCTCCGAGTGGTGACACTCTCGATGAGTTGATTCAGTCCCTCACCTCGGAAAATCAGCAATTGTTCTTAGAAGAGTTCTTTGCCAAAAAAGATGGAGGCGGGACACCGGGCGACTTCCAGGAGGCGTGGAGAAAATTTCTCGCGGAGGAAAATAAAAAGGGGGATGTTCCCCTGGCATCTCTCACCGAGGAGATGGCCCAGAACATTTTTTACGGAAATTTTCCGGGACTTGAGAGGATTGGCCTTTCATCCACCTACGGTAAACAATGGCGTTTTGCCCCCGGTGTAAACTTCAAGGCCGAACAGTTTGGCCTTGGGTTTTCTTCTACAAATTTTGCCTTCAACTTAGGTGTCCATGGGGATGAATCGGAGTGGACTCTCATTTTTCCCGCCCAGAAGAGCTATGGGGATTTTGAGGAGATGCTCAGGTGGGTGAGAAAAGTGCTGGGCCTACCCAATTCGTTGGCGGCCGAAAGGGAACTTCACATGATGGAGTTTAACAGTGACTTTTCCTCGAAGCAGGAAAAAATAAGGCTTCACCTTTTAAAGGTGATCAATTCCTATGGGAGGATGCCCTTTGACGATATTGTTGCCATGCGCTTGAACGACCAGGCAACGGCGGCAAGAATTTTATCTCAAGATTTATCAGGCATCGGTAGGTTATCTTCTTGGGATTGGAGTGGCCTTGCTTCTGTCCCGACGCCCCGGGAACTGGCCGATCGTTTCGGAGTATCCTTAGAGACGGCCAAAAAGGCCCTACACAATATTGCCCAGGCCAGAAAACTTTTTGAGTTTTGGGGTGCAAACCTGCTGGTTCCTTTAAATGCTTGGCGACAAATTCCCTTTTTGGGGGAATCTAAGGCCCGCGCTTTGGAATCCCTCGGTCGAACCTTTATTCAAGAAAGCGCCAAACTCGAAGGGGACGAGGAATCCCTGGCATCGCAGATGCTTAGGTTGCAGAGGATTTGGGCCTATGCTTCGTCTTCTTCAGAGGATATAGAGTTTGCTCTCACCCCCAGGCCCCGTGGGCCAATTGGGAAGGCCCTCTTTTATGCGCCCCCTTCTTCCGGTGAAAATGCCCCCCATGCCGTAGATGTCAACAAGATTGCCCTCGGGATCGAGTACACTGGCCGCTTTCCAATAGAGACTTATGTCTACACCGGAAAAGCGCCGGAAAATCCCGATGAAAAACATTATTTCCTCTTCCCGTGGGATAAGGAGAGGGAGGAAGTGATAGAAGGGGTGGCCCGTGAATTGTCTCGCCAGCTTCGAGGGACTGGAGAGGTTCACCAAAAGGCCGGAGGCCATGGGCATGGCCTGGGATATTCCTACACTTTTCTGGACGGGCAAGGCCGAAGTTGGAGGGTGGATTGGGACGGGATTCGGAGAACTTACGATGAGGCGGGAAACATTGTGGAAGGCAGTGTGGGGGGAGGGCACTTGGAGGTTTCCACCGCAAAATTTGTTCCCAAAGTCTGGGAAGTCGAGGCGGTCTACAGTGTTTTTAAAAAATTCAACATTACTCCCTCCCAGTCTGAGGGCGGGGGAGGGCATATCAATATCGATTTGGCCCCCTTTGAGGGAAGGCCCAAGGCGGTGGCCCGTTTTTTGGCCCTCTTCCACCAATACCAGGAGATCATCCACTTGATGTTTGGAAGTCCCAACAACTTTTTTTACATAGGTGAGCATTTCTTGAATAAACTCAAAAATTTTAGCGGAACCGAGGAAGAACTCAAGGAAATGCTCTATAACGAGCGCTATTTTTACTCTTCACCCAACGCCAAGACTCGCTATGTTTCCATCAATATTATCCCCTATTTTCAAGAGGTGATCCCCAAAGAATTTTTCGCAGAAGATGTCGATCAAGCAAACCCTACCGTACTTTGGAAACCTAGATTTCGTTTTGTCAGTTCGGAGGAAAAGAGGATTGAATTGCGCTTTTTTGCTGCTCCCAGAGATGCCTTTGAGTCGGCCCTGCACATCCGTTTTGTGCGGGCCATGCTCCACGCGGCCCTCAACGAAGACTTTTCCCTGGAGGGCCTCCCCTGGCCAGAGTTTAATTCGGCCGCCCCTCATTTGTATCCGCAAAAGGCCTTTCGCGATTTCAATTCTCTCTGCCGAACTCTCCAACTCGAATGTCACCTTTACCGCCCTTTGGTGGCCGAAGGATTGAGCGGGGTGGATTTGGAGAGGCAAATGAGTGGCCAATCTCTTCAAGAATTGGAGAAAACTGCGGCCAAGAAAATGGCCACTTTGGGCCAAATTCTGGAAAACGATCATGTTTGGGGCCGTGCGGTTCCCTGCCAAAAATTGGCCAGAGAAATTTTATGATCGCCGCCATCCTCTTTGCTCTCCTTTTCTCGACCCACACCCAGGCACAAGAAGGCCCTTCGGCCTATGAAATCTATTCCCGGCTTTTAGAGGAGAGTGTGGATTCAAGCGTGAGGTATTCCGAAACAATAGGTGAATGGAATTTGATCTATTTCGGTTATTCCCACGGCATCTTAAATTTGGTGTCACCGAGCAGTGCCACTTTGGATGAGTTGGTTCAGTCTCTCTCTCCAGAAAAGCGGGCATTATTTTTGCAAGAACTTTTTTCTAAACAATTTTTTTCTAAACAAGGTAGTGGAAAGATACCGGGAAATTATCAATTGCGATGGAAGGTTTTTTTGGAGCGAGAAAAAAAGAAGGGGGATATCCCTTTGGCCTCTCTTCCGGATGCTGTGGCCCAGGACATTTTTTATGGGAGTTTTCCGGGACTTGAAGGCACTGGCATCTCATCTACCTACGATGGGGAGTGGCATTTTATGCCTCAGCACAAGCTCAAGGCCAAACAGTTTGGTATCTCTCTCTGCAATATTTCCAGCGAAGAAAAATTGTATTGGGGGCTTAAGTTTGAGAATCAAAAAAGTTATGGAGATCGTGAAAAACTGATGGCATGGCTGAGAAGGACATTGGACATTTCCGATAATATGATTGACCATGAATTGCATTTTGTCATATCTCACAACGATTTTTCTTTAAGGCAGCAAAAAATCAGTTCTCGGCTTAGACAAGTGATAACAACTTACAAGAATCCTTATTCTCTTTTATCAAATCGCCTTTACGATCAAGCTGAAGTCGCAAGGGTTTTATCCCAAGATTTATCGGGCATGGGCCAAATCCTTTCTTGGGATTGGGATGCGCCTGCTTCCGTTCCCCAAGTGGAAGAATTGGCCGATCGTTTTGGAGTGTCCAAAGAGATTGCCGAAAAGGCCTTTTACAATCTGACCGATGCCGCAAATTATGATAGGTTGATGCTGGCCCCTTTAATTGCTTGGCGAGACATTCCTTATTTAGCGGAAGCTAAAGTTAAGGCCTTGGAATTTTTGAGCAAAAGATTTATTGAAGAAATTGCCAAAATAGAGGGAGATAAGGAATCCAGAAAACTTGCCCTCCTTCATCTGCAACACAATTGGGTCAATGCTGCTGCTTTGGCCAACGATATGGAATTTGCCCTAAGGCCCAGGCCTAGAGAGCGCATCGGAAAAATTCTCTCTTACAGGCCGTCCTCGTCCCAAAAAGACGCTGTGGATGTCAATAAGATTGCCTTAGGTGTCGAATACACTGGCCGGTTTCCCATAGAAACCTACGCATACATTCAAGATACAACAGAAAATTCTGATACAAAAGAGCGTTATCTCTTTCCATGGAATGAGCAGAGGCAGGAACTTATGCAAGAAATTGCCCGGGAATTGTCTTTGGGCCTGAGAGGAACCGGGGAGATTCAAAAAAAGGCCGGAGGCCATGGGCATGGTCTGGGAACCTCCTACGCTTTCCTGGACGGGCGAGGCCGAAGTTGGAGCGTGGATTGGGACGGGATTTTGAGGGGATACGATGATGCGGGAGAAGTTGTCGAGGAAAGTGTGCGCGGAGGGCATTTGGAAGTTTCCACCGCAAAATTTGTCCCCAAAGTCTGGGAAATTGAAACAGTTTATAAAGTGTTCAAGAAATTCAACATTACTCCCGACCCTCTTCAGGCCGGAGGAGGGCACATCAATGTAGACTTGGCCCCCTTTGAGGGAAATCCTAAGGCAGTGGCCCGTTTCCTCACTCTCTACCACCAATACCGAAAGATTATCGAACTCATGTTTAGCAACGGAGATTATTTACACTTTGCAATAAGTGATCATCTTTTAAAGGAACTCAAAGATTTTCGCGGAAGCGAGGCAGAACTCAAGGAGATGCTCTACAACGAACGCTACTTTAACTCTTTACTCGAAGGCAAAACGCGCCACTTTCCAATCAATATGATCCCCTATTTTCAAGAGGTGATTCCCAAAGAGTTTTTGGCCGAAGACATTGATCAATTCAATTCTAAAATATCCTGGAAACCTAGATTCCGTTTTGTTCGGCCAGAAGAGAAGAGAATGGAACTGCGGTTTTTTCACAAGGCCCCGAGAGATGCTTTTGAATCGGCCCTACACATTCGTTTTGTGCGCGCCATGCTCCACGCGGCCTTGAACCGGGATTTTCCCCTGAAGGGCCGTATCAAAGCGTTGGATGACGAACTTTTTTCTTACCTCAAAGGGCCTAAGAGGGCCTATAAGGAATTGGATTCCCTCTGCCAAACCCTCCAACTCGAATGTGATCTTTACCGTCCTTTAGTGGCCGAGGGCCTAAGTGAAGTCGATATAGCTTATCAAGAATTTAGTCTTGCGGCCGAATCATCTTTTCTGAGAAAAAAGAGAATTGCAAACCGGAAGATGGTGGCCTTCGGCCAAACCCTAAAAAACGATCACATCTGGGGCCAGGCGGTTTCCTGCAAAGATCGGGCAAAGCAGCTTTTAAACAGTTCTCGGTAATGTGAGCATATATGATTCTACTCCAAACCCAAGAAAAAATCCCAGTTCAGACAAAAAAGAATAGTTGCAGCAATATATTCGGCCTATTACAATTTTAACTATGGAAAAGTTAGCAATAGACTTCCCCTTTGAAGAAATAAAGAAATTTTGCCAAAAATGGAAAATTCAAGAACTTTCTGTATTTGGCTCAATTCTAAGAGAAGATTTCGATTTCAATAAAAGTGATATTGATATGCTCTATGTTTTTTCGCCAGAGTCTTGTTGGGGATGGGAAATATTGGATATGAAGAGCGAACTTAAAAAGATTTTTGGAAGAAAAGTTGATTTTTTTAGCAAGAGGTCTATAGAAAAAAATAATAACCCTTACAAAAGGGAATCAATACTCGGAGAGGCGAAAGTGATTTATGAGCAAGCAAAATAAGTTTATACAACGCAAAGACCTAGGTTGGTTAAAAGATATTTTTGATGCCTCAAATTCTATTAAAAAAATTACAGCAGACATTACATTTGATGATTTTGATTCTGACATGTTGAAACATTTATCAGTAGCAAGACTTTTTGAAATTATAGGGGAGGCCACAAAAAACTTATCAAATGAATTGAGAGAAACTCATTCAAACATTCCTTGGAAGAAAATGGCCGGAATGAGAGATATTTTAATTCACGCTTATAGCGAAGCAGACAATAAAATAATATGGAACTCTGCGCGGAATGACATCCCTGATTTGATAGGCCAAATCGATCAGATCATACTTCACCTCGAAAATTTGAAATAGCGAGACGGACAAACAACTTTTAGGTTCTAAATGTCTTGAGTGAGAAAATTCTCCATCTCGGCATAACTGGGATCGACTACAAAGACCTGGCCTTGGCCACATTGGCGGCGGAAGAGGCGTTGGAGGGAAACCGGCACGGGGCCACAAAAAGTTCCGCGGCCGTCTTTGATTTTGAGTTCGACGGGATAGGAAGAGAGTTTGCGGGTGAGGGCCTGGTGGAATTTCTCCCTCATCTCAAAAAAGCGTTGGGGATCGGACAAAATGTATTGCATGGCCCAATGGTATTGTCCCAAACTCAACTCGTCGCCGTCCCAAGTGGAGATCATCATTAGCGGTTTTTCCACGAAAAATTGTCGCTCCAGCATGGCCATGGCCGACTGGCCTCCCAGAAAGGCAAAGCTGGCATTGGGTGCAATGTCGGGATTGCCGGAGGCGAAATAGTGTTCTTGAGAATAGCTAAACGATTGGGCAGCGGTTTCGTTGTAGACCAGGGGAATCCCCCGCTCTGCCAAAAGTGCTTTTAGGCCCTTGAGGAAGTCGAGGGGGACTGGCCTTAAATCCTGCTGGCGGAGGGGTTCGATCCACACCGCCATGATGTCGTTTTGTTCGATCGCTTCCCGTACACATGCCAGGTCTTCTTGGGGCAAAATGTCCACCGCAAAATGGGGGGAAGGTGTCCCGCTCAGAGCGCGGGCCAAAAAGGTTCCGTGGCCAAAGCAATGCCCCTCAAAGGTGAGAGTGCGCTTTTGACGGCGGCCATAGTGCCACAAACTTTTAAAAATTTTGTCGGTGCACTCGGCCTGCCCGCTGGCGCTGTAGAGGTGGCGCAACTCGGGCCGCACTTGCTCGGCAATTGATTTCAATAGGTCGAGGAATCGTCTGCCGACAAAATTAGAGAGGCAAATTTTATTGTTTAAACTGGGGAGTTGTTCCATCACATGATCGAAATCGAGATGGGAGAGGCCCAATGGGGCGTTGATTCTGTCCGACAGGCGCGGTGGAGTTTTTTTCCATTGGAGAGGGGAAGTGTAGTAGAAGACATCGCGGTATGGCCCGGAGTCGCGGTAGTCTTCTCTCAGATAGGATTGTTCGTAGGCCCCCAGAGAGAGGTTGATGGAGAGCATGCTGGCCGCCACTTTGTCGCGTGTGCGGCCTTGGATGCGTTCAATTCCCCGGTTCATCGCCAGGGCCGCCAGGGCGTATTTCATCGGGCGGCCGAGGCCCAAATGGCGGTGTTGGGGATGAACAGTGGTATCCATTGCATACAGGCCGTTGAGGTCGAGAAAATGGGGGTCTTGGCGGACGCCGCTCGTGGCCGAGTGGTCTTTGGGAAGGGAGCTAAAGCTGATCGCCTTGAGTTCCCGTGATTGCCCATCTGGGGCCTCCCTTGATTCGAGCACCAGACAGAGGTTGAGAGCGCTGGATGCCGCCGCCTTGAAAATCTCTTCCCTGGTCTGGCGGGCGGGTTCGTAACTCAGCCGTTGCAGTTCTTGAATGGGGCCGTTGTATTGGGGATAATTTTTGTCGTCCACCAAAATGATTTCTTCGCCCGGGCACAATTTTCCCTGGGAGTGCATGATCTGGTTGATCCCGGCGAGCAATGAGGCCTCGGAGAGGCGTTTGCCGTGCAAGACATTCCAGCGCGTGCGCAAAAGCAGCTCGTGCCATTGGTAGAGTTCGTCGGTTTGTTGTCCCATCGGCCTGGAAGAAGTGGGGTGGGCCGCGGATGGAGGCAGATCGCGCTTTAAAAAAATCTTTTGTGCTAAAGTTTCCAGCCGTTCAAATAAAAAATCCAAATCGGCGTCGGAAAAGGCGGTGTTGAGGCGGAAGCGCAAAGTTTTCTCTCCCGCCGGGTAGTAGAGTAGGCCATGGGCAAATCGTTGCCCAACAAAAAGCTGTATTTGAGAAGCATCTTTCAGGTCAAAGGCAAAGGCCAGACCTTGGGCGCGTGGCCTCTCGACAAATGTTTGATGGGCCTCTATAAAGTCGTTCAGTCTCTTCCAAACCTTTTTTTCCAGTTGGTGGATGCGGTCGCGGGATTGTTCCAGCGCCAGGGCGTGCTGATAACCACGGATTACTGAAGCGACATGAATGTGTCCGTTCCGTTCCCATTCCGCAAGTTGGAGGTGCTGCGAGCACAATACCAGTCCGCTTTGCGCCTTTTTGGCACAGGTGACATAATCGGGATAGAGGGCCTCGCCACTGCTGCTTTTAAGGTGAAATTGCCGGTGCCAGAAAAAAGTTTGTCCCAGGTGAAACCCAGTCTGGATTTCGTCGTAGATCAAAGGCACTTGAAAGCTCTTGGCCATTGACAAAAGGGCGGTGTGGAAGCGGCCAGAACTGTAGCGGTCGCCTCCTTCACACTGCATGGGTTCGATGATGATGGCGAAAATTTGTCCCGATAAAAGTTCGCGGCGAACGCTCATAAGAGAATCAATTTCTCTTTTCAGAGTGGCCTCACTGGGCCATTCCGCGGGCACATTCAGGCCAGTATCGGGGGCGTTTTCCCAAAATGTGCGCCACTCTTGGGGAAAAGGATACTCTATTTCGCTGCCCTCCAGTTCGGGGTAGGGGCAAAAAACGGTTTCCAGGCCCGGAATTTGGAAGGGTTCCCGTTTGCCCGGACTCCAGGTGCTGAACAGACTGAAGAGGGTACGGCCATAAAAACTTCCCTCGAAGGCCAAAACTTTGCGCGCCTCTTGGTGCGGGCGTCTTTGAGCACACAATCCCAAGGCCACTTCGTTGGCCTCGGAGCCGCTGTTGCACAAGAGAGTCGTCAACTGGGGGAAATGGGTTTGGCGCTTTAAAAAACTTTTGAACCCGCGCCACAGGCCGCGGAAATGCTCCCCTTGGGTGTCGTTTGTCCAGGCCTCTTGAAAGTGGGCAGTGCCCATAAACACCGAGGCGTTAAATCCCAGTCCCAAAGAGGCAATTTGGCTGGCGGCATCCATAATGTAGTGGGCCTCTTTGCCGGCAGTTTCAACGCCCAGGTAAGGCCCCTGCCCCTTTCTCAAGTCGGTGAGGTAGGTTTTTTTGTCGGGGGGAATAAAATCTTTGGC
The DNA here is from genome assembly GCA_965243145.1 of Bacteriovoracaceae bacterium. GTDB lineage: Bacteria > Bdellovibrionota > Bacteriovoracia > Bacteriovoracales > Bacteriovoracaceae > CBDBLK01. The sequence continues at coordinate 2,189,730 of CBDEUB010000002.1, forward strand.
GTAATAATCTTGCAGCTTTTGCTTGGCGTACTCGGCATCGTCAGGTTCGATTAAGGGAATAGGGTGGGAAGTTTTAGGTTTAGGCACGATCTGTTTCCTCTAAAATGATTTGGCCCAAAAACTGTGCATAAGTGGGGCCATGGTTTTCCAGCATGGAGGGGAACATACTGATGGGCGTGTGTCCTGGCAAGGTGTTAATCTCACTTAACCACGGTTGGCCTCTCTCGTCCAACAAAAAGTCGATGCGTGCCAAGTGGCGCAGTCTGAGGCCCACAAAGGCGGAGCGGGCGCAGTTTTCGATTTTTTCCTCAATTTGTTTGCTCAAATCGGGGGCCACCACCAGGGTGCGGGTTTTCCCCTCCTCGCTGTATTTTTGAAAATGATCGTAAAAGCTGTTGGAGGGGCATAGGATTTCACCGGGGGGCGTGATGTGGAGTTTCCCCTTGTACTGGTAGGCGGAAACTTCCAACTCGCGGCCAATCATGGCCTTTTCCAGCAGAACGCAGGGCGAGTGGTGAAAGGCCTGATCGATGCTTTCTTCCAATTGGGAGGCATCGGTGACATGGTAGACGCCGACACTGGAGCCTTGTTGGGCCGCTTTGACAAAAATGTCGCCACGGTATTGCTCGAAAAAGGCCAAGGCCCGTTGGTATCTGTCGTCCGCATCCTGGTGAAAAAAAATAAAGGGGGTGTTGGGGATGTGAAGGGCGTCGAGCCACAATTTGGCGGTCACTTTATTAAAACAAGTTTGACTGGCCTCGGGGCCTGGGCCAAAATAGGGCAACCCCATCAGTTCAAAAACGCTTTGGATGTGCCCCGTCTCTCCGGGGTATCCGTGCAGGCAGGGAATGGCGAAATCGAGTGCCACACTTTTTCCACTGGCACACCAAACCAGTTCCCCGCTCTTGCGCAATTCGCACACATCCCCCTCGCGGGTTCGCCGCGTACCTTCTTTGTCAATTTGGACATAATGGGGTTCCACAAAGTCGAGGGCCGCCAGTTTTTGCCAAAAATATTCGGCACTGGCCAGGGAAATGTCGTGCTCGTCTCCTCCGCCACCACAGAGAAGCAAAACATTCAACTTCCTCACGGCGTCGTGGCCTTAGGCAGGGAGAGATTTAAAGGGGTTGGCCTCAGTTGAGCGGGGACTTCTTCACTTTGCAGTTGGGTAAATTTGTCGATCAGTTCTTTGAGGGATAGGGTTTGGGTGCGCTTTTCGCCATAGGCCCTTAGGGAGACTTGCCCGCCTTCAACTTCCCGATCCCCCACCGCAATCATAAAGGGAATTTTGGCCTTTTGAATTTGCCTGGTTTTGTAACCCATAGATTCTTCCCTCTGGTCGAGACTGATGCGGAATCCGTGCCGTTCGAGTTCGGTGTGCAACTGTTGGCAAAATGGGCCATGAACCTCGTTTTTAATGGGTACGATAACCGCTTGTTCGGGTGCGAGCCAAAAGGGAAAGGCCCCGCCGGTGTGTTCGATATAAATTCCCATAAAGCGCTCCAGCGAACCTAAGAGGGCGCGGTGGATGACCACCGGACGCACTTCGCGGGAGTTGCTGTCGGTGTAGGTCAGGTCGAATCTCTCGGGCAGTTGAAAGTCCAGTTGAATAGTGCCCAGTTGGTGGTAGCGGTTGAGGGCATCGGCAATTTCCACATCGATCTTGGGGCCATAAAAGGCCCCCTCTCCCTCTTTGACACAATATTCGTGCCCGCTGTTTTCCAGCGCTCCCTTGAGAGCGCTTTCGGCCCGTTCCCAGGTGGAGTCGTCGCCGATTTTGGGTTCGGGACGGGTGGACAGATTGACTTTAATTTTTTCAAAACCGAAGTGCTGGTAGCAAATAAAAAACATCTCCATCAGTTTTTTGATTTCCTCTTGAATGTCGTCAAAGGCAATGAAGACATGGGCATCGTCCTGGCAAAATGTGCGTACGCGGGTCAGTCCAGAGATGGCCCCGTGCTTTTCGTAGCGGTGGAGGCGGCCAAAGTCGGCATAGCGCAAGGGAAGGTTGCGGTAGGAATATTTGTAGTGTTTGAACATCAGCATGTGGCAGGGGCAGTTCATGGGTTTGACCGCGTATTCCCGTTGGTCGATTTGACTGAAATACATATTTTCCTTGTAGTGTTCGTAGTGGCCAGAGGTGTGCCACAAATCGCTATCTAACACTTGGGGAGTGATCACTTCCTGATAACCGTAGTAACGGTAAATCCGGCGCATAAATTCGATCAGTTGGTTGTAGACGATGGCACCCTTGGGCATAAAGAAGGGACTCGCCGGGGCCACTTCTTCAAAGTGAAACAGGGAAAGCTCTTTGCCCAATTTGCGGTGGTCGCGTTTTTTGGCCTCTTCCAAAAAGCGCAAGTGTTGCTTGAGGTCTTCTTTGGAGAGAAAACTGGCGGCGTAGACCCTCTGGAGCATCTGCCTTTTTTCATCGCCTCTCCAATAGGCCCCCGCCACATGCAGGAGTTTGAAACTGGTGGGGAGTTGTCCCGTATTTTCCACATGTGGCCCCCTGCAAAGGTCGATAAATTCTCCCTGCTGATAACACGAAATATCTTCTTCTTCGGGGATGGCCTGGATCAATTCGACCTTGAAGGACTGCCCATGTTGGGAAAAAAAATCCATCGCTTCTTGGCGTTGCATAACTTGCCGTTTAACGGAGAGTTTTTCACCGATAATCCTTTTCATTTCTTTTTCAATTTGGCGAAGGTCGTCTTCGCTGAGGCGATGATCCATGTCCACATCATAGTAAAACCCGTTTTCGATAACCGGGCCGACGCCAAACTGAACGCCGGCATTAGGCCAAAGGCGTTGAATGGCCTGGGCCATGAGGTGGGCCGAAGAGTGGCGAATGGTATCAAGTTCGACGGTACTCATATTCAATGGGACTCCATTCGGCCATTATACACCCTTAGAATCTCTGTCTTCAATGCCGGCGGGTGTACTGCAACGCTTTCTTGCCATTTTGTGTGCCGTTTTTGTATCTTGGAATTAAGGATTGGCCAATGTGAACAATTGGCCCGCCAGGAGGTAGTATTGGGCCAAGTTCTTGGGCCAGAGAATAGGTCGACGGGTGCTGAACTTCCCGGTTTGGCCGCCATTCAAAACCAAACTTATTCCGGCGAAGAGAGAGAGGAATATCTTTCTTTGGTGGCGGCCCTCTTGTTGGAGCAGGGCCGTTTTGTCGACTCTTTTGATACACTCCAGTCTTTGAGGAACGATTTTCCCCTTGCACAAAGTCAAATGGGCCTGGCCTTTTATAACTTGGGCAAGGTTTACTATGATAAATCCGATTTGGTGCGTGCAGAAGAAAACTTTGTTTGCGCTTACCAGTGCCTGGAAAATTCGAGCAGCATTTTTCAGACCCTCAAAATTTTGGGTTTTTTAATCCGCATTTCCTCTGAAAAACTGGAAGACGACAAGGCCAGGGCCTATATCGACGAGGCCAAAAGGCTGGTCGAGGCCCTGACTACTTCCATGGCCAGTTTAAACGCCGAGTATTTTTACAATCTGGGAGTGGTCAACACCTATAAGGGCGATTTTAAGGCCGCCTATTCAAATTACGAACTGGCCTACCGCAAGTCCCGCGAGGAGGGCCAATCGGAATTGTCGTCAAAGACCTTGCTCGCCCTGGCCGTCAACGCATTTCATTGTAGAGAATTTGAGAATTGTTTAAAATTTATTGATCAAGTGATCGACCTGCTTAAAGTTGTCGAAAAGGGCCATGTTTTGGGCATGGCCTATTTTTACCAGGCCAAGGCCTTGGCCGAATTGAAGCACTACGATCGCGCTTTATCCCGCTACCGTTTGGCCAATCGGGCCTTGCAGGAAAAAAAGTGTTGGAATTTATTTGGCCACATTTTGCTCGACCAGGGCATCGTCTACAAGCGCAGCGAGCGCTATGAAAAGGCCCTCGATCTTTTTCAATTGGCCCGCGATGCCGTTGACGAAACCACTTTTCGCCGTTTGAGTGGACTGCTCGACGATGAAGTCAAGGAAGTGACCGACAACACGGTTGATATTTATCTCGATCGGGTCAACTGCAAAGTCAAAGAGCGGGTTTTGGGAACCATTGATTTTAAACACCGCTTTATCCTGTTGGAAATTCTCTTCTTATTGGCGCGCAATCCGGGGCATTATTACGATAAGGATGAATTGGTCAAGAAAATTTGGCAGGGTGAGTACAACCCCCTCATCCACGACAAACTCATCTACACCAGCGTGAGCCGCCTGAGAAAACTCATCGAACCCAAGAGTGGCCGGGGGGAGAAGTGCAAGTACATTATCCGGGGAAAAGACGGGTACGCTTTTAACCCCAGGGTCAAGATTCGGTTTTACATGGAACCCCACAATAACCGCGGCCGTCCGGTGGGCAATGTCGATTTGGGGAGTCCGGTCTAACTTCACAAAGAAACCTAGTGAAACAAAAATGAGGCCCAAAGAAACAGGCGTGAGAGTTCAAGGAGGTGAACCGACCACTGATGTGGTGACTTCGGCCCACCAGGGAACTAATGATCAAGTTTTTCCTCAAATTTTGTCGTTGCATGTACCTCCTGGTTCTGTTATTGCAGATGTAACTTATGGAAAAGGTGTTTTTTGGAAAAATGTTAATATGAATGGTTATAGACTTTTTATTTCTGATATTGATTTAAAAAGTAATATCCATAGAATAAAAAACTCTCAAATTAAGGGAACCAGAATAGATTGCACAAATCTTCCCTATAGGGATAAATCTCTTGATTGTGTTGTTTTAGATCCCCCCTATATGGAAGGACTCTATCGGAAGAAACAGTCCCATTTGGCCGGTTCTGGGACACATGTAGCGTTTCGTCAAAGTTACTCTAATGGAAAGACAACAATTGAGGGGCCAAAGTGGCATAACGCTGTTATTGATTTGTATATTCGCGCGGGGTTAGAGGCCGAACGAGTTTTAAGGGAAGGCGGAACAATTATTGTGAAATGTCAAGATGAGGTGAGTGCCAATAAACAGCGGCTTACTCATGTTGAAATCATTTCGGCCTTTGAAAGTATGGGCCTTTATACAAAAGATTTATTTGTTTTAGTGAGAAATAATAGGCCAGGAATAAGCCGATTAGTAAAGCAAGAGCACGCCCGGAAAAACCATTCCTATTTTTTGGTATTTAAAAAACAAAAAGTAAAGTTTTCTAACATTCTTTCCGTTGAACCAACTCGTCGAGTAAAACAAAGGGATTACTCTGAAATGGCCTTTGCAAAGGCCAACTTATAGGGATGAGAGATTTAATAAGTTGTTTTCTGACAGTTGTTGGATACTTTTTGTAGTTACTGCTCGGCAAGTTTTCATTGAGAATGAATCCATAATCCCACTTGTTTTGAAATTGGAAAAGATTGACAGCGAGAATATCAAATTCTCCGAATTTTAGGCAGGTGGTTTTAAACAAAGACCCATCTCTCAGAACTATTGTTCTTTTATCACTTGCATCGCACTGGAATTTGCCCGTAAATTTTCCATTGCTATGGCCTTTTATTGTAGCAGTTTGCAATGATTTTACCTCAATTTTAAATTCATATCCTTTATAGCTTATAACGAGGTCGCCTTTTTTGGTTCGATCATGGTCATTGTCTTTGCGCATGTTGGTTACATGAGGATTATTCGTAAAATATGAATGGACTTTTATTTCGGCGAGATAACCCAAAATCATTCCTCTAAGGCTTGGGTTATTTTCAACAGTTTCTGAAAGCTCTTCTATTGTGATGTCCCACAAATCGAGAATATTTTTATTGTTTTTCATAATGGTGCTAAATTTAACTTTTCAGAGTGTGCATTTCTTTGCCGTCAAAACACAAAGTGATTTCTTTTTTTTCTTGAACCGTAGTCAGATTGACTGGCCTTGCCCAAAGGCCATGAATGTTTTTTAAGGTATCGTGTGCCAGGGCCATATCCAGGTCGACGCCCTGGTGTTGGTGCACCAGGTGCAGTTCTCCCCGGTTTTTATAATTGCCCGATTCAACTTCTATGACGGGATTGCCAAAATTTGTCAGCGAGGCCAAAAGTTTTTTCTTGACCAATTCAAAGTCGCGTTCCTGGATGATAAAGCGGCCGATTCTGGGTTCGTATTCGTAGGTAAACAATTGTTGGCGCAGGCAAAAATCTTGGGTAAAAAATTCGTCAATAAAGGTAATGTCGTTGTGTGTTTTGCGGATTTCAAAAATTTTTTCATCGCCCTGACAGGTTTCGCGGTTCCAATTTTCCCGTTCCTCCATGCTTTTGCACTCTTGGTAATCTTTGCCAAAACGCCCGGTATCCCAGCGGTATTTAATATCGCGGAAAAGCTCGATGCCGATTTTGTAGGGATTGATTTGCTGGCGACTCATGGCCATAACCCCGGCGTGTTTGTCACTAAAATCAATGATTTCGCTGGGGCCGAGTGCTTTTTGAGTCATAATGGTGGAATGCCAGTAACTGGCCCATCCTTCATTCATGATTTTGGTCATGCGCTGGGGAAGAAAATAATAGGCCTCTTCCCTAAGCAGGCCCAAAATGTCGGCCTCCCACTCTTTGAGGGGAGCATTTTCAATGAGAAACATCATAATATCGCGCGGGTTTGAATTTTTTGGAGTTTGGCGATTGTTAGCATCATTTTTTTTGGATTTGCGCTTGGAAGAGGTTTTGCGGCCGCCTTGGGAACGCATAAAACTTTTTAAATATTCGCTGCGCCCATCGGAATTGGTTTGCACTTCTTGATTTTGGCCCAGGCGCTGCTTTCTGTATTGGCGTTCTTTCTCCATGCGAGAATAGCGCAATTCGAGAGTTTCAAACAAAATGTTAATATCCAGTAAATTTTCCAGAGAGTGCACCCGATCGATAAATTCTTCGACATTATCTTGGCCATGCAAGTCCATATAGCGTCTAATTTTAGTGCGGTGGTTGGCCATGACATCCATCATTTTGCGGTTGGTATTTTTAAACCAGGCATTGTTTTTGAAAAAATCGGCGTGGCCATAGACATGGGCCATGACAATTTTTTGATCAACCCAATGATTGGCCTTGAGCAAATAGGCGTAACAAGGATCGGTATTGATCACCATTTCGTAAATTTTAGAGAGGCCATAAGTGTGGGATTTGGAGAGTTGGTCGTACTCCATCCCGAAACGCCAATGGGGATAACGATGGGGAAACCCCCCTTGGGAGGCCAGGATATTAACGGTGTCGTAGTCGCAAACTTCAAAGATGACGGGGTAAAAATCGAGTCCGTAATCGAGGGCATATTGGTGAATATCGTCTTTTAATTGGGCCAATTCTTTATTGAGTGGCCAGGTTCGAGTGGTCATTTGCCCCTGCCTAAAAAATCTTTGATAGAGTCCAGGATAGCGTGCCTTCCCTTGATTTTAGAGAGAGTGACTTTATCGTTGTTGTTTCCGTAGGCCATTTGCAAATCTTTGTAAAATTGTCCCGAACCATAGCGGCTTTCGACTTGCCCGTAGGAAAAAACATTGCATACCGGGAGCAGGTGTTGGTCGAGAATTTGCAGGCATATTTTGGTGTCGTCGGTTGACCAATTGTCCCCGTCGGAAAAGTGAAAGGGATAGATATTCCACTCTTGGGGGCCATAATCCTGGCAAATAATTTCATGGCACAGGCGGAAGGCCGAACTGATCAGAGTGCCCCCCGAATCGCGGGTGCTGAAAAATGTCTCTTCATCGACTTCTTTGGCGGTGGCATCGTGGATAATATAGCGAATGTCTATATTTTTGTATTGCGATTTGAGCCACAAATTGATCCAAAAAGATTCTGTGCGGACGATTTCTTTTTGCTCGTCGCCCATGGAGCCGGAAACATCCATCATGTAGATGACTACTGCGGCGTGCTCATTTTCGACGACTTGGGTGTTGCTGCGGTAGCGCATATCTTTTTTGATGGGAATGACCACGGGGTTTTGGAGGTCGTAGGTTCCGCTGCTAATTTGCCTCTTGAGGGCCTCGCGGTAAGAGCGCTTGAAGTGTTTGAGAGAGTTGGGGCCAACCGTGCCGATGGATTTGTATTTATTGGTGGTGCTGAGCAGGGTTTTTCTGCCTTTGGGTTGAATGTTGGGGAGTTCTAATTTCTCTCCCAAAATGGAGGCCAGTTCTTCCAGCGAAAGTTCTACATCCCGGGCCTTTTCCCCCTCCTGATTGCCCGCTTTCCCCGGGCCTGTTTGCTCTCCATCTTCTGGCCCATCTACATATTCGCCCCGTTTGCCCTGTCCCTGCCCCAGTCCTCCTTGTTGTTGTTCACCGAAGCGAAAGCGGGGAGTTTCAATGCTGGGCATGGGAATTTTATAGTTCTTATCTCCCTTGGGACTGGGTATTTCCCCCTCGGAAATGTACTTTCCCAAGTTATCCCTGACTTTGCCCCGGATGATTTTGCGGAACCGCGCGTGGTCTCTTTTGATCGGGTGATCCATAAAAATTTCTCCCGAACTGATACCTCAAGACTTGGCCGAATCCCCTTTGGCAAAAATGGAGGCCACAAAGTTGAGGGCGTCGGTGGCGCAAATTTCACAATATCCAAAATTTTTGATCAGGCGGGCCTTGACCACATCAATTTTTTCCTGAGTTTCTTTGTCGACCACTTTGGAGATAATGGTGGTCAGCTTGATGGTGTCCTTTTGGTCTTCAAAAAGTTTGAGTTCCAGGGCACGGTGCAGCCGCTCGTTCATTTTGTAATCAAACTGTTTGCCCTCGATGGCCAGTGCACCAATATAATTCATAATTTCCCTGCGGAAATCGTCTTTTCTCGACTCGGGAATGTCAATTTTTCCCTCCACCGAGCGCATAAAGCGCTCGTCGGCATCTTCCAGTTGATTGGAGTATTTATTGCGAATTTTTTCCCTTTGGGTGTAGGCCTTAACATTGTCGATATAGTTGGCGCACAGGGTTTGGATGGCGTTTTCGTCTACACTGATCGCCTTTTGCACATCATTTTTCACAATGTCTTCAAATTCCTGGCGGGACACGGCCAAAAGTTCTTTGTATTTTTCCAGAATTTCGGGAGAGTTGATCAGTCCGTGGTGTTTCAGGCCGGCCCCCAATTCGTTAAAAACCATAAAGGGATTTAAGCATCCCGAGTCGCTGTTTTTCACCAGGGCATTGGAAATTTTATCTTGAATATACCTCGGTGAGATGCCCTCCAATCCTTCGCGTACTGCTTCTTTGCGCAATTCTTTAACATTGTCTTCATTGTATCCCGGCAAGGTTTTGCCGTTGTAGAGTTTGAGTTTTTGTAGCGTGGTGAGGTCGCTCTTTTTGGGTTCCTCCATGCGCGTGAGCACCGACCACAGGGCCGCCATTTCGAGAGTGTGGGGGGCAATGTGCATGTGGGGGATTTTGTCGGGGTTAAAATCCCTTTTGTAAATTTTGACTTCATTGTCCAGTCTGGTAATGTACGGAATGTCGATTTTGACGGTGCGATCTCTGAGCGCTTCCATAAATTCGTTATTTTGCAATTTTTTAAATTCCGGTTCATTGGTGTGCCCGAGAATAACCTCGTCAATATCGGTCTGGGCAAATTTCTTGGGCTTGATGGATTGCTCTTGGGAAGCACCCAGGAGGTCGTAGAGAAAGGCCACATCCAGTTTGAGCATCTCGATAAATTCGACGACGCCCCGGTTGGCGATATTAAATTCTCCGTCAAAGTTGAAGGCGCGCGGGTCGGAATCGGAGCCGTATTGGGCGATTTTGCGGTAGTTAATGTCGCCGGTGAGTTCCGTCGAATCCTGGTTTTTCTCGTCTTTGGGTTGAAAAGTGCCGATGCCGATGCGGTCTTTTTCGGAGAGGATCAGGCGTTTCACCCGAATGTGGGCCATGGCCTGGTTCCAATCTCCCTGATAGCGTTGCATGTAGGCGGTGAGGATAAAGCGGTCGGCGGGATTGACTTCGCCTTTAATTTTGATTTTGTAATCCTTGGCCTGGCGGCCGCGGTTAATTTCTTGCAAGAGTGTTTCGCGTGCCTCAAAGGGGATCAGTTTTAAGGGTTCTTCGTGCATGGGAGAGGCAAAGGTTTTATTGCCTCCCAAAATGTCGGTTTCCAGTTCGTCAAACCATTCAAAGGTGTACATCGCTCCTTCGTCGGTGCGGGAATAGTGTTCCAGGCCCTTTTTGATCAGGCGGGCGATGGAAGATTTGGCACTGCCCACTGGCCCGTGCAAGAGCAAAACTCTCTTTTCGGTTCCGTAACCGGAGGCCGCTGACTTGAAGAAATTTACCAATTTCATAAGGTGCACATCAATGCCAAACACCGCATCTTTGCCATTTTCAATGGGGTCGTCAAAAAAGTGGTAGCGGGTAATGTCTTTTTTGTATTCGGTGTAGTTACTGGTTTCGTAGGACATAATCATGTCGTAGATTCTCTGAAAGGCATTGCGGGCAATTTTGGGATTGCCGGTGAGTTTGTCGATATAATCTTGAAAAGTCCCTTGCCAGTGTAAATAAGAAAAATCTTTGGCCTTGTAATTTTTGGCCATAAACTTGGCCAAATTCATGGAACTGCTCATGGCCACACTCCTCCTTGAATAGCTCTTTTTGTGCTTTCACTCCCATTATAAACTCATTTTGACTCGGGCAAAAGATTCCCTGTGATTGAGGCGGGTGGATTTGGCCCAATTCAAATGCGTTGACAATTGTTTAAAGTAGTCGGACAATGAAGTTAAAGAGGATTTTATGGGGCTTTTATCCGCTGGCCTAACAGATATTGGACGGGTTCGCACCTCAAATCAGGACGCCATTTATCTCAATTCCGAGAAACACATTTTTATTGTCGCCGACGGCATGGGAGGGCATCGTGGTGGCGATATTGCCAGTTCTGTTGCGGTGGAAGAAACTTCCCGCTACCTTTTAGAGCATTACAGCGAAGAACCGGCCAAAATCCAAAAGGACGCCATCGAGCAGGCCCATCTGGCGATCCGCAAACGCAGTGAAGAAGAACAAAAATTGGCCGGGATGGGGACTACTATTGTCGGCCAACTCTTCCGCGATTCCTACCTTCACATTGCCAATGTGGGAGACAGTCGCCTGTATCTCATCCACAAAAAGAAACTTTATCTTTTGACTTGTGACCACAACCTCATTCAAGAGAAGCTCAATTTGGGTTTTTACAACCGCGAACAGGCGGCCCAGGACATTCACAAAAATGTTTTGGTGCGGGCGGTGGGGTTTGAAGAGGAAGTCAACATTGATTTGTATTCTTATCAAGTTCACCGCAATGACATTTTCTTGAGTTGTTCTGACGGTCTGCATGGCCAAGTGAGCGATCCCGATATTCTCCACATTGTCAATTCTTCCCTTCCCCGGCCCGAGGATGCTACGGAAGAACAATTGATGCAGACAGTGCACGAATTGGTCGATCAGGCCAATCAAAATGGCGGCAAGGACAATGTTTCGGTGGTTGGGGTGATCGCTCAATAAAATGGATGGCCGACTTTTTCTCTCTCTGTTATGGCCTTTTTCCGGTGGGCCATTTAAAATGAGAGACTGTGGATCGCTACTTTACCATTATGATTATTCCGGGGCGCGAAAAGGGTGTTCGTTCGCTTCGCATTCCCCAGGTTTTTTTCCGCACCTTTTTGTTTTTGCTGGTCATTTTTTTAACTTTGTTGGGCATTTTTGCCTATGATTATTGGAAAATTTTGCGCGAGATTCATCGCAATAAACACCTCACCATAGAAAACCGCCAACTCAAAGAGCAAATTCAGCTTTTTCAAATGAAAATCAATTCTCTCACCGAAGACTTGGAGAGAATCCACACATTTGAGAAAAAATTGCGCATTATCACTGGCCTGGAGAGTGTGGATATGGCCCGCGCTCTCAAGGGCAACCAGTTGGAGGAGGGGACTGATTCCTCCTCTTCCCCCCCACTTGAAAACCAATCGGGGGAGGAAGACAGGCCTTTGCGCCGGGGGGAGGCCTCGGAACTTCGGCCCACCAAGTCTCTCTTTAAAAAACTGCAAGGACTGCGGGACTTTGAACGGGCCAAGCAATACCAAGACCTCAAAGGCCTCTACGAGCAAAAAATTGCCGCCCGCTTTGGCCTGCGCACCAGCTATCCCTACACCAAAGAGTGGGGCCAGCTCACCAAGCAGAGTTTTGGATTGGCCTCCGAGTACGCCGAGTTTGATTACAAATTTTCCATCATTAAAGACTTTACCAGAAATCTGGAGATCAATGTTCACCACCTGGATGGCCATTTGTTGGACAAAGAGAGTTTTTTGCGTTCCACGCCGACTTTGCTTCCCACCAAGGGGTGGATTACCAGTTACTATGGCCCCCGCTTGAGTCCCACCTCCAAGCGTTTGCGCATGCATGAAGGTTTGGACATTGGGGCCAGGCCGGGGACGCCGATCGTCTCTCCGGCCGATGGCCAGGTCGCCTTTGCCGGTACCAAACCGGGATTTGGCAAATTTGTTCAACTGGATCACGGCTATGGAGTGGAAACTTTTTATGCCCATGTAAAAAAATTCTTTGTTCGGCGCGGACAAATTGTTCGGCGCGGACTGCTCATCGCTTCGGTGGGAAGTACAGGGTCTTCTACAGGGCCTCATTTGCACTATGAAATTCGAGTCAACGGAACTCCCGTCGATCCTCTGTACTTTGTCTTGGATTAAGCGTAAAAAGTGTGAACAGTGACTTCGGGAGAGTAATAGAACATGATCCTTAGGGCCATCTTTGGAACGCGTAACGCGCGGGAACTGAAAAAATTAAGGCCTTTAGTGGCCAAAATCAACCAGTTGGAAAAGTCCATGGCGGCGCTTTCCGACGAACAACTCAAGGGCCAAACTCCCCGCTTTAGGGAGCGGTTGGAGCGGGGAGAGTCGCTCCAGTCCCTCTTGCCCGAGGCCTTTGCCACGGTTCGTGAGGCATCGCGCCGGGTGTTGAAAATGCGGCCCTACGATGTCCAGCTGATGGGGGGGATCACCCTTTTTGAGGGCAAAATCGCCGAGATGAAAACCGGCGAGGGCAAAACCTTAATGGCGGCGCTGCCCATGTATTTGCACGGACTCACCCGCCAGGGGGCCCATTTGGTCACGGTCAACGATTATTTGGCCAAACGGGATGCCACCGAAATGGTGGGGCCACTCTACCAATGGCTCGGGATTAGCGTTGGGGTGGTGGTTTCCAACATGGAAGAGAGCGAGCGCATGCAGGCCTACCGGGCCGACCTCACCTACGGCAGCAACAACGAATTTGCCTTTGACTATCTGAGAGACAACATGAAGTTTGATCTCAGCGACTATGTTCAGCGCGGCCACAACTTTTGTATCGTCGACGAAGTGGATTCCATTCTCATTGACGAAGCGCGGACTCCGTTGCTCATCAGTGGGCCGAGTGAGGGCGACACTCAAATTTATGCCGTGGCCAACTCGGTGATTCCCCAGTTGCAAAAGGAGGCCCATTTTACCATTGATGAAAAATCCCGTTCGGCGGTCTTTACCGACAAGGGCATCACCCGTGTGCAGGAGATTCTCAAAATTCCCGATCTCTTCGATCTCAAGCACAACCAGGCCCTCCACGCCCTCAACCAGGCCTTGAAGGCCCACCACCTCTTTAAACAGGATGTGGATTATGTGGTCAAAGAGCAGCGAATTGTGATCGTCGATGAGTTTACTGGCCGCCTCAAGGAGGGATCGCGCTGGAGTGATGGACTTCACCAGGCGGTGGAGGCCAAGGAAGGAGTGCCGATCAAGCAAGAAAACCAAACTTTGGCCTCAATCACTTTTCAAAATTACTTTCGCCTCTATCAAAAGTTGGCGGGGATGACGGGGACGGCGGAAACCGAGGCCGAGGAGTTTCGACAAATTTACAGTCTCGATGTGGTGGTGATTCCCACCAATGTCCCCATCGCCCGCGAAGATGAACCCGATGTCATCTACAAATCGAAGGCCGGAAAAATCCGCGCCGCCACCCAACTGATCAAAGATTGTTACCAGAGGGGGCAACCCATTTTGGTGGGCACCAGTTCCATCGACAGTTCCGAAATTTTTTCCAATGCCCTCAACCGCTCCAACATTCCCCACAATGTGCTCAATGCCAAACACCACGAACAAGAGGCGGAAATTATCGCCCAGGCGGGGCAGAAGGGATCGGTGACCATTGCCACCAACATGGCCGGGCGGGGCACCGACATCAAACTGACCGAGGAAACCAAGGCATTGGGTGGACTCATGATCGTGGGCACAGAGAGGAATGAGGCCCGCCGCATAGACAACCAGTTAAAGGGGCGTTCGGGCCGCCAGGGCGACCCCGGCAAGTCTAAATTTTTTCTCTCGCTGGAAGACGATTTGATGAGGATTTTTGGCAGTGATCGCATTAAGAAATTTATGACCACCATGGGGATGGAAGAGGACGAACCCATCGAGCACCGGATGATCACTAACGCCATTACTAAATCCCAAAAGAAAGTTGAGGCCCACAATTTTGAAATCCGCAAACACTTGTTGGAATACGACAATGTGATGAATGAACAGCGGCGGGTGATTTACCGCATCCGTCGGGAAATTCTAAGCGACGAAGGCAACCGCCAATTTTTAAACGAACTCACCGAGGATGTTGCCGAAATTTTGGTGGACAACTACCGCCCGGCCAAAAAAGTTCCGTTGGAGGCGTGGCCATGGGAAGAGATGCGAACTGGTTTTCAAAATACCTTTCACACTGCTTACCAGATCAATACCGAAGAGTGTTTGGCCAAATACTCGGGAGAACTTGAAGAATATTTTGCCGAAATCGCCAAAGAACTTTTGGCCAAAAAATTTTCCGAGTACGACCCTGAACAAGTGCGCATTGCCATTCGTGAAATTCTGCTTTCGACTTTTGACCAGTATTGGAAAGACCATCTCTTGGCCATGGATCATGTCAAAGAAGGCATCAACTTGCGCGCTTACGCTCAAAAAGACCCATTGACCGAATACAAGCGCGAGGCCTTTGCCCTCTTTGAAAATTTGCGGATTGAAGTTAAAAAGGCGGTGATCAACAATATTTTTAGTGTAAAATTATATACGGCCGAAGAAATAGAGGAATTGCAGAGGGCGCACCAGGAAGAACTCAATCGCCAATTGGAGGCCCACCGCCGCAGTTTGTCCGAGGCGGAACGGGAAAAAGACGGCCCCAAAGGGGGAACTGTCCGGCGCAAAGAAGAGAAAGTGGGGCGCAACCAACCTTGCCCCTGTGGTTCCGGAAAAAAATTCAAACATTGTCACGGGAGATAAAGTTTGAGCAGTGACGAAAAAGATGACGATTTCGATCTCACTCCCCTCGACCAGCTTTCGGAATATTCCCACGAATCCGATACCGAAACAGACCGTTTATTAGAAGAAGCGCAGGAGGAATCTGCGGAAGAGACTTCGGCGGAGGAAACCACCCCGGAAGAATCGCTGTCGGAAGAACAAACTTCGGAAGACATTTTTCAAGGAGATGGGGCCGAAGAAGAAACGACTTTTGAAAACGATTGGGGTGAGACTGGCGCGGGGGATGCAGGGGAAGGGGATTTTGCGGAGGAATCCGGGCCAGAAACCGCCGCGGAATCTGGTGCGGAGGAATCTGAAGAATTGGGCCAAGATTTTGCCGAAGATGTGGCCGAAGAATCTGCTGAAGAATCCGTCGAAGAACCGCAAAGCGAATTTGGCGATGGGCCGGCCGAAGAATCCGTTGAAAATCTGGCCGAAGAACCGGCCGAAGAAGTTACTGAAGAACCTGTTGAAGATGTGGCCGCAGAGTCTGCACCCGTTGAACCACCACCCGTTGTCACTCAGGAAAATTTCCAGGATTTGCGCGATTTTAGCGAGGCGATCAGTTACGGCACGGTGGGCATAGGAGGCAATCCGCCCTTTGGCCTGCTGGTGCGGGGGGTGCGCTACCGCGAAGATGCCGAACGCATTTTATCCATTCTGCGCGAGCACGGTTTGTGTACCCAGGAAAATGAAAAAGTCTTGTGGAGTTCCCTGGAGAACGGCAATCTTCTCATCTCCCAAATTAGCGAGTATTCGGCAGTGTATTTGGCCCACCGTTTGAGGCGCTTTGATGCCGACATTCAAGTGGGGTTGAGCGATGAACTTCACCCCTCCAAACACTATGCTCAAGATGAGCGCGGACTGGTGAGCAAATACTCTCTCAAGCAAAATATCAGCGAGAACGAAGACCTTTCTTCCCACATCGTGGATGCCCAGGACATCATTGTGGCCACTGCCGCCGCACCCGTCGGTTACCGTATTCGCCGCTATATTCAAGCGGTGATGGCCCACAGTGTGTTGAACCGTGAAGAATTGGGCGACATTCAGCAAAATTGGCCAAATGACGAAAAGGCCGCTTTTCCCCTGAACGATTTATTTGGCGAACTGGCCGAACAATTAAAAAGTGATGCCTTTAAACGGGGTGGCAATGCCGTCGTGGGAGTCAAGTATCAAATTATTCCCTTGCCGGAGGTGCGTGAACCTGGCCAACCTGCTTATAAAATGATTTGCACCGGAGATGCGGTTTGGTTGGAGAGTGAATGAAGTGACTTCTCCGTTGTTCCGTGTGGCCGATGATTACCCGGTAGTGGTGGTCGGCGGAGGCATCTTGGGTGCTGGCCTTTTCCGCGAATTTTCTCTGCACCGGACGGGTTGCTTGTTGGTGGACAAAGGGGATTTTGCCAGTCAAACGAGCCAATCCTCTTCCAAAATGTTGCACGGCGGGCTGCGCTATTTGGAGACTTTCGATTTCGCTTTGGTCAAGGAAGCGCTGGGGGAAAGGGCGCATTGGTTGCGGGTGGCCCCCCATTTGTGCTATTCCAAGCGCTTTTATTTTCCCGTTTTTAAAAGGGATGCCCGTCCGCTTTGGAAAGTGAAACTGGGGCTGTGGCTCTACCATGTGTTGGCGGGATTTCAGGGGCGGCATCACACTTTTGTGTCTCGCGGCCGTGCCGCGGAGATTTTTCCCCAATTGCGGCGGGAAAATCTGGCCGGTGCCGGCGTCTACAACGATGCCATCGTCAACGATGCCAAGTTGGCGTTGGAAATTATCTATGACGGGCTTTGCTTTGAAGGGTGCCAGGCCCTCAATTATGTCGGCCTGGAGGCCATGGAAAAGCGCAAGGGCCTGTGGTGTTTGCGCCTCAAAGACCAATTGACTGGCATGAGTCGTGAAATAGTGGCCCAAAAAGTGGTTTTTGCCACGGGGCCTTTTAGTGATCAACTCTTCGCCAAGCTCAAGGCCTTCCCCTGGCGGCCCAAACTGCTGCCCTCCAAGGGCAGTCATTTGTGGATCAAAAGGGAGGCCTTGGGAGTGGCCCATCCCATGATCCTTTCGGCCGAGGGTGGGCGGGTGATTTTTGTCATCCCCCAGGGGGAAAAAGTATTGGTGGGAACCACGGAAGTTCCGGTGGATGAAGTTGATTTTGATCCCCGTCCCTCTCCCGGTGAAGTGGATTATTTGCGCAATCACCTCAAGCACTATTTCCCCGGTTGCTCCGTCGGAGAATCGGACATTGTGGGGAGTTTTGCGGGCGTGCGTCCGTTGGTGAGGAAGGGCGGCACTACTGCGGCCTCGCGCACTTCGCGGGTTCACAAAATATTTCAACCGGAAGAGGGGATTTTCGTCGTGATGGGGGGCAAATATACCACCTTTCGCCTGGCCGCGGCCGACTTGGCAGCACCTTTGTTGCGCCAAGTGGGGGGGGCCTACAATCCCCAACTCTCCCGCTCGCCATTGCGGGTGAGAAGCGTTGTGCCATCTTTTCAAACTTGGGAACCCAACCAGGCCGATATAGACCGGATTATTGCACGGGAGCGGCCGCGCACCAACGGCGATATTATAGAGCGGCGCTTAGGATTGCTCAACGCCGATCCCTTGCGGGGATTGAAACTCTTATAAGTTTAACATAAAATGCCTTGGTGGCCGCCATGGTGGCGGGCATTTAAACCTTCGAGGAGGAGAGATGAAAAAGGAATTGGCCCTTTCCCTGGCGGTGGCGGCCCTGTCTGCGGCACCCATTTCAGCGGCCAGCAGAACCGATCAGGAAAAGTGTTATGGTGTGGCCAAAAAAGGCCAAAATGACTGCGCTACCAAAACCCACTCTTGCCATGCCAAGGCCCAACAAGATGGCCAAAAGGACGAATGGGTGTATGTTCCCAAAGGATTGTGTAGCAAATTGGTGGGCGGGGCGTTGACTCCCCCCAATCCGGCCCCCAAGCAAAACTAGGCCGGTGGATCAAGCTGTCTATCAAAGGCGTCGCGCTTCTCTGGCCCGGACAATCGGCGAAGGGTTGGCGATCGTGCCGGCGGGAACGCCCAAAGTGCGCTCCCACGACACCCACTTTCCCTTTCGCCAGGATTCCGATTTTTATTACTTGACCGGGTTTAAGGAGTGCGATGCCTATTTGGTAATGCAAATTAGCGGAGGCCAATCCCGCGACATTCTCTTGGTTCGGCCCAAGAACCCCAAGGCCGAAATGTGGGAGGGTAAACGCCTGGGAGTGGAAGAAGCGCGCCAGCGCATGGGCGTGGATCAGAGTTTTCCCGTCCACGAATTTTCCCGCCGCTTGGGGGAATTTATGCAAGGGCACAGGCGGGTTTATTTCGATTTGCATGATCGGAACTTGATGGAGAAGGTTCTCCAGGCCTGTCGCCAGCGGGATTTGCGCCGCCGGAAAAAAGTTTTTTTTCCCGAGAGTTTTCACCGCCTCAACGATGTAATCGGGCGCATGCGCCTGATCAAGGAAGACGGGGAAATTGAATTGATGAAACGGGCCGCCGCCGCCAGTGATGTGGCCCATCGGGCCGCCATGGCCTTTGCCTCCGAGGGCAAAAATGAATCCGAGGTGCAAAATCTCATGGATTATCTCTTCCGCCGTCACGGTGCCGGAGGTGAGGCCTATGCTTCCATTGTCGCGGGCGGGGCCAATGGATTGGTTTTGCACTACACTGCCAACAATGCCCCCCTGGTGGCCGGGGACATGTTATTGATTGATGCCGGTGCCGAGGTGGAATATTACGCCAGCGATGTCACCCGCACTTTTCCGGTGAATGGCCGCTACACTTCCGCCCAGAGAGAAATTTACAACTTGGTTTTAGCGGCCCAAAAGGCGGCCTTTGAACTGGCCCGGCCGGGGCAAACTCTGGCCGAAATGCACCGCTGTGCCTCGCTCACTCTGATCCAGGGACTCGTCGAACTCAAAATTTTGGTGGGCAAACCCGAAGAAATCTTGGAGAAAAAGGAACACCGCCGTTACTACCCCCACGGCACTGGCCACTGGTTGGGCCTCGATGTTCACGACCAGTGTCCCTATCTCCAGGCCGACCTCGAAGATGTGATTTTGGCCCCCGGAATGGCATTTACCGTGGAGCCGGGACTTTATTTTCCCGCAGACGACGAGAAGGTTCCCGCCGCCTACCGTGGAATAGCGGTAAGGATTGAAGACGACCTTCTCATCACTGAAAGCGGACACCAAAACCTCACCGCCGCCATACCTAAAGAAGTGGCCCAAGTCGAAGAGGCCTGCCGGCGGGATTGGCGGGAATTGACAAAGTGTAAAGATTCGTTTTAAAATCTTAAATGTAGATTAAGGACGATCTTTCTTTAGAGAGCAAGGAGGCCCTTACCGTGCTAAAAAATTATTGCCCTTGACATTTCTGCTGGCCTTATTAGTTACATGTGGTGACGATGATGAGCAATCCAGCGGGGGAGCGTTGAATTATTCGGGCAGTATTCCGCGTTTTTCCGTAGACCCTTTGAGAGATACGGGAGTGGAACTCGGGGCCATTAATTTTTTCCACTCTTGGCCCAAAAAATTCTTTAATAATATGGTGGTGGTGCCAAATGCTGTGGCACAGAGTTCGCGCATCAGTTGCAGCAGTCAGAACAATTTTGTGAATGAGGCCCCTCAAATTTATGAGCGCGCGGCCAGCAATGAGGGCCTGGACTATGCCATTCAATTTTATGCCCAGGCCTTATTTTATGACTGCAATGCCCGTCAACAGGTGCAAGACGACGGAGTCTCTCAAACAGAGGAACCAGACCCCAACAACCCCGCTGAAGATATTCCCATTTTAACTGCTAAAGTTATCAATTCACAAAACCCCGAGGCCCTGACCCGCTTTGTTTCCTGGACTGACATTCCCGAGTCGGAAAATGTGAGTGGTATCCTGGTTAATAAATATCTCTATGATGATGGTGATATATCGAGGACACGCATCGACTTAAAAATTAACAATGGGGCGAGGTCTGTATGGGGTGTTTTGCATTACAACTTTTCTGGAGGTGTGAACGCCTACACCAAATTTGCCTTTCGGGAAGTTTTGCGGGCAGATGGTTCAGTCGAAGAACACCGTGTCTCAGGTCGCCATTGGGACAGCACGGATCAAACCGTTATTATCGTCAAGGCCCGGGCCATTGCTGGGCGTGGAGTATCAATCTTTAGATGGCGGTGTGCTGGTGTAGCAGTGGCCAATATCAACAATCCTTGTTCAAGCGTTGGCCCTGCTAATGATGCAAATTACTACGATGAAGACGGGAATGAAATAACCAACGCAACCGAGATCAATAATTCTGGCCTAGACAGGGATCCGGCCAACGATATGCTTGATATTGGTGACTATTTCTTTCAGGGAAATGATGGAGGAACGGCCTTTTTTCATGTCGATGTGGATCCCGAAGACCCGGATGGGGTAGTCGACTTGGGTTATAATCCGAACTGAAAATGCAGGCCTAAACTCTTGGATTTAATGGCCATATTTGAGAATATTGCTCTTTTTTGGTAAAATTGCGCTTGTTGTTGTCGAGTTTATGGTATAGCTTCGGTAGACAATAGATAATTTGTATTAAAGGGTTGTGTAGATTTGAAAGATTTTGCGGAAGGGTTATTAAAAATCCACAAATCAAGTGGTTTTCATCCTTTTTTGATAATTATTCTTGTATTATCTGCTTTACTGGCCGCTTCATTTTATTTTCACGCTCCCTTTTGGATTCAAGTAATCATTATGATGTTATTTTGCATTATCTGTATATGTTTTTTGTATCTATTTTTTGAAAAAGCGCGAAAAGACCCTGATTTTTGTCGCTCGGAGTCTCATGTTCAAAAAATGACAGCACTCAGAATAGGCGAAAAAATGGGAAGTAATCTAAGCACTATAGACATGGATAAATTAAATAGTATTCCGAGAAATAAAAATACAAACGGCAATGGCAATTCCTCAAATATTTCTACAGGGGATAGAAAATGAGTCTCTTTGTCGTTATCGTTGAGCGGGATTACAGAAGGTCTTATAAAAATTTTCACGATAATTTTGTTAATCATCAGAAGATAACGAATTGGTGGCACTACTTAACGAGTTGTTATATTGTTAAAACAAACTTTACCTATGACGAGCTATCAAACCATTGCAAGTCTTGTCTCAAAGAATTTCGTTATGAAGATACCCATATAGTTCTATCTGT
Organism: Bacteriovoracaceae bacterium; assembly: GCA_965243145.1. GTDB lineage: Bacteria > Bdellovibrionota > Bacteriovoracia > Bacteriovoracales > Bacteriovoracaceae > CBDBLK01. Next base: position 2,211,148 of record CBDEUB010000002.1, read on the forward strand.
AAACCTTGACCATGCTCAAGGGTGGTTGCCAAGTGATGCGTGGGAATGGATAAGTAAAAATGCCTGCGAGTAATAAAATCATATATGTTGGAGTTCATGCCTGCTAATCAGGTTTTTCATTGGTGATTTAAGTTCTCCTCCGCATTTCGAGCATTTTTTGGGAGAGATTGTTTTTTCCCTTTTGATTCCATTTATCATTGCGATCGTTTTTACTTCTAGTGTCCTGAGGGAGAGGCGGCCTTGGCATTTTATAAAAGTTTGAAGTGCCCATGATTTCGCATTGGCAAATGGCCAAAAATCTTAACTGGCCCCTAAGTGCTGAAGTCACGATGCATGGCGTCATCAATTAAGTGGCCCACTATGCAAAAGTTTTACGCACTTTAAAGAATAGTTGACACAGATCATTTTTTGGTGTTTATTGGGCCTACTCGCGGGCAATAATGCTCGGTGAACTTTTTAAGGAGTTTTTATGCGAGTTGTCAAATCTTTCCTTTATCTCTTTTGCGCAGTCTCAATTGGCCTTGCCCACGCCAACGGAGCGGAATGGTTGCAGGTTGGGCCTGGGGTTCTTCTGAATGAAAGTGGAGAGGCCCGCTGTAAAATAACCGGCGAGCATGGCGAATTTTTCTCTAGGCCCGCTTTTGAGGATTTTGTTGAGGGCAATCCACAAGCTGAGAGCGTCCTCAATGAACTGGCCGCTTTGAGAGAGTGCGACGAGGGGGATGTGGCCTATGCCGGTATAGTGCTCAACTCTAAGGACATTCAGATAGCGGGTGTAAGTAGGCCCTTACTTCTTACAGCAACTGTGCTCCAAGGATTTATTAGTGTTGTACAGTGTCTCGCTGGACACTACAGGGCCGAAAAACAAAATGAAAAAGGTGATCAAGGAGAGAAGTCTGCTAAGCTGTCCCGCCTTTCCCCGTTGGAGCAACGGGGCCTGGCACTGGTCTCTGGCCTGGCCGCTTTGGGGGGAGCTGCATTCGCCATTATGCCCCCCACAAGTTTGTCTTCGGCCATTCTTTTTCCCATCGCCGGCAATGTGGCCAACAGTTTTGGCAGTTTTTCTGCCTGTTACTTTTTGGACAGGGATAATGGCCAATAGGGATATTGGCCTTTCCCCGCTAAAGCATTTATTAAATTTGTCGGCCTTATGGCCTTTTTCGCAAAGTGCCCAGGGCCGCCTTGTGATAAACTCAAAAGTACAGGAAGTGTAACCACTCACACCCCAACTCAAATTGTGGGTATGGCAAGGTCATTGCTCACAATTTAGGTCAGGTTGGGGAGAAGCAAGGCAGAGCGACTGAGGCGTGCTACTAGCACGCCGCAGGGAGCGATGGCGAAGCTGAACCACAAGATGGCCTGAAGTGTGAGTAATGACAGGAAGTTTTGTGGAATTACCCCGTTCAAAACGCTCCCCCATCCCCCCCACGGGCACAACTCAAACTTCAATCGCATCTGATCGCCTGCGCAAGGCCATCGAACGGAACCGCCGCAAACAGGCCAAGCGGGGAAGTGAAGGGGTATCTGGGCCACAGGATTGCGTGGTCGAAGAGGTGTGGACTTCTCCGCGCTTGCGGCCTTCCCGCTCCGCCGGCGGCAGTTTAAAAAGTTCCGTGCGCACCAATTTGGGGCCAAGTTTTAGGCCGGCCACTCGGAAAACTGCCACGGAAACAGTTATCGTCCCTCCCAGGGAAAGGCGCGAGGAAATGGCCAAACCGCCGACCTCTGCGGCCAGAAAGTTGTCCTATGAAGGCCCAAAGTTGGCCCAAAAAAGTCCGTCCAAATTTTTGGGGAAATTGCAAAGTTACGCACTCAAGACGGCGTGGGCCTTGAGTTTGGTTTTGGTCTTGCGCTTGATCTTGAGCACCGGGGGAGTGCTCGATTACCGCACCCATAAAGAAATGTTGCGTTTAAAGCACTTGGAATACGATCAGATTGCCGGGGACAACAAAAGACTGGCCGAAGAGATCAAAAAAATTAAGGAAGATGCCAAATATCAAAAAAAGCTGGTGCGGGACTATTTGGGCTTTATTGCCGCCGATGAATACTTGATATTATTTGCGAAAGGGAAGTCGGAGAAATCCAGCGCAGGGCCATCCCCGCTTTGAGTTTGCGGGCAGCGGAAGAGTCGGCCCTCATTTCCAAAACATGTTGGGCCAAGTAACTTTTGGTTCTTTGGATGGGCGGGGGTTCGCTGTGGCCAGGGTGGGCGGTGAGATTTCTCTCTATGTATAAAACTTTGAGATCGCCATCCAGAAAAAAAATGTCCAAATTAAAATAAGTATTGGGCATCCAAAAGCTGCGCCATCCCTTTTGGGGATAGACAAACAGCATGGCCTGGTCGCCCGCGAATTGTTTGCTGGAAACGCCGGAAAGGCCGCGGCGCTGTTCTTCGGGAGTGATCGCCAATTGAGTGCGCAGGATTGTTCCGTCGGGGAGGGCGAGTTGAATGTTGGAGGGGATTCCCTCTGCGGGAAGTTGGCAAGAGACCATGGCCAGGCCAATAAAAAAGAGGGGCAGGGAAATCCGCAGAGTGGTTGGCATTATGGGTAATTCTAGGTAAGCTGACGCCGTTTGAAAAGAAACACCGAGGTGGAAAAATGGCAGAATCGGGCGGGGACAAGTCGGGACTTTTGCGCACTCACACTTGTGGAGAATTGCGAGCGGAACAAGTCGGGAGTCGGGCCATACTTTGTGGTTGGGCCAATAAGTACCGCAATTTGGGAGGCCTGCACTTTCTCGATTTGCGGGACAAGTACGGGACAACCCAGATCAATTTTGTGAACTATCGGGGCGATTTGGAAATCCTCAAACGCATCTCCCTCGAATCGACGGTCAAGGTGGAGGGAGTGGTCGCGCGGCGTCCCCTCGAAGCGCAAAACCCCGATATGCCCACCGGCGGGATCGAAGTCCAAGCGGAGAGCATAGAATTGCTCTCGGCGTGTGATATAGGCCAGATTCCCTTCCTGCCCTTTGGGGCCACCGAGGCCACCGAAGACCTGCGCTTGCGCTACCGCTACCTGGATTTGCGCCGGCCAGATTTGCAGAAAGTTTTGCAACAGAGGAGCGAGGTGACTTTGCAAGTGCGCCAACTGTTTTCTAGGGAGGGGTTTGTCGAGGTAGAGACGCCCATTCTCTACAAGGCCACGCCGGAGGGAGCGCGCGACTACTTGGTGCCTTCGAGGGTTCACCCGGGGTACGCCTACGCCCTTCCCCAATCCCCGCAACTCTTAAAGCAACTCCTGATGATTGGCGGTACCGACAAGTATTTTCAAATTTGCCGCTGCTTTCGGGACGAAGATTTGCGCGCCGACCGGCAACCCGAATTTTCCCAAATTGATGTGGAAGTTTCTTTTGCTACTTCCGCCTATATCAAACGCCTGTCCGAGAAATTGGTGCAGAGGTTGTTTCAACTGCCACAGGATTTTGTCATGCCCCAGATGAGTTATGCAGAGGCCATGCAGCGCTATGGTTGCGATCGGCCAGATTTGCGTTTTGGACTCGAACACACTGTGGCCACCGAGTTATTTTTGGGATCAGAGTTTAAAATTTTCTCCCAGGTGGCCGAGACGGGGGGACTGATCAAGGCCATCTTTATTCCCTTGGAACTGGCCCCCAACAAGGCCGCCTCATTTTCCCGCAAGCAACTGGATGCACTTACCGAAGTGGTGCGGCCCCACGGCGGCCAGGGTGTGGCCTTCTTCAAAGTGCAGAATGGCAAGGCCAATGCCGGCATCGCCAAATTTATCACGCCCCAAATTTTGCACGAGTTGGAAACAAAAGGCAGTGCGGGAGGCGATGGCACCTGGCTCTTGGTGGCCGATCGGGAGGCGATGGTGGCGCACACTTGCGCCCACGCCTTGCGAACTCACCTTGGTGAACAGTTCCAACTGATGGGGCCAGGGTTTCGCTTTGTCTGGGTTTACGATTTTCCCCTGTTCGAGTGGGATGCCGAACAAAAGCGGCCAGTCGCCAAACACCACCCCTTTACTGGGCCGAAGGAGGAACACCTGGATCGTTTTATGAACGGGGACGAAAAGGAGTGTTTGGGCCTTGCCGCCGAGGCCTACGATGTGGTTTGCAACGGATGCGAATTGGGAGGGGGATCGGTACGGATTCACCGGCCAGACATGCAGGCCAGAATGTTTCAGCTTTTGGGCATGTCGAAGGCGGAAATGGAGCGGCAGTTTGGCCCTTTCTTGCGCGCTTTACGCTTCGGAACCCCACCCCACGCCGGAGTGGCCTTTGGACTCGACCGGATCGTCATGCTCCTGGCGGGCAAGCAATCCATTCGGGATGTGATTGCCTTCCCCAAAACCACTTCCGCCAGTGATCTCATGGCCGAAGCACCCTCTCCCGTTGATCCCGCCCACCTGGCCGAATTAGGCCTGGCGTTTAAGGGGGAGTAAGGCCTGGGGTGAATCTTCTCCCCGTTCGAACATCACTTGCTCGCCGGGGGAGTCGAGGCCCACCACCCGTGTATGGGCCAAGAAATCGGAAAGGCCTCTTTGCTGGGGATGAAGATAGGCCGCCAGCAGGGGAAAAAACTGAAAGATATAGCACAGGCCATGAACCAGGGAGCGCAAAAGGGCCTGTTCAAGACGCAATTCTTGCCCCATATTCCGCACATCCACCACGCGCATTTGAAAACAGAATTTTCCCAGGGTTTGGCCTCTTCCCAAATACAGGCAAAAAAAGGAATAGCTAACGAAAGTTGCAAGCAACAGGGGAATTTTTACGGGGCGGAGTTGGGAGATCAAGTCTTGCTGCCATTCCAGGGGGATAAACTTGAAATATTGGTAAATAAAGAAAAAATAACTCCAGGCCAATCCCTGAACCAAGCAGGCCACTACGGTGAGGTCGATCACAAAGGCGTAGGCCCGTTTGCGCTTGTCGGGCAGAGCAATGGGGGTTTCCGGCGCTGGCATACCTTACGGGTCGGAAATTTGGGCGGAAATCTTGAAGTTTTTTAGGCCTTTTTTAGTAAAAAAAAGATAATGGAGAAATCAAGTCGTCATTTTTGGCCTCATTAAATGACGATCTCCATTGGTATTTCATCTTCTGAATGAACAGAGGTTTCAGCATTTTTGTAAGTTTTGTAAAATTCTCGGCCACTTACATTTAGATTATCTTCGAGATAGAGACGCAAAACTATTTCTTGTGCTGGCAAAATTGGTGCTACCAAGTCTTCGGCCTTTTCCCATTTGGCCACGGCCGTATGAGAGAGTTTGAAAATTTCGGCGAATGAAGTTTTAGATTTGCCGAGATAGGTTCTAATGAATTTGATTTCATTTCCCGTAAGTTTTGAAGGTTTAGAAGGGAGTTTTTCAAACACAATTCTGGCAATTTCTTCTACATCAATTTTAGGCAACCATTCTTTTCTCACTTTATGAAATAAGACATTTCTTAAAATGACAGGAAATCCGAGTCCTTGATAGATGAATTTTTTTACAATTTTTGTATTTTGAGGCATTTTCTATCTCCTGAGTTACTCATTGAGATTGATAACGGTAATAATGAGCATATCGTTTTTATCAAAAGAGAGAATGATTCTAATCTCTTCAAAATCTACAGAAAATCCTCTTATCGAATAATTCCAAGATTTAAAATCTTCGTTAAAATGGTCTTTGTGAGATTCATGGTACTTGGATTTACTTTTTAAGATTTTAATAATTTGAAGTTGATTAACATTTTTTCTTTCCTTTGATCTTTTTACAGCATGTGCTGTGAAATAGTAATTCCTGTTTTTTATTGCGTTCTTGATAGCAGCAAAAAGTTCTCTTGTTTTCTTTTTAGAATCTCTTTTTTCATTTGCCACAGACTGATTCTCTACATGTAAAATGATGATCCATTTTATCAAAAATTGAAACATAGTTTCAACTTATTCACTATTCTGACCATGTTGCGCCTAGCGATATAGGCCCATTCGGCACTATATGCGTAAAAATGGCATCATTTGATAAATATTGTTTGTTTTTTGAGAGAGGGTGAACTATAAATGGGCCTATTGACAGAAAAGTTTGGAGAAATGCCCTAAAACGCCCTGGGGACAAAATCCTCCGGGTTGGTGATAGTGGCCACTTCTTTGGCCCCCAACGCCTCGATGGTGAACAGGCCATTGTTTTGGGCATGCTTGGCGGCCCCGTCTTCGTCGAGGTAGGCCATCAGGCCATAGACCGTTTTATCTTTGTACATGGGAACACTGGCCTTAAAATCATCGAGTTTTTTGATGAAATAATCGACATCTTTGGAGTCCAGCTTAGTCTTAACCTCGGCCACCACGACTTCTTGGCCATTATTGGCAATAATGTCGTACTCCCACTTGGGGTTTCCATCGGGGTGAAAGACTTTATAGGGGTGAGTCCCCTTAATCTGAATACCGCGAGAATTGAGCAGCTTGACTAAATCACCCTTTACTAGCATTTGCATAAAGCGGCCCCACTTGTTTCTGAAGTCACCGCTGGCCTTATTGATCGCTTCAAGGGTTTTATTGGCAAATTCGTCCGTTTTTCGCAAGGCCTTTTCTGTTTTAAGCTGGGCCTGTTCAGTTTTAAGCTGGGCCTGTTCAGTTTTGAGTTGGGCCTGTTCGGTTTTGAGCTGGGCCACTTTTAATTCTTGCAGGGATTCCTAGAGTTTTCGCTGGCCTTCTTCAGTTTTGAGTTGGGATTCTCGAACTTCACGGGCAAGTTCTTCGAGAGTCAATGATTTTTTGTTGCTACTCATAAAAATTTCCCCCCCTTCCAGGCAAAACTAACACAAACCTGAAAGGCCTGCAATAACTATCAGGTTTTGGCCGTTGGTAAAAAAATGCTATGCATTATTGGTGGCCCGGGGCAGAGTCGAACTGCCGACCTTTGGGTTATGAATCCAACGCTCTCACCAACTGAGCTACCGGGCCAAGGGAAAATTTGTGCATCAGGGGCAAACTGGGTTCAAATTTAGGGAAATTTCCCAGCAGTTGTCAAAAGGCCCTTAGGCGGGGCAAAATCGGCGTTTATGTTTTCCAACAATCTCCTGGAATTTTCCCACGGGAAGGGCCATGGCCGTATGAGAGGGGGAATGATGGGCCAGGGCGCGCGTCCGTTGCCCCTTTTGGCGAAGCACATTTTGGCCCATATCGGCCACTTTATGGAGATGGCGGCCCTCTATCCCCCGCCCGGGGGTAAAAGTTTGGTGGGAGTGAGCGGGGGCGCGGACTCCATGTTTTTGGCCTGGGTGGTGGGGCAATTGCTCCGGGCGCGCCGGTGTCCGCCTCCGGTTTGGGTTCACATCAACCATGCTACGCGCTCGGCCTGTGGTTGGGAGGAAACCCAGGTTTTGCGATGGGCGCAAAAGTGCGGGAGTCAAGTCAAAGTTTTTCGCCTGTCCCCCACTGCGCTGGTGGGGGCGTCCAATTTTGAGGCCCGCGCCCGCCAGGTGAGGCGCACCTGTTTTCGCCAGGCCCTGGGAGAGTTTGGTGCCTCGACGCTCTATCTCGGCCACACCATCGACGATTCTTTTGAATGGTATTTGCGGCAACAGTTCCGCTCGTCCCAGTGGCCAGCAACCCCCGGTATTCCCCTGGTTCACGGTTCTATTAAAAGGCCTTTACACTGTATGAGTCGCCGGCAAATCGAGCATTTGGTGGACACTTTGGGGATTCCCCACTGCTTGGACGGGAGCAATCTCAACCAACGGTTTGAAAGGAATTTTATCCGCCATGGCCTGGTGGGGAAGATTGCCCGGCGCTATCCCGCCTATCTCAAGCACTATGTCGTCAAGGCCAACCAAATGGCGGCCCAGCAGTCCCGTTCTGCTCTGGCGGTCGATCCGCAACCCCATTGCCTGGAAGATGCCTTGGGGGGCAAGTGCTTGCTGCAAACCCTCGGCGGCGGCCATTTTCGCGGCCAGGAAGTCTGGATCAAGCGCGTTTTATCAAAGGTTTCCCGGGCGGGCCGCGGGCGCATTCGCCTCCAGGTGCAGAAATTGATCGATGCTCAAATTCAAGGCAAACGGGGGCCGATGCATTTGTCCGGGGGAGTGCACATTTTTATGGGGCCAGGCAGTTTGCTGGTTTTGGGGGCCAAACAGTTGGAGGATTACCGCCGTTGGGACGCCCGTGCAGCGGAGTACATTGAAGGCATTTTTGAAATGGATATGCCCGAATTGTTGTGGAATCCCAAGCACTGGGAATTGAGGCCCCGCCATTTGGTGGCCCCCTTTTGGGTTTTGGGGAGTTCGCCCCGGGCCAAGGGGTTTTTACCGCCGGCAAAGCGGGCGCACCCCCTCTTCCCGCAGTTTTTTAGCGCTTGTAGTCAAAACCGCCTGTGGGTTCGCCCCTTGGGGCAAGTTCTCGTTCACGCCCGCAAGCGTCGCCTCAACCCCCGGGATTTTGGCCTGGTTCCCTTTGTCATGTTCTAAGTATGGGCACTTGCATTTGGAAAAGGGCGTCGGGTCGTTTATACTCGGGCCTAGAGGTGTGTTGAGAGCGAGGAAGAGAAAAACCCGATGAAACAACCCCACAAAACTTTTATTATGTGGCTCATCATTTTTATGATGATGCTTTTTGTGTGGCAGATGGCCCACAGGGATCAGGTTTCAGTTCAACGCATTGATTACCCCAGTTTTGTCAGGGCGGTGGAAGAAAAGCGCGTGGCGGAGGTGGTGCTCAAGGGCAACCGGGAAATTACCGGGCGTTTTAAGGAGGGCGATGGCCTGGAGCAAACCGCTGAATCGCCGGAAGTGGCCAATCGTTCCGAGAGTGGGGCGCAGTCCGGGCCAGAGAGAAAATACCGCAACCGCTTCCGCACGGTTGGCCCCACCAACGAACAGACCTTCAAAATTTTGCGGGAAAATGACATTACTCCCATTTACCAGGACGAGGAAAAGCAAACCCTCTTGACCAGTTTGCTGATCAACTGGGGGCCAATGATCGTCCTCATTCTGCTGTTTTATTTTTTCTTGCGCCAAATTCAAATGGGAGGGGGCAAGGCCATGAGTTTTGGCAAGTCCAAGGCCAAAATGTTGTCCAGCAACGACAAGAAAGTCACCTTTTCCGATGTTAGCGGCGTTGAAGAGGCCAAGGAAGAACTCAAGGAAGTGGTCGATTTTCTCAAAGACCCCAAGAAGTACACCAAATTGGGGGGCAAAATTCCCAAAGGGGTGATTTTGATAGGCCCTCCCGGAACCGGCAAAACACTGCTGGCACGGGCGGTGGCCGGAGAGGCCGATGTGCCCTTCTTTAGCATTTCCGGTTCGGACTTTGTGGAAATGTTTGTGGGGGTGGGTGCCAGTCGGGTGCGGGATTTGTTTGAACAGGGAAAAAAGAACGCCCCTTGCATTATTTTTATCGACGAAATTGATGCCGTCGGAAGACACCGCGGGGCCGGATTGGGTGGAGGGCACGACGAGCGCGAGCAAACCCTCAACCAACTCTTGGTGGAAATGGACGGCTTTGAATTTAACGAGGGGGTCATTCTCATCGCTGCCACTAACCGCATCGATGTTCTCGACCCGGCACTTTTGCGGCCGGGCCGTTTCGACCGTCGGGTCAATGTCAGTTCTCCCGACTTGCGCGGCCGTTTGGGCATCCTCAAAGTTCACGCCCGCAAAACTCCCCTGGACGAATCGGTAGACTTGGAAGTGGTGGCCAAGGGGACGCCCGGCTTTACTGGTGCCGACCTCGCCAACCTAGTCAATGAGGCGGCCCTCAACGCCGCTCGCTTGAACAAGAAAAAATTGGAGAGCGGAGATTTCGAGGCGGCCAAGGACAAAGTTTTAATGGGGCCAGAGAGAAAGTCGATGGTCATCTCGGACGAAGAAAAGCGGGTGACTGCTTTCCACGAAGCAGGCCATACCCTGGTGGGCCTCAACCTGCCCCAAACCGATCCCATCCACAAAGTGTCGATCATGCCCCGGGGGGGGGCCTTGGGCGTCACTCAAACATTGCCCAATGAAGACCGTCTCAATTTAACTTCCGAAAAAGCGAAAAACTTGATCGCCTTTTTGATGGGAGGGCGTTGTGCCGAAGAACTGGTCTTTGGAGAAATTACCAGCGGGGCCAGCAACGATATTGAACGGGCCACCCAACTGGCCAGAAAAATGGTATGTACCTGGGGAATGAGTGACAAGCTGGGGCCAATCAACTACCACAAAGAACCGCTTTCGCCCTGGTCGCCGCCTCAGCAGGACGGGGGGTATAGCGAACAGACTGGCCAGGAAATTGACGGGGAAATTCACCGCCTGGTGGACAACAACTACAAAACCGCCATGCAGATTCTCAAGGACAACCGCGATGCCCTCAATCGCCTGGCCGAAGGGTTGATGATATGGGAAACCCTCGACAGCAAACAAGTCGGGGACTTGGTGGCCGGACGGGACATTGGCACACCTTTAATCGAAGAAGTGGAATCCAAGGAAAACCCCCTGGGCAAGAAAAAGGAAGAGGACAAAACAGATGTTGAAGGTGTGGCCAGTCCGGGAGACGACCCCCTTCCCGCCTGATCTCCTGTGACTTCTTTTAAGAGCATTTATTTTCACATGATGGGAGTTCTCAACTTAACTCCTGACTCCTTTTCCGATGGGGGACAATACAACCATCCCCAGAGTTTTGTTGAGCGTGCCCGTGAACTTTTGCGTGCCGGGGCCAAAGTGCTCGACCTCGGTGCCCAATCGACGGCACCCCGTTCAAGGCCCGTCAGTGCTGGAGAAGAGCGCGAACGCTTGACTCCCTTTATTCGGCCAGTGCTCGCATTGGCCAAAGAGTTTCCCTTTGTCGTCTCACTGGACACTTACCGCTTTGAAACGGCAAACTTCTTTTTTTCGGAGTTGAAGGATCGGGGTTTCCATGGGCCAATATTGTGGAATAGTGTAGCGGGCGTCCTGGATGCGGCGATTGGAGACTTTTTAGGCCGCTTTTCCTCTGCCGAATATGTCTATACCCACAACCTGGCCCCCACCCGCGAAGCGGCCGCACGGCATTTGGATTACACGGACGAATCCCGCACGGGAGTGGAATGGTTGGCCGAAAATTGGGGGAAGGCGGTTTCATATTTTGGCGAACGCCAACTTTTGGATAGAATTTGGTGGGATCCCGGTTTTGGTTTTGCCAAAACCTTCGAGCAAAATGAGCAACTTCTCCATTTTTTTGCCGACGGAGAGCGGTTTTATGGCCAATTTCCTGTCCGCCCCACAAAGTTGGTTTTGGGCATCGGCCGCAAATCTTTTTTGCGCCGGCGCTGGTCACTTGGCCATACGGAAAGTTTATCAGAACAGGAACTTTTTGCCGGAGCGGAGGTTTTACACGCCGAGTGGTTGCAGCGCTGGCACGGGGCCTTGATGAACGCGGAGAAGAAGGTTCAAGTTCTCATTCGCCTGCACGATCCCGGAGTTTTTGCGGGTGTTAAAAAGGCCGTTGCGGCGGTTCAGAAGTAGGGCATAATGGAAGTATGTCCACTGTTGAAAATTCCGCCGTTCTCTACAGTTTAAGGCCTCTCGATTTAGTGCGCTTTTTGGGCCAGCTTTTAGACCTGGAAGTTCACGCTCCCGGGGAAGGGGAAGATCAATTCCTCTTGAGGGGCGAGGGCCTTTTGTTTCGAGTGGAAAAAATTGAACCCTCGCGGCCGATTCCCCAAGTTTGCAACAGGCCCTTCAATATTGAATTTTCACAATTGTCCGAGTTGGAAAATTTGTCCCGCAAGGTAGAGTTTATGGAGTATCGTCGAGTGAGTGATGGCCTTGAGGACATTTCTCCCCCTTTGAAATTTCAAAAGGGCCGTTTGGGCCATCGGCATTTTGTATGGGTGTGTGACCCCGACGGGAGGTCTTGGCAGTTCTTTTACATTCATGTGGAAAAGGGGTGGAATCTTTCCGATCGTGAAAAAGTGGAGAGTGTCAGATTTTGTTAGTTGGCACTTTTCTATCAAAAATGGTCAAATTTTAGAAAGGCGGCAGCTATCAACCACGGAAGGAGTGATGGATGACAAAGAAAATTGCATTTTTGTGGCCTTGCCTTTTCCTCTATTCCCAAATTCTTTTAGCTTCCTTGGTCGCAGTTGTTGATTCTGGAGTGGATGTCAAGCATCCCGATCTCGTCTCTCATGTTTGGGTCAATCCATTGGATTTGCCGGGTAATGAACTCGACGAAGATGGCAATGGCCATCGCAATGATGTTCACGGTTGGAATTTTGACGAGGGGGATGCGCGGGTTATGCATTATATCCACTCCAATTGTTTGACCATGGATATTCGACGCTTTTTTGAGATTCAAGGTGAACTTGTGAAAGGAGTGGCGAGAAAAAAAGACAAGATGTGGTTTTTGTTAAAAATGCACGATGGAGAATTTGTCGGCCGCTTGAGCACTTGTTCCAGTTTTATGCACGGAACTCATGTCAGTGGTATCGCCATCAATAGAGAACCTAAGATTAAGTTGCTATCGGTGAAATTGATTTCGGTGGAGATCGATATGGTGAATCTTTCCCGTCATTTTTTGAATGGACAACAAAATGGCAATTTGGAGTGGCAAAAATTTTCCGTAGGGGACTCTTTGAATATCCCGGAATTTTCTTTGCCGTTGAATGGTTTGGAGAGGCATTTTTGGGGAGGCACTTCTTTTGGCGTTGTCAATCCGTTGCCGGGCCATTCTACAGAGGGGCAATTTTTGGGTCAAGAAACCCGCCTTTTTCTTTTTAAAGGCCTGATTGATTTTTTAGTCGCTCGCAGAACCGAACTTTTGAGCATGATTGCGAAATATCTTCGCGGCCATGAAGTTGATGTGGTCAACAATTCTTTTGCCCTCAGTTTTGAGAATGCCTGGAGTATTGTAGAATTTTTGGCCACTGATATGGTGGGAAGGGTATCCGATAAATTTGTCTATGTGCACACCCTTTATTTTTTGCAAAAATCGCTGGAAGGTGCCCTCCAGTATGTCGATACTTCTCCAAATATGCTCTTTGTGTTCGCCGCAGGCAATGAAGGGGTGGACAATGATCAATATCCCAGTTCTCCGGCCAACTTGCGGCGGCCAAATACGATTACAGTGGGGGCCAGTGTGGAACACGAAGTTTTGGCCTCCTTTTCCAATTTTGGCCAAACCACGGTCGATGTCTTGGCACCCGGCGTGGGCATCCGCTCCAGCGTTCCCATAAAAGATTATGTCCAAATGACGGGAACTTCCCAGTCCACGCCCTATGTTTCCAATGTGGCGGCCCAAATTAAAGACATTAATCCCAAACTGGCCCCCTCTCAAATCAAAGAAATTATTATGAAAACGGTCGATATCAAAGATTCTTTGAGAGGCAAAGTGGTGAGTTCCGGCATCGTCAACCGTGAACGGGCCTTGTGGGCCGCCAAGTTGACTCTCATCGGTGGGCCAGAGGCGGCCTTAAAGAATGCCAGGCATGCCGTGGCGGATCACACCGCAGAAGCGAAAGAAGGTACTGTAGGGGAACACGACAAAAAAGGGCCTGCTGGCCCCGTGGAGAAGGGATTATTTCCCACGGGCGTACCGCCTCTTTCCGACTTGCTAAAAATCAAATAATTCGGAGTAATAAACCAAGTCCCTTTGCCGGCAGTGGAATAACCAGCGTTGGCCATGCTTTCCCAAAAGGTGACATTCTTCGGGGATGGATACCGTTTTTCGCACGCCCCGCTCTTTGTCCAGTGTATAGCTTTCATATTCTCCCTGAATACTTTTATTGTAGTAAAGATAGTTTTGGCGGCCAGAAAAGAGCGTTAGCCCCAACCCGGCGAAAGGGCCATAAATTTTTTTGGCGACGGCAGAAAAAGGTTTCACTGCTTTTTGTGAGATCAATTCTTTGAGTTGGCCTTGGGGCAGCGAGTACAATTCATTGGAGGCCAATCCCGTGGCCATGGTGTAGAGGACTCTTTGGGCATTGTCTTCGGCGTACATGGCCCCCGAATATCTGGGGATTTCGCCTATCAAGTCTTGCAAAAAATGCTCGCTCCCATCGCGGTAGACGACTTTGGCCTTGAGGTATCCACTTTTGGCGCGGGGAAATTCCCTGCCGTTAAAGAGAAAGTAGAGTTTGTCTTCATCTTGGAAGAAATAAATAAAGGAGAAATGGCCAGAGGGAGGCGAAGTTTTTCCCAAAAATGTGATTTCGTTTAAAAGTTCATCGACATAGCAAGTGGTTTCCGCATCGGTCAGAAAGGGGTGGGCGTAAAGCAGTGTAGGGGAGGTGCATCTTTCATCGGCCATTAATAATTGATGGTGTAAAACTTTCTCTTGTTGTAAATCCCATATTTGCGCTTGGGCCTCTTCCTGGAAAGTCAATAATACCGTTTGTTTGAAGGCCTGATCCAGAAAAGCGGCAAAAGGCCTGTCGCTGGAAAAGACGACTTCGGGATTGGCCCAGACCGAATTTTGCCAAAATAAAGCGGTAAAAAGGATAAATTTTGCCATCATTGCCTATCTCCCTTGGAAAGCGTGAATTAATTTTAAAGCATCCAAATCGAACCCCTCGGTATTGGCCTCAAAATTGTTGTGGTTGAGGCCAGTGTCTTGAATTTTAATATACCTGGCCTTATAGATATTCAAGCTGGACAAGTCAAATTGATCCCCGCCTTCGTCGGTGGGGACTGCTCCGGCGCAGTGGAGGATGTCGCCCTTTTCAGGATGGCATGGGAACCAGTGGTATTCTTCAGGGGCGTTGGTTTCGGCCACGCCGACGCGAGCAAATTCTTGGTAGATTAAATCTTGATCCAGGCGGAAGGCATTTTCAAAAATAACGAAGTCGGGGCCAGGGCGGTTGAAGAGCCATCCTTGATCCTCGCCGTCTCCGTGGATTTTGATAACGATCTCTCCCCGGTGGCCCAAACTCACGGTTTTGGCCCTCAATCTTTCGAGGGATTCGTTGTCGTTGGAGTCGATCATTTCAAAACTATGGTCTGGGCCTTGGACGGCAAAGTTCAAATCCGGAGGAGGGGATACCCGTTCCCGCCCGCCGTCCCTCCATCCCCCACGGAAAGAGGCCACCCGGTAGGCCTGGCCGTTTAAAGGTGTGGATTGGATTGTCTCTGCGGCCTGAAATAGCGAGTGGCCATGGTGATCAAATTCTTCATTTCTGCGTTCAATAATTTTGGCAATGGAAGCGCGGTCGCTCAAATTTAAAATTTTGCCCCAAGGGGGAATCACCGGGGCCATGCCGTACCCGCCCCGTCCGGAGAGTTCCCTTAATTCTCCATTTTTCCAGTAGTGGATGGCATCGGGAGGGGAGTTCTGCACCCATTTCGCCAGTGAGACTTGGGGCCTTTGGTTGGCCATGGCCCAATCCAAAACAAAGCGTGTACGGGATGGGCCAGGAGTGGAAACGGGAATGGTACTGGCCACGGGGGAGGCGGGAGGATGGGTGCTGGATTGACTGGCCATTGGGGCCGTGGCCCGTTTTGTGGGTGCTAATTCGCGGTGTGCGGACTCAAGTGAGGTGTACCAAACCATTCCGCAGGCCACCAGCAAACCGGCAGCGGCGCATGGACGCCAATTGGCCATAAATTTGATGGTTACTTCACTCCCCATGGCGAGGAAACTTTAAAACCAAAAATGCCGTGGGACAAGGGCGGCGTGATGGGCCTGATCCATTCTTTTTCATGGGGTGGGCCATTATTGTTGTTATTATGCGTCGTGATTCCATTAACTTATGGCACTTAGGCCGGCCTTGTTGCGTAATAGAGTCGGGGTAAGGCATTGAAATGAGAGGAAAAGGCAAAAAAGTTTCAATTCAATTTTTCTATCTCCAACCGCAGTTGATCAAGTTTTGTCGTTAGTGCATCCCAAACTATTCGGTCATCAATACCAAAATAGCTATGAACAAGAACATTGCGAAAAGAGACGATCTTCTTAAAATCTGTAATTTGGCCTTCCATACCGGGCCTAGATTTATTCATTTGGTTTAAGGCCTCACCGACCACGAGCAACTTTCTTTCAACTGCGGCCTTAGTTCTTTCATCTTTTGAGTAAGTATCAAAATCCAATCCAGACGCAAAACTTTTAATATCATCTATTGCTGCCAATATTTCTTCGGTATAGGCTTCCAATTTACGCGGCATAAAGAACTTCCCTGGAAGCTAAAACTTGATTCCGAATCACTTTGTTTTTCAATGAATCCACTGTGATCAAATCAATATTTTCGTATTTGAACAAAGCTTTTAGATTTTCAAGGAGTTCAAAAAATGCATCAAAAGAAGGTTCATTGAACTCGACTAAAAAATCGAGATCGCTTTTTCCAGCACTGAACCGAGGCCCTAAAACAGAGCCAAAAATATATAAGGCCTTAACCCCTGTTTGGTTACAGAAGCGAATTAAGTCACTTTCTGAAACCTGAAACTGGTTGAGAAAATCGTTCTTTCCCATAAAATCTCCACAGTCATTTTACTACATGGCCTATTTTTCCGTTTGGCCCTATATCGTCATTTTAAAAAATATATTAAATTTATCAAGTCAAGAGCACTCTTTCCCAGCTAAAAACGGCCTCGATGCGTCCTTCTTGGCCCTCTGAAATCGTCTCATCTAGGGTTTTTTCCAATAAAGTTACCGTTTCTTCCCCTGTTTTTATCAGTTCTTTAAAAACATTCCAAGTAAAACTTGAATCAACTTGCCTAACATAATCCCGCCATCAGCAACGAATTTCTGTAACTATTATGGGAACTTCTATTTTATTACAGTGTAATCCAAAAAAATTTGAAGAAGATATTTCAGCGCTGTAGAGGCCTCCCTTTTTTTCAAGGCCGGCCAGAGATGCCCATTTTTCTTGACCTCTTGAATCATTTTAGATAATATCGAACAGAGAAAAAGGCCTTTAACTTTGCTTTTTAGGCAAAAATGTGTTAATAATGCCCTTTGGGGCAGATAGAGGCCCTTGGAGAGGAAAACGATATGAACAGTAAGGCCCAAAAAGAAAAAGATATGGCGGAAATTCGGGAGAATTTCAAGATCATGCAGAAGAATCTTGAAAGAACTCAGGCCATAACGGAGAAAAACGCCGAATCTATCGAAAAAACTCGGGCCATAACAGAAGAAAACGCCAAGGCCATTGCTGAAAACACCAAAAAAACTCAGGCCATAATAGAGGAAAATGCCAAGAATACTGCGAAATGGCGCGAAAAAACAGAAAAACTGGTTGAAGGCCGATTTGGCAATGAGTGGGGCGATTTTGTTGAAGTCATCACCAGGGAAAATCTGGATCGCCTTTTAAGGGAGCGCGGTTTTCATGTCCATCGCATCTATGGCAATGTCGCCGATACAAAAAACCAAAAATGGGAACTTGATGCCGTCGCCATCAACGGGGAAGAAATTGTCGTCGTCGAGGCCAAAGCATCCTTGTCTGCCAAAGATGTCAAACTTTTTATCGAAAAGAAACTCCCGAAAATAAGACAATATTTGCCAGAACACAGGGACAAAAAAATCTATGGGGCAGTTTCCTACCTCAAATCTAAAACGGAAGTGAGCGACGAACAAACTGATGAAGAAGGAAAAAATGCCGCCCAATACGCCTTAGAACAGGGCCTTTTCGTCATCAGTGTGGCCGGGGATTCGGCCCGTATGCTCAATGATAAATCGTTTGTGCCCAAGGCGTTTTAAAACCGCAGTTACACAAAATGCTTTACAGGCCCTTTTAATATTTTTGGCCATATTGAAAAATAATGTCTATTATTTTTTCTTGCGTTTCTTTCTGACTTCAAAATCAAATTCTTCGGCAATTTTAACATTTAGGGAAGCAACTTGCATAACATAATGTAATAAATCTTCATTTGTGTTGTTGTATAGTTCAAAAAATAGCTTAACAGCAGGAGTCATTTTCTTTTCAACTTCAGAAAAAAAGAGAAATTGTTTCTCTTTAATAAATTTTTCTACTTTTGATCTGGAGGTTAATTTTAAAGAGACGGCCAAAAGAGCGTATTGCAACTCATGTCCACCTACACCGCTATAAACAAAACCGGCCACGGTTGAAAACGGCCTCTCAATTTCTTTAGCGAGTTCTTTTAATGCTGTTCTTGTGGGGTATTTATGGCGCAAATATAATTGCAGTGCTTCTTTAAAGGGTGTGCTTAACTGCTCTGTTTTTTTATTTTTCATATCGCCCTGGGTTAATGTTTTATTGAAACCTATTCTATCAAGGGAGAAACCAACGAAGAATGGCAAAAAAGGAAAAAAGATTTACACCAACTCTATTCTACCTCAACAGCAGCATACCATGAGGCCATATTTGTTAGATTCTTTTAATGGAAAATCATAAGTCATCTAAGTTTCCATTTAGTTATTAGTATTTCAACAAAGGCCCCAATACTTTCTCTTTCTTTGTCGCTTAACTTCAATCCAATTTTATTCCATTTTGTAAGAGACTTGCTAATTTTAGACGGCCTGCTTCTTGGTAAATTCGTGAGGACATCCTCTGGGACTCCATGAGCTACAAGCAATTTTATAAGAGTATCAGCATTAATGCTCTGCCGCAATCGAGCAACCCTTAGAGTAGTTGGTGCCAGGCCTGTTGCTTTACTAAACCTTGCAGCTTCTCCCGAGCGTATTCTTTCGGGTATAAGTTGTTCAAGCAATTCAGCTAAAATTTTATCAATTTTGCTTTGAAGCATAATGTCTCAATGCACATTACAGTGTTAGGCCTTTTTAGAAAGGCATATTTCAAAAATTATGCTTTACATGAGAATTTCTTTAAATTATTTTATTGAAACGATATAGTTTTATTAGACATGATAAAATATGAAAGGAGAAAAATTGGTCAAAAATTATATTTAAACCAAAGATTTACTAGGACATTTTGGGAAGCGAGTTTGACGATCTTCTTTATAAAAAATTTTTGACTTTAAAATGATTTATCCCAATTTCCACTCAGTTTTTACCATTTCAATAAAACGCATAAAGTTCTCCCTCTCCTTATCACTTAAAGAAAGTCCAACCTTGTTCCATTCAGTAAGAGTCTTACTGATTTTAGATGTCTTAGTTCTTGGCAAGTTTGTGAGAAGTTCTTCTGATACTCCGTGGGCAAGTAGCAGTTTAATTAAAGTATCTGCATAAATGCCTTGTCTTGATCGCGCTCCTCTCAAGGTGGTTTTTCCCAATCTTGTCGCTTTGCAAAATTTGTCAATATCCCCTCGGAGTATCCGCTTAGGTATAAGTTGGTCGATAAGTTTGGCCAAAATTCTATCAACTTTTCTTTGAAGCATACGATCCACACAAAACTTAGAGTTTAAGCCTCCAATGTCATTTTTAGATATATCGTTACAATTATGCTTTACAAGGAAATTATTTTTAACTACTTTATAGTATCGATAAATTTTTTAAGGTTTCAATAAAGATAAAAATGAAGAATAAAAAATTGATAATAGAAAAAACTTTTTCTTCTAATTACACATTAAAAGAAGTTTTTGAAGATTCTTACGAATATGAAATTTACTTTCAGCTTGCAAATTCCATTAATATTTCCAATCTTTGTCCTAATGAAATTGATATTGTTTTTTCAACAACGGCCAAAAGAACAAGACTTCACTTTCCAGAAGATGAAATCAAACTAATAAAAATAATTGTTCCAATAACAAAGGCACAAAACAATCAAAAAAAGAGAGCAGAACTTAGAACTCAACATTTCCATAAATATGGAGAACTCGTCTCGAAAATAAGATTTTCTGTCAAAAATCAATTAGCTGCTTTTAGGAAAGATTTAATAAACGAAAATGAAAAGAAATTAATAGACAAGAAAGTCAAGCGCTCTCGTTTATCAGGATTGAAAAAAACAGAAACGATTTTAAATAAAAGGAAAGCATAAGTTTAACCTTATTTTTCTCTGATAAAAGGGGATTTTACAGTGAAGTCACGCGAAAAAAAATCTCAATACATACTAAACAACAGGCAAGAATCCTCAAGACTCAAGGCCCAGAATCAAAACCACAACTACGATCCTGTAAAAGAACTTCCCAAAGACTGTCTTCAACTCAAAGGTAAGGAAAAAATTTTAGATGCCGGTTGTGGCAATGCTGTTTTAAGCAAATTGATTCTTGAATATTACCCCGATATGGCCTTGACGATAGATGCAGTAGACAATTCTCCACACCAAATAAAAAATCTCGAACGAGAACTTTCAAAAATTCGCGATCAATTTCGATCATGCCAAATAAAATGCCATAATTTTGACCTACAAGAAATTGATAAACCTAATGACTATTATGACCTTATTGTTTGCCGGTATGTTTACCAACACATACCCCAAATAATAAATCGGCCTTGTTGCATAAATCGGGATTAGAGTTGCGGAGGCCCCACAGGAAAGGAAAAATTTTGCTATCCAGTGGGAATGGCCATAGTCCGAGGCATTCCGAGACGAGTCATACAATTCAGCACCATCGTCTTTATCTCTGCTTCCGCCACCTGGGTGGCCATCTTCCTCGACAACAGCGAAGGCCCTAGCAGCTTTTTAAAGCGGAACATCTGGGTTTCCACTAAACTCCGCCTGTGATAACCCACTCTCTTCTTCCAACTCCTCTTACTCGAACTCTCCCAAAGTTCTCTCACTATCCTATTCCTCTGTGCCAAACCTGGCGTAGGCGCTCGCGCCAGCGAAGTTCCCCCTCGCAAATCAATAATCGCCTTCCCTCCTTTGGCATCTATCGACTCAAAACATTCCCTATACATATACGCCGCATCCGCAAACGCTTCTTTAATTTGGGGAATATCTTTAATCAAACTCGGAAGCGTTTTTCCATCCGTTCTATTTGACTCTGTTAATTCCATCGACACTATCTCAAACGATTGGGGATTCACTGCCAAATGCAGCTTGCGCCAAGTCCGCCTTTTCGATTTCCCATGAATCCTCATTTTCCATTCCCCTTCCCCGTACACTTTAAGGCCAGTGGAATCCACCACAACATTAATAGGCCTGCGGATATTCTTGGCCTTGGAGGGAATTTTGATACTGCTGGAGCGACGGCAAAGCTGGGTATAGCTGGGCACAGGTAGCGCCAAACCCAACTGTTCAAAGAGTCCTTCAATCAAACCTTGAGTGGTGCGCAGGGGAAGGTTGAATCGAGCGCGGAGGGTGAGGCATAAGAGGATGCAAGTTTCGCTAAAAAAATATGGCCTCCCTTTCCGACTTTCCGTGTCAGCAAACCAGGATTGGATGGCATCCTCATTAAACCATAGGGTGATATTGCCTCGATTGATGAGGGCACGATTATATTGACTCCAATTTTGGATTTTATATGCTACCTTTGACATCGCCGGGCCCTCCTTGCTTTTTTCCAAAATATAGGATGCCGGCATTTTCCTCTTATTTCAACGCTTTAACCTGCCTCATTTACGCAACAAGGCCTAATAAATCCTGTAAGTGAAGAACTTTACCGGGTTTTACGGCCTGGAGGCCAATTTATTTTAATTGAGGCCGATGGCATTTTTTATGGCCTTGAATGTGAAGACAAATTCGTCAAGCAGTGCATTTCAAAAATTAAAAAAAATCTTTCTAGTTTTGAAGGTTACATTTGTAAAAAAATTCGCAGAACTTTGATTAACTCTGGGTTTAAGGTAGAGCATCCTAAGCACATTTTGGCCAGTTTTTTTAATGAAGAAGACCGCAAGCATGAACATAAAATGTGGAAAATGCGGTTTAAGCAAATACGCCCTCGCCTTGAAGAAATCTTAGGGGAGTCCAAATTGGAAAAATTCCAACAGGCCTATTTGAGGGAAATCTTATCTCCTTTGAACTTTGTTTATTGTAATAAATTTACTTTCTTTGCAAGAAAATCGGCATAGTTTTAAAAATGACTAACGAAAAAAACATCTACAGTCAGGGAACCTGAATCACCCCTTCGGCCTTGACTTCGATTTTATCGCCGCCTTCAACATAGGATTTGACAATGGTGACATCGGCGATTTTCCAGGTGTCCGGTTCGGGCGAGGTCATCTCGGCGATTTTTTTGACCTCTAAATGGGCAGTGCCCCTCTTTTGTCCATCATCCGTTTGGGAGATGGTGCGTTCGTTGTAGCTGAGTGTATAAGTCAAGAAGCATTTTATATCGCTGACGCAGTTTTTGACATTGATAATAAACCTCGATTTGCGCAGATTGCTGGTGTCGGCAAAGTCGTTAAAGGCCTCCGAATCCATATTTTCCACTTTCTCTCTGAGGGGGCCATCCAGCATATCCAGGATTTCATAGCGGGATTGGCCCTGTTGGAAACGGTAATTGACAAAACCTCTCAGGGCGTTTTCAGGAGTGGATTTTTTTTGGCAGGCCGGCCAGGTGACTAAATTCAAACTCAAGGAAATGGCCAAAAGCGTTTGCAATGTGTTTTTCATGGCGGGCATCCTCATTGTCATTAGGCATATCTCGGCCGGTAACCCCTGTCGCTTATTATATCATAAAAAGATTCCCAATTGAGGGCCTGCGGGGTTTTTTCCAAGCGAACCCCGTAACCGTTGGCGTATTTGGTGACCACTTGGCCTTGGCACTGGAATTGAAATCCCTCAAACAGGATTTTAAAGCGGATTTTTTTCTTGAGCGGGCGGTGTGGAGTCGAAATGACAAAAAAACACCCCTTCTCATCCCAGTTGGTCAGCATCCCTCGAATGGGAGCGTCGGGGCCATCGAGTTCTATTTCGAGGTTGTACTCGCTCAATTTTCCGATAAAACTTTTGTCAAACGAGGGGCAGTAGATGGCCTCTTGCCGTTCGAGTTTCCAAAACAGCAGAAAATAGGTTGAACAGATGGCGTAGAAGAAAATTAAAACCAAGATGAGTTTGTCAAAGTTTTTGAGCAGGAAAAAAAACGATTCCCCCAAAATGATCAGGCAAAAAGCGGTAAAAAAAAGTGATGAGAAGCGGGTAAACCAGTAGATGGAAACAAAACTAATCATAAAACTGGCCATCACCCAGGGACTGGCGTAGAGCATGTCCCCAAAGGGCCTCCAATCCAAAGCGGAAGTTCCCAGGCAAAGGGATTGGATGACATAGAGATAGGCCAAGTTGCACAACTGAAAGATGAGGAGGTTTCTGGTGACTGCCGATCGCTGTAAAATTTTGACTTTCATGGGTGGCCATCTGGTAATTTGAAAGGGTCAAAGTGCCCCTCGCAATAAAGCCCCTCACCGCGGTAAGTTCCCAGCGGCGGCCGCATGAGAAGGCATGCGCCGGGGGGGCCATCTTGCATGGAGGCCTGGCCGAAATTCAAGACGCGGCCCTTTCCCCGGTAGGCGTTTTGGCGCAAAAATTCCGTCTTTAAAGCGTGATTATCGACTAAAAACCGAAAGAAAGCACCTTCTTTTTTTGACATGACTTGATAGATGGATTTGATATAGTGTTCCCTAGTACCAAAATCCCAGTATTCAAAATCCTCCCCCGAGGCCTTAGGCGGGGCGAGGATGGGCACCGGGCGTTTGCGCCAATCGGCACAGGAAGCGAAAAATTCGATTGGCCGAACTGGATGGGGGACTTCCTCAAACAGGCCTAAGTTGGCCAATCCCATGCCGGCATAAGTCAGGTAGTCCGTTTGGGATGGGGGGGCGGTGATTCCCTGAAGCAATCCATCTTGCACTAGAGTTTGGCGGTACTTCGCCCCCGGTGGTGCGTTTAGGCCCGCCAAGACGATGGGGTGGTCGCCAATTTTGTCGAGCAGGGAATTGAAAAAAGTTTGGCCAAAAAAATAAAAAGTGTCGCAGTTTAAATAGAGAAAAATGCCGCTTCCCAGTTTTTGTTTGAGGTTAAAAAATGCTCCTCCAGCGCCCAATAAGACTTCTTCCCGCAAAATTTGGATATTGATATTCTTGTTAGTGACAAAATCTTCGATCTTGCCGGACAAGTGGTGGGTGTTGACGAAAAAATTTTGGCAACCCCATTTTTGGGCAAAATGGATTTGCAGTTCCAGTAGTGTTTTTTCGTAGATGGGCCACAAAACTTTGGGCAAAATGCGCCCCATGGCACCCATGCGGGTTCCCATGCCTGCGCCCAAGATAAAGCAATTTTTAACCTCCATAATAGATGGTGCACAGAGCGGTTTTTAAGTCTTTCAAATCTTGCCGGAGGGAGAGAAAGTTTCTAAGGTTTTCAAAGGCGTATCCAATGTATTTGAGGTAGCGGTAATCCCCTCTGGTTTGGAAAATAAAGGCAAAACTGCCGATCGCCTTAAAGATTCTCTGAATGGCGGCGTAGTCGTACAAAAGATCAAATTCGTGGCGCGAAGATTGAAGGCCAAAGCGTTTGACAAAATGGTTCCAATAAAAATCTTTTAAGTTGGATTTATTGGAGGGGTGGACGGAATAATAACAGTCTTCCAGCAGGGAAACCAGGTCGTATTGGGGAAGGCCCAAACGGGCGTCCTGAAAGTCGATCACATATTGTTGGCCATCTTTGACCACGATATTGCGGGAATGATAGTCCCGGTGGCACAAAACCTTGGGTGCTGTGGCCAGTTTCTGGGAGATTTTGAGAAAGTGTTGGTTTAAAATATTTTCTTCGTTTGTGCCGAGATTGTAATTGAGGAATCCCTCGATAAAGTGTTGAAAACAGAACTCTATTTCTTGCATAAATTTTTTTGTGTCAAAGGCCAAATTGGCGAAGGCCTGATCAAACTGTTTGCTCTCCAGGGTGATTTTTTGAATTTGAATCATTTGCTCTATGGCCGCCTGGTAGAGATTTTTTTCTTGTTCCGGGGTTTGGCATGCGCCCAAACTTTGCAGCAGGGATTGGTCGCCCAGGTCTTCCTGGAGGACATACCCTTGCTCCAGGCCATAGTCATAAATGGAGGGGACGCGGATGGAGTGCTGGCGAAAAATTTTTTGAACTTCGACAAAGCGGGCCAGTTGGTTGTTTTTGACTGGATTGAGGCAAGCTACAATATGGCCCGAACTTCCCGAAATGCGGTAGTATTTGCGCATTCCCGCATCTCCGGCCAATTTTTGGATAGTTGACTTTTCGGTTTTGCCATGGGGGACTTTTTTGGATTTGACCGAGGCCTGAAAAAGGGTTTCCACCAGTTGAAGAGAGTCATCCCGAGCTTTTGATTTCATAAGAGGTTACTTTTCTTTTTAATGTCGTTGACTAAATCATAAAATTCTTCGGAGGAATTTCCAAATGGCACTGTCGGTTCTTCCGTTTTTTCCCGAACCGCCAAAAAATTCTTAAACAAAAATTCTTCCTCTGAAATAAACCTTCCCCTGCCGTTTAAAAGAGTGAAATCCATACTGTTTTTATTTTGAATTCTAATCCAACTCAAAATGGCAGACGGGTCGTATCCCGCCCGCTTCATGGCCAAATAAGACCATTTGTTAATTTCCATCTTGACCTTGAGGTCGATGCGGGTGAGGGAGATGATGTGGGGGGTGGTGATGTATCCGAAGGGAATGATCTCCCATTTTTTATAGATGCCGCGGAAAGATTTAATGTATTCAAAAGTGAGGACGCTGACAAAAAGATTTTCATAACTCAGATATTTGAGCAGCCCGCTGGACATGAAAATATGGCCATCGGGGAGGGAGAAAACCAGGGGAGTGGCCTCTTCGATAAAATAAAATTTGACTTTTTTATCAACGGGAAGGAGAAGCTCGTTATTTTTGGCAATTTTTTGGTAGATGGATTGAATGTAGGCCCTGCCCTTGGAGGATAGAGGGATTCGGGAAGACGAGTAGGTGTCCAAATAAAAATTGGAGAGAAAGGCCAGGTGATTGAGTACGCTGCGGTTGTCGTGGGCCGGAATGTGATGGCCAGATTGAATATAGGCGAATTCCTGTTTTAAAAGTCCACAACCGGCAGGGGTAAGGCCGGCCAAAATGATCAACCAAGAGGAAAAGGAGCGGGAAAGTGGGGAGGCCATGAGGCAATTTTAACCGACTCACAAACTACAGTCCAAGGGAACCCCCGGAGGGGGGGATTGGCCATCCTATTCGGAGGCCAAATCCCTCAAGGGAATATAGTAAAGGGTAAAACCCGCAAAGATGAGATTGGGGTCTTTGATCAAAGGTTGGTTATTGTCGTAGATCAAACGCCACTTGGAGGTAGTGTTGTATTTGTCTTGGGAAATGCTCCCCAGCGTTTCCCCTCTCTTGATGAGGTGGGGTTGTCCCTGGGGGTTCCAGACAAATTCGGTTTCCGGCGCGGTGTAGTTGAGAGTCATGCCCTCGCTGACATCGCCGGAGGGAAGATTATTCATATTGGCGATTTCTCTCCAACGGGCGTAGTCCCCATAGAGATTGAAAGCGATGAGCATCAGAGTGTCGCCCTTTTTGACGGTGTATTGGCCTATGCCTCCACCACCGGCGGGGGCCGATTCACCCGTTGCCGTTCCGGCACTGGCGGCCTCTTCCGGTACTGACTCGGCACCTTCAACTCCCGCTGTGTCCTCTGTTGTGCCGATTTCTTCGCCTCCGCCTTCTTCCGAATCGACTACGAAGTCGGAACCATCTCCAAAATCTTCTTCGGTTTCTTGAATCCCGTCGAGTTCGGCATCTTCGGAATCCGAACTGCTCGAACAACTTAAAAAGCAGGCGAGGGAGACGAGCAAGAGGGCCTTAAACAATTGATTCATAACAAAACTCCTGGCAAAACAAAACCACAAAATTGTGGATACAACTCCTCCGTCGGAGAACTTCAGAGAAAATTTTAGGCGTTATTTTAAGATTTCTTGGAGGAGTAAAATTTTCACACCTTTATTTGACCGGGTTAATATACTTTCAAGGTGGCCTTCGATGGAAGTATCTTGCTCGGATGATGCGCGGTTGGTACTTTTGAAAGGGAGTATGAAACTTGTCAAAGTGGCCATCTCATTATTGTTTTTTTCCCCTACATGGGTTTTTTCCCAAGGTTTTATAGAGGCCTTGGAGGATGGCCGGCCTGAAGCAGACGGAGAGGCCCCCGCCCTAGTGACGGAGAAAATTCTCAAGCTGTCGCTCAGCCGCCGCATCATTATTCTCAGCAATCAAAATTCCAGTTATGCCGAAGGAGACTATATTTCTCTGGTTCTCTCTGAGAAATTGGTGGCCCGCTGTCTGGTGGCCAAGCTGCAAAGCGGCCAGGCCGGAATCAAAGTGGTCAAAATCTACGATGCTTCCCTGTGGAAGGAAATTCGCCCCCAGCGCCAGGTGCAAGTCATTCGTGGAGACGACAGCTATTTTACCGCCGAAAAGCGGAAAGAAGAGGAGGCCGAATCCCTCATCGAAAGCGAGGACGACCTCTATAGCGATATTAATTTGTCAGAGGGAGAGCTGGACGAGGAAAACACTGGCCGCTTGATCAAGAACGACAACTTAATTAGTGTTTTTCTCGGTTTTGTGGAAGCGCCGGATGCCGGGGGCAATATGAAGCGCTATCGCCAAGTCAACGGGGCCTGGATGTATCAGTTGGCCAACAATTTTTGGGGCGAGGTGAGTTATGGCCAAAATATTATCAACGACTACCCCAACTTGGGGTTGGACACCAAACTTTCCAGCGTGTGTGCCAAGATTAAGTACACTATTG
This sequence comes from Bacteriovoracaceae bacterium, assembly GCA_965243145.1. Lineage (GTDB taxonomy): Bacteria > Bdellovibrionota > Bacteriovoracia > Bacteriovoracales > Bacteriovoracaceae > CBDBLK01. The sequence goes on from CBDEUB010000002.1 coordinate 2,238,588, forward strand.
CGGCCCCGTCCTACAGTTACCTTCAACCCTATGTCGGCTATCAGTTGGTGGGGGCCTCTTCGCCCGGAGCGGGAGTTGAAGACGGCACGACTCATGTGGATGTCTTGAATTTAGAACTCGATCGGGTGGAGGATTTAAAGCGCCAATCGGCGGTTTTTGGCATTACCGTTTTAAAGAGGCTCGTCCCCGGATGGTTTGCCCGCGCCGATTTGGGTTCCGATCTCGTGAGTTTTGGATTTGGCCTTGAATTTTAAACAGGCCTTTGCATTGTTTTTGGCAGTTCTGGGGAGTGCTTGCGGAGTCAAGTCTGATCCGATTCCTTTCTCCGGGCCTTTGCTCCCCTCGATTATTGAAGAATACACAAAAACTCCTCGGCCGGATCAAAGTCAGGACGCACGGGAAGATTCCCCTTGATTTTAATGAATTATATTCAAATGAAAAACTATGATAGGAGCACGGTAAGTGCTCACAATTTAGGTCAGATTGGGATGAAGCGAGACAGAGCGACTGAGGTGTGCTCTAAGCACATCGCAGGGAGCGATGGCGAAGCTGAACCACAAGATGGCCTGAAGTGTGGGCACTTACCTTGAGTTTGATTATTGCCACCGGCTCCAATATGGGCGATCGTCACAAGAATTTGGAAGTTGCGGAAGAGGCCCTGAGTGACCGTTTTGCATTTTTGGCCAAGAGCCGAGTCTACAGTTCTCCGGCAGTGGGCCAGCAAAATCAACCCGACTTTTTAAACCAGGTTCTCGAATTTGAACTTCCCGAGGACAGAACCCCCGAGCAGGCCATGCAATTGCTCTTGGAGTTGGAAAAAGAACAGGGCCGCGTCCGTCACATTCCCGGTGGCCCGCGCACCATCGATCTGGATTTACTCTTTTGGGCCGATTTGGAAATCGACCTGCCCCAACTGCACATTCCCCATCCCCGGCTTTTCGAGCGCAGTTTTGTGGTTCGTCCCTTGCGCGAACTTCCCTACTACCGCCACCTCCGGCAGAGGTATCACTTCGCCGACTCCTTTTCGCCCGAGGCCCATCCGGTTTCGTGAGAAGAATACTCAACTTATGGGTTTTTTTGACAAGCAAAAATTGTAAACCTATAATTCAATTTGAGATTGCCCAATAGCATTCAATTCTTTTTAACTAAGGATGGTTTATGAAAACAGCACTTTTGATAGTCTCTTTGTTTCTGAATTTGTTTTCTCTGCCGGAAGAGATACGGGCGCAGGAGAACAATGCCCAAGTCGATGTGGCGAGTGTCTATAAAAAGGGCCTTCCCGTCATCAGAAAAATCCGGTCGTTGTTGAAGGCGGAAGGCAAACTCAACACAAAAACATACAGGCGCTTGAGAAGCGGCCTGAGAAAAGGGAATTATCAGGCGGTTTCCACCATATTGAATCAGATCGAAAGCGTAGGGGGAAACAGTGTCGATGCGGCGGTTCGTAAGTTGCGCAAAATTCTAAGAAACAATGGAGTTGCGCTATTTCAGAACACCCCTCAAGCGGGTGGAGAGACTCTGGCCACGCTGATCCCGGTGGCGATTACTTGGACGGGTTATGCTAACGGCAATGGGGCCACGGTGGGGCAAATTCCGCCGGCGTTGAATCCCCCCACTTTAAACCCCAGTAGCGCCACCGCAAGTTATGCCGCCACTCCCTCCACCGTTTGCACAGTGGATTCTGGCACTGGAGCGCTTACCATTGTGGGAGCGGGAAGCTGTAAGATCACTCTCACCGCCACTCCCGCCGACCCCGCCGCCAACACTGCGGGGACAGTGAACTTGGCCATCACCATTGGCCCCGGAGCGCAAACGGTCACCTCTAACAATCCCTACGGTAGCGGCACGCTGGCCTTGTCCGTCGAGGGATTCTTGGCATTGCAAACTAGGCCCATTGGAGGTTCCACCACTCTCAAGTATCAATCCACCGACGCGAGCGTGTGCACGGTCGGCGCTACCAGCGGAGATGTCACCGGGGATGCCGTAGGCACTTGTGTCGTCCAAGCACAGTGGGTGGCGAGTTCCAACTACAACGCTTCTCCCTGGACGACGATTCACACCTTTACTGTGGGCAAGGGAAATCAGGCGGCCCCCTCTCGTAACAATATTTACGGGGCCTCTCCCACTGTGGGCACAGGGCAGACTCTCGCCGTCGCCACTACCCCCTCCGGTGGTGGCGGACACGGGACGCTGGAATACCAATCCACCGATACCTCTGCCTGTACGGTGAGTGACACCACCGGCACCGTCACCGCAAAAACCGTGGCATCGTGTAGGATTAGAGTGCGCTGGAGGGGAGATGCCAACTATCACCCTTCACCGTGGCACAACATCCTTTCCATTACCCCGACTCAGACAACTCGGCCAGTGACAATTGCATGGGCCGGTTATGCTGGGGGCAATGTGGCCACGGTGGGGCAGACCGTACCAGCACTCTCGGCCCCCACTCTCAATCCGTCTACTTCCACCGCGAGCTATAGCGCCACTCCGGCGGCGATTTGCAGGGTAAACTCGCAAACCGGAGCGCTCACAATTGTGGGAGCAGGAAACTGTGAGGTCAGTCTTACCGCCACTCCCGCCGATGCCACCGCCCACACTCCGCAGACGGCGAGTATCACCGTCACGGTGGCCCGCGGATCGCAAACTATCAGTTTCCACCTTCCCTATTACTACGGAAGTTATAGGGAATCCGCCCTCAATGTCGGAAAATTTTTAATATTGCGAAGAGCACCCACCGGAGGCCACACTTCCCTGGAATACAAAACCAACAATCCCGGCGTGTGCACAGTGGATGAGAGTGGACACGCCACCGGACACGCGACGGGCAGTTGTGCAGTTCAGGCGCGCTGGGTGGAAAATGCCAACTACGACGCTTCTCCCTGGACGACCATTCACACCTTTACCGTAGGCAAGGGAAGTCAGGCGGCCCCGGCCGGCAACAATGTTTATGGCAATGGCCCCGCGCTGGCGGCGGGGAATACACTAAGTGTTGCCACCGCTCCGTCCGGTGGTGGAGGACACGGTTCTTTGGAGTACCAGTCCACCAACACCGCTAACTGCACGGTCAACGGCATCACCGGAGTCGTCAATGGAAAAGCAATTGGCCCATGTGGGGCCAGAGTGCGCTGGAGGGGAAATGCCCATTATCACCCTTCCCCCTGGCTCAACATTCTCTCCATCACTCTCACCGTGGGAACCCAACGCGCTCCCACCGCCACTGATCCTTACGGACGGGTTCCCAGCGTTGCGGTGGACGCCACCCTGGATATTGCGCGTGCCCCTTCCGGAGGGCACGGCACACTGGAATATCAATCCGTTGACACTGGGGCCTGCACGGTGGACGCAGCGGGAACCGTCACCGCAGTGTCTAGCGCCGGCAATTGCACCATCCAGGCGCGCTGGACGGGCAACCGGAGTTTTACCCCCACACCCTGGACGGAAATCGCCACCATCGCCATCACCGAGACACAACAACCGGGCCAGGGGAGATACCAACTGGGAGAGTTTGGCATTTACGATTCAGGCGGTAATTTAGTGATCAAAACCGGGGCCTTGGATACCCCCAAAAAACTGGCCTATTTGTTTGACAACCCCATAAAACTTAGAGGGATCACGGGAAGTGAAAAGACTTATATCCAAAATACATACAAGTGGAGGGAAGACCCCAGTGCCCCGCTGACCACTCTGGTTATGGTCGATCTCAGAAACTACCCCAGATACGGCGATGAACCCAGGCCCAAGACTCCATTCTCGCATCCCTTCGTCATCCTGGTGGACAATGTGATCATTGACCTTATTGGAACTAAAGTGAGGACTTCACCCTCCCGCACCCGCAAGGAGGCCATCGACAAAATGTTTGCCTGGCTCATGTCCACCACACCGGGCATTGGAAGAGACAGGATATATCCCCACGGTGGTTCTGTGGGAGGTGCGTTGAGGGCGTGCCTGGATCAAAACTACACCAGACTTAGTCTTTCCCCGATCAACAGCGATTACAGTGACAACCCCGCTAAGTTGAATAAAATGCGCGGCAATGACACTCCCAGCATCGATCTCGTCGGCGACTTGAAAACCTACATCAATTCCGACAACCCCTACGCCGGTTTCTATTTTGTCAGGGCCGCCCAGCTTTTAAGCGGCCGCTATCGAAAGCGGCAAAACAATACACGGCCAGCATTTGTCCAACTCGACGACCCTAAACATCAGATCAAGGATGCAAGTAATCGTTGTTACAATTCGGAGACGGGTAAAATCAAACCTCTCTATGGCCATATAGAAATTGCCTTTGACTTTCAGGCCTTTAATGCCATCATCAAGGACGCCACCGGCGACGCGGATGTGATCGACATTATGGCCAAACTTGTAACCGAGGAAGCGGGAAAGACAGAAGAGCAGAGGCTCTCCGAAATTCACAACACTATCTCTTTTAACTTCAACTTTAGAGACCCCCAGAGAGGATATGTCAAAGACCCCAATATTTGTTACCACTCCCAAAATGGGCCGAGGACAAATGTTCCCTACACCAAGCGCTGGCTCTTGGGAATGTTGGCGGATAGATATTTTTTCCATGTCGCCTTTGCCCGCGATTGGATTCTCACGAACTATGAAATGTTCATCGATCGCATTACCAGGGAACACCATTATGCCCTGTGGAGAAGGCGGCCACTCATAGATTATGCCAGGCATAACAAAAGCACCGAGTTTTCCGTCCTCTGGTCGAGTGGTTATTGTTTTCCCACCGACGACTTCAAGGCCGTGCAAACCGCCCGGGACAATGGGGAACAATTGTCTTTGATGGGTTCGATAGCTGTCCGCAATAATATCTACCGTTATATTGGGGAAGGTTTGGACAGAATGTGACACATATCGAAAAGTTTAAGGATTGACTCCCTCTTTTTTTCTCCCTATCATTCCCCTATCTTTATTTGCCAGGAGTGCCATGCCATGCACATTTTCGTCTGCGTGAAACAAGTTCCCGACACTGAAACCCGCGTGCGTCCCAACGCCGATGCCAGCTTTATCGACACCTCATCCATCAAGTGGATTATGAATCCCTACGACGAATTTGCCGTCGAGCAGGCCCTTTTAGTTAAGGCCAAACAGGGCGACGGTTGTAGCGTCACCGCCTTGCGGGTGGGGAGTGTGCGGGATACGGAGTGCTTGAGAACCGCCATGGCGATGGGGGCGGACGAGGCCATCTTGGTCGAGGCCGAAGACAACCTCGACAGCTACAGCACCGCCAAAGCACTCAAGGGGGCCATTCAAAAGAGTGGCAAGACCCCCGATCTCATCTTGGCGGGCAAACAGGCCATCGACGACGATTGTCTGCAAGTGCCCCAACTCTTGGCCACCATGATGGACATTCCTTCCGTGTCGGTGGTGGTGGGATTTGAAGAGGCCAACGGGAACTTTGTACTCAGGCGCGAGATTGAAGGCGGATCAGTGGAAGTCTACGAAGTCGCCCCTCCGTTGGTAGTGGCGTGTAACAAGGGACTCAATACCCCCCGCTACGCCTCCCTTCCCGGCATTATGAAGGCCAAGCGCAAACCCTTGCAACAATTCTCTTTGAGCGATGTGGGTGTGACCGATGAGGACAGGCGTTTGCTCTACAGTCAGTTTCAACTTCCTCCGGAGAGGCCCCCGGGGAAAAAATTTGAGGCCACAGACGAGGCCAGTGCCCGCAGTGTGGCCACGGAAGTGGTGCAGCTTTTGAGGAATGAGGCCAAAGTTATTTAGGGGGAGATGGTATGCCTAGTGCACTCGTTTTTGCCGAGGCCACTGCCGGTGGCGTGAGAAGTGTGGCCCTGGAAGTTCTGGGATGCCTCAAGGGGTTGGGGATCGATGCCGTCGAAGTGGCGTGTGTGGGAGAGTTGCCGGCGGAGGCCCAAAAAATGCTGGCGGCCCACGGTGCTGCAAAAATTCACACCCTCGCAGGGGATGCCCTCGGTTCTTATTCACCGGAGGGGTATGCCAGCGCCCTTCACCACTTTATTGGCCAAAATCAATACGATTATGTCTTGGCCGGATCGACAGCTTTGGGCAAAGATTTATTTCCACGCCTGGCGGGCCTTTGTGATGCGGGCATGGCCTCCGAGGTGGTCGATCTCGCTTTGGAGGGGGGGGAGATTTGCGCCACCCGCCCGCTCTTTGCCGGCAAGTGCACGGCGCGGGTGAGTGTTCAAGGGCCGAAACCGCATTTTATCACCGTTCGCCCCAACGCCTTAGGCATGTCTGATTCCCCGAGTTCTGCCGCCGGTACGGTTCAAGAGGCCGCCGCCACGGTGGGAACTATTCGCGCCATCGTCAAGGAAGTAGTCAAGGGTGCCTCGGAAAAAGTCGACCTCACCGAGGCCAATATTATCGTTTCCGGTGGCCGAGCGATGAAAAACTCGGAGAATTTTAAAATTTTGGAAGAACTGGCCGAAGTACTGGGGGCAACCGTAGGGGCCTCCCGCGCGGCGGTGGACTCGGGCTATGCCCCCCACTCCATGCAGGTGGGGCAAACCGGCAAGACGGTTTCTCCTTCGCTCTACATTGCCTGTGGTATTTCCGGGGCCATCCAACATTTGGCGGGAATGAAAACCTCCAAGGTGGTGGTGGCGATCAATACCGATCCCGATGCCCCCATTTTTAGTCGCGCCGACTACGGCATTGTCGGCGACCTTTTTCAAATTGTGCCCCTCTTGGCCGAGGAATTTAAAAAAATTTTAGAATGAGAAGCCGACTTCAGAGGCAATACTTCTCATTTGTTCCCGACTCAAGTTGGGTTCTTTAACATAGGGCAAATATTCTGGCCGAAAGTGGCCATTGATGCTGATCTCGTCTCCGGGCAGGGCAAATCCATTGACCGAAACTTCCTGGTATTCACTGCTTTGTTTGGCCGCCAGTTCGGAATACTTTTCGGAGGTGACGAAATCCAAATGGGCATTGGCCAAAGGGCCATTGGAAAAGCGGATTTTAGCACCTCCTTCACCGGAGAGGGAGACAATGCCCATAACATCGTTGTGTTTGGGGTGTTCGTATTTAAAATAACCGTAGGCATTCAGTACAGCACCTTCAATATCCAGGGGCGCAGTTTCTTGGCCAGTCCCCTTGTGTAGGACTATCCCGCTCAGGTAGGCCACTCCACTTTTGATTTCGGCCCGGCCTTCGACTTGCAAGGTTCCGATGACTAAATGGTTTCTTCTCACATCGAGAGCGCGGGCCAAGAGCAAATTCCCATCGATATGCATGCCCTCCCCGCCTTCTTTTTTCTCTTGAGCGGCCTCTTCTTTCTTTTGTGCCGGGGCCTGGGCCTTAGGAGTGGGGGCCACCACTGGGCCAGGGGGGGCACTGTTCAGGCGACTGAAAGGATTGATTCCAGCAGTGGTTTTTTCAATTTTAAAGTTGGGCACTTTGTCGGTATTGAGCATGCGGGAGTAAAATTTTTCGTCCTGCCTATAATCCAGCAATGCAATGGCAAAACCTATTGCCCCCAAAATGGCCAAAATTTTTAGAATCGACCGAGTTTTCATCAACACTTTATCGGTAGCTGATTCTGATGCCTTAAATGATTAATTGAGTTGGTTAAATATTTTTTATTTTGTTTTTGGGCACAACTGCCTTATTTTAAAAGGAGGGGGGAACAATGAGCGATTTAGGCGTGGAGAAAGTTCTCGATGACCCACTTGAAATCGGAGTCTATCTCGCTTCGGTTGAAAAATTTGAAACGGAACTCAACCTTTCGCAAGAAGATGAATCCGACTTGGTTCCCTATCAAATTTGCAATGTCAATATGTTTACCCAGGATATTGCGCTCACCCCGGGACAGGATCAAAAATCAATAGAATTTGATCCCACTTTGCCCATCAAAGTGGAAAATGTGAGAAAAAATATTTCCTTTGAAGGAGAGATCATTCGCGTACACGGCAAGAGTTTACTCATTATGAAGATTCCCAAAACTATCACTTTCATAAATACCAGAGGTGGAGAGAGATTTTCACCCAATCCTAAACTTTCTTCTGGGATTTTCATCCAAAAAACTGAGGCCTTGCCCTACGAAGATGCCTCGGTCAAAAATGCCCATTTGATGGATTTTTCGGATAAGGGAGTGGCGCTGAGAGTTGATGAATCCCGCTGTTCCCAAATTGAGGCCGGAGATCGGATTCAAATTCGCTTAAATTCGGATTACGCTTATCTCAACAAGGTCAACGGTTTTGTAACTTACAAAAAATATATTCGCGAACATTTTGAGCACCCCGCTTTTTCCAAAATTGGCGTACGCCTGGAAAAGGCGTTGCCTTTGGAGAAAACTCAAGAGATTTACTCTTAGTTATGCTTTTTCCTCAGTATCAGATGAAGGACTGTTGAACATTTGCCCGGAGAACGCATTTAAAATTTCTTTGGGCAATTCCGTTTCCAGTTTGAGGCCTATGATATTGGCCAAAGTGTTGACTTTGGGAATGTTGATAGTGTGGTTATAGATGGTTTTGGCAATCAGGCCTTCTTCAAATTCTGTGCCGTTGAAACCAGTGATAGAGAATAGGGAATCAATGGAGAAGAACTCCTGATAGTCTTGTTCGGCCACGATTCCGATTCCGTTTGAAGAAATATTGCGCACTCGGCATGTAAAAATTTTGCCTTCCCGTTTGATCTCGGAGGGCCTCAAGTTGATTAAGATTTCTTGTTTGGGATCGGAACTGATGCGGGTGATGGCCCTGTGCTCCAGATAAAAGACTTTTTCGGGAAAAGTAATTTCAATTTTTTTGGGAGTGATTTGGTATTGTTTGGGAGAAGATTTAAAAACCATTTCTTTGTGATCGGCCTTGAAATAAAGGTCTTTACCCTGCTGAAAATCGGGAAAAATGCCCTCTACAGGGGAGAGAACCAAACAATCTCTTTCTAAAACGATATTTTTAATGATAATGGGGGCGATCAGTTTGGTACCTTTGAAATTTTGCCAGACAAAGGCATTGCTTTCATCGACAAAAACGAAGCCGATATTTTCTAAATGTTCCTGACGGTTTTGACTTGCCCGCATATTGGGAGTGGCCATTCATCTACTCCAACTGCTTATACGGAAGTATATGCTTTTTGAGTCATATATGAACCCAACTTCGCTTGAATGAGTAGCTATTAGTATCTTCTACAATTTTTTGAGATATTTCAAAAATTCCGAGTCGCTGGAAAGAATGAATTGGGATTTTCCCTTTAAAGAGGATTTGTAGGCCTCCATAGACCTGATAAATTCGTAAAACCTTGGCCCTCTGCTCAAGGCCCTGGCGTAAATGGCCGCCGCTTTGGCCTCTCCCTGGCCCTTGATGATTTGTGCTTCGCGGTAGCCGCGGGAGCGGATTTCTTGAAGATCGCGTCGTTGTCGGCCTTCAATGATGGCCTTTTCTCCTTGTCCAATGGAACGGATTTTTTGGGCGATCCTCTGGCGTTCCGAGATCATCCGTTCGTAAACCTTACTCTCCACACTTTTTTCGTAGCTGATCCTTCTCAACTGGACATCAATTAAGTTAATGCCAAATGCTTCCAATTCCTTGGAGGCGGATTTGACGATGTGTTCACTGAGTTTTTCCCGTCCGGTGGTAATCGCTTCAATATCTCCAAAAAGTTCTTCTTCAACCAGGTTTTCCCCGCTGTCTTTGCGTTCGGCAATTTCTTTCTTTTTGGCCTCCATTTTGTCGATGATGGCGTTTGAGTCCCTCACCGCCTCCACGAGATTGTGGTTGGAGATGACATCGCGGGTGGCAGAATCCAAAATGGCGTCCAGTCTGGCCTTGGCCCCCCGTTCATTTCTCACGGTTTGGATGAATTTGAGGGCATCGACGATGCGCCAACGGGCCGTGGTATCGACGCTGATATATTTTTTATCTTTGGTGGGGATTTGGTTGGGGAATCCGTCCCAGGAGAGGATTCTCTTATCGACATACTGAACTTTTTGCAGAAACGGGGTTTTAAAGTGCAATCCGGCATTGGTGATGGGGTCGCCAATCGGCCGGCCAAATTGGGTGATGATTGCCTGGCGGCCTTCGTTTAAAGTGTAGAACCCTTGGGCCATCAAAATGAGGGTGGCCAAGAGAGCGAGGGCGGAAGCGGCAATTTTTACATTCATAGTTAATTTCCTGGGTTTCCGAGGTTTTGTCTAAAAAGGGGGAGAAGTCCCTTAACTTGGGGGTCGACAATGGTGACATTTTCCATTTTTTGGAACAGTTCTTGCATGGTTTCCAAATAGAGCCGGCGGCGGGTAATGGCCGGGGCCTGGCGGTATTCTGTGAGAACCGCCAAAAATCTTTGGGCATCTCCCTCGGCGGTGTTGACTAGGGCATTGGCGTGGCCATGGGCCTCGGAAATTTGTTGTTCGGCCTTGCCTCTGGCCTCGGGAATGACCCGGTTATAACTTTCCTCGGCCTGGTTGATGACTTTTTCCTGTTCTTGTTTAGCGGCGTTGACTTCGTTGAAACTTTTTTTGACCAACTCGGGGGGATTGACATCTTGCAATTTCACGGTGACGATTTTGACCCCCATATCGTATTTGTCCAGCACCCCCTGGGTGAGAATTTTGGCCTGTTCGGCAATTTCCACCCGGCCAGTGGTCAAAACTTCGGTCACTGGCCGATCCCCCACTACTCTGCGCATGATGGATTCGGAGACATCCCTAATGTTCTGCCGGGGTTCGCTGGTTTGAAAAATATATTTGAAAGGATCGGCAATTTGATATTGCACCACCCATTCTACATCGGCGACATTGAGGTCTCCAGTCAGCATTAAGGATTCGTTTCCAAAATTGCGATCCGAGTAAACCGTTCGGCGCTCCATGGAATTTTGCGTTCTAAAGCCAAATTCTTCCTGTAAAACGCGCTTGGTTTTAATGTGGATCACGCGATCGACACCGAAGGGAATTTTGAAGTGCAGGCCTGGAGGGTAAGTGCCCAAATATTTTCCAAAGCGGATGATCACCGCCTCTTCGTCGGGTTGGACTGTGTAAAAAGAGGTGGTGGCCCCCACCAATAGTGCCAATCCGGTGGCCACTGGCCAAAAAAATTTCATCACTCTTTGCAGGTCTTGTTTGAATCTTTCCAGGTCGTTTTTAGGTTCCATTTGTTTTCTCCAGTGCCTTTTCCAGTTCGAGAGTGACAAATCCCGTTTCTATGGTTTGTCCTTCGTGGCAGTGAATGGCCTTGACAATGCCGTCACGGGTACTCCTGACTTCGTTTTCCATTTTCATTGCTTCGAGGGTGAGAAGCAGGTCACCTTTTTTTACCCGGTCGCCTACACTCACACTCATTTTAACAATTTTTCCGGGCATTTGAGTGCGCAGTTGGCCACTGCTTTCGTGTGTTAGGCCCGACGGCCTAAATCCGCGATAGAACCCATATTCCCGGCCTGTGCAAACGATCTTGTTGGGCCAAATTTGGGCCGCCAATTTTTGCCAGCATTTGCCATCGTGCGAGCTAAAGTATTCGCCCGCCAATTTGCGGATCAAAAAGCGTTGGCGTTGGCCATGGCCCTCCGGTTTTGCGATGGCGTATTCAAATTCCACCAGTTGGGGGTCATGCCTCACTGTGGAAATGAGATCGACAGTGATGGAGTCATGTTGATCACTCTCTAAATGGTATCTCACTTTTGCATCTCCATCTTGTGCCATTCCACCAGGGCCAATTGACGGTACAGAGCACAGGTGTCGATTCCAGTGGGGAGTTTTTTTTCCAGTTTCATCTCTTCCAAGTAAGCGGTGGAATAATCTCCCCGCACAAAGTTTTCTTCCCCAAAAATGAGGAGGTGAAGGGGAATATTGCTTTTTAATCCCTGAATGTCAAGGCCATTCAGGGCACATTTCATTTTGTCTATGGCCTGCTGCCGGTGGTAGGCCTTGGCCACCAATTTGCCTACCATCGGATCAAAATCGGGTGTCACGCGCAACCCCAAATACAGACAATGGTCAAAGCGGATTCCCTGGGGAAAGTGGGTTTTGAGTCCTGTGACTAATCCCGGCGCAGGCCTCATGGTGGCCGGGTCTTCGGCACAAATGCGGCATTCGATGGCATGTCCGAGGCGCGCAATTTGTTCTTGTGCAGTGATGCCGAAATCTTCTTCAAAAGCGATTTTGATCATCGCCACTATTAAGTCGATGCCGGTCATTTCTTCGGTGATGGGGTGTTCGACCTGGATGCGCGTATTCATTTCCAAGAAATAAAACTTTCGGCCAGCATCCATAATAAATTCCACCGTTCCGGCGGAGTCGTATTTTACTGCCTGGGCCAATTTGACGGCCGTGGTGCAAATGTCCCGGCGCAATTCTTCGTCGTTGCCAATAAAGGGAGAGGGTGCTTCTTCGACAATTTTTTGGTGGCGGCGTTGGATGGAACATTCGCGCTCGAAGAGGTGGTAGGTGTGGCCCTTTTTGTCTGCCAAAATTTGCACTTCAATGTGGTGGGGGCCTTCGATAAATTTTTCCACCAGGAGTTCACTGTTGCCAAAAGCGGCGAGGGCCTCTCTTCCCACTGCTTCAAACTGTTGTTCAATATCTGCCGGTGAAAAGCAGGTGCGCATCCCGCGTCCGCCACCACCGGCGACCGCTTTGAGTAAAACCGGATAACCTATTTCGGAGGCCGCTTTGAGAGCGGTGCGAATGTCGGGGATCGCTTCCGCTGCTCCGGGGATGACGGGAACTCCTGCGCTGATGGCCAGGGCCTTGGAAGTGGCCTTGTCCCCCATTTGTTCGATGGCCTTGGGGTTGGGGCCAATGAAGACGATGCCACACTTTTCCAGAGCGCGGGCAAAGTTTGCATTTTCCGACAAAAAACCGTAGCCGGGATGAACTCCATCGGCCTTTTCTTTTTGTGCCAATTGGCACAGGGCCTCGATATTGAGGTAAGTCTCGGCGTGGGTAGTGCCTGGCAAGTGCACCCACTCGTCGCAAAAACTTAAATGCGCCGCTTCGGGTTCATTGTCTGTCCACAGGCCTATGGCGGTATGGCCCAATTCCCTCACCGCTTTGGCCACGCGGATGGCAATTTCCCCCCGGTTGGCAATCAAAATACGCTTCGTAGGTAAGTGCTCACACTTCAGGCCATCTTGTGAGTCAGCTTCACCATCGCTCCCTGCGGCGTGCAGGGAGCACGCCTCAGTCGCTCTGTCTCGCTTCCCCCCAATCTGACCTAAATTGCGAGCACTTACCGTGCCTTTACCATAGTTTTTCATTTAAGTGTGGACAGTTACTTTCATAAGGGAATGTTTCCGTGCTTCCTGTCTGCCCTCTCGGCCTTTTTGTTTTTCAGTATGGATAAATATTGATAAACCTGCCTGCGGGTGTCTTCGGGCAGAATCACGGCGTCGATATAACCCAATCCGGCGGCCTGGTAGGGATTGGCAAATTCGCTCTTGTAATTTTTAATGAGTTCCGCCTTTTTGCGTTCAAAATCTTTTTTCTTAAGGCCCTTGAGTTGGTGGCGAAAAATGATATTGACCGCCCCTTCCGCTCCCATCACCGCGATTTCAGCAGTGGGATAGGCCAGGTTCACATCGGCGCGGATGTGTTTGGAGGCCATCACATCGTAGGCCCCTCCGTAGGCCTTGCGGGTGATCAGAGTGATGGAGGGCACTGTGGCCTCGGCGTAGGCGTACAGCAATTTGGCCCCGTGGGTGATGATGCCTCCGTACTCCTGGGCGGTGCCGGGAAGGAAGCCGGGGACATCCACCAGAGTGAAAAGGGGAAGATTAAAAGCGTCGCAAAAGCGGATAAAGCGGGCGGCCTTGCGGGAGGCATTGATGTCGAGAACTCCCGCCAGTATGTGGGGTTGGTTGGCGACGATGCCAATTTTGATTCCCCCGATGGCGGCAAACCCGGTGATGATATTTTGGGCGTAGTCTTTGTGGACTTCCAAAAAGTGGCCGCCGTCAACGACATCGAGGATGATCTCCTTCATGTCGTAGGGCCTTTTGGGGTCGGCGGGAATCATGGTTTTCAGTTTTTCGTTACTGCGGCCAATGTCGTCGGCAAAATGGGATTCGGTGCGGGCCTTGTCGCCATTGGAGGCCGGCAGGTAGTAGAGCAACTCGCGCACCCGCTCGAAGCACTCGTCTTCACTGGCACATTTGAAGTGGGCCACACCCGAGGTTTGGCCATGGGTGGTGGCCCCGCCGAGTTCCTCCTTGCTGACTTCCTCGTGGGTGACGGTTTTGATGACTTCGGGGCCAGTGACAAACATATAGGAAGTTTTGTCCACCATAAAAATAAAATCGGTGATCGCCGGAGAGTACACCGCCCCGCCGGCACAAGGCCCCATCACCAGTGAGATTTGGGGGATGATTCCCGAACACTTGACATTGCGGTAGAAAATTTCGGCATAACCGGCCAGGGAGGCCACTCCTTCCTGAATACGCGCTCCCCCTGAATCGTTGATGCCGATCAGAGGGATGCGGTTTTCCAGGGCAAAGTCCATAATCTTGCAGATTTTTTTGGCGTGGGCGGCACCCAGTGCGCCCCCCCAACAGGTAAAGTCTTGACTGTAGAGGGCCACCCGTTGGCCATTCACTGCGCCCAGGCCAGTCACCACCCCATCACCCAGGTATTTTTGTTTTTCCATGCCAAAATGGGGGCAGTTGTGAGTGGCCAAGCGATCAAACTCCACAAAAGAGGCGGGGCCTAAAAAGCGTTCGATCCGCTCGCGGGCGGTGTATTTGCCCTGGGCGTGTTGCTTTTCCACCCGCACAGCACCGCCCCCTTGCTCGCTCTCACGGCAAAGCTCTAAAAAGTGCTGGCGTTTGTCTCTGAGTTGGGCCGGTAGAGTTTCAGATTTTTTCATAGCGTTTCCCCAGTTTTGATCAGGTCGTAGATCAACCACCAGTGAAAGGCCAAGGCCCAAACGGGCAAGCTAAGGCCAAGGGGATTAGCGATGGCAACACCAAATCCTGAGGGAAAGAGACAGAACGCCATAAGATATTTCAATTTAACCCGGATGGGTTTTAGGCAGCACAACCAAAGGCTTCCGTTGAGAATCAACGCAGAAATGAGACTGCTCAAAACAGTGGCACGGGGAGGCCCTGCTTGTCCCATGCTGTATAAAAATTTGGTACTCGTTAAGGTAAAAACGAGGGCCATAATGGCCAATGGCCAGCTTTTCTTGTCGAAGACCTGTTTTTCTTTGAAAAGGCCATAAATGATCCATAAGTAAAAGATAAAAATTGAGTAACAGATAATCTCTCGGTGAGTTCCTGAACCTAATTTTAGACCGGCCCCAGAAGGGGCAATAAGGCCAACTCCAATTCCAGAGAAGAAAAGAAAGAAGGCCAGGAGGCATTGGTATTTGATCCGGACGGTTTTAAAACAACATGCCCATAGGCTTGCAGTTAAAACGAGTGGGCCGATCAAGCTCCCCGGAATGGCAAAATGCTGAAGCCAGGGCCTAGAGGTGCCGAAGTTCCAAAAGGCGATAGTGCACAGGGTACTAAACAATAGGGCCATCGTTCCCAGAAAATAACTTTTTTTGTCGATGTACTTTGCTGTATTGATTAACATCATCCTTTAACTCAGATTATTAGTACGCCTTCCATCAGGATTTGAAACCGGAGTTTCTACTCCGTTAATATTTTTTACCGTATAACCTAGATATTCTTTTGCTTGGATGAGAGAGACGAATTCGGATCGTGTAAACACTTGTTTTTTAACCAAATCAAAAAAGATTTCGTTTCTTCCTTTCTCATCTTCGGCCAAGACAATAATGGGCCGCAGTTGATCGATGGGATTATTTTTGGCCCCCGTGTATTCCCGTGGGTCTTCCAGGATTTTGATAAGTTCACCATTGTCCAATGCTTGGTGGATGGCCTTTAAAAGTTCTTGGCGATTTTTGGTTTTTGTGCCATATATTCTGCCAACACTATTATTCCAAAGATCCATATTTAACGCTTTTGGGTTCTTATAGTTTGAGTACAAGGCACGAGGGTCTAAATACTCATTTAATCTTCCAAAGATATTAGCGATAGTTTCGTTATATACTTGAGTAAAAACCCCACTGACATAAGCGTGTCTGAAGGCATCGACATCGTTATCCGCCAATCCCCAGGCGGTTGGATCAACTGTCCCATCAGACTTTTTAATAAGTGGGCGGATATTTTTATCAAAATAAGCGTAGGCCTCAGCTTCGGCCTCGTAGTAAAGATAATAAGGGTTCCGTGTATCACTCTTTTTCGATTTCATTTCGTTTCTCCAGTTTTGATTAGGTCATAGATTAACCACCAGTGAAAGAGAAGGGCCAGGCCAGAAAATATCTGGCCAAGGGGATTGGCGATGGCAACACCTAGGCCTGAAAAGAGAATAAGGAAGGCGATCATAGATTTCAATTTGGCCCGAGCGGTTTTAAAGCAGCACAACCAAAGGCCTGCATTGAGGAAAAGGGAGTCGAGCAAACCCCACAAGATGGGAATATATGGGGGGTTCTGATAACGATTTGGCCCTTGAAGAGATATTGAGCATAGCATTGTAAAAAATAAGGCCATGCTTCCTAGAAACCAACTTTTTTTATCTATAGATTTTATTGTATCTGGCAATTTTAAGACTTGTTGCATAATGAAACCTCATTGTGAGGCATCTTAACTCATTTCGTGGGAAAAGGGCCATAAAAATTTACTCACCGAGTAGCAAAGAGGGGGCCAAGATGATACCCATACTTCGATGGGGAGCACCAGCTTTAATATTTTTCTCGTTGCATTATTAGGCCTGATGGCGGGGCCTTTCTTCCATGCTGAAGAGGGCCATAACGAAGGTGGGCCATCTTGCAGGCAGATCGCCGCCAGTATCGTGAAGGGGTGGCATTCTGGCCTAAAATTCGTGCCGTGGCACCAGTTGATGTATGTTCCCAAAAAGCGGTTGGCGGCATCGAAGGGAGTTGAAATTGTCGGTTTTTTACAAGATGCCCGGGCCTTTAGGCCATTCGCCCAAGTTTTGGCCGAAAAAATACACAACTTTGACCAATACATGCAGGATTTGGGGTTTATAAGGCCCAAGTTCAGTCGCATTGTGTTCTTTGATAAGTGGCCTTGGTGGAGAGTGCGGCAGGCATCTGGAGGCGGGGCCTATGTGATAAATGACCTGGTGTTTAATCTGTGGAAGGCCAAAATGCACACCGTGATCGTTATCGAACCGGGACTTGGCCGATCCAACTCTTTGCCAAAATTCGTCCGAGACGGAGGAACAATTTTCCACGAACGGGTGCACACCTTTATGTTCCGAACCTACGGCAGGAAAGGGGCCTATACCAACTATGATTTAACCATACAGGAGGCCTTGGCGGATTTTTTGACGGCCCATCATTTGGGAAATCCGTTATTGGGGAAAGATACCCTGATAGATGGCCTTCCGGTGAGAGATATAAGCGAAAAAATAGATTATGAAATTCGCACTTCTGATTCTGTGCCAGGTGTGCGCGCCAATATTTGGACTTTGGGAAAATTTGGCCAACACCACGACTCCCTCTTTTTGTCCAATATCCTGTGGAAAATGCGACAGCAAATTGGAGTTGTGGCGACTTCTCAAATGATCAAACCCTTTGTCGATAACCTCAATTTGTACTACACCAGTTTTTATGAATCGTTTTTTATTTACCAGGAAGTCCATGCTTACGGATTGCGTTTTATGCGTTCTGTAGAGTATTTTTTGGCAGTGTTAAAGCGAACTGTCAGAGATGAGGGATTGGGCCGTGGGGTGGCGGACATCATTGATCGTATGATTTTGAAAATGGCGATGCAATTGCCATTAGACCCGAACAGGATAGATGCTATTGCACAAGGTGTAGTGAAAGGCGAGGCAGACTTAGAGTATGGCCATGTCGAGGAGTTAAAAATAGGTGCGGTTTCAAGTGTTGTGGTTACCGGGAAATTGATTAGGGAAGGCCTGGAATTATTTATTGGCAAGTTGCCAAGGGAGTAGGCCAACATGTGTATGGGAAGATTGAAATTGCTCGGTTTTGCAGCACTTTTTTTCTGTGCCCCTGCTGTTATGGCCACGGAAAAATCAAACTGCTTGAGGACTTTAAAAAAACTCTTTGCCGGCAGACTGCACGCTCCGTGGCATCAATTGATATATTTGCCCGGCAAAACTTTGGCCTCTTACCCCGGGGTCGAGATCGCCGGTTTCCTTAAAAACGCCCGCTCTTATGGTGGAGCGGCCAGGCATTTGGCCCGGAAAATGCAGGCCTTCGATCAATACATGTTGGGTTTGGGGTTTGCAAGGCCCGAGTCGAGTCGCTTTGTCTTCTTTAATAAAAAGCATTTGCTACCATACAGTCAAGACATTTATTTGATTAGGAATCTGATTTTTAATGTTTGGAAAGGGAAACTGCAAACGGTGACGGTTGTGGCCCCTTATTCTTCCGAATGGAATGGGCCTCTTTCTATCATGCGGGATGCGAGTGCGCTTCTCCACGAGCGCACTCACGATTTCATGCTTCGTTCTTATGGCCGGGATGCTTTTGTCAACCTGGTTCCATCGATTAAAGAGGCGCTGGCCGACTTTTTGCCCGTTCACCAGTCGGGAGTGCCCGCCATCGGCATTGGTTTGTTTGAGGCCAAGATTCCCATAAGGGATATAGAAAAAAAAGTTGCCCTGGGGAATAAAAAGGCGGTGATTTCGGCCAATCGGGAAAATTTCGGCAAATCCTATAACAAGGAATACCATAACCACTCTTTGCATTTTTCCAATTTTTTGTGGGAGATGCGCCAGGCGTTGGGGGCCAGTGTCCTCTCGGGCCTGGTCAAGGATTTTATGGATAACCTCAACTTTTACTCCGCCAGTTTTGTCCAGCTATTAGTCAAAAACCAAGGCATAAACTACCAGAGCAGAGCGGTGGCGGAATTGGAGTACTTTTTGGCGGTGTGGAAAAGAACCGTAGTGGACGCTGGGGATGCTGAAATTGCACTCAAGGTGGATAGCGTTATCGGTCGTATTGCGGATCAGATGGCCTTGGATTTGGGCCGTATTGACACCCTCGTTAAAAATATTTCAAAATACGACGATGGTTACCGTTACGATCGTGCCAAGGAAATCCAACTTGGTATCACTTTCAGTGCCATGAACAGTGCCTTTATGCTGGTGGACGGGGCGTTGCTGGGTGGAATCGTGGCCGCTCCTTTTGGTTTGGGATATGCGTTCGTTTTGATTTATGAAACATTCATTTCTCAAGAGTCAAACTAGCGTGAAAAAATGGGGATGCGCCGTCCTCGTCTCGCTGCTTTTATTTGCCCCAATGACTTTTGCTAGTGAGCAGAGTTGCATATACATATTGAAAAAGTTGGCCAAAACTTGGAAGTCTTCACTGGTACAAGTGCCTTGGCACAGGCTGATGTATTTTCCGGGCAAGACTTTGGCCACTTATCCGGGGGTTGAAATCGCTGGTTTCGTCAATAATCCCCAGGCCTACCGCGAAGTGGTGGGACATTTGGCGCAAAAAATGCAGGCCTTCGACCAATACATGTTGGATTTGGGGTTTGATCAAGTGCCCGAGTCGGGCCGTTTTGTTCTCTTCGACAAAAAACCGTGGCGGGAGCGGCTGCAGGGAATCTATTTGTTAAATAGGCCAGTGTTTAATTTGTGGAAGGGCAAATTGCAGACGGTGGTGGTGGTCGATCCCTACTCTCCCCAAATGGATTCTCTTCTTCGCACTCTTGAAGACGAGAGTGTAGTGCTCCACGAGCGCACCCACCATTTTTTACTGCGCAATTACGGTAGAGGGGCCTTTGTCAATTTACATTCTATGATCAAAGAGGCCTTGGCCGATTTTTTTCCCCTCCACAAAGCGGACACTCCCCGCTTGGGAATGAATGTGTACAGTGAAGGGAAACCCATAAGGGATATAGAGCAGAGGGTGGGTTACGATAAAACGAAAACCCTCAGAGTGCAGGCCAATTTAGAAAGTTATGGCAAACTTGGTATTCCCCACGATTCGATGCTCTTTTCCAACGCTTTGTGGGAAGCGCGCCAGGTGTTTGGGGCCACTGCTTTGTCCGAATTGCTCAAACCCTTTGTGGACAACCTCAATCTCTACCGCGCCAGTTTTGTCGCTTTGGTTGACTTGGCCAAAGGCATGGATTACGAGCGCAAAATTGTGGCCGAGTTGGAATACTTTTTGGCCATTCTCAAGCGCACGGCAGTAGATAATGGTGGTGACGAATGGGCCGCCAAGGCCGATCTGGCAATTGCCAAACTCGCCGGGGAATTGCAACTGAGGCCAGACCGCATTGATGCCGTTTCTCAGGCCATTCTCAAAAACCGGGATGGCCAAAGTTACGATTGGGCCACGGAAATGAAGGGCGGCATTATTCTCAGTGCTTTGGCCACTGCCAGTTTGGCCAGAGAGGGATTATTTTTGACCGCCATGGCGGCCTCTCCTTTTGCTCTGGGGTATGCCTTTTATTTTATCTATCAGAAGATTTTCCCCGAGGACTCCAATTGAAGGTAACTATTCACACTTCAGGCCATCTTGTCTTCGCATCCTGCTCCGGCACTGCCCATCGGGGCAGTCGTCGCTCGTCGCCATCCTGGCGACTCCGTATGACTCAGCTTCGCCATCGCTCCTTGCAATGTGCAGGGAGCACATCTCAGTCGCTCTGTCTCGCTTCATCCCAATCTGATCTAAATTGTGAACAGTTACCTTGCTGTTATCGTGGTTTTTTGTTGGGGTACAAGAAGTTTATTTTTGCTTTCTTGGGATTTTTGGCCACCTTTGCATCAGGGGCGCAAAACGGTGATTGTTCGGGCCTCGCCTCTCTGTTGATGAATATCAAAGGAAACTACGCAACCGTAAATCATGTCAGTTGGGGTGAACTTTGGGAGATCAGTAGAGAGGCCTATCGAATTGCTTCCCGGGAAAGTTGTGATTTTTGCGAAATGGCTTACCGGCGGTTTAAGACGGTGGCGGCCAATGGCGGGGTGGAAGTGGTGGCCTCTCCCGCTCTCGTTCCCCTGGTTGGAGAATTGGGGCCAAAAATGCTTGGGGATGTACGGGAATTTGACCGGCAGGCCAAACAGTGGGGTTTTCGTGTGCCAAATTCCACCCGTTTGCTTTTTCTGCACAGAAAAGAGGCCAAGTACGATAATACTTCAGGAGTTTTTTTCTACAGAATCCCGGTGCTCAATATCTGGCGGCAAAAAGTGCAAAGTGTGACCATTTTTGAAATGGTCGATGGACATTTGCACAAGGTTGTCGATCAGGCGAAAAGTTCCAGTGTGGTCTTTCACGAACGCGTCCATGCCTTGTTTCACAACACTTATCATCGCCGGGCCTTTATTCACAACAATATCGCTTTTCAGGAGGCCTTGGCGGATTTTTTGGCGGCCCATGTTCAAGGTGATCCCAGAATTTTTCCCATCTCGGATGAAATTTCCTGGAGAAATATCAAGGATAGAACCCATTTCGTCCAGGAACTCACCAAGTGGGGAGATGGAGTTTTGACTTCGGATTTGAGTACGGTGAGCGAGTTTACCATTCACGCCAATTCTCTGCTCATTTCCAATGTGTTGTGGGAAGTGCGCCAATATTTAGGCCCCGATCGGATGTCGGCCATGCTCAAACCCTTGATAGACAATCTCAACCGCTACCGCGCCAGCTTTGAGGATCAGTACACGGATTTTGAGGCCCTCCGAGGACTTTCGGGAACAGCAGAAAACCCCAGGGATTATTTGCAGTATGTAGACTATCGGGACAGGTTTAAAAACGACCTGGCCTATTTTTTTGCAGTCTTGAAGAACACCGCTCGGGAGACAGGGGACGGGATCAGAATTGAACGGGTGATCAAAGACCTGGTGGATGAGTGGAATTTCTACCCCAACCGCATTGATCAGGTTGCTGGCAATATACGGAAAGGTGAAGACACTTTTGTCTATGATGAAACTGCCGGTAAGGCATCCTATAGACGAATGTTATTGAGAAGTCATGGGTTTTTTGCCATTGAGGGCGGCACAGTGCTTTCGGCAGGAGGGGCCTTGGGTTATATTGCGGAAACTTTACGATCCTTGTTTTAAGGTAAGTGTGAGCACTTATATGGCCACTTCTCTGTTGTAATGAAAGGCATACTTTTTAAAATCTTGAGCTTTCTTGAGAGTTTTCGCCGTTTTATTTTTTCCCCGCAGGGTGCGGATCAATGCCTTGCCGAGAGCGTGGGCCAAGTCCACCGGAACGGCATTGCCAATTTGCCTGAAGGCCGAACTTGCACTGCCAAAAAATTCAAATTCGCTGGGGAAAGATTGGATGGCAGCGGCCTCTCGGGCCGTCAAATATCTATTTTCAACCGGATGGTAGTACGAGGTTCGGGAGGTCAGGATGGTAAACGATGGCCTGTTCCGATCCAGTCTTTGCAGTTTGGTTTGGCGGAAGCGGTTTTCCGGCAGGTCTTCCCAGACGACATTAAAGCGCAGATCGGTGGGCAGATACTTTTCTTCATCCCGGCGGTATCTTACCCCCCTTCCCTCGGGAATGTGGGCCAATCTCTGTTTGTCGATAGGGCCAGAAATTTGGGCCGCCTCAAGGCCGTGGTGTGATGCCGAAGAATGGATCGTTTTCAAAGCATCTCCCACAGTGGAGAATGGCCTTTTGCCCCTCGGCCCGTGGCTGGGCCTGGGGTATTTGAAATGAAATCCGTCTTTGACTCCCACGATTATGGCCCGCCTGCGCCTTTCCGGCACACCGTACTCTTCGGCCGACAAAACCCTCGCTTCCATGGCAAAACCCTGGCGTTCAAAATAGGCAAAGATTTTTTTTAAAATGTGCCGGTTTTTGCTCGCCAAAAGGCCAGTGACATTTTCGATCAAAATGGCCTTGGGGGATAGAAAACGAACCATCCGCACAAATTGCAAAAAGAGATAGTTCCTGGGGTCTTCCGCCTCTCCCCGCCCGACGGTGGAAAACCCCTGGCAGGGTGGGCCGCCGACGACGACATCGATCTTTTTTTTCTCAGTCAATTCTGACAGCTTGGCGTTGGTGAGTTCTTTTATATCTCCGCAGAAGGCCTGGGCGTGGGGGTGGTTGAGTTTAAAGGATTCGATGGCATCTTTACTAAAATCAATTCCCAGCAAGCACTTGAGGCCCGCTTTTTCCAGGCCATGGGACAATCCTCCGCAGCCGGAGAAGACATCGATAAAGGTATAAATTTTTGCCATACCTATTAATGGAGAAAAAATTTGAAAAGGCCAATACGCAAAGCGGTATTAGACTCTTGTCGGAGTTTTTTACGCCGCTTTTTTCCTGGGCAGATTTTTAAAATGGAGGACTCCCTCGGTTGGGCCAGGGCGTTCTTTTTTGAAGTGGAGCAGGTTGTCTTTAGAGGTCGAGCAGAGTTTAAAGGAGCGGTTGGGGAGTTTGTAGACCCAGGTCGTGGTGAGGGATTTCCAAGCACTGTTTTCTTGGGCCGCCAGCAGAATGGTCTTGTTGGAGAATTTTTTGTAGAACTCCAGGATTTTGGCCAGGGATTCGATATTTTTTTGATCGAGATATTTGCCTGGCCGGTCGAGCAACCAGTAATTGACATCTTGTAAAAAGACTTTCACCAGGGTGGTGACTTTGCGGGTTCGGTGGTCAACTTCCGATGCCAGGACATCGAGAGAGGGGATGGATTGGTAAAATTCCAGCAAATCCCGGTTGCCCGTCTTCTGGATCAAATTTTGCAATTGGACTTCCTTGGAGTCGGCAAAAGAAGAAGGAATGGAGTCCAGATAGATATTTTCTCTCAGGGTTAAATTGGGAAGTAGAGAGCCTTCCGCACTGGCAAAAGCAAAATGGGGGGCGTTGCCCTCCCCTTGACTGATTAAAAAACTCAAAAAAGTCCTCAGCTGACACTCGCAATGCTCCTTTTGTGGCAGGGAAAAGGAAAAGATATTGGCCATATTGAATTCTTCGCACTCCTGGCCTTTATTCTGAAATGTTTTGCCAAATATTCAAGAGAGGGGCAGGTTCATCCCTTTCCGCTGCCGTTTTTGTTTCCGTATAATGAAGGTATGCCAAAAGACTCAAAAAAAGTGTTGGTGGCCCTAACCGAGGATATTAATTCCGTAGTCACTGCCTACCTTTTGCAAAGGCAGGGTTATCAAGTCTCCGGGCTGGGCATCGTTTTTCGTCAGGGGTTGGACGAAGAAAAAAGTGCGGAAAAGGAGTCTCTGGAAAAGATTAAGGCCCTGTGTGAGAAACTTGGAATGGCCTTTTATGCCGCCGATGCCTCGATGCTCTATGAACATGCGGTGGTTGACCCTCTGGTGGCCTCGCGTTTGGAGGGAGTGGCCTACTCTTTTAAAATTTACATTGCCAAAGTTGTTTTTGACCTCTTGGCCGAAAAGGCCGATTATTTAGGCATTCCCTGGGTGGCCACCGGACATTATGCCAGAATTATTAAAAACCAAAAGACCGGCAACTACAGCGTTTATACCGCCAAAGATGTGTCGTGTGATCAAAGTTATTTTCTTTCCCTTTTGGATCAGAAGATTTTGAAGCGCATGCTTTTGCCTCTGGCCAATATGCGCAAGAGTGAAGTTGTCAAAGTGGCAAAAAACCTGGGAGTGGATTTGCCCATTTTTTACAAGTTCGACTATATCTTTGAACACAAAGAGGCGCTCAACACTTTTATCGGCAAAAGGATACCCACCAGTATGATCAAAGAGGGGACAGTGGTCAACTACAACAACGGTAATGTTGTGCAACAGCACCAGGGGATTCACCACTTTACTCTGGGGGAAGATAACCTCAAAATACAGTCAGACCCGCCCCTCAGTTCCGAGATGCAGGTTTGCCAGATAGACACCCAAAGTGGGATTGTGTATTTGCTCCGCCCCGACGATTATCAAATAAAATATTTGTGGATCAAAAATATTGTCGTACAAGACCAATTTGATATTTCCAAACCCATCGACGCTTTTATCAAATTTCGCTCCGATGGAGAACTTTTGCCGGCGGTTTTATATTTTAAAAATAACGCCCAAATTTTGCTCGAATTTGCAAACATTCAGAGAGGCATCGTTTTTGCCGGCAATTACTGTGTGGCCTACAACACCGATAAGCAAAAATCCCGCATCCTCTTTGGAGGTGTCGTCGAACGGGCGGGGAACCTTCTCGACGGCGCTATCAGGGCATTGCCCGAGAGAGAGAGGCCGCCCGAAGAAGAGAAGGCCAAAGTGCGCAGGAGTCTTTTTGGTTCAGGCCTGAAGCATTAGCACAGTTCACACTTCAGGCCATCTCAAGAGAGGGCAACGCCTTTTGAAGTTGGTGATAACTGGCCCCGCGGCGGCAGATCATCCCTCCGCCCAAGCAAATCCTGTGCTCTCCCTCATCCAGGTAAAAAACCACGCTTTGCCGGGGAGTGATGGCCCGTTGGGGCGTTTCAAAGCGGACATGCAAGACCTCTTCGCCGTTTTCCCTGGAGAGGGATTGGATGGTGCATCTTTGATCCCTTTGGCGGTAGCGGATTTTGGCCCAGCAGCGCAAGGGCAGGGAGTAGTTCAGGCCCCCCGCCACCCAGGACAGGTCGTTGGCCCACAGTTCATCGGCGTACAGGGCGGGGTGGTGAACTCCCCGCTCCACCACCACGATATTTTGTTCCGCTTTTTTATCGACCACAAACCAGGGTTCCCCCTGGCCACCCAATCCCAGTCCCTTGCGCTGTCCGATGGTGTAGTAGGCCTGGCCATGGTGTTCTCCGATCATAGTGCCGTCGGTGGTTTGGAAAGGCCCAGGATGGGGAGCAATATATTGGGAGAGAAAGTTTTTAAAATTTCTCTCGCCGATAAAACAAATGCCGGTGCTGTCCTTTTTGTCTTGAGTGGGGAGGCCATATTGGCCCGCCAGTTGGCGCACTTGCGGTTTGCAGAGGTGGCCCAGGGGAAAGAGCACTTTTGCTAGCGTGGCGGCCTGGACGGGATAGACAAAATAACTCTGGTCTTTGGCCAAGTCGTGACCCTTGGCCAGACACCGCCTGCCCCGCACTTCCACGCTTTGGCAGTAATGGCCAGTGGCCAAGTAGTCGGCCCCCAATTGCATGGCCTTCTCGTAAAAGACTTTGAATTTGATTTCGCGGTTGCACAGAATGTCGGGGTTGGGGGTCAGTCCGCGGCGGTATTCTTCGACAAAGTGCTTGAAGACATTTTCCCGGTACTCTTCGACAAATTCGACGCTGTAGTGGGGGATGCCCAGCTTTTGGCAAACGCTGGCGACATCCCGGTATTCCCGCGAGGCCATGCACACGCCGTGTTCATCCACTTCCTCCCAATTTTTCATAAACAGGCCTGTGACTTGGTGGCCCTGTTCTTTGAGCAGGGCCGCGGCCACTGATGAATCCACGCCTCCACTCATGCCCACCACAATATTTTTTTTTGCCATATTCATTGGAGATGGTGGTATCAAGTTTGCTCAAAGTGCACAACGGTTAGGCCCTTTTTACTCGGGATTTCGGCCAAAGGTTTTCATTTGGGCCATTTTGGGGTAACTGATGAGAGATGAATTCGGAATACAAATATGGCTTTTACACCGACTTGGAAACAGAGCAGTTCCCCAGAGGACTGAGCGAGGAGATCGTCGGCCTGATTTCCAGCAAAAAAGGGGAGCCGGCGTGGTTGTTGGACTACCGCCTCAAGGCCTTCCGGCACTGGCAAAATATGCCCTCGCCCGAGTGGGCCAAATTGCGCATCCCCCCCATCAATTTTCAAGATTTGTATTATTATGCATCGCCCAAAAAGAAAGCGGAAGGCCCCCAGAGCTTGGATGAACTCGATCCCGAGCTTTTGGCCACATTTGAAAAGTTGGGGATTCCCCTGGCCGAGCAAAAGCGTATTAGCGGGGTGGCGGTGGATGCCGTCTTTGATTCCGTCTCGGTGGCCACCACCTATAAAGAAGAATTGGGAAAGGTAGGCGTCATTTTTTGCTCCTTTTCTGAAGCGGTGAAAGAACACCCCGAGTTGGTCAAGGCCTATCTCGGTAGCGTGGTGCCCTATTCAGATAACTTTTATGCAGCGCTAAATGCGGCGGTTTTTTCCGATGGCTCCTTTTGTTATATTCCCGAGGGAGTGACTTGCCCCATGGATCTCTCCACTTATTTCAGAATTAACGCCAAGGAAACTGGCCAATTTGAAAGGACTTTAGTGGTGGCCGCTCCAGGCGCTTCGGTCAATTATCTTGAAGGCTGCACCGCCCCTCAACGGGATGAAAACCAGTTGCATGCGGCGGTGGTGGAATTGGTCGCCCTGGAGGGGGCCGAAATCAAGTATTCTACCGTGCAAAATTGGTACGCCGGGAATCGCCAAGGCAAGGGGGGCATTTACAATTTTGTCACCAAGCGGGGCAATTGTTTGGGGAAAAACTCTAAAATTAGCTGGACTCAAGTGGAGGCCGGATCGGCGATCACTTGGAAGTATCCCAGTTGCAACCTGATCGGCGACCATTCCCAGGGGGCCTTTTATTCCGTGGCCCTCACCAACCACAAAATGCAGGCGGACACGGGCACTAAAATGGTTCACATCGGCAAACACACCAAGTCTACGATCATTTCCAAGGGCATCTCCGCCGAAGATTCGGACAACAACTACCGCGGCCTGGTCAAAATTCGGCCTTCCGCCAAGGGAGCGCGCAATTATTCCCAGTGCGATTCCATGTTGGTGGGGGATCGCTGTAGCGCTAGCACTTTTCCCACTATCGATGTCAAAAACCCCTCGGCGACGGTGGAGCATGAGGCCTCGACCACCAAGATCAGCGAGGATCAACTCTTTTATTTGCAGTCCCGGGGGTTTGACAACGAAAAGTGCATTTCCATGCTGGTCAACGGGTTTTGCAAACAAGTTTTTAAAACGCTGCCCCTGGAGTTTTCCGTGGAGGCGGTCAAGCTCATCGAAATGAAGTTGGAAAATTCCATCGGGTGACAAAGGCCTATTTATGTTGATGAAAATTGAAAATTTACGGGTCGAAGTTGAGGGAAATTCCATCCTCAACGGCATTGATCTCGACATTTCCGCCGGAAATATCCTGGCCATTATGGGGCCGAACGGGTCGGGCAAGTCCACTTTGGTTAAGGCCATAGCGGGCCATCCTTCGTGTCAGGTCACTGGCGGGTCTATCCAGTACAATATTAACGGCAAGATGACTTCGCTTTCAGATTTGGAGGCCGACCAGCGCAGCAAAGAGGGCATTTTTCTGGGTTTCCAATACCCCGTGGAAATTCCCGGCATTTCCAATCTCACTTTTCTCCACGAGGCCTTCAACAATATTTGCCTGAGTCAGGGGGCGTCCGCCATGGAGGAGTCGGAGTTTAGAAAGTTTTTGCGGCCGAAACTCGAACTTCTCGAAATGGACGAGGCCTTTCTCGACCGTGGAGTCAACACCGGATTTTCCGGCGGGGAAAAGAAAAAAAATGAAATTTTGCAAATGGCGGTTTTGGCCCCGCGCTTGGGCCTGCTCGACGAGGTTGATTCAGGCCTCGACATCGACGCCCTCAAAATTGTGGCCAAGGGGATCAATGCCCTCAAAAATGCGGGCAACGCCATCGTGCTGGTGACTCATTACCAACGCCTGCTCGAATATGTGGTTCCCGATACGGTTTGCGTTCTTCGCCAGGGGAAAATTGTACATTCGGGCGGTCGGGAATTGGCGTTGGAACTGGAACAAAAGGGCTACGATTGGTAACTGCTCACACTTCAGATCCCGTTTCCAGTGAGGAATTAAAAGCGCTAGAAGTGCCGGTTTTGGTTTTTGACCGGGGCCAATTCGACTCCGACAGAAGTTGTGGCCTGGGAGAACTCGATCTTGAAACTGCGGCCGGGGCGGGGCCTCACGGCGGTGTTTGTCTCCGGTTGGAAGGGCAAAAAGAATTTCCCTTAATGGTGGTTGCCCACTTAAACGGAACGGGGAAAGTCAGCACTCTCAAAGTGGGAGTGGGCGAATCTTGCCGGGCCAAAATTTTGGAGTGCAGTTTGGGAAGTGAAGATGGAGATGGGGACTCTCCTTTGCAGTGGCACACCGAGATGACTTTAGAACGGGGGAGTCGGGTGGATTATGTCCAGGCCATTTGCGCCGAGGCCTCTTCTTCACAAAATCGTCTGGTGGCCAATTTAAATGGAGAGGGGGCCGAGGCCCGTATCGACGGACTCTTTGCCCTGTGGGGAGAACAACATTGCCACACTGATTCCCTGATTCGCCACAATTGCGCCCGCACAACTTGCCGCCAGCTCTTTAAGGGTTTGCTAGGGGATGCGGCCTTTGGGGCCTTTTCTGGCCGGGTGGTGGTCGCCCGGGATGCCCAAGAAGTGAGTTCCCACCAGTTGAGTAAAAATTTATTGCTCGGCCCTAAAGCGCGGGTGGACACCCGTCCCGAATTGGAAGTTTACGCCGACAATGTTCAGTGTGCGCACGGGGCGACGGTGGGGCAACTGTCGGAAGAGGAAATTTTTTATTTGCAAGGCCGGGGCATCCCCTACCGTGAGGCCTTGGGGCTTTTGTGTCATGCTTTTGCCAACGAAATTTTGCAGTTGGTGGAACACCCTTCCGCCAGGAGGTGGATTGGCCAAATTTTTCTCCAACATTTTCAAAGAAACATTGAGAGTGGAGTTTGCCATGTCACCTGATTGGGCCAGTATTCGCCACCACTTCCCGGCCCTACAGCAACAAATTTACGGACACCCTCTGGCCTATCTCGACAACGCCGCCAGTACGCTCAAACCCCATCCCGTCATTCGGGCCATACACCAATACTATCTTGGAGAGACGGCCAACATTCACCGCGGGATTCACTTTCTCTCGGAGCGGGGAACCCAGCGCTATGAGGAGGCCCGCAAAAGTCTTCAGCGATTTATCAACGCTCCCAGCGAAAAACAGATCATTTTTACCAAGGGAACCACTGAGTCGATCAATTTGGTGGCCCAGTGTTGGGGGGAAATGGCACTTTCCGAGGGAGACGAGATTTTGGTGTCAACCATGGAACACCATTCAAATATTGTTCCTTGGCAAATGATCGCCGCCAGAAAAAAAGCGCGGGTGGTGGAAATTCCCATCACCGACGGGGGAGAGATTGACAGGGAGGCCTTTGAAAAATTGCTCACTCCGCGGGCCAAACTGGTTTCTATGGCGCATATCTCGAATAGTTTGGGTACTGTCAATCCGGTGGAGGAGTTGATCCCCTTGGCGCGCCAGCGGGGTATTCTGTTTATGTTGGATGCTGCTCAAAGTGCTCCCCACACCACGCTCGATGTGCAAAAGTTGGATTGCGATTTTTTGGCCTTCTCTGGCCATAAAGCGTATGGCCCTACCGGCATCGGCATTTTGTATGGAAGGAAGGATTTGCTGGAGCAGATGCCGCCCTATCAAGGTGGGGGGGCGATGATTTCCCAAGTCAGTTTTGCCGGCACGACTTACGGTGAATTGCCCGAAAAATTTGAGGCGGGGACTCCCCCCATTGCCTCGGCCATCGTGTTTAAGGAGAGCGTGGACTATCTCGCGGAACTCGGGTTTGATGCCATCCATACCCGCGAACGGGCACTTTTAGAGGAACTCACCGCCAAACTTTCCGGCGTTCCCGGATTGCGCATCCTTGGCCCCACTGGGGATAAGGCCCCGGTGGTGAGTTTTGTCATTGAGGGATTGCACCCCCACGACCTGGGAGTTATTTTAGACCGGCAAGGGGTGGCGATTCGCACCGGACACCACTGCAACCAACCTCTCATGCACAGACTCAACTTAAAGGCCACCGCCAGGGCCAGTTTGAGTTTTTATAACAATTCCCAAGACATCGACCGTTTAGTCGAGGGCCTGGGCAAGGCCAGAAAGTTGCTCGGGGAAACTTAAAGTGAGTACAGCAGATAAATCAGATAAGGGTGGAATGAACTCTCCAAAAGATGGATCGTTAGATCAAAAGAAAAGCTACGGTAAAAATAGGGTAACTGCTCGCAATTTAGGTCAGATTGGGGCGAAGCGAGACAGAGCGACTGAGGCGTACGAAAAGTACGCTGCAGGGAGCGATGGCGAAGCTGAACCACAAGATGGCCTGAAGTGTGAGCAGTTATCAGAAGTTTCGGTTTTGGCGCAACCGACCCCTAACCCCAACGCCCTCAAATTTGTTTTGAACCGTGAAGTCAAGCGCGAAGGGTATTCTACTTATCGCAGTCCCGTGGAGTGTGGAGAAAATCCCTTGGGCCGCGAATTGTTTGCCATTCGTGGGGTGGATCAAATCCACTTTTTTGAAAATACCATCACCGTGACCAAATTCAGCTATGAAGAATGGGAATCCATCGAGGGGCAGATCATGCAAACCATTCAAAAGCACATGCCCCAGCACGATCCCGACTACTACGACCCCGACCCCGAGGCCGAACGGCGGGCGGGGCTTTCCGAGGAATTGAAGAAAATCGAAGGCATTTTGGACAAGACCGTTCGCCCTGGCCTGCAGGCCGATGGCGGGGACATTATGGCCTTGAGTTATGAAAACCATGTTTTAATGGTCAAATATGCTGGCGCTTGCGGGACTTGCCCCTCCGCCACCACGGGAACTTTGTACGCCATTAAATCTATCCTCCAAGAACAATTTGACCCCGAAATCGAAGTTTTCATCGCCCCCCAGTTCTAAAAGGCCTGCACAGTGCACGCAAAACGGGTAAAATAAACTCAAAGCGTTGGGCTGCAACCAGGGAGGGTTGTGAAGTTTGTAAGGAATTTTATCGGCCAATTGCCCCGATCTGTGGCCCGGCCAATCACCCCCATTTACGGTTCCCTGGAGCAACTATTCGAGCACAACAGGGGCATTTTTAAACTCTTTCAAAAGTCGAAAAATCCGGGCCTCTTGCGGGCGATATGGGACGGGCGCGAAGGCCATGTCGAGTGTCTGCAAACCCAACTCGCCATGGCCCAAGGAGAATTGGGCGAGTTGCGGGAAATATACCGCCAGGAGCGCGAACAACACCAACGGGAACAAAAAGATAAGCAAGATTTGGAACGGTTTCATCAGGCCACGGTGGAACAGTTACAAGACAGGGAGGAAGCGTTGGCTTCGCAGTTGAGTGAGCAACGGAATGGAGAGCGGCAGTTGAAAGATACCTTGGAGCGCTACCGCGCCCTCAACCGTTCCCTCGATAACGCCCTCAGTTCCCGCTCTGCCGAACAGTCGGAAGAGAGGGAAGTCGCAGAGTCTTTAGAGAAGTCGCTACTGGCCCGGGATGGTGAATTGGAACGGATGAAAGGGGAAATCGAACAACTGCGGGCCGAACTTGGCCACAGCGAAGGCCATTGCCAAGAGGCCAAGCGGGAAGTTCAGCGAGTGGCCGAAGAGTTGAAGCGGGAGGAGAGCAAAAACCGCCACTACAAACGGCTCAACCAAAACATGGAGGCCGAGCTTTTTCGTTTGAATGAGGCCCTGGAACAGCAGCGCCGGCGGATTGGCCATTCGGAGGCCTCGCACTGATCTTTTTAAGACAGTTGTCATACTTTTTTAATCTACTTTTTGCGCAAATAAGACTTGCACCAGCCACAAATGGGCACAAAGCGGTTGGCCGCCATACTGCATCTTGCATAGTGGGGTTCGGCCTTGTGGGGCCTGATATAGAATTTGCAATTGCCGCAGTTGTCCCCCGCTTTCCATTTGGCGTGGCCCTTGCCGTCGGGGGCGTTGACGACATAGTTGAGCCGTTTGGCAACTTTTCCCTCGGGGTCTAGGAGCCGCTTTTTAATGTCCGCGGCCTTGGGCGCTGGCGATGGGCAGGCGTTGGCCAAAACGGAGGCCATTTTGGCGAGGGGAAAAAGGGCAATCCCGAAGGCCGTCTTGAGAAGAAAGTTTCTTCTGTCGGCGGAGTTAAGATTCTTTTTATCTACGGCGGGCATACATCCTCCTGGTTGAAAAAGTTTTGTGATGAAAATAAAACTACCATTGCCGGATGGCCTTGCCAATGCTCACCACTCCCGTGGCCAATAATAATTCATCATTTTTTGGTGGGTGGGATGATTGGGAAGGTAGTTGTAGGTGAAGCGGCATTGGGGGGGCAGGGAAATGAGGATGCTCTCCGTGCGGCCTTTAGTTTGCAGGCCGAAATGGGTTCCCCGGTCGTGGAGCAAATTAAATTCCACATAGCGCCCTCTGCGGTGGAGTTGAAAATCCCGGTCTTCGGAAGTGAAGTCCTCGGCCTTGCGTTTAAAGGCAACGGGAAAATAGGATTCCTCAAAAGATTGAGACAGGGCGTGCACCATCTCGGCATCGTCCTCAAAGTTGCCGCTGTTAAAGTGGTCGAAGAAAATGCCTCCAATGCCGCGCATTTCTCCTTCCCGGTGGCGGTTGACGAAGTATTCGTCGCAGGCCTTTTTCCACTGGGGATAAGTGCCGTAAGGGTGGCAGGCCTTTTTCCAAACCTGGTGGAAGTGGCCAAAATCTTCCAGGTGGGGGTAGTAGGGAGTCAGGTCGGCCCCCCCGCCAAACCAGAAGGCCGAACCCATTTCCAGGCAGCGAAAATTGGCGTGAACGGTGGGAACCCTGGGATTGTCGGGGTGGATGATGAGAGAGAGGCCCGCGGCCCAGAAGTGTTCGCCATCTCCTCCCATGCGTTGGCAAAAATCGGGTTCCGCTCGGCCATAAACTTCCGAGGTATTGACTCCCGCTTTTTCGACGATTTGGCCGCGGAAAGCGCGGGTGCGTCCCCCGCCTCCCTCTCTCCCGTCGGCATCTTGGCGCGTCCACAAGTCTTCAGTGAGTTTCAGGGAGGGATCGAGTTGAAGCAAAGTCGTCGTGATTTGGTCTTGTATGCGGCACATACGATCGCTAAATTGTCGTTTAATGCGTTTTCTCGTTTTATCAGTCATAGTGTGATACTTCTTGTCTATGGCATGGACTTTTCTACACCGACCCATTCTCTTTACCATGCTCGCCGGGGCATTGTCTAGCAAGATGGTGTTTGCGCAGGAACCCCGCTTTTTTTACCAGTACCAAGACCGCTCCCACGGGAGTGCCGAGAATCTTCGCCATTTGGGGGGGATTTACCTCTTGTCCTGGGCGGCCTATCCCCTGGCCTTGCCCAAGGCCTTTCGCG
Organism: Bacteriovoracaceae bacterium; assembly: GCA_965243145.1. Classification (GTDB taxonomy): domain Bacteria; phylum Bdellovibrionota; class Bacteriovoracia; order Bacteriovoracales; family Bacteriovoracaceae; genus CBDBLK01. The sequence continues at coordinate 2,272,591 of CBDEUB010000002.1, forward strand.
AAGAGGGGTCTTGGAAAAAATACCGCCACAATTTTGGCAAAATTGAATTTGACCACGATGGGCCTTTTTGGAATTGGGCCATTCACCCGCTCTCCGGGTCGCAGCTTTTTCTCTACTACAGGGCCAACGGATACTCGCGCATGAGCAGTTTGGGCATGTCCTTTTTGAGTTCCGCCCTGTTTGAACTCACAGTGGAAATTTACACCGAACCGGCGTCCCTGCAAGACCTCTATCAAACTCCCGTTTTGGGTGCTTGTTTGGGGTTGGGACTGGAAAACCTCTCCTTATATTTGCTCAACAGTGGCCAAACCTGGGCCAAAGTGGTGGGCCATATTCTCAACCCCGCCACCTTATTTTGGTTTTACGAGGGGAAAACCCAGGTGGTGCCCCAAATTCGCCCGCAAAAAAGGGCCGCCTCTTTGACTTTTGTGACTGAATTTTAATGGGGATGAAATTGAAGAAACTGGCCTTATTGTTTTTATTTTGTGGGGGCGAAGCAGTCTGTGCTGGCGATCTTTCCCTTAGGGGAGGCATCCACTATTCGTGGATGGATTTAAAAACTGGCCAATCTGGCCGGGACAGTTCGGGGGGTATGGGGATCAATACCCATTTCCTTTACCAGTTTAAGAATTGGAGCTTGGGCCTTTCTGGCCACCTTCACCGCGGGCGTGTGGACGGCCTTTTTTTGAATGCCGGGGATCGGACGATGGCCGTCGATGGAGATTTTCAGAGTGTCTTTTTTTCACCGTCCTTGCGCTATCATTTTATGGCCCCGTCGCTCTTTTATTTGGGCCTTGGCCCAGGGTGGTCTTTGCAAAGTGTGTGGCCTTCAGACCGCCATGGGCAAAAACTGGCCTATATTTCCCGCGGAAATGTGTTGCTGTTGGGATTTCAAAAAAATTGCCGCCATTGGAGAGGGAGACAAGGAGGGAAATGCCTACCTCTTTACTTGGAATTGTCTTATTTTTATCAAAAAAGTCGGAAGTTTTCACTGGTGGATATAACCCGTTCCGATCGAACCCATGTTCTTTTGCGCCATCCTGCTATTGGAGGCCTCAACACCCATGCTTTTATCTTGAGTATTGGGAGTATGCTCTTTTAATTTAAGTGTTGCCCGCAAAATGTCGATAGTTTGAATTATGGGGGGCCAAGAATCCAGGTTTATACAGGCCCTTTAAAGCGGAGCGGGTGAATATGAAAAAGATTTTTAAAATAATTTTTGCAGCGGCAAGTTTGTTTTTTAGTGCTGCCGGTTTTGCCGAACTGGCCAGCAGTACAAGCAAGGGCATTGCCAAAGTTATCGTCCGGCGCAACAGTGTTGAGGGCCGCCTCAACGGCAATACTTTTACCATTGAGAGGGGTGCCTGGCTCAAGCAGGGGACAGTGATAGTGACGGGGCCTAGAAGTTTTGCCAAATTGCTTTTTGTGGACAAGTCGAGCGTCAACATTGGGCCGAAATCGAGCATGGAAATTACCAATTTCCCCAAAAAATCGAGCGGGCAAGCGGGCATCATCACACTCATTAAGGGCCAGGTTCGCTCCAAAGTTACCAAGGATTATGTCGATGATAAAAATACATCCGGGCAAAAATCAAAACTTTTTGTCAAAACCGAGACGGCGGCGTTGGGGGTGCGGGGAACCGATTTTCAAGTCAATTTTAACTCCGATAACCAAATCACTTCCCTGATCACTTTTACCGGAGAAGTGGCCATGGTTAAGATCGATGAAAACATTGAAGTGGGAGGATTGGATTCCAATCAAATGGAAACCATGGTTTCCGGTAATGAGGCGGTGGTGGTCAGGAGGGGCGAGTATTCGGGCGTTTCCCCCAGAGTTGAGGAGGCCAGTCCGCCGGTGAGAATTTCTCCCCAGCAATTTGAAGCGTTAGAACAAAATGAAACATTACAATCTTCCCCGGCCTCCAATGCCGGCAGTGCCGGAAACCAGAAAAAGTTTAACAGCGTGATTCCCCCCGGGGTTGATGCCGTGGCCTTTTCCAGTGACGGACAGGGGGCGGAAACCGCCGTTTCCCAGGCGGTGGGCAGCGAAAAAGTGGAAGATGTCAAACGCGAAATCGTGCAGGAAAAGGCAGTGGCCCAGGGACAATCCGGTGCATCCGGCGGGGGCCAGGGAAACCAGGACATTAAGGCACCCCGGGCGGGTGGTTTTGTCGATATTGAAACCGCCCAGTACATTCCACCTCCCCAAGGCAGTGTCTTTGATGCCAATACGGGCGTTTATATTCCACCCAGCAATCTGGGCCAGATCGATCCCCAGACGGGGAGGTATAAAAGTGACAACTACGAATTTACTCCCGACGGGCGCGTTGTTCTCAAAGAAGGCCGAGACCCCGCTTCTGTGCCTGGCCAGGGTGGGGCCTTCCCGCCACCTTCACCTCCGCCGTCGACCGCAGGGCCTTTTGATGGCCCAGGGCCGGCCAATTTCAGGGATGTGGAAAGGGAACTCGGTTTTTTTGATCCGGAATCGGATTTTGGATTCAATGAAGACGATATTGCCAATAAAATTGAAGACGATGTTCAAAGGGATCAAGAACAGTCTGCTCAGAAACCCACCAGAAGCACCCGCGTTCGTTTGAGATTTCAATGAGAAAAAACCTTTTTCTCGGGTTATTTTTTCGTGTGCTTTGCAAGTTTGGGCCTGATCTTCTCTCAAAATAAAGTTAGGGTATAACTAGCAATTCAATTTTAGGAGAAGATGCGCTTTGTTTTGTGGATTGAGAAAGTCATGTTTGATTATCTTCGCTATCGTATCCAATGCAGTGGCCGCCCAGGCCCCGGAGGCCTTGGCCGAGGCCTTTAAATTGTTTCGTTTAGGTTCCTACAAACAGGCCTTGAACACACTCAAGAGCGCTAAAGGCGATAAGAAAACTTTGTCGACCCGCTTTTATTTGGAGGGGTTGTGCTACAACCGCCTGCAAGATTACGATTTGGCGGTGAAGTCTTTTGCTAAAGCACTTCCCCTGGGCCATTTGCCAGAGGATTTTCACTACGAATATGGCCAGGCCTTGTATGCCAACAATGATTTAATCAAGGCCCGCGACAGATTCCGGGCGAGTTACAAGGTTCCCTATAAGGCCCCCCATTCCCTCTACTATGTGGCCTATCTTTCACAGTTGTTGGAAGAGTACAAACTGGCCATTGGGGCCTATAAAAAAGTGGTGGAGCAGGCCAAAGATGATAAAAACCTCTTGCAAGCGGCCTATTTTCAATGGGGAGAGAGCGGAATGTCCATGTTGGGGCAAAGTGCTGCAACGGGCGAGCGTAAATTAAATGAAAAAATAAATCTTTTAATTCGCAGAGTTGTCCGCCAGAGAGTGTTGCCCTTGTACCGCAAGGCCATTTCTGTCGATGCCAATTCACAACTGGCGGCGGATGTTCAAAAGCGCCTGGCGGTCGTTCAAAAGCGCCACAATTTAGGCCCTAATCTCATGCGCAATGGCAGAACCCTTCCCCAGCAGCGCTGGAACTTGGAGTTTTCCCAGGAAGTTCTCCACGACAGCAATGTCACTTTTACCGCCGAACAGGCGGAACCGGAGATTTCCCACAACAATGCCTTTATTTTTGACAGTGTTTTGCGTACCTCTTATGTGGCGAATTGGGGAAACTTTTTGGTGATTACTCCTGAACTGGAACTCCAGAACACTCATCACTCCGACCGCGATGAACCCAAAGTGCACAAAAACGATGGGCGCTCGATTGGTTTGGGACTGGAAAATAGTTTTGAACACCGTTTGTTTAACCATCCTTCCAGCTTTTTGCTGGAGTGGGATTATCAAAATAGCGCCAGGGATCGGAATGGGCAAAAAGACATTTCCAAATACGCCCGTTCCCACACACTGAGTTTGGGAGAGCGGTTTCAATTTTTTGATTTTGGAAAAACGACTTTGAAACTCAAGTACAAAGACTACGAAACTTATCACAATTCTGAAAATGACAATAAAACTTATTCTCTTTCCTTCAATCAACTCGGTTATATCCAGAGCGGAAAAATATGGTCGCTTTTTTTGCAGGCCGATTTTATTGATAACTACAACAATACGCTTTATTCCACTAACAGTTATCTCTTGCGTGGGGACTATATTCAAACCAACCTTTTCTTTCAAACCAATTTGAATTTGGCGATGACAGTGGTGGTGACTGACACCAAGGATCAAGAGGAATCGCGGGGGATTGAAAAGAGGTATTCTCCATCACTGGTTCTCTCAAGGCCAATTGGCAAAAATTTATCCCTTTCGGCCTCTTACGAATACACCAAAAACATCTCCAAGGATAAAGAAAATTACCAGTACACTAAGAATGTGGCCGGCCTGGAGTTAAGTTATAGGTTCTAAAGTGGTCATTATTCAAACAAAAAACTTTGATAAAAGCAAGGTAACTGTTCACAATTTAGGTCAGATTGGGGGGAAGCAAGACAGAGCGACTGAGGCGTGCTTCCTGTACGCCGCAGGGAGTGATGGCGAAGCTGACCCGCAAGATGGCCTGAAGTGTGGACAGTTACTATGATTCCTAAGCTCATTAAGTACACTGGGCTTTTTCTCATTGTTACATTTTCCTCCCTCTCCATTCTCTTTTCTCTGACCAGTAGAGAAATTGAAGATCGCCAGGTGCGCACCCGGCTCTCTTATGCGAACCTTTTAGAGGATCGCTTTTATGATTTTAGGATGCTCAAGACCCTGGATCAAAGCGAGACTGATAAGCGCATCGTGTTGGTGGCCATTGACGATTATTCCATAAAGAAAATTGGCCGTTGGCCCTTCCCCCGCGATAACTATTCCAAACTGATGAGGAAACTCAAACACTTCGGGGCCAAAGTCATCGTCTACGATGTCTTTTTTTCCGAAGAGGGATTGGCCTGTCCCGGCAGTTCTGTCGATGCCGGTATGGCCAGTGCAGTTAAAGATTTTCAATCCATACCGGGTAATAAAGTCATTCTCGGATACTCTCAGAGTTTCTATCCCCACGAAGAAACTTTTAAAGAAATTCCCGAGATTATGTATGACTTTATTTTGGATACCAAACAAGTAGAGAACGCAAGTTTGAGGCAGTTTTACATGGAAAAAAACGCATTTCCCATTCCCGTTTTGGTAGGGGCCAATCCCGCCATTGCCCATGTTCAAGGTTCGGCCGATGTCGATGGCATTTTTAGGCACTATCCGGTGGTGGGCCATGTGGACGAGTTTTATTTTCCCTCGCTGGCACTGAGTGCGTACCAACATTTCACTCATGCCAGGCCAGTGCTTGAGATGTTAGGCCCCGAAAACTACAACTTAAAGATTGAAGAGGGAACTCTCAACCTCAATGTTCGGGGAGAGTCTAAAATTCGCTGGAGTGGAGGATCGAGCATCTTTCCCACGATTTCCTTTTGGGACATTCTCAACGCTGCCGACGACGATTCGCAAATGTTTGAACAACTCAAAGGCCATATTATTTTTATCGGTTCTACCGCCTTTGGAGCACACGACCTGAGACACACGCCCATCAGCCCCATCTTGCCCGGAGTTTATTTGCACATGAATGTCACCAAAATGTTTTTGGACGGGAAATTTTTTATCTCCGAAAACGATTCGGCCTATTACTCCTGGTTGATTCTGATCGCCGGAACTTTGGCCATTCTTTTGATTCAATTTTTTGGCAATGCCTTACTCGATCTCTTTTCCGTGATGGTTATCGCCGGGGGAATTTACTACTTTGAAACCTATGTGCTCATTCCCCAGGGCCACAATACAAAACTCTTTTTCTGTTTGTTTTCCATTGTGTCCTGTTATTCCTGGAATACCTTTTTGCACTTTTATTTGGCCAATAAAGACAAGGCCTTTTTGAAAAAGGCCTTTGGCTCCTATATTTCGCCGGAGTTGATCGATGAAATGCACAAGCGCGGCCAAGGCCCAAAACTTGGAGGGGAGTCCGGCATTAGAACCGCTTTTTTTTCCGACATTCAGGGTTTCTCCAGCTTTTCGGAAAAATTGAGTGCCACCCGTTTGGTCGAACTTCTCAATCAGTATTTGTCGGCCATGACCGATATTTTATTGGAAGAAAAGGGCACTCTCGACAAGTACGAGGGCGATGCCATGATTGCCTTTTTTGGCGCTCCCGTGCCGCTCGAAGACCATGCTAAACGCTCTTGTATGGTGGCCCACAGAATGCAAGAGAGGCTTTTGGAACTCAATAACGAATGGACGGGCCAAGGGGGCAAATGGCCCACCGAAGTGTGCGAGATGCGCATGCGCATTGGCATTAACACCGGCGAAATTGTCACCGGCAATATGGGTTCGGTTTTGAGAATGAATTACACCATGATGGGGGATGCGGTGAACTTGGCGGCGCGCTTGGAATCCTCGGCCAAACAATACGGCGTTTTTACCCATGTCGCCTCTTCTACCGTGAAGGAAGCGGGAGAGGATTTTTTGTGGCGCGACCTCGACCTTATGAAGGTGGTCGGCCGCAGGGAACCGATCGAGACTTTTGAACTTTTGGGAGTCAAACATGAGGCCCCGGACTATATCCTGGAACTCGAAGAAAAGTTTAATCGGGGTATCGAACTTTACCGCCAGAGGGATTTTACTGGCGCTATAGATTTCTTTAGGCAAACTTTGATCTTGGAGTGGCAAAGGTTTCCCTCCCTCAAAAGGAGGGGCATCAATCCTTCGGAAGTGTACCTCCATCGTTGCCAGCAGTACCAACAAAATCCCCCACCCAAAAGTTGGGACGGGGTGTGGGTATTGAGAAATAAATGAGATAATTGCGCACAGGGCTATTTTCTTGGCAGAAGTTTGTAAGGCCCAGAATTACGCGCATCGCGCAATTTATCATTATTGCCTTTTAATGTTGTTCAAATAGTTTTTTTAAGCTATGTTCCTAGAAAATTTTTTGGTAACTGTAGATATTCATCATTAAAGGGATTGGCCTTGTCTTTTACAAAGAACGACTTACTGAGCATTATTGATGATTTTTCAAAAACTGCTATTAGTGATTTTGCAGCGAGTGAATTATTAAAAAAAACTGGTACCAAAAGAGAAATAATCGAGAGAATTGACAACTCTCAATCTATAAGAAAAAACCAAATGGTAAACTTTATTTTTAATGAATTTCTTAACAGCAAAGTACATTTTCAAGTTTTTGAATCAAGTGTTAATTTGCAAAATATCTTTTTATCAGAAGTAGATATTTCTTCTTTACCCAATGTGCATATAATTGATCATAATCAAGATGAAAATATTAGAGCTTTTTTAAAAGTGAATATTGCTTGTATTTGGGATTTTGATCCAACTATTCATGACCCTAAAAGTTACAGAGATAGCGATTTCTCTTTAAAATCATTTTATCTCCCTTTCACAATACGAAAAAAGAACAATTTTTTTATTATCGGAGTACATCATTTGTTCTTTCAAGGAAATCCTATCGAAATTCGAGGGGACAAAGTTTATATACATGAAGTTCTACTGAATTTCTCATCTTTCTTTTCAGAAGTTATGAGCATTATAGCGAAGGAGTTAAAAATTTCACCTTGTATGCCTGCAAATTTTACACAAGCAATAAAAGAATTAGTTAGAATTGAAAATATAAAAGCGGCCGCAGTAGCTTGTGATGATAAGAGCAATTATGGAAAAAATATGAGAAAATTACATCGTGGTGCTCCTAAAGGCTTTGTTGATTTTAATTGGTATGAAGAACATGATTTTTTTCAAACAGATAAAATCTATAAAACAAATTGGTACTGGACAAAGGGATACCCTGTATCAGGCGTTCCCAGAAAATACCCTTCGTTAAAAATTGATTGCAATTCTGGTGAAATCATAAAAGAAAAAAAGACCTCTGAGGGATTTGACTGGTTTATAGATGAAATTATTAGAAATAGTTAAAAACAATTTTAATAAAATTGTTGAACTAGAATTGAGTTCAAAAGATTTTATACGCCCTCAAGCAGTCAAGGAGGCTTTTCATGTTAGTTATCCTATTGCTCTTAAAATATTAGACCTTGCTGAAAAGTTTGGCCATATCAGAAAAAGATTTAATATTTTATCACCTGTTGATGAAACCGTTATAGCACATTGTTATAGTAAAGAGCAAATTCCTGAAATAGTTTACGATGAAGAACATGATTGTGATAGAAATTTTGCTTTTATAAAGACGGAACATGAGGAAAATTTCGTTGAAGTAGTTTATGAATACACCACTCCAAAATAATTCAGCTATAAAGGTTCTTTCTCAAACATTAATACAATTTACTACATGCATTGTAATTCTCTTGAGTTCTATTTTATATTTGACATTTTATCTTGCATATCTTTTAGTCGAAGATAAAGCAGTTTCGGCCCATCATTATTCTGCTGTTTGCGCATTTTTCTTTCTTATAGCACTTCTTACTTATTCAATTGGCCGGGATTCAATTTCGTTTGCGCTTGAAATTGTGAAGGAGTTTGCGTCAGAAAAATTTGGTAAGTTATTCAAATTGTTTTCACGCTAAAAGGCCGATTAGCGTGAAGTCACGACTGCAACGGAATCTCCCCACCCTTATTTTCTTTCAATTTGTGGAGTTTTGGCCCTATTACCTGGGGGCGCTCTTTTGCCTGGTGGCCACCCACTGGATTCAATCCCACCTCCCCTTTTTGGGCAAGGAAGTCGCCGAGCAAATTGAGTTGGGCACAGACACCCTCAAAACTTGGCCCTTTGTGCAATTGGCGGCGGGGACTCTTCTTTTTAGGACTCTTTCGCGCCTGCTGTTTTTTTATCCCGCACGGGTGTTGCAAAAAGAACTGCGCATAGAATTGTTGGATCGCCTGGAAGAACAAAACCCCTCCCGCTACCGGCATTATAGCGAGGGGCAAATTTTTCAAGTTTTGAACTTGGACATGGATCAATTGCGCGCATTGATTGGTTTTGCCCTTTTACAAGTGGGCAATATATTGGTGGCGGTGGCGGTTTTGATCCCCAAATTGGGCCAATTTCATGCCCAATTGGTTTTGGCCCTCATCCCTTTACTGATTGCCTTTTTGCTCTTTACTGCTATCGTTTCCGGCAATCATTCCCTCTACCGCAAGAATCAAGACCTGCAAGGGGAAGTTCAGAATATCATTATGGAATCTTACGCCGGCAAATCAACCATTAAAAACTTTCACGCCGAAGCATCCTTTATTCATTGGTTTGCAGATTATTCCTGGCGGGAGTTGCGCTATTTTTACCGCGCCGGAATCCGCGTGGGGTTTTCCATTCCCCTGGTTCCGCTGGGGATTGGATTGAGTTTGGTTTGGGGGGCCTGGATTATTCGCTCCCAAGATTTGGGAACTCCTGGCCTGATTTTGTTCAGCAGTTTTATTTTTCTCTTTTTGGAACCAATGATGTTTTTGTCTTGGATCGGCGTGGTGTTTACCCGCAGCTACGGGGCCTGGTGCCGGATCGCCGGATTGGTGGGCCACTTGCAGCGCCCCAGTCGCCACGAACTCGAACTCCAGCAGCGCAATCGTCAAGATATACTTTCGTGTGAGCACTTGCCTTTTGTACTGGAATTTTGGGGACAGTCTTTGTCTGTGCAATATTCCCCGCGAGTTTGGACGGCCCTGGTGGGCAAAACGGGCCACGGCAAGAGTCACCTCTTGACCCAAATGGCGGATGTGCTCAAGTGGCGGGGGGCCTCGGTGAGTTTTTTGGCACAAAATCCCTATCTCTACAGCGACACCGTGGAGAGAAATATTTTTTTGGGAAGGCAGGCCTCTCCTGAAGAGAGGCAGCGGGCGGTGCAATTTTTGAATTTGTTGGGATTGGACATTTTGGCCCACGACGATGAGGCCTTGCTCCAGTTGGAAGTGGGGGAAAATGGCAAGTATCTCAGTGCTGGCCAGGCCAAGCGCCTGGCCTTGGTTCGCTGTCTGATGAGTGATGCCCAAATCCTTTTGTTGGACGACCCCTTTTCTACGGTGGACTTGATTTTGGAAAAACAGATCATTGGCCATTTGAAAAGGGATCATTTTATGCGCCATAAAACGGTGATTTTAACTTCCCACCGGGTGACCGCTGTCAGGGAGAGCGACGAGGCCTTGCTGATTGAACGGCCTCATGGAGTTGTCGAAGCGGGGAAGGTGGAAAACTTGCTCACCGCCGGAAAAAAGACCTATGAACATTTCAAAAACCAAATGGTTTGAACTTTTCCTTTTTAAGAAATCGGCGGTTTTGCTGTTGATGGTAGGTGCGAGCTTGATCGTTTCCTCCTTTTTGGGGGCCTTAACTCCCATCAAAATCGTCGAGTTGGCGCAAAATTATGACGACCTTTCCGCTTTTCGCTCAAATTTGCAATTTTTGGCCGGACTTTTCGTGGGGATTTACGCCAACCGCGTGATCTACCAACTTTCCGTCAACCGCTACATTCTCTTACTCATGCAAACCGTGCGCACCACCTGTTTTGGCAAGTGGTTGCACATCTACGATTTGCAGTCTGGCAAAAAATCTTCCTCGGATCGCTATCCCCGGGGAGAAGTCGTCTCGCGCATTATGAGCGATACGGAATCGTTGCGCGAATTGATGACTTCGGGAACTTTTGGCATTTTTATCGACCTCTTTTTCGTCGTCTCTTGCCTGGTGAGTTTCATCACTCTCAACCGGGGACTCGGCCTTTTCCTGGCGGGGGTGGAAATTGTGGCGGTGGTGTTGTTGGTGTGGGGTTCGCGCTACATGCGGGCGGTCTTTCTGGCGGTTCGCAAGAGTCAGGGCATGGTGGGCCGAACCCTCGCCGATGTGGGCGGTGGACTTCCCCAGGCCTATTACACCCGCCACGAACACTATGCCGGAAAGAGGGGCGCGCGCGTCTTCGACGATTTTTTGGCCAAAATTTTGCGTTCAAATGTGTGGGACGCCAGTTATTATTCCCTGGCGGAAAGTCTCTATCCCCTGCTCTTGGCGGCGGTCATCGTGATCGCTCCCCACAGCGGAGTCACCCAGGCGGCGATCATTTTTGGCGTGGTCGATCTGATCCAGCGCTCAATGGGGCCGATCAAGGATATTTCCGCCAAAATTGCCAACATTCAGAGGGCCTATACCGGCATTTGGCGCATCCAAGAATTTATTGGCGATTTGGAACAAAACCCCTCCTCCGAGGGCCGCACCTGCCGGGTGTGGAAAGATTTTCAAACTTTGCGGGTGGACATTCCCCTCTTCGCTTACCCCCGCCGCCGCGCTCTCACCTCCCCTTTTGAGTTGCGGGATATAAGTTTTGAAGCGGGCCAGGGCACTTTGCTGGGGATTGTGGGGCCTTCCGGTTGTGGCAAATCGACTTTGCTCGGACTCATCGCCTCCCACATCGTCCCCGCCCGTGGGGAAATCCGTTTGATCTTTGGAGGGGAGCATCCGCGGGCCATCAGTTTTCCGGGGAAAACGCTGGCGGATATGGCCGAATACCGCCAACAAGTGGGGCTGGTTTCCCAAGAGGGCCACATTTTTTCCGAGAGTTTGGCCTTCAATATTGGGTTGAATCCCGAAATGGGCCAGCGCCTGGTGGAATTTTGGGATTGGGCCAAAGTCCAAATTCCCTACTTGGAGAGTTGGGGCATCCATTTGGAGAGTCGGTTGGAATCCAAAAATTTGAGTCAGGGACAGCGCCAGTTGGTGGCGGCCCTGCGCAGTTGTTTTTTGGCCAAACCCGTGGTGCTCTTTGACGAAATCAGTTCGGCCCTGGATGGGGAGTTGGAAGCGGCCTTGAGCAAGGCCATTGCCATTATTCAACGCCACTCCCTCACCGTGGTGGTGGCACACCGCCTGGAAACGGTGGTGCGGGCACACAACATTTTGGTTTTGGATAGAGGACGCATCGCAAATTCCGGCCGCCACGGGGATTTACTGAAAAGCAGTCCGCTTTATCGCCAATTTTTGCAAGAATTGTCGCTTTCTCGTGCCCAATAGGTTAGCATCGGGTGTTGGCAATTCCGCCCACCCTTGTCCAAGGAGCAAGAACCGTGAATCAAACTTATAAAAAATCCCCTTTTCTACCCGCCTTTTTGGCCATAGTTGTGGCCAGTCTAATCATCTTGGCCTGTTCCAAAGAAGTTTTGAGTGGCCCGCGCTTCGTCTTTAAATCGGCCTCCAACGGGGCCATCGCGGCCAAATTCTCTGATCGCGAAATCAGCGTGGAGGAACTCAACCGCGGCATTGAAAACGACATTTTTGAGTTGGAACACAAAATTCACCAACTCAAAATGGGCCGCTTGCGCGCCCTCGTCCTCAAGCAGCTTTTGGAATCCGACCCGCGCTCCAAAAATTTGAGCAACGACGAGTATCTGGACAAGTATATCGCCAAGGGTTTGAAGGTGTCCGCCAAAGAAGTGGAAGACTTTATCAAAGAGAGGAAAATTCCCCAAAATCACATTAATGATCACATGCGCGAACGGATTGAACAACACTTGATGCGCGAGAAAAAGCAGCGCGCTGTGGATCGCTGGCTCGGAGAAAAAACCGCCCGCAATCCGGTGGAGGTGTACCTGAACCGGCCAGTGCGGCCAACTTTTCAGGTGGACACCGCTGGAGCACCTTTGAAAGGGGATGCCAAGGCCCCGGTGACGATTGTGGAATTTTCCGACTTTCAGTGCCCCTTTTGTGCTAGAGGTGTGGGCATTATTGCAGAACTCTCAAAAAAGTACGGCAAAAAACTGAGGGTGGCCTTTAAAAATTTCCCCTTGCCCTCTCACACCAATGCCCATTTGGCCAGCGAGGCGGGAATGTGTGTCTTCCAACAAGATGCCGCCAAATTTTGGAGGATGCACGACCGCATGTTTGAAACCCAGGATCAACTGGGCCGCGAGGGGTTGATCGCCAAGGCCCGGGAGTTGGGCATTGATGTGGAAAAATTTACCGCCTGTCTGGACAATGGAGAGCAAAAAGCGCGGGTGCAGGCCGATGTGGCCCAGGGCCAACAACTTGGCATCAGGTCAACTCCGACTTTTTTTATCAACGGGAAAATGCTCACTGGCGCTCAATCCATTGAAACTTTTAGCGAGATTATCGACCAGGAATTGGCCAAATAAGCGCCAAACCGACTCTGGCAAAAATTTCACGCACCAGCTTGTTTGCGCATAGTGGTATAATAATGCTATGCGTCCTCATGCCTTAAATTGAAGGAAAAGAAGGCCCATTATGGCAGTGACAAGCGTCAACGACTATTCAAAAAGGCTCGCCGAAAACCGCTCCCGCTATAACGAGTCGGCCGAGGAGTTGCGCAATACTTATCGCCAGCACCTCAAGGACAAGGAAGACCTCCACGCGAAAACCCAAGATAATCAACGCAAAACCTATTTGCGGCAAAAAGATGGCCTCGAACGCACCCATCGCCAAAATTTAGATCATTATAGCGATCGGCTCAGGGAAACCTTGGACGATCAAAAGCAACGCTACCGCGATGGCCTGACTACCAGGAAAAAGGCCTATGAGGAGGGCCGCAAGGAACTGATTGAAAATTACAACAAAAAACTTGAAGGCCTGACTCAATCGCTGGAGGAATCCCGCCGTCAAGATCAAATGTCCCTGGAACAGCAAAGAGAGCGGCTTAGAAATTTGGAGAGTAGGGTTAAGAGAGATACCAGCGAGCGCTACAATCGGGAAAAAGGTGAACTGCTTCATAGTGTTCAAGATGAACGGGCCAAACTCAAGGACAGGCACCGCCAGGATTTGGATCAAATGCGCGAAAATCGCGATAACCAAGTTGCCGAACAGAAAAAAATTACTCAAGAGATGCGCCAGGAATTGCTCAAAAACAACCGCACCGATTTGAGGCGGCAACGAAACAATTTCGAGGACACCATCCAGGGTTTTGCCAATCGCAGTCAGGAGCGTTTGGAAAGGATCAGTGATCTGAAAGAGTCGGAGAAGGAACAACTCAAAGACCTGCTCAAAGACAAAAACGACAGTTTGGCCAGTAAAATGAAGAGCTTAAATCATCAAAGGGACGCCCAAAATTGGGCCAATTTGCAAAAGGAAATTCTTTGGGAAAACCGGGTCAAGGGCCTGGTGGGGGAAATGAAAGATCAAACCCGGCGCTACCAGGCCAACAGCGACAGGATGGCCTCCGATCAAACCGAGGCCCTGAGGGAAATCGAAAAAAATTATCGCCAGGCGACGGAAAAACTCAAACGGGACATGTCCAAAGTGCACCAGAGGAAGGTCGCCAGTTTGCAGAAAAAATTTGATTTAAGGGATCGCAACCGGATTCGCCAACAAAGGTATTTGCAGTCCGAATACGAAAACAAGGAAATTGCGGACAAGCGCAAGAATAAGCATTTGGTTGAACGCCTCAAAGGCGACTATGAGAGAAAGTTCAATAGTATGCAGGATTTTCATTTAGGGAATATGGAAGATTACAAGCGCGAATTGTCGGAAGAAAGGGGCCAGGTGATCGAGGAGACCAAGGCCAGGAGTATTGAAGAAAATGCCAAGTTGCGGGAAGAGTTAAAGACCAATTACTCCGATAGGGAGAATGCCCTTTATAGAAAAATTGAAAATAATAAGATTGGCCACCAAATTGAGTTGAACAGATCCGAAGACAAACTCGATCGTTTTAAGGACAAGGCGATTGAGGAAATTGAACAGGCCCGGATGATTGAACACGCCCGCCGCCAGGAAGACAAAAAGAAGGCCGATTACGAGCGCAAGTTGGCCAATGAGGCCAACAAGCAGGAAAAACTAGAACTTCACAACCAAATGGAAAAGCGTTTGGCCAAATACAGTGCCACGGCGGATGTGCAGGTGAACAAACTGATTAAAAAATATGAAAATTTGTTGAGAAAGGAACGCTTGGCCTACCAAAAAGAATTGAACCATCAGGCCAGCTTGGGCCAATTTGAAAAAGAGCGCCTGTTCAAATTTGCCGAAACCCAAAAGAATCAACTGATTCGCCAGTACGAAAACAAAATTGACGAACTCAAGAAAGTCTATAAAAAAAGACTCGCTGTAAAGGGGTAATTACTCTTAGAGTCAAAATTTTAATTCGCGTCATTTTCAATATTTGATCAATCAAGACTAAAGAAGTAAAAAAGGGGCAACCAGACTCAAGGGGGTTTTTGTGAATTTGCGACAGGTAATTTTATTTTTCTTGGCCATTGTTGTGGGCCTGGAGGCAAAAGCGTCTGAACTTCAAGTCCAAACCGCCATTTTGCTCGACGAAGGTGGGGTTCCCCGCTGCCGTGTCAGTGAGTTTTCCAGGGGAGATGCTGAAATCGGCCCCACCGTTTTCGACGATTTGAGGGAGTGCGATGAGCGCGACGAACTTTACGCCCGCTTGGCCCTCGAAACCGAGGAGATAAGCTATGGGGTAGTGTTTTCACCAATGGGAAAGGCCTTGTTGGCGGGTTTTGTCGTTGGAGGTGTGGCGGGCTGTTTGATGCGCAGTGCGTTGCCCTTCTTAAATTCGTTGGTGAATAGCAGTGGCAGCGAGGCAGTAGCATTTGGCACGGCCGTGATCATCATTCCGCTCTCTCTCATGGCACTTTTGGCCGGCCCTACGGTGGCCTATTCTTTTGCCGGTGCTGAAATTGGAGCATCGGGCCTCTTGGTATCTTTGCCCGGCAATGGTGTCGGTATTATTGCCTGCGATAGACTTGCCGGAGACAAATCTTTTAAGGGTTTGCTCTCTTTTTAGGGAAAGGGGGACATTGTGAATTTGCGACGGATGATCTTATTTTTCTTGGCCATTCTCACGGGCCTGCAAACAGAGGCATCCGAACTTCAAGTCAAAACCGCCATTTTACTCGACGAAAAAGGGGAACCCCGTTGCCGTGTGGGCGAGTTTCACAGAGAAGATGCTCAAATCGGCCCCACCGCTTTCGACGATTTGAGGGAGTGTGATGAGCGCGACGAACTTTACGCCCGCTTGGCCCTCGAAACCGAGGAGATAAGCTATGGGGTGGTGGCCCCGCCCTCTTCTATGGCCGCTAAGGTACTCAATACTCTCATTCCAGGGGCGGCCATTGGAGTTTTATCGAGCTGTTTGGTTGTCATTTTGGCCAATGCCCCCTTTACGGATATGAACAACCCGACCCACTCCCTCGGCATTGCATCCATAGGACTGGGAGTTTTTGTAGGAGGTTTTTTTGCCTCGGGAGCAATCGCAGTGTATATTGCCGGTGCAAAATCGGGCCTGATACCATCGACGATGGTCATGAATGTTTTAGGTTTGGGTTTGGGGCTGTTGGCCTGTGGTGGGCCGAGAGATAATCAAAACTGAGCGTAACTGCTCGCAATTCAGGCCATCTTTTGGATGCCGCCGAATTGGCCCCACTTGGAATTGTCGATTTTGCCTATACCGAGGAAGTTCGGCCTCACAGCTTTGACCGCTACCATGTGTGGGTGAAACAGGGCAAACACCGCCCTTTGGAGTATTTGGCCGATCACCGCCGGGACAAGCGCCAAAGTTTGAAAAAATATTTTCCCCGTTGCAAGTCGGCCCTTATCTTCTTGTTTTCCTACGCCCGCCAGCGCGAAAACTTAAAGACATTTTATCAAAGCGGGGAAAGCAACGGCCTCAAAATGGCCAGTTATCTCTTTGGGTTTGAAGGCCGCGATTATCACCAGGTGGTGGGTGAGCGTTTAGCGGTAGTGGAAGAACATTTGCGTTGGCACTACCCTCAAATTGAGACGCGGCCCTGCCTGGATGTCCATCCGGTACTGGAGCGGGATTTGGCCTTTCGGGCGGGCCTGGGTTGGTTTGGCAAAAATTCCATGTTGCTCTCCCGCCGGCACGGTTCCTTTTTTATATTGGGAAGTCTTTTGCTGTCCCAAACTTTACCCCTCGAAGTGCGGGCCTTGGAGGCCGATCATTGTGGCCAATGTTCGGCGTGTGTGGAGGCCTGTCCCACCGGGGCGATCGATCCCGAAAGCAGAACTTTGAACGCCTCCCGATGTCTGTCCACTTTTACCATCGAACTTTTTGCAGGGAACGAGGCCCCGCCACCCCATCGTTTTCCCAACGGCGGGGAAATTTACGGCTGCGATATTTGCCAAGATGTCTGCCCCTGGACGCAGCATGTAGCGCAGAGTGTTCCCGTCGCTCAAGGGGGGGAATTGAAGGCCCCGCTATTGCAAAAGTTGATGGCGTTTTTTCTCAAACGCCCGCTCTCGGAAATTATCCTTGAGTTGGAAAAGTGGTCAAACAAGCGCTTCGCCCGCGAATTTAAGGAGACACCTTTGGCGCGCACTGGCCGCAAGGGCCTTTTGCGCAATTTGAGATTTCAGGCGTCGTCTGGGCAGAGTGAGCGATCCGAAAACCTTTAATTTTCACACCGCCGAAACCAGTTCCACGGCCAAATTTTGCGGCCGCAAGTTGTATTTTTTTGGCCAAGTGTGGGCGCAGCAGGCGGCCCAAACACAAACCCTGCGGGTAAAATGGCCCTGGTCAAATTGGCACCTTCAAAATTGGCCCGCAGCAAATCGGCCCTGGTCAAATTGGCCCCCACCAGACTGGCATTGGCCAAATTGGCATCCACTAAGTTGGCGTTCACCAGGAGGGCACCGTCGAGTTGTGCCCATTCCAAATCGGCGAGGTAGAGGTCGGCCCTGGTGAGGTCAGTTCCTCGGAGATCGGCCTCGTAGAGGTTGCAGCCCCGTCCAGTTTTGGCCACTAGGACATCGATCTTTTGAGAGTCCCACAAAAAATCCCGATAATTATCCCGGTGGCAAGTGGTGCTAGTTTCGGCCTCTGGTGGAGGGGAAGGAGAAGAGTCAATGTCTTTCCAGGTGGAAGATTCTTGGCCAAAACTTGGCCAAATCACAGCGCAAAGAAATAGCGTGTTTGCAATCGCTTTCATCAAGACTTCTCCTTTCCCCAGCACTCAATTAACTCTTTTTCTTGGCGCGCTTGGCATTCTTACCCCTTTTGCCGGAGGCCTTCTTTTTGGATGCGGCCGCCGGGGGAGTGTTGACAACATCCAACACTTCGATTTCAAAAATGAGAGTGGCCCCGCCGGGAATATTAGGCGGGCTGCCGCGATCTCCGTAGGCCAAGTCGGAGGGGATGACCAGTTTGATTTTTCCGCCTTTGCCAACCAATTGCAGGCCTTCCGTCCAACCTCTGATGACCCGGTTTAAGGGGAAGTCGGCGGGTTGCTTGCGTTCGACGGAGCTGTCGAAGACGGTTCCGTCCATGAGGGTTCCGTGGTAGTGGACTTTGACGGTATCGGTGGCGCTGGGTTTTTTGCCCTCTCCTTTGAGCATCAGCTTGTAGGCCAGGCCGGATTCGGTGCGGGTTCCCCCCTCGCTCTCGACGAATTTTTTGATATAGGCCTCTCCCTCTTCTTTAAATTTTTTGGCCGCCACGCGGGAGCGGTCGCGCATCAGCTTGCCGATTTGCATGCGCTGTTGGTTCAGGTCAACTTTGGGTTCGCGCTTTTCGATTCCGTCTCTAACTCCTTGTAGGGCCACGGAAATTTCCTGGGAAGACATATTCAGGGTTTGCAAGCGGGAACCCATCAGGTGTCCGAAGGCGTAGATGACTTTTTCGTCCTCTGTTTTGGGGTCGCTGCCTGTATCGGAACAGCTAGTGAACCACACTGCGGTGAGTAGCAATCCGGTTGTGAAAGTGAATGTTTTTTGCATCGGGTACCTCCGTGTTGTATCGCGCTACAGCGAGGCGATGGTTTTTTCGTTGGAGTTAATAGCATGGCCATTGTGAAATGAGAGTTCAAGTCTAAAAACCGGCGTCGTCCAGGGCCATATTGGCGATTTTGTCGCAATATTCGTTTTGAGGGTGGCCAGCGTGGCCTTTGACCCACACAAATGTGAGTTTTTTAAAGCGGGAACTCAAGCGGTCGAGTTCCCGCCACAAATCGGCATTTTCCGGTTCCTTGCCGTCCGCTTTTTTCCATCCCCTGGCCTTCCAGCCCCGCACCCAGGAGTTCATGCCATCCACCACATAGCGGCTGTCGCTGTACAACCACACGGGGGGATCGTGTTTTGGGGCAGAGCAAGTGTCGAGGGTGGCCTTGAGTGCTTGCATTGCGCCAATCATTTCCATGCGGTTGTTGGTGGTGTTCATTTCCACCCCGGAACTTTCAAACAGGCGTTCGGAGCGGGCATTTTGCCCCAACATTCCCCAGGCCCCGGGGCCTGGATTTCCGCGGCAGGCCCCGTCTGAAAAAAGGGCCACACCTTGCGCATTGCATACAGTTTGGGGAACTGAGAAGTCGTCCACTTCACCGCCCGTGGGCCAATCTTGTTTTTTGGACGCTTCGCGCAAATGGCACAAACTGGCGGACACCTCCGGTGTGGGCGAAAGATGGGTTTCGAGCAGGGCCAGGGCCGCCTCTATTTGCCTTTTGGAAATCACCTTGGGGTTTTATAGGCCATTCCGGCGAGGCCGGCAAGGCCCAACGGAAACAAACAATGCTTTGCATTTCACTCTTTGCGTCTTTGATGGTAAACCGGCCTTATGGTTGCCCACGATGGCCATTTTTCCATTAAGGTTTACAAGCAATATTTTAATTTTGCGGCATCCCATTTCCTCATTTTTAAGGACGGAACCAGGGAACCCTTGCACGGCCACAATTACCGGGTGAGCGTCACGGGCCATGGCCCTTGCTTGGAAGAAGAGGATGTGGTTTTCGATTTCTTGGACATTAAGCCCATTGTGCGCCAGGTGTGCGATTCCCTCGACCATAAATTGTTGCTACCCGCTCAAAACCGGCGTTTAAATATTGAGGCAGATGGCCCCAACTACTGGATTTTTCCCCCGGATGGTTCGCGCTTTTCGGTGCCCCGGAGCGATGTATTGCTTTTGCCGCTCAGCAATACTTCCGTGGAGCGTTTGGCCTCATATTTGGCCCAGCAGATTGGTGATGAATTGGCGCATAAGCATCAATTTGCCTTTCAAAACTTGGAAGTTGAAGTCGAGGAGAGTCCGGGCCAGTCGGCCAGTTACCTTTTTAAAGGGCGGGATGCCCGGTAAAAAAGTGGCCATCCATGGGCCTTGTTAGTCTTATTGCATCATTGTATAAAATTATCTTACTTCGACTTGTTCTCTAGGTCATTTTCAGGGTATGAAACTCTATTCTCAAGTTTTTGTGGCCAAAGGAAGATGCTCTGAGTCAAAAACATGTCTATATTGCGGGAACAATTTTTTGGATGGTGTTTTTCCTTGGCCGGGGGATGGCCATTTATGCAGCACCTTCTGCACCTGGAGAACTTCAAGGCCAGAGCAGTGAGGAACGGCCCCACAAACCCCTGCGCCTCTCTTTTTCCAACATCGTAGAGACTGGTTTACAGCGCTGGAATAATGCCAATAAGGATGTGGTCAACCACGCCTCCTTGGGAGTCGCTTTGACTTCGCGGGGGGGGGCCAGAAACTCTGTTGAGGTGTTGATGAGCAAACGGCTCGACGGCAACCGCGAGGCGCACTTTAGCGATGTTAAGTGGGGCCTCTCGGGATTTTCCCGCAACTTGGGTTCCGGTTTGAGTGTTGGCGGTTCCCTGGGGCTTGTTTTGCCCCTGAGTGCCAGTTCCCGCAAATCCCGCTCCCTCGCCGTGGGTGTGCAGGTGGCACCGGCCTTGGGCCTCGATGCCAAAAATTGGTTGCCGGGCCTGAAGGCCTACTATGTACCTTCCGCCACCAGATATTTTCACCGCTATACTCAACAAGTTTCGGGGGCATCCAATTCCCGCTACGCTTTGGGCAATCAACTTCTCTTGTATTACTCTATTACCGAAAAATTAACACTGGGCCTAGACCAGACTTACACCCGGCGCTGGTCTTACCGGGGCCATTCCCGCGACAGTTTCGGTTTTGGCCAAACTCTAAGTTACAATTTTGCTGAAAATTGGCAGGCCACCGTCGGGCATTTCGTCGGCGGTTCGGCATTGGCCATCAATGGGCGCGATTCCGATGTCCGCTTTTTTGATAGCGATATTTCCCGCGCCTACATAGGCCTGGGATGGGCACTTTAAGGGAATCACTAGAGTGCATGGAGAACATTTAGGAGGATGGCAATGAGAGACAGTGATGTAGGGAAAAATGGAAGCAAGGGCCAAAGGGGTTTCGTCCACCTGTTGGCCATATTGTCGGGGTGTTTGGCCCTTTTTTTTGGCTGTGCTAGAGAGCGCCCCTACGACGAACTTTATAAAGATCGGCACTTGTTTTCCAGAGCGGTAGTCGATACCCAGGCGGAATACCTCTATACATCTTCAACTTTGGGAGTTCCCCGTTTTACCGAGGCCATGCGCCCCTATTTGCAGGGCCGTGAGCGCATCATTCAGTGGCGCTGGGAAGAGGGAGGATTGACCGCCTACCAAATCGAGGAGGAGGCCGAGTTTCGCGACAACCAACTCAACGATAAACCCATCCTCACCATTCCCGGCGAATACCTGTCCTACCGTTGCGCCCTCAATGAAGACGACGAGTGTAGCAACCGCGAAGAAGTCAACACCGAAACCACTTGGGAGGAAAGGGATCACTTTCTTCCCAAATACGAAAATATAGATGTACGAGAGGCGGATTTTTTGATGTTGCCGGACGGCAGCGACCCCTGTTTTACCGAAGTGGGAAGTCGCTTGATCCACCGGGAGTTTGGCCGCGACTTCGTCAATATTGAAATTGAAAAGTCTTACCGTTTTTCGGATTCCATGGAGTGCGTACTGCAATTGTGGTACGCCAGCAACGGCTACCAGGAGTTTCTGGACAAACTCGACGACAACGGGGGAACTTTTAACACCCGCATTTCGTTTAATTTTGCCAACTTGGCCAAAGTCAGCGACCCCGACTACCAGGCCCTCGCCTACCCCGTGGAAGACCAACACATTTTTGGTTTTTTTAGCAACAACAAAAGGAACAAGGATATCGTCGGGCGAACCCAGAGGAAATATTTTTTGCACCGTTGGAGTCCCGGCAAAGTCGGCGCAGTGGACGGGCAGGGCAACCGCTTGGTGACCTACACTCTCAGCAATGAATTTAACAAACCGGCCAACGCCTATCTCAAGAAGGCGACGGAACAGGCCATTGAGCGGATCAATTTTACGCTGGAAAAAAGTCGGGTCAAATTGCGTTTGGGCCTGGTTCAAGGAGATGTGCACACCCGTTCTGGAGATTTGCGCAACAGTATGATCAACCTGGTGGAAGACATTGCTTCGCCTTTGGTGGGTTATGGCCCCTCGGTGGCCAATCCGCGGACGGGGGAGATCGTCCGGGCGCATGTCAATATGTACAAGGGATCGCTAGTTTTCAGTGCTCCCTACTCTTATTACTTGTTGAGAATGGAAGAATTGGAGGAAAAGGGTACTGACGACTCCACTCCTCCACTCAGTGTGGCCAATTGGCAGAGGAGTGTTATCCGCACCAGGGAGGCCCAGGGCCAAAACCAAAGACAGGTGAGTGGTGGGGGAATGGCCCCCTTTTCATCCCTGGTGGAGAAAGATTTGTCGTTGCCTTCCATGGAAGAGCTGGTGCAAAAATCGCCCTACCGGGCGGCATCTGATGATTTGGGCCAGAAGTCTGAGGCCTGGAAAGATTTTCTCTCTGGCCCCCGGTTTGAAAACTTGGTCAAACAGTGGAGGGGGTTTAAAACCCGCGACTTGGAAGAAATGAGTTTTGAAGTATTTTCCGCCAAACTCGAACGGGCGATGGAAAAGGGAGAAATGCCCTCCGGTGAAATTGAGCGGGCAAAACATATCTTGACTACTTTGCGAACCCGCCAAAAGGGATTGAAGGCCTTACAGCGCAACAATGTCTACACCGCCGACAAACTCAACTTGATGGAATTTAGCAAGGCCTCCAGAGATCAAATCAACGCCATTTCTGGAGTGCGCGACCAGCAGGGGAATTTGCGCCCTTGGTCTGCCCTGAGTGAAGTCCAGCGCCAGAAATTGGTGGAGATTTTGGTATCCCATGCCTACATTCCCGTTTTGGTTCACGAAATTGGCCACAATTTGGGGTTGCGCCACAACTTTGCCGGTTCATCTGATCACAAACACTTCTGGGGTGAAGAGGCACAGCAGGTTTTGGGCCTGAGTGAAAAAACCAATTCCAGTTCCATTATGGACTACATTTTTTCTGGCCTGAGCGAGTTGAGCACTTTTGGCCCCTACGACATTGCCGCCTTGAGGTACGCCTACAACCGCGAGATGGCGGTGGTGGCCGCCTGTCGGCCCCGCCATGGGCAGGTTTCCCACCCCGAGGCATCCAATTGGGAAGAGTGCGAGGAATTGGCCAGCAGACAAGCGGGGGATTTGCTCTACCAACATGTTAAAAAAAGTACGCCCAAGCAGATGCGTGGAATACCGTTGGAAGTGCGCATGCAGAAGCTGCCCGAAGGAGTGACCGCCAGCGATGTCCCCTCGGGCACAAATTTTAGTTATTGCACTGATGAAGACCGCGGACAGAGTTTGTTGTGTAACGCTTTTGATGAGGGCACTACCCCCGAGGAATTACTCGAACACCGGATCGACGATTACAAGCGATCTTATAATATGAGAAATATGCGCATGTTGCGTGATCACATGAACGACAGGGATCACATTTGGCATTTGCTCTCCACCTTTCGCCGTTTGGCAGAGGTTCGCATTTTTCACGAAATGTGGCAGGGGGCCTACAACGCTCTTAGAGGCAATGTGCCCGACGGGGCCTTGTATTGGGGCTGCGATACCATCACCATCAATAATGCTATTGCAACGGGCGACCGGAGGATGCAAATGCAGTGCCAATGGTTGCAGCAAATTGTCAATGTCAACAATATGGCCGGGCGGTTTCTGCTGGACTTGGCCAAGACGCCGGAAAAATCCTGCCACGCCTTTATTCCCCAGGTGGGGGAGCGCACTTTCACCCTGGGAAGGGATATTCCCAACATTGTCAGATGGGTGTATCAAAATCAGTCATTGCAAAGTGCGGAAGAGGTCGATGTTCAGAGGTTGTCCAATTGCCACGACCCCTGGGTAATAGGGTACTACCAACATGTTCTCGCCCAGGTGTTCAAAACTCCTGGCCTGAAAATTCAAATGTTGGGACAGCGGGGCAGGGTTCACAACGACATGGCGGCACTCCAACGCCCGGGTGTCCGCCGCTATGTGGGAGATTTAGAGATTCGTGGGTTTTGGATGGAGAAATTGTTGGCCATGAGCGTGCTCACTTACCAAGGGATGTTGACCACTCGTGGGGCCAACCAATACCGTTCCCTTTTTGAGCACCCCCATTTCAGGGAAGAGTTGGGCAATCTCATCGAACACTACAGCTACAACTTGCCCCTCAAGGGCAGCACTCCTTTTAAGGCCGCCAACGGTTTTGAATACCACTCTACTTTGTTTACCACCAGACTCAACTACCCTACCCAGAGTCCCGAATACCACCGCTTTTTGCGCCTCTTCCTCCCCTTTCCCAACCAAGACCCCTGGAAGATGGGGCCAGTCATGTTGAAGATGGCCGCCGAGTTTTCCCAGTTGGCGGAGAGTGAATTGCCCTCCAGCTTTGAAATCGTCTCCAGGGTTCAGGCCTTTAGGGATTTTGTCACCGTCAACCGTTACCATTCCAATTTTATGACTCCCAATGTATTGGCCGCAGAAGGGGATCGGCCAGAATCTTTCTCTATTCCCGGCATCAACCAAACTTATGTCGCCAGCGAGAGAAATGGTTTGGCCCTAAAACTGATACGCCTCTTAGAGGGCGGCCTCGAATCCAATGTCCAGGAAATCCAACAGGCCCTGGTCGAGTTGAGTGAACCGGAAGCGCCTATAACTCCCGAAAGTCCCGAAACTTCTGGAGAATCGGAAACACCCGAAGCACCCGAAACATCCGAAGTTGCCGAAACTGCGGAAACATCTGAAACATCTGAAACACCTGAAACCGCCGAAGTTCCGGCAGCAGAAGGAACGGAAGCGGAAGAAGGGGAACCTGCACCCGTGGCCAGTGCCGGAGAAAGTTCTGCGTTGCTGTTGCCCTGGCCATATATGTCTGCAACGCCCCAGGAAGCGGAAACAGAATCTGGCCAAACGGCCCAAGACACTGCGGCCGAGGAAGAAGGCACTGCCTCTGCCTCCACTCAAGTGTCCAAGGCCAATGCTGGCCTTGATGACGAGGCCAGAGCAATCTTGAACAGTATGCTAGTGGTAAAATCTGCGTCCCATTTATTGGCCAATGACATCCACGAAGTAGAGAGGATGAGTTACTTATCGGGGGGCAATATTCAACTCTTTCGACAGCTGATGAGCAATTTGGCCAAAGATTGGGGTAACCACCGGGTCGATGAGGCCTGGGATGCTTACAGAGTGAAGCACTCACGGTCACGAGGAGTGATGCAGAAATTTTTTGATATGGATTTCTTCGATCTGATCTACTTCATGGAGAGTCCCCAAGTTAGGGCAATTATGAAGAGCGACTTGCTCGATGCTTTGATAGGTATGCCCCGGCAGACAGTGGGCGTCTCCTTCTAATTGTAATTGCTCACACTTCAGGCCATCTTACCTCCGCATCCTGCTCCGGCACTGCCCATCAGGGCAGTCGTCGCATAAAGCGGATAAGCAGGAAAATTTGCTCATCCTTAAAACGCAAATTTAAATTTGCCGCTTAAAACCGTATCGCTTTTGAGTTGGAAGTCGATGGAGTTTTGCGGAATTTTGAGATAAATATTGTGCTCAATAGAGACACTTACGGGAGTGGAAGCAAAGTCGTAACCTAGGCCTACGGGAAAGACGAGAGTTCTAAAATTGATTTTTTGTCCGTTTGCCCCCGCTTCGGCCTGGCCCCAGACTAGGCCTGCGCCAATGTTGCCGAAGGCACCCGCAATGGGCAGCAATTCAGGGTTGACTTCTGCCGTGTAGATTTCCGAGGCGTTGGGGTGAACCTTCAGCAAAACTTTGGCCTTAACCAGAGAATAGTTGCTCTCTGTTCTCGTCGTTCCCAGTGTCAACCTCCCCTCGGCACCCAAAATGCGACCGCTTTGAAAAACAAACATGGGATTCCAGGCCCCCGAAAAGTATTTGACGGTATCTCCACCAAGGCCCAGGCCAAATCCCATGGCAAAATATTGAATCAGCTTCCTGGCCTCGTCATTGATGTTTTTAAGGTGGGTATCTTCTTGTTCGTCCTCAATAGTATCGTTTTCTCTGGCCAGAGCGATGGAGAGATTTTTAGTTTCTCCGCCCTTGAGAAAGACGGTTTGGGAGTGTGGGCGGTATCTCTCCTTTTCAACTTCAATTTCGTGCTCCTGATGGGGTGTCAGTTGCTTGCCTTTGAGTTGGTTTCGGGCGAGAAGTTCACCGTTTAAAAAGGCATTGGCACCTGCGGGGATATTGAGATTGAGGTAGGACGGCCGATAGCTTAATTTAATTTCTTGGGCCTTGTTCTCTCCCAGTCCGAGTTCCGTATCAAAAGACATTGGATGAGTTTCCGCATGGGAGATTTCCACCTTGTGAGGGATGCCAGATTCTAGTTCGACAAAAACAGTGGGAGACAACCCCACCCGCTTGCCATTGATGGCCACATTGGCACTGTGGGGAACCGTCACAATTTTCAATTTCCCCAGGCCCCTCACCAATTTTTCCTCGATGCGCTCCACTTTGCCAGGAATGATGATTATATCTCTTTTCATGCGTTTATAATTTGTCTTCACCAATTCCAGCACATGCTTGCCGGAGGCCAGTTTGCCCACAATGCGCAAAGGAGTGCGCCCCCAGGATTCCCCGTCTATAGAAACCGTTGCATCTTCCGGTTCCGTGACGATTTCCAAGGCCCCTTTGAGTTTGTCTTTGGGGGAACCTTGAACCGAAAAGATAGTCCCTTTTTTTTCAAAGTTGATTTTGTGCAGTCGTTGCCGTTCCCTGGCAATTTCTTCTCGGGGGTATTTGAACAGTACCCAGACATTGAGTGCCCGATTATTGCGCGTCTTCTCTAAATACTTTTCTTCCTGGGTGAAGCGGATGATACGCACATCTTTGCTCAACTCTTGGAAGGTTTTGCTGTACTCGGTGCTTTTCAAAGTCTCGGTGGACTGCCTAGAAATGCGGGTGAGGATGCCGAAGTTTTCCCGAATCGCCTGCTGGTAGGCATCTTGAGTGGCCAGTTCAATGCCCAGTTTTTCAGTCTTGGCATCTACGGCACGGCCGACATAGTACACATGTTGAGGAGCGCGCGGGGTTTTCTCTATCCACTTTGGCCGCTCTCCCAACGCATAAGGCATGGCCACAAAAATCAGGCCGAGAAAAAAAGTCGTGCGAAAAGCGGAAAAGAAATTCAGTTTGTTTCCTTGCTGGCCGTCCCTCTTTTTTCTTCAAAAAAATTGATTTGTTTTTTTGCTATGGCCTCTTTGAGTTTGGGATTGGCGCGGGTGATTTTGCCTAGCACATTCTTTTTTGTCCGCACAAACTCTTCTTCACTGATGCGCCCGAGAACAAAGCAGGAAATTCTCTGGTCGCGGTTGATCAGAGCGTATTTTTCCCAATAGGCAGAAGTGAAGCGCAATCCGCTAATCGCCCCTTGATAGCGGGCGGAGCGGGAATTGGTGAGGATTATTTCTGCATCGGCGCGGATGGAGTCCTGGGCGGAATCCAGCGCACCCTTGAGTTCTTCTTGAATTTCGGTGATGACCGCCTCCTTGACATTGAGTTTGGCCAAATCGGTACAGCCGTTGGCCCGTTCATCGCCACGGACGGCATAAGTTCCCTTGAAAAAAATATGCTTCTCTTCCTTCCAGGACAGCTTGTCTGAATCCACCCAGTCCGGTTTGTCCGAAGACGAGGTGTCGAGAACGATTTTTCCCCGTGGCCCCGAGGAACAAGAAGTAAGTGCCATTAATAGAGTCAAAGTAGAGATTATTAAACGGATTTCATTTTTCACAAGGCCCTCCATGGTGTTTTTCGATGACGACAAATTCAATATTGCCGCCGTTTTTCCATTATCCAAGCAACCCCAAACCCTGTCAATGGGAATTTTAACTGGGGTAAAGTTTGCATAACCGGCATAAGTGAGCGATAAGGTGTAAGGAACGCTGCTTTTATTTGAAGTTCTGGGATTTTAATTTATTCTGCAAGTCGGAGGGAGGAAACTCGTCCGCACTAAATCCTTCAGCACCCCAATATTCTCCAGTCGTCTGATTTTTTAAAAACCATTCAATATGATCACTGCTAAGAATATCAACGGAAAGCAACAGGCCATCTTTCTCCCAGGCCAGTTGCAATCCACCGTCTTCCCCTTCGCATACATCGGGGGGGGCAATAGGATGTCCTAAAAAATTGTGAAGTTGTTCCCGCACATTCTTTAATAATTGGATAAAATGAAAATCAAATTGGCCATTTGAGACTTGGGGAAGATTATCGAGATATTCTCGCCAGCGTAGTTCTAGGGCCGCGAGTTTGTGTTGCAATATATATGAGTTAATTACTCCATTTCATTTCAATTGTCAAATAATTTATAGAAAATTTTTTTAGTCTTTTAATATTTCTTTCCAAAGTTACGATACAATAACATGAGTCAAGGCCAAATTAACCGATATTATTCCTTTAAAAGCACCTTTTTGGCCCTTTTCTTGGGCCATATTCTGTTTTCTTGCAAACCTTCTGTGGAGGAGTTGGGAAATCCGCCCTCTGGCCGTCAAAAAGAGGCCACTTATCAAAAGGCGATAAGCTATCAAGGGGTCACCTTCGAGGTGCTGGACGGTGAAAGCGGTTCCAATGGCCGCCCCACGGTGAAAATCCAGGGGGACTTTGCCCCTACGGCAGATTTCGCTTCCTCGGGTGGGGACTTTCTCGCCATCCATGGAGATTCCTGCCAATCCCGCCCTGTCTCCGACTACAAATACTACGATGCCAACAAGCGCTCCCTCAATTTTAATTTAACTGTCATTCTCAGCGAGTACAAACAACACTTGCTCAAAATTGGCATCCACCAAGACACCGCTCAGGGCAAGCGATTGCTCCAATGCCTCGACAGTGCGGCGATTGCCTACCTCTACCATCCCGCCGCTCCTGCTTCCTTTTCCGTCTTGCAAGCTAGCGGCCATCGTGCTTATGCCACGGTGGAGTTTACCAGTTTTGCCAGTGGAGTCGTCACTCACTTGCAATTGTTTTCCGATGCCGAATGTTCCCAGGCACTCTCCGACAAGCGCACTGTCTCCGAGTATTACGCCAAACCTCAAATTAGCACCCGCCAACTCTCCCTGGGAGATCACAAAATTTACGCGCGAGTTTGGGGTGGGGAAGTCGCTTCCCCGTGTTCCACCCACTTTGCCCAGTATCGCTTTAAAATTCTCCCAGTGGCGAATCTCTCCCTCACTGTGGGAAGTTCCCCCAGTGCCGATGCCACCCCCACCGTGCGCCTCTCGGAGACACTGCCCCGAGGGCAAGCGCAACTCTTTTTGGATTCGACTTGCCAAACTTCAGCATCGGCGGTCAAGACAACTCCCACCACCGCCATCAATATGGAGACTCAAGTGTTGCCCACGGGGGCACACAAACTCTACGCCAAAATTTGGAACCAGCAAGGCGTTGCCTCGGAGTGTTCCACTAGCTTTTTGGCCTACACCGTTTTAGGGCCTACACGCACCAGTGGAACACCTGCGGCATCCACCACCAAGACGACTACAATTCAAGTTACCGGAACCAGTACAGGAGGGTATGCCCAGCTTTTTGGCGATGCCGCCTGCACGCAAGCACTGTCGGCCAAGAAGGCCACCACCGGCGGAACCACCACTTTAACCAGCAATACCCTCACCGCCGGCAAGCACCGCCTTTTCGTCAAACTGTGGGACGGCAACGGCGTGGCCAGTTGTTCGCAAAACTTTGCGGCCTATGAAGTTTTGCTGGAACCCGTGAACTCGATCGTCTCCCAGTCGGGAGCGGCCGGGGCCAATGCCAGGCCAACTTTCCAAGTATCGCCCACTGTCTCAGGTGGCAAGGCCCAACTTTTCTTTGATTCCAGTTGTACGCAAGCGGCCTCGGCCGAAGTTTCTACTTCGGGAACGACGGCAACCATCTCCGCAAATTCACTGGCCCCAGGCACTGTCAAAATTTATGCTAGGGCCAAAGATTCTCAAGGCAATGTTTCCGCTTGTTCGAGGGGTTTTGCCAATTATACCCTTTATTCTCCCATTCAATCCGTTGTTTCCCAGTCGGGAACCAGAGGGGCCAATACCACGCCGACTTTTCAAATTTCTCCCACAGTGGCGGGAACCAAGGCACAGCTTTTTTCCGACTCAAGCTGTACACATGCCATCTCGTCAAAAATTTCTGCTCTGGGAACAGCAACAACAATCACTACCAACACACTTCCCCTCGGTGCTGTAAAAATTTACGCCAGAATAGAGGACTCCCAGAGATATGCAACCAGTTGTTCAACAAGTTTTGCCGGTTATACTGTTTCGCCTTCTGCTGTAAATTCGATCGTTTCCCAGTCGGGAAGCAATGGAGTTGATACCACTCCGAGTTTTAGCATCTCTCCCACTGTCTCGGGAGGAA
The DNA here is from genome assembly GCA_965243145.1 of Bacteriovoracaceae bacterium. Lineage (GTDB taxonomy): Bacteria > Bdellovibrionota > Bacteriovoracia > Bacteriovoracales > Bacteriovoracaceae > CBDBLK01. The sequence continues at coordinate 2,302,998 of CBDEUB010000002.1, forward strand.
AAGCACAACTCTTTTCCAATTCCGGTTGTACTCGTGCCATATCGGGCAAAATAGCAACCTCCGGCACCAGTTCGACAGTCAGCACCAACACCCTTCCCGCAGGCGCAATTTCCGTTTATGCCAGAGTTGAAGATTCACAGGGGAATGCTTCCGCCTGTTCGACCGTCTCTGCAACTTATACAGTTTTACTTTCTACAACTGTCTCTCTGGCATCTTTATCGGGAACCGAGGGAGTGGATACCACTCCAAGTTTTAAAGTGACTCCCACCATTGCCGGAGGCAGGGCACAACTCTTTTCCGATTCTACTTGTACCCGTGCCATATCGGGCAAGATAGCAACTTCCGGCAGCAGTGCTACAGTCAGCACCAATACCCTTCCCGCAGGCGCAATTTCCGTTTATGCCAGAGTTGAAGATTCACAGGGAAATGCTTCCGCCTGTTCGACCGTCTCTGCAACTTATACAGTTTTACTTTCTACAACTGTCTCTCTGGCATCTTTATCGGGAACCGAGGGAGTGGATACCACTCCAAGTTTTAAAGTGACTCCCACCATTGCCGGAGGCAGGGCACAACTCTTTTCCGATGCCAGTTGCACTCAAAGTCTGTCTGGACAAGTCTCTACTTCGGGAACGGCAACGACAATCAGCACCAAAGTGCTTTCCTTCGGGGCAAAAAAAGTTTATGCCAAAATCTGGGATGGAAAAAATAATACTTCCCAATGTTCTCCCTCTTCTGTCAATTACACAGTTTTATTGTCTCCACCGACCAGCATTATTTCCCGTTCGGGAAGCAAGAACGCTGATGCGACTCCCAGTATTGAAGTTTCTCCCACAATTCAAGGGGGAAGGGTTCAGCTTTACTCCGATTCCGCTTGTACTCAAAGCATTTCTTCCAAAGTTTTCACTGCGGGAACGGCCGCCACGGCGACAACAAACACTCTTCCCTGGGGAGCAAACAAAATTTACGCCAAAATTTGGGACGCAAGCAGTAATGTCTCCCCTTGTTCTCAAAACTTTGCAACCTACAAGGTTTTGATTTCGCCTCCAAGCGGCGTAAGCATCGTCGCTTCTACGAAAAAAACCTCAACCCCCTCCATTCAAGTCACAGGACTTGTAACGGGCGGACAGGCACAGCTTTTTTCCAATTCCTCTTGTTCCGCTTCCCTTTCTGGGAAAATATCGGTGACGAAAGAGACGCAAAATCTGGCAACAAATCCGCTTGCTTCGGGAACCCATTCCCTTTATGTCAAAGTTTGGGACTCCCAAGGCAATGTCTCTTCGTGTGCAATGGTTTACGCCAATTATACCTATCTTTCCCCTCCGACAAAGATCAGTATCATTTCCAAAGGAAACATTCCCACCGTTGGCGTTTCGGGATTGTACGCTGGGGGCAAAGTCCAACTTTTTTCCGATGCCGCTTGCTCCACATCTCTTTCCCAAAAAGTATTGGTGGCGACGAAAACTCAAAATCTGGAGACGAACCCGCTTGTTTCTGGAACCCATAGCATTTATGCCAAAGCATGGGATGCTCAAGGAAATGATTCTCAATGTTCTACAATTCATGCAAGTTATGTTTATGTTCTCGCACCAACAGGCCTAAGTGTTGCTTCCTCTGACGGGAATACTCCCGCGATTAGCGTTTCGGGATTGCTTGCCGGAGGCCATGCCCAGCTTTTTTCCGACTCTGCCTGCTCAACATCTCTTTCCCAAAAAGTATCGGTGACAACGGCAACTCAAAATCTGGTGACGACTCCGCTTGCTTCGGGAACCCATTCCATTTACGCCAAATCCTGGGATGCTCAAGATAACGATTCAATTTGTTCAACCGTTTACGCCAATTATACCTACCTTTCTGCTCCGACAAAGATCAGCATTGTTTCCAAAGGAAACACTCCCACCGTTGGCGTTTCGGGATTGTACATTGGAGGCAAAGTTCAACTTTTTTCCGATTCTGCTTGCTCAACGTCTCTTTCTCAAAAAGTATCAGTGGCGATGGCAACTCAAAATCTGGAGACGAACCCGCTTGTTTCTGGAACCTATAACATTTATGCCAAGGCATGGGATGCTCAAGGAAATAATTCCCAATGCTCTACGGCCCATGCAAGTTATGTTTATGTTTCCGCACCAACAAAAATAAGTGTTGCTTCCTCTGACGGAAATACTCCTATCATTAGCGTTTCGGGATTGACTACGGGAGGAAAAGTACAGCTTTTCTCTGATGCCTCTTGCTCAATATCATTTTCTCAAAAAGTATCAGTGACAACGGAAACTCAAAACCTGGCCATCTCCCGAATGGGAACTTATTCCGTTTACGCCAAATCCTGGGATGCTCAAGATAATGATTCATTTTGTTCAACCGTTTATGCAGCTTACAGTTATCAGGTTGCTACTCCGACAAAAATAAGCGTTGTTTCTTCTGATGGGAATACTCCTACTTTCAGTGTTTCAAGAGTGCTTGTCGGAGGCAAAGTCCAACTTTTTTCCGATGCCACTTGTTCAACATCTGTTTCTCAAAAGGCATCTGTGACAACCGCGACTCAAAATATTGTGGCCACACTTCCTGATTCAAAAACCTATTCCATTTACGCTAAAAATTTTGATTCCCAAGACAACGCTTCAAGTTGTTCGACTGTTTATGCAACTTACAGTTATCAACTTTCTGCACCGACAAAAGTCAGCATGGTTACAGGCCCAGTTCCCGTCGTTCAGGTTTCGGGACTTCATGTAGGAGGAAAAGTTCAACTCTTTTCCGACGATTCTTGTACAACGTCGATTTCTTCGCAAGAAACAGTGAGAGCAACAATTCAAAATTTGGCCATGACAGGACTTTCCGATGGAAAACAATATTCTGTTTACGCCACATCTTGGGATGAGAAAAATAATGCTTCAGATTGTTCAACTTCTTATGTTATTTATACTTTTAAGAAAATGCCTTTGGGAAAAGGGCATTTAGCTCAAATCGGTAGTGCTGCTTTTCCACGTTATGATCGTCTTGGTACTACTGACTGCGTCCTAACTTCTTCTGGCAACGTCAAGTGTTGGGGATATGGAGGGTATGGACAATTGGGAGATGGGAAAACTTATCATCAGCTTTATAGTACACGCTACCCCGTGGATGTGATTTCCAGCAAAGATAGCACCACTCTCCTTGGTAACATTGTGCAAATTACTTCGGGAGGTAGTCACACCTGTGCCCTGACTTCTTCTGGCAATGTCAAGTGTTGGGGAGAAGGAGATAGTGGACAATTGGGAAATGGAAAAATTTATACTCTATACGAAGGTACAAGCTATCCCGTTGATGTAATTTCTAGAAATAGCGGCACTCCTCTTGGTAATATTGTGCAAATTAGTTCGAGAGGTAGTAAAACCTGTGCCCTGACTTCTTCTGGCAATGTCAAGTGTTGGGGAAGCGGGGGTGGGGGATTTTTGGGAGATGGAAAAGATACTGGTTCTCTTGAAAAAGGTTGGTTTTATAAGACAAGCTTCCCCGTAGATGTGATTTCCGGCAAAGGCAGCACCACTCCTCTTGCCAATGTTGTGCAAATTTTTGGTTCTTGTGCTCTAACCTCTTCCGGTAGAGTCAAATGTTGGGGAGGGAAAACAAATTATCCCGTTGATGTTATTTCTAACGAAGGTAGTACCACTCCCCTTGGCAATATTGTGCAAATTTCTGGTTCTTGTGCTCTAACCTCTTCCGGTAGAGTCAAATGTTGGGGAAATGGACCGTTCGGACGATTGGGAGATGGAAAAGATATTGGTTCTCGTGAAAAAGGTTGGTATTATGCGAGCTACCCCGTAGATGTGATTTCCGGCAAAGGCAGTACCACTCCCCTTGACAACATTGTGCAAATTAGTACAGGGACTTTACTCACTTGCGCCCTAACTTCTTCTGGCAATGTCAAGTGTTGGGGATATGGAGGGGCTGGACAATTGGGAGATGGAAAAGATGTTGGTTCTCGTGAAAAAGGTTGGTATTATGCGAACTACCCCGTAGATGTGATTTTCGGAAAAGACAGCACCACTCCCCTTGGCAACATTACGCAAATTAGCTCGGGGCATTACTCCATTTACGCCCTAACTTCTTCTGGCAAGGTCAAGTATTGGGGGTCTAAATATGGTTCCAATTCTGGTAAAAACTACCCCGTGGATGTGATTTCCGGCAAAGACAGCACTACGCCTTTAAACATAGGCAACTGGAAGCGGACTTATACTTGTTACAACGACGGCACTTGTGAGTTTACGCCGGAGTCGTTGATTGCGCTGGAGTTGAAAAATCCCGCTCCGAGTGCTTCGGCTTATTCAAATGCAACTCCAAATATTCGCCTTCATCATGTCGGAGCAAATCAAAGCGTGACCTTGCATCCCGATGCCAAATGTGCGGGTGCGGCCCTGACCAGTGGAACCGTGGCAGCATCGGCGACGGCCATTGATCTCACTACCGACGCACTTACGGCAAAAGAAAACAGCATATACGCCAAAGTGGGAACCATGTGCACCACCAATAAAATTCCCTACACCTATAGCGGCGGAACTTCGAGACTGGCCCTCACCACCACGGACACCAGCGACACCACGCCGAGTTTTTCGGTGAACTTACTGGCCGCCGATGATGAGATTTCTTTGCACAAAGAAAAAAATTGCAGCGATACCGCTTTAGCATCGGCAACTGCTACCCAAGCGAGTGAAAGTCTCACTGTCTCGGACTTGGGCGACGACGGCACTTATACCATTTACCTCAAACAAAATTCTGTGTGTTATCCCGATGGGGTGAAATATGAATTGGACACTTCAGGATAGAGGCCTGATTATGCGCAAGGTCTGGATTTTGTTGGGCAATATGCCATGATGAAAAGAGAGGCAGTTTTTTCAAATTGAACTTGACTTGACTTTGCTGGTAATATTAACTGAGGAGGCCATGTTGACTGAATCTAAAAAATCCAAATTCCCAGAGAAAAATGAGCTTATTTTTACTAGAGCGGGCTTTGGTATAAAAACCATTTCCAAGGAAACCATCAGAAAAAATTTTGAGGCCATTAAGCAAATGGCCGCAGAGGCCAGGGCCGTAAGAGCAAAAAAGGCCTTGGAAAAGAAAAATCGGGACGAAGAATAACGCACTGGCGCAAAAAAACTCAATTCCCCATTGGCAAAGAATCAGAGAATTTATGAGAAGTGAAATTTTCTTTATTGGAGCGGCCGGATTTATTTTTCTGGCAGTTTATAACTTTCGCACCAAGAGAACCTATGTTGAAACCAACAGCAACAAATTTCTCATTTTTGTCTTTGTTTGGGGAATGTTGCCCTTTTCACTGGCCACGCTAATCAGAGAATTGGCCAAAACTTGCCCCCAAATTTTGCATTTTTTTCAAGTATGGGAAAACTTGATCTTTGTGGCCGATATTGCTCTTTATTCTCTGTGTTCCTCCCTTTTGGGATTTCTTTTGTCTTCACACTGTGTGCAAACGAGATGGCAGTCAATCAGGCAATGGTTGGGGAAAACGGAAAACCATCCCCATACAAAGGGAATTGTTGGGCGAGACTTGTATAAATTCTCTATTAAAGGTGAATTATTGATTTTTACCTTGAAAAATTCAAAAGTTTATGTCGGATTTTTACTTTTTGCCGACTATATTGACGACCTCTCACCAGAACAAAAATCCATTAGAATCCTTCCTTTTAAAAGCGGAATCAGAAAACCAGACGGAACCGTTGAATACAAAACCTATTACTTCCCAATAGATGAAGAAAATGTAGAATATAATGACAAGTTTATGGAACAACTCGAAAATATCCAGGAACTGGTTATTTTTCAGAGGGAAATTATATCCTATACCGTGTACAGCAAAGAACTCAACAGCTACTTCCAACACGACAATTTTTAAAGGCCCATGACAACACCATTTCTTTTATCATTTTACCACCTTGGCTTAATTACTTTGGCCAGTTTTCTTTGCCTGAAAAAACAATACTTCGTCGAGTGCCTTCCACTGAATTTAATTTATGTTTTATTTTTTGGTTTTTTAGGAGGGTGCACTTATTGCGTTCGAGGAATCTATGTTCAATATTGTGCAAAAAAAGAATGGGATAATCGTTGGATTTTATGGCATATCATTAGACCATTTGTTAGTGCTATAGCAGGAGGAATGAGTTTAGTTTTTGTTAAAGCTGGACTTTTAATTTTTAAGACAACAGAAGGCGATATAGATAGGCCTTACGCTATTTATGCTTTGGCCTTTGTCGCCGGATTAAATGTTGATAACTTTATGAAAAAAATTGAATCTATTTTTAATGAACTTTTAGGAATTACGAAAAGCAACCTTGGAAAGGGGGATAAATAGAATGAGCTTAGTGAAGTCATTTTCTGTAGGTAATGGTGATATGTTTTATATTCAACACAATAGTGACAATTTTACTATCATAGATTGCTGTATAGATGAATCTAATAAAAAAGAAATTTTTAAGGAGCTAAAGGAAAAAACGAATAAAAAAAGTATTATTCGCTTTATATCTACTCATCCAGACCATGACCACATGAAAGGATTAAAAGAATTATTCTCTTGTATTTCAATTCCTAATTTTTACTGCGTTGAAAATCAAGCAACAAAAGAAGATTACACAGAGGATTTTGTAAAGTATTGTAAATTAAGAGATTCGGATGAGGCTTTTTATTTGAGTAAGAAATGTAAGCGCTATTGGATGAATCTTTCTGACAATGAAAGAGGATCATCAGGAATTAACATACTGTGGCCCATATTAAATAATCGTAAATACAAGCAAGCACTACTTGAAGCTAAAAATGGAAATAGCCCTAATAATATTTCTCCCATAATTCGATATTCGGTTGAGAATAGTGCAAGTTTTTTATGGTTGGGAGATTTGAAAAAAGATTTCATGGAAAGCATTGAGTCTGAACTTCATTTTGATCAAACAGATATTATCTTTGCCCCTCATCACGGAAGAAACAGTGGGAAAATCCCTTTGTCTTGGTTGAAAAAAATTAATCCTAAAGTTATCGTTATTGGTGAAGCCTCGTCAGAACATTTGCATTATTATCCTGGTTATAACACGATAAAACAAAACTCTGCTGGGGCAATTCTTTTTGATTGTGAAGCAGATGAAGTACATATTTATGTTAAAAGTTCCACATACGAAGAAGATGATTTTTTAGACAATAAATATATGTATGGCAAAGATGACCTATGTTATCTTGGAACTTTACAATTAAACCAAGAAAAAAAAATGCTAGCGCAATTGACCGCTGCTAGATGGGCATACCTCCATCGTTCCCGTCACAGCAACCTAGGCCAGTGAGAGTCTTACCGTCTCGGATTTGGGTGGGGATGGCACTTACACTATTTATCTCAAGCAAAATTCGGTTTGTTATCCCGATGGGGTGAAATACCAGTTGGACACTTCGGGGTAGAGGCCTGATTGTGCGCAAGGTCTGGGTTTTGTTGGGTAAATTTTGGATAATGCGCTTGAAATCCTAATGATTTCAATAAGATAGATTCGATATTTTCATGCTATTATTAACACCTCAAAAACTTTAATAGCAAGGGAGAAGAAAAATGGCCTCAAGAGTAAAAAGAAGAAAAATTTCAGAAATTTATAAGGATATGGATGACATTAACAAAAGAAGGCCAACAGAGGAAGAACTTGACGAATTGGCCGAAGTTTTAAACGAAACTGATGATTGCTATGATGGAGAAACTTCTTCCTACGAAGAAGTGGCCGCGCATTACGCAACAGAAGCATTATCTTCATGCCAACAAACCGAATAGGCCTCAATAGTTTTTTAAAGAGCGTGGGCAACGGGCAGAGAATTGACCTCATTGTAGATTCCAATGTCATCATTGCCTATTTTGATGAAGTTCATGCAAATTTTGATTTGGTTAAGGAATTTTTGGACAATCTCGACAATAAGGCCAATGTGACTTTTTATACGACAGTTACCACCAAGGCCGAATTTCTCGATTATCAAAGAAGACGCTTTTTAACAAACGGTATTATCAGTTTGGTACAGGAGAATAGAGAAAAATTTAAGATTGCGAAAAATGCAACTGCAAAAATTCACGATATTCGCACCAGAAGAGATGGCCGTTTGAGAAGAGAAGAAAGCAAAAATAAAGAATTGGAAGATTTTAACTCCAATTTAAATTACTTTCGAGATGGAGAAATTAAAGAGATAAGAAAGGTCTTTAGGGCGCGCGACCTTGAAAATGAAATTGGTTGGACTTCAATTTGTAAAACTTTTCTCGGAAACAAACTTTCTGAACAAGAAAATTACCTTGATGAGTTCTGTAGTTATCTCACTACGAGAGATCAAGATCAAAAAAGGAATCTTTTTATTGTTGAAGAAATAGATTGGAAAAAAGCAACTCAAATATCCACACAAACGGGCATAGGTTATTCAGATGCCATGATTTTAAATATGGCCCTGTCTACAAAAATTCCATATATCCTAACTCTCGATTCCGATATGATTTATGCAGGGGCCGTTTGTGCTCCCAATAAGATCATCATTTTACCAGATAACAAAATTAAAATGTTCAAAAAAATTTTGAAAAAGCTACCTCTGAAATAATTTTGAGCGATAAAAAATGAGTAACACAAAATCTAAATGTTTTATATGAGGAACTGATGCTACAGTTGGAGATGATGTGGACAAATCTTGCTATTCTAAAGAAAATTCCACCTCAGACACTGCCTTGGCCTATGTGATGGCCACTCAGATGTGTTTTGATTTTCTTTATGCGTCGCAGTCAAAGGCCCATTGGCACCTTTGGCCATCTGTTCCCTGACAAAAAGGGGATTTTGCTCTACATTTCCAGGGCCAAACTCGAAAAGTGAAAAGCGGGGAAGAGTGAAAAAGTACCGTGTTTGTGCCCTGGGAAATGCCCTGGTGGATGTGGAAATTGAAGTTGATGACGACTTTCTGCAAAAGGCAGGTATTTCCAAAGGGGTTATGGCCCTAGTCGATGAGAAGCGCCAGGCCGAACTCTTGGCCCATGTCGAGAGTATTCCCCACAAGCGCACTTGCGGGGGGAGTGCCGCCAACACCGTCATTGCTCTGGCCCAATTGGGGGGGAGTGCACACCTCTCTTGCCGGGTGGCCACCGACGATGCCGGAGATTTTTATTGGGCCGACTTGAAAGAGCACGGGGTGGACAGCAATTTGCAGCGCGGGCGCGAGTCCGGGGTTACGGGCCAGTGTTTGGTCTTCATCACTCCCGATGCCGAACGCAGTATGCAGACTTTTTTAGGCACTAGCACTCAGTGGGGCGAGGGCGAATTGGATGCCGTGGCCCTCAAGGATGCCGACTATCTCTATATCGAAGGTTATTTGGTGGCCAACCCCAATGCCAAGGCCGCCATTTTGCAGGCCCGCCAGGTGGCCCAAAAGGCGGGGGTAAAAACCGCCCTGTCTTTGAGCGATCCCAATTTGGTGGCCCACTTTAAAGGGAGTTTGCAAGAAGTGGTAGATGAAGGGGTCGATCTCTTGTTTTGCAATCGGGACGAGGCCTTGGGAGTGACGGGGCAGTCTGAACTTCAAAGTGCAGCGGCCAATTTGGCCTCGTGGTGTCCCCTGGTGGCGATTACTTTGGGAGAAGAGGGCGCACTGGTGGTGACAGAGGGAAGGCAGCACTCCGTTCCCACTCATTCGGTTCGGGCAGTGGACACTAATGGAGCGGGAGACTTGTTTGCCGGGGCCTTCTTGCACGCCCTGACTACCGGAAGTGGCCCCATACAGGCCGCGCACTGGGCGTGCCGCGCCTCCAGCGTTCTGGTCACCCACTTCGGGGCGCGCTTGCCGAAAGAACAATTGCTCAATTTGTGGCATACCTTTTCCCGGGAGCAACCCAGTGTCCGTCCCTAAACGCAGCACCATTCGGGAACTGCTCACCCGCCCCGCCGATGGCCGCGAAGTGTGGGTTCAAGGTTGGACGAGGAGTGTGCGCAAGGGCCGTAAATTTAGTTTTATGGTGGTCAACGACGGCACTTGCCAACCTTCCGTGCAGGTTATTGTCGATGCCAATTTGGAAAACTATGCCAACTTGAGCGGACTTTTGAGCGGGGCCTGCGTGGGCGTGCACGGCCGTTGGGTGGAGTCCCAGGGCCAGGGCCAAAGTGCCGAAATTGTCGCCAGCAAAGTAGTGGTCTACGGACTCAGCGACTCCCAGTACCCCCTGCAAAAAAAGGCCTTGGAGTTGGAATTTTTGCGCCAGAAAGCGCATCTGCGCGCGCGCACCAACTTGTTCGGTGCCATCTTTAGGATCCGCCACTGCATGGCCATGAGCACTCACCGCTTTTTTGATTCGCGGGGGTTCTATTATTTGAATACCCCCGTACTCACCACTGTCGATGGAGAGGGGGCGGGGGAGCTGTTTCAAGTCACCAGTTTGGATTTGGAAAAGGCCACACGGGGAAGCAAGGCCCTCGACTACCAGGACGATTATTTCGGGAGATCCGCCCACCTGTGTGTGACCGGGCAACTGGAGGCCGAATGTTTGGCATTAGGGCTAAACGCCGTCTACACTTTTGGGCCAACTTTTCGGGCGGAAAACTCCAATACCCCCCGCCACTTGGCCGAATTTTGGATGGTCGAACCCGAGATGGCCTTTGTGGACTTGGAGGGCAATGCCGATTTGGCCGAAGACTATATTAAATTTTTGATCCGATCAACGCTAGACCAGTGCCCCCAGGAATTGCAGGCCCTCGGCCAATACCACCAGCGAGTGGCAAAGGAACGGGGAAGTCCCTACAGCGATCGCGCGGCGGAATTGGAAAAGGTGGAGCGCTCAAATTTTGAACGATTGGATTATGGCCGTGCCATCGAGGCCTTGCGATCGAGTGGCCAAAAATTTGAATATGCCCCCGAGTGGGGGGCCGAATTGCAAACCGAACACGAGCGCTACCTCACCGACACCTATTGTTCCGCCCCGGTGGTGGTCACCGACTACCCCAAAGACTGCAAGGCCTTTTATATGAAACAGAATAGTGACGGGAAAACGGTGCGGGCGATGGATGTCCTGGTTCCCGGAGTGGGGGAACTGGTGGGCGGCTCCCAGCGGGAGGACGACTTGGAAAAACTCAAAGCGCGCATCAGTGAAGTGGGTATTGCCGGCGAGACTTTGTGGTGGTATTTGGAGTTGAGGCAATTCGGCAGCGCACCTCACAGCGGTTTTGGCCTCGGTTTTGAGCGGGCCATTCGCTATGTCACCGGCATGAACAATATCCGCGATGTCATCCCCTTCCCGCGCACACCTCGCAACTGCGATTTTTAAAGGAAACCATCCAACATGAACGAAGAAACTACTGGCCTCGAACATTCTTCCACTTCTGAATGGCAACCGCTGCCTCCAACCGATGCGGCCCCGTCTTCGTCCTCCTCTCCGCGCTGGAAAGAAGGGGATGAATTGTACATGGTGCGCGTCCGCTTCCCCGGCAACTCCCGCAGCTTTCCCTTTTTTGTCGGAAGGAGAAAATTTGGCTATGGCCAAAAAGTCGTCGCCATGAGCGACCGCGGACTCGATGTGGGTTATATCAACTCCTTCCCCTACACCGTCAAATTCCGCAAGGATTTACTCCCCATCCGCAGTATCAGCAAAGTGGCCAGCGAAGAAGATTTGCAGCGGCAGCACTACTCTCTCGAACGGCAGAAAAAGGCCAAGGATGTGTGCATCCGCCTGGCCGAAAAACTTTGTCTGGAGATGAATGTCACCCATGTGGAGAGCGTGCAGATGGGCAAAAAGATGGTGGTTTATTTCACCGCCCCCGCCCGCGTCGACTTTCGGGAAATGGTCAAACTTCTAGTGGGCGAACTCAAAATGCGCGTTGAATTGCGCCAAATCTCGGTGCGCGGCCGGGTCGCCGCCATGGGTTCCGTCGGCCCCTGCGGCCTGGCCACTTGCTGCTCCACTTTTCTCAAAACCCAGGGCCATGTCAGCATCAAAATGGCCAAAAATCAAAACTTGGCCCTCATTCCCAGCAAACTCAACGGAGTTTGTGGCCAAATCAAGTGCTGCGTGAAGTACGAAGACGAGGTTTACAGCGAAAAACGCCAACGACTCCCCGAAGAGGGCCAATACCTCAAGGCCCAAAACGGCGACCAGGGCCGAGTCAACCGCATCCATGTCTTGGCCGAACAATTCGACATGATCACCATCAGGGGCCAAATCCGCCGCTACTCCCGAAAACAATACTCCAAAGAAAATTTACTCCCCCACGACTTCCCCTTCCCCCGCGAGTTCGCCAGCATCGTCAACGAGTTGCACAGGGTGATTGGGTGATGAGTATTCCCAAATATAATCAATTTATGAAACCCATCCTGCAAAAAATTGAAGGCCTAGGTGAAGTCTCCACGGGTAAATTGAGCGATTATATGGCCACCGAATTTAATCTTTCTAATGAACAAATAAAAGAATTATTGCCGAGCGGAAGGCAAACTATTTTAAAAAATAGAGTTGGGTGGGTCAAAACATATTTAAAAAAGGCCAAACTTGTAGAGAGTAAGAGAAGAGGTTTTATTCACATTACAGAAAGGGGGAGAGAAGTTCTAAAAGAAAATCCAGTTGAAATAGATCTTGATTATTTGAGTAAATTTCAGGAATTTGTTGAATTTCGAGATTTTTCAAAAAAGAAAGATGAAGAAGATAAAATTATTGATAGTACAAATACGACGCCGATGGAACAATTGGAATCTTCGTATGGCCAACTTAGAGAAGAACTTAAAGATGAATTGCTGCAAACAATAATGAATCAGTCTGCATTTTTCTTTGAAAAATTAGTTGTGGATTTGCTCATCAACATGGGTTACGGTGGTTCCAAAAAAGAGGCCGGCGAGGCGTTTTCGACAACTAGAGATGAAGGAGTTGATGGCGTTATTAAAGAAGATAAACTCGGACTGGATTTAATTTATATTCAAGCTAAAAGATGGCAAGAAAAAAACATTGTAGGAAGTCCAGAAATACAAAAATTTGCTGGTGCTCTACAGGGCAAGAGGGCCAAAAAGGGCATATTCATAACAACCTCTAAATTTTCAAATGGTGCCAGAGAGTTTGTAGAAAAGATTGATTTTAAAATTATATTGATAGATGGAAAGAGACTTGCCGACTTAATGGTTGATTCAAATACAGGTGTTGCCGTTGAACAAAAATTTGAAGTTAAGAAGATAGACAGTGATTATTTTAGCGAAGAATAAAATGGATGGCCTATACAGAAGTAGATAAAGGCCGAAATATCCCGAAATTTTGGCCAAGACTTGGAAAGGCCTTCTTAGTGATTTCAATAGGGGCACTTGGCCCCTGGTTTTTGTGCGGTCGCTAGTTCAAGGACTTTGAAATTGGCGGGCCACACGCCAAACTATACGAACAAACAACAGGAGTCAAACCCTTAACCGTGGCCCAAAAAATAGCGGTTCAATGGGAACGGCCCAAAATTGACCTTGCGGAACTGGCAAAACTTCGCAATGTCGATGGTTTAACTGTTAGGGAACTTATGGCGCATTTTAAATGTGGCAAAACGACTATTCGCAGCAATTCAAAGCGTCTAAAGTCGCACCCTAATTAGAGAAGGAGGTTTTTATGCGCTATGTCTCGGGGTTTATAATGGGTGTTTTGGTGTCCCATTATGGTTTTAGAACCGACATCCCACAGCTAATTTTACACGATATTAAAATGGCGGCCCTATCAAAAGTCGCCAAAGGCCTTACTCCGCTAGAACCTTTCGTTGAAAAATTAACTGGTAAAAAATCGGAATTTATCTATGGTGCTCAAAAACCTACCAAGACAAAATAGATTTTTCTAAGATTGTCTAAGGGGATATATTACTTAATCTGTCTCCAGCGAAAAATTCTCAAATTTGAAAACCAGCGTTTAATTCTTATTCTCCACAGCAACCTAAAACCAAAAAGTTTTCCCTCAGATTCCCAGCGATTCCGTTTAAACCGTTTCCAAGCGGCCTTGACTAATTTTCCTTGTTTATATTGAAATTCTTTTCTATTGATGGAGCCACAAATAGCACCTAAATGCTTTTCCTGATCGTAACCACTCAAAACGACGCTATCATAGAGATGAAGTCGCCTTAAAATGTTAAACATGTCTGCCCATAAAACATGATCCAAACTAGGCCGCCCATTATGTGTAATATTTGCAGCGAAGGCCTCCCCGGCAATTTTTTTAAAAGACTCAAGGTCTATTTCCAAAGTCTCTAATGCTTTTTCAATGACTTTGTTAATATCTATTTTTTCCCCTGAATCCCTGGGTTCTTTTGGTATTTTAACTTTCTCAATGGCCATTTTAGCAGATATGGCCTTTTCTCTTGTCGCAGTCGTGTTAAAATTTATTTCTTTTGTTTTCATTTAGTTCTACCTCGCAATACATAGCGTTAAAAGTTCTCCTGCATATATAAACCATATTTTTGTCCCGATCAAGTGATATTGGTAAAAAAATATTGTTTATAACTTATTGAAAATAAAGGATAATATTAAATAAAAATAATTTTTATGCCTAAAATCAAAGAAATCGACCAAAAAGTGGTCAAAATGTTGCAACTCTGGGTCAATGTCCTTGTCCCTCAAGACCCCAAAATGAGGGGAGATATTGCCGAGAAAACAGGGCTTAATGCGCAAACCTTAGACAAGATTCGAGGCCGTCCCAGTGTTTCAACTGACACCCTATTTAGGCTTATGCTTGCTCAGAATGTATCAGAAAAATCTATACCTAAATTCCCATTCAGTTCTGTTGCGTTTTTAGAAGACTCCCTTATAGAGTGGATTCGATTTGGTGCTAGACTCACTGATAAGGAACGCAAAACTTTTATCAAAGTTTCAAAAACTGTTAAGTCTGAACTCTGCTAGAATTTACTGTTTTTACTAAAATGTCTTGAAAGTCTTTATTCTCTCTCAATACCAAATTATCGTACCGATAACAGAATATCGGGATGAAAATATAATTTATAAGGCCTTTGAAATGAGAGAAAATTTCTCTCAATAACAAGGGCCTAACTAGAATGAATGAAATCAATTCACAAGTAACCAAACTACTGCAAACTTGGATTAACCTTTTAGTTCCTGAAAATCCTAAAGAAAGGGCAAAAATCGCTAAAAGAACTGGCCTCAATACCGAGACTTTGAGAAAAATTAGGAACCGTTCTAGTATCTCAGCAGATACTTTATTCAGGCTTATGCTCGCCCATAATGTACCGAAAAAATCTATCGCAAAATTTCCATTTACCTCTGTATCTTTTTTAGATGATTCGCTGGTCGAGTGGATTAAATTTGGTGCCAGATTGAGCGAAAAAGAGCGAGAATCTCTTATTGAAATTTCAAAAGTCGTTAAGCTCCGGTTCGGCCGATAAAACCTTCTCTTAAAAGGCCTAAAGAATGTCAAACTTGACACTAGCAAAGGCCCTATTATTTCGGGAGGTTGAGGTGTGTTTTATAAAAACAATGTCCTGGCCTGTAGACATTTTTGCGTATTTATAGAGGGGTATCTTTTTCAAACGATAAAAATGAGTGCCAAAACTCTCAAAAGTGAAAACTAAGGCCTTCCTCAGAAATCCATTTTAAGGCCCAAATTTCTGTTTTAAGAGGCCTTGATGCCCAATCGTCTTTCCTTGCTAACTGCTTGAAAATATATAAAAGGCGATACCTTTGCACCCCTGTGTGTATAGGTAGAAAGGTATTTTTTCCTTTTTTCCAGGAGGTGGCCCATTTGATGGAAAAAACCAAACCACGAAAGAAGCGGGAGGCACTGTCTCCCAAATGTGTAAGGACGCTGGAACTTTTGCGCTCCTTTTCCGCCGCAACCGCCGAGCAAATCCAAAGAGAGGCCTTTGCCAGTTGTAGCTTGTCCTTTGTTTATCGGGAATTGCGCAAACTGGAGCGGGCGGAGTGGATCGAAAGAGTCCAATGCTGTCTAAAAACCAATCGGGTTGCGGCCTTCGTGCTTGCGCCCAAGGGGTGGGAACTTTTCGACTTTGGCGAGGTTCGCCCTCGCACTGGCAAGAGAAGGCGAAAGATTCCGCTTTTGCACAAGTTGGGGCTGGTCGATATTCGCCACGCTTTTGGCAAGTTTGGAGCAGTCAGAAACTACTACCCGAGGCCATACTATGCCCTTTACGAGGACTCGGAGCGGTTCGCTCACTTGGGAGCAGATGCCATCGTGGAATTGCAGAGGGATGAGGGAAGTTTCTTTTTTGCCATTGAATACTTCCCCGACTTCCACTGCCCCGAGGGCATTGAATCCAAAATCAAGCGCTACTGTGACGATGAAGGCCTTTTCGGAGTCCTCTTTATTGCCGAGTACAGGCACATTATTAACCGACTGAGGGCGCTGGAGAAAATCCATAGCGTCCTTCCCCGATCCAAGATTTTCCACGCATTGTTAAGCGAAGTCCTCACAACAAAAGACGAAGTGACATTTACAAACAGAAACAACGCCCAACTTACCATCGGTTAAGGCCTCTTAAAACCAGGCCTTTAAGGTTCAAAGCTGGGTACAAAGCGAGTTCGGCCAGTGGACTCAGTTTTGAACTAAACGCATCTCTTAACTTGTTGTAATCCCGTCTTTGAGAGCAAAAAAAGAAACTTTAAAATTTGGTGACAATATGCCAATACCCTCAATTTTCTAAGTTTTGGAACATTTTTTAGAAAATTAACCCTCATTCACCCAAGGAGGCCAATGCCATCAAAACCCTCGGCATGGAAGGGCGAGAATGTGATTCTCGTACCCTACAAAGTTTCCGAAGAGCGCAAAAAATTACTTTTGACAGAACTGGCGCAAATCCTCTACGATTTGAGTTGCCAGTTCCGCAAGCAGTCTTTTGAAACCGATCCCAAACCCTCTTTTGGGCCTTCAGACCAGGAGGCCATCAGTGAATAATCCGAATTATAAGATCGGTTTGTATGTCAGAAATTCCAGCGTTAAGCAAGACACCCCGGAAGGGACGATCAAAAATCAGGAAGAGCGATTGCGCCAGTATATTTCGCTTAGAAATGCATCCGGCAAGTTTGGGGAGGTGGTGCGGGTTTATGTCGATCGCTCGCTTTCGGCGAAAAATATGAACCGCCCATCCATCCAAAAGTTATTGCAAGATATTCACAACGACAAAATTAACATGGTGGCGGTCAGTGAATTGTCCCGCATTACCCGCAATATGCGAGACTTTGGGGAAGTCTGGGAGTTTCTCGGCGAGAAGAAATGCGCCTTTTTAAGTCTTAGGGAAAATGTAGATACCAGCAATGCGGCCGGAGAGATGGTCATGTATATGTTGGCGAATATCGCCCAATTTGAGCGCAAACAAACCGGCGAGAGAGTGGCGGCGAATTTGAGGATTCGCGCCAAGAGGGGACTTTATAACGGTGGCCCCATTCCCTTGGGTTATAAAAGGAATCCCGACAGGCCAGGATTTTTAGAAATAGACGAAAAGGAAGTTGATTCGGTCAAGGCCGCATTTGATTACTTTTTGAAGTACGAAACTCTTGCCAGGACAGCAAAGGCACTCAACAAAGACGGCATAACTGTTTCAAAACACAAAAAGGGAGGGGGAAATTCCAGACTTGGATTTTTTACCGTGGATGTTCTGCACAGGATACTTAAAAATAAGGCCTACATGGGGATTAGGGACTATATCGAAGGGGATCGGAGGATTGAGGTTAAGGCAGTGTGGAAACCGATTATTGATGCCGAGAAGTTTGCGAGAGTCCAGGAAATACTCAAGGAGAATCGCCACGCTAGAAAACCTTTCTCCTACAAAAAGACCTTTCCCTACATTTTAACGGGGATCACTGCTTGCCAGACCTGTGACGGCCCTATGTGTGGGGCAAGTGCTCACGGGAAATATAAAAAATATGCTTATTATTTGCACGGATGGGCGAGCAAAAAGAACTCGACGATGCAAACGCCGATCCTCAAATGCAAACCCCATCGAGTTTCGGCCAACAAGCTAGAAGAGGCGGTTTTAAAAAACATTCGTACGCTGGTGGAAAATCCCAGCACAGTCAAAGAGATGATCGAGGAAGCGAAAAGGATTCACGGAGAAAACGGCATAAACAAGGAGATAAAGCGTTTGCGGCTAAAAGTGTCGGGGTGTGATGCCAGCTTGGCCGCATTGGCAGAGAGGTTGGGGGAATTGCCCCCGACTGTTTCGGCAACGCCGATTTATGAGCAAATGGAAAAGCTGGATAGGGCCAAGGCGGAGGTGTTGGAAAAGATGCAAAACCTAGAGGCCAATTCAGGGCCAACTCAAGAATTTCCGGCGGATTTTGCGGATTACCAGAAATTTATCAAATTTATGGGCAAAGCATTATCCCAACAAACCGCCCCAGAAATTAAGGCCAAAATACTCAAGAGATTGCTCTACAAGGTGGAAATAACCCCTCAAGGGGCCATTTTACGCTATTTCGTAGGGCAAAATCACATCGAGAAAGTGGAAAAGTCCACTTCTCCCGATTTTTTTGATTCCGAGTGTTCGCATACTTTGACAATTGGCGGGAGCGACGAGACTTGAACTCGCGACCTTCGGCGTGACAGGCCGATGTTGTAACCAACTCAACTACGCCCCCGCAATAACAGAAGTTTTAATATATTTTTGAGGTAAGTTTTTCGTCAAGGGAGGCCTGTGCAAAAGACTGGAAAAAGAGGTGGGATGCTATGAGTAGCAGCAGGCCGATGAGCATTGTGCGGGCGTATTTGGGGTTGGCGCGGGTGCTCAAGCGGGCGGCCCAATGGCCGCTGGGCCAACTGCTGGCCACCAAGAGGGCCATAACTGCTGCATTGAGGTGACACCATTGGAAGGCCTGAAGAGAGGCGGCAAAAGTTGAGTTGGGGGTGGGGGCCGCTTTGAGTGCCATGCTCAGGGTTGCGCTGAGCGCTGCGTCGCTGCCGCCGATGAGGATGTTGCCCGCGTTAATGCCAGTGTCGAAGAGAACGGTGATGCCCGAAAGTGCGCATAGTGCCATAGCTGGGTTGCTATAGACTGGCAGCCAGGCGGTGGGCATGCGGTACAGCAAAATGAGAACCGGGAGGATGAACAGGCCGCCGCCGACGCCGGTGAGGCCCGAGATAAGTCCGCCCAGTCCGCCGGCGATGAGGGTGGCCAGGGTTTTAAGGGGAGTCGTCTCTATGTAAAAAAATGTTATTTGTGGGTCAGTTGGAGAGGAGGGCCGCGGGGTCAGGGCCAAGCGGAGAGCGGAGACTAAGATGGTAAACGCTAGTATTTGTTTCAGTTCCGAGGCGGAAAATTGGGTGGCCAGGCGGCCGCCGATTTGGGCACCAGTGGCCATGGAGAGGGAGAGGGGCAGCAGCACTGGCCACTGGGGGATGCGCCGGAGTTTCCAAAAGCGCACACTGTTGATGCATCCATTGCAGAAAACCACTCCCAGACAGTTGGCGATAATGGCCTGGGGAGGCATATTGGGGTAGAGAGAGTGGAGTGCCGATGCCATGATGGCCCCGCCCCCGAGTCCAAAAAAGGCCGCCATTCCTCCTGCGATGATTCCAGTGAGCATCAGGAGCAGCACTTGGCAGGGCCTCCTCCGATAGAGTTAAGGGCGGAAGGACATAGTGAAGTGTAGCTAACTCTGTAA
Source organism: Bacteriovoracaceae bacterium (assembly GCA_965243145.1). Taxonomy (GTDB): domain Bacteria; phylum Bdellovibrionota; class Bacteriovoracia; order Bacteriovoracales; family Bacteriovoracaceae; genus CBDBLK01. The sequence continues at coordinate 2,322,582 of CBDEUB010000002.1, forward strand.
AAGGAGAAAAGAGGCGTGCAAATTTTTATCGTTTTTTGGGATTATTTGATTCAAACCGCCCCCTATCTTTTGTTGGGCCTGGGAGCGGCCGGCCTGATCCACGCCTTCGTGGGCACTTCCTTTGTTCAACGCCACCTGGGGGGGCGCGGGCCATGGGCGGTGTTCAAGGCCTCGCTGGTGGGGATTCCCTTGCCCCTGTGCTCTTGTTCAGTAATTCCCACCGCCGTGGAATTGCGTAAGGCGGGGGCGGGCAACGGGCCGACTTCCTCCTTTTTGATCGCTACCCCTGAGTCGGGTGTTGATTCCATGGCCATGACTTACGCCATGATGGACATTCCCATGACCTTGATTCGCCCAGTGGCGGCCTTTGTGACCGCCACCCTGGCGGGCCTGTGCCAGAACGCCTGGAATTTTCACCAGTTGGCGACACCCGCTGCATCTGGTGGGTGTTGCCCCCAAACGGCGGCCAGGAAAAATCTTGGGCCAGTTCCAAGGCCCAACCGTCTGTGGGTGGCCATGCGCTACGGTTATTTTGATTTGGTGGAGGATTTGGCGCTGTGGTTGAGCATCGGCCTGGTGGTGGGCGGGGCCTTGGACATGTGGTTGCCCCCCCATTTTTTTGAGGGGGCCAATGGACTGGCGGGCAAATTGCTGGTGTTGGGGGTGGGTATTCCGGTCTACATTTGCGCCTCGGCAACCACTCCCATTGCCGCCGCTCTCATGCTCAAGGGCATGAGTCCCGGCACGGCCCTGATTTTGTTGCTGGTGGGGCCAGCGACCAATATTTCCAACCTCGCCGTTTTACAGTACTATCTTGGCAAAAGGGGAATTTTGATTAATATATTAGTGATTGCCACGGTGTCGTTTGCCCTGTCCTATTTGGTCGATTACGGGTATGCCCGCTGGGGAACTTCACCCCTCGCCGTGGCCGCGCCGGAAGAGCATGCCGCCGGGAGTGGCCTTGGCGCTCAACTCGCCGCTGCGGTTTTGAGCGTGTTGCTCCTAAGGGGAATGGCGCAAAATTGGAAGAAGAGGAGACAAAATGCGGCCTTATAAAATGTTGATATTAGTTTTTTGGGGAATCGTATTCGCCGCTTGCCAAGGGGAAAACCCTGAAACCACCAAGTGTGGCGATGACTTGGCCCCGTTGGAGTTGTCCGCCCAGTCAACCGTGAGCAGCGACCCTCTCGCGGATGCGGGCCTCAAGGGCCAGAGCGGTTGTACTTTGGATTAAAGGAGTCTACTATGAGGGCAATGAATGTCTTGTTGGTTTTGAGCGTTTTCTCTCTGGCCTTTGCCCCGGTGAAATTGCGGGCAGAGGATGCTTTGGTGAATGACATTCCCGATTTTTATCATCTGGTGGATTCCGGGTACGGGGAAGAGGGCACTGTTTGGGTTTACGCCTGTAACGGCGGGAACGCAGAAGAGGCCTCCTCTGCCGAGCTTCTCTTTTTAGATGCTGACTGCCGTGCTGTAGCGGAAGTCTCCAAGTCAGACCTGCGCGCCTTGGCCTCGGGTGCTTCCCACGAGGTGAAAAGGAATCCCTCCCATTATTTTGCCCAGGCCCTGGCGGGCAAACAGGAATTTTCCACGACTGGAGATAGTGCTTTCTCTTCCCTTATGAGCGCTGCATTTTCTTTTATAGGAGCGTTAATTATTAATATTGCTCTTGAAGACAGGCCTGGCAGAGGAACGACATTTGCCACGGCGATTGTCTTGCTTCCCGCTGTATTTGTATTTTTTAAGGCCGGAATAAGTGCCGGCATCGAAAGGGGTCATGCCCGCACCGTACACAAGCATTTAGAAAACGGCATCAGTTTTGGTGTCGTCAGGGGAAAACGGGGAAAGCGCGACCGTTATCACGGCGAAATTGTCATGCAGTTGTTTACCGACTTTGTGAATCGCCACGGTGTGGAACCCGTCGGGCGAGGCCCTTCGCTCTTGTCCCGCCGCTAAAGTTATTCCTCGGCCCCGTCGGCCGTTTGTTTGAGCAGATTTTTGGCGATGATCAGGATCATCACCTCGTTGGTTCCCGCTCCAATTTCGTTGAGTTTATTGTCGCGCATGAGCCGTTCGACGGGAAATTCCCGGGCGTAGCCGTATCCGCCGTGGAGTTGGATGGCGTCCAGGGCGATTTTGGTGGCCATTTTGGGAAGTGCCAACTTGGCCATGGCCGCGACGGTTGGCCCCCGTTCGCCGCGGTCGTAGCGGTAGGCGGTATTGTAGAGAAAATTGCGCATCATCTCGGTTTCGGTGGCCATTTCGGCGATCATTTTTTGAATCAACTGGAAGTTGCCCAGGGTTTGGCCAAATTGTTTCCGTTGATTGGCGTAGCGCAAACAGTGATCGAGGCAGGCCTGGGCCACCCCCAAGGAAATGCCGGCGATGGTGATCCGTTCGATTTCCAAATTTTTCATCATGTGATAAGTGGATTGGCCCTCTTCTCCCACCCGGTTGGCCAGGGGAACGCGGATATTGTCGAAGATCAGTTCGCCAGTGGGGGAAGCGCGCATACCCATCTTGTGAATTGGTTTTCCCGTCTGGTAGTGGCCCGCGGCCTTTTCCAAAATAAAAGTGGTGAGGTTCTTTTTTTCTGGCCCCGTGCGGGTGTAAACATAGGCCAAGTCGGAATATTCGGCGTTGGTGATCCACATTTTGCTGCCGTTGATGGCGTAGTTGTCCCCCTGGCGCTTGGCCACGGTTTGCATGCCGAGGGCATCACTGCCGTACTCCGGTTCGCTCATGCCCATGCAGCCGATCCACTCCCCACTGATGAGTTTGGGCAAGTATTTGGCCTTTTGTTCGGGACTGGCGTTGTTTTGGATATTGTTGACCGCTAAAATACTGTGGGCCAGATAGCTGAGAGTGAGCGCCGGACAGGCCTTGGCAAACTCCTCCATGGCCACGGTGGCGGCCAAACTGCCCAGGCCAGCACCACCATATTGGGGTTCGGCGGTCATGCCCAACACCCCAAGCTCTCCCATTTGCCGAAAGGCCTTTAAGTTAAAGCTCTCTTCGGTGTCGTGCTTTTCCGCATAGGGAGCAATTTCACTCTGGGCAAAGGAACGGCAAAGGCCAACTAACTCTTTTTCTTCAGCACTAAAATACCACACCGCCAGAATAGTGTGGCCCAGAAAAAATGACAAGACCGCTGTCTTGGGTTAAAATTGAGAGGAAGGGGATTCGGTCATGTCAGAACGCAACATTCCCGCACCGTCGGCCACCCCCCGCCCCATTCCTCCACCTCTTGCCTCCCCCGATTCCATGAAACCGCCCTCGACTACGGCCGTGCCCGCCGGTTCTGCATTGGAGAGGGATATGGATACCCTCTTTCCCGGGGAGTGTTGGTTTTTTTATTGGAAAACCAGCGCCGCTTTGTGGGAGAGCAAGTTGGATCAGCTTCCCGCCGGCGCGCGGTTGTGGGTTCCTATTAATTGGGCTTTTCACTCGGAAACTGGCGACACTTACGACTTTGCCGATTTAAGGCCAGAAACTGACCTCAAAAACCTTTTGGATTTGGCCCAGGCCAAAGGCCGAGATTTGATCTTTTTGGTTCCCTTGGGGCCATGCCCCTTTCTTCCCAACGGTGGCCTGCCGGTACTCCTGGCGCGCATCTTGGCCTTCGACCGGGACGCCCACCCCCTGGCCTTTGCCGATGCCGAGGGGAACTTGCACCGCTTTTATTCGTTTTTTGACAAGCGCATTTTTAAGGCCTACTCCAAGTTCGTGCGCCGTTTGGGCCATTACTTGTCCAGTGCGGGGGTCAATTGCGATGTCCTGGGTTTTTTTCCTGGCCACTTGGAAGGGGAGAGGTTTAGGCCCTATTTGCTGGATTCGTCCAGCGCTTTCAAGTCGGGCCTGGCCCAGTTCGTGCAAATTCAAAGGGAAGAAAAATCCTTGGCGCTTACGCCGGAGCTGCAACAACAGTGGGAAGTGGAGTTTGCCATTACGGTGAACAATTTTTATTACCGGGAGGCCCAGGCGGCGCTCAAGAGCAATTGGGAAGGAGTGGTGCAAGTCAATTTTTTGGGGGGAAGTCCCCACTCCCTCTTTGCCCGCATCCATGAGAGAGACACCGCTGCCCACTACTTTCTTCCATTGCTTGAGGCCATAACCCACGGACAATTGCCCTGCTCTATTCTGTTACCTGCGCGCCTCAAGCGCGGGGCCTTGCAGGCCTTGTTACAAGATGTGGCCGCATACCCTCCGGTGTCCGCATTGAGGGCACACGAAAGTTTGAGCGACGAGGGCCAAACTTTTCAGTGGGCCTTGCTCTTTGAAGTCTTTAGTGGCCGCGATGCCGACGGTTTGGTTGACAAAGAGGTCAAAAATTGGAATCAATTGGGCCTTTTGGATTATCTCAAGCAGACTTACGCCAATTGTTTCCGCCACCACTCCGGGGCCTTTCGGCCCTGGCACGACGATGAAAGACACCTCAAGAGTGAAATTGGCGAAAGTGAACGGCGCATTTTTTTCTTTCAAGGGCGCGACCTCAGTGAATCGCTCTTCCGCACCATCGTTACAATTTTTACCCGCGGCGGGAAAGTGGTGCTCAATAGTTCTGGCCTGAAAAAGAAATATTGGCGCAAATTGGAGGCCTTTTGGCTGGAAAATGATTTGCAGGTGGAGCGGGCCAAGTACCGTGTGGCGGTTCAGAATGTGGCCATGGGGGAAGGCCGTTTTTTGATGATCGAGGCCGATGCCCTGGCCGAATTGCCGCCCGAACAAATGGCGTCTTTTTGGCGCAAAATCTTGGGGACTTTTAAAATACGCTATTTGCCGGTGCCCGCAGTGGAGGGAGTTTTCAAAACTTGGAAGTGCCGCACCACCCGTTACCACGAACTCGACTATGAGGAAATTCACCAGCTCAACTTATACAACCCCACCTCCTACAAAAAGAAAGTCCGCATCCCCATTCCCAAAGATTTTAGGCCACTCAAGGTCGATCGGGCGGTTCACGCCAAATACAAAAGTCAAAGTGATGTGTGGGAGATTGAGTTGTGGCCAGAGGGAAGTTTGGCGGTGGATTTCGGAGTGCTCACATGAAAGCGGCGGGCAAAACGCCGGAAACTCTCTTTGCCATCGTCGGACACCGCCAGGGTTTTCACTCGGGGCCTTACCTTTCGGCGGTATTTGATGCTCAAGGGCCAGTTGCCAAGGCCCTTTGCGTACAGTTCTACTTCAAAATTAAGGGGACTTCCCCCCAAATTCTGGGGCCAGGCCAGATTGGGCCATTTGCCTCTTGTGAAGAAATTGAAGATTGGTGCCTGCAATTGGCCGAAGAGTTGGGCGTTCAGCAAATCAACCTCCTCGATGTGAGTGAGTACGCCGCCATTGTCTCTTCAGTTGGCCACATGGGGGATTTGCGGAGGGAGTTGGCCCTCAAGGGAAAAATCCTCCACCGCAATCCCTCTCCCGCCCGATCCCGCTTTTTAGACAAACTGTTTTCTTGACTGGCCCGTTTGGGCCACACAGGGCCTTGAAAGGGTGGTTTATGAGAGAGTGTTGGCCATTACATTCTAAAATTAAGCAAAGGTATTATGTTTTAGTTGCAAAAAAAGTAAATTTATTTTGATAGATAAAATTGAGAGGTGATGCAACTTCCTCCAAATATTCCGATCTAAATTTCTCAAAATCACTTTCACCTAAAATCTTTTCTATGTGTGGGCGAATTTGATCAAGTCGCATACCCCATAACTTATGTTCTAGTTGCCTATCTTCTTCCTTAAAAGAATCCACTAAAACATGATTAAACTCTTCTACCTTAAATCCGGCATCAATTAAAATTCGAGGAATTTTTTTACAGATATACCCCTCAAAATGAGGAAAATTTGACTCGATTTTATGAAGGCAACGATTGATAAATTTATTTTCAGTGCCAAGGCCATAAAAAATACCGTCGGCATCAATGAGGATAAATCGTCCCCCAGGGCGCAAGACTCTGTGAAGTTCTTCTGTGACTGGTTTAATAATTTGGGGAATATGTTGATAGACAAATCTACATACAATTAAATCATAATAATCATTTGGCCTTTTGAGAGACTGAAGGTCTGATAATTCAAATTTAATACTGGATTTAGGAAATTCTAAGCGAAGATTAGAAATCTCCGATTCTAAATCTTTTATTCTTATTTCTGATTTATCTATGGCATCAATTTGAAGAGATAAGTTTGGATAATAATCAAGAATAAGACGACTTATATTGGCCATGCCACAACCAGCATCTAATATTTTTTCACCATCCTTGAGTTTAAGATATGCCTTTGGCAATTCTCTTGAAAGGTCGTAATTTTGGCCCTGATTTTGTAACACAAGTCGCTTAGATTCTTGCCTATTCTCCAAAACATATTGGTTTTTGTTCATAACTTTATCCTACCTTTTTTCAATGTTGTAAATATACAACTTCTATTAAAAATATCCTTGCTATGTTGTATTTATGCAACTAGGTCAAAAATACCTCCCAGAAAGTTTTAGAAAGCAAGTTTATTTGGATATTAAAAAACAATATCCCAGTGTCGAAAGATTCTGTCTTGAAAATGATATTGATAAAAGTATTCTTTCACGGCTTTTAAGAGGCAAACAAAAAGATTTTAGATTAAGCACTTTGCATAGAATTGCCCAGGGGCTTGATAAAGCTATCGAGATTAAATTGAAGTAGCACTCTAGCTTTATATTCCTACTCTTTTTTGCTAGAGGGATAAAATTTAAAACCTAAACTAGGCAGAATACTAAACTGATTTTCCATGTTGTAAATATCCAACTTTCATTAAAAACATCTTTGTTATGTTGTACCTATGCAACTCGGTCAGAAATTTCTTTTAGAAAACTTCAGAAAGCAAGTTTACTTGGCCATAAAAAAACAATATCCGAGCGTTGAAAAATTCTGTTTTGAAAATGACATTGATAAAAGTATCCTCTCACGCTTTTTAAGTGGCAAACAAAAAGATTTTAAAATAAGCACTTTGCACAGGATCGCACAGGGCCTTGATAAAACTGTCGAGATTAAATTAAAATAGTGCTCTAATTTTTTGAAAATAGGCTAAATTTTTACTCTTACGCAAACGAAGTTAAGGTCAGCATAAAATTTAAAACGCCTTAGGCACAAAAGATTTATCGTTGAGCATACGGGCAGAATCGCCGGCCACGCTGATGACGAAAAGGCCTTGCTCCAGGGCGTACCCAGCGGCATCTTGTCCCACTTCCTGGTCTTTTCTCGGGTCTGCGTCTTTTTTGGATTCGAGGAAGGCGACCGCCCCGTAGATTTTTTTACCTTTGTATTCGGGGAAGTGCTCTCCTATTTTTAAGAGCGTGTTTTCAATAAATCGTTTCACCTTGTGGGTAGATAAAGTCGTTTTTGTCTCAATAAAAACGATTTCTTCCCCGTTGATGGCCATGACATCAATCTCCCATTTCTTCTTGCCTTCGTCTGTTATGTTGGAGTAAATGCGGTGAATGGTGATGCCACGGTCTTTTAAAAGGCGGCCCAGGTTTGCCCTAGTGATGGTTTCGACAAAATCCCCCCGTTCATTGTCAATACTGCCCTTGACAAAATTTTTTGACTTGACTCGCCATTTCGCAGTATCCTTGATATTTTTTTCAACGGCCTTATTGGTCTCGGCGATGGCCTTTCTGGTCTCGGCAATGGCCTCTTTGGTTTTCTCAATAGATTCATTAGTCTTTTTGGCATTTTCCGCAATGGCCTTGGCGTTCGCCTCCGTCATGGCCTGAAGCCGTTTAAAATTCTCCTGAATCTCGGCCCTGTCTCTTTCTTTTTGATCGCTGCTGCTCATATTATTCCCACCAAAATGGCCTCTAAATGCACTTTAAGGGTACTAATAGCATATTTACCCGTAGGGTACAAGGAAGGCCCCACCTCGATATTAACCAAAATGGTGCAAATGGTCAAAAGCAGGGGTTTAGGCCTCCCTGGCCCTCCTAAAGATGGTTTTTAATCGAAGTCCTACCATGGCCAAAATGCTGGCCCAATTCGAGCTAAGGTTGATTTTTGGCCTTTCCCAGTTTTCCCTTATCTCTCGGACGGTGGTTAATACTGGTTCAACCACTTTAGGGCAATGCCCAGGTTAGAATTTTTTATAAAATCGCTTTGACATTTGCGAACGCTATCAATTTAAATAAATGGGTATGCCTATTATGAGTTACCTGGCCTATCCGGCCAAAGCTAAAAAAACCGATTTGGTGGAAGAACTCAACCGTTTGAGTTCTTGTCAAGCGATGGCCTCAACCAATCGGGAATTGGTCATTTTGGTGACCGATACGGTGGACGACCGGGAAGAGGAAAAATTGCAAAAAAAATTGCAGGAAGTCCCCCACTTGACGGGCCTGGCCCTGGTTTCTGCCTACGGAGAGCAGTTGTAGTATTATAATGAGAAAAGCAGTGCATGGAGAAGCACATGGATAATCTCAGTTTCATTCACCGGCCCTTAAACCGCCGGGATTTCCTCAAAAAGATGGCCTTTGGTTCGGCCATGTTGGCGGCCCAGGGGATGGTTCCGGGAATTTTGTTTGCCGAGGATCAGAACTTTAATCATCTCAAGGATGTGCCGTGGAAAAAAACCCCCTGCCGTTTTTGCGGTGTGGGTTGTGGCCTTTTAGTGGCCGTTAAAGACGGCAAGGCGGTGGCGGTAAAGGGCGACCCGGACTCATCCGTCAACAAGGGCCTTTGTTGTGTCAAGGGTTATTATTCGATTCTATCTCTCTACGGCAAAGACCGTTTGACCACTGCCAAAGTGAAAAAAGATGGCCGCTTTGTCGATATGCCGATTGGCCAGGCCCTGGATTTGGTGGCGCAAAAGATGCAAGAAACCATTTCCCAGCACGGCAAAGATTCGGTGGCCATGTACGGAAGTGGCCAGTGGACAATTCCCGACGGATATGTTGCTTCAAAATTTATGAAGGGGGCGATTGGAACTAACAACTTGGAGGCCAATGCCCGGCTTTGCATGGCCTCGGCAGTGACCGGCTTTATCAGCAGTTTTGGGGCCGACGAACCCATGGGTTGTTATGAAGATATTGATCACGCCGATGTGTTTGTTCTTTGGGGCAACAATATGGCGGAAATGCATCCTGTCTTGTTCTCCCGCCTTTTGGAGAGGAGGTTGCGTTCCCCCCAAGTCAAAATCATCGATCTTACCACGCGCACCACGCGCACCTCTTACGCCAGCGACCGCTCCATCATTTTTAACCCGCAAACCGATTTGGCCCTGGCCAATGCCATTGCACACCAGATTGTCAAAAATGGCCAGCAGGACGAGAATTTTGTCAAAAAGTTTTGTTCCCTGAAAAAGGGTAAATCTCAAATTGGTTATGGCCTGGAAGACGGGTTTCAATTTAAAGACCAACTCTCTTCCGTTTCGTGGGCCGAATACAAAAAGTTTTTAGAGGATTACGCCCCTGAGAAAGTTGCCAATTTGACCGGAGTTTCGGCCAAAAATATGGCCTATTTGGCCTCGCTTTACGGTGACCCCAAGAAAAAAGTGACCAGTTTCTGGTGTATGGGAGTCAACCAGCACACCCGCGGGACTTGGATGAACAACCTCATTTACAATATCCACTTGTTGGTGGGCAAAATTTCTTCTCCGGGCAACAGTCCCTTTTCTCTCACCGGACAGCCCAGCGCTTGTGGAACTGTGCGGGAAGTGGGAACCCTCACCCACAAACTTCCCAAGGGGGTAGTGACCAATAAGGCCCATCGTGAATTGGCCGCCAAAATTTGGCAGGTTCCTGTTTCCAATATCTCTCCCAAACCGGCACACCATACCATCTCCATGTTCCGCGCGCTGGATCGCGGGGACATTCGTTTCATGTGGATTCAGGTGACCAACCCCTTTGTGACTTTGCCCAAACTCAACCGCTATACCGAGGGAGCGCGCAAGGATGGCCGTTTTTTAGTCGTCTCGGATGTGTACCCGACCCCCACCACCGACGAGGCCGATGTCATCCTTCCCTCGGCCATGTGGATCGAACGGGAGGGAATGTTTGGAAATTCCGAGAGGCGAACCCAGCACTTTGAAAAAATGTTGACTCCCCCGGGGGACGCCATGAGCGACACTTGGCAAATGATCCAAGTGGCCCGCCGGATGGGTTTTCAAAAATTGTTTCCCTGGGATGAAAAAGACCACATTGAAAAAATTTGGGAGGAATACAGTCTATTTCACAAGGGCAAAAAGCACAATATGGCCCCTTACGGTGTCCTCAAACAGCGCAGGGGAGTGATTTGGCCATTTGTTGGGGGTAAGGAAACCAAGTGGCGCTACAATGCCAGTTACGACCCCGCCTGTGAAAGGCCCCAATACGATTTTTATGGCAAACCCGATCGCAAGGCCTGGCTCATTATGCGCCCTTACGAGGCCGCGCCGGAGATGCCGGATAAAGACTATCCCTTTCTCTTGAGCACCGGCAGAGTGGTGGAACATTGGCATTCGGGTTCCATGACCCGCAGGATTCCCGTGCTCCACCAGGCGGTTCCCGAGGCCTTCGTAGAATTTCATCCCGACGATGCAAAAAAAATGAGCATTAAACAAGGAGAACTCGTCCGCTTGACTTCGAGGCGGGGGAATCTCACCCTCAAGGCCGAACTTGATGGCCGCGGCCGGCCTCGCCCCGGAGAGGTTTTTGTTCCCTTTTTTGACGAGGGGAAGCTGATCAACCAATTGACCTTGGATGCTTTTTGCCCCATTTCCAAACAGCCCGATTACAAAAAATGTGCTGTCAAGGTTGAAAAAGTATGAAGTGGGCCAAACCTGCCATCGGAATTTCAACGGTTCTCATATTGGTATTGGGTGCAGTCTTTTTCTTTAAATTTTCCTCTCGGCATGGGCCTCCCCGTGAAGAGGAGGCGGTTTATTTGCTGCCCGGTTCTCCCATGCCGATCCCCCATTTTTTGGATGGACGCCGCCGGTGTGTTTCTTGTCATGTTGGCGTTGCCGCCCATCCGGACATTCGCACCTCCCATCCCGAAAGGGAAAACTGTATGCAGTGCCATGTTCCCAAGCGAACCACGCAACTGTTTCAAAGACCTTAACGGGAAGAAAAAATGATTTCAGTAGCAGAGGCCCACCGTTTAGTGCTCAAGCATACTCTTCAGTTGCCCAGTGAAAAAGTTTCCCTTGAGAATCTTGAGGGAAGAATTTTGGCCGAAGATATTTATGCCTCCCGCCCCCAACCGCCTTTTGACCGCGTGGCCATGGATGGAGTTGCCATTGCCCTCTCCGCTTCTTCTGAAAAGCGATCTTTGAGTTTGGCAGGTGTGCAAAGGGCGGGATTTCCACCCTTAACTTTAAAAAGTGATGAACAGGCCATTGAAGTGATGACCGGGGCCATTTTGCCCCTCGGGGCGAATGTGGTGGTTCCCTACGAATGTTGCCACCTGGAAAAAGACAGGGTTGAAATTGATGAGCACTTTGAATTGATCAAGGATAAAAATATCCACTTGGCGGGAAGTGATTACGGAGTCGGTGAAAAGCTGTTGCAAAGGGGGGAGCGCCTGACTTCTCCTGCCATTTCACTTTTGGCCTCCAGTGGAGTTTCCCAGGTGGAAGTGGTAAAATTCCCCCGGGTGGCGATTATCAGTACGGGGGACGAGTTGGTTCCTCCAGGGCAAACTTGTCGGCCGTGGCAAATTTGGCGTTCCAATCCCCTGGGCATGGCGGCCCAGTTAAAGATGCTGGGCATACCTCCGCAAAATATAGAGCAGTACCATGTCAATGACGATTTTAAGGCACTCTTTTCCCTCCTGGAAAAAGTTTTGCATGACGATCAATTGATTCTCCTTTCCGGCGGGGTTTCCGCCGGCAAATACGATTTTGTCGATGCCGTTCTCGCCGACTTGGGAGTGACGATCCATTTTCACAAAGTTGCCCAAAGGCCAGGACGCCCCCTCTTGTTTGCAACGGGCAGAGTGGGCCAATGCCTCTTTGGCCTGCCTGGGAATCCCGTTTCCGCCCTCACTTGTATGCGGCGGTATGTATTGCCCGCTCTGCAAAGTTCTCTGGGGACTTCTTCTCGCGTTTTCCATGCGGTTTTGCGGGAAGAACTGGCCTTTAAAAAGAAGTTGACTCTCTTTGCGCCCGTTCAGGTGGAGAGCAATGCCCGGGGAGAACTTTGTGCCACTCCTGTCAGAACCAATGGGTCGGGAGATTTTTTCAGTTTGGCCAAGTCCCATGGGTTTTGTGAATTGCCCGCCGATGTGGATCAACACCCCGTTGGCGCAGTTTATCCTCTCTATTTTTGGCCTGGAATTTCATGTTAAAAGATTTTCACGGACGCCACATTCACAAGTTGCGCCTCTCCCTACTGGATGCGTGCAATTTCCGTTGCCTCTATTGTATGCCTCAAAATCCCCGCTTTATGCCTGCAAAACTTCTTTTGAACCGATCGGACATTGTTACAATCACTCGCGTCTTGGTTTCTTTGGGAATTGATGAAATCAGGGTGACCGGAGGGGAACCGAGTTTACGGCCAGATTTTTTAGAGATTATGCAAGATTTATCCCAGTTTAAACTCAAAAAATTGGCCATGACCAGTAACGGGTTGCACTTGCACAGACTTCTCCCCGCTTTGAAAAAAACCCGATGCCAGCACATCAATTTTAGTTTGGATGGCCTCAATCGGGACACTTTTAAAACAATGGCCAAATCGGATTCTTTGGAGGCGGTTTTAACTTCTATTTTTATGGCCCAGGAATTGGGTTTTCGAGTGAAAATAAATATGGTTGTGATGAGGGGGGTAAACGATGCCGAAATTGAAAATTTTATTGAATTTTCCGCCCAACACGATATTGAAGTGCGCTTTTTGGAACTGATGCGCATAGGTGTGGCCCGTCAGAATTTTGAAAAACATTTTATCAGTGCCGGCGAGATCATCTCTCGCTTGGAACAGCATTGGCCTTTGACAGCGCTTGACAGTGCGCCCGACTCTACGGCGTTCAATTACCGCTTGAGCAATGGTGCCCGCATCGGTTTTATCGCCTCGGAATCCCGCCCTTTTTGCAGGGGTTGCTCTCGTTTGAGACTGGCGGCAGACGGAGTTTTGCACCCTTGTTTGATGGTAGATTCGGGAGTATCTTTAAAAAATCAGAGTCGAGAGGCAATTGAACAATTGCTATTAAAAGTGATGGATCGTAAACCAACGGAAAGAATTTTTGAAGTGGATCGGCCAATGAACCAAATCGGGGGATAATCTTGCCTTTTACTCATATAGGTGCACAAAACAATCCCACCATGGTGGATATTTCCCGTAAATCTTCCAGCACCCGCTCGGCCAAGGCCAAAACGGAGGTGTGGTTGCCCCCTCAAGTGTGCCAGCATTTTCAAGAGGGGGACATTCATTCGCCCAAGGGGCCTGTGTTTCAAACCGCCATCATTGCCGGGACTATGGCCCTCAAAAGGACGGATGAACTGATTCCCTTCTGCCATAAAATCGACCTTGAGGCCTGTGGTATCACCATCGAATTGGAGCAGACTTGTGCTGTGGTTGAATGTTCGGTCAAATCCTGGGGCAAAACGGGCGTTGAAATGGAGGCCTTAGTGGGTGCCCAAGTGGCGGCCTTAACCATTTACGATATGTGCAAGTCTTTCGGCCACGGAATGGAAATTAAGGGTTGCCGTTTGATAGAAAAAAAGGGAGGCAAGAGTGACTACCACTGCCACGCCTGACCTGTTTCACCCTTTGGAAATGTCTTTTTGTGGCCATTCGGGGCGGGGTAAAACTACCTTGATAACCAAACTGATCGAAAGATTCTCTAAAAAATTCAGAGTTGGCTATATCAAACACGATGCCCACCATTTCACTATGGATCGGCCGGGCAAAGATACTGATCAGGCCACTCGCGCGGGGGCCTTTCAAGTGGCGATCAATTCCCCCGAACAAACCGCCCTGTTGGTGAACCACGCTGCATCACCGTTTTTTATGCAACAAAATTATTGTGACTGCGATGTGGTTTTTGTCGAAGGCCACAAGGCGGAGAGCGGTTGCAAAATTCTTCTGTGGGACGACACTCCCGAGGACAACCTTTTATTGGAATCTTTGCAAACAAATCCCCGGGTGCATCTTCTCGCAGTGGTGGGCAGAACCGTCGAGTTTAAAGGCCTGCAAGACATTCCTTATTTTGAGCGAAACGATATATCTGGAATTGAACATTGTATTGCAAAATACTGGCAGCAAAAAATTTCTATGCGGCCTCTCTACGGATTGATTTTGCGAGGCGGCCATTCCCGGCGAATGGGGCACGACAAAGGGGCGATTGCCTACCATGGCCGGCCCCAAGTGGATTTTTTATACGATTTGCTAAGTGGTCTGTTGGATCGAACTTATATATCTTGCCGGAGTGATCAAAGGGAGCAAATATTAAAGAAAAATGGTGATAATAGCTTGGAAGATTGTTATATTGGTTTTGGCCCTATGGGAGGGATCCTCAGCGCTTTTCGCCGCCATCCCCAGGCGAATTGGTTGGTAGTGGCCTGTGATATGCCTTTTATCAACAGAGAAACTCTTGCGCAACTTATCCAGGAGCATAATCCCTATAAAATGGCGACTTGTTTTTTTAATACAGAAAGGGGCCATCCGGAACCCCTGTGTACCATTTATACGCCCAAGGCGGCGGTAAAAATGGGAATGTCTTTGTCCATGGGCAAAACTTGCCCTCGCCGCATCTTGATGGATTCTTCCGTGCACATTTTACACCCCACCCGGGGCCAAGTTCTCACCAATATCAATACACCACAAGAATTGCAAAGTATGGAGAGTGCGGTATGAAAATTGAAGTGAAATATTTTGCTTCCATGAGGGAAGCGGTGGGAAAGTCCGAGGAAATTGTGGAAACCAACGCCTCGACTGTCAAAGAATTGTTTTCCCAAATGTGCCGGGAATATCATTTCAATGGCGAAACTCAACATTTCAAAGTTGCCGTCAATGAAGAATATGCTCCCTTTTCTCACCAGTTGAAAGAAATGGATACGGTTGCTTTTATCCCCCCCGTCTCGGGAGGATGATGTGCTTCTCTTTGAAGTCACCAACGAAATTTTGGTTCCCCAGGTTTTGATGGACAAAATATCAGACCCCGCCTGTGGAGGCATGGCCTATTTTGCTGGCCTCGTTCGCAACCACAATCAGGGCCTGCAAGTGAGTTCTTTGGAGTATCAGTGTTACCAAAGTATGGCCCTCAAAGAGGGAAAAAATATCGTGGAAGAGGCGCAACGAATCTACTCTTTTTCCAAGGCCTATGCCATTCACCGGGAAGGGCATTTGCAAATAGGTGAAATGGCCGTTTGGGTGGGAGTTGCCTCTTTCCACAGGGATGCCGCTTTCAAGGCCTGCCGTTATATTATCGATCAAATCAAGGCCAATGTTCCCATTTGGAAAAAAGAACACTATGTCGGCCAT
The DNA here is from genome assembly GCA_965243145.1 of Bacteriovoracaceae bacterium. Classification (GTDB taxonomy): domain Bacteria; phylum Bdellovibrionota; class Bacteriovoracia; order Bacteriovoracales; family Bacteriovoracaceae; genus CBDBLK01. The sequence goes on from CBDEUB010000002.1 coordinate 2,337,981, forward strand.
CCTTCCCAATGGGCCTTATGTGAACGCTGTCATGCAGGCCAGTGATTATTATTCCCGTCAAATGATCTTAAAAGACATTGGCCCCGGCGGACAAAAAAAACTGGCCCAGTCCAAAGTTCTCATTGTTGGAGCGGGGGGGCTTGGGCATCCCGTGGCGACTTATTTGGCAGTGGCCGGGGTGGGGAGAATGACGATCCTCGATTTTGATAAAGTGGAGGTGAGCAACCTCAACCGGCAGGTGTGTTTTTCTCCCCGTGATATAGGCCAGTATAAAGCGGAAGTGTTGGCCGCCAAAATTTCTGGCCAAAACCCTTTGATCCAAGTCGATTTTGCGGTAGAAAAATTTACTGTGCAAAATGGCCAAGAGCGGTTAAAACATTGCCACCTCGTCGTCGATTGTTGTGACGATTTGAAAACAAAATACTTGATTCACGACTGCGCTTGGCTGTATCAAAAAGACCTGGTTCAGGCGGCCCTATACCAATATGAAGGCCAAATGCAAGTTTTTCCTTTTGCTCGAAAAAATAATAAAGGATGTTGGCGTTGCCAATTTCAAGAAGGGCCAAACATTCCGGCCGTTTATGGCACTTGCCGGGAAGCGGGAATCATCGGCGCTATAGCGGGAAACTTGGGAACTCTCCAAGCGACGGCATCTTTAAAGCTTTTATTGGGATTGGGTAAAGATTTATCTGGCCAAACCCTATTGTTCGATTTTATCAATATGGAAATTCAAAAATTGAGTTGGAAAAAAAAGAGTGATTGTTTGCTTTGTTCCCAAAAGTCTTCCCCGGACATTTTGAAAAAATTTTACAGTATGGGGAAACAAGATTTTGAGTTGGAACAATTAAACGATCGGGACTACCACCTTATAGATATTCGTGAGCTGTACGAACGATCTTATCAAAGTGTCGTCGATCAATATCAAGTTACCCGCTTGCCTTATTCCCGTGTGATCGACTGGAAAAAAAACCTTTCCTTTGAGCAAAATTATCTCTTTTTTTGTGCCAGCGGTGCGAGAAGTACTTCCTTGGTCACTTCTTTGAGGCAACAGAATTATCAAAATTGTTATTCTTTGGCCGGAGGATTGAAGGCCTTGGCGTAGAGTTGGAAAACTTTTATCCCTTAGTTCCCATTTTTTTTCTAGTGGCAGCTCTGTATTCTTGTGTTGGATTCGGTGGAGGCAGTAGTTATATCGCCCTGATGGTACTTTTTTCCGTTCCCTACGAAATGATCCCGCCCGTGGCCCTAATTTGCAATATCATCGTGGTTGCGGGAAACACCATATATTTTTGGCGGGGTGGCCATTTTGACTTAAAATTTTTATTCCCCTTGATCGTTTTATCTATCCCTTGTTCCTATTTGGGTGGCCTTATTTTAGTTCCCAAATCACTGTTTCAACTCATTTTGGCAACGGTTCTTTTTATCATCGGGATAAGAATGGCCGTCTTTGAAAAAAGAGAGTTTTATTGTAACGACGAAAAAAAACATTTCCCGTGGATGATTTCAGCGATTGTGGGAGGCGTTCTCGGCCTGCTCGCGGGAATAACCGGAATAGGCGGGGGCATTTTTTTGGCCCCCCTTCTCTATACCCTCAAATGGGGGACGCCGAAAAAAATTGCCGCCACCGCCAGCGCGTTTATTTTGATTAACTCTTTTTTTGGCCTTGCCGGACAAATGCAAAAATCATTAGTCTTAGATCGCGTCCTCCATTTTTATCCCTTTTATTTGGCCGTTTTCGCAGGAGGACAATTGGGCAGTTGGCGGTGCAATTTTCACATTCCGGAAAACCGTATTCGCAAGTTGACGGCGATACTGGTTTTGTTGGTGTCGGGAAAATTGATTTTGGACAAATTGTTTTTCCACAGCTAAAATACCTTTTTATGGAAAATCAAATAAAAACCATTTCTCGGCAAGACTTTGAAAAGCGGGGAAAAAACCTGGTCTTTCGGGAAGGTAGCAAACAGGTTTTGGTTTTACAGGTTGGCGATGGCATTTACGCCCTCGACAACCGTTGCCCCCACGAGGGTTATCCTTTGGCCCAAGGGACGGCCGACTCCATTTCCTGCTTATTGACCTGCCCTTGGCACAACTGGAAATTTGACTTAAAAACCGGCGAGTGCACCACCGGAGGGGATAGGGTGAGAACTTATCCGGTCGAAGTTGTTGGAGACAACCTGTGTGTAGATTTGAGCGACCCCGCGCCGAAGGAGATTCGCCAAAAACTCACCCGCGATTTATGGGCCGCCTTTTTGGAGCGAGATTACGGCAGAATGTCCCGGGAAATCGCCCGCTGGGCCTTGCACGGATTTGGGCCGTTGGAACTCTTGGGCCAGGCGGTTTTGTGGACGCACTCAAAATTGGAATGGGGAAGCACCCACGCTTTTGCCGCCAGTGCCGATTGGGCCAATCTTTATGAGCAACATGGGGAACAACAGGATAAAATCGTCTGCCTCACCGAGGCCATAGATTATATGGCCCTGGATGCTTTGAGACACCGCGATTATCCTTTTGCTCCTCCCGCCCGGGCCTACAATGAGAGCGACTTACTGGATGCCATCGAGGGCGAAGAAGTCGGCCGGGCGGAGTCTTTAGTGGGGGCGGCCTTTGACAATGGCATGAGATTTGGCGACTTGGTGGAGACTTTTGCCACTGCCGCCTTGAGGCACTACAACGATTTTGGCCACAGTCTCATCTACACGGTGAAATCCGAAGAATTGTGCCAGCGGCTCGGTGGCCTTCCCAATATTTGTCAAGTTGAGTGCGCTCTGGCCTTGAGTTTGGCCAGAAGTATAACTTACGCCACCAGGGAAGACCTCTTGCCCGAATTTAAACACTATGCTGAAACTTTGGCGGCGGTCGAGGCCTCCAGTTTTGGAAAAGGGGAATGGGAGGGGGAAGAATTGGCCCCTATGAATGCCGCCCAGATTTGCGCTTGGTTGCGGAAAAACGCCGTCCACTATAGTGCCGACTCTCTCTATCAAGCGCTCTTAAACGCCAATGGCCTGCACTTTTTGCGCTACGATTTGGCCCACCAAGCAGTGGTCAATGTGGGGGTTGCGGATACTGCGGGATGGTTGAGCTTTACCCACGCTTTGACTTTTTCCAATGGGGTGAGGAGGGTGTGCGAACGCTTCCCCCAATTGTGGCCAGCGGGACTGGTGCAAATGGGCCTTTTCTATGGCCGCAATACTCCCTATATCAATTCTGACATTCAGCTTGCCGACTGGGTGGCCAGATCTCCCGATGATTTTCGCGCCCAAACCGTCGCGCGCCTTCTCGACCACGGCCTGGCCGCTCCCATTTTTAGCGCCCACTTACTCAAAACCAGCTTGGCCATTTTTGAAGAGGCCGAACGGGCACCGGAGGAAGTGGCCCAGGTTTTGTACGCGGGCCTTAACCGCTTTCTCAATTCCCCTATAAAACAGCGCCATGTCCGGCGCACGGCCTTTCAATCGTTGCAACTGGTTTCCAAAGATTTTTCCTGAGAGGTTCCATGTATCTTGTAACTTCTCTTTTATTGTTTTGCAGTGCTTATGCCCACGGCCTCTCTTCCTCGATAGCACTCCCCGAGGGGGAAATGTTCAAACAGTTGCAAGAGCGCAAGTTTATTCTCAAAAGGCTCCCTAAAAAAAAGGGCCAAGTTTGGCCAGAAATTGAAGTGTGGGCCTTGGTTTTGGCCCCGCCATTGGCCTCGGCCGCCATTTTTGCCGCCTATGATTACCAAAAAAAATATGTCCCCAATCTGGTGAAGAGTGAAGTGCTGGGAGACTCGCCGCCCACCGAGGTGCAGGTTCGCTACGAAATGGATTTAACCTGGCCAGCGTCCAATCACCATTATGTGCACGGACACCGCCTCTCGATGCCTCAAAAGGGCCACTACCGTGTGGATTGGTTTATGATCCAATCCAATTTGGTGGAATCTCTCGAAGGGTTTGTCTATTTTAGGCCTTACCATTTGGGGAAGGGAAAGGAGGGCCTTGAGGCCCAGGGGACTTTGATGCTCTACCGCGCCTTGGTTACGCCTAAGGCCCGCTGGGTGGGAATCCTCGGCCGTTTTATGGCCAGGGATGTGGAGCGCAGTTTGCGCGCAACCGTCGCCGAGATCGAACGGCTACATTCCTCGAAAAACCCGCTGGTCAAACGCTATTCCATCAAGATTGAGCGCACTTTGAATGGCCAAAAGGCCTATTAAAGTTACCGTAAAACTCTATAGGGCACTTGAAATTTGAAAGTGCGGATTTCTTGAAGCGGATACTCTTCGCAATTTCCCAGAGATACCCTGTTCCGTTGGCATTGGTATATTTTTTGCCAGGCAACGATCATAAAACCTTCTCCGTCTTCTTTGCTGTCCCCTTGGGCCTCAATGTGGAGCAAGGGGGAATCAATAACGAGGGGAGATTTTGTGAAAGGCAGAAAATCGTACCATCTTTGATGAGAGCAACTGTTAATTTCCAAACTCGGTTTACCAGAAGTGTGGGTATCCATTCTGAGTTCACAGTCCAAGGTGTAATCGTCGCCATCCATATTTAAATTTATGGTGAGGTCTAACCAGTAGAACCATACTTTACTAATCTCGATGGAGGTGACTTTGATCGAACCGTCTGGACTCAAAGATTCTTCCAGCGCCGGAATAAACAAGTCTTTACGGATGGCCACTTCATACTCTGACTTTTCTGAGTCTCCAAAAACGGTTCGGTGTTCGGTATGATACAACAGCGTTGGCGTTTCAACAGTTTTGCTTTCGTTGGCGAAGGCGGGCAAAAACCAAACCAGGGCGGATAAGGCAAATATCAGCTTAGAAGTCTGCATTGTCGGCCTCGGTAACAGCGGTATAGGGCACTTGAAATTTTATGACTTCGCTTTTGGACGAATATTCCCATTCCCTACAGTTATTTTCTTTAACAAAAATGTTATTTTGACAGTTGTAGGTCTTGTTCCACATGACGATCATAAAACCATCTCCGTTGTCTTCGCCGTTGAGTTCGGCCTCAATATGCAGCAGGGGTGAACTCATATTTTCGGGGCAATCGTCAATTTTTAAACGCACTTTGCTGTCTGGATAATTTGTTTCCAAAGTGAGCGTGCAGGCCAGGTCGTAATTGTTGCCGTTGATGTTTACATTCATGGCCAAAATGAGCGAATGGTACGATGTACCCCGAACTTTGATGGAATTGACTTTGCTTGGGCCATTTTGGCCCAGGGATTTTTCCAATGCCGGAATCAGCAAGTCTTTGCGGATGGCAATTTCGTCCTCGTACATGCTGCCGTAAAGTTCATCCGATCTTTCGGTATAGTAGAGAAGGGTTGGCGTTTCAAAGGTTTCGGTGTCTTGGGCGAGGGCGGGTAAAAACCAGGTGAGGCCCACCAGTACGAACATTAAACTTTTCACAATTTGTAAGTGCTCACACTTCAGGCCATCTTGCGAGTCAGCTTCGCCATCGCTCCTTGCGATGTGCTTTGAGCACACCTCAGTCGCTCTGTCTCGCTTCCCCTCAGTCTGACCTAAATTGTGAGCACTTACCGTGCTATTGCCATAATTTTTCGTTGAGGTATGAGTAGTTACCACAATCTTACTCCTGTTCAAGAGTGGCCACCATTGGCACGCTCGGGGGAACCCTAAGGGGAAAAAAACTATTTTGCAATAGTTTTTTCTGTGAGCATGGCAGCATTTCCCGGTGGAAAGGGAAGCGGGGAAACGCAAGATTTCCCCGCTCCATTATAAAAGATTAATTGTACTTGACGCTACAACCGTAAGGTGGGGTTTTGGCGACTTTGACCACCTGTCCTTTTAGGGTCGCATCGACGGCCTCGACGATGTAATTGCGCGATCCGTCAATGTCGCTGGTATCGGTGGAGGGGCGGTTGTCGATGGCCCCCTGATAGGCCAATTTTCCCTCTTTGGAGACCAGATACATGTGGGGAGTGGTCTGCGCTCCGTAGGCCTTGCCTACCGTACCTTCAGGATCGAGCAAGATGGCGTTTTGCTGGGATTTGTTTTGCTCTTGCAGCGCTACAGCTCCGGCCCGGTCGACATGGCCCTGCTCGCCTTTGGCCGAAGAAATGACCGTCAACCACACCACTCCCTGCTCGCGCAAGCGCTTCTGCAAGGCCTGCATGTGGCCGCCCTGGTAGTGCTTTTTGACAAAGGGACAACCGTTGTTAAACCACTCCAACACCACTGGTTTACCCCGGTAGTCGGAGAGTTTGTGGGTCTTGCCGTCACTGCCGGCCAGAGAAAAATCGGGAGCATTTTGCCCCACTTCCGCCGCTTGGGCAAAGGCCAAATTCAGGGCCGCCGCCGCTATCCATATTAGGATTTTCATACTTCACCTTCCTTTAAGAGGGTTGTCGGGAACATTCCCTTGAAAGGTTGTTTAAAGGCCCGGAGTGAGGGTTGTCAATAATGCGTAATATTATTAAAAGAGTTACTCTTTAAATTTCTTTAAAACGATGGATGAACGGCCCGAGCTATAAAAAGTCCTAAAATGGCCGCTTCGGGGTAAGTTTTTTCAACAACGCGTTGCATTGATTTAAAGCTGGCCCCTGTCGTAATAATGTCATCGTAGACGACTATGGTCTTGGGATGAGGATTGAGCAAACCTTCATCTATTTTATAGTTGGCGTAATGGTCGTCTGGGCCTGGCCTAGAATCCGATTGATGGGCAGCGGGCCTGCTCTGAATGGTTTGAATCAATTCACGATAATCAAATGAAGGTTCCCTTTTTTTCAACTGATTTTTTGAAATTAAAGATCAAATCATTCATTTTACTGTGATGATACCCTCCTCCCACGGTGTAGTCTCCATAGAAATAACAATCATCTTCAGGCCTTAAATAAGAATGCTCTTGTCTTAATAATTCATCTATGGATTGAAGTTTACTTGACATTGGGTAGTACGCGCTCAATATCTTCAAAATCGCGCACGCGAATGGCCCCCTGACGCTCAAATTTTTGTGGCCAACTGAGAGCAGGATTATCAAAACAATTATTGAGAATAAAGACTTTACGGCCCTGTTTTAAGGCCGCTCTGGCCTGAATGAGCGTTCCCGAAGTTTCCCCTGCCTCCACAATAATGGTTGCTTCAGTCATGGCGGACATAGTTTTATTGCGTTCGGGAAAATAAAATCTGTTAATTTTAGGAGTGTTTGCGTGGTAGCGAATGATCGGTACTTGGCTTATTAAAAGATGGTGAGCAGCAATTTTTTTTTGAAGTTCAAAGTTTTTCTTGGGGTAGGTGTGGGAAAGAGGGGTGCCAATGACGGCAACTGTCCGTCCATTCATTTCAATTGCTGTTTGGTGAGCAACAGTGTCTATTCCCGATGCTAAACCAGAGTAAATCGTATATCCTTTGTCAATTAGCTTGGTAACCAGTTTTTGTGTTCTTTTTTTTCCATTTTCGGAAGGTTTCCTGGTTCCCACTACTGCTACTCCTGGAGAAAAGGCCAAGTCCCAAATTCCTTGGAAATACAATAAAAATAAAGGATGATCTGCATCGTGAAGTTTATTAGGATAATCGAAAGTGCCATCAATGCGCACTCCAAAAGTTTCCACTCCGGCCTTATTAAGGTACTCAATAGTTTGTTGATAAAATTTTAATGCTGTATTGGGATCAACGATTTCTGAGGCCAATTGGGCCTTTTCGTTTTTGAGTTTATCTCTGAACTGTTTAAATGAAGAAACTCCATTGGCCCACAGGGCCTCAAACGCTCCGATCTCTAACTTTGGAGAAACTTCTTCTAATAGATTTACCGATACTGAACCCAAGTTATTACTCCCCAAAATATTTTTCCTTAGTGCAAGTTCCTTTAAGATTTGTCAATGATTTAATGCGTTATAAAGTTTGCTCAAATGGCCCACCTCTCTCGAAAGGGTTTTTCGTTTTGCAATCGCCTCGAAAAATTTGGCCAGATTGAAGCAATTTTCAATTTGCACTACAATGAAAACTGTAGAGAGGAGTGACTTTTGATCGTTTTTCGGCCCTACAAAAAGTATGCCGACTTTTCTGGCCGGGCGAGAAGGCGGGAGTATTGGTTATTCTCTCTTTTCTGCATCACTGTGGAATCTATGATTTTCTTCTTTGAAGAAATGTATGGGCCAGTGGCAAAACTCGATCTTTTATCTTATCTCTTTTTATTGGTTTCTATCGTTCCCCACTTTGCCGTCGTGGTGCGCAGGCTACACGATACGGACAGGACGGGGTGGTGGTTCCTGATAGGCCTGGTTCCTCTCATCGGCCAAGTGTGGTTTGTGATTTTGATGTGTATGAACGGAACCTCCGGCAACAACCGCTTCGGCCCAAACCCTAAGACAGCTTCTTAACCTTCACCCGTCTCCCAGGCATCAGTGTCAATTAAGGCCTGTTTCACCCATTGGAATCCCAGGTGGTACTCGTCTACCAATCGGTTGAATTTTTCTACCGCCTCGTCGGGATTGGAACAGTGAAAGAACTTCTTTTCGTAGATGAGGGAACCAAAGATGACATTCATAATAAACACCACTTGTTTGCGCTCGGTGGCCTCGTCCAAAAAATAATGGCACAGTTTTTCGTAACCGCTATAACCCTTGTCGCTCAAGTTGAATTGGCCCTGCTCTCCGGCAAAGTAGTCGTGAATCGTCTCCCAAGTCCGGTTTTGAAGATCGCCGTGGCCCGTGCGTTCATCCACATACCACCCTCCGATGTATTCCTCCCAAATGTCGATAACTCGCTCTCTAAAGGCGAGGGGAATGGGTTTCACAATCAGGCCGCTCTTTTTTTCTTTTTTTTGGCCCTTTTTTTGCGCTGGCCTTGGGAGGGATTTGCAGATTCGCCGCCGGGGCCATCTTCCATGAGCAGTTTCTTGCGCGGAGTGGAGTCCTTGCCGAAACACACTTCCAGCATTTTCTTGGCCTCTCTGGCCCGTTCGATCACAATTTTGGTGTAGTCGGCCTTGTCCATGACATGCTTCCATGCCTGCGGCCCCATTTCGCCGAGGCCCTTGTTACGGTGGATGGCCTTGATGGTGATGGCCTTTTTGCGTTTGAGTTCTTCCAGTTCGCGCTCGCTCTCGACAAATAGAGTTTCCCGGCCAGTTTCCACTTCAAACAGGGGGGCCTTGGCCACTTGAATCGCCCCTTGCTCGAAGAGTTCTGGCCAGTAGGTATAGAAAAAATTGGTCAGCAAAGTGTTGATGTGGCCGCCGTCCACATCGGAGTCGGACAAAAAGACAATTTTGGAATAGCGCAAGCGCGGCCAGTCCACCGGCTCGCCCAGGACGAGGCCAGTGGAGGCCATAATGTCGGAAAACTCCTGGTTGGCGAGTATGTCTTTAAGATTGCTCTGGGTGACATTCATGGGTTTGCCCTTGAGGGCAATGCCGCCCTGATAGAGTTTGTTGCGGGCCGAGCGCAGCCCTCCGATGGCCGAATCTCCTTCGCAAATGAACAGGGTGCATTTGGATCGGTCGCGGCGTTCGTTGGCGTCCAGCAGTTTGTCTACCCGTTGCTTTTTTTGTTTGCGACCCTTTTTGCTGGCCTCTTTGAACATTTGAAATTTGTAGCGGTTGCGGGCGCGTTCCATCACCACTTCGATGTGTTCTTTGCGTTTGCGCAGGAATTTTTCCATCGCCTTTTTAGTGGCCTGGTCGATGGCCTTTTCCAGTTGTAAGTCGCGCACCAGTTTGCGTTTGGTTTGGGATTCAAAGCGCGGGTTGGGCATGGCCACGCCCACGATAAAAGTGATGCCCGTCAAAATGTCGTTGTCGATGAGATTGAGTTTTTCTTTTTTGGCCAGTCGTTCGAGTTTTTCCTTGAAGGCGTTGATAAACAGGCGTTTGAAGCGGTCTTGGTGAAAGCCCCCGTCAAATGTCGGTGTGGAATTGACAAAGCTGACGAATTTTTCCCGTTCTTCACTGGAGGGGTCGAAACAAATGGAAAAGTGCAGGTCAATTCGGCCCTTGACTTTTTGGCCCTTGGAATTGGTGGATTGATAGATCACTTCTTCGTTCAAAACATTGTGGGAACGGTCGCCGTCGATCCGTTGGGCCAATTCGTAGAGGCCCTTTTTGAAATAATACTTTTCCTTGTTGAAAAAAAAGCGCAGGCCCGGATTGTTGTAGGCCAAGTCGATGATTCGCTTGCGCAAAATATTCTCGTCGATGAGGTTGTCGTGGTACACTTCCGGGGCCAGGGTAAATTCGATTTTGACTCCAGAATGGCCGCGAAATTCCCGCGGGCGGGTTTGGGTCGTTTTGAGAGCACCGTCTTTAAAGGTGGTGATCTGCTGCTGGCGCGAGTTGTAGTGTTTGACCGTCACTTTGAAGAGGTCGGAGGTCAGGCAGGTGGCCGCCGCCCCTAGGCCATTTTGGCCGAGGGTGCGGTAGAGAAATCCCTTCTCGTCAACTTCGTCGTCGCGGAATTTGGAGCCGGTTCTAAACTCAGAGTACACCGACTTGACCTTGTTCAAAGGCATGCCGATGCCGTTGTCTTCCACGATGACTGTGCGCCGGTCGTCGCTCAAACTACAGTGCACTTGGGTGACATGTCCGCGGTAGTATTCGTCCACGCAGTTGTCGAGGATTTCCTCTATCGCCTTGGATTTGGCCTGGTGGAATTGGACGGTTTTAAACTCCAGGCCATCCGGCGTGTAGATATAAGTTTCCAAATCTTCCACATCGTTGGAGCCGAACACCAGGGTAATGCGGTTGCGGCAGTGCCAGCGCTGATCTTTGCTCTCAATGACGGCATCTTTAACTCTACCGCGCCGTTTAACCGATTCTATGGCCACCTCTAGTTTCCTCCATTTAAGAAGCTCATATGGATGACCGCCCGGCAAGAAGAAAATTTGGTTTTTTAAGAAATTTATGAGTCCCGTTGACTTCCAACCTCATATTCGCGTGCTGGTTAACGCATTAAGCTTGGTTCGAGCGGTGTTATCCTCTATCTGTGATCGGAAACTTTAACCAAGCTTCTTTACCGAGGGTTTCACCACATCATGGTTCTTAAATTCTCAAAAAATCCTTATCTTCTCCTTTAAACCGGAACTGTCATCAGTTAATATTATTTCAGGCCGCTGCGTTGAGTGCCTCCCAGACAAAACACAGGTGCTCTCTTGCACAGGCAACTTTCACTTTATTGCTATGTTTGTTCATATTTTGAAGTCTTACAGATTTTTTTCGTAGTCTCTTCATGCATTTATCCGCAATGGCAACTATTGCTTTCGATTGGCCTTTCCTGGCCTCTTTTAATCTTTTGCTTATCTGGCATATCCGCCCCGAGAATTGACTGCTTTCAACAATCGTCGTTCTTATCCAACGATTCCCCATTTTTGTTATTCCAAATTTCTTTTCCTTTCCACCAGAACTGTATTCACTGACATCCAGGCCAGCGTACGAAACAAGTTTCGATGGGTGGGAAAATCTTTCAATATCTCCAATCTCCGTTATCAACGCCATTGCAGAAAAAGTGCTTATACCTCTAAAACAAGTAAGAGCATTTTTTTTCTTTTTATACCTTTTCAGTTCCGACAATTCTTCGATTTTTTTATCGTATTCCTCAATACAGTCATTCATCCTTTCACATTGCCCAAGAAGAAATTCCAGATTTATCCTGCCTGAGTCGTCCAAAGTTTTTATTTCCCTGCGAATCCACGCCATATGCGAAATTGTCCAATATGACTTGTTTTCCCCGCCTTCATTATATTTGAGTCCGTATCGCTTTAAAGTCGATACAATGTGATTTTTTAGAGATTTTCGTTGCTCAACAAAAAATCTACGGGAGCGGATAATGTCTCTGGCCTGTTCGTCAACTTTGTCAGGAATATAAACGGGCGTTAAAAGTCCTTTTGCAAAATACTTGGCAAGTTTGTTGCTATCGACTCGATCGGTTTTCACCCGTCCGCTCGCTAACTCGGGAATCATCGAAGGCGCAATGATCGTGCTATCGATCCCCTTGGAGATTAAATAGCGGTGAAGGGAATTGCCCATGTAACTTGCTTCATGGCAGGTTTTCAACTGAAATCCTTGGCCTTCGAGTTTTTTGAGTTTTCCCAGTAATTTGGCGTTTGTTGCCTTGCATTTAAATTCCAAAGTTTCTCCTGTTGCTTCACAGAATCCCCCTCCGTGAAAAGACTTGTCGTCGACATCTAATCCCACATAAAGTACATTTTTCATTTGGATGGCCCTCCTTTTGGGTTTGTAAAAGTCCATTATTCAGACTTTTACATGGGGTAACCAGTCCCCGGTTAAAAAGGGCGGTCATCCATTATTTCTGTCTTAAAAGTCCCCCCTGCTGCAAACGGCCGCAATAGCACTTGGGTGCGTCTTCGAGTAAAAATGTCCTCAATGTGCCTATGGGCACACCTCCGGGCATTTTTCCTCTCATCCTTCCCAAGCACTTTCGCTACGGGGCCACTTTTAAGATAGCTTCTAAGCATTGTAAAATGATTTTAGTCGTATCAAACTTGAGGAGTCTGTCTTAAAAGTCCCCCCTGCTGCAAACGGCCGCAATAGCACTTGGGTGCGTCTTCGAGTAAAAATGTCCTCAATGTGCCTATGGGCACACCTCCGGGCATTTTTCCTCTCATCCTTCCCAAGCACTTTCGCTACGGGGCCACTTTTAAGATAGCTTCTAAGCATTGTAAAATGATTTTAGTCGTATCAAACTTGAGGAGTCTAGGAAAAAAAGCGTGCATTGGAAATGGCCAATCTGGGGAGTGTGGTTGTGTTGGTGTGGCCCATTGTTGGCCCTCGATACCAGTGCCGACGCAAGTGCGGACTCTCCTCTGGCAAAGTTTGAAACTTGGCCAGTCAAAATTCGCCAATACATTGTCAAGGGTGGCGTTCATGCCCGCGCCACCATTCAAGACCTCCCCGGCAAACGCCAATCCCTTGACTATCTCGTCACTGGCCTGCACAGCAAGTCTTGCCAATTGGCCCTATCGCGCATTTCCCAATATGCGCGCTATAGCGAGTGGGTGGGCCTGATCAAAGAGAGTCGCTACCACTTGAAACGGCAAGAGATTTTTTTTCGCCTGGATCACACCTTGCTTCCCTTCAGTATGGTTTTACAATTCCAATTGCCGCCGATGAAAGCGCCCGGCGACTACCCTTTTCGCTTTGCCAGTGGCTTTCTCCAAGGCCTAACCGGAACTATTGCCGTGCGGGAAAAACGGATGGGTGGCAAACGGCGTTGTTTGTTCTCTCTCAAGGCGGATTGGCAAGGCCCACACTCGGGCATTGCCTCGACCCCCTTTGCTTTTTTTGCCCGCGTTTTAGGGGTTTTAACCATGGAAAAACTTTTTAAAATTTCGCGCACCTATTAGGCCCGTCTCTTTGCGGGGATGACTTTTCTTGAAGTTTGGCCTAAAATCTAAACTTTACAGTGGCCCAACCCGAAAAAGCGGAGTTCAATTTGGATATTTTGCGCATCAATGCCAGTGACACCTACTCCATTCGCCAACAAATGTTGCGCCCGGGAAGGCCCCGCCAAACCTGTGTATTCGAGGATGATGAGGCGGAGCAAAGTTTTCATTTGGGAGGCTTTGTCGATGCCCACTTGGTCAGCGTGGCGAGCTTTTATTTTGAACGGCATTCCAACTTTGAAGACCCCTACCAATACCAACTGCGGGGCATGGCCACCCTGCCGGAATACCAGGGGCAGGGGTTTTCTAGTGCTCTGCTAAAAATGGCCTTTCCCATTATCGAACAGAATCTATGCACCTTGTTGTGGTGCCATGCCCGCACTTCGGCCCAGGGCTATTACCAGAAAGTGGGTTTTGAAAAGATCGGTGAACCCTTTGAAGTTGAGGATATTGGCCCCCATGTCCTTATGTTCAAGAAGATCGTGTAACTAATCCTCGTTTTGAAGCAAGGGAATGGAATCCGAGTCGTCGTCGTGAGGTTGGCATAAAAAATAAGTTCCAGCGGAAACCAGGGCGGCCAGGCCGGTACTTTTTAGCAGGTATTTGCCGTAGGCCAATTTTTGGTAACCTAGGCCTGCAACGGTGATCAAACTGGATTGGATGATGCCAAATGCCGGTGTCAAAAGTCCGATGGTGAAGGCATCTCCAACTTTTGATTTTGAAGGGAATTTGACGATAGTGCAGGTGAGGGTGGCATGAGTGGTCTGGATGGCAAAAGTGGCCAAGAGAAACGAGGCCCTTAATGCCGGGGGAATGATTCCCGCCATCTGAACCTCCGGCGGTGCCAGGACGATGCCGGCATAAAGGGCATCCTGGCCATTACATGGCCGCAAATTTTCTTCGCCATTGGCCATAACAAAATCTTTTCCAGGCCCAGAAGACAAAAACGCAATGCCTTCGCCCTGTATTTGGCAGCGGGGGGTGCCGTCTTGATTGAGCAGAATGGGGGTTGCTGCGGAAGGGGCGTGAAGTTGAAATAGGGCCAGCGGAAGAAAGACGATTTTCGGGAGGCGCATAGGGCATAGAATTTTCTGTTTTTAAACGGAAGTCAAGTTTTTATGACTTATGAAGTCATAACCGGGTAAAATTTTCAGGGATAGAAAAAAACCGTTGATTTTGGCCAATTTTTTTGGCATTTTGCATCAAGAGTGGGTAATGCTGCCTGCCAGTATTTCTTTTGGAGGTGTTTTTATGAGTCTGCGAAAACTTCTTTTCTTGGGCCTTGTGGGCCTCAGTTATGCCAATGCTTACGCTATGGCCACTGCCGTTCTTTTCAACCAGGATGGCACTCCCCGTTGTCAGATTAAAGGAGATGGTGACGGATACAGTCCCGAAGTGGCCACTCTGCGGGAATGTGAAGAGAGGGACGAAATTTATGCCGAAATCGTCGATCCCGATACGGAAATTCAAATGGCGGGGGCCGTTGGGTTTTTTCGTGGAACCCTGTCGTTGGTGGCGATAGGTGCCTATTCTTTGGCCATGTGTGGCCTTGGCAAGCGGACAGGGGACAGTGAAGAAATTGAAGTGGTTTTGGGTATAGGCGAACCCATTGCCTACGGTGGCCTCGCTTCAGTTCTCCATTCAATGCTCATGCCATCTCCCATTATCCAAAATATGGGTTCTCTAAGTGGCCATTTCGTTTTGCTCTCCCACCAGTTGTTTGGAGCTTATATAGGTGTCGGAGCGGGGGCCTATACCTTGTGCTATTTGTTGAATAAATAGTGGCCATGGCAGCAATTTTGGGTAAAACAACGGTTTGGCAGAGAGTGCGGCCTTGGGTTGCAGTGGCCCTCCTTTTCTTTGCCGCCCAGGCCTCTTCCCAGGAAGATTGCCGGAGTTTGGCGGACTTTTTGTTGAAAACCGAACATGAAGACGGTTCTACTGTTTGGCCAAGACTGGCGAGGAGTATGAATGGTGGGGAGCGGCCCGTGAGCGCGCATACAATTGGTGTCTTTCCCGCCCAGGTTTCCCCAAAAACTCGGGCCGCGATGGATGCCTTGGAGGCCAGTGGAGGCAGGGGCATCTACCGGCGGATTAAATACTCGGATGGCGTTCTATTGGAAGCTGTAGAGGTCGATTCTCCTCCGCAAAACGGCCTCTACGGGAGTGCCTTCGGCAAAATTTTTAGAGAATTAAAGGCCTCCGGCATCCCCGTCTTTGTCGATACCCACATGGAAAGAAATGTAGGTGGCCACATCACTCTCGCGTGGTTTAGCGAAGAAAATTCAAAAGCAGCATTTTTCGTCAATTCCCGAACGGCCAATCTCTCGAACAAGCACGAACTGCAGCACATAAAGGATTTAGTCACCGATAGTGGTCCATTGAGGCAGGAATTTCTCGAACTCACTCGGCCGGCCATCCACTCGTTGGAGAGAAAGGGGGCCGAGGGAGTGTGGGGAGAGAGGGAAGAGCAAGCTATTAAAACGCTGTTCAGTGTTCTGCGGAATTTGGCCGAAATCAGGGCCTCCGAGGGAATTGTACGGAGTGTGTTGACTCGCCAGGGCCTGCGGGAGATGGTGGCCACTCCAACTTGGCCAAGAGAAATATTGATATATATAAGCGAATTAAATAATTTATCAATGGCGAACGGACAGCTTTTGAGGGGGTTGCGACGGCTTGGCCTATCCCATCCCCACAAATCGGCCATCGTTTTTAAAACGGTCGTTTTCGGTGTGGCCTGTCCAGTTGCTCTGATAATTGTTGTATCTCCAATTTCTTTAGGTATTGGACTTACTATGTGGTATTTCCTTGATTGGGTACATTAGGGATTTTCACCGGCCACAACTCCCCCCGCCCCGCTTAGCATAATACTGCTGGTGGTATTCCTCGGCCCGGTAAAAGGGAGAGTAGGGCAGAATTTGGGTGGCGATGGGGGCGTGAAGATGGCCCTCGCTCTCCAGTTGGGCCTTGCTTTGCAGGGCCTCCCGGTGTTGGGCCTCACTGGTGGTGAAAATTGCCGAGCGGTATTGGTCACCGACATCCACTCCTTGGCGGCCCACTTGGGTGGGGTCGTGAATACTCCAGAAAATTTGCAGCAAACGCACATAGGAAATGTGTTGGGGGTAATACACCACTTCGGCCACTTCGGCGTGTCCCGTTTTTCCAGCGCAAACTTCTTCGTAGGTGACATTTTGTCCCTGGGCGGGGGGAGTTCCCCCCTGGTAACCGACGCTGGTTTCCACCACGCCGTCCAGTTGGCGGAAGGCCTCTTCTACGCCCCAAAAGCAACCCGCTCCAAAGTAGGCCCGATCCAGTGTGGCCGAGATTGTTGTCATGCTTTTTTGGCCTCTTCCATAATAGTGTTATAGTGCTCTTCAAGTTCAGACTTTTTGTTTCTTGGAACAAAGAGAGGAATGAACACACAATCCAACGCTTCTGCTATGGCCTGCAATTTTTTGACTCTTGCTTTCTTTAAAGCACCAGAAAGGTCTTTACTCACAACACTTTTGTCTACACCGAGTTTATCGGCCAAGTCTTTTTGAATGATACCTCGACATTCCATAATTTGGGCCAATTGGTATTCAATTTCAAAAATGCGCTTTTCTTCTTCATATTTCTTTTTAAAGTTTTTGTTTTTCATCATTTTTTTAAAGAGTGATGGTTTTTTCTTTTTCATTATAAATCCTCGATTTTAGGGTAGTAGGTATCTATTTTTATTCGATTTTGATAATCCTTCTTGTATTGTGAGGCCTTTTTTATTTGCAGGGCCTCCTTCCTTGTATTTTTTTGGGATTTCTTTTTGTAAGCATTAGTAATGATAATTTTTTTCCCTTCGTAAAAAAATGAACAAAACCTATTTTTTCCAAATTTAATGGCCCAAATTTTATTTTTGCTATCCTCAATATTGAAAATAGTTTTGGGATGTATAACTCCAGGAGGTGCATTAGCTATTTTTTCTACAGTGGCCAAAAAAGTGGCCTGTTCCCTATCTATCAAATTTATAAAGTCACTCCAAATTAAAATATTCCCCTTGTTATTAAAGTAAAATTCTACTTCAAAATATTCACCTTCATAAACGAGAAATTCTTGCTCTAATTTTCTCATCGGGACTCTTACCTCAGAGTTGCATTATATTACAACTTCTTGCAGTATAGCTTAGGTTGCATAAAAATGCAACTAGGCCAGTGAAAACCCATAAAGTTTGCCCCAAAACCGGCCGATACGGGAAGGGTGAAGGCCTTGATTTTGGTGGCATTTTGCCTTTTTTACCTCCCCATTTTTGATTCTCTCCGAGCAGAGGAAACCGCTTCCCTGTCTTCGAGACTCTACTACCTCAAGAGCGGAACCATCATGCAGGAAGTTGACCAGTTCAGCGCAGGCCTGCGCTCCCACGGGGATGTCCTGCGCCCCGAGCAGGTGGCCTTTATGGAGCGGGTGCCTGGGAGTGACCGGGGCCTCAAGCGCGCTCTGCGCGTGCACTTTAAAGATGGCCGTCCTGGCCGCCTGTTCTACCTCCACCAAAGCACCTTGGAGAGGAAAGTCGGCGAGATCACCGATTTGCAGAGTGAAGTGGAGGCCCTGCTTTCCGTGGCGACTGGCCCGCCGTCGGCCTCTTGCCCGCCGGAGTTGACTCCGCCGGAGGAACGGGAACCGCCCGAAGCGGATTTTGCACGGGAGTTGGCCATGGCGGTGGCCCCGCGCTGTAGTGAGGGCGAGGCCAGTGTGGCGACTGCCGGATTGGGGCAAACTTTGTGGGAATTGGCCGCCGGGTGTGGAGGCGGAGCGCTCAACTCTATCGGGAGCATTTTGCGTTTTACTTGGGAAATTATGAAGTGGGTGTGGGCCAATGCCACCAGTGCCGAGGCCCGGGAAAAGACCGGCGAGGCGGTTTCCGGCGCTGTTTCGGGAACCTCAGATTGGGCCTCCGAGGCAATGGATTCGGCCCAACTGTATTTGCACAGCGAATACCAGCGCGCCTATTTGGACACTTCCCTGGCCTTGCCGCCAAAAGTGAGGAAGGCCGTCGCTTTAATCAAAATGGACAACGCAATAGGGACTTTCGCCCTGGCCAGAATTTACCATGCAGTGGGTGAGCAGGTGGAGCACTTTTGGTGTCTACCGGCCAGGGACAAGGCGGATGTGGTTTGCCACCTTCTCAGTGACATTTTGGCCCCCCCTACGGGGGCGATCGCGCTGGTCAAATATGGCCCCCGGGCGGCCACCCAAGTGCCCCGTTTGGGCCGTGCCCTGGCGGCACTCAAAGACAACCCCCGCATTATCGCCGCCTCTCAAAGGGCCGCTCAAGCGGCGCGCCGGGGGGTTCAGGCCGCGGAACGGCTCGCCTCCAGGTCGACCATAGGGCGAAGGGCGATCGGTTTCAGCAAGGGGGTGGCCAGTGCTGCCCGGGTGGTGGGCCGAGGGACTCTGGCGGTGGGGAGAGGAGCGGTCGCCGCCGGCAGGGCCTTTCACAGGTTGGATCAGTTGAGCGACCGTGCAGGGGTCAAGCAGGCGGTGGCCAATGCCGGTTATCAGGCGGGCAGAATGGCGGGAAAACTCACCCGCAATACCATCCGCGCCGGACAGAGCGCCAGACAGGGCCTGGCCAATACGGGTGCGGCCGTGCGGCGGGGCCAGGAGCGGGCCGCTGCCGGAGTGGCCAGAGTTGGCCAGGCGGCCAGGGAGGGGGCGCAGAGAACCCGCCAGAGTTTGCAGCGGGGAGCGGAGAAGGCCCGGGAGGGGGGGGCCAGGTCGAGGCGGGCCATCGCCGACAGTGCCGGATTTGTGGGGCAGACCGCCCGATCTTTGAGACAGAGAATGGATCAGACTTTGCTGGGCCTTGGAGTGAGTAGGGTGCAGACTCAAGTTGCAGCACAAGCGCCGAAAAGTGGCCCCCCGGCCTCGAACTTTGGATTCAACGGCCTGAAGTCCGCCACCGTTCGCTCTGAGATTCCCAAAAATTCCCCCCTCAATCCGGCCAATGCCCTCAAACCCAAACCCGCACCCCAGGCGGCAGCGGCAACTCCTTCCAGGCCGGTACAGGCGGCAGTGTCCGAGGCGGCCCCGGCCGTTCCGGCAAGGCCCAAAGAAGTTTGGGACAGTGGACTCAAGGCCTACATTCCCGAAGCTGGCCCACGGGGTTCCACCGAGTGGGGTTGGACGAGCAGTGCCGGGCAAGTCTTTTGGGACGGCAAAAAGTGGATGCGCCCGCCCCACTTGGAATATGGCATGAAGGTCAACCGTTTGAATTCCTCCCACAGTGGATTTTATGGCCTGGCCAGAAGCGAGCAGAGAATTTACGATCGGTTGGAGCGCTCATTTAACCGCCGGTACGGGATCAAAGACCCCCGTCCAGTGGCCGCCCCGGCGCAAAAGTCTTTTTTTTCCGATCTCTCCCAGCGCTTTCAAAATTGGAGTTCGGGCACTACTTCACGGGCCTCCACTCGACAGGCCTTGGAAGAGGCGGCCAGTGGAGGCCGGGCCAAACCCAAATTGGGCCAATCAGTTTCCATCGGAGTGGGGGACAATGTCTACAACGGCAAAGTGACAGAACTTTTGGGCAATTCTTCCCTCAATCCTTCAGGCCCCGCCCGCGCCAAAATCCACTACCGCGACCGGAGCGGTTATGAATGGGACAGAATCGTCGAGGGCGACCGCTTGTACCGCCCCCTCAGAGTGGCCAACGGGCGCTTGGGCGTCGGCGATCAGATTTCTTATATCGGCCCGTTTGGCCGAACCTCGGCGGGAAAAATCGAGAAGGTGCGTTCAGGGCAAGTCAAAGTCAGTTTTAAAAACTGGCGCGGCCGAGAGGTCGAGGAATGGGTCGCACTCAAGGATGTGCTGGGGAATGGGGCCAAATAGAGGGGATAGTATGAAAACAAATTGGAAACTCGTTTGCGGAATCATCTTTTTCATTTTACCTAAAGTCTGGGCCACGGGCACCCAGTGGGATGAAGCGTGGCACTTGGTGCGCCAGAGCGACGGGGTTCAACTCTGGCAATTGAAAGGCAATGCACGGGTGTTGGGAACTTTGCGCTCGGCCCAGCGTGAGCGACCGTTGGAAGGGGGGCCTCCCCGCCACTTTTTTGAAAACTTCGCCCGCCACAAACGGGAAACTTTGGCGTTGATCAACATTACCCAATGGCAGGCGGAAAAGCACACTTGGACGAAAGAAGGGGGGCATCACAAATTGGCCATCTGGGGGCACTATTTAGACTATAAGCGCCAAAAGATCGCCTTTGTCGAACACCACTTTTTTGGGAGGCAACAAACCCACCAAATTCTGATGACTTATCCGGCCTCGGTCAGTATGACTCAATCAGACATAGACGATTTTATGAAAGGGGCCAAGGGGAAGTTGATCCAGTAAAAAAACCAACCTCCATTTGACAAATAAAGACAGTTTTTATATTTCAACGCGTTATGAAGTTGTCTTTTTATTTGGCCATCCTGGGCCTGGGGAGTTGGTTTGTACCCACCGCCTGGGCCACTGCCGTAGGGGAATGTCAGGCCCCGGCCAGGGTTTTACTGTCTTCGACACCTTCACAGGGCAAATTTTTGGCGGCGGACTTTTTTTTCAACCTGTTTGGGGAACTCAAAGAAGTGGTTTATACCAACAGGGCCACTATCACTAACATGGAAGTCAACGATATGCTGGGCGGGTGGAGTGAAGCAGGCCGAAATCCCCGCGTCGCCGATGTGTTTGAAGTCGGCAATGCTTTTGGAACTTCTGTTGCCAATTTGTTGGATTACGCTGGCAACCTCAAAAATCATATCGATCTTTCCGGGATCGTTATGGACAAACCATCCTTGAGCGGGGAACAGAGGAAGTTCATTTTTAAGCGGGTACATTCCCATTTATTTGGCCTAATTGAGAAAACTTTGCATGAACGGCATCTTTCTTTGGATGATTTGGCCAATCAAACGGGCATGCCACCCAAATTGTTTCACGGGATAGTAGTGGGCATGAAACTTCCCCGCGCGCCCTTATTGTTGGCCATATTGGCCAAATTAGATGCCGATCCCGTGGATTTTTTTAAAGGCGTAGAAAACTCTTTGCGGGAAGTGCCTCATAGGCCGCTGAGGGCCAATGAAAAGGCCCATTACGCTCAATGGGTAAAAAAGAGTATCAAAAGGAGAGAAGTCGATCGTTTGGATGCCATCAGTTTTCAATTGAAAGAAATTTTTGACCAGTTGGATTTGACGGACTTCGACAGCGATGCCACACATTTTAAGAGGGCCTTAATTTCTCGCTACTACCATCGCAGTTTGGCCGAAAACTCCAAGAGAAGAAGGCTCACTTTGCGCAAAGTCTTCCAAACTGCCCGCATGTTGGGAATGAGGCCTTCCCAGGTTTTAAAACACGCCAGAAGTTTAAAATCCTATGCCGTGATGGAGGGTATAGAATCGAGGACATTGTTGCCGGAAGAGAGGTTAGATGAATTGTCCAAACTGGTGCATCAGCATTTTATTCTTTACTTAAACGAGTCAAAAATGGGATTGTCGGAAATTTCTCTGAAGTCGGAAGTCCCTTTCGATTACCTTAGGTCTATTATCCAGGGGAAAAAGTTGATTAGCTATCAGTGTATGGAGCAAATTTTGTCGATTTGGGATTCAACCGCCTTTGATTTTTTGGAAAAGTTGGAATTGGAAAAAGTGCTCGATGTCCATGCGCCCGTTGCGTCTCATGTTTTGGAGATACAGACGGACGAGGCCGGTCAGAAGGCGCAGGACACCGCTTTTATGGGGGGTAGGATTCTTAAAATTCAGGAAGTTTTGGCCCCTTTTTCTTCGAGCAATAGATTGCAGAAGCTCATCACCAAAAATATGAATACCCAAACCAGAACATTTCTAACAGAGAGAGATGTTTCTTTTGAAACGGTTTACAAGGCCTCAAGAGTGGGTAATATTTCACTGTCGGATTTGGTGAGCGACCGCCCTATAGAAACTTTGCTGGAACCCCATCGGGCCAATCTTGAGATGGTTCCCCAACAAGAGATTGCGCGGGCCAGGCAGCTTTTGGCCCGTTTACTTTTGAACGAGGCCATGCGGCAGAAAATCTCCCGCGGTATCAATCTCGCTGGCCTGGCCATCAAGGCCCATCTCTATACGGGGACAGTGAAAAATAATCTCTCCGGCAAAAAAACGCCGCACTATTTGTCCCTTCGCCGGTTGGTTGAAGAAGGGTTGGGTATTCCCTTGCCCCGCTTTCTTAAAAACTTTGAAGACAAGCTCGAAGCGCTGGACGGTGTTCCCCTTTTCTCTGGCAAGGTTTTGGCCGAATTGGATGGCCCCTACTTGAGTGAGAGAGTCCAGGCCAATCTTGAAAGAGTGAAACAACGCTTTGAGGAATTACAAAAACTTTTATCGACATTAAAAATGAAGAAGTCTTTAAATCGTGCCACGGGAGTTTCATTTTCTGAACAATACCCCGGTTATAGGCAAATTTATACCGCAGTTAAAATAAGTCGTTTTCTTGGCATCAGTCTGCAAGATTTTTTGAGTGAAAAAGGTTTGGCCCAGTTAGTGAATAGGGATCGCATCAATGTTGAACACATGACAGACGACGGACTCAGAAGGGCAATCAATGTTGTCAAGGCCAACTTTAAACAGCGCAGAGAGAGACTCGGTATTCGGGATCAGGACATGGAAATCATGCTGGGTGTCCTTGAAAAAAACCATTTGGCCCCTTTATTTTCCATTGGCACAGGCATGTCTTTTCCCTGGTATCGCTATTTTCAAATGGCCGAGATTTTGACCAGAGAAGGTGAAGACGATTTATTTTTTCTGGAAGGAGTGGTTTTTTAGATGAAAAAATTGGTTTTATTGTTCTTTTTGATTTTAAGCACCCCCGTCTGGACGGCCAATGCAGGGGAGTGCGAAACCCCGGCCAGGGTTTTGCTGTCTTCGGCATCTTCGCAGGGCAAATTTTTGGTGGCGGACTTTTTTTTCAACCTGTTTGGTGAACTCAGAGAAGTGGTTTATAACAACAGGGCCACCATCACCAATGTGGAAGTCAACGATATGCTCAACGGGTGGAGCGAAGCAGGCCGAAATCCCCGCATTACAGATGTGTTTGAAGTGAGTCATGCCTTTGGAACTTCCGTTGCCAATTTATTGGATCACGCTGGCAATCTCAAAAATCATATCGATCTTTCCGGGATCGTTATGGACAAAACGCCCTTGAGCAAAGAACAGAGAAGGCGCATTTTTGAGAAAGTGCATTTTAATCTGGTCTCTCTTATTGAACAGAATTTGCACAATCGCCGTCTCTCTTTGGATGAATTGGCCGAACAGGTGGGCATGCCGCCTAAATTGTTTCACGGGATAGTGGTAGGCATGAAACTTCCCCGCGCACCCGTATTGTTGGCCATATTGGCCAAATTAGATGCCGATCCAGTAGGTTTTGTGAAAAGCGTAGAAGCATCTTTGCTGGAGATTTTCAATAAATCGGTATCTCACAAGGCCAAAGAAACGACGAAAACTTGGGCAAGGGGATATGTTAGAGCGCGTGAAATTAAGTATTTCGATGCCATAAATTTCTCGCTCAGGGAAATTTTTAGCGAGATCGATCTGCCAGACCACAACAGTGATGTTATGCGTTTTAAATATATGCTTTATCAATATCAATATCATTATACACCTGAACGATTGTCCAAAATTCGCAAGAGGCGCAAGTTGACTTTGGCCAAAATTTTTCAAACCGCCCGCATGTTGGGAATGGGCCCTTCCCAAGTTTTAAAATACTCCAGAGATTTAAAATCACACGCCGTGATGGATGGCATAGAATCGAGAACATTGTTGTCCAAGGCAAAATTGAAGGAATTGTCGAAATTGGCCCATCAGCATTTAGTTTTAATGTTTAAGGAATCGGGTATGGGATTGGCAATGTTGTCTCTCAGATC
This sequence comes from Bacteriovoracaceae bacterium, assembly GCA_965243145.1. GTDB lineage: Bacteria > Bdellovibrionota > Bacteriovoracia > Bacteriovoracales > Bacteriovoracaceae > CBDBLK01. The sequence continues at coordinate 2,362,218 of CBDEUB010000002.1, forward strand.
GGAAATACCCGTAACATATTTGCAAGATGTGATCAGAGGGAAAAACTTGATTTCCTACCAGAGCATGGAGCGTATTTTGGCGGTTTGGGATTTAAATGTGATCCGCTTTTTTGAACAACTGGAGTCGACAAAAGCATTTGACATTCATTCACTCTCGGTTTCCGGCGTTGCTGGCCCCAAAGTCGAGGCCAATTTAGCGGGGCCAAGAGATACCACTTTTATGGGGGGGAGAATTTTAAAAATTATGGAACTTCTGACTCCCTTTTCTACAAAGTTTAAGCTGGAAGCACAATTGATAACCAAAAATATAAATACCCGGACGAGACAGGATTTAACTCAAAGGGATATATCTTTTAAAACGGTTTATAAGGCCTCAAGAGTGGGCAATATTTCGTTGTCAGACTTGGTGGGTGAAAGGCCTATAGAAACTTTGATCGATCCCCAACGGGCCATACTTGAAAAAGTTCCGCGCGATGAGATCAAGCGCGCCAAGCGGCTTTTGGCCCATTTGCTTTTAAGTGAGGCCATGCGGCAGAAAATCTCTCACGGTAGAAGTCTTACTGGTCTGGCCATCAAGGCCCATCTCTACGGTCACACAGTCAGGCGCATTTTATCTGGCGCAATAACTCCGTTCTATTTGACGCTTCACCAGTTAGTCGAAAGAGGATTGGAAATTCCCCTGCCCCGCTTTTTGGAAAACTTTGAATCCAAGTTTGAGGAATTGGAGAACATTTCTCTGGCCTCCCGCAACGCTTTGGGCGAATTGGAAGGCCCCTATTTGAGTGAGGGAGTTGAAAACAACATGAAGCGAGTGAAAGAACGCTTTGAACAAGTGCGGAAAATTTTGTTGGCACTCAAGGTAGAGATGCAAGATTTTGAAGCGGCCACTGGTATTCGCGCCTTTAGGCCCTCTACGAGAGGGGATGGCCACGAACAAATTTATACAGTTGTTAAAATATGCCGCTTTTTGGGCATCAGTCTGCAAGATTTTTTGGGCAAAAAAGATTTGGCCAACTTAGTGGATGCCGATCGCCTCGATTTTAAACGCATGTCCGATGATGATATTCTCCAGGCCATCAATACCATCAAAACCAATATCAAACGGCGCAGCGAGAGCTTGAATCTATCCAATCGGGATTTTGAAATTATGTTGGGCGCTATTGGAGAAAACAAATTGGCCCCTTTGTTTTCCGTCGATACGGGCATAACTTTCCCCTGGTTCCGCTACTTCCAGGCCTCCGAGATTTTGGCCTTGAGGTTAAAGGATGAAGACGACTTGTTTTTATTGGACGGGGTGGCCTTTTAAGATGATCAAGCTGGGTTTTCCCCTTATGTTTTTGACTTTTCTCGTTCAGGCCACACATGCAAATACTTGTCAAACTTCCGCTAAAATTTTATTGTCTTCCGAATTTGTGCCCAAATTATTTGCCGAACTGAGAAATGTGGTTTACGCCCACAAGGCCACCATCACTAATGTAGAAGTCAACGGTATGCTGGGTGGGTGGAGCGAAGCAGGCCAAAATCCCCGCGTGCTGGATTTATTTGAAGTGGCCAATGCCGTTGGGGCCAGTGTGGCCGATCTGTTCCAACATGCCGGCAATCTCAAAAATCATATTGATCCTGAGAAAATTATCAAAAATAAACCTGTGTTGACAGGCGCTCGGAAACAGTACATTTTTACACGAACACATTTGCACTTGTCGGGCCTGATTGAGCAAATGCAACACGATAATAATCTTTCTTTGGAAGGCCTCGCTGGCCAAATTGGCGTGATGCCTAAACTTCTTCACCAGATAGTGTTAGATGCGGGACTGCCTCGTGTCCCAACGCTGTTAAAATTATTGGTTAAACTCGATGCCGATCCAGTAGATTTTTTTAAACATGTCGAAATGGCCGTTCAACAATTGCAAATATCTAAACAAAGAGCGAAGAGTCAATACATTTTATGGAACAATAGAGAAAGCGAACAATTTGCTCAAAATCTTTTTGATCGCATTGATAGTGACCTCAATCAAATTTTTGAAAATTTTTCTTTGGAATATGGCACAGATATTATGCGCTTTAGAAACATGTTTCGCCAACGAGGCGTTCGTTTGAGAGGTTCTAAGAGAAACAAAAAATTGACTCTACCTTGGATTTTGCAAATTGCCCATATCTTGGGAGTCAATCCTTCCGTAGTCTTAAAACATGCTGGAAATTTAAAAGAACACGCAAAATTGGCCGGTATAGAGCAGAGGGATTTATTGACGCCAGGAGAAATCAATGTTTTTTTGCGCAGGATTCACAAACATTTTGTCGAGACCGTCACTCATTCAAAAGTCACTTTGGAAGAGTTGTCTCAAAAGATAGAAGTGTCTCGGCCCTATCTTAAAAATATTTTTGGATGGAGGGAAATGATACCCCGCTATTCAGTTATGGAGAGAATTTTGCAAACTTTGGACAGTGATTCCATCTTATTTCTTGAAAAATTAGAATCGCTCAAAGAAATTGGGATTGACAGTTCCAGGCCAGGTACAATGTTTGCTTTGCAGAGGAATTCGTTAAAAAAAAGTCAGGCCTACAATCAATTTATAGGCAGGAGAATCTTAGAGGTTGGGGAACTTTTGGCCAGTGTAATATCTCCCACGAGATTGGGATTGTTGACAGTAAAATCTGTGGATACTCAAACTGGTAAAGGTTTAACTCAAAGAAAAATTCATTTTGCAAGTATTTACAAATTTTCTCGAGTCACTCACATCACTTTGTCAGAATTAGTTAGCGAGGCCCCGGTAAAAGATTTGGTGAAACCTAACAATATCAAAATTGAACAAATTTCTAGAGAAGAATTGGATAGGGCCAAACGGCTTTTAACACATTTACTTTTAAACGAGGCCAGAAGGCAAAGAGATTTACATGATCTCACTCTCTCTGGTTTGGCCATAAAAAGTCATCTCTTTATAAGAAATGTGCGGAGAACTCTGTTGGGAGAAATGACACCTTCTGTTCCAGTCCTGCGTCAAATAGTCGAAGATGGATGGGGTATCCCCCTCGATGTTTTTTTGCGAAATTTTGAGGCCAAATTGAAAAATTTTGATCGCATTCCCTTAGAGTCCAAAGTTGTGTTGGCCGAACTTGAAGGTGTGTACTTTAGTCCGAGAGTGCTCGGCCATTTGGAACAGTTACGGGAGCGCTTTAATCAGGCCATAGAATTTTTGAAATCTGTCAATATTCCCCTAAGCGAACTCAAAAAATCGACAGGTATTGAAATCGCTCCTGTGAGACAGAAAAACAATATTGGTTATGGGCAAGTTTACACGATAGTGAAATTTAGTCACTTCCTGGGAATAAGTATGCGGGATTTTCTCGGCCATCAAAATTTTTCCGATCTCGTCGCTATAGACAGGATAAATTTTAACCGTTTGTCCGAAAACCGTCTTGGCCAAGCAGTGGCCCAAATAAAGAATAATATAAACCAGCGCAAAGAGGACTTGGGTTTATCGGAACAAGATTTTAAAATTATGATGGGAATGAATGAATCCCGCAGAGTTGCCTTTATATTTGGTGAATCAATCCTCTCTTTTTCTTGGCCAAGATATTTCCAGGCCGCCGAGATTTTGGCCTTGAGATTAAAGGGCGAAGACGACTTATTTTTATTGGACGGGGTGGTTTTTTGATATGGCCAAACTGGTTTTATCCTTTTTGATTTTGAATTTGTGTTCACCTGTGTGGGCGGGAGTGTGCCAAATATCTGCCAAAGTTTTGTTTGCAGAACTCAAGAAAGTGGTGCACACCCACAAAGCGACCATCACTACCGTGGAAGTCAACGATATGCTCAACGGATGGAGTGACTTGGCGGAAAATCCTCGCATAACGGATGTCTTTGAAGTGAGCAATGCCTTTGGTACACCAGTGGCCGACTTCCTCCAACACTTTGGCCATCTCAAAAATCATATCGATCCTGAAAATATTATCAAAGGCAAACCTTCACTGAGCGATGAACAGAAGTGGCGCATTTTTAAGCGCGTGCATTTATACCTGTCTGACCTGATTGAACAAACTGCAAGGGAGAAAAATCTTTCTTTGGATGAATTGGCCGAACAGACTGGCATAGCGCCCAAACTTCTCTACGGAGTGGTGGAGGGCATGGGCCTTCCCCGTTTTGCCGCATTCCTTGAACTATTGGCCAAGTTGAATGTTAGCGCAGACGAATTTTTAAGGAGTGTGGAAATTTCGTTGCGTGATAAGGTGGTGATGCGTGCATCCCGCGAGGGTAAAATACCTTTTGGCCTGTGGAGAAAGGGAGAAATTGAAGAGCGCGAAAGGCAGCTTTACAACAAGATTCAACGCGATTTGGAGGATATTTTTTTAAATGGCCTTGTGCCGGAAGGTAATATTGAACTCATGCGTTTTAAGGCCGCTATTTTAGAACGCCATTCTTATTCCCCTAACAAAAAATTGGCAGTGCGGCCAATAAATTTGATTAGCATGATCCAAACTGCGCACATGCTGGGCCTTAAACTTTCCGAGGTTTTTCAGTATGCCGGGGACTTAAAAAACCACATTTCGTGGGATGGTATCGAATCGAGGTCACTTCTTTCCAGAGCGGTGCTGAGAGAAGTGTCCAGACACATTCACCAGCGCTTGGCCTGGACATTTCGAGAATCGGGTAAAACTTTAAAAGAGTTGTCAGATGAAACTGGCATGCCTCTTAGATTTCTTAGAGAGACGATCATCAATGGGCGCAACCGCATTTCTTATTTTGTCATGGAATCGGTATTGCAGGCCTTGAACCTGGACGCCGTCCGATTTTTGGAAAAATTGGAATCCGGTGGAATCCTCGACATTCACTCGCCTCATTTGAGAGAAAGAGAGGCGAATGGTGCTGCCTTTATAGGAGAGAGGATTATTCAAGTGAAACAGATACTTGCTCCGGTTGCTTCAAAATCCCGATTGAAAAAGATCATAACCACAGATGTAGATCCTCGAACTGGACAAACTTTAACCCAAAGGGATGTGGCCTTTGAAACGGTTTATAAAACTTCCAGAGTGGGCAATATTTCCTTGTCTGACTTAGTGAATGATCGGCCGATCACAACTTTGATCGAACCCGAAAACGCCAATTTGGAACAAGTTTCAGCGCAGGAAATAAAACGCGCCAGACGGCTACTCAACCATTTGTTGCTTGGCGAGGCCAGGCGGCAGAGGGATTTGCACGATCTTACGCTTACCCGTCTGGCCATCAATGCCGGCATCTATACCAGACGGCTCAAAATTCTTTTGGCCGGAGGCACTCCATCGTATTCCATGCTTCGTCAAATTGTTGAAGATGGCCTGGGGATTCCCCTGCCCCGCTTTTTGGAAAATTTTGAGGCGAAACTCAAAGGCGTGGATCACCTGCCCGCTCCCTCTCAGAATGTTTTGGCCGAATTGGAAGGCCCCTATTTGAGTCGAGAAGTCACCGCCAGGGTGGAATGGGTCAAGGAGCGCTTTTTCCAGGTGCGCGACCTCCTGTCGGCGCTCAATGTGGGAATCACAATGTTTGAGAAGGCCACCGGAATAACTTCCTTTAGTGCTTGGGCACAAAATCGCCACAATGGTGGCCTGGGGCAAATTTATACGACGGCCAGACTGTGCCACTTTTTGGGCATCAGTCTGTCAGATTTTTTGGGCCAAAAAGATTTGGCCACATTGGTGGATGCCCGCCATCTCAATTTTGAACGCTTGTCCGAAGAGAGTATTCAGCGGGCGATCAACAGTATTAAGGACAATCTCAACCGGCGTCGCAAGGATTTGGGCATTTTGGAATGGGACTTTGAAATTTTGTTGGGGGCCTTTGAAACGCAAAAATTAAGTTTTTTATTCTCCACCGATGCTGGCCCCTCCTTCCCCTGGTTCCGCTATTTTCAATCCGCCGAGATTTTGGCCCAGGAAGGTGAGGATGGCCTGTTTTTATTGGAGGGAGTGGCCCTTTAAACTGACGGAGAGCGCTTGACAGGGCGGTAAAATCCCGGTTTGATAGGGGTTATTATGCTCATCCCTCTGCCTTTTCCTTCATCTTTGGCGGCGACTCCTGCTGGCCCGCCGCGTTTTGGATATGCGGTCAAAAATTTGGCCAGAGAAGAGGAAATTTTGGCCTGTCCCCGGGCCATCCGTGCCCTGCTCTTGTTGATGAATCAGCACGCCGTCATAGGAGGGGCCGCCTGCCACTGGGGGGGGAGCAGCGCCTTTGCCGAAATTTTTAGTTCCCTGCACGCCCTGATGTTTCGAGAGAGCGAGGCCCCGTGGCACCACAAATTTCACTTCGTCAACGATGCTGGCCACACGGAAAACGCCCTCTACGCCCTGAGAAGTCTGTACCAGTTTGACGGCCTGGATTTTGAAAAGCTCAAGGGATTCCGCTCGCTGGAGAGCAAACTCACCGGACACGGAGAGGCCCACCTCAACCCCGAGGGGGTGCTCATTTCCAACGGGCCGCTGGGTTCGGCCCTACCCCAGGCCCAGGGCCTGGCCATCGCCGATCGCCTGCTCGGCAATCGGCGCACTACCGTGTGCACCCTCTCCGACGGCGGGGCCATGGAGGGGGAGGCGCGGGAGGCCTTGGCGGCGATTCCGGGACTGGCGGCGCGGGAAAAACTCAATCCCTTCGTTCTCATTATTTCCGACAACAACACCAAACTCTCCGGCCGCATCGACCGCGATGCTTTTTCCATGGGGCCTTCCTTTGCCGCCCTGGAGACATTGGGTTGGAATTTGCACACAGTGGAAGATGGCCATCACTTGCCGGAAGTTCACCGCTGTATCGAGCGGGCCATAGAGGAGGCCAGCGAAAATTCTACTAGGCCAGTGGCCCTGGTAGTGCAAACGGTGAAGGGCAAGGGCCTGGCCTCGACGGAAAAGGCGGATGCGGGAGGGCACGGTTATCCCCTCAAAGCGCGCGATCCCCAATTGCCCGACTGCCTCCATGAGTTGTACGCCGGCGAAGAAGTCCCCGCTGTCTTTAAAGACTGGGCGGCGGACATTTTGGCCTCTCGGCCAGAATTTGCACAAAAAGTCACTGCTCACAATTTAGGTCAGATTGGGGGGAAGCGAGACAGAGCGACTGAGGTGTGCTACAAGCACATCGCAGGGAGCGATGGCGAAGCTGACTCACAAGATGGCCTGAAGTGTGAGCAGTTGCGAAAAGAGAAGGTGCAGGTGGGTTTTGGCCTCGCCTTAATCGAGGCCGCCCAAGACGGCCTGCCAGTGGCCAGCGTGTGCGCCGATTTGCAAGGCTCCACCGGCACGGCGGCCTTTCACCGCGCTTTTCCCGAGCGCAAGATCGATGTCGGAGTGGCCGAGGCGAATATGGTTTCAGTGGCGGTGGGCCTCTCCAAAAGCGGCCTGATTCCGGTAGTGGACACCTTCGCCCAGTTTGGAGTGACGAAGGGCAATTTGCCGCTCATCATGGCGGGCCTCAGTCAGGGGCCAGTGGTGGGCCTCTTCAGTCATATCGGGTTTCAAGATGCCGCCGATGGGGCGGGCCACCAGGCCACCACTTATTTATCGGCAGTGACGGGCATCCCCCACCTTGAAGTGGTAGTGTGTGCTTGTTCCACCGAGGCCCGCGTTTACTTGGGCCAGGTCTTGCGGGATTTTGCCGAAACCAGACGGCGCGGAGAAGTTCCCCCCAGCACCCTCTTTTTCATGGGCCGGGAAAACTTTCCCACCGAATACCGCGCGGGATTGGACTACACTTATGGAAAAGTTCAAGTTTTGCGCGAAGGTGACGCTGGCCTGATCGTGGCCTCTGGCCCCATGGTGCCCAAGGCCCTTTTGGCCGCCGAGATTTTGGCCGAGGGGGGGCACTCCCTTACAGTGGCCAATAATCCTTTTGTCGGCCGCCCCGATGTAGGGGCAATCCGTGATCTTTTGGCGCGCAACCGATCCCGTCTCATCACTGTGGAAGACCACCAAATTGTGGGCGGTGCCGGCGGCCTTTTGGCCCACGCTCTCTTGAGGGAGGGGGTGGAATTTCAACTGCAATCGCTGGGCAACCGGGGGGAATTTGGCCAATCCGCCTATTGCGCCGACGATCTCTACCGGGCGCGGGGGATGGACGAACACGCCATTGCCGATGCCTTTGTTCAATTCCTATCAAACCGCGGTGGGGGATAGTCCAACAAGTCGCGGAGTCGGCCTATCTTTTTTTCTCTCTGGCCCGTGGGCAAATTCCATTGCTTGGCCCACAAATCGATGAGCGAAGTGAAAGACTTGCCGTTGTCGCGCCAAGTGTGCAGCGTCCAGGGGTTTTGCGTTTGCTGCGAAGACTTGCTCAATTTGCGCCCTTGGGAATCCCGCAAGAGGGGGTGATGGATCAGGTTTTCCCCCTGGGGAAAAGTCCATCCCAGAGGGCCTGCTAAGCGGGCCTGAAGATCGCCACTGGGCCTTAAATCTTCTCCCCGCACGATAAAATTGATGCCCGCCTCCCGGTCGTCGATCACCGAGGCCAATTGGTAGGCGGGGGTGTCGTCTTTGCGCCATAAAACGGCATCTTTGAGAGTGTCGTCGAGAGAGGCGTTGTGGGTGCCTCCGCGCCATCGCATGGCCAGGCCCGGCCGCCAGGGGAGATTTTTGGAATGGCAAGTTCCCGGGTAGGCCCCGTTAGGGGAGAGGCGTTTGATCTCGGATCGCCGGCACTGGCACACAAAAGTGGGCAAATTTTTAAGTTGCGCAAAATAGGTGTTGCGCCTTTTGATTTGGGAAAAGTTTTTTTTAAAATCGTCTACGCCACTCGGCCCCCCGTCAATGCCGATCCCGATCCACTCCAGAGAACGAAAAATATCTTCCAGGAAAATATCGCGGGTGCGCCCGTGGTCGGCATCGTCGATGCGCAGGAACAGTTGGCCATTGTGGAAGCGCGCCCACCACCAGGTGAGGATAAAATTGTACATATTGCCCAGGTGAACTGGGCCACTGGGAGTGGGAGCTATGCGGGTTTTTGGCCAGGACATAGAGAGAGCAGGTTTAGGCCTATGGCCGAATCGTACTGGCGCGACACTTCCAAGGGCATGGGGGACAGGTGGATTTCCACCGTTACCGCCACTCGGGCGCTGAAGAGGTGTCCTCCGTAAGTGGAAAAATCCGCCGCCCCCAAGACGGCGTGGATATGAAAAAAGGGCCGGCCTTCCAAGAGGGCCACATTTCCGGTGAGTCCCAAAAGTTCGGCCTCTTCAGTGAAGTGCCGTCGTTCGTATTGTTTTTGATCCAAGTGGTAAAATCCCAACTCAATATTTTTGAGAGCACCGATGCCGGTGAGTGCTCCCGCCCGCACGCCGGTTTCCAGGGCAAAGCGTTCCAGAGTGGCAAAGATTTCTTGATCTTTGATCAGGCGGATGAGGTATTGGCCAGAGGTGCTTTTTATGTATTCCATTGGTTGTTTTGCAATGCATTAAAATGGGGTGGATGATGGGGCCACTATAACTCCTTTAATTTATTGAATATCGTCCAATAAAAAGTAGTAAAAATAGCACTATGCCCTAAAGGGTATGACATTACTATCAAAAAATTTGGTTTTTGGTAATGCGTAGCCCAATTTCTCCGTGTAACCTTTAATTTCAACCCCAGCAAGCCGATTGTATTCGTCTGTGGTGGACATTTGACTGTGGCCAACAATCTTCATAACCACTGTTAAGGGAACTCCCATTGACAGCATGTTAGTGATGAATGTTGCTCGCAAGTCATGGAATTTAACCGGGGCCATATTTACAACTTGGCAAAATTCCTTCAAAACCGTTGATTGCATTCCATGCTTCCAGCACCTAATCCTAGGTAAAAGAAGATTGTCCCATACAACCGGCACTTTTTCGTTTTTTTTCTCGGGGTCGTCCCACTTCCAAAGTTTTTCCTTGTGGCCTCCTTCATTCATCATTTCTGTAATGAGAGTGCGGAGGTCTTGGGAAATGGGGATAACCCGATTTTGGTTGCCTTTGACTTCATGGATGCCATCCTTTGAAGTGAATTGCTTGTTGACATGAACGAGTCCAGACTCAAAATCAATGTCCGAGTGCCGGACAGCGTAGATTTCGCCGTTTCTCATTCCCGTAAGAAGTGCAAATGCCCAAAGGTGGTAAAGTTGATGGCCACACTGCTTTGCCTCGTGGAGAAGTTTTTCAGCATCGCTTGATGAAAAAACCCTCTGTTCTTTGGCCGGAACCTTAACCCTAATTCCTTTGGCCGGGTTTCGGTTAATGATTCCTTCTTCTATGGCCAGTTCAAAGAGTTTGCGAAGTCTTTTTAGCAAATTACTTCTGCGAACTTGTGAAACACTGGCCGGAAGTTCACTAAACAGAAAGTCATAAACATGGCCTTTGCCAAATTCATCCATGCCACGCTCATTCCACTCTTTAGAAAGCCATTTTTTAAGGTCTCCGTTGTAACCTGTAAGCGTTCCGTGTTTGTGAGTGTACTTCATGCGCTTGAGGCACTCTTTATGCCAATCGGCCCAAGTCCAAAGGCAAACAGCATCGCATTTAATCTCAAGTTCTCTTTTAAGCTCGTATTCAATCCGGTTGGCAACGGTTACGCTGCTTATGCGCTTTCCATGCTTATCGAATTTTTTACGCTTCTGGATGCGTTTGCCGTTGGGAAGGCGTTTGTTGACATAGATTTCGTAGTATTTTTTCTTTTCGAGAGTGTAAATGTTTTTCATTGAAAGGTCTCCTTCTTTTGAAGAAGGCCCTCCAAATCTTTTATACGAAACCTAAGTCTACTTCCTAACTTGTAAAACTTCACCTGCCCCCTGTGAACACGGATTCGCAGGGCGGTGGGTGTAATTCCCAAGTAGGTTGCTGCTTCCTCGGTGGGAAGCCATTTTCTCGTCTCTGTCTCTCTTACTTTCGTTTGAATGTCTTGAACGCCATCCACATCCAAGGGCATTGCCAAGCGTTCTGCCGAAGGGTCTCTTCGTGTTTCCTTAACAATGTTGCCTTTATCGTACTTCTGGGAAAGTGAAAAGTCATCTTTTTTGTGCAAAATTTTTCTCCCTGTTGGTGAGAATGATCGAATTTGACCCAAATAGTGCAATGGGTTGTAAATTGGCCATAATTAAAAAATGAAGAAAAAATGGCGTTTTCTTCGTCGAAGATTAAATTGAGAACATTTTAAAATCAGTTTTATGAATCTTTGTGCTTTTTTAAATTAAGACGATAATTACAAAAAAAAATTCAAAAAAATGGGCCTGTTGATTTACTTTTACGGCGTTTTTTTGAACTTTTACGCTTTTGTTTGTATTCCTCCACGATTCTGAGAATGAGTCTGGCAAGTCTTTCAAGGCGTTGGCCGTTTTCTTTTTCTCCTAGTTGTACAAATTGGATTTTAACTGGAAGTCGTCTGTTTTTGAGCTGAATAAATTTTTCGGTTTTAAAACTATTCATGTCTAATCGCTTTAAACTTAGACCTAAAGTTTTTCTCAAAAATAGGCATTTGTCTAACTTTTTTGGGAAAAAGACGGGCCAAATGGCCCGCCTCCTCTGTCCTTTTTTAATGCACTCCCTACCACTTGATTAGTCCTCATTTTCGGCCTGTGAGGCCTTAGATTTTGCCCTGGCCACTTCGAGAATTTGATCCACTTCCTCATCGCTTTGTGCTGCCTTGAGGGCCTTATTAAGGTAGTCTCGGCGGTTAAAATGGGCCTTGGCGATGGCCTCCTTCTCTGCGGAAAATGCGGACTTGTAAAACCATTCGACGATCCAGGAATTGAGTTTTTTAAGGTTGATTTTGGCAAACTCGTTTTCCTGGACGATCTCGGCAAGCATCGCTTGCATGGCCTCATTGGCGGCCTCATCCAAGGCCACTTTAGGGCCTGATTTTTTGCTCTTCATCGTGCTCCTTTGGTTGTCGTTTCCAAGGTAACGGAAACTAAAAATTGGTGACGGGTGACATTCTGATCGCTCCAAGTCTGCAAGCTGGAATCCACTGCAAAGTTCAAGGCGTGCTGTCCGGGGCAGTTCTCAAACCACAAAAAACCCACATCGATGGTACTGGAGGCAGGATTGGCCACATCCAAAAAAAGATCGCCCAAGGCTTCTTCTGAGGCATCCTCTGGCCCTTCTTTTATCCCTTTAAGCATCTCCTCCGTGACTTCCAACACTCCCTCGAAAAACTCTCGTCCCACAGAAGTGACCACGAGGGGATGGAATTTGTCCCCCAATACAACCCGCAAGGGGTAGGCCAAAAAGTCGTCCTCGGGATAGAGAATTTCTTTTAGCGATGGCCTCTTTTCCCGATAGCGCAAGCGGCAGGGTGCGGACTTTTCCACCCAGGAACACTGATCAAAATTGTGATAGGTTGGTTGAAACATCGAGGGTTTCCCCCAATGATTCTTGGGAATCCATCCAGGATTGGGCAGATTCTCCCAATACTCCTTGGAGCACTCCCGTTGACTCCAAGTCGCCGTGGCCACTTTATTGGAGACGGCAAATTGGGACTTCTCCCGCCATCCCTTGATCCTGAAAGCGAGTTTATCCCCGGCCTTGACCTTGGCCACGAAGGTTTGAGTAGTGATCAACTCTTCTGTGAGGACTTCGTGAATTTCCGACTGAGGGGCCTCTGTGGCCGGATTGGCCGCCGTTTGCGACCCCTGGGCGGGTTCCTCTAAATCCTCGCAGCCCCACAAGGCCAGACCCAAAACTACAATTTTAAAGGCCAGCATCGTTTTCCCTCAAGAGCGAGCAACCGGATGGGGGCGGTGAGTTTTGGCCAGGCAATCCATCCACCCCAAAGTTTTCCAGGTTGAAAAGCAGTTCGCGCCTCACCCGCCGATCCCTTTTCTCCAAGGCCTGGTGGGTGAAATAGCTGGCGGCGAGTCCCAACACCCCTCCGATCAAGGCCCCCTTCAAAGCGACTTTCCCTTTCTTGCGGGGAGCGAGGGCCGCTCCGGTTCCCGCTCCGACGGTTGCTCCCGTCAGGCCTCCCAGCAGCACGCTTCCTTTCGTGCTGGCACAACCGCCCAGCAGAAGCGCGCTCGATAAAGCAAAAAATTGAATCCATTTCACGATGATTTTCATGCGGTACACCTCCTTTCGTGAAAAATGCGGTTTTCGGCATAGAGTCAGCAAAAAAAGCTGCTGTCCTTTATGCCTTCAGTTTTGTGATTTCAAACACTTGGACAGGATTTCCAGTTCAAACAGAAGTTCAACGGTTGAACTCCGTTTGAACTGGCCTTTGAACTCTCAGGCGTACCTCTAGGCAATGGCCAACTTGGCATTTCTCCTTCCCGCAAACTCCAATTTGCTGGATGCCCCGAGGACTTCATCTAGGGTGGCATAGAAAATTTTGGGGTTAAACCTGGCGTTGCCTTGTTCCTCTATGGCCAAGAGACTTTTCTGAATGGGCCTCCCTTTGGTAATAAAGATGACTCCCGTCAAATCCCGGCAGTCGTAGTAATTGTTCATTTTGCGCTTGATATGGCCTGAATACTTCAAACTGGCCTCATATTCGATGGCAAAAAAGTAACTCTTTCCCTCCCTCACAAGCTCCACGATGGCATCGGGCCGCAGAAGTATCGCCTTTTTGAGTTTCTCGCTGTCAAAATGATCCGATCCTGAGAGTATTAAATTTTCCGTATAGTAGTTTTTAACCACCGAAAGTTGGCCAAAAGCGTGGCGAATATCCACCAGGGCAAGTTCGTGCAAAAGGGACTGGGGCCTAAATTTCTTGGCCAAAGGTTTTTCGCTTTCCTCCTCCAAAATGAACTCCCGAAAACCCTTCATCGTCAAAGTATAGGCCATGGTGTGCCGTCCCTGGTTGTTAAAATAAACTCTCTCGACAAATCCCGCCCTCTCAAATTCCCGCATCTTGCGGTAAGCAAAGGTTAAACTACAGTTGTCAAAGGCATCCCGCCGCAGTTGTTTGACCGTTGATACCGAACAAAGATAGAGTTGTTCTAATGCTCGGGCGCATTTGAGGGGCAAGGCGTCCCCCACATACCAATTATTGAGTCTTTTCATGTAAAATCTTCGTCAACCTCCTCTAGGGTTACGGCATCCCCACGACAGAGCATTGGCCCCATCGCTTGCGATACCTGGTTTTTTTCAAAGTCAAATTTGGCCGTTTTGGCCTCAGCTAAAACCTCCTCTTCGCTGATATAGGGAACCTGCACCTGAACCCTATCAACCCCCAGTGACCAAAATCCACGCCCTGGAATCTTGGGGAGTTCATAGGCACATTTGCTGTTTAAAACCAAAACCGAATTGGAAACGGATGCCATTTGAAAGCACATTTTGGCGGGAATATTGCTCACGATGCGACTATCCAAGGTTTCCTTGGACACCCGTTGGGTCGCCAAAATGAGGTGGATTCCGGCCGCACGGCCCTTTCTGGCCAGGTGGTTGGTGGCCTCTTTACACTCGGACACTACCTCGAAATTCTCCGAACCCCTGGGCACTTTCTCATAGAGGTCGGAACACTCATCCACCACCACCACGATGCGATCCAATTTGTCCCGCGCGGGATCAATTTTACGGTGCCCTTTCTCCTTCAACAGGGTATAACGCCGCTCCATCTCGTCCTTGATCATCTTCAAAGTTTGGGCCGCATCCGCCAGCGTCTCATCCACGAGAAAGTTGGGAAAGGCCCGATAGGGTGCCAATTCGACCTTTTTGAGATCGATCCCGTAGACTTGCAACCGTTCCGACTTGAGCAGTGTCACCAACAGGGAATTGAGAAAAGTTGACTTCCCCGAACCCGTCACCCCCGCCACTAAGAGATGGGGCAAATCCTCCAATTTGGCCAAAACTGTGCCGCCAAAGGACTCCCCCACGGCGAATTGGTAGGGATGCCTCACCTGGGGCAACAGTTCCCCGTAATCTACTCTCGAAGGTAACTCTTTTTCGGTGAGGGTAAACGCCACCCGATTGGCGGTTTTGGCCCTCACTATGCGATCGATTTTCCACCCCAAACTGGTCTGAAGGTCGTCTTTTTGCTTCTCATAGCGATCTTTTCCGATGCCTGGACTGTAGACTATGGCCTTTTTTTTGAAGTTGCCCAAATCAACCAGGGAGAGCAGCTTGGGTTTCTTACCCGTGCCAGTTTTAAACCCCAGTTCATCTAGGGCCGCCTGAAAACGCCTCATCTCTCGAAAGGGGGAAACGCCTAATGCCACCAGAGTGAGGAAATTGGCCGTCATATACAAGGCCACCCAGTGCACGGGCCAGGGATAGCAAGTCGTCCAGTGGAGGCGATCGATAGTGAACACTTCAGAGGCGAGTGCGTGGAAAAAGGCCAAGTGCCCGCCATCCACCGTCCAGAGAAAAAACACCACCAGCATTGGCCCCAGGTGGTTGATATAGAGGTTGAGATCGCGCCAGTGGACGCGTTTACGGCCAAGCCAGGCCAGTTGAAAGGCAATCCCTGTGGCCAGGATTAAGGCCATAATAATCTTCACTATGGCATCGAAGATTTCGCCTGCGGCCTTGTTTGATTCTGAAGGCATGAGTGGGGTTCCTCCTTTGAAATTTGGGATTCAATGGCCATTTTTGGCCAAATCAGGCCCCTTTTTTGAAATAATCTTGGCCCTGTCTTTTAATTTCTTTGAGGCGTTTTTTAGCGATTTGGAAATATGCCTTGTCTTTTTCCATGCCAATAAATTTTTTCTTTTCCAAAAGCGCGGCCAGGCCGGTTGTCCCACTCCCCATAAAAGGGTCGAGCACGATACCCTTTGGAGGGGTGACAAGTCTTACCAATTGCCTTATTAGGCCCAAGGGCTTTACCGTGGGATGGGTGTTGAACTTTCCCTTTTCACGCTTGCCAGGTTTCGGAATGTAAAAGAAGGGAGAAAATGGCCCCTCATCTCTAAATTCATTCAAGGACAAGGATGCGTTTTTGCTTTTGCGATCAAGTGCCCGTTTTACCAATTCCGATCCATCATGCATGACATTGGACGGATATTTGATTTTTCCCATTTTATTGACAATTTTGCATTTATCAATATTCAGCGCTCCTGTTCCATAACGCTCAATATTTTTAATCACTGGCCGCAGTGATGGTTTTTGCCCAAAGTAAATGGGTTCTATTGAAGGACGAAGGGCATTTTTGCCATACTTGTACCCATTCCATTTCTTGGCGAGATTGGATTTAGGTTTGTGCCTATCAAATTCTTTGACCAAGTTTTTAAAATAAGTGCCATTATTCCGTACTTCTTTTTTCGATCGGTATTCAATCCTCTTTTTTTCGATTTTTTCAAATATCTTGTCATAATAATTGTCCAACTTGAGTGCCTTTTTTAGAATTTTCCAGTTTTTAAGAGAGGGAAACGCCGGCTGCGACTTTCCGTAGTAATGAGAAAACATGCCGTTTGTTCCACACATTTCTTCAAGTTCCCAAATCTTATAAGGACTCCGACGAACGGCATTTTTCAAATACAAGCGAAATTTATCATCGGGCAAAGGCACTCCGTCAGTCTTGTCTAATTGAAGGGCGAGATTGATTCCCTTGGGGTATCCGTTCCCATAGGGCCATGCCAGCATATTCTGGGTTTCAAACCCGACTTCTTCCATGGATACTGCCAAACGATGATAAGTCCTCGCCGAAGCAAAGGCGAGAATGTACCCGCCAGGTTTTAAAACTCGAAAACACTCTTGCCAAATTTCCAGTGCTGGAAGGGATTTGTCCCAATCTTCTCCGAGAATATCAATTCCGTAAGGCGGGTCGGTGACAACTGAAACGACAGAGTTGGACTTCATATTTTTAAGTACAGAAAAGCAATCTGAACGGTAAAGGTTCATTGGCCTCCTTTGTGAATCTAGTTATTATTAAAGAAGCAAGTTCAATTTTAAATCAGTTCAATTTTAAATCTAAAGATTTGACCCCAATTTGCCGTTAAGAAATATAAAATAGTAGATAAAAACAAAAGGTTGATCTGATATGGATTCAATAAAAATAATTGTCTTCACTTTTTTCATATATCCAACAACGGTTTTCGCAAATATTTGCGATAGAACCCCAGAAATACAAAATGCCATTATCAAAGAAATTTCAGAATCAGGTTGCAAAAAATTAAAATCAAATTGCGAATTAGATTCCGAAAAGTCATCAAAAACAAAAGATACTAAAACCAATAACTCCAAAATAAAGGAAATTTCAAAAGCAAGTTGTAAAAAACCAGAACTAAATTGTAACGAAGTAGATTCCAAAGAGTTGTTAAAAGTTACAATTATCAAAATCAATAAATCTAATATCGAAGTTTTGAAACCTCAAGATTTGGAAGGCCTAACTTCTTTGAAAACACTTAATCTCAAAAATAATCAATTGAAAGAATTTCCCAAAGGTATCAAAAAACTTAAAAAATTAAAAAAAATAATACTTTCAAATAATAAATTAAACGGCCCTATCCCAAGAGATTGGGGCAATCTCAAAAAATTACGATATATCGATATGGGTGATAATCAATTGAACGGCACTTTACCTTCACAATGGGACAAACTTACAAAATTAGAAAAGATTTGGTTCGATAATAACCAACTCAAGGGAGTTTTGCCAAAAAGCTGGAGCAACCTTAATAAATTAAAGGCCATCCTGCTCAACAATAATCAACTGACTGGCACTTTGCCTTCAAGTTGGGACAAACTTAAAAATTTACAATATATCGTTTTAAATGAAAACCAATTAAGTGGTTCTATCCCTCAAAGTTGGTCTGAACTTAAAAATTTGAAATACATTAATTTAAGTCATAACCAATTTAGCGGCCATTTGCCTTCTAATTGGGCAGGTTTTAATGATTTAGAAGATATTTTTATTTCTCATAATAAATTCAGTGGCCCTCTACCTAAAAATTGGGGCAATTTTATAAAATTGCAATATCTTATTCTATCTCATAATCAATTAAATGGAACAGTCCCTTCAGAGTGGGCAAAGTTGATAAATTTGAAAATATTACTTCTTGATAAAAATCCAATAGATGTTCTCGGATCAAAACATATTTGCGAACTTATACCTGATGCTGGAATATATTTGGGGACGCATAAAATATCTATTTTAGACCAAATTAGATTGGCCTCTCAATGTGACCTAGGACTTGCTATTTATGCTAGATTCCCTAAATTATTTGACTATTTTTTCAATGTGATATATTGAATTTCTCCATCAAACTCACCACCAACTCACTTCCCGCGGCCAGAGTGGCAAATTCCCGATCGGCCCTTAAACTTCTGGCCTTCCGCTGGGCCTCTGCCTCTGTTGTCGAGGCCAGAGCACTCAACATGGCGTTTTTCATGCTGCTTTCCGGGTGGACTTCGTACCCCAACGCTTCTCGTTCCACCAAGACCCCGCTAGCGGTACTCATCGCCGAAAGCCCCAACGCCGTGGCCATTCTGGTGTCGGCGTTGTCGTGGTGTGTGCCCGAGAGTCCCGCCGAGAAGTCCTTGGGGTTGAGTGCTTCAGCACTGATGGCAAACTCCCGTCCGTTGGGCAATAATCCCCTTTGAAAACGAAGAAAGAACTTCTCGCCGTTCCCAGGATAGGAGACGGAACCTAAAAGCACGGTTCCCTTGGGTAGTTTTTGCGTACCTTTAAAACCCATGCCGTAAGGAAGTAATACCCGTACCATTCCGCCGGCGTTTCTGGTGTCAATGCCGTTTAGGGTTTTTCCCACTGCCGAGGTTCCCACCGGAAGGGAATTTAAGGCCCCACTCTCCTCCCGCCGGACGATCACTTGCTTGGCCGCATAGCGGATGGGAGGCAGCGTTTTTTTGCGCTTGAGTGCTTTGGGTTCCTCTAGCGGCGTTTCCCTTTCGGCAATTCCCAGTGCCCTGGGTGAAGACTCCAAGGGATAGGGAGCAGGGCCAGAGGCCTGGGATGCCATTTCCTCCCCCAGGGCCTTTTCTCCCATGCCAAAAAATGGCAATACCGATTTGCTGAAAAACGAAGTGTCCACGCTCCCAGGCAAGAGTTTTAAAATCGTGAGAATGGCCAAGACTCCCCAAACGAGAATTTGGAAGGCACCACCATTTGCGACTTCCTTGCCACCTTCCTGGCGCAAGAAAGTGCGCCGGATAACAGAGGCAATTTTTTTCATAAGTCCCCCTTGTCGAGTGTTTGCCGGACAACCTGATTCGCAAAGCGCAACTCAATCTCCAGCGGTGGCCTTTTCTCCGACTGTAAAAAAATCCTCGCCTTGGCGCTTTTTCCAGGTGGGATCGTCCCCACTGCAAAAACGGCGGTTTGCCTGGGCAGACGCTTTTTTTGAGCATGAGCGAAAAGTTCTAAATCTGCGGTGCCAATCTCTATTTTGGATAAGTTCTTGATCTCCAGTTCCAAAATCAACAAATGGTGTTTTAATTTTGAGCGCGCCACTTTCAAAACTTGCAAACTCAAAATCTTTTTTTTGTGCTCTGATTTGCCCAAATGGGCCATAGTGACAGACTTGTGGCGAATCGTCACCAAATCGTCGTAATTGTCCCGATTCCCCGGCGTGAGCAAAAACCCGTAAACTTGTGCCTTCGTGTAGACGAAAAGATTAGTCGGAATCAATCGCCCCGGTTGGAGGGTGAGATCATTCCCCACAAATTCCAAGCGGTAGTAGTTGTTATTTCCGATGATGACCTTGGTGGGAGCATTGGGAAAGCGCAGAACTGTGCTCCTTCCCATCGCCAAGCGGACGACTTCCATTGCCCGCCCGTCCATAACAACACCTCTCACCACTCCCGCATCAGTAAAGGGAATCGTACACAAAGACAAAGCAAAAACCAAACTCAATCCCAAACTTAAACTTTTCATGGGGCATACTCATTCACCCCGTGAACATACAACCCCAGGGGATTACAGGGTACCCGTTCCCCTTGGACGATCTTGAGGGAAAGCTGAACCGGAGAGGCCAAGGGCATCCCTTCCATTCTCAAAATGCGGTCAAAACTCACCAAGGCGCTGTCTTCTTTGAGCACTGGCCGCACAAATGCCACATACTGCTCAAGACTTTCGCCCTTGCTTTCAGTGTGGGCCTTATCTCCCAGTGCCTTTTGAAGTCGCTTTCTCAATTCTGGCGTACTCAAACAACTAATGCGCTCCAAGATTTGCTGGGGATTAAAGGCCTTCCATGTATAGCGTCGCTCGACAAATTCCAAAATAAACTGCTCTACCATTCGATTGGAAATTTCTACTGGCCTTCGCTCTCCCATCAAAAAAGTTTGTTCTTCTCCCTTTATCGCCACCACCGCAGGGGCCTGATTCAGTTGCCAAATCAAAAGACAGGCCAAAAGAAAACTTAGCAACAAACACCCAATGCCTAAGAGTTTGTACAATCGAAGCACTCGGTGCAATTGGTACCAATGATTGATCACAATCTACCTCCGTTTTTTGGTTGTTTTTCTGCCGTTTTGATTCGGTCTTATTCGCTTTTTCTTTTTGGCCCTTCTCTTTGCCGTTCTTGGGCCTTGTGTTCCCAGTTTGCTCATTTTTTTGTTGGCATTTCTTTTGGCCGCCGTTTTCTGAGGCGCAAGCGACAATTGTTTTCCTCGGGAGTTTTTCCGCTTGGCCAATTCGCTCTTTTGTGCCCAGCGCTTTCGCGCGGAAGAAAATTTTTTAGCACCATATTTTAAGGCCTTCATAGGTGCATCTTTCACCACCTTGGCCACTGGCATGGTGGCAAAGGCCGCCGCTCCCGATGCCGCACTCACCAACCCATCTCCAATTAGACTTTTAGTAAAAAAGGGAATTAAAAGCATGGAAAGCCCTATGCACACATTAAACAATGCCTGCATCAGGAATCCGCTCCAATTTCCGTCTTCGGATACATTCGCCAAATTCAAGAGCAAAACTCCCAATAAACTCCATAAGATTTTCCATAGGGAAATATGAAAAATTCCCTTGTACAAATTCATGGTTATAAATGCCGTGGACTCGCTGACAAATGCCAAGATCAAAAGCGGACTCAAAACATATAAAATGGAATAGGTAAAATGAATTAAAATATCGGTAACATAATAACCCAGAAGGGCCACCATATAGCAAAGTATGTTCAACCCATAAATAAACATTGTCCGAAAATCAAACCAACTGGACGCCTGTTCTTGAAAGCTGTCTTGCCTCTCTTTCATCAACTCCATCAGACCGCGAACTCCGCCTATTCGCTCAACCACTCCGTCAGTCACCATGCTGATGAATCCCAGCACATCCTCAAATGACCATAGCAAAATGATCGAGATGACAACCCGTCTTAAAATTCCAACAACATCTAATCTTTTTTCGGAAAACTTAAAAAACTCGAAGATGATAATTAACAAAGTGGCAACTGCTAAAAAACTCCAATACAAAGAAACCAGGTCGTTCCTGATCTCTTTGATCGCTCCAGGGGGCCAGTCAAACACTAATTAGTTTACTTAGAATCATTTATTTCCTTTTGCGTAACATTGTTAATTTTTTCTACTACATCTTCAATTTCTTGTTTTTTGTTTTCGTTCAATACAACCAAAATACAATCTTTACTTGCTTGATTTGAAAACGCCTGAACAATTCTAGAAAGACTTTTAATACTTTTTATTTCTTTTTCAGTCTCAACAAAAACTCGTTCTCCATTTTTGTCTTTATAAATGTTTGATTTTAATTCAATAATGTCGAAATCTTCGCTTCTTTTACATTCTGCATATTCTAGTTCTTTTTTTAATATATGCTCTTTATCTTCTAAGATGGGGTAGCAAAGATATATCTCTCGTTTAAGTATTTTTTTAGATAAACGATTTATTTCTTCTTCACCATCCTTGTTGAAAAATTTTAAAAGAGTGTATATTGAATCATCTGTTAGGTTTAAATAATTGTACAAATTGTCTTTCATAAATTTTTCAAGTTCTGTTTCACCGAAGTTTTCAGAATTTCTTAAATTGTATAGAGATTTAAAATACTTGGGATAAATGTCAAGACCCCCAAGGCTTCCAGCCTTTTTAATAACCTCTACTATAAATCTTTCAAACATATACTCAACAACTTTTACTTTATGATGATAGTATACGGTTCTATTCATAAGCTGCCTTGCTAAAATAAAAGATTCATATTGCCTAACACCTTTTTCTTTTATTCCCAAGATTTTTATATTTTTATGCTTAATTACAGACAAGCAGTTAATCAAATATCCAACATCAAAACATCCTAAATAAGTGCCAGAAAAATGAGAATCTCTAAGCAAATAATCCATCCTGTCAACATCTAATTGAGAAGATATTAATTGGTCAAAATAATCGTTACTTGATTTAGAATAATCTGATAAATTGAACCTACTTTCTTTTTCAATACTAGATTTAATTTTTCTAGTCCATTCTTCATGATCTGCTATTTTTTCTAATTCTCCCAATTTTTTATCTTTTCTTTCGTTAGATGAATCTTTAAAAAACCTTTTTACAGCTTCTTCAAAACTATGAGAAAATGGCCCATGCCCAACATCATGTAATAAAGAGTTTAAAATTATTTTAAATCTATCTTCCTTGTTTATTTTGTTATCACTAGAACTTGATAAATGATCTAATGCCAAACTAGCAAGATAAGCTGTACCTAGACTATGAGAAAATCTAGAATGAGTAGCTCCAGGAAAAACATAAGAAGCATGTCCAAGTTGTAAAATTCTTCTCAATCGTTGGAATTTTTCATTATTTATAATTTTTTTTAGTATTTCTTTTTCTTCTTTTGTGCAGTTAAAGTTCATTGTTTTATGAACGGGATCATTGATGATCATTACCTCTTTTTTTTCCATTTTGTTGCTCCTAAAAATTTTATTCTCTTTTGGATTCATTTAATAAACTTTCCTACCTTATCGATCGACAAAGCTAAATTCTTAAACTTTACTTTTATAAATATATTTTATTTAAAATCCCCTAAAATTTAGCCCCCTCCAACCTCTCCCGATACCCCTGAAGGCCCGTCTTTAATTCCTCATTAATCCGGTTAAAATGCTTGGCCGAATCCTTGCCGGCCTTATTTTTCTCTGCCAGGGTTTCGCTTTGCAGTTTGAGAATCTGCCCGTTGATTTTTATAAGCTGGGATAGGGCGTGGAGTATTTGGGAATTAGTGACTGCCGTCATCCGTTGCGCCCCCTTGGGACTAGCCTTTTGTGCCTGAGTAAAGATACGCTTGGAATTTTGTTCTTGTTTTTTGGCATAAGTGTGGGAACTGTCGATCAATTTGAGGGATTCGGCGACACTTTGATCATGGCGTTTGAAAATCTCTTCGCCTTTGCCCTTCGGAGTGGTTCCGTAAAGTTTGATAACTTGGTTTTTTTCACGGATGGGATTCTTCTTTTCAACGGGGAGTGCCTGCATAATCCCCTGGGCATTGTCGATGCCTTGATTGATTAAGCGCAAGTATTCCCTGTTTTGTTTGGTTTCCTTGATCATTTCTTTCAATTGTTGATAGCGTTTGATATTTTCATTGATCAATTTCATCAAATAGGGAATCTGTGCCGTGCCGCCAATCGCCTGTACCTGATTGGGAACAAGTAAAACAGTGGCAAGGATCAAATAAGAATAAAATTTCATGGCCTATTTCCCCTGGGTTAGAGTTTGCAAAATCTCAAGTTGAGATTTTTTAGGGTTTCTTTGTCTTTCCTTCTCTATTTCTGCCTTGTCATGGGGATCGCTGGTGGCAATAGCATAAGCGAGGGGATCGGGACTGATCTTGATCACTGCTTCCCTGTCATTTTGAATAAGCAGCACTTCGGAAAATTCCCCTTTCTTGGACTTGAGGCCTTTGGCAATCTCGGTTTGTTCTGTGCTTAGTTGCAATCTCTTTTGAAAGTCCTCCCAGTCGATCTTTCCTTGTTTGAGAATCAGTAGGGTTGCTGTATTGGAAAAGAGCGCGTTGGCAACTTCGGGATTTGCCAGAAAGTCCTTGTAGTTTTGGGACAGACACCAAATGCCTGCGCCAAATTTCCTAAAAGTTCGGTACGCCTCAATGGTGAAATCTCTCCCCGAAGGAGTTTCTAACAATTTCCACGCCTCGTCGATAATCAGGAGCGTGGGACGAGAGGGATCATTTGCTGCCTGAGATTTGATAAACTCGGTAAAGTTTAACAGCATCACATTTTGCAAGTCGGGGTAAGTATCCAGCCCTTTGGTTTCGATGGTAATGAGGTTTTTAGTCAAGTCGATATTGGTTTGCCCATCGAAAAGCCTACCGTAGGCCGTTTGCCCCGTCCAGGGAAAGAGTGCCTGGGCGTAATTTTGCATTTCGGTGGATTGGTGATTTTTTAAAACTCTCTTCAAATCGCTTAAAGTGGGAATTTTGGGCGCGGCCTGATCGTAGGCCCAATAAATCGCTTCTTCCAGTAATGCCTTATTTCTCTTGGGCAGGTGACTCTCGCCCTCTTCGGTTAAGATTTGCTCCAACACTGCCAGGATAAGTTTAATCTTGGCGGGAGTGGGCGAGTCTGTACCGTTGGCGAGATCAAACATATTGAGGCAAAGATCGGACTCCAGCGAGAGATCGACAAACTGGCCCTTCAAAATGGAATCGTCCAACATTCGTTTGCTCGATGCCCCATTGTCGATCCACACGATCCGAGGCGTGGGGTGTGTGCCGTAAAATTGCATGGCCATTTGTAAAACGGTAAAGCTCTTTCCGGCACCAGAAGCGGCAAAGATAAGCCCATTCCAGGAAGGGAGTTCTCGGGCAAAAGGATCAAAGCTAAAAAGTCCCCCGTCGCGATTTTCAAAGAGGCACACGGGTGCCTTGTGTCCTTTCCAGGGGGCATAAACCGGCAACAAGTGGGCGCAATTGCTGGACTTCATTTTTTTGGGGCGGGTATGGGTACAGCTTCCTGGCATGGCATCTCTGAAAGCGTCCCAAACGGTGAGGGATTCGATCACACCTTCGGCCTGATCCAGTTCCCGCAAGGTTTGTAAAACTTCATCGGCCTTATCTTCTAAATGACTGGGCGAGGTATCCCAGACTAAAATGGTAATTCCCGACTGGGCAATTTTCTCGCTGCCTTCCAAGAGTTCTGCGAGCAGTTCTTCAATATGCTGTAATTTGGATTCACTTTCCAGGTCGCTCACGGTCTTTGCCCCTGATGCCATGGAGTGCGCCAGTCGCCTGGAGAGTTCCAGTTTTTCCACTTCCCGCTTTTGATCACACACTTCAACAGTTTGGGAAAGCACAAAGTGGAAGGGCAATCCCGAGAGCAATCCTTCAATCATGCAGGCAGTGGTTTCTTCTTCGGGCAGGTTTTTGAGGGTTATGGCCTTAAAATAGGTGTTTCCCAGTTGGACTGAATCTTTATTTACAATGGCATCAGTGAGCAAAACTTGGGAACTAAAGGATTTTCCAAAGGCGCTTATGCTTGATCTCAATCTGGGGTATCCGATCTTCTGACTGCGCTCCCAGTTGAAAAACTCAAACAGCAGTTTAAACCATTCCTCGTTTGTGAGGCGCGCGCATTTTATCGAGGCGTGATTTAACCCTGACTCGATCTGTTTGATCTTCTTTAAAAAATCCTGTTTGTATTTTTCAAACTGTTCACTCGTCACTTGCACAAACTTTTTTACCGACTCCCAAAATTTCTTTTGAGGCAATGCCTGACTCTTCCCTCGTACAAAGAGAAAAATCTCAGGGGTGAAAAACTCCCCGCTTCTCTCCCGCTCTTTCAAAGAATCCAGGCGGGATTTTAGAATGGGTGCATAATTGGCCGGTGCCTTGCGGGACAATTCTGCGTGCTCCTGCAAAACTGTGGATACCCTGGGGTTGGCGCGATAGAAAAACTGGAGCTTCAACCCCTCCGGCAGGGAACTGATCAAATTCTCTAACCCTGTTGCCAAATCGTTAAGTTCGGCAGCAGAACTGGAACTAATATCTAATCCTTCCAATCGCAGTCCCATCCCAAGTGCTCCATCGGTGTAAACTATAAAGTCACCTTCGGGGTGCCAAAAAGGCAATTGATCGATCAAGGCGTTGGCCTTATCTACCATAGGTTTTTTCTCCTGTTGTTGGGTGTAAAAAAGGGATTTAAAAATCGTTAAATCTGATTTAGTGTTTCAAGTTTTTATGATAAATGGCCGATATTGGAGACTTTACAAATTACTTAGTTGGTGCTGAAGGAACAGCATTAACTACTTGCCCAACATTTTTATGATTTTCTACAATCTTAATGTTGGGTGTATTACTTAATGTATGCATATAAGTATGATGAATAGTTAAAACTAAATCTTGAATTTCTTGATTATCTTCCAAACGACAAATCTTTAAACCAATGGACTCCGCATCTTCGAGGCCTATATGACGGGCGTGTGTTTTCATTAGCTGATGATCTGTAAGGTCATTTACAATCTTACTTATGTCTATTTTTTCATCTTGAGCAAACATCCCATATTTTAACCACTTTCCTACTACTTCTTTCGACCACTCTATGGCATTTTCACAAGATAATATAAAAGTCGGATGGTATTTGCCAATAATTGTCTGCCACAAAGGGATGGTTTCAGGTCTTTCTTTAATATCTTTTGCAGCTTTTTTAAATTCGTCTAATACAGCACTTGCAGGAACGCCATTGATTTGAGGATCAATTGGCCCTAGATTAGATGGCCTACCCATGTGGATACACTTGGAAGCACAAGCAATCATTGTTCCTGCGGACATAGCAATCTGTGGAATAAAAACTTCGATATCGAGTTCAAACATATCGCGCAAATAATCAACCAAAGATTCTGTTGCTGCAACTTCACCACCAGGAGTATGAAGAATTAAATCTAGGCCCTTCTTGCGGGCCTTGTTGCGTAAATGAGGCAGGTTAAAGCGTTGAAATAAGAGGAAAATGCCGGCATCCTATATTTTGGAAAAAAGCAAGGAGGCCGGCGATGTCAAAGGTAGCATATAAAATCCAAAATTGGAGTCAATATAATCGTGCCCTCATCAATCGAGGCAATATCACCCTATGGTTTAATGAGGATGCCATCCAATCCTGGTTTGCTGACACGGAAAGTCGGAAAGGGAGGCCATATTTTTTTAGCGAAACTTGCATCCTCTTATGCCTCACCCTCCGCGCTCGATTCAACCTTCCCCTGCGCACCACTCAAGGTTTGATTGAAGGACTCTTTGAACAGTTGGGTTTGGCGCTACCTGTGCCCAGCTATACCCAGCTTTGCCGTCGCTCCAGCAGTATCAAAATTCCCTCCAAGGCCAAGAATATCCGCAGGCCTATTAATGTTGTGGTGGATTCCACTGGCCTTAAAGTGTACGGGGAAGGGGAATGGAAAATGAGGATTCATGGGAAATCGAAAAGGCGGACTTGGCGCAAGCTGCATTTGGCAGTGAATCCCCAATCGTTTGAGATAGTGTCGATGGAATTAACAGAGTCAAATAGAACGGATGGAAAAACGCTTCCGAGTTTGATTAAAGATATTCCCCAAATTAAAGAAGCGTTTGCGGATGCGGCGTATATGTATAGGGAATGTTTTGAGTCGATAGATGCCAAAGGAGGGAAGGCGATTATTGATTTGCGAGGGGGAACTTCGCTGGCGCGAGCGCCTACGCCAGGTTTGGCACAGAGGAATAGGATAGTGAGAGAACTTTGGGAGAGTTCGAGTAAGAGGAGTTGGAAGAAGAGAGTGGGTTATCACAGGCGGAGTTTAGTGGAAACCCAGATGTTCCGCTTTAAAAAGCTGCTAGGGCCTTCGCTGTTGTCGAGGAAGATGGCCACCCAGGTGGCGGAAGCAGAGATAAAGACGATGGTGCTGAATTGTATGACTCGTCTCGGAATGCCTCGGACTATGGCCATTCCCACTGGATAGCAAAATTTTTCCTTTCCTGTGGGGCCTCCGCAACTCTAATCCCGATTTATGCAACAAGGCCCTTCTTGCGTTCTAAACCATGAACTACAGACATAAAAGCATTTTTATCGTTATCGTTGATTTCAGTGCCTCTTAGGGGGCCTTTTTGAAGCCAGCCAGAATAATAAGTGATAATATTGCGGTTACGCTTACTAAAAAGAGCTTGTAGATATTTATGCCTTACTAAATTGAAGGGGTCTTTCCCAGGATTCTTTTTTGCTTCCTCATGAATTTCTCGTAGAACATCGTTCCAATTTGGCATAAATAATTTAGGAACTGCTTTTTATCTCAAGCGTATATCCTTCATCCTCTAACATGGAAAACTTCTGTAAAGGAGCACTGAGATCAATATGATGACCTTGACTCAAATATGGTTGTTTCTGTGAATAAACTGATTTCTCAATAATTTCAAATATCTCATATACCTCTTTTTCTCTATCTTGAGATATATATTTAAACCCTTGAACCTTTTTAGTGAGTTTTGCTGGGTTCATAAAGTTACCTCTCCCTTTGTTGCTGTCAGTCCCTTTATTATCGGTCAAGATATAACACAATTCAAGTTAAATCAACTAATTTACTCTTAATTCACGAATCTAGCATTTTTGCATTCAAATTGACTCACAATGTTTGACATTGTATATGACATTTTTTAGTTATTTCAGTAACTTGGGCCTTAACCCGCTGGATCAGCTTTTAACAAGGCATTTATTTTATCCCCCATAAATTTTCCCCTCCTGCCTGTCGGCATGGTCTGATTCCGCTCCAGCACTATAAAAACCCGGCGTGGTGTAATATCTCGCCAAGTCTTTCAAGTACCCCTCCGGTTTGTTGCGTTTGATGAGGAAAAGGCACACGCCCAGCAGTCCAGGCAGTCCCAAAGTCATAATAAACCCGATCGCTCCCTCGTCAAAAATTAAGTTCATGATCGAGGCCAGCAGCAACACCAAAATAAGATTCTGGGCATCCATGCCCAAAACCTTAAAACTCGCTTCCAAGTGGCGGTGAACGCTGGAAGTTTTCAAACCCTCCATTGCTTACCCCGCAATGCCTTGGAAAAATTCGATAATATGCTTGGCGAGGAACCCCACCACGGACATGGCAATTACGGCGATCACCCGCCCTTTCCCCTCGCCAGAACCAAAGATCGCCAGTATGGCCGCGTAAGTGAGTCCAATGGCACTGGCCAAAGGCAGGAGAGTGCCGGTGAGGGAATCCCGCAACCGCTCCATTTTGCTCTCAAGTCCCCCGATGGCAAAGACGCAATCGGGGAGAAACAACGCCAAGAGAATTGCACTCAACGCTATTAAAAAGAGGCGCAACCATTCCCGATCCTGCATTTGTTTTTTCAAACTCATGCGTTGGCCACCAACACTAAATTTTTCTCGAAGGGATAGAGGCACATTCTAATATCCCCATCAAAATCGCTGTCGGAGAACCCGTCGCCCACTATCTTGCGGGCGATAAATCGCCCATGCCGGCGCAAGACCGATTCCACCGCAAAAGAAACTTCGCTATTTTCACTTTTTGTTGGCCTCAAATAATATGGAGTGCCGGGAAAAATATCTAACTTGAGGCGATATTCCCCATATTCGGGGCAATAAAATGCCACTCCCGCCGGGGCACGCTTGCCTTCTTTGTTTTCCCACCACAAATAAAAAGGTTTGTGTTCAATGACTTGTTCTGTTGCCGTTGCTACTTCTGTCATCTTCATCCTCCTATAGTTAAAAATTTGAGTTGTGAATTGTTCCGCCACTCGATCTCAAAAAATAAGCTGAACTCGACACCCTGAAGGCGCGCATACGCCCTCTCACTCTCCAAATTCTCTCAAGTAGTCTTCCCGCAATTCCTCCAATGCTATATCCCTTATGGCCTCAATCTCCGTCGCTTTCTTTCCCAATCGGTGAGCAATTTTTCTCAAGTTCAAATCTTCCCAAAAAGCTAAGTGAATCACTGCTTTTTGCAGTGGTGGCAGTTCCGCCACTCGCTCTCTAATAAATTCCTGTGCCCGTTTACTATTCTTCTTCTTTGTCTGGTTCGATATAGACTCCTTCGTTTTCAATGGTGTTTGACAATATTTCCAAAAACTCCTCGTCCGACTCAATCTCATCAAGAAACTTTGTCAACGGAATCCTCTCCTTCCAAAAATAGGGATTTGAGTTTTTTTATGGCCCGTTTTCTTCTGGCCTTAACTGTTTCGCAGCTTTCACCATTCAAACGGGCGATTTGCTGATCTGTCATGGAGTCAGAGAAGTAATGTTTTAAAATCTTGCGCTCTTTGATGGATAGCATCCCAAGATAGCGTTTCAATTCGGGAATTTTAGACTTCAAACCTTCTGAAATATTACTCCCGCAGAAGTCCCAAATGCTCTTGTCGTAAGAAAATTTCTTTTCAATATCACGGGCATCACCCAAGAGGTCGCCCACCCAGCTACTGGTTTCCATGCCGTGCTTTTGAAATGCTTGCCAATCTTTTAGAGTCCAATTTTTGGAGACTTTGTTTAATTCTGAATCCGGCAAAGTATGGCCAAATTCGTTCGTCCAGGGCCTGTCTTGTTTGTGTGTTAGCATTTTCTCCTCCCATGTTTGCAATTCAGTTCACCAATTGGGCCTCTTTTCTATAGAGGCCAAAAAATTCTCAATTCCGAATCCAAAAACTTGTTTCCGAATCCACCTTTCCAAGTCTTAATTTTTTGTCCGCCCTGCTTTTTCCCTCCTACCTATACACACAGGGGTGCAAAGGTATCGCCTTTTATGAGTTTTCAAATACTTATACCGCCACCAATCAGGCCATGGGCCTTGTCTCGTTCAATGGCCTTTTTCAGTTTTTTCAAGGCCCGATGGCGTTTAAATTTGACGGCATTGGAAGAAATGCCCAGGCCCAGTGCAATTTCCCGATCCGTTTTTTTGGCCAAATAGAACTCCCTCAAAATTTGGTAGTGGATGCTGGAGAGTTTGCTAATCGCCCGTTTCAGTTCTGGCCGCTTGTTCAGGATAGGCATGGGGACTTCATCGCCCATAAAATCCCAAACGGTGGTTTCATCGCCGAAGAGGGTTTCAATATCCCGTGCCTTCTCAAGCTGTTCCTCGCAAAGTTCAGGATCGGAGCACTCTTTTTGGAATTGCTCCCAGTCCACGGCCGTCCAGTAGCGGGAGGCGCGTTCCAGTTCTATTCCCTCAAGGGTGTTGCCAAATTCATCATGCCAAGGTTTTGTTTTCATTTTCTCCAAAATTAATTTTTTGTTTTTTTAGGGCGTTTTTTATATGCTGATTTAGGAAACAATGCAAGGAATTAAATCAAGCATAAACCATTGTAATTATTGAATTTTTGAAGATAAAAAAAGATTTTAAACTCGAAATTTAGAATCGAAAAAATGAAGTTTTAATAGTATGTAAAATTTACAGAGTAGCTTGATCTTAATCTTGACCTATGGAATAACAGCTTAACTTTCAAAACAGGACTTGAGGGGCATTGGCCAAGTCACTGAAAAGACATAAAAGGCAATACCTTTGCACCCCTGTGTGTAGTGGTAGAAGGAGATTTTTTAATGAGTGAAGAATACAAAAATTTTCAGGTGGGGGTTTTGATCGTCGATGACGAGGAAAACGCCAGGCGGGCCAATTATTTGAGTGTCATGGCCCACTTGAAGAAACTCAAAATTCAATCTGATGGTATTAGTGTGCGGGAGGCATCGAATATGGAAGATGCCTTTGCCATTTTGAGGCAGCAAACGGTTCATGTGGTTTTGCTCGACCGAGACTTGGGCAGGGACAAATCGGGGAAAAAAGTCGATGGTCTCGACTCTATTAAGGACATTTTGAACATTCAACCCGCGATCCAAATTCTGATGGTGACGGGGCATGATGATACCCGTGCGGCCGTTCGGGCCATGCAAAACGGGGCGTGTGGGTACATTGTGAAGGGCAGTGCCGAGGATTATTTAGAGTATAGAAACGCCCAAATTCTCAAGGCCCTGTATAGGGCCAAAGAAGAGATGGAGCGGATGAAAGCAAGGTTTTCGGAAAAGATAAGGATGGAAGAAGATTTTTCCAATAAATATGTCACTAAATCTGCGGCCATGCAAGGGATTGAGGTTCAACTCCAATCTCTGGCCAAATATTCGGCCCCGGTTTTGTTTGTGGGGGCATCAGGATTGGGCAAGACCGTTGTGGCCAAACGCTTGGCCCAATTGCGGGGGCAGTTTTTGGGGCAAGAGGATCGGCCATTTTTCGAGTTCAATTTGGCCAATGTTTCTGCTGAAGAGGCCGATCGCATCCTCTTTGGCCATGAAATGGTGGATGCCACGGGTGCCATTAAAATCAGGCAAGGACTTTTTGAATTGGCCAATGGAGGCGATCTCTTTATCGACGGAATCGGCAAGGCCAGTTTGGAAGTCCAGGCCAAACTTTTGAAAGTGATCGAGGAAAAGGAATTTTTCCGGATCGGTGGGAACAAGGGTTTTAAAACCAGTGCGTGCCTAATTTTGGCAACTCATAAAAACCTTAAAGAATTGATCAAGATCGGAGATTTTAGAGAAGACTTGTACGCTAGAATTTGCACTTTTGATATTACCATGCCCACTCTCGAAGAGAGGAAGGAAGACATAGCGGATATTTGCCGGGGCATTATTGAAGACTTGAAAAAAGAAAATAAGGGTGTGAACTTCGCTTATAATGAGTTTCCCGATGAACTCAAGCAGTATTTACGAAGGGACAATATCCCTTTCAATATTCGAGGTATCCGCAACGATATTGAAAGGTTGATGATCAGTTCACCCAGGGATGCTTCGGGGCGATTGGATTTTACCAAGTGGAAAGTGGCACTTGGCATCTCCAGAAAATCAGTTTTTTATAGCCCTAAACCTACGGAATATATAACTTATTCGGATTTTGAGAAATTGCCCACTGCTTTTTTAGATAAGGACTTTCCAGGCATTAAAAAAGCGAGGGGCACTTTTGAAAGAAAACTTATCGTGGAAGCAGCACTTAAAGTCCGCACCAAAAAGGAGATTGCCAAGCTGTTGAAACTCTCCGAGTCCAATACTTTGGCGAAAATGAACAAGTACAACTTAAACCATTTAGTAGGAGGAGACCGATCATGAGTTTTTTTAGTTTTTGCAAGAAAGTGTTTTTTTCCGTTTGCTCGTTTGTTGTGGGATTGATGTTTTCCGTTTACGCCCAAGATGAAGACTTGAAGACATACGAACTGCTCTGTTTCCCGCTAATTCTCAACGACAAAATAACCTTTATTTGTCCAGTGGGGAGAGACGAAGAAGATGGAGATGGAGAAGATGAAGGTGAAGTTGAAGGAAACGACAGTAAATCCAAGTTTAAAGGATTTTATTTTTTTGGAGATAAAAACTATATTCCTATTGAAGACAGGGATCGCCTTTTTATAGATATGGAAGGAACTTTAATCAATCCTGAGTTAATCGAGAAGTTTGACCGTCGTGGCAAAGTTATTCCTATATGTGATCCTATTTTTGATGGAATGAGATTTAAACATGACGACTAGAAAAATAATTTCTTTAGGAATAGTGGCCTTTCTAATTTTAGTGGGTTTAGTATCCATAAACTTGAATACAAAAGTTCAAGTAGAGGCCCCAACATTAAAGGTCATTTTTCAAAAATTGTACTATGATCGCAACTGGGATATTAGCGACAGTTCAAAATTATGGATGTTTTTTGCTTTCAATAATATTGCTGAGACTCTCATTAGAGTGGACAACCGTTCCTATTTAAGGCCAGCATTGGCATCGGGATGGCTTTTTTTGGAAGGCAAAAAAACCATAAGTTTTTCCATTTCGGACAAGTACAAATTCCACAACGGTGAACCTATTACCCCAGAAGATGTTTTGCACAGCTTGAAGAGGTCTTTGGCCTCCAATCTCAACTTTGCTGAAATTGTCCAATCCCTTGCAAGTTCCAATTTAGATGAGTCTTTGATTTTGGATGGCAACACTATTAAAATTCGATTGAAAGAACCTCTCAATGCCTTTGCCTATAAATTGAGTATTCCCGAAATGGGGATTGTGCCCCAAGATTACGCCAAAGGTAAGACACCCAAGGAAAGTTTAAAGAATCTCTCAGGCCCCTACAAAGTGATTGATTTTGCTCCTGAAAAACTGAGTTTGGAAAAACATTTGGGCCATCCTTTAATCAATGAACAATCCCCTGATCGGGTGGATATTGTCCAAATTCCCGAAGTTGAAAAAGGCATTGAATACTATCGTAATAACGATAATGTGGTTTTGGTGGGATCAGGTTATGAAAAGGTTTTGAAATATATCGACTTGGAAGGGAAAAAATACACCAGTTCTTTTGCTTTGACTGAGTTTCTTATTCCCAACACCAAGTCTCCCCATTTGAATACCGAAGCGAAGAGACGACAAGTTTTCTCAATTATCAAAATGGCCTTTGAAAAAATCCGAATAGATGAACGAATTGCCAAAAGAACTGATCAATTTTTTACAAAAAATAGTTTGGCAAGCCTTGGGCCTGCACAACTGGAAGGCCTCTATGATGACAAGGCCCTGGCCCAAACTCCCCTTAAATTGTCACTTATCTTATTTAATGTGATGAGAGAAAACCCGATCCCCTTTTTGCTTCAGGAGCAATTACAATCTTATGGAATTGAATTGGAAATTATTACAGGCGACGATAAAAAACTTATCGATCGCATTAAGAATGGAAATTATGACTTTTCTTATTTTTATTCGGGGGTGAGTGCTCGCGATCCCATAGTGGGAATTATTTACTTGCTCAATCATCCTCGGTTTAAAATCAGTTCTGACAAAACGATCAAAGATGCGTTGGAAAGGGCCAAAATGGAAACTGATCGAGAAAAATATGCGGCCCTTTTAAAAGAAATTCATGGGAGGATACTGAATAAATACCGAATTTTACCGTTGATGCATACAAAGATGATTTATTGTGCTAAGGGCAGTTATCAGTTAAAAGATTTGAGTTATTTTGATGGCGGGTTCAACTTATGGGATTGGCACAAAATCCAATAATTTCGTAGAAGGTGGCCGTGAAAAGTTTAAATACAACACAAAAAACAAAATGGCCACCATTTACGGTGATTTTTCAAGGTCTGCATTATAAAGGAGAATGGGACATTAGCAATGGCTCTAGTTTATGGTCTATTTTTATTCTCAATAATATTGCGGAAACTCTGGCCCGATTTGGCGATGACTTCACTTTGTGGCCAGCACTGGCATCAAGATGGGAATTTTCTGAAGACAAAAAAACCATCAAGTTTTTTATCTCGGACAAATACAAATTTCACGATGGCAAGGCCATAACTCCAAAGGATGTTTTGCGTAGTTTGAAACGCACTTTTGCTTCTGATAAAGTGAGGCACTCTGAAATGGCCAAATCACTTATAAGTTCCGATTTTGAAGAATCTTTAATTTTGAACGGCAACACCATTGAAATGAGATTAAAAGAACCTCTCAATGGCCTTATCTGTAAATTGAGCGTCCCAGAAATGGGTGTGGCCCCACAAGATTATGCACAAGGGAAAACTCACAAGGAAAGTTTAAATAACCTTTCAGGCCCTTACAGAGTGATTGATTTTGTCCCTGAAAAACTAAGCCTTGAAAAACATGAAGAGCATCCCCTATTAAATGAAAAATCTCCCGATCGGGTGGATATTATCGAAATTCCCGAAATGGAAAAGGGAATCGAATATTATCGAAAAAATGACAATGTTATGCTGGTGGGATCGGGTTATGAAAAGATTACAAAATATATGGATTTAGAAGGTGAAAAACACACCAGTGTTTTTGCCTTGACTGAATTTTTTACTCCTAATTTAGACTCTCCCCATTTAAACAGTGAAGAAAAAAGAAGAGAGATTTTTTCCATTATCAAAATGGCCTTCGATAAAATCCCAATAGATGGCCGTGTGGCCACAAAGACAGATCAAATTTTTAATAAAAACAGTTTGGCAAGATTTGATGAGTCCTTGTCGGAAAATCTCTATGATAAAAATTTCACCTCAAGGCCTCTCAAACTATCGGTTATTTTGTTTAATGTTATAAAAGAAAATCCGATCCCGTTTTTGCTTCAAGAACAATTAAAATTTTACGGAGTTGAATTAGAATTTATTACAGGGGACAATAACAAGTTGGCCAATTGTATGAAAAACAAAGATTACGATTTACACTATCTCTATTCGGGAGTGAGTGGCCTTGATCCCATTATCGAGATGATTTATTTGTTTAACAGTCCTTGGAATGGCCTTATTCCCAGCAAGGCCACGCTTGAAACCTTGGAACGGGCCAAAATAGAACTGGAACGAGAAAAATACTTGGCACTTTTAAGGGGAATCCATTTGGATATTATTAAAGAATACCGCATTTTGCCTTTAATGCATACCAAAATGGTTTATTGTTCTAAAGGCCATTATCAATTGAAAAAATTAGACGCTTTCGATGGTGAGTTTAACTTGTGGGATTGGCACAAAAAATGAAAGTTACTAAACAAATTGATCAACATGTAAGCGAATTGGGCCTCTCTATGAATTGCGCCTATAATATCATAGATGTGAAATTGGCGATTGCCCGCCTGATGGGAGAGAAAAAACTCAAGATCAAAAAAACTTATGGCCGGCCCACTTTGTCGCCTTTCTTTTGGTATATTGGAGAGCTTAAAATTCAGGATCAAATCATCGAATCGAGCGGTGAAGGGTTTGAAAATAATATGGCCCAAATCCGCTGCATTGGTGAATTGTTTGAACGAATCCCCCTTTATAAAAAGGATTCTCCTTGTAAAATTGTAGAGTGGGGAAAAACTGCAAAAACGGGGCCATGCGAATTGAAAACTTCCAACGGGTTGAGTTTTGCCCTCAACTTGAAAGATGGCCTCTTTTCGTCTTATCGAGAACTCATTGAAAGGCAAGTGGTTCTCGACCACTGGTTTAAAAAGAAGGCCTGTTTGGAAATTTCCATTACTCACAAGCGAGGCCTTTTAAATTGGGCATCAGGAATGATCAATGGACTTGAATCCAAAATTTACTGTCTCTCCAATCCCTATGGCCTTTTTGTGATTTGTTGCCACCTCTCTTGTGGTGTAAGGCCTCCGCATAATATTTTTGGTTATGGTTGCCATGAAGATATAGAAAAAGCAATCGACAAGGCCTATTTGGAGGCGTGGCGGTTTTATTGGGAATACCGGAAATTAGATAAGAATATTGAATTTAAAACGGACACCATAAAAAACTTTTCCGATCATTTTCATTTTTATGCTCAAAACCAAGAGACGCCACAGGCCTTTTTTCCAAATGAGAAAGTGAGCGTTCGGATACTCAAAAAAGAAATTGAACCCACTGAAAATTTCAAATATGACAAACTTTGTATTTTCGATTTGAGAAACCACAACTTGCCTGGCCACTCCATCCAACTCACCCGAGAAGATTTTTGGAAATTTGGGCCAGGTGCTTTAAGAAAAAACACAGAGGAGCGTAAGCGTGGCGAAGTTCACCCCGTGGCATAATCGTTTTCATTTGAGCAAAAGAAGACTTATCTTTCTAGTGGTGGCATCCGCCATTTCGCTCAACTTGATTTTTTCTTGTGCCCTGATCTATTGGCACAAGCAGGACTTCTTGGGCCAATCTATCCTCTCTCAGTCCCAAACTGCCCTGGAATTTTTATCCCACGATATTGCTGAGGGGAACTATCGCCGGGCCATGGAGCAATTATCCAGTAAAAATGCGCCTGTCGAGTTACAAACTCAGTCTATCTTATTTTATGACTTGGCGACAAAAAGAATTGTCACCTCCAACAACGATGCCGAAACCTTGCATTGCCGTGATAATCTGGCCACGGCCTATTTTGAGAATTTTCAGAATGGTTATTTAGTGTGCATCCCAATCCATTCTCGACTTTTGGTACAAATTGCGTTTACAGCTAACTGGGCGCATTTTTTGCAAACGCCTCTGTTTTTGGTGGCCCTTCTTTTCAACTTGATTTTTGCTGGCCTCTTAATTTTGCTCGTTCTTTTGGGAATGAATCTCTATTTAGATCGCTTTATTTTGCTTTTAAATAAATTGCTCAAAGAAGGCACACTTGATCAAACCGTACCCCATGAATTTAGTGCCTCTTTTCGTTCTATCAAGCAGCTTTCTAGCGCATTGGAAAATCTCAAGGAAAAAGTTTCTCGCAACACTAGAAACGCAATCTTGAGTGACCTTTACGAAAAAGTGCTACACAATATCAGAAGCCCCTTGGGCATTATTAGGACTACAATGCCACTCATCATTAAAGACGACGCTGGCGAGAGCAAGGCCATCATTGAGAAGGCCATGCAAGATATTGAGGCCTCTGTGGCCAAGGCCTTAGAGGATTGCGAAGATGGCCATTCGTTAGTTTCCTGCAACCTTTACGAGATCGTTGAAAAGGCCTGCCATGAGGCCAAAATTCAATGTACAGACAAACAAGGAATCGAAATTTTACCAGTCGAAGCGTGTTCATTTTCCCGCGGTTATACCAAAAGCGTTGATCCCATAGATTTTAAGT
Organism: Bacteriovoracaceae bacterium; assembly: GCA_965243145.1. Classification (GTDB taxonomy): domain Bacteria; phylum Bdellovibrionota; class Bacteriovoracia; order Bacteriovoracales; family Bacteriovoracaceae; genus CBDBLK01. Next base: position 2,400,490 of record CBDEUB010000002.1, read on the forward strand.
CAGCGATTGTTAATATTCTCAATAATGCCATCGAAGCAATGCCTTTGGCCGGATCAATCCAAATTGAAATGAGCAAAGAGGGTGAACAAGTGAAGATTTGCGTTACCGACGAAGGGAGCGGCATTGCTGAAGACATACTCCCTCGCGTTGGGGAGCGCGGGTTTAGTTACGGGAAAAAATCTGGCAACGGACTGGGACTCTACAGCTTAAAGCAAGATATTCAATCCTGGGGTGGATTCTTCAAAATAGGCAACCGCCAAGGCCAAAGAGGTGCCGAAGCAATTATCATTTTATAAAACCAAAGGCCCTTTTTTAAGTTCTGTTTGCATATCTGGAGAATAATTTTCCTAAAGTATAAGATATTTGGGCAGCAACCTCCACAAAAACGATTGTTTCAGGTGGAGGATCAAAATTAAATTTAATATCTATTTCGACTTTTTGATTGCATTTTATCCGAATCACATTAGATTTTTTGCACTTCCCGTTAGGTAACGATTCGTAGATTGTGCCCATTTTAAAATATTTTTTAAACCCAGATAATTGATTATAAGAAACATATCTTTTTAACTTTTCGTAAGATTCGGTCTTTTTCCAGCTTTTAAAATCAATATCTTTTTTTGAGACATGAGAAGATTTTTTCTTTTTGGCCATATTAACTCCCGCAAAAAATTGATAGAGAGATTCGATTACAAATTTAAAACCCTTTGTTCAGGAACAAATCAAAACTGGATCGTCGGTCTCTTCGACTGTTGCTTTAGAAGCAACTGCATTGAAAATTTTATCTAAATCCTCAGTACCATAAGATTGATTTAGACAGAAAAATCTGTCTTCAACATTTTCTTTAATCCGGCACTCCCTTTCAGAAATGAAAATAATGCTGGATAAAGCACCTTGCGCTCTTATGGCCTTATAAATATTTTCCCCACTGATTTTGTCTTCTTGATTTTCTCTGCAAAAAATAAAGTCATAATACTGGCCATTAAACTTGATTTTATCGTTCATTTCCGGAAAATTTTGAACATAGCAAAAATTTACATCTTGAAAAACTTTTTTAATTTTTAAAACATGGCCTCCCAATAATTTCGAGTTACTTTCATAAATTAAAAATTCCATCAATTCCTCCTAGGTTTTTGATTTATTGCCGCTTATTTGCTGTATTTTATTTTTGCAACAAAATCAACCAATCCAACATTAAAGTATTCACAAACTTTATTGATTTCTGAAAACCTTATTTCTTCTAGGCCTCTTTCAATGCGAGAAATTTGACTTTGATCTTTTCCTAGCAGAGATGCCACACTTTCTTGCGACTGCTTACTTTTTTCTCTAATGGTTCTTAACATTTTCCCAGTTTTGATCTGAAATGCATTATTCATTTCCAATTTCCTTAATGAAAAAATGGTAGTTCTATTATTTTTGGAGATTTAGTGAGTCCAAATTGTAATTCGAGATTGTGTTCTTCGAGATCGATATAATATTTAATGAGGCCTCTTCTATCAATTCCGTATTTCTCGACGAAAAATTTTAAGGCCTTAAAGGATGGTGAACATAACCCTCTCTCTATATTTGAGAGGTATTGGCCATTTTTGCGTCCTAATTGCCGACAAACAGAAAGTTGCGTAAGTCTACAATTTTCTCTCGTTTGTTTAAGGTAGAGGCCAAATTGTTGATGGATACTTGGGTGTTTGTTGGGATAGAGCAAGGCCTAAATCCTGTTGTTCGTCATTTTTTTTAAGTTTAATTTTGTTTTTTTCAATCCGGCCTTTCTCAAATTTTTAACCTTTTTATTAATGAAGGCCACTTCTTCAGGGTTTACTAATTCTTTTTTAAGAGCGGTCAACTGATTTTTTATTGATAAACGCATCTTGGGGATTAACTCACAATATTGTTGGAAATATCGCCCCCTAAGTTCTGCCCTCTTTTTTGTATTATTTTGGGCCTTGTTAATTGGAATCATCACCCTAACAAGTTTGGGTTCACTATCGGGAAAACTAAGACGCAATTGCTTAATTTTTAAAGAAAACTCCACTTCCATCTCTGTGGGGCAGAGGTCTAAAATACGGCCCGAATTTGCAAGTTTAAAATAAACTTCATATTCGTATGAATCTTCAAAAATGGCCTTAAGATCGTAAGCACCAAATACTAAATCTTTTTTTAATTTTTTCTTATTCACAACTCACTCTCCTTACCAAAATTCGTTTTTAAAAAAATTACTGTCCCAATAAATTACTTTAAATCAATTCTCATGTAAAGCATAATGCAACAGATTTTATTTTTTTAACGATTTTTAAAACTTGAGGTAACTATTTAAATTTATTGAAATAAAGCTAATAATGTAGCGAGTCAGTAGACAAAAGTTAAGGAAATTTAACTTGAATCAAAAAACAGTAGATAGAATTTTACACAATCTTTTAGGCCAACTCATTGGTGAAAGAGAATTTCTTAAAAACCTCCACCAAGCAACGAAACTTAGCAAAACCACTTTAAGAAATATCAAATCACGCAAAGGTCTTACTGCTGATTCTCTTATCAAATTATTATTGGCCCATGGAGTGTCTGAAGATTTGCTAACAAATCTTCCTAGAAGTAGGCCATCTAAAATCAGTAAAACTTTAACAATGTGGAACAAAATTGGATTAAGTCTGACCGACAAAGAAAGAGAAAAGATCGGCAACTTCGTAAAAAGTGTCAAATCCGAATGGCGGCTTCGATAACCAAATGAATCCAATGCAGCGTTAAACTTGGCAAAGAAAAAAGGAATTTTTTAGTTCTCATTACTTCAAACATAAAATCGTATAAATCCAGAACAGGCCTCTTGAGTTATAGCTAGTTTTCTGAAAATTCATTTTAAAAAAAATTAGTGTTGCAATCAATCGCTTTAAATTAACTCCGCTATAAAGCATAATGCGACAGATTTTATTTTTTTAATGATTTTTGAAACTCCAAGCAGGTGTTCGATTTTCTTGCAACCTGACAAGCAACTGGAGTTAAAGGATATTGAATTTGAACCAAAAAACAGTGGATCGAATTTTGCACAACCTTTTAGGCCAACTCGTTGGTGAGAGAGAATTTCTTAAAAATCTCCACAAAGCAACGAAACTTAGCCAAACGACTTTAAGAAGTATCAAGTCACGCAAAGGGCTTACTGCTGATTCTCTTATCAAGTTATTGTTGGCCCATGGAGTGTCTGAAGATTTGCTAACAAATCTTCCTCGAAATAGGCCATCTAAAATCAGCAAGACTTTAACCGAATGGAACAAAATTGGTTTAAGTCTAACTGATAAAGAAAGAGAAAAAATCGGCAACTTTGTAAAAAGTGTTAAATCCGAGTGGCGGCTTCGATAATCAAAATGACAACGCCTCTATAACTATTTTTGAGGTGCTTATTTTTTCACGGTGGTTTTTTGTTCGCCGTAAACCCATTCAAATTTTTTGCCGGTCAGTTTTTCCGTGAGGGATTCCATCGGAGTTAGGCCTTTGGCCACTTTTGAAAGGGCCGCCATCTTAATATCGTGTAAGACCAGTTGGGGAATATCTGTCCTAAAACCGTAATGGGAAACCAAGGCACCGGCGATAAATCCTGAAATGTAACGCATCACAACCTCCTTTAGGTGGTAAATAAAAATTATACCTCGCCTCGCTATGGGCCTTCAAATTTTCCATGGCCCATAGCATTTTTTAAAAGAAAGTAAGAGAGTAATGACGCAATTCAAGTAGTATTCAAGTAGCACAAAAGTAGACAAAGGTTGAAATGTGCCGAAATATCCCGATATTTCGGCCAAGATTTGAAGAGGCCCTCTTAGTAATTTCAAGTCGTTAGAATTTTGGGGTTTGCATCAATTCGGGAAAATGAATGCTTCGAGAAATGGGGTGGCCGATGGGGCTCGAACCCACGACTACCAGAATCACAATCTGGTGCTCTACCAACTGAACTACGGCCACCACGATGAAGGAATGGCCAGGTTAGGCCTTGGAGCGGTGATTTGTCAATGAAAAGTTGACTCTTTTGGCCATAAGTCTTTTTTTGGGTTACACTGCCTTCAAGAGAGCAGCGCTTTGCCAGGAGGTATGCCATGCGTAATATTTTGCTTTTGGCCATCGGTTTGGCCTTTTTTCCCGCCTGGGCCTTGGGCCACGGGGGCGGCCAAAGCGCCTACCCCATGCCTGATCGGGGCAAATTGGTGGGGGTTGAGTTGACCGGAGATTTTTCCGACGGTGGCGGTGTGGGCGTGCAGGCCCGCTACACCCAAAAGATTTCCCGTCCATTGATTTTTGATGCCGGGTTTGGCACTAGCGGCGGGGAGCGCAGCGGGCGCTTGTTTGGCGGACTTGAGTACGAATTTTTTCCCGATTATGGCCGCCAGCCACGGTTTGCCTTGCGCGGTTCATTCGAGAGCGCTAGCGAATCCAGAGTGCGCAAAAATATTTTTACCCTGACGCCTAAGTTTTCCAAAGGCCTTTCCTTTTGGGGAAATGAGGGCCATCCCTTTATCAGTGTGCCGGTGGGGGTCGACCTCAATTCCCGAACCAAAACCTACCGCACTTTGATCGCCGCTAGTGTGGGGGTTGCCGGCAATTTGCCTTGGCAGGGTTACAAGCGCCTGGTGGCCAGCACTGAAGTTCGCTTTAATGTGCAAAATAGTTTTAGCGGAGTCTTCTTCGGGATTTCCTATCCCCTCAATTAGTTTTTATAGAGGTGTTCCGGTGGAAAACGACTGGTGCACCTCTTTCCGCAATTTGTCCTCGATGTTTGGCAAGGAGAGGGGAAGTTCTAAGTTGTCTTCCATCCACTCTTTGAGGCCACGGGTCAGGGGACACCAAAAAGTGCGCCGTACATTCAGAGTAGAGTCGGGCGGGTAGGGCAGGTTGGCCGCCAGGGCGTGGAGGGCGTGGTAGGGGATTTGCATGAGTTGGTGGTCGCGGGTTGTGGCCCGCAAATCCTTAAAGCGTTGAAACAGGGCATAGCTGCCGCAGTACAGTTTGTCGCCGAGAAGGGGCAGGCCCAAGGCCTTGGCGTGGACGCGGATTTGGTGTTGGCGGCCGGTGTGGGGGAAGGCCAGGCCCAGGAGGTAACTGGTTCGTAACTGCTCACACTTCAGGCCATCTTGTGAGTCAGCTTCGCCATCGCTCCTTGCGATGTGCAGGGAGCACACCTCAGTCGCTCTGTCTTGCTTCCCCCCAATCTGACCTAAATTGTGAACAGTTACTCTGCTCTTATCACAATTTTTCTTTGATGCGTGAGTAGATATTCCAGTTTTGTGTTTGCCTCGAATCTTCCACAAAATTTTAAAATCGGTGTGGGCCGATTGGCCCCACGGGGAATCGCTCGGATAGGCGCACACACAAACCCGGCCACTTAGGGTTTTCCCCTCGCTGCCCAGGCGTTGGCGGGCGCTGAATTGCTCATTTCCCACCAGGCCCGCCTTGTTGACGGCAATAAAAAAATAGGCCTTTTTGACTTTTCCCTGTTCAAACAGGGGGGTGATGTTTTGGGCCGCGCGGGAATTTTTGGCCAATAAAAGCAGGCCAGAGGTTTCCCGGTCGAGACGGTGCAGGGAGTGAACCGCACGGCCAGTGCAGTTTTGCAAAAAAACTGTGGCACAATTGAACAGATGCCGGCCAGTGGGGTGGGTGGCCATGTAGGGGGGCTTGGCCAGGGCCACCAAGTCGTCGTCTTGGTAGAGGATAGAGGCCTTTTCCAGAGGCTGTCGCTGGTGGTTCCAGTATTCGTCTTCGTGGGTGGTTCGGCGGATGGTAAAGTCGATGACTTGGCCTTCTTTCACGCAGGTGCTGGGCCTGACTTTGGCGCGCCGGCCTTGAATGTTTACGGCACCGTCGCGTATTTTGGCCTGAATCGCCTGGCGGGAAAGCCCTGGCCCGGTGAAATTTTGCAGAAAGCGATCCAGCCGCATATTGTTTTGCGGCCAGTGGACTTGATAGGTGGCACGAAAAGCGTGGTGGCCAAACGACTTGTGCAAAATGCCCATAGTATCTTTGTATAGAACTAATAGCGCTCCTTGAGCAAGTATTTTATCACCGCCAAGGCCCCTTTTTGGCGGTGGCCATATTGGTGTTCCAGATTTTCTAGCACGGTGGCAATTTGCGCCAGGTTTTCTTCGCTAACGGGGAGGCCCTGCTCAGGAGTTTTGGCCTTGTGGGAATCCTTAATCCGGTTTTCAAAAAAGACCAACCCCTTGGCAATATTCTGAATCGTCTTTTTCTGCTCATTTCTAAAAGATTCAGTCAGGCGCTCCATCAAATCGGGGTAAATCTGGCAGTAGTCGAGTTTCTTGTCGGGGTTGTCCAGGGAGTAAGCGCCCAGGCGGGAGAGCAAATGGGAGCGGAAAGTTTCGGGGGCCTCCTTGAGTTGAATGTTGCTCTCGAACTCTTTGATAAAGAAAGCATCGCTTTGCTCGAATTGTCCGGTCACTTTGTTTTTGACTTTTTCACCCTTGATCAGGGCAGTGATGCTTTCAATGTAGCGCTGGATATAACTTTGGTAGGAGCGGTCGTCAACCATACCCAGGGAATTGCGCAATTCTTTGTCAAAAACATCCAAGTAGTGGTTTTTGATCAGCACCATAAAGCGCGCCGGGTGGTGGTAATCGGCCTGAGGGGTCATGTTGAGAAAGTCGTAGCTGCCCTTTTTTTCGATGAGTTGGTGCAGATATTCAATGATTTGTAAAAAAGTAACAGTCTCGTTCTGGCCAGCAATTTTGTAGATGATTTTTTTGAGACTGCGGGGGGAAATGCCGAATTTTCCCTCATAGAGATTTTCAAACTCAAATTCGGATTGGATTTCTCCAATGCCGTTGCTCAAAATTTGCTTGCTCTCCGAATTGAGGTGATCGGGCACTTTGTGGTGGGCCAAGAGCATGGCCTTTTCCAGCGGATTTAGGCCGCTGGCGACGCTGGCCAGTTTTTTGTTGGAATAATGTTTGGATTGGGGTGCGCGCAAGCGGGTCAGCACAGCAAACAAGCACAGGGCCTCTAAGGCGTGGGGTTCAAAGTGGCAGCGGTTTTGCAAACTCCCAATTTGGGCGGTATAAATTTTTTTTTCTTCGGTGTAGTCGAGCAAGTAGGGAACCTTGATAAAATTAAAGCGCCCCTTGAAGGAGTTAAAATCGGGGTGTTGTTTGAAGGCCGCCAGGTGGATTTCATTGGATGTCCCCACGAAAAAAATGTCCAGTTCGATGAGCACGCCCTGCAAGTTGATATTTTTGGTTTCGATGGTGGCCAAAAGATATTTGTAACTTTCCAGCGGCCGTTTGAGCAAGTCGGAATATTCCAGGATACCCCGGTTGGCCAAGACCGCTTCTCCCCTCATACTGTAGAGGTTGAGGGATTGCAAACTGGTGGGGAGACTGGCCAGGCGCTTGTCCATGGTAATTTGTTGCATTTGAGCATCGACATGAATTTGCGGCTCAACGGTGACCGCTCCAATGGAATAGCGCCTTCCCATTTCAAAACGCTCAATGCGGATGTGTTTGAGAACTTCGCGGTGCTGGCCTTTATAGTTTTTTAACAAGGCATCGTAGATCATGCGGTTGCGCTTGGAAATGTCGCCGTTGTAGAGGTAGCTTTTTTTGAGACTCTCGAAAAATTTGGTTTCGGGAGAGTGCCACTTTTGCAACAATTCCTGGCGGTACTTGGGGGGGATCAGCAAGAGGGGATGGTCTTTCATTTCCGAATTGAGAATGGCGGAAATGTCTTTGTCCTCCAAATGGGCAAAGGAATTCATATCGCTGCCGGGGGCGTTTTTTGTAATCCCTAAGGCCCCCTTGACCAGGTTTTCGTTGGGAAAAATCCAGGAAAATGTGTAGAGCGCCCCCTCTTCGGTTTGACTGTAATCCTGTGCTCCTTGGAACAATTTGCGGACGATGGAAGATTTGGAGGAACCGTTGGGGCCAACCAGTAAAATCAGTTTGTTGTTGAGGCCCTCCTGGCAAAAGTTGGTGAGGTTTTGCACTATCGCCCGGTGGACTTTGTGTTGGCCAAACACAGGCGGGGCCTCGTCACTCTCCGCTTCAAACAGGTGATAGTGGCCAGATTCGCCGGTGCCAAAGGATTGGATCATGTCCAGCAAATAGTGAAAGGTCGGGCGGCAGTGGCGTCGCGGGTGTTCCTCCACCTTGTGCATATAATCGCCAAAGGAGAGGACTTCTTGACGGGATTCGAGTTCCCGACTGGCCCGATCGATCCATTCAAACATATTTCCCTCCGCGGTTGAACCTCTCTATAATCTTAGCATGCAGAAAGGGGCGTTGAAGTTATTAAAGGGGAGCGCGGCGGTTTTTTTGCTGGTGCTGCTTTGCGCATGGGGCCTGTGGAGGGGAACGGGGCATTTTGCGCCCGCCTCGATGGGGCCTGAAGTCTCAAAACTTTTGATCATGGCCGCCGAAGAAGTGGGAGCGGCCTGGAATTCTGGCCGGCACCCGCGCCAGAAAACGGCGGTTTGTCCCCGTTTCTTTGCCCACTGGCCACTTCCTCCCACAGTGCTCAAGTGCAATGCTTTGTTTTTAAAGTGTTTGTTTGAAGATCGGCCGTTGGAGTTTGAAGGGGGACGGGTGGCGGTTCATTTTGAGCACGGCCATTTGCCCTACAAAATTGTTTCCAAGGCCTACTCTGACAGTGTAGCGCCCGGTTATGCCCTGGAAATTTGGTTGGAGGCCAAAGGCCAGCGGCAGAGGATTTGGGCCGAGGATACTTGTTCGGCCGTGTATCTTCCCCAGCGCCTCTACGGTTACGGAAAAAATGGCCACCGATGGGACAATTTTGGCCAGCATTGGTTTGTCGACCGGCACTTGGCCACTCACCGCGAAGTCGGGGAGTGGCATCAGCAGACGGGGAAAAAGCTCAGAGAACCCCTAAGTCGGGATTTAAGAGATCACTACAAACCTGTGGGTAGTCTGTATCCCGATGAGATGCGCGACTACTGCCATTTTAGGGGCAAACAACTGGCCAGCGCGCCGTGGTTGGATGCCGCTTTTTTTCTGCCCGCCGACTTAGATGATCCCCTGTCTTCGCCCGCTTTGCGTGGGCCATATCCTTGGACGCGCTGGCGTACTTTGGTCACGGTGTCCGATTGCCTGAAAATTCCGGCGCGGGAGTGCCGTGATAAAATCGGTGTGGAACAAAGATTTTCCGCTTCTCCCACTTGGACGGGGGCCTTCCAGGCCTTGGGGGGACTGCCTGAACGGGTGGATAATCCGCTCTACCCCCGGCACAACCTCAACCTCTCGTCTTTTTATTTTTCCTCGGCATCGAAAGTACACGCCATTGCCGAGCGCGGGCACTGGAGCGGGCGCGGGTTTCAGCGCTCCGCTTTTTCCTTGGGAACTTGGGAATTGCCCGAAGAAGTGAAGCATTTGCGCGTCGGTTTCCGTTGCATGAAACAAAGGTATGGCAGTGAAAAGTTTTAGCTGGTGGGCGGTATTGGCCAATTTTATTTGGCCACAATTGGCCCCCCAAACTTCCGTCATTCCCCTGGCCGCCACGGAATTTATTTTGCTGGACATGCCCGCAGGAGAGATGCCTGTGCCTCTGAATCGTCCGGTGGGGGCGAGAAGGCCATTGCTCTCTTGGCGCGAGAATCAAAGGCGCGCCTGTTTATACTATCAAGTTCCCACCCAACGCTTCCCGGGCAAGGTTTTTTTTCAATATTTGCCTTTGGAATCGGACGGCGTGTGCCGGTGGCGTTCCGGCGAACGGGAGTATGTGATGCTGGAGGGCCTCACTTCTTTGCGCGCCCACTTTGTGCCCTCCCGGAATCGCGTGCACCTTTTCTTTTTACAGAAAGGACAAAAAAACCAAAAGGAGCAACACCGGGCATGGCCTTTGCTCAACGGTGTGGCCCCCCAAAGGCAAAAATGGAAGCGCTATGATAGCGGTTCTCTCACTCGGGCCATAACCGGAGTTTATTTTGTGGGCCGTGGGGAGCGGCAGGGCCTTTCCCTGTGGGGTAAAAAAGGTGATCGCTACAAAAACGGGGATGTGGTGGCCTGCCAGCGCTTTGGCCCAAACTGCCGGGAAATGATCCCCTTTCAGTGCGAGCGCTGCCGTTATGGCCAGTTTGAAGTTTTGACCAGAAATTGCTTGGGCCAAACCCAGAAATTTTGCGGCCGCAATCGCTGTGGAGAAGTGGGAGGGCCTGCTTGTCTGCGCGGATTCCGCCACACCAATTTAAAAATTTCGGCGGACACTCTCTGCCGGGAAGACAATCCCTACGCCTTTTGCCAGCAGGGCCTCAAGATGGTGTGCAATGCTTTGGGCGATCTGGTCTGTCGATAAGTGAGCACTGGGGCCGCAAAACTAGAGGTTTTTATAGTCATTTGTTAAGAAGCTCATATGGATGGCCGGCCATTCGGCCATCCATATGAGCTTCTAAGAAAATGACACTTTCAATTTATGAGGCCCCTCTCGATTTAACTAATGAGGATTATAATGGGAATGTATTTTTGCATGACACTCTTTGCAAAGAACTTGTAAGTTTATTTCTCGATTATCATGTTTCAAGTGGTTCTTATGGTGGCAATCAAGTTGGCCAGAAGGATATTTCTCCCCGCACTTTTCGCAGGTATAATTTCTAGTTTTTTTTATATGTTTTGATATTTTTGGCCAATCTTGAGAATAAATATTAGGCATCCACTCACAATCAAGTTGGTAATTTTCATCAAGTTCATTAGGCATTTTAAGTGCTTCTTTTATATCAAATGTTTTTTCATTATAAAATTTACCGTTTAATTTTCTTAGTTTCTTTAAACACCATTTACAAGGATATAGCGTTTGCTTTAGATTTCTTTCAAAAACATCATTATTTTCTATAAAGCTATAATCAAATGTGCCATTCCATCTAATAGATCCATAAAAACGATCTTCTTTGTTTCCATCGTAAAACTTTTTTATTATAGAGCACCAGGTAAAATGGTATCTATGACTTTTTTCTATAAGTCGAACATCATCAAATTTTTTGTCTACTATTAATTTTTTTATAGTTTCCCATCTTATTTCCGAACCAAATTTGAATTGATAATCGGCTTTGTCGCAAATATTGAGAGTTAATCTCGTAAGAGTTCCTTTATTTTTGTCCCAATGATAAATTCTACTTGTATATCCGACTAGGTTATCTATATTTTTGCCTTTTCCGTCAAAAACAAATGAGGGAGGAGTTGTATAAGAACCATCAAAGTTATCACCTAAAATTTTTTTCACTGATTTCTCGAACGATTCAAAAATATTTTTAAATTTTCTTCTGGGGGATTTTTTGTCATTGCTCACAAAATTCCTTTCTTTGATCTTGAACTTTAAAAAGTTTTTCCCTCAATTCTGAAAATGGTTTAAATTCAACTTTAAACTCTACTCTTTTTGATCGAATTTTATCTTCCTTGCCAGAATTATTTTTTATAGGATGTACGAATCCAGCACTTATGGTTATTGTTTTTTTAGAGAGCCATTGACGGTCTTCGCGTTTTAATGATTCGTAGCAAAATTCGTGAACAGATAAAGCACGACGCGTTGATAATATAATATTTTTAAAGGCCTTTGTTTTGTGTCTTCTCGTATTCCAATCGCTTGAAGCGTGGCCGATAATTCTGATTTCATGTATTTTTTCAGAGTCAAAATTGTGTTGTAATTGTTTAACATAACGAGGACAGAATGATTTTAAAATATTTTTAAAACGAGGTTTTAATTTATGACTACCCGAAGAAAACATGATTTTAGGAGATTCAAATCTTATCGTTCCATCTGCAAGTAGGGCCACTCCCCATTGGGTAAAATCCTTTTTAAATTCTTTCATCAAAACACATTTCATTTTTTCATACAGGGTTTTCGTTTCGTTCACTTTTTCTTGAATGTCTTTTACTTTACTTCTTTCTTTTATGAGAAGTGATATAGAAATAAACAAAAAGACCATCATCAATCCGGCCATTAAATCTGATACACTAATCCAATGATCTTCGCTTTTCATAAGGATTTAATTTGTTCTGCTGTTTTTTTCTACTATTTTGTCTATAATTCTTATAAATTCTTTGTATTTTTCAGCAAAATCTTCTGTCAAGGCAGTTAGTGCTCCATTCATTTGCTTGAGTGATTCATCAAGATCGCCAGTTATTTTGTTTATAGATTGATATTGTTTTCTAAGGTCATTCTGAATAGTCTTAGAGAATTCTTTCATCTCATTGTTAATGTTTTCAAACCCTTCTTTAACATTTGAAATAGTATTTGATACTCTGTCAGGTAGTCCTTCGTGGTCTTGTAATAATTTATTCATTGTTTGGATATGTTTCTCAACTCTTTTTAAAAGTACATTGGATTCTTCTATGTTTGAGCGCATCATTTCGTGTGTTTCGCTTTGTTGTCTTAATGTTTCTCCAACAATCTTCAAGTTCTCTGTTGCTTGAATTACTTGATTTTTATATTGTTCTTGCCATTCAATCATTTGCGAACAGGATTTATTAAGTTTGTTAAAATTATCACCAAAACATTGTTTTAAATCTTCATTGAATGTTTCCATGGTTTGTTTTAATGCTTGAATAATAGTCTCAGAAGCACCTTTTGAAATTTCATCAACTACTTTACTGAGAGATGAATTTATTTCCTGAAATCCTTTTATGAGATTGTTTTGATTCTCTTGATTTGTTTCTTTTATAGATTGGATCATTTTATCCGATGCAGTTTGTGTAGTATTGTTTAAACTTCTAATCTCCTGTATATTTTGATTTATGATTTGTCCAATTTTTTGAGGTATTTCTTCACATAATTTATTTGATGATGATTCTATTACTTGAATAATTAAATCTAATGGAGCATTTCCCGTTTTTTTACCTCTTTCAAGGATTTTTATTAAAATAGAAAAAAACATTCCCAGTATTGAGGTAAAAAAAGCTGTTTTAAGACCAGATAAAAGGCCACCAATACTTTTGTCAATTTCATTTATTTGAAAATTCCATAATCCCCAAGCTATTCCAACAAAAGTTCCTAAAATTCCAATCGTCAAAATTGTTTGGCCATGCCTAGAACGCGTTGGATGTATAAGGAAATTTATAAAAAAAAGAAACATAGATATTGCAAAAAAGGCAAATATGCTTAGTGATATTGAATCGTTATTAAAAACTTTCAATGTCCAGTCAAGAAAAGGTTGAACCATGGTTAAAACGGCCGATCCTGTTTTTATTTTTTAATTAGGCTATTTAATTTTATAATTATTTTTGATATTTTTCTTTCGGCAAAAAATAACAAATAAATTTATGAGTTAAAATTGATTACTAAACTATACATTTGATCTTGGAAAAATTTTCCTATTTCATTTATAATTGCTTACATTTCAACTAAAAACTGTGAGTGTGGCAAGGTCATTACTCACAATTTAGGTCAGATTGGGATGAAGTGAGATGGAACGACTGAGGCGTACGAAGAAGTACGCCGCAGGGAGTGACAGTGAAACTGAGTCACACGGAGTCGCCAGGAAGGCGACGAGCGACGACTGCCCCGATGGGCAGTGCCGGAGCAGGATGCGAAGGCAAGATGGCCTGAAGTGTGAGTCATGACTCTTATTTGTCGGTGAGGATGGTGGAGATTTTAACATCTGGCCGGATTTCAAACCCCAAAAAGCGCGCCGGAATGAGGGAGTAGGCACTGGCGTGCATGGTTTTTTGGCGGGCCTTGTATTTGCCGGAATCTTGGCGGTGGATATAGCAGTCCTGTGTAGAGGCGAAAAATTGATGGCAGGTTTTGATCAGGGGGTGGAGTTGGCCGTGGTGGAAGAGGACGCGCTTTTGCCGGCGATGATAGTACAGCGTGGCCTGGCCCAGGTAGTGGCCATCCCGAGGCCCGTTGAGCACCAACAGTTTTCCGAGCCGTCCGCTGCCAGGCCCGTGTCCTGAGAGTATGGCCAAATCGAGAGAACCGGCGGGCAGGCGTTCGACGAATTGTTTGAATGGGTCTTGTGGCGGGCATTGGAGTTGGGGGATGTGATCACCTCGAAGCGTTTGATAGAAGGGGGAAGATTGGCACCGTCCGGGAATGTGACCCAGCAGAATGAGCACTTGCGCTCCCTGTGCTTGGAGGCCCTTTTTAAATTTTAAAAAAGCGGCGACCAGGTCTTGAAAATAAACCCCGTTGAGTTGTTTTTGCTGTTTTTGTGACAGGGATGCAATGTCGATCAGTCCGATCAGGCCAATTTTAAGGCCCGCCCTTTCGACAATTTGGGAGGACATGAGACTGTCCGCACTGATCGGCCTTTGAGTGCGCAAATCGAGAATGTTGGAGTTGAGGAAGGGAATTTGGTGTGGCACGGGGCCTGAGTTTATGCCTTGGGAAAGGTAGTCTTCCCCTGAAAAGAGAACCGCATCAAAGGGCAGTTGCTGCATGATTTTGAGTTTGAGGCCCAGTTTATGGGTGTCTTCACCGGCACTGAAAGTATCTCCCGCATCGAGAATGATGGCCCGGTCTTTGAATTTGTGTTTGACCAGTTGCAGGTAGTGGGAGAGGATTTCGGCCCCGCCCACCTTGATGGTTTGGGGGAATCCCGGGGGAGCATTGTGGGGGGCCAATTCTTTTGCGGGGTAGAGTCCCCTTTGTAGACCGTGGTTGGAGAAAACCACCAGGGGAACTAAATCCTGGCCAGAGGATGCCAGGTAACGGGCCACACTTCCGGCGGGACGGCTGTAGACTTGGTGGGGGCCTCTGTGCCAGGAGTGGTTGATCAAAAGCATGACGACGGTGAATATTACCGTGGCCGTCGAGGCGATGAGGGCAATCAGCGTCTTTTTCATCGAGGCCTCTATCTGGGCCATCCATGGCCCGTATTGTTTTCATTTTAGCACGGACGCTACTCGACGGGCAGACCGGCCTTTTGCCAGGCCAAAATGCCGCCTTCGAGGTTATACAGGGCGGGGCCATCGTCTAAAATTTGAGTGAAGAGTTCAATCGCCGCTAAACTGCGTTTACCCGAGCGGCAATGAACGACAATGGGGGATTTGGCCCTTTTTAATTGGGAGAGGGCGCTTTGCGGATTTTGGCGCAATCCACTGAGCGGCATCAGGGTGGAACCCTTGATATGGCCTTGGCCATACTCATCTTCTTCGCGGCAGTCGATGAGGAGCAGGCCACTCTCACACTCCATGCGCTGTTTGAGTTGATGGACATCAATGGACGGGATGGTAGCGGTTTCCACGGGTAACACCTCCTTTTTGACGGAATGGGAAAACATTTTTTAAAATTTAAATCAGAGGTTAAGTTATCTTCTTTGGGAGGGAAAGGGAAGGTTTGGCCGACTAAAAAACTATTTCCGTATGGATGGCCTGAAGTGTGAGCAGTTACCCTTTTAAAAACTGTGATAAAAGCAAGGTAAGTGCTCACAATTTAGGTCAGATTGGGGGGAAGCTAGACAGAGCGACTGAGGTGTGCTTCCTGCACATCGCAAGGAGCGATGGCGAAGCTGACTCACAAGATGGCCTGAAGTGTGAGCAGTTATAGGGGGGAAACATGGAAGTGATTACCGTTGCCAACAACAAGGGCGGAGTTGGCAAAACAATGAATGCCTACCAATTGATTTGCCATTTGGCCAATCGGGGGCACAAAGTTTTGGCCATCGACTTGGATTCCCAGGCCAATCTCAGTTCAACTTTTGGAATCCAAATCCAAAGGACACTCATTCCCGAGTGGTTGATTGGGGATGTCTCCTTAGAAGAAGTGTGGGTGCCTGCGGAAGGTAGAGAAGAATTTTACCACAATATTTCGTTGATTCCCTCCAGCCGACACATGGCCAATCTCTCCAAATTGCTGATTTTGTCCGAGCAGGAAATTCGCCGAGAGGCCGGCCGCAAGGAGAGGCTGTTGAGGTTGCGCCTGCAAGAGGCGAGAAAGGTTTTTGACTATGTGGTGATCGACACCCCTCCCATGCTGGGTGACGAATTGATCATGGCCCTGGTCTGTTCCGATCGCATTTTCATCCCCACCCAGGCCCAGGATTATTCTATCGACGGATTGGAGGAATTGATGGACACTTTCGAGATCGTTAAACAAACCGAAAACAACGATCTCGAATTTTCGATCATTCCCTCCATGGTGAACAAGCGGCGCAAAATTGAAAAGCAGCGCTTGAGCGAGTTGGCGCAGTCCTTTAATGTCACTCCTCCGGTGCGCAATTTGGTGCAAATGCAAGAATCTATTTCCACCCGCCGGCCAGTGTTCCTGTGCCCCTCCGGCGAGGGGGCCAAAGATTACGCTTCCCTTTGGGAGGCCCTGGGGTTGTAATGGGCAAAACATTTGAGGCCAGAGTTTCCAAGAAAGAGCGCAAGACTATCGACTTTTCCTCGCGCCTGGGCCGCGACCTTTTCAAATTGGCGGATCAAAAATTGTTTGAGGGCGCGCGCCTGGAGGAATTTCCCCTAAAAGACATTCGAGTCAAAGAGCAGGTGCGCACCAAGTTTAACGATAAATCCATTCGGGACTTGGCAGAAAATATCCGCACCAACGGGCTTATCCAGCCGCTGGTATTACACCGCGAAGGAAGAATCTACACTTTAATTTGCGGAGAGCGCCGCTACCGCGCCATGCGCGCCTTCACCGATATGGCGACTTGCCCCTGCTTTATTTTGGAAGACAAAGGCCCCGAAGAATTGATGGCGATTCAATTTTCCGAAAACTCTTCCCGCGAGGCCCTGCACTATATCGACAAGGCGGATGGCATTTTGAATTATCAAAAGGCCACTGCCGCCAGCGAGAGAAAAATAACCGTCGCCCTGGGAATATCCAAGTCGGAAATTCACCGCAGCTTGCTCATCGCCCGCCTACCCGAGAGGATGAAAGAGGCGGCCAAGCAGTTCAATATCGAAAAATATGTTTTGTTGGAATACGATGCTTTGCCACAGGGAAAACTAAAAAAGCAAATTGAACGCCAAATCTTGGCGGGGGAATTGGCCAAGCGTATCCAGTTGCGCCGGATGGTTAAGGCCCAAGTGAAGACTTCGGCCAAACGGCCAGTCGCTCGGGCCAAAAAAAGGCCAGCATTGCCCGCGGGCCTGACCGCCAATGCTTTTTTGCGCGCTATGGATTCAAAGACTAAGGAAATGGATTTATCTCCCGAAGTGTTGGCCACACTCAAAAAGCTAGTGCGTGAAACGGGGGAAGTCGTCGACGATTAACTTTGAGATAGGCCCTTATGCAGAGGGCACCAGGACAAGTTCCTTAAAGGGGTGCTTTTTTACTTCTTTGAGTTCCATCCATTGGGGCCGATATTGTTTTTGCAGGAAAAGCTGGACTTGATCGCGATAAAAAGGATGGATGAAGTGGCCGACATTGCCGGTGGGCAAGATGCCCCAGGAGTGGGCCACATCTCCCAATTCAACCAAGCGCCTGGTACTCGGCCCCATCACAACTTTGAAAGTGTCTTCGTAGCGGTTGACGCTCATGTTGTCGATTTGAAAATTGCCCCCTCCGGCGGAATATGGCCCAATATTAAAGAGGTAGTTGAGTGGCCACAGCAGGCCCAGGGGGTGACGGTGTTCGACGGTGTGCAATCGCCCCCAATACCACCTTTCCGGGGATTCGCCCAGGCGCTCAGTGAGCCTTTCCACCGCTTTTTTAAAGGCGCGCCGGATGATGTCGGTGCGGGATTCTTGCACTTGGGGAGTGTTTGAGTCGTCCCACCAAATATTGTTCTCTTGGGTGATCAGAGTTTTGAAAAAGTGTTGGGAATCGGCGCTTTTGTGAAAGGTGCGGTAGTGCTTTTCTCCCAGGTTGTCAAATAGTGCTTCGCGGGCCGTCCAGTATTGCCACATGTGATAAATGGAACTGGCCACGCTGTCCTTTCCACTGTCTCCGCGCCAGTCTTTGAGGATGCCCAGTATTTGCCGCTCTCTTTGATTGAAAGGTGCTGCGGAGTGGCCTTGCATGGCCTGTAAAAAGATGGGTACAAAGCGCTGGTGGAGAGATACATGCTGATCGGTTTGCACCCGTTTGAGTTCTTCCAGCGACCATTTTTCACGGGCCGATAAAAGGCGGTTGATCCTCTCGAATCGTTCGGACGGCTCCCAATAGCCGTCGAGAGTAAATGGGCCATTGTATTCGGGATAGTAGTTGGCGGTGACGATCACGCCGCTTTCCGGGTTGTCCAGGCCCGGGTTTTCCGCAGCACTCAGATAACGATCGTACTCGTGTTTGCCCGAACTTCCGTCCAAAATTTGCCCGCCGTGGAATCCACGGCGCAAGGGCAGTTTTCCCAAAACTTTCCAGGCGATATTTCCCCGCCGGTCGATCCAACTGACATTCATGGGCGGGGCAGTGGCATGGGCCAGGGCCTCTTTCATTTGCTCCAAAGTGGTGGCGCGGGAAAGTTTGTAAAAGGCCGCCAGACCATTGTTATCGGGATGGTAATAAGACCATTTGAGTGAGATGTGTTGGCCTTTGACGGCGTGTTTGGTAGAGTCGATCAGGGGGCCATGGGGGGTGACGGTGACAGTGATGTCCATGTCTTTGCCCCCTCTAACTTTGATGTTTTCCCGGTACTTTTGCACTTCCACCCATTCTCCCCGGTACATGACTTGTTCGGGGTTTTGCGGGTTGAAAGTTTCTACATACAAATCCATGTCGTCGATTTTTGCCATGGTTAAGGCCCACGCCTTGTCGCGGTTGTGGCCCATGATGGGGAAGGGGATTCCAGTGATAAAATGTCCGTAAATTTCGTAGTGGGGGGAGGTCAAATGGGCCTCGTACCAAGTGCCGGGACTGCTAAAAGCGATGTGGGGGTCGTTGGCCAACAGCGGCCGTCCCGTCTTCGATCTCTTCCCCGCCAAAACCCACGAGTTGGAACCGTGGAAGAATCCCACTTGCGCTTGCAGGGAGGCCAAAGTTTGAGTGAGGTCGCGGTACCACTGGGGGCGCGGAGGTGTGTAACTGGTCTTTTGCCGAATCCTCTCATTGCGGTCGTTGGTGTGGCGAATCCTCAATTGGTCGATCATGTCTTGGGGGTAGCTTTCCAGCAATTCGCTGTAGAGGGCATCGGTGGTGATACCGTTGGCAAAACCCAGCGCCATATAACCCCCGATGGCCATGATTTCCTGAACAGTAAAGGGCCGTGGCCGGTATCTCAAAAGTTTAAATTCGATGGGCAAGGCCCAAGTTTGCATG
The DNA here is from genome assembly GCA_965243145.1 of Bacteriovoracaceae bacterium. Taxonomy (GTDB): domain Bacteria; phylum Bdellovibrionota; class Bacteriovoracia; order Bacteriovoracales; family Bacteriovoracaceae; genus CBDBLK01. The sequence goes on from CBDEUB010000002.1 coordinate 2,419,618, forward strand.
TAATAGTGCACGCCCTCTAAAAAGGCCTCGCACAGTTTGATCATGTTGGAGTCGATTTTGTGGCGGTTTTGCTGCCAAATTTCATCCATCTGTTTGCGCAGGCGCAAACTGCGCAGGAGAATGTCCGAAGGGAGGGCCTTTTCGCCAAAAATTTCGGAGAGTTGGCCATTGGCCATTCTTCGCAACAAATCCATTTGAAAGAGGCGGTCGCTGGCCATGACAAACCCCAGAGAGTGGTGGAGGTCGAGTTCATTTTGCGCCTGAATGTGGGGAACGCCCCACTTGTCGCGGGTGATGGTGACTGACTGGCGCAGTCCCGGCACGACGATTTTCCCCTCGTGGGGAGGCAGAGACAGAAGCAAGACGGAGACCAGGTAGATGCCCCCTCCCGCCGCCAGTAAAAATGCCGACAAGGCCAGCACAAAAAACTTTTTCATGTCTCAAGACTCTCCAGTTTTTATAGAACCAGACCAGACTCTCAATTTACATCAAAAAGAGATTTTTTAGTAAAATGTAAGGTTTTCTAACATAATGAGATTTTAAAAACAGTTTAATCTATAGAAAAAGTATGCTTTATTCCCCAAATATTTGACATGCATAATAAAAAGGTGAGACAATGGGTAAAATTTGATTTCAAAGGGATTTGGTTTGAAATGTAAATTTTCTTTCCTGTTTTTGGCCCTGTGGGTGTTTTCTTTTCAGGCCTTGTCCCACGCTCCCCATACATTTGTCTTTGCCACCTATTCTCTCATGCAAAACTTGACCAGCGAAGATGCTAAAATCAGTTTGCCGGGTTCTTCTTTGACTTTGTCTGAAAGCATTTTGAGGAATACCAAAGTCAACAACTCTCCCGGTATTGATGTGCATGTCTATTGGCCCTTGCCGGGTAACTCCGTTCTCCTGCCTGGCCTGAGTGTCGAACTCAATTCTGAGGCCAAGTATAAAAACCAAAACTCTTTCAGTGGCAACGAAGGGAGAGTCTCACCCATATTTGCCTACCTTAACTTGGCGGGCAAAGTCGCAACGGGGTTTGAACAATATTCTTTTGTCTTACCCGACTCGTTCATTCCCTATTTTGGAGTGGGCCTAGGCAGTGTCTCTTACACGGAAAATCCTACTAATGATGATTATTACAGCAATGTGATTCCCGAACACCTCAATTCAAAAGGCCTGAGTTTTGCCTATCGGGTCGGGGCCATTTTTAAATGGAATCATTTTATTTTGGGCATTGATCACCGCAGAGTGCGGGGGAGGCTCGAAGGCTCTATACGGCCTCCGGCGAACCTTTTTTCCACCCTCAACGCCACTCCCGTAAAAGGGATACTGAAATTGTCTTCCACATCGGTGAAACTCGGGTTTACCTTTTAAGAGGGGTGGGCCAGTTCGGCAATACCTAAAAAATAAAATAGCGTCGTCATGGGGCCATAACTCATGTTTTGGTGGGCCTTGCGGCGAACTTTGTCTTTGGCGTGAAAGGCAATGCCCAGTCCCGCAGTGGCCAACATTTCCAGGTCATTGGCCCCGTCGCCGACGGCCACCACTTGTTCCAGGCCGATTTTTTCTTGTTGGGCAATCGTTTTGAGTAGCAGGGCCTTTTGGTGGGCATCCACCACCACTTCATTTTTTAAATGGCCAGTCAGGTGTCCGTCCCGGATTTCCAGTTGGTTGGCAAAAGCGTAGTCGAGATTCCACTTGATCTTGAGGGCGTCGGCAAAATAGGAAAATCCCCCGCTGATGAGGGCCAATTTGTATCCCAGTTTTTGAACCGTGTGAATAAATGTCTCTGTTCCGGGGGTGAAAGGGAGTTTTTCCAAAATCTTTTGCATGTCACTGACGGGTAGGCCCTTCAATTTGGCCACCCGGGCGCGTAGCGATTGCTCGAAATCCAGTTCGCCATTCATCGCCCGCTCGGTGAGTTGATGGACTTCATCTGCTCTCCCCAGTTGTGCCGCCATCTCGTCGATAATTTCGGTTTGGATGAGAGTGGAGTCCATGTCAAAGGCGATCAGGCGTTTGGAGTGGCGAAAAATATTATCTTTGATCAGGGCCAAATCGGCCCGGTGACGGGTGGAGAGATTCAAAAGTTCGCTTTTAACGGCATTGATGTTGAGGCCGGGGGGGGCCAGAGTGGCCATTTCCAAGGCCTTGAAGTGGGGGGGATGGAGATTGTCGATCCTCAAAATGTTAATTTGGTGGCGTGCTAAAGTTTGGGCCAAAGATGCTAAAAAGGCGGCACTGAGAGGTGCTTGAGAGGCCACACAACTCAGCACAAATTTTTCGCCATTGTGTTGAGTGAAAGGGGGGCGGCCAGTAAATTTTTGCCAAGTCAAATGCAGATTTTTGTCCCGTGTGTGGCCTTTTAAGTTGTTGATGAGAGGGGAAATTTCACCTTTGGTTTCCAGTAGAAAACTGAGAGATAAAAGGCCGTGGGTGATGGCCTGGCCGATGTCGATAATGGAGTGATCAAAAGATTGGATCATTTCTATCAGGCCAGCGGTAATGCCGGTGCGGTCGGGGCCAGATACGGTGATGAGCACAGTGTTCTTTGTCAACTGCTCACACTTCAGGCCATCTTGTGAGTCAGCTTCGCCATCGCTCCTTGCGATGTGCAGGGAGCACACCTCAGTCGCTCTGTCTCGCTTCCCCCCAATCTGACCTAAATTGTGAGCACTTGACCTAGCTATTATCATAATTCTTTTTTGGGTTCAATTTCGCCTCCGGCGCTTTCTTTTGAATTTTATTTTTTTGATCAGTTTCAAACTGTATTCCAGGGCCGAATAACAACTAAAGATGCACGCCAAATAGAGCAATAAAGTCCCCAACTTGGAGAGGGGGAACCTGGAAGGCCAATTCGGATAGGCCATCAAGACGGGAATCGCCACCATTTGCAATCCGGTCTTCCAGCGGCCGAGTTTGCTCACGGGAACCGAAAGCCCGCGCTCCGAGGCCAACAGGCGCAGGGAGACAATGTACATTTCCCGCAACACCAAAATGATGACGATCAGGACATGGATGCGCTCCAGGGCCAATAAAAAAATGAGGCTGGAAACCACTAAAAATTTGTCGGCGATGGGGTCGAGGAAAGAGCCGAACACAGTGACGATGCCGCGTTTGCGGGCAATGTGGCCGTCAAAAAAGTCGGTGATACTGGCCAGGGCAAAGCAGGCCGCCGCCACCCATCCCAAGTGGGCGGAGTGAAAGGGTGGCCAGGAAACTTTTTCCAGGTCGAGCAATAGGCAAGTTCCAATGATGGGAACTAAAGCAATGCGTACCAGAGTCAGGCGGTTGGGGAGGTTGTCGATTTCCCACTCGTTATAGGCCATGATTTGATTCGTTTGGTTGGTTTGTTTGAGGTTAGCAAAAATTTTTTCCCATTGGCAAGGCCTTCGGTCGGAAAAAATCTCCAGCTTTCAAGTAAAGTTTTTTCCCTGACTGTGCGAAATGTTATAATGGAAGGCAGGGGAGGTACTATGGGGAAACTCAAGGAATCCGCCGGACGAAATTACCCCGCTTTTAGGCAATTGAACGGGGAACACCCTCTTAAAAATCGAACCGTAGATTCTTTTGTCGATTATCCGGTGCGCACCCGCCGTGGGGGAACCGTGCGCTTTTTTAATTTTGATTTGGCCAAACAAATTGGCCTCATCCCTCCCCACCATAGCGAAGAACTTAACTCCGAATTGGAAGAAGAAATCCTCTACGCTTTCGGCATTGTCATTATCAATGAGTTCGATCAGTTAAAAGAGCGCAAGTTTCCCGCCCAAGACATTCGCCCGCACAAATATATGGCCACCCGTTACCTTCAATTGCAACACCCCAACAAGCAGGGCAAAACCAGTGGAGATGGGCGCAGTATTTGGAACGGTTGTTTGCAACACCAGGGAGTGACTTACGATATTTCTTCCTGTGGCACCGGAGTTACCAGCTTGTCCCCCGCCACTGCGATTGAGGGACACTTTTGCGAAACCGGCAACCAGAAATTGAGTTACGGTTGTGGTTACTCGGAGATTGATGAAGGCATGGGCGCTCTCTTTTTTTCCGAAGTCTTAAATAGAAACCATATTTCCACCGAGCGCATATTGGCCATTATTGAGTACCAAAATGAATACGGCATTACGGTGAGGGCACACCCCAACCTGATCCGTCCCAGTCACCTGTTTAATCACCTCAAACAGTCCAACTATCCGGCGTTGGAGGCCATGGTGGAATATCATATCGAGCGCCAGAAGGCCAATGGCGTTTGGAAAAATATTCCCCAGGGGCCAGACGAGCGCCGGGCGCGCTACCAGTATTTTTTACAAAAGCAGATTTTGGCCTTTGCCCAGACGGCCGCCAAATATGAAGATGATTACATTTTTGTGTGGATGGACTGGGATGGGGACAATGTGCTCATGGATGGCGGCATTATCGACTACGGTTCTGTGCGCCAGTTTGGCCTCTTCCACAGTGAATACCGCTTTGACGATGGGCCTCGTTATTCGACCACCATTTTGGAACAAAAGCACAAGGCCAAATATATGGTGCAAACTTTTGCCCAAATGGTGGATTATCTCATTCATCAAAAACGCCGGCCAATTAAAGATTTCCGCCAACACTCCGCCATGGTGGAATTTGAACGGCATTTTATGCGGGCCAAACTGGACAATCTTCTCTACAAAATGGGGTTCACCCGGCAGCAGTCGGTGGCCATTTTGGAAAACCAAACTGATAGGGCCAGAGAGTTTTTAAAGGCCTTCAGTTATTTTGAGCGTGCCAAGTCCCATCTGGGTGTGGTCGAAGTGTCCGATGGAATTAATTGGAACGCCATTTTTTGTATGCGCGATATACTGAGGGAGTTGCCCCAACGATACCTGGCCGGAGAAGAATGCCTCTCCGATAAGGAGTTCATGGGGATTATGCGCTCTTCTTACGCCACCGAAAAAGATGTCGTCTTAAATTCCTACCGGCGCAAAAGAATGGCCCAATTTCAAACTCTTTACACGGGGCTTGTCGAGGCCGCCGCTTCCGCATTGGGCGTGTCACCTGCTCAAATACTGCAAAGTATGGTGGTGCGATCGAGTATAATCAACCGTTACGATCGGGTGACCGGGGATTCCGTCACCCATGTGGTTGAAGAGATTATGGCCAGGAGAAAGAAATTGAGGCCAGGGGATATTTACCGCATCCTCAAAAATTTTTCTGAATATCAAGACCTCAATCCCGAACGGAAATACCCTCTCGAAGTGGAAAAAGACCGCTCTAAACTGATGCGTGAAATTGTCGGTATTGTCAGAGATTATCGCGAGGGATTGTAGTCAGGCGAAAACTTTGACGAATGTGCCGCTCTCTCTTACTGTTAAAGTAAGCGGATGACAAGGAGAGTGCCGTGGCCCTTTATTTTTTCCTCACAATGACTTTTATTGCGAACGCTTGGGCCACAGTGCCCGCAACACCTCCGGTTCCCACATTTCCCATGGTGACAGAGTGGATGGTTCTCCCCAGGCCAGAAATTTCTCAAGAGACACCTACGGAAGAGGAGGGGGAGAATTGGGGAGTTTTGAGTTTGCCCCTGGGAGAAGATTACGAATACGACTTTATGGTGGATTGGGGTGACGGCAGTCCCCAGGCGCATGTCAGTGCTTTTGATGACCTGGATCGCTTTCACACCTACGCCAGTCCTGGCCGTTACACGGTGACATTAACCGGCAAGGCCGAATCCTGGCAGGGGGCCTGTTTTCGCAATCAGTCGGTCGCTCTCTTGAGAGTGGAAGACTTGGGGGATATGGGTTGGAAAGATTTTAGCGGGGCCTTTCTCCATTGCAAACACCTGACTTCGGTAGCAGTCAGTGACGGGGATTTTCTCGCCAGTGTCACCAATATGAGTTTTATGTTTTCATCGACAATTTTGGCAAAACCCCAAACTAGGAACTGGAACACTTCAAAAGTCAGGAAAATGGAGGGCATGTTTTACGGGGCCATCAGTGCTAATCCCGATACTGCCCTGTGGGACACTTCGGCAGTGACCAGTATGAAGGGCATGTTTTATGCGGCGGCGGCGGCCGAACCCGTCGTTTCCCTCTGGGATGTTTCATCGGTGACTGATATGGAGCGCATGTTTTTCTTTTCAAATGCCGATCCCAAGGTGTCTCTCTGGAAAACTTTGAAGGTGCGGAATATGGCCGGCATGTTTGCCTACACCACCAACGCCAATCCGGATGTGTCGGGATGGGACACTTCCAATGTCATAGATATGGCGGGGATGTTTGCCTATACAGTTGCCGCCAATCCCGATGTGTCCGCCTGGGATGTTTCCCAGGTCGTAGATATGACCGCCATGTTTGCCCATTCCCTATCGGCCAGGCCGGCCGTTCGCGGTTGGCGGCCTCTCGCCCTCGAACAGGCCTCGGGAATATTTTACAAGGCCATCTCCGCCGACCCGGACACCAGTCAGTGGGAGACGCCGCTGTTGAAAAAATCGGTTGGCCTTTTGAGGGGAAGGCCGATGCTTTTTCCCTTTTAGACTTCACTTTGTGTTAAAACGAAATAATGGGCGCGTTTCATAGGTGGACAAGTGTTGGGCCATTTGCTTAAAGTGGGAAGTCATGCCCAAAAAAAGGCCTCCGCCCCCGGCCCCGCACAGTTTGAGGGAGTAGTCTCCGGTGTCGAGTCCGCACTGCCAAACTTCGTGGTAGAGTTTGGGGATCATCGGCCTGAAGTGCTCCCATTGGTAGGAACTGAGTTGGCGGAAGGCGTTTTCCAATTGGGCCATATCCCCCAATAAGAAGTGGTGAATACAGGCGTTGGTGGTGGGCAAGAGTTGGCGTTCACAGAAGCGCATAAAGATTTTTGATTTGCACTTTTCCAAAAACAGGTGGACGAGGGGTTCGGTTTGCCGCGATCGCCCCGTGTCCAATAAAAAAATGGCCCCTTGGCCCTCATTGGCCCGGGGCAATTGAATGGTTTTAATGTCGCCCTTGGGGCCTATCAGCAAGGGGTGATCCAGGTAGCTGATGAGCGGGTCTATCCCCGAAGAAGAGCCGTGGAAATGGGATTCAACCGTGGCCAGGCGGCGCTTGAGTTCGATCACATGCTCTCGGTTGTTTTTGCGGGTGGTGGCGTAGTGGTGGTAGATGGCGGCACTGAGCGCCCCGCTGGAACCGAGTCCGTGCCCCCGTGGAATGGAACTGTCGAATTGCAGGCCGCGGCCGATGTCAAAGGCCAAACTGGAAGTGTCCAAAGGGAAATCCAGTTCACCCGTATTTTCCAAATTTTTTAAGTATTGGGCCAGGGCGCTGAGTTCGGCATCTTTGGGGGAATGGATTTCGCGGCGGAAAACCAATTTGCCCTCAAAGAGGGAATAGGGAGTGCTCAGGGCCATGGAGTCCAGCATGATGCTGTATTCGCCAAACAGCAGAATTTTTGAGTAAAAACTGGGTAACTGCTCACACTTCAGGCCATCTTGAGAGTCAGCTTCACCATCGCTCCTTGCGATGTGCCTGTAGCACGCCTCAGTCGCTCTGTCTCGCTTCCCCCCAATCTGGCCTAAATTGTGAGCACTTACCTTGATTTTATTCACGGTTTTTCACCTTTTATGAGTTCCAGGCCTGCGGGCCAGGGCCTACTTCGTCGTCGATCCAGCGGCCAGTGGGAAGCAAGGGGAGCAATTCGCTCTCTACAAAGGCGTGGACGGGGCGGCGGTATTCCCTGGGGAAGAGTAAGTGCACATTGGGGCCAGCATCTAGCGTATAGCACACGGGCAACCCCTCTTGGCGTTTGCCTGCAATTTTGTTCATAACCGCCAAACTTTGGGGATGCCAGAGTACGGCCCCCCCCGGCGCAGTGGAGATCATGGCGTGAAGGGCGTGGGCCTCGGCCTCGCAGATGCGGGCAAAGGCGGTAAATTCTCCCGACCTCAATACCTGGGCCAGTTGTTGCCAGTGCCGTTCGGCCTGGTGGTAGCGGGCGCGGGCGAAGGGGTGGCCCTGCATTTGAGCGTGCCCCTCCGAGGAGGAGAGGGGCTTTTCCGACTCGCCGACGATCAGAATGGCGTCTTGCAGGTGGCGGAAGGTGGGGTGCAAGTTTTCAAAGGGAGAGGCGCGGTGTTCTTCCTCGACCCCCCAGGTGGCGGCCGGGGCAAAGATTGAACGGCAGGCCGAACCGGAACCCAGGCGCGCTAAAAAACTGGCCCACTCCAAAAATTCCGCCTGCGTCTGTTCAGGATCGAAGAACTGGCGTTGGAATTGACTCAAGCAAAGCCCTAAGGCCGCCATGGCGCTGGCACTGGAGGCCAGTCCTGCTCCGTGGGGAAAAGAGTTGGCCGTTTCAATGTGCAGGTGCAGTTGTGAAATCCAAGGGCAGTGCCTTTCTGCCCGTTTTAAAAAGAGTTCAATTTTGGGGAGAAAGCGGGGGTGTGGCCGCCCGTGAAACCACACTTGGGAGGCCTTTTGTTCTGGGATTCGGCGGGTGAAGCGCACTCTGGTGGAGGTTTGGCAGTGTTTGAGGGTAAAGGAAAAATTGGAGTTGGCCGGCCGTTGAACTTCTTGCTTGCCCCAGTATTTGACGATGGCAATATTGCTGGGTGCCCGCCAGGCCGACTCAAAACTGGTGAAGTGCCGGGGAAGATGGGGAGGCATTTTAGTGGGCAAGTCCAGCACCTCCACTCGAGGGAGACGGGGCCTCTCCCGGCAGCACCAAATCCTCGAATTTGAGCACGGTGGAGAGGCCGTGCTGAAGAAAATAATCCCGCGTTTCTTCCCGCGGGCGTGGAGAAGTTGCCAGGGCAAAGTCTCCTCCCCAAGCACCGAGGGATTTGACTTCTCCCCAAAAGTCGGGAAAGCGCTGCGCTTTCAGGGGGGGAATCCCCAAGTGGGAGGCCACCACTTTTTCGTGTTGGCACATGAAGTGATGAAATTCTCCCAAGGTTTGTGCCTGGAGGGCCTGATCGGTGAGGGCCGAAATGGAGTCGATGAGTTGTGGCCCTGGCCTTGCCCGGCGTTGGTAGAATGCCACCCCCTCCGCCGTTTTTTGTTTGTTGCCCTGGTGGACAAAGTACAGGCAATCTTGAAAGGGGGGGGCAAAGGAAACTGTTTGCCACTTTGGCCCACGGGGATTTTTTTGATACAGAATGGGGCCATTTGCCCGGGCGCAGGCAATGTCGTAACCCGACCCTCCGGTGGCCTGGAAGGCCAATTCAAAGGGGGATATTTTGGCCCACCGGGCGATATTGCAGATCAGGGTGGAACTGCTTCCCAGGCCCCATTCCAAGGGGAAATCCAGACGGGTTTCCACTGTGACATCTCCCTCATCGCGGCGTAGGAAGTGTTTGTTTTGGGTGCGCACGATCCGCAAAATGTCTTGCAGTTGCCTGGCCTCGCGGGAGGGGTTTGGTTCCAGGCAATTGAAGTGCCACAGATCAAAACTGGCCTTAAACCACAACTCGCCAGTGGCGTGGTAGGCCTGCCAAGTGAGTTTGGGGTCGAAGCGCTGGGAGTAAGTAATACCCATAGTTTGGCCCAAGCGGGTGGGGAAGGCGAGGGCGCGGGCACCGTCCAACACAAAATATTCTCCCGACAGCAAAATTTTGCCGTGGCCAAAAAAAGATTGGTGGTAAGTGTGGGGTGGCGGTTTTGCCGGTGTGGTGGATAGGGGTTGGGGAGTGGGAGACATCTTTTCGCCCGCGCGCTCTTAGTGCCAAGTCCTGAGTTTGCCGAGGAAGCGGCGAACTTTGTCGAAAGAAACCACTTCGTTGGCAAAGTGGGCCTGGGCCAATTCCCGTTCCTCCTCAGTGGCGGCCAGGTGGTTGAGCATATTAATGAGATGCATTTTCATGTGCCCCTTTTGGATTCCACTGGTGATCAGCGAACTTATGGCGGCAAAATTTTGCATTAAACCTACGCCGGCGGCAATTTTCATCAATTGCACCGCCGACGGGTGGCCCAGCAGTTCCAGGGAGAATTTGGCCAAGGGGTGCAGGGCGGTGAGTCCTCCCACGGTTCCCAGGGCGAGGGGTAGTTCCAGTTGGAAGTGAAAAATACCCGCTTTCATGTAGCAGTCGGTGAGGCCTTGGTAGTGGCCGTGGCGGGTGGCAAATGTGTGTCCACAGGCCTCCACCGCCCGGGTGTCATTGCCGGTGGCCAAAACCACCGCATCGACCCCGTTAAAAATGCCCTTGTTGTGGGTGGTGGCGCGGTGGACATCCCACTTGGAAATGTTGATGGCGCGCTGGAATTTGTCGGCAAATTCTTGTGCGGCCATAGAGGTGTGTACTCCGAATTGGCCAGTGTCGAGTTTGGCCACCGGGCACTCGACTTCCACGATCGCCCGGCAGTCGGGAGTGTAGTTGCTCAAGATCGCCATCACCATGTGCAAATCCCGCGCCCGTTCCCCCCATTTTTGTCTGGCCAGGGCGATAAAGCGCTGGCCGATCATTTCTAGAGCGCTGTTGATAAAGTTGGCACCCATGGCATCGCAGGTTTCAAATTCGCACCAAATTTGGAAGTGCCCTCTGGCGCACTCTCCACGGTGTTGGAACTGATCCCTCCACTGTAAATCCAAAAGGCCGCCCCCCCGCTGGCGCATGTTGGCGGCCATAGGCCCAATCGAGGCGATGAGCTGCGGACGAATGTCTCGAAAGAGAGTGGCCAGGGCGGTGGAGTCTCCCGGATAAAAGAGGTGGACTTGGCCTATTTTTTTAGTGGATACAACTTGCGCCGAAAGGCCGCCCCTGTGAAACCAAAATTTGGCGGCCTTGCAGGCCGCCGCCACCACTGAACTTTCTTCAGTGGCCATCGGGACGCAGTAATTTTTCCCGTCGAGCAGCAGATGGGGGCAAATTCCAAAGGGAAGATAAAAATTGGAGAGGGTGTTTTCACTGAACTGGTCGAATATTTTTTGTTGGCCAGGATCGGGATGCCAAAACTGTTTTAAGGCCTTGGTGGCGGCCGGGCCAGGCAAATAGTTTTGGGCGATAAAGTTCATTTTTTGTTCTTTGGACATTTTGGAGAGGCCAGAAGTAGAAGGGGACGGGGGGGATTCCGGGGAGGGCGTTTGCCAGGTCATGCCCGCCCCCGCTGGTGTTTTTTCCCTTGTGTGGGAGTTGTGGCCCGCAAATAGCGGTGGGCCAACTCCAGGCCAGTCAGTTGTTGCCGAACATAATTGCGCAAACTGGCCTGATCGCGGCGGGCGTGTACCAGAAGGGCATGGGCCTGGCCATAGACCGCTTTAGTAAACTGCTCACACTTCAGGCCATCTTGTGACTCAGCTTCACCATCGCTGCTTGCCTCCGCATCCTGCTCCGGCACCGCCCATCGGGGCGGCCGTCGTTCGTCGCCTTCCTGGCGACTCCGTGCGATGTGCAGGGAGCACACCTCAGTCACTCTGTCTCGCTTCATCCCAATCTGACCTAAATTGTGAGCACTTACCGTGCTACTGCCGTAGTTTTTTGTTGGGGTACGAGTCGTTACCAAGGATTGGATCAAACTCCAACCGTGTAAAAAAGAGGACACTCCCCCCGAAATGATAAATTCGCTACACTGAGCGCGGGAACCCAGTTCCGCACACAAAGCGTTGGTTTGAGACACCATATCTTCAGCACTGTGGCCGACTTGCCCCAGGGGACTCAGATTGGTGTCGCCGCTACGGTGCATTTCCAGCAGGGTGAAATTGCTTCCCCCAAAGGCGGCAAATTCAATCGCCGCCAGGGGAAGTTGCAGGGCGGCCTTCAAACTTGCAGGCCCCATGCCCTGGCCAACTTCTTTGATGGCCACGGGGAAACTCACTCCTTCCAGCAGTTCTTGCAAAGTCTCGATTGGCGGACGGGTGATGGGGTCGCCCTCGGGTTGAAACCACTCTTGCAGGGGATTGATGTGGACAAACAGGCCATCCAGTTTTAAGCGCTCGACCAACTGATCGAGTTGGTGGTGTTTTTTTTGCGCCAGCAAGCGTTCCACTTGGGCAATGCCAATATTGCCCATCAGGGGCCACTCGTCACCCACGATGGGGCGCAAATCAAAATCCTTTAAGATTTCGGCCGGTGTTTTCGATTCCATGGCCTCCAGGGCAATCCGGCAGGAACCCAGGCCCATGCCCAGTCCAAATTCGGCGCAGACTTGGGCCAGGCGGCGGTTGATTTCTCGGGCCTCGGTGGTACCGCCGGTCATGCTGGAAACCCATAGGGGAGCGCACACCCGCTTGCCCAGAAAGGCCATGGGGCGTCGGTAAATTTGGCCTTTGTCGGGCAGGGCCGAAAGCAAAGGTTCGTAGTCAAAATGGGGGCAGGGGCCTGTTTCCATTCCCCGGAATTGATCCGCCAGTTGGAGGTGCTCCCCCTTGCGGCCTATGGTGAGTGCAGAAGGTTTTGACATTTCAGCAGCGAATCTAACCTTTAGAGGAAGGCCTTGCAACCTCGGGGCCTCGCCAATAGGCCGCGGTTTTCACAGAAACCCCTGCCGTGTGGTTGAGAACGGCAATTTGTCCTGGCCCCCGTTGGTGACATTCCGCACCGGAAGAATCTTTTAACCACTGCACACAAGTGTGGCGAATATGCCCTTCAGGAGTGCGGTATTCAAGCCGATCTCCTGGCCGCAGGGGCCTTTGCGGGTGGCGCACATGAATCGCCAGGTGGCATTTTTTGGCCACGCTGGCCACATCGCCGATATAGTTGGGGCCACGGTCAGTGATATGTTGATTTTTCAGCTTGCTAAAAAGCCGTTCGGTTTTATTGGCCTCAAACAGGCCCTTAAACAGTGGGCGCGGGTATTCGCGCCATAAAACCTCTTGGCAGAGGGATGGATGGCCAGAATTTTCAACAATGCGCCGGATAGTGGCCAACACACCGATGGGACGCCCGGGCGGCCCTTCTTGAACGGATGGGTCAAATAGATCAAAGCGCACGGCAGTGAGGCCCACCTTTTCAAATTCTCCAAGGGCGTGCACTAAACTTAAATCTTTGGGGTGGAACATAAAAGTACCCCACCCGTTTTCCACCAACGCAAAATTTTTGTGGGGGCCTTCGAGACTGTCGGCCATCAGCCCCAGAGGTGAGTCTTCGCTTTGCTGGCCAGTGCGGGGCGAGAGCAACCGGCGGGGAGTGGAAAAAAGCAAAAGCGGCCCCAGCACCATCAATTCGCTTTCCACTCCCATGGAGTCGGCCAGGGCGACAAATTGTTTTAGCCTGAGGAGGGGGATTTGGGGGGAAAAAACCAGCCGTTTGATTTGTTTTCCGGAGCGCTTAATCCACCCTTCGATGGCCTTGAGGTTGTGGCCTCCGTGTTCTAGCAGCAGGTGAATATTGGCGTGGGGGCAGTGCCTTCTCGCCCACTCAAGAGCGCCGAGGTCTTGCACGCGCAGAGCGCCAAAGGCGCGCAAGTTGGCCCCTTGCAGTTTGGCCCCCAGGCGGTGGAGCTGATTTTCAGTCATCAGGACATCCCACGCCAGGATCGACTGGCCTTGGCCCAAGCGTTGGGCCAAGTTGACACAAGTGCCCCAGTCGAGTTGTCCCAAGCGGGAAAAATCCCGGCACCCCAAAACAATTTCATCGGCCGGAGCGGACAGGGCCTCGTCCACATTCCGCTGGTGCTGGAGACTGAGTACCCACTTCATGGGCCAAGGCCCATGGGGCCACTCTTGGCCGCCTGTAAAGCGCGCTGGCGGTTGACGATGCCTCCACTGATCACCTTGCCCTCCAGGGACGGGTACACTGTGACAGTGCCGGTGATGATGGATTTGATTTGAGCGGCGCTAAGCTGGGGATTGGCCACTTTCATGCGGGCCGCCAGGTTGGAGATATAGGCCGCCGCTTGGGAACTTCCGCTGATTTTCAAATACTGGTTGTTGGGAACGCTGGAATGGACGGCAATGCCCGGGGCCAAGAGGTCAACCGTTTGCCCGCCAAAGTGGGAAAATTCGGCCAGGCCGTTTTGTTCCAGGTTGGCACTGCCCACAGTGATGGCGTTAGTGGCCCGAATATTGGAGGGAACCATGACCTGGTGGTCGTTGCTTTGGTTTTGCCCCCTGGCCCCATTGCCGGCGGAAAAGACAAACAAAGTTTCCGGAGCGGCGGCGACATAGTTGCGGTGAATTTCATCCAGCATCTCCCGCAGGAATAGGGCCATGTATTGGGGCCTCATTTGGGCCTTGAGGGGTTGTTCGCGCCACTGGGAGAGAATGTTGAGAATTTGCTCGGCAAAATCAATATCGATATTGAAAGCGTTGTTGGCCACGGCGACCCGGTGGCCATTGTAATATGCGGCCATGGCGCGGGGAAAGGCAAAGTTGGCCATCGCTTTGGCGGTGGTACTCAGCACCTCTTCAAGAGGCGCGCGGGTGGGCCAATCGCCCCGTTCCTCTAGGAACTGTCTCAAAAAGTAGTGAATTTGCGCCGGAGAGTTAAGCACTGCCGGTTTGACGGGCAAGACCTTCGCCCGGTGCTGGATTCCCTGGAGGACGATGCCGGCGATATGGGTTCCGTGAACGAAGTGCAGGCACTTCCTCAAGGTTTGTTGGAAGTGTGGCCGTTGCGACTTGTTAAACAGCCGTTTCTCCGTCTCGGAGAAAGCGATCCGGTCTGTTCGGGAGTACAGCTTCAAAGCGTCCCACATTTCTCCGCGCAGGCACAAGGCCCGGTGGGTGGAGTGGCCAATGCTGTAGTCGATAAAAGAAGGGAGAGGCGTCAAACGGGAAGGTTCCCGCCAGACGGAGTTTGAGAGATGCCGGTGTTCAATATCGAACCCCGTATCCACGATGGCCACCAGGACGGGGGGAGCGGGGCCAGCGGCGGCCCCTACGGCAACCCAGGCCAGAAAAGGCACGAGGGTGACTCTATAGAGCAATAAGCGCATGGGGTCAACTTACACCGCTATGGGTTTATTTGTCCTATACGCTATGCATTAAAAAAAATTATGAATTTTCACTTGACTGCTTTTATGTTTTTAAATCATATTTAGGCCCATGGGTTATGTTATAGAATCTTCAAAAGAAGCGGAAAGGTTGAGTTTGCAAAATAGCATTCCGGCCTATGATTATCGATCCGAATTGGCCAATTTTAATGTTTCCCCTGGAGTGCAGGTACTCGATCTTGGCTGTGCTGCCGGCGAAATTACTACTTACCTGGCCGATCGGTTTCCCCAGGCCCATTTTACGGGTGTCGATTTTTCCCGTGAGCGGATAGGCCAGGCCAAGACCCGATCAAATTGTTCTTTCGTCTGTGCCGATGCCAGTAAGCTTCCCTTCAAAGAGGCATCTTTTAATTGGGTTTTAGCGCAGGCCTTGTATCAACATTTGGACGACCCGGAAGCTGTGACGGAAGAAGTATGGCGCATTTTGGCCAATGGGGGCAAGGCCAGGATTGTCGAATCCTATCACCTTATGTTGGGACTCGATACCGACGATTCCCAACTCAAATGCCAGATTAAATTGTTGGGGCAAAACGGGTCTTGCGATTTTGATATGGCCTTAAAAGTGCCTGGCCTTCTCACCCGGGCGGGATTTGAAGTGGCCAACATTCAGCGCGTTTTATGGGATTTTGATGACCCTGAACACAGGGCCTTGGAAGTGGCCAACAACCGCCGCAGATTTGAACAGAGTATGCCCGTTTTAGTGCAACTTTTTGGGGACAAAAAGAGGGCCACGCAATTTGCAGAAAATTACCTGGCAGCATGCCAGGACATGGGCAATAGATACTGGTTTGAGAAACATACCATCACGGGGGTGAAACATTCATAATCTCAGATTTATCGTCATAGATAATGCCACCGCCAACATAGAAGACCCGTTAGTCGAGGGCCTGCTCGGAAAGCTGTGTTCCCTGAAGAAAAGGGCCTACACCCGCATGTTTTCCAACCGCACTATGCCCGTCGATCACACCGACTACTACGGCACTCACATGGTGGCGGCGGAAGAGCGGGAGGATGGCCAATTTTATCCGCTGATGGCCTTTAAGTGCGTGACTTTGGAGCGTTGCCAAAAATACCATGCTCAATTTCCATGCATGGCCATGATAAAACACCTTAATTCCTCAGTTCACGCCACCGCTCTTGAGAAAATTCTTTCGGAGTTGGATTGCGGAGGTGAGCACATCGCCTATGGCTCCTCTTTTGCCATCGATCCCAACCTGTCGCTTGAAGACCGCATCGAAATGTTGGAACTGATGTACCCCTTGTGGTTCTATTACATTCAGGATTTCGGCATTAAAGTGGCCTTTTCTTTTGGCACAGTGGAGTCCAAAGTGTTTAAAATTTTGGCCAAACTCGGCCTTGAATTGTTTAAATTTGAAGACCGTGTTTTGGCCCCGGTGGCCAGTGAAATTTTTTACGGGCAGAGTGCGTATCTTCAACTCATGGATCGTTGCAGTTCCATTTGCCAGCGGGAGGCCCGCAGGGCCGACTACCTCGATCTTTGGGTAAACCGTATTCACTTTGACGACCCCGTGACCACTGCCCGAAATTCCAAGCGGGAGCAGTTGGTAGAACACTATTTTCAACTAGGGGCCTGAGGGGGCCATTTCTCCGGGCCTGACATCCTCGGTGAGTCCGCGCTTGACCAGTAAATCGTAGGCCGATTGGTTGACGAAGACATTGGGAACAAAATTGCCGATTTGGTGGAGCCTGGAGATGATGCTGTTTTCGACTTCCGCCAAAACTTTGACCTCTCCGTTTTCATAGGAGATTTTGACCGGGTCCCGTTGGTGCAGAATGGGCGAGAGGTCTTTGTGGCGCACGATGGACTGGTAGGATTTGATAAAAATGATCTCTTTGGTGGGCAAATCTCCGATCATCCAATCCTGGGGGCCGCCCTCCTTTTGTAACAGGCCTTGAATTTCCTGCATTTTAGCAAGGGCCTGTTGGTAATTTTTTTGGCACGCTGACGGGTCGTCCTGGTCGATCAGTCGTTGGACAAATTCCGGACAGCGCACATGCCGGGCAATCTTGGCAAACAAGAGAGTTTCGGCCATGTCTTTGATCGCCGGAACCCCGTCGAAGCTGCCGTCGGCATAGCGCTGGTGAAGCAGATTGATAAAATACCCGTCGTTGAAACCCCAAAAGTTGATCGGCCTTTTGTGGATCATGTCCAACAAATCACTGTAGCGGTAAATCCACCCCTGTTGCAGAAAATAAAAGCATAGCTGTTCGGCGATGGCATCGTATTTGGCCCCGTGGGGGGAGCGGATGACTTGGGAATACCAGGCAAAGCGGGAACACAAAAAATCCTCCACGCAGCGGAGGGCATTGTGTTTGATGGTGAGAATGTCGTGGCCTTCAATCCGGCGCGCTTCAAAGTGGTAGAGCAAATAGTCGCGGTCGTAAGAACCGTACTTGAGTCCCGTGTAATGGGCATCCCGCAACAGGTAGTCCATGCGGTCGCAGTCAATTTCAGAGTGCAAAATTTGGTTGGCCATAATGGAAGGGTCGGTGCCTTTGACCAAATTGGAGATGGTTTGGGGGTCGTGGCCATAGCGTTTGAGAATGGAAGTAATGCCGCCGGAGTAATCCGTGTTTTTGATAATAAAAGAACCCAGGTTTTCGTGGTCGTCTCTGAGCTGTTTGTCGGCCTTATTTTTGGCCGTCTCTCCAAATTTGATATAGGCCACCTCGGTGGTGTGGGAAAAACAAAAAGTTCCCAGGTCGTGCATCAGAGCGCCTAAGCGAACCGATTGGTGGTACATTTTTTCCTTGGAGCGGCACTGGGGATTCATCAAATCCTGGTAGCTCACCGCTCGGCCGACGGAATTTAAAATTAAATGGGCATTGTGCATGACTCCTATGGAGTGTCCATAGCGGGAGTGTTCAGCACCGGGAAAGACATAGCAACTCAGGCCCAGTTGTTTGATCCAGCGCAGCCTTTGGTAAAAGGGAGAGTGCAGAATTTCCCGCTCTATGGGAGTGAGGTGGATAAAACCGTAGAGCGGGTCAAAAATGACTAATGGCCTTGGGCCGACTTCCATGCCGCCTCCTCTGGGTGTGGGCCAGACTTCCCCTCAACGCTTTTTGGCCTTTTTATTGCTCCGCTTTTTCTTTTTGTTGGCGAGTGTTGTGCGCTGAGTGACATATTCGAGGGCGGAAAAGGCCTCTTTTCTCAGTCCATTTTCGTGAATAAAACGGTAGAATTGCTCCAGTTTGACTGCTTTACGCAAAGCAGAGAGAGAATTTTTCGCCGCCTCGGGAAAGTCGCCTTCGCCTTTTTTGACTGCTTTACTGGTCGCCACTCTGGCCCCCCTCTACAACTTTTGAAAAACTCTGGCCCCCCTACTGGGCCACGCGAATTTTATTGTAAAGGGTTTTAACCGTAATTCCCAGTATTTTGGCGGCCTTGGTTTTATTTCCACCCAAATGGTCAAGGGTGTGCTGAATGTGGCCGCGGACGACCTCTTCCAAGGTCTGTTCTTGAAATTCCTGCTTTCCTGAAGCAGCGCTTTTTTTCAGGCGAATACCCTCAATGTGGCCTTTCTCCACGATGATGCCATCCGACAGAATATAGGCGCGCTTGATCACACTTTGCAATTCCCTGACATTGCCGGGCCAATGGTATTTGCGCAGCAGGTTTATCGCTCCCGGAGAGAGGGATTTTTGTTCTTCCGTGGGGCGGCCTTCGTTGAGAAAGTGGGTCGCCAAAATGGCCAAATCTTCAGGCCTTTCCCGCAGACAGGGGATGCGCAAAATCATGGTACTGAGGGCAAAGTGCAATTCTTCGCAAAACTCTTCCTGATCGGCCAATTCCCTGAGTTCGACATTGGAGGCCGCCATCATTCTGACATTGAAGGTATAGGGATTTTTGTCCCCTACTCGTGTGGCCTGCTGGTCTTTGATGCAGGCGTTGAGTTCCGATTGCAAAGAGCGGCCCAAATATTCGATGTGGTTAAAAAAGAGGGTTCCCCCTTGGGCCAACTCCAAGAGTCCCTTTTTGGCACGGCCCCTTTTGTTGCCCGGTTGCTTGCCAAAGATTTTGGCCCGCAGGGTGTTTTCTTCCAGGGCGGAACAATCCACCGTGATAAAGGGTTTGTCACAGCGGGTGCTCACACTGTGGATGTGGCGGGCAAACATTTCCTTGCCCACGCCCCTCTCTCCCAGCAATAAACAGGTGGCGTCTGTGGCCGCCACTTTGTTTGCAGTTCGCAATATTTTTTTCATGGACTCCGATCGGCAAATGATTTTTTTGTTTTGGAGGGTGTAGGCGGGAGCGAGGTTTTCGTCGCTTTTGGTGGAGACATCGTGAAAGATTGCATTTTGTTTTTTACTCTCTTCAATTTGCTGGTGCAGAGAATGGTTGAGATTTTTGAGATACAAGTGGGCCTTCATATTGGCCAGGGGAACTTCCAATTGGGAGAGAATGTGGCCCATTTTGGCGGCATCTTCACGGGTAAATTTATATTGGCCCTTTTTACATTGCAGGTGAATGGTGGCCACCACTTTTTCGTTGTGGATGATGGGGGCGGACAATTCGGAAGAAATGCCCTTTTTGGCCTGCGCTTGGCCCGCCATGAGAGGGTCGCGGGCGGTATCGTTACAGAAATAGGGCCGGCGCGTGCGCACCACATGGCCAACTGGCCACCCTTCGGTTTTTTCCAAACTGATTTCTTTACTCTGGCCACCTTTGTGCTGGGGCAGGAGGACGACGCTCTTTTCCCTCACCAAATAGGCCGCCACTTGGTCGATGGGAAAGATGGAGGAAAAATAATCTCCCAGTTGGGAGAAAAAAAGAGTCTCATCCAAAGTTGTCAAAAGATTGGATGAAAGTTCTTCGAGTTCTGTCAATTTTTTAGTCGCCGTCTTCATATTGTTTAACTCCTGTGCATATTATTTAAAGCAAAGTGAATAATTTTTATACGGTTAAGTTAAGATTATTATACTATGCGTCTAAAAAATTTACAAGATAAAAATTGTATGGTTTTAAATTTTTTTGAGTAATTCAATTATTACAGCTATTTAGGCCATGGGATTGATGCGATTTGCCAGATTGGGGATGGGTTCCGGGCAAGCAAAGTGTCAATTTTTTAGACGGCCAGGCCTTTTCGATAACTAAGCTAAAAAATGGGGAGGTTGACATTGTCATCTATTTATGACATATTAAATTGATTTTATGAAACTTGTTCGCATCCATAAGAATGTGGCCAAGGAAATAAAAAAACTGGATTCTTTGACAAGGTCACGGGCCGCCACACTGTTTGGCCTTCTTGCTTCGGGAGAATCCATTGGTATGCCAATGAGTCGGCCTATGCCTAGTATTGCAAATGGTGCCCATGAGTTGAGGATAAAAGATGAGCGTGGCCAATATAGAATTTTTTACTACACAAAAATGAGTCATGCAGTCATCGTTTTTCATTTTTTTAAGAAAAAAACCCAGGCGACCCCTAAAAAAGAATTGGATGTCGCCCTTAAAAGACTTGGGAGCATGTTATGAGTAAAGAGTTTTTCGAGGCAAAAAATATAAAACAGCTATGTAAAATCCTCGGCGTTTCGGATGCCGAGGCCTGCAAAATAGAAATACGCCGCGACCTGGTCGTTTCCATTAAAAGGGCCGTTGAAGAAAACAATTGGACTCATGCCCAAGCAGCAGAGGGGGCCAGAGTTGGCCGAACCGTGATGACCGCCATCCTCAACGGCAACCTTGAAAAAATTTCCACCGATCGGCTTATCGACATTGCCCATAGGATCGGCCTTAGATTGAAGCTAAGAGTGGCGTAAAATTATGAGGGCCATACGCTGGTTGGGCAATGGCCTGGGTATGCGTACCCCATAGATTCCTGCACTCACCCCTATAGGGGTATGTGTACTCCGTAAACTCCTGTACCTATCCCCTACATGGGTACAGATACCCCAAAAAATCTAATTTTCAGGAAATTTTTTTTCAGTAATTTTTTCAATTCTCTTGACAGATTCTAAAAAATGTGTCACTAAAATAATGGCTGTTCGTTCTACTCATGCATGAAGAGGAATGGGTCAAAAACAGGCAAAGAAGATGTCTATTTTATTGACATCTTCTTAAAATGCCCTTGTCATCATCGTCTATTATGATGAGGGCATTTTTTAACGAAGACTAGAAACTTGTCAAGTGAGGTATGTAAAATTTACTCATTTTAATAAGAGGGGAAAAGATGGTTAGAAATAAGTATGGAGAAATGGACGAATTAAAAGACAAACTAATTAAAACAATAAAATTGAGCTTTCTTGAACGGCCAGAAGATATTTCTAATAAGTTTGATAAAGATGATGTTGATGAATTTTATAATGATTTTGTTCAAGCTCGTAGTAGACTTGAAGAGAGAGGCTTAACTTATAATGGTTCAGATAAAAAGTTAGGTTTTCGTATCTCCTTTACTAAGGCCAATGATGAAGACTGTAAGATTTTTATTGGTACAAGAAGGAAAAAGACTCCCTCTGGCGAACGCGAATATATCCGTACTGAAAATCAATTTACTAAAACTATAAAACAATGGATAACAGTACATAGCGATTGGGAAGGAGGCAGGTATTTTTTTAATAGAGAAAAAGGCAAAATTTACTATAAAACAAAAGAACTGAAATGTACCAGAGAAATTTTATTTTGGAATTTTAGGAAAACCATTCGCAGAAAACGGAGTTCTGGCCATTAGAAACGGAAGAGGGAAAATGCCAAACAGTAGTGAGTTTTTGGCCATTTTGATCGAGGTAATCATATATAAAATTTATCCACCTAAACAGGGTTAAAAAAAATGGAAAAAATCAAATCAACTTTTGAGAATGATGAAAAATGGATGGCCTCACTAATTGACAAAAAATGGGCGGCATCGCTGACTGAACATGAATTTGAAAAATATGAGGCCTTGCTAACAAGGTATGGAGAACTGGTTGCTGAAATAGGTAAAATAGGAAAGAAAATGCTTTATACTACTAATGATACTTCCAAACTCTTGCGGCACATTCGCGAGTTTAAGGCCATCAATATAGAATTTAAAGAAAAAAGTGACGAATTATCCAAACTAAGAGGAATCTCTATAGTGCCTCCCGAATGTGTGATAAATATTTACGAATTTATTAAACTAAAACTCTGGGCCTTCGGCCATGAGGCCTTGAAAAGGAGCAATATTAAGGGAGATTTTCGATGAGTGAATTTAATAAGTTTTATCGCTGCGAAGAATGTGGTCATCACCCTTCCTGGCGTTCAAGTATATTAGGAGAATTTTTTGGTGATGTGGAAATAAAAAGAGAAGGGGTCAATGTCTCAATATTTTGTAAATGTCATAGATGCGGTCATATTGAATCAGCACCTTTTCAGCACAGTTATTTTAATAAACTTGACTATAGCATAAGAATGGAATTTCTTAGAGAAGAAATTTTTAAAAAGTATGGAGAGGAATGTATGAATCCTGAATGTCGCTCTACGGAGAATCTTCAAATTGACCACATAAGGCCTAAAAGTAAATACCCCGAAGAAGCACTTAATATTGATAATCTCCAAGTGTTATGCAAAGTTTGTCATGGCCCTAAAAGAGAGTCTGATTCAGAAGAGTGGAATTTTAAGAAACTTCGCCTTGGTGAACTCTCTACTGTTTGAAAAGGGTATTTTGCCTTAAAAATCGACGGCACTTCAAAGAATGGAAAAAAGGCCCTCTCATTTGAACAAGTGCCCGGCCAGTGTTATGGCCAGGAGAGTGGAATCATAGCGGGGAAGATCGTTTAAAACCCTTTCGGGAGAAGAAGGGCCAAATGGTTATTGGACAAGGAGGGGCGAGGCGGGGAAAATAGGGGAGAATTGGCCTCTTGACAAGTACGCTTGCGCAGCGTATAGTGTCGATAATGACTGTTGAATTTAGTTCCCGTTTAGAGAAACTGTTAAGAAAAAAGAAGGGGAAGGGGGCACTGCCTAGCCATATTAGGGAAAAATTATCATTATGGATTGAAGGTGTTGAACAAAGAGGAATTTATAAAATGAGAGAAAATAAAGGATACCATGACGAACCCTTACAAGGGCCACTATCGGGCCAACGCTCAATAAGACTTTCTAAAAGTTATCGGGCCATTTATATAGAGAGAAAAAATAGAGAGATTCATGTCATAAGAGTGGAGGAGGTACACAAACATGACTACAAAAAAAGCTAGATATGGAGTTGAAGATTTAAAAAGAGAAGTTGGTTATTTTTCCTTTGGACGATTGCTTTCTTGTTATCGTTTATGTGAAGAAATGAGTCAACGGGAATTTGCAAAATTGTTGGGAATATCACCATCAAGTCTTTGTGATTTAGAAAAGGGAAGGGTAACCCCTTCTATTAGTCGAGCGGGTAAAATAGCAAAAAAGCTACAAGCAAGTGAAGAACTTTTTATAGAGAAGGCCCTGGAGACACAGTTAAAAAAAGAGGGCTTTAAAAAGTTTAGTGTTTTCTTAGATGAAAGGCCTACGAATCGTCGGTCATCCAAAAAAAAGTCTTCTCGATCCTAGGGCCTCGCGCGCTAGTTAAAAATTCAATAAATGGCCACTAAAAAACTAGCAAAACACATTAGACTTATGCGTCAAGAAAGAAATTTAACTCAAAGCACTTTGGCCTCTTGACTTTTACGCTTTATTGGCGTAAGATGTTAATAATGACTGATGTAGAACTTAATTCCTTGGTAAGGAAACAATTAAAAAAATTGCCCAGATATATTAGAAAAAAATTATTAGCATGGGCCAAAGCAGTTAAAAGAGATGGGATTTACCAAATAAGAAAAATGAAAGGATACCATGACGAACCCTTGAGAGGAAAACGATTAGGCCAACGCTCGATAAGACTTTCCTTGAATTATAGGGCCATTTATAGAGAAACAAAAAATGGGATTCATCTTATAACCGTAGAGGAGGTGCATAAGCATGACTACTAGAAAAGCTAGATACAGTCTCGAAGATATGGAAAAAGAATTTGGCCCCCTTACTTTCGGTGATTTGCTCTCTTCTCACCGTCTATGTGAGGAAATAAGTCAAAAAGAATTTGCCAAATTTTTGGGAATATCGTCATCAAGTCTTTGTGATTTAGAGAAAGGAAGGACTATCCCCTCCGTAGACCGAGCAAGGAAGATCGCAAAAAAATTAAAAATGAGTGAAAAGCTTTTTATCGAGTTGGCCCTACAAGCGCAATTAAACCGGGCGGGACTTAAAAAGTTGAAAGTATCGTTTTCTTAATGAATGGCGATAATGACTACTAAAAGGAAAATAGGCCCTAGCATTTTTGGAGATTTGCTTTCTTGCTACCGCCGCTCGTATGAAGAAATGAGCAAGCGGCAATTTGCAAAGTTGTTGGAAATATCGCCATCACACCTTTCTAACTTGGAAAAGGGAAGAGTTATTCCTTCCGTTGGTCAAGCAAGAAACATGGCAAAAAAACTGCACGGAAGTCAAAAACTTTTTATGGAGATGGCCCTACAATCACAGTTAAATCGTGAGGGCCTTAAAAAATTGAAAGTGTCTCTTGTTTACGAATGGCCAAAAAACTTGCTCTAATTATTTAGACCACCTGGGGGTGGTGCAATTCCCGAGGCTTGGCGTGAGTTCGGGTTCCAAGATTTCGCCTTCGGAGGTCATTATATAAATTTTTTGCACGGCCATATAGCGGGACAACACCCGCTTGCTGGAAAAGGCGATAAATTGGCCATCCGGTGAATAGGTGGGGTCTTCATTGGAGCCGAAATCTTTGGTCAGGCGGTAGAGGCCACTGCCGTCGGCATTGATGCGAAAAATGTCAAAGCGGTTGTCGAGCCAACTGGAAAAGGCAATTTGGCCCCCGTCGGGGGTAAATCGCGGGGTGGCGTTGAATTGGCCCACGAAGCTGATTCTCTTGACTTCTTTTTCCGTTCCCCGCGGGTCGAGAGTGTAGATCATGGGCCTTCCCGAGCGGCCAGAGAGAAAAGTCATCTTGTTCCCACTGGCATTGATAGAGGGATCGACATCGGGGGAGTAGTGTTTGGTAATTCTCCTGGTCTGGCGGGTCTTTAAGTTCATTTGGTAAATTTCGGCATTGCCCTGGTGGCTCAAGGTGAGTAAGATGTGTTCTCCGTCGGACATGAAGACGGCACCGGAATTGATCCCCGCCCGTTGGGAGAGAAGTTGGCCTTGGCCGCTCTTCAAATCCAAAATTCTCAAATTGATATTTTTTTTCTTGAGGCCACCACTCTGGATCAGACTGTAGAGTACTCTTTGGCCCTTCAGATCAAAGGCCGGAGAAATGACCGTTCCGTGGTGGCGGGTGAGGCGTTTCGGCCGTTTCCCGTCAAAATCCATAATGTACAATTCCTTGACCGGATTTTTGCGCGTGCCGTGGCGGTCGCTGACGAAGACGATGCGACTTAAAAAGATGGATTTCTTTCCAGTAATTTGGGTGTACATTTGATCGCTCAGTTGATGGGCCGAAGGCCGCAGATTTTGGGCGTTAAATTGGCCAGCATATTCCCCCAGTGTGGCCTGGGTTCCAGTGTCGTATAGGGTGGCCTGGTAGTTTTGTCCGCTGTAGTGAATGTGCCCGACATAGCGGGCCTTGTCCTGCCAGGCGGAGAGGGTGGCGGGGGAGAGGGCGTTTTGCCGCAGTTTGTGTTTGACCACTTCAAAACGCTTGCGGTAATAGTTGAAGTCGCTGAATAAAACCGACTGGAAACCCTCGACTAGGGCCTCATCTGTGGCCTGTGCTTTTTGGGTTTCCCAACTCGCCAAAAAAGTTATTTTGTCTTTTTCCAGTTCGGCCTCGCCGACCGCCACAATGTGGAGTTCTTTGGCCTTTTGAGCGTGTAGGCCTGGGGCCAGGGAGAAGAGCAGAAAAATAAAAAAAGATTTCATCCCTTTCAATATACTCCTTTACATTCAAAGAGGAAAACCCAAAACGATACGGCCATCCAAAGCGGCCTTGTGATAGGCCTGATCGAGGGGGGGGAATTTTGTCGCCTGCACCGCCTCTATGGCCCGGCGGTCGTATTCGGCCTCTCCGCTCCCCTCCAGGATTTCGGCCTTGATGAGAGTTCCGTCGGCCCTTAAAAAAATTCTAATCCGGCAGCGCAATTCCACTTCTTTGAGAAAGCTGGGCAAGCGCCAGTGGGGCCGAACTTTATCGGGTAGAGAGGCCATGTATTCGGCCAGGCCGGCCTGGGCCTCGTTGCCCAATTCTCCGGTGAGAGCACTGCCTCGACTGACTTTATTGCCCGCCAGTACTAAATTTTGTAATTTACGGCGCTCTGATGTAGATAGTTTTTGCGCTTTTTTATTTTTCTTGCGGATGGCCTGATCATCAGTTGCAATTTTTTTTTGCGAAATTTTTTTCAACATTTCCCGAAAACTTTTTCTCTCCCGCGCCTTGATCGCCAGCGCTTTGCTGCGTTCTTTGGCGGCGGACTGTGCGCGCTCCTGTTGCGCTATCTTTTCCAGCGCCTTGAGTTCTTGAAAAGTGAGTTTCGGCATCCCCACCACATCAACCTTGACTGAGGCCTTGATCAGATTGAGGCGGGTGCGGGCCGGCCGGTTCCCATAATTTTGGATGAGAGAAACAATGAGCAAAATGGCGATCACCAGGGAGTGTATTCCCAGGGAACGGCGGATATAACCCCCCAGGGAAGGGTCGTTTAAAAATGCCGTGGGCAGAGTCATAAGCAATTACTCACACTCAAGTGGAAAACTGAGATAAAAGCAAAGTAACTGTTCACAATTTAGGTCAGATTGGGAGGAAGCGAGGTAGCGCGACTGAGGTGTGCTCGCAGCACATCGCACGGAATCGCCAGGAAGGCGACGAGCGACGGCCGCCCCGATGGGCGGTGCCGGAGCAGGATGCGGAGGCAAGCAGCGATGGCGAAGCTGACTCTCAAGATGGCCTGAAGTGTGAGCAGTTACAGTCATGGTTCCTCTGTTTGAGTGACCAGGGCAATATCTTGGATGCCTCCGCGTTTGAGAAAAGACATGACATTGGCCACGCGGCCATATTGCAATCCGTAGTCGGCCCTCAAGTAGAGCGTTTTTGATTTCTGCGATTTAAATTTTTGCTGAATGAGTGCAATGGCCTCGCTTTTGAGCACTTTGGCCTTGCCCAGAAAAAGGTCGCCCGAGAGAGTCATGCTCAAAACCACTTGTTCGCTAGTCAGGTTCAAAGGGTTGACTTCCTCGGTTTTGGGCAGTTCGAGTTTAATCCCGTTTAACATTAGGGGAGCGGTGATCATAAAAATCACCAGCAAGACCAGCATGACATCGACCAAGGGGGTGACATTGATTTCGCTGATGGCCTTGCGTTGGCCCAGACCGTTGCCGTTGTTACCGGGGGAAGAGTTTGACATTCCCATAAAAACTCCCTGGGCCTACCAACCCAGGCAATACTTTTCCTCGACCGAGTTGAGCATTTCCAGTTGGAAGGCGTGCAATCTCGAATTCATTTCGGCAATGGAATTGTTAAAATAATTGAAAAACCAAACCGCAGGAATGGCCGCCGCCAATCCCACCGCTGTGGCCACTAAGGCCTCGGCAATTCCCGGGGCCACCGCCTGGAGGGTTCCCCCGCCTCCTGCCAGCGCGCTAAAAGAGTCGATAATGCCCCATACGGTTCCAAACAGACCGACAAATGGTGATACCGAGCCGATGGAGGCCAAGACGGAAAGCCCCCTTTCCATTTCCCGGTTGGCGTTTTGCACTCCACACTGCATGGCCCTTTCCACACAGTGCAGGCCAAATTCTCGGAAGTGCTCCCTGAGCCTGGCGATTTTGCTTTCTCCACCGACTTGACTTTGCAGGCGGCCCAATTCTTCGTAGGCGCGGTAGAAGATTTCCCGGTGGGGTGAAGAGGGCAGGTTTTTGACATTTTCCAAGACCAGTTCCCAGCTATCGGATTTGCGCACATAAATGTCGTAGAAAACTTGGCCATTTTTTTGAATGGAGCGCAGGACATTTCGTTTGAAGAAAACAATTCCCCAGGAAGCGGCCGAGGCGATGATGAGCAAAAGCAACACGCCTTTGACCACATATCCCGATTGCCAAATGATTTTGATAAGTTCCAGTTCTCCGGAATTCATTTTTTAAGGCCTCCGATCGGTTTTGTCGCTGGTGGAGTCTTTTTCCAGGTCAAATAGGTTAAAACCACTCCACCCAAGATAAACAAATGTAAAATTTCAATATTTTGAGTCATGGGCAAAAAGGCATAATTTTTTTCCCACAGAGGGTCTAGGCCAAACAGGGCGATCATGGGAGAAAAAAAAGTCAGTCCAAAGAGCAAAGAATGGAGGTATTCAAACCGATCTTCATATTTTAACAACCAGTAGGCCATAAACATTCCAAAGAAAAGAAAACAAGTATTTTGCAGAGAAGACTGAAAAAGAATACCGGAGAGAATGGCCGAAGACAAGGCCATGCCGGCCATATTGGCCCACCATTGCTTTTTGTTGAGCGGGTAAATCAAATTGAGCAGAAGAATGATAAAACAGTCGCTCAAAATGATGGCCAAAGGCCCGAGATAAGAGATGAACATTTTGGAAAGGCCCGAAGGGTAGTTGGCGCTTCCCCGCGGTTGACCTAAGAATATGAAGGCGACGAACAAAAAGACGAAAGAGGCCACAATTTCACTTTTCAAATTTCCCCGGAATTGACGGAATATTTTTTGCAATGGCCGGCGTTCTTCAAATCTCACGCTCAAAAATTTAAAGATAAAAAAAACCGAAATCAGGCGGCCGAGGCCCAAAATCACCCAATTTTTATCGAAAATCCAGTTTTCTATGTCGGAGAGCCTGTGGCCCAGCAAAAAGTGAAAAAAGGCCGCTATGGAGATAAAGGCGACATAACTGGCAAAGTTGGCCGATAAATAGCTGGCAAAATAGAGAATTTGTCGGACGCAATTGCGGTTGGCAGGTTTGATTGGCATGAGTCCTCTTCAATTTACAAAATTTTGTCCCTTTTTGGTTTTAACCAACTCAGCTGCAACTCGGGAGAGGGGTAAATTCTCAGATATTTTTTATACAGGACATTGTTTTTTACCAGGTGGTCAATTTTTTCCACAGTTTTGTAGTAGGCATTCCACCATCCATTATTGGATTTGAGCATGGAGTTCATTTGTTGGGTCACTTTGAATTGTTGTTGGAAATTAAATCCCCGGTCAAAGACGATGGAGTCGTATTTTTTGGATATTTCCGCAAGAAGACTCTGATCGAGTTTTTTCCCTTGAAAGTTTCCTCCCAGAAAAGTTTTTAAGCGGCCATTGGTGGCCATTTTTTTGAAGTGTCCCTGCTGTGCCCGCAAAAAATCTTCCATGAGTAAAAGGGAAATTTCCAGCTTGGATAAATCCAGCGCCTGGACAAATGGAAGGGAGAGCAAAAAAATATTTTCGTGATTGTCGGAAGGCAGGGCAAAATGGGTGATGTCATTGGTGTTGACCAAGAGAATTTTAAATTTTTTTTCGTAAAACCCCAGGCCTTCCAGGAGGGAACGAAAGGATTTATCCAGTCCGTAGTCGGTTTTTTCAAAATCCCATTTGAGAGCAGTGACATTTTTGACGATCCAATACTCGGTAAAAAATGTCCAAAACTCCATTTCTCCCGGTATGTTATATTTGGCCGCATTTTTTTTGGGGTCGTCTTGTTTTCTTTTTGCGGTTTGTTTCTTTTGCATTTCGATGATGAGGCGATCATTTTCCAAAACCTGTTGGATATTTTTGAAATCTATCACTTCCTCGCGGTAGGAGGGAGAGGCCTCTTCACCCGGAGCGTGGGCCGTGTGTAAGAGGCAAGAGAGGAGAAATAGCAGACTCGCTTTCATGGCACTCTCGATTTGCCGTAGACATAATGATCGTAGAGTTTGCCCCAGTGGTACATATCGGTTGGACTCAAATTCAGTTGTTCAAAAAATTTGGAGAATTTATCTTGAAAGCAAGAGACTTTTTCGGGCGAGAGGTAGGCGTGGTCAATATAACCCTGATAGGGGCCTACCTCTACATAGCGAAAGCGCCCTTCAAACAATTCCTGTGCTGGCCTTCCCGCTTCTTTTTCCAGGGCGTAGATTTTCACCGGGTGTCCACATTCCAGCGTGGAGAGGGATTGGGAATAACGGGAGGGGTTTTTATGGATGTGGCCGAACATATTTTTATAATAGGCCACTTGTAAGAGTTTCTTTTTCAACTGGGGGGGGCCATTTGTCTCGGCAACGGCAAACCATGAGAGTCCCGCCGACAGAAAAAAGAGGATGTGTTTCAAACCTTCCATCTGAATTCTATTGTCTCCCAAGCATGGCATTGGGGGCAATGCCAAAAAATCTTGTCGGAGTCGTGGCCACAATTGCGGCAAAAGTTTTTGCTGATTTCCCTGTGCATATTGTTCAGGAGTTTTTGAGTGTGGAGAACTCCCTCCTCAGTCTCTCCTTCCTGGAGCAACAGCTTGACATATTCGGTTCTCATCACTTCACTGGGGTGGGAGTGTATGGCCATAAATTTTTTCATCAGTTTTAAGGCCTCTTGGGTTTTGTCCGCGCCTTTGAGCAACCTCACCCGGGTGAGAATAACCGAGGGTAATGATAGCAATTCGCTGTCGTTCATTTCCAAAAAAAAGTCTCTCAGCAGTTGGCACCTGGTTTTGAGTTGTTGGCAGGTTTCGTGGCCCCCTTCAAACTCTTCGTCCAACGATTCAAAAATAAAAGAAGTGTACGGGGGATGCATTTTGACCAGTTCAAAGAGAAGCTGTTTGGATTCTTCGATTTGTCCGATTCCCAAAAAGAGTTTGAGTTTGAGAATTTTGGCGGACACTGAGGGGGCGAAGCGGAAGGCATCGTCGAGTTCTTCCCGACAGGCGGCAAAGTCGCCCTTTTTAAAAAAGTATTTGGCCTTTTGAACCAGAATATGCGAAATAGTTTCCGCCTGATTTTGGTAACCGACTTTGGAGAGTGCCATGCGGTATTGAAAGGCCTGATCCCAGTCTTCAATGCTTTCGTATATGCGGCACAGAGATTCCACCACTTCGTATTGTTCCGGATTAATTTTGAGAACATCCTTGTAAGTTTCGATGGCCTTGTCGACAAAACCTCCCTTGTCAAAATCTATGGCCAGTTCTTTGAGGGCGCGCAGGCGATTGGCCTCCGAAATATTTTGGCGGGCGATGAGGGAGCGGTGAATGGAGATGGCCTTTTCAATTTCACCGTTACTGCGGAAGAGGCCTCCCAACGCAAAGTAGGTGTCAATGGTTTCCCGGTTGATGTCTACAGCGTTGAGAAATTCCCGGATGGCCAAATCCTTGTGGCCAGAGATCAAATATTGGGTGGCATTTAAAAAAACTTTGGACTGGGCCTCAAAAATGGAGTTGCGGTAGCGTCTGGTGAGGCGAACGCCGGTCTCTTTTTCAATGAGGTAGTGGTAGAGAAGCAGCAGCGTGAGGGCAAAAGTCACCACCGTTAGGGGATTATTTTGCAGCCAGATGGTATAAGCACCCAAGGTGGCCTCTCACTGAAACATGAAAACGGGTATTTTCCCCCGCAATAGGGTGGCCAGGGATTGCAAATCTGAAAATTGGGAGAAGCTCTGTTCGAGACTTTCCAGAATCTCGAAGAGACTGAGTTTTTTTGCCCTTTTGATAAATTTAAAACCAAATTGGCCCTTGAGTTTAAGTTCCTGATGCATTTTTTGGCCAGCGCTATAGAGGCCCTCCAGTTCGTCGACCAGGCCCAAATCTTTGGCCTGTTCGCCGGAGAAAATTTGTCCCTGGGCCATATCTTGAATATCTCCGTTGAGGCGGTCGCCGCGAGCATCTATAATGTGCCGGACAAATTGTTGGCGAACTCCCTCCAGCAAGTCTTGCAACATGGTGCGTTCTTCGGCGGTCATCGGCCGTTCGGGGTTGCCAATGTCTTTGTAGCGGCCGGCCTTAACATTTTGCGGGTTCATTTTGAGCCACTCAAAGAGTTTGCTCAGGTCGACAAATTCCATCACCACGCCAATCGACCCGGTAATAGTTCCCGGGTTGGAAAAAATCTTGCGGGCGGCGGAACCGATGTAATACCCGCCGCTAGCGGCCACACTGCCAAAAGAAGCGTAGACTGGCCGCCCGCGTTCGCCGCGGGATTCCCGATATTCCTGGTCGATGCGCCGGATTTCTTGATAAATTTCTTGAGTCGGCCCAACTGCACCCCCGGGAGAATTGATGCGCAATAAAATGGCCTGGGTGGCGCGGTCTTTTTCTGCTTTGCGTAAAAGTTCGATGGTATCCTTGGCGCTCATAATCAGGCCCTTGATTTCCACCACCGCCACGCTGGTATTTTTATCGCCAAAGTGGCCACTGCCACCACGGGCACTCATTAACCGCACACTGTAGGTGGCAAATGCAACTAAAAGGCCAAAGCAGAGCAGAATGAGCAACCAAATGCCTAAAAGTGATCGTTTTTCTTCCCTATTCAAAGAACTTCTCCTCTTTCAAATTGTACAACAGAAGTTTTGCTACGCCAGGTTTTAAATTTAAGTTTTGAGCAATAATCGCATTGGTCCAAAACAATCTTCGATCACTTTTCCGTCCATCCAAATCCTGTCTTTGCTGGAGATTTGTTGATCACTGCCCCTCCCCCGTTTGAGGGCCTTACCCCAGTTTGTTTCGCGCTTTCTCCATGCGGGATCGGGAAGGTAATCAAAAAACCGATAAAACATATCTGCATCGTTGAGGCCTTCAATCATGGCCGAGTAGTAATCTTGGCAGTTGATTTTGATCTGAGAGCACAACTTTTTGAGGTCGCTATAGGCCTTTTGGGGGTGGCGTAAATAGGCCCTGTGGTCAATTTTTTGCACTTCTCCGCTCAGAGGGGCATCCTCGTTCAGGGCCTTATCCAACATGGCGCGCACCAGGCGGATGTGTAAGGCCGCCTCAAAGGCATCTTTAGGGCCTTGGAAAAGGCGCAATTCCATGCGTCGCACTTCGGGGTCAACTTTAAACTGCCTGCGCCAGGGTTCGCCGGGGTTGTGGTAGTCAAAATCGCGGGAGATAAATTCCGGCGGAATGACATCTTGAAAATAGGCGCTTAAATTAATGTCTGTCCATCTGGTTTTCTCTCCCACAAAATGATTAAAATAGTGTTGGTTATAAAGCAGTCCTTTCAATTGGTCTTCGTTGCCGTGAAAGTCCCGCAAAGTGCGAGACAGTTTATCAGTGATTTCGGCCTTGGTGTAATGTTCTTCAATTTTGTCTTGGAAGAGGAGGGAGATAATGCCCCGGTGTTGGTGGAAAATGGAGAGGAAGCGCGCCAAGGCCCGGGGGCGGCCTTCAAAGGGGGCCAAATCCACATTGAGATGCCCACTGCCTAATTGGCCCAAGGTGCTGACATTGTGTCTTTTGAAAATACGGTAGATCGCTTCCAATTCGCTTCCGCGAGGAGAAAATTTGGGAGTCACCAGTTCCAGGTGTCCCAGGCCCACCGTATCTTTTAAAACTTTTTGCGCTTCAAAGTCGTATTGCCGGTTGATGCCGTCCCAATCCACTCTCCACTCTCGGCCCTGGGCATCTTTGCCCACATAGCTATAACCTAAATTGTGTCCGTGCCCTCCCTCAATTTTAAAAATACCGTCTGTATCTCCGCCAAATTCTTTGATCAGGTCTTGGAGTACATTTTGCATAATGGCCTGGCGGTGAGAGTGTCCCAACTTATCGAAGGCGGCAAACCCCAATCGGTTGAGTTCACCTTCCAGGGGGAAGCGGCCAGTGTACTCCATGCCCAAATGAATGGTATTGGTATCGACTTGGGGAAACTGAGCGCCAATTTGATAGGACGCCAATTGGGGCGTTTTTAAGTGCAAGATGTGATCCAAATGTTTTACCACCCGAAATGGCCGTAGGGTATTCCTCATTTCGTCGACTATATTGGAACTAACGGCCCATTGCTGGGTGGCACGGTGCACTCCCTTGGCCATTTGCCCGGAGTTTTGCGCCTTGAGACTGGCCAGGTCTTTGAGATAGGCCCGAGTGCGCTCTCGCAGCAGGGCCTTCTTTTGGGCGCTTAAAAAAGGTGCCTGTTTCCAGTTCCAAAAGGGGATCAGATGGTGTTGGCCACTATGAGCGAGGAGGAGGTTCCAGAGTTTTTTTTTCGTAGGAGGATCGTATTCCCCCAAGAGGTCAAAGGCAAAGTTGAGTGACTTTGCACGGTTGGCCAGATTGGAGGGAAGATCACCCATTCCTTGCCAATCGCCGGAAATGATCCGCGCCGCCAGGACAGTTTGGACGAACCGGCGCAGGCGCAAGTTTTTGGGGTGAAACTTAAATTCGATGGTGTAGTGTTGCCAAGTGTCTCCAAGAGGTCGAACTTGGTAGAGGCCATCCATGCCGTCCAATTTATCCAAGAGGCCTTCGAACATTGGGCGGCCCTCGTGTGTTTCACCGAGGGCGTGCAAGGCCCATGCCCATTTTGCCATTGCGGCCAAATTTTTTGCCATAGCATGATCGCCTTCAAAGGCCATACTGTGCCACTGAGGTACACCAAAGAAA
This sequence comes from Bacteriovoracaceae bacterium, assembly GCA_965243145.1. Classification (GTDB taxonomy): domain Bacteria; phylum Bdellovibrionota; class Bacteriovoracia; order Bacteriovoracales; family Bacteriovoracaceae; genus CBDBLK01. Next base: position 2,453,991 of record CBDEUB010000002.1, read on the forward strand.
GGACTGTGTGATTTGATGTCTGTGATCATTTCTTCAAATTGGCCATAACTGGCCTGTGTCTTAAAAGTGAGTTTCCAAACGCCTTGGCGGTCAAATGTGGCCCGTTCGGCATATTTTTCGGGGAGGCCAAAAATTGGCCACCAATCTCCGGCCAGAGGCAGGGCGTTTTGCAGGCCCGGCATTTTTCGATCGTAAAAGAGGTCTCTGGCGTACGGAGTGAGAAAGGAAAAGGGACTGTTTTCGGTCATGGTGAGCCACAGTTCCCATTTTTCCCGCAAAATTTCCAGTGAGGAACTCTCCAAGTTGCCTGTGTGCAGGTGTTCTAAGTTGATGGGCAGAGTGTGGCCATCTTTGGTGACAACATGGTGGGCCTTATCGACAACTTTTCCATCTGGCCGTTGATAAATTCGATACTCTCCAGTCACCAAGTAGTGGTGGAAAAAATCCGTCAAAAAGGCCTTCTGCTCTGCTGGTGCGAGGGAATCGATCAGCTTCCTCAGGGTTGCCGCACTCGGTGACATCATTCTGGTCAACTTGGACGAAGTCCCCTCTTCCCGTGCACTCCAAGCAATTTGAAGGGAGTTGTGTTTGGGCCAGGAGGAGAGTGGCCAGGTGTGCTGGCGTTGCTCAAGGGGAACCAGCGCTTCTTCCAAGAGTTGGATGCGGGCCTGGTAGGCGGAAGGCCTTTGGGCCTGGGGCATACCTGTCCACAGGAGGGCGGTAACGAGCACTAAGGTATCATTTTTCACTTTTTTTGTTTGGTTTCAGTTTGGGCCAAGATTGTAGGCCGTCTATGTGTTCAAAAAGATCGTCGTGAATTTTTCCACTCCACATAGGGTCTAGGATAAAATCTATTCCCTCTCTTCTGGCCAATTTGGAGGCCGGAACAAAGTCACTATCTCCCGAAATTAAAACAATGGTATCTGCCAATTTTTTATAGGCAAGTGTTGCTATATCTATTCCGATTCTCATGTCGACACCTTTTTGTCTGATTAAAAATTCAATGTCTGAATCTTGTAAATCTCGAATTTCTTTTTTGTTCATGCAGAGTTCTTTGACAGTTTCTTTTTTGGAGAATGTCCATCCTGTGGTGGAAAGTTTTCCCATTCTCAGAGCAACTTTTCTCTTCTTTTTCAATTCTTTTAAAAATTCGGAGCGAAAGAAATATTCTGGCGTTTTGTTGAAGACAATATGTTCTTTAGTGAGAGGGTTTTGAGTTCTTTCGTCTTGTTCTCCCAAAGGGGGAGCATCGTAATAGAAAATTCTGTAAAGGTCAGAAGTATTCTTATCGTATTGTTGACGGTTTTTTTTGTTTTGTAAGTGATCTATATGCCATAGGGCCATTGTATAGAAATCTTTTGCTACATCTTGGGGCCTTGTAACCTTACCCTTTAGGCCACGATACCTTTTGAGAAAGAAAGTGCCATCAACGAGTATTGCTGTACGCATGAAAATGATCGATAAAAAACGCCCTGGGAAACGGAGTGGCCTGGGATAAATGGCCAAACGGCATTGCCAGGGCAGAATACCTAAATTATCGCATTATTTCAGGGAAATATTAAGGGCAGTAGGTAAAAAAATCAACACTTTATTTGTTGAGTGGGCCATTTTGATATTTTTATCAAAGGTAGTGTCATTTCAATAGGTTACAGAGTGACTTGGCCTTGTTGCGTAAATGAGGCAGGTTAAAGTAACCTGACTCGGTAAACTATATCTATTTAGATCAAAAAATCTTGTAAATAGTTGATATTGCTAGACAAGTATTGTATAAAAATACTTGACTATTGTGACATATAGTGTTATAATAAATCTAGGGTGGGAGAGAGACACGGCCTTACCTGCAAGTGCCCTCTCCCTGGTCACCTAGTGGCCGGGCCATTGCTCTAAACAGAGCATGGCCCCCTTTTTATTATAACAACAAGGGGAATAAATGAAAGCAGGAAATATCAAGCTAGTTTGCCCAAAATGTGCTGGCCAAGAATTGGCCAAAAAAGGGAAATACAAGTCAAAGAAAAATCAACTCCCAATCCAACGCTACCGCTGTAGGCCCTGCAATTTTTATTTCACTGGCAACTCATTACGGAAGACCTTTAGACAAAGAAAACCCGACCTAAATAAAAAGGTTATGATGCTTTACTGTGAGGGGAATACGCTTAGGGGAATGAGTCGAATCTTGGGAGTCTCTTATAATACCGTGGTGGCCAAGTTTAGATTTATGGCCATGCAAGCACGGACTCGACACCTCAAGGCGATCCAAGAAGGCGAGATCGTAACTAAATATGTGCAGTTTGATGAGATGGTGACTTTTGAGGGAGCGAGAAAAAATAAACTTGGAATTGAGTTGGCAATTCGCCCAAAGACTGGCCAAATCTTGTCGGCCAGGGTTTGCGAGATTCCATCAAGCGTTGTTTACTTCCGGTCTGGCGTTCCCAATAAAAAGGTAAATGATAGGAAAGTCAAAATGGCAAATATGCTTGTGGAAGTTGGCCACTGCCTTAATAAAGAGTATTCGGTTTTATCTTTTGATGGAGCATTGGAGAATAAACAAGTGGCCAGCAAGATTTGCCCCGACTCGGTTCAAGAAGTCCATGTCAAAGACGACGCTGGAATGTGGCGACTCAACCAGGTTTGCGGTAAACTCCGACATAGACTTTCAAGACTTCAACGCAAAACCTGGGCAACAACTAAAGACCGCAAATATCTTCAAATGCATTTGGATTTATTTATTGCTTGTCAAAACGGTTACAAACTTTAAGCGGCATCCCGAATCAAGTCGTCACTCGGTACTAAGTCAATTTGCAACCCCTCTTCATTTGCAAGCCGTGCCACTTCTTCATAAGCACCTTTTCCAAAAGACTTTGCTATAATAATTCCCTTGCCATTCCCATTTTTAACATGACGATAGAATGAATCAATAACGGGCCTTCCTACATTGGAAGATTTTTTGACTTGTATAGGGGTTGAATCATACATTCTTCCATCAATGCCCCCGTCTCCAACTTGTTTTAAATTGGGAGTACCGCCGAGCATTTCCACCATTTTTTTCTCCCATTCAAACGGGTTGAGGCGTTCAATTTCCCTTCTGGAAAGATCACCTATCTTAACAACTTCAACCTTGATTTTATGTTCCTTGGCCATCCTTTGCCGAATAACTTTAATTGCGTCTTTGGAAATATCGCAACCTAACCATTTACGGCCAAGATTATTTGCTGCTGAAACAGTAGTTCCGCATCCACAAAAAAAGTCGGCAATAATATAATTTTCATTTGTTAGGCATTTTATGATTCTATTAAGAAGTGCTAATGGCTTTTGAGTTGGATAACCAAGTCGCTCGGAATGATGCGGCGGTATCGGTTGAATAGTCCATACATCATCAGCAATCTTATCATCGCTTAAACAATATGTATAAGATTTTTTATTGCTCCATATCTGTTGATAAACTTTCCCATTTTTTTCAAATATGTGGCCACCTTTTGAAGTTTTCCCGGCCTGTCTCTTTTGGCCATCCCGAGTCCCATCAAAAAAATATTTTTTTGTTTTGGAATAAATTAAAATAACATCGTGTTTTTTTGACCATGTTTTTTTTCCACGGCCGCCAGAATTAGTATAATGCCAAACAATCTCGTTAATTAAATTCTTTGCGCCAAAAATTTTATCGAGTTCTATCCGAGCATAATGAACGGATCGTTGATCTAAGTGAAGACAGAAAACGCCAGTATTTTTTAAAAGCCTGTGACACTCTCGAAGTCTAGGAACCATCCACCGAATGTAGCTATTAACGCCCCCCCCCAGGAATCGTTGAATCCGATTTCCTTGCCCCACGCTTTTGATTTAAAAACATTTTGTGCGCAAAAAGGTGGGTCGATATAGATAAGGTCGATTTTGCCACCTTCTAGGGAGCGCATGATCTCCAAATTGTCGCCTTGGTAAATGACATTCGGTTTCACTTTGCGAGTGGCCCTTTGTTTGGCCTCTCTCAATTTAAATTGGAGTGTCTTGCCCATGCCCATTTATCGGGCCTTGGGAGTGAGGCCTAAAATATCTTAAAGCCTAAATAATGATGGGGAGGAAATTGCCGGTGGTGTCAAGAAAATAATGCTTGACGGGTATAGTTTATTGAGTCAAGTTGGGTTAAAGCGTTGAAATAAGAGGAAAATGCCGGCATCCTATATTTTGGAAAAAAGCAAGGAGGCCGGCGATGTCAAAGGTAGCATATAAAATCCAAAATTGGAGTCAATATAATCGTGCCCTCATCAATCGAGGCAATATCACCCTATGGTTTAATGAGGATGCCATCCAATCCTGGTTTGCTGACACGGAAAGTCGGAAAGGGAGGCCATATTTTTTTAGCGAAACTTGCATCCTCTTATGCCTCACCCTCCGCGCTCGATTCAACCTTCCCCTGCGCACCACTCAAGGTTTGATTGAAGGACTCTTTGAACAGTTGGGTTTGGCGCTACCTGTGCCCAGCTATACCCAGCTTTGCCGTCGCTCCAGCAGTATCAAAATTCCCTCCAAGGCCAAGAATATCCGCAGGCCTATTAATGTTGTGGTGGATTCCACTGGCCTTAAAGTGTACGGGGAAGGGGAATGGAAAATGAGGATTCATGGGAAATCGAAAAGGCGGACTTGGCGCAAGCTGCATTTGGCAGTGAATCCCCAATCGTTTGAGATAGTGTCGATGGAATTAACAGAGTCAAATAGAACGGATGGAAAAACGCTTCCGAGTTTGATTAAAGATATTCCCCAAATTAAAGAAGCGTTTGCGGATGCGGCGTATATGTATAGGGAATGTTTTGAGTCGATAGATGCCAAAGGAGGGAAGGCGATTATTGATTTGCGAGGGGGAACTTCGCTGGCGCGAGCGCCTACGCCAGGTTTGGCACAGAGGAATAGGATAGTGAGAGAACTTTGGGAGAGTTCGAGTAAGAGGAGTTGGAAGAAGAGAGTGGGTTATCACAGGCGGAGTTTAGTGGAAACCCAGATGTTCCGCTTTAAAAAGCTGCTAGGGCCTTCGCTGTTGTCGAGGAAGATGGCCACCCAGGTGGCGGAAGCAGAGATAAAGACGATGGTGCTGAATTGTATGACTCGTCTCGGAATGCCTCGGACTATGGCCATTCCCACTGGATAGCAAAATTTTTCCTTTCCTGTGGGGCCTCCGCAACTCTAATCCCGATTTATGCAACAAGGCCAGTGACTTCAGCAACTCATTGAAATCACTGAAAAACTGGAAATATTTGACAATAAAAAGCGTTTTGTCTACAATGCGTCAATAAAGTCTGATGACAGGAGAAGGCAATGCAGGACATGGCAAATTATTCTACGCCTGGCAGTGTGGCCTCCATGGTGCTCGATGTGGCCGCCACCAATGAAGGCACCCAGGTTGACCTCAAAAAGTTATTGTCCTTTTTTAAGGAAGAGGGTTTTTTGCGATCCAATCCTGGCCTGAAGGACACATTTGGTGCTTTTAAACAGCTTTTGCAAACTCGTGAAGTGGTCGATCCGGCGCGCATCGACCACCTCATCAAGGGAGAGGGGGCCTCTCTGTGCAGGAAAATTTTACAGAGGGATTTGGCGATTCCCGATTTCAGAAGATTTTGTTCGGAGATTGGGGACATTTATGAAAAAACCCGCACCAATGGAGAGGGCCAAGTGGCCGATTATATTTACCAATTGGCCAGGGTTGCGCCCGAGAAATACGGAGTGTCGATTTGCACTGTCGATGGCCAACAATTTAACATTGGAGATGCCAACGAGTATTTTAGTGTTCAGTCGGCATCTAAACCCATCACCTATTGCATGGCCTTGGAGGAATTGGGTGAAGATGTCGTCCACCGGCACATTGGCCGAGAACCCAGCGGGCAATCTTTTAATGAATTGACTCTCGATTCCCTGGGGCGTCCCCACAACCCCATGATCAATGCCGGGGCGATTATGGCCGCCTCTCTAATCCGCCCTTCGGCGATGGCCGCCGAGAGGTTTGAACTGGTGATGGACACTTGGAAGTCCCTCGCCGGAAGCGACATTCCCATCTTCAACAACTCGATCTATCTGTCGGAGAAAAATTCTTCCGACCGAAATTTTGCCTTGGCCTATTTTATGCGGGAGCGCAATACTTTTCCCGCCGGCACCAACATTTTGGAGACACTGAATTTTTATTTCCAATGTTGTGCTATCGACATGACTTGCGAATCCATGGCGGTGGTAGCGGGCGCTCTGGCCGCTTCGGGAGTCAACCCCCTTACGGGCAAGAGGATTTTTCGGCCGGCGGTGGTCAAACACTGTCTGTCGTTGATGTATTCCTGCGGTATGTACAATTATTCGGGGGAATTTGCCTTTACCGTGGGCCTGCCCGCCAAGAGCGGAGTCGGTGGCGGCCTGATCATCGTCATCCCCAACTTGATGGGGATTGGCATTTGGTCTCCCCCTCTCGATCGGCAGGGCAACTCGGTCAGGGGCATTGCCTTTTGCAAGGAATTGGTGGAGCGCTTTAATTTTCACACCTACGACACGCTTTTGTTGGACAAAAATGGCCGCGATGGCCCGCGGGGATTTAAAAATATGTCCAAGGCCAGAGGAGTTATGCTGCTTTGTTGGGCCGCGGCCCAGGGAGATTTGTCCGAAGTGCAAAAATTGGTCGCCTCCGGAGTGAATCCCAACGAGGGGGACTACGACAAGCGCACTGCTTTGCATTTGGCAGCGTCGGAGGGCGAACTGGAAGTGGCCAAATTTTTGGTGTCGCGCGGAGTGAGCATTGATGCCCGCGACCGCTGGGGACGAACCCCGCTCCAAGAGGCCCAAAATTCTGGCCACTCTGCAGTTGAGGATTTTCTCAAGGCCCAAGGGGCCTCCCATGAGGCGTCCAAGATGGCCCTTCAAAAAGGAAAACACTCCTCCCATACAATCGCCCCCTAAAGGAATGTTGCCCATCACCCGATACCTTAAAGGTGAATCGGTATTATCACTTCTTTTGGATTTTTTTGTGGGGAGTACTTGGGCCAGGGTGTGTGGAGCCCTACCAAAAAGACCGCTCCCGTAGGGTTCCAGGAACGCCCATTGAACCGGCCCCGCCCAGAGGCGATCATTTGCTCCCCAGATACCAATTTTCCCAAGGCCCAGGTGCTGGTGAGGCCTCTTCAGATGCTCTACCGCGGGAGCAGGCCTTTTGCCCTCACGGGGATGGAAGCGGGGAGGGAGTCGATGTTTACGGCGACAGCTTGTTGGAATATCACAAGATTGGCCCCATCGTTCTCCATGGTGCCAAAGCGGGTCAAGTGGTGTGGAATTCCTCCCATTTCCCCTCCCAGATCAACCAGCGCATTTTGCGCACGGAAGACCGCTTTCATTTGAGAGTGGTGGCCAAACAGGCCCCGGCCCAGGGCACTTCCGGCAACAATGGCAGCAAGTGTTCCCACGCCCCGGTTCCCTACCGGGCCTTGCAAGTGGGGGTGATTTTGCGGACTCGCGAGGGAGCTTCGGGCCGGGGAGAGTACCACTTTTTTGAGGATATTCCGCTGGGGTGTGCTTCCAGGGTGCATCGCTTTTCCGTGCCCAGAAGTTCCTATCCCCTGGTGGTGGAGATCAAGAATCTCCAGTGGGATTGGAGTTGTGAACACTACCGCCGTTCGGGTTATGATCCCGAGAGTTTTTGCCCCTTTGCGGCCGTTTGGCCCAATCATTGTGTTCAAATTGAACTTCAATTTGCCACCGATGGCACCAAGGATTTACCCAGAAATTAAACTTTTAAGGCCTGTTCGCCGAGAAGGGGGTTATGAATAGGGTAGTTTATGGCCTCTTATTCCCAATGGTAATGCTCGGGTTTTCCCTGGCCTTGGCCGGGTGTGGGGATTCTTCCAATAATTCGCGCCAAAATCGTATTACCAAAAACCCCAATCCCGAACTTCCTTCCCCTTTTGCTCCAGTGGGAACTTTACCCCAAACTCCCTGCTCGAATTGTTATAAAATTCCGATCATTGCCCACGGAGGGCAGGGAATCGGGAATCTCGACCTTTGGCACTCGTGGCGTGATGAGACTAAAAACCGGATCAATCAGGAAATCCTCCGCACCGACAAGCGCTTTAAATTGCGGGTTAAGGCCCTGCCCGCCCCTTCCCGCGGTACTCTCGATGGCCTGGGCAAAAAGTGCAGCTATGATCCCGTGGGCTACAAAGTGTTGGGAGTCGAAGTGAAAGTCATGGCGCGGGAAAACGGCACTCGCGGCGAGTCCCACATTTTTAGAGGTATTCGCGTCGGGGAGGTTTCCGAAATATATTCCTACCGGGTTCCCGCCACCAATCACCCTTTGATGATCGGGGTGAAAAACGCCGAATGGGACTACAGTTGCGAGTACTACAAGCGCCAGGGTTTTGGCGGCAGTGAACATGGGGTGAGTAGTTACTGTCCCTATTCCGCTATTTGGCGCAATGACTGCTTTCAAATCGAACTTCAATTTGTCACCGATCACACTCAGGATTTCTAGGAAAGTGGCCTTAATAATTCTTTAAGTTTTTTGTCTTCGATCAAATAGAAAAATTTTTTTCCTTTCTTTTCTTCCTTGAGCAGGCCTTTTTTCAACAGGCCTTTGAGTTCCCTTCTGGCAATTTCACGGGATTTGCCAATGTCTTTAGCATATTCTTCTATAGTAAAGGGCCGATATTTATTCAATGCCATACGCTGAAGAAGCGAGACTTGGTTTGGGTTAATTCCCATAGAACTTTCCAAGCTAGAAAAGTTCATTAAGTAGTTTACTTTTATTTCAACTTCTTCCAGTGCCGCAATTAACGAATCGAGACAAAAATCAATAAAAAAAGTCATATCGAGATCGTGCTCTTTGACCAGTTCAAATGACCTTTCATATCTTTTTCCGTGTTCTTTGAGGTTTGCGGAGATTGATAGCAATTCAACAAATTTAAGATCATTTTTTATCATTTTAAAATAGAAAAGTGTTCTTGCAGTTCTGCCATTCCCGTCAAAAAAGGGATGGATATAAGCAATGAAATAATGGAATAAAATGCCCTTGATAAGGCCGTGAATAAATCTTGGATGGCCACTGATAAGTGCAATAACTTCATTGAGGGTTTCTTCTATTTTAGTGTGGGTAATTCCCTCATGTTCTCCAATATAAACTTTATCATCTCTAAATTTTCCACAGAAATTGGCATCGTCTCCTTCCAATGTGTTTCGAGATACGATCTCATGTATTTTGAGAATGAGTCGGTTTGATACGGGATATGTGGAGTTTCTTTTGATGAAACGCATAGCAAAATAATTATTGATAAGCATCCATTCATCTTTATTTTGAGGCGATTTTTTGGCCGCTATGAGGGCCTTGGCCTTTGAACGAGTACTGTTGGCACCTTCGTAAATAGCAGAAGTGATGGCCTCTTCTATCGTAGAGTTGGCCAAAAATCCCTTTTTAAGAGAACCGTAGTTCTCTATTTTGTCGTAGAGTTTATTTCCCAAACTTTCAATGTTGTGGATTTTTTTATTGAGAGAGTCCGATGGAAAATACCAAAACTTTTTATCAATTGAGCTTAGGAAAAAGGGAACGGCACCCATTTTTCTCAAGGTCTGAATTTTGAACTTTAATTCATTCCAACGATTTGGGGATATATTAAGGTGTTTTAGTCGGTATTTTATGTTCTTTAGGGGTAAATACTGCTCTTGAGAGCATTTAATCCACAGTGGGTTATTTAAAAATTTAAACTCTTCTGGTGAAGTCATGATTTTAACATTCTAGCACGATATGGTATTTTCTACAACTTTTTGGGTGAAAATTTGTAACAAATTGCGATTTTATTAAAAAAATCAATAAATTCAATATGTTATAATTACAACAAGAGTTGTACTTGAAATTCTCAGTCCTCGAACACCGACTTGCTGCCGGTCTTGGTTTCAAAGGCCATGTCTTGGTCGTCCCCTCCAACTTCGTCTTCCAGGTCTTCAAAGGATTCTTCGGCGGCGTCGATGTCCATGTCTTCGAGGGCGGCAAAAAAGGATTTTTCATTGTTCAGGTCTGACAGAATGGCCCCCAACAATTGGGAATTGGAAGTGGTTTTGGCCAAGGAACGGATGTAATTTTGGAGCTGACCGCTTCTCAAAACATCCTCTTTCTTTTTAATGTCTTTCCAGTTTTTAATGTAGTGAAGGCGGCAGTAGTTCCCCGTACTGGAGGGGTGGTCGCAACCGCGCTCCAGACATTCGTCGGATTCATTTTGGTAAAAATCGAGTTGACCTATTTTTTCGAGGGCCTCTTCTAGCGGGTTGGGCGGTGGCGGGGCGGCCAGTTCCACCGTTTTTTGCGTTTCTGTTTGAGCGGGCGGAGGAGTGGCGGAAGGGAGGGCGGCCTGTACCGGCCTTTTATCTTTGGCCTGGATGTGGCCAGCTTTTGGCCGGGGGGTTTTTTTCACCGTTTTTTTGGCGGCCTTTTTTGCTGGTCTCAAAGTGGCCTTTGGGGTCGCTTTTTTGCTGGCCTTGGGAATGGTTTTTTTGGCGGCCTTTTTTGCTGGCCTCAAAGTGGCCTTTTTAGCAGTTTTTTTGCCGGCCTTGGGGGCGGTTTTTTTCACCGTTTTTTTGGCGGCCTTTTTTGCTGGCCTCGAAGCGGCCTTTTTGGCCCTTTTGGGGTTGGCCTTTTTTGGTGATGCGGCCTTGGCGGTTTTTTTAGCGGCCTTTTTCTTGGCCATGTCCGTATTCTCCTCTTTCTGCTGGTTGGAGTGTAATGAATTGCCCTCTAAAACTTAACCTTTGAGTTCGCAGGCGGCAATGACGATGCGTTGGATTTCGGAAGTGCCCTCGTAAATTTCGGTGATTTTGGCATCGCGGAAATAGCGCTCCATGGGGTATTCCTTGCTGTAGCCGTTGCCGCCTAAAATTTGAATCCCCTTGGTGGTGATGTGCATGGCCGCTTCGGAGGCAAAGACTTTCGCCTGGGCCGCTTCTTTGGAGTAATTTTCTCCTGCATCTTTGAGGCGACTGGCCTGGAGGATGAGCAGGCGCGCGGCCGCAATTTTGGTGCTCATATCCGCCAGCATAAATTGAATGGCCTGCAATTTGGCAATCGGCCGGCCAAATTGAACCCGCTCGCGGGCGTAAGTTTTGGCGTAGTCAAAGGCCCCCTGGGCAATACCCAGGGCCTGGGCGGCAATGCCGATACGGCCCCCGTCGAGAGTGGACAGGGCGATGGAAAAACCTTTGCCCTCTTGGCCCAGCAAGTTGGCCTTAGGCACGCGCACACCATCGAAGAGAATTTGGGTGGTGGAGGAACCGCGGATGCCCAGCTTATCCTCTTCCTTTTGTACTTTGAATCCTGGCATTTGCGCCTCGACGATAAAGGCGCTGATGTCCCTGTGATCGTCGGTCTTTTGGGTTTTGGCAAAGACGATGGCCAAATCGGCCTCTTTGCCGTTGGTGATCCAGTTTTTGGCCCCCGTGAGGACATAGTGATCACCCTCCGCCCGCGCCATCGTCTTGAGGGAGGCGGCGTCGGAGCCGGCCCCCACTTCCGACAGGCAAAAGCACCCCACCCATGCGCCGGAGGCCAGTTTGGGGAGGTATTGCTCCTTTTGCTGATCACTTCCGAAGGCCAAAATCGGCCAGGTGGCCAGGGAACTGTGGGCGGAAACCATAACGCTGGTGGAGGCGCATGCGCGCGCCAATTCTTCGATCAGAAAGGCGTAGGAGACAAAATCCATCCCCGCACCACCATAGTTTTCGGGCACAAAACTTCCCATAAAACCGTTGGCGGCCAGCTTTTCCCGCAGGGCCACAGGGATTTCTCCACAACGGTCGATCTCGGCGGCCAAGGGAGCGGCCTCGGAATCACTAAATTTGGCCAGGAGTTCCCGAAATTCCCGGTATTGTGCCAGTAGACTCACCGCATCTCCCTCAATTCCCGCTAAATCGGGGTGGGCGCTTTTCCACAAAAGCGGCCGTCCCCTCCCGCATATCGTGGGAGTTGAAGATGGCACTGAACTCTTGGGCCTCACATTCCAGGCCTTGTTCCACGGTCAAATCACACCCCTGGTTGATCACTTTTTTAGCGCATGCCACTGCCAGGGGCGAGGCCTGGCCGATGGCCTGTAAACTTTGGTGTGCCATCTCGAAGAGGGCCTTTTGGTTGGGGGCCAGTTTAAGCACCAGGCCCATATCTAAGGCCTCCGCGGCAGAAACTGTGCGCCCTGAATAGATGATTTCCCGGGCGCGTTGGCGGCCAACTAATCGGGCCAGTCTTTGAGTGCCGCCAAAACCGGGAATCAGGCCGAGTTTTACTTCCGGTTGGCCAAAGACGGCGTTTTCGGTGGCGTAGATAAAATCGCAACTCATCGCCATTTCGCATCCGCCTCCCAGGGCGTGGCCACCCACGCAGGCGATTGTGGGGAAGGGCAGGGCCTCCAGCGCCAGAGTCACCCGCTGGCCGAGTTTGCCAAAGGCGTACGCTTGCTCGCCGTCCATGCTGGCCATTTCTTTAATGTCCGCCCCGGCGATAAAAGCGCGCTCTTCGGCCCCGGTTAAAATCAGGCCTCTCACTTGGGAAGTGCCTTCGTCCTTTAAAGTTTTCAGGCAGTCTTCCAATTCGTTGAGCACTTGCCGGTTGAGAGCGTTGAGTTGTTTGGGGCGGTTGATGGTGACGGTGATGATTGTTCCTGCTCTTTCCACTAATAAAGTTTGGTAGCGTTCAGGTGTAGTCATAAAATCCCCTTCCCGATTTTTTGCCCAGTCTTCCGGCCGAGACATATTGTTTGAGCAGTGGACAAGGGCGGTATTTGTCGTCGCCCAGGCCCGCTTGCAGGACTTGCATGATCGCCAAGCAGGTGTCCAGCCCGATAAAATCGGCCAGGGTCAAAGGCCCCATCGGCCAGTTGGTGCCCAATTTCATGCGGTCGATGTCTTCTCGGCAGGCCACTCCTTCGTAGAGGGCGTAGGCCGCCTCGTTGATCATGGGCATGAGGATGCGGTTGACGGCAAAGCCGGGCACATCTTTGGAGCGGATGCAGACTTTGCCCATCCCCTCGGCCACCTCTTCGATGAGGCCAAAACTTTGATCACTTGTCTCCAGGCCGCGGATGGCCTCCACCAGGGGCATGACCGGCACCGGATTCATAAAATGCATGCCCGCCACCCGCTCGGGCCGCTCGGTGACGGCGGCAATTTCAGTGATGGATATGGAGGAGGTGTTGCTGGCCAAAACCGCGTGGGCGCAGGCGATGCGGTCGAGTTGCCGAAAAATGTCGCATTTGATCCTCTTATCTTCGGTCGCCGCCTCGACGATGAGATCGCAATTTTCCAGTTGTTCCAGGTTATCCGCCAAGACCAGGCGTTTTAATGTGGATTCGGCGTGGGCATCGTCCCACTTGCCTTTTTCTACTCCCCGTTGAAGCTGTCTTTCAATAAAGGCCATGCTGGCCTCCAGGGATTCCCGGGAAAGGTCAAAAACCTGCACGGCAAAACCGCTGGCGGCGGCCACTTGGGTAATGCCACGCCCCATCTGCCCGGCCCCCACCACTCCGATTTTCTCCACTGCCGCCTTCATATTCACCTCACTTTTTGGCGATCATACTTTTACTGGATTTAATGATCAAGAATCCTCTTGGAAGTTTTCACGGGGGCCTTTGCCAATTGGAGAGTCTTGGGGTAAAAATGGCCGGTTATTTAATCTGGCCCAACAGGAGTTGTTATGCCTCACCACAAATCGGCCAAAAAACGGGCCATACAGACTAAGGCCCGCACCGCCCGCAACCGTTCTCAAATGTCGGCAGCGCGGACAGCGGTGAAAAAAGTGCACACCGCCATTTCAAGTCAAGATAAAAAGGCGGCCCTTGCGGGAATCCCCACGGTGCAATCTTTGCTCGCCCGCCTGGCCAAAAGAGGGGTTATCTCACGCAATACGGCCGCCCGCAAAACCAGTCGCCTGGCCTCTCTGCTCGGGCGTCTTTAAGAACTATGGCCTGAAGTGTGGCCCGTTACAAAAAAAAAGGGCCTTTTTTAAAAGGCCCTTCTTTGCTTGTATCGAAAATTTGAGTCGGATTTTTAGTTGAAGTAACAATCCCTGGCGCGGAGGTCTTCCAGTGCGTTACGCCGAGCGGGGTCGTCTCCGGCCCGTCTGGCAAAGGCATTAAAGAAGGCCTCTTTTTTGCTGACTTGGGAACTTCCTTCGTTGGCGGCCTCTCTCAGTGCCACCGTCATATTGGCCAAAAATTCCTGTTCGCCATTGTTGCTCTCGGCGACCAGTCTCCACAAGTTGTGGGAATTGTCGGCGTCCACCAAGTGCACTTGGCCATTGGGCCGGCGGGAGATTTCCATCACCGCCTGGATGTATTCCCTCTCGACGGCATTGGCCGGGGAACCCCTTTGGGCCATGGCCAAAAAGGCCGCCAGAGTCCTCTTTTCTTCAGGTTTTACCAAAGAGAGGTCGCCCCTGACATTGAGTTGGCGCATCCAAGTGTTGATACGGCGATCGACCTGCCTGGGGTTGTTGGGGATGCCGTTCATCACCGTTTGCACACGGGGGTTTTCTCCCGTCTCGCGCAAAACGAAGTCGATGCCGTGCTGGTTGAAGGCATCATCCACGCAACTGGTACAACTCATAATGGTGCTGCGGCCAGTGCCGTAGCGGTTGCCCAAGCGCATGAAACCGTTGATGACATTTGTCCAGTCGCTCTTGGAAAGAGAGGTTGCCTCTCTATCGAGCAGGGCCACAAGTTGTTGCCTGACGGCCAGGTCTTCGGGGGTGACATCGAGGGCGGTCAACCGGCCTCGCAGGGCGGCCTCTGTAGTAATTATTGCACCTTCGTTAAGTGCCGCTACCGACTGGCGGATATAATTCTCCAACTGTGCCGCCCGGGTGGCATCGAAACCATGGGGGGCCAAGAGTCTGGAGATGCCAGCACTTTCTCCTACCAGATTGTCGCTACCTCTGACTAGCATTTTAATCAGGGTGCCGTTGGCGTTCGCATAAAAACTCACGCCCAATAAAGTCAAAACGCAAAACCAAGTTCTCAACCAATTTCTCATCGACATGTAACCTCCCAATGAGTTTTGAGTTAATTCAACCCCTCCCTAGAGGTTGAAAGTTAGGGGCAAAATAGGCCACCCGATTTGGCCTGTCAAGGGGTCGATTCCAACCGTGTAAAAATGACATGGTTGGGCCGCAATTTTAAAGACTCTATGCATAAAATCCCTCAATCCCTGGCCGATTGCTCATAACAGTCCATATCGATGGCGAAGGCGGCGGCCAGAAAAATGGCCTTTTCAGCGTTGTTGTAGGTGCTGGGAAACTCCACCAAGAAGGTGTCGGCATCGGTCATGGCCTCCTTTAAGAGTCCACCATATTGCTTGGAAATTTTGCCAATTTCGCGGCCATCGGCATCGAATAGGGGGAAGTCCTTGGATTTAAAGGGGTTGAGCCGTTTGAACACGGAGGATTTGATACTGCCAATTACCCGCCCTCCCTGGGATGAACACAGTTCGTAGACTTTGCTGGTGAGGGACATGCGCTGTCTGACGGTGCCGAGAGGGGTTTCCCGCGCCGAAACGGTCATTTTTGCCATGAGCCATTCAAAGGGTTTGCTGAGTCGCAGCACCTCCTCCCGGTTTTGGTTTAAAAGGGCGATTTCCAGGGAGCGGTTGTCCCCCATAAACTGGCGTTTGAGGAACCCTTTGAAACCTTGGGATAGTTCGCCGGCGGCTCCCAGGGTTTGGCCTTCGGGGGTGTGGATGCTGTAGCGGTTGCGGGTTTCCAGGTTAAAGGCGGCCTCTTCCCACTCTATTCCCTGCTTGACCACCATGGCGTTGTGGCCATCGAAAAATTCTCCCAGGGTCTGCTCTATGGCCAACAGGGCCTTGGCATCGTCGTGGCAGTCGTCATTGGCCGAAGCGGGGGCAATGTTAATCCATAAAAGAAAAGAAGTGAGAGTGAGAAAAAATCCCATGGGAACCTCCTAAGGTTGGGGTTAGAGAAAGCACCACTAGAATTTTCCCCGCCTTCTTTTGGGCCGTCAAATCCTAAAACAGCTTTTAAAAGCAGTCCAATTTGAGAGCAAAGGCGGCGGCCAATAGCAGGGCCTTTTCACTGGGCGTCCACTCTTCGGGAAATTTCACCACCAAGTCTTGGTTGGCCAATTCTACGGGGCGCAGCAGAGAGGGATACCTCCTGACCAGGCCAATTTGTTCTCCCGCCTCATTTAAGAGGGGGTAGTCGTACTGGAAGTAGAATTCGTTTTGGTGAGTCACTTTGCTGGGGTTGCCGATGTTTCCCAAAACGCCCTTTTGAGAGGAACACAATTGGTAGACTTGTTGGTTGTTGTCTTTCAGGGCCAATTCCACGCTGCCGAGGGGTGTCCCCTGGGCCGAAATGGTCATTTTGTATTTTCCCTGGGGGAAGTCAAAATCCAGGATGCCCTCCACGGGGCCATATACATCGGGCCACTCTTCTCCGCCCCGGTCGATTACGGCGAGCTTGAAAACTTCCTTTTCTCGGTATTTTTCCACCGCCATAAAATCCAATTGCTGGCCCTCGGAATCAAAGAAGCGGTATTGGTCGAAAGTTTCCGGTTCGTTCCAACTTTTCTCCCGTTTGATGGCCAATGAGTCCAAACCGTTGAACAAGCTTCCCAAAATGGCATTGCAGTCGCCGCTGGCCCAGGCCGGGGTTGCCACTGCCGTCCACAAAAGGAAAAAAGTTAAAAAATGTTGAAATAGTTTCATGTGGAGCACTCCCTGTTGGCCAAAAATATTAGCGCTCGAAAAAATCCAGGTCAATGGTGAGGGCGGTGGCCAATAAGAGGGCCTTCTCGCTGGCCCGCCAGGCCGAGGGGAATTGAACCGAGAAAGTGTCGGCATCGGTGAGGCCTTCGCGCAGGAATCCGCCCCACTGTTTGGCCACGCGGCCGATGGTTTGGCCACGGTCATCGATCAGAGGGAAAGTCCACGGCCGCCACAGGGGGGATTTTATTTTGCCCAAAAGACTTCCACGAGTTGTGCAATAGACGCTGTAAACCCTGTTGATCAAGCTCAAGCGCCGTTTGATAATACCGAGCAGGTGGCGCTCCCCCAAAAAAACTTGCATGGTGGAGAAATACAGGCAGGCGGGGCGCGCAAAACGCAAAATTTCCCTCCGTTGGGGATCGGAAACCACAATGTCTAACGAGCGGTACTTTCTGAGGGATTGGCGTTTAATGTGGCCGATGGCCCCTCCTTCCCGCTCGGCGGCAAATCCCCATTTGCTTCCGTCCCGCTTGAGGATTTGGTATTTGTTGCGCATTTCCCCCATGAGCATCTCTGACCAACCTTCCTCCTGTCTGACGGTCAGGGATTTGCACCCCTCAAAGAGTTCTTGGAGTTGCACATCCAGTGCGGATTTACCGGCATTGTTTGTCACGGTTTGTTAAAACCTTGGCCATAGAGTCTATTGAAGAACACCAGCAGGTTGATGGCCTCATTCCAGTCCGCCTCTCGATAATGCTCTACTTCCTTGTCGAGAAGTTCCAAAAGCCGTGCGTGTTGCTCTACGCAACAAGGGTTGTCGATGACCAGGGAGCGAAGAGTGTGAAGGGCGTGGATGCGCTTTCTGGTGTCCAAGTCAAAACTGTGGATGGGACTCGCTTGCAGGTGTTCCCGCGGGGTGCTGTCTGTGGCCAAAAAATTGTGGCCGAAGGAATCGAGGGATTTGAAAATGCGGCCTTCGGCCAGTTTAGCGATGGTTTTGCGGTATCCCATCGCAGTTTCTAGTCTTTCGCTTATGTTGTCTCCCCGTTTCAACAAAATGGCCAAGGTTTCTTTGCAACTGGCCCCGGTGCTGCCTTTGGCATTCTCTTGAATGATCCAAGCTAGGGCCAGGCCGATCAGGATGACTATGTGTTTCAAGTTAAAGTGTGAAGTTTTCAATATGGGGAAAGATTTTATGGCCTTAAATGGTGAATGTCAAAACGGGCGATGGGCCACTTGACGGCGGTGGGCCTTTTCCCCTAGAGTTTGTCCACTGTTCCCAACCCTGGCCAGGAGACCGTTTTATGAGAACTCTTATTTTACCCTTGGCGATTCTCCTTTTCTTTAATTCTTACGCACAGCGTCCTCCAAATATTTTAGACGATTTGAGAGTGCAAATTGAAAGGGTGTTATTGGCCCAATACGGCCTTGGCGACCAGGTGAAGGTCATCCACCACAGCGTGGGGCCGAAGGCCTTTGGCGAGGGAGTGCGCAAGTTGCACGATGCTTTAGCGGCCGTTCAGGAGGAATCCCAACGAATCTCTCTCAAAGGCCTGAAAAATATTTTTATCACTGGCCAGGCCGAATTTAAGGTGGTCGAACGATCGCGTCCCAAGGGAGAGTTTGATTTGCACATGCCGGCCTTCACTCCCGCCGATGCCCTCTATTCTTTGATCGGCCACCATGTGGCACTTTACCGCCAGGCCCGGTTTTTGAGGCAGAAAGCGGAACAGATTTTGAAGGATGCCCACAACTATCGGGGGGGAGGCATTTTCTTTAACCCACGAGACACTCAAAGTGCGGATGTCATTGCCGTTTTGGAACAATTCCGCCGCGCTCTCGAAGGTGAGGATGCCGTCAAAGATTTTGAAGGTATCAATCGCATTTTCTTTACCAATGCCAGTGTTCGAGAAACCAAAATTCAAACTTATCAGCGCACCGACAAGATCGACCTGTTTATTTCCCGCACCACTCCCGGGCCAGAAATGATGCCCGCTCTGGCCGCCGAATTGTATTTATACCAGCTCAAAAAGCGAATTTTGCAAAAGTTGGTGGACTGTTGCCAGTACCAAAACCGGGATCGGCACATTGTGGTGGGGGGCAATTTGCGCCGGGAAGATGTGGTGGCCACCCTGGAACAGCTGGATCGGGAATTGAGTTCCGCCAACTTTAAACTTCCTCTGGAAACCTTTGGGCGGCTATTTTTGTCCGCAGTGAGCGACGAGATCGCCATCCACAGTCGGGGCAACGCTTGGAACGACCTCTCCCTTCCGGTTCGGAGTGCCTCGGAATTGGAAGAAGAAGAGGAAGGGACGGCCCCCCTGCTCCCGCGCATTGCTGCTAAAATCGAACAGCACCACAGGTTGCAAGATTTGCAGGAGGAAATTTTGCAACTGTTGCAGCAGCAATACGGTTATCAGGGCAAGGCGGCCAGTCCCGAGAGGGGAGTGGGCGAAGACGACTTTTTGGCCACTTTGCAGGGATTGAGAGAGGGATTGCTCGAAGAAGGTGCCCTTCCGGGCATGAAGAGCATTGCCGAGCTGGTGGTTCACGGTGGGGAGGATGTGGAAATCATGCGCATATCGTCCCGCTCGCAAAGACTGAATGGCCGGTTTCAACTCTTCCTTCCGGCGGGGGTGGAGCACCGGGGCCTGTGGCCTCTCATCTTGGAGAAACTTCACTATCACGATGTGATGAACAAAACCGAAATTTTGCTCCGGGAACGCAATTACCGGGGTACTGCTGGGCCGACTGCTTCGGGCAGAGTCGAGGCGCAAAAGTTTTCCCAGGCCATGGAGCATTTGGGGGAGGCCTTGCGCTCCAGCGACCTCACCCTCAATTTTTCCAATGTCAGCACCATTTCCATTTCCAAAGATGAGGGCGGGGTGTGGACTCGCCGCTACCGCGACGAGAGTTTGGGCCTGTATATTTCCACGGATGTTGCTCCCGAATTTTTGGCCCCTCTCATTTACGCCACCTTGTTGTCGCCGGAACAATTGGCCGACAGGTTGGCCAGAGCTTTGAAAGAGCGCGGATTCCGGGGTTCTTCGCCGAGGGGGCGCTCTTCCCTGGGGGTTTCTCTCACCGACCACCTCCGGGCAATGGCCCATTTGTGGGTGAGTCTGCACACTTCCCGCCTCAATGTCGATCTGTCCAGTGTGAAAAGTTTGTTAATTGGCAAAACCAGGGGACGGATTTGGAATCCCAGCGAAAATGCCTTTGTCGTCCCCCACAACTTGCTCACAGAAATTCCCTCCGATGCTTTTTGGGCCAGGTTGGTGCTGCCCCAAATCCGGGCCGAAGTGGAGAATGTGTTAGTGAATCTTGGCCACCGGGGCCTGATCCGGCCGTCTTGGAGTTCTGGCCAGGAAGATTTTGCCCGTGGCATGGGACAGTTGTGGTCGGCCCTCAAGAGTGAAGGAGCGGAAGAGCAACTGAACTCCGTTGGAGGTTTCGTCGTCATCAATCAAATCTTTATAGTTTCGGAACGCCTTGAGTCTCCGTGGGCCTATTATTATCCTTGGCCTGTACACGAAGAGGAAAAACGAGTCAATTTATACATTCCTGCCGACACCGATGCCGATGACATTCTGCCTTTCATGGTTTCGGCCATACAAGAATAAGCGAGGTTCAACATGCTGCGATCAATATTTTTCCTGGCCGCCTTTTGGCCGCTTGCCGCCTTGGCGCAAAATGATACCAGTGCGGACTCTCTCTACAAGGCAGCAGTGGAAGACCTCCAAACCTTGTTAAAACAAAAGTATGTTTCAGAAATTCCAGTGACAGTGGCCACTTCCAGTCCCAAGACTTCCGAATTTTTGCCGGTCTTGAGAAGTTTTCACAGTGCACTCGAAGAGGGGGCCGCACGGCCTGGCCTTTTTTCGGAAGTCGGAGTGATCTCTTTTGCACAGGTGGGCAAGGTGTTCGTGAGAAACAATTTTAGGCGGCGGGGAACTCTCACTCTTACGGTGCCCTCAAATTTTTCCGCCGACAACATTTTGGCCATGGTGGAAGATAGATTGGAACTCTACCGCTTCAACCGCCAATTGAGAGATCGTCTGGTATCGCTTTTAAAGGAGCAATATGGGTATGGGGGAGAGGGTATTTCCCTGGTTCAAGAATATATTTCCAACCCCTATATGGCCTCTTATCAGATCGATGTAGGGATCGATACTGACGATGCCACCCGCGCGCTGGAGAAATTCGGCGATGTCTTGGAAGGGCAAAACTTGACTTTTGAAAAAGTGCGCAAAGTGTACCTTGCCCTCGAGGGGGACAAGGTGGAAATTGTGGGGACTCCGCCGAGGGATATTGTGCTCTACGCTCCGATGAATCTTTCGGCCCACCAGATAGGGATTCAACTGGCCACCCAAACTGTCCTGCACCAACTCAAGGTGGAAGTCCTCCAACTTCTCAAGGATTGTTGTGCCTATTCCACCAATCATTTGATCGCCACCCCCGAAGTGGGAGATGCGCAGTTTATTAGCGCTTTGAACAGATTTAAAAGGGATTTCTCCCGCGCTGCGGCCCGGCCTGACTTGCAGGGTGTGAACGAAGTCGCCTTTGTCAATGATCGGGAGGTGCGGGCGGAGCGGATTCGCCAAACTTACCGCAGTCCTGCGTGGCGTTTGTGGTTCCCCGTGGAGTTCAACGGAAATTTGGCCACTGCCATGGCCGTAGAATTGAAGGGGCAGCAAGAAGTGTACCGCCAAATGCGGGAACTGATTGGCCAAGTCAACCAGCTTTTGCGGGAAAAACACCACTACACGGGAGCGGGCATAATGGCGGAGGAAGCAGTGAGCGACTTGGGGTTTGTTTGGGCCTTGCGGGTGTTCAAGTCTTTTTTGATAGAATCTCCCCCTCTGGCCGATTTGGAGGGCATCCGGCGCATATTTATGGCCGGGCAATCTCAAGTGAGCATTGCTTTGTTGCCGGGCCGAAGTTTTCTCAACTCTTATGGCCTCTACATCCCGGCCACTGCCAACGGCGAATTTTTGCAATCCCAACTGCCCCTGGCCTTTGCCCACTACCATTTGGAAAAAAAGGTGAGGAACTTGTTGCTCCAGAAGGGACTGTCTGGCAATGCACTTTCTTCTGCCGACAAACTGCCGAGGGCCGCCTTTGCTCAAGGCCTGGAACACCTCCGGGAGTTGCTGGAATCCACTCCCGATTTAGATTTGAGCAGTGTCCGCAGCATCACTATTGCCAATCAACAAGAAGTATCCGTTTTCCGCTATAACGACGGCAAACTGGCCTTGCACTTGCCCGCCCGCATATCTGGGGAGGCCCTACTCTCTGGGGTGGTTTCTAAACTGGAAATTCACCGGGATAGCAACCGCTTTAAAGAGGATATTTCTCACATTCTGGAGGAATATTACGGTTATCGGGGAGGGCAAGTGGCCGTCGCCCAAGGAGTGGGTGAAGAAAAATTTTTTGACACTTTAAAATCTTTGCGGGAGGCCCTCTATGAATCGGCCTTTAATTTTCCGCAGGTGCGGGAGATCGTCGTCAACAAGGACAAGGAGGCGCGCATCGGCCGCCACTCTTCAAGGAATTACTTAGTGCTCTACTTGCCCGCAGGTGTATCTGATACCGCCTCCATGATCACCCTTTTGGCAAACGAATTTGGAGCGCACCACTTCAAGGGTGAAATCATCTCCCTCTTAAAGGAATTTTATCACTACCGGGGGGATGCCCACCCCGCCCCCTTCGGCGGCCTGGCAAAGGCACCTTTCACTCTGGCCTTGGAAAATTTCAAGGCCGCCTTGGAAGACAATGCAATGGCCCTCGATTTGAGCAGCGTGAGCAATATCTTTTTTGGCACCGGAGGAGAAAGGGCGTGGGTTCAGGAGTATCAAGACGGCCGTTTGGCCCTGCACCTTCCCGCCGGGGTTCCCGCCGAGTTTTTTGTCCCCTTGATGCAAACCGCCCTCTTGCCCCTCCGTCAACTGGAGAGCGAAGTCAACTACCAGTTGAGAAGGCGCGGTTACCGGGGAAGGCGTCTGCGCAACAATCCCCAATTTCGGGTGGGCGAGGTGAATTATGCAGAAGTTCTCAAGAAGTTGTTGGTGGGGTTGCAAACCGCCAATTTTGCCGTCGATTTGAACAGGGTTGGGGAGGTGTGGGTGATGGGCAAAAGGGGCCATCCCAGGTTGCAACCCCTCTCTGAAAATTCCAGCGTATTAGTGATTCCGCAAAATCTCGCCACCAGTTCCATTGTTACACTCTCTCCGGTGGCCACCTCCCAATTGTTGGACAAAGTGAAACTCTTGCTCAACCGAAGGGAACTATCGATGCAATTTTCCTTTCACTGGAGCGCCAGCGAGGAAGAGGTGGCCATGGGCCTAGAGCAAGTCCACACTGTGCTGGCCGAAGATTGGCCTTTGGAAAACTTGGGCCATATCAAAAGGATGGTTTTCACTGGTGGCCCCAATGGCCGTTTGTGGATGTCTGGCGAGACCTTGTATGTGCCCTCCAGCGCTGGATCTTCCGATATTGCCGCTTTCTTAAAGGATAACTACTCACACCCCAATAAAAAATTTTGATAGTAGCTAGGTCAAGTGCTCGCAATTTAGGTCAGATTGGAGTGAAGTAAGACAGAGCGACTGAGGCGTGCTCCTTGCACGCTGCAAGGAGCGATGGCGAAGCTGACCCAACAAGATGGCCTGAAGTGTGAGCAGTTACCTTAAAGGCGTTGTGAGGCCACTTCCGAGAGTTCTGAACGCTCCCCTTGAGTGAGCAAAATGTGGGCGACGATGTGTTCCCGCTTTAAGTTGTCCAGGGCGTAGACCAGGCCATTGTTGACTTCGTCCAAATAGGGAGAATCCACTTGTTGGCAATCTCCGGTGAGGACGATTTTAGTTCCCTCTCCAGCGCGGGTGATAATGGTTTTGACTTCGTGGGGGGAGAGGTTTTGCGCTTCGTCGACGATCAGGTATTGCTTGGGAATGGAGCGCCCGCGGATATAAGTCAGGGGTTCAATGTGGAGCAGTCCATGACTGATCAGTTCTTCGTAACTGGCGAGTCCCCCCGTGCGGTACTGTCCAAATAAGAAATCCATATTGTCAAAAATGGGTTGCATCCATGGCCCCAATTTCTCCGAAATATCTCCCGGCAAGAAACCTATATCGCGGCCCATGGGTTGCACTGGCCTGGAAACCAGGAGGCGGTTGTACTTTTCACAAGAAATGGCCATTTCTAGGCCAGCGGCAATCGCCATCAAGGTTTTCCCTGTGCCGGCCTTGCCCACCAGTGAAACCAATTTAATGTCCTCATTCATCAGAGCATCGAAGGCAAAGTGCTGCTCGCGGTTTTTGGGGTAAATGCCGAATGCCCCTTCGCTGAAATTGATCAGGGGGACGAGGCCTTGCTTGCGCGGGCAAAAGCGCCCCAGCAGGGGGCCAGAGTGGCGGGTGTCCGATTTTTCATCAGAACAGAGAGCAAAGTATTCGTTAGGTAAAATGTTCATCTCTTCAATTTCTTGGCGATCCATGGGAGGCCAGTTTTTTTCAGTATATGCATCCAGGCGTTTAGAGGAGACGGGGTATTGGCGGTGGCCGCAATAGAGTTCTTCGACGGAAATATTTTTTTGAGCATAATCTTCCGCGCAGATGCCCAAAATGTCGGCCTTGAGGCGCAGATTGATGTCTTTGGTGATGAGGGTGACTTTTTCCTTTCGTTCGAGGCAATTTAGAGCGCAGGATAAAATAATGTTGTCGTTGGTGTTGAGATCGAGCGGGCAAGTTTGACTGGCCCGGAGTTTGTCATTGATGGAGAGGAAGAATTTTCCTCCGCTATCCAATTTGATACCCTCAACCAAGTTTCCCCGCCGCCTGAGTTCGTCCACAACGCGGGAAAAATGGCGGGCATTGCGTCCTGTTTCACTTTGATCTTTCTTGAAACGGTCTATTTCTTCGATGACCACTAAAGGGATGCGCACCCCATGCTTGCCGAATTTATTGATCGCCAGGGGGTCGAAGAGTATGACATTGGTATCGAGAATAAAAGTTTTGTTCAGAATGACTCCTTCGATCTTATCTTAGGTTTTCTCTTTGGCCATGAAAAGCGGTTTGCCTTTTTCTGCCCACTAAAAGCTGCTGGAAATCAACGATAAAATGGACTCAAGTATAGGGAGGCCAATTGGCCAACTTTTTTTATCGGAAAGCGGGGCCTTGAATGTTGAGAACGATCGTTTTGCTTTTGGCCGTCACTCTGGCCACTTGTGGAAAATTAACTGATCAACAAAAAATTGATCAGGCGATTCGCGATGCCCACCACTTGCTCACCAAGGAAAAGTGCGGACAGGCCTTGGAAGCGCTCAACAAGGTTTCTTTTCAGGCCCGCAATCCCGATTATATCGGCGTTTATGCTTCGGCACAGGCATGCCGCAGTGATTTTCGAGTGCCCTCTTTTTTCGCCAACAGTGTTGACGATATTGGGACGGAAAATGCCACTTTTCTCACCAGTTTGACCACCATGGAAACTTCGGCCATTTCAACATCAAACGACACCAGTTATGTGGCCTTGAGGGATGCCCTCAATACTCTCTTGCATGCCGGGGGCATAGACATTCCCAATCACGCCAACCGTGCGGATGCCCTTGGGGAAGCAGCGGCCCAGCAATTGAGTTTGCAAATTCTCTACATGCTCCTGGTGCAAATGGGGAAGTATTTTTATCTCTACGGCAACACCGATGACGAGGGAAACAAAGGCCGACGCGACTCCAGTGCCAACCAGTGCCTGACCGACTACACCACCACCCAGGCGAGGTTTGCGCGCATGGTGGCCTCATCAACCTCTCCCTCTCCCATTTTTCCCTGCAATTCCGACAGTGATGGCCACAGTGAATTGGCCACGGGTGCAACTGGCCGGAAGGGGAAGTTGTGCGAAGGAGTGGTTTTGTTTAACAGTTTTATCGATCTCATCAGTTCGGTCAGCATCACTGAAGAAAACAGCGGGAGTTTGAGTGAACTGCGCGACGGGCTTAACGATGTTTGCGGGGCCTTAGGGCTGGCCACTTTGTGTACTCAAACCAGTCAGTCTCTTTGTGAGAGCAGGGAGACGGTCACAGATTTGGAAATTTATTTCGTCGGCATTTTTGAAACCATGTTGAGGAGAAACTCATAACCGGGATACTGTGCTGAAAATGATGATTAAAGCATTTTTCATTGCGGCCTTGGTGATGTGTTGGGGAGGGAATTTTTCCATCCGCGCCGATTTTATGTACTTGGGCCGCAGTGACGAGGGCCTGATGATGGGGGATGCCTACACTGCCGTTGCCGACGACGAAATGTTGCTCTTTTACAATCCTGCCGCCCTGGCGAGGCGCAGAGGATTGGCCTTGGTTCCGGCCAAAGTCAGTTTTCAGTTTCCCGATGTGGTGGAAAAAGAAATCAACTTCGACGAGTTTGATGTCTCCCTCGACAAGCGCTTTGAAGATTGGCCCAAGGAACCAGAATTGGTCACCGAGCGCATCCTCGGTTATCCCACCCCCTTTAGTGTGCAGTCCGCTCCCCATTTGAGGATTGGCCATTTTGGCGCAAATTATTTTGCTCTCAGCAGAATGCGCATGGTTTTGGAAAATGCGGTCAATCCGGCCATAGACCTGGATTATCGCTATGATCGGGGATTCATTTTAGGTTACGCTGTCAATATCGTAGGCCAGGCCCCTTCCCGCAACCGCCGCTCTCGCGGGCATCGATCCGCTCTGGGAGTGGCCTTCAAAACCATCGAGCGCAGGGGCCTTTCCAACCGCATAGATTTGTTTGGCAATGAAATGTTGAGGATCACCGCCGAAGCGGAAAATTACCGTTCCCTGCGCCGGGGGCTGGGTTATTCGCGCGGCCGTGGCCACGGTTTTGACCTGGGTTGGGAACATTCCTATAGCACTGGGTATTCCACCACCACACTGGGGGCCTCTTGGCTGGACATAGAGGACATCGAGTTTCAATTGGAGGAGGGGAGCAGTGCCCCTCTTAGGCAAGAACAATCGGTGAACCTGGGGCTGGCCCACTCCCGCGACTTGGGGTTGATGGATTACACTTTGGCCATGGATTACCACAACTTGCTCGAATCCAAGGATTTTTCTTTCAACCAAATGCATTTCGGGGCGCGCTTGCGCTTTCCCCTGGTGGCCCTCTATGCTGGCCACAACGCCGGTTATGTTTCCGTCGGCATGGGCCTAAACCTCTTTTATTTCGATCTCAAATTCGGTTTGTACGGACTCGAATTGGGGCGCAAGTACCGAGAGTACAAAGAAAAGCGCATGCTCTTTTCCGTGGAGTTGGCCAAAGTTTCCCTCGACCAGATCGGTTTTTGATGGTGGATAGTGTTCAGTTCTTCAACGCCAAAATGTGCCGGTTGATGGCCGGAGGAACAAAGGGGGAAACATCGCCTTGGTGTTTGGCAATTTCTTTGACTAGCGAGGAACTGATAAAATAGTGATCCCCGCTGGTGGCCAAAAAGACGGTTTCGAGTTCCGGGTTGAGGGCCTTGTTCATCGCCGCCATTTGAAACTCGATTTCAAAATCGCCGGTGGGCCTAAGTCCGCGCACCAGGTGTTTTACCCCGTGTTTTTTGGCGTAGTCCACGATCAACCCCTCCCAGGAATCCACCTTGACACGGGATGTGTCGTCTGGGTTTTGGGCGGCCATTTCGCTGATCATTTGGCCTATCATGGTGGCCCTTTGGGGGATGGAAAAAAGGGCGTTTTTGCTGGGGGAGACGGCGATCAAAACGGTGACATGGCGAAAAATTCCCAGTGCCTTGTCTAGAATGTCGGCGTGTCCGTTGGTAAAGGGATCAAAAGTTCCCGTATAAATGGCAGTGCTCTTGTCTCGATTTTTCATTTTAACTCCAGTTTAGTCGAGTTTGCACCAAAAAGAAAAAGCGCCAGGGAGCGGTCGCCCTGGCAAAAAAGGCGCGCTGGCCGGCCAAAAGGACAATCTCCCAATTGGCGGTCAAATTCCAGGATGAACTGGCCACAGAACCAGTCCCCTGTAAAAATATGGCCGCAAACTTCATGGTAGAGCTGTTTTTTATCGTAGGGAGGGTCGAAGAAGAAGACGGCATTTTGCCGCTCGCTCAAGTCGAAGGAAAGGTAGGTTTTTTTGAGCTTGTTCAAATATTGGGGCAGTTTGCGTTTTTTGATCAAGATAGGGCGTTGGGAACTCTCCTCGGGAAAGCGCTTTTGCAAGGTTTCCGTGTTAGATTTTAGGCAAGTCAAGGCCTGGGGTGAAGAGTCCACCAAATGGACTTTGGCGGCCCCCCGCGACCAGGCCTCCAGGCCTAAGGCCCCGGAACCGGCGCATAAATCAAAGACTGTGCGGCCCTGCCAGTTTTGTTGGAAGTCGAACAAGCGCCGTTTGAGCAGCACGGCGGTGGGGCGAACAGTTGGTTTGGGGAGTGTTAAAATTTGCCCTTTGGCCACTCCCCCCAGCAGTTTTAATGGCATGGTGGAGATACTTTAGTGCTTTAAGCTGCTTTTGCCACGCCTTTTTTCTCATTGTGGGGAATGGCAAAACTCACTCCCGCCTCCAAACTGATGGAGCAATTTTCTTCATTAATGTTCAGTTGCACGCCGTTTAAATTGATGGAGAGTGTTTGGCCAGGGCGCACAGTGAGTTGAACCCGTTTTTTGCCGATGGGAAAAGACATTTCAAAATCTGCGTCTTTTCCTTGTGCGTTGGTCTGGGCCTGGAGCACATTTTGAGGAACTTGGGCCTGGGCAGAATGGTCGGCCGTTTTCGCTTTTTCTTTTTCTGCCTCTCTCATCAAAATGTCTTTCAAACTCTCTCGGCCATCATCTTCTTGAAGTTCCCGATCGTTTTGCATAGATTTGGAATTTTCGAGAGAGGCCAATTCCTGCTCGTCGGAAAAATCATTTTCCAGATTTTCAATTTCTTCCATAATCCCTTGAAGCTCGGCATTGTCGATGGACTGGTGAGAATCTTCTCTTTCGCTAAACACAATCCCCTCCCGTGAAAAACTATGAATTATTTATTTATCGGCAGCGCAAGGGCAGAGCTTTAGCGGTGGGCCTATCGTCAAAAAAGTGGCCTCGTAGGTCTTTCTTACAACTTAAATGTAAAAATTTTTCGGGCCTTACGGGCCAGATTTTGAATGACAAGAGGGGAATTTGTGGGGTAAAAATTTCTTCTCGGCAGTTAAAATTTCGCAAGCTCCTAAAGGCATTATGCTACCGAAAAAGAAACCTTTTCTCGCCAGTTCGTGGCTGTTGGGCCAGGGTGCCGGCCACTTGTTGCCCCATCGTGGCCAGTCTCCACAACGGGCCACCCCCGTGGCCCATTTGCCGTCCAACGCCTTTTTGATGGGGAAGTTTTTGATTCCCGGTTGGAAGGGGGAATCCCTCTTTTCCAGGCCCGCCAATGTGATCAAAAAGGCCCAGGAAGAACTGTGGAAAGATGCCCTTTTTCAATTTGGCAAACTGGACAACCTCAATTCTTCTCTCAAACGGGCCATCCACAACGAATATCTCGATATTGCCAAAACTTTCCAATTTTCCCAAGAGTTGAGTTCGTTCAACGAATTTTGGAAGCATTTTAGTGGCCCAAATGGCCCCCGTGATCGCCACCTCAAAAAATTTGCCGAGATTTACACCTTTAGGGCCGCCACCGTGTACCTCTACAGACTCATGTTTGTCGCCAATTTGTCCGATGCTCTGTCGCTTCCCTTCGGCGAGAGGGATTTGCGTTCGCCCCACTCTCTGTTGGCGCGCCTCTTTAAGGCCGGCAGTTCCAGGGAACTCAAGTGCAAATCGCTCAAACAGAATCGTTACAGTTGGTACCGTCCTGGCCCTTCTCTGGCCTCCAGGATCAAAACCCTGGGCAAGAATTTTAAGTATTTGAGCATTGGCCAGTTGATGAAGTTATCGACTTATCGGGGCCTGGATAAAACTTGCCAACGGTTTGATTTTTCCGATCGCCAATATTCCCACGCCCTTTCCCACCGGGGGTTTGGGCTTTTTGTAGACCGCCTTTTGACCACTTTTCCACTGTGGCCACACAATAAAATGGACGCCCATCCGGTGCCGGGTAAAACCCCGTTTCCCCAGGTGATCAATGTCAAATTTGTCGGCGACCGGATCGACAGCACTTCCCACGGGTTTTGGTTGGCCCAAGAATACAGCGCTCAGGCCCCCGGGGGGCCAATTCTGTGCCCCGATTTTTTGGG
This sequence comes from Bacteriovoracaceae bacterium, assembly GCA_965243145.1. Taxonomy (GTDB): domain Bacteria; phylum Bdellovibrionota; class Bacteriovoracia; order Bacteriovoracales; family Bacteriovoracaceae; genus CBDBLK01. The sequence continues at coordinate 2,483,883 of CBDEUB010000002.1, forward strand.
GGAAGGCCCAGCTTCAAATTCCTTTGTCAAAATCTGCCACGAGTTGCAACTGCTTTCCTTTTTGGTCAAGCTGGGGAACCTGCGCGGTTATCCGATCAAGGATTTCTTGTGCCGGATCATGGAAAACAAATACCGTCTTCCCAGCACCGATGAAGGCCAACAAATTCCCCTTTTTGACAGCAACTCGGACGCCAAGTCTCATGTATACGCCCGCATTGTGCTGACTTTGATCAATCTGCCCGCTAAAAATCCGCACCACTATTTGGTGCATAAAATCCAGGAACAAGGGGCGGCGCTCTCTCCCTGTGGCCACCTCTATGTCTTGACCAATCAGAAGTTGTTTGTTCCCTCGCAGGCGCAAAAAGTGCAACAACTCTTAAAACATTTTGAAATGGAGGCCTTTTTCGATTTGTCACGCCTCAGGGGCAAGGGGGAAGTGGCCAATTTCGTCTACATCCTCAAAAAGCGCACTTCGACTGGGCCATTTGCCGAGGCAAATGAATCGGCCCCTTTGATGCCGGCCCGCCTGGCCAAAACCCAACAGGAACCGTGCTTTAATTTTCGCTATATTGGAGAACTCCACCGCTTTGGCAAGTTTGAGTCTCTGGTCACCGCTTTGCACTCCTTTTTCAAAGAAAAGTGCCAGCAGCACACCTCCCTTTACAGCAAATCCATCGACGATAACCTCAGCTTTGAATTTCACCAAGATGCCATTATCGAGGGCAAGTTGCTCAGTTCCGCCAGTCAGGACGGGCACAATATTACCCACCCCAATTTTTTTAAAAAATTGACTCAAAATTGTATTCCCTTTGACCACTTTTTCAGCATTGAAAATATCGACGGTGAAGGGAACGGCAGGGGCCTGCCCGGCGATTTTTTGGGTATTCACTTAAAGCGGGAAAACCTGTTTTCCTATGTTCTCATCGCCGATTACCGCGATCCCAAATTCGTGCGTTTGGAAATTGCACCTTTCAAGGCGTACAAGGGCAAGCGCGAGCAGTACGGAACCGCTTTTTTCCAATATTTTGGCCTGTATGAAAAACTCCCCTCGGCCAATATCAATTTATTCCGGGAGTTTTTCCGCAGCGATTTGGGAGTCCAGGTGATTCAACTCTCTTTGAACGGGGGGCCGACTAAGATCAAATCTAAACTTAAGGCCCTTCTCATCCCCGGTTTTTTTGCCAAGCGGGACAATGTTGCACCGGAATTTCAGGAACAACTCGAAATTTTTAAACTCTCCGATGTCGAAATTTTGGCCCTGCATCCCGATCGCGTCCGCCAGCAAACCCGCGAGGGAATGGCAATTTTGGAAAAGCACGGATGGGACACTCCCTGGATGAGTCTGGGACTGATCGGCCACTTCAAGTTTAACTTGCTCAAAATTATGGAGCGGCTGCGGGGGGAGACGAAGGAGATCGACTACTCCAATCCCTTGATTTTAAATCCCCTCCTGCGGCTTGAAGGCCATCCCCTGCTCCAGAGTTCCGATGTCTTCGTCCAGTGCCTGACGGGAAACCAGAAAGATTACCAGCGCCCGCTGGTTTTGACCAAATACAAAGAGGGCGGAGAGCACGATTGCTTGCAACTCTACTGTGAAGAAAAGGCGGTGGTCGAATTTTACTCCGACTTGCAATTTTTAAAGTTTGTGGACTTTCTCCTGCACTCGGTGAAGGGCCGGTCCATCGGCCGCATTCTGCAAGACCTGCAAGTTCCCCAGTTGAGTCAACTCAAAAGCGTCCTTGGCCAATTCGAGCTGGTCGAAGAGGTCTGCCACCAGGGCCTCAGCGAGGCCTGTGCCTTTATTCAAAAGTTTTTCAACAAGGTGTTGCTCAAATCTTGAGGAGTGGCCCAGGGGGCCATTGTATGGTCTCGGGGGCATCGGGCCGTTGACGCTTCTTGGCGCAAAACTTGCGCTTGACAAAAATGCCTCCAGCGAATACCTTGCCCAGTGTTGCGTTTTACAGGGACGGTCCCGTAGCTCAGTTGGTTAGAGCATCTCCCTTTTAAGGAGAGGGTCCTGTGTTCGAGTCACAGCGGGATCACCACTTTTTGGTGTGGCCAACACGAGAGATGGCCTGAAGCGTGAGCACTTGCAGTTAGTGAGAATAAAAAACTATGATAAAAGCAAGGTAAGTGCTCACAGTTTAGGTCAGATTGGGAGGAAGCGAGACGGAACGACTGAGGCGTGCTCAAAGCACGGCGCAGGGAGTGACGGTAAAGCTGACTCACACGGAGTCGCCAGGAAGGCGACGAGCGACGGCCGCCCCGATGGGCGGTGCCGAAGCAGGATGCGGAGGCAAGATGGCCCAAAATGTGAGCAGTTACATATGCTCCTATCGTCTAGCCTGGTCTAGGACACCGCCTTTTCACGGCGGTAACGGGGGTTCAAATCCCCCTAGGAGTACCATCTTATAACCCCCTGAAACCAGGGGGTTTTTTATTTAATAGGTTTATTCACTCAAGTTTTTTCCTCTGGCCGCCGATAAGATTCTGCATAAGGGGGAAATATGATGAAACTGGCCAAAGTTATCTTTGCGGCGAGTTTGTTTTTCTCGCTTTCTTCTTGGGCACAGGTTTTTAGGTTGAATCGGCCTTTGGAGGTGCAGATTGCCACCGAAGACGAGTTTGCCAAGAAAATTCAACTGCGCCTGTTTTTGGACTTGGACACCCTCCACCCGATTTTGGAATGGGAGACCATTTCTCCCCAAGGCCCCGAGGGCCACCCCATCTTTATCGAGAGGGTTCCCGGGTTGGATCGCATCCGCCAGCTCGCCTATATGGCGCGCGAGGAATGGGAGTTTCTGTTGGCCAGAGAGAGCGATTATTTCGACAAAGTGGCGGTGAAAATTCATCAAGTGGCCAATGATGGTGAGAGGTTTTTTCGATACGCCCATGTTGATCGGGAAGTCTTTGGCCCCGAGTTGGGCCTTGTCGAGGATGTCAGCGATCTCTTGTGGCATTTGCTGGATTCGGACAGTAAAACACTGCGGGCCATTTCCGAGGAAGACTGGGGCATTTTGCAGGAGTTTTATCAGGACTTCAAAGACCAGATAGGAACGATGGTTAGGGAACAACTCAATTCTCCGGATTCCCCGGTGAGCATTTCCACGCTGGAGGGAATTTTAGATTCCCCCGACGGTTCGCCCGAGAAGGCCCAAGTTTTGCACCGAGCAGTGTTGGAGGAGAGGGCCGATATTGTCGAATTGCTGGCCAGGGAAGGAGTCGATGTCAACGCGAAAAATCGCTATGGAGAGACCCCGCTTCACATGGCGGCCAAAATCAATTCTCCCCAAGTGGTGGAAACCCTTTTGTCTCTGGGGGCCGATTTTGGACTTGCCGACGAACAGGGCAATTCCCCGCTGATGGTGGCCATTTATAGAGGCCATACGGAAGCGGCCGAACTGCTGATTTTGGTTTCCGATGTGGAGCAGACGGATGCCAAGGGCCGAAACGCCCTCCATGTGGCGGCGGATTACAATAGAATCGAACTCATTTCTCCGCTTCTCGCCCGGGGTGCCGATCCCGATGCTTTGCGCACCGATGGAGACTCTCGCATAGAAACCGCCCTGATGATTGCCATTCGCCGCGGCCACCGGCAATTTGCCGAGGCCCTCATCCCCCACAGCGATGTCAACACCATAGAATTTGTTGACAGAAAAACCAGCAAGACCGCCCTGTATTTGGCGGTGGAACAGGAGGAACTGAAACTGGCCAATCTGTTGTTGGAGAGCGAGGCAGACCCCAATCTTGTGTGCCATGTGGGCGGTTTTTTTTCCAGAGACAAGGAAACTCCGTTGGTGTTGGCGGCCCGCCAGGGCCAACTGGCATTAGTTTTGGCCTTGGCCCCCTTTAGCGATGTGGATACCGTGGAACTTTCGGAAAGCGGCGAGCGCATGGGCAAAACCGCTTTATTTTGGGCGGCGGAAAAGGGCCATTTAGAAATTGTGGATGTGCTGTTGGAACACGGAGCGGACACCACTGTCACTTACCGCGTCCGCACCGGATTTTTTAGATGGACAAAGCTCACCCCCGCCGGTGTTGCCAGGAAAAATGGCCACTACGAAATCGCCCGGCGGATTGAGAGCGGGCAGGGAAAATAAGACGGGAGAAGTCTGATGGCAAAACGGAAACTCTATTTTTTGGCCAACTTTGTTTGCACATTTTCCTGCTGGGCACAGCTTTATTCCATTGTGGCCCCGGTGGAAGTCGATTTTAACGAGCGGTTGGGAAGCGTTTTAGGGCCGCCCGAGGATCGGCGAAGTATTATGGTGGAGAGAGTGCCTGGCCGGGATCGTTCCCCGGGAAAAACGTCCGCCAGCGAGAGCATCCGTCTGGTCAAGATCGATCCCGAATACTTTGAGAAGGTGGCGATCAATATTCATTATTACGATGAAAATGGGGAGATTAGGTTCACCAAGACGGCCCATGTCCACCGGGATTTATTTAACAATGCGGACTCGTTTGTCGAATTTTCCGAGACACCGCGCTACCTGTCCGATGAAATGATTGCCGCCTTCCTGTCGCCTCCTGAGGATTGCGCCGGTGAAATTTTCAATTACTCTGCTCTCGACCTGAGCGTCCTGGATGAAAAAGACGATGACAAAGACGGCGACAAATTGGCATTGCTGCAAGAGTTCTACAGCAAACAATTTTCTGGAGACGAACCGCTCGATTTGGAGTCCCTGCTGAGAACGCCCGAGGGCCAGGCCTTGCTGGTTCGGGTGGCCCATCGGGCGGTGTTTAAAGACCGCCCGGAGATCGTCAAATACCTGGTGGAAAAGGGTGTCGCCGTGGATGCTAAAAACGATAAGGGCCAAACCCTTCTCTTCGCCGCCGCTGAAACAAAGAAGCTGGGGGCCTTGGGGGCGTTGGTGTCTTTGGGGGCCAATCCCGATCTCGCCGATGAACGGGGAAGGCCGCCCCTCGCCAATGCGATTAGCAAGGGAAATATTGAGGTAGCGGAAAAACTCATCCCCGTCGCCGATGTCAATCGGCCCGATGCCAGTGGGAGAAATGCCCTCCACATGGCCGCCGATTATGGCCATTCAGCAGGACTCATTCCGCGCCTCTTGCGGCGCGGTGCCGATCCCAATGTTTGGCGGACTGGAAGGCAACGGGAAACCGCCTTGATGATCGCTTTGCGCCGGGGCCATCTCGATGCCGCCAGGGCCTTGATCCCACACAGCAATGTCAACGCCGTGGAAAGGTCTTCCCCGAGAGGGCATTTGGGCAAAACTGCTCTCTTTTGGGCGGCGGAAAAGGGCCATGCTGAAATCGTCGATTCGTTGTTGGAGCATGGGGCCGATCCCGGAATTGCCTACCATGCGGGGATTTTTTTAAAGGAAAAAACCACTCCGGCGGAAATTGCCAGGAAAAATGGCCACCATGAAATTGCTGAGAAGTTAGATCGGATAAAATAAGACAACGCAGATCAAATAAAAAAAGTGTGGCCAGTTTTGGTTTCGCCAGGCCATAATGGGCACTTATGGCGAAGGCGAAGACTTGGTGGGAATCCCTGTGGTGGCAGATGAGTCCGCCGGAAGACATTTCCGAACATGGCCACCTGATCGACTGGCTCTTCAACTACACCACCTGGCTCAATATCTTCTTTTTTCTCCTGGTGTGTGCCGGCCTGTTCGGGTTTAGCTATCTCTATTATTACAAACGCCATCCCAAGGCCTATTACACCTACGGCAACAAAAAAATACACATTTTGGTGGCCACCTTAATCGGCCTGGCAGTGTTCGGCAGCATCGACATGAATATCACCCGCATTTCCAACGACGATTATATAGGCGTTTTTTCCAACTGGCCGAGGGAAGACGAAGACATTGTTAAGGTGCAAGTTTTGGCCCAACAGTGGGCGTGGAATTTCCGCTACGCTGGCCAGGACGGGGTGTTCAACACCGGCGACGATGTGACCACGGTCAATGACCTGCGCGTTCCCGCGGGCAAAAAAGTGGTCTTTCAACTGCTCTCCAAAGATGTCATCCACTCCCTCTATTTTCCCAACGCCAGGAGAAAGACCGACGCTATCCCCGGCCGCATCACCCGCATGTGGATTCAATTTAACAAACCGGGAACTTACGACATTGCCTGCGCCGAAATGTGCGGGGCCTACCATTACCGCATGGCCGCCAAATTGACGGTTCACCAATACCAGGATTTTATGGGCTGGATGGGAGAGGCGCAAAAGGTGGCCCTCGTGGCCCACGACCCCGAAAGGTCTGATCTTTATTGGGGTTGGCCATGGCGGTAGTCGTTGTTCACACTTCAGGCCTGTTTTAAAAAAGGTAAAAAATAACAAAAAGGAGTCATCAAATGAAAATTCGCAACTTTATTGTCTTCGTTGTGGGCGTGGCCTTATTTCAATTGAGTTTTCCCGTTGCTGCCCATGAGACGGAAGGTGATACGGTCAATGTCATTGCGAGGCCCTCTTCTTATTTAGTCCCTGCCTCCCTCATGTTTACGATTTTGGCCACTATTACAGGACAGGATAAAAATATTCATTCTCAAATATCGGCCAATTTTGGGACAGGCCTTATAGGCGAATCAAATTTTCTGCAAGAGAATGGTATTCCCACCAGTGGTGCAAACAATTTTTTTAGTGTTGAAATTGGCAGAGAGGCGGAAGGGTACGACCTGGTTCTCTTTAAGCGAAATGCGGTCGAGTACCTACAGGATATAGTCGATGCTGACGGCGATAATGGCAGTTCGCTCAAGGCCGTATTATACAACGGTTCTTATCTCGCCAAACACTGGTGTTTCGTGTACCTGGGTTCTGGCCTGGGAATAGGAATGTTGGATTTGCGTTCCCAAACCGATGGCCATGACAACCTGTCCGAGACTGGCCTTGTTGCCCAGTTTCGTGTTGGTTTAAATTTTCCGCTCACAAAAAAATCTCTGGCCAACTTGGGTTATCGCAACATCATCTTTATTGGCAATGCCGACAATGTGGTTTTCCACCGCTTTGAGGGAGGACTTTCTTATGCGTGGTAGCCGTAGCAGAGGAAGTAACCCCTAACCAAAGGAACTAGGCCCCATGGCATTTTACGAACAGAATATCCACCCCGCCCCCACGACATTTCTCTCCAAATATGTTTTCTCCTTTGATCACAAAGTGATCGGCAAGCAATTCCTGTGGTACGGCATCTTTTTTCTCTTTGTGGGGGGATTGATGGCGTTGATGTTGCGTTGGTCGCTGGCCTATCCTGGAGTGCCCTTTCCCATGATCGGCCGCTTTATGTTTCCCGAAACGGGGGGGGCGATTCCCCCCGACACCTACGCCATGCTGTTTACCATGCACGGAACCATCATGATTTTTTACGCCATCACCCCCATCCTCATTGGGGCCTTTGGCAATTTTTGTATTCCCCTGATGATCGGTGCCCGCGATATGGCCTTTCCCCTGCTCAACATGCTCTCCTTTCATGTCGCCGTGGCCAGCGGCCTGTTGCTGCTGGGGTCGCTGTTTACTCCCCTGGGAGCGGCGGCCAGCGGCTGGACATCCTACCCCACCTTGTCGACCCTCATCGGCTCCCCGGGAACCGGGCAAACCCTGTGGACGCTGGCCATATTTGTGTTGGGCATTTCCTCCACCATGGGGGCGATCAACTACATCACCACGGTGATCACCCTGCGCGCCCCTGGTATGGGTTATTTCGACATGCCCCTGACTATTTGGGGCCTGTGGTTGACCGCCATTTTGAACGCCATCTTTTTGCCGGTGTTGGGGGCGGGTTGCCTGCTGCTCATCTTTGACCGGGTGTTTGGCACTACCTTCTTTTTGGCCGGGGCGGCGGCCACTACGGGATCGGGGGATCCGGTTTTGTTCCAGCATGTCTTTTGGATTTTTGGCCACCCGGAAGTGTACATTCTAATTTTGCCGGCGTGGGGGATCGTCTCCGACCTGCTCTCCTTTTTTGCCCGCAAACCGGCCTTTGGGGCCAAGGCCACGGCGTTGTCCATGACCGCCATCACCGTGCTCTCCACGCTGGTCTATGGCCACCACATGTTTACCACTCAGTTGAGTCCGCTGCTGACCCAGACTTTTATGACTCTGACCATGACCATTTCCATCCCCTCGGCGATCTTTTTTACCAATTGGCTCGGAACCCTGTGGAAGGGATCGATCCGCTTCGATTCGCCCATGCTCTTTTCTATGGGAGTGGTGTTCGTCTTTGGCCTGGGGGGACTCACCGGACTCTATTTGGGAACCGTCACCACCGACCTCTACCTGCACGACACCTATTTTGTGGTCGGCCACTTCCACTACACTATGGCCGCCTCGGTATTGCTGGGAGGTTTTGCCGCCATCTACTTTTGGGCACCCAAAATGTTCGGCGTGTGTCTGCACGAGGGCCTGGCCAAAGTGCACTTTTGGATCACTATGCTGGGGCTTAACGGGGTCTTTACCGGCATGTTGCTGATGGGGTACGCGGGTATGCACCGGCGCATTTTCAACCCCTTTATCTACGAGTTTACCCAAAAACTTATCCCCCTCAACACTTTCACCACCTGGTCGGCGATTGTGATGGGGGCGGGGCAAGTGGTGTTTTTCGCCAACTTTGTCTACGCTCTCTTTTTCAAAAAGGACAAGGCATCGGACAACCCCTGGAGAGTGGGCACTTTGGAGTGGACGATTCCCTCCCCCGCACCCCACTTTAACTTTGAAAAAATCCCGGTGGTCAAAGTTGGCCCCCACGAGTTTGGCAACCCCGCGCTCACCGGCGAACGGGATTTTCAATACCAGACCGAGGAGTTGGCGCGGGCATGAGTGTGGCGAGTATGGGAACTGCCCAGAGAGAAGTAAGTGCTATCGCCATGACAGTGGTGCTCATTTCTCTGAGCATGTTGTTTGCCACTTTATTTTTAAGTTATGCCCTCTATCGCAGTTCCGTGGAAACTTGGCCGCCGGCCGATTTGGCCTCCATCAATTTGACTTTGCCCACTTTGAACAGCGTCCTCATCGCCGCTAGTTCTGCCACTTATGTGCTCTACCAGCGGGCCTCAAGATTCAGAGCGCTTTGGTGGTCGGCCACTTTGATCCTGGGGGCGGCCTTTCTAGCATTTCAAGTTCAATTTTGGCAGGCCCTCAAGGTACAGGGCCTCTTTGCCGGCACTCATGTCTTTAGTTCCGTCCTCTATGGATTTACCTGGATTCACGCCGCCCATTTGGCATTGGGGATAGTGGCGCTTTTTTTTGTCTCTCCATGGAAGGGACGGCCTGGCCCCGCGAGCATTTCCAATGTGGGAAAATTTTGGCATTTTTTAGGGGCCACCTGGTTTCTTCTCTATGTCGGCCTGTTTCTCTTTTGAGAACTGTTAAGAGGAATTGTATGAAACTCGTTCCCGCCCTCGCTTTCATCACCTTGGTTTTTAGCAGTTGCCTGTCCAATCAGTTTTATGTGGGCAAAACCTTTGCCGGCGGTGAATATGTGCCGCCTCGTGAATTGAATCTGGGCCGCAGGCTCTACACCGAATATTGCATTTCCTGTCACGGAGTTAAGGGAGACGGCAAGGGAGTCGCCGCTCTGGGCATGGAGACTCCTCCACGGGATTTCACTTTGGGCATTATCAAATTTAGCGATGTGATGGCGGGGGATTTGCCCCATGGGGATTCCATCTTTCAAAGTTTGGAACATGGCCTGGGGGGAACCGCCATGTTGCCCTGGGATTTGAGTCGGCCCCAACAAAAGGCCCTGTGGAATTATATTAAAACTTTTGCCCCCGATATTTGGGAAGGCAAGGACAAGGCCCTGGGGGAGCGGATTGTGCCCACCCCCGACCCCTTCAGTTTGGCCCGAAAAAATGCGGCCATCAAACAGGGCCGTAAAGTCTACCATGTCACCGCCAGTTGCCAGACTTGCCACCGAGCCTATGTGACGGCGGAAGAATATCAACAGATGACCCGCGAATTGACCGGGGATGCGGACGACATTGATGAGGAGTTTTACAAACTTAAAATTCAGGAATCAGATCACGGGTACAAAATTCTTCCCCCCGATTTTACTTTTCATCCCCTGCGCTCGATTCGCACAAAAAGCACCCTCTCCGATCTCTATATCAGAATTGCCGCCGGCATTGGGGGCACCACCATGCCGCCCTGGAAAGATAGTTTGGAAGAGCAAGACATTTGGGCCTTGGCCTATTATCTTCAACACTTGATGGAAATGCGGGACAATCCCGCCCGGCATGAATTGATCCAGCGACTGGAAGGAGGGGGGCGCTGATATGGCCACGGCCGCGGAGAAGACGATTCACAGGTTGGTGCGTTCCCCGTGGTTTTGGTGTCTGGGGTTGTGCTTTCTGTTCAGCTATCCCATTTTCCGATCCGTCACCCGGGAACTTCCTCCGCCCAATCCCGTATTGGGCCAAGTGCCGCCTTTCCGCTTCACCAATCAGTTTGGCCAAGAGTTTGGCGGCCGGGAGTTAAAGGGCCGAGTTTATCTGGCCAATTTTGCCTTCACCTCTTGCCCCACCACTTGTCCGGCACTGATGCAGACTTTGCAGAAAGTGCAAAAGCGAATCCGTGGCCTGGGCCAAAAGGTGGCCTTGGTCACTTTCACCGTCGATCCGCAAAATGACACCCCCGAGGTTTTGCTGGAATATGCCCGCCAGCACCGCGCCAACCCCTTCGTGTGGACTTTCTTAACCGGCGAGAAGGCGAAATTGCGCGAACTTTTAGTTGAGGGGTTTAAAGTGCCCATGGAGGAACCCGAAATATTTGAGGGCAAGGTTGATGGCCAAACGGTGAGTTTGTGGGACATTGCCCACACCACTAAACTGGTCTTGGTGGATGGGGCGGGAGGTATTCGCGGTTATTATTCCACCGACGAGGAGGGCATCAATCATTTAATGATCGATTTGGGCCTCTTAGTCAACCGCCATGTTATTGCCCACACTTCAGGCCATCTTGAAGCTCAGCTTCGCCATCACTCCTTGCAGCGTACTCTCGGTACGCCTCAGTCGTTCCGTCTAGCTTCACTCCAATCTGACCTAAATTGTGGACAATTACCTTGTTTCTACCATGGTTTTTCATTGTGGTATGGATACAAAGCGGGAGGTATCAATAATGTCCAGTGAAAGCGCGCACCACCACCACCATAGTCACACCAAGAAATATTTGTGGGTTTTTGCTGGCCTTGCGATCTTGACCGCTCTGGAATTGGTGGCGGCGGAAATTGAAACCCACTATTTTTTCAAGGCCTCTTCTCTCACTCTTCTGGCCATCGCCAAGGCGGCAGCGGTGGGTTATTGGTTTATGCATTTGGAAGAGGAAAGTTGCTGGCTCAAATTTATTGCTTGCATCCCCCTGGCCGCCGTGGCCTACACCACGGTGGTTGTTTTGGAGTCTCTGTATCGCTAGGGCCTTAAGGCCCCTTTGAGGAAATACCCATGGAACCAAATACGCCGTCCCCATCTTCTGCTGCAAAACCTTCCTCCATCACCACGATTCACCACCACACCAAAACCCCCGAAGAACAGTTCAAAATGCCCACCTGGGGCCTGATGGTGGCCCTGCTGGTGACTTTGGTGGTTTTGAAGGCCTTTATCTATATCAAAGACCCCAAGCGGGACGCGCGGTAGGGGCCATCAGTGTGGAGGGAGGCGAGGTGGTCATGCAACTGGAAGGCCCCCACCGCCTAGTGTTGAGCGCGTTTCACCTGTTTCGTTAGGGCCTATGGCCAACCTCGTTGAGAAAATCGGTAAAAATTTCGAGGACATGGCGGGAGTCAATTTCCGGATGATCGTTGATTTCTGCGACTACGCCTTGTTTAAGCTGGGCCAAAAGGAGAACTTGGGGCCTAGTTTCTGGCCCATCCTCTGAAGAGTCGTCGTTTATGAATTCTTCTCGAATGATCGTGTATCCCCCCGATAGAATCATTAGGGCCAATCCACCGAAGGCCATATTGCGGCCCAGTTTGGGGAAGCGGATGATTTTGGCCATCTTCTCCGGGGTGAGAGTGCCCGCTTTGACTCTGGAAATGGGAACTACATCCCTTAAAAGCGCCGGCCAGAGAAAGAGCAACGCCGATATAGTAGGGGTGATTGAGGGGAAGGTAGGGAGGGCCATTGCGGCCAGTATGATTGTTGTACCAAGATTGGCGCAACAAACTTTCAGTAAACTGAGACCAATCCGCCTTGGCCACGCTGGCCACGCGAGAACAGTCGAAACTGCCATTTGCACGATAACAGGCGTGAACCAGCACCGACTCTTCTGGTGTGTCGTCGTTCAGATAGTAAAAATCGGGAATGGTGTCGATCAACTTGCCTTGGGCCATCAGAGAGATTGAAAAGAGAACGAACGCAAAGAGGTTTTTCACAATTTTTTCCCAGTTTAAAAATTGGGCCATGATTGGCCAGTGGAAAATTTATACGGAATAAAAATCACTTTGCCAATTTTGATATTGAGCATTATTTTTAAATGCTTACTCCGCCGGGCCGATGTTCCAGTGGCCGGGTGCCGGGGGGAGCGTGCCGTCGGGCGGGCGGGCGTACGGGAGCGGGCGCGGGGGGAGCGGGAATTGGCCTGGCCGACGGGGCGGCCTTTTTTCCCGTCCCTACTTTGGGAAACAGCAAGTGCACTTCCCCGTCTCGATTTTGCACTCTCACCTGGGAAGGGTCGGTGCCTTCCGGGGCCTGGAATTGCTGGGAAAAGCGGTAGATTTGCCGCTGCTGGAAAAACCCACGGGCGATTTGGCCCTCTTCTTGGCCATTTTTTTGGCGGCCTTCCCGGCGCACTTCCAGGGTTCCCTCGACAGTCACCTGTCTCCCTTGCACTGAAACTTTGAGCTTTTGGCCTTCCGGAGGCACTCCCTTGATCACCAAAATTTTGTGGCCATTGTCTTCGCGCCACTCGCTTTGGGAAAGGCCACCGCCGGGAAAGTTAAAATGCCGCTCAAGATTTTTGAAAAAGTCGCCGTTGCCGCCGAAAAAACGCTTTTCCAATTCTTCAAATTCCTTGAAAAAGCGATCGCTTAAAAGGCCTGGAAACTCAAAGGGTAGGCCCGTTTGGGCGCGTGCCGGGAAGGCCACTAAACAGCACAAAATGAGCAAACTAAATATGCGGTTTGACAATTTCGTCCACCTTGGCCGCAAAGATAAAGTCGCTCTCTACAAGCCCGTTAATTTTGTGTGTCCAAACTTCCACGCGCAAAATCCCCCAACCGATCAGCAGTTCGGGATGATGCCACTGTTCTTCGGCCATCGCCCCGATTTTTTGGCCCAATTGCATAGGGACGGCAAAATCCCCAAACTGGAGTTCCCGGCAAAGGCGGGTGTCCTGCTGGATGAGTTGCCAGTCGGGATGCAATTCGGCCTTTAGTTTTAATATAACGCTTAAAGATAGCGGGGGAACCCCTCCCTGGCAGGGAATACAGGTTTTTTTGGCCAATTTTTCCATTTTTTGACTCCTTTTCCAGGTTATAGAGATTGCAACTGATCGCACACTAATGAAAAATTATGATAACGGCAAGGTAACTGTTCGCAATTTAGGTCAGGTTGGGATGAAGTGAGACGGAACGAGTGAGGCGTACGAAAAAGTACGCCGCAGGGAGTGACGGCGAAACTGAGTCACAAGATGGCCTGAAGTGTGGGCAGTTACAAAAAGTTAAATGTCCCAGACGATGCGGGGGCCATAAGTCCCCCGGTGTTGCCACAGGCCCACCCGCACATTGCGCTCAAAAATCCAGCGGTAAAAGGGGTGGTTGTCGGAGTGGGCCGCCGCCGCCCGCACTCCCTCGCTGGCCCAGGCCGCCAGCAAAAAACTGGCGGTCAAGTCGGAAGTCCAATGTTTGCGATCTTGCACTCTCTGCACGGAGGCCACCAGCCCCAACCCCAAGGGAATGAGCGACCAGGCGGGGCCATAAAACTGCAAAGTTTTAAAAAACAAAGTCCAATAGGGAACGGCGTGGCCTGAGGGCCAAGAACTGTCTCCCCGAAAGCGCGTCTCCCAAAAACTCAAGTCGGTAGTGTTGGGCCTTTGGTGAATGTGAATGTGACTCAACACCATGGTTTCCAAATAGGTCAAGTACATGGCGGCGGCGTACTCTTTGGCAAACTGAATATGGCGGGCCTGGCCTTGGGAGCGGCCATAGAAATAATACCCCAGGGGAATGATGGGGAACCCCAGCACCACGCCGGACTTGCCAATGGCATCCACCACGCCATTGATGCGGTCTTGGCCATATCGGCCGTATCGATCTGTGAGGCGCTGGTCGTGTTCAAAGGAATACCACACCAGGGGCAGGCCGCCGGCGGCGTAGTAGAGGGAATTGATTTGGGTAAACTGCAAGTAACTCCCGCGGCCCATCCAACTGGCCACATCTTGCAAGGCCTCGGTGTGGGTTTCTGCCTTGAGGCCGAGGGAGAGTATAACCAAGCAATAGCTTATCTTTTTAACCAAGGTTATTCACTCCATCTCTTTTAGAGGTTGCTATTTCTTTGCCCTCAACAGTTCTTATTTCGTAATGATCTCCATATTCTCCATTTTTTATTTTGGCCACAAACTCATCTTTGGAAAAAACCAACAGTGTATTGGTGTCGAGAAAAAGCAGGTTTTCTCCAGTTTCGCTCTCTTTTAAAACTGCCACTGGTTTTGTAATACTTTCGATCATAGGTTTATCATTGATGGAGTATTTTCTTGTATCTTTAAGATGAGTGATCAATTCTTTATTTTTGAGTGCTTGGAGAAGTTTGTGAAACAATTCCTCTCTGGTCTTTGATTGTTTGCCATACTTTCGGCCAATTGAATTATTCCACAAATCCATATTGCGAGACTTTTCCAAATTTTGAGAACTCCCAATAAACGCAAAAGGATTGTATTCTACCAATGTCCCCAGAAATGCCGCGAATTTTTCGTGGTACTCCATGGTAAAAACACCACTCACATAGGCGTGTCTCAAAGCGTCAATCTCATTGTGTTGGAAACCTTTGGCATCTTTATTGATCGTTCCATCGCTATTTTTTGGCAAGGGCCTTAGGTGCTTATCGATTAAAATGTAGACTTCATTTTCGGCCTCTTCGTCCAAAGTCCAAAATGTTATTTTATCTATTACATTTCTACTCATTATTTCTCCAGGGATTAAAGTGAATATAAAGCGCAATAGTTCCCAAAAATGCAATGGGGACACCCCAGGGAGTGTGTAAAACATAACTCACCATTATGGGGGTTTGTAAAATCGTGGGAATATAACAAATAGTTGAAAAGATTTTCATTTTTTTTGCTTTTTGTGTAGTGATAAAAAAGAGGCCAAAATTACATGCGGCCCCGTATATTGAAAAAGATATTATGGCCCTAATGAAATATCCTAGGGTGTAGGCGTACCATTCAAAAATATTGTCAAATAAAAATACTACGCACACAACAGTAAAAAATAAAGAGAGAAATCGAATGCACAGGATAAATTTGCGAGAATTGCGTTTTGATTCCGTCACCGTTCCCAGGAGGTAGTCCCACAGGGGATTGCTGACGCCAAATTTGGAGTGTTCTTTGGCATGGTGGTGGCGCAAGTGATGTTTGCGCAAATAGGAACCCACTTTGGATTTCATCGGCCAGTGGTGAATGGCGTAGTGAATGTAGTCGTAGCAGAGGTAGCCCACCAGAAAGCTGGCCCCAAAAATCGCCAGGGCGCGCTCGGGGATGAGGGCGTAGAAGGTGGGGCCGAGCACGCCCATGATGAGCAGGGCGGGCAGGGGGGGCATGACCAGGCGGGTGGCCTCGTCGGGGGCATCGTGGTGGATGCCGTGGAAGAGGTAGATCAGGCGCTTGCCCCACGCCGTCCGCGCCGAGTGGTGAAAGGCCCAGCGGTGAACTGCATACTCGGTAAAAGTCCAAGTCAAAAGGCCCAACCCCACCCACAAAATCCACTCACCGGCGGAGAGGGTCGCGCGGGCAAAGGCGGTGTAGAAGAGGTAGGCCACCACTGGCCCCCACATCAGGGCGGGGGTGATGGGGTGAACATGGGTTAGGGCCTCTAACCAATCCCGTTGAAACAGGCGCACGGGGGAAGATGCCGGAGGGCGCATAAACATATTCATTCCTAGTCAAGTCTTCTCAAAACACCAATACCATTTTGGGCCAAACATGGCAAGGCCTTCAGGCCCATCTTCGCCCTTTTGGGGTTAATCTTTTCTAATTTTCCAAAAGGGGTTGTTGGCAAAGTTTTTCGGAAAGTGCATTTTCCACGGTTTGCGTATGGCCGCCACATAGGGAGTACGGTAGAGGGGGATTGTCCATCCCCGAGTGAGTGCCTCTAGGTGTAGCTTTTTGATTTTTTTGATCCTGTCTGGCCTGTGAGCGGTGTTCATATAGTCTTTTAACCACGCTTTACCTTCTTTTTGGGAGAGGCCGAATATTCCCGATTTCATGGAATAAGACAAAAGGCCAATTTCTTCTAAAAAACCTGAATCGGTGAAAACGATAATATAGTCGGGTACTTTATTGTCTTGGGATTTACTAAAAGCAGGGATACTCTCCGCTTCTTCCGCCTTTAAATTGGGCATATAGGATTTTGCCGCTTTTATATATTCTTCCAATCCGCTTGAACTGGAAGCGTAAATGCCTAGAGAAATACCTGCTCCCGAGGATTCCATGTCAACAGACATGGCCTCTTGAAAAATGCGCTCTTCTTCAGAGGCCAAGGCGCTTTCTTTTGAGGGAAGAAAAAATTGCTGAGTGGGCCTGCACCCCTCTTTTTGAGCACAGTAGTCGGCAAACCCTTTTTGTAAGGCACGGGCAAAAGCAATTCTCTTTTTCGTTGGAATGTTCTTTTTTCCCTCTTTGCTAACATGGGCCAAGGCCATTTGGATATGAACGGTTTGGTGAAATTGGGCCTGGTCAGAGTTTATTTTTTTCAAATCTCCAACGGAGAGCCATTCGATGGTGCTGATGTGATCAATTTGGTTTTGGTTGAAAAGAGTGGCCACTTCACCGCTGCTTTTTCCTTTGGTGGGAATCAATTGAATTTTCCGGGGCATGGCCGCTTTAAAGTGGAAGTGGGCGGGATTGGCCTTTAAGATTATGCGCCCTTGGGCATCGTCTTTGGCCACATAATAAGGCCCCGAAGTATTGCGGTAGTCGGTAATTTTAAGAGTGGCCGGATCAAAACTCTTCCTGGGAATAATGGCAAAATCCATTGAAATAAGCATATCGACTACAAAATCCCGTCTGGCCTGGAGTTTTAAAATAAGAGTGTTGTCTTTGACGATCATATTGGGGCAATCGTCTTTCAAATTTTTAAGTTCGGTATCGGGGCAAACCAAAGTTTTAAAATCCCCGTGGGTATTTTTTGATAAAATGATCAGGCGTTTGAAAGATAAAAGCGCATCTTGAGCAGTGATAGGGTGTCCGTCAATGGTTTTTAAACCTGGGCGAAGAACAAAGTGAAGTTCGCTGCCCTTCCAGGTAAATTCTTGGGCCACCGAGGGAATGGGAGTGCCCGTTTCAGAATCTTCAACGAGAGGAGAGTAGAGATTTTGCAGGAAAACATATTGGTTGTCAAATCGTATTTGGGCGGGGTCGTAGGCCTGTGCGCTCTCTCGGCCGGGAAAGACCACGCGTAAAACTTCGTTGGTAGAATCGCTTTGGTTGAATTTTATTCCCAGCAAGGCCAATAAAAAAACAGCAACTGCAATTGGTATAAAAAACTTCATGGCCTAATCCTGTCTGATCTTCCAAAATTGGTTGTTGCCAAAGATTTGTGGCAAGTGCAGTTTCCACGGTTTACGGGCAATCGCCACATAGGGCATGCGGTAGAGGGGGATAGTTCGCCCGCGGATCAGCGATTCCAGGTGAAGTTGTCTGGTCAATTCTAGCCGTTTGAGTTTGTCCTGGGTGTCCATATATGTTTTGAGCCAGGCCTTACCCTCTTTTATGGGAATACCAAAATATTTCGCTTTAATAGCATAGGAGAGGAGGCTCACATTTTCCAAAAAGCCCGCATTGGTAAAAACCATAACATAATCGGGCAAATCTCTGTCTTCAAGTTTGGTAAAGGCGGGGGAGCCTTTGGCCCTTTCAATTCTTATCTGGGGCATAGTGGCCTTGATGGCCTTGAAATAATTGTCCAGTTCGCTGGGGTTGGAGTCGTAAATCCCTAAGAAAATGCCTTCACCTGAAGTTTCCATTTCCACAGAGTCCATTGCTTTTTGTAGAGTCTTCTTTTCGCTGGGGGTGAGTTCTCCCCCCATCAGGGGAAGAAAAAACTGATCGGTAGGTGTGCAGCCTTCCCGTCTCATGCAATGATCGCCTAGGGCCTTTTGCAGGGCCTTGGCAAAGGCCAGCCGCCTCTTGAGCGGGATTCGTTTTTTCCCCTTGTCGGTGATACGGGCCACGGCGAGTACAATGGGGAGGGTTTCGTGGTAGGAAGTCTCGTCCCAGTCCACTTTTTTGAGGATGTCTTCGACTTCGGCCCCTTCAATGGTGGTGATGTGATCAATTTTCCCCTGGTTGTAGAGTTCGACGACTTGGCGGCGATTGAGGCCCTTGGTGGGGACGAGGTGAATTTCCTGGGCCATGGTTTTTTCAAAGCGGATATGGGTGGGATTAGCTTTCAAGATGATGCGCCCCTGGCCCCGGTCTTCGGCCACATAGTGAGGCCCCGAAGTGTTGCGGTAGTCGGTAATTTTCAGAGTCACCGGGTCGTAGCTGCCCTTGGGGATAATGGCAAAGTCGATGGAGGCAAAGAGGTCGAGAATAAAAAAGCGCTTCATGGTGGGCCTTAAAATAAATGTATGGCCTTCGACCACCATGCCGGGGCAGTCGTCGCTCAATTTTTTCAGTTTGGCATTGGGGCAGACTAAACTTTTGAAATCCCCGTGGGTGTTTTGGGAGAGAATGAGCAGGCGCTTGACGGACAAAAGCACATCTTCGGCAGTGATGGGATGCCCGTCGATAGTTTTCATATCCTGGCGGATGATGAAGTGCAATTCGTTGCCTTTCCAGTAAAATTTTCTGGCCACTGCGGAATAGGGGGCACCGTTGGCATCAGAAAAGATGATCAGGGGCGAATAGATGCCCTCCAGCAGAATGTATTCGTGGGCAAAGCGGATGCGCGCCGGATCGTAGGCCTCTATGGCCTTATCGGCCGGAAAGGCCATTTCCAAAATGGGGTCTTCATCGTAAATGAAACGGTTTAAGTCCCATCTCCACGGGGCCAAAAAGGCAATAATGCTGGCGCTGATGCTGATAACGATGACGGTTTTCATTTGTCTCCCGTAGTTCTTGGCCTATGACAAAAATTGGCTTCTAAAGGCCCTGTCTTCAGACGATAAATCCCCCGTTTTTGGAGTTCGCGGATGATAAACTCGTCGTCGATTTCGTTGGGAAGTTCATCTTGTTGGCCAAAGAAGTTGAGGTGTTCAAAGGGCCTTTCTTCAGTGTAGGGAAGTTGAAGGGGAAAAATGGGCATGGGCATTTGTTCTTCTTTTTCGCTCCATGGGTAGGGATGGGACAGCACTTCACACAAGTCAAAAACCAGTCCTTCGATTTGCATTTCGCAATCTAAGTCTTGATCCAGCTTGACCGCTGCTTCATTTTTGTCCTCTTCCGATTGTTCTTGAGCATAGGCCCACAGGGGCAAGAGTGTGGTGAGAAAGAGAAACCATCGTTTTGCTGTTTTCTTCATCGTTGCCATGTTTTTTCCTCCAGTTGATGGAAATGGGGAGATGCGTTTTTGTGCCTCCCCACTTTGTACCCGTTGTTTAGCAAGATCGATGCCAACTTCTCTACACCGCGAAATCGGCCCCCAGGAGGGGATTTTGCTGCAAAGTGAGATTTTTTCTTAGCAAAACCAGGCGTATGAGTCAAATATTCGCCAATATTTTGCCAGGGTTTTTGAGACTGTATGCAAAAATATGGGCATAAACTGTTGAAATATTTATTGAAACGGGATTTTCTCGCCAAGTTTGATGAGGTGGCAATATCTTGATGGAAAATGGTAGAGATTTGCGTCAAGTCGCCAAATTTATTGCCAAATAGAGGCATCTCCCAATTGTCAAAATCTTGAGAATATCCTCCTTTTGCCCCATGGAATGAGAAAAAATCTTCGCCTTTAATGCATTGTGCTTTATTTCCTCACAATAAGTGAATCATCTATACTTTCGGAAAAGGAATATCCGTGGCCAAATCTTCTTATCAATATGCCTCATTTTTTTCGGGAGCGTTGGGCCTCGACCTTGGGTTGGAAGGTGCGGGCCTTAAACCCGCCTTTTACAACGAAATTGAAGGCCGATTTTGCGCAACTATCCAACTCAATCGGCCTCGCGTGCCGCTTTACAACTGTGATATAAGGGAGTTGAACGCAAAAAAATTGCTCTTGGCCCATGGCCTTAAAAGGGGAGAACTCTTTGCCGTGGCCGGGGGGCCACCCTGCCAGGCCTTTAGCACTGCTGGAAAGCGGAGGGGCCTTAATGATGTCAGAGGCAATGTCTTTCTCCATTTCATCGACTTAATCGAAGGCCTTGAACCCAAGTATGCCATCATTGAAAATGTCCGGGGTTTGTTATCGGTTCCCTTAAAGCACCGGCCTCACAATCGGCGAGGGAAGGGGTTTCCATCTCTGTTGGCAGAGGAGTCACCGGGGGGAGCATTAGCACACATTATTTCAAAATTTGAAAGTATCGGTTACAAGCTATCTTTTACTCTCTACAATGCCGCCAATTTTGGGGTTCCCCAAATTCGGGAAAGGGTGATCATTCTCGCCGCTAGAGAAGGGGACGAAATTCCCTTTATGGCCGCCACCCATTCCGATCAAGATAAAAGCTTGTCGCCTTGGAAAACGGCCCGCGATGCCATTTGGGATTTGAGAAACAAAAAAAATCTTGAACACATTAAGTTCCCCGAAAAGAGGTTAAAATATTACAAATTGTTAAAGGCCGGACAAAATTGGCGCTCCCTTCCTTTAAAATTGCAGAAGGAGGCCTTGGGAAAGAGTTATTATGCGGGAGGGGGCCGAACCGGATTTTTGAGAAGACTCGACTGGAACAGGCCCGCGCCGACTCTGGTCACCAGTCCCGCCATGCCGGCAACCGATTTGTGCCACCCCACTCGAAATCGGCCATTGTCTGTAGAAGAGTATAGGCGGATTCAAACTTTCCCAGAGTCCTACCGCATGGCCGGAACAACTTTGGAAAAATACAAACAGATCGGCAATGCCATTCCTTGCCAACTCGGCCGCGCTATAGGCAAACATTTGATCCAATTTGACAAGGGAACGCTCAAAAAATTTAATACGGATGGAAAATTGTCCAGGTATCTTCACACTGATCACAGGTCTTGGAAGCAGGCCTTTTATCAGTACAGCGCATACCCCCGCGAACTGATGGAGAGCACCAGGCGGCGGTCTTCTTTGCCGCGGTAGCGGGAGGCAGTGCGATCGACGGCGTAGGTGGTGAGGTCAAATTCCAGTTGGGGGGTGCGCACGCCGATGCCTCCTGAGCCGAAGCCGTCGGAGTATCCCAGGCGAAAGAAGAAACTGCGTCGCCAGTCGATTTCGGCACCGAGGCCAAAGCGCCTTCCCGCGCGGCCAGAGTAGCGGCGCTTTTGATCCTTGTAATTGGCCTCCAGGTGCAGGCGGGTGGTTTGGCCAATTTGCGGGGTGAGGGAAAAACCCAGGTCGAGAGTGCTGTGCACACCCGCCGGGGCGGCGGCGAATCCCTCGCTTTGCTTAAATTCTTTTTGAGTCATATTGCCCAGTTTGGCGGCGACGGTGGGCAGTGCCTTCCAGGGTAGGGTGATCCTCGCTCCGCCGATGTATTGCAGGGCCCGTCCGCCCGAGTAGGCGGATTTGGGAGTGCTGACGGTTTGATCGGCGGGGATTTCTCCGAAAATTTCCCGCCGGGTGAGGTACACGGCAGTGGCCCCGAGCTTAACTATGCCGCCCATGAAAGACAGGTTGAAAGCGGCGTAAGGCCCCTGGTCGGTGCGGGCCGAATATTCAAACTGGCCTTGATTTCCCGAACCCATCAGGCCCTGGGTTTGGCGACTGTAGAGCATCCCCGCAGAAAAGTAGCGGGCGGTGATATTGGGCATGAGTTGAAAGCGCGAGTAGATAAACTGGCCTCTATAATCGCGCAAAAAAGATTGCATTTTTTTGATGTTGTGGCCCTTCCAAAAGTTGGAGGCCGAATCGGCGCGCCCGCGAGTGGCCTGCATCCAACTGCGGTTGGACTCCACATGAAAGTTGCTCAAGTGAAAGTGGGGGTAGCGGACGGTACCCAGTCCGGCGGGGTTGTAAAAGGCCGCCGAAGCGTCGTCAACTTTGGCGATATAGGCATTGCCCATGCCGGCGGCGCGGGAGGAAGTGACCAGTTCTGAACGGGTGGCATCTTCAAAGGGAAGAATGGCGCGGACGGGTTCCGCCCAGGCCAATGGCCCCAAGCTCAAGGCCACCTTGGCAAAGTGGGGGAAGCGATCAAAAAAGGCCTTCACAGCTCCATTTTAAACGCTTTGCATTAAAGAATCGATGGGCCTGGTTTTGCCCCCCTATAAAGGCGGCAGGTGGGAACAGTGTTTGCCGATAAATTTGCCCTGGGTTTTGCGGGTGGCGTTGAGCCGTTGTTCGGCCAAGAGGTCGCTGGCCCGGTTGGTGGGAATATTTTGCCGCTCCGAGATTTCAAAGATTTCTAGTGCCTTGTCGTAGATGGAACTCACCATTTGCTCCAGTCGCTCCAATGAGTGGCCGCGGGCGTCCCGTTCGAGGGAAACGCTCATCAGGCCTCCGGCGTTGACCAGGTAGTCGGGGGCGTAGAGGATGCCCTTTTGGCGCAAAAGTTCGCCGTGGCGGGGTTCCTCCAATTGGTTGTTGGCGGCACCGGCGACAATGGGGCATTTGAGGCGTTCGATGGTGTCGTCGTTGAGGGTGGCGCCTAAGGCGCAGGGGGCGTAAATATCACATTGGACGCCGTAGATTTCCTCGTGATCCACCCATTCGGCGGTGGGGCACTGCTGTTGGAAGGCCTTGGCCCGCTGGTGGTCAATATCGGTAAAGAAGATTTTGCAACCCGCCCGGTGCAAGAGCTGCCCCAAGTGGTGGCCCACAGCGCCACACCCCTGGAGGGCGACCACTTTGCCCGCCAAGCTGCGCTCGCCGTAGATTTTACTACAACAGGCCTCCATGCCGTAGAACACCCCGCGGGCGGTGTGGGGAGAGGGGTCGCCGGAACCCCCGTGGGAGACTTTTCGGCCGGTAATGTGTTCGGTTTCGGCGGCGATGCATTCAATGTCTTCCACCGCCATATTGACATCTTCGGCGGTGATATAGCGTCCGTTGAGGGATTCGATAAAGCGGCCATAGGTTCGCAGCATCACTTCCGACTTGTGGCCAGGGTCGCAGATGAGTACCGCTTTGCCTCCCCCCAGATTGAGGCCCGCCACTGCGGCCTTGTAGGTCATGCCTTTAGACAGGCGCAAAACATCGGTGATGGCCTCGTGGATATTGGCATAGGGCCACATGCGGCTGCCCCCCAGGGCCGGGCCAAGGGTGGTGTCGTGGATGGCGACGATGGCCTTGAGGCCACAGGAGGGTTCGGAGAAAAAAACCACTTCTTCATGGCCCTGGCCATACAATTCTTCAAAATCAAACACCTGACAAACTCCTGGATTGTGTGGGGGAGAAGATTTTTTGCCTTGGAGGGCCACTATGAATTAAAATTTGAGATACGACAAGGAATGGGGAGGTAGAGGATGCCCAAAGTGCGAGTGATGGCCTGTGATTCCGATGGCAAGGCCCTCGGCGAAGTCGCTTTTGAGGCCCGTGTGGCCCATGGCAAAGTGCTCTTCGAAGAACTCGATGCAGCAGGGCACCAGTTGCCCCACGGTTGTTTGGCCGGGAGTTGCGGCAGTTGCCGCGTCAATATTCTGCAAGGGGGCGAATTGTTGGCCCCTCCCAGTGTCATTGAGGCCGATACCATCAAGAGTGTCTGTGCCAATTACCGGGAACGGAATGGAGGCGATGGCCCATCCGAGGCCAAGGTGCGCATGGCCTGCCGGACGAAGGTGGCCAGTGACGCCGATGTCGGGGGAGTGGTGGTTTTAGTTCCGCTTAAATAATTCAAATGATGGCCTGAACCGTGGACAGTTACTTACCCGGTTTTTTGGCCATTGCCATTGGAGGAAACATTCCCCTCGTCTTCACCCTTGTCGCGCCGGTTGTAGATGTGTTTTCCCCCGCCAGCATCTTGAATTTTGACTTCCTTGATTTGGCCAGACTCGACCTGTTTGATTTGAAAGTTGAACCCCTCCCACACGATCAGCTGCCCCTGTTTGGGGAAAGTGTTGCCCAACATTTCCAATAAAAATCCGGCCACCGTGGAGTAGTGGTCGTTTAAGGGGACTTTAATGTCGTAGTCGTTGTAGAGGTCGCGCAGGGGAAGCATCCCCTCGACCATCACCCCTTGCTCAATGTCGTGTTCGGTTTGGGTGGTTTCCTCAACATCGTGTTCGTCGTGAATTTCCCCTAGGATTTCCTCCACAATATCTTCCAGGGTCACGATCCCCACCACCAGGCCATTTTCATTTTTTACCAGTGCCAAGTGGACTTTCTTGCGGTTCATATAATCGAACACCGCCTGAATCTTCATGTGTTCGTAGACGAAAAAGGGTTCCTTGAGAAAGCGGTTAATGTCAAAGTGGACTTTCTCGCTCCCGCGCACCAGTGCCAATTCCTTAATGTGCAAAAATCCCACCGTACTGTCCAGGCCGCCCTCGCAAACCGGATAGCGGGAGTGGTTGTCGGAACTGGCAAATTGGATGATCTTTTTGAAATTCCAACCCTTCTGCAAATATTTCACTTCCAGGCGGGGGATCATAATATCCTTCACCTTAATGGTGGGAAATTCCAAAATGGAACTCAACAGATCGAGTTGTTTGGAGTCGATGCTTTGATCCTGTTCCGCCTTGTTGACCATGTATTCAATATCGTTTTTGGTGACCAGCACCCCCCGCAGTTCGGCCTTGTCTCCCAAAACCGTTTCGATCACCCAGACGATGAATTTCACAATGGGGTAGAGCAGGTAGTAGTTCAGGCGCAAAGTCAAAATGATCGGGGTGGAGAGGGATTCGGCGTGGGTGCGGGCGAAGGTTTTGGGCAGGACTTCGCCGAAAATGAGGATGATAAAAGTGGTGACTCCGGTGGAAATGCCCACCGCCTCGGACTGGAACAGGCGACTGGCAATAGTGGTGGTCAGCGCCGCGGCCAAAATGTTGGCGATATTGTTGCCCACCAGAATAGTGGCCAAAAGTTCATTGGGCCGCTCCAGCATAAAGGCCATGGCGGCACTCTTTTTGCCCCCTTCCTCCAGCAGGCGCTTGGCCCGATCGATGCCCAAAGACATCAGCACCGCCTCAGAGCCGGAAAAAAAACCCGACAACAAAAAGCAGATGGCCAAAGCTACCAGTTCGCCGAGGTGGATGCCCTGAATGACAAAATCATCCATCACTAAGCAGCTTTCCAGTGCCAGAGCAAAAATGGGGGGGAGGTTCTATCTCAAAATTCCTTGTTACCCGCTAAATGCTCACACTTCAGGCCATCTAGTGAGTCAGCTTCGCCATCGCTCCCTGCAGCGTGCTTATAGCACACCTCAGTCACTCTGTCTCGCTTCCCCCGCAAGTCTTTCCCTAAATTGTGAGCATTTAACCTAACTTCTACCATAATTTTTTTATTGAGGTGTGAATAGAGAATAACAGATATGGCCAATCCATTCAAATTATTTTGTTTAGAAGGGCCTTATTTTCCCTTGTCATCATCCAATATTTCGTCATTCTCAATAGTTAAACTCAATATCAAAGGCGTTTTGTTCTGTCAAGAGGTGGGGGGAGGGGTTATTATGCATTGAGTTGTTTCTTGCCATTTTTGGGGAACCTGAGTCACTTTTTCCCTGCCACTGGGAATGTGAATGGGTTTCCCCAAAGGGCGGATTTTGAGTTCTCCAGAGCAAAACTTTTTGGCCCTATCCCTGGCCATTTGCGAATATTCTTTTTCTTTGTCAACCGAGATGGCACGGCGGCCATGTTTGATGGCGGCAATCAAGGCCGAACCCACTCCGCCGAACGGATCCAACACCCAGTCGTTTTGATCGGTAAAGGCCAAAACGCACCTCTCTATTAACTCTATGGGGAATTGGCAGGGGTGACTGGTTTTTTCGGGGTGGTTTGATTTGACATTGGGAATGTCAATCATGCCAGCATCAAATTCGTTGGCCATAATCTCCCAGTAGTCGGAGGGGTTTTTCCCTTTGGGGTTGCAACTGGGAAGGCCCTTTTTGGCACCCTTAAAGTGCCTTTTCCCAGGATATTTGGAGGGCACTCGAATACTGTCGAGATTAAAGGTGTAGTCGTCCGACTTTGTAAACCAAAGCAAGGTTTCATAACGGCCAGACAATCTTTTGCTGGCGTGGAGGCCATGGTTGAAATGCCAAATAATGCGATTGCGCAATTTCAACCCCAATTTTTTAAAGAGGGGATAGAAAAAAGCATCGAGGGGAAAAACCTCTCCCCGATCGACAAAGTTGCCAATTTGCCAACACATACTTCCACGGGGGTGCAGCGAGTTTAATAATGTTTCAATCACGCCCTCTTGCCAATCGAGGTATTGTTGAAAATCCTGTTTTTTCTCGTAGTCCTTGCCGAGATTGTAGGGCGGCGAAGTGACGATGAGCTTGAAAAAATTTTTGGGAAAACGATCGCAAACTTTTAAAATGTCGCCGGTGAGAATAGCGCTATTTTTCCCGTCGAATGTTCTCGATACTTTGATGGGTTTGTTAAAGAGGGATTGTTGCATTTGGGGTTCCTTGTTGTTTTAAGGTTTTTTATTTGTAGATAAAATATTCTACAATTTAACGATAAGTTTGAATCCCATAATTCCTGGAAATCCTGTAGTACCGACAAGATAAAAATTTGTTTCATAAGCTTCATCAGGATTTACTCCCATATTTCCTCGTAGTCCACTATATCCTGTGACTATTGTTGATAGTACCCTATTATCATTTTGAGATGATTTGAAAAGTTCTACATTACGAAATTCTGCTTTTAAATTATCTATGCTTACTTTAAATTGATAATCTTCAACTTTCCTTATTATTTCTTCCAAAGACGAGAAGTTTCTTTCTATACTTTCTTTTCCTAGATAGCGGTGTTCTTTTGCTCTTAGGATATAGTTTCTTGCTTCTTGCAGTTTACCTTGCTGTATTAATGTAAATCCTTTGGCGTATAAGGCCTCCTTATTTCCTTTTAATTTTGCTTTTTCAAAATCTTCCAAAGCTTCATCAAAGTATCCAAGTCTCTCTTTGGCACTTCCTCTTGCGTAGTAAAGAGTTGAACAATGATAGTCTAAATTATAGCCTAGTTGAGTATTGTTGATAACACATTCAGCAAAATTATAATCTTCTATCGCTTTCTCAAATTCTTTAAGAGCGTGTTGACAATTACCTCGACTTATATACAAAGCTATTTTTATACTTGGGGAAATATGATTTAATCTAGAATATTCATTTTGTGAGTTAATAGCTCGACTATAATCTTCAATAGCTTCAGGGAATTTTCTTATGTCCACTCTAACATTAGCTCTTGTATGATAGATAGATCCATAAATGTCGGTTTTTTTATTTTTAATGTAGCGAGAATAAAATAGTTCTGCCTCTTTTAGATTATTTTTAAATAATGAGAAATTTCTTTTGTGTAAGTGCTTTTGACCTTCGGCCAATAGGTGAAATCCTTTATACAGATATGTTTGAATATTTCTCGTTTTGGGTATGGGTTTATCTTTGCCATGGCTTCTGGCAAAACCATAAATATCTCCAAATAATTTATCTTCATTGATTCCAAACAGAGATTCCAATTCTTTCAATATTACTTCTTTATCACTTGCTTTTATTGTAATTGGTTCTCGTTCATATTTGATTTCATTAAAATTATTTGTATCCAAGATAAAAATACTTTTTTGTTGAGTCACTCTGATTTTTGCATCTGTAAATAAAGTCGGTTCCCAGTAATAAAAGCCTCCTCCTCGGGCCTTCTCCACTATTTTTTCTATATTATCATCATTGTTAAAAGAAATTGGTTGCAAATCTTCCAGGTTGAGAACAAAGACTTTACCATCGTTGTCTTTTCCTTCTATTCCAAGTTCACAAGCAAACCATAGGGCCGTGAGCGCATCCCATGTAAAATCCAGGAGAAATGTAGAAGCACCAAAATGTTGTAGTTTGGCGAGGAGTTCCATTTCATTCAAAGGCCGTCCACTGTCAAAATCGAAACCTCTTTTTTTTGCTCCATTGATCAAGTTTCTGTGATAAATGGTTAAGCGTTGTTCGTTTGGTATGCTTGGTTCTGGATAAGTTTCAAACCGATTTGAAATTCTCGATTTCAATGTCCATGAATGATTGCATTGTCCTCTATAGATAAACAGTTCTTCACTACTATCTTCGATTTCTTTTAAAAATTTATCGTGAATGATGCTCATGGTTTAGAACCTATTATAACTAAAGCGACTTGTCAAGATTAGAGATCTCCCGCCAACTTTTTTAAATCACCCAGTGGCCACGCCTCAATACCCTCGGCCAGGGGAAAGGATTTTTCGCCGGAGTGAATACAAAATACCCGGTCGAGGCCTAGTTGTTCTTTGGCCAGGTTCATGGATTTGCTCGCAGAGGGCGCACCGGCGAATTTAAATTCAATGCCGTATCTCTTGGCCCCCTTGGTGAAGAGCAAGTCGATTTCTCCCTGGCCATGCACCGACCAGAAAAAAACTTGGTTGCC
Organism: Bacteriovoracaceae bacterium; assembly: GCA_965243145.1. GTDB lineage: Bacteria > Bdellovibrionota > Bacteriovoracia > Bacteriovoracales > Bacteriovoracaceae > CBDBLK01. Next base: position 2,512,636 of record CBDEUB010000002.1, read on the forward strand.
GTCCAGTTCAAAGTATTGCAGCACTTGTTCCAGGGCAAACCCTTCCCAAGAGGCCCCCAGTTTGGGATGGGATAGGAGTTCCCTTTGAGTCTTGATATTCAGCAGGGTGTGGTAAATTCCGCTGTCGCGAAAATAAATTTTGGGACTCTTGACTTGTCTCTTTTTGATATTTTCGTGCCATGGCCCCAGTTGGCGGATCATAAAAGTTTCGGTGAGAATGTCGAGGTATTTTCTGATGGTGGTGTCGGCCACGCCGAAAGAACGGCCCATTTCCGAATAGTTCATATTGCCTGCGTGGTAGTGGGCCAGCATCGTCCAAAACCTGTGCATCGTTCTGGCGGGGATTTTGATGCCCAGGGCGGGCAAGTCCCGCTCCAAAAAAGTGGCGGCGTAGGCCTTCCGCCAGGCAAAACTTTGGGTTTCCGTATTGGCCAAAAAGGAGAGGGGAAAACCGCCCCGTTGCCACAGTTTTTTTTTCTTTGGTGCCTTCAGTTCGTGCAGGCCAAAGGGGGTGAGTTCGATATGGGCGATTCTTCCCGCCAGACTCTCGGAACTTTGCTGGATGAGTTCCTTGGAGGCGCTTCCCAAGAGCAGGATTTTGCGCTTGCGCTTTTCCCTGTCCACCAGGACTCTCAAGTAGGGGAAAATTTCGGGGAGGCGCTGGATTTCGTCGATGATGAGGGTTCCCGGCAGAGACTCAAAGACCGCCTTGGGATTTTCCAAGGCCGCCAGGTCTTCGGGGTCTTCCAGGTCGAAGAGGTGGCACTTTTCCCCGCGCTGTTTGGCGTACTGGTGGGCCAGAGTGGTCTTGCCGCACTGGCGCGGGCCGAGCAGGGCCACCACCGGATGGGTGCCAAAGGCCTGGCGGATTCTTTGCAGTTGGCGGGTTCTCTTTTGCATCGTCTTTAGAATACATGAAAATTCGGTCGCTGTCACCGAATTTTCATCATTGGGGCACGGACGGGGTTGGGGCGGCGGATGGGGCCGCAGGCGTAAGCGCTGGTCGCATTTGGTAGAGGTTGCCCTGGTCGGTGGAAAACCAAATTTTGCCCGAGGGGGCCTCGCGCACATGGCGGATGCGTTGGTTCAGTTCCTTTAAAAGGCGTTCTTCAGCGGCCACGCGGAAGGTTTGGCCCTGTTGGCGGATGTCCAGGCGGTTGAGGTGTTGCAATTCCAGGGCCGCCGAAAAAAAGTGGTGTTTCCACTGGGAGAAGAGCTTGCCCGAATAGATCATCAGTGACGAGGGGGCGATGGAGGGGACGAAGTATTTGACCGGCTGTCGCATCCCTTCTTTATGGGTCGTGCCGATGCTCGGCCCCCAATACTCCCGGCCATAAGTGATAATGGGCCAGCCGTAGTTGGCCCCCTTGATGATGTGGTTGATTTCATCCCCCCCGCGCGGCCCGTGTTCCTGTTCCCACAAGTCGCCGGTGGCGGGGTGGATGGCCATGCCCTGGGGGTTGCGGTGTCCGTAACTCCAGATGGCGGGGAGTGCCCCTTTTTTGCCGACGAAAGGGTTGTCTTTGGGAATGCGGCCATCCCTGTGGATGCGGTAGAGTTTGCCGTTGGGGGCATTCAAAAGTTGGGCCTTGTCCCGCTCTCCGCGATCGCCCACGCCGAAAAAGAGAGTGTCTTTTGCGCCAAAGACGATGCGCGATCCAAAGTGCCGCCCGGTTTTGCCGGGGGGAGTGGTGCGGAACAGGGTTTTGACATTCTCGATCTGGTTTCCCTGTAAGGTGGCGCGGGCGATGATGGTGCCGTGGCCATTTTGGTAGCGGGAGACATAGGAAAAGAAAATTTGACTTTTGTCTTTGGGGTGTACCCGCACATCCATCAGGCCTCCCTGGCCAAACGAGGTGGAGGGGGGGACACCTTTGACGGGAACAATGGTTTGCCGTCGGGAGGAATGGCCTTCCTTCAAAAGGGACATGCGGCCGTCTTTGTGGGCCAAAATGAGATGCCCCTCTTGCAGAAAATCGAACCCCCACACGATGCCGAGATTGGAGGCCACCCGCTCGACGGCGATTTTTTGGCCGAGGGAAGTGATCTCCAGCGCCGCCAGAGGGGTTTGGGCCACTAGAACTAGCAAGAGAAACATTTTATATTTCATGTGTTCGTTCTCCGTGAGAGTGCCACCCACCACAGGTATTTGCGGTCGAGGTCGCCCATTTTGATCAGGTGGTAGAGGGCCAACTCGGGGGCCTGGCCAGAGTGCAGGAGTTCCCGAAAATAGTCGCGCCGGATTTCGGCCAATGGCCTATTCATCGCAGGCAGGGATTTGGCCAATTCCTCTTTAAGAGTGGGGTTGGCCAACAATTGAACCACTACCAGGCGTTGGTAGAAACTCTTGGACTTCCACAAGTTGGCCAGTTTTTTGTCCAGGATGGGGCGCAATCGGGGGCCTTCTGCCGCGAAGTCTTCCCCAAACACCCACAACTGGGAGGGATGGGCCTCCTCCAGAGTGCGGGGAGTGAGCACGGCATTTAAAAAATTCTGCCGTTCCATAGTCGAGGTACGGCCCAAATATTTGGAGTACCAAAAGTCGAAATAGCGCCGGGTGCGCGGCCCTTTTTTGCTCACTTGCCTCAATTCGGACAAGCGCCAATTGTCGTAAAAGGGCCGATCCCAAGTGGTGGAGGCCTGGCCGCTCAATTGGGCCAATTTTCCACTGATCAACCGCCCCAAGTGTTGCTCCCCGGTGTGCTGGATAAATTTTTGCAGGATGTGCATCAGCAGCGGGTTGATTTCAGCTTGGCCACTGGGTTCAAAACCGTGGGGGAGGTGGAAAAAAATTTGCCGGTATCCGGTGGTGGCGATTTGGTGGGCCTGGCGCTGTATCCAGGCGCGGTTGGAAGAGTGCAAAGCGAGGGCCAATTCAATCCAACTGCGCCAAAAGGGAGAGGGGATGGAGCGGATTTGTTTGAGTATCGCACGGGCGCGGGCGAAGCGGGCCTTTTCCTCGGGGAAATAGCGGGGCAAGTCTTGGGCCTCTTTGATGAGGGCCATCCACTGGGCGATGTGGACTCTCTGGCCCAGGGCCTTTTTAATGTGGGGCACTTGGGAGGCGGTGGGAAAGCGGCCGATTCCCAACTGGGCACTCAAGAGGGCATCAAACCCGACCCGGCAGCGTTTGAGGTAGTCTTCAAAGTGGGGGTTGTCTGTACTCTTTTCTGTGCTTTTGAGGAGGATCGCCAGGGAATAAAAAAAACTTTGGCCCAAGAGGCAGTCGAGTTGGGCAAAGAGTGCGTCCGGAGCACTAAAGTGCAGGCCCGCAAGATCGTGCTGAACGGAGATTTGGCAATCGCCACCCTTGTCTTCTTGTTGTGGACAGGGGATGGGGGGAAATTCCACCAACTCGTGTGCCGGTGCCGGAATGGAGAGATAGAGCAAGATGGCCAGCGAGCAAAAAATTCTCATTCTTCAGTTTGTTTTTCAGGGCCAGAAGTCAAAACGCTGGGGGCCTCGCCGATGGGGTTGAAAGGTTGGGGAGTATCTCCGTAGATGTATTTGTCGACCAAGTCCTTTTCTTTGATCCAGAACCAGTGGCCATTGCCGGAGGCAATTTCGTCTTCGTCGGAGAGTTCCCCGCTCTCGATGAGTTGGATGATTTTTTGCTTGCTGACTGGCCCCAAAATCTTTTTGCGGGGAGTTCTGATCAGCCAATTTTTTTCGCTTTCGCTCATAAGAAGAACCCCAGGAGTCCCTTTAAATCCTCGTCGTTAAATTTTAAACCTATACTGAAAGTGGCACTTCGTCCATCCAAAATGAGGTCTTCAAAGGAAACTTTGCCACGGAAGACGCTGTAGACCGGAAAGTCGGAACTCAATCTGACATTGGGGCCGAGGCCATCCCGGTAGTCGAAGACATCCAGGGAGGTTTTGAGAAGAGAACTGGCCCACTGGTAGTCGATGCCCAGGCCCCCCGAAGATTCGATCAGGCCGCCGCGGAAGGCCCAATTTTGGATTTTGCGCCCCAGTTGGACATTGAGGCGGTAGCGGCCCTTGCGCCTCTCTTTGACCACTTCGTTGGAGGTGACTCCATTGACCGTGCGCGAGGTATGCTTTTCCGACTGGGGGCCAAACTCGCTGGTGCTCATGCCGATGTGGTAGAGGCGTTCGGGGGCGGGCAGCAAGTACAGACTGAGGTTACTGGCCGCCCCGTCGTTGGTGTTGACTCCGGTGTACACTTCCAACTCGGTTCGCAATCTTTGGGCACCGCCCATCAACCTTTTGACCCCCGCCAAAGTCTGTTGAACTTCGTCGGCGATCTCTTCTTCCACCAGCAATTTGCCCATGGTGCCCTTGCCCGCCTTGAGATCGGAGATCATCGCGTTGAGGTCGGCGGTGGCCCTTTGGGCGTTGGAGAGAATGTCGTGCAGTTTGCCCATGGCGTTTTGCGGGTTGGCGGGAGAGGTCTGATCGGCCAGTTGGGAGGAAAAGCGGTTCAGGCCAGACACCATTTCTCCCAGGCCGCCCTCGCCGTCCACCCCTCTGAGTTCCGCGGTGATGTCCCTGAAGTCTTCCACGATGCCGGCGACCCCCTCCATAATTTTTCTCAAAGGGGGTTCTTCTCCTGGAGGGGCCAATTGTTCCCGCAGGGACTTGGTGATGGTGCGCACATCGGCCAGGGCATCGGAGGCGTCGCGGATCAGGCCATCCATGCCACCGCCCTCCTCGACAGTGATAAATTCCACCTCCCCCAACCGCTCTTTTGAGTTTCCCTGGATAATTTCCAAATACTTATCCCCCAAAAGGCCCACTGTTCTGATGCGCAATTTGGCATCTTTGGCCACCATCACATCCTGGCGAATGGCCAAAGTCACCAGTGCTTTATTGTTAGAGAGTTCGATTTGGGAGATGCGGCCAGCGCTGATGCCCGCTACCCGGATGGGAGTTTTGGGGAAAATTCCGGAGGCGTCCTCTAAAATGGCGCGGTAGCTGAGGTGTTCCCCCAGGCCCGATTGGTGGGAAGTCACCTTAAAGGACATATACGCCACAGTGGCGGCAGCGGCGAGGGCCAAAAGGCCAACTTTGATTTCGTTCATTCGCAGCACTCCTTGCTACAAATTGACGAATTCTCGAACCAATTCGTTCCTCGAATTGGGAAAATCCCCGGCGGGTAGGTACTCAACAATTCTACCATGTTCCATAAAGGCCACAAAGTCGGAAACTTCTAACGAGGCCTTAATATCGTGAGAGATAATAATAGAAGTTAATTCTCGGTCTTGATAACTGTGAGCGGTTGAGGAAATGAGTTGGTTGACCTTGCGGGTGGTGATGGGGTCGAGGCCAGTCGTGGGTTCGTCGTAGAGGATGATCGACGGCGACAGGGCCAAGGCCCGGGCCAGGCCCACCCGCTTGCGCATTCCCCCCGACAGTTGGCCCGGCAGGCGCTGGTGGGATTCTTCGGGAAGGTCAACTTTGAGCAGCAGTTCTCGCGCTTGGTGGAGAATCTCTCCATCGGGGAGTTCGGTAAATTCGCGCAGGGGAAAGGCCACATTTTCCAGGGCGTTGAGGGAGTCGAACAGGGCCGCCTGTTGGAACAGCATCCCGAAGTGGCGGCGGAACTTGCGCAATTCCGCCCGTCCCAGGGTGGCCAAGTCTTGCCCCAAGACCAACACCCGCCCGCGAGAGGGCCGCAAGAGGCCCAAGATATGTTTGAGCAGGGTGGATTTCCCCGCCCCGGAAAATCCCAAAATAGTGGTGATTTTTCCCCGGGGAATGTCGAAGTCGAGGTGGTTGAGAATGGTGGTGGGGCCGAATTGCTTGCTGACATTTTCAAAACGGACTGCACTATTTTCAAATTTGAGCATTGGCCCTCGCCCAGTTTTTCATTAAAGTTACAACAGGTGCACCAAGAAAGAGGTTAAAAAATAGTCCAGCACCAAAACCGAAATCATGCCCCACACCACCGCCCGGTTAGTTCCCTTGCCCACCCCTTCGGCCCCGCGGGTGACCGCCAGGCCATGGTAGGTTCCCACCAGCGAGATGGTGAGTCCAAAGAAGAAGGCCTTGATGAGTCCCTGCCAGATGTCTTCCACAAACATGAAGTCTCCCAGCTTGGAAAAATAAGTCGCCTCTTCGATGGAGAGGAATTGGGTGCCCACGAGCCAACTGCCTCCCATGCCTACCAAGAGAAACAGGGCGGAAAGGCAGGGCAGGGCAAAGAAACTGGCCCACACCCTCGGCACTGCCAGGTATTGCAAACTGCTGATGCCCATGACTTCCAGGGCGTCCACTTGCTCGGTGACTTTCATGCTGCCGATGGTGGCGGCCATGGCGGAGCCGGCGCGTCCTGCTACCACCAGTCCGGTCAACACCGGGGCCAACTCTTTGGCCAGGGTGAGCACGGTGACTGGGCCGACGATGGAGTCCACCGAGATCAGTTTAAAGCCAAAATAAGTTTGGTAGGTCATCACCATGCCGGTGAAAGTGCCGGCCAAGGCGATGATAAAGAGCGACTTGTTGCCGACAAAATAGAGTTGCTCCAGAAAGAGGGAAAAGCGGAAGGGGGGCCTCACCGTCCAATACAAAATGCGGCCAGCAAACCGGGTGATGCGGCCAGCACCCTCCAGGTTTTCCAGCACCGCCGCCCCGATGTGGGCAATGAACGGGGAAAAGGGTAGGGGAATTTTGCCGGTGCGAGTGGAGTTCATGCCATTGAGTTTAGTCAAGTTTTGAAAAAAAATCTAATTTTTTTCTGCTGGGCCTTGACAAATTTTTTTTCCCCCTTAAACTAAAAAAATCTAAAGTTGATCTAAAGTTGATTAAAAAATATCCGATAAGGACAATGAAGTCCATTTTTGTACCAAGGAGGTCTGTTTTGAAATCACAACCCGTCACTGGCCCGTCACCGCTTTTTAGCGTCTTCCTCTTCTCTTTTTTCAGCATTTTTTCTTTTTCTACCCAGGCCATGGGTAAGCAACTGCCAGTTCCCAAGCAGAACCAGAATAGTTCTCTCCCCTCAGTAGCACAAAACGGATTTGCCACCTTGGAAGAGGCCGAAGAAGTTGCCGAAAAAGCGAGCAAAAATATCGAAGGCAGAAAAATGATTCTCATTTATCACTTTCCCTCTACTAATGAGAAGGGACAGTGGACGCCTACGGGGGAAATTCACCTTCCCTTGGGAATCAATCCTACTGGGAACAATAGATCCCACTACAATGTTCAAGTTGCCTGGAAATATGGAGGGGGAACGCCCAAATGGGATCGCTACTCGAGCAATGATGGAAGAATTCACTATCGCACAGTCAACGCCCAGAGGTATCATGTAGTGGCCATAAAGGGAACCATCGCTCACCCCTATTTCCATCCTCCAAGCTACAGGGAAAAATCTGTCAAGAGGAGCTTAGTTGCGGTTCATCAGATGGACGATCTGGGATTTCGCAGTTTCAACCACACCTTTGCCGGTTTTACCAGACTCAAAACAATAGGTACCAAACAGACATGGACTACGGCAATCGGCCATCAGGTGAAGGATTACACTTCTATGCTTGAAGATACCACCAGTCTAGATGATCTGAATTATATCCTAAGCGGCAGGAGTGCCACCACGGTGAAGGCCATGTTCCGCAAAGCGGGCACGGAAAAGACTAGATTTAATGTCCAGGCACTTTTTATCAAGGGCAATAAGATTACCGATGCCTCTTCTGTTTTCGAGGATACTCCGGCCAAGCTTGTAAATGTAAATCAGAATCACTTCGATATGGGTGAAGTTAGGAATGCTACCCGTGCCTTTAAAGGTTTTAAACACCTTACGCAACTTCCTTCGAATCTCAGCTTGCCAAAAGCGACCAATGTGACGGGAATCTTTGCCCGTTCGGGACAATCTGGCCAGGAAGTGGATTTGAGCAATCTCTTTCCCCAAGGTTCCCAGGTCAAGAATTTGACTTCGGCCTTTCTCTTTTTCAAAGGGAGCAAAATTCGCGGTGTGGGCAATTGGGATCTATCCCAGGCCACCAATTTGACCTATCTGTTTAGAAGTGCCTTTCTCCAAAGTTATGAAGGAATCGGCCGTTGGAATGTCTCCAATGTCACCAATCTGGATTCCGCTTTTGCCAGCGCTAAGCATATCGATCCCCTGCCGGAGATCGCCGGCAAATGGGATACGAGAAAGGTGGTCAATTGGAACGAAACATTTATGGGTGTCCGTTTTGGAGGAGGCACAGAATACTTGAATTTGGATACAGACAGTGCCAGGAGCATGAAGTGGACATTTAAAAATGCCCATAACCCTCCGATGAAAATCTCCATCAAAGGATATAGCGGTGATATGTATGACATCACAACCATGGAGGGTGCGTATGCGGGGGCCACTTTAAAAACCAGTTTTACCAACGGTATAAGGTTATGGGATTTCGGCCATGAACTCAAATCTCTGAAAAACATATTTATCAACTTAAAGTTTAATCCGGAAGCAACGGATCGCACTTCGGCCTGGAAAGAATACATGAAAATCACGGGTGGCCTTCTCGTGAGCCTAGATAGAGCGTTTGTTAGGAGACACAACATTAATCACAAAATAGATTGGTCACAAATTGATCTGTCAACTGTCGGGTATTGCGGCGAAGGTGAAGATCCCACCACCAATCAAACCCTTTACCTCTCCCAATCAGAATACGATAATTTGGTGGATCCGTGTACACGCAGCAAAGACAGATTGAGTGATATCGGGTTTACTTTTGCCAATTCGAGTAGCTTTGTTGGACTGTCGGCCTACGGAAGGACGGCCAGTGCCTATCCTTGTGTTGATAAAAGTTCTTCGGAATACTCCCAACAGTTTTGTGTAGATAGGCGAAGGCAATGTTACAATGTCATAGGTTCAGACTATTACAAAGAGGAAGAGTGCTCCCAGTTGCGCTCGCGGTATAGCAATGTGTGTTTCAATGACCGGGCCGTCAAGTACAACGAAAGGGCCTGCACGGAATGGCGATCGATCGAGGAAGAACGGAAAAGGTGTACGGATAAAAATCACCAGGCCTTTTCCAGTCCGTCCTGCCAGACGATGCTTACAGAGTTGAAGACCGCCTGTTACGCCCCGAGACCTCCAGAAGTGCATGGGTCTGCATTTTGTGGCGATTTCCGCAAAAAGTTTGAACCCGTTCCCATAGACCTGAACCAGTGTTTCGACAATGCGTACGCCCTGCATCAGGATTCCAGGTGCGTCCAACTGCGCAGCGATTGTTTTAACAATTCCAGCAGTGGTTACACAGAACCCGTGTGCCAAAGGCTTCGAGGCCAATGTCTCGACAGTGAGAGCAATCGCTATGCGGACAATCAATGTGTCGAGATGAGAAAGTGTTTCGATGTCAAGGCCAGAGGATATGTTTCTTCACAATGTATGGGCGAAAGGAAAGGTTGTGGAGATTTGGCCCACGCCAATTACATGAGTGCTCAGTGCCAACACTGGCGTACCGAGCGTGGAGGTGTCTGCCTCAACGGAGCACCAAAAATGGCATTCTGGGCCGAGGAATGCCGCACATGGAATGATCAAAACTACCTTGTGGATCGATGCCACCGTCAGGATCAACTGTTCGGTGACTCCAATAATCTCTTTTGGACGCCTGACCGGCGGTGCGGTAATTTCACAAGCAGGGCCAAAACATACCGGGATGTGTGTTACAGCACCCACGCTTCGAGCGGCAGTGAGATTTGCCAGAAGATGAGAGATTTAGACATCAAGCGGGGCGAATCCCTGAAGTGTCTCGATGCGAGGGGCACTGCCTATAAGAATCACAACGCCTGTGGTACACTGAGAGAGAATTTCAACAAGTGCTACGACTGGAATAATGCCTTTAGTGCCAGCGAGGACTGTGACCTGATTCGAAAGAGTCAAGTCAAACAGTACCAGGCAATGAGTTGTATAGGTGTAGGGGGCCGGCTAGGTAAGAAGACCAGTGAGGAATGCAACCTCATGTTCATAAAGTTTGGCAAATGGAATTGTAAAAGTTCCACTAATTTCGGACGCACAAAAAGAGGTAATTCTTGTACCCAAGGCTACCGCTTGAGAAGACCAGACGAACCAATTTTTCCGTAAATAGAAAAAATTCTAAGGCCTCGGCATTTCTTGCCGGGGCCTTTTTTCGTGCAGGACAGGGCGAGAATTTCCGTTCCCACCCTGTTTTGGTGTTGAAGAAACCTTCACCATTTCAAAGCGGGCCACACCACCCTTGACTGCAAACGGGAGAAGGGGGAAACTGGCCAGTGTGAATGTTCTATCGACTTTTTTGTTGACTTATGTCTTATTGGGTGCGGTTTTGGCCCAAGACGGGGAAGAGGCCCTCAATCAGCGGGAAGTCAGCGCACTCAGTGGCCAACTGTGGGGCGAGGGTGAACATTTCGACGGGGGTTCCAGCGATGAGAGCAATATCTATGCCGCCATCGACTGGGCGGTGAGGCCCGACAACCCCCTTTTTGACACTACCACGGCCGATTTTACCATGGTGGGGGGTGAGGTCGAGCGCACCGGCATGGCCACCATGAGCAATCATGATGCGGTGGGAGATTTGGAAGTCAGTTTGGGCCTGCGCCAGGCATTGGGCGGTCGCCTAAACATTCGCTACCAGGCCAGTTTGAAGTGGATTCAGTTCGATTTTGGAGATTTGGCCTACGACAATTTCGACTTTGCTCCCATTCCCCTCGACGAGGCCAATCGTCTGGCCTCTGTAGATGGCCTTTTCAATATGACCAATCCCCACGGTGGGGCCTTCTTAGATGTGGAACTCGGCAATTCTGGAAACTTCGTCTATGTGGGTTCCAGCGTCGGGTTGGTCAAGGCGGAGGCGCAGTACCAATTGGAGATCGGTTCTTTTACCGCCAGCATGGACGATGCCGATTGGGCGAAGATGGTTTCATGGGAGGCGGGGGCGATTTTCAAACTAGGGAAGCGCACTGGCCTGCGTTTGACCTTCAACACCACCCGCGTTGGAAATTTTGATCTCACTACCAAGAGCGGCAGTTCGTTGAACTTCAGGCCCCACCATATCCACTCCGTCAGAGTGGGGTTTATCCACTTTTTCCGCAGAAGGCGATGATAACTGTAAGTGTGAGCAGTTTTAGTTAGGCGGTGGCCCTAGTGGCCAGGGCATCCATCATCTTTTTCAAGTCGCTGACATCGTAGAGGCGGCCCAAGTGGAAGAGGTCTTCGTCGTGGGCCTGCAATTGTTCCACTTGGCGGTTATCTGGCCCGCCTTCCTCGCCATAGAGGGCAAAGGGCATGTTCATTCCCTGCTTTCTAGCGTCGTTATAAATGTCAATACCCTGGCCATCGGGCAGGCGGCCATCGGATAAAATAAGGTCGTAGGAAAGGCCATTAGTGCGGATTTTTTTGGAAGCATTCGCCTGAGTTTGTGCATAATCAAAAGTGCAGGAGGCAAAAACTGTTTGCAGCCGCAGAACATGGTGGCCGACACTTTCTGGCCTGCTGTCACAAATTAAAATATTCATTTCGTCAAACTCCTTGATGTTGGCCGATGGAAGGCATAAGGCCCGGTTCTTCCAGCAGATACTTGTACTCAACTTGTGCTACAAAGTCGACCATACTGATACCGAAATAGTGGCACAGCTTGCTCACCTCTGCGAAGCGTAAATCTTCCAGCCCTCTCTCAATGCGGGATATTTGGCTTTGATCCTTGTCTAAAAAGTTCGCCAGTTTCGCTTGTGGAATCCGGTGTTTTTCTCTGAGAGAACGCAAAAGCCTACCCGTTTTAGACCTGAAAGGGTCGTTCATACCCACACTCCTTATCGCCTCGGTTTGGTGGCAATTCGTTTAAGGATTTTCTACTTGAAGAGGGGGAAGGAACGAACAAAGAAAAGCGATTTAATGAGATATTTCCATCGCAATTTTCAAAAATGAAAATTGACGCCAATAAACTCTATACGCATTGAGTCTTTTTTTCTTGGGAAGATTTGAGTTGGCCACAGGCGGCCAAAATATCATTCCCCTTGGTAGCGCGGACAGTGCATATATGGCCCCGTTTGCACAATTCCCGGTGGAACCAATTGATTTTTTGTTGGGAAGGGGCCTTAAAGTTTGATCCGGGGTAGGGATTGAAGGGGATGAGGTTGATTTTTGACTCATTGCGTTTAATGAGATGAGTGAGGGCCTCCAAGTCCTGTGGGCCATCATTAACACTCTCAATGAGCAGGTACTCGTAAGAAATATACCGGCGCGCTTTGAGGGGAACACTGGCAATGGCACGAAAGAGCCGTTCCAAATTATAATTCTTGTTGATAGGCATCAATTGGGATCGCAATTCATCGCGGGCGGCGTGCAGCGAGATGGCAATATTGACCGGGGGAAAGTCGGCCAATTGTTCGATCTGGGGTGCTAGGCCCGAGGTGGAAAGGGTGATTTTGCGCTGTGAAAAGGCCAGGCCGTGGGGTTCCATAAAAACTTGGGTGGCGCGCTTGACCTGGGCGAAATTGTGGAGTGGTTCTCCCTGTCCCATGTACACAATATTAGTGATTTTCCTGGGTAAGGCCTGGTGTTGTTCCAACCACTGTTTGACAATGGCCAACTGCCCGACGATTTCCCCGGCGGTGAGGTGGCGGGCAAGGCCCATGGTTCCGGTGTGGCAAAAAGTACAGCCCAGGGCACACCCCACCTGGGAGGAAAGGCACAAGGTGAGGCGTGTTCTGGCGGAAGTGTCGGCGGGAATGGCCACGCATTCCACCGTGTGCCCGTCATTCATGGCGGTGAGGAATTTGCGGGTTCCATCGCGGGAGCATTGGTGGAAGACAATGCGCGGGAGGGACAAGTCGTAGTTGGCCTCCAAGCACTGTTTGACTTTGCCGGAGACATTGCTCCAGTGTCCAACTTCCACAAGGCCTTTTTGATAAATCCACTGATAGATTTGATTGGCGGCAAAGGCGGGCAGGCCCCGTCGGCGCAAATCTTCGCGCAAGTTCTGTAGTGGAGTTCCCCACAGGGAAGGCCTATTTTCCATGGTAGGGTCATACCATGGATTAATCGTATTCGTCTTCTAAATCTTCCCCGTCGGCGTCATCTTCTTCGAGGTTTTCCAGCAATTCCCGTTCCAATTCCTCTTCGCCAGTTTCCTCGACGGCCCCGTAGTCGTCGTCAAGCTCTTCGTCCGCCAGGCCTTCATCGTCCCTTTCCTCCTCTCCAGGGGGCCAGGTGTCTCTGCGGGGTGGCCTGGTTAGCTTGGCCTTGCGGCGGGAGGGTGGCCGGGGGCGCTTTTTCTTAAAGGTGCGGGCCTTGGGCCGAGGAGGCGGTTTGGCGATTTTCCGGGGTTTGGGTTTGGGTGCTGGCCGGGGAACGATTTTAGGCCTTGGAGAGGCCTTTTTGGCCGCCGCTTTGGGTTTTGCCGCCGGGGCGGCCTTGTTTTGCAATGCTTTTGCGGAGGCGGGAGCGCGTTTCGCCGGGGCCATTTCGCGTTTTTCCGATTGCACAGTTTCGGGAGTGTGGGACGGGGGCCACCACCAATAGGCACAGGTGAGTGCCAGCACGGAAAACAGGCCCAATTTCCACCGCGGTGGGGAAGGGGGAGGGGATTCTTCCTGGCCTGGGCCTTCTTCCCCCCCTTTGTGGCCATCCGTGGGGTCGAGGGCACCGAAGAAATTGAGAATCGCCATGGCATCCTGTTCGCGCTTTTTTTGCCGTTCTCCGCTCTCGTCCCGGGGCCAATCTGGCCTTATGTCCGTGGAGGGAAAGTTGTATTCCTGGGGGCGGGTTTGGGGCAAATTCCCGGATTGCAAGCGCCGGTCGAACTCTTCAAATTCAAAGGCCTTGTGCCAAGTCGCCCCTGCGTCGGAACTCAACAGATCGGTGGTGAGCAATTCTTTGGAGTTTAACAGTTGCTGGATTTTTTCCCGTTTGAAAGGGCCTTGGCGGCGGCCATTTTCCAGGTAGTAAAAGTGGCCATCGCCCTTTTTGAAGGGAGGGGGAATTTTTTTCTCCCGCTTAAAGTGGGGGTGTTGGTGAAAGGGAACGAAGTCCCGCTCACCGTTGGCGCGGATTTTAGTGTGGGGAGGAAGGGCATGTTTCCTCACAAAGTCGATAAATTGGGAGCGTTCGATTGGCCCCAACATGGGGGCACCTTCCAACATAATAAAATAGGTGACCTGCTGTTCGGGCCTTTGGGCGAGACTTTTGAGGGCGGCGATGAGAGAAGACGCTTGATCCCCTCCCTTAGTTTTTTTCATAACTCCCCCGTAATTGTGAGTACTTACCGTACTGTGACTATCTATCGGGTGATGAGGTAGGGAGTTGAGAGGGTGGTGATGGCCTTAAAATTGTGGGAAAAAAAGGCCCCCTCAGTGGGGGGCCTTGGAAGTATTTTTTAAAAGGGAAAAATTTGCCGGGGATGGCCTTAAAAAACCGACGCCGACAGGGCCAAAATCAAAACCGGGTTTCTGACCATATTGCGTTTTAAAAAGCGGTCGTCGTGGTCTTGCATGGCAATGGTTCTCAAGTAGGAACCCACTAAGACATGGGGGTTGACCTTATACCAGGCCTCCACGATGGGGTCGACCATGTATTGGTCGTTGCCCTCGCCTTTGTTGAAAAAGGAGATGTGCTCAAAGCTGGCGTTGAACCTCCAAGTGTCGTTGGGGGTGTAGCTCAGCATGGGTTGACTTAAAAAGTAGCTGACATGTTTGCCTTCCATGCCGGTTTGGCGGATGTAGATAGCGGTGTGCGCCTGCATGACAAAGGCGAAACGGTCGTTGAACCGGCGCGAGAGGACAATCCCTGGCCTGGAATAGCCGCGGGGGACATATCGGCCTTCGCCCCCTTCCCAAGAGGAGGGGTGGAAGCGCTGGCGGAAGTAAAAATCCAGGTTGATGCCGTCGTTCTCCTGAGTCAGAACATTGGATCGGATGTATTCAAACTGGGTGTAATTCCAGGAATTGGAACTGCCGTCGCGGCTGCCGCGGTCGTCGTAGCGAGTCCACTCGGTTTGCAGATAGAGCCTGTTATTGGGGTTGAATTGGTAGCCCGGACTCACCAGGTTTAAAAAACCAACTCCCTGAAAGCGGCCAGGGCGCTCATCCGTCTGATCGAATCCGTGGCGGTTGTAGTGGTAGCGGTTGGAAATCTCCAGGTCATAGTGTAGGAGAAAGGGTGATTGTCGCATTGCGCGATACCAGGAGGGGCCAGCGCTGGACGAGGCGACGGTGTCAGCATTGCCGACGGCCGTAAACAAAAGGGTGGCGGCGAAGGTGAAAAAGAATCGAAAACTCATCAAAAACTCCTTTGTTGAGACAGACAATGGGTTAGATTTTATTAACAAATTTTCCATGGCCTGTCAAGTTTTATGTAAAATTGGCCATTTGAGCGGGGCCTTAATGCATAAAGTCGGTAAAAATTACCCAGTTAAGGGTGACGATCGGGGAGAACTTGCCGGCCATCTTGAAATGATGGTTACATTTGATCGAAAAATATTCCATTTTGGCCCAAAGGAGGTTTCAGTGAATCTGGTTTCCCACATTCGAGAACGGATAGAGTGCAAAAATATGCTCCATCACCCCTTTTACAAGGCGTGGATGGAGGGGAGTCTCTCCCTGCCCCAATTACAGTATTATGCAGAGCAATATGTGCCCTTTACAGACGCCTTTCCCCGCTTTGTCAGCGCCATTCACAGTCAGTGCGAGTCGGAAGAGGGGAGGGCCATGTTGTTGGAAAACCTCCTGGAAGAAGAGGGGGTTGAAGGCCCCGCTCCCCACCCTCAGCTGTGGCGGGATTTTTTGCAAGGGATCGGAGGGAAGGGGGGGCCAAACACTGAGTTTGGCGAAAAGGCAGTGGCCCTCAAGGAGACTTATTTTCAACTGTGCCGTTCCTCGTACGCAGAAGGGTTGTGCGCACTCTACACTTACGAACACCAAATTCCCCGGGTGGCCAAACTGAAAATTGAAGGCCTGGCCCAGCACTACGGGATCACCGACAAAAAAACCATACAGTTTTTTGAACTCCACCAAAAGGCCGATGTGGGCCACGCCAAAGCGTGCGAGGAATTGATCGGCAAGATTGAACCCGAACGGGAAGGCAAATCTCTCACTGCCGCCACCACGGCGGCCAACTCGCTGTGGGATTTCCTCACCGAAGTCTATGCCTAAAGTGGCCTAGGCATGATCTTGTCGCTGGCATTTGGGGGACTCAATATCGTGCGGGGCCTTTTGGCCCCCGGCCTGATCCTCGCAGTGTGGCCCTTTTCTGAAAAATTGCGCCGGAGATTGCGCCAGGAGCGCCGTTGTGTCTCCCCCTCTCGGCCAGCACAACTGTTGGTTCACGCCAGCAGCGAGGGGGAATTGGAGCAGGCCTGGCCCTTTTTGGCGGCACTGCTGGAGGGAGGGCCTTCGGCGCGCATCCAAATTGTGTTTACTTCGCCGTCTTTGGTGGCCCGAGTGGAAAGCATTTCCCGGCGCTACCCCGGACGGGTGGACTACCGCATGTTGCCGCTCCTGCACTACCCCTGGGGCCTGGCCTGGGCCGGGGGCAGTCTGCGTCGCTGGATCAAAGCGCCCGTGCGGCTCATGGTGCGCTACGATTTTTTCCCCGAACTGGTGCTGGCCCTATCCCGCGGCGGGCGTCTGGGACTGCTTTCGGCCACTCTCAAGGGCAAACTGCGAGGATCGGGCAGGGGCCTGGCAGGGCGTTTCAGGCGTTGGTATTGGCGTTCGCTGATGTTGCATTTCGATTTTATTTTTTGTGCCACCCAAAGCGACCGCACCACTTTGCAAAAACTGCTGATGTCGGCATCTGGGCCACCCCGCTTGCACGCTTTCGAGTTTCGCGTGATGCAGATTTTTAAGCGCCAAGCGGGCGCGCGCCAACGCCTGGAAGAGCGCCAGTGGTTTGCCCACCTGTCCGCCTTTTTCCGCGCCCATTCCCCCGGGCGGTGCCTGATTGTGGGCAGTGCTTGGGAAGAGGATTTGGCGATCCTCTCCGATCCCGCCTTTTTGCGCGCTTTGCGCGCCGGAGAGTGGGGGGTTTGGATCGCACCCCACCGCCTGGAGAAAAGGGCCTTTGAACGATTGCACCGGCGTTTGTTGGAGATTTTGGGTGAGGCCTGCCAAGTGGCCATTTGGCGCGAGGAAGAGAGTCGCCCCTGGGAGGGCCAAGGGGTGGTTTTGGCGCAAATTCCGGCGGTGTTGTGTGAAATGTACACCCTGTTTGGCCACGCCTACATAGGAGGGGGATTCGGGCGCAGTGTCCACTCGCTGTTGGAACCTTTCTGGGCGGGGGCGCACCTCTACTGTGGCCCGCGGGTGGAGCGCTCCACGGAGTACGACTTTGCTTTTCAGGAGGCCCCTCAGAGAGTGCATGTGTTGCAGTCCCCCGGCGATTTTTTTCCCCTGTTGCGGGAGTCTTCCCGCCGGAGCAGAAGCGGCGGCGGGGCGGATCACGCGCCCCAACTGGCGGCCCGCGCACGGGAGTTTTTGCAAAGGGGCCAGGCCCATATCGACGCCCTTGGATTAACCGGGGCCTCGACATGCTAGAGAGGGATTTTGACATTATGGTGGTGGGGAGAAACTACCACTCGCTTTTATTTGCCATCGGGCAGGCCAGGTTGGGGCAAAAGGTGTTGTTGTTGGACGACCCGCGGATGGGTTCGGGGGATTCCTATGGCCACGGTCTGGGGGCCATAGAGTATCACTTTCTCAAAACCTGGGGCCGGGATTTTTCCGTGGGGCCTTTGCAGAGTGGAGACGACTATTTTGAACCCTGTCCCCTGGACTTCTTTTTCCATCACCGCTGGACGCGCCTGAACTCCACTCCATCGCACAACATGCTGGAACTTTTGCGCCGTTTTAGCACCCCCCTGGGAGAGGAGGGGGCCTTTTTACAACGCCTTTTGGGGGGGGCCGAACAGCGCCGCAGTTTTGATCTGGAGATCGAGCGCTTCGTCACCTGGGCCGGCCAGAACGCTTTTCGCCGCCAGAGCACCGAGGCCTTGGGCGTGGATTTTTTTCTCGCCCAGTGCCCTCCCCACCCGGCCAAAATTTTTAAAGTTTTGCGCCAGTACTTGGAGAAAAACCGCCTGCGGCCAGAGGGGGAAATTTATTTGCTGATCTCTTTGGCGCGCGCCTTTTTCCTCAAAAATCTTTCCCCGGAGATGGCCAGTGACGAGATTTTTTACACTTTTATTAATCTCCTGGCCCCCTCTTATTCGTTCCACCGGGAGCGCCTGGAACGGGATTTGGAACAATTCTTTTTGGCGGTTGGAGGGCA
Organism: Bacteriovoracaceae bacterium; assembly: GCA_965243145.1. Taxonomy (GTDB): domain Bacteria; phylum Bdellovibrionota; class Bacteriovoracia; order Bacteriovoracales; family Bacteriovoracaceae; genus CBDBLK01. The sequence goes on from CBDEUB010000002.1 coordinate 2,530,828, forward strand.
GTTGAAGAGGACTCAAGTCAGGGAGTGGAAGTTTCACCGGGGCCGGCCCTGGTGTCTGGAGTTGGCCAGTTTTGAGGGCATTATCCACCCCCGCAAAGTGGCCTTTGTGGGAGAGGAGTTGTGGGGGGTTCCCCTCAAACTGGGAGGGGAAAGTCCCAGTTACCGCGCCCTGGTGTTGGAGAATTGGCCTCCGGCCGAAGAGATGGGCCACCTTCCCCCGGGCAATTTTGTGTTTGGCGATTTCACTAAGATGGGCACCAGTTTTCCCCTGTGGTGGTTGGAGTCTCCCCACTGGGCCTCGGCCGCTCCCCCCGGCCAAATGGCATCTCGCAGGCCCTTGCGCATCCACTTTTTGGCCCGGCGGGAATCCGGTTCCAAAGTGGAATTTTTGCGCCGGAAGGTTTTGGTCTCGGTGGAGAGCGACCTGGCCCAGGTTTTTCCCTGGATGCTCAAACACTTAGGGGAATGGAAGGTGGAGATGGGGCGCGAGATTTATATTCGGGAGTCCCGCCCCCACAAAAGGGGCCTGTTGCCCCTGGGGAGAAGGGGCCACCTTTTTGACTATTCTTCCCCCTCTCCTGGCCGTCGTATTAAAAATGTTTATTATTTTGGCCCCCTGCTAGAGTCGCCCTTGGGCCGCTTGGGACGGCTCATGGAAATGAAGCAGGAACATTATTACCTGTAAAAACTCCCCCCGCCTCTGGCCGCTACAATGGCGTTGATGGGAAAAAGCAAAGTTGAATCACTGAAGAGTTACGATAAGAGCAAGGCAACTGCTTACAATTTAGGTCAGATTGGGGCGAAGCACGGAGACGCCAGGAGGGCGGCGAGCGACGACTGCCCCGATGGGCAGTGCCGGAGCAGGATGCGGAGGCAAGCAAGAGCGACTGAGGTGTGCTCCAAGCACATCGCAGGGAGCGATGGCGAAGCTGAACCACACGGAGTCGCCAGGAGGGCGACGAGCGACGACTGCCCCGATGGGCAGTGCCGGAGCAGGATGCGAAGGCAAGATGGCCTGAAGTGTAAGCAGTTACTAGAGCAGGGGCAGGCGGCGGTGGAATATTTGTTATTGATCGCCGCCATGGCGGCGGTGATTTTTTCCCTGATGAACTACCTCAAGACGGAAATTTTGGGGAATCAGGCCAATTGTGCTGCAGGTGAGCGCTCGCTAGGGTGTTCGCTGCAACGCATTTCCGACACTTTGGGGGCCTCTGACCCCAATTTTCGCTTTTTTCGCCTCAAGCGTTGAAAGTAACCTCTAGTTTTGGTAGACAATGCTTGGTGTCTAAAAAACTGTACCTCCTATTTTTACTCGCCCTGTGTCTCGATGTTTTGGCCATAGAGGCCATATCGGTGGATGAACCCGCCCAACATTCCCGCTGCCAAATTGCATTGCATAAATTGCTCGCTGCTGGCCAGTCCCTGCCAGGGGAGAATCAACTCAAGGCCGACCTCTACCGGGCCACCATGGAGGAAAAGGGCCTTCCCGAGTCCCCCGACATTGTTGCATTGGCCATCGAACAGCGCGGGCCTCTAGGTCGCTACCGGCAAAGCACCGCTGCGACTCTGGCCAAGGCCACCCGCCTGGATCATCTCCAGCGGGAATTGAGCATTAGGCCTTGGGAAAAGATCAGGCAGATGGAGCGATCCGATCACACTCTGGTGATGAGTTTGAACCAGTGGAAAACTAACGATTTACAGGCCTATACTTTGATGCGGGAACTTTTTGGCCGGGCCTTCGACCACCGCATTGATTTGCGAGATTTATACCGCCGGTGTGAGGCCCAAAAGGCCGAGCGCCAGATCGTCATCGTCAACTGGCCCGAGAGTTTTAACAGTTTGGATGACCTGCATGGCCTGGTGGTCGAGGATACAAAAAAGTATAATGTGGAAGGTTCTTATCACTACTACGACGAAGCTGGCCGCCGCTTGTTCCCCTTCAGGGAGCACCACCCTTTATTGTACGCTGAACTTTTGGGCCATGCTTTGCGCCGTGTATTTGATGAACTCAAGGCCCAGGGAGAGGACGCTTGGTTTTTTGCCGTGAGGGATGAGATCAATGCTTTACAAAATGATCTCGACGGCGATTTGAGAGCGCACGGGGAGCAATGGCGCGGGATGAGAGAAGATATTGTGGCCAATGTGAGGGAGTTGACCGCCCTGCGGGCGCGGGCCTTTGAGGAACGGGGTGGCCTTTCGGAAGGAGAAAATTTGCTGGAGACTTTGGAGGGCGAAATTGAGCGCTATCGCTCCCCACTGCAAGTGAGTATTGATGCCCAGAAAAGGGAGAGTCGGGATCGCAACGGAATGAGCAAGCAAAATGCCATGAGATCGATCATTTTGGGATTGCCGGAACCTATCACGGTGAAACAGTTCGGGAATAAATACCCCTGGGCCACTCGCGGCCAGATTAATAAAGTTGTGCGTGAATTAAAATCAGAGGGGGAAATCGTTTTGATTGAGGAACCTCTCACCGCCTTGGCCCAGGTCAAGGAAATCCTTTTGCGAGAACCTGGCCTCGATGTTACCGCTTTTCATCAGAAATACCCCAAGTTTCCAAAGCGTGTCTTCTATGCTGCCAGGGAAAAATTGAAGTTGGCAAGGCCATTGGCCATTGGCCACGCCACCGTCCAAAATCTTGAACGATAGCTTCTTAGGCCCTTGGGTACCGCGGTTAATTTTCCTTAAATGAAAAAAGTGCAGGGGAGGTGACGAGCGCTCTTGATATAAATAAAATATATTTAAAAGGGGCCTAGGGTGAGAGTGCAGGAATTGCAGACCAATGATGTCATCATCATCGACGACGACCGCGGTGTGGCCAGCGTATTGGAGGCCTACCTGGAAGGCATGGGGGTTTTTCGCCACATCGTCTTGGCCAGGGACGGGGTGGAGGCCAGCAAGAAATTGCTCAACCAGAGATTCGCCTGCATCCTGCTGGACATTAACATGCCCAAGAAATCGGGGGTCGATCTGATCCGCGAATTTGAACAAAAGCGCAACAATAGTGTCGATTCGGTGATCGTGGTCAGTGGCGGGATTGAAAGATCAATGATGAATGAAATGCTCAAGCGGGGAGTGCGCCACTTTTTGGTCAAACCCTTTGAAGAAGACGCTTTTGTCAGGGAAGTTAAGGAAGTTTTGGCCAAGGTGCGGCCCGACCTGCTCGACCGCTAGGCCAACGGCCGTTGCACAATGCGATCCGCCCTTTGTTTGGCGTAGGGGGCGATTTGGCCAGGCCCGGGCAGGCCATCGTAGGCAGTGGGGGATTGTTCCACCACATGCAAGGTTTGGGTGGGGAAGGCAAACTGCACTCCCATCTCGGCGGCCAATCTCAAAATATCCATTAAGAGTCGGTGCCTTTCTTGCAGTTCTTGCGCCCAATTGGGCACACTGAAAAACATATACACCATAATATTGAGGCCACTGGCCGCCATTTCGCTCAAGTAGACATGGTAGTAATCTTTGCGGGTGTGGGGGTGTTGTAAAATGATCTGGCGGATGCCCTCGCAAAAGGCTTCAATTTTTTCGGGGGGAGTGTCGTACTGTACCGACAGCACGGTGGAGAGGCGGCGGTATTGCCTCCTGCCGAAGTTGTCCACCGGGGCGTTGGCCAAACGCCCATTGGGCAGGGTGATCAAGCTGTTGTAAAAGGTGCGCACCCGGCAGGAGCGCAGGCCGACTTCCTCGATGATGCCCTCGATGTGGCCGTCGATAACCACCCAGTCACCGATGCGAAAGGGCCGATCTAAGAGCACGGTCAGCGATCCGAACAAATTGGAGAGGGTATCTTTAGCGGCCAGGGAGAGGCCCAGGCCGATGATCCCCATGCCCGCCAAAATGCCCTTGATGTCCAGAGTGAGGGAGTCACCAATGGTGATCACCCCGATGGCAATGACGAAGGCCTTGACCGACTTGCGGATGAGGGGCACCAAAATATCGTCAAACTTGTTGGAAGAGCGGGCGGCCTTGCGCTCAAAGTATAAAAAGACAAAATCGATCGCCTGGTAAGTGGCGACTAAAATTCCCAACGCGAACAGAACCCGGCCGACGCGTCCACACCAGGCCTGGGCGGCCCATTCCGGTTGCACCAGGGGAACGCCCAAATTCCACACCATGGCGACGGTCAACAGGCGCGTGGGGTAGAGCAATTTTTCCCGCAAATTGGGGGGCAGGGAAATGTCTCCCTTGGTGAGCAGGCCAGCTATGAGTTTGTTCAAGTAGAGGCGGATCACTTTTTCCACCGCCAGACAGGCGGCGATGAGGGCCAACAGGCCCAACCAGTGGGCATATTCGGGGTTGAACCAGGGCAATAGGTCTTTCAACTTTTCCAACATAGAGCGACATGAATACCATCAAAGGTGGCCATTTGGCAAGTTCAAAAGGGCCTTTTGGGGCAAATCAGTTAGAACACTTTGGGCGCAAAACTTTCGGGGTTGGTAATGGTGGCCACTTCACTGGCCCCTAGGGCCTCTATGGTGAACAACCCACTTTTTTGGGCGTAGGCGGCCGCTCCCTCTTGGTCGAGGTAGGCCATTGCCCCATAGATGGTTTTCGCTTTATAGGAACTGTTAAAGGCCTTAAAATCGGCCAAACTGTTCAGAAAATCGTCTACATCGTCGGAAGTGAGCATGGTTTTAACTTCAACCACCACCACTTCTTGGCCATTGGCGGCGATCAAATCGTATTCCCTTCTAACGCTTTTATCTTTTCTTTTCATTTTGAGGGATCGGAATGTGTGATCGACCTCGATGCCGCGCAAATTTAACAGTGTGATCAAATCCCCCTTCACCAGACTTTGCATAAAACGGCCCCACTTATTGTTAAAATTGCCGTTGGCCTCTCGGATGGACTGGTGGAGTTGGGTCACCATTTTGGCGTTCTCTTCGATCATTTTTCTGGTCTTTTGCTGGGATGCCTGGAGTTCCCGTTGGCCCTCTTCATTTTTGCGTCGTAGTTCTTCATTTTCACGCTGCATTTCTTCAGTTTCGCGCCGTAGTTCTTCAGTTTGAAGCTGAACCTCCTTGATCTTGCGATCGAGTTCTTCACTGGTGAGTGGTTTTTTATCACTGCTCATAAAATGGCCCCTTTTCAGGACAAGATAGCACGGCCTTTAGGGAATTGCAAGAACCGTATTGTGCTGTTGAACCCTTGACGGGGCCAATTTGGCCCCCATCTTGTCCCTTGAGAACGCCAGTTTTGAGGGGAAGGAGGCCTTTTATGCACCCATTTGATTCCATTGTCACCGGAAGTTTGGACATTGCCTGCGCCGAGGCCCTGGAGCGCCACCATGGAGAACTTGCCCCCGAGCACTTGTTGGCCGGTCTGCTCAAAAACCCCTCCAGTTTTGCCTCCCGCGAATTGAAATCCACTTGGCCGCGCCTGGAGACTTTGTTGAAGGCCCTTCCCGTCCTTAAATCGGAAGTCAGCGCCGGGGAACTCAGGCCCTCTCCGGCCTTGCAAAACTGGCTCAGCTGCGCCAGTTCCCACGCCCTCCAAAAGGGCAAGCGGGACATGGCCGAGGCCCATCTCTTGCGCTTTCTTCCCCGCTTTTTCCCCGCTCTCCAGTTGAGCGCCGAAGATTTGCAAAAATTGTCCAATGCCCAGGACGGAGAAGGCCCCAGTGGGCCACCCGACTTTCTCTCCAACCTCAACCAGTTGGCGGAGGCGGGGAAACTCGATCCCGTCATCGGCCGCAGCGGGGAAATCCGCTCGGTGATGGAAATTTTGGGCCGCCGGAGCAAAAATAACCCGGTGTTGGTGGGGCCTGCGGGGGTGGGGAAGACCGCCATCGCCGAGGGACTGGCGGATGCCATAGTCAAGGGCCATGTGCCCGAGGTTTTGCGCGGCAAGTGCGTCTACGCCCTGGACATGGGGGCCTTGATGGCGGGAACCAGCTACCGCGGGGCCTTTGAAGAGCGCTTGCAGGCCTTGATCCAGTTTCTCAAGGGCCAAGGGGGGGAGGCGATTCTGTTTGTCGATGAAATGCACCAGTTGGTGGGGGCGGGCAAAACCGAGGGGGCGATGGATGCCGCCAATTTGCTCAAGCCGGCGCTGGCGCGGGGAGAACTCCACTGCATCGGGGCCACTACCGAAGACGAATATCAAAAATATATTTTGGGGGATTCTGCCCTGGAGCGCCGCTTTCGGGCAGTGCCGGTCAGGCCTCCCTCCAAGGAGGAGGCCATGGAAATTCTCATGGGGTTGCGCCCCCGCTGGGAGGCCCATCACGGCATCAAGATTGGCGACGAGGCCATCTACCAGGCGGTGCTTTTGAGCGAACAGTACTCCACCGACAAATATTTGCCCGACAAGGCCATCGACCTGGTGGACGAGGCCGCTTCGGCGCTCAAACTTTCCACTGAGACCATGCCGCCCAAACTGGCCGAGTTGGAGGCCGAAATCCGCGCCAAAAAAATTCTCTCCAAAGCGGGTCTGGAAAACGCCAATATCAAAGGCGAAATCGAGCAGATGGAAGGGCGCTTTCAAAGGGAGCGCCAGAATTGGGAGCGGGAAGTGTTGGCGATGAAGCGCACCGGGGAACTCAAAAACCGGCTCGAACGGTGCCGTTTTGACTTGGATCAGGCCGAGCGCAACGCCGATTTTGAGACGGCCAGTAAGCTCAAGTACAGCACCATCCCCGACATTGAAAAACAAATCGAGGGCAACGCCCACGATCACCAACTGGGCCAAAAGCATGTCGCCCAGGTGATCGCCCGCCAGAGCGGCATTCCTCTGGAAAAAATCCTCAAGGACAAACAGGAGCGTTTGCTGGAACTGGAGGAATATCTGGCGCGCCGGGTGTTTGGCCAAAGGGCATCTTTGCGCGAGATCGCCGACACCTTGATCACCGCTCACGCAGGCCTAAAAGACCAGCGCCGGCCACTGGGCAGCTTTTTGCTCAAAGGCCCCAGTGGGGTGGGCAAGACCGAAACCGCCAAGGCGCTGGCCGAATTTTTGTTCGACTCCCAGGACAATATCGTCCGTCTGGACATGAGCGAGTTTTCCGAAAAGCACTCAGTGGCCAAATTGATCGGCGCTCCCGCCGGTTATATTGGTTATGCAGAGGGGGGCGTGCTCACCGAAGCGGTGAGGCGCAGGCCCTACAGCGTTTTGCTCTTCGACGAGATCGAAAAAGCGCACCCCGACTTCGCCGACATCCTCTTGCAAATCCTAGACGAGGGCCAACTCACCGACAACAAGGGCCGCACCGTCAACTTCCGTAATTGCGTAGTTTTCCTCACCACCAACGCCACCGACTGCGAGGCCACATTTAAACCCGAAGTCTTGGGCCGCCTGGACGCCGTTTGTGAATACCGCCGCCTCAAATCTTCCGACAGGGGCCGCCTGGTGGACAAATTGCTGGCCGAACTCAATCAGCGCCTGGCCCCCAAACGGGCGCACTTGGCCCTGGCCGAACCCCTCAAGGCCCAACTTCGAGAGCGCGGTTATTCTTCCGCCTACGGAGCGCGCCCACTGGCCAGTCTCTTTAACAAGTGGGTGATTCGCCCCCTCTCCCGCCGGGTGCTGAGCGGGGAAGAGTTCGGCGGGGAGTGGGTGGCCCACTGGGATGAGGGCCAGCAGTGCGCCCGGTTTGTTCGGCCAGGAGAGGCCGCCTTCCAGGGGAGTAGGATCGAGGCCAACTCCGGCAATTTGGCCTTTTTGGGGTGCTAAAAATCGGTAAAAATTACGCGATTTAAAAAAAACCTTTGCGCGAAAAGCAAGTTTGGCCTATGTTTCCATTATGGATTGGAAAAAGGCCATTTCTACATGGGCGGCATTGGCCAGTCTGCTCTTTTCCCACCACATTTCGGTGGCCAGCGAGGGAACCGCCGCCTCTGTCTTAATAGATTTTGCCCGCACCCACCACGGGGAAAACTTTGATCAGGTGATGACTAATGCCAGAATTAAGGGCAATGCCTCGGTCTGGTCGGCAAAGATAACTCTTCGTGTGAGAGATTGGACGGCCAAAGAGGCGCACCAGTTTTTAGACTTTCTGGTGGAAAATATCGGGATTCACAAAACCCTCAGAATCCTGAGAAACAGCACCGGTTATTTGAAAACCGTGAAGTATCCGAGATTTAGGCAAACAGTGGACATTATGTCCGCTTGGGCGGGGAGGGATGCCGTCATTCAAAAGATCGGCAAGTCCCTTTCCGGATTTCAATACGAATTTAAGGAGAGTACCGCCACTTATTTCCTGGAATTTTTTCGAGAGGACAAAACTCCGGTTGAAGAGATGATGGAACTCTTGCAAAGTTTTTTGCAAGATTACGATCCACAAACCAGGCAGTCCTTAATATTCCCGTTTAGCGATGTTTTTGACAGGAAGGGCCGTTTGGGGGATTTTGACCGGACGAAGTTTATCGCCGATCTCAAAGGCCGTTTTGCAAGCGCGGGCATTTCCACCGCCGACAGTTCTATCTTTGTGGATTTTGTGGACGATTATCTCTGCGCTTGGGAACTCACCACAAATATGATGCTCAAAAATACCGCCGATTTTGTTCGGATCGACACGGACAAATTTGATAAAGGGGTCACTTTTTTAAAACGGCGTGGCCACTCCATGGCCAAGATTAAAGAGGCCTTTAAAAATGGCAATGCCGCTGCCGCTCTGTATATTCACGATGGACTAGAATCCATCGCCCTACACATGGAAGATTTTTTTGGTGGCGGTGAAGAGGCGCAAAAGATCGTCGATAAAATGATGATGAAAAATTTGGCGGCCTTTTCCCGAATCAACACTGGAGAATTTGACAAGGGGGTGGATTTTTTGAAAGAGCGCGGCCACTCTATGGCCCACATACGGGAGGCCTTTGAGGAGAACGCTGGATCGGCGATGGTTGTGCGCGATGAAACCCTTTCATTCATCGCCCAGCATCTGGAGGCCTTTCTTGGGGGCGGTGAAGAGGCCAAACAAATTGTTGACCAGATGATGATAAACGACCTTAGTGATTTTTCTAAAATTAATATTGGGGAATTTGACAAGGCGGTCACTTTTTTTAAGCGGCGTGGCCATTCCATGGCCGACATTCGCCAGGTTGTGAGAAATACCAGAACGGCCTTTCTCTTCCGCGATACCAACCTCGCTCTACTCGCAGACCTCATGCAGGCCTTTTTGGCCGGTGAAGAAGTCGATTTTGATTCTCTCTTGGAGCAAATACATGAACGGGATTGCTATATTTTGTCCAAAGTCCTCTTTAACTTGCAGAAATAATTGCATTGCATCTCCCGCCACACCCGCGGGGGCAAACTCCAGGCCAGGGTAAGGCCGTTTTTGTCGAGGCCCGCCGGGCGGTAAGTGCGGGTGTGGCCAATTTACTCCCTGCCAGGTCAAAAAGTGGCCGGGTACATACTGCCTGGCCCAGAGGGGCCGCCTGCCTCTTCTTTTAGTGGAGAATTTGGAGTTTCTTAAAACTTGAACATTGTGATAATTTTTTCCAACTCAAGATGTTATAAAATTTAAGTTTCGTTTTTAAGTAAAATTTACTAAGGTATTAACAATATTTTGCTTTTCAAGGAAGAAGAAGTGAACTCCTACAGTGTTATATAGGAAAACACTTCTCCCATTTACCATCAATTTTTTCGAGTTCAAGAAGGAACTTGTTATATTTTATTTGAAGGCCATTGCTGATCGACCATGAAGGTGAAGGAGAGTCAATGGTGGATTTGGAAAAAGTAACACTTGAATCTCTGGCCAAAAGATTCACTACCTTTTTATTGGCCTACAGTTTTCTGGTCTTTGTTGCCTATGTGGTTTCCGTCGCCATTTTGATCCACTTGGACATTTACCGCAAGGGCATTTCTATCATCTTCAACTTGATCATGTTCGTGCTTTTCTACGGAACTTTGGGCATCCATTTAAACCCCGGCATCGAATGGTTCGGCCCCAACTCCAAGCGCGCCAATATTCGCTCCAATTTGTTTATGTGCCGATCCTTGAGTTTGATCGGCGCTCTATTGGTGGCCTTTCTCGGTTCGGTGTACTTCTACTTCGACCTAGTTAAAAACTACTGGGCGGTGATTTTTCCAGGGGAAAATTGAGTGGCCCACTTTGGCCCATTTCCCGCCACACCTGAGGGGCCAAACTCCAGGCCAGAGTGAAACCAGTCTTGTAGAGGCCGGCGTAGGGCCATCGAAGAGAAATCCCTTGACATAAAAGGCCACACGGTATATTTCGTATAGGGGCCTTCCAAAAGACGATTGGAGGTGGCCCACCCGGTGAACGAAGAGAGGGAGTCTGATAATGCCAGAAATATCCCGATTTTTTGGAATTGTGATTAAGATGTACTGGAACGAACATGCTCCTCCCCATTTTCATGCACAATACGGAAAATTTAAAGCGAGTTTTGATATTGAAACTAGCGAAAAGATGAAAGGCCGCTTTCCTATCGCCGGGGAGCGACTTGTTAAAGAATGGGCCAGACAATATAAAAAACAGTTGTTGGAGAATTGGGAGATGATGAGGAAAGACAAGATATTTAAACCAATAAAAGGGGCGGACAGATGAGCGAAATAAGGGAAATAGTCAAAGTCGTCGCAAGAGATGATTTTACACTTGAATGTGAGATGGGAAATGGAGATATTTATGAATACGATATGTCATTTATTTTGAATCGCAAGGGAGAAATATTTAGGCCTCTGTGGAATGTGAGTTGTTTCAAGGAAGTTTGGTTAGATGATATTGGGGCCTTGGAGTGGCCTAGCGGCCTTGGAATTCACGGGGATACCATAGTGCGAGATGGGAAGTTCATATCCAAAAAATCCGTCGCTTGATCTTCTTTTTTTCTGTAAAAAACAAGCTAAGGATTTTCGTTAGACTTGGCCCATCTCCCGCCACACCCGCGGGGCCAAACTCCAGGCCAGGGTGAAACCGCTTTTATAGAGGCCGGTCAGGCGGTAAGTGCGAGTGTGCCCGGGCAAAAGGCCCGCATAGGGCCTGCGGCCCTCGCCACGGTGGCGGATGCCGGTGATCACCCGGGCCTGATCCAGCGGGGGAAGATTCTCAAAGAGGCGATTCATTTCCCGCCACAGGGGCCGAAACTGCTGGATTCGGGGGGCGGTGATGCCGTCTTTTTCCACGCTCGAACCGGGCCATAGAGTGCGCTGTTTGGAGCGGTAGATCAGGTTCCAAGGCCCCACTTTCCAGCGGGTGGTGGGGTGTGGCCAATCCACTCCCTCCCAGACCAAAAAGTGGCCGGGCACTGCCTGGCCCTGGGGGACGGCATCGGCACTCAAGGGGAAGAGGCGGCCATGAGCGCCGGTGGCCAGTAAAACCTGTTTTCCCCGCCACTTTTCGCCTCTCCAAGTTTGCAATTCGACATGATCCCCGTTTTCCCGCAGGGCGGTCACCAGGGCCTCTTCCCGTTGCAGATCGAGAAGGCCAGACAGGCGCTGGCCCAAGAACGGAAAGAAAACCGGCGCGTCTACAATCCATCCCTTTTCGCTATACTCGGCGGCCCCAAAGCGCCGGATCAAGTATTCCTTATCACTGGGGTGGGAAGGCCGTGGCCAATACCAATTGATCAAGGGTTCCACTCCCGCAGGACTCACCCGCGCACACCACTGGGAGAAGCGTTTGCATCCCTCCACCAAGAGATCGCCCAGGGGAGAGACGCCCCGGCGCACTCCCTGTCTGGCCACCAGAGCGGTGGAGCGCAGACTGCACGGGGTGAGTTGCCCGGGGGCGGACACCCACAGAATGGAACCGTCGAATTTTTCCCGCACGGCCTCTTCCAGAAAGGCGTGGGCCGCCACGCCGGAACCGACGACGATCACATCAAAAATCTTAGGCCTCAATTTAGGCATTGTACTCATATCTAACAGTTCACAATTTAGGTCAGATTGGGGGGAAGCGAGACAGAGCGACTGAGGTGTGCTGAAACGCACATCGCAGGGAGCGATGGCGAAGCTGACTCACAAGATGGCCTGAAGTGTGAACTGTGGCTAGGCATTGATGGTGCGCACTTGTTTGAGGTAATTGCGCTCGCGCTTGAATGTGTGCAAAACCCATTGAACCACGGTGGTGCTGATGGCGTAGGGAATGAAAAAGGAAGTCAACATTCCACGCCACTCGACTTTGACCGGAATGCGGCGCTCGACAAAAACCGAGGGCATCCAATCGCTGCCCCACTGATCCAGGCCCCACAAAAAAGCGCCCGCCAAGAGCATCCCCAACCCAATGCTGCCAATGCTCACCATTTGCAGAAAGCGGCCACAAGCGCTCCCCAGGGTTTTCTGATCCGCCCCCAGTATCCAAAAACTGGCCAGGTCGACTTTGACTTTGTCCAAAAAGATCATCAGGGCACTGGCCACACACAACCCCACCAACAGGGTCATGCCGGAGAAGAGAAAGAGCATGGCCATATTTTCCAGCTTGAGCGCCCACACCAGGGTTTGGTTTTGCGCCTCCCAGGTGAGCAGGCGGTACTCCCCCCGGTATTGGCCATCCAGGGCGGAGGTGAGTTGCCCTTCTTTAAAGGGAGTGTAGAGGCGGACGGCATTGTAGGCGCGGGCGCGGATCAGGTTGTGCATTTTGCTGGCCGCCACCCATATATGATAGCGGTCAATTTGGGGAACCTGGGTGTCGATGGTGGTGCTGATGTACAGGCCCACCGTGCGCGGGACATCACCGATAAAGGAGTCCACGGAGGCGGGGTCGATCAGGCGCACGCCGTCCCCAGGAACGACATTCAAGCGCGCCGCCAGGTGGCCAGAGAGGATCAACTCGCCCAGTTCAAGGCCCTCCAGGAAGGGGGGCAGTTCGTCCTCGCCATCCAGGGCGTGAACCACCACCGGGGCCAATTGGGGGCCAGCTTTGGCCAACATTTCGGCCTGGTACTCGGGAATCGCCACCCACCCCCGCTGGCGCAAGAATTGGGCCAGGGCGAGCACCCGCTCCGGTTCTTGAAAAGAGGGCCAAATCACCCCCGTCCCCACCACTGCCTGGGAGCGTTCCATTACTTTGTGTTGCAGCCCCCCCATCACACTTTGCAAGACCATCAGGGCAAAGCTGGAAATGCAAAGGCCCGTCAGGGCCAAAAACAGGGGCCGCTGACGAGTTTTGGCGGCGAAGATATAGCTGGCAAAGTAGCGGAAAAAGGGCAGGGCCAAACTTAACTGGCCATGCTTTTAGCTTTCATTTGGCCATCATTCCACAGTTTGGCCCAATTGGGCAAGCAAAAGGAATTTGCCTAAGATGGGGGCAAAGTTACCCACCGTGATCGTAAAGTTTGAATTTACGGTCAATCCAAAGAATGTAAAAAACCTTATCCCGACGATAACCGACCATTGGTTTTTTCTTTGAAAATCTAAACGCCAACAATCTCACATCCTCTCCTACAACGGTTGGAATTGGCGTTCTAATTGCTGTCCTGTTGATGGTTTCATGCCCTATCCCGTGTCTATGGGCAGATTGAATTTGACTCCATGGCACTTGAGATAATTGAAACAATTTCAAAAGGAGGTCAATTTTTTCCCGCTGGTTACATTGATCTAGAGAATAATCTTTATTTGAAGAAAGGTATTTGAAGCTAAACGCAGGATGAAGCATATTTCTATTCTGAGTCGTCTCGGCCACATTTACTGGAAGATGCACCTTATGGCCCTGATGGGCCTTGCCTTTTTTAATCTTTTTTCTCATGGGTATTTTTAGCTTTCGTGCAAAATCATCGTCGAAAAATAGTTCTTCAATTTACCGTGGGAAATGACTTCACCTCTGGGAGTTTCACTCCATGGGGGTTCGTTGTGGGTCATATCCCTAAGTTTCCAAGCAGAGAATTGCCCATAAACATTATACACTTCATCGACAACTTCCTTGACTTCGCTATGAGATATGACGAGCGATAAATCGGCCCCCTCAGAGATCGGAATATTATCGGAACCAAAACCTTTGTATTCGTGGTAAACATTCGGAACGACAGGCCCATGTTCCCATGCCTCAATGGAATCATTAAATAGAGGTTCGCCATTGATGGCCAAATGAAATCCTTGGCAATAGTAGAGTAGTTTTTGCAACTTGAGGTTGGAAATACCATCCCCAACTTCTGGGTCAGACAACGAAAGCAAATAATTTGTCACCACCTTGACTTCAATCATCATCTTCCCTTAGGTACATGGTAAACTTCTATGAAGATTTTAATATTTTTCGTAAAAATCTGTCAATGGCCTTAAATAGATCAGGCCAAATTTACCCCTCGGCCGAGTAGAAATTTTGCCCGCGGGAGGCGAGTTTTTCCAAGTGTTCGCACGGCCGAAAGCGCACCTCGTTCACCTCGCCGGCAAAGCGCTGCAAGGCCTCTACGATATTGCCCAGGCCTTCGCCGTCCGCATAGCGCAGCAGTCCCCCGCGGAAGGGGGGGAATCCAATGCCGAAGATCATTCCCAGGTCTATGGCCGAGGGGCCAGACACCAGTTCGTCCTGTAAAATGCTGGCCGCCTCGTTGACCATGGGTAAGAACAGACGCCATTGCAATTCGCGCACATGGGCCTTGTCTTTGCGCCTTTGCCGTCCGCCGGAAAAGAGGGCCTCGGCGGCGCGGTTTACCCCGCGGGGTTTGCCCCTTTCGTCGTAGAGGTAAAAACCGCGGCCAGACTTTTTGCCCAGGTGGCCTTGCTCCACCATTTTTTCCAGTAGGGGACTGGATTGGGCGCGCTCACCCAATCCCCGGCGCATGACCGCCGCCACTTTGGCCGCCACATCCAGCCCCACCTCGTCGAGCAGGCGCAATGGCCCCATGGGCATACCGAAATCCAGGCAAACTTCATCCAGGGCCTCGGTGCCATGGCCTTCCTCCAGGAGGAAAGCGCTTTCGTTCAGGTAGGGCATCAGGATGCGGTTGACTAAAAACCCTGGCCCATCTTTCACCACCACCGGGGTTTTCTTGCACTTTAAGGCCCAGCGGTAGAGGGCCTCCACGGTCGTTGGGGCGATTTTGGAATGGGTGATAATTTCCACCAGGGGCATACGGTGAACTGGATTAAAAAAGTGGAGTCCGGCAAAGTTTTCGGGCCGCTCCAGCGCCCCCGCCATTTCCTCAATGCTCAAGGAGGAGGTGTTGGAGGTGATGAGGGCCGCGGAGTGCATGTGTTTTTCCACCTCCGCCAGGGCCTTCTTTTTGATGGCCATATCTTCCACGATGGCCTCCACCAACAAGTCCACCCGTCCGAAACCGGCCAGGCCCCTCTGGGCTGTGATGGATCGCATTTTGCGTTGGAGATCACTGGGACTCATCTTTTTGCGTTTTACCGCTCCGGCAAAATTGGCATTGGCCTGGGCCAGGCCGAGTTCCAGGGCCTTGGTGTTCAAGTCGCGCATCAGAGGGTACATACCTTGATTGGCCATGAGCCAGGTGATCCCCCCGCCCATGGTTCCCGCCCCCAAACATGCTCCTCGGGAAAGGACTGGGAGTTTCCCAGAACTGGCCGGCCCCTGGTATTTCTTCGCCTTTTCGCTCATAAAAAAAATGTGCTGCAAATTTTTGGACTGCTCCCCCACGCACAGTTCCCCGAAGGCCTGGGCCTCCAGACTCAGGTAACTGCTGCGGCCCTTGTTCATGCCCTCTTCCATTGCCTCCAAAATTTTGAGGGGGGCCTGGTACAGGCCGCGGGTGCGCTTGAGCACAGTTTCGCAAGTTCTTTGGAAGACCAGTTTGCGGCCGACGAAATTTTCCAACCACCAGTTTTTGGGGTGTGGGCGGGAGCGGGGGGCAGTGCCCTCGATGTGTTTGCGCGCCATCGCCAGCAGGCGCTCTTTGGGATAGACGGCATCGGCCAGTCCCACTTTGAAGGCCTTGGCCGGCACCAGGGTTTTGCCGGTTAAAATCATGTCTAGGGCGGTGGGCAGCCCCACCCGGCGGGGCAGGCGGTAAGTTCCCCCCAGACCAGGCAGGATGCCCAGCTTGACTTCGGGAAGGCCAATTTGGGTGCCCGCCCCCTCGGCCAGCAAGAGGGTTTGGCACGCCAGCGCCAACTCGGTTCCCCCTCCCAGGCACACCCCGTGCACGCAGGCGACGGTGGGAAAGGGCAGGTCTTCGATTTGGTTGAATAGGGCCTGTCCCGCCTCCGCCTCCCGCGCGCCCTCGCTCTCGCTGGTCAAGGAGGCGATCAAATTGATGTCCGCCCCGGCCAAAAAACATTTTTCCAGGTGACTGAAAAAAATGGCCCCGCGCAATTCGGCCCGTTTGTCCCGCAGAGTGGAAAGAATGTTTTCCAGTTCCCGCAAGGTATCCCGGCCGAGAACCGCCATGCTCTTTTCCTCGCGGTGGCCGAATCCCAGGTAGGCCAATTTATCTTTAATTTCAAAACTAATTTTCTGGTTTGCGGCCATAGGCATAGTCACCTCACCAAATTTTCAATAATGACGGCACCGCCCTGCCCGCCGCCGACGCACAAGCTGGCCAGCCCGTAGTGGGCCTTTTGCCGTTTGAGTTGGTGGGCCAAAGTCACCACTAGGCGACTGCCGGTGGAACCCACCGGATGCCCCAGGGCGATGGCCCCGCCGTTCACATTCAATTTTTCCTCGGGGATTTCCCCCGGAGCGCTATCCAGGCCAAACTTTTCCGCCACCGACTTTTCTTTAAATCCCCGGCGTACCGCCAGCACTTGGGCGGCAAAGGCCTCGTTGATTTCGATAAAATCCATTTGTTCCAAGTTCATGCCGGTGCGTTGGAAAATCCCGTGGGAGGCCAACAGCGGCCCCATGCCCATGCGCTTGGGATCGAGGCCGCAAAAGTGGTAGTCCACCACCCGCGCCAGGGGTTCCAGTTGAAACTCTTTAAGTGCCTCTTCGGAGGCTAACAAGAGGGCCGAGCCACCGTCGGTGATGGGACAGGAGTTGCCCACCGTCACAGTGCCCGAGCGGCGGTCGAAATAGGGCCGCATTTTGGCGAGTCCCTCCACGGTGCTGTCCTGGCGTGGGCCAACATCGCTTTCCAGCAAGCGGGAGTGGGCAGGGCCTGTGGCGATGGGCAGGATTTCCTCTTGAAAGCGCCCCGCCTTTTGCGCCTCCGTGGCCAGTTGGTGGGAGCGGTTGGCGAATTGGTCTTGGGCCTCCCGACTGATGTCCAACTCCCGGGCCAAGACTTCGGCGGTTTGGCCCATGTTGAGTCCGCAAAAGGGGTCGGTCAAACCCAACTCGATGGCGATGACGGGTTTCAAGTGGGGCGGGCGAAATTGGGCCAGGGCCTGCAATTTTTGCACCACCGTTTTGGCCCTGACCACTTTGAGGAACAGCTCGGCCATGGGCCGTGAGTACAGCAGGGGCATTTGGGACATATTTTCCACGCCCCCGACGGCCACTACATGCGCCCGCCCGCTGGCCAGTTTCAAAAATCCCTGGGCCAGCGCTTCGAGTCCTGAAGCACAATTGCGGTGGACGGTGTAGGCGCTGATTTTTTCCGGCAGCCCCGCCTCCAGGGCCACCACCCTGCCCAAGTTGGGGTACTCGGCGGGACTGCCCACATTGCCCATGATCACTTCGTCTACCTTCACATCGGGAATACCCGTCTGATCCAGCGCATGACGCACGAGATAGGACGCCAAGTAGGGGGCCGCTACGCCCTTGAGTTGAGTCCCCGCTTTGGCCTGGGGCGAGCGCTTGGCGCTGACGATATACACTGGATGCGATGACATAAGGCCCCCCTTGGGTTTGTGCAATGGAGAAAGTATAAGGGTGGATTTGGCAAAAAAACAACCCCTCCGTTTCGCGTCGAGTGAAGTTGGGCCAATTTACGAGGCCAACAGGCCCTTCAACATTTCAACTGATTTGCGATCGACCAATTCCCCGCGGGTATATCGGTGGAGAATACTGCCGATCAAAGTCTGGTAGGGAGTTCCCTGGCGCTGGGCCTCCGTCTTTAAATCGACCAGCACCGCGCTGTCCACTCTCAAGCTAATGGGAACTTTGTTGGCCTTGGAGTCAATTTTGGCCTTTCCCGGACGCTTCTTCAGCTTTTTCAGATTATATTTTTTCTTCATATTCATTCTTGGCCTCATCCCATTCAAATATCACAGGTTAGAGTTTATACTAATTATATATACAATGTCAATATACTTAAAAAAGGGTGGATTTGGCAAAAAAACAACCCCTCCTTGGGGAGGGGTTGTTCAGGGTACAGTGAGAAAAGGAGTATAGGCCCTAGGAAACTGTTAAAACAACAGGGCGATGGACAGGTTGATTCCCCACACATCGAGATTTTCGATCTCGTCGCCCACCGAATTGAGAAAGTCCCGGCGGTAATCGTAAGTTCTGGCACGATTGTTGTTGGGAGTCGTGTCAAACCCCGACTTGAGCAACTTGGAGTAACGGAAGTCGAGTCCCAACCCCACATTGCGGGCGACATTGATTTCCGCTCCCGCCAAGGCCGCTCCGCGCACATTGACACCGGAAACTTTGTTGTCGCGGCCATAGTCGTAGTTGGGATACGCATAACCGTAGATTTCCGCCTCGTTGACGAACTCCAGTGAAGAGCGGTTAGCACCCACCAAAAGTCCAAAGTAGGGACGGATGCGCACGCGGGTAAAGGAACTGATGTAAAATTTGCCCTTCATCGCCAAGTCCCAGCTATCGTAGTCGACGCGGGCGGAGTTGTAGGACAAGGGATAACCCAAACCCAGGCCGAGTCCGCTAAATCCCCAGTTGTCTTCGTAAGAGGCCGCCATGGTCGATCGGCCGACTTCGACACCAAAGGAAAAATTATCACCCATCTGGGCATCCAGGCCGATGCCAAATTTATTGGCCGAACCGTCCAGGTTTAAAACTCCTTCGCTCTCGGCGTAGTGTTTAGCACCAAAGACAAAGGATACCTGGTTGTTGAGGATACTTTGCGCCCTAGTGGGAACGGGTTTTTTGGCGACTGACTTGGGTGCGGGGGCCTTGTCGGCATCGCCACTCAAGACTTTTTCCAG
The DNA here is from genome assembly GCA_965243145.1 of Bacteriovoracaceae bacterium. Classification (GTDB taxonomy): domain Bacteria; phylum Bdellovibrionota; class Bacteriovoracia; order Bacteriovoracales; family Bacteriovoracaceae; genus CBDBLK01. The sequence continues at coordinate 2,549,731 of CBDEUB010000002.1, forward strand.
GTTGCGCCTCAAGCGTCCTGCGATTTCTTTTTCCTGTTTGAAACGCTGTTCTTCAACCTTTTGCTCCATCCCCTCTTCAATGGCGCGCATCAGTTTGCGCCGCTCTTGCCTCGCCCGATCGGCGTGGGTTTCCCTTTTGGGGGGAGAAAAGATGCCGTCGATGTCAATTCTCTCGGAATTGTACACCCCTGGATCGACCTCTAATCCCTGGTCGAAGGATCCCTCGTCCTGGGCGTGGACGCCTAGGGAGAGGGCGGTAAAGATGGCCAAAGGCCATACAAAAAAGCTGCTGTTGGTTCTCGTTTTCTGGTTCATAGTCTACCTCCTTTTCTATTCTGATACACAGCAATGGATGCACTATATTAAAACAAAATGAGGCGCTTTGCATTATTTTTATGCATAGCGTGTAATTTTTACAGGGTTTTGCTGCAACATATTGAAATTACAGCACTTTTCTGTGGAGTATCCCGATCTCTAAGTACTTGAAATCACTAGAGGCCTTGAATTTCAGGATTTTATTTTTTAAAATTTTCCCGACAAAATTGGCCCAAATCGGGGAAAAGACTTGGCGGCGTGGTGGGATGTCCTAGGCAATGGCCTTGAGTTCTACAGCGTATTGATACCCGGAACGCTTTAATAAGTCGGATAGGGCCAAAGCAATAAAGAGTTCGGCGGGGTAACCCAATTTGTGGGCCATTTTTCCGGCGAGAGAGGGCGTCGGAATCCTTTTGCCTTTTGTGTAGTCATTTAAGGATTGGGCTGCCATGCCGATTTTTCTGGCGCAAGCGGCCTGGCTTTCAAAATCGGTTTCAATAATCGACTCAAGGTGATTGGCAAAGGTGATGTGCAATCCCGTTTTCTTTAACAATCTTTCGTAGGCCGATTTTTTTTTCTTAATAACCATGTTTGTTCACCTCAACGAGTTCAATAGAAATGCCTTTTTTAATTTCTCGGTAAATGAGACGGTACCCCCGATTCAATCTGATTGACCTCTGTCCACGGCGTTTCCCCATAAGAGGTTCATCGTGATAACCGGGACTTTTGCGAACCTCTCTAATCCCTATTTTTTCGACGACCCCAATCCAGGCCAGGGCCTTTCTTTGAATATTGACGGGGCATTTGAGAAGTTGTTTCTCAAATTGCCTGGTAAAGTCAACCTGAGTCCCCGGCATTTTTCCATTATAAGGCAAATTGCCTTATAAGTCAATACGGGGAAGAAGAGCGAGGCCCATCTAACAAAATGGCCCCAAACTGGGGAAAAGACTTGGCGGCGTGGTGGGCGTTGTGGAGGGCCCCACCCCCGTGAAGGCGCATAAAGAGGGCGGCACACATCACCAGGCGGTGATCCGGCGGGGGCCAATAAGTGGTGGGCGCAATCTGGCGTGGAGTGGGGCCATCAATGCTCAAAGTTTCCGCTTCCGTTGCAAAGGTGTGGCGAACTCCAAAATGGGCCAGCAGGCGCTGGAGTTCTTCTATGCGGTCACTTTCTTTAGAGCGCAAAATGTCCAGGTTGGTGAGTTTGCTGGTGCCCCCGGCGCAACTGCACACCACCGCCAGGGTGGGGATCAAGTCGGGGCACTGGCGGGCATCGGCCTCTATGGGTGACAATTGGGAGGGAGGGGAGAGAAAAAGGCCCTGCGGGGTTTGACGGGGGTGTCCGCCCATCTCTTGAATGAGATGTAAAAAAGTGCTGTCGGCCTGCCAGGGGTCGGGATCGCCGGCGTTTGCCAGCAGCACTGGGGCCTCCAAAAGGCCCAGAGCGAGAAGGTAGGAGAGTCCACTCCAATCCACCGGCACCTGCCAATTCACAGTGCCGTTTTTAAAATCTTCCACCAATTTTTGAGTCAACCGCCAATAAGCGGGGGAGGCACAGGGAGTGCTGGCCGTCACTTGGGCCGTCTCGTCTGCCAAGGCGAGGCCTAAGGCGCTGGCCATTTGGGAAGACTTGCGGGCATCCACTTCAATGTGGCGGGGGGGGCGCAGGGGGCCTTGAATCTCCAACCAGAAGTCGTCTCCGCCCCGGCGGGTGTGCACTCCCAGGGATTGCAAGGCATCCAGTAGGGCCTGCACGGGGCGCTCTTTCATGCGGCCAGCGGGGTGCAGGCGATAGGCCTTCTTCCCTCGCGCCAAGAGGCCCATCAAAAAGCGGTTAGTAGTGCCTCCGTCGCCACTTTCCAAAGTCAGGGGCCGGCCATCTTGCGGTTCGCAGGCGGGGAAAGAATTGGAAACGGTGGCCTCAAATGTCTCTGGCCCTTCCGGCGACTCGACTAGAGTAATGTGCAGGCCAATTTTCCGCAGGCAATCCACCAGGGTGAGCACATCGCTGGAGGGGGGCAGGCGGGAAATGTTGACGGGGGCGGGGTGGAGAGTGGCCAAGATGAGCAGGCGGTTGGCGTAGCTTTTAGAAGTTGGGCCGCGCCAGCACCGCACATCGGGTGTAAAACTAGAGGGTGAAATTTTCCAGCAACTCACGATTCTGTTCCAGTCGTTGGGCCAAATCGGCGAACGACACCACTTCCAGCATCGGCCGGCCGATCTCTTGCATGAGCACCAGTTCTATCGCCTCGCTAGAAATGGCCTTTTTGTCTTTGTCTATCAGGTTCAATATCTCGGTGGCGGGGAATCCGCGGCCGCACCAGGGGGCGGGCGCTCGCCAGCGCGGGGAGGCCCACAGTTGCATGGCCCTCGCTTTGAGTTTGGGCAAGAGGGCCTGGCCGCCGTAGAGTTGGAAGATGAGGCCCATGCCCCAGTACACCGCCTCGCCGTGGGGCAGTTGGTAGATTTGCTCCAGGGCGTGGCCAAATGTGTGGCCCAAGTTGAGCACCCGGCGCGCACGCCCTTCCCGTTGGCCTTTCGCCACCACTGCCTGCTTGTACTGGGCGCAGGCCAAGAGGATTTCCCCCAGGGGCCGGCGCTCTTCTAAGAGTTGGGAGACGCCCCCGTCTAAAAAACTGGTTTTCACCATCTCGCCCACGCCGCTGCTCCACTCGTCGTCGCCCAGGGTGGAGAGAAATTCCGCACACAGAAAAATCTTGCGGGGGGAGTGGAAAGCGCCGACTTGGTTTTTGGCCCCATTCCAGTTGATGCCCACTTTGCCGCCGATGCTGGCGTCTACCATGGAGAGCAGGGTGGTGGGCACTACCCACCACTCCAACCCGCGCAATAAGGTGGCGGCCACAAACCCCGCCAGGTCGAGGGTGGCCCCTCCCCCCACCGCCACCAGGCAGGCACGGCGGTGAATCTTCTTTTTGAGAAAAAAATCCAGCGCGGAAAAATACACTTGGGCGGTTTTGCTGGCCTCTCCGCGCGGGGCCTCAAAGACCTGCACGGTTTTTCCGGGAATGTGCTCATCTAGGCCCAACTTGGAGCGGTAGGGTTGCCAGGTGTGGGGTTCGGTCACCACCAGGATCAGGTCGCTGGTAATGTCTCGCCACTCGCGGTGCAGGTAGGCCAGTCCCGGAGTGACGATTTGGTTGTCGCTATTGTCCACTGTAGGGCATTTTTGATCTCAACCCGATTTGCTATCTCTTGTTGATAAAGTAACACAAAGAATAGGAGCCTGTTCCCGCAAAGTAGTAAGCTAGAACTAATGGGGCGGAAAGAGCGACGACCCCCTTTTTAGCAACTTTAGCAGCGGGAAGGAGTGAGTTGAATGCCACTGCGAAAAAGGCACCATAGGTTCCAGAGGCAACAACGCCCCCAGTAAACCACGGTGCTGATTCTTTGGCCCGTTTAGTGCCAATATTACATTCAGTTAAGGCAATGAAAACTCCAATTGTGGTCATGATCACTCCGCGCGCGAATGGAGTGACCGCCGCGGCCTCGATTTCTTCGGGAGCGAGGACGATGCCGGCGTAGGCCACATCCTGGTCGCCGCACTCTCTCAAGGCATTGATCTCGTCGAGGGCGGCGGCCGCTGCGGGATCATTTTCCACAAATTCGGCAAAGCGATCGGCCGACAAATAGTCGCCGTGTTCCCCTTCGATTTTACAGCGGGGAACTCCTTGCTCGTCGAGAAGAACGGCGGCGGCCACGGATGCGTTGGCACTGGCCAGGCCAATCATGCCGGCGAAAAGAAGACAGAGGGACAATTTCAAAGACTGCATAGAACCTCCAAAAAGGATTGCGGGCAAATTCCATCATTTGCCGAGTGCCTGGAATATATAGGAAAGCATAATTTCCGTCAATTTTTTTTGAGTGGGGTTTTTTACGCAGTTTTGGCCGATGAGGGGCCGATTTGCGCCTCAGTCCCGCGCATAGGCTTGTTGCGTCAAGCGGCGATCGGCCGCTATTTTTTCAAAAAAACCTTGCTGTTAGTTTTAAAAACTTTTGCCAGTTTTGCAGCAAGGGATTTTCCTATGCCTCGTGTGCCGTTTTCAATGGCCGCCACGGCGGATTGAGAACTCCCTATTTTCTTCGCCAATTGGGCCTGGGTCATGCCGTCTCTGAGCCTCAGGCCTGCCAGAACATTTCCCGCCTTAGAATATTTCTGGTTTATCTCTTTAAAAACCTCATTGGGGGAAACTCTCCCTTGTGTATCGCTCAAATACTGTTTCAAAACTTTTTCTAGGCCATTGACGATCTCTTTCGGCACAGTGTAAAAGCGAGGACGCCTTAGGCCGATCTTAATTTCAATATGGTGCTTTTTCACGACTTCCGACATAAACCACTCCTATTCTTTTGTCCTTTTTATCCTCTACTTTCCAAACGGCAACATACCGATAGGTTAAATGGCAATGGTGAATATCTCTGCTCAACTTGGAATAATTTTGCCAATGGCCCTGTACTGGCCCCATTTCTTCCATTGCACATACCAGGGCCTGTAATCTTTGTTGGATACCCAGAGGCAGTTTTTTTGTTTGCTTGGCCGCCTGGCTGGTAAATTCTACAGTCCACATCAGTAAAATTATAGTAGAGGTTTTGATATATGTCAAAATATATCAAAACCTATTCACTCACCCACCGCTGGGGCCAGGCCTTTATGCCACCATTTCAAAGAGGATTTTGTCACAAATTAAAGATGGCCTTTTTTCTTTCCTTCCAGTTTTGTTTTCATCCTAAACTTTTTCAGGTTGATTTAACTTTTTTCTTTAACCTTTTGAGGCCTTGTGTGATCAGAACTCGCATCAATACCTGGTAGGGTATATGGCGTTTAAGGGCCTGTTTTTTCAGGTCGTCGATGACTTTTTGTTCTAGCGCTACACTTGTCGGTTTTCTGCGGCCAGCAACTCTTTTCATGGCCTTGAGAAACCCCTCCTCATCAAATTCTGAAGGTTCCTCATACTCTTCCAAGCGTTTGCAATATTTTTTTCCCATAATGCTCTTTCTCCTTTTTGTGGGCCGGTCTGGCACTTATAGGGCGAACCCTGTTTTCTCTTATTGTAAAAACTATATGAAGGAATCGTCCCTTTTTTGTAGGCCCCACTATGGCAAATCTCTCCTCATCAAATTTGGGATAAATTTGTTTTCCAAGGGGGAATGCCAACCGTTGTGTAAATGCCTCTTCTACTTCCTCCACATCCACTCCGTGCTTTGTCTTGTTCTTCTCTATGTTTCCTTTGTCCCATTCAAAATCAAATGATTCTGTATCGCTCAACCAAGATACAATCCAGCTAACAAATTTAAAAATGGCCATCGAGTACACTATAGAACACTTTACTAGATTTTACAAACTTTAAAGTGATGAAATTTATTTCCCGCCCGCTCTTTGGCCAAAACAAAGGCCGCCTGGCCCAGGAATAAAAACTATTCAAGGGGCGGGCGGCGTTTTTGATTGCGATTTGATTTCTCGCTCTAGCTTATTGCGTGTTCCGATCGAGAACATAGCACAAAGTATAGGCACTCACTCCAGTACCGTAGTAAGCAAAAAGGAGTGGCTAAGAAATGACGAGAAATTTGTCTGCCACGCCGGGAATTTTTGTGGGATCAAAGGGTTTGAGGAAAGTTGATTGTAGGCCCGCCCAAAAAGCGCCGTAGGCAACAGGGTCGCTCGCTCTACTAAACCATGAACCGTGCTCTTTGGAATGTCTGACCCCTGAGGCACATTGCAAGATAGAATGAAAACCCATGAACCCGGCCGTTATGATCCTGTGGGCAGTTGGAGTGATCGCCGCGGCCTGAATTTCCTGGGGAGCGAGGAGGATACCGGCGTAGGCCACATCTTGATCGCCGCACTCTCTCAAGGCGTTGATCTCGTCGAGGGCGGCGGCCGCGGGATCGTTTTCCACAAACTCGGCAAAGCGCTCGGCCGACAAATAGTCGCCGTGTTCCCCCTCGATTTTACAGCGAGGGTTTCCCTCTTCATCGAGGAGAACGGTGGTGGCCACCGATGCGTTGACACTGGCCAGGCCAATCAGGGCAGCGAAAAGGAGACAAAGGGACAATTTCAAGGACTGCATAAAACCTCCAAAAAAATGAGCACCATTGCTCATTGGTGTTTGGTAATAAACACTAAAAAATGATTTCAGTCAACATTTTTTTTGAGTGGGTATTTTTTACCCGGTTTTGGCCGATTTACGCTTAAATCGCTGATCTTACAGGCCTGAAGGCCTATGGCCGCGGGGATGATGCAAGATGCAATATTGGGGCCAGGCCTTTATGCCACCATTTCAAAGAGGATTTTGTCACAAATTAAAGATGGCCTTTTCTCTTTCCTTCCGGTTTTGTTTTCTTCAATAGTCAATATTCCCAGTTGGGCCAGAAAAGAAACATCGTGGTAGACATTTTTAAAATCCCTCTTGAGCAATTTGGCCAGGGCATAAATAGATTTAGGTTCTTTGGATTTAAGAATGTGAATTATTTTAAGTCTCCCCTCGGTAAAAAGCGCTCTTGCCGTTTCAACATCGGCCAGATAAATGCTTTTGGGATGGGGGTTGACTTTTTTGTGTTGTTGAATGTTCTTTGCCGTATCAGTAAATTCCTTTAAGGCACTGTCCAGCGATTTTATTTGAACCCTTATTTTTTTTGTTTTCATCCTAAACCTCTCTTTGCTATTTGGGTTTCAAGATCGGACTTAAAATCATTTTTTAAATTTTCTAGCGTGGTAAAATTATAGTCTTCTTCTTTGTTTCCTATATGTCTGTGGTGCCCTTTGGGGTAGTGGTTATCATAACCGACTAAAATTTCATCTCCATAAATGGCAAAGAGAGAGTATTTATAACCATTGGAGTAGCGAATATCATCTTGAACATTCCAAATTTTCATTTCTACAACCACTCCGTGATTGAGTAAAACTTTGTTGTGCAAAATCAATTTCGCTTTTGCCATATATGGTTTATAAAACCATATATTTTCATTTTTGTCAAATCATATTCCAGAGAGTGTTTGCGTTGGGGCGTTTTTTACACGGTTTTGGCCAAAACGGGGCGGGTTTGCGTCTCACTCCCGCGCATAGGCCCGTTGCCTCAAGTAGTGATCGGCCAAAACCAGGGTGGCCATCGCTTGGGCGACGGGAACGGCGCGGGGGACGATGCAGGGGTCGTGCCTGCCTTGACGGGCCTTCTCCCCCACTGTACTGGCGGGTTTGAAGGCCACTTGCATAGTGATGCGCTCGCCGTTGCTGATGCCTCCCTCGATGCCTCCAAAGTGGGATCGATCGCCGGAGGCACGAGTGCCCTCAATGTGGGCCAAGTCCCCTCCCAGTCCGTAGCTGAAGGCCACCGCCCCCCCGATGGAGAGCAGGGCGCGCCCCAGTTCGGCCTTGAGTTTGTCGAAGACGGGTTCGCCCAGTCCCGGCGGGCAGTTGTCCACCACCAAGGAGATAGTGCCCCCGCAAGACTCCCCCCGCTCCTGCAAGTCCACCAGATAGTGCTCGATGGCCTTTTCCTTGGAAGCGTCGGGGAAGTTGTAGGCCCCCCAGTCCGCCGCCGTGTTTAAGTCGGAGGGAGTGCCCCGCCAGACAAAAGGCCCCAGTTGGGAAACGAAAGCGTGAACCGATATGTGGGGGATCACCAGGGAGGCCAAGTAACCGCCGATCACTCTGGCCACGGTTTCCCGCCCGCTGGCGCGTCCGCCGCCGCGCCAGTCGCGCCGGCCATATTTTTGCAGTGTCGTCCGGTCGGCGTGGCCTGGCCGGTATTCTGCTTTGGCCCAGGCATAGTCACAGGCACGGGCATTTTGGTTGTCCACCACCACGGCGATGGGAGTGCCCAGGGTTTGTCCTTCAAAAATGCCCGACAGGACTTGGGCGCGGTCGGGTTCGCGCCGTTTGGTAGTGCCGGCATTCACGCCGGGAGCGCGGCGATCGAGTGCCCGTTGCAAGTCTTCCTGGGAAAAGTCCAGTCCGGCGGGGATGCCGTCCACCACCGCCCCCATGGCGCGGCCGTGGGATTCGCCGAAGGAGGCCAGAGAAATCATTTTGCCAAAGCTATTTCCCCGCACTGGCCCACTCTTCGGATCGCCAAACCTTGCTGAAAAACCACTGTTTGAACCGTTCGCAACCGATGTAACCACAGGGGATAAAAATCAGAGTCACCACCGAGGCAAACATCAGTCCCCAGGCAAAACTTAAGGCCATGGGTTGGATAAAGGGGTCGCTGTCCACGGTTCTCCCCAGGGTTAGGATTTTGGAGATGGTGGGGTGGGCGATGGGCAGAAGGCCCGCCACGGTGGTAAAGGTGGTGAGGATGACGGGGCGGAAACGCGAGCGCGCCGCCTCGACCACCGCCGCCACTAAATCCTTTTCGCTCTCCCGCCTCTTATTGATAAAATTGACCAACACGATGGAGTCGTTGACCACCACTCCCGACAGGGCCACCACCCCCATCAGGGCCATAAAGCCCAGGGATTTTCCGGCGATTAAAAATGTCCACACCACTCCGATAAGCCCTAAGGGCACGGCACTCAAAACCACGATGGAATGCCAAAGCCCATTGAACATCACCACCAAAATGATAAAGATGCAGGAGAGGGCAATCCACCCTGCCTTGGCCAAATTGCTCATGGACTCCTTGGTGTCCTTGTTTTCCCCGCCAAACTCAAAGGCGATGCCGGGGTATTGGGACACCACTTCCCGCACCTTGGGGCGAAAAGTCTGGGCCACTTGAATGGGGGTCGTCTCCGCTTTGTTGATAGTTGCCTGCACCGAGATCACCCGCTTGTAGTCGAGCCGGCGGATGACGAAGGCCCCGGGCCGGCGTTCCAGTTTGGCCAGTCTGGAGAGGGGAATGCGGCGGCCCTCCTGGTTGTCAATGTGCAAGAGTTGCAGGGATTCCACCCGGGTGCGGGCGTGGTCGTCCAAAAACATGCGGATTTTAATGTCCTCGTCGGACTCTCGGATTTGGGTGACTTCCTCGCCGGAGAGCAAGTGCCTGAGTTCCAGCGCGATGGTGGCGGTGGAGAGTCCCAGTCGCCGGGCCTCGGCGTCGTCCACGACGATGATCACTTGCTCCTTGCCCTCTTCAAAATCGATTTCCGTGGAGGTGATGCCGGGCCAAATTTTGAGTTCTCCCTCTATCTTTTTGGCGGCATCGAGCAACTCTTCCAGGGAATCCCCGGAGAGTTGAATATCCACCGCCTTGCCCCTCGGGGGGCCACCCTGAATTTTACTGGCGGTGACGGTGTACCCCGGCACCAGCGGCCGGGCCTTCTCCACCAGGGCCTCGATGATTTGGTCGGTGGAGCGCGCCCGCACATCCGGCGGGGTGAGGTTGAAGGCCAGAGAGGCGTAGTGGCCGCCGATCTTGCGGCGGCGGCTGCCCTCCTCGATGAGGATGCCGACCCGGGAGCGCAGGTGTTCCAGTTCGCTTTGATCCAATTCCTTTAAACTCATCTGTTCCAACTTGGCCACCGCCCGGTTGGAAGTCTCCAGTGGTGTGCCCACTGCTCCCTTGATTTGAACATAGATATTGCGAACATCGTCCCCGGGGAAGAGTTCAAAGTCCATCTTGGTGCCCACAAAAACGGAGCCTCCTAGAACGGCAATAAAGGCGGCGAATATGGCCCAGTGGTATTTGAGCAGGACTTTCAAATGCCGGATGTAGATTTCGGTGAGGGCGTGATACCAGCGCCGTTGTCCCCGGTGTTTGGCCACCGGAACAAAGTCGGCCAGGTGGGAGGGCAGAATAAAAAAGCACTCGAACCAGGAGGCCAACAGGCAAATGATCACCACCGCCGGCACCGACCACAAGAACTTGCCCATGGTTCCCCCCATAAAAAAGAGGGCCCCGAAGGCCACGATGGTGGTGAGGATGGTGGCGGTCACCGGGCGAACTGTCTCAAAGGCGGCATCCAGTGCCGCCCGTTTGGGCCGCATCCCGTCCTCCAACTTTTGGTAGAAGTGCTCCGAGACGATGATGGAGTCGTCCACCAACATGCCCAACACCAAAATGAGGGCGAACATGGAAACCAGGTTGATGGAAACTCCGGTGATGTGCATGACCACGAAGGAGACCATAAAGGCGATGGGTGCTCCCAGGGAAGTCACCACGGAAATGCGGAAGTCGAGGAAGGCCAACAGGCACAAAAAGACCAGTACCATGCCCACCAACCCGTTGTCCTTCAAAATGTTTAGGCGGCGCTTGACATAATAGGAGAGGTCGCGGGTGAAGTCGTATTTGACTTCGGGGTAGTCGCCGGAGTCAAAAAACTCGTTGACTTTGGCCTTGACTTTGGCGGTTGTCCGCAAGACATCGGCCCTCTCCCGCGCTTTGACATCCAGGTAGATGGCGCGGGCACCGTTGGAGCGCAAGAGCACCGCCCCCTGGGTGGGCACCCGCTCGACGGAGGCCACATCCCCCACTAAAATCTTGCGCCCGGAATTGTTGGAGCGGATGACTACTTTTTCAATATCTTCCACGCCTTCAAACTCGGCCAGAGTGCGCACGAAGAGGTCGCCCCCCGGGGCCTCCAGGAGTCCCGCCGAGAGGTTGAGGTTGCGCTCGCGCAAAGCGCGGTGGACTTCCCGCACCGAAATTTGGTGGCGGTTCATCGCCACCGGATCGACTTCCACCCGGATTTCATCGATGCGGTGGCCATCCAATTCCACTTCGGCAATTTCCGGAAAACGCTCCAGGACATCCCGCAGCTTTTTGGCCACCACCCGCAAGTCGCGGTAGTTCCCTCCGGTCAGGGGCACATTGATGATCCCCCGGCGTTTGTTGTGGAAGTTGACCACCCTGGGCACTTCCACATCGTCGGGCAAGTCGGTGACTGCCTCCACGGCGTCTTTGACATCCGCCAGGACTTCTTTGATCTCGGCGTCGGGGGCCACTTTCACAAAGATGCGCGAATTGTTTTCCAGGGAGATGGCGTTGATCTCCTCGATGCCGTCCACCCCTTTAATACTTCTCTCCAGGGGAATGGTTACCAGTTTTTCCGAATCTTCGGCCGAGGAACCGGGGTAAAAAGTGTGCACCATAATGCGGCCAAATTCGATGCTGGGGAAGGTTTCCTTTTGCAGGAAATACAGGGCAAACCCGCCTATGACGGTGACGATCACCGTGATCACATTGACCACCAAACTGCGTTCGATAAAGTAGTGAATCAGGTTTCTCATTGGGCGGGGGCCTCTTGAATAAAAGTTGGCAACTGGCCATACAGGTGACTCAGGCGGTACACCGAAATTTCCCGCTCGGCCACATAATTGACATAACTAATTTCCGTTTCGATAAAGGCCTCCTCGGCGCGGATGACTTGATCCAGGTTGGCGCGCCCCCGATCGTACAATTGATTGTATTCTCTCAGCGCCTTGAGCGAAAGTTCCAGGCGCTCTCTGGCCGATGCGATATTGCGCTGGAGAAGGGCCACATGCCCCTTGAGCACTTCCACCGATTGGGCCGCATCGGTGCGCGACTTTTGCAAGTTGTGGCGGGCGGTTTCAAAATTGAGGCGCGCCTTCAGGCGCTCGGTATTAGTAAACGGCCGGCCCCACTTCCACGACAAATCCAGCGCCACCGCCACTTCTTTGTGTTCCCCTCCCAAACTTCCCCCGCTCAAGGTGCCGGAACGAACTCCCCCCACCTGGGAGGTGCGGTAAAAAGTGCTTAACTCGACCCTGGGGGTGAGAAAAAAGCGGGACTTTTCCAGGGCCGATTGGAACAGCCGTTGCTGTTGTTCGAGCCGCTTTAAGCTGCGGTTGGCGGCACTCTCCCCGCCGGGGGCCTGGCGCTGTTGAAAAGTATTCTGGCGCAAATTGGCCACTTCACTTTGTGCTACCTGACGGTGGAGCAGTCTCCCTATGTTTTCCAACGCCGATTGCAAGCGCAATTGTGCCGACTGCACCAATTCCTCCTGGCGGTGGAGGGCCGCCCGGGTTTGGTACAAGTCCACGGCCATGCGCAGGCCATCTCTGACGCGCCGGCGGGTGACCTCCAGGCGGCGCTCTGCCCGCCGTCTCGCCTCCCCCTGCAATTCTAAAAGGGCCAAGTGCTGCCCGGACTCGATATAGGCTTGGGCCAACTCCAGCAGCTTCCCGTGCAGTTCTTCATCGTGGGACAGTTCGTTGAGGCGGTTGTTCAACTGGGAGCGCTCCACATCTTTGCGGTACTCAAAACCAAAAAAGTTGCGCCCCAAATTTTGGCGGTAACCCAGCTCCTGCCAAAAGCGGTAGCGAGTGCCCCGATCGATGGTTTCCCGTCGGGCCAAAGTGTTGCCCAAACTCAAATTCCCGCCAAAACTAAAATCCCGCGATATGTTCAGACTGTGCACTACCTCGTCAAAGGGCGAGGGATTCCCCGCTCCGGAAAAATTGGCCAACTGGGTGTTGAGACTGCCTAAGCGGTAGTTAAAATTCCACGATTTGCTGAGCAACAAAGTCAGGTGGTCATATTGCCCCAAGGCGATTTGCGCCTTGGAAGTGGCCAAGGTGGCGTTGTTTTCCACCAGTTCCACCGCCATTTTTTTCAGGGAGGCGCGCGCCGTGGCCAGGCAACTGGCCAACAGGCCCAAGCAAACAATAGAGAAGCGCAAAAGCACCATTTTACCCCCTGTGACGCTCTCAAAGACGCGGGCCTAAAACTAACCCTTGCCAGGCCATTTGTCTAACTCTCTTTCCTTCCCTTACCATTAAAGCATCCCCAACCAGGAGGCGATTTGGTGAAGTTCTCTATGAACCCCGTGAATCCCATGATCCCTACAATTTTGTGTTCTGGCCTGATGCTTTTATCTTGCGGCAACGAACCTCCGCCCCGCCAGGAAATTTTTAATGAAGGCATCACCACCCCCGATGGAGAACTCCCCTCCTGGGGAGATGGCCAATCTTTCTCCCGTTGGGGGGATGTTGCCATCGAGCAAAAATTGCGCTTTTCAGTAGGGGCGGAGTTGGCCCAACGGATGGATTTTGCCGCCAACTTGGATATTGAGGGGCATGGCCCCATCGAACAAATGATGAAAGAGTGGAACGGAGCGGGAGTGCGCACTTTTTTCGACTACCCCTTGGCCAACGCACTCAATCTACAACACCCCTCCTTAGATGATTATCCCGGGGATCAGACGATGGGCATTTACATGCATACCGATTGGTTTCCCAGTGCTCCATCTACGGCCATGGCCACCACCTATTGCCGGACGAGGACGGTTATGCGAAGCAATGGAGACGATGGCCAAGGCCCCCCCCCGATTAGGGAAATTGTCCACTGCGATATTATCTTTAACTTTCGGCATTTCCAGTTTAGTGCCGATCTCGATGAAGTTCCGCCCCACCAGATTGATTTCCAATCCGTTGCCCTCCACGAATTGGGGCACGCTTTAGGGCTAAAGCACAGCCGTGACCCCGATTCGGTGATGTATCCCGCCCTTCCCGCCGGGCGCAGTATTCGGGAACTGAAAGAGGACGACATTCGTGAGTTGAAGGCCCTTTACAACATCTCCCTTCCCGCCCCTCCGCCTTTGCCACCCTTGCCCCGCGGGCCTTTTGTGCACTTTCAAGCAACGGATGATGGGGTGAAAATTGAGGATTATGCCTTTGTGGTGGGTGCTGACGGGCATTGCCGGCAGGTTTCCGGGGAGGAGTTGGCCATGCGCGCTCCGGCGGCGCTTTAAATCCCACTTTTCCTGGTGTATGTAGAGGATGGCCGAGAACGGGGAAGCACCGCTGGCCCAGCAATGGGCGGGAGGAAGGTCCGGACTCCCCATGGCAGCATAGCGGGTAACCCCCGTCCACCGCGAGGTGAGGACAAGTGCAACAGAAAGCAAGTACGGGATGCCCAGGCATTCGCTGTAGTGAAATCAGGTAAACTCTATGCGGAGCAAGCTCAAGTAGGCCCGCGCTAAGGGCGGCCAGTCCGTGCGGGCGGGTAGAGTGCTGGAGCTGCGGGGCAACTCGCGGCCTAGAGGAATGGTGCTTGAAAACAGAATCCGGCCTATTCCCGTTCTCGGCCATTTTTAACGCTGTCAGTAATTACGCTTTGGAGTTATGCTGTGCTAGCATTTTAACAAGTGAAATCAGAAACCGGAAGGCCGAATGGAATCCGCTCGCAGGTTTTTGTCCCTTTGCAGTTTATGTCTATGGCCCATCGCTGTGGTCGCGGCCGAAGATGCCGTAGAAAGGCCCACCGTTTTGCAAAAGAAATGGGCCACGGAAACCTTTTCGCGCCAAGGCCTCCCAGTGGGCATCAGTCGATCCCTGGCCAGTCAATTTTTTATAAATTCCAAGGACAGGCCCAATCTGGTCGAAGAAATGATGCAGGAGTGGAATCAAGTGGGCCGCCAAGTCTTTGGCCCAGGGGTACAGTTTTTCCAAGTTCCCGCCCCTATCGTCCCAAATATAGAGCATCAAAGTGCCTCCCACTACCTTCTCGACGAAGTTATGGGCATTTATTTGCACTCGAAATGGCCAAGTTCTTGGCCTAAAAATGCCCTGGCCATCACCCGCTACTTTGCGCTTCCCCGCGATTTTTATGGCCCACATATATGGTACGAAATTCAGCACGCCGACATTATTCTCAACCACCGCTTTTTCCGCTTTAGGATTCACACCCACGAGTTTTACCACGATGGCCTTCCCCGCTATGACTTGCGCACTACCATCTTGCACGAATTGGGGCATTTCCTGGGCCTGCCCCACTTAAAAAATTCCAGGCACTCGGTGATGTTTGAAAAATTTGGGCCAAAAGAAGACAAACATTGGCCCTCCATAGCAGATGCTGCTCTGTTGAAAAATCTCTATTCCCCCCGGAATGCTTTGGAATTTGCTTTTGCCCCCCAAACTCCGGGGACGCCAATTTTATCCTACACGGGCCTCTACGGGCGGATGGAATTAAGTGCAGATGGCCAGTGCCGGCACTACCAAAACGGCCGTTTTGTAGAGCAGCATACCCTCGACATTGACGCCTTTCTTCCCCGGCGCTAGGGTGTATAAAGAATTTTCATTGAGGAGGTGGCCTGATGCGGTTGAACTGGAAAATGTTGTGGTGCGCGTTGTCGTTTTCCCTCCTGCTCACTTCTCCCCGCGCCAGTTATGGACTTTTTCGCCCAATTTTCCCCCTCAAATGGGACTCTACCGTCTTTGAAACCGGGGGTATTTCCCTTGCGTTGAGCGACGAATTATTTGCCAGGTTCCTGCGCGGCCGTCGGGGTCATCGCCCCAATTTGTTTGAAGAAATGATGCTGGCCTGGAACGACGAGGCGGCCGTAGAGGGGTGGACGCTTTTTCAAATCCCCGCTCCCGTGGTGTCCAATCGGGAGTATGCGGATTGGAGGGATTATGTCAACGACGACGAAATGGGCGTTTACATACACAACCAGTGGTTTCCCGATCTCGACCCCAATATTTTGGCGATTACCATTTTTGGCCAAGTCACTCACAATGCCTTCCACGCCGGCATGGCCTGGGGCCAAATTACCCATGTCGACATTGTGATCAATGGCCGCTATGCCAAGCTCAAGGCCAGACCTACATTTTTTGGCCAAGCTCACGATTTGCGCACGGTGATCTTGCACGAATTGGGGCATGTCCTGGGGCTTCCCGATATTGGGCGGGGCGATCCAAATTCTGTGATGTTTGGCCGGCCCAATCAGAAGGACTACAAGTGGACTCCCACCCGCCAGGATGCGACCGCTTTGAAAGAACACTACCAGGTGATCGAATTGCGCGCCAACTAGCACAGTGCGAGCAGTTATTTTAAGAGGGAGTAGTCCAGTTGGCCATCGAAGTAGTGATCGTCTTTTTGGCCGTCCAGGCCCGACCAGTCGATGTCTCTGTCTGGTGAGGGGGGCAAAACTTCATCTTCCAGAGAAGCAAATTCCTGGGACACCGGCAGTCGGCCCCTGACTTCCGCCCTGGCCAACTGCTGCCCCAGGCGTTCCTGATTTTGTTGCAGGCGCAGTTCTTTGGCCCCCAGGAGGGTTTTTTGATACTGCTTGAGTTGCTCGCTTTCCAGCTTTTCATTTTGCTTTTTGATGGTTTCGGCAAAGACTCCCAAATGTTTGGATTCGTCGGTGGTGAGTTTGACTGCGCTGGAGATTTTGAAGGTGGCCACCCCTTGAAGCACCAATTTGCCCTTGTCCACAAAGCGGTAAATCGACCACACCGAGCGGTTGGGGGCGAGTTTGACCAACATGGCCCGCGCTACCATGCCGCCGGGAAGGGAAATTTTGGCGTGATCTCCCGTTTTAAGGCCAATTTCCGTCCCCTGATTGATCAGGGCCGTGCGCTTGGAGTTGGAAAACCCCAAAAAGCGGGCCAAAAAAGTGGAGTCGATGTCCAGGGCCAAAATCGGCGCTGAAACCAGGGACAATAAAAAAATGACGGTCGTCTTCATTGCCGGTTATTGATGCTGACAACTTTGCCGGCATATCCGGTGACTTTGACTTTGATCAGTTTGTAAAAGGGATTCCAATGACTCTCTTCCACGACATACTGGGGATTGACCAGAACATCGGCCTCGCTGCCTCTGAGGGCGTTGTAGGCCGCCGCCGCCTTGACGCTTTGAACTTTGCTCAAAAAAGAAAAGAATCCGGGACTGTTGCCGTTAAAGCGAACCTGGTCGATAAACTTGTTGTCACCCTTGACCCGCAGAAGGTGCAAGAAATATCCCCCGGAGGCGTAGCCGGCCAGTTTTCTGGTCATGTCCACATCAACCCGCGCGGCCATGGGAGCGTCGATGGTGAGGTTGACCGATTGGTTGACATAGGATTTGTTGATGGTCGAGCAGGATATGGGCAGGCCAATGGCAACCGCCCACACTGTGGCCTTTAAAACACTACTGATCATGAACCCTCCCTTGTTCTCTTTAATTGTCTAAAGAGGCCCGCAACTCTGTCAAGATTGGCAGGGCCAAATTGTGCCCGCAGGCCTCACTCACCTCGACCAACAGGCCAGGACAGGTGATATTGATCTCTTGCACCCGTCCTGCCAGCAGATCGAAGGCCACCCATTCAATTCCCTGGGGGGACAGTTCCCGGCAAATGTCCCGGCACTGGCGCAATTCCCCTTCAGAAGGGTTGTGGCCCTCATAACTGGCCCCGCGGGCGATATTGGAGAGGAATCCCCCGCGCGGGGGAATTTTGAGGATGGAACCCAGGTGCTTGCCGGCAAAGAAGAGACTGCGCACTTCTCCGCTCTCTATTTCCGGCAGGAAAGGTTGGGCCACGACTGGGCCTGAGCACTCTTTAACTTTGTCTGCAAAACGCTGTTTGAGTTGTTCGGGGGCAAGCTCTGCACTCAGTTTTTCCACCCCCAGGCCCTGAAACAAGTCCAGCGGTTTTAAAACCAGGCCCAAGCGGGATTTTTTGGCCTGCTCAGTGGCAAATGTTTGGAAACGGGATGGGGAAGTGCCGACAAAGCTGTCCACCGCATGGGGCCTTTGATAGGCCGCCATTTTTTCATTGTTGAGTAAGAGGCCTTGTGGGCCATTGAGTATGTGCACACCGTAGCGCTTTTGCAAGGCCTGTAACATCCACAAATAGCGCAAGTAGCGGGTGTCAAAGGGCGGGTCGAGGCGCGTGTGCAGGCAGCAGTTTTGGCCCAAATGGAGAGTGCGTCTCTCTTTGAGTTCCACCCTCTCCAAGTAAAAACTCCCCTTGGCCAAGCGGGCATCAAAACTCCAAACTGCAAAGCGGGGGGCCTCTTCTCCGTTGGTAAAATACAGGTCTTCCTCAAAGAGAAAATAGGTCTCTTCCCCCTCTGCTTGCAAAGTGGCCGCCAGGAGCATGGTGCTGTCTTTGGCCACTTCCAGTTTGTCCAGGGGGTCGATCAACAAAATATGGATCATCTACTTTCCAACACGCAGGAGAAAATCGGCAAAAGGCCCCTTCTTTCCCCCCTTTTGGTACTCCTGATAGCGGCGTTCAATGTGGTGAAAAAAATCGCGCAATTCCAATTGGAGTTTCTCCCGTAAGGAAGAGATACTATTTTGTTCGCTCTGGTAAGTCAAGAAGGCCGCCAGTGAGGCGTTGTTCCACCGGCGCTCCAGGGGAAAACAACGGACAAGGTTCAGTTCGCCACACACCTTTCTGATTTGCGGAAAAAAAGTTTGATCCAAAAACTGTTGGCGCAACTGTTGCGCATCTTTTGGTGTAAGGGCCGTGTGTTGGAGGTAGCGGGCGTTGAGTTTGTTGGCCAGTTTGGCCACCTCTACCGATAGTTTCTGCCGCTGGCGGCGCTTGGTTTGGCGCTCCAGTTTTTGTTGGGGGTTCAGTTGAAAATACTCTGCCACCATTTCTTGGGAGAAATAGTTGGCCAGGTTTTCGTTGAGTTCGACTTCCCCCTTGGCAAAAAAGAGGGTGTGAAAAAGCTCGTGAAAGACCAGCTCGGCCAGGGCGTAGTCGCCGTATTGAAAAAAACTGGACAGGATGCGATCGTTAAAATACCCCAAGGTCGAATAGGCGTGCACCGGGCGCACATAGGTCTCCCAGTTGTCCGCTTGCAGTTTGGAGGCGTGGGCGCGCGCTTTTTTCTGGTCAAAAAAACCCAGATAGGGGAAACACCCCGCCACCGGAAAACATTCCCGGCGCGCCTCTATGCGATCAAAGGGCGAGGCCACCACCAAATAGCTAACCGCCTTTTGCTCTAAAAAAATGACCTTGGAATAAATCGCCGTGGGTTCCTTTTTCCAATAGCGATAAAAATGTTCTTTGGCCTTTTGAATGTGGCGGATTTTGCTCTTGTCACCCTCGCTGATTTTGGGATCGGCCAGAACCTCTTGCAGGTGGTTCCCGCCGGTGATGAGCCGCAGTTGGCCCCATCCTTGGTCCAGCAGGTAACTGGTGTGGATGCAGCTACTACACGCTATGGCCAAAAATAACAATGCTGTCATCATTTCGACTCCTTTTGTTAAAAAATTAGCGGCCTTGAGTGTAAATGACAACGAAACGACTTGACTTCTTGCTAGAAAGGGGGATATAAAACTACGGAGAATACACTAGGAGAATTAAAAAATGAATCTTCCCAGAACATTTATCAGTTTTGATTTTGATCATAATAAACAGGAAAAAGATCTTTTTGTAGGTCAAGCAAGAAATTCCAGGACTCCATTTGAAATAGCCGATTGGTCATCTAAATATTCTTTACCTCAATCACAATGGGAAAAAAGAATAAAAGAAAAGATTAATAAATGCAATTTAATGATTGTTTTGGTTGGCAAAAACATGTATAATGCTCACGGAGTCAACAAGGAAATTAAAATGGCAGAGGAACAAGATGTGCCTTTTTTTGGAGTCTATGTCGATGGGTCTAATCAGTATTTTGATTTACCCACAAGCTTACCGGAAAACAGAATTATTTTTTGGAATTGGAACAATATTGCCGAGGCCATCTCTCAAATGATGAAGGAAGGAAAAAACCGATGAATCGAGCACTTATCGTTGGAATTGACGATTATCGTCATGCTCCTCTCAAAAGCTGTATCAAAGATGCAAAAAATATTGCAGCATTAATTTCGACGAATGAAGACGGGAGTCCTAACTTTGGTTCCAAAATAATAACTTCGGATGAAGTAGAGGTTACGAGAGGTTTTTTGAAGGAATCTATAACTCATTTATTTAAAGATGATGCTGACAAGGCCTTTTTTTATTTTTCTGGCCATGGAACTTCAAATATTTTGGGAGGATATTTAGTAACTCAAGATGCAAATCAGTACGATGAAGGAGTGTCCATGAACGACCTCCTCGAACTTGCCAATGAATCAAGAGTTAAAGAGTGTATTTTAATGTTGGATTGTTGTTTTAGTGGGAATCTTGGTTCTTTACCTGCTGTAAAGGATAATTGGGCATCACTCAGGGAAGGAATTACTATATTGACCGCAAGTCGATCAACTCAAGTTTCTATAGAAGGGTTTGACGGTGGACTTTTTACTACGCTTGTGTGTGATGCTTTAAGAGGTAGTGCTGCGGATTTGATTGGAACTGTCACTACTGCAAGTATTTACTCCCATGTTGAACCCATTTTTGGAGCATGGGAACAACGGCCTTTATTTAAAACACATGTTTCTCGGCCAACTCCGATTCGTTTTTGCAAACCACAAATTACACGAGAGACTTTGAGAGAATTACCCATCTTATTTTCAAACCCAGAACAAGAACACAATCTTGATAAAACTTATGAACCAGAAGAGGAACCTAAAGGGCATAAAAATGAGAAGATTTTTGGAAAACTACAGGATTATTGTAGGAATGGCCTAGTTAGACCAAATGGAGAGGAACACATGTATTTTGCAGCTATAAATAATAAAAGTTGTAGTTTAACACCTAAAGGACGCTTCTATTGGAATTTGGCCAAATCTGGAAAGATTTAAAAAACCCACGCCAGGCCCACCATATACTTGATATTGTCTTGGGCCTCATCGAATTTGAAGGCCTCAAAGATGGTGTTGAGGGAACCGCGCAGAGACAGGCCCCGGGTGAGGCGCAGGTTGAGGGCCAAAGTTCCAAACACCGAGTCGTAGCGTTTTTTGGAAGTGGGGCCGCTGACTTTGAAAGTAGTGCCGGAAGTGTTGTTGACCAGGTCGAGATCGGTTTTATCGCTCTCCGAGCGGCGGGCATAACCCAACGAGAAACTCGGCCTCACGCGCGCCCGCCGGGAGGCCAGGGCCTGGCGCAATCCGATTCCGTGAGTGTGGACGAAAATCTGATTTTTGGATCCGGTGACATTGTAGACGCTATCGACGGAAAGCACTTTTTTTTCGGTGGACACGGTTGCCGACTGGGAATAATTGATTTCCAAGGCAGTGTAGTTAAACATATAAAACGCCACCGAGGTGCGGATGTGTTCGGCCTCGATGCGGTTTTGACGATTCTGTCCGTACTTGGTGCGATCAAACCCGTAGTCGGCGCTCAATTCGGTCATCATGGCGCTGACCTGGCCACAGGCCAAAACTCCCAAAGAGGCACTCGCAAAAAATCGCCAGAAATGAGGCATGACAATTTATTTTAAGCGGAAAACGGGGAGAAAAGCAGAGGGCAAAAAGTGACTAGAACGGGGTCAGTAGCGCGGGGCCGCTGGCGGTATCCGCCGCCCCCAATGGCGCACAATCCTCCCCTGGCAACTCAGGGCGGATGCCTGGGTGATTTCCACTTCCACCCAGTGCCACAACAAATTTTGCCCCTCCCGTTGGGGGAGGAAGTGCACCAGGCGGTTGTCGTTGGTGCGCCCCTTCCAGCGCAAAATGCCCTTCATATTCCCCTGTCCCTCGACTAAGACGGTAAATTTTTGCCCCACCAGGTGCGCACGCAATTTCGCCTGGATGGCGAGTTGGTGGGCCTGGAGTTTTCTCAAGCGCTCGCGGCGAACCTCGCCGCTCAAAGAGTCCCGCATTTTGGCGGCGCGGGTTTGGGGCCGCAGGGAATAGGCATAGGAATAAATAAAATCGAACTGGGCGGCGTCGAGGAGATCGAGGGTTTTCTGGTATTCGTCCTCTGTCTCCTCCACAAAACCCACGATAATGTCACTGGAGAGCACGATGCGCGGATTGGCCGAGCGCAATTTTTCTAAGAGTCCCAAATAGTGTTCGACGCTGTATTCCCGGTGCATGCGCGCGAGCACATCGTTTGATCCCGATTGTACCGGCAGGTGCAGGTGGCGCGAAAGTTTTTTGGCCTGCCCGTGCACGGTGATCAGTTCATCGCTCACATCGTAGGGGTGACTGGTGGTGTAGCGGATGAGTTCCAGGCCACTCACACGATCCAAATCGGTGATCAAACTGGCCAAACTCTCCCCGTTTTCCTTGCCATAGGAATTGACATTTTGGCCCAGTAGAGTGATCTCCTGGATGCCCTGGTACTCCACCAGTTTGCGCACATCGTCCACCACTTCCCGTTGGCGGCGGGAGCGCTCTTTGCCACGGGTGTAGGGAACCACGCAATAAGTGCAGTATTTATTGCAGCCTTTGATGATATTCACCAGGGCCTGGGGAGAGTGGGCGGTGATTTTGGTGTCGATGGAAAAATTTTCACTGCGATCCCAGGCGGTGACGCTAAATCCCCGCTCTCCGGCGTAAGAGCGGAAGACGATTTCGTTGATGGTGTCGATGACATCGGTGCCATAAACAAAGTCCAGGTAACGGTATTTTTTCAACAGCGCCTTGGCCTCCATTTGGGCCACGCACCCCCCCACTCCCACTTTGAGTTCTGGCCGTTCCCGCTTGGCGCGCTTCATTTCCCCCAGTTGGGAATAAAATTTTTGGTTGGAGAGGTCGCGGATGGCGCAGGTGTTGAATAGGGCCAAATCCGCGGCCTCGCGGTCATCGGTGGGGGAGAAGTTGAGGCCCTTGAGGTGGGCCAAGACCCGCTCGCTGTCGTGGTGGTTCGTTTGGCAGCCGAAGGTTTTGATCCACACTTTGCGCGGGGGAAAAGTAAGCTCTCCCATGCGCACCTGGTTCCCGCGGCGCTGTTCCCGCACATTTAATCGACGCACTCCCAACCCCGTTGGTAACTGCTCACACTTCAGGCCATCTTGTGACTCAGCTTCGCCATCGCTCCTTGCAGCGTACTCTTGGTACGCCTCAGTCGCTCTGTCTCGCTTCATCCCAATCTGACCTAAATTGTGAACAGTTACCTTGCTTTTATCAAAGTTTTTAGTTTGAGTGTGGGCCGTTATATTAGCCATTCATGCTGTCCAAAAACTCGGCATTAGTCTTGGTTTTGGTGATTCGACTCAGGGTGAACTCCATGGCGTCGATGGTGCTCATGGGGTGCAAAACTTTGCGCAAGACATAGACCCGTGGCAAGTCCTGGGCACCCATCAACAGATCTTCCTTGCGGGTGGCGGACTTGTTGATGTCCAGGGCGGGAAACACCCGCTTTTCCAACAATTTGCGGTCGAGTTGAATTTCCGAGTTTCCAGTACCCTTAAATTCTTCAAAGATGACCTCGTCCATGCGCGACCCGGTGTCGATGAGGGCGGTGGCGATAATGGTGAGGGAACCCCCGTTTTCAATGTTTCGGGCCGCCCCAAAAAAGCGCTTGGGGCGGTGGAGGGCATTGGAGTCCACTCCTCCCGAGAGAATTTTCCCCGAGGGGGGCACCACCGTGTTGTACGCCCGGGCCAGGCGGGTGATGGAATCCAACAGAATGACCACATTTTTGCCCGCTTCGGTCAGGCGCTTGGCCTTTTCGATGACCATTTCGGCGACTTGAATGTGGCGCGCGGGGGGTTCGTCAAAGGTCGAAGAAATGACCTCCGCATCCACATTGCGTTTCATATCGGTGACTTCCTCTGGCCGTTCGTCGATGAGGAGCACGATCAAATGGGCGTCTCGATGATTGTCGATAATGGCGTTGGCCATATCCTGCAAGAGCACCGTCTTGCCCGCTTTAGGCGGGGCCACGATGAGGCATCTCTGGCCGAATCCCTGGGGCACAAAGAGATCGATAATGCGGGTGGAATAATTGGTGGGTTTGGACTCCAAGCTGATTTTTTCTTCGGGGTAGAGAGGGGTCAGGTTGTCGAAGAGAACCGTCTTGCGGTGTTCTTCGGAAGTTTGCCCGTTGATGGTGCCCATCTTTAGGAGGGCAAAATAGCGTTCATTGTCTTTGGGCGGCCGAATTTCTCCTTCGATGGTGTCCCCCTTGCGGAGGGCGAAGCGCCGGATTTGGTTGGGGCCAATGTAGATGTCGTCGGCACCGGGCAAGTAGTTGTAGCCAGGGGAGCGCAAAAAACCAAAGCCGTCGGGCAGGATTTCCAGGGAGCCGCCGCCAAAAATTTGCTCGCGCTTGAGCGCCTTGGCCTTCAAAATGCCAAAGATAACTTCGTGGCGCTTGAGCGCCGAAGGATTTTCAATCTTCAATTCTTCGGCGAGCTGGTTGAGTTTCTTGATCTCCATTTCCCGCAGGTCGTTTAAATGCATTCGGCCTTCTCCTACTTTTTTGTGTTGAACTTTAAAGTCAATAAAATCAATGTTTCTAGGGCAAAGGCGAAAATCTCTCGGGGAAAAACGCGCCTAGGCCAAAGGTTTATGTTGGAATTCCTAGATTTCAGATGAACAACTTACAGGGCCATTATCCCCTAAAAGATTGAGAAGTCAAGGCGATTTTTTGATCTTGTCTAAAAAAGTAGATTAAGCGATGCTCAAGAATATGGACTGGCCGCCACATTCCCGCTTTTACCGCTTTCAGCGTCAACGCCTCTTAGGCATAGATTTTGGCGAAAAGGCCACCGGATGGGGGCACTTTACCCCTGGGAGTGACCCTTTTCCCCTGTTGGGAGGGACGATTGCCGTCAAGAGTCATCGGCAACTTTTGGAGGATATTGCGCACCTGGTAGACGAACTCGCTATTGACGCAGTGATCTTGGGAGTTCCTTATTCCAGGGGTGGCCAAGTTTCTCAAATGGCGCAAAAAGTTTTAACATTTTGTCATAAGCTCAAAGGCAAACTCGCCGTTCCCGTCCACACCCAAGACGAGGCCTTGAGTTCGTTTGAGGCCCAGGAGCGCATGAAATCGGAACCCCGCTTTAACTTTCAAGTCGATCCCCAACGCCTCGACCAAGTTGCCGCCACCATCATTTTGGAAGACTTCCTCAAATCTGTTGAAGACTAAAGGGGCGCATCCCGGTGATTAAAAAGGCCCTCATTTTTATCGTACTCGCCCCCCTGCTGGGATTGGCGGCGGCGGCGGGGGTGGCCTATTACCACCTGGCGGTTTGGCAATACAGTGGCCCCGAGGCCAACTTTGAAATTAGGCCCGGCGAGAGCTTTGCCTCCATCAACGGACGGCTCTACCGGCGCAAGCTCATCTCTTCGGCCAAACTTTTTCACCGTTACAATCAATGGCACGATCAACTCACTTCCTTCAAGACGGGCCTCTACCACATTAAAAGTGGTTCCACCATGTTGGACATCGGCCGCGCCCTGCTCAAAGGAGAGATGGCATCCATTCGGGTGACCCTTCCGGAGGGAAAAAACTTGTTTGAAATGGCGGCCATATTTGAGCAAAAGGAAGTCATCTCCTCGCGCCAGGAGTTTATCGAGTTGGCCAAATCCCCCGAGTTTGCCCGCCGATTGGGCCTTGATGTGGATCGCCTGGAGGGGTATCTCTACCCCGAAACTTATTATTTCGCCCCCAACACCCCCGCCCGGCAAGTGATCAAGGCGATGGTGGGGGTCTTTGCCAAAAAGTCCGCCCAACTGGATTTTTCCCGCGCGCCTTTGGGACTCGACAAACGCCAAGTGCTGATTTTGGCCTCCATCGTGGAAAAGGAAACCGGGGCCAGTCACGAGCGGCCGATCATCGCCGGGGTTTTTGTCAACCGTCTCAAGCGCGGCATCCGCTTGCAGAGCGACCCCACCACCATTTACGGCATCTTTGAAAACTTTGATGGGAATTTGCGCCGCCGGCACTTGCGGGAAAAAACTGCCTACAACACTTACCGCATCTCTGGCCTGCCCGTTGGCCCCATCTCCAACCCCGGCCTGGCCTCATTAGAAGCAGTACTTGATCCCACCCAACACGACTATCTCTATTTTGTCAGCCAAAACGACGGCACTCACATTTTTTCCAAGTCCTATCGGGAACACCGCCAGGCGGTCAACCGCTACCAAAAGGACTGGCGCGCCCGCCGGGGCAAGAGTTGGCGGGATTTAAACCGCAAGAAGAAATAATTTCAGGGGTTGAAGACGGGTTTGAAAAATTCGTCCACCGTGCCGGTATAAAAGCGATCCAAGTTGGCCACGCCGTCCACCAGAGTGTTGAGATTGGCCGAGGTGGTGAGGCCCGCATTGTCGGCCGCAGTTTCGGTGATGACGGCCCCGTCCCCGTCGAGGTAGAGTTCGGTGGGAGAAGTGCCCAACTGGCAAACGGCATTGGGATCGCTCGATGTGCATTTGTTCATAAAGGAAGAGCTGCCCTCTCCCTGCACCAAGTGGCCCATCACCACCACGATGATGCCGTCTTCGTTGTCGTGATACCTCATCGCCAAATAGTGCTCGATCCTCGAAATTTCCCGAAAGTAGGTGCGCGACCAGCTTTCAATATCATCAAAAGTAAGGAAATAGAAAGTGCTGTCGATGGTTTTGAGGCCACTTCGCTTGTTCAGGTCGATGCGCATTTTATAGCGTGAATTGTCGTTTTGTAAAAGGTAATTGATGAGTTTCCCTTTATTTTCTTGGGCATCAAAATCCCCCGACCAGGAGATAAAACGGGTAAAGTCTTCGGGGGGCCTGAGTTCACTGGTGGCCAAGATGGATTGGACTTCACTGCTGGATCGCAATTCCCCGTCACTTTCTTCCAGCGCCTGCCGGCGGGTTTCGCAATCATCAAACAGGGCGCGGGCGTAGGCCCTTTCCAAGTATTGAATGGAAGTGTTGACTGTTCCCGGGAGGGCGGCCTTGCCGATGGCCGATGGTGCATCGTTGAGATAATCCATTTCTTCGAGGCAATCGACCACTGCCGATGGGCCTTGGCCAATGGAGGCAAAAGCGGGTATCGAAGAACCTTCCAGCGGCCTCACCGCAAACGACGGCGGCGTTTTTTTGCTGCAACTCAAGATTAGGGCCAAACTCAAAAATGCCGTCCATGGAATTGTCTGCATCTCGAATCTCCTGCTCAAGGATTAAAGGTCGGAGTAAAAAATTGATCCTCCGTGCCGGTGTAAAAGCGATCCAGGTTGGCCACCTCGTCGATCAGGCCAGAAATATTGGCCTGGATGGTGAGGCCCGCAGTGTCGGCGGCGTTGGCATCGGCAAAGTTGGTGGTGCCGTCGTCTTGCAGATAATTGGCGGCAGTATTGCTAGTGGTGTCCAAATCGCAAGCAATATTGGGATTGCCATTGGCGAGGCAATCTCTTCTAAAGGTGGCGCTGCCCACCTCTTCCAAAAAGTGGCCTGCGACGATAATCACCGTATCGTCGTCGCTGTCGTAGTGCCTTTGCACCACGAATTGTTCGCTCTCCGAGATTTCCCGAAAGTAGGCCCGCGACCAGTGATCAACTCCGTTGTTCCACTGGAAGTGAAACACCACATCGACAGTTTTGAGTCCCCCCACTTTGTTCAAATCAATGCGGGTTTTGGTGCGCGTTCTATCGTCTTGCAAGTAGAGATTGACCAACTTTCCTTGACTCTCTTGGGCGTTGAGATCGCCCATCCAGGCGACAAAGCGGGTATGATCTTCGGGGTTCCCCTTGGTTTGTAATATGGCCTGAAGGTCGCTGTCGGAGCGCAATTCCCCATCGCCATCTTCCAGGGCCTGTTGGCGGGCATTGCAATCATAAAAGAGCGCCCAGGCATAAGCGTGTTCTAAATATTCCTCGGCGGTTCGCACATTCATGCGGCCAACAGTCTGGGGGGAGGCATTGGAGTATTCCAACTCGGCGGTACAGCTAATTTCGGCGGCCAGGTTTTGAGTGGCGGCCGAAGTGATCGAGGATAAGCTGCGCACGGCAGTTCCCTCCAGCGGCCTGACCGCAAAAGAGGGGGGACTTTTTTTCTTGCCACAACCTAAGAAAAGGATGAGACAGCTAAAGGTGATCCATGGAATTGCTTTCATTTGAGAACCTCCTGTTCTAAAGCGAGATTGGCCCTAAAAGAGCATGGGGAAACTTAATCCTAATGCCAATTCGTGGGCCTTGAAATCGTTGTCGTAGTCTTCCTCACCCTCTCTTTCGTAAGTCATGTATTTATAAGTGAGGCCAAGTTCACCGTAGGGCAAGAGGTTGGCCAGGTCAAAACCGAATCCCAATCCCTTGCCCTTGAGCGTGGGTTGGTTGACGCTATCGCCGGCGGCCAAGGTCGAGGCAAAATAATAAGTCGCCCGCACACGGGCGTTGTTTGTCCAGTACAGGCCGAACAAGGCCCCCAGGGAAAAACCGAAGGCCGAATTGTAGACATTGGAATCGTTTTCCTGTTCTTCGGCCTTTAAGTTGCCGATTGTGATTTGGGTGTCGAGGCCAATCAGTGCGGGGTAGGCATGGTAGGCCAGTTTGAGACTGGGGATTCCCCCGTGGTAAGCATATTTGATCTGGCCCAGCTTATTGCCGCCGTGTATTCTGTCCCCCTTGGAGGTGATATGGGTGTACCCCAACCCCGGTTCCAGCAAGAGTTCGGCCTGTGCAGGGGCCAGGGCCAAGGCAATCGGAAGAAAAATTTTTTTGATAAGGTTTTTCACCATTCACCTCTCGGGTTAAGTCCAATTATATTATAAAACAGATTTGATCTGGCCCCAAGTGAAATTTTGCAAAAAATTCCACTTGAGGCGAGCAGGTTTGAAGTTTTTTAGTTGAAAACCGGATCGAAAAAAGTCTCCACCGTGCCGGTATAAAAGCGTTCCAGGTTATCCACGGCATCGGTCAAAGTATTGAGAGTGGCCAAAACGATCAGATTGTCGTTGCCCGCTGCGGTTCTTTGAGTGGCAAGGTTGCCGGGATACGAGTTTCCGTCCTCGTCGAGGTAGCGCTCGGTGGGAGAATTTCCCAGGGGACAAGGGTCGTTGGCATCGTCGGGATTAATATTGTCACAGTCCTCTATAAAAATGGAACTGCCCACTCCCTCTATGAAGTGGCCGGCCACGATAATGATCCGCCGATCGGTGCTGTCGTAGTGCCTTTGTATGACATATTGCTCGGTTTCTGAGACTTCCCGAAAGTAGGCCCGCGACCAGTCGACCAGGCCAGCGCTGGTTGTAGCGTAAAAAACGGAATCGACAACTTTTAATCCACCCCGTTTGTTGAGGTCGATGCGCGTCCTGGTGCGGGTTCCGTCATCCTGCAAGTAGAGATTGACCAATTTCCCCCTATTTTCTAAGGCATCAAATTCGCCCGACCAGGCGACGAAACGGGTGAAATCCAGCAGGGGAATATCCTCTTCTTCCCTGGTGAATAGGACGGATTGAATATCGCTGCTGGAATTTAATTCGCCGTCGCTGTCCTCCAAGGCCTGTTGGCGGGCATTGCAATCATAGAATAGGGACTGGGCGTAGGCGTGTTCCAGGTAGTTCTCTGGAGTCATCCGGTTTGCAGTCCAGCGGCCGACAGTCTGGGGAGCGGCGTTCCAGTAGTTGAGTTCGGCGGTGCAATCAACGGTGGCGGCCGAAACACTGGAGGCCACCGAGGAGAAACTTTGAATGGAAGACCCTTCCAGCGGTTTGACCGCAAAAGAGGGGGGACTTTTTTTCTTACCGCAACCGAGAAAGAGAACCAAACTGCAAAAGATCGTCCATTGAATTGCTTTCATCTGAGAACCTCCTTGTTCTGTGTTCTGCCACTGTGTTTGACTTTAAAAAACGATGGGAAAACTCGCGCCCAAGGCCAGTTCGTGGCCCTTAAATTCGTTAGTCGTCCCCTCTCTTTCGTAGTTCATGTATTTATAGGTGGCGCTGAGACTGACAAGGGGAACCACATCGGCCAAATCGATCCCCAGGCCAAATCCCGAACCTTCAAGACTGGGCCGGTTGATGCTGCTGCCGCTGCCGCCACCGGCGTTCAAGTTCGAGGAAAAATAATAACTTCCCCGCAAACGCAAATCCTGCGACCAATGCCAACCCAGAAGGATGCCCAGGGTGGTCTGGGTGGCGCTGCTGTGGGTGTTAGAACCGTTTTCCTGCTCTTCGGCCTTGAGACTTCCCACACTAATGGCCTGCGCATCCAGGCCAATCAAAAAGGGAAGCATCTGGTAGGCCAGTTTCAAGTTCAACGCTCCAGCGTTATAGGAGTATTTCATCTCACCAAAATTGCGGCCGCCGAAAATCCTGTCCCCCTTTAATGAGACATGGGTGTAATTTAGGCCCGGTTCAAGTAAAAATTCGGCGTGGACAGAGGTCAAACCCAGGCCCAGGGGGATGACAAGTTTTTTGATAAGGTTTTTCATGGAATACCTCACTATTGAGAGTTGAAGATGTTTTTATTTTAAGGCAAACTTGGCCTGGTTCAAGATCATTTTAAAAAAATTAAAAATGGTTGACTTTATGGCCTTTATTTTTCATATCCTCCCGCAAAACTGCTCAAATTATATCCGAGTGATAGTATATGATTTATTTTGACTACGCCGCTTCCACGCCCCTTTTAAAGGATGTTTTACAGACTCTGGGCGAGGGCCAAAAAAATCACTATGTCAACCCCTCGGCGGCCCACAAAGCGGGGCGCGTACTGCTGGCCGAAATTGAAACCTGGCGGGAGGCCATACTGCGCGATTTGATGGGCGCTTCCCCGCGCAGCGAGGCCCTGATTTTTACTTCCAGCGCCACCGAATCCAACAACCACCTGGTTAAGGCCCTGGATTTTTCCCCTTCCGATATTTGGTGTCACACCGGCGATCATCCTTCACTGGTGGCCCCCGCCCGCTGGCGGGCCGAGCGGGAAGGCATCCCCCTGCGGCCAATTCCCCTCACGCCCCGAGGTACTATTGCCTGGGATGAATGGTTGCAGGCGCTCAAATCTTCCCCGCGCCCCCTGGTTTTACTCACACTCGTCCACAACCAAACCGGAGTGCTGTTCGACTGGGCCACTCGCCTGGAGCAGGTGAGGGCCACTGCGCCCGCGGCCTTTATCCACGCCGACGCGGTTCAGGCCTACGCCAAATACGATTTACAAGGGGCCATGCCCCACCTGGATTCGCTGAGTTTGAGTTCCCACAAAATGGGGGGGCCAAAGGGTATCGGTGGACTCTTCGTGCGAGAACCCAAACGACTCGGGTGCTTGTTGGAAGGGGGCGGCCACGAATACGGCAAGCGCAGTTCCACTTTGGCGGCCCCTCTCATTGCTGGCCTCCACAGTGCGGTTCAATTTTGGGCCGAAGCGCGGGAGCGCGAATATTCCCGCTCCCGTCATCTTGCCAGGGAATTGAGGGACGAATTGGGTGCTCTGTCGCCGCGCTTGCAATTTCCCTTTGCCGAGGAAGACACTTGCCCCAACATTCTGGGAGCAGTTTTTGAGGGGGTGAGCAGCGATATTATCCTGCGCTGTCTGGAAAAGCGCGAAGTGATGATCTCCAGTTCCTCGGCGTGTTCCTCCAAGTCCAAGGGGCGCAATCCCGCCCTCGATCCCCTGGGGTGGGAGCGCTCCAAACAGCAGAGTTTTTTTAGAATCTCCTTTGGCCACGCCACCACGGAAAAAGAGGTGCAAACTCTGGCCCACGCTTTCGGGGAAGTGTTACAAGAGATTGCTCCCCTGTTGAAATAATGACTGCCATTTTTAAGAGCTTCTAAGGTAGAGATGGCACCCCAAAGTCGAGGACAGCGGTGGTACTGGAGATTTCCCCGGCACTGTCTCCCAGATTGTCTGTGGCACCGTAACCGAGTTGACCTGCGCTTCCCTCGCCCCAGCATTGGGCGCGGTAGTCGGCATTGGTGGCGCAGGCCTGGTTGCCCGCAAGGGTAAGGGCCAAAATACCACCCAGAGAGAGGGGCGCTCCCGAATTGATCGGTGTTGTGCCATCCCCCACGGGAATGGTATTTCCCCGCCCAAGTTGCCCGAACCCATTATTGCCCCAGCAAACCAGTTCGCCACGAGATAAGTTCGAACTCCAGCGCAAACTCACGCAGGCGTGGGAGTCTCCCAATCCCAACAACCAGGCGGTGTTGTCACCAACATTCACCAAATCCACCGCCGCCTGGGGTTGATCGTATTCCGTCGTCGTCAGAGCATCCACCCCGACTTCACCACTGGTATTGTCTCCCCAGCACTTCACTTCGCCGGTGGTGGTGACAACACAAGTGGTTTGATCCCCGGCGACTACCCGTTCGGCCTTCACATTTGTGCCCAAATTGATCACCGAAGCGGTGCTCACCAATTCGTCATCGCCGAGGGGGTCATTACTGCCACTGATGCCCAACTGTCCCTTGGCATTTCCTCCCCAGCACAAGACATTTCCGCTTTCAAAGCGCGCACAGGCGTGGTCTGTTCCCACCGTGATTGCGGCGGGCGTCTCCCCGGAGGGGAAGTCCACCGTGCTTGCGGCCCACCATCCAGATTCGTCGTCGCCAATGCTGTCTGTGGTGTTGTCGCCAAGTTGGCCCACATCGC
Organism: Bacteriovoracaceae bacterium; assembly: GCA_965243145.1. Lineage (GTDB taxonomy): Bacteria > Bdellovibrionota > Bacteriovoracia > Bacteriovoracales > Bacteriovoracaceae > CBDBLK01. Next base: position 2,582,051 of record CBDEUB010000002.1, read on the forward strand.
TCACTCCCCAGCAGCGCACGCTCTTGTCAGAAAGAAGCGCACAGGTAAAATCTTCTCCCGCCTCTATTTGCAAAACCTTTTGATCAAAGTTGAGTTTTTCGAGGTTTTCTCCCATGTCGTAGTCGTACTCTCCCACGGTGGAGGCCCAGGATGTCGTGTTGACTCCCAGTTGCCCCACATCGTTTTTGCCCCAACAGGTGACCCAGTACTGGTTCGGGAGGTCGCGGATGATGGCGCAGGAATGATTGACTCCCACGGTGACATCCAGGGCACGGAAAGTGGTCTCCAAATTGACCGGGGGAATCTCGTCCAATTCATCCAGCGCTCCCGTCATGGCGTGCCCCACGGAATCGGTGTTGCCGGTGGGAGTTCCCTGGCCCAGTTTTCCGTCACTGCCGTCTCCCCAACATTTGACCAGGCCCATACCGTAAACGGCACAGGCATGGTTTCTTCCCATGGAAAGAGCGCGCACGGGATCATAATTGTCCGCCAAGTTGAGGGCCTGCCCAGGTGTGGCCACATTGTTGTTGGCCCCGTTCAAGAGTCGCCCGCTGCCTCCCGCACCCCAACATTTGAAAGTGTTGTCATTCAAGCGGGCGCAGGTGTGCGCTCCCCCCGCGCTCAGGAATACGGCCGTGTGGCCAGTGCCCAAATTGACTTCCGCCCCAGGGGCGTTGGTGTCAGTGGTATTCCCCAGGCCCAATTGCCCAGAGGTGTTTGCTCCCCAACACTTCACCTGGCCGTTATCCAGCAGAGCGCAGGTGTGAGATGCTCCTGCGCTGAGGGCAACGGCGGTATGGCCAGTGCCCAAATTGACTTGCGCCCCGGGGGCGTTGGTGTCGCCTGTATTCCCCAGGCCCAATTGCCCAGAGGCGTTTGCCCCCCAACACTTCACCTGGCCGTTATCCAGCAGAGCGCAGGTGTGAGATGCTCCTGCGCTGAGGGCAACGGCGGTATGGCCAGTGCCCAAATTGACTTGCGCCCCGGGGGCGTTGGTGTTGCCTGTATTCCCCAGGCCAAGTTGGCCAGAATTATTGTCCCCCCAGCATTTAATGCCCCCCCCTGAAGACAAAGCGCAAGTGTGCAAATTGCCTAAGGCCACCGCTACCGGGCGAAGGCCTCCCCCCAGCGAGACGGCGGGAAGGCCAGCGCCAATGCGGGAGGGGTCATCCCCGTAGTTGGTGTTGTTTGAAAGGCCCAACTGGCCAGAACTGTTGTTGCCCCAGCACTTGAGAGCGGTATTGGAAAAATCCTCTCCCACCAGGGCGCAAATGTGGTTGACTCCAGTGGTTTTGTCTCCCCCCACATCGAAATTCCACACGGGCAAAAGGTCGCCACTGGCATCCACTCCCAGGTTCACGGGCGCAAGAGTCTCCATTTCTCCGGGTGCGTCCCCCAAATCGTCGGTGGCACCGGAACCCAATTCCCCCGTATCTCCCTGGCCAAAGCAATACAGGTGGCGTTCTCCCGAAAGGGCACAGGTGACATTGTGTTTGCCCGCCACCACTTTTCTGGCGCGCGATCTGACATCGCCAAAATGCAGGGGTGCCAGGGCGAGGCCATCTTCACCGGGGTCGTCTCCCAGATCGTCGATCGCCCCACTTCCCAGTCTGCCGTCATTTCCCTCGCCCCAGCACTTGAAGAGATTGTTGTTTAAAAGGGCACAGGTATGCTCTCCCCCGGCGGAAATAGCGGCCGTATTGTAACCGGGGTCGATGGTAAAACAATGCGAGCGGGAATTGCTCCCTCCACGCACAATGCGCGCGGAAAAGACTCTCTGCTGAAGGTCGAGATTGAAAGTCCTGAAGTTGCTGTAGCTTCCCCCCGTGAGGTCGGCGGCGCTTAAAGACTGAAACGGAAAAGGGAAAGTATCACATCCACCGTCGGGATAAAAGAGGAGACCGTCGCCATCTTCCAGGCCGGAGAAATTGAGTTCAAGGGTTCCGTTAAAGGGCGTATGCCCTCGCTTTGTCCGCTCCACGGCAAGGCCTGCAAAACTCAGTTGGGAAAAGGGTATCCCGCTGATGCCTCCAAAATTGAGTTTTTCCGTGTTCTCGGCCACTTCGCCGTTGGCATCCCCAAAGTTGTAGGTATTTCCCAGTCCCAGTTGCCCGTTCCCATTCTCACCCCAGCACTGGGCCTTGAAATCGGCGTCGACGATACAACTCTGATCGCCCCCTAGGGAAAGTTGCAAAATGGGGCCAAGATTCAAGGCCTGATACGAAGTGACGGGAGTTGCTGAACTTCCCCCAACGGAGAGGTCGTCGCCTTGAGCGAGTTGGCCAGAGTTATTTCCCCCCCAACACACCAGGCGGTCTGCCCCATTTAAAAGCACTACTGCACAAGAGTGAGAGTTTCCCAGGGAGAGGAGTCTGGCCTGGTCGTTATCGGCCCCCGTGCGCAGATCGAGGCCCACGCCCGGGGTATTTTGATTGCTCATGCCTCCCGAACCCAAACGGCCATTGGCCCCTGCACCCCAACAGCGAACCAACTGGGTGGTGGCCTCCACAGCACAGGTAAATTCGTTCCCGGCCACCACGATCGTTGCGGAGAGGCCGCCAATGGGGGCCACGCCGTCTAGCGTAGTGGTATCGCCAATGTTGGAGTTTCCCCGTCCCAACTGGCCCGTGTTGCCCCCTCCCCAGCACACTACCGACTGGTCGTTTAAAAGGGCGCAGGCGTGATTTTTGCCCACAGTGAGAGCGCTGGCGGTGCGGGTTCCCGGAAAATCTATGGCCACAGCATTGGCGTCCACGGCGGTGGTATCTCCCACGGTGTTGGTATGGCCCAAACCCAGTTGTCCCACATCGTTTTTGCCCCAGCATTTCACCCTCTCACTTTCCAGGCGCACGCAGGAAAAATCTTCGCCGGCGGCGATCTCCAGCACTGCTTCGCCAAAGTCGATGAAGGAAAGGTTTTGGCCCATTTCTGCCGCCACATCCCCCACGGCGGGAACGCTGGCACTGTTTCCGGCCCCCACTTGTCCGAGTTCATTGCGGCCCCAACAGGCCACCCGCTCCCGTCCGCTTTCACCCCGAATTAGGGCGCAAGAATGGTTTGTGCCCGCGGCCACTTGAAGGCCGCTCACTCCCGTCCCCAGGTCAATGGGGCCAATTTCCAACAATTGATCGCTGGCCCCGGAATTTGCGTGGCCCACGGAATCCGTATTCCCACGGCCGAGTTTGCCATCGTCGCCATTTCCCCAACACTTGATCAATCCCAGGCCAATGACGGCACAGGCGTGGTTGACACCCATGGAGAGGCCTCTTACGGGATAGTAACCGTCTCCTGGGGAGAGATCGGAGGTGCTCGCCGGAGTATTGGTGTTGCCGCTGCTCTGGTTTAACAGTTGTCCGCGGTCACCACTGCCCCAACACTTGAAAGCGCCATCACTTAAAACGGCACAAGTGTGTTCCGCCCCGGCACTTACCGATACCGCCGTGCGGTTCATCCCCAAATCAATCGGGGCCAGATTGTCTCCCATTTGGGCAGGATCATATCCCACAGAACCGCCGGTATGGCCCAATTGGCCCTTGATGTTGTCACCCCAACATTTCAGGCCCCCATTTTCCAGGATGGCACAGGTGTGGCGTCCTCCCGCACTCACCGCTGTGGCCTTCTGGCCAGAACCCAAATTGACGAAGGGAAGATTGTCGCCCATGTCACCGGGGTCATCTCCCGAAGCATAAAAGGTGGGCCTTCCCAATCCCAGGCGTCCGGCGGTATTGCTCCCCCAACATTTGAGGCCGCCGTTGTCCAGGAGAGCACAGTTGTGAACTCTGCCGGCACTGATGGCCACCGCCCTCCGGTTTGTGCCCAAATCCACCACCGCTCCGGGGCGGCCAATATCGTTTGTGTGGCCCAATCCCAATTGTCCGAAACTGTTGCCTCCCCAACACACCACCTGAAAGTTGTCCAAGAGAGCACAGGAATGCCATTGGCCCACGCTCACGGCAATTGGACGCCTTGCGGGGCCAAAATCGACAAAGGGTAAACTGTCGCCCATCTCATTTGCGTCGTCTCCCCGGCCGCCGCCGGAGATTCCCAATTGTCCACTGCCGTTTCCTCCCCAGCACTTGAGTTGCAACGCCGATTCCCGTTCCCCCAACAGGGCGCAGGCGTGACTGTCGTTTAAAGGATTGAGTTCGTCGCCACCCAGATCAAAGTCCCATACGGGAAGAGGCCGGCCTCCACTGGTGCCCAAATTGAGTGGTGCAAGCGCTTGCATTTCTCCCTGGCCGTCACCCAAATTTTGCGTGCTTCCCGTGCCCAAAATTCCCCCACTGTTTCCAGCGCCAAAACAATACAAGCGCCGACTTTCGGTGAGAGCGCAGGTGTTGGCGTAAAAGTCGGTCACCACCTTGATGGCCCTTTCGCTTATGTTGGAACCCAGGGGAACCGGATCGAGGGCCACACCGTTCTCTGAATAACCATCCCCGTAGTTGGCATTGCCCCCGTTGCCCAGTGCCCCCCGTGTGCCCGCCCCCCAACATTTGAAAAGGCCATTGTGTAAACGGGCACAAGTCCGGTCTCCCCCGGCGGAGATGCCCACCGTGCGGTAGTTGGCCCTTGTCGAAAAACATTGGGTTCCCTCTTCCGGGCGGGAAACCTGTACGGAAAAGTCATAGGCCCCGTCCATGCCGGGGTTGAGTGTGCGCTCAAAGCGGTGGGAAAAATTTTGCACGCCACTTAATGTTTCCTGGTATAGGGGAGTCCCAGAACAACCAACTCCGGAAAAAAACTCAAGCTGGTCTTCGTCCATCACTCCCTGAACAATCAATTCAAAGTTGCCGTTGAAAGGTGTGCGCCTGGTAGTGGACAATAGCTGGATACTGGCCAAAGTGGGAGTTGCGCTGCCGGCCCCTCCACCGCCATCGCCACTGCCACCGCTTCCGCCACTGCCCCCGCTGCTTTCTTCTTTGGAATCTTCCAGCACATTCAAACAACCGGCGAACATAAGGCACAAGGCCACAGCGAGGAAATAATATTTGGACATCTCTTTCTCCATGAGATGAAAACATTATAGTCTAAAAACCAAAGAAGAAGACAAATAAAGTAGTGACTCACAAAGAAATCTTGACATATCTAATTGATTAATTTAAACGGCCGCTCAAATTTAAATATTTGGCAAAAAAAACTTTGCATTTTCGGATAAAGTTTTTTGGCCTAGTTAAGGCCTATTTGCATTTCATAAGGGCAACCACACAAATGCGCAGGCGAGGGCCAGTATTCCCATATAATTTCGCTTGAGTTTATCGTATCTTGTTGCAATGGCCCGAAAGTGCTTCTGCCATTTCTCTTACCCAGCTATTTCTTGATCAGTTTTTTGACTTCGGCGAGGGGCAGGCCGGTGGTTTTGGCGACAAACTTGGGATTTGTCCCTTCAGCGAGAAGATTACGGGCAATTTCTTTGCGTTCTTCTTGACGGCCTTCTTTGTGTCCTTCTTTATGTCCTTCCTTATGTCCTCCCTCCCAGGCATCTTCTTTTTCGGCGATGCGATCCCGGCGTTCCTTGTCTCTGGACATAGCGGCCGCGCGCAATTTTTTATCTTTGGAAATAATCCACAAGTGTTTGAGTGCTTCTGCCATTTCTCTTACCCAGCTATTTCTTGATCAGTTTTTTGACTTCGGCGAGGGGCAGGCCGGTGGTTTTGGCGACAAACTTGGGATCTATCCCTTCAGCGAGAAGATTGCGGGCAATTTCCAGTGTTTTTTTCTTTTGTCCTTCTTTATGTCCTTCTTTGTGTCCTTCTTTATGTCCTTCTTTATGTCCTCCCTCCCAGGCATCTTCTTTTTCGGCGATGCGATCCCGGCGTTCCTTGTCTCTGGACATAGCGGCCGCGCGCAATTTTTTATCTTTGGAAATAATCCACAAGTGTTTGAGTGCTTCTGCCATTTCTCCCCCTTTCTTTAGGAATTGCTCACAGTCTTCGAGCTTTAAATTTTTGGAATTTTTAATCATGTAGGCCCATTCGTCTCTGGTGCTTTCCGCCTTTGCAAGGCCAGTGGTAAATTTATCCAGTTCGACAATGACAAAGCACATTCCCCGTGACATCACGACCTGGGGTTCCTTAATGCGCCTGATATTGCATACATGGCGGTAATCGTCTTTGACTTGGGCAAACTCTTTTAAATTCTGTGTACTAAAGACGAGGGAGTAAACCGGATGGAGTTTTTTGTAGGCATCGCCTCGATCAAGTTGTTCGGAATAAAGTCTGCCCGAATAGGCCAAAATCCGGTCGGTAAAATAAGTATGATTGGAGGTCTGGACTTCCACATTGACGGTTTCTCTGAGAATTTCCCCTTTGGCATTTTTGCGTTCATATTCGGCCAAAATGTCGAGAACAAAAGTCTTGCCCCTGTCTTTTTGGCCGTCGGAAAGCAGTTCGGGGTTGAGGGGAACGGCATCAATAATGAAGGAGTCGTCGGGGAGAGGAAGGAAGTGCTTGAGCAGGGATTTGAGGATTTGCCTGTTTTTAGTAAGGAAGGCCTTGAGGGAATGGTCGTTGGTCAGGGCCAGAAAGGCCTTTTCGTTTAAAAACTCAGTTATGGCCTGTATGTCTTCTTTCAGCATGATTTTCCCTCAAGAGTTTTAAACACCCGGATTTAGTGATAAGGCCTTTCGCCGTGACTTGTCAAGGGCCAGCTTCGAGGCCTTATTTTTTGCATATTTTTCCTGTAATTTTAAAGGGTTATGAAAGTTAATTTGAGATGCATTTTTTGGAAGTGATGCCACAAAAGCGGATTTTTTGCGTAGTTATAGAGGCCCTTTTTTTGAAAAGTCTTTCAAGTTTTGGAGTTTGGAACAACAACAAAACGGAAGGATTAAATTATTTTTAATAAAAAATAAAATTCTCGGCCATGAAAGCGTTGACAATTTCAGATAATTTTCTTTTAATGATTTAATATATTTTAATTTCATTAAGGATGATGTGAAGTGATGACATGGAGTAAGTCGCCCAGTCGCCCAGTCGCCCAGTCGCCCAGTCGCCCAGTCGCCCAGTCGCCCAGTCGCCTATTAGTTCCCATTTTTCAAATCAATTTTTTTAAGAACAAGGAGTTCGCCATGTCTTGGACAATTTTGCTCACTCTTATGCTTGTGGGCCTATTTTCCTCTTGCGGAGGTGGAGGAGGAGAAGGAGGCGGCGGTGCTGGGGGCAGCAGTCCCCCGTCCACTTCGCCGCCGAGTCCGAGGAGTCCGCGTCCACCGGGAGGGGGCGGAGGGGGAACTCCCGCCCCGATACCAATCAATCCTTGGGCGAGCGTGGGAACGGCATCAATTTCTTCCAGTGCGCCGGTGACGGCCATTGAGCGTCAGGTGGAGTTTGGGGACGGGATGACGATGAGTTATGACGCGACCGACCCAGAGAACGAGGAAGTTTGCCGCATTGAGACAGCAGGGGGTGACTCCCTCTCCATCTGTATGAATCTCAACGACGGGGAGGCAGAGGGAGACGACTTCGAGGGGGAGATTACATGCAGCATCAACGGCGAAGAACAGGCGGACTGCGACGAAGTGTATCAAAGGTTGACCGCCGCCGGATTTTCCACCTCTGTTGCCTTGTCCCCCTCTGTCCAGGGGCAAACCGCGGCGTTTAGCTGCGAGGCGGGGGTTTTCCGCGGAGACAAGGCGCTTGAGTGCAGCGACGACTGGGCGGTGGTGGCCAATGGGGAAGACGGTGCGGGCAACGGCAAGACGATCTGCCGGGTGCACATGACGCAGGAGACGGGGCGCTGTCTGGGGGCACCCAAGCAGGTGGATACGGATAATGACGGTATTCTTGACGCGGAAATCGCCCCCCAGGATTTGATTCTGGAGATGCAGCAGACCCAGTGGAGTGGTTATGCCAGTAGCTATACTAACTCGGGGCAAGTGCTCATCAACGAGAGCATTGATCCGGCAGCATTAGTGGATATGCCGGCAAATGCGGTGCTTTATTTTGAGTCGAGGACTCCGCAAGTATGTTCAGTAGACAACGACGATGATGTGGCCAATGGAACTAAAGGAAGGGTGATCCCCGATCCGGACATTTCCAATAAAGGGATGTGCCACATTGTATTAAAGGTGGAGGCACCGGGGTTTGTGGATCAGGTTTTTGAGCGGCGGATTGAATCCGTGGAGGACAACGACACCAGTTGGGACGGTTATTCCGCCGGTGGTGTTTTGCCCATCGGGGAGGCGCTGATGCCCAATGCTCCCACCAATCCGATTCCCACTCCCTTTTATATCTACAATTCGGCCACTCCCAATATTTGCCGGGTGGATGCGGGGACGGGAGAACTTGCGGGACTGGCCGGAGGCAACTGCCGGGTGAGGCTCACAGCGTCTTCTTCCACCGTTCCCCGGGGGTATTTGGTGAGGGAGATTATTTCACCTCCGGTGGCGATTCGGGGCGAGCAGAGCATTGTCTGGATGCCCGTCACCTCTGGGGTAGTGGGAAGTAATCTGCAACTCGATTCCGTCACCGGCAACGCCGCGGGTGCGGTGGTGACTTACGAAGTGGTTTCGCCGGGGACGACCGGCTGCAATCTCGTCGGACAAACACTTTCCTTTACCGGCGCGGGCATTTGCAGAGTGCGTGCCATCGTCACCCTTTCCGATTATGAAGATTGGGGACAAGTCGAGGAGATTGTGGTCTCGCCGGGAACCCAGACGGGGAGGTCTTGGACGCCCACCCAGAGTCAGGGAGTTGTGGGAACTTCTCTCACCCTCACCGCCGCCACCGGAACCGGCGATGCCGATGAAGTCTTTTATGAAATTTCCAGCAATGACGACGGTAGCACCAGTTGTGCCTTTGAGCGGCAGACACTTTCTTTCAGCGATGCCGGAACCTGCACCGTGAGAGTGCGCACCGAGCGTGCGGGGTACGACGATTGGATTTCTGCCGATTTTGCCATCACCGTTGCCGCCGGCACTCAGTCCCCCGCCTGGTCGCCCCAGACGGTAGGCACGGTGGGGATTCCCCTGACTCTCAATCCGGTGACAAATATTGATGCCAGCGCCACCGCTGCCTACGCCATTGTCGCCGGGGAAAACACTATATGCACCATCAATGGCGCAGTCCTCACCTTTGTCGATGACGGCACTTGTACGGTGCAGGCGACAGTCACCCGAACCGGATACACCACTTGGAACTCGGGCGGGGAGGATATTGGCGTTGCCGAGGGAAGCATTAGCGGAGTGAACTGGAATCCTCGGGCGGCATTTAATGCTGGTGATGGTTCCGCCGCTCTCGGCGGAGTTACCGGAACAGAAAGCGGCGATACGATAACATATTCAGTAGAAACCCAAGGGGGAAACTGCGTGTTTTCCGATTCCACCGCCTCCACTCTTGGTTTTGACAGTCCTGGAATCTGCCAGGTGAAAGTTACCGTCGAGCGCGACGGATACCAAGATTGGGTATCACCCACCTTTGATATTGAACTGGTTTCCGCCGCTCCCATCGTTATTACCTGGGCGGGTTATACCGGGGGCAATGTGGCGACTGTTGGCGTTTCCGCTCCGGGACTTTCAACCCCCACCTACAACCCCATTTCTCCCGACGACAGTGCCTATGAATTTATTTCCGTTCCCCCCGGGGCGTGTTCGGTTGATTCCACCAACGGGGCGTTGACTGTTTCGGGAGTGGGAAGTTGTGTGGTCACCCACACGGCGGAAAAATCCGGCAGCGGCAATGGGCGAGAGACGGTGACGGTGGCCATAGGGCCAGGGGCCCAGACGCTTACTCCCGGCACTCCCTACACGGCACCTTCAACCTTTGCGGTGGGGGATACACTGGTGCTGGGGACTGCGCCCACGGGGGCGATGGAAAGTGCCGGCATCAGTTATCGCTCGACGGACACCGCTATTTGTACACTGGCATCCGATGGAGAGGTCACCGCCACGGGGGCGGGAAGTTGTGTGGTGCAGGCGCAGTTTGCGGCGACTGCCAATTATAATCCCTCCGCCTGGACGCAAATTTTTACAGTTCCGGTAGTTCGGGCAGATCAGGCCGCTCCTGCGGGAACGGATGTTTACGGAACTTCTCCCGCCCTGGCGGCCAGGGGAACCCTTAAAGTTCAAACCGCTCCTTCAGGAGGCGGAGGGCATGGGGCGCTAACTTACGCCTCCACCACTGGCACTGTTTGCAGCGTCTCGGCGGCAAGCGGGGAAGTGACGGCACTGGAGACGGGAACCTGTACCATCACCGCCAACTGGGCGGGGGATGCCAACTATAATGCTTCCCCCCCACTCGGGGTTTTAAGCATTACCATTTCCCAGGGAACTCAACCTGCGCCCGCCGCTGCTGCTGCCTACGGGGACAACCCCACGGTCAAGCGCGGGGATACCCTTGCGGTGGCATCTGCTCCCGCCGGGGGAGCGGGGACGCTGGCCTATACTTCCACTACCACCTCGATTTGCACCGTCGCCGGTGACGGGACGGTTTCGGGAGTTTCGGTGGGAACCTGTCTTATCAGCGCCCAGTGGCCAGGGGATGCCCATGTCGCTGCTTCGGATACTGTTCCCCTGGCGTCGATTGCAGTCACCCGAGGGGATCAGGCACCACCCAGCGCTTCGGATATTTACGGCACAAGTCCAACCCTTTCCACTGGGCAGGCCCTCGCGGTGGCATCCGCTCCCGCCGGGGGTGGTGTAGGGGGAACTCCGAGAGGTTCCCCGCGCTATCAGTCCACCACGGAAACACTATGCTCCGTCACCGAAGGCAGCGGAGTGATTACCGCCCTGGCGGATGGAAATTGTATTGTGCAGGCGCGCTGGGGCGGGGACGCCCAGTTTTTGCCCTCGCCATGGGTAACTATGCAGACGGTGGCGATCACTCCGATTGCCTTTGAGATGGCGCGCTGGGGGGAGTTTTCCGGAAAATTAACGGTGGGGGGAGGGACAAAGCGCCCCTCGAAATCCCGCGCCAAGATTCGCCGGGTGGACTTTACCTACGCCCTCAAGCAAAACGAGGCGGACTGCACGCTGGAAGATGCCGCCAGCGGAGAGGTGCGCGCCAGTGCGGTGGCGTTTGCCGATCCCTATTGCACCATCGTGGCCACTGCTTCGCGGGCGGGATACACTCCGCTCACCCGAGACATTGCGATTTTATTGCAGGCGGGCACACTCGCCTTTGCCACCGCCCCTTCCTATAGCGGGGCGCTTTCGGTGGGAACGACTCTCACCGTGCAAAACGCTGAATCCAACGACGACAACGGCATTGCCGTCACCTGGGACTACACTGCCGGGGGAGAACGGCAGGGAGCGCCCCGGAGCGGGGTTTGCAGTGTCAGCGCCGCCGGAGAAGTCAGCGTGGAAACCACGGCACGGGCGGGGGATGCCTGCCTCGTCAGCGCCACCGCCTCTGCCGCCGGATACGCCGACTTTCAAAAAGAGACGCGCCTGACGCTGGCACCACTGTCTTCCTCGGCAATCTCCTGGAGTCCTCCAACTTCCGGCACTTTGGGAGAAGACCTTGCGTTGGGGGCGATCGTCTTGCCCCAAAACTTCCCCGCCGGTTCCCATACCCGCTACAGAGTCACCGATGCGGGGACGACAAATTGTTATTTTAGAGGAAACAGCGGAACGCTGGCGCACACCCTGGCGTTTTCCGCCGCCGGCACTTGTAAGGTCAAAGCGTTCAACACCCACCCCCTGACGCAGGACTGGGAATCTTCCGAACACGAAATCACTATCAGGGCGGGCAGCGCCGGCACTCCCATCCAGGTCGCCGTGGGAAAATCCTTTGCCTGTGCGCTGTTTGGGGACAACAGTTTGAAATGCTGGGGAGACAATGCCAAAGGACAATTGGGACAGGGACACATGGAGACCCTGGGAGACGAACCCCACGAAATGGGCGGGGCGCTGCCCTTTGTGGATGTAAGTGCTGACGGAGTGGGCGGTGTCGCTCAAATTGTGGCGAGCCACAACGCCGATCACATTTGCGCCATTTTAAGCGACGGACGCCTCAAGTGCTGGGGCGACAACACCCACGGACAACTCGGACTGGGAGACTCGGGAAATACCAATCACCGGGGAGACGGCACCGGCGAGATGGGAAGCTCCCTCGATGCTGTCAATTTGGGAGATGGTGAAACCGCTGTCAAAGTCGCCCTGGGGAAAGAGCACACCTGTGCCATCCTGGAAGACTCTGATAACAACAAAACCCTCAAGTGCTGGGGCAGAAACAACAGGGGACAACTGGGTTACGGCAACACCACCGATCTCATCGTTCCCGCCAGTACAACGGTCAATTTGCGAAACGACAGGGACGGCGACCCCTTTCTCATTGAAGAAATTACGGCGGGTGTCAACTACACCTGCGCGCGCTCGCAAGACAATGAGATCAAGTGTTGGGGGAGAACGGGAAGTCAAATCCATCAAAACTGCGTTGTCGGAGTTAGCGATGTTCGGGAACCTCCCGCCGGAGTGCTAAATTTAAACAGGGATGACAATAACATCCGCCACCAGGCACACGCCATCAGCGCCGGCAGCGACTTTACCTGCGCCCTGTTAAACGGCGACAAACTTATGTGCTGGGGACAGAACGACAAATCTCAAATAGTGGCCAACACCTCATCGATCTGCCGTCCCACCCGTGCTCCCAGTATCATCAGGAGCAACCTGGACGGAGTGCGTGCGGGAACCCAGCACCTGTGTGAGCTTTCCAAAACTGGCATAGTCTCATGCCGTGGCCACAACGACAGAGGGCAGATCGGAATACCAAATGCCCAGAATTCCAGCACCATTACTTATTGGGCGAGTGTCGGTTTGGGCAGCGGCAGAACCGTCTCTCAACTCGCCAGCGGAAACGGGCACAACTGCGCACTATTGGACAACGGTGCGCTCAAGTGCTGGGGCGGCAACGGAAGCGGGCAGTTGGGGTTGGGAGATACCGGAAACCGCGGCGACGACAACAACGAGATGGGAGACAATCTGCCCGCCACCCCCCTGCTTTCCGAGGGGCTGGATATAATTTCCTCTGTCGCCTGGGCATCGTTTCCGGCAAGTGCGGAAGTGGGCGGCAGCGTGGTTTTGACTGCCCCAACGGGAACCCCGGCGCTGGACGATTGGAGTGCCGCGGCCGTCGGCGGAGACTGTACCTGGGACGAGAACACCGAAACGCTTGCCTTTAGCGGAGTTGATACCTGCGTAATCTCGCTTACCGCCAAAAAAGACGGATACGCTCAAAGGGTGGAAATTTTCAGCGTCACCCCCTCGCCCACCTCCCAGACGGGCATCGCCTGGAGTCCTTCGCAGGCAACGGGTACAGTGGGAACAGATTTGCCCCTCGATGCCGTCACCGGAGCGGATGCCAGTGCCACCGTCACTTATGAAATTTCAGATGCGGGGGATACCGGCTGCGCTTTCAAAGGCAGCAGTGATCCCGATGATCGCACCTTAATCTTTCTTGCGGCGGGAACCTGCCAGGTGATAGCGAAAAGTTCCGGGGAAAATATTGAACCCTGGGAGTCGCCAACTCCCTTTTCCATTGCGGTCAAACACCCCCAAACCTTAACACCGCCGGCGGACGCCTACGGCAGCACCCCCACCCTGATTATTCCCGGCACATTGGTGCTGCAAAAGTTCCCCAGGGACGGAAAAAAACGGCCAGAGTTTCGCCCCAAAGACGGAGACGAAACCTATTGCAAGGTTGACCCCCACAACGGAAGAGTCACCCCCGTCGCCCCCGGAAATTGCGAAGTGGAAGTGCGCTGGCCAGAGGGCACAGAATATTACGCCTCGGACTGGGAGACGCTGGGAACTGTTGCCATTCAGGCACCGTTACAACCCCAGACGGGCATTGCCTGGAGTCCTTCGCAAAATGAAGGCGTGGTGGGCGAGGCCTTGGAACTCGATGCCGTCACCGCAAGCGACGGCAATTCGGCCATCGAATATTTAATTTCCAGCATGGGGGACACCGGCTGCGCCTTTGGCAGCGGAGATGCACAAAGCAAACGCACCCTCAGCTTTAGCGAGGCGGGCACTTGTACCGTCCAGGCGCGCAGCACTCTCGCCGGGCACTTTGCCTGGCGCTCGCAAACTTTTAGCATTTCGGTCAGGCATCCCCAAACCCTCGAACTTCCCGACGACGCCCCCTATGGGGACAATCTCAACTTTTTCAGCGGACAGACTTTGGCGCTGCTCAATCCCCCCACCGGAGGCGATGGAGCATTGGAGTTTAGAACTACTGCCGCCAGCGCCAACTGGTGCGAGGTAGGCCCCGCTTCGGGCATGGTTTTGGGCAAGGGCATCTCTCAAGGTGATGCCCAAAAGGATTGTGTCATCGAGGCGCGCTGGGGGGAGACTTCCACCCACTACGCCTCGGAGTGGGCGACCTTGGCAACCCTCACGGTTCTCCCCCCACCAGACCCCTTGCAAACCGGACTCGCCTGGGCCGCGTCCACTGCCGGACAAGTCGGCGTGGAGTTGGTGCTTCCCCCCGTCACAGGTGCCGATTCAAGCGCCGTGCTGACTTATACCGTTTCCTCTCCGGGAACCACCGCCTGCGCCTGGAAAGATGGCGATGCCAGCACCCTGACTCTGATTTTTACCAACGCCGGCACTTGTGTCGCCTCCGTGCGCTCGCAACTCGCCGGATACCAGGATTGGCAAGCATCGGTTTCCATCGCCGTGGCCAAGGGAACCCAGACGGGACTGGCGTGGGCGGCGACGACAACCGCCCCCGCCGGCAAAGTGGGAGAAACCACCACTCTTCCCGCCGTCACGGGAGCGGACAATGGCGAATCAGTGACCTATGAAAAAACCACCGACGCCGGAAATTCCATCTGCGCTCTCTCTGGCCGCGCTCTTACCTTTAGCGACTCGGGGACTTGTATCGTTCAAGCGGTCATTGCCCGCACGGGTTACCAAACCCTGACTCTTGGGCCAGTGTCGATCACTGTCGCCAAGGGAACCCAGACGGGACTGGCGTGGGCGGCGATAAACACCGCTCCCACGGGTAAAGTAGGGGAAACGACAACCTTGCCCGCCGTCACCGGAGCGGACAATGCCGACTCGGTGACTTATGCAAAAACCAGTGATGCCGGAAATTCTATTTGTACTCTCTCTGGCCGCGATCTCGTCTTTAGCGACGCCGGAACCTGCAAAGTCCAGGCGCTGGTTGCCCGCAGTGGGTACGACACTCTAACCCTGGGGCCAGTGTCGATCAGTGTCGCCCTGGGAGATTTAACTGGCCTTAGCTGGAGTGTGGGCACAACGACTTTTATCAAAACCGCCACTCCGGTTCTGGCGGAAGTGACCGGCAAACAAAACGGAGACACCATCGTTTACGCTGTTACCAGTCAAGGCAGCACCAGCTGTGCTTTTGGCACGGGAGCGGATGTGCGAAAACTCGCCTTTACCGCCGCCGGAACCTGTAAAGTCCAGGCGACTCTCACTCGTACGGGTTACAATCCCTGGCCTTCTCCCGAAATTTCCCTGGGCATTACCAATGCCGATCCGGTAGTTATTGCCTGGACGGGTTATGGAAGCGGAAACAATGCCAACAAGGGGAAAGTGGGAGAGGCGCCCCCGGCACTGCAAACCCCCACCCTCACTCCCAGTGATGCTACCCCCCGCTACTCCACCGTTTCCAGCGGGGTTTGCAGCGTCACCTCTGGGGGAGATTTAACTATTACCGGAAAGGGTGATTGCGTGGTCAAACTTACCGCTACTCCATCAGATACCAACGCCAATGTCGTCACAACCAGCGAAATTACAGTGGCGATCAGCAGGGGAGATCAAAGCGTCACCCCCGCCAATGATCCTTACGGTTCCTCTCCCGATTTAAAGGCGGGGCAGGGGCTGGCGCTTGCAAACGCTCCCACCGGACAACAGGAAAGTGCGGCGACAACTTATCAATCGACGGATGCCGCCATTTGTGCCGTGGATGAAACCGACGGCGAGATCAGCGCCAAAAAAGTGGGGGACTGTGTGGTGCAGGCGCAGTTTGCCCAGACGGCGAATTATGAACAAACCGCCTGGGTACAAATTGCCAGCATTACCATCGGCAAGGGAACCCAGGTCGCCCCCACTGCCAGCAATCCCTACGGCACTTCCCCCGCCCTCGCTGTGGGCGGCACACTGGACATTCAAACCGCTCCCTCCGGTGGAGGTGGGCATGGGGGATTGGAGTACGAGAGTTCTTTCCCCGCCGCTTGTACGGTTGATGCCACCAGCGGACAGATATCGGGTTTAAAGGCGCAAAATTGCCTTGTTAAAGTGCGCTGGAAGGGAAATGACGACTACGATGCTTCCGGTTTTATAGATGCCCTGACGCTTACCGTGGGCAAGGGAACCCAGGCGGCACCCACCGCCAGCAGTCCCTACGGAAGCAGTCCCGAGGTGGCGGTGGATGCCGATATTGTCCTCGACAACGCCCCCACGGGAGGGCATGGACTTCCCCTCTACTCTTCCTCCGACGAAAATGTTTGCGGGATAAATTCCAGCAACGGGACAGTCAGGGGAGTTAAAGAGGGAACCTGCCAGATCAAGGCGCACTTCAGGGGTGACAGCGATTATTTGGCATCTCCAGAGAGCACCATCGCCACCATTACGGTCATCAAGAGCAATCAGGACGCCCCCGATGCCAGTGATATTTACGGAGGTTCCCCCACTCTGATAACCGACGGCACGCTTTCTCTCGACACCCCTCCCACGGGGGGAGGACAGGAGGGTGATATTGAATACCGGGTGCTTTCGACGACTTCGACAATTTGTAGCGTGGATTCTGCAACCGGAACGGTGACGGCGCTTTTGGACGGAACCTGTACCATCGAGGCGCGCTGGAGCGGAGTGGATGGAGAATATAATGCCTCTCCCTATGCCACCATGCAATCCTTCACTATCGGAAAAGCAAGCATTGCCGGTGCAAGCTGGGGTAGTTTTTCCGGCAACTTGAAAGTGGGCGGTGCCACGGCAACGCCTTCAGCTTCCACCTTTACCACGGCGGGAGTCGGAGTCTCCTACGCAATCAAAAGCGGCAACACCAACTGCGCGCTGGAGTCCGGCGGAACTACCACCGGAGAAGTGCGTGCCAATGCGGTTGCCATCACTCCGGGAACTCCCGTCTACTGCGTTGTCGTCATCAGCGCCGCCAAGGCGGGTTACAATACGAAAACTCAGGACATTCAGATTCCCCTGGAGTTGGGGGATTTGGTTTTAGCTACGGCGGGATTCCCCACTTATACCGGCACGCTTAGTGTGGGGAGTGCGGCACTGAATCCGCAAAATCCTCCCGCCACAGACGACAACAATATCGCCCTCACCTGGACTTACAGCGTACAGGGAGAGCGCTTTACCGCCCCCCAGACGGGAATCTGTGCGGCGGTCTCCGGAGCGGTGAGCATTGGCAACAACGCCCGCGTCGGGGATGTGTGTAAAATTACCGCCACCGCAAGTGCTACCGGATACAACGACGAAACTTCCTTGGTGGCGAGTATCAATGTGGTGGCGGCAACCCAGTCCGTCACCTGGAATGTGCCGGCAGCAACCCGCAGCGCCGCCAAAATTGGAGGCGACCTGATTCTGCCCGCACCCACCGGCGTTCCCAACGGTGCCAGCGTCAACTACGAAGTCACCGACCCAGGTACGGCAGGTTGTTTTTTCCGCTTTGAAGGGAACAAGTTCAGCAACAAACTCGGCTTCACCAAACCCGGAACCTGCAAGGTGAAACTCGTAAGCACCCACGGAAGCTACGGCCCCTGGAACTCTCCCGAAGTGGAAATCACCGTTGCCGCCAACACCGCCACGGTGGCGCAGATAGTGGCGGGGTCAGAGTCCTCTCACGTTAATGACGATTTTACCTGTGCGCGCCTTTCCGACGGAAGCCTCAAGTGCTGGGGGAATAATATTGAAGGACAACTGGGACTGGGGGATTTCGGTGATAGAATCGAGGTGGGATCGATGCTTCCCTTTGTCAACCTGGGTGCGGGAAGAACTGCTGCACAGATTGCCCTGGGGCTTGCCAACTCCTGTGCCCTGCTAGACGATGGCAGTGTCAAGTGCTGGGGACGCAATACTTGTGGCATAATGGGAGTGGGACACAATAATGAAGAAATGTCTTCTCCCACAACCGCAGTCAATTTGGGACAAGGTAAAAGCGCCACTTCGGTGGCGCTGAAATTTAGTCACGCCTGCGCCATTCTGAACGACAACACGCTCAAGTGTTGGGGTGCTGGACATAACGGACAATTGGGAAATGGGAAGTTTGATGCACATAATCCACATGGTTCTGGATGTTCATTCAATCCCGTTGCTGTCAATGTTGGTAATGGCAAAACCGTCCGGCAGGTTGCTGTGGGAGAGAGTCACACCTGCGCCCTGCTGGACGACTTTTCGGTCAAGTGTTGGGGGAGAAACCAGCACGGACAAGCAGGGAGGGGAGCAAGCGATTCCCGTTATAGCAGGGCGGGTGCTGCCGTCCAGTTGGGAACCTCTACCGACGGACTGACGCTTGCAGTGCAATCTATTGCCTTGGGGCACAATCACTCCTGCGCCATCACCGATGGAGGGGGAGTCAAGTGCTGGGGACTAAACGACAAGGGACAATTGGGAATCGGCAACACCGACAATAAGGGGACAGGCAACACCGATATGAGTGCCGACCTTCCCTTTGTCAATCTGGGAGCGGAAAGAACCGCCACCATGCTCGCTGCCGGAATCCAACACACCTGCGTCCTGCTGGACGACGGCAGTGTCAAGTGCTGGGGGAGGAACGATGTGGGGCAGTTGGGACTGGGAGACACCACCGATTTACACGCCCCTTCCGCCACTGCCATCGATTTGGGGACGGACGATCAAAACACCCACTGGGTCGCCACTCAAATCAGCGCTTCCGCCAATTTTACCTGTGCACTTTTGAACAATGGCAGGGCCAAGTGCTGGGGGGGAAATACTCGCGGACAACTGGGACAGAATCACAGAGATAATCTCGGCGACGGGGCGGGAGAAATGGGCAATGGCCTTCCCTTTATCGACCTGTTGGGGGTCGATGCCAACCATTTTACCTCTCTCACCTGGCCTTCTTTTCCCGCCAGTGCCACGGTGGGAGTGGACAGCAGCGCTTTGAGCGACCCCGTTGCTGGCCCCGTTGCCGACAGTTTGAGAATCCGGGCCATTGCTGGAAACTGCGCCTGGGACGGCAGTGGTAAAAAATTTTCTTACACCGGAACCCTGCCCTGCCAGGTCGCCGTGACCGCAAGCAAGACCGGATACCAGGACAAAACCGTACTCTTCAGCGTCACCCCCGCACCGGGAACCCAGACCGGCATTAGTTGGAGTGTGAGCGTCAGTGAAATGGTACCAGGAAGCGAATTGGTTCTCGAAGAACCCGCCGGTGCTGCCACTAAAGAATACGCCGTAGTAGATGCCGGCAGCACCGGTTGCGCCTTCAAGGGCACCTCCGGGAATGATGCCCGCACTCTGACCGCCACCGCTTTGGGAATCTGCAAAGTCCACGCCCGAAGCGTGAGGCCAAATTATGTGACCTGGGTTTCTCCCATCTTGTCTGTCAAAGTGGGAACAGCGCAAACCCTCACTGTGCCGGCCAATCCTTACGGCAACAATCCCGCCACCAATCTCAATGTCCCCCTTGCCATTGTGAGCAAACCATCCGGCGGGCATGGCAATTTGGAGTACAGGTCGTCGGATGAAAATATCTGTACCGTAGACGCCAACGGATTGGTGCAGTCCGCTTTCCGGGCGGGGAATTGCGTTGTTTCCGCGCGCTGGTCGGGAGAGAATACCGACTATGTTGCCTCTCCCTGGGCAAATCTGGCGACGGTGAGTGTGACCATGTTGAATCAGGGACTCGCTTGGGATACTTCATCTGCGGAAGCGACAGGGTTTGAACTGCTTTTACCACAACCCTCCGGCGGGGATATTTCGGCGGTCACCTACACCGTCACCGATGCGGGTAGCACCAGATGCGCTTTCAAGGGCGACAGTGGTGCCGATGCCCGCACCCTCAAATTTGCCAGCGCGGGAACCTGTCAGGTTGAGGCGGGCAGTGTGAGAAGGGGTTATGGTGAGTGGACTTCACCGGCACAATTGAAATTGCAGGGAAGTGCCTGGTATCCCGTAACTCAGGGAAAAGTGGGAGCCGATCTGGTGTTGGCGGAGGTTTCCGATGCCGATGCTTTGGCCACTGTCACCTACGCCATTACCGATGCCGGAAGCACCGGATGCGCCTGGAAAAATGGCGATGCCGATTCCCACACCTTGACTTTTGCCACTGCGGGAACCTGTAAAGTCCAGGCGAAATCGGTTCATTCGGGACATGTCATCTGGAACTCCGGGGAAATTTCCATTGCCGTTTCCACTCTTGATACCCAATCGGGCATTGGCTGGAGTCCGGCGACGACCACCACCGTAGTCGGCAGTGATTTGGTGTTGGACGCTGTTTCGGGTGAAGACTCCAGTGCCACGGTGACTTATGTGATTCTCGATGCCAGAAGCACCGGTTGCGCCTGGAAGGGCAATGCCAATGCCGATGTCCGCACTTTGACCTCCACAGGACATGGAACTTGTGTGGTGCGGGCAACAGTGGCCCGCAGTGGATACATCCCCTGGCAATCCGAGGCCCTAAAAGTCACCATCACGGGGAAGGCCCAAACATTGGTTCCCTCCGTTGATAGCCAAAACAGGCCCAATCTTTATGGTTCACATTTTGTTCGACTAAGTAGTGCGCCTAGTAATCGGCAACACGGGGTTGTCAATCCTCCAGTGGGAGGGTATGGCGTAGTGGAATATAGAGTGAGCAGCACCCCCAACAATCTTTGTAATATCGATTCCAAAAGCGGAAAACTTACCAGGCGTCAATCTACCAGTGGTTCGTGTATTGTTGAGGCGCGCTGGAGTGGCGACAATGTCTACCAACCTTCACTCTGGGTGAAAGTACAGAACACGGTACTTGTTCAAGCTTATTGAATTGGCAGGGGCTGGCCGCGGGATGAGAGCAAAAATGATTGAGCAAAAGAGTGAAGAGGCAAGACGAGAAACACAAACACATCAATCGGGCGCGCAGTTGCCGGCGGCGGATTTTCCCGCTTTGGCCCGCTGGTGGATGGAACACAATCTGGAGCAGTGGTGGCACCGAGAGTTTTGAGTGGCCACATGGATTAAAAAACTGACCGCAGAATCCCTGGCCAGGGGCCTGGTCAGGGCCTTGCTGGCCTACAGTGTGCTGGTCTTCATCGCCTATGTCGCCTTTATCGTGGCCTTAAGCTCTATGGGGATTTACCAGGGAGAATTTTCCTTGCTCTTCAACCTGGCCATGTGTCTGTTGTTTTACGGCACCTTGGGCCTGCACCTCAGTCCCGGCATTGCGTGGTTCGGGAACAAGCGCACTGATCGCCGCTCTAACTTGGCCCTGAGTCGCACCCTGGCCCTGCTGGGTTCCCTGTCCACCGCCTTTCTGGGTTCCGCCTACTTCTATTTCGACTTGTTCAAAAACTATTGGCCAATCATCTTCGCCACGGGTTCTTGAAGTAGCGGGGGCCTCGCTTGGGGCGGAATCCGCACCTCAAAAAGAGTTCTTGGCAAAGATTGTGGGTTTGTGTTACATTCGCCCCAAAGGGAGAAAATTTATGAGCAGTGATAAAAAACCATTGACTTTTGATGACCTTGCCCGAGGTCAGCAAAAACTCCAGGAGTCCCAGCAAAAAACCGAGGCATCCCAGCGAAAAACTGAAGAATCCTTGCGAGAATTAAAGGAATTCCTGCGGGAATCCCAGCGAAAAACCGAGGAATCCCTGCGAAAAACCGAGGAATCCCAGCGAAAAACTGAGGAATCCCTGCGGGAATCCCATCAAAAAACCGAGGAGTCCCATCGGAAAACTAAAGAAGGCCAGCGAAGGCTCCAGGAATCCCTGGGAGAATTAAAAGAGTCCCAACTCAAAACCGAAGCGGCCTTGCGCAAAACGGACGAATTTGCCAATAGAACCTTGGAGGCGATCAATAAGGCCAGTGGCGACTTTAGAAACAAGTGGGGCCGCTTTATGCAAAATCTAGTGAGAGGCGATTTTGACAAACTTTTGCGTTCACGGGGCATCGAAGTGAGCGAAACTCACCAGACGATTAAAATTAAAAGAGCGGATGGAAGCATTAAGTGGGAATACGACCTCAAGGCAGTCAACGGACGAGAAGTGGTCTTTGCCGAAGTCAAAACCAATTTAACTTCTGAAGATGTGGATCATTTGCTGGAAAAATTGGCCGATTTGAAATCTTGTACGGAATCCTATAGAGACAAAACGGTCTACGGTGCGGTGGCCTACCTCGACGAAGACGGTGCCGCCAAGTACGCCCAAAATCATGGCCTGTTCACCATTGAAGCGTTGGGTGCCAAAGAAGTGGCCACTCTCACCAACCCGGAAGATTTTGTTCCCAGGAAGTTTTAATTGGGCCTGTAAAAGTGCCAGAATTGGCCATATCTTTTCCAGTTGCCGCTAGGATTTTTTTAAATCTTCAATTTCTTTTTTTGTAAGGCCCGTGGTCTCCGAAATAATTTCAAGACTTATTTTTCTTTTGAGAAGGCCCAGGGCAATTTTCTTACGGCCTTCTTCCCGGCCCTTTTCCATACCCTTTTCCATGCCTTCTTCATGTCCTTCCTGTCGGGCGTAATCTTCTCGGGAAAGCTGGTCTCTCCTCTGCTTGTCCCGTTCGATGGCAATTTCTCTCAGTTCTTCGTCCTGGGAAATATCCCACAGGTGTTTGAGTGCATTGGCCATATCTCCCCCTTTTTTTAAAAATGTTTTACACTCTTCCACTCCAAGTCCGTCGGAATTTTTGAGCAAGTAAGACCACCCATCTCGGCCATTGTCCAATTTTTCTGCGCCCTTGGTAAACTTTCCCAGTTCCACGATGATAAAACACAAGTCCCGTGAAACCACTAGGTGGGGACTCTCTTCAGTCATTAAGCTGCACACATGGCGGTAGCGATCCTCTATGAATTGAAACTCTTTCAAATTTTTGGTGCTAAAAACCAGGGTATAAACTGGTGCCAGGATTTCGTATTCCCCCCCTTTTTTGATTTGTTCGGAGTAGAGTCTTCCCGAATAGGCCATCAGTCTTTTGATAAAATGAGTTTGCGAAGTGGTCTGCATTTCCACATTCACCATTTCCGTTTGCACACCCGAATCCGTCTCTCTGATAATTTCAGTTTTCAGGTCAAGAACGAACATTTTTCCCGATTCTCCTGGAATTTCGGAGATTCGACTGGGAGTGAGTTCGGGATTAAGGAGTTTGACATTGACAACGGAAGAACCCACCGGCAGGGGGAGGAAGTGATTGAGCAGGGATTTTAAAAGGTCTTCGTTTTTGGCAAAATACGCCTTGAAGGCCAAATCATCGGTCAACCTCAAAAAGGCCATATTTTTTAAGAATTGAGACAGTGCTTGGAGGTCTTGTTCCATTTTTCAACCGAGTCCGAGTATTTTGCGACACATCCTATATTGGAAATTTTTTTGATGCTTGTCAAGGGGTTCGGGACTAGGCGCACTGATCGCCGCTTCAATTTGGCCCTGAGTTGCACCCTGTCCCGTGCTCTTTTCCCTGGAGACTTGAGCGCCGGAACCCAAAAAGACGGACACCGCAACAGGTGCCCGTCCAAATGGAAATGCCTAGAGTTGGAAATTTCGTGCGAGAGTGAGAGCGTTTAAAAGGTTGATGCAGCCTGTATCCATCCAGAGGGGTTGGTTTCTTGGGCCACGGCGAGGGCCTTGGCACGCTACCGCATGGCCAGACATCTTAACATTTTTGGCCCCACCGTCGTAAAGGGCACGCATGAAGGTTTTGCTGTAGGGAAGGATATAGTAGGCGCGAGTGTGTCTCTGGGGGAGGGGATTGGGTTGATTCGCCCACCTGGCATTTTTAAAAAATTTGGAAACATTTTTCACATTTCCCAATTGCCAACTGGCAAAGGCCCTGGCATTGCCGCTCAACACGGCATTTTCGTACATGCCGATGGCCCTTTTCAATTTGCCCGTCTCGATTCCTGCAATGGGTGGGTTGACGGCATCGGAAAACAGGTAGTCTGCGGTTTCCATGCTGGAGGTGTCGAGGGGAAAGACATAACCCTCGGGAAACCTGACATAGGAAAAATTGCCGCCCATGTGTTTGACATTTCTGGTATCCCAGTTCCCAATTTGGTTGATGATGTTGTGTTTGCTGCCAAAGGCGTAAGACATATCGACAACTTTGCTGACATCCCACCTGGAAACATCAGGGCGCATGTGGGGGGCACTCCTGAACATCAGAGACATATTGGTCACTCTTCGCATATCGATCATTTCCGATCCACTAATGGCGAAGCGAGACCTGAAAAACATTCTCGACATATTGGCCACTCTGGCAGTCTTGAGATAGAATACATCCAAGGGGATGGCGGACCTGCGCTCTATTCCCGCACTTTCAAACATTCTCGACATGTCAGTGACTTTGCCGGTTTCCCAAGGCCAGTGAATCTCATTGCCGTATTGGGCGTTGAATCCAACCAGTTCGAGACTGGGTGTATTGAAAAAGGCACCGGACATATTGGTCACATTTTCAGTGACGCGGGCCTGCTGGGAACTGCCTTTGACATAGCGGAGATTGGTACAACCGGCGAAAGCGTTTTTCCAGGAGGTGTATCCCAGGTCACCGACACTTTCCACTGCCAATAGGTATGGCCTCAGGTCGAAATACTGGCCGTTGCCGTCGAGGTAGTGATTTTGATCGCCGTATTCGCCAAAGCTCAGGTGTTGCAGGGTTCCCTTGAGGGCAATGACTGCAAAGCGGGGTTGGGAAGGTTGAAAACTGAACCACCAAGTGCGGATGGTAGGCGGGTGGTTGTTGCCGTTATTATTGTCGAATTTTTGTGGTATGCCCCCTTTAAATTCGTAGTAAACATTGTGGGGCAACGAGTGGTAAATTTGCACATTGGCCCTTCCCTCTCTGCCGACGGGGATGCCGATGAGGTCGTGTTTATTCCTCATTTTAAGGCCAGAGGGAATTTTCCAGATGTAGACAAAGGCCTTGGGATTGTTGGCGGCGTAATGGGCCGCATGTCTTTGGGCATCTTGGAATGTTCTGAAAAGGCCCCTGTGGCCCGTCGAATTGGCCAGAATCAAATTTATTTGCAGGAAAAACGAGAGAAAAAACCATGCACACTTCCTTTGCATTGTGAACCTCCTTGTTGGTCTTGGCCTGGGAAATTTCCAGGTTCGTTTATTATCGCTGGAGACTCTTGTCCAATCAAGGGTTTTTTTTGAAATTTTTTTTAACCGAGGCATGGGTTTTATACTGCATAAAATAGCTTCTAAGAAAAAAGGCCGGGCATTGAAATGTGCCCGGCCGTTATGGTTGGATTTTAAGCGTGGGGGTCTTGAGCTATGCGCTGGCGAGTGGGGGCCTCGGTTCGGGGAATATCGTAACCGCGATTCCTCAACTGCTCCTGCAAATTCAGGCAATCCTGATCCTTCCATCCCTTATACAGGCCTTCGTCTCTGGTTTTCTGACATTTCCCCGACTTCCTGAGATCGACTTTTATACCCTTGGGGCCAGAGCGCACCAGAGCGCGCAGAAAGGATTTGTAGTATTCCACAATATAGTAGGGAGCGGTGGTGTAATCGTTGACCTGGTATGGCCTTTTCCTGACTGCATCTTGAAAAAATTGAAATCCCGTTCGCAAATTTCCCAGTTGCTGGCCATCGAAGGCACTGCCGGCGTGGGCACTCAACTTGGCATCTTTGTACATACCGTGCATATTTCTCACATTTTTGGTACTGAAATTTCTCATCGGCGGATTGTGGGAGTGGGCAAACATCCAGCGCATACTCTGCACATTGGAAGTGTCGAGGCCCAAATTGTCAGTCCCCATGGGAAAATGGACTCCGGCAAAAGCGCTTTCCATCCATTTCACTTTGCTGGTGTTCCACTTGCCGCTGATTCGGGGCAGGGGATTGGCGTGGGAACGGGTGGAAAATGTATAGGACATATCTTCCAGGTTGGAGACATCCCAAATGCCGATTCCAGGGTAGTCCTGCATATATGATTCGAGAAACATCATGCTCATGGTTTTCACGCTGGGGGTGCGCCAATTCCACATGCCCATAACATTTTTGACATTGCTTTTGAAAAACATGCGACTCATATTCTGCAGGCGATTGGACTGGGATAAGAGATAGTCCAGGCGGATAGATCTGTTTCCGGCAAAGTTGGTGTTTTCAAACATGCCATGGACGCTCTCGATCGAGTGCAATCTCAACCTGGGGGTGATTTCCGCAAGGCCTGGGCCGCGAATGTTGGCAAACATCTCTGAGGCATCGGTGGCCCCGGTTCCAACCGGGGCGCTACCCTGCTGGAGAACTTTTTTCAAATGAGTGCAACCGGCAAATGCGCGGGCAAAAGAGCGGTATCCCAAATCGCCAATATTGATGACCGTCACCAAACTATTCTTGACATCATCGGCATAATTTTCAAAAGTCATGTGCCGGATACTCCCCTTGACGACAGTGACCAGATACCTTCCCGAAGGAAGATTCACGGAGGGCGGGGGGAAAACTTCCGTCCACCCTGGCCTTGACCCGTTACCAAAGGGCAATTTCACGGGAGGATGCCACTTGGTTTCGCGCTCTGCGGATGCCCAGACAAATTTGGCCCCATCGTAGTTCCAGTCAATTTCCACATCGTACTCGGCATCGTTGCCGGCGGGAATACCCATTTTTCCATTTTGTTTTAAGGGAATGTGCCAAATGCCCACAAATGCTTGGGGATGGGCCTGGGCCGCTTTTTTGGCCACTCGCACGGCCTCTTCCAGCGTGGCAAAACCATTGGCCAGAGAAGAAAAAGACATTGCGACAGAAAGGGAAACAAAGGCAAACGAAAACAGAAACTGCATGGCAAAACCTCCTTGTTTTTTTGTGAGTGCTTCCAATCAGAGTAATGGCATCGCACGAGACTTTTCAACGGGACATTTTTGCCTAAAATGCTTGACAATGAAACCCATCTTTTTTATCCTTTCGGAAATTTGGCGCATCGACGATTGGGCCAGAGAGTCTCTTTCGAGGAGAGAAAAAAGCTGTCTAAGGTTCTTTTACTCAATGTCGACGAATTGTGGCTCAAGGGCAAAAACCGATCCCGCTATTTGCAACGCCTGCAAAATCAAGTGCGGGAAGTGTGCACTGAATACCATTCCCACCCCTTCCGCTTGAAAGCTGAAAATCAGCGGCTCATTTTGAGTTCAAAGGAGGCATTTGAATCCGACTTGACCTATGCCCTCCAACACCTGCCGGGCCTTTTCAGTTTGCACTTGGCCAGGCAGTGCCCTTCAGAACTCTCGGCCATTGAGCAAAGTGCGCGCCAGGAAATGGAGCAGTCTATTGTTGGCCATCCGGAGGCCTGCACTTTTCGCATCAGTGCTCAGCGCACGAGGAAAGACTTTGCCCTCAACAGTATGCAAATCGAACATCGCCTGGGGAAGTGCATATCGCAGCAGTTTCCCTCCTTGCGAGTTGACCTGCAACGCCCCGACATCGAATTGCACATTAAAATCGCCAGTGCCGAACACAGCTATATCAGCGCCCAAAAAATCCCCGGGGTGGGGGGCCTTCCAGTGGGCAGCAGCGGGAAGCTGGTCACTCTTTTGTCGGGGGGGTTTGACAGTCCGGTGGCCAGCTATTTCATGTCGGCGCGGGGGTGCCGCCAAATTTTTGCTTTTTTTCACGCTTATCCCTTTGTCGGCGACGAAGTGAAGGCAAAAATTGTGGATTTGTGCCAAGTTTTGGGGCGCTATCAAATGCACTCCCAACTCTTTGTCATTCCCTTCGGAGAGATTCAAAACCTGATCGCCCAGCATGCTCAAGAACGCTACCGGACGCTTTTATTTCGCTATGCCATGCTAGCGGTGGCCCATTTGCTGGCCGAACGGGAACGGTTTGATGGCCTGTGTACCGGGGATTCTCTGGCCCAGGTTTCGAGTCAGACTCTGGACAATCTGGCACTCCTCGATAGTGCGGGAAAGAGGCCCGTTTTAAGGCCCCTCATCGGACTTTCCAAGCGGGAGATCATCCACTGGGCGCGCAAAATTGGCACCCACGACATTTCGGTTCGGCCCCATAGCGACGCTTGCAGCTTATTTGCCCCCAAAAGGCCAGTGATCCGCCCCCGCCGGGACTATTGGGAGGCGGCCATCCACCACCTTTTAGAGGAACGGCAACTCCAATCCCACCTCCACCGCGCTTTGGAAAATGCCGAAACCTACAGGGTTCACTTCAGTGGCCAGGTAACTCCCGACTGAACTTCTCGCTATAAAACCTGGGCCTGCAAAAATTTTCCGAAAGGTTGCCAGGCCGTTTGCCGAGAAGCTAAAAAGTGGACTTACCAGGCCTGAGGGTGAACTTTGCGCACCTTGGTTCCCGCACTCCTTCAGCGGTATGATATGAAGGATGGCGCAGGGACGGCGGGAGCGTCTAAGGCCCTCTTTTAAAAACGGAGTTTTTATGTCGTTTAAAACTATTTTTCCCGCTCTCTTGTTGCTGGCGCTCGGATCTTGCCAGGCCAAATCCCCCCAAACTGCTTCCAAGTCGGTGCTTCCCAGCAAACCCCTCATTTCTGGCCGCGGCCAGGAACGGGTGGTGGGCAATATGCTCAAGAGTGCGCTGGAAACTTACCACTACCGGGGCATTAAAATCGATGACGATGTTTCCCACAAGGCCTTCGACGAATACCTAAAAAAAGTTGACTACAGCAAGCAGTTTCTTATGGCCGAGGATATTCAACAGCTTAGGCAGTACCGTTCCCTGATGGATGACCAGATGACATCGGGGGATCACAAATTGGTGGAACTTTCCATGGCGTTGTATGAAAAACGGGCCAAACAGGCGGAGAAATTGCGCCAAAAAATCTTTAAAAAGCAATTTGTCTTCACCCGGGATGAAAGTTTGGAACTCGACCCCAAAAAGAGGGAGTACGCCAAAACTTCTGCCGACTGGGAGGATTATTGGCGCAAACTCTACAAGCACACAGTGCTCTTGCGCTACCTCTCCATGCTGGACGAACAAAAGGGGCCAGAGACCCCAGAGGACAAAGATAAAAAGGCGAAAGGCCAGGCCAAAAAAAAGGATAAAGGCAAAACACTGAGCGATAAAGAAATGCGCACCAAGGCCCACACCACGGTGGCGGAAAAGTACAGCGACTTCTTCCGCCGGCGCTTGAAGGATGAGCGCGCCGACTACTTGGAGAAGTTTTACAACTCCATCTCTGGAGTCTTCGACCCCCACACTTCTTATTTGCCACCCAAGCGCAAGGAAGATTTCGACATTGACATTTCTGGCCAGTTGGAGGGCATCGGGGCGGTACTGCAAGAAAATGGCCCCTACATTAAGGTCATGCGGATTGTTCCCGGAGGGGCGGCCTGGAGGCAAAAAGACCTGGAAGTCGATGACATTATTCTTATGGTGGGGGAGGGGAAGGGCGACCCGGTTGATCTGGTGGACATGAGAGTGGACGATGCCGTCCGCTACATTCGCGGCAAAAAGGGCACAGAAGTCCGGCTGACGGTCAAAAAGGCCGATGGCACCCGCAAAGTCATCCCCATCGTCCGCGATGTCATTCAGATGGAGGCGGCCTTTGCCAAGTCGAGCGTGTTGAAGCACCAAGACCTAAAGGCCAAAATTGGTTATATTCAACTGCCCAAGTTTTACCGCGATTTCAACGATCCTAAGCGCAATTGCTCCCGGGATGTCAAAATTGAAATTGAGCGCCTGAATAAGCACAAAGTTGACGGCATTATTTTGGATTTGCGCAACAACGGGGGTGGGGCCTTATCCGATGCCCAGGAAATTTCCGGGCTTTTCATCTCTTCGGGGCCGATCGTGCAAACCAAAAATTACGCCCAACAAATTGAAGTCCTGTCCGACGACGACGGCAAAATCAGCTACGACAAACCCCTCATTGTGATGACCAATCGTTTCAGCGCTTCGGCCTCGGAAATCTTGGCGGGGGCCTTGCAGGACTACCAGCGGGCGATCATCGTGGGCGGGGAGCACACCCACGGCAAGGGAACCGTCCAGGCGGTGATTCCCTTGAATACCGGCATCATGGGCCAACTTTTGGGCCGTAAAATGGGTGCCCTCAAAGTCACCATTCAAAAATTTTACCGCATTAGTGGCATTTCCACCCAGTATTTGGGCATCACTCCCGACATTGTGATCCCCGATTCCCTGGCCTATGTGGGAAACCGGGAAAAAGACCTGGAGTACAGTCTGCCCGGGGGCAGTGTGAAAAAGCGAACTTATAAAAAGTGGGGGAGGCATCCTTACCGCCTCAAAGAATTGCAAAAGCAGAGCGCCCAGCGGGCCAATCAAAACCCCCGCTTTCAAAAGCTCAGGCGGTCGCTGTCCTATTTGAAGGCGAGAAATGAAGATACGGTGGTGAGTCTCAGCCTCAAAAAAGTTATCGCCGAAGAAGAGGAAAACGAAAAAATGTCCCGTTCTCTGCGGCAGGAAGAAAAGAGTCAAAAGATCGCCGTCTCGCGCTTCAAGGAGTCCATTGAAAGACACGAAAAGATTGCCAAGATGGACAAAGCGCGCTGGCAAAAAGATTTTGCACAAAAGCGGGAAGAGTGGGTGAGCGGCATCCAGCGCGACCCCGAGATCGAGGAGGCCATCTTTATCATGGGGGATATGTTGGGCCAACTTCAGGGCAAAAAATTGTTGACCACCAAGGCCACCAAAACCACCCGCGTCGCCCCCGCCAAGTAACTCATTACACTCAAATGAAAAACTGAGGTACTCATGGGGCAAAAAAAAGACGGCAGTTGGGAATTTAAGATCGACGAGGAATTTGCTAAGGAAAAGGAAAAACAGGGCGCTCCCCAGTCGAGCACCGTGCAGCACTTGCGGCAGCACTTCAAAGGCCACTCTCCCAAAATGGAATTGGATTTTGCCGGAGTTCCCGGCAAGCGCTCGCGCTCCCACCTGGCCGAGCAGATGGAGAAAGGAGATGCCGATCCCTTTCCCCCTCCCTCCCCCGGCGTGCGCATCGGGGCGGGATTCATTGATTTGGCCTTTGCCGGGGCCTGTCTACTGGTGGCCTCCCAGGCCTTTGCCCATTTGCAAGGCCCAGTCACCGATTACGCCAACGAGTTGGCCCTGAAATACACCGATTCCTCTTTTTCTTCGCGGCAGGTGGCCGACTATGGCCACCCCGCACTCAAGCTGGCCTGCTTTCTCGCCCTCTATATTTGGCCATTGCTGTTCTTTTGCAATTCCCTGGGCAAACGCCTGACTGGCATTGAAATTCTCCACAGCGACGGGGAAACCATCCCTGGCCACTTCCAGGTTTTGGCCCGGGAGTTGGTGTTCAAACCCCTGTCCCTGATTTCCGTGGTGGGCCTTGTGCCCATTGTTTGGCGGGCCGATGGGCGCGCAGTGCACGATCTGATCGGCAAGACCATGCTCTACCATTAAATGGCCATTTATGTTTAAATGAAAAAACCGTGGTAAAAGCAAGGTTATTGCTCGCAATTTAGGTTAGATTGAGGGGAAGCGAGACAGAGCGACTGAGGTGTGCTCCCTGCACATCGCAAGGAGCGATGGCGAAGCTGACTCGCAAGATGGCCTGAAGTGCGAGCAATGACTTCTGACGCCCTATTTTTGACATCTTGGCCAAATAGGAGTAAAAATCATAGTTTGGTGCGATCAAACATAAGTTTGCATTATGTTTAAGACAACTTCTCAGGCCTTGGCCGTAACATTTTTGATTTCCCAGTTTTGGTTTGGCCAAACCGCCTTGGCCCAAATGGCCCCACCGGATTTCGCCCAGGCAAAAAAACGCATCTTTTTTCAGGATTACCAGAGGATCGCCCTGGCCCACCCCCAACGGGCCGAAAGGCGGCTCGAACTGGCCTTTTACCGGAACGCCTTGGCCCACTTGATGGAGACGGAATTTTATCTGGCCTTGATGCGCGGAGAGGGCGAACGGTTTGGGCGCGTCTCTTCCGCCATTGCACCCCTGCCGGGGACTTCTGATTTTTACCACAGTTTGAGGCAACACCACCAGCGCTGGCAGCGCCACTTCTGGCAAAATGCCGCCTCTATTCGGCCTTTGATCACCACCATGCTGATCTCCCTGGCCCACCAACTCCAGAGGATAGAGCGCGGGCAGGAGGACATTCTCCAGGCATTAAGTGACTTGCAAGACATAGACGAACCGATCCACCCGGAAAACATATCCAACCCCTTGATCGCCGATCTGGTCAAACTCAGTTTGGCCACTGCCGAAGATCGGGGCGACCCCCAGCTTAAAATCGACACCCGGGAAAAAATCCAGCAAGAACTGGTCAACCTCGCCCGCACTCTCATGCAATCCAAAGACGATCTTTTTGCAGGCCAGGCCTGGGCCACCATTTTGTACCGGGAAGTCGATTGGCAAGGGAGCAAGCGCCCCCTCAAAGATCATTTACTTGCTGTCGTCGATACGATTCCCCAACGGGGAGGCCCAGGGGAAGTGTTTGACCGTTTGACGGCGGAGGTGCGGCCCCTGTTGAAAAGGGCCGCTGCTGACGCTCTGGAAGGCCTCTCCCACTTGATCCACCTCTACCGCACCCACCGCCAGAGACTTTTGGCCCACGACTTGATTC
Organism: Bacteriovoracaceae bacterium; assembly: GCA_965243145.1. Taxonomy (GTDB): domain Bacteria; phylum Bdellovibrionota; class Bacteriovoracia; order Bacteriovoracales; family Bacteriovoracaceae; genus CBDBLK01. The sequence continues at coordinate 2,614,651 of CBDEUB010000002.1, forward strand.
GGGAACAAACCCTCGAATATTTGGAGGAGTGGGGCGATGGCGATGCCCTAAAGGCCTATCATCAACTGGTGGGGGGAGAAGAGGCCGTCACTTTTTCGTCCTCCGATGCGGTGATTGCCGCCGGGGCCATCGGGGTGTGCTTTTTCGGCGGCCGCCTGGTGGCGGTTCCCCTGGCCGGACTGATGGCCGCAACTGGCGTTTTCGACTACTTTTCCTTTAAAAAATCCCTGCTCACCGGGGCCAACTTTGGCCTCAATCGGCCCTCTCTTTTTGAAATGGCCAGTGTGGATTCGCCGTTCTTTAGAGTGATCAAGGAATTGTCGGTGGTGGGAATCTCTATTATCAGTTGTTCCACTCCCAGGGGCCTTTCTTCGGTCACCGGATTGGTGGCCAAGGCGAGGCAGTTTTCTGGCGGGGGAGTGGGGAATCGCCTCAAAGAAATCCTCTCTCCGCAAAATATCAAGTGGCAGATTTGGGACAAAATTTCCGATCTCAACGCCGCCCCGACCTCGTTTTCCTCGGTTCTCATTTTGGCGGCCATCCAGGCCCACAAGCACGGGCCAGCATCGATCATGACAAGCCCCGATTTTCACCTCACCGCCATGGTGGTGGCGGTGATTGAATTTGTCTTTGTGTTTAAGTCCATCCAATCGGGGGTGCACTTTTTTTCCCGCCAGCACTTTCGGGCCATGGGGGATGTGGCGAGAACTATCTTCGGATTGACCCTGGTCACCCAGGCGGCCTACAGTTTGGCCGAAGATCGGCCCTACGACATCGACCGCGCCTTTTTTGAGGGCACTTACGATTCCATGGTCGGGCTGACTACCGCCAAAATGATCCTGCTCTACTTGGCCACGCCCTTTACCGGAAAGGTACAAAACGCCCTTCGCTTGGCCCCCGACACCGCCCGCAGGGTCGGGGTCTTTTTGCTCATGCTGGTTAGAAACGGCATCGGCAACTACCTGTACCTCTCCAGCGTCAACGCCGTCTTTAACCAGGAGAGGCCAGAGGCGAAGATCATGGAAGAAATGCAGTAGGGAAGAGTGACTCGGCAAAAAATTTGAGATGGGCCATCACGGGCGAGGCCCAGAGTGAGGCGTTCTTGACCGCCTCGGGAAAAAACGCCGCCGGGGTGGGTTTATAGCATTTTGCAAAGTGATGCGTGCGCGTACTCCACATAACTGCTCACATTTCAGGCCATCTTGCCTTCGCATCCTGCTCCGGCACTGCCCATCGGGGCAGTCGTCGCTCGTCGCCTTCCTGGCGACTCCGTGTGATTCAGCTTCACCGTCGCTCCTTGCAGCGTACTCTTGGTACGCCTCAGTCGCTCCCGTCTTAGCTATCACCCCAATCTGACCTAAATTGTGAGCAGTTATCTTGCTTTTATCGTAGTTTTTTGTTTGAGTGTGTGCATTTATTAAATTTTCCAAAAGCAGTTCGCCCCCGCAGTGTTTGATGAGGGCGGCCGTCAGGGAGTGATCCAGCGCAAACTCGCCGGAACTGGGAGGGGTGTAAGTGGCCCACATAAAAGTCAGATCGAGGATGGTTTGCTTTTCTGTTTTCTCCGTCCGCACGATGACGGATTTGCAAAAAGGGCGGGTGTCGTCCCCATCCATAAAATCATTGAACAGGCGGTAAAGCGCCTGTTCCAAAGGTTGGTGGAAAGCGTGGACTTTGCTCGGTGTGGATTCGAGTTTGAGTGCGATTCCGGCGGCAAAAAACTTGGAGGACAAACAATCGATCAGGGAATTTAAAAGGGCCTCGATTTCGAGTGTTTGCGCAGGTGAGGGCCTTGTTTTTCCCCGTTTTGAAGGCGGCCCACACGCCCTGCGTGCGATCAGTTTGAGGTGTCGCCGCTGATACCATTGCCCCAAGGCCTTGGCCGGCGCACTCAATCCCAAGCAAGCAAAGAGCAAGAGGGCACTGGCCAAAAAGGCCCAATAACTTCTTTGGGCCAGGGCCTTCAAATGCGTGCGGTCTTGGTTCAGGGCCGCCACAATGCCGTCTCTGGCCCGTTCTAGCGGTTCGATGGGAGCAGAGGAACGGGGGGAGGAAGTTTCCAATTGCCGGTGAAATTGGTAAATGTGATTGCTCAGAAGGTTGAGTTTTTCCAGGGCCTTTTCTCCCACTGGTGCACTGGCCATTTCCAACAAGGAGATCGATTCCCCAAAACACTCTTCAGTAGTGGCCATAAAGCCGCCGCTCAAATAGTTGGATTGCACTTCTCCAATGAGCTTGGCAGTGTAGCTTTGGGAAACCCGTTGCATGCAGACGGAGAGGCCTTCCACAATATTCATCAATCGTTGATCGGCCCTGTGCCAGCGGGCAAAGAAAAGCACACACAGGGTGAGCACGGAAAGGCCTGAAAGTAGGAGCAGGCGAGGCCATTTGGATGGTGTAGCTGCCTTATCCACAGCAGATCCCCCTAAACAAATTTTACAATAGGCAAGGGCAGTCCTTCAAGTGGCCCAATCTTGACTACTTTCCTGTCGGCCGTTAAGGGTTATTTTATGGATATTTATCAACGCTTTACCTGGCCGGCCTTGTTGGCGGCCTTTTTACATTTTTCGGCCTTGCATAGTCTGGCCCATCTTTGGCCGAGGGGTGTGGCCTCCACCCCGGCAAGGCCCTTTCGGGTGGAAACTCTCTCTCGGGAACTCTTGCGCAAAACCAAGTTGCGAACTTTGGGGGCCAAGGGCGGGCATCGTGCATTTCAAATGCCCCTTTCTTCCCTGGCCCCTTCTGCTCCCCGAACTTCTGAGTTCTCCCAAAGGCCCGCCACGCCCGTTGCTTCACAGGAGGCATCTACCAACTCTCTTTCGGCCCGGGAACAGGGGGCCTTGCAAAGGGAGATTTTCAAAAATTTGGCACCTGAACTGGCCGATATTCAGGCCCTGGGCAACAGTGATTTCCATTTGCGTTTTGAACCCCCCGAGGGGGTTGCCGAGAGCGAATTAAACTCCGCCGAAAAGATGTTTTATAGCTTTCAGAGAAGAAGTTTTGTCAACTATGTCCATTCTTTTTTCAAGAGTTACCGGGCGTTGATTCTCGAACGGCCGATGTTGCGACGGCCACTCTATGAAGACACCCACATTTTATCGGGCCAGGTGGTTTTCGATGCCCGGGGAAATATTCTTTCGATCAAAATCTTGCAGTCTTCTTCAAACGATGATGTTCACCACTTGTTTGAAAAAACCCTCACTCAAATGGGCGAACTCCCCAACCCGCCCAAAACTTTGGTCGGAGAAAATGGCCAGTTTACTATTTATTATCAAATGAACATTAACCAGCGGTAAGTGCTTACACTTCAGGCCATCTTGCCTTCGCATCCTGCTCCGGCACTGCCCATCGGGGCAGTCGTCGCTCGTCGCCTTCCTGGCGACTCCGTATGACTCAGTTTCGCCGTCACTCCTTGCAGCGTGCAGAAAGCACGCCTCAGTCGCTCCGTCTCACTTCATCCCAAGTCTCTCCTAAATTGTGAGCACTTACAATGCTTGTATTGTGATTCTTAGTTACTTTCAAAGTACGATGGAGAGCAAATAGCTGAGCACCACCGCTAAAATGGCCCCTTGAAACAACTCCCTGGAAGTCAAAGCGCGGAAGGTGTCTCTGGCCAGTGCTGCCAGTTTGGCCTTTCCCCACGGAATCCATTTTGGCCGATTGGCGCTTTGGCGAGAGAATATGCGCTTGTGCACCAATTCCAAAAGCTGATGACATTCACTGCGCATAAGTTCCTTGGCATTTTGGTGGGGAACCACCGAGGGAATGGCCCGTTCTAGGAGTTGTTTTTGGCCCTTCCACGCTTTCATTTCCCGCTGGCACAGGGAACATTTTTTGAGATGTTCTGAAAAGCGGGGATTCAAATTTGGCGTATCGTGTTCCAAATGGAAACTTAAATGGCGTCCCCAAATGCAAAATAATTGGTTGTGCTGTTCGACAGTGTCCCGGTAAAGTTCTCGGTTTTTTCGTGCGTGCAAATGGGTTGATGGTTTCGTCATATGGCCTTCGCGGATGCCGGCAACTCCTGGGCAGAGTGGGAGAGTAGTTTGTTTTTCCCGCGGTGGAGCAGGCCCAAAAAATCGCTAGTCTCCATTTCCAAAATGCGGGCCGCTTCACTTTTCGGCAAATGGTAACGATAGTTGAGAAAAAGTGCGGCCCTCAATTCCAATCCCAGTTTAAAAAAATTTTCTTCGGGAGTAGACAATGTACGGGCATGGTGGGAACGCCTTTGGGCCAAACGAAAAATTTGCAGGCACACCTCTTGCCAATTCAGATTTTGCGGCCATTTCTGCTCTTCTTCCACTTCGAGTTCATCCACTAAGTTGAGCAATACTCCCGACAATCCATCCATGGCCAATTGGTGCGCCAACAGTTCATCGGGAAACAAAGCGTAGGCAAAGGGATAAACTTTTTCTGCAACCTTGGTGATATTTTCAATCTCTTTCAAATAGGCCACTAGGCCATTTTACCAATATTCTGCCCTGGCCTCAATTCTTAATTTTTTAACTGCTGTTCATTGCCGGACACAAACGGTTAGGTAGGGTTTTTAAGGGCGGAAATTTTTTCTCAAGAAAAATTTTCTGCCCTCCGATACGAAACCTGTCGGCCCCTTTGGGTTCGATGAAAAATTTAAGTCGGGTGTGAGTAGTAAGCTCGTTGAATCTCAAGGTACGGGATTCAAACCATAGGGAGGTGGGCCAATAACAAGGAGGTAACTGTGAGCTTACAAATCAACACCAATGTAACCTCTCTCTCTGCCCAGAGAACCCTAGGCGAAAACAATAAGCAGCAGGCCAGTTCTTTGACCAAGTTGTCTTCGGGGTCAAGAATTGTCCAATCTGCCGATGATTCCGCCGGCCTGGCCATCAGTGAGAAGTTAAAGTCCCAAATCCGTGGACTCAACCAGGCCAATCGCAACACCAACGATGCCATTGCCCTGGTGCAAGTGGCAGAGGGCGGACTGGCCGAAGTCTCTAACATTTTGGTCAGGATGAGAGAGCTGTCCGTGCAAACTGCATCGGATACCATCGGAGACACTGAGAGGGAGTTTACCGATCTGGAGTATCAAAACCTCAAGCAGGAAGTGGAGCGTATTTCTCGCGTCACCGACTTCAACGGCAAGAAGCTCTTGAGTGGCACGGATCAGACTTACGACTTCCAGGTGGGCATTAACAACAACCCTTACGAAGATCGCATCAGCTTCAACACCGACATGCTCAACACCACCGTTGCCAATTTGGGGATAGAAGAACTCAATGTGGCAACCAAGGAGAATGCTCAGGGTGCTTTTGACATTCTCGACCGGGCGATTGAGAAAGTTTCTGGCCAACGGGCCGAACTTGGTGCCAGGCAAAACCGCATGATCTCTACGGCCCGAAATTTGCAGGTGGCCGCGGAGAATTTGAATTCGGCCAACAGCCAGATTCGCGATGTGGACTACGCTTCGGAGACTGCCAACAATGTCAAATACAGCATTTTAAATTCTGCTGGTGTGGCGGTTCTCTCCCAGGCCAATTCTCAGAGCAAGAACGCTCTCAAATTGATTGGATAGGCCAAACTTTTTGATAGAACGCTTTTTTCTTTGACAACAGAATCCCCCGAAACCGGGGGTTCTGTTTTTTGTAAGTGCTCACAATTTAGGCCATCTTGCCTTCGCATCCTGCTCCGGCACTGCCCATCGGGGCAGTCGTCGCTCGTCGCCTTCCTGGCGACTCCGTGTGGTTCAGCTTCACCATCGCTCCTTGCGATGTGCAGGAAGCACACCTCAGTCGCTCTGTCTCGCTTTACCCCAATCTGACCTAAATTGTGAGCACTTACCCTTGCTACTATCACAGTTTTTCGTTGTGGTATAAGTGCTTACTGTTTTTTAGAGTTGGACTTCCAAAACATACCACTCTTCGTTCTTGGATGGCCTGTAAAATTTGGCGGATGATCGGAAAGGGTGTTGCAAAATGTGTTTAAAAAAAGTGGCCACCCAATTTTCGGCAAAACCGCCGCTGTAGGGGTCACTTTTCCAGAGGTGATAATCCATGACATCCCGATTCGGCCTGAATTTGACTGCCATTTTCTTTTTCTTCCGGTTCAGATAATCCAAGGCATAGGAGTGGTTTTTTTCGTAGTTTGGCAGACGCTGGATGGCCGTCTCAATTCTGGAAAAAAGATCGGGAATCCGTATCACTTCATTTTGCAAAGTCCCCACTTTTCCCATTAAGTAGGACATAAAATCGTCGATTTCCCTTTGGGTTTTCAGTTTTCCGTGCATGCGCAAATGCTGGATAATCCTCAAGTGAAAATTGATGCTGACAGGGTTGGCAGAATTGAAGAAATAGAGTTCATCGACTCCTTGGTGTTGGCAAAAGGCCTTGAAGTCCGACGGCGAAAAATAGCACAGAAAGAGCAAGCGAAAGATTTTCCCCAGTTTCCCGCTGGACAACTGGTATTTCCAATCCTTGGGAGTTTGAAAAACCTGGGCATCGCGGCCCTGGTTTTCCAATTCGATATGGCCTTCTCGAATGGGGTCGCCTCGGTAGCCAAAGTGCTGCCGCAGCTTGTTCTCCTGAATAAAATTCATACAGTTTTTGCCTGCTTCCAGACGGCTGACGGTGGTGGTGGAAATCCCCATAATTTGGCCTATTTCCCCCTGGTTGAGGCCATATACGCGGCGCAGATAGGTCAGCAGATTTGCAGTGTTAAGCGTTAAGAATTGCACCTGACAGTGGCCTCCTCGCAGTTAAGGACTTTTTGTATCAACATGATTATGCTTTTATCACATTTTCGCCCTCCGTCCAATAAAAATATGGCCTGTTGTGTAGTTTTTTAAGATGCATTGCAATATAATGCATCGCATCTCACGAACCTATTAAAATTGCTCAAAGCGTCTTTTTTCTGTAGGCCAACCAGTTTTCTTTGGCCAGTTCCCAAATTTCCTTTTCTTTGTACTTGGGGTTTACGAAGCTGGCCAGTTCCGTTTTGACATAAGTGGCCCCCGTTTTTTCTTTGATGCGTCTCGATCTTTTGTTGCCAACGGCATTGGCAAAGATGAGCTTTTCAAAATTGAGGTGTAAAAAGGCATAGTCGAGTGTGGGGGCGATGGCCTCAGTCATATACCCTTTGCCCCAATGTTTTTTAGCGATCCAAAAACCCCTATTTTCGGGACGGCCTTTGCGCCACAGATCCACTGCCCCAATAACCTCTTCCGGTTGGCCTTTTTCAAAGATGGCCCAAGTCCAGCGATTTTGTCCTTGTTGCGGGAAAATAACATTGATGAAAAAGTCTTTGACTCCGCCTTTGGGGTATGGCCAGGGAACTTCGCAAGAAAGGTGTTGGATGACTTCGTAATCGACAAAGTTTTTTTCGTAAGATTCCGCATTGGAAATCCGTATTTCTCGCAAATGCAGTCGTTCGGTTTTTATCTCGGGAACTTTCGAGGTTTTTGCCATACTCAATTTAGTAGAGGCAACTCAATTATCTCCACACTGGTTCGTCCTGTATCCAGAGTGGTGCCCAGAAAGGGACTCGAACCCCCACGCCGTAAGGCACCAGATCCTAAGTCTGGCGTGTCTACCAATTCCACCATCTGGGCAAAGCACATGAGCGCATTGTGGTGAATTTTCGCTCAAAAGTCAAAAGGCATTGCCCTACCTGGATTTGAGGTAGGCGATGAGGTGATCCATGTCTTCTTTGGAAAGATGGGTGTGTTTGGGCATTTTGCTGTAGCGGAATTGCTGGGGGTTTCTAATAAATTGGCGCAAATAGTTCTCGTCCCGGTATTCTAAAATATTTTTGGGGGCGGCGAGGTCGGGGCCAATGCGCCCGCCCTGGCGGTCGATGGCGTGGCAGCGGAAGCACTGGGAGCGAAAGACCTGATACCCCTTGTATTCGGCGGAGTCAGTGGCCTTGCCGGTGGGGTAGACTTTGGGGTAGCGGCCTTGCATGGTGATGAGGTGGATTTTGCTCACCGACCATGGCCAGGGGTAGGCGTTGGCGGTGGTTTGCCCCTCCTTTTCCCACACTAGAATGTAGGGAGCGGGGGAGACTTTTTTAAATCCCACGGGTTCCCAGCCGGATTTTTGATCCAGGTCGCGGAAGGCCAGATAAGAGGTTTCCTTGAGCAGCAAATCCAGGGTGCTGTAGGCGCGGTATCCGTCGGTGGCCTCGAAAACCACTTCGCTGTGGGTTCCCCGGTGGAGCGCCTCTTTGTAGGCCGCCCGCAAAATGGGAGGCAGGGCCAGGCCGCGGTAGCGTTTTGTCCTCGATGCCGAGAAGTGATAGTGCAGTTCCAGGTCTTTGGCGGGGGCCACTTTTTTCATTTCCTCCAGAGTGAGGCGGCCAACCACTTTGTCCCCCAAGAGGAATTGAATCGGCGTGGCCCAGGCGGGGGAGAGTGCAAACCACAGGGCGGAAATGAGGTGCAAAAGAAAGTTCACGGAGTCTCCAGTGGGTGGTGGCAGCGGTATTGGTGGGTGGCGCTTTGTTGGGTAACTTCGGGGTAATTCTTTTTGCACTCTTCGCTTGTGGCCCAACAACGGGGGGAAAAATGGCAGCCTGGGGGGGGATTGATGGGGGAGGCGACATCTCCCTGTAAAATAATGCGCTTTGAATTATGGCCCGGATTGGGCCTGGGGATGGCGGAAAAAAGGGCCTTGGTGTAGGGGTGGCGCGGGGCCTGGCACAGGTCTTGGGGCGTTCCCATCTCGACAATGTGGCCCAGGTACATGACCGCTATCTCCGAGGCGATATATTCGACCACTTTCAAGTCGTGGGTGATGAACAGGTAAGTGAGTTTGAGTTCCCTCTGCAAGTCGGTGAGCAGGTTGATGATTTGCGCCTGAACTGAAACATCGAGTGCCGAAACCGGCTCGTCGCAGACGATAAATTGCGGTTCCACCGCCAGCGCTCTGGCGATGCAGATGCGCTGCCGTTGCCCGCCGGAAAACTCGTGGGGATAGCGGTTGAGAGAGTCGGCGGGCAATTGGACTTGATCCAGCAGTTGCAGCAGACGCTTGCGGCGCTCTTCCCTTCCGGTATAGAGGGAGTGCACTTGGAGGGGTTCGGCCAAAATGCTTTTTAAAGTCATTCTGGGGTTGAGGGAGGCGTAGGGGTCTTGAAAGATAATTTGCATTTTTCGCCGCATCTGGCGCATTTGCGTTTTGTTCAGGCGGGTGATGTCTTGCCCGTCAAAAAAAATATCTCCCGCCGTAGGCGTGATCAGGCGCAGGAGACTGCGGCCGAGGGTGGTCTTTCCGCAACCCGACTCGCCGACCAGTCCCAAAGTTTGCCCCCTTTGAATTTTGAAACTGGCACTGTTGACCGCTTTGACTGTGCCAATTTGGCGTCCCAAGAGTCCCCCGGTAATGGGGAAGTGTTTGGTTAAATTTTTAACCTCTAACAGTGGAGCAGACATCGGCCTTTCCTTCATTCAAGGGGTGAAAACAGGACACCGCATGTCCTTGGCCAAGGGCCTCCAGTTGGGGCCGGCCACATTCTCCCCGGCACTTGTCGGTGGCGTGGGGGCAGCGGTTTTGAAAAGAGCATCCCGGGGGAAGTTCCAACAGGGAGGGCACCATGCCCTCGATGGTATTGAGCCGTTCCTTTTTGCTGTTGGTGGTGCTGTCGTAGGCGGGAATGGATTGGATCAATCCTTGAGTATAGGGGTGGCGGGGATTGTTGAACAGGGATTTAACTCCGGTTTGTTCGACGATCTGCCCGCAGTACATGACCGCCACATCGTCGCACACTTCGGCGATAACCCCCAGGTCGTGGGTGATCATGATCATACCCATGCCCAGTTCCCTTTGCAGCTTTTGCATCAGTTCCAAAATTTGCGCTTGAATGGTGACATCCAGGGCGGTGGTGGGTTCGTCGGCAATCAGAATGTCGGGCCGACAAGACAGGGACATGGCGATCATCACCCGTTGGCGCATTCCGCCTGAGAGTTGGTGGGGGTACTCACCCAGTCTTTTTTGGGGGGCGGGGATGCCCACCAGTTGGAGCATTTCGACAGTTTTGTCCAGTCGTTCCCGCCGGGAAAGTTCACTTTGGTGCAGTTTGAACACTTCTCCAATTTGATCGCCCACGGTGTAGACCGGATTGAGCGAGGTCATGGGTTCTTGAAAAATCATGGCGATTTTATTGCCGCGAATCCGTCGCATTTCCGCCGCGGGAAGAGACAGCAGATTGTTATCCCGATAGAGTATCTTCCCTTGAGTCACCCGCCCGGGGGGATGGGGGATGAGTCCCATGATGGACAGGGCGGTGACCGATTTTCCCGAACCCGACTCTCCCACGATGCCTAAGGTTTTGCCCTTGAAGACTTCAAAATTTACCCCGTCCACTGCCTTGGCCACGCCGCCGTCGGTTTGAAATTCGACGCATAGATTTTCAACCGAAAGTATTTTTTCCACTACTTGTAACTTCCCACACTTCAGGCCATCTTGTGATTCAGCTTCGCCATCGCTCCCTGCGGCGTGCAGGGAGCACACCTCAGTCGCTCTGTCTTGCTTTACCCCAATCTGACCTAAATTGTGAGAAGTTACCGTGCTTTTACTATAGTTTTGTATTTGAGTATGAGTGGTTGCCATTTATTTGCCTTTGAGTTTGGGGTCGAGGGCATCCCTCAAAGCGTCGCCCAAAAGGTTGAATGCCAGGACGATGAGAAACATGGCAAAGGTGGCCGCCGCCAATTGCCACCAATTCCCCCGCGCCAATTCCAATTTGGCATCGTTGATCATGGTTCCCCAGGATGGCCGGCCTTGCACGCCGAGGCCTAAATAGGAGAGGATGACTTCCGACTTGATGGCAATTTGAAATTGCAGTGAAAAGTTGATGATGACGATGTGGAGCACATTGGGGATGATATGCTTGCACAGTTTTCGGGCCTCGCTGCTGCCGATGGCCGCCGCCGCGTGGACATACTCGCGGCCTTGGTGACGGATGACTTCCCCGCGGATCAGGCGGCACAAGTGCACCCAACTGGTCAGGCCTAGGGCCAGGTACACCGACAAAAGGCCCTTTTCCCCCAAGATAAAAGTGATCGCCACCAACAGCATAATGTAGGGAATGGAGTTAAAAGTGGTGTAAAACCAGACGATGAGTTCGTCGATTTTTCCGCCAAAATAACCTGCTATGGCCCCCAGGGTGACGCCGATGATGGCCGAGAGGATGGCGGTGACCAATCCTACGGAAATGGCGACTTCCGCCCCCTTGATGGTTTTGTAAAAGACCGAGCGGCCGAACAGGTCGAGGCCAAACCAGTATTGCCAACTCGGAGGGGCGTAGGAGGGGCCAACCTCTTCGCTCCAGTTGGCGGCAATCAGGCCGCTGGCGCTTGCTATGGCCAAAATGACATAAAAGCACACGATGGTGAGGGCCACAACGGCGGTGCGATCGGAGAGCAGTTGCCTCCAGGCGTGTTGCCACAGGGAGCGGGAGGTGCCCCTCACGACAACCTCACTCTGGGGTCGACTACGGTGTAGAGCACATCGGTGATCACGCTAAAGAGGATATAGGCCACCGATGACAGCACTGTCATCGCCTTGATCACGGGAAAGTCCGAGGAGTTGATCGCCTCCAAGGTGATGGAACCCAGTCCGGGGATGGAGAAAAAACTTTCGAGGAGGAGTGCCCCCAAAATCAAAAAGGGCAGTTGGATCACCACATAGGTGAGGATCGAAACCATGGCGTTTTTTAGCACATGTTTAAACAGCACTTTTTTTTCCGACAGGCCCTTGGCGCGGGCGGTGCGGACATAGTCCTGGTAGATTTCGTCGAGGATGACAGTGCGGTAAAAGCGCACATCGGGGCCAACCGACAACACCACCCAGATCAAAATGGGCAACAGGATGTAGGGAATAAAGTAGGGGAATCCCTCTTCGTAACCGGAAATTTCAAACCACCCCAATTTGAAGGCAAAAAACCACTGCCCGAACAGAATATAGGCCAGGGCGGAGATGGACATCAGGGCCACGCAAAAGACGACGGCGATGCGATCGATATTTTTGCCCCGGTAAAAGGAAACCAACAGGGAGATGGAGATGGCCACCAGAGTGGAGAGGGTAAAGGCGGGGAGGGAAACAGTGAGCGAGGGAACCATGCCGGCCTTGATCATTTCAAAGATTTCTTGGCGGGTCGACCAGGAGCGGCCGAAGTCGAAGGTAAAGGCCGATTTCACAATGTCGATATACTGTTGCCACAGGGGGCGGTCGAGTCCCAGTTCAATGCGCAGTTCTTGGATTTGTTTGAGGGTGGCGTGTTTCCCCAGCATGATCAGCGCTGGGTCAGGGGAAACCAGGTTGAACAAGACGAAGACGATCAGGCACACGCCCAAGAGTACGGGGATGACATAGAGGAGTCTTCTGATAACATAAGCGTATAAGTTCACGCTCTCGCCCCTACATTTTTTTCAGAACTTCGGCCTTTTTCTTGAGATCAATGTCCAAATACGCGGCCATGCCGGCGGAGAAATCGGTGGGCACATAGTTGACAAGCCAAGCGTGGCGCAAAATATAGGCCTGGCGATGAACTCCGTAGATTAGGGGCGCTTCCTCGGCGGCCATGCGGTTGAGTTGCTGATAAATTTGGGTGCGCTGGGGACTGTCTTGCATGAGGGCCGCGCGGGCAAAGAGGCGATTAAATTTGGGGTTGTCGTAACCGGAACCGTTGGCCCCGGGGGCGCGGTTCGGCCCGTAGAGCAGTTGCAGGAAATTTTCCGCGTCGGGGTAGTCCGCCCCCCAGGCAATTCCGTAAGTCATCACTTTGCGAGTGGTGATTTTCTTTTGCAATTCTGGCCAGGGGTTTTGCACCACTCTAATGTTGACGCCAATTTGTTCCATTTGCTTTTTAAAGTACTCTCCAATTTGGCGCGAGGTGGTTCCACTGGGACAGTCGTAAGTGATCTCGGGAAGGCCCTTGCCGCCGGGATAACCCGCCTTGGCCAAAAGCTCTTTGGCGCGCTTCAAGTTCTCGGCACTGCCTTGCCCTCGGTAGGGACTGCGGTACCCTTCAATGTGGCCAGCGATGCCCGGGGGAACCAGGGACTGGGCGGGCAGGCCCGTGTTGTTGTAAAACAATTGGTTGGAGCGGCCAATGTCGTAGGCCAGAGACATGGCCCGGCGGAGTTCTGCCGACTGGAACAATTTGAGGTCGTGGTTAAAGGCGCTGTAGGTGACATCCAGAGAGGGGGAGATCAGCAGTTCGATACCCTTTTCTTTGAGGTCGGGAACCAGGTTTTTGGCATCGGGCACGGCCGCCTCGAAATTGTCTTTGGGAATACCCAAAAAATCCACATTGCCGCGCCTGAAGTTGAGCCAGCGCGGTTGTTCTTCCTCGATAATGTTGACCACGATGCCGTTCACCAGGGGAAGGCGCTTCCCGCAGGAGGCGCGGGCGATCGCCTTATACGCCGCGGAGGCATGCGCTTCGCAGGGAAAAGTTTTTTCCCGGTAGTTGGGGTTTTTCAGATAGACAATTTTTTTGGTGCGCTTGAACACACCTCCTTGAATCATAAATGGGCCAGTGCCCACCGGGTGGTTGAGAAACTCCTTGCCGTAGCGATCGACGACTTCGCGGGCGACGGCGAAGGTGAAGGGCATCGCCAGGGCGTAGAGGAATTGGGGAAACGGTTTGGACAGGGTAAATTGCAGGGTGTGACTGTCCAGCGCTTTGAGTCCCTCGACGGTTTCGTCGTAGTTGGTTTTCGGGCGCTCTGCGTATTTGTCGCGCCATTGGTTGAGGCCCTTGATCTTGCCGTCGAGCAACCACCACCCCAGGCCTTGCAGTTTGGGATCCGCCAGGCGCTTGATGGAGTAGACAAAATCCTGCGCCGTCAGTTCGCGGCCCTTCCCTTCAGCGAAAGCGGCGTCGTCTTGGAATTTGATCCCTTTTTTGATTTTAAAGGTGTAAATAAGCCCGTTTTTGCTGGGCCGAGGGATGGCCTCCGCCAAGTTGGGTTTGAGTGCGTAGGGGCGTTGCAGGTAGTGGTACTCCAACAGGCCTTCGTAAATTCTGGCCACTTCGTTGGATGAGTAGAGGTCGTTGGTGTAGATGGGATCCATGCCCTTGATTTGTGAACCCACTGCGACATTAAGCACTGGGCCAGAGATTTGATCCCGTTTGGCGATGCAAGACCACAGGGCCAGAGGAAGAAGCAAGGTCAATAAAATTTGCTGGAACACGAAAAGGCCTCCTTCGTCAGAGTTTCGACTTAATAATCTAGGCAGTGTCGCGCAAGGTGAATTTATTGGCAAGACGAGGATCAAGGGCCGATGACTCGATGCTGCTTATGGCCCGCATCTGTTGTCAAGGCCAAACTAAAAAAATACTGAGTTCATTAAGTCGGATTAAGCGGCCTTGAAAGGGCGGTTTGTGGGAGATTATTGGCCGTTGCAAAAAAAAATTAAAACTCTCCGTTAAGATTCATTTAATAATTTCTATAGAGTCTCGATAATAGAGTCTCGATAACAATATTGATGAAGATAAAATTAGTTGACAATATTTGTTTAAAATGGATGTTTTTAATCCATTGTATAGGATTGATGTTTTGGTTTTTTTGTAGTGCGGTTTCACGCACTCTTGCAAGCAGTTCTTGCGCTCACGATGAGAAAAATTTTCGTTGTGTGAAATATGTTAAAAATTATGATGCGGATACAGTGACTTTTGATGTTCCAAATGTTCATCCCCTTTTAGGTAAAAAAATCAATATTCGGCTTGGTGGTGTCGATACTCCCGAATTAAGGACAAAAAATACTTGCGAAAAAGAAAAGGGCATCAAAGCAAAAAAACAAGTTGCGGCCCTTCTAAAAAACGCAAAACGCATTGATCTTGGAAATATTCAAAGAGGAAAATTTTTTCGTGTAGTAGCAGATGTCGTTATTGATGGAAAGTCACTTTCCCATTATTTGCTTAAAAATGGCCTAGCTTACTCTTACGATGGTGGAACCAAAAGAAAAATAAATTGGTGCAAATCAACTCGTGAAATTGCTTCTAAAAATACTTTTGAAGATTAACCAAGGATAAAAAATTGTTTGACGAAAAAACTACCTGGAAAATAGAGAAAATAGGGCCATTGCTATTTGCAATTGGAATATCTTTTCATTATATGGCATTTTTATTAGTTTGGATAAGTAGCTATACAGGAATCAAATATAGTGGTTTCGTTTTAAAATTTCGGAATGCCTCAGACCGTGGCCATTCCCGCTGGATAGCAGAATTTTTCCCTTCTGCTTGGCCTCCTCAACCCTAATTCCGATTTACGCAACAAGGCCCCCAGAAACGGTTTTCTTATCTTTCATGCCGTCTCCTTTTTGGCGGGGTTTGGATGCCGACGATCTCCCCAAGGAAGGCCCCACCTCAAATTTTTTTCAAAAATAAAACCAATGCGCCGATAAGACGGCATGAGTGAATATTATTTCTTCATTAAAAAGGCCATCAACGCATTAAGAAGAGAATGGAAGTTATGGGCAAGGCCTTTTAATTTTCACAATCTTTTATTGCATATACGGGAGTACCCCCGTCAATATTTTGAGACTTTGTTTATGATTGTATATTCTGCTCTTATGCTTCTATTCGGGATTCTTTTGATTTTACTCATTCCTGTACTTACTTTTAGGTGGTTTTTTTCTCTATTTTGATTAAGGGCCTATCCCAAAACTTTATAGCGCATTACTCGATGGCCTCTGATAATTCTTGTCCTACTCTTTGGTTTGGGTCAAGGAAAAGGAAAGAGTGTAATCTACAGGAAGAAATTTGGCATTATTTGAAAAGTTTTTTTAAAAAGAAGGACTCTTGTTTTTCTCTAAGATGTTGATTCCGATTTCTCCATCCTTCAAAAATGATAATTTGGGTTTTTTCAAGAATATTTAGCTTGTCTTCAATCAGTTTTTTGACATTGGCCCAATCCAGTCCACCATAACCACAACCTAACGGAGGAATTGCCACCGACCTGATTCTTTTATTTTTAATAACTTCCAACAAATTGTCCAAACCATTGTCTATATTACGCATTTGGGAATTATTGGCCCAGTGTTCTTTCGTGGGAAAGTTAATTATATATCTTGGTTTGTAATGCTTAGAATTTTCAAATACAAACATTTTCCCCAATTTAACTTCTTCTTTTCTGCAAGCTGTAACATAGGCCTTAAAGTTGTCAGGAAATTTGGTTTGAAATTGTAAAGCAAGTCCTCCACAAACTCCGACACAATTGACGGGGTTGATAATTGCTTCGGTATTGGCCTTCAATAAATCTCCAGTTTGATAAACAATCATGGCCTCCCTCTCCCCCCAACCTTATTCATTGTATCACAATAATGAGAATATTAATGCAATTTTGAATTTTTCTCCTCTAAAGTTACGAACAAATTGGCACTATGGGAGAGTTTCCAAAAATCCTATTTTGAAAGAATGCCACTCTTGCTAGGGCCTCGAATGTGGCCAAATATGAGGATCAGTTCAGGTTAAAGGCCACTCAAAGAGAGGCGGGGTAGGAGTGTCTCACTTTGGAGTCGGGCAAGGAACTCACTATCACTTTAACGAAAACTTTTAGGCAAAAAGAGCGGGGGTAAAGGCGTTGCTATCGAGTGAAAATCAACAAGTCTTTATACATGAACTAGGCCAACCTAAATAGATATTCGCTTTATTTCTGGCTTTATCGATCTTTGGGAGTCTGTAAATCAAATTGTGCACTACTTAAAAAAAGGCCCTCCCATTTGAGAACCTCACACGCTAGCTAAAATTTCAGCAGGCCCACCATACCGCCCCCGAATGGCCCAAGTCAAACCTGCTTATCATTTGAAAAGCACCGGAAACTGGGAGAAGTGGCCAAAAAATGGGCAAAGACTTGTTCAAAAGAAGGTCTTGGTGAATTTGAGAGGCCGGTTTTTTAAATTAAGAGAATAATTAAAAATTTATTTCCCTGATTGGGAACCAGCTATATATCCAAGTATAAGCATTGCCATGCCAATAAGTCCTTTTATTGCGTCACTTAAAAGATTATGACTATTGCTACCAATACAATTTGAAGCAAGCCACTCATAGAAAAAAAGGATAATAACAATAAGTCCGATTAAAGCTAATATGAAAAGAACAATTTTATAAGAAATATCTAGCTTTTTTTGGTTTTCAAATAACTGGGGTATTTTTTCAACTGCCTTTTCAACTACTTTTTTTATGTTTTCACCAAAATCAAGTACAGAAGGCCGGGTCTGTGGTCGCTTATTATTAGAGTTGTTCATAATGCATTAAGGGATGTCTTTTCAAAATACTGCCTAACACAATCCCATTGAATATCGCGCTTATATTCTTTAAAATCTTTTTCCTTTAGCGTTTCATGCCAAGGGCCACCTACAGCATGAGATTTATCAGATAATTGCCAAGCAGTATAACTCCCTAGTGCGCTAACAACTTCTGCCACCGTTTCGGAGACAGAACCACTATCATAATAAATAACTTTCCCCTTAAATTTTAAATAAGCATCAATAGGTTTATCTCGATGATGAGAAAGGGCACTAAAAAGGTTGGGAAGTACAGGGCCAAACGGCCAGGCCTGAAAGTTATGTGCTGAAAGGTATTCATCATATTGTGCAAGATGGTGGCCTGTTGAAAAATAATATAATTTTTGAAGTTTCAAGTGAGTAATAGGGTCATCACTTGAAAGAAAACGATTCAAAATAGTGTTAGCACAAGCTACTTCAATTTCATCTAATAGCATTTGAATCCTCCCCTGTTCACTTTTTAACGCCTATCCCATTATTTTAATAAAAACTAGCAAGTTTAAAACGCTGGGCAAAAAAAGGCCCTCCCATTCGAGGGTCTCACACGCTAGCTAAAATTCCAACAGGCCCACCATACCGCCCCCGAATGGCTCAAGTCAAACCTTCTTATAATGGGCAAATACTTGATAAAACAACTGAATGGGCCTTGGGAATAAATAAGGATCACTTTTTTACCACTGAGGCACCCTTTTTTATAAATTTGATTTTGTGAACTTCCCTTCTTTCAAGGAGTTGGCCCTCCCGTTTTGGGCACACGCTTGCATCTCTAAGCGCAAGTCTTAAAAACCAAACGGAAGAACTATCAATGCATGGCCCCTTCGTGTCCCTCTCCAATGACTTCGCTTTCAAAATCTTTTGTAACTACTTGTGCCTCAAAGAAAAACGGCGATAAAAGCACAGTAACTGCTCTCAATTTGGGCCAGATTGCGGGGAAGCGAGACAGAGCGAGTGAGGCGTACGAAAAGTACGCTGCAGGGAGCGATGGCGAAGCTGACTCGCAAGATGGTCTGAAGTGTGAGCAGTTACAATCTTTTTTAAAAGCGAGGAAAATCGCCCCCTGCTCAACGCCCTCTTAAACGACTTCTTGCCCCTCCCCCCAGGCGCTAAAATCATTGAAACTCAGGTCTTCGACCCCGAACTCATGCCCGAAGACGCCTCTAAAAAACGCGGCATCCTCGACCTCAAAGCAAAGTTTGTCCAAACTCTCCCTTCTGGCCGCGAGTACCACGAGACAGTCAATGTGGAAATGCAAACCACCTCTCAGGACTATCTACCCGAACGACTGGCCTTTTACGCCAGCAAACTTTACTGTGGGCAACTGCAAAAGGGCGAAAGTTTCAGAAAACTTGGACGCGTCTATTCTTTGGCCTTCACCACATTCAACATGCCCCAATTTGAACAATCGAAGTCTTACTACCACCACTGCGATATTCGCGACAGACAGGCCCCTTGGGCCACTTTTACCCAGGCGCTCAATTTTATCGTGGTCGAACTGGGAAAATTTACACGGCGGCCAGGACAACTCCTTGATTCCAAGGAGGATTGGTGCTACCTTTTGAAGGAATCTGGCCGCATTGGCAAACGCCAGAGCGAGGCCTTGGCATCCCGGGGGGAGGTTATGTCTAAAGCAATAAAAGGTTTGTGGAATCTTTCGCAGGATGAAGTTATGCGCGAGATTATGGAGGCGGAGGAGAACCAACGGCGTGATCAACTTACCCGCGAGGAATTTGCATGGGAGCGGGGCGAACAATCGGGGCATAAAAAAGGCCTGAGGGAAGGCCTCGAAGAAGGAGAGCAAAGGAAGGCACGAGAAATCGCCCACAAGATGCTCGCCGCCGGTGCTAATCCCGAGTTTGTCACCAAGGCCACGGGCCTGGCCATCGAAGAAGTCCGCAAATTGGAAAAGCAGACCTAAAAAAGGCCTTTGGTCCAGGCCTTACTGGACTGTGAGCCAACCAAGTTTGGCCATGGCCAAGATTGTGCCGAGCGAACTGGCATACAAGGCCCCTAATCTAATCGTTAATTTGAGGTCGAGTTCTTTTAATTCTTTCTTGTTGGTGAGGCGTAGTTCATCAATATCCCGTTTCGTGGCCAAGGTTGAGTTGATAATTTCATACAAAACCAAGGCCTGTGCTTTGGCCTGTTCCTCGGGAACTCCGGCCCTAATTAAGCGGTCTGCGTATTCCAGCGTATTAAGTCCATTCCCCGAAGTTACCACAATACCCCCTTGGTTTAAGTGTTATTGATTTTATAAAATATTCCCTTACCTGTCTATTCTACCATAGACTCATGCCCAGGCCACTGGCCCGATCGCTCTATTTTGTACCCCTAGATGATCTTTTTTATACACACTATGTTTTTAATATCTCCTGTTTTTAGGGACTTGCGTTCCTGTATTCTGGCACTTCCTTTTGCTTTCTTATTAAAGGCCGCGGAAAAGCAGCGCAGAAACCGGACTGCCCGCAAGGCCTGCGCCCGTGCAGTGTGGGCCTGGCCCACTAAAGGATTGCAACTGTGAAAATCTTATTTCTCTTCGTCTCTCTGATGTTTTGGCCTCTCTCTCCCATGTCCAAAATGAACAGTGTGGAAAGGGCCATTTTGAACATTGCCCATCAGCTTTGTGGGGATACCTGGTGTGCGGGGGATTACAATTTTAACTTCCACAGGGTGTTTTGCTACAGGGGTTCTCGTTCCCCAGTCGTTTGCGAGTTTGAATTTGATATGACTTCTTATAATTACCAATCCCCTCGGAATGATCGCTACAATGCCATCGTAAGGCAAAGGACTCCCGTTTTTTGTGAAATCTTTATTTCCCACCCGTGGCCTGGTAAGGGCGGGGATATTCGCACCTATTACGATGGCCACATTCACGAAAAGTTGACGGATTGTATTTGGGAGTTGGAGCAAAAATTGAGATAGGCCCAAGGGCCTTTCACTGGCCATTTTTGCCGCTTTTCATATCGGAACGAAAAATTGAGACAATATATAAAAACTTGTGCTTATAAGGGGAGAATATGTTGGCAAGAAATGGTGTTTTTTTTCCAATGTTGGCCTTTGTCCTGTCTTTGATGTCCCCATTTTCTTGGGGCGCACCTCCTTGTAGTCCACCTAACGAAATCAATGCGGTCAAAGAAACCGTTTCAAAAGGCCATGCCAACGATGGCAAGAACTGCCGTGAAGGTAGGACAACCCACAGTCTTTTGGCGGGGACTTATCTCGATGTACCGGGCCTCAATATGAAAGACAAACGGTGGGGTTATTTGTGTAAAGACAGCGCTTGCAATCAATTGGACACCACTCACATCGCTTATTATTGCGGCAATGGAGAACCGTCCAGTTCCAGTGATAATGTCGCCGTTGTCAAGATTTTAAAGTCGTGCGATTTTGAAAAGAAGAAGGCCCCGGTGGTTTGGGAAGTTCAGAATACCAAGGGCCGTTGGAAATTTCCCTACGCCAGGTGGAATTGTGGGGCAATAGAACGAAAGAGGGTCACATTTGGCCTGGCGGAGAGGAATCCCCGCCTTTTTGAAAATTCTTGCAAGAATTTGGATTGGGCCAAGAAGTTGGTTGAGGAATTGCGCAAGAAGGAGCCGGCGCATCTTTCCTGGCGGTGGGGTTATCATTGTCAGGATCAAGGGTGCAGTCGGTTGTCGGGGGATCGGATAGCGTTTTATTGTGGAGACTCCAGGCCGTCAAATGGCCAAAGTCACGGAGTGGGGATTTACAGGATTGCCAAACCTCACTGCACTTCCTATAAAGAGCGGCAGTATTACAGAGACCATAATTCCAGTGGAGGATGGACTTTTGGGGGGAATATTCCGAATAGCGGTAGTGGAAACACTGGAGGCGGTGGGAATAGCGGCGGCGGTGGTAACACTGGTAATGTAAGTACGGATTTAAGATTATCAGAGGCCAAAGGCATTGCTAGACAAATAGCAAATCAATATCCCGAAGCACTTAAAAGAGCGTATAATTCCTATCCTAAAGAAGATGGAGATTTAAAAAATCATTCTCGAACTGAGTATTGGGATCGGGTGGTTCAAAAATTACATTCTATCGATGAAGGGTTCGGATATGTTTTGGACACCTACGGGAGATATAGAACCGATCTCCTTTGCTTCGTTCCCTCGGCATACAGGTCTTCTCAAGGGAACCCGACGGGGAATCGTACAGAATATACTGGTGTTGATTTTATTGCAGGTGGTGATCCAGCATGGCCTAACTGGAGTGTATGGCCACCAGAAAAAAAGCGGCAAAAATACCCCAGTGGCCATGCTACCCACAAAGATCGTTGCGTTTTCCCCCGCCCTGGTGCTCCCGACTATGGTTATGTCAATGCCGGTGGTGGTAGCGGAACAAACCACACCAAAATTGTGGGAGCATGTGGTTCCTACAAAGGTGCCAGTGATGCTTCTTGCCAGTCGGGGAAATTTGCTGTTGGCCCAGGGGATACCGAGATGGATTACCGTTGGGTTTGCCAAAATATTCCCAACGATGGCCAAACCGTGTGCAGCGAACCCCGGCCCAATCCGGTTATTTTAGGCCGTTGCAATTCTTATCAGGGTGCCAACGATGACTCCTGTGCCACGGGCCAATTTCACTCCCACCCACCGGATACGGACACGGAATTTTTGTGGACATGCCGGAATATTCCCCACAATGGAGAGATGGATTGTAGTGAACAGCGGCCCGATCCCGTTACAGTGGGCCAATGTGGCCCTTATCAGGGAGATGGCGATGCCTCTTGTGTCAGTGGAGAATTTCACCCCCACCCTGGGCATACCCAGGCCGAATACCGTTGGATTTGCCGAAATGTGCCCCATAAGCGCTTTGAGGGCAAGCGGGAAGAGGAATGTCAACAGTCAAAAGCGGAAACTGTCCAGAATGGCGGGAACATTCCAGAAAACAGTTCAAACAATTCGTCCGTGGTATTGGGCAAGTGCGGGAAAATTTATTGGGGTGCCCACGACGCCTCTTGCGAGAGTGGAAAATTTCATCCATCCCCAGGGAATACCAGCACGGAATTTCGCTGGAGCTGCCGCAATATGCCCTATGACGGCGGTGCGGATACCTGTCAACTGCCCAAACCGGCGGTACTCATAAGGATGGGAAGATGAGAGTTCTTTTAGGCCTGGCCATTGTCCTGTCTTTGATACCCCAATTTGCTTGGGGTGCATCTCCGTGTAAACCACCCAACGAAATTAAGGCGGTCAAAGAAACTGTTTCAAAAGGCCATGCCAACGATGGCAAGAACTGCCGTGAAGGTAGGACAACCCACAGTCTTTTGGCGGGGACTTATCTCGATGTACCGGGCCTCAATATGAAAGACAAACGGTGGGGTTATTTGTGCAAAGACAGCGCTTGCAATCAATTGGATACCACTCACATAGCTTATTATTGCGGCAATGGAGAACCGTCCAGTTCCAGCGATAATGTCGCCGTTGTCAAGATTTTAAAGTCGTGCGATTTTGAAAAGAAGAAGGCCCCGGTGGTTTGGGAAGTTCAAAATACCAAGGGCCGTTGGAAATTTCCCTATGCCAGGTGGAATTGTGGGGCAATAGAACGAAAGAGAGTTACATTTGGCCTGGCGGAGAGGAATCCCCGCATTTTTGAAAACTCTTGCAAAAATTTGGATTGGGCCAAGAAGGTGGTTGAGGAATTGCGCAAAAAGGAGCCGTCGCATCTTGCCTGGCGTTGGGGTTATCATTGCCAGGATCAAGGTTGCAGTCGGTTGTCGGGGGACCGGATAGCATTTTATTGTGGAGACTCCAGGCCGTCAAATGGCCAAAGTCACGGGGTGGGAATTTACAGGATTGCTAAACCTCATTGCACTTCCTACAAAGAGCGGCAGTATTACAGAGACCATAAGGCCAAGGGGGGATGGACTTACGGAGGTAACATTCCCAACACTGGTAGCAGTACTGGCAATGGTGGAAGTGATGGCAATAATGGAGGCGGCGGAAATAACGGCGGTGGTAGTGGTGGTACGGGCAGTGGTAATGGTAACGGCAGCGGCAGTGGAAACACGGATCCCGATGCTATCAAAGGGGAGTGTGGCCGTTGGCAGGGGGCATCGGATAAATCTTGCAAGCAAGGAATGTATTATGGCCATCCGGGACACTCGAAGGCCGAGTATCGCTGGACTTGCCGGGATATACCCCACACCGGCGAGACTGGCTGTAGTGAATCCAAAACGGACGAAGGGGAAGGAAGCGGCAGCGGTACTGGCCCAACTTCTCATATTCCAGGACTCACCTTGCCTCCCGGTGCGGCCTGTCCCAACAATGCTCATTGGAAGAAAGTAGGGAGTGAATGTCTCCCCTCCTGTGGCCATGCCAAAAATATTTATTGTGCCAGCAACGATTGTTCCGGAGTATTGGTGGCCACTGAATACTATTGCAAAAATGCCGGCGATCGGAAAGCGCAAGATTTGAAGTCCCACGGGCCGCCCTGCTGTCTGCTCAAATTGAGTGGTGGTTCCACTGTCTACGGGAAGTGTGGGCCATGGAAAGGAAACTCCAATGCCTCCTGTGCGGCGGGGGATTTTCACCAGCATCCCCCGGACACCGATTCCATGTTTCGCTGGACTTGCAGAAATCGCCCCCACAATGGAGAAGTGTCTTGTTCCGAACCCAAAAGCGGGAGTGAGTGAATAGTGGCGGCAGTTAGGTTAAGAAAATTAGTAAAATGATTTTTTATTGAAGAATAATATTATAAAGGGATGGAAAAATGAAAATTATTTTGGCCCTGTCTTGGGCAATTTTGTGTCTGGGATTCTTTACCTTCAGTGTATTTGCTGTCGAAGGGGTGTCGGACGCTAAAAAGATCGTCGAAGATCTGGCCAAGCAACACGCCAGCGCTTTGCGAGTGGCGTACAATGGCCATCTTCCAGATGGAGTCACGACTAACAAGCATACGGAATTTTGGGATAGAGTGGTTCAAAAGTTGCGCTCTCTAAATCCGGGTTTTGGTTATATCTATAGCCCTGCCACCAAACGCTATTATGCCGATCTTGTGTGTTACACTCCACCTCAGTACCGTTCGTCTCAAGGCAACCCAACGGGAAATTGGAGTTATTCCACTGGAGTGGACTTTGTTGGCGGTGATATACCGAGGCATTTTCGCTGGTCGGTTTTCACGCCAGAGAGAAGAGGAGAGAAGTACCCTAGAGGCCATGCTGCCCATAAGAACCTTTGTATCTTTCCCCGCCCCGGTGCTTCCGACTATGGTTATGCGGAAAACAATGGTGGTACTAATGGCAACGGCGGTGGCGGCGGAAATAATGGCGGCGGTAGTGGTGGCAACGGTAATGGAAACGGTAATGGTAATGGAAATGGAAATACGGATCCCGATGCCATCAAAGGTGAGTGTGGCCGTTGGCAGGGGCCATCGGATCAGTCTTGCAATCAAGGGAGGTATCACCGCCATCCGGGGCACTCGGAATCCGAGTACCGCTGGACTTGCCGGGATATTCCCCACACTGGCGAGACTGGCTGTAGTGAATCCAAATCGGGCCAAGGAGGGGGAAATGAGGAGGCCCAATGTCCCTTCCCCTTTCCTCATTACAAAAAAGTTGGTGGAAGTTGCCTCCCCTCCTGTGGGGTCTCCAAAAATATCTATTGCGCCAAAAATGATTGCTCGGGATTGGTGATCGCCAGCGGCCCCCCTTGCACCAATGCCGGCAATAGGAAGGCCATGGATTTAAAAACCTATCCATCTCCCAAACAGTCCCCATGTTGTTTGCTTAAATTAACTAAATAATAAAACCCTTCCACCGCAAGAGCACCGTAGAGTGTACCCTGCGGAGAGTTTTTTACAGGCAAGACGAAGGGAAAAATTGCAATTCGAGATTTCCCAGGGATATGTGTTGCCTGCGGTAGAAGGCCTTGCCGTTCCCTCCACTCCCAGCACTCACCGAGGGCCATAAAGCTAGAGGTTTTTATGGCCACTAACTTCTAAGAAATCGAATTTCTCTCCTAATCCTAGAACAAGCGGGCAAGCCGAGCATTGAGATCAAAGGAACACAAAGCATCAAATTCATCGTTCTCCCCATCGGCACTATTGGCCGCATCGAGAATGCAATTGAAATTAGAAATCATGGCCTCGTCTTCCGGTTTTGTCTTTCTTTCCCAATCAAGTAGAAATTGAGTTCCGTTATTTTTAAGGCCATGGAGGAATAGAGCGGCATCTCCTCTAATATTGAAATTGACTACTCCACTTTGGGTGTGGCGTATGATGACGGAATCTTCCCTCATATAGAAATTGTTATTTCCTTTGGATTCGAAAATATAGAAATGCAGGGGAACATAACAAGAGAATTGAGAGTTTTCAGTATCGGTATGATAGATTTTATAACATTTCAAAGAGGGATAGAATTGGTGTTCTGTGTTTTGATAGGTTGTATTTTGATTGTAAGAATAAACTATTGCTTTTGTATCTTGTCTTATTAATTGCTCGAAGATATATTGAGCACTTTCACCGTTTATGATCAAACCAAATCCTTGAGGGGTAAATTGTAACCGAGAGTTTTGGCCCATTTTGTATACGGCAACATTCTTGTCTTTGAAAGCATGAATATTGAAAAGGATTAGAAAAAGCAGGACAGATCCGAAAAAGAATTTAACAAGTTTCAGTTTCATCATTAGACCCCCAATTTAGAAAATAATTTCAACCCTCAAGTTTTTCTTCTGAGACTTAGTTCCAAAAATGATCCTTAAAGTCAAGTCAAATGATAAGAAATTTCTCAATTTTTATAACGCATAATGACTCATTCCTGCTCATCGAGGCCCTTATCAGGCCCAAGGCCAATATCGCATTGGGTATAATCTGAACGCGAAGCATAAAAAGGCGAGGAATAAAAGATGACAAAGACAAAATTTGAGCACTCAAGGCATTTTTGGGAAAAATGACCTTGACAAATATTTTAATAAATTTTACCATGATTCTAAGCTATAACATGGATGTTTTGATGAGGCCCCTTCGCCCCTTCGCCCCTTTGGCGGTAGTTTTTGCTGTTTTTAATATCAGATTAAAGAAACTGGTAAAATGGTTTGTGTTTGGTGATAGCACTTCTGGTTTCTTATTCTGAGCATTATTTTGAGGAGGAAGTAAAGATGAGAATTGTTTTGGCCCTATCTTGGGTAATCTTGTATCTGGGATTCTTTAGCTTCAATGCGTTTGCCGTTGAAGGGGTATCAGATGCTAAAAAGGTCGCCGAAGATCTGGCCAAGCAGTATGCCAGTGCTTTGCGAGTGGCGTACAACGGTGGTCTTCCAGGTGGAGTTACGACTAACAAGCATACGGAATTTTGGGATAGAGTGATTCAAAAGTTGCACTCCCTGAACGATGGATTTGGGTATATTGGCCACTTCAGAAGCGACGGTAAGCTTAATGTGAGACTTGCTGATTTGTTGTGCTACATCCCAGATATTCAGCACCGTCCATCTCAAGGCAACCCCACGGGGAATACGGAGGAATTTTTCCAAGTGGATTTTATTGGAGGCGGACCGGATAGACATCTTAGGTGGTCGCATGGCTCGATGGAAGAGAGGAGAAGGCTTAAGGATAATGAAGGCAAGGTAGGCCGTTGCGTTTTCCCCCGCCCTGGAGCACCCAACTACGGTTATGTCCCGAATCACCCTGGGCCTGTCGTAGGAAGCGGTAGTGGCACTAATGGCGGCGGCGGAAACACAAATTCTAACACAAGTGTGGCCGCCAGGGATTTAACATTATCAGAGGCCAAGGATATTATTAAACAACTGGAGGATAAGCATCCCGAAGCACTTAAAATAGCGTATAATTCCTATCCTAAAGGGGATAGAGATTTAAAAAATCATTCTCGCACTGAATTTTGGGATCGGGTGATTCAAAAATTACATTCGATTGATCCTGGGTATTGCTATGTTAGAGGAAGAGATGGCCGTCATATGACTGATCTTTTAGGCCATTGCCCTCATCAATACCGTTCTTCTGATTGTAATACTGCAGCTGGAGGGTCATTGGCAGAATTTACAACATTAGATTTTATCGCTAGCACCCATTCAGGGGGCGGCCGGCGGGCCTATTTGTGGTGGGGAAACCCTGGTACATTCGAGAGTAGAAAAGCAAGGCTTGCGGAGATTCGCAAAAAAGAACCTAACCACCTTCCCCATCCAATATGGAGGGGACATTGTGTATTTCCCCGTCCCGGTGCTCCCGATTATGGTTATGCGAATGCCAGTGGTGGTAGCGGAACAAACCACACCAAAATTGTGGGAGCATGTGGTTCCTACAAAGGGGCCAATGATGCTTCTTGCCAGTCAGGGAAGTTTGGTGTTGGCCCAGGAGATACCGATACGGATTACCGTTGGGTTTGCCAAAATATTCCCAACGATGGCCAAACCGTGTGCAGCGAACCCAGGCCCAATCCGGTTATTTTAGGCCGTTGCAATTCTTATCAGGGTGCCAACGATGACTCTTGTACTGCAGGCAAATTTCACTCCCACCCGCCGGATACGGACACGGAATTTCTATGGACATGCCGGAATATTCCCCACAATGGAGAGATGGGCTGTAGTGAACAGCGGCCCGATCCCGTTACAGTGGGCCAGTGTGGCCCTTATCAAGGAGATGGCGATGCTTCTTGTGTTAGCGGAGAATTTCACCCCCACCCCGGGCATACCCAGGCCGAATACCGTTGGATTTGCCGAAATATTCCCCACAAAAGTTTCAATGGCAAGCGGGAAGAGGAATGTCAACAGTCAAAAGCGGAAACTGGCCAGGATAGTGGGAACATTCCAGAAAACAGTTCAAACAATTCGTCCGTGGTATTGGGCAAGTGCGGGAAAATTTATTGGGGTGCTCACGATGCTTCTTGTGAGAGTGGAAAATTTCATCCATCCCCGGGGAATACCAGCACGGAATTTCGCTGGAGCTGCCGCAATATTCCTTACGACGGTGGCGCAGAGGTATGCCGACTGCCGAAACCGGCAATTTACATTAGACAGGGGATGTAGAGTTAAGGATACAAAGATGAAAATTATTTTGATTCTACCTTGGGCAATCTTATACTTGGGATGCTTTGCCCTTAGTGTGGCCGCCAGGGATTTAACATTATCAGAGGCCAAGGATATTGTTAAACAAATGGGGGATAAGCATCCCGAAGCACTTAAAAGAGCATTCAATGGTGGCCTTCATGATAAACGAGAATTAAAAAATCACTCCCGAGCTGAATTTTGGGATCGGATAACACAAAAGTTGCATTCGATTGATCCTGGTTATCGTTATTGTCTGGCAGGAAATAATGTTTATTACGCCGATTTTATTCATTATTGCCCACCACAATTCCGCTCTTCTAATTGTAATCCGACGGGTACTAGGGAAGAGCAGACAAGCGTTGATGTCATCGCTAGCAATAGTTCTGGATCCTTTGTATGGATGGGAGGAAAACCTTCTACACCTGAAAGTAGACATAAGGCGGATCCGAGTCAGCCGAGAAGGGGCCGTTGTCATTTTCCCCGCCCTGATGCTCTCAACTACGGTTATGTCCCGAACCATCCAGGGCCTGTTGTAGGAAGCGGAAACGGCGGAAATAACGGCGGTGGTAGTGGTGGCAACGGTAATGGAAATGGAAATGGAAATGGAAACACGGATCCCGATGCCATTAAAGGAGAGTGTGGCCGTTGGCAGGGGCCATCGGATCAGTCTTGCAATCAGGGAAGATACCATCGCCATCCGGGGCACTCGAAATCCGAGTACCGCTGGACTTGCCGGGATATTCCTCACACCGGCGAGATTGGCTGTAGTGAATCCAAAACGGGTGGAGGAGGGGGAACTGGCAGCGGCAATGGCAGTGGCCCAACTGCTCATATTCCAGGACTCACCTTGCCCCCCGGCGCGGCCTGTCCCAATGATGCTCACTGGAAAGAAGTAGGGGGTGAATGTCTCCCCTCCTGCGGGCACGCCAAAAATATCTATTGCGCTAAAAACGATTGCTCGGGATTAGTGATTGCCAATGGTGGCAGTTGTACCAATGCCGCTAGTAAGAAGGCAAGTGATTTAAAATCTTACCAATCCCCCTGTTGTTTACTCAAATTGAATGATGGCGATCGTTAAGAATGAACAAGGATGGGAAAATGAGAATTGTTTTGGCCCTAATCTTGTACTTGGGATGCTTTACTCTTAGTGTGGCCGCCAGGGATGTAACATTATCAGAGGCCAAGGGTATTGTTAAGCAAATGGCAAATGAGTATCCCGAAGCACTTAAAATAGCATATAACTCCTATCCCAGAAAAGAAGATAGAGATTTAAAAAATCACTCCCGAACTGAATTTTGGGATCGGGTGATTCAAAAATTGCGTTCGATTGATCCTGGGTATTGCTATGTTAGAGGAAGAGATGGCCGTCATATGACTGATCTTTTGGGTTATTGCCCTCATCAATACCGTTCTTCTGATTGTAATACTGCAGCTGGAGGGTCATTGTCAGAATTTACAACATTAGATTTTATCAGTAGCTCCAGTTCTGGCGGGATTAGAAAGGCCCATTTTTGGTGGGGAAACCCTGGTACATTCGAGAGTAGAAAAGCAAGGCTTGCGGAGATTCGCAAAAAAGAACCTAACCACCTTCCCCATCCAATATGGAGGGGACATTGTGTATTTCCCCGTCCTGGAGCACCCAACTACGGTTATGTCCCGAATCACCCTGGGCCTGTTGTAGGAAGCGGCGGTGGTAGTGGTGGTACGGGTAGTGGCAATGGCAGCGGTAACGGTAATAGTAATGGAAATACCGATCCCAACGCAATCAAAGGGGAGTGTGGCCGTTGGCAGGGGCCATCGGATCAGTCTTGCAATCAGGGAAGGTATCACCGACATCCGGGGCACTCGAAATCCGAATATCGTTGGACTTGCCGGGATATTCCCCACACCGGCGAAATTGGCTGTAGTGAATCCAAAACGGGCGGAGGAGGGGGAAATGAGGAGGCCCAATGTCCCTTCCCCTTTCCTCATTACAAAAAAGTTGGTGGAAGTTGTCTCCCTTCCTGTGGGGTCTCCAAAAATATCTATTGCGCCAAAAATGATTGCTCGGGATTGGTGATCGCCAGCGGCCCCCCTTGCACCAATGCCGGCAACAGGAAGGCCATGGATTTAAAAACCTATCCATCCCCCAAACAATCCCCCTGTTGTTTGCTCAGACTGAATGATGGCAGTCGCTAGGTGAAGAAAATTGGTAAAATAATTTTTCAATGAATAAGGATGGAAAAATGAGAATTGTTTTGGCCCTATCTTGGACAATCTTATATCTGGAGTTCCTTCCCTTTAGTGTATTTGCCGTTGAAGGGGTGTCGGACGCTAAAAAGATCGCTGAAGATATGGCCAAGCAACACGCCAGCGCTTTGCGAGTGGCGTACAACGGTGGTCTTCCAGGTGGAGTTACGACTAACAAGCATACGGAATTTTGGGATAGAGTGATTCAAAAATTGCACTCCCTGAACGATGGATTTGGGTATATTGGCCACATTAAAAGCGATGGTAAGCTTAATGTAAGACTTGCTGATTTGTTGTGCTACATCCCAGATACTCAACACCGTCCATCTCAAGGCAACCCGACGGGGAATACGGAGGAATTTTTCCAAGTGGACTTTATTGGGGGCGGGCCAGATAAACACCTTCGGTGGTCGCATGGCTCGATGGAAGAGAGGAGAAGGCTTAAGGATAATGAGGGTAAGGTAGGCCGTTGCGTTTTCCCCCGTCCTGGAGCACCAAACTACGGTTATGTCCCGAATCACCCTGGGCCTGTTGTGGGAAGCGGTGGTGGTAGTGGTGGTACGGGTAGTGGCAATGGCAACGGTAACGGTAATAGTAATGGAAATACCGATCCCAACGCAATTAAAGGTGAGTGTGGCCGCTGGCAGGGGCCATCGGATCAGTCTTGCAATCAGGGAAGGTATCACCGCCATCCGGGACACACAAATAGCGAGTACCGCTGGACATGCCGGGATATTCCCCACGCCGGCGAAACTGGCTGTAGTGAATCCAAAACGGGCGGAGGAGGGGGAAATGAGGAGGCCCAATGTCCCTCCCCTTTTCCTCATTACAAAAAAGTTGGTGGAAGTTGTCTCCCCTCCTGTGGGGTCTCCAAAAATATCTATTGCGCCAAAAATGATTGTTCGGGATTGGTGATCGCCAGCGGCCCCCCTTGCACCAATGCCGGCAACAGGAAGGCCATGGATTTAAAAACCTATCCATCCCCCAAACAATCCCCCTGTTGTTTGCTCAGACTGAATGATGGCAGTCGCTAGGTGAAGAAAATTGGTAAAATAATTTTTCAATGAATAAGGATGGAAAAATGAGAATTGTTTTGGCCCTATCTTGGACAATCTTGTACTTGGGATGCTTTGCCCTTAGTGTGGCCGCCAGGGATGTAACATTATCAGAGGCCAAAGGTATTGCTAAGCAAATAGCGAATGAATATCCCGAAGCAGTTAAATTAGCATATAACTCCTATCCCAGAAAAGAAGATAGAGATTTAAAAAATCACTCCCGAACTGAATTTTGGGATCGGGTGATTCAAAAATTGCATTCGATTGATCCTGGGTATTGCTATATTAGATCAAGGGATGGGCTTCATAGGACTGATCTTTTGGGTTATTGCCCTCATCAATACCGTTCTTCTGATTGTAATACTGCAGCTGGAGGGTCATTGGCAGAATTTACAATATTAGATTTTATCAGTAGCTCCAGTTCTGGCGGGATTAGAAAGGCCCATTTTTGGTGGGGAAAACCTAGTATATTCGAGAAAAGAAAAGAAAGGGTTGCGGAGATTCGAAAAAAAGACCCTAACCACCTTCCCCATCCAATAGGGAGGGGACATTGTGTATTTCCCCGTCCTGGAGCACCAAACTACGGTTATGTCCCGAATCACCCTGGGCCTGTTGTGGGAAGCGGTGGTGGTAGTGGTGGTACGGGTAGTGGCAATGGCAACGGTAACGGTAATAGTAATGGAAATACCGATCCCAACGCAATTAAAGGTGAGTGTGGCCGCTGGCAGGGGCCATCGGATCAGTCTTGCAATCAGGGAAGGTATCACCGCCATCCGGGACACACAAATAGCGAGTACCGCTGGACATGCCGGGATATTCCCCACGCCGGCGAAACTGGCTGTAGTGAATCCAAAACGGGCGGAGGAGGGGGAAATGAGGAGGCCCAATGTCCCTCCCCTTTTCCTCATTACAAAAAAGTTGGTGGAAGTTGTCTCCCCTCCTGTGGGGTCTCCAAAAATATCTATTGCGCCAAAAATGATTGTTCGGGATTGGTGATCGCCAGCGGCCCCCCTTGCACCAATGCCGGCAACAGGAAGGCCATGGATTTAAAAACCTATCCATCCCCCAAACAATCCCCCTGTTGTTTGCTCAGACTGAATGATGGCAGTCGCTAGGTGAAGAAAATTGGTAAAATAATTTTTCAATGAATAAGGATGGAAAAATGAGAATTGTTTTGGCCCTATCTTGGACAATCTTGTACTTGGGATGCTTTGCCCTTAGTGTGGCCGCCAGGGATGTAACATTATCAGAGGCCAAAGGTATTGCTAAGCAAATAGCGAATGAATATCCCGAAGCAGTTAAATTAGCATATAACTCCTATCCCAGAAAAGAAGATAGAGATTTAAAAAATCACTCCCGAACTGAATTTTGGGATCGGGTGATTCAAAAATTGCATTCGATTGATCCTGGGTATTGCTATATTAGATCAAGGGATGGGCTTCATAGGACTGATCTTTTGGGTTATTGCCCTCATCAATACCGTTCTTCTGATTGTAATACTGCAGCTGGAGGGTCATTGGCAGAATTTACAATATTAGATTTTATCAGTAGCTCCAGTTCTGGCGGGATTAGAAAGGCCCATTTTTGGTGGGGAAAACCTAGTATATTCGAGAAAAGAAAAGAAAGGGTTGCGGAGATTCGAAAAAAAGACCCTAACCACCTTCCCCATCCAATAGGGAGGGGACATTGTGTATTTCCCCGTCCTGGAGCACCAAACTACGGTTATGTCCCGAATCACCCTGGGCCTGTTGTGGGAAGCGGTGGTGGTAGTGGTGGTACGGGTAGTGGCAATGGCAACGGTAACGGTAATAGTAATGGAAATACCGATCCCAACGCAATTAAAGGTGAGTGTGGCCGCTGGCAGGGGCCATCGGATCAGTCTTGCAATCAGGGAAGGTATCACCGCCATCCGGGACACACAAATAGCGAGTACCGCTGGACATGCCGGGATATTCCCCACGCCGGCGAAACTGGCTGTAGTGAATCCAAAACGGGCGGAGGAGGGGGAAATGAGGAGGCCCAATGTCCCTCCCCTTTTCCTCATTACAAAAAAGTTGGTGGAAGTTGTCTCCCCTCCTGTGGGGTCTCCAAAAATATCTATTGCGCCAAAAATGATTGTTCGGGATTGGTGATCGCCAGCGGCCCCCCTTGCACCAATGCCGGCAACAGGAAGGCCATGGATTTAAAAACCTATCCATCCCCCAAACAATCCCCCTGTTGTTTGCTCAGACTGAATGATGGCAGTCGCTAGGTGAAGAAAATTGGTAAAATAATTTTTCAATGAATAAGGATGGAAAAATGAGAATTGTTTTGGCCCTATCTTGGACAATCTTGTACTTGGGATGCTTTGCCCTTAGTGTGGCCGCCAGGGATGTAACATTATCAGAGGCCAAAGGTATTGCTAAGCAAATAGCGAATGAATATCCCGAAGCAGTTAAATTAGCATATAACTCCTATCCCAGAAAAGAAGATAGAGATTTAAAAAATCACTCCCGAACTGAATTTTGGGATCGGGTGATTCAAAAATTGCATTCGATTGATCCTGGGTATTGCTATATTAGATCAAGGGATGGGCTTCATAGGACTGATCTTTTGGGTTATTGCCCTCATCAATACCGTTCTTCTGATTGTAATACTGCAGCTGGAGGGTCATTGGCAGAATTTACAATATTAGATTTTATCAGTAGCTCCAGTTCTGGCGGGATTAGAAAGGCCCATTTTTGGTGGGGAAAACCTAGTATATTCGAGAAAAGAAAAGAAAGGGTTGCGGAGATTCGAAAAAAAGACCCTAACCACCTTCCCCATCCAATAGGGAGGGGACATTGTGTATTTCCCCGTCCTGGAGCACCAAACTACGGTTATGTCCCGAATCACCCTGGGCCTGTTGTGGGAAGCGGTGGTGGTAGTGGTGGTACGGGTAGTGGCAATGGCAACGGTAACGGTAATAGTAATGGAAATACCGATCCCAACGCAATTAAAGGTGAGTGTGGCCGCTGGCAGGGGCCATCGGATCAGTCTTGCAATCAGGGAAGGTATCACCGCCATCCGGGACACACAAATAGCGAGTACCGCTGGACATGCCGGGATATTCCCCACGCCGGCGAAACTGGCTGTAGTGAATCCAAAACGGGCGGAGGAGGGGGAAATGAGGAGGCCCAATGTCCCTCCCCTTTTCCTCATTACAAAAAAGTTGGTGGAAGTTGTCTCCCCTCCTGTGGGGTCTCCAAAAATATCTATTGCGCCAAAAATGATTGTTCGGGATTGGTGATCGCCAGCGGCCCCCCTTGCACCAATGCCGGCAACAGGAAGGCCATGGATTTAAAAACCTATCCATCCCCCAAACAATCCCCCTGTTGTTTGCTCAGACTGAATGATGGCAGTCGCTAGGTGAAGAAAATTGGTAAAATAATTTTTCAATGAATAAGGATGGAAAAATGAGAATTGTTTTGGCCCTATCTTGGACAATCTTGTACTTGGGATGCTTTGCCCTTAGTGTGGCCGCCAGGGATGTAACATTATCAGAGGCCAAAGGTATTGCTAAGCAAATAGCGAATGAATATCCCGAAGCAGTTAAATTAGCATATAACTCCTATCCCAGAAAAGAAGATAGAGATTTAAAAAATCACTCCCGAACTGAATTTTGGGATCGGGTGATTCAAAAATTGCATTCGATTGATCCTGGGTATTGCTATATTAGATCAAGGGATGGGCTTCATAGGACTGATCTTTTGGGTTATTGCCCTCATCAATACCGTTCTTCTGATTGTAATACTGCAGCTGGAGGGTCATTGGCAGAATTTACAATATTAGATTTTATCAGTAGCTCCAGTTCTGGCGGGATTAGAAAGGCCCATTTTTGGTGGGGAAAACCTAGTATATTCGAGAAAAGAAAAGAAAGGGTTGCGGAGATTCGAAAAAAAGACCCTAACCACCTTCCCCATCCAATAGGGAGGGGACATTGTGTATTTCCCCGTCCTGGAGCACCAAACTACGGTTATGTCCCGAATCACCCTGGGCCTGTTGTGGGAAGCGGTGGTGGTAGTGGTGGTACGGGTAGTGGCAATGGCAACGGTAACGGTAATAGTAATGGAAATACCGATCCCAACGCAATTAAAGGTGAGTGTGGCCGCTGGCAGGGGCCATCGGATCAGTCTTGCAATCAGGGAAGGTATCACCGCCATCCGGGACACACAAATAGCGAGTACCGCTGGACATGCCGGGATATTCCCCACGCCGGCGAAACTGGCTGTAGTGAATCCAAAACGGGCGGAGGAGGGGGAAATGAGGAGGCCCAATGTCCCTCCCCTTTTCCTCATTACAAAAAAGTTGGTGGAAGTTGTCTCCCCTCCTGTGGGGTCTCCAAAAATATCTATTGCGCCAAAAATGATTGTTCGGGATTGGTGATCGCCAGCGGCCCCCCTTGCACCAATGCCGGCAACAGGAAGGCCATGGATTTAAAAACCTATCCATCCCCCAAACAATCCCCCTGTTGTTTGCTCAGACTGAATGATGGCAGTCGCTAGGTGAAGAAAATTGGTAAAATAATTTTTCAATGAATAAGGATGGAAAAATGAGAATTGTTTTGGCCCTATCTTGGACAATCTTGTACTTGGGATGCTTTGCCCTTAGTGTGGCCGCCAGGGATGTAACATTATCAGAGGCCAAAGGTATTGCTAAGCAAATAGCGAATGAATATCCCGAAGCAGTTAAATTAGCATATAACTCCTATCCCAGAAAAGAAGATAGAGATTTAAAAAATCACTCCCGAACTGAATTTTGGGATCGGGTGATTCAAAAATTGCATTCGATTGATCCTGGGTATTGCTATATTAGATCAAGGGATGGGCTTCATAGGACTGATCTTTTGGGTTATTGCCCTCATCAATACCGTTCTTCTGATTGTAATACTGCAGCTGGAGGGTCATTGGCAGAATTTACAATATTAGATTTTATCAGTAGCTCCAGTTCTGGCGGGATTAGAAAGGCCCATTTTTGGTGGGGAAAACCTAGTATATTCGAGAAAAGAAAAGAAAGGGTTGCGGAGATTCGAAAAAAAGACCCTAACCACCTTCCCCATCCAATAGGGAGGGGACATTGTGTATTTCCCCGTCCTGGAGCACCAAACTACGGTTATGTCCCGAATCACCCTGGGCCTGTTGTGGGAAGCGGTGGTGGTAGTGGTGGTACGGGTAGTGGCAATGGCAACGGTAACGGTAATAGTAATGGAAATACCGATCCCAACGCAATTAAAGGTGAGTGTGGCCGCTGGCAGGGGCCATCGGATCAGTCTTGCAATCAGGGAAGGTATCACCGCCATCCGGGACACACAAATAGCGAGTAC
The DNA here is from genome assembly GCA_965243145.1 of Bacteriovoracaceae bacterium. Classification (GTDB taxonomy): domain Bacteria; phylum Bdellovibrionota; class Bacteriovoracia; order Bacteriovoracales; family Bacteriovoracaceae; genus CBDBLK01. Next base: position 2,651,555 of record CBDEUB010000002.1, read on the forward strand.
CGCTGGACATGCCGGGATATTCCCCACGCCGGCGAAACTGGCTGTAGTGAATCCAAAACGGGCGGAGGAGGGGGAAATGAGGAGGCCCAATGTCCCTCCCCTTTTCCTCATTACAAAAAAGTTGGTGGAAGTTGTCTCCCCTCCTGTGGGGTCTCCAAAAATATCTATTGCGCCAAAAATGATTGTTCGGGATTGGTGATCGCCAGCGGCCCCCCTTGCACCAATGCCGGCAACAGGAAGGCCATGGATTTAAAAACCTATCCATCCCCCAAACAATCCCCCTGTTGTTTGCTCAGACTGAATGATGGCAGTCGCTAGGTGAAGAAAATTGGTAAAATAATTTTTCAATGAATAAGGATGGAAAAATGAGAATTGTTTTGGCCCTATCTTGGACAATCTTGTACTTGGGATGCTTTGCCCTTAGTGTGGCCGCCAGGGATGTAACATTATCAGAGGCCAAAGGTATTGCTAAGCAAATAGCGAATGAATATCCCGAAGCAGTTAAATTAGCATATAACTCCTATCCCAGAAAAGAAGATAGAGATTTAAAAAATCACTCCCGAACTGAATTTTGGGATCGGGTGATTCAAAAATTGCATTCGATTGATCCTGGGTATTGCTATATTAGATCAAGGGATGGGCTTCATAGGACTGATCTTTTGGGTTATTGCCCTCATCAATACCGTTCTTCTGATTGTAATACTGCAGCTGGAGGGTCATTGGCAGAATTTACAATATTAGATTTTATCAGTAGCTCCAGTTCTGGCGGGATTAGAAAGGCCCATTTTTGGTGGGGAAAACCTAGTATATTCGAGAAAAGAAAAGAAAGGGTTGCGGAGATTCGAAAAAAAGACCCTAACCACCTTCCCCATCCAATAGGGAGGGGACATTGTGTATTTCCCCGTCCTGGAGCACCAAACTACGGTTATGTCCCGAATCACCCTGGGCCTGTTGTGGGAAGCGGTGGTGGTAGTGGTGGTACGGGTAGTGGCAATGGCAACGGTAACGGTAATAGTAATGGAAATACCGATCCCAACGCAATTAAAGGTGAGTGTGGCCGCTGGCAGGGGCCATCGGATCAGTCTTGCAATCAGGGAAGGTATCACCGCCATCCGGGACACACAAATAGCGAGTACCGCTGGACATGCCGGGATATTCCCCACGCCGGCGAAACTGGCTGTAGTGAATCCAAAACGGGCGGAGGAGGGGGAAATGAGGAGGCCCAATGTCCCTCCCCTTTTCCTCATTACAAAAAAGTTGGTGGAAGTTGTCTCCCCTCCTGTGGGGTCTCCAAAAATATCTATTGCGCCAAAAATGATTGTTCGGGATTGGTGATCGCCAGCGGCCCCCCTTGCACCAATGCCGGCAACAGGAAGGCCATGGATTTAAAAACCTATCCATCCCCCAAACAATCCCCCTGTTGTTTGCTCAGACTGAATGATGGCAGTCGCTAGGTGAAGAAAATTGGTAAAATAATTTTTCAATGAATAAGGATGGAAAAATGAGAATTGTTTTGGCCCTATCTTGGACAATCTTGTACTTGGGATGCTTTGCCCTTAGTGTGGCCGCCAGGGATGTAACATTATCAGAGGCCAAAGGTATTGCTAAGCAAATAGCGAATGAATATCCCGAAGCAGTTAAATTAGCATATAACTCCTATCCCAGAAAAGAAGATAGAGATTTAAAAAATCACTCCCGAACTGAATTTTGGGATCGGGTGATTCAAAAATTGCATTCGATTGATCCTGGGTATTGCTATATTAGATCAAGGGATGGGCTTCATAGGACTGATCTTTTGGGTTATTGCCCTCATCAATACCGTTCTTCTGATTGTAATACTGCAGCTGGAGGGTCATTGGCAGAATTTACAATATTAGATTTTATCAGTAGCTCCAGTTCTGGCGGGATTAGAAAGGCCCATTTTTGGTGGGGAAAACCTAGTATATTCGAGAAAAGAAAAGAAAGGGTTGCGGAGATTCGAAAAAAAGACCCTAACCACCTTCCCCATCCAATAGGGAGGGGACATTGTGTATTTCCCCGTCCTGGAGCACCAAACTACGGTTATGTCCCGAATCACCCTGGGCCTGTTGTGGGAAGCGGTGGTGGTAGTGGTGGTACGGGTAGTGGCAATGGCAACGGTAACGGTAATAGTAATGGAAATACCGATCCCAACGCAATTAAAGGTGAGTGTGGCCGCTGGCAGGGGCCATCGGATCAGTCTTGCAATCAGGGAAGGTATCACCGCCATCCGGGACACACAAATAGCGAGTACCGCTGGACATGCCGGGATATTCCCCACGCCGGCGAAACTGGCTGTAGTGAATCCAAAACGGGCGGAGGAGGGGGAAATGAGGAGGCCCAATGTCCCTCCCCTTTTCCTCATTACAAAAAAGTTGGTGGAAGTTGTCTCCCCTCCTGTGGGGTCTCCAAAAATATCTATTGCGCCAAAAATGATTGTTCGGGATTGGTGATCGCCAGCGGCCCCCCTTGCACCAATGCCGGCAACAGGAAGGCCATGGATTTAAAAACCTATCCATCCCCCAAACAATCCCCCTGTTGTTTGCTCAGACTGAATGATGGCAGTCGCTAGGTGAAGAAAATTGGTAAAATAATTTTTCAATGAATAAGGATGGAAAAATGAGAATTGTTTTGGCCCTATCTTGGACAATCTTGTACTTGGGATGCTTTGCCCTTAGTGTGGCCGCCAGGGATGTAACATTATCAGAGGCCAAAGGTATTGCTAAGCAAATAGCGAATGAATATCCCGAAGCAGTTAAATTAGCATATAACTCCTATCCCAGAAAAGAAGATAGAGATTTAAAAAATCACTCCCGAACTGAATTTTGGGATCGGGTGATTCAAAAATTGCATTCGATTGATCCTGGGTATTGCTATATTAGATCAAGGGATGGGCTTCATAGGACTGATCTTTTGGGTTATTGCCCTCATCAATACCGTTCTTCTGATTGTAATACTGCAGCTGGAGGGTCATTGGCAGAATTTACAATATTAGATTTTATCAGTAGCTCCAGTTCTGGCGGGATTAGAAAGGCCCATTTTTGGTGGGGAAAACCTAGTATATTCGAGAAAAGAAAAGAAAGGGTTGCGGAGATTCGAAAAAAAGACCCTAACCACCTTCCCCATCCAATAGGGAGGGGACATTGTGTATTTCCCCGTCCTGGAGCACCAAACTACGGTTATGTCCCGAATCACCCTGGGCCTGTTGTGGGAAGCGGTGGTGGTAGTGGTGGTACGGGTAGTGGCAATGGCAACGGTAACGGTAATAGTAATGGAAATACCGATCCCAACGCAATTAAAGGTGAGTGTGGCCGCTGGCAGGGGCCATCGGATCAGTCTTGCAATCAGGGAAGGTATCACCGCCATCCGGGACACACAAATAGCGAGTACCGCTGGACATGCCGGGATATTCCCCACGCCGGCGAAACTGGCTGTAGTGAATCCAAAACGGGCGGAGGAGGGGGAAATGAGGAGGCCCAATGTCCCTCCCCTTTTCCTCATTACAAAAAAGTTGGTGGAAGTTGTCTCCCCTCCTGTGGGGTCTCCAAAAATATCTATTGCGCCAAAAATGATTGTTCGGGATTGGTGATCGCCAGCGGCCCCCCTTGCACCAATGCCGGCAACAGGAAGGCCATGGATTTAAAAACCTATCCATCCCCCAAACAATCCCCCTGTTGTTTGCTCAGACTGAATGATGGCAGTCGCTAGGTGAAGAAAATTGGTAAAATAATTTTTCAATGAATAAGGATGGAAAAATGAGAATTGTTTTGGCCCTATCTTGGACAATCTTGTACTTGGGATGCTTTGCCCTTAGTGTGGCCGCCAGGGATGTAACATTATCAGAGGCCAAAGGTATTGCTAAGCAAATAGCGAATGAATATCCCGAAGCAGTTAAATTAGCATATAACTCCTATCCCAGAAAAGAAGATAGAGATTTAAAAAATCACTCCCGAACTGAATTTTGGGATCGGGTGATTCAAAAATTGCATTCGATTGATCCTGGGTATTGCTATATTAGATCAAGGGATGGGCTTCATAGGACTGATCTTTTGGGTTATTGCCCTCATCAATACCGTTCTTCTGATTGTAATACTGCAGCTGGAGGGTCATTGGCAGAATTTACAATATTAGATTTTATCAGTAGCTCCAGTTCTGGCGGGATTAGAAAGGCCCATTTTTGGTGGGGAAAACCTAGTATATTCGAGAAAAGAAAAGAAAGGGTTGCGGAGATTCGAAAAAAAGACCCTAACCACCTTCCCCATCCAATAGGGAGGGGACATTGTGTATTTCCCCGTCCTGGAGCACCAAACTACGGTTATGTCCCGAATCACCCTGGGCCTGTTGTGGGAAGCGGTGGTGGTAGTGGTGGTACGGGTAGTGGCAATGGCAACGGTAACGGTAATAGTAATGGAAATACCGATCCCAACGCAATTAAAGGTGAGTGTGGCCGCTGGCAGGGGCCATCGGATCAGTCTTGCAATCAGGGAAGGTATCACCGCCATCCGGGACACACAAATAGCGAGTACCGCTGGACATGCCGGGATATTCCCCACGCCGGCGAAACTGGCTGTAGTGAATCCAAAACGGGCGGAGGAGGGGGAAATGAGGAGGCCCAATGTCCCTCCCCTTTTCCTCATTACAAAAAAGTTGGTGGAAGTTGTCTCCCCTCCTGTGGGGTCTCCAAAAATATCTATTGCGCCAAAAATGATTGTTCGGGATTGGTGATCGCCAGCGGCCCCCCTTGCACCAATGCCGGCAACAGGAAGGCCATGGATTTAAAAACCTATCCATCCCCCAAACAATCCCCCTGTTGTTTGCTCAGACTGAATGATGGCAGTCGCTAGGTGAAGAAAATTGGTAAAATAATTTTTCAATGAATAAGGATGGAAAAATGAGAATTGTTTTGGCCCTATCTTGGACAATCTTGTACTTGGGATGCTTTGCCCTTAGTGTGGCCGCCAGGGATGTAACATTATCAGAGGCCAAAGGTATTGCTAAGCAAATAGCGAATGAATATCCCGAAGCAGTTAAATTAGCATATAACTCCTATCCCAGAAAAGAAGATAGAGATTTAAAAAATCACTCCCGAACTGAATTTTGGGATCGGGTGATTCAAAAATTGCATTCGATTGATCCTGGGTATTGCTATATTAGATCAAGGGATGGGCTTCATAGGACTGATCTTTTGGGTTATTGCCCTCATCAATACCGTTCTTCTGATTGTAATACTGCAGCTGGAGGGTCATTGGCAGAATTTACAATATTAGATTTTATCAGTAGCTCCAGTTCTGGCGGGATTAGAAAGGCCCATTTTTGGTGGGGAAAACCTAGTATATTCGAGAAAAGAAAAGAAAGGGTTGCGGAGATTCGAAAAAAAGACCCTAACCACCTTCCCCATCCAATAGGGAGGGGACATTGTGTATTTCCCCGTCCTGGAGCACCCAACTACGGTTATGTCCCGAATCACCCTGGGCCTGTTGTAAGCAGCAGTGGTGGCACGGGGGGCAGCAGCAGTGGAAATACTGATCCCAACGCAATCAAAGGAGAGTGTGGCCGTTGGCAGGGGCCATCGGACGAGTCTTGCAATCAAGGAAGATACCATCGCCATCCGGGACACACAAATAGCGAGTACCGTTGGACTTGCCGGGATATTCCTCACACCGGCGAGATTGGCTGTAGTGAATCCAAAACGGGTGGAGGAGGGGGAACTGGCAGCGGCAATGGCAGTGGCCCAACTGCTCATATTCCAGGACTCACCTTGCCCCCCGGCGCGGCCTGTCCCAATGATGCTCACTGGAAAGAAGTAGGGGGTGAATGTCTCCCCTCCTGCGGGCACGCCAAAAATATCTATTGCGCTAAAAACGATTGCTCGGGATTAGTGATTGCCAATGGTGGCAGTTGTACCAATGCCGCTAGTAAGAAGGCAAGTGATTTAAAATCTTACCAGTCCCCCTGTTGTTTGCTCAAATTAACTAAACCATAGAGTATGCTCTGCGAAGAGTTTTTTACAGGCAAGACGAAGGGAAAAATTGCAATTCGAGATTTCCCAGGGATATGTGTTGCTTGCGGTAGAAGGCCTTGCCGGTGGTTTGGTGGCGGGCGTATTGCCAGGCGCTAAAGTGCGCTTTTCCTCCTCCGCCGGGGAGGGGAAGAGAAATGGACAGGCGGCCGTCCCGTTCCCTCCACTCCCAGTGCTCCCCGGGGGCCACATGGCCCCCTTGAAGGGCCAAAATTTTGGCAAATTGCAACAGCAGGGCGTGGAGGGTGGCCCGTTCCGGGGGAGTGAGTTGTAGGCGTCGGTAGAGGCCTCCGCCTGGCACGATCTGGCCGCGTTCGAGTTGGGAATAGTCGAGAGTCAGCAACTCGCTGCCGCCTAAGGGAAAATCGACCTCCAAGGCCCACTCCTTGTCTTTCACCCGGTGCAGGGCCTGGTAGCTAAAACTGTAGCGCCCGCGGGGAAACATGGCCCGTCCCTTTCCCTCACCACTCAGGCACACCGCCGCCAGTGCCTCTTGTAAATTGGCCGAAGGCGTGGCCCGCTGTTGTTCCCGCCAGGGGGAGAGGGCGCAGGATTGCAGCAGAAGAATGATCAGTGTGGCCCAGGTGCGGGGGTGGCGGGGGAGAGTTCGGCCAGTGCCTGCAAAATGTGTTTTCTCTCGGATGAACTTCGGCAATATTCGAGGGCCTCTTTAAAGTACTGCTTGGCCTTATTGTACTGGCCCAATTGGCGATAGGCCATGGCCAGGTGTTTGGTGATGACGGCATCTTTGGGCACCAGTTGGTAGGCCCGGCGGATTTCGGCCAGGGCCTTTTGGTAGTCGCCCACCTTGTAATAGTACCACCCCAGGGAGTCGCGGATGTGGCCATCCTCCGGTTCCAGGGCCAGGGCCTGGAGGATGAGGGAGTGCCCGCGCTGCAAGTCTTCGCCAGTTTCCAGCAGGGAATAACCCAAAAAATTGAGGGCGTGGGGGTTGTGGGGATTCTTTTCCAGCATTTTGCCGATCAATTCCCGCGAGGCGCGGTAGTCGGCGCGCTGTTCGTAGAGTGTGGCCAAATAGTATTGGTGGCCCTCTTCCAGTTTGCCGCGGTCTTGCAACTGCTGTAAAATGTGGATCGCCCGCTCCAGGTTTTGAGCAGGTGGCCCCAGCGAAGCAGGGGATCGCCGCTGAACCAGTTGTTCGAGAGCGCGGGCGGTTTGAATTTTAGAATCGTAAGAGAGGGGACTGTCTGGCCCAATGCGGGCAAAGGCATCGATCGCCCTTTGGTGTTCGCCGGTTTGTTGATAGATCAGGCCCAAGTTGTAGTGAATACGATTGGAATGGGGGGCCGCCAATAAGATTTCCCGAAATGTCCGCTTGGCCTCTTCCCAGTGGCGGTATTTGGTGTAGAGCATTCCCAGTTGCACTTTGAGGTTGAGGTCGTCGGACTCCACATTTGAAAGTTTTTCCAGGTAGGGGATAATGTCCTCCAGGGACGAGTGTTTTTGGATGAGTTGGATCAATTGGGCCAAAACCAGGGGGTGGTTTGGCGTGTGCTTGAGAAACTTCCGGTAGGCGGTGATGGCGGCCTGGGGCCGGTTTTGTTGGGTGAGCACCATGGTTTTGGCCACCACGGCAGGGAGAAAGTCTGGCCGTTGCTCAAGGGCGCGGGAAAAGTGTTTCAGTGCCGTTTGGTTTTTTCCCTGGGCAAAGGCCAGCTTGCCCCGGTGGTAGGGAAATATGGCCCGGTCAGATTCACCATTTTGATTTTGCCGTTGGCACTGGCCCAACACCGCCTCGGCCCGGCGGTAGTTTTTTTGCTTCTGGTGCAAATTGGCCAGGGGGATGCACAGACCAGAGTTTCCGGGGTATTTCTTCAGGAGTTTGCGGTACACTGTGCGGGCCTCGTCCCATTCTCCTCGGAAAGTGTGAATCCCCGCCAGTATAAGGCCCAATTTTTTATCTTCACCGCCGTTCTGGTTTAGTGCTTGCTGAAACATGTGTTGCACCAGTGGCCTGGCGGTTTTGAAGTCTCCCGTTTTTACTAACTCAACGGCGTAGCGCCTTTTGAGGTAGTCGTCGCCGGGGAGGATGGACACCATTTGGCCAAATAAAAAGGCCGCCGCTTTGGCCTCGCCCCTCACCGATAAATCGTTGGCCTTGAGAAACAAGTCGGTGGCCAAAAACTGTACGGCGTGTGGCCCCACCGCCGCCGCCTTTTGGTATTGTTCCCGTATGGTGTTGGCCGAGACTTGCACTACCGTAGGGGGGGACGGAGGGCCTTTTTCTGGCGTTCTGGTGGCGGAAGAGCAGCTTCCAAGGGCCAAAACCAGTGCACAGATCACACCGGGTGCCGGCACAGATTTTAACAGGGTCTTATGATTCATTGCAAAAATCATTAAAAAAGAATCGGCCAGAAGGGGGATTTTTTTTAGGCGAAGGCCCTTTGGGGGAACTTTTTTCCAAAAATGCCGGGTTTTAAGTGATTGATTTTATTGGAAAAGTGAATAAAAGAGAGGAATTTTGAGAAATCTTTTTAATTTTTACCCTTTTAGGTTGACAGCATCATTTTATTATTGTTAGAAGTGTCCCGCGAGAATATTAAACCGATTGCTGGAGAGCGATATAACAAATGGTGGAATGGATTTCACCCAGACATTACGAGGGGAATTGCAATGAGTAATGCTCGAATCATCAAACGCTATCAGAACCGTAAACTGTACGACACTCATCAGAGCTGTTATGTCACCCTGGAGGAGATCGCCCAGATCATCCGCGAGGGCCATGAGATTCAGGTGATCGACAACAAGACCAAGAACGACATCACCTACACTACTCAGATACAGCTCTTGTTCGACCAGGAGAGAAGGTCAACGAAGATGGGTGATCCCGATCTGCTCAGGCGAGTGATTCGCCACGGTGAGGGAACTTTTACAGATTACATCCGCGTCCTTGAAGAGAGTGGACAGGTGCCAAGTGGCATGGTCAACGGAACCGGAACCGCTCCGGAAGGTGTACAGACACCCGCATCTAACAACGCTTCCTATATGGAATCGGGTTCTCTGGGAAACTAGGGTCGGGGGCCAATCACATCCCAATGCCGGGTGGAAAACCTGCGGGGGCGAGGTGAACTTTGTGGAAGTGGAGAGTCTTATTCGGGGCCATTGAGGTTCCTTTGAAAGTAGCGCTACTTCTCGCCGGAGTGCTGGCCTGGCCGTGTGCAGGCCAATCCCGCATCCAGCAACTCACTTCCCAAAGAGAGGCCGCCAAGGCGGAAAAAAAACTGGAGAAGTCGGCGCGGACTTCTCCTTCGGAAGCGGCGGCCACACACAAGCAGATTCCCGGGGGAGTTCACCGCCACTCGTTGGGCATCGGCATAGGCCAAACTTTTGTCTTTGGGAATTTTGAAGACAATGGCAAAAGTCAAATCACCGGGGATTTCCTCTATGCTTACTCGGCCAGCTATTCTTTCGATCTCTTGGCCAACTTCCACTATTCCAAGCACAATTTCCAGGGCCGTTACGCCCGTTTGATCGATCTCAGCATAGGAGTCAAGGGAAGATTTTTTCACTTCGATTCCTTTTCTCCTTTCGTGGTGGGGGGATTGGGTTTTTATATCCCCAAACTCAGACGCCAGGAGGCGGATGGAAATTTACACCCCACTAAATCGCAAGTGGTTTTTGGCCCCCATCTCGGTGCCGGAGTGGATTTGAGATTGAACCACCACTTTGCCATAGGTATGCTCGGCCAGTACCACAATCCCTTTGATGTCAAACAAGAAGTGGGGGCCGAAGTCGAAGGTTCCTACTTTAAATTGTTGCTGACCGTGTTTTACATCTTTTAAATCTTAATAAAAGTTTGTTGTGAAACCTCTCCAACACCGTTTGTATTTTTTTACCGGCAAGGGCGGGGTGGGGAAGAGCGAAGTGGCCTTGGCCCTGGCCCAAGCACTGCACTTGCGGGGGCAAAAAGTCCTCTTTTGTTCCTTTGGCCAATCGTTGAGTGGCGAAGTGATGCGGGGTTTTGGGCCAGAGTGTTTGACCTTGAGTTTGAAACAGAGCACTGAAGAATATATGGCCAGCAAGTTGGGTTCCAAGACAGTGGCCAAGTGGATTTTAAAAACCGCCTTTTTCTCCAGTTTTTTGGATGTGCTTCCTGGCCTGCAACAGGTGATCTTCTTAGGCCATCTCATCGATCGCCTGGAGCGCGATGCGGAACTCTGTATGGTAGTGGATGGCCCCAGTTCGGGCCACGCCTTAAACTTGTTTGAGGCCGGGTACAATTTCAAAAAAATATTTAAAAGCGGATTGCTCTTTCAGGACATTGAGCGCATGCACCGCTTTCTCTACGCTAAGGGGGGGATCAAGGCCTTCATTCTCGTGCGGCCGTCTTCCCTGGATGTGCAAGAGGGAGTGGAGTTGGAGCAAAAACTCGCCCACCTGAATTTGGCCTCCCGGCAAATTGTCCTCAACGGTGCCATCTCCCACATGGAAGAGATGGCCAGTTATCGGGAGGGCCAAACTTTGCGGGTGCCTGACTTTTTACAAAAAAAGATGGCCCTGGAGGCCCGTGCCATCGAAGCGTTGGAAGGGCGACACGGGGAAGTGGCCTTTCCCTACTTTTTGGCCCGCCAAACGGAACCGTTGTTTCGGCAAATGGTTCCCCTGGCCGAGGAGTTGCTGTGAGAACCAGCAAAATTGAAATTTTTAGCGGCACCGGAGGCGTGGGTAAGACCACTTTGGCCACTTCGCGGGCGCTCTTTTTGTCCCGGCAGGATCGGAAAGTTTTGCTGATGACGATTGACCCCGCCAAACGCCTCAAACAAATTTTAAATATGCGCGATGAAGAGGCCGGAGAAATTCAGCAGATAAGTGGCAGTCTGCTACAGGATGGTTTGGGCCTCGATCACTCCTTCGATGCTTTGTTGATGAACCCCACCACCACCATGAAACGCATATTGGGGCAAGGCCCTTCCCCGCGGGGTTTTGACAACCCCATTGTGCAGATTTTGTTTAGGCCCCACGGGGGCATGAATGAGATTATGGCGATGGTTGAAATTCAGCACCACCTCTCCCAAGAATCTTACGAGACCATTATTTTGGACACTCCCCCCGGCGGACACTTTATCGACTTTTTGGTTTCCGCGGGCAAAATCGAGCGCTTTTTTGGCCAGGCCTTTGTCGATATTTTTGAATATTTGCAAAAGAGTTTGCCGGGCAAAGAGGGGGCCAAAAAAAACCGGCACTTGTTCACTCTGGCAGTTCAAAGCGGCATTAAAAAACTTCTCAACTATTTGGAGAAAGTAACGGGGCAGGCCTTTGTGGAAGATTTTTTGGCGGCCATCGGGGAGATTTACCGCCATAAAAAGGCCTTCGTCAGCGCCCTGGAATTGGGGGAAAATCTCAAGGACAAAAATTTTGGCCACTGGTTTTTGGTGACTTCGGTGGAACAACAAAAATTTTTTGAGGCCCACCAATTGAGGGAACAGGCACAACATTTTACTTCTATGGAGGCCCAACTGGTGGTCAACAAGTGTTTAAGGCGCTATTTGGATCAGTGGGAAATCGATCGGCAGGACAACCCCTTGGCCAAATTAAAAAATGTGCTTGAAGAGAGAGAGTCCAAACTTAAAACATTGGCGGCCCAGCATTTGGATCAGATTTTAGAATTTCCCGAGGTTTTGGCCTCAAGTCCGGGGGAACAAGTTTGCCAGTTGGCCACAGTATGGGGCGAGTTGGAACAGGTGAAAAACGGCGATGAGTGAGATTCAAACCTTGCCCCAGCTAGAGGCCCTGATGAGTTCCCGCTGGGACGCCATCAACCAGTATATCGACGGGCAAATGCACGATCTCCCCATTCCCATTTATTCCAGCGTGGACATTCGGGAGAGCAAATCAAAATTTGCCCCCGTCGATCACAACCTCTATCCGGCGGGCTTTAATAATTTGTGCCAACTCGACCTCAATTTTGCCGGCAAACTCTTTGGCCGAGCTTTCGGAAAGTTGCACACTCCCGTCTCTCGGGTGGCGATCATCCCCGAGGCGCACACCAAAAATGCCTTTTACCTCGACCACTTGGCCTTTTTGGGCAAGGCCCTGGCCGACGAGGGCCTAGGAGTGGGGTTTGTCAGTCTTGACCCCCAACTGTTTGCTGCGGGTGCAGACGGGATCAAACTTTTGAGTGCCTCAAAATTTGAGATAGAAATTCAAAGGGGGCGCATCGAAGGGGGCATTTTGTCTTCCGCCAGTGGCCCCTATCATTTGATTCTTCTCAACAACGACCAATCCTCTCCTTTGGGGATTGACTGGAAGGCCCTCAAAACGCCGGTTTTGCCGACGCCTCAATTGGGCTGGGTCAAGCGCCGCAAGGCCCGCTATTTTCATTACTACCGGCAGGTGGTGGACATCTTCGCCCGCCAGTTTTCCATTGCGCCGGAACTTTTGCAGGCCGAGTTTCGCACTGTGGAAGGAGTCGATTTTGCCTCCAGGGAAAATTTGGAAAAATTGGCCAATGAAGTCGATATTTTCTTGCGCCAACTCCCCTCTGGCCATAAAGTTTTTCTCAAGGCCAATCAGGGCACTTACGGCATGGGCATCTCGGTTTTGGCCAGTGGCGAGGAAGTCCTCAACATGAACCGCAAGGCACGCAATAAAATGGACATGGGGAAAAACAAATTGAAATTTACCTCGTTGCTGCTCCAAGAGGGCATCGAATCGGTGGTTCGCTACGACAATATGGCCGCCGAAGTGAGCATTTACCTGGTGGATGGCAGGCCCACGGGGGGCTTTGTGCGCGCCAATCCCGAGCGGGGAAGCAACGCCAACCTCAATAGCAAGGGCATGGTCTTCCGCAAATACTGCATTAGTGAAATCCGCCAGAACAACGATGCTTGCGCCAAAGAGGCGGTGTATTCGATCGTCGCCCGCTTGGCCACATGGGCGAGCGCTTTGGAGACGCGGGAATGTGTGGCCGACTAAAAGGAAAGAGATGATGAAAACTGATGAAAATCTCATGACAGGGGCCAAACCCCATGTCTTGCAGGCGATCGGCGACACTCCCATCGTCAAGCTGAACCGCCTGGCGGTCGAAGTTGATGCCGACATTTATGTCAAGCTGGAATTTCTCAACCCCGGTGGCTCCACCAAAGACCGCATCGGTTGCTATATGCTCGACCGCGCCGTGGAGGAGGGAAAACTGCGCCCCGGGGGAGTCATTATCGAGGGCACTTCGGGCAACACCGGAGTTGGCCTGGCCTTGTGGGCCGCGGTTCACGGTTGCCGGTGCATTTTTGTCTTGGCGGACAAGCAGTCCCAGGAAAAAATAGACAACTTGCGCGCCTTTGGTGCCGAAGTGGTGGTCTGCCCCACCGATGTTGCTCCCGAAGACCCGCGCTCTTATTATAGCGTCTCGCAAAAATTGGCAGACACTACCCCCAACAGTTTCTATGTCAACCAGTATGAAAACCTCCACAACCGCGCCACCCACTATCATTGGACGGCCCCCGAAATTTACCGCCAGACCGGCGGCGATTTTGATGTCTTTTTGGCGGCGGTGGGCACCGGCGGCACCATCTCCGGCTGCGGCCGCTATTTCAAAGAAAAAATGCCCGGCGTGCGCGTCGTGGGCATCGACTGCCACGGCTCTATCATCGCCCACTACGCCCGCACCGGGGAACTTATCCCGGCCAAATCTTATGTTCTCGAAGGAGTTGGCGAAGACTTCATTCCCGGCAACTACGATTTCGACTGCATCGACGGCTGGGAAGTGGTGGGCGACAAAGAGTCGTTTTTAATGACTCGCAGACTGTTAAAAGAAGAGGGCATCTACGCCGGCGGGTCGGCCGGCGCGGCCATTTGCGGAGCACTCAAATACGCCCGCCGCACTGGCGGCAAAAAGGGGAAAAAGGGCCAAAAAATCCTTATTCTGCTCCACGACTCCGGCAACCGCTACGCCACTAAGATTTACAATGATAATTGGATGCGGGATAAAGGATATTTGGCGAATGAAATTTAGCAACAATTTATAGGAGATTTTATGAAACCTCAAAAAACTCACTCCGCACGGGCCTTCGCCACCAAGGCGATTCACGCCGGTGGGCATCCCGACCCCGAGACGGGAGCGATCATGCCTCCCATCTATCAAACATCGACTTATGTTCAGTCCGCCCCGGCCGAGCACAAGGGCTTTGAATACAGTCGCTCCCACAACCCCACCCGTTCGAGGCTCGAAGAGTGTTTGGCGGCCTTGGAGAATGCCCGTTTTGCCCTGGCCACTTCCAGTGGCATGAGTGCCGCAACATTGGTTTTGCACGCCTTGCCCGAGGGCCATACCGTGTTGTGTGGGGATGATGTCTACGGTGGAACTTACCGCATTTTGACCACCGTGTTTCAGCACAAGTTTAAAGTTGAATTTGTGGACACCACCAACTTGCAACTACTGGAAGACAAACTCAAAGGATCGAGTCCCGCCTTGGTGTGGTTGGAGTCCCCCACCAATCCGCTGCTCAAAATAAATGATCTGCGCGCCATTTCCGAATTGGTGCGCCGGCATGGTGGACAAACCTTGGTGGATAACACCTTTGCAAGTCCCTATTTTCAAAATCCGCTGGATTTAGGCGGAGACATTGTTTTGCACTCGATGACCAAATATTTAAATGGCCATTCCGATGTGGTGGGCGGGTGTTTGATGATGAACGACGAGTCTCTGCACCAGCGCTTGTGGGTTTTGCAAAACAGTCTGGGGCCGTGCCAATCCCCCTTTGATTCCTGGCTCGTCCTGCGCGGAGTGAAGACTTTGGCCTTGCGGATGGAGGCCCACCAAAAAAATGCCTTGGCCCTGGCCGAATGGCTTACAGAGCATCCTCTCGTGGAGAAAGTGCTCTATCCGGGCCTTGCTTCGCACCCCCAACACCAACTCGCCCGCGAACAAATGCGCGGGCACGGTGGAATGTTGACTTTTTTCTTGGCCAGCAAGGAGGCCGAGCACAGGCGGGATGCCCACAAGTTTTTGAGTCGCTTGCGCTTGTTCGCCCTGGCCGAATCGCTGGGAGGGGTGGAGAGTTTGGTGGATCACCCGGGATCGATGACCCATGCTTCGATTCCACCGGAAGTGCGCGCTTCCCTGGGAATTAGTGACAACCTGGTTCGCTTGAGTGTGGGTATTGAGGGCGTGGAAGACCTCAAGGAGGATTTAGGTGATGCCTTGGGCGCGCTTTAGAGGTCGTTTTAGGGACTCTCCCTAAAAACTCCCGCCGTCCTTTTCATCAAAAGGCAGTATTTCTGTGGGGCCAGGTTTTTCGCCAGGGGGAGGCGATGGGGTTGGCATGGCCTGATCGGAACTTGGAGAGGGCATCGCTTGGGCCTCCTCCAAAATATTGGAGTATTCCCTGGAGCGGGAAAAGACGATATCCCTCTCGGTGTAGGCCTTAAAGAGCAGGTAGGCGCAGTAGACTTTGCCGTGTTCGGAAGTCAGCGCTTCCTTGTCGCCGGAGGCGAAGATCAGGCCGTCGTCTTGGATCAGGTTTTTGAGTTTGCCGGTGTGTTGGCAGAAGGCGTTTGCTTGCGCCTGGGGGCCAGAACAGGGAGCGGCCTTTTTGATGACTTCCACCGAACCCAGACTTTTTTTGAGGTGGACAGGTTCGCGGCAAACATCGACGATCCAGTTTTGCTTGTAAAATTTCCACTTTTGATGATCGATGCTGAGTTGGCAGCCCTTTTTTTCGATGGTGAGCACTCTTTGGGTAAGCCCCAGGGGAAAACCGCGGTGGGAAATCTCCGTTTGGAAGTCAGCCTTGAGGCATTGAATATCGGAAAAGGCGTGTATTTTCCAGGCCGCGGGAATCATGCAGGCCAGGGTAGCGACAGTGGCAAGAGTTTTAAACTTTGAGTATAGCACGGGGGTTGACCTCGATGGAAACCAGGGAAGCATCATAACGGAGAAATTTTCCGGGACTGTTCTTTTGCATTTCCAGGAGAACTTGATTCATGTGGTTCATCACCGCCCCGGGGGATTCTTGCATCTTCTTAGCAATATAATCCTGGGGGGGCATTTGTTCAATACCGCCGGGCAAATTGGCATTGATGCCGGGAGAGATAATGGCCCACTTTTCCCCCCGTTGCATTTTTCCGCTGTATTTGGCCCGGGGAAAAAAGGCCTGGCCAAAGGGGTGGGCATTGCCCGGCAAAATTTGCCTATTAGAATTGGCCCCGCAGTCCGGGAATAGTTCGATGGGGTGGCCAGACACAATACAATAATTGCCGAAGTGGTAGCTTTCAAAGTGCAAATCTTGCAGGCGGATGCCGATCAGGAGCAGTTGAAGGTCGTGAAAAATATTTTGAGTGCCCGCCAGTTGGCGCAGAAAATTTTGCAAAATGTCCGGGGCGAGAACGCTGGCGGCCTCTGTTTTGTTTTCAAAACTGTCGCGGAACTGGTCAAAGTGGTCGAGTACCAGGGCCAATTTTTGATGGGAGGGGCCAGTGATGGAGAAAAAAATGACGGCAAAATTGGATTTGGCCAAATCGAAAAACTCGCCTCCCGAACTCATACCCACCAGAAATTGGGAGGTGAAAGAGAGGGATTTTATAGTCTCTGAGCGCCTGGGTATGATTTGTTGGTGTGTTTGGCCCATTCTTTTCGTCGGTCTTGGATCAGAATTGTTTAAGTGTCACATAATATTTTACTCAATATCTCGTTTGTTTGGGGGCAGGGGAAGGGAATGCCTCCCGTTTGAATCCGCTTTTTAAGTTTCCCGGTGGGTGTGCCGATGAGTTTTGAGAACGCTGTGAAGTTGGGGAATGATGGATAAAAATTTTTGGGGCAGGATATTTTTTCTCTCTGGAATGGTGCTCGGTTTGAGTGCTTGCCGGCCAGAATCTTTTAAGGTCTACGAGAGACAGTTTTGGGAGAGAATCGAGGCCAAGAGTGCGCGCATGAACCAGCTCGAAGTGGTGGCCCTCAATTTGGCCAAGGAAAATCGCCAGTTAAAAAATCAGATTAGTCAGCTAAAATTTGACATCAAAAAGTTAGAGACTGAAAAAAACTTCCTGGAAATGCAAAATGCCATGCTGGTTCAGGGCAAAAAGAAGCGTGCCCCGGCCTCCATTGTGGCCAAGAAATTTGCCAAAGATTTGGTTCGCTACGATATTTACCGTTGGACGCCCACCCAAATGATCTCCATTGCCGATGCCGAATTTAAGAAGAAAAACTACGAGAAAGCGGCCCAGTTTTACCACACGCTCTACAGTCACTTTCCCAATCACGACAGCATCGACGATCAATTCCTCTTCAAGGCGGGACTCGCCACTTA
This sequence comes from Bacteriovoracaceae bacterium, assembly GCA_965243145.1. Lineage (GTDB taxonomy): Bacteria > Bdellovibrionota > Bacteriovoracia > Bacteriovoracales > Bacteriovoracaceae > CBDBLK01. The sequence continues at coordinate 2,668,856 of CBDEUB010000002.1, forward strand.
CGAGTCTGGCGAACACTATGATCAATCTTTTCACTACCTTTCCCAGTTGGTGAGAAAATACAATTCTTCGCCCTATTTCCGGGGGGCCAAATTGTGGATCAGTTTGCTCTATTTGCGTTTGGATAAAAGGGAAATGTTTTTTAATGCCGTCGAAGAATTTAGAAAAAAGTACCGCAATACCCCCGAGTGGAAAGTTTTAAGCCAGCATTATGAGGCGATTATTCAAAAATACAAAGATCGTTGAGCTGGTGGTGGCACTGGCGTGTTGGGGAGTACCCCAAGACACTTTGGCCCAGGCCCAGAGGGTGGTGGCCGTCGTCCAATCGGTGGGCGGCAATGTTTTTTATTCACACCGGGGCCAGATCAAAACTTTGGCATCGGGCATGCGTCTGCGCCAGGGGGCCGAGGTGTTTACCGAAGAGGGAGCACAGATCACCTTTAACAATTATTACGATCATGTCTACCACCTTTCGGGCAGTGGCCACATTGCCTTGGATGAGCGCGCATTGTCTCTCAAGAGCGGGTATTTGTGGGTGCAGTTTGTGGGGGCCGCTCCGCCACCTTTTGCCTTTCAGGTGGGAACCGCCAACAGCAAGATTTTTTATCGCGGCGGTGAAGCGATCATGAGTTTTGACAATTCTTTGGGGAAGACCCAACTTTTAGTCTTGGCGGGAAGGTTGGAAATGGAAAACGCCATCCAGGCGCATTTGAAGTTGGAAGTTCAGGAGGGACAGTTTAGCTTTATTCAAAACGGATACTTGGAGGGTGCGCCCCGCATGCCCACTCCCATCGGCCTCAATTCCTACCAACAGGTCACTGGCCTGTTCCACGAAGTCAGGCCATTGCGCAAGTCCCAGGCCTTATTTTTTTCTCCCTCTTCGCCGCAGACGCATCGCAGGCGCGGGCGCGGCCTGGCCTCGGTGGCCAGGGCCAGGGTTCGGCCAGAAAAGACACTGCTGCACCACTACCGCGCCCGCTTGTTCCAAGGGGGGGAGGCGAAAGTTCCCATCCGCATTTTTGGCCAGAGCGGGCAAAACCTCAAAACCCGAATTTTTCACTGTCCCAGACAGTGCTCCAAGGAGCGGGATTTGACTTCCCATCTCAAGTGGAGCAAACCGCCAACAGTTGCGCCCAAAAAGAAGACGGCGCAGAATAGGCCCAAAGTTTTGAACCCGGTCAAAGTTTTTGGCAAAAAAAGGGCGCGCCAGCAGCAGGCCCTCACCGTCGAGGTTCCGGCACGCCCTCCCCGGCGCAAAATTGGACGCGCTCCGGCCTCGGTGGCGGCCAGGGCGGTCAAGGGCAAAGCGGCCCTTTCCGCGGAACCCGACTTTGAAAAGGCCCTGGATCAGCATTACTCGGAGCAGCAACGGCATCAAAGCGAAGTCAATGCCCTGATCGACCAGCTCCAATCAGTACAAATGGACTACCAAAAAGGCCATTGAAAGTAAGTGCTCACACTTCACGCCATTTTGCCTCCGCATCTTGCTCTGGCACTGCCCATCGGGGCGGCCGTCGCTCGTCGCCTTCCTGGCGACTCCGTACGGCGTACTTTTTCGTACGCCTCACTCGTTCCGTCTCACTTCATCCCAATCTGACGCAAATTGTGAGCACTTGACCTAACTTTTATCGTAATTTTTCATTTGAGTGCGAGTCATTACCATTGAAAAAACTCTTTTCTTAAAGTATTCAAAACCTTGAGAATGGGATTGTCCCCCTCAATTCAAGGAGACGGCATGGGTTCTTCGGTTTCTTCCCCATTTAAAGCTCAGTCCCCCTTTTTGACTTATGACGACTGTTTGCTTCGGCCCGGATATTCCGAGGTTTTACCCAGCGAAACGGTGTTGGACAGTCAGTTTTCCCGCAGCATTGCCCTCAACATTCCGCTGGTTTCGGCGGCGATGGACACGGTTACCGAGAGTGCCACCGCCATCACCATGGCACAAAACGGGGGGATCGGAGTGGTTCACAAAAATATGCCCATGGCCCACCAGGCGCGGGAAGTGCAAAAGGTCAAGAAGTACGAGGCGGGCATGATCCTAGACCCCATTACCGTTGGCCCCCAGGAGAGTTTGCGCTCGGTGGCCAAACTCACCCAGCGCCACAAAATTACCGGCGTGCCGGTGACCAATGAAGACGGGGAGTGCGTGGGGATTCTCACCAGTCGGGACATGCGTTTTGAAAGCAACTTGGATCAGAGAGTGGAGGATGTGATGACTCCCAGGGAAAAACTCATCACCGCTGAGGAGGGCATCGACACCGAGAGTGCTAAAGATATTCTTCACCAGCACAGAATTGAAAAACTGTTAGTGGTGGACGGGGCGGGCAAACTCAAGGGCCTGATCACCATCAAGGATATTTTAAAGGGCATCGACTTTCCCTTTTCCAACCGTGACCAGTTGGGGCGTTTGAGAGTGGCCGCGGCGGTGGGTGTAGGAGAGGGGGAGTTGGAGCGCGCCGGCGCTTTGAGCGAGGTTCATGTGGACGCCTTGGTGGTGGACACCGCCCACGGGCACACCCGCAGCGTGCTGGACATGGTGGCCACACTCAAGCGTTATTTTCCCGAAGTTGATGTGGTGGCCGGCAATGTGGCCACGCCCGCGGCCTGTCGCGCACTGATCGAGGCGGGGGCGGATGCCGTCAAGGTGGGGATTGGGCCTGGTTCCATTTGCACTACCAGGGTGGTGGCGGGCATCGGTGTGCCCCAACTTTCGGCCATTTGGGAGTGCTCTTCTGTGGCGCGAGCGGCGGAGGTGCCCCTGATCGCCGACGGGGGCATTAAATTTTCCGGTGACATCGTCAAGGCCTTGGCCGCCGGGGCCAATGCGGTGATGATCGGCTCGCTCTTTGCCGGAACCGACGAAACTCCCGGCGAGACGGTTTTATACCAGGGCCGCAGTTATAAAGTTTATCGTGGCATGGGAAGTATGGGGGCGATGGGTGCCGGTTCCAAAGACCGCTACCGCCAGGGGGAAGTGCAGGAAATTGAAAAACTGGTTCCCGAAGGGGTCGAGGGACAAGTTCCCTACCGCGGAAGTTTGTCCAGCAATATCTACCAGATGATGGGGGGAGTGCGCGCCGGCATGGGTTATATCGGTGCCAAAAATTTGGCCGAATTGCGGGAGAAGGCCGAGTTTATTCCCATCACTTCCGCCTCTCTCAAAGAGGGCCACCCCCACGACATTTGGATCACCAAAGATGCTCCCAATTACACCGCCAGAAGGTAATTCGTGTTTCAAGGTCAAGTCGTTATTATTGATTTGGGTTCGCAGTACACCCACCTGATCACCCGGCGGACGCGGGAACTGGGTTACAGTGCGGAAGTGCTCACCGTGGAAGAAGGGTTGGCGCGCTTGCGCGGAGGCCAGCTTCCCAACTGTTGGGTTTTGTCGGGAGGCCCACAATCGGTTTGCCGCGACTCGACCGACTATGTTGCCTTTTTTACCTCGTCCAGGCCAGTGTTGGGCATTTGTTACGGCATGCAGTTAATGGCCCAGCACTTTGGCGGGCGGGTGGCCCAGGGTGCGGTTGCCGAATACGGCAGGACGGCCATTCGCTGGGTGGGTGGCCCACTGGTGAAAAATTGTCCGGCAGAGTTGCGGGTGTGGATGAGTCACTGTGATCATGTGGAAAAGTTGCCCCCCCACTTTGCCTTGGCGATGGAGAGTCACAACCATTTGGTGGCGGCGATGGTGAACCCCGCTGCGCGGATGATGGGCCTGCAATTCCATCCTGAGGTTGAACACAGCGAATGTGGGCGGGAGATTTTGGGCCACTTCTATGCAGATTTGGCCAAACTCAAACCCGACTGGGATTTTCAGAGAACCGTGGAGGAAGCGCGCAAGGGCCTGGCCGCCATAGGCGAACAAAAAGTTTTGTGTGCCTTCTCGGGCGGGGTCGACAGTCTGGTGGCGGCCAATTTGGCCCATCAAACCTTGGGGGACAATCTCTATTGTTTTTTTGTGGATCACGGGCTTTTGCGCCCGCAAGACTACCAGCACATTGAAATGCTCCAGCGGGAAATGCTCTTTCCCATCGAAATCATCGCCGCCAAAGATGAATTTTTGCAAAAATTGCGGGGAGTGGCCTGCCCCGAACAAAAGCGCAAACTCATCGGCCACACCTTCATTGAAGTTTTTGAGGCCAAGGTTCGCCAGTTTGAACGGGAACGCCAGATTCACTTTACCCACCTTTTACAGGGAACCATCTACCCCGATGTGATCGAATCCAAGTCCCCCCATCAAAGTGGAGGCAAATCGGCGACCATTAAATCCCACCACAATGTAGGGGGATTGCCCGAGCGCATGCATCTCCAACTGATCGAACCGTTGCGCCTTCTCTTTAAAGATGAAGTGCGCCGGATAGGAGAGTCCTTGGGCCTGCGTCGGGATTGGATCGGTCGCCATCCCTTTCCGGGGCCAGGCCTTTCGGTGCGGATTCTCGGAGAGTTGAGCGAAGGGGCGATCGCTAAAGTCCAGCAATCCGATCACATTCTCCACCAAGAGTTGGTGCGCGCTGGTTTGTACGATTCTGTCGCTCAGGCATTGACCGTGCTCATTCCCGCCAAAACGGTAGGGGTCAAGGGAGATGCCCGCGTGTACGAGGATGTCATCGCTTTGCGGATTGTGGACACTTCCGATTTTATGACCGCTACCTGGAGCGAACTGCCCCACTCTTTTCTGGCACGGGTTTCCAGTCGCATTACCAACGAGGTTGAGGGAGTCACTCGGGTGGCCTACGATCTGACTTCCAAACCGCCGGGAACCATCGAATGGGAATAGCTGTAATAGCTCACACTTCAGGCCATCTTGCCTTCGCATCCTGCTCCGGCACTGCCCATCGGGGCAGTCGTCGCTCGTCGCCCTCCTGGCGACTCCGTGTGGTTCAGCTTCGCCATCGCTCCTTGCGATGTGCAGGAAGCACACCTCAGTCGCTCTGTCTCACTTCACCTCAATCTGACCTAAATTGTGAGCTATTACCTCGCTACACTCACAGTTTTTTGGTTGGCCCGTGAATGGTTACCTACGGTTTTACTAAACCGATTAGAGGAAAATTATTGGATTGGTTCAGGTTAATTTAAAAAAACTGTCCGACTCAATTAAAAAATGGTCTTGGTAGGCTTGTTTCCCATCGCGGGCCAGGTTACTATAAATGAGTTCCCAGTCCAGGGACATTTTTTCAACAGGAGGAAAAAATGAAAGTGCTACAGAAGTTTCTCGTTTTCACTCTTTTGATTGCTCTCGGGGCCTGTGGTGGCAAGGACGATCTTCTCCACCAGGCGACACTCAGTGGTGATGTCGAACAAGTTTTAGAACTCATTGCGGACGGGGCCAATGTCAACAAGCGCGATTCCAACGGTGCGGTTGCTTTGCACTATGCTGCTTTGATGGGCCACACGGAAATCGTCAACATTTTGTTGGAAAACGGGGCCGACCTCGATGTTCAAGACAAAGAGTCGGCGACACCCCTGTATTACGCCAGCGTTCAGGAATCCGATTCCATCGCCGAGATTTTGTTAGGGGCAGGAGCGGATCCCAATATTCAAACCAAATCCAATGGACTGACTCCACTGCACGCGGCGGCGGGAAACGATCGCTTGGAAATTGTTTCCACTTTGATCTATTACGGAGCAGACCCCAACTTGCAAACCAAGTCCGAAAAGTGGACTCCCTTGCACATGAACGCCATCGACGGAAGCTGGGGAGTGACTACTCTCTTATTGTGCCATGGCGCGGACAAGAGTTTGCACACTTCCAACGATAGAACCGCCCTCGAATTGGCCACTAGGAATCAAAACCGGGATGTGGCCGACCTCATGGCCAATTACGCTCAAGGGGGCCGAAACCTGCGCATTTGTTCCCCCCATATAGCGGTCACTAGAGGGCATGTGGCCTTGATTCGAGAGATGATCCGCAATCGCGCTGATGTCGATGCCAGAGATGATGCTTTACAAACACCCTTGCACTACGCCGCTTTAAAAGGCGATTTGGAAATGGTGAGGGTTCTCTTGGAGAGCGGTGCCGATCCCAATGTCACCGATGGAGATTCGGTTACACCTCTTCACCTGGCGGCGGTTCACGAGTCCAGCTTGATTGCTTCCGCCCTCGTGAGTGCTGGGGCCAGGCCGAACATCCAGTCTTCCCCCAATTTGGAAACTCCGGTGCATTTAGCGGTGGCCAACGGCCGGGTGCAAACTGTGATTGCCCTGGCCAGTCGGAGTGCCGACCTCGACTTGCAGACCAGAAATGAAGGCCACACTCCTTTGCACATTAGTGCGCGCAATGGAGATTACGACATGACTATGGCCTTGCTTTGCAATGGTGCCTATGCCGGCACCCGCTCGACCGCCAGAAAGTCTCCCAGGGATATGGCCCTGGAGGCAGGTTATAGCAGAATTGCCGATGCCCTCCTCGACAGCTTGAACGAGCGCCTCGATTGTTCCGGCTATTAGTTTTCAGGTTTTTTGAACGCATCCGAAAGGCCCCCGTCGAGGGGGCCTTTTTTTATTCAGTGAGGATCAATTTGGCCTTTTCCAGGCAATCGCCGTTTTCCGGCACTAAAAAGGAGCGGTTCCCCGCTTTTAAGATGGCCTCTTTGGGTTCTGTGCGCGCCTCTTCGGTGATTTGGAAAGTGCCCCAGTGCATGCCGATGGAAACTCGGGGATTCAAGTCGGCGTGGGCGCGCAGGGCATCTTCGGGGTTCATGTGTTCAAACTTTTTGATGTGTCTGGGGGCGTAGGCCCCGATGGGTAAAAAGGCAAAGTCAATTTTGGGGAAGCGGGCGGCAACTTGTTTAAAGTGCTCTCCGTAACCCGTGTCCCCGGCAAAGTAAAAAGTGTGTTTTTTGGTTCTGACCACAAAAGAACCCCACAGGGTCGAGTTGGGGGCAAACAGTCGGCGGTAAGAAGAGTGTTTGGCGGGGGCAAAAGTGATTTCTGCCTCTTTGTAGCGGGCCGACTCCCACCATCCCATCTCTTGGAAATTTTCTTCGCTCAGGATGTGGCCGGCCTTGAGGCCCAAGAAAATTTTGGGCCGATCCCTTTGGTGGATTCTTTTAATTGAGGGCAAGTCAAAGTGGTCGTAGTGGTCGTGGCTTATCAGAATAATGTCGATGGGCGGAACTTGTTCAAATTGAAGTCCCGGTGGAGTCACTCGCTTTGGCCCCACCCAGGAAAAGGGACTGGCACGGTCACTAAAGATGGGGTCGGTGAGGATATTGAGGCCATCGACTTGAATTAAAAAAGTAGAGTGGTTGATAAAAGTGATCTTAAATTCTTCGGATCGCTTAGGAGGAGTAGTGATATGAGGTTGTAGAGGTGCATTTTTAGGCCACTTGTCGGAGGTGGTTTTCATTTTCATGATCAAATAGGGCAGGGGATTGCGCCTTGGACTTTTGGCGGTGTCGTCGGTAAAAAACTTTTCCCTTTTTTCAGAAGCGTGGGCAGAGAGTGAGTATAACAGGGCCAAAAGGAAGTAATACATTTTATATAATTGCTCACACTTCACGCCATCTTGTGAGTCAGCTTTGCCATCACTCCTTGCGATGTGCAGGGAGCACACCTCAGTCGCTCTGTCTCGCTTCCCCCCAACCTGACGCAAATTGTGAGCAATTACCATACTATTATCACAATTTTTTGTTGGAGTGTGTAGTTATCTCTTTGGGCCGGCATTTGGCGAGGCCTTGTTCGGGTGCTTGGGCCTTTTCAAAACAATCGCCGTTTTCCGGCACCAAAAAGTTTTTCACTCCCGACTTTAAAATCCTCTCCCGCGGTTCTTCCCTGGGTTCAATGGTGAGTTTGAAAGTTCCCCAGTGCATGCCTAGGGAAAAAGGGGAATTGAGTTCATCGTGGGCGCGCAGGGCATCTTCGGGGTTCATGTGATTGTACTGCATAAACTTTCTAGGGGCGTAGGCCCCCACTGGCAAGAGGGCAAAATCTATTTTGGGATAGCGGGCGGCAATGTGTTTGAAGTGATCGCTGTACCCGGTGTCTCCGCCGAAGTAGAAGGCCACACTTTTGCTTTTGATAATGAAAGAACCCCACAGAGTGGAATTGCGGTCGAATAGAGTCCGGCCAGAAAAGTGTTGGGCGGGGGTGAAGACGATTTCCAGTCCTTTATAAGAAGCGGACTCCCACCACTTCATTTCCTTAAAGTTAAGGCCCTCTAAAACATGTCCGGCACCGAGGCCTAAGAAAATTTGCGGCCGATCCCTGGTGTGGATTTTTTTGAGTGACGGTAAATCTAAATGGTCGTAGTGATCGTGGCTTATCACAACCAGGTCGATCTTGGGCACTTGTTCGAGTTGCAGCCCCGGAGCGATCACCCGCTTTGGCCCGGCCCAAGAGACGGGGCTGGCGCGCCGACTGAAGATGGGGTCGGTGAGGATATTGAGGTTGTCCACTTGGACGAGAAAGGTGGAGTGGTTGATGTAGTGGATTTTGAGCTTTTCCGAGCGATCTTTAGGCCGCGGAATGGAGGCCTGAAGGGCAACCTCTTCTGGCCACTGGGCGGACTTGGTTTGCATCCTCATCCACAGGTAGGAAAAAAAATTTCTTTTGACTTTTCTTTTTTTCGCATTGAGAAAAACACCGTCCTTAAAATAGTCTACTTCGTAGTTTTTTTGCGATGAGCAAGAAGCGCATAGAGTTAAAAACGCTATGCAAAGGCCACTCCTGAACACTGTATTCATCCCTTTTCCCTCCGCGAAGATGGATTCGTATTGTGTCATTTTTACAAAATTGGCGTTTTTGAGTCAAGGAGGGCCAAATTTCAAATAACTGACACTATTTTGTAAACTATTATTAGAAAATTAAATAAACTTTGCTTTAAATTCGAGTTGACGGCACAGAAATTTGGTGGCCATAATACAAAGAGACTTTACCCGCGCTGTGATAACACTAACCGCTCTGGGAATTACTCTCCGAGGAGTGCGGGTAGAATCAACGGAGTCAGGATTGAGAAAACATTGTTACCCTTTGAGTATAAACCCTCCCACCGGAGGGCCAACCCGTCTTAAAATTTTTGGATTTAGGGAGGAAGACCAATGAGACTAACATCGAAAGGACGCTACGCCGTTAGGGCCATGCTCGACCTGACGACGCACAGTAACGGCAATCCCGTCCGCCTGCAAGAAATTTCGGCCCGTCAGAACATCAGCTTGCACTACTTGGAGCAACTTTTCAGGAAGTTGCGCAATGGCCAGGCGGTTAAATCCGTACGAGGCCCGGGGGGGGGTTATGTTTTGGCCCGCTCGATGGATCAAATTACCATTCGGGATGTGCTCGACTGCGTGGGGGAAAATATCAACCCCGCCAAGGACATTCTGGGGAGTGAGGCGGAAACCGCCAGCACCTCGGAATACTATTTAAGCCGCAACTACTTTCAGAATTTAGGGCTGATTATGAAGGAATACTTGTCCACCACCTCCCTCGGGGATTTGGCCCGCAAAACCGGCGAAGTCGAGGCCGAGGTTCACGCTGCCAGACAGAGTGCCCAAACGGCGGGACAATCTATTTCCCCCTCCGTATCAGCATCTGGCGGGGATTTGGGTTCCAATCTCCACAACAATTCGGTGGAAGAGATCAACCAGTAATTTTTGAGTGCCTCCTAGAGTAAAAAAAAGCGGGCCTAATTAACAGGCCCGTTTTTTTTTGTAAAATTTTCACTGCCGCTTGCCGAATGGCCCACAAAATAAGAAAAGAGTGGAGTGTTTACAGACAAGCGCTTTTATCTCGATTATAATGCTACTTCCAAGCTGTCCCCCGCAGTCCTGGAGTGGCCCAAGTGGGGCGAATTTCCCTTTGGCAATCCCTCCAGCGTCCACCGCTCCGGCAAGGCGGCCCTGCGAGAAGTCCAGCGCGCCAGGGAGTTTTTGTTCCAGACCTTTGGCCTCGACGAGGCCCAATTTGGCCTCTTTTTTCACAGTGGGGCCAGCGAGGGCATCAACACCCTTTTACAGGGCCGCGGCCGCTTCCTCAAGGCCCGTCGTGGGCAGGGCATGCACCTGTTTTATTTGGCCACTGACCACAGTTGCGTGCGCAATCAGGCCCCCGTTTTGCGGGAGGGAGGGCACAGTGCCGAGGCGGTTGCCGTCGATGAGAGTGGTAACTTTGACGACGAACAATTAATTGGCCAAATCCGCCGGGCACAAGGCCCTGCGGCACTCAATATCACTTGGGTGAATAATGAAAGCGGTGTGGTCTGCGATTTGGCGAGGGTGGTGAAAATCAAGGCCGCCACCGGGTGCTGGGTGCATGTCGATGCGGTTCAATCGGTGGGCAAGATCGAAGATTGGAACTGCCTGGCCCCCGAACTGGATGCTTACACTTTTTCGGGCCACAAATTCGGTGCTCTCAAGGGAGTGGGTTTTTCCTTTTTAAAGAGGGGCGAAGAAGTCTGTCCGGCCATCTATGGAGGTGGCCAACAAGAGGGACTGAGATCGGGAACCGAAAACACTGTGGGCATCTTGTCCCTTCCCCTGGCCTTGGGCGAAGTGCTGGAAAACTATTCTTTTGAAAGACAGCGGGAGGGCAAACTTTTTATAGAGCGGGAACTGGCAAAGTTGTTGGGTGATAAGGGGGAGATCGTGGGCCAAGGCCATCCCCACCGCAACGGCAACACTGTCTACTTTATTCTCTACCACACTCCCGCCAACATTTCCTCCATGGCCCTCGACCTGGCCGGCATTGATGTCTCCAGTGGCAGCGCCTGCCGTTCGGGGGCAGTGGTAGAAAACCAGGTTTTAATGGCCATGGGGTATTCCCCGGAACACTCCAAAAATGCTTTGCGCTTGAGTTTCTCCCCCTTCTTTACTTTGGCCAAGGCCAGGGAGTTGTGGCCGCGTTTAAAGGAAGTCTTGGCCAGGTTTGTTTGATCAAACATAAGGCCCATAAAGTTGCGGTGAAAATGGCCAGAACAGGTTAGAAATTACAGAGTGGATTGACTCCTGCGGTTGAAAGGGTTAATAAGGGCAATGATGTCTTTGAAAAAATTATTTTCCTCATTTGCGGCCAGCATTGTGGCCTTTTTGTGGTGCCTGGCCTGGAGTGCCCACGCGGCCGAGACGAATTACTATGCCATTTTGGGAGTTGGCCCAAAGGCCTCAGGGGAGGAAATCAAAAGGGCCTACCGGCGCATGGCCTTGAAGTACCATCCCGATAGAAACATGGACAATCCCCGGGCGGCGGAGGAAAAGTTTAAAGAGATTCAACGGGCCTATCAGGTTTTGAGTGACCCCGCCGAGCGGGAAAAATATGATCGCCTGGGCCACCGGGAGTTTATCGCCCCCAACCGTGCTCGCGCCACCGGAGAGAAGCGTACTTCTCGGGAGGATCCACAAAACCCGCAGTTTTGGGATCCTCATAACCACATTGCTTATGATGATGACATTATCGATGTTGTTGCTGATGCATGCGGTGATTTGTTCGACCGGACATTCTTCGGCGGGAAATTCTAATCCCCATCCTCTTCATTTAGGGCATTGAGATCGATTTCCCGGGAAAGAGTCAGGCCTGAGATCGATTCGTCTTCTTCCTTGATAAAGGGAAATGTAACCGGAGTGAGGCCATCCATGGCGAGATCGTGGGCGATGGTGATGGTTTTGGGGACGAATTTTAAAAGGGAGGTGAGGTAGTAGTCCGCGGGCACATCGTGGTGGGGGGATTCCTCTTCTCCCATGTCCAGTTCCCGCATGGGGCGTTGGGTGGTGTTTTTGACGATCAGACATGCGCGCACTTTGTGGGGTGGAATTTCGTTGGTGAGGCCCCAGGAACTCACCGGAAAGAAATCGAGTAAGAAGGTGGATTTGCCGTAGTTGAGTTTTCTGGGGGTGAGCAGGGATTGCAAAAGTTTGCGGGTGTTGGCGTTCTTGGCCTTGCGGGCCAGCTTGTTGGCCAGTTGGCCATCTTCGATTCTCACAATATAGGTTCCACTCTTTTTGGTGCTACAAAAGAGCAAGTACTGGAAGGCCACACCAAAGAGGGTGAAGAGCTTTTTTTGCGGCAGCAGAATGTGGGGCGCAGGGGTGTCCCACAAAAGTTTGACCGACTCGTAGAGGGTTTGCTTGTCCAAGTCGCCATTTTTTGTATTCAAAGTAACTTCCCACACTTCAGGCCATCTTGTGGTTCAGCTTCGCCATCACTCCTTGCGGCGTGCAAAGAGCACGCCTCAGTCGCTCTGTCTCGCTTTTCCCCAATCTGACCTAAATTGTGGAAAGTTACCCTGCTCTTATTGCAATTTTTCATTTCAAAGTAACTTCCCACACTTCAGGCCTTGGCCCCAAGGCCGGCACACCTTATGCCCTAGAAGAATGGGTTTGGCAAGTTTTATTCGCGGCGGCCTGGAGTTCTTACTCACTTTTGCGGGAGTAGTCGAAGAGGCGGCGCTTTTTGACCGTTTGGGCCACCAGGGGGGGCACCATCGTCTCCCAGCCGGACTCTCCATTTTGAATCATGCGCAAGACGGTGCGCGACCAGATGGGTAGGACACCGGCGTCAAAGTTTTTGAGGTCGAGGAAGAGTTGGCCCCGTTGGAGGTAGTCGATGAGGGGCCACACTTCTTCGGGAAGTTCCGCCTGGCGGATGCCCAAAATTTGGCCCTCTTCTTGGCCAGCGGCGGGGTAGACGAAGACTCGGCCCCGATGGCCCATCAGAGTGCCGATGCCCTCCAACATGCCCCCCGCCAGTTGTTGGTATTTGTCCCGGTTGAAGACTTCGCTCAAATTGTAGTGCCCCATCACAAAGGCCAGGTGTTGCTTGGTGCATTGGGAGAGGTAGGAACTCAAACGGGCGTAGGTTTCAAAGCTGGAGATGAGGACGGGGTACTTTAAGGCCCCCAGCAGTTCGATGCGCGCCAGGAAGTCTTGGGAGTCCACTTCGCCCCGTTCGCGCAGTTGGTTCATGGAAATTTCCGGCAGGGTGAGAATGTCGCCCCACTCTTTTTTGGGCATCAGGGATTGGAACATTTCATGGCCCCGTTTGAGCATGTCCAAATTGAGCAGGGTGGGGGGGCGGTAGGAACCCCGGCACACCAGGATATTCTTTTTATAGAGGGCATCCTTGGGTTGCAGGTGGGTTCCCTGGGGGCCAAACATGATGGCCTCGCAATAACTGCGCTTGACCAGTTCCAATGGCCACAGGCGGGGGTCGCCCTGGTCAAAGGCGGGGCCTTGCACTTCGATAAAATCAATTTTCAGGCGTTCCGGGGAGAGGTTGTCCATCAGGGTTTGGACGAAGCGGGCGCGGTCGCCGGCGCAGTAGGTGCAACTGTAGATCAAATTGGTGCCGACGATGCCCAGCGCTTCCTGCTGTTGGAGGTTGTCCTTGTCCAGCATGCGGACATGCAACAGGACGCGGCCGACGCTGGCGCGGGGCCGGTGTTGGAAGGCCATGCCAAGCCAGCCGTGGCACTCGCTTTTGTACTGGTAGCTCTTGGCCGCCACGGTGTTGGCAAAGGAGAAAAAGCAGGTGCTTTCGCCGCAAGTAGCGTCCAGCCTTTTTTGCAGTTGGTGGAACTCTTTGTCCACCATGGTTTGCACCCGCTGGCGGGAGACATAGCGATCGGCCTTGCCGTAGATGTCGTCGGAGATGGCCATATCGTAGGCGGACATGGATTTGGCGATGGTGCCCGAGGCCCCGCCGGCGCGGAAAAAGTAGCGCGCCACCTCTTGGCCCGCCCCGATTTCGGAAAAGACTCCGTAGATGCGGCGGTTTAAGTTGATTTCAAAGGCCTTGTGGATGGGGTCGGGCCTTGCACTTACCGTGTGAGCGCTTTCCGTGCTCTCGTTATGGTTTTTCATTTGAGTGTGCCCACCGTTACCCCCCCTTTTTGTGCAATTCCCGCAGGGTGTACTGGAGGATTCCGCCGTGGAGGAAGTAGTCCACTTCGCCCACGGTGTCCAGGCGTGAGAGCAGGGGTACTTTCTTTTTCTCGCCACTCTTGCGGCGGATGTGCATTTCAATGGCCTGGCCCGCCGCCATTTTGCCGGATGCCCGCAGAGAGAGGACTTCGCTGCCGTCGAGTTTGAGGGAGTGGCGGGAATCCCCTTGCTGAAATTGCAGGGGCAAGACCCCCATGCCGATGAGGTTGGAGCGGTGGATGCGCTCGAAAGATTCGGCGATCACCGCCCGCACTCCTTGCAAATAGGTGCCCTTGGCGGCCCAGTCACGGGATGAGCCGGTGCCGTATTCTCGGCCAGCGATCACCACTAGGGGTGTGCCTTCCTTTTGGTATTGCATGGCCGCCTCGAAGATGGGCATCTCGCGGCCACTGGGAAGGTGGCGGGTGCGCCCGCCCTCCACGCCGGGGAGCATTTCATTGCGGATGCGGATATTGGCAAAAGTTCCCCGCACCATAACTTCGTGGTTGCCCCGGCGCGAGCCGTAGGAGTTCCAGTCGTGGGGTTTGATCCCGCGGGATTCCAGGTATTCGGCGGCGGGGGAGCCGGGGGCGATTGCCCCGGCCGGGGAAATGTGGTCGGTGGTGACCGAATCTCCCAATATGGCCAAAATGGAGGCGTTTTCCACGGCAAAAGTTGTGGCCACACCGCTGGCCAGGTTTTCAAAAAAGGATGGCCGGCGCACATAGGTGGACTCGGTGTCCCATTGGTAGAGATCGCCGCCGGGAGTGTCGATCCCCCGCCAACGGTGATCCCCCTCAAAAACATTGGCGTAGCGGCGGCGGTACATGTCCGAAGAAATGTGCCGCTCTAAGAGGGCGTTGATCTCGGCATTGGTGGGCCACAGGTCTTTTAAGAAAACTTCGCGGCCACTCTTGTCGCGTCCCAGGGCCTCCCTGTGCAAGTCGATTTGCATGGTGCCGGCCAGGGCGTAGGCCACCACCAGGGGGGGGGAGGCCAAGTAGTTGGCCTTGACATCGGGGGAGATGCGCCCTTCAAAGTTGCGGTTGCCCGACAACACCGCCGCGGCCACCAGATCATTTTGGCGGATGCACTGACTGATGGCGGGAGGCAATGGCCCGGTGTTGCCGATGCAAGTGGTGCAGCCGTAGCCCACCAGGTGAAAACCCAGGGCATCCAGCGCCTCTTGCAGGCCGCACTCTTTCAGGTAGTCGGTGACTACTTGGGAACCCGGGGCCAGAGAGGTCTTCACCCACGGCCGCGTTTTCATTCCCCGCTGGTGCGCCTTTTGCGCCACCAGTCCGGCGGCCAACAGGGCACTGGGATTGGAAGTATTGGTGCAGGAAGTGATCGCCGCCACCACGATGTGGCCATGTTGCATTTCAAAGTCTTCCCCCTCGACGGGGTAGGTTTTGGCCAGGCCTGCGTCCGGCAGTTGGAAGTTTTCACTGGCCACTTCAGCAAAAGCGCGGGCGGCGTTTTTCAGGGGGATTTTATCCTGCGGCCGTTTTGGCCCCGACAGGCAGGCCTCGACGGTGCCCATGTCCAGTTCCACCACCGAACTGAAGACCGGATCGGGGGCGCTGGCGTCGTACCACAGTCCCTGCTCCCGGGCGTAGGCCTCCACCAGGGCGATGTGTTCTTCGCTGCGGCCCGAGAGCCTCAGGTAGTCGATGCTCTTTTGATCGGTGGGAAAAAACCCGCAAGTTGCCCCGTATTCCGGGGCCATATTGGCCAGAGTGGCCCGGTCGGCCAGGGAGAGTTGGTGCACCCCCTCGCCAAAAAATTCCACAAATTTTCCCACCACTCCATGGCGGCGCAAGAGTTGCACCACGGTCAGCACCAGGTCGGTGGCGGTGATCCCCTCTCTCAAGGCCCCGGTGAGTTTGAAACCCACCACCTGGGGGATGAGCATGCTGACCGGTTGCCCCAACATCGCCGCTTCGGCCTCGATGCCTCCCACTCCCCAGCCCAAGACCGCCAGGCCATTGACCATGGTGGTGTGGGAGTCGGTGCCCACGCAACTGTCGGGAAAGGCCCAGGGGTGGCCATCTTCTGCCTCGGCCGTCCACACCACTTTGGCCAAATATTCCAAATTGACTTGGTGGACGATGCCGGTGCCGGGGGGAACTACTCGGAAGTTGGCAAAGGCCTTTTGGCCCCACTTGAGGAAGCGGTAGCGCTCGTGGTTGCGGGCGTATTCCACATCCACATTTTTTTCAAACGCTTGTACATGGCCGAAGTGCTCCACTTGCAGGGAGTGGTCGATAACCAGGTCGACCGGCGAGAGGGGGTTAATTTTTTGAGGATCGCCCCCCAGTTCTTGCATCGCCTGGCGCATGGCCGCCAGATCGACGATGGCGGGCACTCCGGTAAAGTCTTGCATCACCACCCGCACCGGGTGGTAGGCGATCTCCCGATCCGCTTGGCCTTTTTCGGCCCAGGCGTCGAGGGCCTGCAAATCCTCCCATGTAACATGAGGCGTGTCCAAGTGGCGCAACAGGTTTTCCAACAAAATTTTGAGAGAGACGGGCAGGCGATCCAGTCGGGAGAGTCCCGCCTCCCGCGCCCTGGCCAGCGACCGAATGCGGTAGTTGCGATCCCCTACCTGTAAGTCGGATTGCAGTTCTTTGGTGTTTGGGCCAGACATTGCTCCCCCCGTATCTCCCTATTCTGCCCCGGGAAGAACGCCGATGGCAATGGGGTGGCCCAGACCTAAAGAGCAGTCGGCCTAAAATTTTTGGAATTGATAATGCTGGCACTGCCGCCGGTGGCGCGGATGACGAAGAGTTTTTGTTTCATGGCGTACTTGGCCGCGCTTTCGTTGGCCTTCAAATAGGCCATAGCACCGTAAACCTTTTTGTTTTTGTATTGGGGAAACACCTCTTTAAAAGTTTGCATCTTTTTGACAAACCCCTTGACATCTTTGAGGCGCAAGGTGGTTTTCACTTCGACCACCACCATTTCGTCGCCATTGGTGGCGATAATGTCGTATTCATAGTGTTGGCCCTTAAATATTTTTTCTCTTTCTTTGGCAATATCATTGACTTCAATGCCCCTCTCGCGCAGCAAGCGAATCAGGTCGCCCTTAACCAAGCTCTCCATCAATTTGCCCCATTGGCCTGTAAAGAGTTCGTCGAGGTAGTCGATGCGCTTTTTATTTTCCCTGGCCCAGGCCTGAAGTTCCTTTTGGCCTCCTGGCGGTCTTTTTTAGACTCGGTGGTTAATTCCCTTAGAGAGGTCAAAGGCCCGTTGCATGGCATATTGGACGGCGCGCATTTCTCTGGAAAGCTGTTCGATGGTTTTTTAGTCATAGGGCCTTTGTAATAAAGATTGTCCGCGGTGGCCAACATGGTGGGAAACCGTTGAAATGACTGAGTTTTCAAACTATCCGACTTTTTGGCCAGTAAAATTTACTAGGGTGAAATAGAAAACCTTGACTCAATGGATTGTTTGGGATACCTGTTAGCAAAAGGCAAAGAACTGTCTTAAAAAAGGGGGTATTGTGGGTTTTTTCAAGTTCAAGAATGTGGCCATGTTTAACGCTTTAAGTCTTTTTCTGTTTTCTCTGGCCTTATGCCATTTGGTGGACAGGGTTGAGGCATCGGGAAAGAAGGACTGCCTGGAAATTCTCAGGAAATTGAATTGGGTGGGGATCGCCGATTCCCGCTGGGCGCTGGATGGTGTGGATAACATTCATGCCCAACTGGAATCCGTTGTGCGGCAGGGGAAAGGTGGCAATTTGGCGGAGGCGGCAGAGGTTTGGATGGGGCAGAGTGGGGATGCAGAACTGAAAGCGGGTTTTTTGCTGACGCAAATTGGTTCCACACAGGGGCAGTTTGAGCACTATTTAAAGCTGGTTCCGGCATCTGAACGGGAAGCGGTGTGGGGAATTATCAATAGGGACACCTCGTTTGGGGTGTTTAGGGATTTGGCGCGCAAGTCGGGTGTGGATGAAGCACTGTTTGATCGCGGAGTGCTGGAGAGTTTTCTCTTCCCCAGGACATTTTCTCCCACGGGAAGGAGGGAAGGTGCTAGGGAATTTGTGATGGGGGAAGGCAAGGGAGAAGTCGAGACTGTGCTCACCAAACCGTTTGAAGGGCAGGCGACACAAGTGACGCAACTTCAGTATGTGCTGGTGATGGGAGAGAATCCGTCTTATTTTGTGGATTCAGGGCGAGAAATAGTGATGAATGGCAAAAAGATCAAGGTTGCTTTCAACCGTCCGGTGGAGAGCGTGTCGTGGGAGGATGCCCAGAGGTTTGTGGAGAAATTAAATCAACTGCAAAGCAATTACATTTATAGATTGCCGACGGAGGCAGAGTGGGAGTATATGGCGCGAGGGGGGACGGAGAGTGCTTACTCGTTTGGGAATGATAAGAGGGCACTTCCTCAACACGGATGGTCTTACAGCAATTCGGGTGAGCAGACTCACCCGGTGGCGAAACTTTCGCCCAACCCGTTTGGACTTTACGATGTGCACGGGAATGTGTGGGAGTGGGTGGAGGATGCGTACACTGCAAAGTTATTGGGAGGAGTTGATCCACTGCAAAGTTCCGGGCGCTACCGCGTCATTCGTGGCGGCAGTTGGTTCAACTACGCGGAGTACTTGCGTTCTGCGGATCGCAACCTCGGCAATCCCGGCCACGGGGGCAACAATGTCGGGTTTCGCCTTTTGAGGACATTGCGTTAATAGGCGCATAGCTAATAATGCATAGCAATTAAAAGCTCTAAACAGTTGAATTTGCTAACTTTTTACTAACCTGAGCAATCATGCGCTCTGCGTTCTATTTTGAGTCAAAAGGGGCCATTTTCGCCCGCATTAGTCCATAAATAGCCCATGAAATGGGCCAGGATTTGCGGGAAGAATGGCCCTTTTTTATGCCAAATTTTTTTGAAACAAGCGCTGGCCTTTGGGCGGGGAGTACGGTTCTATGGGTTTATAGAACACCGCATACAAAGGAGAAAAAAGCGATGTATTGCCTCATTATTAACATTTTCCCCCGCCTCTTTTTCCACGGTGCCATCGTGGCGGCCATGCTCACCTGGGGGCCAAACTGGGCGAGAGAAAGGTTTTTTGACCTCCACCAGGCGACCTTCGAGCTACTCTACGAAAAACTAAAATCCGGTGGCCCACCCTTGCCCACTTTTGGGCCAAACCCTGGCAAGTGGTTGAATGGCACCCACATGAAATACGAAGAGATCGGCCGGCGGAATTAGGCCCTCGTTTTGATAGGTAAAAAAATAAATGGGAGGTAACGGAATGAGCTACAAATGGAAAGAGAAAAACGGCGACAATTGGATCGTGGCCTACCAGGATGGTGTGCCCAAATCAAAAAAAGGCCTCAACAAGGTCGAGGTTGAAGAACTTTCCCAGGCGCTAAGAGAAACTTGTGGCCCCAGGGATAATGAGTGCATATTCAATTTTTTGATTGGGTATTGTGAGGCAAAAGATTGGGTTTGGGAACCATACGGCCAAGGCCTATAAGGGTAGTGGAATGAAGAGCGAAATTAGAGAGATTGTCCAGGAAATTAGGAACGCTAAAACCCCCACGGGAAAGTGTGGCCACTGCAAAGAGAAGGTTACGGAGGCAAACTCTGGGGGAAGCGTTGATGGCCAAGTCTACTGTGAACCATGCCTTTTAGAGCATTTACCCGAAATCCTTGGGGTGTAATGCCTCCTCCTCTTTGACTGCGCATCCTCGTTGATTGAAAATCCATAGTGGTATCCATTCCAGGAAATCAGGCAGGTTAAAAACAAAGGGTGGCGAAACTTTGCCTTTTGGCGAAGAAATGCCGATTTTTAGTTTCCTCTTTTATTTCAGTAATTTAATCCGCTTTTTGGCGAAACTTCGCCGATTTTTCCTGACATTTTCGGAATAAGCAAAATTCAAAAATCCCCAAATTTCAAGGGTTTGCAAAGCTAACTCCAAAATGACTTTTTGTGTCATAGTCGCCTTGAACAGTAATTCAAAAAAAGGAGGCGATGATGTCGGAAACAAAACAAGGCCCTCTGGCCTGGGAACAATTTTTAAAAAGCTGCGATAGGGCCGAGAGCGCCCAACGAAATAGGCCCTGCCTAGATTTGCGCTCCAACATGGACACGGAAGAGATTTGGGAAAAGTCGCAAGTTCTGCAATTTTTTCAAAACCGCGAACTCGACCCCCAAATTAAGATGGCCCTGTCTGATGCCATGGAGAAACTGCCGCTCATTCAGGGCACAGCTTTGCGGGCGATATTTTGGCAGGGCCTAAGTATCGCAGAAGTCGCCAAAGAATTAAAAACCACGGATGCCAATATCCGCAAGGCCAAATCTAGGGCCTTAAAAAAACTCCAGCAAATTTTTGCCTCAAAAAAATGGGGTGTCACATTTAGGCCCCGGGAAAGTTCCGTCATTTTGGAGGGTTGAGATGCATTTTTTGGAAGTGATGTCACAAAAGTGGATTTTTTGCGTAGTTATAGAGGCCCTTTTTTTGAAAAGTCCTTCAAGTTTTGGAGTTTGGAACAACAACAAAACGGAAGGGCTAAAAAACGGATCGAGAAAACACAAGTGGCCTGGCCACAAAAAATCTTGGTGTCACACAGGCCTTAGGCAAAAGTTTCATCATTTCGAGAAGTTGAGATGCCTTTTTTTAGAGCGATGTCACAAAAGTGGATTTTTTGCGTAGTTATAGAGGCCCTTTTTTTGAAAAGGCCCTCAAATTTGGAACTTGAGAACGACAACAAAAGGGAGGATTGAGCAATGGAGACAAAAGAAAAAAACTCACTTAGGCCATGGTTGCGGCCAGATGGTAGCAAGCGTTCGGATGCGGAAATTTCCAAACTGGGAAAATCCTGGGATGCCAAGACTTGGAAGCGCTTTCTCGACGAGGATGTAGGAAAAATCACCGACGACGGGAGGATTACCTATTTTAAGAAATGGGAAAAGATACCAGGCATAGAGGAAAAACTGGCCGATGCTCAAACTTCCAATAGGGTTGCCAATTTGAACTTGCGGGTGATTTTTGAAATGGCGTTTGAAGAATTGTCTTATAGGGAGCAACTGGTTTTAGAAAAATTCTTTTGGGATGGGATAAGTCTGCGCAAGATTGCGGAGGAAGTGCGTTCTTCGCCAAGCGCCGTTCACATGGCCAAACAAAGGGCCTTAACAAAATTGAAAAAGATTCTTTCCTCAAGTCGTTTTGGCCAAAAGCTGTCCACCAACTTGAGAAGATTGGCGGCCACGCGTCCCAAACGCTGCTCAATACTGAATCGGCCCAAGCGGGTTCAGAGTGGGACAAACCCGTCCCTCAAGCACGAGACTTTGGACTTTATCGAGGACAACTTGACTCGCCTGACTCACCTGGAGCGCAAGGTCGTGGAGTTCTTATACTTTAGGGAAATGGATTTAAAGTCCATTGCCTCCATTCTCAAAAAGACAGTCGGCGAAGTCAAGGAATTGCGGGCGAGTGCCTACGGCAAGCTGGAGAGAATCTACCACGACGGATTTATCGAAAACAAAAAACTTCAACAAAAAGCGGGGTGAACCATGACAAAGACAAAAAGAAAAATCTTCAACTGGGAAACATTTTTGATCGCAGGGTGTGCAGGAATAGCTTTGCTTGTGCCGGAAGTGGCGGAAGCGCAGCTTTTGAATCGAAGCGGGGGCCTGGAGTCCAAATTGGGCAACTTGCGGGATGCCCTGACGGGTGTCGTGCTCCCTCTCATCAGTACCATCGGACTGCTCTACGCCGTGATGCTCTCCATCGCCGGTTCGGGTGAGGGGCGCGGGAAAGTCATCGGCGTAGTCGTTCTGTCCATGGTCGGATTCATGGCCAGATATATCATCGAATTTTTCCAAGGCATCACGGGTTAGGTGATGCCATGGAACCCCTCAAAACTTCCACCGTGCACCGGAACCTAGATCGCAAACCCAAAATCTTAGGCATGGAAATGCAGGATGTGGTGGTGGTGATGCTCCTAGCATCGGTTATGAATTTGATCTTTGGGGCCACCAGATTAGGGGCCTATATGACCTTTATCCCGCCCACCATCATGGCGATCGTGCTTTTGGTGGGCAAGCGGGGAAGGCCAGACAAGTTTTTAGTGCACCTGATCCGTTACCATATCACTCCCGGATTTTACAGCGCCGGGGAAAACTCAAAATACCAAAAACAAAAGGGAGCAAGAATCTATGACACCAAATAAATACGCCTCGCTGGAGGACATTCTGCCCTTTTGGCACTTGGAAGATGACGGGTTCATGGTTTATCAGGACGGATCGCTGGGGTGCGGGTTCCGCCTGGAGGGCGCGGATATAAGTTGCGCAGAAAATGAACGGATCAACGAACTCGCGGGCAAATTAGAAAATCTCCTTGCGTCCACCGGGGAAGGGGCGAGACTCCAATTCGTCTACCACCTCTCCTCCTCAGTGGGCGACCTTATCGATGGCCATATGGGCATTTCTCGGGATGCCCCAGGCAAATATGCCCCCCTTCGCAGTTCTCGGCCGAAGTGTTACAGACGGCGAGTCGAAAGCGGGGGCCTTTTTTCTACGGAAATTTGTTGCTTTGTGAGGGGAAGACATCACGGACTGAGCAAGCGCAAATTCTGGGAATCTCCTGGACGCTTTGAGAGAATAAGCAAAGGGGAATTTGAACAGCACAAAAGTAAATTTGTGCGCCTAAAAAAACAAGTCCAGTCTTCTTTGGAGTACGCGGGACTTAGGCCACAAGTCTTGACTTCCAAGCAGTGGTTTGCCCTAGTGTTTCGTTTTCTCAATCTTGAGCGTAGCGAGAAACTCAAAGCGCCCGTGCTCGATGAGACAAAAGACTTTAGCTCTCAACTGACTTTGACCGATCTGCATATTCACAAAGATTATTTAAAGATCGGCAAGTTTTTTCTCAGGACGCTGACGCTTAAAAATCTCCCTGAGGGAATAACCTGCGCGGCGATGGTAGAGGATTTTTTAAAATCGATCCCTTTTCATTTTACGGTGACGCAGAATGTGGAGATTCTGGGACAAAAACGAGAGACAGACAAGCTGCAACTGCAAAGGCGGGTCGCCAACTCGATGGCAAGAGGTGCTAAGAATTTGAGCGACCTGGAAAGTGAGTCCACTCTTCACCACACCGAAGAACTCCTGGCAGAACTGATGGAGGGATCAGAAAAGATCGTTTCCATGGATTTTAATGTCACCATTTGGGCGGAATCCCAAGAAGAACTAGAGGAAAAGAGCGATGAGGTTTTGAGATCGTTTCAGTCTATGGGACGAAGCGAGGGAACCGTGGAGACTTACCCGCTCTTGGACGCATACCTCGCATCAACTCCAGGAGTGTGCCAGGGGTTTAGAATTAAAAAAGTGAAGTCGTCCAACTGTGCCCATTTGATGCCCGTCTACTCCCCCTGGAAGGGCAACGCCCGCCCCGTGTGCCTGTTTGAAAACAGGGACGGGGGACTGGTGAAATATGACCCCTTCGCCCCCGAACTCCCCGCCTGGAATGCCCTGGTTTTTGCCGCATCTGGTTCGGGCAAGAGTTTTAGCATCCTGCAAATTGCCATGCAGTTCTACGGACAGAACCCCACCCCCAGGATTGTGTGGATCGACAACGGGGCATCCAGTGAAAGACTCCTCGACGAATCCATCCTGGACGGGCAATTTATCGACTTAAACCTAGACTCCAAGATTTGCCTTAACCCCTTTGATTTGCCGAAAGGTCAGGCCACACCGCCACCCGGCAAGGTGAAACTGATTCTGGCAATCCTGGAGCAAATTCTCAAAGAGGACAACGCCAAAGGACTGCCCAAGCGGCATAGGGCAATGATCGAAGAGGCGATCGATTTAACCTATAGACAAAATCCACGCCCTACTTTGAGTGACTTAAAAACTATTTTTGAAAACCACGAATCGAAAGAAATGAGAAGCTACGCCCAAACCCTCTACCCTTGGACGGGGGATCGCGCCTACGGGAAACTTCTCGACGGCAAAACCAATATTGATCTCACCAAAGACCTGATCACCATCGAGATCAAGGGATTGGATGCCACCCCCGACCTGCAAAATGTGATGCTGTTAAACTTCACGGAGTTTATTAAATCTCAAGCGGCGAATGACTCCACCCGCCCCACCTTACTGATTATCGACGAGGCGTGGAAGTTACTGGAAACCCCTTCGGGGCAAGCGTTCACCATCGAGGCGTACCGGACTTTTAGAAAATACGGCAGCGGGATTTGGTGTATCTCCCAGAACTACAAGGACTTTCTGGCAACCGAAGGCATTGCCAATGCCCTTTTTCCCAACACCACCAGCATTTTTATCCTCAAGCAAACCAAGATCGACTGGGAGGACTTCAAGAAACGATTGCAACTGAACGAGGCGGAAGTGGAAACTATCAAAACCCTGCGCTCGATCAAAGGCGAATACGCCGAATCGTTCCTCATCCAAAATGAGCACCGGAGCGTGCTCAGGATTCAAGCAGACCCTCTCGCCTACTGGATCGCCACCACCGACCCCGCCGATAAGGCGAGGATTGCTAGGGCGGAGGAAGAGAGACCGGGGGGCACAAAACTGGAAGTTTTAAGCGAGATCGTGAAAGAATCGACCGAAAATTCATAATTGACAAGATGCAGCTTGAAGGCAAACCATTGAGGAAATTTGCCCCATGAAAATACTTGCCTTTTTGATTTGAAGGCCATAGACTGTAAGCGACATCCCCGATCGTTTCGACCTTCGGGTGCGGGCGGCCCTAGTGGCCGCTTTTGCTTTTTTAGGGCCTAATGAGAAAATCCACTTTTGTTTATATTGACGGCTTTAATCTCTACTATCGTCTTAAAAAGACACCTTTTAAATGGCTCAATCTCGAAAAATTTGCCAAGGCCTGCCTAGATTCCAAAAGGCATGACATTCAAAAAATAAAGTTTTTTACTGCGAGAGTGAAAGGGGATAAAAATGACCCCTATAGAGAGATCAGACAAAACTCATATTTAAGGGCCATTCAAACAATTCCCAATTTGGAAATTATTTGGGGGCAATTCAAAAAACGCACGGTCAAGGGTTTTTTATGTGATTCTCGAGGCCGAGAGACAAAGAAAAAAGTTGTGGTGAGCAAATTTGAAGAAAAAAATTCTGATGTCAATATCGCAACCGATATGATTGAAGACGGATACCGAGACAAATACGAATGTGCGGTGCTGATCTCTAACGACACTGATCTTGTTACACCACTTCTTCGTATCAAAAAAAATTTAAAGAAGTTAGTCGTTGTTATAAGTCCGTATGAGAAAGTCCATGTTGATTTGAAAAAATCTTCTCATTACGCCAAGGGGATCAAAACTGAAGATGTCTTCCAAAAATCTCAATTCCCTTTCAAAGTCAAAACATCTAAAGGTGAAATATACTGCCCTAAAGTTTGGGAGCCATAAGTATGGGTATTATTATTAGCTTTTTTAAAAACAATTATCAATGGATTTTTAGCGGGGTTGGTATTTTTGTTTTTAGTTTTTTCTTTTACAGAGAAAACAGTCAAAAGCAGGTTAATGGTAAAAAAATAGTAAATATACAAGCGAGAAATGATATAAGTCTGAGATATGCAAATAAAGATGATTCAATTAGCTTGCAAGCTAAAAGAGATATAAATATTAACCGAGGCTTAACCTATAGTGATGTGAAAGAGATCGCTTTAGATGTATTTAAAAAAAACACAGCGGCCTTACTTAATGTTCAGAAAGGCTTTGCAAAAAGTGGTCAAAAACAAAAGAAAGAATTGTTAATTGAGCACTATGACAAAGCGCTTGAAATTGATTCACAGAATGCAGAAATATACTTTAACAGAGGGGTTGCGAAATATGATTTAGACAACAAAGCTGCTATCAAAGATTTTAATAAAGCACTAGAAATCAACCCTGAATTTATAGATGCATACATTAGTCGTGGGCTTGCAAAAAATGCCTTGGGACAGCATGAAGCTGCTATCAAAGATTTTAATAAAGCACTAGAAATCAACCCTAAATATGCAAGAACATATATTAATCGTGGAATCGTAACGCTTTCTTCGATATTATATGAAGTAAACATTGAAGACGATGATAAAATTTTAGCTGCATGGACTTCAACACATCGACCGTTATATTTAGGAATACACTGGCATCTTGGAACCCTAAAACTTTCTTTAGGGAAACATGAATCTGCTATCGAACACTTTAGTAAAATAATAAAGATCGAACCCAGGGACGCAAAAGCATATTATTACCGCGGACTTGCAAAGCATAATTCAGGATATAAAAAAGGAGCATGGAAAGATATTGACAAAGCAAGAAAACTTGACCCCAAATTAGAAATATCTGATTTAAGCTAAATAAACTTTTTTAGAATCTAAATTTTTTATGGGAAAGCAGACCGAGGTTATCAGAATCATATTCAATCAGAACAGGTAAAAAATTCCACTTCCAAATCTTTGAGTTATGTTTTTTTAACCGATTTCCCTTGCGTTTCCGATGGACAAGATGAGGTTAGTTATACGCAAGGAATTGTAAAATGAAAAAAACCGATGATGGGCTAGGACGGCTAGTTCCTGTTGAACTTAGAAAGCACTGGGAAGATGAGGCCCAAGATTTTACCCCATGGTTGGCCGAAAATGAAAATATTTCTCTTCTCGGGGAAGCGATTGGATTATTAGATTTACAAGTTGTGGGCAAGGAAATGCCAGTGGGGTCATTCAAGGTAGACATATTGGCGCAAGATACTTCTTCGGACTCGGATCGTTATGTTGTCATTGAAAACCAACTTGAGAAGACAAATCACAAACATTTGGGCCAATTGCTTACATACGCATCCGGTTACAATGCAGGGGTGATCGTATGGATTGCCGAAAAAATTGATGAAGAACACAGAAAAACCTTGGATTGGCTCAACGAAAAAACTTCAGGTGAACTCTACATAAATTCGCCAGCAGCAAGGACGGCCTTTTTCTCTCTTCATAAACAAAAAAAATTGATAGAATCAGAATTGAACGCTGGATTGGACTGGCAAGAGTTACCGCAAAGAGGGGCCAGTAGAATTATTCAATATAACCTCATAGATTATACAAACGAGAAAAACTGGTCTCTGTTGTTTGACTGGTTTAAGGAAAGGGCAGAGGCGTTTCATAAAACATTTTCTGATCGAATCCAAAACTTAGATATTGATATTGACGACGAAGATGGCTAATAATTTTGAATCTTTGTAATTCAAAAAAATTTTGGATTTTGTTAATTCAGAAATTATTATTTTTCAACCCCAAGGATCAGACTATGGAGAAAAAATCAAGAACTCCCCAAGAAATCATTAACGAAATAATAACAAAATCTTCACCAAAAGGAAGATGTATCTATAGAGGAGTTAATGGATACAAAGAAGATGATATTTCTAGTGAAAATGCTGAGAAAAGAGTTAATTCATCTCTCTATAGAAACCCTCGCTATAAGAAAAATTGGGGAGATAATTTAAAACTACTTAATAAAGAAAAAAATCTTGTAGAAGACGCAAGAGGACAACTTTTTGATCAAAACACTGATAACATAAACATCTTAACCGACTTGAGACACTTTGGAGCAGAAGTTAATCTTATTGATTTTAGTCGTAATCTTAACATCGCTCTTTTTTTTGCTTGTAACGGAGAAGATGCCCGGGCGGGGGAAGTTATTATTTTGCCAATTGAAAATATGGAGAAAAAAACTCAGATTAATTACGACGGAGGAAATAAACTCACTGATGTCATTATTGAACCCGCAAAAACAGAAAGTAGTAAAATACGAGTTATGGCCCAAGATAGTGTTTTTGTTTACCCATTAGAAGGATACCTTTCTAAAGAAAAGTGGGATTGGGATGATGTTGAAATCAAACCTAATGAAAAAAAAGGTATGCTAGATTATTTAGAGAAATTTCATAATATCTCAAAAAAAACCATTTTCAATGATTTAATAGGATTTATCCAAAATGAAAAAAACAATCAAAAAGAAGAAAAAGATATGCATTATAATCAAATTTTAGAAAAGAACTCTAATAATGGCTTTGTCTACCATGCAAGAGCGAATTTTAGAGTAAATTCGCTTAATTTCCTTGAAGCTATTGAAGATTATACTAAGGCCATTTCTTTAAAAAATGCATATCATGTCAACTTTTTATCTATTTCTCCATCCAATGAAATAGAATTATATCGAAGTCGTGGCAACTGTAATTATGCACTTAAAAAATTTGACAAATCAATAGAAGATTATAATGAAGCTGAATATATTATGAAAAGATTTACAATCAGTAATCCCAATTATCAAAATCCAGACCTTTATTACGGAAGAGGAAGTGCGAAAGAAAGACTTGGGCATTTTGACGATGCCTTGAAGGATTTTGAAAAATCGAGATTGCAAGGAAATAAAGATGCTTCATACGCCAAAGGATTCGCCTTGGTCCAGCAAGGCAAATTGCAAGAGGCAAAAGATGTTTTTTTGGAGGCGAAGAAAAATTTTCCAGACAAAAAAAATATAGAAGAAACGATTTCGTTTTTGGAGGATGTAATAAATAAGATTAAAAATGATGAATTTCAAGTACAAATAGATGATTTAAAAGCGGATTTTCGTGTTGTAAGATTTATTAAAAAAAGTCTGCTGAAAAATAATAAATTAACTAGCAGTCCAGGGCCAGATTTCCAAATACTAATTCAAGGGTATAAGGGAATAAGAGGCAATACTGGGGTATTTTTTTATGAAGAAAATAAAGGGGGCGAGGGTACTAATGGTTTCCCTGGAATAATGGGATTTCATTTTAAGGTGATACTTTAGCTCTCTTACTATAAAGTGAAAACTCCCATAATATAATCCCTCATTCTGAGTGTTAGCTGTAAATTTGTCAAAATATTTTTAACATTAAAATTTAATAAAGGAACCTAACCATGAACCTCTACCGTTCAGACTGCCTTTCTGTGCTTAAAAACATGGAATCCGATTCGATTGACTCCATCGTGACTGATCCGCCTTACGGAATCGGCATCCTAGGCGAGAAATGGGACAAGTCACTTCCGGCAGCGGAAATTTGGCAGGAGTGTTTTAGAGTGCTCAAACCTGGCGGATACATCCTGGCATTTTCCTCGGCGAGGACTTACCACCACTTGGCGATGTCCATGGAAAAGGCCGGGTTTGAAACCCAGAATATGCTGGCGTGGCTTTATGGCAACGGACACCCCAAAGGGGCGAATCTCGCCCTTCAGTTTGACAAAGCCGACGGAGTGCCGGTGCCGGATGACGAGTTTCGGGCGTACTTGAGAAATGCCATTCGTCGTAGTCCCTACAAGATTAGGGAACTTGAAGAGTTGTGCGGAACTCACGGTATGTTTTCCCACTACCTGGGCAGAGTTCAGGCGGCGTTTCCCACCCTGGAAAAGTGGAGAATCTTAAAGAGGGTGCTCAAACTAGACGATCGCTACGATCAGATTTTTGAAAAAATCGAAGTGAAAAGGGCAGAGTTTCGATCGAAAAAAGAAGTGCGGGAAGGTGGCGCTTATATGAAAGGAATTGCCAAAAACTTTGAGCGGCACATCCCTAAGTCCGATCTCGCCAAAAAGTGGAATGGGTACAGGTACGGAAAAAACGCCCTTCGCCCCGCCATAGAACCCATCTATTTTGGGCAAAAACCACCGCTTAAACCTGTAACAAAAAATATTGAGCACTACGGACTGGGGGCGCTCAATATCGACAAGTGCAAAGTTGCTAATCAGCGCGGGGAAGTCAAATACCCGTCCAATGTGATGCACGACGGGTCGGAAGTGGTGAGGGATGCGCTAAACAGCGAGAGCAAGCGCGCCTCCCTCTCCTTGAGCGAATTTCGAGATAACCCCTTGACTCCCTTCTTCTATGTTCCCAAACCGGGAAAATCGGAACGGGGAGAGTTCAACAATCACCCCACGGTTAAGCCCCTTTCCTTGATGCGCCACCTGGTGAGACTTGTCACTCCCAAAGGGGGAACCGTTTGCGACCCCTTTATGGGCAGCGGAACCACGGGTATGGCAACGCTTTTGGAAGGTGCCGAGTTTATCGGAGTGGAGAAAAACGGCGAATACTTCAATATCGCCAAAAGGCGATTAAATCAAGCGAGGAGGACGCATGAAATGTGCAAAAATCTTTTTTTTCGGTGTTTGTCTTTTAGTAGCAGGGAATGTGAACGGACTTCTCGACGGCGGGGGGAGTTATGCACAAATTCCGTATCTCATCCGCCTGGTGAGTGAGAATGTCAAACGCTACCACCAGCTTAAAGAGGTCATTCGGCAATCTAAAGAGCGGCACCTCTACGAGAAATTTATCCACCAGGGGTTGGACAACGCTGCGGGGTTAATCCTCTCCATTCCAGTCAAGGACACCAAGATTCTCGAAGACCTCAACACTTTTGGGGAAACAGTTACGGCACTGGAAGAACTCTACGGCACCATTCAGGGCAGCGGTGATGCCTCCATGTTTCAACTCCACGATCAGTCCGTGGCGGAATCTCTGGGACTTATCAATCAACTCAAGGCGTACGCTACCCAACAGGAGAAAAACGCGGAAACGGTGTTTTGGCAAGCGAGTAAGGCAAGTCCCAAGGGTGCGGCGCGAATGTCTGCCGTGACAAATTCCCAAATTCTCCACGCCCTTTCGCAACTCATCCGTATCAACGGGCAGATGCTCAAACTGCAAAGCGAGGCGTTTGCCTCCCAGAACAAGCAGGGCAAGGAGTCCGTGGGGCGCTTTGAGGAAATCAACCAGGATATGGGGGAAATTTCGATCAAGCGCATCATCGAGAAGAAGCTGCCTCAATTTTAACCCGATTTTAAATTTTTCACTCTCTCTTTTCACCTTTTCAAGGAGGCGTCATGCTCAACTGGCCATCTGCCACAGCGGAAACCTTACGGTCTGAATTTATCGAAATCTATTGGATTTTGCTGGGGATCATCACTTTGATCGCCATCATTTCGGAATTTTTTAAAATTGCAGAAAACAAAATTGATCCCATGAGGATTTTAAGCAGAGTCACCATTTCCGTGATTCTGCTTTGGTCGTTTAAGGATGTCATGAATCTCGCGTCTCAAATTACGGAGGCGATGATCGATCGGATGGGAGGGGTTGCCAATTTGCAAGTACTCTATGACGAGATGAAAAAAAGCTATCAGGCAAAAACTCCTTCTCTGTTTAAGTATAGGGAAATGTTTATCTATTTTTTCAGTTGGTTTTGCTATGCCGTCGGGGTTTTCGGGTACTTCGTGATGGGGATTCTTACCGATTTTGCCTACACCATCCTCTATATTTTAAGTCCGCTTCTCATCCTCGCCTTCGTTCCCCAGCAGACCGCTTACATGACTAAGAATCTCTACAAGGGGATTTTTACCGTGTGCATTTGGAAAATTCTTTGGTGCATCTTGGGGTATTTGCTCTTGAAGTTTTCCACCATGCCTCCAGGGAACGGCCAGGAAGGGTTTTTTATGAGCGCCCTCACTAACCTTGGCATAGGGCTTTCCATGCTAATGGTTCCGGTCTTTGCCAATAGTTTGTTTGGTTCGGGACTCTCCGACATGGCGGTGTCTACGGCATCAACGGCGGCAGCGCCACTCACCAAGGGGTTGGCGCGCATCCCTCAAAAAGTGATGGGGGGAATGGGACAGGGTGCGCAGTCTGCCTGGAGGCATGGGAGAAACTTTATGGGCAGTCGCCTAGATAGAATGCGCGAACAGCGAAGGGAGGCAAAGGAGAGAAAAGCACAAAATGCAGCAGCACAGAGCTATCAATGTTTTACTGACAAGAACAAACAAGGAGACAGTCGATGAATCGGACTCTCAACAACTGGTGGCAAATTAACGCCAAGTGGAAATTTTGGCAATACCTGGCGTTTCTTTCCGTTTTGGCGAATCTCATTCTCGCCAGTGCTACTTTTTTACTTCTCGATCCCGTTCCCATCGTGATCATCGAAAAGGAAGGCGAGAGGGAATACAAAGTGGGCAACCAGGGAAATTTTGAACTCACCGAAGGCGATATAAAAACTTTCGTCACCCGGTTTATTAAATCCCGCTACACCTGGACAGAGTTTAACCCCC
The DNA here is from genome assembly GCA_965243145.1 of Bacteriovoracaceae bacterium. Taxonomy (GTDB): domain Bacteria; phylum Bdellovibrionota; class Bacteriovoracia; order Bacteriovoracales; family Bacteriovoracaceae; genus CBDBLK01. The sequence continues at coordinate 2,700,772 of CBDEUB010000002.1, forward strand.
AGAAGACTTTGCAAAAACTCTCTTGCTTCACTACCAGGGGATTCCATAAAAAACTGGCATCCGTACTAGGAAAGACAAAACACGACGGCAAAGACAAACGAGTGGAACAATACGCGGCACTTATTAGGCCAAAACTTCAAGACACCCGTGCAATCGTTTCTTTCGACAAAGTTTTGCGAATTAATGGCACACCCCTGGCAACACCGGCAAAATTGGCGCTTACCATCGTTCAGGGGAAGCGCACCCACTGCAACATGAAAGGCCTCTATGTCAACGGACTTACGGAGTATCAGTTATGAAATACTATTTTCTATTAGTTGGAATTTTGGGAACCTGTTTTGCGCTTTTTGTTTCTTCGGCCAGAGGGAGTGTGCGCACTCTCTCTATGAATGACGGCACCATGGAACCCATCCGCTTGAGTTTGGGGAATAGCACGGTGTTAAGGTTTGTTGAGCGTCCAGAGAAAATCGTTTTAGGCAATAAAAAGTTCTACCGTGTCGAGTTTGTCGGTACTGATGTGGCGATACAACCCCTGGGAGAAGCGACTTCCAACCTGTTCGTCTACACCAAAAACGCCAGCTACGGGTTTATTCTCAACTCTCAAAGTATAGGCGAATACGACGACTTGGTGAAAATCTACCGCAAGAAGGCCAAGGCCCGTTATCTTCTGAATGAACAAAACACCCTGTCCTCTGCCTCTCTCAAAGTCAAACTTCAATCTATCAAGTGGCCAAATAAGGGCATGGTGGCCATTTCTTTGAGTGTGGCCAATAAAACGAATGGGCCAATAGAGACGGGGAAAGTGCGCCTTTTCCTGTCGAGTGGCAAAGGGAGAATTTCGCCGCAAAAAACTTATTTTAGGGATTTGCGTTTAAAACCTCATCAGGCCACAGAGGCGCAGATCGTGGCGATAGTTCCGGAAAAAACACAATCTTTCACCTTGCATCTCTCGTTTAAAAATGAATCGGCAAAAATCAACATTCCCAGGAGGTAGTGAAATGCAACTTTACAAACAAGACGGCGGGAAAAAAGTTATCAACAAAAAACTTTGGCAAAATATCGTCCTGGCGATGGTGGCCATTGCTCTCATCGGAGTTTTGATCTCGCATCTCTTTTGGGAAAAGGACGACTCTTACCTTGAAAAAGCACCCCATCCGCTTTCTCAAGAATTGGGGCGCGATTCCCAAGAAGAAAAGATCACACCTGAGCACACCAAACCACGCCGCCCACCACGGGGCATCTCCAGACGGCAAAAGGTGGCCACTGGAAAAAGACGCGCCCTCAAAGCGAAAAAGAGGCCCATTCTCGTGGAGGCCACTCAGGCGGTGATCGTTAGGGAAGACTCGGACTCTGCCGAGGCATCCCTCCCCACCGGAACTTCGGGGGTGGGGTTTACGCTGCACGGGATAGACACCCGCGCCCCCGATGGAATCCGTGCCATACTCCCCTACGGCATGGCACACAAGGGCCACTCGGGAGGCCATAAGATTCCCCGCAAGAGCGTTTTGCTGGGGAAGGCATCACACCAAGGGGATAAAATCTTTATCAATTTTGACAAGGTGATTTTTCCCGACGGTAGAGAGTTCCCCATTCAGGCCCACGCTCTCGATGTTGCGGATTTTACTGCGGGGATTAAGGGAGTCCGCCACGGCAATATGGATTTGAAGTTGGCGGCGGCGATGGGGTTGTCCATGGTGGGAACGATGGGGGAAGTCCTGGCGCAGAAGGAGGCCTTAGGCGGCGAATATGGGCGCATTACGGTCAAGAGCACCCTCAAGGATGCCACTCTCGCCGGGGCCTCGGATGTGGCCAAATATGAGGCCCAGCGCAGGTTGGAGGCCACACAGAGAGAGGCGGGGCGGGAGTATCTTACTTTGGAGTCGGGGAAAGAACTCATTATCACTTTAACGGAAACCTTTAGGCAAAAGGAGCGGAGGTAAATTATGGCCAAACAAAGCAAATCTAACGGCAACGAAGATTTTAAGGCACTGGCAGACGCAATAGAGCGCACAGGGATCGCCCTGGCCAAAGGATTGTGGGTTATCGCCACCATTATCTATTTTGGCATGAGATGGATCAACTGGCGCAATCGAGAGGCCTATGTCGATGCCGTCTATTTTATTTTTCTTCCAGCGATAGCTTTGACAGCGTTGAAGAACAAAGTTTTGGCCATTCCTTTGGTGTTTGGATTTTTCCCCGAAGTTATGGCCAACGCCATTCTTCAAGTCCCATGGCCCATATTTTGGGCCATATTATCAGGCCTAGGGGTTTTGATCGCTTTCTTTGCTTTAGGCCTTGGCCCTTACAAGGAGAAAAGGGCCTTTCAACAGGCAATAGATTCTCTGAATTTTAAAAACGGAACCGGCATTAGGCCCAAGGTGAAATCTATTAGAGACGAGGGCGATTTTAAAAAGGTTGTCTTGGTCTCCAGCTACGGGATAGGGCCAAAAGCGTATAGGGAAAAAATCGACAACCTGCAAAGTTCGATTGAGGGCATTATTGGCAGCATTGAGCGCGCTCAAGATTCCAAATTTGTGGAAATCATCATCAACCGCAAAAAAATGCCCTCTAAAGTGAACTTTCAAGAAGTGGCCCCAGCGTTGCAGCGGCCAGGGCAGTTTGTGGTGGGGAAGTCAAACCAGGAAGTGGTGACTGAGAGGATCGATGCCCTCCCCCACTTGTTGATTGCCGGCACTACGGGGGGCGGGAAATCGGTTTTTTTCAAGCAGGCACTCTTGGGACTGCTGGAATCCACGGACTCCTTGCAAATGTACCTGATCGACTTGAAAGGCGGACTGGAATTTAGGCCATTTGCGGCACTTCCCAATGTGGTGACTGTAAAAAGCATTGAAGAGGCCACAAGTCTTTTAAAACGCATTAAGGCCGAGATGCAGGCCAGGTTTGATTACTTGGAAGAACAAGGCAAGGACAAAATCGATCCCAAGACTGACAAACTCGACCGCATCGTGGTGGGGATCGACGAGGCCTCAGTTCTCTACTCCACCATTTCCGCAGATGACGAAGATCACGCCAAAGTGGCCAAGGCCAGAGGCCTTACCGAGCATATTGCCAAGCTGTCCCGTGCAGCGGGGGTTCACCTGGTTATGGCCACCCAACGGGTGACCAAGGAAACCATCGACACCCGGATTCAGGAGAATATTTCGGGGAGGATGTGCTTTAAAGTCAATACCCTGGAGGGGTCGCTCAGGATGTTGGGGAATAAGGCCGCCTGTGAACTTCCCGCCATCCCAGGGCGGGGAATTTGGCAACTGGGGCATCAAATGGTGGAGGTTCAAACACCCTATGTTGACAACACCATTCTTCAAAAGAGGCTTGCCATGGTTAAGAAACAGTACGAGAGCGGAGAGAAGAAAATCCACAAAGAAATGCTCAAGATAGACTCTTCAGACTTGAACGATTCACCAAAACTTGATGAAGAAACCAACACTACGAGGAGGAACATTGAACAAGTCTAAAAGAACAGGTGTCGTTGTGACTAAAAGAGATGATCTTTTATTTCACTATCTTTTTGTCAATAAAGTGGCCACAGTTGTGGATATTCAGAAGGATATTTTTAACAATATCCAATTGAGAGTTGTTCACAATAGGCTTAAAAAATTGTCTAACGCCGGATTTATTGAAGCGCAGTCTCAGAGAGAAATGCGCAATAGGCTGGTGTATTTTTTGACAAAATTGGGATTCAGAAAATCCATTGCCGATGATGGTGTGGCCAAAAGAATCCAGCTTAAAAGTGACAGTATTGAACATGATTTGACAGTTTTGCAAATTAAAAGGAAATTCCGGCAGTTTGAAAGCGTCCTGGGGTTTTATTCAGAAAATCTAGTGAGAAGTGGTTTGATGGACGATTACCCAGAAATGAAGGAACTTAGAGAACTTAGGCCAGACGCTGTAGTGAAACTCAAAGTCCAAGACAAAATTCATTTTGTGCCCTTGGAGTATGAGGCCTCGGCGAAATCCCCAAGGAGAAATGCCAAACTTTTGTCCAAATACTATCTAAACCCTTTTGTCCCTGGAGTGATCTTTATTTCCAAGACGGACACTATAGAGAGGAAGATTTGTCAAAAAGAGTTGGCCAAAAACTCAGATTACAAGGGAAAGTTTTACTATATCCAACTTGAAGATGTGATCAATGCTCAAGAAAAATTGTCATTATCTAATGTGAAGAATGGCATTTTAAGCATTACTTAAATGGCAGCAGAAATTTGAATCATTGGCGCTTGAATGGCCCTAAGATGGCCAAAAAGAATGTCAACAGTGGCACTTTAACAATTATTCATTAGGCCTTAAGGCCCATGAACTTGGACTAATCAAACGGCCCATGAAGGTTCATGGGGAACTTAAAAATGAAGGGAGGTTTAACTTGTTGGAATGAAAAACAAAGTTTGGGCCAAAGCAATTTTGGCCCACGGGAGACTGTATGCGGATATGGCCTATTTACACCAAACCAGGAGGCGGCAGAGATGAGAGCGATATATTTCGCTGTTTTGGCTATTGCGTTACTGCTGGCGAGTTGTTCAACCATGAGGAAAACCCTGGTGGCGGGAGCGGCAGTGGGAGCGACGGCGGGAACTTTCGCGGGAGCAACCGCCGCGAGAAAAGACAAGAAAGAAGCGGCCTTAAAGGGTGCCTTGATTGGCGGGCTTTTGGGCGCAGTGATGGGGTGGTTCACCCACAAGAGACTGGAAAAACGGGACTACAAAACCAGGAGGGAACTTCTTTTAAAGCTGGAACGCTTGGGGAGTCCGGGCAAAAAACTGCAATCCCAGGGGGACTTAGGGCCATCCCTATCGGAACCCGTGGTGGATTCGGAATGGAGAGATGCCAGGATTGAGGGCAACAAGCTAATCGAAGGGCATCGGGTTTGGATCATTAAGGAGAACTCGCAGTGGGTTCCCAGTGGTGACAATGGCGAACAAAGCGACGGAGAAAATGGAGGTGAAAGATGATGTTTTTAAGATTGGCGATTTGGGGACTGCTCATCTTGGGGCCAGTATTGGGGTGTGGCAAATTCTGGGATGACGAAACGGAACCCACACCCCAGGCCAAGCGTTCCAAGCAACGGTTAAGCGAAGTCCAAGAAATTTTGAGCGAGGAACTGATCACTGGCGAAACATTTGTGGCCAAAGTTAAAGAGGGTGACAGGCTCACTTTTCGCATCAAGGGATGGCGGGAAAAGTCCCAATTTTCAACCTATACCAAAACCGCCATGGCCACATGGACACAACAGGAATGCCCAAAAGATTTTTGGAAGGACAACACGCCCAATCCTGGGTGGACTCCCAAGAACCGTTGGGATGAACCGCCAGTGTTTGATTTGGCCTACCACAAATTTTTGGATCAGTGCCCTTGGGTGGAAAAGTCCGCTCCTTGTCAGTTGCGCTATCGTGAAAAGAAGCAATCTTTAAAGGAACTCCTCTACCCCGAGGGCAGTTTTTTGGCCTATCCTTTGCGGATTGTGCTGGGTGGGAAATTCCACCCTTTGCGAATCATGGCCATGGGGCATGAGTTTTTCGAGGGGGAGTTGGTGATCACGAAAGAGATGCTGGATGCCCTGGGCGACTCCGAGGGCGATCTTTCCCTGGATGTTACCAACTCCGTTCCTAGCACTCTCGATGTGGGGTTTTTATGGTTTGAAAGTTGCCCTGGCCGGTATTCGGCCAGCTTCCAAGTCGATTCCCATTTACAGACTTGGAGCGAAGACAATTTTACCCGCAACCAATTTCAAGTTTCCGTGACTTTGGAAACTACACTTTAAAAGGAAGGAGAAAACAAACCATGGAAAAACAAGTTAAAAGCACCGCCAGAATGGCCCTAGATAACAAGGCCAGCGTGGCCCTTAATCAAATGTTTCGAGAGATTAAGGATGGCACCGTTCCCGTCAAGGTCACACCCTCCCAACTGGCATCCTGGATAATCGCCCACTTCCACCAATCCAGCTTTGAGGCCTCCAAGGAGGCCATACGGCGGGAGTTTCTCGACCGCCGCCAGTGGGTTCATCAGTCCCTGAAAAATGCGGACAATGCAGAGATTGAACAAGTCCTGCGGGATGTGCTCAAGGGAATGGAAGGAAAGAAGCGAAAAAGGCCAAAGACCGTGTAAAAATTACCCGATCTCAAAAAAAAGTTTTTGGCCAGTAAATCCAAGGGTTTGCCTGGCCTTAAAATGATCCTCGAAAAACTGTCCCTTGTGAATCCGCAGACTTAAAAGGCCCTTAAAGAAAATGGCGAGATTGGGCCGCCTTGACTTTTTGGCGCAATTGGTCTAAAAAGAGTCAACTTCGGCCAATTGTGGCCCAAACGGCGAAAAATGAGACTTTTAAGGGAGTTTTCCGTGCAGTCAAAAATTTTAGTCATCGACGATGAGGCCGCTTGCCTCGATACCATGAAAAAAATTCTCCGCTTCGTAGAGCGGGAAGTGGACTACTTTCAACACCCAGAAGATGCCATGGCGGCCTTTAAGAAAAGTCCCTTTAGCTATTCGCTGGCCTTTGTGGATCATCTCTTCAAAGAAGGGGACAAAACCAAAAAACGGGGCGTTGAAATTGCCGAAAGGCTCAAGGGCCTAAACCCCACGATCACCGTTTGCATTGTCTCCGGCGATTCCTCCGAGGAAGCAGTGAAAGGGTGGCTTTCTTCTGCGATCGATCACTACCGTTACAAACCGGCGAGAAGGCAAGAAACTTTGGCATTTGCCGAACACCATGTGCGCGAATATGAAGAAAGTTTTATGCCGGCCGAAGAGCAGAATGTGCCAGTACCGCTAAGGCCCACTTCTGCCAGCAAATTGCATAAAAGCATTGTAGGCACTTCGCTCTCCCTTGAAGATTGTTGCCAAAAGGCCCTGCGCTTTGCCCCTGGTGGCCTCAATATTTTGCTTCTCGGAGAAATGGGGGCCGGCAAGGAACTCCTTGCCGAAGGTATCCACCGGAACTCGGAAAATAAAAAATACGGCATCCATACCGTCAACTGCTTGGGCAGTGAAGAAAACACCCACCAGGTGGAAATTGAACTTTTTGGAAGCGTTGAGGGTGCTTTCCCTGGCGCGAAAGATAGGCCCGGAGTTTTTGAGAAGGCACAAGGTGGGACGGTTTTTCTCGACAATATTCAACACTTGAGCGCCAGCGCTCAGGCCAAACTTTTGCGGGTTTTAGAAACCAAGACAGTAACCCGCATGGGTTGCGCAGTAGAGCGATCGGTAAAATTTCGATTGATTACCGCTGCAAGGCCCAATTTGCCAGAACTTTGCAAAACGGATCAGTTCTCCCTTGAATTGTATTATAGGATCAAGGGACTCGATCTTTTGCTCCCTCCCTTGAGAAAGCGCAAAGAGGACATCGCCCCTTTGGCGGCCCACTTCCTCAGAAGTTGCGCCAAAGGTTCCAGGGCCGCCAAGAAAATATCTAAACAGGCCTTGCACTGCCTGGAAAAGTACACCTGGCCTGGGAATGTGAGGGAACTCAAACAACTGATGCAGAAATTGTCTCTTGTGATGGACGAGGGCCTAATCATGCCCAAGCATTTGCCCAGGGTCATGAGGTCTAGGAAGGAAACGCCGACGGGTTCCCTCGATCTCTTGGACTTAGAAGAAAGATATAGGGCCAAGCAAAAGGCGTTTATCTTGAAAGCGCTGGAAGAAAGCGACAATAACCTCTCCGTAGCTGCCAAGAGGCTCGGACTGGGGGACAAACGATCAACTTTGCGATCAAAAATGAAGAAGCTACAAATTGGCAAACTTTCTTTTGTCGATAGGCAGGGCCTATTGTATAAATTCCAAAATGTATTCCAACCGGAGGAGGTGTAAAGTGAAGACAATGAAAAGATTAATTTTTTCAGTTGTGGCCATGCTGGCCAGTATGGCCAATTCTTTGGCGCAGGATTTTGGGATCGTGAAGATTACCCCGACAAAATCCGGCGCGGACGAGTTCAATTTGGGGTCAATGGCCAATGCTCCTTTAGACATAGACAACTTGATCGGTGAGGATGTTGTCACCCAGATCGAGGACTCCAAATACTATGTCGTGGACTACAATTTATTAGGCCAATACTGGGATCATTTTCGTGCAGATAACCCCGCTTTGTATGGTGCCACTATTCAGGAACCCATCAACCCTCATAATCCCTTTGAACAATTTAGGTCACTGTTGGGGAATAAAACCCAGTTTGAGATGGTGAATCTTTTGGATATTACTGCGGCCACGCAAGATGGACGACTAGAGCAGGATAAGTAGGACAAAATGAAAAAAACCTTGATCTCGATTTTTTTTGGAATGTTGGGAATTGTTGCCTTTCTCACTTGGAAAGGCAAAGGGCCTATTTCCTGGGGTGGGGGTTATCGGTATGTGTTGACCAATGTTGAAGAACCTCATTCATTTGACCCACTGGATGCCGATCACACTAACAACATATCCACTGCTAGAATGATCTACCTGACACCACTGGAAGTTTCAGACAATGACAAATTAAGCAGTCATATCTTGGCCAGTTTTCAATATGATGAGGCGGCCAATGACGCTACATGGATCGTCAAAGATGGCCTTTTATATAGTGATAATTCCCCCGTGACAACGGAAGATGTCGCTTTTGCGGTGGCGAGAATGGCCTACACAAGGCCTGGATTCCCTGTCATTAAGTATATCAAGGGGCTGCAAGAATGGATAAAAAGCGAAAATCCATTACAAAGTTATCCCGAGGGGATTAAGGTTGATGGAAACAAAATAGAAATTGAATTTAATCAGGCCATGTCTGAACCCTTTTATCGCTTTTGCCTGGAAATTTTTTCCATTATCCCTAAAAGATGCGTTGATCTCAAAACTAATAAGATCATTTGCGATAAAATCCCGACTAATGGCCAATACTCCATTGCTCACAAAGGCGATAAGGAGTGGATTTTTATTAAGAACGAAAAACTAAAGTTTGAGGGGCCAAATAAAATTATTTTTAACTATTGGGGAACAGAAAACATTTTAGAACGGATCAAAACCATTGATGATAAAACGGTCATTCATTCAGACGATGCGACTGTTTCGCTGCAAGAACAGAAAACGCTCGAAAAAGATTTTGAAATGAGGAACAAAACCGCAACCAGATTTGTCGGTATGTTGATGAATCCCAACACCAAGGCCTTTCAAAGGCCTGAGTGCCGGCGGGCCTTCGGGCATTTGGCCAGTGAATCTTACGCTAAAATGAACGGCATACTTCCCGTCGGGAGTCTTTTTGCTGAAGGCATATTTGGCCATTTAACCCCAGAACAGCTTGACCAAAATTCGCCTTTTTCAGTTAAAAAAGACTTGGATCAATGTTTCAACGATTTGAAAAAATCTCCCCCTCGTTGGGGTATCATCGAAAGCGTTGGACACAGAAACAACCGCGAGGGAGTGGCCCAAGAGATTTACCGAACCCTTGGGGTTGAGATACCACGGCCGTTAGTGCTGAGTAGCTATAGCGAATTTTACGACGCTTTTATTGAGGGGAAATTGGATTTTATTACTTTTGGCAGTGGTTTTTGGCCTTTGGATATTGCCGGGGATTTGCAAATGCTTTTCACTCCGGGCCTTCACAAGTCCTTGCAATTTATGGCCAAAGATTCCAAGTTTCAAGGCATGATTGAGATGGCCATTAGGAACCCCAAAGATGGAAAACTCTATCAAGAGATCAACCAATATCTCTACGATCAGGCGTTGGCCAGGCCCTATTCTCATTTTAAGAGATTCTATATTGCGAAAAATGATGGACTTTTAAGCAGAATCCCCGTGGAAATCACTTACCCCTCACCTTGGCAGTTGTTCAAATGAAAGTGAATTTGAAAAAGCAACTCATTCAAAAGAGGCTACAGCAGATTACTGTCCAGCTTAGGAACAAAGATGCCCTACCCAAGCACATAGAAATGGCCGAACTGGGAAACTTTTTTTTGGTGTCGGCCTATGATGAGAGGAAGTCGGATATTATCACTGAATCGGCATCCATGGGCATGGACACCTCCTTTCATTTGGCCACAATCAAATGCCTGATGGAGATGGCGGAACGCAAGGCCTTTAAGGAGGGGCACAAAAATGGCCTTCCCTCATGCCAGACCGAGCGAACTGACGGATTTGCGGCCTATCCCAAGGTATTTTCCCTTTGTGACAATTCCCACGCCATGGCCAGAAAAAATGCCTACCACGAGGCGGTGGAGCGCTTTGTGTGGAGCACCTGGTGGGACGATCCCCACTACACCCACAGCATGATTAAAAGTCCTGCACTCACACCCTCGGCCAGGGATTTATTGGGCAAAATCGACGAACTTACCCCCATTAAAAAGCTGGTGGAGGTACGGCCACACTTTGAGAGTGAAGAAAATTTGGTGCTTCCCATCTTTTTTGCCTTCCTCAAAAATGGCGGGGTGATCACTGGTGGGGCGTGTGGCGAAATCAGAGAAACAACTTTAGTTAAACAACGGGCGCTGGGTGAACTCTTCCGCCACAGTTTGGGAGTTTATCGAAACTTGGTTAAAAAACTTCGCCCAACAACCTTTTACGAAAAAAGACTTTCCTACTTTGGCCAAGGGCATGGAACCCAAAGGGTCGAAGCACGGCTTTACCCTAAAGAGGTTTCGTTTCACCCCATAGAACTTCCCAAACTGGCGATCGATAGTGAGGTTCCCCACTCTCTCGACGATGTGGTTTTGGTTCACCGTTGCCTCTTTGAAAACCAGCCGGCCTTTGTCGGTGGAAAATTGGAGCGAGCGTGTTTATAGTCAAGCATAAAGCAAAACTTATTTTTTCTCTGTTTCTCATCGCTTCCGTTGGGTTCACCTATATGATTTTTGATCGCCACCTTGAAGCGACGGGTGAGGAAATTGTGACTAACTTTTTAGAAACCAAAGCGGTGGATATACAACAGGGCAACCTCATCACTCCCCTGGCCGAAAACCAACGCTTTATTTTTTCCTCAAGATTTGTCACCGGAATTAAACTTTATGGCATTAAAAGTGGGCAAACCCATATCGCATTGGGAGACAACTTCCGTTTTCAAGTGCCTGGGGAACTTCCCGAAAAAGAAATGGCCTCCAAAAGGGTGGGATTTTTGCACACCCATATTTTCTATTTTTTCAGAGAGAGGAATTTACTCTTAATCTTTGAAGTCAAGTCTGTTTTTTTGGCGACTTCATTTTTTATTTTTGTGGGGATTCTAAGCACCCTCTCGGGTATTTTCTTTGTTTCCATGAGAAAAGAAGAGGAAAAGCGGCTCAAGGCCATATTTGAAATGGGGCGTAGACTTCGGCACGATATTTCTTCGGCGATGTCCACGGTGGTGGGTGTTGCCGAGAATTGCAAAGTGCTGCCCGATGAGGACAGGCAATCGTTGCTTTCTTTTTATGAGCGGGTAAAAAGCATTTTGGACGATCTTAAATTCAATAGCAAAAGTATCCACAGACACCAAAAGAAAATCCCACTTCATTTTACGGCCCTGGTAAAGGATGTTTACAACGAGTCTCTGGTGAAAAATAAAGCACGGGGTGAAGTCAAATGGAAGTTGGATATTCCTTCCGATTGCCTGGATTTGTGCTTGGGAAAAGATAATTACGATCTGGCGCGCTGTATGCACAACCTGATCGACAATGCGGTGGAATCCATCGAGGCAGAGGGAAAGGTCACTTTATCGTTAGAGAGAACCCGAAAGGAGATCGTCTTTAAAATTAACGATACCGGCACAGGGATTGCTCCAGACAATCTTACTAAGATGGGCATTGAAAAATTTTCCAGCAAGGAATTTGGGGAAGGGTTGGGAGTCTACCACGCCAAAAAATGCATCGAGGAACTGAAAGGAACTCTTAACTTTGAATCCACTCAAGATCAGGGAACCACGGCAATTTTAAAACTTCCCTACCGCCAGACTCCCAAAGTTTATAAGCTGGATCAAAATTTTCTCAAGCATAAAAATTATATTATGGTTGACGATGATGCTTCGGTTCACGATCGCGTTTCAAAAAGTGACTTGTGGAAAAACAAAATGGCCAACATAAAATGCTCGTTTTCTTTTCCCGAGAAATATGACGACGGGGTGTTTTTCCTAATGGACTACGATCTTAGGGATAAGAACACTGATGGGATCAAACTTATCAAGGAACATAAGCTGCAAGGCCGCTCAGTTTTAGTTACCGGACACTACAGTGACCCCGAAACGGTCGAACTCTGCGAGCAAGAAGGAATCAGGATTTTGCCTAAGATTCTTTTGTAGATTAACTACTAAGTTTCGTTGGAGCAGAGATTTTCTTTAGGCCCGTTATTTCATAAAACAAGGAACCAAAAGAGTGCGCCATATTGGCAGCAAGGCTTGCAACTAAATCCGGATCGGCCGGTTTGTTCTCGTTAATTTTAACTTGAATACCAGCACTTGCCTTATACACTCGCAAAATACTGGCATCGCCACCATTGATTTTAATATCTTTATTAGTGGCAAAACCGCAAAGTATTCCAACTTCAAAGTCTTCTCTGAGACTTGCATTTTCTTGGCCTTGAAGTTGTTTTTGAAAATTTCTATAGATGGCCAATCTTTTCCAGTTCTCAAGTCCAATTTCGTGATCGACGGCCTCTAATTCTTTGACCGTGTTAAAAGGAGTATTGGAGAGTTTTTCTCGCGTTTTTTGGTAAGGTGATTTTTTATTTTTTGTGCTTGGCGTTTTCTTTTTATTTCCTGCCATTTTTGACTTCCTTCTCACTGTGTGCGACTCGTCAACGCTTGCCCATAGCATTATAGTTGCATTGAGCCTAAGAAATTAGATTGAAAAATAACCATCTATACTTTTAAAGGCAAGTCTAAATTTATGACGCATAGTATGGCCGCCCTCTTAAACATTTTTTAACTTAGGTGCAAACCAATTTTTAAAAAGGGGTCTAATGAGAAGAATTAAATTTACTTGGGGCCGTAGTTTTCTTGAGGCCTGTTACTTCGTAGAACAGAGAACCAAAAGAATGGGCCATATTTGCAGCAAGATTTGCGACTAATTCTGGGTCGGCCGGTTTGTTCTCGTTAATTTTAACTTGAATACCAGCGCTTGCTTTATACACTCGCAAAAGGCCAGCATCACCACCATTAATTTTAATATCTTCGCTAGTTGCAAAACCGCAAAGTATTCCAACTTCAAAATCTTTTCTGAGATTTTCATTTTCTTGGACTAAAAGTTGTTTTTGAAAATTTCTATAAGTGGCCAACCTTTTCCAGTTCTCAACTTCAATTTCATGTTCAGCAATTTCTAACTCTTTCACTGTACTAAAAGGGGTATTAGAGAGTTTATCTCTGGTTTTTTGGTAAGGTGATTTTTTGTTTTTTGTGCTCGGCCTCTTTTTTGTATTTTCCGCCATTTCTTATTTCCCTTAATAAAATGTGCATTTAATCACGATTTTTTGGTGAATTTGCAAAAATTAGCACAATTTTGCCAATTTTTGCGGTAATATATAGTTTATGAGTTCTAACAAAGTTCACACTCTTGAACAGAAAACAAAGGTTATTTTATCGGACACTTTAACAAATTTTACAAACCTTGCAAATGCAAGGCCGTTTTTCAAAAAAGAAAAATATTAGATGTAATTTATTTATTTGCGCAGAGTTATTCATTCTCATCAAGGAAAATAAGATGAAAACAAAAATAGATAAAAATAAATGTGTTGAAGATCGAAAAAAGCAAAGAGAAAATGTTAATCAAGTTATCAAATACGCCTTGGAAACTTTAGACTTATCACCACAATATTTTAGCAAGATTGCCGGGCAAGGGCAAGGGCCAGATGTAGATAACATCACTCTTGAAGATAGAATCACTCCAGAAGGGAAATTTAATTTTGATCGCGTTCTTGGTGTAGAGTTAGTTCATGTTCTTAAATTACTTTATCTCGATAATTCTTTTCTCGCTGAAGGTTATGATCGGGCCAAACACTTGAACATGGTTTGCCACGCTATCGAAAGGAAAGAGTTTGCCTATAAAAAAGGGAAAATAGTCAAGGCCTATTTTAGATTTTTTAAAGCTGTGCAATGGCGTGATGAGGCCAAACTTTATGGCCTTAAATTACTGTGGAAGATTAGAATTAGACGCTGGCTTGGCCTTCATAATTCATAAAGGCCATTGCAAAAACAGCACTGAATTAAAGCTAATCACCTCTGGCCAAACTTAGGTGACCACCACAACTATTTTAACCATCGAGAGCACCCTCAAAAGGCCTTTACACACCCCTGGGCGGGGAAAATGTGAGGGGAAGTGCTCTCGGAATCAACAGGGCCAAATTTTGGCCCAAAGGAGCCTCAAACTATGGACAACCAAACCCTATTGACTACCCAAGAGACGGCCAAACTCTTAAATGTCAAAATGAGTTGGCTTCGCAGCGCCATTTTTAGGCGCGCCATTCCCTATGTCAAAGTAGGCCATTTAGTGAGATTCAGAGAAAAAGACCTCAGAGCATGGCTCCAAAAGCACACCGTGGAGGTGGGCCAATAGGCCCGCTTTTTTTCGCCATTTTTTTGCAAATTTCTTTCATTTTCGTTTGACAGCAAACATGGCCAGAGCGACATTAGGACTGCCCTTTTTCCTTGGATAGTAAGGCAAAGGCGGCCGTTTCTCGCAAGAGGAACATGCTTTTTAACATTCCAAATGAGAACGCAGGGCCATGTTTTGCTCCTTGAACTAAGGAGAACAGAACATGGAAAAGATCAGAAATAAAACAGGCCAAATCATAAGCTATCGTGAAAAGGTCTATGTGGGCGGCAAGGCCGTAACTAAAACCTTTAAACGAAAATCCGATGCCTCGGCCTGGAAACAGAATTTTGGTGCCGAAATTCGCAGAAAAGAGGCCTTGGGCATTGCCCATATCGAATCCATCGACTTTGAATCTTTTGCCAAATTGTGGTTGGAGATGAAGGAGGGACAGAGAATGGCCAGAAAGACGATGCTTAACTACCGTTCGGTCATAAAAAACTACCTCCTGCCCATTTTAAACAAAATGAAGTTGGAAAATATCCATTTGGGTTTGGCCCAAAAGGTGATCCAACGGAGTCGGGACAGGGGCATTGGTGCTGAAAGAACAAACAAAAATTTGATTGTATTCAGTCAAATGCTCAACGACGCCATAAAACTCAACTACTTGGCCCACAATCCCCTCGCAGGAATGAAGAAAGTTAAAGTCCCACCGCGGAGTTTGACTTATTGGACACCTGAACAAGTCAAAAAGTTTTTAGTGGCCAATAAAGACGACCTTTGTTTTCCCGTCTACGCTTTGGCGCTTAATACGGGTATGCGCAGGGGGGAACTCTTGGGGCTTCGTTGGGATAAAGTCGATCTTGTAAAGAAGAGAATTGAGATTGCTAGGGTTCGGGATGAATGCGAAACTAAGGACACAACTAAGACCGGAGTTATTCGGTACTTGCCCCTTAATGACGCTGCTTCTGAGATTTTGGCAAATTTGGCCCAAAACAAACGCCACGAGACTTTCGTTTTTGCCAGCAAAAGGGGTTCTTTGCTTCATGCGCCAAAAGTGACGAGTTCCTACTTTCCCAAGGCCGTAAAGAAGGCCGAAGTTCCAAAGATTAGATTTCACGATTTGAGAACCACCTACGCCTCGAATTTTGTCATGGCCGGAGGGGATATTTTCGTGCTTTCCAAGCTGCTGGGACACGCTTCGGTGGAGATGACGGCAAAAAAATACGCGGCCCTTCACCCCCGCTTTATGAAAGAGGCGGTTCAGACGATGCAATTTCAAGTGTGAAGTAGGTTTATAGAGTTTCTTTTATTGTTGAGCATTATTTTGCCTTTTAGCCCATAAATAGCCCATCAAATGAAAATAATTTTTTGATTTTAGTGTTAAAATCCTTTAGTATCCTGGGGTTATGGGTTACTTTAGCAACCCTAGGTTTCGCCTTTTGAGGACATTGCGTCAATAACGACACAGAAGTTCAAGTGCGATCCGCAACTGGCAGTGGCCCAGTCCTAAAAAGCGGCCCCCCGTATAAATTCACCCGACGGGGAGAAATTTCTGGCAATGAGTGCCGATTTAGAGAGGTTCAGCTTGCCTATATACTCAAAAAAGAGTACATATAAACGATGATTAAAGAGGTTCAACTGAGCAAACAGGCCGAAAGGGATTTGAAAAAAGTGCCTCTGGCCATACTCCGAAAGTTTGACTTTTGGGTTGATTCCATTGAGGAAATTGGCCTGCAAGAAACTCAAAAACTTAAAGGTTTTCACGATGAACCTTTAAGGGGAAAGCGTAAGGGGCAGCGCTCTATTCGATTAAATAGGGCCTATCGTGCAATTTATAAAATTGTACGAAATAAAGTAAAATTTATTGAAGTGTTGGAGGTGAATAAACATGGGTATTAAAGCTAAGGATTTTCTTAATGAAATCAACAAAGGGCCTTCTACTTTTGGGCACTTGCTTTCTTCTCTAAGAGCGGCGGATGAAGTGAGTCAGACAGCATTGGCCAGGAAACTTGGCGTTTCCAGAGGCCTTATTTGTGATATTGAAAAAGGCCGTCGTACTATCTCAATTGTTTTGGCCCTAAAGATTGCCAAAGTCATGGGGTATTCAGAAAAAGTGATTTTAAAAAGAGTTTTGGAAGACCAACTCAAGAGCGCTAAGGCCCATTTTAAAATCAAGATCGAGGCCGCTTGATTTATAGGCCCCTTTTTAGGGCCAAACACTTGATTCAAATAATTATTTGAAGTATCCATCTCATAACAAAAGGCAAAGAACTGTCTTAAAAAAGGGGATATTGTGGGTTTTTTCAAGAATGTGGCCATGCTTAACGCTTCAAGTCTTTTTCTGTTTTCTCTGGCCTTGTGCCATTTGGTGACTGAGGTTCGCGCATCGAGAAAAGGGGACTGCCTGAAAATTCTCAGGAAACTGAATTGGGGAGGGATCGTCGATTCCCGTTGGGCGCTGGATGGTGTGGATAACATTCATGCCCAACTGGAATCCGTTGTGCGGCAGGGGAAAGGTGGCAATTTGGCGGAGGCGGCAGAGGTTTGGATGGGGCAGAGTGGGGATGCGGAACTGAAAGCGGGTTTTTTGCTGACCCAAATTGGTTCCAAGCAGGGACGGTTTGAGCACTATTTAAAACTGGTTCCGGCGTCTAAACGGGAAGCGGTGTGGAGGATCATCAATAGGGACACCTCGTTTGGGGTGTTTAGGGATTTGGCGCAGAAGTCGGGTGTGGATGAAGCACTGTTTGATCGCGGAGTGCTGGAGAGTTTTCTCTTCCCCAGGAAGTTTTCGCCCACGGGAGGGAAGGAAGGTGCCAGGGAATTTATGATGGGGAATACTGGAGAAGAAGTCAGAGTGACTTTGACCAAACCATTTGAAGGGCAGGCGACACAGGTGACGCAACTTCAGTATGCGCTGGTGATGGGAGAGAATCCGTCTTATTTTGTGGGCCCAGGGCAAGAAATAGTGATGAATGGCAAGAAGATCAAGGTTGCCTTTAACCGTCCGGTGGAGAGCGTGCCGTGGGAGAATACCCAGAGGTTTGTGGAGAAATTAAATCAACTGCAAAACAATTACATTTATAGATTGCCGACGGAAGCGGAATGGGAGTATATGGCGCGAGGGGGTACGGAGAGCACTTACTCGTTTGGGAATGATAAGGGCGCACTTCCTCAACACGGATGGTCTTACGACAATTCGGATGGGCAGACTCACCTGGTGGCGAAACTTTCGCCCAACCCGTTTGGACTCTACGATGTGCACGGGAATGTGTGGGAGTGGGTGGAGGATGCGTACACTGCAAAGTTGTTGGGAGGGGTTGATCCACTGCAAGACTCCGGGCGCGACCGCGTCGTTCGTGGCGGCGGTTGGTACAGCGGCGCGCAGGACTTGCGTTCTGCGGATCGCTACGGCGTCGACCCTGGCCACGGGGGCAACAGTGTTGGTTTCCGCCTTTTAAGAGTTCCGCGTTAATGTGGGGCAAGACTGCCCATAAATAAGGGAGAAGAGGTGAAAAATATTGCGTGTATTGTTTTCTTTTTGGGGTTGTCCCTCAATTGTTTTGGCGAAGAACTTATTAACTACTGTGGCCTAGACAATAACGGACGAGAAGAAATGATTGCATCGCTCTTAGGACTTGGGCCATCCACTGTGCTCACTTATCGCCATGTGAGACGGTTTGATTCCGAAATTCGCAGTCAATGCCCCAATCCCTATGAACTCTATGCGGGCCTCTCCGACGAGGGGAAGGCCATTCTTGAAGAGATGTGCCGTCCTGGCCAAACCGACACTCCAGAGAAATGCGTAGAGGATTTTTTTGACCTGAGTCCCGTGTGCAAAGCGGTCAATTGTGCCTTGACTTCAAATTGGTATAAAAAGTTTCGGGCCTATTTGAACCGGGAATTTGCAGCGGATTTAAACCGGGCCATGAAGTAGAGAACTTTGCATTGAGGCGGAGAAAATAGTGCGCTGAGCAAAGGCGTCATGGCCTTTTTTGTCACCAGACAACGCTTGCAGTATTATTTGGAAAGCACAAATGGAGATTTAATTGTGGCCAAAGACGAAGATGCGATAAAAAATTATTTTGGTTATGAGTGGATAGTCCACCATCCTGATCTCTTGGGAGGCCAACCCACGGTCAAGGGAACGCGCATATCTGTCGCCCATGTCTTGGAATGTCTTTCCATCGGAATGACGGCCAAAGATATTGCTCAAGATTATAAAGGTTTTCCCGAAGAGAGTGTGCCCGAAGTTTTAAAATTTGCTTCCGATCATCTCATAAAGTTCGCTTCAAACAATGTGGCCGCTTGATCACGACATTCCATGTGGTTGCTTGATCATAACATTCCCCACGAATTGGCCATTTTCTTAAAGTCTCAAGGTATTGATTGCAGTACGGCCAAAGAAAAAAATTGGGAGACATTACGAAATGGGGAATTAGTTTCTTCCGCCTGGCGTTCAAGTTTTACTTGCATTGTGACCAAAGATGCCCTTTTTGTTCAATCCGCACAAAAAACAATGGTATCATTCCCCAAAATGGCCATCGTTTTTCTTACAATTCCCCAGTGTCGAGGAAAAGAATATCTCAAAAGATTTACCGAGCATTGGGAAATGGCCCCCATATCCCCACAAGCGGGGGCCATGATTCGTTGGCCTGAATAAAATTAGGGCGACCCTTGTACGATCGCTCTCGCAGAACATCCATCTCGATGATTGGCAATAATACCGCTATACAGTACGGAAGAGCAGTCACTCTTTCCAGCTTCAAAGCAGTACAGTATGGCCTTATTGATAGCGGAATCTTCGACACTCGCTAACTCTCCTCTGGTGCAATATCTTTTCGTGCTACTGCGGCCAAAGATAGAAGTGCGAGTCGATTCGGTCGCGCTGAATCTTCCCTGGCCGATGTCTTGTCTTATTTGTTTGAGGCAATCCAGACTTTCATCGAGGCCGGCCAGGGCCATTCTATTGTTGGTTTGAGTGTTTTGAGAGACCATGTATCGAATATTTTGAAGTTGTTGCTGCAAGCTCTCAAGCGAGGGTTCTGGGCAGGCAGAGAAGGCCGAGTGACTCAAAGAAAATAAAATGGCCAGAAATATAATTTGCATGGGTATACCTCCTGTTTAAGACTCTAATTGAGGGCATAAGAGTTCAAGTGAGAATGGTTTTATATTTTTTTAGGTTAGATTTGTCAAATGGGTTGAATCTCTTGGCCATAAAAGGCATGACAACTGGTGTCTGAAATGTCTTGATAGCAATTTTGAAATATGGCATTATCCCCAGGGAATCCGCTTGAGAAGGGGGATAAATGCTCACCAGCTTAGAAGAAATATGCGGGCCGCAACTGGCGGCGATTTTGGCCCAGGGAAGGGCGCGCTTTGAGGCGGAGAGGGAGCGGCGAATGCCTGAGTGGAAAGAGGGCCTTCCCCGCCTGGATGGCCACACCGTCAGTGTTGAGGTGAGTGGCCCCAACATAAAGCTGCAAACCGACAAGGCCTTGAGCGCTGAACAGAGTGCCGCCCTCACAAAGTGCGCGCGGGACTTGATGCCCTGGAAGAAGGGGCCATTTCAATTTTTTGATCTGGAGATCGATGCCGAGTGGAGATCGGACGCCAAGTGGGATCGCCTGGCCCCCCACTTGCCCCCATTGCGGGGTGTGCGGGTGTTGGATGTCGGTTGCAACAACGGTTATTTTCTCTTCCGCATGATTGATCGGGAACCCGCGCTGCTCTTAGGGATAGACCCGGTGGCGGCCTTTAAAATCCAGTTCGACTTGATCCAACACTACGCCCGCCTGCCACACTTGTCTGTTGAACCGTTAGGCGTCGAACATGTGCACCTGATGCCTGGCCTTTTTGATCTTTGCCTGTGTCTGGGGGTGATCTATCATCACCGCAACCCCATTCAACAGTTGATCGGTTTGCGGGAGGCCTTGGCCCCCGGGGGGTGGCTCTTTTTGGAGAGCATCGGCATCCCTGGCGGCGACTCCCACGCCCTCTTTCCCCCTGGCCGCTACGCCCGCATGGGCAATGTCTGGTTTGTGCCGACTGTGAGTTGCCTGGTGAATTGGTTGCAGCGGGCGCGCTTTGTGGAAGTGCAAGTTTTGGCCGACACCCCTTCCAGCGAGTCCGAACAGAGGCCCACCGATTGGTGTCCTCCCGGGTACCCGTCTCTGCGCCACTCCCTCGATCCCAACGATCCTGATCGAACCGTTGAAGGCCACCCCGCCCCTCGCCGCTTTTTATTGTCCGCCAGGAAGCGCGGGTGAAGATGGAGCGGCCCAAACTTTTTGGTTGGTTTCTCTTTCTCTCTGGCCATGTGGCCTTGGGCGCAGGCATTGTGGGCATCTTTGTGCCCCTGTTGCCCACCACTCCCTTTATCATTTTGGCGGCCTATTGCTTTTCCCGCTCCAGTCCGCGCATGGAGGCGTGGCTATTGCGACAAAAACGCTTGGGGCCGCTTTTGCGGAATTGGAGAGAACACCGGGCCATATCCACCCGTGCCAAAATCATGGCCTCGGCGTGCATTGCTTTAGTCTTTGGCACAACTTTATTTTTGGGGGAGTGGCGCTGGCCAGTTCAAGCGGTGTTTTTGGCCACCGGAGCGGGAGTGCTGGGGTTTATTTGGACGAGGCCGAACCGTCCGCGCTAGTTTTTTAGTCGGACAAAACAAAAATTAGACGGCCCCGCCGGAAAGCGGTAGCATTTTTAGTGATCGTTTTTTTCAAAGCAGTCTTGGGCCAACAAGGAGGTGTACCGTGGACAAGTTCATGCAAAAAGTGGGAATTTTTCAAAAGGGCCTGGCCTTTATTCTTTGGGCCAGCATCTTTTCCATCAGTATTCATGCTCAAGAAGAAAATTTGCAGGCCGTGGAGCGCTATCAGCGCCTCTTAAAAGACCTGAGTTCTCTCCAAGTTTCCAAAAGCGCACAACCCTCTGTCCAGCACACCGTGAAAGGTATTCAACGGGTTTCCGCCACCACTCAGGCCTTTGCCCTGTTGTGGGATGACGGTTCGGTGAGCACCTGGGGCCGCCACGCTACCAGAGAAGATATAAAGGCCGTGGCCCCGCGCCTGGAAGAGGGAGTCGAGCGCGTCTACTCCAACAATTTTGCCTTCGCCGCGCTTAAAGACGACGGTTCGGTAGTGACCTGGGGGCATCCCCTTTTTGGAGGAAATTCCTCCCTGGTGGCCCCCTATTTGGCCAGTGGAGTGACAAAAGTGGCCTCTACTTTTACCGCTTTCGCCGCTCTCAAAAATGACGGTTCGGTGGTGGCCTGGGGATACAGCGGGGGAGATGGCCACTTTCCATCTTCTTCTTTTGAGTCCCCAGTGCGGGACATTTATGCCAACGGTTACGCCTTTGCCGCCGTTTTGGAAGACCATTCGCTGGTGGCCTGGGGACACCCCTTTTACGGGGGCAATATGGGCCTGGCCTCTCTGGGCCTCTCGGAGGGAGTGGATCAAGTTTTTGCCACTGACTATGCCTTTGCCGCCGTCTTGGGAGACAGTTCAGTGGTTGCTTGGGGAGGCCGTCAATACGGAGGGGATGCCAGTTTAGTGGCCCCGTCTCTGGCCAAGCAAGTGGGCCGCATTTTTTCCAACGACTTTGCCTTTGCCGCTTTGGGAACAAACGACACAATCATCACCTGGGGGCATCCCTTGTACGGGGGCAACTCCGATGCGGTGGCCACCGACTTGGTGGGGGTGAAAAAAGTTTATTCCACCGCCGGGGCCTTTGCCGCTTTCAAAAAGAATGAAGGTGCGGTGATCACTTGGGGGCATCGCCACCACGGAGGGGACAGCAGTGCCGTGGCCTCCGCCCTGGCCTCCGGTGTGAAAAAAGTGTACGCCAACGACTTTGCCTTTGCCGCGGTCAAAAAAGGGGGGGGCGTGATTACATGGGGACACCCGGACTTGGGGGGAAATTCCGCCCTGGTGGGTGCGCAATTGGCATCCCTCAATGTCGGGATTGATCGCATTGCCTCCACCTCTGGGGCCTTTGCCGCCCTGGCCAGTGGCCAGGTGATTGCTTGGGGGCACGAAAATTTGGGCGGAGATTCCAGTGCTGTGGCCTCCCACTTGGCCAGTGGAGTGGAGCGCCTCTATGCCAACGATTACGCCTTTGTGGCGATCAGGGAAGATGGCCTGGTGGTGACCTGGGGCCATCTCGATTACGGCGGGGATTCCAGCGCGGCCTTTGGCCCACACCGGGATAACGCCATTCAAGTCGACTAAAATGGGAGTGTGGCAGGGAGGCCTGATTGAGATGCCTGGGTTTTTGGGGTGCGGTGCTTTTTCCAATTCTCGCCGTGGCCACTCCACAGGATTTGCCAAAGGGCCAAAAAGTCAGGCAGGTGCGGGATTTACATTCCCATGCGCGCCAGTTGTTGAGCACTTCCCGGAAAGAAGTCAAGGAGAAACTGACTCCTTCTGGCCCCGAACGGATCAGTAAAATTTATGCCACCCAGGCGGCCTTTGCCGCCCTGGCGGCGGACGGTTCGGTGGTGTCCTGGGGCCGGCCTTTGTTTGGCGGGGATTCCAGTGCCGTTTCCTCCCTGCTGGCCAGGGGAGTGGTTCAGATTTTTGCTGGCCACGCCGCCTTTGCCGCCCTTAAAGAGGACGGTTCGGTGGTGACTTGGGGCAATCCTCTCATGGGTGGCAATCCCAATAGAACTGCCACTTACCTAATGAGCAGGGTCAAAAACATTTTTACCACCGGCAGGGCCTTTGCTGCCCTCAAAACCGACGGTTCGGTGGTGGCCTGGGGTGATCGTTACTACGGTGGAGATTTGAGTCCGGTGTCCGCCCGCCTCAAGGGTGGAGTGAGAGACATCGCCTCCAACGCCTTTGCCTTTGCCGCCCTCAAGGCCAATGGTTCGCTGGTGGCCTGGGGAGGGGCAAATTACGGCGGTAATCTGCGCTCTGTGGTCAACCGGCCGAGGAGGGGCGTGCGCCACATTTACGCCAATGATCACGCCTTTGTCGCCCTCAAGGATGACGGTTCGGTGGCCGCTTGGGGGGCCGCCGAACGGGGGGGCGAAGTCGGCGAGGCGGCCACCGCTTTGGCCCACGGAGTGAGGGAAATTATCCCTAACGCCCATGCTTTCGCCGCCCTCAAAACCGACGGTTCGGTGGTGGCCTGGGGGCATCCCTCTTTTGGCGGGAGGGTGGGCATCGTCGCCGACGACCTGGAGGGAGTGATTCGCATTGTCCCCGGAGAACGGGCCTTTGCCGCCCTCCGTGCCGACGGTTCGGTGGTGTTTTGGGGAGAACCCAAACAGAGGAGCAGTTTCCAATTGGTTTCCCACCAACTCACCAGCGGAGTCAAACGCATCTTTTCCAATGGCCTGGCCTTTGCCGCCCTCAAAACCGACGGCAGTGTGGCCACTTGGGGAGAGGGGGGGCGGGGGGGAAATGCCTACATGGTGGCCTCCCGTTTGCGCGGCGGAGTCAAAGACATTTTTTTCAATGCCCACGCCTTTGCCGCTCTCAAGGGCGATGGTTCCATTGAGGCCTGGGGCGACTCTGGCCGGGGGGGCAATTCCACATTGGGGCCATCCTCCCACAGAGTGGCCAGTGTGGTCTCCAACCCCCACGCCTTTGCCGTCCGCCTCGCCGACGGTTCGGTGCGGGCCTGGGGCGACCCCCGCTACGGAGGCGACTTGGGATCAATCGTCTCCCAGGTGCAAAGCGGGGTGATGAAGATTGTCGCCAACCACTTTGCCTTTGTCGCCCTCAAGGGGGACGGCACTTTGGTGAGCTGGGGGCACGAACTCTCCGGCGGGGCCTCCAGTGCGGTTTTGCGCTGGATGGATCAAACGGAAAAAGGAGAAGTGGCCCAAGGGCGGACGGAGTGTTCCGATTCTCTCGATTTCAAACTGGACGCCGATGCCACCAAGTTGTGGCGGGAAAAGGAGAGAGTATTGGTATTTTGAGGTATAAAAATTGTCGTTTTGGAAACTCTATTTTAAGCAGCACCCGATTCCTCTGAAACCAGTTTGCCCTCTCTAACGACCGTATTCCCGTGGATGCCGTATCCGTTAGGCCATTCTAGTGCCCCGTAATCGACCCAAACTTGCAAAAACAACTGAATATCTCTCAAAGGCTCAATGGCCTCGCCATTTGTTTCGTGGACAAATGACATATCGTATTCATAAATTTCACCATTTTCCATTTTGCAGACAAGTGAAAAATCATCTTTGGCCGTGACATCAAGAACTCGTCTTATCATCGGTCTGCTCCTTTTATTTTTTTGAATGTCCCCTCTTTTTTCATCGTTTCCCAATTATTCACCAGTTCAGTATGGTGTTCTCTGGCCCACTTCCTAATGATTTTATTTTGCTTTTTTGGTAAGTCGCCCTCCATTATTTCTCCCGTTTCTATGTCGTAAATGGCAAAAAAACCTTGATAATCGGCATGGAAGTGAGGCCGTCCATGTTCCCTAAAAAACATCGTAATTCTAATCCCAAAAAATCTCGATATTTCAGGCACTATTTCCCTTGTTTTTAGTTTGTGCTCTGTGTTTTAACAGGTTTTTTCTAAAATAACAAAAGTTTATTTTTTCCAAAGAGATAGAGACAAGGGCCAAAACTGCGCAGTATTTTAGCGCGCCAGGCGCAACAGGCCCCGTCGGCGTTCAATGTATTGGATGGTTTTTTCCCGAAATTCGTCCAGGGAGTAGTGGTCTTTCTCCAACAACAACTCGCCTTTGATAAAATCAATGGGGAATCCGGTGAGAGTGCTTAAAGAGGCGAGGGAAACTTTCTGTTGGGTACTCGCCCCTTTTTCCGTTTGCTCATTTGACTGCGCAAAGGGCCGCACACAATTCATCGTGGCCATAAAGCACTTCCTTGCTAAAAGTTACAGGCCTTTGACTGTGCAACACTAAAATCATACCAAGATTGTGCGTTTTGAGTCAAGGAGACTTTCTATGAAACGCAGCATTGTAAGTTTTTTTTAGACCAGGGGGCGAATTAAGGGCAAGAGATGCTGTTGTCGGGTTCAATACTGATGGGAGAGCAAGAGTATTCGGTTTGAGCATCAAATTTGGACATGGTGTAGTGGCACAAGGCGCTGGCGGGTTGTCTGGAATTAACTCTGCAATCCTGATTGTAAAAGGAAGGTTTGCAATCCTGTGTCTTTTCATTGTAAGTGCCGTAGATTTGCCGGCACACTAGGGTTTGGCCAGTTTCCGTGGAGGGGAGAAAACAGGTCTCCAGGCCGCTACTGTCGAAGTCAATTTGCAGGGGAATGGCATGGGTGATGGATCGCGGCCCCGAATTTTTCTCCAGAGATTTACTCAATTTTTTAAAGGTGACATCAATGTTGACCTCAGCGTAGTTTTGGCCAGAGTAGCGGGTTAAATTGCTCAATTTGATAGAGTCCAGGCGAACCAAATCGCGGGCGTCGTTGCCTCCGGAGGCGATGAGCGTTCCCCCGTTGCGCTTATAAATTTGTCCCAGAACTTTTCCATTGGAAATGCTGGTGCCCTTTCCCCCCAGGGTATTGGTGCAGGCCTGCGGGTCTTCCAGGGCCAGGTAAATATTTTGGTAGAGGACTTCAATGGCCAAATCAGTTTCGGAAAAGTTGGCATCGAGATTTTGTGAGTCGCCGACATTGAGTGCGACCAGACCGATGCCACTGAGCATGGCCGTCGAGATCATCACTTCGGTGAAGCTCAAGGCCCGTAGATTCAAAAAGTTGGACAATCGCTTTGGCCACATAGTCAGTTCCCCTTCCCTATTGAAAAGTCGGACTTTTCTTCATTATAGACGAACTCGGCCCATTTGTCCGGCCCCTATCCGGTTTGTGCCTGGTGCATGTGATAAAAGTGGCCCTTGCGTTTGAGCAGTTCTGGAAGTGGCCCGTGTTCCACCAGCAGGCCCTTTTGAAAGACCAGAATTTGGTCGCAATTTTTCACCGTGGCGAGCCGGTGGGCAATGATCAGGCAAGTTCTTCCCCGCATGATGTGGCCCACGGCGCGGTGGATGACTTCTTCAATATAGGGATCAATGTGAGAGGTCGCCTCGTCGAGAATGAGCAGGGAGGGGTTGGCCAACAGAGTGCGGGTCAGAGTGACTAATTGTTTTTCCCCGGAACTCAAGTTGGAACCCATGCCCAGAATGGTGGAGTTGAGGCCCCACTTTTTTTCTTGCATGATTTTGGCCAGGCCAGTGGTGTGGCAGGCACTCGTAATGCTTTCGTCGGGGATTTTGTGGGCCAGGCATAAATTTTCTCTCAAGGTGCCACTGAAGAGGATGGCGTCCTGGGAAACCAACCCAATGTTCTGGCGCAGGAATTTGCGTTGGTAAGAGCGGATCGAGTGGTGGTCGAGGGTGATGTCTCCCCTCTGGTATTCGTACAGCCTGGCGAGTAGGGAGACGGTGGTGGTTTTGCCGCATCCGGTGGCACCGATCAGGCCCACTTTTTCTCCCGGCCGAATATGAAAGGAGAGATTTTGCAAAACCCATTTGGGGGCCTCCCGTTCGGGGTGGGGGTAGTGCATCCACACATTTTTAAACTCGATTGATCCCCGCACTTCCTCCGGAGGCAAGTCGAGTTGGCCATCTTCCCCCAAAACCTGTTCTTCGGTGGCGTGGGTGAGAAAGCTGGCCACCCGTTCGGTGGAGCTAAAGGCCTGTTGGATGACATGAATTTCCCGCGCCAGCATCATCACCGGAGTAAAGAAGCGCTCGCAATACCCCACCATGGAGACGAAGAGTCCCGTCGCCATGGTGCCGGCAAAAATTTTCAACCCTCCAAACCACACCAGACCGATCAGGGGAAAACTGCACATCAGGGCCATCAGGGGGCGGCTCCAGGAGTAGAGATTGTTGGCGCGCAGGTGGGAGGCCAGGGAGTCGTCTACGCTGTCTTGGAATTTTTCCTGCGACCATGTTTCCAGGCCATAGTTGCGGATGATGGGAAGGCTAGATAAAAATTCGCTGAGCCGCGAGTTGAGGGCGGAGGTTGAACGGGACATGTGGCGGTTGACACTTCTAACCCAATGGCGGGTGCAGTAGATAAAGAGCATCACCGGCAGGGTGAGCAAGACCATCACGCCTCCCAAGATAAAATCTCCAGTCAGCATGGCCACCATCGCCAGTGAGGCCATAAAGGTGGCGTTGAGCAAGCGGCCCATATTTTGAGCAAAGAAATTCTCCATGCCCTCGACATCGTGGGTGATGCGGGTAACGATGCGGCCTTCTGGCTGGCGGTCGTAAAAGCTCATGGGCAATTTTTGCAGGTAATTGAAGAGGGTGTGGCGCAGGTTGAGGACGGTCAGCGAACTGTATTTGGCCAAAAGATTGCGGCCCCACCACAAAAGGGCCAAATTGAAAATTTCCAGGGAGACGATGGCGGCACCCCACTGGTAAGTCGTCAGTTGATTTTTGGCCAACAGGCCCTGGTCGATGAGCAGGCCTAAGCATTTGGCCGTGCCGATGGTGCACAGGGAGGCGAGCAACATGCACAAAAGTCCCAATCCCAGGGGAAGGTGGTATGGCCTGGCGTATCCCAGGATGGTGAGAAACGCTTTAAAGTCGCCCAGGGTTTTGGCCGAAGAGGTGCGGTCGTCTTGTTCGTCGGCGGACAAATAGGATGGAGGGGCCTTTTTGGTGCTCAAAAGGGAGTTGGACACTATTTCAACTCCATGACCCGATGGCAGTATTTCAGGGTCGATTTCCGGTGGGCCACCCACACCATAGCGGTGTCTTTGAGTTCATTGTCGAGATGGGCGAGGATTTTTTTCTCGGTCACGCTGTCGACGGCACTGAGACAGTCGTCCAGAAAGAGCAATTGTGGTCGGCGCGCCAAGGCCCGCGCCAGGGCCAACCGTTGTTTTTGCCCTCCCGAGAGGTTGACCCCCACCTCGCCCAGGGGCGTTTCCAGTTGGTAGGGCAGTTGCATGATGTAACTGGCGAGTTCCGCCAAGTTGAGGAAGTGCCAAATTTCATCGTCGGAAAAGTGGCGGTCGAGGCAAATATTTTGGCGGATATTGCTGGCAAACAGAAAACTCTCCTGTTCCAAAAGGCCAATGTACTGGCGCAGGTGTTGGTGTTGGTAGGTTTCCAGGGGGCGGCCACACAGTTGGACGGAACCCTCAATGCGCCTCTCGATGCCGCTCAAAATGCGCAGCAGGGTGGACTTGCCGGAACCGATGGGGCCATAAAACCCCACCCGCTCTCCGCGCTGGAGGGAGAGGTGGAAATTTCGCAACAGTGGAACGCCGCTGGAGGGGTAGCGAAAGGACAGGTTGCTCACTTGTAAAACGGGCCGAACCGAGTCGGACGGCACTTTTTCTCCCTGGCCAGTGAGGTGGGGGTCTTTTGGATGGGTGTAGATTTTGGACAATCTGTCCAGGGACACCAGACTCCTTTTCAATTCCGAGACGATGGTGCCAAATTCCGCCATCGGGCCTTGCAACATAAAGATGAGTCCCTGCATGGCCACAAAACTTCCCAGGGTCAATTCCCCTTGCAGAACCAGGTGGACGCCCACGGTGAGCAAAATCAGGTAGCCGAAGACGCTGGAAAGTCCCATGGTTGGAATGTAGAGGAAGGTGGTTTGCGCCGCCTTGAGGCGTTGCCGGCGGTACTGTTCGGCGGCCTTTAAAAAGCGCTCTCTCCAGGCCATGCCGGTGTGGGTAAAGCGCTGCAAGCGGATGGTGGAGACAATTTGACTGGCGAGTTCGTTCAAACTTCCCAAAAATTCCTGAGATGTGCGGTACAGGCGCGACTCCCGATCGGAAATTTTTTTCACCACCAAGGGGAGCAAAATAAAAACGCTCATCACCCACAGGGTTAAGGGAGGGTGAATGGAAAACATGGCGATGGTAGTGACCAGTCCCAAAAAGAGGGTGTCAAAGACGCCCACCAGGGTAAAACCAAAAATAAAGCGGGCGGTGTTGACATCGCTGGTGGTGGCGTTCATCAAGACGCCCTTGGTGTATTGGTGGAGCAAATCCCGGCGCTTGAAAAAGCGGACATGTTTCCATATATCGGTTTTCAGTTTGGCCGAGGCCCAGTGGGTTTGGCGGGTGAGAGTGCGCCGCCAGCCGATGCGCGAAAGGAAGAGCAGTATCCACGAAGTGATCAGGAGGAAAAAGAGAATTTTAAAGGTGGTGATGCGATCGTATGCTGTGCCCTCCAGAAAGAAGGGAACCGTTTGGTGGCCAAAAAAGTCGAGAATCCAACCCAAAATCCGGGTGGTCATCACCTGCATGGTACAGGCCAGGGCGACGCTCACGATGCCGAGGGCGTAAATGGGCCAGCGTTCTTTGGAGTAGTCAAACCAAATTTTTAAACTTTGCTTTCTCAGGCGAGGTTCATCGGAAACATCGAGAGAGGGGCCACGGGCGGTGCTGGAAGACATCAGTCCTTTTCCTAGGCCCTTCCCCCATCAGTGTCGGGTTGGCCACAAAATGCTTTTAATTGATGAATTTGGTATGGCCCAAATGACTTGGCCAAGGCCTCAACTCCGTGGCCAAACATGGGGGACTCCTGCCAAATGTCTCTTTCCTGCAAAAATTTTATCTCAAATCTTGGGCCTTGCCTACCTCCAAATTTGGCCTTTGAAAGAGGTGTCATCTTTTGTAATTTGCCCTTTTGAAAACTCAGGTTGTGATCGGCCCACTCCCAATCAAAAGGTGGAGTCTCCCCCCAAATCCACTGGGGACTGGTAAAACGGTGTAAAGTTGTAGCATCGGATAAGTGGTTCGAGTTCACATTTTCCACCTCCCGCAAGTATTGCCCACCCAGTGTGGCCCCAAAGTAGTGGCCAATGGCATCTATGAGCGCTTTCATGCCCAGCGCGGAGGTATGGCCTTGTATGTCCCTGAGATTGATGACGGCACTTCGCCTGGAGGCCACCGCTTTGGTTTTGATATTCCAAGGGGGCGGGTTGAGCAATTCCCTCAGCAGTTCCAGGTTGGCGTCCACCAGGAGTGTGCCGTGGTGGAGAAAGCGGTCTTTGGTGCATTTCAGGGCGCTGCCGGAAATTTTAAACACCCGCTTCCCCTGCCGGCACAAGAGGTCGCCCCTGGGGTTGGGCCAAGTTTGGATGCCGAAATCGGCAAGTGCTTTGCAAATGATGTCCAAGTGGCGCTTTTTGTCCAAGTCTTGAAGTGCACCAAAAAAGGCAAAGTTGAGGTTGCCCTCGTCTTGGTAGACGCACCCCCCTCCGCTCTGCCGGCGCACCATCAAGGCCCGGCGCGCTTTGAGTTTTTGCCAGTGGACTTCCCGCCAGGGATTTTGATAGCGGCCGAGCACCACGCACGGTTTGGCCCGCCAAAAGGCCAGGCCCGGGCCTTGGCGCGAACGCAACAAGAAGTCTTCGGCGGCCAGGTGGGCGAAGGGGTCGAGGCCCTCCAGGTGGTAGCAAAAGGCGAGGGGTAACTGCTCACGCTTCAGGCCATCTTGCCTTCGCATCCTGCTCCGGCACTGCCCATCGGGGCAGTCGTCGCTCGTCGCCCTCCTGGCGTCTCCGTGCTTCCCCCCAATCTGACCTAAATCGTGAACACTTACCTTGCTTTTATCATAGTTTTTCATTTGAATACGAGTAATTGTAGAGAGATGAGGGAAATCAATCTTGGGTTCTTTTGTGTATAGTGTGGAATACATTACACTCTGGTCTTCCCACAATATGAATGTGGAGCTGAAGGGAGAAATCTTCATTTCCCCAAGTCCATTCAGTATAATTTTTAAATTCGGATAGATTTGAATAGAAGTTCTCAATTTCGTTAATAAGGTCTGTGTTGGTTTGAATCATCGCCTCATCAATATCTTTTAAGATAATTTTGGCCTCATCGGCATCGATCACAAATCCGTGGTCTTTGTAGGCCTCAACCAGGTCTTTAGCTATTTTTTTAATATTTTCTTTATATTGATCCTCACCGTAATTGATGGAGAGAAGTTTTTGGGCGTATTGCGAGGCGGATGCGGGAACTCTGGCCAGCCACCCCAAAATTTGCAAATTGATTTTTTTATCTAAAAATTGGGAAAACAAATCCACCGATTCGGGGTATTCCTTGACCACTTTGGCCAGAGTATTGAGAGCGTCGTGGATGCCAAGTGCAGGGATGCCGTGAGGGAGTTGGGGATCAATTGGCCCAAGTTGACTGAGGTCGCCCATGTGAATTTGGTTGGCCCCTATGGAGATTAGAGTGGCCGCAGATTTTGCCCTTCTCGGAATGGCCACAATAAAATTTTCTTTTTTGTATTTATTGCATATTTTACTGATTTGGAATGCTGGCTCTATTTGGCCCCCATAGTTATCAAGAATTAAAAGAATATCTTTTGATTTGGCCTTTTCTTCTTTTAAACGCTCATGGATTTTATTGAGGTGAAAGTCAGTTAGTGGTGCTTTTGTCCATAAAAAGACGGAATGATATTTTTTTAATAGCGGGTGAAGGCAGAGATTTTCTGCACATTTTGTTAATAATTTACTAGATTCTTTTAAAAAGGTGCCGAGATTATCTTTCTTACTTTTTTTATAGAGATAATCAAAGGCACTTTCCCAACACTCTTGGTTAGGCCTTTTTGCGTCTCTCGTTGCTTTTAAACCAGTTTTCTGCTGACAGCTCTCGTCGGAACCATCCTGAATAGTCTGTTTCTCTTCGCACCCATCCTGAGTATTCTGACTCTCTTCTGTCGATATTTTCTTCTTTTTGTTCACGATTTTCCCGGAGATTGTCTTTCGCTTTTCTCACTTGATCCTGTAATTTTTCAATTTGCACTTCGATACCTTCCAAGTCGTTTTGAGCAAACGATTCAAGGAGGGCCTTCATAACCCTTTCAAGGCCTTCCGTGGTATTCCCCGCCGTTTTTGCATGGTAGTTTGTAGCATCCTTACTATCGTCCACACAAGAATTTTATTCCCTCCAAGATAAAATTTTAAGACATTATGCATTATTGTTCTGAAAGATCGCCCTCCCCACCCGAATGTAGTCGCTGCCAGTGGCTAGGGCCAGAAGATAATCGGAGGACATACCCATGCTCAGTTTCAAGTCGGGAAAGTCGAAGTTTTCCCGCAGCAGGCGGCGCTGTTCACCCAAGGCCTCAAAGCAGGCACGGGCGTCCTCCTCGAAGTTTGGGGTTCTCAGTTTGGACATGGCCATCAACCCGTGCAAGCGCAGGGGGGAGTTGCCCATGCGCTTGGCCAAGTCGGCGATTGCCTCCCACACTTCCCGCCCGTCTTGCAAGAGGGGCAGGCCCGCCTTCTCTCGCTCCCCGCTGGTGTTGATTTGCAGGAAGTAGTCCACTGGCCGGGCCAGCACGGAGGAGCAAACATAGAGTTTTTCTAGCAAGTCCAGTCGGTCAACGCTGTGGATGGCGGCGAGATGCGGAACGCGGAAAAGTTTTTTGATTTTGTTGGATTGCAGGCGGCCGAGAAAGTGCCAGCGCAAACCGGCAAGGCCAGCTTCGCTGGCGGCGTGGGCCTTGTCCAATAACTCGTCCACCCGGTTTTCCCCAAAGTCCCTGTGTCCGGCGGCGTGGGCCACACGCACCTCTTCCAGCGGCCGGGTTTTGCTGACGGCGATCAGAGTGGCGCGGTGGCGGGCGCACTCCGCCTTGATGGCATTTAAGCGGGGGACGATATTCACAGAGAATCTTTAGGAGGCCTCTTTTTTTTCTTCAGGGAAAAACGCGCCTTGATTTCTATGTCGTAGTTTTTGGCCAAGTGATCGATGATTTTGCCCTCTTCCACTTTAGAGAGGTAGTGGCGAAATTCGTCGCGCAGGGACTGGGAAAAATCGCGCTTCACTGTGCGGGCGTTTTCCAGCAGGTGGTTGACGATATTTTTTGGCAGGGAACTGTCGCCCAGGAGGCCCTTGATCGCCTCTTCCGAGAGCAAGGTCCCGCCCTCGATGACGGTGGAAATTTTTTTGAACATATCCCCCAGGCCCCGTTCCCGCTCTTTTTTTCCCACTGTGTTTCCCCTAGTTGGCAGTGTTATTCTCTTCGGCGCGCTTGCGGAAGGATTCCATCATGCTGGGCAAGCTCTTGTGGGTGAGTTGTTGGGCGATACTGCGGGGGAAAAATCCCTTGATTTGAATTTCCACCCGGTAGGTGACCGAGGTTTGGCCCCCGCCCAAATCGGCCAGTTCCCAACTCCCCCGGTTTTGTTTGAACAGACTGCCCGATTCCAACTCCCAGTCCACCCGCCCCGGCGGACAGTGGGTGAGTTTGAGAGTGTAAGTTATTTTTTTGATCAGGTTGAGGGCGTACTCCACCCGTGCGCCCTCCTCATCGTTTTGCAAGACCTCAACCTGGTCGATGCCCTTGACGAACTCGGGATAACTGGCGTAGTCCACAATGGTTTGGTAGATGGCCCCCATGGGGAGGTTCCAAGTTTCGGTGCGTGTCGCTTGGGCCATACTGTTTCCCCTAGTAGCGCGGCTTCATATCAAAACGGTGTTCCGTATCAATGTGCCGGATGGTGCCCGATTGGGAGCGCATGACGATGGATTGGGTGGTGGCCCCTTCTGGCCGAAAGCGCACCCCCTGCAACAGGGTTCCAGTGGTCACTCCGGTGGCGACAAACATGACATGGCCAGCGGCGAGTTCTTCCAGGTTGTAAATTTTGTCCAAGTCTGCGATGCCCATGCGGCGGGCGCGCTCTTTTTCCTCTTCGTTTCTAAAGTGTAATTGGCCCTGGAAATCCCCGCCCATACAGCGCAGGGCCGCGGCGGCGATCACCCCTTCGGGGGCGGCCCCGATGCCTAAGAGCATATCGACTCCCGAACTGTGTTCACAGCAGGCCAGGGCGGCGGCCACATCCCCGTCGCCGATCAAGCGGATGCGCGCTCCCGCCCGGCGAACTTGGCCGATGAGTTCCCGGTGGCGAGGGCGATCGAGGATCACCACCGTGAGGTCGCCCACTTTGCAGTTTTTGGCATTGGCCAAGCGGCGCAAGTTTTCCTCGGGGGAATCGGTGAGGTCGATAAGGCCGCGCCCCGCTGGGCCAACGGCAATTTTTTGCATGTAGGTGTCGGGGGCGTTGAGGAAATTGCCCCGCTCGGCCACCGCCATCACCGAAATGGAGTTGGAGGCCCCCACCGCGCACACGGTAGTCCCCTCTAAAGGATCGATGGCCAAATCCAATTGGGGGCCACTGCCAGTGCCCACTTTTTCTCCGATGTAGAGCATGGGGGCCTCGTCCCGCTCCCCCTCGCCGATGGCCACGGTGGCGTCGCAGTCGATGGTGTTGAGCATGGAGCGCATGGCATCCACCGCCGCCTGATCCGCCGCCTTTTCGTCCCCGCGGCCCATCCAGCGCGCCGAGGCGATGGCCGCCATTTCTGTCGCTCGCACAAATTCCAGGGCCAAATTCCGGTTCATTTCAACTTTCTCCCGCGCAAGTCTCGCCTAGCATTGTAGGGGATTGGCCACCCTTTTGTCTAAGTGTCTTTAGGCGCTATGGGCCAGCTTGAGCCGCAAAAATTGCAGGGCCTCGAGGGGCAGGTGATCAGAGTTGAGTTCGCCAGCAATTTGGCCAGCGAGGCGGAGTGCGTCTGCGTCGATTTGGGCGTCGGGCAGAACCAGGCACTCGCTCTCTTCGGAGAGGGGGGTTTGGCGGTCGCGGCGCTCGACGATCTGGCCAGTGGAGAGGCCCTGGCCGTCGATGTATTCAATAAAATGGCCAAAGGCGATCAGGTGAAAGCGGGCGATTTGCCCCCCCAGGTGGTGCCACACAAAGAGTTCCACGGGGGCGTCGGATTGCAGCCAGTATTTTAGGCCAGGGGGGAGTTCCAGGTTAAATTCTGGCCGGTGCAGGCAGCGCATCCCCGCCACAATGTATTCTGATCCCAAAAAGCGGCGGATTTCCCCGTCGAACGGTTCTTCCTTGGGAAAGGAAATGCCCAACAGGCCCGCTTCGGCCCACTGAATATGGCCCTCCAGTTGCAAAGTTTGTTGCCGCCAGCGCAGGCAACCGCGGAGGGAATCCCCCGAGGTGTAGGGGTGTTCGCCGTTTTTCAGGGACAGGCGCATCCCGCTGTAACTCAAGTCATCGACGGCAAAAGTTGGCCCCCCCTCGGCCTTGAAAGTCAGGCGGTTGAAGGGGAAGCGGGGAAAAGTGCGGCGATCGCATTTCCGCTTTTGCCCCAGTTCCGGGTTTTTAAACAAGCTCAAGTGTTTTTTCACCCTTCCAGTATAAGGCCTTTCGGGGCGTGTTGTTTGGAGAGGTTAGATCAGGCCTAGTTCTCTCACGGTGGCCTCTTCGTCCCGTAGTTCTTGATGGGTTTGGTTGAGTTTTTCCTGGCCAAAGCTGTTGTGTGATACTCCTTCGACAACCCTAACGGTACCTTTCTCCGTTCGGCAGGGGTAGGAAAAGATCAGTCCCTCGCTAATGCCGTATTGGCCGCGGGAGGACAGGCACATGCTGTAACTTTCTTGCGGGGGAGTGTCGTGGGTGAGATGGTGGACGCTCTCGACGATGGCGTTGGCCGCCGAGGCCGCGGAAGAGGCCCCCCGGGCCTGAATGATGGCCGCCCCCCGCTGTTGGACAGTCGTCATAAAATCCCCCTCCAACCAGGCCTGGCCAGATATGACTTGGGGAACTGGCCGCCCGCCGATGGTGGCATTGAAAAAATCCGGGTATTGGGTCGCCGAGTGGTTGCCCCAAATCGTCATATTGGCGATTTGGCCCACTTCCACACCCGCCTTGTGCGCCAATTGGGCCTTGGCGCGGTTTTCGTCCAGTCTGGTCATGGCAAAGAAATTTTGTGCCGGCAGGCGGGGGGCCGAACGCTGGGCAATGAGTGCGTTGGTATTGCACGGGTTGCCCACCACAAAAACTTTGGCATCTTCGGCGGCCACCTGATCGATGGCGCGGCCTTGGGCCACAAAAATATTGCCGTTGGTGTGGAGCAAGTCCTTGCGCTCCATGCCCTTCCCCCGTGGCACTGCTCCGACCAACAGACACCAGTCTGCATCCTTGAAGGCGACTTCGGCCCGGTCGCTACAGACGGTCTTTTTCAGCAGGGGAAAGGCGCAGTCGTCCAATTCCATCGCCACTCCGTCGAGGGCGGGCCGAGCGGCGGGCAACTCCAGCAGTTGCAATTCCACTTCCATGTCCGCGCCGAACATTTGGCCAGAGGCGATTCTAAACAACAGGGCGTAGCCGATTTGTCCGGCCGCCCCAGTAACTGCGACTTTAATCGGTCTGGAGGTAGGTAGAGAAGTGGGCATGGACAGAACTCCCGTTGATGGTGGCGACCACAATAACACGGTTGAATTTCCATTTCAAACCGGATTTGACGAATGTGCATCATGCGTTTAACAATGGGGGCCGTGCAGGCCAGAAAAAAACATTCCCGCTCCCGCAGGCCTCCCAATAAGCAGGGGCATAACCGCAGGCACCATCGGCATAGCGGTGGGCGCAAGAATGGGGGCAGGAGCGGAGGCCACAGCGCCAAAAAGAATCGGGAAAACGCTTTGGAAAAAGCGGAGCGGGCGCACTTCCATTTGCTGGGTGAACACCTCCAGGCGCGCAAAAAGTATTTTGACTTCTTTCACCGGGCGGACGCCAAGCAACTGTTCAAATTCAAGCGTCACTTTGAGCACTCCCTGGAGAAACTGCGCCAGTTTGAGGCCTCTCTGGCCCCAGAATTGAGGGGGTATTTTGGCCGCAAACTCGACGGCCTCGAACGGGATACCGTCTATTCGGCCAGGCATGGCCAGGGGCGGGAATTTCCAGAACAGGCCCCCGCTTCCTCGCAACCTCAAGGCCCCCACTTTCTGCCCACCCAAAAGCGGGAGGATTCGCCCCGCGATCGGGAGGAATCAACGGGCACTCTGGAAGATTATTTGCGCTATAAAAATTTGCCTCTCGACCACTTTGAAGAAAGCTAATAGATCACATCCCAAAGCAAAATTGTCATAAAAATACTTATGAAATGCCGAGTTTGCGCAAGAGTTCCGGCGAGGACTGCATTGAGCAAATGCCGCCGATGCGGTGGATTTCTCCCAAGGCCTCCAGGGCGCGGTGGGCGTAGGTTCCCAACTGGGCGCGACTGGCAATATTGGCCATCATCCAGCGGCCGCTTTCCGTTCTCGCCATTTGGTAAAAATTGTCCAAGTCTCTTTTTGCGTTTTCAGGCAGGGCCTGCAACAGGGAAGGGCACTGCCGAGAGGCGATGGCGACAATGTTTACCCCGGCGTGCAGGATATAGCGCGCGAGCCGGCGCATTTCGGGAGTGTTGTGACGCCCTTCGTATGCTGCTCCCCTCTCCACTAGAAACTCGATAACTGTGATGTGGTTGGCCCAGACTGCCAGGGCCAGGGGGGTGCGGCCTCTTCCATCGGGGGCACTGAGGTCATGGCCCCGATCAGCGAGGGTACGCAAGCGGGCCAAATCGCCGTTGGCGCTACAGGTGTGGACATTGGTACAAGTTCCCTGGCCGTGGGCCACAGCAGGGGTCAAGAATAAAAAGGCCATCCCAAGGGTGGCCCACTTTGTGAAAGCGTGCATAAAAGACTCCAGTCCTACAAATTTAGCAACTTAGAGAGGATTTTGGCCAGAATTTTTTTGTTCTTCAAAAGGGAATTTTCAAGTTGGCACTCCTCTTTTTATCCCTGGGAATTAGTCAAATATAAGGCCCCTTAACTTGATTTTATTTGGCCAAAAAAAAACACAAAAAAAAACGCCGTTAAAGCTGGCCCGCAAATTTGCCGATAGAGGGGGGCGTAGAGTTTGATGGAGGCCAAACTATGCCTAGCTCTAAGGCCAAAAAACAGAGTGGGAGAAAAAACCAGTCGCGCGGAACCGCCGGCAATGTCGTCTCCCTGTCCCGTGCGCGAGACAAGGCGGCAGTGGCGAAGGCCGAGAGGGACAAGGAGCGGCAGGATTTTGAACACGAAAAAAGAGAGTTGTGCGATATGATGGTTCACACCATCATGCACGCCCTCAGTTGCAAAGACCGCTACACTTTTGAACACTCCACCAGAGTCGCCTATTTTTCCCTGGCATTGGGTAGGGAAGTGGGCCTCAGTGAGGAGGAACTCTACGATTTGGAAATCGCTGCCCTCTTTCACGACCTCGGCAAGATCGGTATTCCCGACGCCATTTTACTCAAGCCTTCGCGTCTAACCGAAGACGAGTTTGTTAAGATGAAGGGGCACCCTTCGCTGTCGGCCGAGATCATTGCCCATTTCAAACCCTTTGAAAAGGCCGCCAAATACGCCAAACACCACCACGAGCGCTACGATGGCCGCGGCTATCCCGATGCTCTCAAAGGCGAGGATATTCCCCTCCTTTCGCGCATTATTTTGATCGCCGACACCTTTGATGCCATCACTTCAAACCGTCCCTACCGCCAGGGCCTCTCCTACGAAGTGGCCTTCAGGGAACTGGAGGAATTTTCGGGAGGCCAGTTCGACCCCAATTTGGTGGAGCACTTTTGCCAGGCCATGCGGCGGGAGCACCAAAAGGGGGAAGACACTTTTAAATTGACGGCGGTACAAGGCGAATTTCTCAAACAGGCGGCGTAACGGCCCATACTTCAGGCCATCTTGGCCCAGCACGGGATTTTATTCTGCGGCCGGTTTGGCCAAATCACAAAAGTCGGTGTCGGCGACGGTGTTGATATAGTGTTTTTGCACGGTCGTGCAATCTTTGCTGGAAGCGTACACGCTTCTGGTGACACATTCGTGGGGGCGTTGGTGGCGTTCGTTCCAAACCTGATTTTCCCTGCATTGAAAGTAGGAAAACTTGTCCACACAGGCCCAGTGTTTTCCATCGCAATTATAAATAAGCCCACGGCCAAGGCGTTGGTAATTTGGCGGAGAGGTGTATTCGATTTCATTTTGCGCCAATGCTCGTCCAACTTGGGCCACTCCCCGGGAAGGGCCAGAGTCGCCGGAGGCATCGGGTGTTTTGGAGGTTTGTCTGCTCAGTGGCCGCGCGGGGGTTTCGGGGGGAATCCCCGCCGCTGGGGGTGCCGCCGGGGTAGGCACGGAAGCGGGTGCCCGCGCAGATGGCCGAGGAGAGGGCCTGGGTTTCGGCATTTGGGCAACTTTGGGTTTGGCATCGCTGGTGGCGTCGGCGGTTTTTTGGGCAACTTTGGGTTTGGCATCGCTGGTGGCGTCGGCGGCCTTTTGAGCAACTTTGGGTTTGACATCGCTGGTGGCGTCGGCGGCCTTTTGAGCAACTTTGGGTTTGGCATCGCTGGTGGCGTCGGCGGCCTTTTGGGCAACTTTGGGTTTGGCATCGCTGGTGGCGTCGGCGGCCTTTTGGGCAACTTTGGGTTTGGCATCGCTGGTGGCGTCGGCGGTTTTTTGAACTACTTTTGGTGGCGAATCGGCAGTGGTATTAGCAGACTGTTGGGGGGCCTTTTTGGCCTTGGGAAAGAAGGGGCGTTTTTCACCGCCGGCAACTGGCCCGTCCCCTGAAGCGTTGGCGGCGGTTTTGGCATTGGGGAAAAATGCGCGCTTTTCTTGTAGTTTTTCTTGTAGTTTCTCTTGTGGTTTCTTTGGCGATTTTTCTTGCCGCTTTTTGGGTGCGGGAGCGTCCGCGGTGGTGTTGGCCACGCTTTTGGCGTTGGGGAAAAAGGGTTTCTTTTTGGGTTTGGGCCGCGGCCTTTTTCTTTTCTTGGCAGGGGGATTTAATTCTTTCTCCAATTCATCCAAGGTGGGCGTGTCTTCCCCTGTCCCCAGCAAGTTCATGATTTCGGGGAGTCCGACGATGACGATGGCCACCAGGGCCGCCACCTTGATCAGCATGGAGCGCTTTTTTTGGGCCTCGTCGGGGGCCTTGTCATCCGTTTCGGCCCGGGGGATTTGGTGGGAGGTTTTGGACTTTTCCAGATTGGGGTTCGTATTTTTAGTTTTATCTATTTGGGTTGCCTCATCCGCCGTTGGTGTGGTGTCCGCAATTTCAGTCAGTTCTTCCCCGTCTTCGTCATCTTGTTGTATGGGAGCGGAGATAATGGTTCTGCCGTAGGCATCCACCATTTTAACATTTTCTATATCCCTGGTTTGATCTTCGCTGGAGACACTGCCGCTGGAATCGTCTTCTGGCCCTTCTTCCTCGGAAGGGGCCTTTTGGAATTTTGATTTAATTTGGTCAACTAATGTTTGGAGCCGATCCCTCCAATCTTCCCAATTTGCCATACTTCTAGTTTATACGAACTTGGATGGGGATACAGGGAAGGCATCTTTTGGCCATATTTTTACTGCGGCCTTCTCGATGAATCCAAGACTCTCTCAGGATTTGACCATCAATGGTATAACTGTTATACTACTATTATGCGGTTCAAATATGACTCCGAGAAAGATCGACAACTGAGAAGTAATCCGAAAAGGGGTATCGGATTCGAGGAAGCGCAAGAAATATGGAATCATCCTTACTACGAGGACTACCGCAAAGACGCCCCCGAACAGTTCCGAGTGATAGGGTGGGCCAGTGGCATGCTTTACTCTATCATTTACGAGGTCAGGTACGACGAAGATGGGGAGTATTTTCATTTGGTCACTCTTTGGAAATCAACAAAACAGGAGAGAGCGCTTTATGAGCAAAACAGCTAAAAAGTTATTGGCGGAAGATATTGCACAACTTGCCGACTGTGGGAAGGATATTTCCAAATATTTCACCAACAAGGGAAAAATGAGGCAACCGACCCAACGGGTGAATATTGATTTTACTTTGGAAATGCTGGGAGAACTTGATCGTTTAGCAGGAGAACTGAATGTGTCGAGACAGGCGGTTATTAAAACTTATTTGAGGGATGCCTTGGATCGCCACTATACCGCCAAGGCAAAAGCTTAAAGATTCCCGTTCTTTCTAGCGCCGCCGCCGGCGGGTGCTCTTTTTGCGAGGGCCAGATGGCCCCGTGGCCGCGGGATTTCTCCGTCGGGGGGCACCGGGTGGTTTTCGCAAAGGCCGGCGGGGGGATGATTTTCTGATACCGGGAGTAGTTTTTTTGCGCCTCCTGGTGAAGCGCTTTTCTTTGAAACACTTTTCACAAATGTTGAACTTGGCGTTGTCGGGCATTTTAGTGCCGCAACTGGTGCAGGTGAGGACGATTTTGTCG
Source organism: Bacteriovoracaceae bacterium (assembly GCA_965243145.1). GTDB lineage: Bacteria > Bdellovibrionota > Bacteriovoracia > Bacteriovoracales > Bacteriovoracaceae > CBDBLK01. The sequence goes on from CBDEUB010000002.1 coordinate 2,742,268, forward strand.
GAGAGCAAAGAGTTGAGCTTTTCAATGGCGCGGCCCTTGTTGTCCAGCAATTCGGCCTCGTTGTAGACAAAGTTTTTGTTGTTGAAGTGCCGTGAGAGCCATTGATAGAGTTCCACGCATTTGATGGAAGTCTCCAAGTAGTCGATGTCGTCGGAGGCGGCGTTGATCGCCTCGCTAATAATCGGCCTGGTGGTGACATAGTGTTTGAGAATCCAGACATAGTATTGAACATGCTCGACCAGGCCTAAATTGACCGGAGCGCAGGCAAAGCCGAAGACTTCGTGGGGTTTGAGCTGGGATTCGGGGTCGGCGTCTTCCACCATTTCCGTCAGTTCGATCATTTCCTTGAGGTCGACGCAGAAAAAAGGTTTTTGGAAATCCATGGTGTTGAAAAGCCGCAGAAATTCGGAGAGTTTTAAGGGCGTGAGTCCGCGCTTTTCCAGGGCGTGGTTGACCTGGTTGTAAATATCCAGGTCTGGCCCCACCATACACTGGCCCTGTTGTTCCAGTTTGCGGTGGATGGCCTGTTCAATTTGCGGAATGCCGTCCTGGCACTTGGTCAGGCAGGTGACGAATCCGGTGGGGAAGCGCTTAAAACGGCCGGCGCGGCCAGAAATTTGCTTGATTTCACTTTCGACGATGGGATATTCGCGGGAGTCGATATGTTTGGTGAGGGTGGAAAAGACGATGCGGCGGATGGGCAGGTTCATACCCATGGCGATGGCATCGGTGGACACCATGATGTCAGTTTCCTGGGTGTCGAACTTGCGCGCCTGTTCGCGGCGCACTTCCGGCGAGAGCCTTCCATAGACGATGGACACTTTAAACCCCAGGCGCTCCAGGTCTCGCTTGTAGCGGAGGGCATTGCGTCGGGAGAAGACGATCAGGGCATCGGATCGTTGCAATTCCCCCACCGTGATGGGCCTCTTTTCCACTTGCAGTTTGGTCATGCGCTGGTAGTTCACCACCTCCAATTCATCCCCGCAAAGCTGGGTGATATTTTGGATCAATTTGAGCACCGAGGGATCGCCACACAGGTGGACTTCTTCGGCAAAAATGTTGACCAGGGCGCGAGTCCAGGCCCAGCCCCTCTGGTGATCGGTGATCATTTGAATTTCATCGATCACGCAACAGTCGAAAGGTTCTTGCAAGCGGGCCATTTCGATGGTGGAGGAATAGTGGGTGGCCCCCTCTTTTTCGATGACTTCCTCGCCGGTCAAAAGGGTAGTGTTGACTTCCCGCTGGTTGAGGGTGTCGAACAACTCGGCGGCCAACAGTCTCAAGGGGGCCAAATAACAGCCCTTGTCCACGCTGGCCAGTTTTTCAATGGCGTGGTGGGTTTTGCCCGAGTTGGTCGGCCCCATGTGGTAGACGATTTTGCGCTTGATACTCCTGGCCTGGGAGTGCACCCAGAACTCGCCGATGTGCTGTTGCAAAATTTTGCCGGAGATGTCCTTTTTCTTGAGGATGGTGACCGATCTGACCAGTTTTTTAAATTCCCGCAGCAAATAGCTCTCGTTTCTCCACAGGCGCAAGTGGAGTTGTTTAAAAAATTTCTTAAACTCAGGTTCCCCCACCAGTTCTTGATCCAATCCCTCCTGGTAGAGGAAGTACTCCAAAACGGGTTTGATCTGCCCCTCCCGCTGAATTGCCAACTCATTGGGATAAGCGAAGTCTTCCTGAATTTTGCTTTTTGCCTGGGCCTCGATTTTGCCCAAGGTGGCGCGCCGGAGGGAGTAGCGCACTTTGTGGAACAGCTTTTCCATGCTTCTTTGCATGTCGCTGAATATATTACTGGCGGCGTTTAATTCGTTGGAAGAAGAGAGGATGTCTGCAATTTCGTCCCGTCCAGACTGGATAAAAAGTTGGCATTGTTCCCAGGTGTAGTCCCGCAAGCGCGAGCGGTAATCCCCCAGACAGCTGGCGCATTGGCACTCCAATTGTTTGATGCTAGTGTTGGGGGTGAAGGATGTTTTGATCACTTCTTGAGTGAGGGCGTGTTTTTCCCTCTGGCCAGAGATCCAGTTTTCAAAGAGAAGTTGGTGATTCTTCAGGGATTGTTCTAAATCTTCTTCTTCCAGAGAAAACATTTCTTTCTCGGGGATCAAGTAGTCGTCGACAAAACACAGGTTGAGGACATAGCTGCGCTGAAAGAATTGGGAGAGGGGAAGAAAATGTTTATCGAAAAGTGCGGCCAGAGAGGGGTGGGCCTGAAAGAGGGCGTGCAGTTGGGTGTGGATGTGTTGGATGGCGGTGAGGATTTTTTGCGCCTCTTCTTGAGAGCGGACATATTCCGAATCTTCTTCGGCGATGCCTCCCAGTTTGGCCACCGCCTGGCGCTCACTGGCCAAAAAGGAGTGCAAGTCATCAAAGGGAAGCAATGGGGGGAGATTGTGGGAGGACAAGGGTTATCCGTTCCTGGCCATAGCGGTGGTGGCGCGCTCGCCGCCCTTGAAGAACAGGGCCGCGCAGATGCCCCACAGGGCGAGCAAACTCAAGGCCGCAACTTTGATAAACAGGGCGGATTGGAAAAAAATGAGGAGCAGGGAGATGGCCCCCTTGGCAAAGCGGTAGGCCACCATATCGACGACATATTTGGCCCCGTATTTTTGGCGTTCATTAAAATTGAAATAGAGCAATTCTTTGGCGGCGGCAAAGAGGGAGTAGTCGAGTCCCTTAAATGTGGCCAAGACCGTCGCCACTGCTAAAAAACCCGCTCCGCTCAGCGCACTGATGATGAAGGCGGTGGCGTAAAAGGCGGGGATGCTGTGGTGGATGGATCGTGTGGAAAAGGCGTTGAGCAGGAAGGGCAGGACAAAAAATTGCACCAGCAGGGCAAGGGTATTGATGCTGGAGTAGAAGTTGCCCAAAAACTGGGTTTGATCCCCCTTGTCCGGCAGGGCGCTTTCCAGGGCCAAATTGAACTGAAAATCCACCAGGGCGATGACGAACTGACTGATGCCCACCAGGGCGGCGATCAGAGCGACTTTATGGGAGATGCCTCTAATAGATTGCAGTGGGGATAACTGCTCACACTTCAGGCCATCTTGTGAGTCAGCTTCACCATCGCTCCCTGCAGCGTGCTCTAAGCACGCCTCGGTCGCTCTGTCTCGCTTCCCCCCAATCTGACCTAAATTGTGACCAGTTATCTTGCTTTTGTCATAGTTTTGTTGATTTGATTGCTCACACTTCAGGCCATCTTGCGGTTCCGCTTGCGCCGTTTTTTCCGCATGGGCCGAGCGGGCGGTAAACCAAAAGCACACGCTCGCTAACAGCGTGAGTCCGGCCGCCGGCACTACCAACCACTCGGGGGAGATGTGGGCCGCTAAAAATCCAGTGGCCAGGCCGCCTAAGACTCCGCCGATACTGCCACAGGCCCCCAGTGGCCCGTACACTATGCGGGCCAAAGATTTGCTGGAACTGGCGTTAAAATAACTCAAGGCCAGGTGAACCAGGAGGACGATATAGACTTCTTTGACGATGTACAGGGCGTAGGCGGCGAAGGTGTGGCCCGATCCGGCGGGCCAGGCCAGTGCCAGCAGCAGGGAACTGCTGGCCAGGGCGGTGGCGACAAAGAGGCGGTGAACCGAGAGGCGCGTTTGCAGGCGGTTGTAGACGGCGACCGCGCCGGCGAGGGCCAAAACCGAGTAGAGCCAGACAAAAGGGGAGTTTTTCGCCCCGGAGGCGTTGATAAACAGGGCGGTGGCCACCGAGCGCACCATGGGGTAGGCCGCCAGGGTGAAAAACATGGTGGCACTCAAAAACCCCAAGTCCCGGCGTTGGCGGGGGGAAAGGCCAGTCAGTTGGTTTTTCATTTGGGCGAGTGAAGAAAACATGGTTATTGCAAGTGTTTGTCGCCCTCTTGGACTTCGACAAATTCCTCGGCACTTTCAAAGCGGCACAAGTCGAGGGTGGTTTTAAAGTGAAAGCGCGCGGGCAGGGCACTGCGGGCGCTAATATCCAGATTTTGGCAAGTGCAGGCCAGGTCTTTCATAAAGTCAAAAAATTTGGAACTGGTTTCGGGACTCATCAAGTGTTCCATTTGGCACGAGTCGCGGGCGGCAGCACTCTCGCTGACCCCCACAAAGTCGCGCAAAAAATAAAACAATAAAGTGCGTGCCGAGAGGATGCGGTGGACTTCGCGGTGGCCCAGGGAGGTCAGTGTGATAAATTTGCTGCCCTCCTCTTCGGCGGTGAGGCCCCGCTTTTTGAGGTTGTTGAGGGCGGTGGAAACCGAACCCTTGGTCAGGCCCAATTCTTTGGCGATGTCGGTGACCCGGGCGTAGCCCCGCCCCTCCTTGAGTTTGTGCACGGTGAGCAGGTAGTGCACCATGGAATGGGAGAGTTCTTCGGCGGGTAAGGAGGATTGGGTTTTGTCCATGACTCTATCTAGCAAAACCCACGGGATGCCGTCAAACTTTGTTATTTTGCGACGAGTCTTAAAAAATGTTGATTTCTTTGGCCTTTTTCATTAAATGATTTTCACTTGAGAAAACAAAGACTTGGAATAAGTATTGTCTTTAGCGAAAAGAGCAATATTATATGATTCTGGACTTTGAGTTGATCTAAAAATGACTCCATCGCCACCAATCTTTTTTAACCAAAAAGCTAGAATTTGAGACGGCATGGGAATTTTACAATAACCCCAAGAGCTAAAAATAGGCCCTTGATTTATGAGATTATGCAAATTGGGAAAATTCAAAAACTTTATAACCTTATCAATATCCCACACTTCTAAATTTTTAGAAAGTATTAAAGTGTATTTCACATCATGAGATACCAAAGGTGTTCCCTGTGTGTATTCTTTGATTGCACATTGCAGGTCACTAGAAAGGTATAAAGCAGGAAATGGTTTGATATTTATTAATTTATTCGACTGACTTCCACCAATATTAAATCTTCCTCCGTAAGCAAAACTTCCTTCAATTGAAGTTACATCAAACGCTGAAACTCTATATAAGGGGTCATTGAGATCAATTTTAAAAGTGGCAAAGTTTAAAGGCCTTTGTTTATTGAGGTACCTGTAAAAAGTGAAAGAATTATAGGTTTGTTTTATATTTCGGGCCTGTTCACTTGAAACCAAATGCTTTACAAAGTCAATCAATGTTTTGAGGTCAAATTTATGAACGATTACAGGCCTTTTTTTGGAAGCTTTTTTAGTTGTTTTTTTCAACTTTCAATGGCCCCATTTTTCCCCAATCTTCCCATAAGCCAATTGATCAAAAATTTACCTTCTCCTCTGATGCAAACTTCAAAGGGGGATTCACCAAAAAGCAGAGTATTTGGAACTTGAAACCAGGTAATCGCCTCCTCAATATTATTATTAAATAATTCAATGGCCAAATCAGTACCAATCACCACTTGAATGATGCCTTTTTTGAGTTTTTTGAGAGTGCTCAATTTGACTCGTTTGCTGTATAAGGTTTTGCGGTTAATGCCAGCTTGTTTGGCCATATCTGTTTTATTGAGAGGGCCATATTTAAAAAATGTCTTTGGAACTAAGTATTGTAGGTCGGGACTAAGCATTTTTAGTTTATTTTCAGGCGTCCCCATGTCTAAATTGTTCATTTGTGCTATTCCGCTCATAGTTACCCCCCATAACTTATCGGAGTTTTATATCTTTATTATAGCAAAAAAATGTTACTTTTGCGAGTATTTTATGTGAATTATATGTGCCCACTAAAAAATGTATAATTTCAATAGGTTACTGTTGGCCCTATCTGCTATACTGTGATGAGAAGAGGTTTATGCTGTGTTGGGATTTAAAATTTTGGCATTTTTGGCATTTTTGGCATTTTTTGGAGAGGGGGGAGTGGCCTTGGCCGCGGCCCCTAATCTCACCGACGAAGAACACCACTTGAGCAAAACCTATGTGGACGAATTGGGTTCTCAAGAGTTGGCCAAGCGGGAATGTGCCAAGCTGGGCGACCCCCAGGCATGCCAGGGCAAACAGGCCAAGACCAGATTTTTGGGGGCCGACGCAGAATTGATCCGGGGCGTGGCCAAAGCGTACGCCACCATTTTGCCGGCCATTGGCCTGGCGGGGGGTGGGGATTTTACCCGTGCCCCGCAAGAAGGGGATGCCGAGGGAGCGCCTGGAGAGGGGGGGAAAGAGAAGGTCAAGGATTGGTGCCAGTACATTGCCGCGGGGGTGGAGGCGCTGGCCAAATTCAAGCAGAAAGTCGCCCAAGAAAACCTCGCCAACTTGCCGGAAAATGCGGCCACCCGCCAGAAGGCATCCCTCTACAAGGCGGCCCGCAGTCACCGGGAGCGCGCCACCAATCACAAAATGCAGGCGGTGGGTTGGGGGGCCACCGCCGCCTGTTATGCCTCTTACATGGGGTTTGCCGGAGTCACCGGCGACTGGAAGGTCTACGCGAAGCTGGGAGCGGCGGGGTTTTTGGCGGCCTTTTTTGCCAATCAGGCCAAGGCCCACGGGGAGTACGCCGACAAAATCCGCCAAATTGCCGATGGCCTTCCTGGCCCTGGGGACTGCAATCCGGTGACCCAGACCGACTGTTTTTGTTCCAAACCCTTGAACGAACAGAGCGGCCAAGATAGGCCCTACTACCAAAAGTATTGCCAGCGACAGGTGCACCGGCGCAAGCTGGCCTCCAGTTCCTACCATGTTCCCTGCGTCGATTTGGGGTTAAAGGCGGACGCCAAGTGCACTTGTTTTAAGGAGGAAACTTGTTTTGACAAAAAATATTTTACCGACATCAAGTTGCCCCACCTGGCCCCCTTTGCCAATTCTCGGGAAGGGGCCGAGGCCCAGGCCTTGATGCAGGGAGAACTCAAGGGGGGGCGATTGGCGGGCAGTGCTGGAAACGCCGGCAAGCGGGCCATAGGGATGCTCAAGAAAAAGTTGCGGGAACACCCCATTCCGTCTGGCCACGGAGTCGCAATTTCTCCGGGCCTAGAGGGCGAGGTGCGGGCGGTGACTTCTACGGGAGTGCCCCGGCCATTGGCATCTCTCATGGTGGGCCGAGGGGGGAAGGGGGCCTTGCCTCCATGGGCCAAAGAGGGAGTGGCGGCGGATGCCGAATCGGGAACGAGGCCCCCCTCGGGGAAAGGCCAGGTGTGGAGATTTCAGGAGGCCAAAGGCCTAAACCGCCAGGCGGCCGCCAAAAAGGGTTTTGACCCGCGCAGTTTGCTCAAGGGATTCAAGGGAAAAAAGGCCTCCGCCGGAGCGAGGGGAGGCAATGAGGTGCTCAGCTTTGGGGCCTCCGCCCAGGCCAGTGCCGCGGCCCAAGTCCACCGTAAGGAGGCCAAGGGATTGTTCGACATTATTTCCTACCGCTACAAGGTTAGCGCATGGAGGCGTTTGCGGCCCACTCCTTGAAAAAAGCGTGCCAATCTTGTAAATAGAAGTGATGTCTTCTTCAGAACTGGCCTTTGATCAGAGTTTGATCGTCATTCCCACCTACAACGAAATCGACAATATCGAGGCGATGCTGGGGGATTTATTCCGGCGCTACCCCTCCATTCACATATTGGTGGTGGAAGACAATTCTCCCGACGGCACCGCCGAGGTGGTGCGCAAGTTGCAGGGGAAGCACCCCCACTTGTTTATGCTGGAGAGGCGGGGCAAGCTGGGCCTGGCCAGTGCCTACATCGAGGGATTCCACTGGGCCTTGGTGCGGGACTACTCGTTCATTTTTCAAATGGATTGCGACTTCAGCCACGACCCCGCCCAAGTCCAGGATTTGCTCGCCGCCACTGCCGAGTTTGACCTGGTGGTGGGCAGTCGCTACCGGGACGGCATCCGCATTCTCAACTGGCCTTTTCACCGCCTGTTGCTCAGCTATTTGGCCAATCTCTACATTCGCCTGGTGACTGGCATCCCGGTGCTGGATTCCACCGGCGGTTTCAAGTGCTTTACCCGCAAGGCGCTCAAGGCGTTGGATTTGGAGCGGGTTCTCTCCCGCGGCTATATCTTCCAGTTCGAGTTGACCTATAAAATTTGGCTCTTGGGCCTTGCGGTGGGGGAAGTGCCCATCGTCTTTTCCGAGCGCCGGGACGGCATGAGCAAAATGGGCGGGGGGATCGTGTTTGAGGCCTTGTTTGCAGTTTTGCGCCTGCGTTTTAAGCAGCTTACGGGGACGCTGCTTTAGGGCCTATTTCCTATTTCCAGGCACCTGAAACTACATGGCGCGGCCTGGGCGCGAATCTTGATCATCCCCTTCTTCTTGCGCTTCTGCCGTCTCCGGTGCGGATTCGAGTTCGGATTCAGATTCAGGTTCTTGGGACTCGGTGGCCTTGAGTTTAGGCCTGGCCAATTCCGTACTTCCGTGCAGGATTTTATCTTGCAGGCCGCCTTCTCCGCTCATCAGATTGCCCAGCACGGCGGCGATGTGGTGGCGGGAAATGGAGAGGCCGTTGAGGCCGCACAAGCGTCTTATGCGGTGGCACCACCACACCGTTTTTTCCCCGGGAAAAGTGCCGTTTTTCAGGGCGTAGAGATAGATGGTTTCGGCGTATTGAACATTCTCTTCATCCTCGGTGAGGTTGGCCACCGAGATGACGATATTTTTGTGGGTTTGAAAGCTCTCGTTTAACTCTTGAATACCCAGCAGTTTGTTGTTGTCCTTGTCGTAGCGGGCAAAGGTGGCCTCAATCCCCCTCACCATTTGCAGCATGAGGACGATTTGCGTCGGCGTGAAATGGGCCAGTTCTTCCTTGAAGAGAAAGTTCTCCAGGGATTGCAAAAAGAGTTGTTGGCCCTCCAACGGGGTGCGCTCGATGTAGTGGTGCAATCCCTCCAGAGAGTCTTCAAATTGCATATCTTCCAGGAGGGCGGCGAAGAAATGGGATCTGATGCAAGGAGCGGGAAAGGCCGCCTCTGCGCCGTTTGGCCCACGGGGGTTTGGCGAGGCCTCTTGCGGGGTGAACTCGGAACAGTGTTCCCGCAGGCGATCGGTGAAAGAGTGGCCCATTTTCACCGAGGTCAAAGTCAGGGCCGCCAACTCCCTGGCCTCGGCGGTGTCCATTTGAAAATTTCCGTTGGAGTGGAATTGGAAGAGGTCGGCAAACAGCAAATTGCTGGTGGCCAATTCGGGCAGTGCGCGGGGGCCAATGCCATAGCGGGAGAAAAGGTCTTGAAAGGCCTGCAACATGGAATTGAGTTCATTGATATTCCAGGCGTATTCTTGTGCCGGGGCCGCGGCCGGGCCTGGCCCGTCGCCGGACACGGTTGAGGGCGAGGACACTGGGTGGCGGTGGCCAAAAACCTCGGCGAATTTGTCCACCAGGTGGCCCACTGTGGCCATTTCGATCAGTTCGGCCCGTTGGCCAGTCTGCTGGTCGTTGGTGGCGGTGTTGGTGGTGGCATTGGCGTCTGGCCTCTGCCGTCCGTAGCGCCGGAGATTGTCCAGGTGTTGATCGTACTGGCGCTCCCACTTTGCCAGGTCTTGTGCTGGCCAGGAGTTATTTTTCAATACGGGGTGGCCAGCGAGGGGCCTGATCCCCGCAAGGCCCGCGGGAGGAGTATTTTGCTGGAGTTGGTAGGCACTGCCCACAAACCACAGATGCCCCCACAAATCCTGGGCGCTGTCCAGGATGGTGGACAAATCGGCGGGGGTGTAGTGGCCAGGCCCGCCCCCCGGCCAGTGCTTTTTGACCTTTCCCAGGGATGCCAGGGTGGAATCCCAGTCGATTTCCGGTTGCCACAAGGCCATCCAACTGGCCAGGTCGTCTGCACTGAAGAGTGGCCGCAGGGGGTGTTGTTCGGTGTGCATCAGGCGCTTCAACTTCTGAGTGGTGTGGAACATGCGTTGGTGAAATTCCATTTGCCTCCACTGCCTGGGATCGATGGTGTAGAGGTCGAACGCCATTTCCGCCAGAGCGGGCAGCTTGTCCCACAACTGTTGGAGTTGATAGAAGGTGGTGTACTCGGCACTTCCCCCCAGCAAAAACTGTTTGGCAAAGGAGATGAGAGAGGGCCAGGGTGAGGCGGCCTCCACCCCTTTTTGGGTTTGGCCCTCCCCCAAGTCCTGGGCCAAAAATTCGGCATAGTGCTTAAACTGCATGTGCGGGGTGAAAAGGTCGATTTCATCGACGGGGGTGTTTTTCAGGCCAGAGGCCAATTGCTTGGCATGAGTCACCAGGGCCAGGCGCTTTGCCGCGCGATCCTCTTCCACCGGAATGTTCAACAGGCCCACCTGGTGCCAAAAGTGCAGGAATTGCAGGGCGATTTCGCCAATTTTGGAGAGGGAGCGGATATTTTTGGTGGTGGTGTATGGATTTTTGGGGGCCAGGCCGTCCACCAAATAGGACTTGGTGGACAGCAGCAGTGCCTTGTAAAACTCCAAGCGGGGGGACTCCTCAAACATGGCCTCCAACAGGCGCAAAAGGTCTTCCTGTTCAAAAATGATCTCCTGGCCAGACTGGGGGTGAAATTGGGGAACGATTTTGCGCAAAGTGGACAGGTACACGGTGTAGGGGGAGAGGGATTGGCCCAACACCGGACTGCGGGTGGCCAAAAACGACTCGAACACCGCCGTGGCAATACTTGGCATCTTGTCGATAAAGGCGCTCAATTCCTCGGCGGTGATCTGCTCCCGATCCCCTCCCAAAAAGAGTTTTTTAATGCCCAGGAAGCTGCCCAATTGGCGTTCCGTGGCGGAGCTGAAGTACACCGGAAAGAGCGCCTGGATGCGGTTGAAAAAGGCCCTGAGGTTGAGGCCCGGGGGTTCCCGGTTCAGCGTTTCAAAGGAAGTGCCATCGGGCGCTTTCACGGTCTGTTGGCGCGCTTTGCTCAAGAGGGGCAGGACGCCGTCCTTGATGCGCTGGTGGGCGAGCCTAAATTCTTCGCTCAATTGCTGGTTGGACTCCAGAGTGGCGATGGATTTTTGCCGCGAATGTTGGTCAAAAATTTGTCTGATGTGCACCACTTCGCGGTTGAGCACGATCATAATGTCGAAAAAGAGGTCGAGGTTGGAACTGGTAATGTACTCCTGGGGGCCTTCAAAGAGCAGGGAGTTGAGTTCAAACATGAGGTGGATTTGGGGATTCAGGGCCTCGACTTGATCGGGGAAATATTCTTTGGTGAAGGCCTCCAGGGTGGGGAGGGCGATGATCTCTTGGCCCTCATCGCGGCGGACATACAGGTTGAAAATCTTGAGCCGGCGCTTGAGGCAGTCCAAGTCCTCCTGGATATTTTTTTCCAACAGGGAAGACAATTGTTCCCCCCGGAGTTCGCAGGGAAAGAGCCACTCGCTATTGTAGTAGTCAAAGTCTTGACTTGGGCGGTCTTCGGAGTAGCCACAGGAAAAGAGGCCCAGGGTGGCCACGGCGATCAAGGCCCAGTGGATGCGGGTGTGGCGGATTACCATATTTCCGATCCTCCTTCTTTGCCCGAATATATTAAAAATTTGGCCAGGGAAGGGGAGGCCCACAGGAAATATTTACACGGTGAGGGCCTATCCAAGGGGGTAGGGCCTTTGTGTTTCGCCGACATAGATTTGACGCGGACGGGCGATGCGGCCCGTGGGGTCTTCGCGCATTTCACGCCACTGGGCGAGCCATCCCGGTAGGCGTCCCAGGGCAAACATGACGGTGAAAAAGTTGGTGGGGACTCCCAGCGCCTTGTAGATGATGCCGGAATAAAAGTCCACATTGGGGTACAGGTGGCGGGAGATAAAGTAGTCATCGCTGCGCGCCGCTTCCTCCAATCCCCGGGCGATGTCCAGCAGGGGATCGGAGACTTTGAGGCCATCGAGCACGATATCGCATTGGGCCTTAATAATGGTGGCGCGAGGGTCGAAGTTTTTATACACCCGATGCCCGAAACCCATCAGGCGGAAGGGGTCGTCCTTGTCTTTGGCCCGTTGAATAAACTTCTTGTAATCCCCGCCGCTGCGGTGGATTTGCTCCAGCATTTCCAGCACTTTCTGGTTGGCCCCTCCGTGGAGTTGCCCCCACAGGGCGTAGATGCCCGCCGCGATGGTGGCGAAGACATTGGCCTCGCTGGAACCCACGATCCTGACCGTGGAGGTGGAGCAGTTTTGCTCGTGGTCGGCGTGCAAAATAAACAGAATGTCCAGGGCCTTGGCCACTTGGGGAGAAACTTCGATGCGGCCCTCTTCCCCAAACATGGTGTGCAACAGGTCGGCACAGTGGCCGAGTTGCGGTTGGGAGGGAAGGGGGGCCAGATTCGCCGTGCGCCGGTAGTAGTGGGCGGCGATCATTTTGGTTTGCGCCAAAAGTTGGGGAATGGCCTTATTGCGCGATTCCGTGTCCAGGGGAATGGATAAAAACTGGGGGTAAAAGGCGCTCAGCAGGGAGGTCACCGAAGAGAGCACTCCCATGGGGTGGGCATCGGTGGGAATGTGCCCCAACACTTTGGAGATGCCCTCGGGCAGGCCCGCGCTGGCGTGCTCGGCAATTTGGCGGTCGAATTGCTGGCGCTCGGCCGAGGTGGGGAGTTTGCCAAAATTGAGCAGATAGGCAACTTCGATAAAGTCGGATTTTTCCGCCAACTCTTCGATGGGGTGGCCGCGGTAGCGCAAAATACCCTTTTCTCCGTCCAGAAAAGTGATCGCCGACTGGCAAGAGGCGGTGTTGGCAAACCCGCTGTCCAGGGTGACGCAACCGCTCTGGGAGCGCAACTGGCGGATGTCAACGCCCCGCTCTCCTTCACTGCCCACGATCAGGGGGAGTTGGTAGGTTTGGCCCTCGACTTTCAGTTCTGCAAATGTTTCCCCATCGGTCTTCACCCTTTCACTATAGTCGCGGTGGGGTGGGGAAGTAAAAGGGGAGAGCGTTAAAGAGCTTGTGTTGAGGATTGTTGGCGGTGCCAGTCCACCAGTTCATCCCTTTGGGTGGAAGTGATGTGGCCATCGGTTGCGGCAACTTCCACCAGGGTGTCGAAATCGGTCAGGGAGATGAGGGGGAGATTCCATTGCTCTAGGCGTTGGCGGGCGGCGGGCATTTGGTAATCCACCAGGCACAGGCAACCGGCCAGGTGCAGGCCCCCCTCCTGGGCCACACGGGCCGCGGCCTTCAGGGAGTGGCCTTGGTTGACCAAGTCCTCTAGTAATACGGCGCACTCCCCCCGCTCAAAATGCCCTTCGATCTGGTTTTTTTGGCCGTGCTTTTTGGGGGTGGGCCGAATGTAGAGGAGCGGGGCCTGGGTTTGGGCCGCTACAAAGCACGCCATGGGAATACCGGCGGTGGCCAGGCCGGCCAAACTGCGGTAGCGCCAACCGCTTTGCTCTAATGTGGCCCGCAGGGCGGCGACGATTTGGCCGCGCTCCTGGGGAAAGCTCCACACCCGGCGGTTGTCGCAATAAATGGGGCCAGTCGCCCCCGAACTGTAGGTAAAGGGCCTGTGGGGAGAGAGCTGCACGCACCCCAGTTTGAGCAACAGTTGGGCCATACGGGCGGCGTCTAACAGGGGTGGCATAGGCCTGCCCACCTCCTCCTCAAAATGTCCCTCACCCGCGCCGACTTTTGTTTGGCCAAAATTTCCATGCGGCCGAAGAAGCGCAGACTGCGCAACAATTCCTCCCGCTTAAAGCGGCGGGATTGGGCCAAAATTTTTTTGTCGTATTGGTTGGGGCGGGGTTTGTTTTGCAGATAACTGGGGTCGAGCAGTTTGCCCAGGTGGGTTTGCATAAAGGCAAAAAAACTGCGCAAGGCCTCCAGGTCGCACTCGGTAGTGAGCAAGGCCTCGAAAAAGGCGCGCCACTGTCTCTCTCCCAAGAGGTCGGCCACCTTGAAGTGGTCGAGGTGGCGGGGGCCAATCACGCTGGCGACCTGTTGGGCACTGAGGGGTTCGCCCCCGGGAAAGTGGAGCGCCAACAGGTTGAGGGCGCACTTCAGTTCCCCCGCCTGGTGGGGCAGGCGATCGAGCAGTTGTTGCTCTGCCTGGGGGGCCAGGGCCAGGCCTTGGGTTCGGCACAAAAACTGGAGCAATTGAGGCCCTTCCCAAAAGCGCGGGGCCTCGATTTTCAGGGCGGTGTTGGCCTCTTTTTTGGCCAGGGCGGAGAAGCGTTTACTGTTCGCGGAAAAAAAGGCCACCACAAAGTTTGATTCCAGGCCAGCACCGACTTCTTCGACGAGGGCCTCCCAGGCGGTTTGAATCATGCCATCGGCCTCTAAAATGACAAAGGAGCGCGCGCCGCTAAACAGGTCGAGTTCCCGCAGGTGGACTTCCGCCCAGTCGGCGGCCATGCCGCGGCCAGAAACGGTTACCCACTCCCCCCGCCTGCGGGGAATCCGGTCGAGAAAGATTTTTTCCACAAAGGGGTCATAACAGGACACGGCGTAGAATCCTGGCCGGGTGGCCTCCACCAGGGCGGGGTGGGCCTGGAGCATCCGCCAGGGGGGGGCGCTAAAAAACATTGAGCACCAATTCCTTAAAATTGCCCGCCATGTCCTGCGCCGTATCCTCCAAACTTTTTTGCAGAAAGTAGCGGGTGGTGGTGAAATTGACGATGCCCGGCGAATCCTCCCGCGAGGTCTCCTCCACCCGCCTTTGAAAGGCCGCACTTTGTTCCAGCAGGCGGTTAAAGACAATTTTGGGTTGGTGGGCCAAGTGGGGGCCAAGTTGGGGGGAGCGCACCAGTTCGAGTTCCGACAGGGTGGGGTTTTTGATTAGCACCAGGCGCAGGGCGACTCGGTAGGAGGTGCTGTCGGGAACCAGAAAGTGGGGGCGGCCTCCCAGGGAGGGGGCCAAATTGGTGTCGGTAAAGCGGGTGCTGGCGCGATCGAAGACATCCTGGGTGCGCTTGGGGGTTTGGATGAATCCCACCAATATGGCGTCGGCGCGGGAATCTTCCCCCGAGTACACCGTCAGTTCGGGGTACTCCTGGAAGAGTTCAAAAAAGGCCTTGGTAAAAATGCTGCTGGCCCCGGCAAAGTTGGAGTGGTTGATAAACATGGGCACCGCGATGGAGTGCACTCCGTCGCTGGCCAGGGGATTGCCGGTTTTGCGCAAACTGTAACCGGCACAACTGGCGGTGCAGAGGGCGAGGATGAGGACGAGATGGCCTTTGAGCATGAGTCAAGCTAAATCCCAGGGAGGGGGTTTGGCAAGGCCAGTCCCGTCGCTTTTAGTGCCAGTGGCATTGCCTAAGTTTTTTCGGGGGAAGCACAATGGAGGTGTGTTGAAGATCAAAGCGTTGGGGGAAGTGCTCTCCCAACAGGGGCCGTGGGTTCCCCGGCGGCCCAAGCGCAGTGGCCGGGGAGGCAAGGCCTCCCTCGACTTTTTGTCCCTGATTCAATCCTGGGACAAGGTGGTGGGCCAGCATTTGGCCGAGCGGACGGTTCCCCTCAAACTGGTGCGCGGCACTCTCACCATTCTCGCTGGCCACTCGGCCTATTCCCAGCAGTTGAGCTTTATGCAAGAGCAGATCAAGCAAAAAATCGGCGAGTGTTATCCCTCCCTCGCCCGCAAAATCGAGCGGGTCTCTTTTCAGGCCGACACCACCTACTTTGAGGCCCAGCGGGAGGATTTGCGCAAGGCCGCCGCCCAGCGCCTGGCCCCAAAGGTATCCGGGGCGGAGGCGGCGAAAGGGAATCCCGGGGCCAGGCCCGGCCAGGCATCCCACGGTTCCTTTCATCCCTACGACCCCCGCTACCGCCGGTTGCGCCGGGAGGCGGAGCGGGAATTTGTGGACATTAAAGACGGCGAATTGAAGGAGAGTTTGGTGGCCCTCTACCTCCAGTTTGAGGGCAAAAAGTAACTTTTATTTGAACAAAAGTTCCACCTGGGCGCTGTATTTTCCCCGGCGCAAATAGCGAATGTTCAAGGATGCGCCGGGGCCGAACTGCAAGACGGCGATGGTGGAGGCCTGGCCAGAGAGGGGGCGGCCATCGCCCTCTAACAGTTGGGCCTCGGGGCAGTGGGCCTGGCGAAAGCGTTGAGCACCCTCAAAATTCAGGCAAGTTGGCCGGCCTTGCAGGTTGAGGCTCGTAGTGGTGACTGGCCCCCCGGCACGGGTGATCATTGCGGCGATCCAGGGAAATTCCAGGCAGCGCACTCCCACCCAATCGCTCCCGCCCGTCACCCACGGGGGGATTTTTCTTTGGGCCAGTTTCAAGGGTAGGCCGAGGGTGGTTTCCAAGGCGAAAAATTCCTGCAAAAAGGCCACGGTGATAAAGCGGGGAAGGGCGAAACTCTCCAGCACTTGCTGGGGGTGGGCAAAGAGAATTGAAGTCGGCCGGCCAGAGGGATGGCCCTTGATGTGGCCCACCCTTTGACAGGCCTTTTGGGAATCCAGGGGGGCACCCAATCCCCACACCGTGTCAGTGGGGTAGATGGTGATGTGGTGGTCGAGATTTTTAGAGGTTCGCATTTGGCCCAGTGTTCAACAATTTGCGGTGATAGGCCACGGCAAAGTCAAAACCTTTTATCTTGATCCTTTCGCAATCTTAATGATGCAATGGGCAATAGAGAGTTCATTTGGCCATTTTGCGGAAAATTGAAGATACCACCGTAGATTGTCAGGATAATCTACGGTATCGCCAGAGATTTGCCAGCATTGATGGAAAAAAACTCTCGCTTTCTTTTTGAGGCCAAAGGCCTGTCTCAAACTTAAATGAAATTGTAATGCCATGAACCCAATTTCGGGTAAATATTACACAGTCGTTTTGTCTTGAGCAGCAAAGCATTTATACTGCCTTTTTTAGGAGTGGAGGTTGTGCCTTTGAGCAAGTTGTTTTTATCGCTTAAACCCGTCCTTTGGTTGGGCCTATTGGCCTGCTGGCAGATTGTGAACGCCCATGGGGTGGATAGAGATTACTATGCCGTTCTGGGGGTTGAACGGGGGGCATCCGCAGAAGAGATCAAAAAGGCCTACCGGAAAATGGCGTTGAAACACCATCCCGACAAGAACATGGACAATCCCCGGGCGGCGGAGGAAAAATTTAAGCAGCTTCAAGAGGCCTGGCAGGTTTTGAAAGACCCCGAGAAACGGAAGGCCTACGATCGCGCGGGCGAAAATGTCTCTGGGCAAAGTCGTCCTCGGCCTCATCAAAGCACTCAATCCCGGCAACGCCAATCCTCCGAGTTCAGGGATTTTTGGCAGCGATCGGGATGGGGTGGCCGATCCCAAATTATCTTCGATGCTTTTGAGGTTGTCCTTCCCTACCGTGGCGAGAGAGTCACTGAGGACTTTGATTATTTGGTGCGCTTTCAAAACCGATACCAGTTGGAGGCCTTGAGGCGTGTCGTTTCAAGCAGAGGATATATTATTCATTGGGATTATAATGACATCTTAAAATTTGATAACCTATATCAAATCCAAGGCCCTCGATTTTCTCATTTTAGCTCAGGGTGGAATTGGTTTGCTCGATTTGGGAAAAATCGCAAAGTTGAGCAACCCGTATCAGGTCGAGGCCTTTAAATATGTTTTTTCAGTTACAGGATATACGGATAGTATCTATTATCCAATCATCTTGGAATTTCGTAATCAATACCAAATTTCGGCCCTCAAATATCTCATTTCCATTGCGGGGGGTGGTATTCCCTTGGCCGAATATAGCGACATTTCATACATTGATTCCGCAAGTGCGTTGTGGTTCTTTAAGGTCAATTCGTATATTCCCGTCAAAACAGGAGTTTTGTCTCGCCGGTGCTCGGAGTTGTTAAAAGATTTTTTCGGGCATTGAGTAAAAGGCAGGCCCACGCTAGCGCACGGCCAGGCGGCGGGAAAAGAGAGCGCGGTTGAGGGGTTCAAAGAAGACCAGCAGGACAATCCAACAGCCGCTAAATTCCAGCAGTTCGCCCCTGCGGGTGCTATTGGCCAAGTGGACGATGGCCGCCAGGGCCAGGTAGGCGAGAATGTGGTAGTTGCGCGGGATGGGAAGGGCGATGCCGTCGCAAATTCTTTGAAGGCGAGGCCACTTGCGATAGAGCAAGGGGATGGCCAAAAAATAGCAAACCATGACGATGCTCAAAAAGAGGCCAAACACCAGTTTGTTGATTTTGGTATCGCCGAATTGCAAGTTGTGCAGGTTCATCTCCCCTTGAGAATTGTAGCGCAGGAAAAAGTCCGGGGGGCGGAAGTCGATCACACTCCCCAGGATTCTCTGTCCCCAGGAAATTTCCTCCATAAATCCCAGGGCGAAGATCACTCCAAAACACAAGAGGCCGAGCAAAAATTTCCACTGGCGAAAGGGCCATAAAATATAGCTGCGGTAGAAGTTCATAGCGCTGCCGACCAGAAGGCACAGGGCCGTGGCCCACTCCACGGGGCCATCTTCGCGCACCCAAACCCCTTCAAAGTAGGCCAGGTCGGTGTGGGAAAAAAAAACTCCCGCCAGTACAGTGGCGAAGATAAAGATAAAGGTGGCCTGTTCCAGGATTTTGCGGGGGTAGGAGATGGGCATTAGAGTTTTTCCCCCAAGTCTTCAAATTGGGCCAGGCGCTGGGCGTGGCGTCCGCCCTCAAATTGGGCCGTCAACCAGGCGCGGGCGATAGTCAAAATTTGTTCAGAAGATGAAAAGCGCGCGCCCAGGCACAGGAGATTGCAGTTGTTGTGTGCCACTGCCAGTTGGGCCTCCTCGGCCGTTCGGCACACAGTGGCCCGCACACCGGCGTAGCGGTTGGCGGCCATGCATACACCCGCGCCCGAGCCGCACAGGAGGATGCCTTGGCCCTCGCCCCCGTGCACCCGTTGGGCCACCGCCCGCGCATACCGGGGATAATCGCAGCGGACATGATCAAAAGTTCCGCAATCCACCACTTCCAGGGTTTGTTGCAGTTCCGCTTTGAGCGCCTCTTTGGCATCGAAGGCGGCGTGGTCACACCCTATGTAAACTACCACTGGGCCGATCCTAGTAGCGGTAGTGATCGAGTTTATAGGGGCCTTCCGCCTTTAGGCCTAAGTATTCGCATTGCTTGGGAGTCAGGGTGTCGATCTCCACCCCAATTTTTTCCAAGT
The DNA here is from genome assembly GCA_965243145.1 of Bacteriovoracaceae bacterium. GTDB lineage: Bacteria > Bdellovibrionota > Bacteriovoracia > Bacteriovoracales > Bacteriovoracaceae > CBDBLK01. The sequence continues at coordinate 2,761,158 of CBDEUB010000002.1, forward strand.
GCAGGCGGGCGACCTTTTCGTCCAGGTGTTTGGGCAGGTAGTACACTTGCCTTTGGTAGCGTTCCGGGTGGTTCCACAATTCGATTTGCGCCAGAACCTGGTTGGTAAAGGAGTTGGACATGACAAAGGAGGGGTGGCCAGTGGCACAGCCCAAATTGACCAGGCGGCCCTCGGCCAGCAGGATCAGGCGCGCGCCGTCCTTGCGGACATACTGGTCGACCTGGGGTTTGATATTGATATGCTGATAATTTTGTTCCAGGTGGCGCACGGCAATTTCGTTGTCGAAATGGCCGATATTGCACACGATTGCACCGTCTTTCATGGCGTCCAGGTGGGGGCCAGCGATGACATCGAGATTGCCCGTGCAGGTGACAAAAATGTCCCCCAGGGGTGCGGCCTTGTCCATGGGCATAACCTGGTACCCCTCCATCGCCGCTTGCAGGGCGCAGATGGGGTCGATTTCGGTGATGATCACCCGCCCGCCCAGGCCGCGCAGGGATTGGGCCGAACCTTTGCCCACATCACCGTATCCGGCCACCACACACACCTTGCCGGCGATCATCACATCGGTGGCGCGCTTGATCCCGTCGGCCAGGGATTCACGGCAGCCGTACAAATTGTCGAATTTCGACTTGGTGACCGAGTCGTTGACATTGATAGCAGGGGTGAGCAAAGTGCCCTTGTTCATCCTCTCGTAGAGCCGGTGCACGCCGGTGGTAGTCTCTTCGGTGAGGCCCCTAATATTCTCCGCCAGGTGGGGGAAGCGGTCGAAGACCATATTGGTGAGGTCGCCCCCGTCGTCCAAAATCATGTTCAGGTATTGGCCATTGGGCCACTGGAGCGTTTGTTCAATGCACCAGTCAAATTCTTCTTGGTTCATGCCCTTCCAGGCAAAGACCGGCACACCGGTGGCGGCGATGGCGGCGGCGGCGTGGTCTTGGGTGGAGAAGATATTGCAGGAAGACCAGCGCACTTCCGCCCCCAGATCAGTCAGGGTTTCGATCAGCACTGCGGTTTGCACGGTCATGTGCAAACAGCCGGCGATGCGGGTGTCCGCCAGGGGCCGAGTCTCGGCGTATTCCCGCCGCAGGGCCATAAGCCCCGGCATCTCCCCCTCGGCGATGGCGATTTCCTTGCGTCCCCACTCCGCCAGGGACATATCTTTAACTTTATAGTCGTTGCCATTTTGGCCACTGTTCACGACAAACCTCCCGTGTGGCCCACTCTAGCACTTTTGGCCTGGGCCTTACAAGTTAAGAATACCTAAAAAAAGGCCCACCGGAGAGTGGGCCTTTGGAATCGGCATTTTTGAAGACTGGGGATTAGTACATTCTTTGGCAGCGCAAGGTACGCGTCGGCCATTGAGCTGTATTGTAGTCGTCTTCGTCCAAATTGTTGATGTCCTCAAAGGAAGTCACATCGACCCCCGTCACATTACTGGTTCGGACGAGGGTCTGGCCTCCATCCTCCAAGCTGTAGTCCAGGAGCATATTGTACCGTTGGTGGTAGAGCCTTACTCGGCCCTCGTTACACACCCCTCTCCATCCGCGGGAATTGGGACTGGCATCGGGAGTCCAACTCATAATAGGCCTGTGATTCCAGGCCCAAACAGTCTCGCCATTTCCATTTTGAGAGAACTCGTAAAGCACACTGGCACCGGGGGCATATTCACACACATACCGCCCGGTGAGGTCGAGGCAATTGGCCATGACACCGCTCACAAAGAGCAAAGACGCCAGCGAGAGGGAGAGAAATCGAAACTTGATCAAAGACACGGAAACCTCCTTGTTTTGTGGCCAGGGATTTGGCCACCTTCGTGGATAAATTTATGGTACTGGAAAAAAATTTTGTGAGTAAAGTTTTTTTTCAAAAATTTTTATACAATGCATTAAGGTGGAAAAAAGTGTAGAAAAAAACTTTGACAAAATGATTCCTTGTGCTAGAGTTGGCCCTTGCGAGTGTTCGCAAAATTTCATCCAACGGGAGGTTTTTATGCTTTGTATTAAAAAATTGTTTGCCAGTGCTTTTGCCGTTTTTGGGGCCACCGCTTTACTGGGCCAAATTTGGGCCACGGGGGAGATGGAATTTGTCCCCATTCGTCCGGGGGTTTTTATCATGGGGAGTTTTCCCTTTGAAGAGGGGCGCTATGCTAATGAGCGACGCCATCAAGTGGGCCTGACAGAGGCCTTTGAAATGCAGTCCACCGAAGTGACGCAACTCCAGTATTTTGCAGTGACGGGAAGCAATCCCTCCCATTTTCAAAGCAAAGAATATTGCGAAGGACAACACAACATGGAGAAAGGGGTTGCGCTCTGTCCCCATCACCCGGTGGAAAATGTTTCTTGGAATGACATTCAAGAATTTGTCGCCCAACTGAATCAAAGGGACGACGGGTTTATTTATCGCCTGCCCACCGAGGCGGAGTGGGAATATGCCGCCCGCGCCAGCACTACCAGCGCTTTTCACTGGGGCGGATCGATTTCCACAGATTTGGCCAACTACAACGGCCACTTTGGCCTTGGTGATGATTTGAACACGGGAGTTTTTCGCCGGCAAACCGTGGCCGTGGGCAGTTTCCCCGCCAATGAATGGGGCCTTTTCGATATGCACGGCAATGTGTGGGAGTGGGTGCAGGACACTTTGCGGCCCTACCCCAGGAATTATGTGATTGATCCCCTATCCATCACAGGTTCTTTTCGGGTGCTCCGCGGGGGAGGTTGGGCCAATAGTCCCCGCCAATTGCGATCCGCTGCCCGCGGGGCCTACCTCCCCGAAAAGCGCAGTTCCCATATGGGGTTTCGGTTGGTGAGGGTTAAAAACGACAGCTAATTTAACTTGAAACTCAATTTTACGGTATTGTTGGCGATGGATTGCCCATTTTTTCTAAAATCTTCTTTTTCTTGAGAAAAAAATTCGATGGTGGCCCCGTGGTGTTCGGCGATAATTTTGGCCAAGTATAGTCCTATGCCCGAACCTTGGGGAGCAAATTTGTTGGCGTTATTTCCTCTCGCAAATTTCTTAAAGATTTTTTCTTTTTCTTCGTTGGAGACAAAAGGGCCAATATTTTCAATGCTGACTACTAAAGAGTTTTCACCTTCTTCAAATTTGACCAGGACTTCATTATCTTCGAGTGAATATTTAATAGCATTGTCGAGCAGGGTAAAGGGTAAAAGATCGAGAGAAGAGTAGGCCTGAATTGTTCTATAGCTTTCACCTTCAAATTTGAGTTCCAAGTTTTTTTCTTTTGCCTTGGAGAGAAGGATTCTCTTCATTTTGTCAAAAGATTTGTAGATACCTCTTGGAATTGTTCTACCTGATTTTAAAGTTTGAGGGTTGTTAAATGAATCAGTTTGTGTAGTACAAAAATGGATAAATTGACAAGTATAATAGACAGTATCTAGCCCTGGAGCTATGTGTTTAAGGTTTTGAGCAATATCTCTTATTCTTGGTTCACTTGAATCCTTATGGGCCACTGCTTCTAAGTTGGTTACAACCGCTCCGATAAGTCTTTTAATGTCGTGGTAGGGTTGAATCAGTTTTTTCAATTTTTCTCGGATGTAGAGTTGATCAATAAATTTGTAACTGGATACAAAATCTAAAATATTCCGTTTGTCGATTTTGTTAGACTTAAATTTCTTTCCAAATATTTTTTGGTTTTTGTCGCTATCTTGAGAGTCGATCAATCCGTTAAAAACGATTTTTTTATTTTCCCACTCCATATAGCATAACAGAAAGCCTTTATGACATTCTTTAAATTTGGGTTTCTCTTCAAAATCTTTGAGAGATTGGTATTCTTCTCGACATTTTTTGCTGTTGCAATTTTTTCTACAATATTCTGGGAGAGCATGAATATAACCGTCGTGTGGTTCTATATCTTGGCCATTTTCCAATATGGCCAAAGGGAAAGGGGTTAATTTCCTATCCATTTTGAAGGTATTTTAGAATCATAGTAATTTTTGCAATAATTCCCAGGATATTTTGTAATTTTGATTCTTTTTTTATGTGTTTTTCAAGAAGAGCTTTAATCGTTTTTTCATTTTTGGAACGGCAAAGTTCACTCTCCATTTTCTTTATTTCACGATCGGGAATTTCTTGTTCTTGAAGCAATGTAACCGCATCTTTCCATAGATTGATGCCGGAAAATTTTTCTTTGAGCAACCCTTCCATAAGTTCTATGGCATCTATAGCACCTAAAGTTTTAGAGAGTTTCCCGTCTGCCAGTTCCCAAAATTTGGATTTGCTGAAATCAAACTCCAGCCCGGAGTAAGCGACAACTAAGACGGATGGGTTTTGACTTTTGATTCTCTCTAAGATGCCAAAACCTTCTTTTTCGGGAGAATATTGTTGGCCAACGCCTCCAATATCGAGAAAAATGAGATCAAATTCACCGCTTTCCAATCGGGTGAGGGATTGCACATCTTTCCAATGATCTACGATCCAATTTTCCTTTCGTAATATTGAAATCAGTGCGACATCTTCGTCGTCGATAAAGAGTATTTTGGATTGTTTTTTAATCTCTTCGATGGGCAAACTTTTTTCGGGCATTTGGTTTTTTTCACAATAAAACCAAGATTTAAAGATATTAATAATTGAACTCCCTTAAAAAGAGGCACCCTAAATACAGTATAAGTCATTTCAGTGACCTCTGGGAGTTATTATTGCCTACATAAAGAGTCAAGATGCTTTGCATTGTCTTGGGTTTAGCGTGTTTGCACCTCCCGCACCAGGCGCAGGCCGACACTGGCACTGTGGCCATCCTCGGGCCAAAATGAGCGGGCCGCCGAGCGCGTGGAGTCTTTGCCACTGCCCCAGGAACCGCCGCGGACGGCGCGGGAAGAGTGTGTCCCTGAAGACTGGGGCCGATCCGGGTAAAAGTCGGGAAACCACTGCCAAAATTGCCACCACGGGCGGCCAGCGGAATAGTTGGCATATTCGTTTTGCGTCCACTCCGCCTCGGTGGGCAGGCGATAAACAAACCCGTCGGCCCTTTGGTTCAGTTGAGCGATAAAAGTCTGGGCCTCCTCCCATGACAGGCGTTCGACGGGGTGATGAGGCCTGGGCCAAAACGGGCAGCAAGAGAAACAGCGTGAGGGTTAAAAGTTGCTTGGCCATAGAAAAAAATACCTTTGCCCAGTTCTCGATGTTTTCCGGTTTTGCAATGGCCAGGGCGTAGTGTCTAGGAGCAGAGCAAAAGGGGTGGGCAATATGATTTTTTGACGCGTGCCAGACTCTCAATTATTGGAGAAAGTTTTTCTTAATCCAAACCTTCTTGTCCATCACATTCAGTTTTAAGTAGGCCTTGGAGAGGTTGGTGGGGAGATCGGCCCACTTGACTTCCCTGGCCCATTTCGAGGGGGAGATAAAGTCGATTTCTCCCAGGCGGTTATGCATATAACCCAAGCGCTTGTGTTGTTGCGCCAAAAATTCGTGGGCCACCATCTCCGCTATTTTTCCGTAGTCTTCCTCGCTGGCCTCGCTTCCGTTCAAGTGGCAACTCAAGTGGTACAGGAGGGGGTCGGTAAAATAGATTTTCTTATTTTTTTTAAAGCGGTAGTGGCCAGAGTTTGGGTCGATGGCATAAAGCTGTCTGACGGCAAAACAGGACTCCAAAATATCGATATAATCTTTGACTGTATTGTGGGAACCGATGGAGGTTTTTTTCCCCAGCGTTTGATAACTGATGGGGGTTTGCAGGCAAGTCCCCAGTTGAATGATCGCCTCTTCTAAAAAGGAGACTTTCTTGCCTAACTTGGTGGCGTCTCCCTGCAACCACTTCCAATAGGTGTCGAGGACTTTTTCCGAAAGTTTGGCGCGCGCCCCTCCGGTGGCGACGGCGTGGGGAAACCCCCCGACGCGAAAGTAGGCCTGCAATTCTTTCTCGCGGGATTTTTCGCCCCATTTGGCCTGGCCCCTCATTTTGCGAAATTCGTCAAACAGCATGGGACGCAGGACAAAGTCGCCACCGCCCCCAAAACGGCCGGGCATTAAGTCGCTTCCCCTTTTTAAATCGTGGGCGTGGGAACCCGTGGCCATGATAATGTGGTGTGTGCCCAAGTCCACTTCGTGTTTGATCGCCCTGTCCCAGTTCTTTACGAAGCTGAGTTCGTCCAAGAGGATGATTTTAGTTCCCCGAATGGCGGCGAGGATGTGGGCCAATTCTTTGTTGTCTTCGACATTTTCACAACTCAAATAAAAGCAGGTTTTTTTCCCGCAGTAGTGGCCGAGCACTTCCTTGAGCCAGGTGCTTTTGCCGATTTGCCGAGGCCCACGGATAATGTAGAGTCCCTTTTTCTGGGGAATAAAGGGAAATTCCCGCCGGAAAGGCATGGCCTTGATATGTCTCAAATGGGGGTCATTTTTCTCCCAACCGGGCCTTTTCCAAAAAGTATCCACCGCTTGTCCCTCCCCTTTCTATAATAACATTTTGGTCAATGGGTGCAACCATTTTGGTCAATAAGTTTAACCATTTTGGTCAATCGAAAAGGGCGTTTTGGTCAAAAATGGGCATAGAAAAAGCGCTTTTGCACCGCCTCGATGGACAGTTCGCCCAATTCCCGCCGTCGCCCCGAATCCGCAACCGCCAAGGTGTACTGTCCTGGGGGCAGATCAAAAGAGGCGAGCCAAATATTGTGGGGCAGCGTCGCCCAATGGCGCAAGTCGGCGCGTTCGCTCTGGTCGATTTTATGACTGGCCAGGGTGTAGAGGCCCACCGTCGCCAGGGTGGCCATAAAGTCCGGTTGGCCACTTTTAAGCGCTGAGCGGTAGGCCAAGTAGCTGCTGCCCAGTGCCGCCAGGTGTTTGCCCGCCACCCGCAGTCCCGTTTTGGCCTTGATCGCCGCCATCCGGTATTCGAGAGACTGGCGGGCAATTTCCGAGAGGGGGGCGGCCAAAGCGAGGGGTTCCCGGTGGACGATGGCCTTCTCTGTTGAGAGCACTAACAGTTCCCGTCCACCAATATTGGCGGATTCCTCGATGCCGGGCAACTCAAAGCTGATGGTGGGTTTGGCCAGGCCAGAAAACCCCAGAGTAGTGCTGACATATGAGGCGAAGTCGCGCCGGTTGGTGATGCCCAGGGGAAGACTGGCCAGCACGATGGGAAAGTCGATTTTGCGCGCCTGCTTGGGGCGGATGGTGCTCTCGCTCACCAGCACATGCACCCGCCCCCGCATGGGGCCTGGCCCCTTTTTGAGGGCCTGCAAGCACTTTTCGATATAGTTTTCTAGTTCCTGGGCCAAAGGCGTGGGGGCGATGTAGTCGCGGCGGACTTTGTCTAGGCCCAACTGGGGGAATTGCTCGAAGTTTTCGCCAAACTCCCGGTGTTTTTGGTTGTAGCTGGGGTAGGCGCTGTAGTTTTTGAGCAGCAACTCGCCGGCGTCTTTGTAGAGTTGCCGGGCGGTGTTGATCTCGTTTCGCCCTCCTATAGATTGGTGAACGATGGCACCGAATAATTTGGCCAACAGGTCGTCTTTATAAATCGCCTCTCCGGCCAGTTGCCCACGGTAGTCGTCCAGCAAACTGTCCCACTCCAAGAGCACCGCCCGCGCCGACTGCAAGTGCCGCTGCCGCTCCTCCGGCGGGGCCTCCCGCGCCAACACAAAGTGGCCCAGGGCCTGGTAAAAGCGGATCAGGGAGCGCTCGTATTTTTCCCCGTAGTAGTTGTCGGCGCGATCATTGACTAGCACCGATTCGATTTTTTTGCCGATGCTTTGAGTGTAGAGTCTGTCGGAGAGTTCCCTGGCATGGTGGAATGTTTCCAGGGATTGGGCACCGTCCCCGCGCAAGTGGTGGAGGCGGCCCCGCTCCAACAGCTTTAAAAGTTGGGACTGTTTTTCAGTGTAGAGTTTGGCCCTATCGGTGAGGCCCAAGGCCTGATCATAGTTTTTGCTGGCCACCAGTTGGCGCAGTTGTGTGGCGGGGCCATGATCGGTGCTGGCGCAACTCCACAAAAGGCCCCCCAAAAAGAGGGCGCGTCCGTACTGGGCCAGCACTACCAACCGCTGGAACTCTGTTCCGAATATTTGTCGATGTGGGTGCGGGTGCGCAGCACTTCCACCCCGCGCTCCAGGCCAGTCATGCGCACATTGACCGAGTACTGTTTGATGGTGCGTCCCTCGCGGCGGTGGGGTTTCATGCGAATCGCCCCAAAGACCAGCAAGTCTGCCCCCGCCTGTTGGCCAATTTGCTTGATGTCACTGGCCGCCACCATGCCGTCGTTTTGGTAGGTGATCTCCTTGAGCAATTTTTCCCGGGAGGCGGCATCGATCAAAATAAAGTCGCCCGAGGCGGAAAACTCGTTGAGCAACTCATCGTTGAAGTCGTCGATGGGAAAGTAGGCGTTGGAAGTCTGGTTTTGGATTTCGGCAATAAAGATTTTGGGAGTGCGGCCTAGACTTCCCAAATAGCGCCGGAATCCACGGTGCTTTTGCATTTGCTGCAAAATCTTTTTGACCGACATTTGGGTGTCCCGGGCGATCCACTCGTCGGTGATGCTCAAGGCCCTCTGATCGGACTCGTCCTGGGAGACTCGCTGGGCCTGAAAGCTGGCGCAACCGCTGGCCGCCATCAAGGCCAGTCCAGCGTGGCCCAATAAAAAAAGTTTCCAAGTGTGCATACTTCCTCCTTGTGGTTAGGGCACAAAAGATATTTTATCCAAACTTTGTTCGATTTGGCCCCTGAAAAAGGCCAGGGCGCGCTTTTGGATTTGCGCCAAGTGGCGGCCGCTCTCGAAGCGCTCCAGGTGCAAGTGCCCACCCCCGCCCGAGGCCTCCAGGATCAGGGCAAAGCGGAAGCGCCGAAAGCCGGGCACATTGACCGGCACTTCCCGCTGTTCAAAACGCCCCCGCAGAAAGTGGGTGGGTGCCGGTGTGCCCATATCGCTGGCCAGAGTGTACCCCGCCCTGGCCAAAATTTCGGCGATTGCAGGGGCCATCATGGGGGGAGTGTCCTCTTCCAATTCCAGTTGGATCACCATGCGCCCCAAAACGCGCTGCTTTTTGCGCGCCGACTGCTCCCGTGTGATGGGGGGCGGTTTGTCCAGGCCGAGGAGGAAAGTGTAGTGCGCCGCCAAGGTGGCGCGCTCTCGCCACTTTTTTTCCAGCGCGAACAGGGCACCGGTGCGCTTGTCCCGCCACAACCCGCCCATCTCTCCGTCGAGGGCCTCTATGCGCCGGGAAAAGTCCCGCGCCGCCCGCTGCTTGTCCAAACTGGCCAAAACATAGAAATGGCCAAAGCGCTCGAAAGTGTGTGGATGATTCACCCCGGATAGGGCCATATCGGCGGAACTTTCCACCTCTTCGCTGAGCCACTGGCGGGATTCCTCGCCATCGCTTTGCAGTTGGGATTGGAATTTGCCCACCAGGTGTTGCCGGAATATTTGGGCCAGGCCCAGGGAGGCCTGGTGTTTGGCGGCCTCGAAGTTGGTGGAACTGCCCACCGCGCACAAGTGGCCCAGGGGGCATTGGGCGGCGGGAGTGTTCACCCATGGGGGTAGGGGTGCGGCCGGTGGGAAAGTGGGGCCACTGGCGCAGGAACACAATAAGAGCGGGAAGAAAAGGAAGAGGGGACGCTTTAAGATGCGTTGCCCTCCGTGGACTGGGCGGCGGCAGCGGGGGGCGATTCAACGGGGATGGGCCGTTCGACGGCGTTAAAGGCCTCTTCCACTTGGCGGGTGGCGGCCTCCGCCTTGGCCTTGACTTCGGGGGCGCTCAGGGAGTTCAAAAATTTGCCGCGGGCGTGGGCCATCGCCTTTTTGAGGTCGTCCTTGTGGATTTTAACTACTGCATAGCAGGCAAAGCGGGTGTCGTCCCTGGGGGCACCCAAATCCACCTGGTAGTGCCGTTTTTCCCAGTAGGTGCTGGCGGTTTGCGCTCCCACCACAAAAGTTTGGGTTTCCTGGGCCAATTGCTCCTGCATGTAAGTGGAGACTTCTTCCCCCACTCCGTCGCGGTCGTTTTGGGTCGCCTCGGCGTAGGTATTTTTGATAAACTGGATCATTTCCCTGGCGATGCGGGCGGTGGCGCGGGTGTCGGCACTCCTCTGGCACAGGCGCATGCTCTTGGCCCAACTTTCGGAGACAAAATAGCGGTAGTCCCGGCGCGCCCGCTCATCATCCACCAGTTGGGGCGTGGCCACCCATTCGGGGGTGTCTTCCGCACTGGCGTCCTTTAGGGTGTAATCCCTCTGCAAGCGCCGGCCACTGCTGCAAGCTGTGAGCAGGAGAAGGCAAATCAACGGGAGCAGGCCATATTTCATAATGCTAGACAAGGTAGCAAACGGGGAAAGGTTTGGCAAGATTTGGGGCGAATACTCTAATAGTGCTCATGGTCATTAAGGCCAGTGGACAGGCCCTGGCCATTTTTGGGGTGCAGTGTTAGGGTGTGAAAAATAAAAATAGTGGGGATAGTGACATGGGTTCTCGAAAAACTCAAAACCGCAAGGAAAAAAAGAGTTCGCATGCAAGGCCTGGAATACCCAAATTCAAGGCCACCATGAAAGAATTTACTCTTGAGAATGTTCGTTGTTTTGAAGGAAGGCACAAGTTTCAGATCAGACCACTGACTTTTTTGGTGGGAGAAAATAGCACGGGAAAATCCACCGTTTTGGGGTGTGTTCAAGCACTGATGGATTTTTACACATCAAGTAATTCGATGTTTAACCATAACATAAATTTTAATAACCTTCCTTACGCCATGGGTTCTTTTTCCGATATTGTCAGACGCTCCAACAAGACGGCCAAAACATTTAAACTGGGATTCTCTTTTGGAAATGAACAAGATTCTGCCTCATCTAAAAAGATAACCATTGTCGAAAAAAAGGGGGGATTTGAACCTGTTTTGCAAAGAGAGGAATGGGAATTTGCCGATGGTAAAATTGTCTTTGAACTCAACAATGACGATGAAAAAGGTGATGATAAACCTCTTATCAAATACAAGAAGAGTAATGGGAAGGAGGAGTTTTTAATTCGATTTCAGTCAAGTTTTTTAGGTAATGCTATTAAAGTGATACTTGCGTGGTCAACTCCAAACGCAAAAATGTTGTGGAAATTCTTAAAAAAACATAGAATTAGAGAATTTGTAAAAGCTGAAAGTTTTGCTCCCATTAGGACAAAACCCAAGCGGACTTATGACCCTTTAAAAGAGGACAAAGGCCCGGAGGGCGGCGATATGCCCATGGTGGTGATGAATATGTCCAGACTTAATAAACAAAAGTGGAAGAATATCGAAAACAGATTGAAAAAATTTGGAGAATCTTCGGGACTTTTTTCGGCAATATCCGTCCAGTCCAGCAAAGAGATGGGCGGTGCTTTTCAACTCAAAATTAAGGTTCAAGGTTCCAGCGTCAACATGGTGGATGTGGGTTATGGAGTCAGTCAAATCTTGCCCATCTTGGTGCGGATTTTTACAGAGAAAGAAAAAAAAATATTCCTTTTGCAACAACCCGAGGTTCACCTCCACCCTCGTGCACAGGCGGAACTGTCATTGCTTTTAGCGCAAATTGCCCATCAAGAGGATGGCCACAATTTCTTGATTGAAACCCATAGCGATTATATGATCGACCGGGCCAGGATAGAGATCGCTCAAAAAAATATCCGTGCCGAAGATGTGGCGTTGATCTACCTCGAACATAAAGACAACAAAACCGTAGTCCACAATATTTCCTTTGATGAAAATGCTGAGATGAAAGAAGTTCCCAAGAGTTACCGCCAATTTTTTATGCAGGAAACGGGCAAGCTACTTGGTTTTGATTGAACACCATGTGTATTATTCTCGATACCAATTTTATGCGTGATTATCTTCGGCCAACTGACGATATGACCCCGCTGAGAAAATGGGTGGAGGAAAAGGGTGGCAAAATTGCCTACTCTCCAATTCCCAGTTTAATGAGAGAACTTGAACACAACCCCAAAATGGAAGCGCAACTTAGAGAATATGGCCGAGCGGACAGAGTTAAACTCATCCCCTCAAATGATGTTCTAGCAGAGAAGAAGAAAGTAGAAAAAGATGGCAATTTGCGTTCAAATGATTCCCATATTATCGCTTTGGCAAAAGTGGGCAAGATTAAAGTTTTGGTATCTCAAGACAAACAACTTGGAGAAGATTTCAAAAGGATTTGTGGAGGGAGCATATACAAAGAGAAGAAACACAGGAATCTTTTGCGAGATTCTCTCTGCTCCTAAGGGCCTATAAATCAAGCGGCATTACTTTGAGACTTGGATCGCCCGCCCGCTCCGCACGCCGGTCAACTGGCCATCTTCCATAACCACCACTCCATTCACCACTGTCATCACTGGCATCCCTTGAACTTTGTGCCCGGCGAAGGGCGTCCACCCCACCCGACTGGCCTGTTCGGCATCGGTGATGGTGTGGTTTCGTTCCATATCGACAACGGTCAAGTCGGCGTGGAACCCTGGCCGTATGGCCCCCTTGCCCTCCAGTCGGAAAAGTTTGGCAGGCCCAGTGCACACCAGTTCCACCAGGCGGGCCAATTCCAAATCCCCGCGGTTGACCGCATCCAGCAGGAGGGGCAGCAGTGTCTGCACCCCCGGCATCCCCGAGGGAGAGTGGGGGTATCCGCGCTCTTTTTCCTCTCTAGTGTGGGGGGCGTGGTCGGAGCCTATGACATCCACGGTTCCGTCGCGCACCGCTTGCCACAGGGCGCGCCGGTGTTCGCCGCCGCGGATAGGGGGATTCATTTGGGCGAAGGTGCCCAGCCTGTCGTAGCAGTCGGGGGCCTCCAAGGTCAGGTGTTGGGGGGTGACTTCCACCGTGCAAAAATCCTTCATGCCCGCCAAAAACTCGATTTCGGCCTTGCTGGTGATGTGCAAGACATGGACTTTGCGGCCACATTCACGGGCCAGATGGAGCAGTTTGCGGGTGCAAGAAAAGGCGGTTTCTTCATTGCGCCACTCCAGGTGGGCGTGGGCGGTTTGGCCTGTGTCGCGCAGGTGGCGGCGCTTTTGTAACAGTTCTTCGTCTTCGCTGTGGCAGGAAATGGCCACCCAGGTGTTTTCCAATATGGCCCGCAGTTTGGCGGGTTCGTAGAGCAAGAGGTCGCCGGTGGAGCTGCCCAGGAAAATTTTGATGCCGCACGCTCCGGGGTGGCCTTGCAACTCTTTTAAATCCTCTAAGTTGTCCCCGGTGGCCCCCATAAAAAATCCATAGTTAGTGACCGAGTTTTGTTCGGCGAAGGCCAATTTGTCGTGCAGGGCCTGGTGATTAGTGGTGGGCGGGTTGGTGTTGGGCATCTCCAAAAAAGTGGTGATTCCCCCCAGGGCCGCGGCGCGACTGCCGCTGCCGATGTCTTCTTTATGGCCGCCCCCGGGCCAGCGGAAGTGCACCTGGGAGTCGATCACCCCCGGCAACAGCAGTTTGCTGGCCAGGTCGATGATGCGCACGCTGGTGTCGCCCTGCATGTCCTCCTTGAGGGTAGGGCCAATTTTGGCGATGCGATCGCCTTCGACTAAGACTTCAGTTTGGGCGAGGCCCTGGGGAAGATAGGCCTCTCCCCCGGTGAAGAGCAGTTTTTTGGGGTTGTGCTGATCGGGGTTCTCTTTCATTGCTTTGTGTCCCGCCGGTGTCGCCGTCGCCCTCCAGTTGGTGGCGCAAAGTTTCAGCATCCTGCTCGCGCACCAGCAGTTTAACATAAGTCTCTATGCCGTCGTCGTCAAAATTAATTTTGTACTGGGTGGTGATGAGGGCGGGAATTTTGTGCTCCCGCCACTGCCGGCGCTTGAATTGGTGGATGCCCAGGGAGTTTTCCGGGGTTTCGGGGGTGGTTTTGACTTCCCGTATTTCCACCCAGGTTTCCGCCAAAAAGAGTTTGAAGTGGGAAAAACACAAGCTGATGCCGTCGCTCTCCCGCAGGCAGGACTCGCAAAAGGCCTCTTCGCAGATGCGGCACAGGCCGCGGGCGTGGCGTTTATTGTGCAAAACACAAAAGGCCTCATCTCCCCCGCCGCCGTCTTCTTCGCGGAGGGCCAGAGCGCGGGTTTGAGGGGCGGGGGCGGCGTTTGGGGCCTCATCTTGGGCCTGGGCGGCCCATTCCAAGGGGGGGAGTGAGGTCGAATGGGCCAAGTGTTTGTCCAGGTGCTTGTATGTACGCCAAACCAGATAGGCCATAAAAGCGCACACTCCCAGGACACTCAGGGAGGTGAGCAGCAACACCACCGACAACCACAGCAAAGCGCTTTCTGAAATCAAGGTGATCCCCCCTTTGTTTAGTATTCGGCCACTCGGCCAATTTGGCAAATGCCCCCGCCTGCCTATACTATGGGCGGCAATGGCACTGTCCCTCTACAATACTTTGAGCGGGAAAAAGGAGGCCTTCCGGCCGCTGAACCCTCCCCAGGTCAAAATGTATGTCTGCGGGCCGACGGTCTATGACCTTCTCCATGTGGGCAATTTTCGCGGGGCCATCGTTTTTAACCTGGTTCGCAACTGGTTGGAAGAGTGCGGGTATAAAGTCACTTTCGTCTACAACTACACCGATGTGGACGACAAAATTATCCAGCGCGCCCGCAGCGAGGGAGTCTCCGCCGCCGAGATCGGCGAGCGCTACATTGCCGAGTTTGAAAAAGATTTCACCCGCCTGGGGTTGCGTCCCCACGACCACAACCCCCGCGCCACCCAGTACATGCCCGCCATGGTGGAGGCCATAGAGGCGATTTTAGAGCGCGGCCACGGTTATGCCGCCGGGGGGGAAGTCTTTTATTCCATCGACAGCTTTGCCGGCTATGGCGAACTTTCGGGCAAGTGCCTGGAGGAATTGGAATCTGGCCACAGAGTGGAGGCCAACCCGAACAAGAAAAATCCCCTGGATTTCGTCCTGTGGAAACCCGCCGAGGGGGATGCCCCCGCCTGGGATTCCCCCTGGGGCCGTGGCCGTCCCGGTTGGCACATTGAGTGCTCGGCGATGGTGCGCGCTCTGTTGGGGGATTCCATCGACATTCACGGCGGGGGCGTGGACTTGATTTTCCCCCACCACGAAAACGAAATCGCCCAGGGCCAGGCCTGCAGTGGCCAAACTTACTGCCGCTATTGGATGCACAACCAGTTCATCCAGTTCAAAAACCAGAAAATGTCCAAGTCTCTGGGCAATGTCATCACCGCCCGCAGCTTTATGGACGAGTACCATCCGGAGGTGCTGAAATTGATCATGCTCTCCTCCCACTACCGCTCCCTCTTGCAGATCGATGAAGAGCGCATCGAACACGCCTTGGCGGGACTCTCGCGCATCTACAAGGCCTTGAGATTGGCCGAGGAAACCGTGGGCGAATCGGAGGAATTGGCGCACGCTTTGCAAGAGCACGATGCCGCCATCGTCCGGGCACTGGACGACGATTTCAACACCGGGGAAATGCTGGCCCACATTTACGAGGGAGTGCGCGCCTTCAACTCTCTTGGCAAGGGCGGCCACACCTTTTCTCAGTGGGTGCGCCGCTGGGGCCGCTTGTGCGCCCTCTTTCAGGAGGAGGCCGCGCCCTTTTTGCAAACTTTGAGGGAATTGTCCGCCCGCCGGCGCGGCATTGATGTCAACGCCGTGGAGGACTTGGTTCAACGCCGCCAGCGCGCCCGCCAGGAGCGCAACTGGGAGGAGGCCGATCGCCTGCGCCAGCAATTGCGGGAGATGGGAGTGGAAGTTCTCGATGGCAAGGGGGAGAGTGCTTGGGAGATCACCGGCGGGGCCAATAATGCTTAGAGAAGAGCGCGCCAAATTGATTCACCGGGAGTTGGAAAGGCTTTTCCCTGAGACTCCCATTCCCCTACAGCATCGGGATGCCTACACCCTCTTGATCGCCGTCTTGCTCTCCGCCCAGTGCACGGATGTACGGGTCAACCAGATTACGCCCAAACTTTTCGCCCGCGCCGCCACTCCGGCCGCCATGATCAAACTCTCCGTGCAGGAGATCGAGGACATCATCCGCCCCTGCGGCCTGGCCCCGCGCAAAGCGCGCTCCATTTGGCAACTCTCCCATTTGATCATCGAGCGCCACGGAGGGCGCGTGCCCGAGAGCTTTGCCGATTTGGAGGCCCTGCCGGGAGTCGGCCACAAAACCGCCAGCGTGGTGATGAGTCAGGCGTTTGGCCACCCCGCCTTTCCGGTGGACACCCACATTCACCGCTTGGCCCAAATTTGGGGACTCACTAACGGTAAAACCGTGGAGCAAACCGAGCGGGACTTAAAGCACCTGTTTCCCCTGGAGTCGTGGAACAAACTGCACTTGCAAGTTATTTTCTATGGCCGCGAATGTTGCCAGGCCCGCCAGTGCGATGGGTTGCGCTGCCGGTTGTGCCAACGCCTCTATCCTGGCCGCAAAACACCCAAAACTTACCGACGGTAAAGGTTTAGGGTCTTAATGGTGAAGCAAAAAACAGGAGTCGGTTTACAGACTCTTATTTTTTTACTTCCTAGGGCCGCAGAAATATTCTTAAATGTCCTGAACATATCGGAATCGTAATGTTCTTTGGTGAAATCGGTAAGGTTTTTTAAAATGCCTTAGGCACAAAAGATTTATCGTTGATCATACTGGCGGAGTCGCCGGCCACGCTGATGACGAAAAGGCCTTGCTCTAGGGCGTACTGGACGGCATTTTTTCCCTCTTCGTCGGTTTGTTTGTCGCTCACTTCCGTTTTAGATTTGAGATAGGAAACCGCCCCGTAGATTTTTTTGTCCTTGTGTTCTGGCAAATATTCTCTTATTTTCGGAAGTTTCTTTTCGATAAAGAGTTTGACATCTTTCGCAGACAAGGATGCTTTGGCCTCGACGACGACTACTTCTTCCCCGTTGATGGCGACGGCATCGAGTTCCCATTTTTGGTTTTTTGTATCGGCGACATTGCCATAGATGCGATGGACATGAAAACCGCGCTCCCTTAAAAGACGATCCAGATTTTCTCTTGTCATGACTTCGACAAAATCCCCCCACTCATTGCCAAATCTACCCTCAACCAATTTTTCTGTTTTTTTGCGCCATTCTGCAGTATTCTTGGCATTTGCCTCTATTATGGCCTGAGTTTTTTTGGCATTTTCCGCAATGGCCTTGGCGTTCTCGGCGGCCATTTTGGCGTTTTTCTCTGTTATGGCCTGAAGCCGTTTAAAATTCTCCTGAATCTCGGCCCTATCTTTTTCTTTTTGATCGCTGCTGCTCATACCTTTCCTCCCTAAGGGCCTATTTGCCCCAAAGGGCATTATTAACGCATTTTTGCCCAAAACGCAAGGCCAAAGGCCTTTCCCTCTTTCCGATATTATCTTAAATGATTCACAGGAGGCCAAAAAATAGGCCTCTCCGGTCGGTCTTGAAATTTTCCCGCATTTCCCCCATTTTTGAGGGGTCTTTTAAAAGGCCCCTCAAAACAAGAGTAAGTTTTTTAGTTGGCCCTTCCCTACTGAGGTGTGAGGCCATTAGACACCGTAGAGGGCCTAACTCCAAACTCATTAACAAAATCGGTAAACTTTTCTAATAAATTTCGACTTGATTTTTCTCCCACAACTCCTGCACGAATTTGTTGTACAAGATTAGATAAATCGGAACGATAGGCAGATTGGCTTAGATTTAGCAATACATTTCCTACTAGGAGTACGACTGTGCTTGCAGCCATGAACGGTACTAAACTTTTGATTTTCTTTTGTTCTATAGTGACAAACCATTTCCACCAGGCCAAACTAGAAACTGACATTGCTAGACCACTAAATGAAACTACTAGAGCGGTAATAGCGAAATTGGTTGGAGGAATGTCAGTCGAATCCAATTCATGGGTGAGGTCAACCAAAAAATCGTTAAGAAGCTGTCTTAAAAGTCCATTTTCCTATCAAATCTCCTTAGCATGAGGTGAGTCATAGCAATATAAAGAATGGCCTTGCTTGTCTCGGGCAACCTCTCGTAATCCTTGCTGAGTCTCCTGTAGTTGAGTAACCAACCAAAAGTTCTTTCCACAATCCAGCGTTTCCGAATAACTTTAAAACCTTTACCCTTATCTTTTCGTAAAACAATATCTATTTTTCTGCCAAAACAATATTTTGCAATTTCGACAAATGCTCCTCTATAACCTCCATCGGCCCATATAACTTTTAACCTAGAAAATAACCCCTTCATTTTATCCAAAACTAGCAGGCCACCTTCCTTGTCTTGAATACTGGCCGAGTGGACAACAACAGTCATCAGCAAACCGAGCGTATCTACCAGAATATGGCGTTTTCGGCCTTTAATTCTTTTCCCTCCATCATATCCCCTCTCTTTCCCGGCCACAGAAGTAGTTTTTACGCTTTGACTGTCGATAATGGCCGCCGATGCTTGCGATTTTTTGCCCACGCTTTTCCTAATCTTTCGCCTCAAATGATTGTTAATTTCTTCCCAGAGTCCACGAATACGCCAGTTTCTAAAATAGGTATAAACTGTTTTCCAATGAGGGAATCCTTCGGGGAGATAACGCCAAAGGCATCCAGTTTTTACGATATAAAAAATTGCGTTGAGAATTTCTTTCAAATCATATTTTCGAGGGCGGCCATACCTCCCCGACTGAGGGATTAGTTTCCTCAATCTTTTCCATTGTGCTTTGGTTAAATCAGACGGGTAACCTTTTCTTTGTCGGGATTTTTTTCTGGTTTTTCGCTTTCTCTTTCTGCTTTTTGAGACTTCTTTTTTAGTCGTTCTTGACACATAAACCTCCGTGGCGTTGCAATTATTGTGCGAAAAAGCAGGCCACAAAGGTTTATGTGTAGGAATATTAGGCCATGTAAAACAAAGGTTGTAAAATGAATATTTTTAAGTTTTAGGGATTGTGCGCTTAGACGAATGGACTTTTAAGACAGCTTCTAAGGGCCACCTTTGTCACTTCTGCCACCGCTTCACAGCTTATGCCCAAATTTGAAAGATCGGCGGTAGCATTTTTTCCTTTTGTTGTAGTCGAACAAGCGTGAATGGAGACGAGTTCACCCCCCAAATCTTCCAAGTAGTAAAAATCGGGAATTGAGGAAACCAAACCTTGGGCCAAAACCTCTTTGGGAGAAAAACTCAAGGCCACACTTAAAATCCCCACCATCAACATTTTTAAACCTTTCATAACGCACCTCCTTTGTTTCAATAGGTATCGAACAGGTTTCTCATCAAATAAGCACCATTGCTCATTTGATGCTTCAATAAACTGCTGGAAGCTATATTTGTCAATTTTTTTTTTTCAAAAAAATGGCGATTGTCAATAAAATCAATAGGTTTTGAGTGAGTTTTGAGGTGAATTTGTCATCCAGCATCAAGACTTGACACTTTTCAATGCCTTTTGCTACTAAAATGGAAGTTATGACTAGCGAAAAATCCAATACCCCATCTATACAAGATATTCTGCGTGGCCTCGACACCCTCAGGGCCACCGTGGAAAATATGGCTATCCAGGCGGAAGAAGACCGCCAGGAGGCGGCACGAGAACGCTGCGAGGCCGAAAAGGCCCGTCAGGCGACGGAAAGAGAACGCAAAGATTGGGAAAATGCCATGGAGAGAGATCGCAAGGAATGGGCCAGGGAAAACAAAAAGCGCATTGACTACCTCGACAACCTTTTTAAAGGGCAGTGGGGCAAGTTGATGGAGAGTTTGGTCAAGGGCGACCTCATTCGCCTGCTCCGGGAGAGAGGCATCAATATTAACGATATTGCCCAAGAGAGGGAAAAATTTTTTCAGGGCAAAACTTATGAATTTGACATTATCGCCATCGACGGCGGGGAAATGGTAGCGGTGGAAGTCAAAACCACTTTAAATCTGGAAGATGTGGAACAATTTGTCCAAAAACTCAAAATGTTCAAAGAAGTTTTCCCCGAATACAAAAATAAAAAAGTTTACGGTGCCGTCGCCTATTTAAAGGCCAACCGGGGGGCCGATCGCAAGGCCATAAAAAACGGCCTCTTCGCTATCCGTGCCACCGGAGATAGCGCGAGTATCACCAACGACAAAGACTTTCGGCCGACTGCTTTTTAAAGTTAGGCCTGCTCGAAGAGGTATTTGCGGATGTTGGGGTTGTCCCGCCTCCAAATGGCAAAGTCGATAAAGTAGTGGTGGATGTTGATAAAGATGACGAAGGCAAACATAAAAAATGTTGGCCCGTAGACGGCGCTGTCGTAGCTGATCGCACCGTCCAGGAACTCGGGAATCCACTGGAACCCCAGAAATCCCAGGGCCACACTGGCGGCGACATAGAGGCCCGTCCCCCAAACATATTTTTTGCGGTGATCGGCCGAATCTCCCTGCGGGGAATGGGGCCGACAGCGGTTTTTGACATAGGCAAAGGCAAACAGCAAATACTGGAGCGAGTGAAAAAAGGGAATGATGACGAAATAACCGGGGTGGTAAAAAAGCGGAATGTGCCAGGCGTAGATGGAGGCAAAGGCCACCAGGGCGTTGAGGGGAATCCACTTTCCGGTTTGGATGTACTTGTCCACCGTTTGCCAGATGAAGGCCACTAGCGAGAGGGCGATCACGACATAGCAAACCGAAACTGTCCACGGGGGCAGGCCCCAAGTCGAATACTTGATGCCGTGGAAATCGTAAGTGTGAACGCCCACATTGCCATTGAGGAAGGAAACCATCCACATGGCGAACATATTGATGGCCAAAATGCGGCGTTCCCACTGGCCAAAACTGACTTTTTTCAACGCCGCTATGGCCACCATGCAACCCAGGATTTGTTTGACATAGTGGTGGCCCACCAAAAAGTACATGGCATTGGCCATATAACCCAACCCGGCGGGTGAACTTTGAAAAAAGGCAAACCCCAGGCAGGCAATTAGGCCCGCGGGGGCGGCGATGCCGGCCAAAAACATCCGCCAGTTTTTGGCCATTTGGTGGAAGTTATCGACATACAGGAATTGGTAGGAAATGAGAAAGTGGGGGTAGTTCACCACGAAGGCGAGGTAAAACGCCATGATGCTGATGTTGTGGGTGTTGCCGTCGGGGGGGACAAACAGGAAACACAGAGGAAGGAGCATCAAGGAGAGTCCTCCCACCATGAGAAAATCGGCCACTGGGCCGAGCAGGTTGCGATCGTGGCCAGAGGGAAGGAGCGTCGTGGGGGGGGGCGTTAAAAAGGCGTTGCTGGGTCTCACCCCTTTATTTTAACCCTAAAATGTTTTCTTTAAAATGCACGCTTTGGAGGCCTCTAAGTTTTGGCCTGAAAGGGGCCAAACAGGGTTTGTAGGGCGGTTTTGAGAGAAAGTACCCGGCAGCATCCCTTTTGGTACTCTCCCTTGGGTTTGAGTTGGGCCACAATTTGCAGGGCGTGGACAGGCCTTAATTTTGCGGCATAATATTGGAGTGCTTTGGACATTTTGTCTTCCGCCCACTTCACTTCGATCAGGGCAAAGATTTTCCCCTCTTGGAGAATGGCAAAGTCAACTTCGCGCTTTTCCTTGTCGCGGATATACCTCAAGTCGAACGCCAGGCCGCGGGAATCTTCCAGAAAGTGCAAATTTTTGAGCAGGTGAGTGGCGACCAGGTTTTCAAAGCGCGCGCCCTGGCCAGCTTCTTCGATCACATCGGCGTTGTCAAAAAAATAAACTTTGGGGGGTTTTTGTATGGCCCGGGCCAGTTGGCGCGTGTAGGGGCGCACACTGAAACACAAATACATTTTTTCTAAGGCCTCAAGCCACGCCTTGGCGGTTTTGGGGGAGACTTGGATTTGGCCCGCCAGATTGGAAAGCACGGTGAGTTGGCCACAATTCCGGCGCAAAAAATCCACCATCAAACCGAGTTCTTGGATACGCTTGATGGCCTCCAAATCCCGCACATCTTCCTTGAGGACGCGATCCAGTCGTTCGCGCCTCCAGCGTTGTGCCTCTCTGGGGTCACCGTCTAAAAAGGGTTCGGGAAATCCGCCGACTGTCATCAGTCGCCGCAGGCCTTCTTGGAAGCTCATCTTGGGGGGGAGTTCGTCCAAGCTCAAGGGGTGCAAGCGCCAGTAGTGATAGCGGCCCAAGAGAGAGTCGCCCCCGCGGCGGTAGACATCGAGGCGGGCGCTGCCGGTGACTAAAATTTTGTGCCGGGGACGGGTTTTATCGTAAATTCCCTTGATCCAATTTTTCCAGCGCGGGTATTTGTGAAGTTCGTCGAAGACTATCAACTGGTGGGAGGCATCCCATTTTTTGTTCAAAATGCGGAAGCGGTCGTCGTCGAAGTCCCAGTTGAGGCAGAGGCCTGATTTGGATTGAGTGTAGGGAAAGCACCGCAAGATGGATTGCGCCAGGGTGGTTTTCCCCACTTGCCGGGGGCCGCCTAAAAAGGCCATTTTTTTGGCCAAGTCGCGGAGAATTGAGGCCTCCAATTTGCGTTTCATTCCGTCCATTTTATACCCTACTCCAAAATAGTCAAGACTTTTTTGGAGTGGAGTCCAAAATGGCCATAAGTACCGTAAGAGGCCTTGCCTTGGCCAGGCCGAATATGAAAATAACACCAGGTAAGGCGCTCAGAATCTTGCGGGAACTTCAAGAACTGTTCCAAAAAGAACTCGCCGATTTGGCGGGAATGAAGCAATCGAATATTTCGGCACTGGAAAGAGGCGTGGTGCAGATAGGAAGAGAGGGCACTTGCTTTATCCAAGGCCCTCAAGGTTCATCCCTCCGCCGATTACTTATCGCCATAGTGAAGTGGGAGCACATTCGCCACATTCTGAATCATCACAAGGTTGACTGAGAACAATTTTTTTTTGTAGCATTTATGGCCGATGAAAGAAAAAAGTAAAAAAACTTCAATCCTTCACACTGACCACCACAATGCCTTTTTTAAGAGCGTTATTACCACCAAGAGATATAATTTAGAATTTCTCAAATTGATCCTGCCTGCCAAGTTATTTGCCGCTTTTGACTGGGAAACTTTGAGGCCAGAGGCGTGTACTTATCTCAACAAAGACGGCAAAGAGAGGCGCACGGATTTGGTCTTATCCGCCCGATTTAAGGAGTCTGAAGGCAGTGCCAAAGTTATTTTTCTGGTCGAGCACAAGGCCCAAAAGAGGCCAGAGGGGGTTCTGCTCCAGCTTTTGGATTATCAAAATGCCATCTACCAACAAAATAAAAGCACTCTGAATCCAATCATTCCCATCATTATCTATCAGGGGAAGGTCAAAAGTTATTCAGGCCCGGTCAAGTTGCACGATATTTTGAAGATACCCAGAGGGGAAATGGGCGAATTTCTCAAACGGTTTGTACTGGATTTTGAGTGTTTTTTGTTGAATGTGCACGATTTGGACATGGAGGAAAACAGCGATTTGACCTTGGCACCGATTTTGTATATAATGCAAAGCATCTTTAATTTGGACAGGGAGGTGGTTAAAAAGTTGTTTGCCCAAGGAAGACATTTGTCAGAAAATGAATGGGGCCGCCAAATAATGATGGTGATGGATTATGTGAGTAGAGTTGACTCGCGTTTTAATTGGGAAAGATTGAAAGAAATAGCAAAGGAAGAAGAGGGGGAGGAAACGGTGACTTTTTTAGAAAAAACTTTGGATGAGATGATTTCAGATGGCCGTGCAGAGGGCCTGGAAGAAGGCATAGAAAAAGGCATAGAAAAGGGCCGAAAAGAGGGCCGCCGCGAAGTGGCCCGCAATTTACTGATCGTTGGCACTGATCCTAAGACGGTCGCCAAGGCCACAGGATTAACTCTTCAAGAGGTCAAAGAACTCAATTCAAAGGCCTAAAACAGCTTCTAAGAATCTTATAGAGATGGCCGGCCATTGCTCATGTTCTCTAGGGGGCCAATGATGCCGTAAGATGCCTGCGGCCTTTGGATTTTAAGTGCAACCCCATTTACAACTGGGCCAACTCATCCACTGTGGCGTTTGTCCCTCGTTGTTTTGGCAGATGCCCGGAGGTGGAGAAGAATCTCGCGGAGGACAAGTGTTCTGTTGAGTTGGTGGTGAAGGAGTCGTCACACAGGAACAATTGACGAGATTTTGTTCGGTGGGGCAAGAGAGGGTGCACACACAGCCGGTGCAGGAGGAGTTGGGTGCTTTGTTTGCGCCACAATTCATGGTGCAACTGGGTGGTACCACAGGTGTCGGAGTTATTGGTACTGTTGGAGTTATCGGTGTTGTCGGAGTCGTAGGTGTCGTAGGCGTCGTCGGTGTTGGCAGTCCTGGAGGTATTGGTGTTGTTGGTGCTGGTATGACTGGTGGTGCTGGAGGTACTGGCGGCGTGGGCGGAGCAGGACAGACTGGGTTGGGAATACTTGTCGGCACTCCTGTCACAGGGTCGGGTGGGCCAGCGATATGGGTGGGAGGACAACAAGGGTCGCCGCAGGAACCACAACATTTGTTTCCAGTGGATTGGCGAGTATCTTTGATACAATTCGGCCCAAAACCGCGGCAGCATTGCTCGGTCTGGGTGAAAGTTTGATTGCAACAAACCGAACCGGGGGAGGGCGACCAACTGGGGGATTTGGTTCCCGTTTCAGTTCTTTGGCCATTGCGGCCGGTTCTCTGTCCGACCGTCTCGCCACTGCACCAGCGGCGGTGGTCGGGAACCCATTTGGTGCTGCAACAGTCGAGGGTGCCGCTGGAACTCACCCCCCGCAGGGCGTTTTGAGCGGGACATTGCTTGTTGGTGACGGGATCGAGTACGCAGTGGCCGCCCGTCCAGGAAGCGTGTTGGATGCCGAGGCACAATTTTTCATTGGATTCGGCGACGGCGTTGCCGGTGCTGAGGTAACGGCCCTCCAAGCTGCCGGCGCTGCCGACAATAGTCAGGGGAAAAACTTTTTTGACCTTTCTCTCAGCTTGATTTTTGAGTTTGTTCCAGCGACTGACTTCGATTTCCAGATCGATGGAGTTGCCGGAGAGGTTGGCCAGAGTGGCGGATTCAAATTGCACCATGTTCCGCCCGTAGCGGTTGCCGACGACAAATTTGGGGGCACCGGCGTGGTTTTTAATGTCGCTGATGGACTGTCCGTCGGAGATGCCAGTGCCGAGGCCGCCCAAGGTGTGGAGGCAGGCGTGGTAGTTGAAGAGATTTTTGGAAATGCGCCTTAAAAAGGCGTCGGTTTCAAATTTGCGCTTGAGGGCCTGAATGGCGGCCCGTCGGGCGGCGGATTGCACTCGCATACTGGGAACCACGATCAGAGTGAAAAATCCGTCCTGGATTTCTGCCATAAAGTGTTACTGCATTTGCTAAAGCATTGAGAACACCTGAAGTTTCCAATGTTTTGTCAACAGACCAACCCACGATTTCTCTATTATACAAATCCATGACCACGGAAAGGTAATAAAACCCTTCACCATCAACTTTGAGATAAGTAATATCTCCGGCCCAGATTTGATTAGGGGATTGAGGCAATTCCTCTTCAGACTTGAAAATCCTTGGGGAGACAGGGCATTGATGGTTTGAATTGGTGGTCTGGGGAATAAATCTTTTTTTCCTTTTTACTCCGATACGGAGTTCTCTCATAATTTTGGCGACTGTATTTTTGCTACAGAAAATGCCTTTTGCTTTAAGCTGGGCGTGGATTCGAGGCGACCCGTAGGTTTCCTCGCTATTTTTAAACTCGATTTTAATATGGCCTTGGAGTTGTTTTCTCCATTCAGAGCGAAAATTGGGGGAACTTTTCCACGAATAATACCCACTCCGACTAATTCCGAAGTGGGTACACAAGAAAGAAATGGGAATTGTTTTGGAAAGTTCTTCAATCAAAGCAAATTCTTCTTTTCCTCCGCAAAGATTCCAAGACTTTTTTTTAAAACATCATTGACTTTGCGGAGATAGCGATTTTCTTTTTTGGCCTTTAAAAGTTCCTGTTCGAGTGAGTTGCGATCCTTGGATACCTTGGGTTTAGAAGTGGAATTTGAGGACATTTTCCGCCACCTCTCGATGTTGCTGGGATTGATGCCGAGGTCTTTGGCGGCCTGGGCAAGTCCGATTTCCTGTGCCAATTCAATGGCCTGTTCTTTGTACTGGTCAGTGTAATTTCTACGCGATGCACCCATGTAAATTCTCCTTGATTAGGGGTGTACACCACTCTTGCATGCTGTGTCCAGTCAATTTGGGGAGGCCCATGATGCCCTTGATGGCGGTGAGAGAGACGACTCCAGCGAGTGCCATAACGGCGAGGAGGGCATAACCGCGGTGAGAGCGCAGAAGTCTTCGGGGGGGGCGTTAAAAAGGCCTTATTGAACTTCACCTTTTTATCTTAACCTGAAATGGATTTTGAGGGAGATTATTTTTGTGGAGAAAATTGCCTGACTTGTTCGATAGGTGCAGGCCTAAAGGGCGTGGGGTCGAGCATGCCCAATTTTCCCAAGGTGACCAGAGCGCTCAGGATAGTGAAGACCATCCCCCCGGAGGCCAAGGCCATTTTGAGGTTCATTTTGAGATTCATTTCCTCAATATCCCGTTTGAGATCGGCCCGTACAGTTTCAATTTTAAGGTCGAGTTCCCGAATATCTCTCTTGGTGGCCAAGTTAGAGTCGATAATTTCATCCTAAATTCAATTCCCATTCCCTATCGTTGTTTTGGGGGGTCGCATTAAATTTGTCAATTGGGATACCCCCGTTGGCGGTTGCCTAGGGCCAAAAAAATCGACACAATACCTGTGATTTCTCAACTGGGGAGTTGCAGGTGAAGTTGAATAAATGGATTTTATTTTTGGGTTTGATTCTCGCTCTGGCCAGGGGGACGGCGGCGGCCACTGTGGTGAAAGTCAACGGTGCCGGGGCGACCTTTCCCTATCCCATTTATTCTAAGTGGTTTGCCGACTATGAAAAGGCCTATCGCCATGCTCGATTCAACTACCGGCCGATAGGGTCGGGAGGGGGAGTGCGCCAATTGCTCAAGGGTACTGTGGATTTTGGGGCCTCCGATGTTGCGGTGGCCCCGCGGGAGATGAAAAAGGCCGCCTGGCCGATTCGGCACATTCCCACCGTTTTAGGGGCGGTGGCGATCGCCTACCACCTGCCCCGTGGAGCGCAGAAAAAAGCGGCCCACGCCCCGTTCAGGCTGGACGGGGAAACCCTGGCGGCCATTTTTTTGGGAACCATCCGCCAGTGGAATCACTCGGCCATCGCTGGCCTCAACCCCGACTTTCAACTTCCGGCGGAGGATATTTTAGTGGTTCGCCGGGCCGAGGGATCGGGCACCACGGCGGTCTTTGCCGATTATCTGAGCAAGGCATCCGGGGCCTGGGAAAAGCGGGTCGGCCGGGGCAAAACCTTGCGCTGGCCAGTGGGTATCGGGGCGCGGGGCAATGACGGAGTGACCAACATGGTCAAACAGACCCCCGGCAGTTTGGGTTATGTCGAACTGGCCTATGCCATCAACAACCAATTGCCCACCGCCGCTTTAAAAAACCGCGCCGGGGAATACATTGGGCCAACCCTGGCGGGGATGGTGGCCGCTGCCGGGAGCGCTGGCCAGAATTTCACCCAATCCATTACCCACTCGGCGGAGAAGGGGGCCTATCCCATCTCCGCCTTCACTTTTATTTTATTGCCCCAAATGGCCAGAGAAAGCGCGCAAATCGGGGAGTTGAAAAAATTTCTCCACTGGGCCTTGGATGGGCCAGCTCAAGCATCGGCCAGAGAATTGCACTACGCTCCCCTGCCGGCCAAATTGGCGCAACGGATGCGGGCGCAACTGCTTTGAAGTTGCCCCACTCGCGCCCCCTCCATTTGTATTTTCTCCAGGCGGTGGGGATTGGAGTAGTGGCGCTCCTGGGGTGGATGGTGATCCTTTTGCTGGTGCAGGCCTGGCCAGCGATACAACAAGCAGGAGTGGGGTTTTGGTCTTCCGACTGGTGGAATCCGGCGGGGGAAGAGTTTGGCGCTCTGGGCCTGGTGTACGGCACTTTGGCCACCTCCATGTTCTCCTTGGGCCTGGCCACGCCTTTGGCCCTTGCGGTGGCGTTGTTGTGCAGTGAAATTTTGCCGCGAAAAGTGGGCCAGGGGTTGGGCCTGGTGGTGGAAACCATCGCCGCCATCCCCTCCATCATCTTTGGATTGTGGGGAATTTTTTACTTGGCCCCGTGGGTGAGAGACACTCTCTCCCCGCCGCTCAAATCCTACCTGGGTTTTCTGCCCCTGTTTCAAGGGGCCAGTTTTGGCATCGGCATGCTGACCGCCATCCTCATTTTGAGCATTATGATGATCCCCACCATCACCTCCCTGTGCCGGGAAATTTTCAGGGCAGTGCCCTCCCACTACAAAGAGGCGGCGCTGGGGTTGGGGGCCACCCGCTGGGAGATGATCCAACTGGCCATACTCCGCCCCAACTTCTCCGGCATTGTGGGTAGCATGGCGTTGGGATTGGCCCGGGCCTTGGGCGAAACCATGGCGGTGGCGATGGTGATCGGCAACCAGGCCCAGGTGAACCTCAGCGTGTTTGCCCCCGCCTCCACCATGGCCTCCATCATCGCCAACGAATACGCCGAGGCGGAGAGCGACCTGCACATTTCGGCATTGTGCCTAGTCGGCCTGGGCCTGTTTGTGATCACTTTGGCGATCAACCTCGGGGCGCGCTGGATCGTCCGCCGCTCCCATTTCTTTCGTCGGTCAGGGTAGCGCAATGGGTGATCACTATTTCCGATACCGCAAAATCAAAAACGCCCTGGCCCATGGTGGCCTAGTGGTGGCCGCCAGCGTGGTGCTCGTCCCCATCACTTCCGTCGCCCTATTTATCCTGGGCCAAGGGGTGGGCAGTCTCGATTGGGATTTTTTTATCCGCGCCGAAGCGGGGGCGGGCCAGAGCGGGGGGGGCATGTTGCACGCCATTTTGGGCACGCTCACCATCGCCGGACTGGGGGCCAGCTACGCCGTTCCCACGGGCGTTCTTTGTGGCATCTTTTTGGCCGAGTACCCCCACCGCAAATTGGCCAGCATCTTGCGGGTGTGTGCCGACTTGCTGGCCGGGATTCCCTCCATCGTGGTGGGCATCTTTGCCTATTTGTTGGTGGTCATCCCCATGGGCAGTTTTTCCGCCCTGGCCGGATCGGTGGGACTCTCGATCATTATCCTCCCCATCGTCATCCGCTCCACCGAGGAAATTTTAAAGCTGGTGCCGGGCCATGTCCGCCAGGCGGGACTCAGCTTGGGCCTGCCGCGCTTTAAGGTGATCTTCTTTATCATTGTCAGGGGCCAGCTGCCGGGGCTTTTGACCGGCGTAATTTTGGCCATCTCCCGGGCCACTGGCGAGACCGCACCGCTTTTATTTACCGCTTTTGGCAGTCGCTTTGTCTCCTTTGAATTGGACAAACCCATGGCCTCCCTGCCGGTGCAAATTTACACCTACGCCAGTTCGCCTGTGCCCGATTTGCAGCGCCAGGCGTGGGCCGGGGCCTTGGTGTTGTTGGCGCTGGTCTTGGGCCTAAATTTATTTTCCCGCCTGGTGCTCCAGCGCATGAACACTCCGGGCAAGAGGGGCGCGCGATGAATTCCATTTTGCGGGTGAAAAATCTCAGCGTGTGGTATCACCAGTTTCACGCCGTCAAGGGCATTTCCTGCGATTACGCCCCTCACTCCATCACTGCCATCATTGGCCCTTCCGGCTGTGGCAAGTCGTCTTATCTTCGCGCCATCAACCGCATCTACGAAGAAATTCCCGGTGCCCGCGCCGAGGGGGAAATTTTTTATGGTGGCCAAAATATCCTGGACGCCAAAGTGGATGCGGTGAAGTTGAGACGCCACATCGGCATGGTTTTTCAGCGGCCCAATCCCTTTCCCGGCATGTCGGTCTACGAAAATGTCACCATTGGGCCTAAACTGGGGGGCGTGCGCGGTTCTGAGAACTTGCTGGAAATTTGCCAGACATCGCTGGAAAAGGCGGCCCTGTGGGAGGAGGTCAAGGACAAATTGCACCATCCCGCCGAGCAGCTCTCGGGAGGGCAACAGCAACGGCTGTGTTTGGCCAGGTCGTTGGCGGTCAACCCGGTGATCGTGTTGATGGACGAACCCACTTCCGCCCTCGACCCCATCGCCACCGGAAAGATCGAGGAACTGATGTTTGAATTAAAGAAAGATTACACTTTGATCGTGGTCACTCACAATATCCAACAGGCGGCACGGATCGCCGATCACACCAGCTTTTTTGTGTTGGGGGAATTGATCGAACACGGGGCCAATGATCGCATTTTTACCAACCCGCAGTGCCGGCAGACCGAAGATTATATTTCTGGCCGCTTCGGGTGATGGCCACGGGAGGAGTGATGGAATTGACGACCGATTTTTTGAAAGGACAGGTGAACGAAATGGCCCAAGTGGTGGAGAGTATTGTGGAGGCCACTCTCGACGGGGGAATTGGCCTGGAGGAAGTGTACCAACTGGAGGACAAGATCAATCACTACCACAAGGACATTGACGACGCCTGTTTTAAGTTTATGGCGCTCAAGCGGCCCCTGGCCCACGACTTGCGCACCGGAATTGCCTGCATGAAGATCAATTCAGAACTGGAGCGCATTGCCGATCAGGGCACAACCATCAAGCGTTACCAGCAAAAAATCAAGGCCCAGCTCCCGAAAGTGGCGCAGCTACAGAAATTGGTGGCCAGAATGTTGAAAAAGGCACTCCAGGCCTTTGGCCACGCCAACACGGAGATCGCCACCGATGTGATCAAAACCGACCGCGAGGCAAACGCCCTCCACCGCGAAATTTTGCAGGAGTGTCTACTGGGAATGAAGGAGGGGGAACTTTCTTTTGAAGACGGATTTTGCAGCATTTGGATCGCCAAAAATTTGGAGCGCATCGGCGACTTGTGCACCAATATTGCCGAAGATGTCATCTTTATTGAAAAGAGTGCCGATGTTCGCCACAACCCCGCTTTCAAGGGAGAGCAGGGCCTTGGCCCCTCCCGCTTTGACAAATTCTTAAATTCCATCGACCGGAAAAATTTATAATTAGAGATATGATCCTTGTGCAGTCAAACACCGCTCGATCTTGATTTGGTCGGAACTTTCGTGCTCCTGCATACAACCCATGCAAGAACGCACATCCTTGAGATAGGGGCCTTGCAAATCTCGATCGTATTCGCCGATGGCGGCCTCCAGGGATTCTTCGCTTTTTAAAAGGGCGTTCATGTGCAGGGCGAGAAGCCTTATCTGCAAGACTGGCCGACTCCCTAGAGCGTAAAAGTTTTGGGATTTGAACTTTTCATCTTCAATGTATTCGGGCAAAGGTTCCCCAAAGATGCCCAGTTGGTGGTACCCGTAAAATGTGCTGGAAGTGATCTGTCCCAGGCCGTGGGCGGCAGAGCGGGGACGGCCATACTTATTCCTGTAGGACTGGCAAAAACTGTAGTTGACTTTTTCCGGCACAAATTCGGGGTTTTCCCTTTTCACGATACAGGCCAGGGGGGCCTCGGCGAGGGCGGAATGGGCATCATCCCGCTCTCGCAGGCGGTGGATTTCCCGGCGGATGATGGCCAAAACGAGTGTGGCCCTCTGCGAGTGGTTTAAGTCCTTCCACACCGAGTGTTCACGGTAGAGTTGGTTGAGCCGGTTGGTGCATCTCCGCCGGTTGCCCCTGTGCCGATCGGCGGTTTCGCGCAGTTTTTCGTAGAAACTTTTGAGGTAGTTTCCAGAACTCTCGTCGGGAGCGGGGATGGCAAAGGCCTCAATTTGCAAATACTGCGGCCTGAGCAAGTCGTCTATAGAGGGCCTTTCATCTTCGGGAACATCGAGGGGGCAACACGACGGAGGATTGACGGAAACGGATATTTCTTCAGCGATCCGCACGGGACTGTAGGGCACAGTCGCCCGGCCAAAATCCCGTTGATCGATCACCGCCTGTAAACTGGGCCTTCCATCGGAGAAGTGAACTGTCACTGGCAGTTCACGGTATTGGCCCACCGGAGTTTGGCCTTGCAATTTCAACAGGATGCCGTCCGATGTTTTGAGTCTCACCCTGCGGGATTCGCCACCACTTCTCGAAGTGACAAAGATGTCTTCGGTGATCAAATAGGGGGCCAGTTCGGTATAACTGTGGGCCAAAGGAAGGGAGAAGAAGAGAGCGGACAGGACGGTTACAATTCGCATGTGGAAACTTTAATCGCCGGAGTGCCGGTTTTGGGATCGATCTCGCTGCCGCGGGCGCGCACCACAATGCGCTTTTCGTTGACATCAATGGACATGGGCCAAGCGGAGGTCGTGCGGCAACGCAAAATTTCTTTGTCCTCGGCACTACCCTTGAGTCCCAGGTCGTGGACATGGAGAATTTGACTATGGGCACCTTTGTGCCAGACGCTCACCAAATAAGGCCCCTTGTCTTGAGCTTGAGGTTGAATGAGTCCGCTCTCTACCAACAGGCGTCCGATTTGGCCAGGTCGGTAGGTAAAAATGACTTTTTCTCCCCGCATGACTTCCACTTCCCTCACCAAGGCATCTTCGCTGCGGTCGTAGTTCTTGATCTTCAGGCCATCATCCAGTTTGCCATGGCGGAAGTCCATCGCCCGAGTGGCGTGGGCGCTCAAAAAAATCAATAAAATGATGGCACGCATGGATTCCTCCTATTTGAGCATACATTGCTCGATTTCGTCTCTGGTAGTGGTGTGGCGGCCAAAACATTCGCGGCACTGGCGGAATTTGCGCAAATAACCGGATTGTTGATCTTGGTCGTAGGCCGCCACCGCCTGTTCCAGAGTCTTGTTCTTGAGCAAGTGGTTGAGGTGGCGGGCCATAGTCTGCATTTGCATCCTCGGCCGCCGGTTCATCTGCAAAAAATAGTTCCGCTCGACAGTTTTATCGTTGGAATAGGGGGGCGGTTTGAGGATTTTCCTCTCCCGCAAATCGTAAAAGGCGGTCGAAGTGGTCTGCCCCAATCCGTGGGCCGAAGAAACGGGAGTGCCCCAGCGGTTCCTCTCCCGATCGCAAAAGGTGTAGTTGACCGACTCGGGGTAAAAAGAATCGGATTCGTTTTTGACAATACAGGCCAGGGCACTGTAGGTGAGTTTGGGATTTAAATCCGTATTGCGGCCGCGACGGATGAGATCAACCGCCTGGTGGGAGAGCGACCACACATTGAGGGCGCGGTCGTATTTGGGAAGGTTCTTCCACACCGAGTTTTCTTTGTACCAGTCCCGCAAATTTTTCCGGCAGGTGCGGGGGCCATGGGTTCGGGCATCTTTTAGCGCGCGCGCGCGGATTTGTTCGTACTGGGTGAGGCCCGCAGGTTTGCGCAGCAAGGGGGGATCGGGGGGAACGCGGGGCCACCTGTCCCAAGCATTAACCTCCAGCGGCCGGGCCTCAAGGGCCGATTTTCCTAGAGGGCAGGTGTGAATTTGGGGCGTTTGCGCAACGGTGTTGTTGACTTCGCCCACTATTTCTCCAATTTCCAGGGGCCTCGACTTGACTCGAAAGTCGTAGGCGGAGACCAGGACGGTCTGGGGTGCGCGCCCGTCGATAAAAAAGACTTTGAGGGCCATATAACTGAACAATCCTTTCACATCTTTTTCGGGAGTTCTTTCAAAAAAAGTAATGTCTTCGGGGGCAATAGTGTTTCCGGTGAGGGCAAATCCCCCCTGGGCCTTACTCTCCCAGGTCAGGATGCTGTCCTTCAGGCCATAATAGGGCCACTGATCTCCCCGAACGGACGAGGGGAAAAGGTATAGTAAGAGAGTCAAAAATATGCCCAAGGCCTTCATATCCAAGGTATCGGCAGTTCTCACAAAAAACTGAAACAATTGAAAGAGGGTGACAAACCCGACATAATTCTTACGACAATATTGCGAAGAAAGGAATTTACCGTGTCCAGGCCGATTTTCAGAGATGAGCATTGGCCAAAGTGGCATACGCCTTTGGTGTCAGTAGCTCTCTTGACTTTGCAGACATTCAGGTAATGCGTCTTCGCTAGCAAAAACATGCTTCTCGCTCAACGGAGTTGGCAATCCTGAATCGGGATTGGGGCAAGGAGGATTTTCTTTCAGCTTGAAAACTTGTTCTGGGAGGGCCTTACATTTTTTATTATTACAAGTAGTGACTACAATATAATTTTCTTTCTTAACGCACTTTCTTCCGCGTATAGGGGCCTCTTCCTTTCCTCTGCTCACAAGACATGACTGAGCATGAAGATTATTACTTGCCGCACACAGAAGAATCAAGATCGTTATCAATTCTTCTGGAAAAAACAACTTTCCTTTCATCGTTCACTCCTCGTATTTCAGGTTGGAAGGGTTCACAGTCCAAATAATAGGTAACTTTTTTCCCAAACCAAACAATTCGCTTTTCTTTGGGAATCTCGTCATTATCTATAAACAAAACTGCCCTGGGATAAATCCCTTTTTTGCCTTCTGGTGATGCTTCCCCTAAGAGATACATCCCAAATCCGAATGCAGTTATCAGGACAACAGAAGGAAAATATTTTAACTTTAAGCAAGATTTCAAGGGTAATTTTTCGCATAAGCAAGGAATAATATCAAATATGGCCACAGCGAATAACAATACTGCAATGAAAGTAAGAATTTCAGAGCGAAAAACGGCCCTAATAAAAAAGTTTGAGGCCTCAAGATATTCTGGAGTTTCTGGAATTTTTAAATATTCCATATAACCCAAGGTAAATGAATACGACCCCACTAAAAAGATTGCAGTCATTGCGCTTATCTGAGTAATACCTTTATCTAAAATATTATTCACAATTGCCCCAATCTTGTTGCTTAAAACTCATCATACAGGCCCAGTTTATATTTTTTTTGTCAGAATGTCTAATTCTTGCTACAGAATATCGACGGTATTCGGCCTTTTTGAGTAGAGCAGAACTTTGAGGGCGTTGAGGAAGTGGTCGAACTCGCCAACATTTTGATACTGGGAGAGTTGGGCCACCGCCTTTTCCGCTACTTCCCCCAGTTCATCCAGACCGAGGATTTTTTCCGCCGGCACAGTTCTCCAAACGGTGTCCGAAGTGGCCAATTCCTCGGGGCCGCGGGGAGAAAACAAAATCCGCCGCAAGAACTGATGCCATTCCGCGGCCGAAGGTTGGTTCCCCGGGGAGGACAGTTTGTTGGCCTTTTGATACAGGCGTTTGAGGTGGGCCACTGCCTCTTGGGATTTTTTGGAGGCCAAAAGATTGTCCCACACTTGCCGGGTGAGGCCGTCTTCAAAGTGTTGAAGTTTAAGTTTGGCCAACAAGTCCTGCGCCAGGGCGGGGTTCATGCCCGCGGCGGCCTCTTGTACCGCCTGGTGAAAGGCCTGCACGCTGGTGGCGGTGGCGTCCGCCGCCATTTGGGGGGCCAGATTGAGGGCCTGCCGGGCCTGCCTCTTGTAAATTTCATAAGTCAGTTGGGAGCGCGCCTTGAAAAAGGCCCGCATCATCAACCCCTCTTGGGCGTGGTACAGGCGCTCCATCAGAAAGCTGCCGCCGCCGCCGGGGCGCTGGGGGATCCCCTGTAGCGCCAAAAGGGGCATCTCCCGCTTGCGCATGGGGAGATTGGTGAGAAGTTCGCCCAATTCGTCGATGTTGTTGGCCAAATACTCTTGTAAACTTCCCCCGCTGGCCTGTAGGGCGCGCAACTCTGCTATGGCCTTTTCGGTGGGGGCGACTAACTCCCGCAAGCGTTCGGCGCGCTTGTAGTATTGGCGGCGCATGCCCTTCCACAGTCCGCGGCCTTGGGGGGGAGTTTTGGTTTGGGCGTGGTGGGCGTACTTTTTGAGTTTGCGCAGGTAGCTCTCCAGCAAGTGGCCAAGTTTGGCGGGTTCATCATCAAAAAATTGGGCCACCACTTTGGCGGTCTGGGTGTCCACTGCCGCAGCGGATTCATCCACCACCGTATTTCCGGTTTGCCAGGCCCGCCTCAATATGGCCCTCGCCTCACTCCAGTTTTTAGCGCGGAAGAGTTGGGAGGTGGCCCTTGGTTCAAACCCCAGCACGATGCGCGCCAGCCCCACTTCCTCTTCGGAAAAGGTGCGCCGGCCAGCTTGGCGGATGCGCGCCAGTCCCCCTTTCCATCCCTCCTTACTCACGCTGTCCCACAGGGTGGAGAGGATCGTGGCAGCACTCTTGCCCCCCACTTTGAGGGAGCGGGCGGTGATTCCCAAAAGGGGAAAGATAAAGACGGTTTCCAGTCCGGCGAAAAACCAGGTGCGGCCGACTTCCCGTTCGCTTTCCGCCTCGGCAAATCCCAGGTTCTGCATGGAGCGCACGAGGCCCTGGTGATCGTTGGCGCGCAGTTTGCGCCCCCATTCCCGCCGGGCGAGTTGGCCCTGCAATCCCATGGAACCCAGGCCTGCGCCCAACATGGCCAAACTCCAGGGGGCACACAGGCCGCCGCTAAACCAGGTGCAAGCGGCACCGGCCCCGATCACGGTGAAGGCCAGGGCGATGGAGCCGCCGGCATACCACAGATCGGCCCACTCCTCGGGGGACATCTCCCCCATCTTGGCCTTGATCTCCTGCACCCGCTCCTCGGAGGGGACGCTTTGCGAGTCCAATTCGTCAAATCTCTTTTGCACTCCTGTGGTGGCGTAAAACAGTGCTTTGCGCCCTTCATGATCGCCCACCGAGAGTTGGCACAAATCCTCGATCTGGGAGAGCAAATGATCACTTCTCTCCCCCGCCGCCCGCTGGGCCAAAGATTGGAAAAGGATCAGTTTGGCGCGGGAATCTAGGGCCAGAAAATCGGCCTTGGCCTGGTAGGGGGCCTCCCAGAGAGAAGTCCCGCCTTGGGTGCGCAAGAAGGCCAAAAAGCGCCGCTCTTGGGCCACAGTGTCCCCCCGCATTTGGTAGAGTTGGTGGAGAAATTCCCCCCGTCTTCCCAGCTCGCTCTCAAACAGGGCATCCAACTCCCGTTGGGCCTTGTCACTGACGGTGAGATCGGGGTTTTGCGCCACAAATTCCTCTACTTGATCCAGGGATAGAAAGACTTGGGAGGCCACCCGTTGCAGCTTTTGGTAAGTGTCGTTTTGGCCCTGTGTATCTCGCCCAAAGAGCAGGGGACTGCTCTCTTGCAAGAGGTCTCTCTCGGTCTGGTAGTGGGTGTTTTTTTGTAGCGAGTGCAAAACCCGGTTGCCGTGGTGGGGGATGAGGGGGAGGTGCAACTTGATCGGGAGGATCAATTCCTCCAAGACGCTTTCCAGGTGGGGGTTTTCCTGGCGGGCGATGAGGTATCCCGTGCGCATTATGGCCCAGGGGTTGCCGGCATCCCATTGCCCCTGCAAATAATCTTTTTCACTTTTGTAAGCGGCGGGAAGCTGATCCGTTCTGTCCCGCAAATAATTCCACAGGCGCGCCAGAGTGCGGTAGTGGTTTTGCCATTCTTCCACATTGAGGCGCTGGGTGGGGGTGTACTCGTCGGTGGCCAACAATTGGGCCACTGTGTTTTGCACATTGACGGCGAACTGGTGACCTTGGGCCTCCCACCATTTGGCCGTCCAGGGGGTGATCGCCAAAGATGGAGATGTGTCGGGGGTGGTGCCGGCGGGGCACAGGGAAGAGGGAGCGGCATCATAGGCGGATTGTTCCCGGCAAATTTGTTTTACTGTGTGCCCCAGGGCGTGGCCTTGCGGATCGCTTTCCGCCCCCTCGGCCCACTCTCCTAGCTGCATTAAGGCCCAATCGCGCCAGTGGCGGGAACCGTAGAGGGAGGGGAGGGGAATTTTGATGGTGGTGCTTTCGAGTTGGGCCAGCAAGTCTTTCCCCATCAGATCGGCCACTCCACTGGCACCCTTTTCCTCCATCAATTGGGCCAAGTAGGGGGCCTTCTCCGGATAATATTCCCCCTCTTCCGCTTGGGGGATCAGGCCTTGGACAATTTGCTGGGCCTCGGAGAAAAGTTCTTCGTTGGGAGAGCAATTTTTATACAGGTATTCCCACCAGGAATGGCAAGAGGATGGTGCTGTTAAATTGCTTCCCCCTGTCCATTGCATGGCCTGCAAGACGGTGGAAAAGTCCAAGCGATCGTCGAGATCGGGCCGAAGCGATGGGGGTAGGTATGGCCCATGACTGGGACTTTGGCCAAACGGATTGAAAAGGGCGGAGGGGTAGTATGGCCCCGCTCCTTGTAATATGGCCCGATTGCGCTCCCAGGGGATGGACGGGGGATACCACTCGCTGGTGGGATCGTAGATCACATGGTTTAAGTAGTATTCGCTGGTGTCGAAGTCTTCGCTGTTGGGCAGAAATCCGGTGGCAAAGAGGGCGCTTTGTATGAGGGCCTCGCCGTTTTGGGGAGTGAAGGGGGATTCGAGGACACTGGGCCAATTGCCATTTTGCGGACTTTGGCAATTGCGGGGGACTTCCACCCCACCTGGGCCACTGGCCGATTCTCCCCCCGTCATGGCCCGGTACATGAGTACTTCTTGAAAGGCCAATTCCAGGGTGAGCCACTTGGCGGCGCGGGTGTAGTTGTCCGCCGTGGGGACTTTGATGAGAGAGATAATTTTGCGTTCGCGGTTGCCATCTTTGGCAAAGGACAATGAGGCGCTTTGGCCATCCCGGGGGATGATGTCCAGGTTCCAAGGGTTGTCGATTTTGCCCTCGATGAGTTCCCCGTTGGCCAGTTCAGTGGGAAATGTGATCAATAAATCGTGCTCGAACTCCGGAGAGTGGGTGTGAACCGTCAAGTCGAACATGGGCATGAGGATGTGTTCCACATAGGCGAGCAGCAGTTGGCGGCGGTCTTCTGCGGGGATGGCCAAGTTGAACAGTTGGCGGCGGACGCGGTTTTTGAGGTGGTGGGCCTCCTGGAGCACTGGCCGCCAAGCGGGAACATCAAATTCGAGGGGGGGAACTTCGTCGCCCTCCCGGTCGGCCTCTAGGGCGTTCTCGGAGTACTCTTGCAGAATGGGGGCCAGTCGTCGCTCTTGAAAGCTGGCCATTTGGGCCGCCAAATCATTCGCCGGAAACGGGGCCTGTGCCAGGGCGATACTGTGGGCGAAGGCCAGTTGAAAGGAGATCAGGTGAATTAGGCCTTTGCCCCACCACCGTCTAACTTTTTTCATGGTGCTTTATACTCGAAGATCGGGTGTGAAGCGAGGGAGCGGGTAAAAACTACTCGGTTTTGAGTGTTCAGGGAGAGGTAAAGGTGGCATGGATCAGGCCCAGCAATCGCTCCCCCGGCGCATTGTGAAATTCACCGGCGCGTTGGAACCAGCGCAACTCTTCTAAAATGGCGCTCTTGTGGGCGGCGGGGGAAAAGGGCGTGCAGTGCCAGTCCACCACCATGCCGACGAAGAGCTTTTGCAAAGCGGGGCCTTTTTTGAGGGCCTCCACCAGGGCGTGGGTGTGTAGCGGCCGCTCCAACCAGGCCTCGACGGTGGCCCGGTGTTCGGGCATGGATTCACTCCTGCGCTGCCACTCCCGAACAAACCATTGGCGACGGACTTCTTCCAGGGGGGCCTGTGGAGAGGGTGGCCCCTCGGGAGTGCCGTCGCCGGCGGGGGCGGGCAGGCGCAAACTTAAAGCGCGCGACTCCACGGTGGCCAAGAGGCGGTGTTGCCCGCCCACCAACAGAAAAACCACTGTGTCCGCCTGGGGTTCCTCCAGCGTTTTGAGCATTTTGTTGGCGTAATTCTCCCCGATTTTTTCTGCATTAAAGACAAGAATCAGGCGGCAGGGCAATTCCAATGGCCGGTGCGCCTGGGAGTGAAACAGGGGGGCCAAATCCCCATCCTCCATCTTGTAGTTTTGGCCAGAGGAGGGGGGACGCAAGGTCATGAGGTCGGGATGCCCCCAGCGCAGGCGCTGTTGGGCCATTTGTTCGGTGACGCCTAAGGCCCCGCTCAGATAGGCCACACTCAGATTTTTGGCCCAGGAGTCGAGACATTCACTGGGCCACTGTTCTCTGGCCGCCGGGCGGATGATATATAGGGGGGCGGGAGTTTTGGCCAGCAATGCCTCTAAAAGGTTAGTTTCCCAGTGCGCCGGCATGGCCATTCCTTTGATAGATGAGCTGGCCAATTTTGCGGCGGATGTCGGCAAAGACTTGCTCTTCGCCCCGTTCGCCGTCGATGGCAGCAATGCGCTGGGGGAAAATCTCCATCGCCTCCCGATAGCCCTCCACCAGGCGTTGGTAGAAGTCCATCCCCTGGGACTCGAAATAGTCGGCACCGCCGTAGCGCTCTTTTTGGCGCTGGAGGGAAACCTGGGGCGAGATATTCAAATACAGGGTCAGGTGGGGCAGCAGGTTGAGGGGAAAACTTTGGTGCAGGGCCAAAATCACCGCCGCCCCAAGGCCTCGGCCCTTGCCCTGATAGGCCAAACTGCTGTCCAGAAAGCGGTCGTAGATCACCACTGTACCGGGAGTTTCCAACTCCTTGAGGGTGACCTGGTGGAGCAGTTGGGCGCGGGAACTGGCAAACAGGCACATTTCGGCGGTGGGATGGAGGGTGTGCTGGGAAGACAAAATCGCCTGGCGCAGCTTTTCTCCAAAGGGAGTTCCCCCCGGTTCGCGCAGTACGATGGTGCGGAATCCGCTGCCCTCCAGGTATTCCCTGGTGCGCAGGATTTGAGTCGATTTGCCTGCCGCTTCAATACCCTCGAAACTCAAAAAGTAGCTGCCCGGAAAGGCCGGGGGATGAAATTTTTGTGCCAGGGCGGAAAGTTCTGTTGCCACCCACCCATTAAAGCAATTTTGGCCCAGGGGGGCAAGCCGCCCCTCTTAATTTCGCAGATTCCAGAGTTCCACTTTTTGCTTTACAACGGGATAGAGGCATCATTATGATTAACGATCCATGAGATATTTTTTGAGCACCCTCCTCATTTCACTACCTCTGACTTTATTTACCGTGAGGGCCACAGATGGCCAAAATAAGGCCTGCTCCAACATTGTGCAGAAATTGTTGGGAACCATAGAACCCCGTCCGGCCGAATCTGGCCGCCTGATCCCCAAGGCCAGTGAGGGGGGCATCACCATCGAGGCGCTCAATCAGGGCATGCCCCGCCCCTTTAAATTTAGCGGAGGGGTCGAGCTGGCCGACTTCTACCGGGTTTCCTTTTTTCACGCCGGCACTCCCCAGGCGTTCGATGTGATCATTCCCTACACCGCCACCGGACAACAAAGCCCGGGCCTCTTGGAGAAGATGAGAGAGGTGGTGGGCCATCTCTCCAGTCGCCTCTTGAAGGAAGTCGATTGGGTGGCCTTGAGTCCCTACCCCAGGGCGGACGACATTTTTTGGGGGAAGGGGGGTGGCGGGGCCAGTGGGAGCAAGACGGTGGTCGCCGACATCACTCTGGCCTTCTCTTCAGATAAAATTTTGCTCAACCTCTACCCCGCCGGGTACACCTTTATGTCCAGAGAGCAATTGATTTCCCATTTGCACCACGAATTGGGCCACGCCCTGGCGGCCAGGCATTTTGGCAAATTTGAACCTGGCCCCGAATGGCAGGAGGCGATTCGCGCCGACGATTATGTTATCTTGAGGAATGGAGAACGGATTTCTCCCACTGAAGATTTTGCCGAGGCGGTGGCGCTTTATACCTACACCGAGGGCGGAACCAAAAATTTGGACACATTGACAAAACTCTCCCACCGCTTTAAAATCCTGGATTCCCTGATGCAAGTCGATTGGCAACTCAAATCCGAACTTTTAGGGAAAGCGTCTATGCGCCAGATGATGGAAAAAAACAGATCGAGACAAATCCATTGAAGTCTTTAAGTGCTTTGGTTTGTGGATTCCTTCTGATGTCGGCCACCGGGGCGGCCAGCACGACCGATAAAACTTGTCCCGA
This sequence comes from Bacteriovoracaceae bacterium, assembly GCA_965243145.1. Taxonomy (GTDB): domain Bacteria; phylum Bdellovibrionota; class Bacteriovoracia; order Bacteriovoracales; family Bacteriovoracaceae; genus CBDBLK01. The sequence continues at coordinate 2,802,754 of CBDEUB010000002.1, forward strand.
TACTTTGCGGGAGCTGTTGCGGGTTCAACCGGCCCCACCCAAACCGGATCATATCGTTGCCAAGGCCAGAGACGGGGGAATGAAAGTCAAACTTCCCCGCCGGGCCATCCCCCGCGCTTTTAAATACGGTTCTCTCTACCAAGACATCGGTGAAGGCACTCTGGAAGAAGCTGCGCTTTCCTACCAGGTTTCCTTTTTCTATGTTGACCGGCCCCAGCAGTTCAATCTGCTGATTCCCGCTTCGGGGAACCAGCAGGTGGATTCGGCCCTGTTTGAAAGAATGAAAGAGACGATGGTGCACTTTTCCGCCCGCCTTTTGAAAGATGTGGACGAAGTAGTGCTCAATCCCTACGCCAGGGGCGACGACCTCCAGTGGAAACGGGTCGAGGTGAAAAAGGGAGTCGTAACCATGCCGGATTTGGATTTGCAAGGGGCGGTTCTGATGGATGCCAACGCGGCCCCTTCGGGCAAAATCCTGGTCAATATTTATCCGGCGGGGTATCTCTTGCTCCCGCCCGAAAGACTCATTTTTGAATTTCACTCGCAACTGGGCCAGGCCTGGGCCACCAAACACTTTGAAGACTCCGATTTGGGCCAGCGCTGGTTGCAGGCCATTCGCTCCGACGCCAACTCCATCACCGAAAATTCTGGCCAAGCACCCTTGACCGCCTCCATGGATTTTGCTTTGGCCACAGCACTTTATATCCGCACCGACGGCGGCATCAAGAATACGGAATTATTGGAGAAATTACCCCACCGCTTTGGCATTTTGGACTCCCTGATGGAAGTCGATGTGGAACGGAAGGCCGAACTTTTGAGTCAGCGCTACATGCGGCAGGCATTGGAAAAAAATGATCCCTCTTCGGGGATCATCCATTAGGTTTTTAGTTTGTGACTGGCCACCATCCATTCCCCGCCAGTCCCTTGTGCTCTTTATTGGGGATTAAATACCCCATCATTCAGGGGGGGATGGTGTGGGTGAGCGGGGCCAAACTGGCCGCCGCCGTGGCCAATTGCGGATGTTTGGGACTCATCGGTGCCGCCTCCATGAAACCGCCCCTCTTGCGCGAACACATCCGCAAAGCGCGCCGCCTGCACACCTCCACCGATGGCCACATTGGAGTCAATATTCCGCTTCTCTACCGCCACACCACTGATCAAATTGAGGTCGCCCTGGAGGAGGGCATCCGCTGTTTTTTTACCAGTGCCGGCAGTCCCAAAACATTTACCGCTAAACTCAAGAGCGCCGGTGCCACTGTGGTGCATGTCACCTCCTCCCCCCTGCTCGCCCGAAAGTGCCAGGACGCCGGCGTCGATGCAGTAGTTGCCGAAGGGTTCGAGGCGGGAGGGCACAATGGCCGCGAGGAAATCGCCAGCATGGCCCTCATCCCCCAAGTTTGCGATGCGGTTAATGTTCCGGTGATTGCGGCGGGAGGCATCTTTGACGGCCGCCAAGTGGCCGCCGCCTTTTGTCTGGGGGCCAGCGGGGTGCAAATTGGCACCGGATTTGCAGTGGCCCAGGAATCCAGCGCCCACCCCAACTTTAAGGCCGCCATGGTAAAAGCGGGGTTTGGTGACACCCGCCTGTCACTGAAAAAACATATCCCCGTGCGCCTTTTGGCCAATTCCTTTGCCCGGCGGGTGCAGGACTTAGAGGCCCAAGGGGCCTCCCGTGAAGAACTGGAGGCCGAACTGGGCACGGGACGCGCTAAGCGGGGTATGTTTGAAGGGGACACGGAGGAGGGAGAATTGGAAATTGGCCAAGTCTCCGCCATGGTGGGGCACATTCCCAGTGTGCGGGACTATGTGGACGGCCTCATTCAGCAATTTGGCCGTGCAGTGCAGGGCCTGAATTAGGGCAAAACCCTCACTCCCCAAGAGCGCATAAAATTGATGGGGCCTAGATTTTGGCGGGTGGCACCGGCGTCCAGGAGCAGGCGGGCCAAATCCCGGCGGCCTTGATCCAGGGCCTTGGCAAGGGCGGTTGTGCCCTCCCCATTGGTGAGGTTGAGATCAGCACCTGCGGCCAAAAGGGCGTTGACAATGTTTTCATCGCCGTGGTGAACCGCCAGTATCAGCACGGGCCAACTGCCAATGTCGACTTCAAATTCAATGAAATTGTCGTGGCGGGAGAACTGGTAGTTTCGCATCTCCGATGGTGTGCGGGCGTTGGGATCGGCCCCCGCTTCTAAGAGCAATTGAACCACTGGCAAATGGCCTTTCTCCACTGCACGGATCAGGGGCGTTTTACCAGAATTTGGGCCAAGAAAGTTAGGGTCTTCCCCTTGATCGAGAGCGTCCCGCACTCCTGCAACGCTCCCCCTTTCGCTACAGTGATAGAGGGAAAAGCAATCTTCAATCCCTTGGGCCTCCTGGGCCTGGGCCAAGGGCGCAAGTAAAAAAGCAGTGCCAAGGATGATCTTCTTTAAAGTGTTCACGGGTAACCTCCTTTTGTTTGTTGTGGGGAGGATACCTCAAAAACGCAAAGCATTAAAGACACCGTGTAAAAACTACACGGTGGGGCCAAAAATAACTGATTTTACACGGGAATGATCAACTCAATCCTTTGGACTATCGAAATTGGTGATTTTTGCTTGAGGGCCTGATTAAAAAATTTTTCTGAAAATTCTCCCTTTTTCACGGATAGATCATTTGCTTTTAAAATATCTTTAAATACAAATATGTCAGAACAATCTTGCGTCAGCAACTCATGCTTTTTTAATTCATTAAACGATTCAACTTTTTTAGTAATAGATTTTTGGTTTTGGTTGTAGTAACCCTTGATAACTTTTTTAAGTAAGTCAATATCTTCAAGATAATTTTTCTCTATTTCTGGTCTGGAATTGATCACCTTAAATTCTTTGTTAATTCGTAAATCATCAGTTCTTACGCCTTTCTCAAGTTTTTTTTAAATTCCTCTTTAAATTTTGTATAACAACAAGACAGAGAATCTGTATCAGCAATGACAACAATCAAGCTATTATGGGTTTTATTGATCCACCATGTATCCTTTTTTAATGCAGGAACAATATTGCTATCGCCCTTACAATTTCTTAAAAAATAACCTCCTTGGTTAAGAAATTGATTAACAACTTTAATACATTTGATGCCTTTTCTGCGTTGACGAAGAAAAATCTCGACAAATTTTTCCTCTGAATCGCCTTCGGCATAAAAGAGATAGTTCATTTAGCGGAATACAACGGATTATGGGCGATAAAATCCCTATATATTCTCCAGCTTTCTGTTACTTTTGCATCGATCAATTGTTTTGTTTCCTCGACATTATTGGGACGAGTAATTTTGACTTTGTGGCCACTCCTTCTAAAAATATGCCATTTTTCGGGAGAAACAAAATTTAATATTAAGGGAGAATGTGAAGAAAACAAGATTTGAAAAAAGCTCGCTTCTGCTTCAAGAAACTCGATAATATCACCTATGCGTTGGTAATCCAACCCATTATCTATTTCGTCAACAACAACCATACTTGGGCAAAAATTGGATCCCATTGTACCTTTTGGTAATTGCCGACACATGGGGAGGGCAAGCAGAGAGAGAATGCGTATCATTCCGCTAGACATTCCCGTGGCCCAAATTGGCGATTTTAGTTTTTCTTCTTTTATTGTAAGTATATCACTAACAGTGCCATTATTAGGGTTTTGCCATTGTGCTTTTGAAAATTCTTTAACTTTTGGGAATATTTTGTTATACTCTTTTAGAAGATGTTTCCAAAGGCCAGGGTGTTGGGTTTGCCAGTTTGCTACAACCGAAGATATATTTTCCATCTGGTAGCTGGGAATTATTTGTTCAGGGCCACTCCTCACATTATACGGATTGAATTTATCAGCATCAACAAATAAAATGCTTCCCAAGAAATTTCCTATCTTGGAAATGGTTGGGAATGAATCTTGATTGTCTCCAATTTGTTTCGTGATAGAGTCTTTTCTATTGAATAAACGCGAGATTTCTTCCCTATTTGTTTTTTCATTTAATAGTTTTAATGTTTTATCTCTATCATCATGTATTAAATAATTTTTTGAATCACTTTTTATCATTTCCTCTATCAGTCCGCTGGGTTCTATTTTTAAGCGATAATTGATTTTTTCTCCGTTCTCTTCATCATCTTGGAAAACAATATCTGCATGAAATGTTACGGACAATTTTAGAGTGTTTCCCCAGTGAAATGCTGCCAAATGTTTGAGCCGAGAAAAAAACTGACTTTTACCCGAAGCGTTGTCGCCAATGATCAAATTTATATCGTTCAAAGATATGGAATCGTAATCAAGACAGTTATAGTCTTGATGTTCTTCCCATATCTTAATGGATTCTATTCTTAGCATGGCCTTACAAGGCCCCTCCCCGCAGGGCCGCAATGCGCTTTTCCAAGGGGGGGTGGGAGCTAAACCACTCCATAAAGGAGGAGCGGGCGGAAATGGACATGACTTCCACCGCGCTGTCGTGGCGCTGCATGTTGCCGTAGTTGGCCTTGAGGGCCTCCAGGGCGGAGATCATTTTGTGCTTGCCCACCAATTTTCCACTGTGGGCGTCGGCGCGGTATTCGCGCCAGCGGCTCACCGCCATAATCAGGGGCAGGGACAGAAAGCTGACCACCGTGTGAACGATGCTATGAATAATGTGGTACAGAAAAAAGTCGCCGATGCTGCTGGGGCGGTCGTCGTCGTTGTTCCTCATGGCGTTCATGATCGCCATGCTCACCAAATAGGCAACAAACATGGCCATGGAGTTGACTACACCCTGCACCAGGGTCATGGTGACCATATCCCCGTTGGCGATATGCCCCACTTCATGGGCCAAAACCGCCTCCACTTGTTCCTCGTTCAGGCGATCCATCAGGCCAGTGGAAACCGCTACCAGAGAGTTGTTGCGGGAAGGCCCCGTGGCAAAGGCATTGACTTCGGGGGAGCGGTAAATGTACACCTCGGGCATTTTGTCGAGGCCCGAGCGGCGCGCTAGAGTGTGCACTTTGGCCACCAGGGCGTGGTTGCTGGCAGGTTCCAGGCGCATGGTCTTTTTGGCCATCCACTTGCTGATCATGAGGGAGATAAAGCTCCCCCCCATGCCAAAGATAAAGCAGAAAATAAACAGTCCGGTGTGACTTTCCATGCGTACGCCGAGAAAGTTCATGACTGTAAAGGCAATGATGCTCAAAGCGATCATCACCAAAATATTGGTGGCAAATAACAGTATCCATCTTCTCATTCTTGTCCTCCTGGTCGACGGGTTAATAAAATGTGGGTTCCCGTTCAGCAATGTCTCACACCGAAAGGCCTCTGTCAGGCCCATCGCTACCGAATACGGCACGAAATGCCCTCCGCCCCCGCCCCCCTCAATTTTTTGTTGAAGAGGCCCGATGGCGGCGGGGAGGGGTGTCCAAATGGTGGGAATCGGGTATTTGAGTCGCCATAGCGGCTTTCTGGTCAAAATGAACTACCGCGAGGCACTGTGGACGGCCATCGTCTTTTTCGCCGCCCTGTGGACTGCCGCCGAGGCCCCCTTTTCCCTGGCCTTCAAAACCCGCTTTCAAGACTGGCAAATATGGGTGGATTTGAGCATCTCGCTCATCTTTACCCTGGATTTGATCCACCAAATCCGCGAGTTCCGCCGCAAAAAGCGGGAGCGCCGCTTTAAAATGTATTCTCCCCCCTCCAAAAAGTGGGCCATATACGGGGGATTTGCCATTGGGGCGGTGGCCTGCGTTCCCTTTGATGTCCTGTTTTATTCCCTCGAATGGGGCAGTTCGGGGGGTTGGCCCAAGCTCTTGCGGGTCTTTAGGCTGGCCAGGGTCGTCCGTCTGATCAACATTCTTGGCAACCTGCCGACTGTCCGCCGCAGCGTCAGAATCGTGCTATTTGTCATTGGGCCATTGCTCATGATCCACTTTCTGTCTTGTTTTTGGGTGCATTTGCACCCCCCGCCGGACGGCGATTTGACCACCTATTATGTCGAGAGTTTTTACTGGACGATCACCACCCTGACCACCGTGGGCTATGGGGACATCACCCCCACCACCATACCGGCGCGCCTCTACACCATGGTGGTGATGATGGGGGGAGTGGCCTTTTACGGTTTGGTGATCGGCAATATCACCCGCATTTTTGCCGAGTCGGCGCGCTACAAGGAACAGACCCGGGAAAAATTGAGCGAACTGTCGGCCTTTATGCGTCACTATCACATCCCCGAGCGCTTGCAGTCTTCAGTGTTTAACTACTACCACCACCTGTTTACCCAGCGCCTGAGCGGCAACGATCAAAAGATTATTTCCGACTTGCCCCATGTCCTGAAAGACGAGTTGCAGATTTATATGAACATCAAATTGGTGCGCAATTTGCCCCTGTTTGAAAACTGTTCCGATGCCTGCCTCAAGGCGGTGGCCAATGCCCTGGAAAAAAAGCACTACCGCCCCGGGGACGGGATCATCCGCGCCGGAGAGATCGGCAATGAAATGTTCCTCATCGATCGCGGGGAAGTGGAAGTGGCCTCCCCCGAGGGACACCCCATCGCCCAACTCCACGACGGACAATTTTTCGGTGAAAAGGCCCTTTTAGAAGAGGGGCCGCGCAGCGCCCATGTGAGCGCGATCGGTTATTGTGACCTGTTTCGCCTGCCCAAGGAACAGTTTTTGAGCATGATCAAGCAGTACCCCGAACTCCAGCGCAACCTCGATCGCCTGGTCAATTCTTGAGCAACTTTGACTTCTTCTCGCATCCCGTGGTAGCTAGGAAGCATGAAGTGCTCTGGCCTTATCCTTTTGAGTTTTTGGTGCGTGGCCTCGTCGGCGGCAAATCCCTCCCCCTCCCAGCGACTGGCCTCATTCCTCGATCGCGCCAACTTTCAGGCCGAAGTGGGGATGGGGGCCGACTATATAGAAAATCGTCAGGTCAAGGCGCGGGTGATGCAGTGGTTTGCCGATTTTCAATTGACTCCCTCATTCGGCCCCACCTTGCAAGGGCACTTTTACGGCGGATTTTCCCTGGGGACGGGCACCCACAGCGGGCCAATTTTGTCCGAGTACGCCCCCGAACGGGAGTGGAATTTGGAGAGTGCCTATGTGCAGTGGCGGCCATACTCCTGGGTGCAGTTTAGGGCCGGAGCGATCGATCAGGGTGACGACCACTCTCCTCTGTTGGCCAGCGACAGCACCTTCTTGAGTGTGGTTCAGGAGATCGACCTGGCCCCCAGGGAGTGGGGCCTTTGGCCCTTTTTGAAATTCCAGCAGGCCATTCCCCCGGGGGATTACCGCCGCTCTCCCATCGACATCGAACGGGATCAGGGCACCCCCTCATTCTTGGCCCACACACTGGGCCTCAAGTGGCGATCCCGACATTCTGAGGGGCGCTTGGCGGCTACCGCTTTTAGCTATCAAGGCCTGGCCGGCCAGACCGCCTACCGCTCCCAATTTATGGGTAACAGCTTGAGCACTTATACCGAGTCCACCGCCCAATTCGCCTACCCCTTCCGCGGCCTCAACTTCACTTGGCAAGGCCATGCTCTCTTGGGCCAAACTTTGGGCCACTTGACAGGCCTGGAATGGCAAGGCCAATACTTGTACAACCGCCGCGCCCCCCACCGGCGCAACACCGGTTACGCCCTTTCATTGGGCCTGCGCCTGCAAGACAGCGAAGGGAGGCAATGGGTTCCCTTTGTGGCCCCCTTTCGCAACGAGAGCGACACCGCCCCGGCCTTTTACAACTCCAAGTGGTATGGCCACAACAACCAGCGCGGCACACTGCTGGGGTTGGAGTATCGCTCACCGAAAGGCATTTCGATGAGCGGCCTGGCCGGTTCCCATCGGGTTTTGTTCCCCAATCCCTACCAGTCCGACGGGGAGTTGGTGGCCTTGCAACTCAAGTACAGGCCTTAGAGGGGCGGACACCATGTTGCTGCAAATTGGCCTTCTGGTGCTCTCCCTGGCGATTCTCTACGGCAGTGCCGAGTTGGTCTTGGGGGGCGCGGAGGGCCTGGGCCAGTGGTTTGGCCTCTCCCCACTCACCATCGGCCTGTTGTTGGTGGGGTTTGGCACCAGTTTGCCCGAATTTTTCGTCGGCCACCTGGCCTATTGGAGAGGCGAACCGCAAATGGCCTTGGGCAATATCATCGGCTCCAATCTGGCCAATTTGTTTTTGATCATGGGGGTGGCGGGCCTGCTGGCACCCCTGCCTCTACTCTCCCGTGCCGTTCAGGCCCAATTGTGGCTGCACTTGGGCCTTTCCTCATTGCTGGCGGGAATTTATTTTTATCTGGGCCTGGGAATTGTGGGCACCCTCTCCCTGGCGGCCTTTTTTGGCCTCTACTTGTGGACGACTTTTGTTCAGATGAAGGGCGAGCGGGGGGACATCGCCGGCCAGGCAGTGGAATGTACTGGCCAGTCCCTGCCCGTCTTAGTGGCCAAGTTGGGTGTTGGCCTGGTGGCCCTCTACGCTAGCGGCGAGATGCTGGTTTCCAGTGGCAAGTCCCTGGCGGCCCTCTTGGGGGTTCCCACCTACATCGTCTCGGTCATTTTTGTGGCCCTGGGCACTTCCCTGCCCGAACTGATCACCGCCCTGGTGGCCACTTGGCGGGGCAAACAGCGGGAACTCATCACCGGCAATATCATCGGCTCCAATATTTTCAACATCGCCTTTGTGTTGGGCAGTCTGGGGCCGTATGGCCTTGCCTTTGGCCAGGGCGGGGGCGGGTATGACCTTACCTGGGACATCGGCATTTTGTGGTTGGCGGCCCTCTTTTTGTTGTTGCTTCACCTGGGCAAGCGCAACTTCACCCGTCCCGCGGCGGCCATCTTTTTGCTCGCTTACGCCGGCATGGTCACCTTTTGGAGCATCAGAGCGTAATTGCTCACACTTCAGGCCATCTTGCCTCCGCATCCTGCTCCGGCACTGCCCATCGGGGCAGTCGTCGCTCGTCGCCCTCCTGGCGACTCCGTGTGACTCAGTTTCGCCGTCACTTCTTGCCTCCGCATCCTGCTTCGACACCGCCCATCGGGGCGGCCGTCGCTCGTCGCCTTCCTGGCGACTCCGTACGGCGTACTTTTTCGTACGCCTCACTCGTTCCGTCTCACTTCATCCCAAGTCTTTCCTAAATTGACTGATCGTCTTTATTGGTAAAGGCCTCATAACTTCCCATTTTTAAAGGATTTTTCTTTTTCTGCAAAGAAAATTTTTTATTCCATGGGCTGCTTATGGGCTACAAAATAAAATAACAATTTGCATTATCAAAACACCAATCACAAATCTAAGTCAAATCTCAAACTGTACTGTCTGGGCCACTTCCCGCATAAAGCGGGGATGAAGGGCCGCATATCTCTTGGCGGTCATCTCTACCGAAGAGTGCCCCAACAGCTTTGAAAGTGCGAAAATGTCCCCTCCGGCCATCACAAAGTTGGAAGCGTAAGTTGCCCGCAAATCGTGAAACCTAATCTTTGGGATTCTGGCCCTTTCTGCGGCCTCTCTAAAGCGATTTAAAAGCTTTAGTATTAAAGGATAGTACAAATAGGGATAAAATTGTATAAAATAGGGTTAAGAAAAGGAAGAAAAATAGTATGAAATACAGGCTGGAGGATTTAAATTCAGAACAATTTGAAGAGTTATCTTCTGAAATATGCATAAAAATTTTAGGTGAGGGTTTTGTCAATTTTGCATCAGGAAAAGATGGTGGAAGGGATGGAAAATTTACAGGACGGGCCAATTCACTCCCTTCCGAAAAAAAACCTTTTGAAGGAAAATTTGTTATACAGGCCAAACATATAATGAGTTCATGTGCATCTTGTTCTGACTCTCAGTTTAAAAGTATTCTAAAAAGAGAAATTCCAAAAATAAAAAAACTTTATGAAAATGGTGAATTAGAACATTATTTTTTACTAACTAATAGAAAATTGACAGGTGGATGTGAAGTAGAAATCCAAGAACAAATAAAAAAAGATGTCCCCCAAATAAAATCAATTTCGATTTGGGGCAAAGAACGAATACATTTATTTCTTGACAATAATAAATACCTACATGATAAATTTGGCCTTAATAGGCCTCGTTCTCCTATGGATATTCGCCCAGAAGATTTAATAGAAGTCGTTGAACAATTCAGAAAACAAATACCAAAAAAATCTAATATTGATACGCAAAGTCGAGAAAAAGATTTTTTGTATACCAACATGGAAAAGAAAAATGCAATTAATGGACTATCTGATGAATACTATAAACATATTCGACAGGACTCTGAGAAATATTTTCAAGAGATAGGGGACTTTCTTAAAAATCCTAGGAATGAAAAATACAGAAATTTATATAATGAAACGGCCTATGATTTCAAGGGTGTCATAATCTCTCGGAGAGGGGATTATGAAAACTTTGATAATATATTGGAAGATATTTTTTCAAAATCTTATCTTAGCTCTAACAAAAAGCTTCTAAAGGTTTTTATTCATTTTATGTATTTTAATTGCGACATTGGGGACAAAGAAGGCTGACTTTATGCTATCACCAGAAAAACACATGGATTTAGACAGATCAGTTCTTATGATAACAGAAATCGTTTTGAAATATATGCTTAAAAAAAGAATTGAAAAAGTTGATACTCTGCTATCATTTGTTGAAAAGAAAACAGGAGATGGAATCCATGAAAATTTTTTCTCTGCTCTTACTATACTACATGCATTAAACAAGCTGGATTATTTACATCAAAACGATACTCTCACCTTGGTTAATCAATGAAATTAAGCAAGTTATATACAAGTCGGCCCGAGTATTTCCCTCCCATTAAATTCAATGACGGATTAAATGTCGTAATTGGAAAGATCACACGACCAGAAGACTATGATAGAGATTCCCATAATTTGGGGAAAAGTCTTCTTATAGATGTTATAGATTTTTGCCTACTAAAGAAACTAACTCCTGATCATTTTACCAAAAAACTACCTGAAAAATTAAATGAAATTGAATTTTATTTGGAAGTTTTCTTGTCGGAAGAAAAGTTTTTGACAATCAAGCGAGGAATCGAAAAAAATACCAAGATTTATTTTAAAAAATCGTCTAAAAATAACCAAGATTTGACAAAAATCCACAAAGACGACTGGGTTGATTTTCCAAGTTTTCAAAAATCAAAAGATTTTCTAAACGGAAACCTATCTCTTACGAGCATGAGGCCTTTTGATTACCGAAAAGGTATCTCGTACTTTCTTAGAAAACAAAAGGACTATATGGATGTTTTTCAAGTGGAAAAATTTATTCGCTCAGAACACAAAGAATGGAAGCCTTATATAGGTAAAATATTAGGATTTTCTCACGAGGAGATTGAAAAAAAATATGATTACAATACGGAGATAGAATTAAAAACAAATGAACTAAATGAATTAAAAAGTAAACTCAACTATCCAGATGAATCTTTAGATAAAGTCAGGGCCAGAAGGGAAGCAGAAGATCAAAGAGTGCAAGAATTGGAAATACAGCTTGATAACTTTGACTTTAAAAAGAATGATTTAGAAATTAGTGAAGAAGAATTACAAAAACTTGATGAAGAAATATCCTATATCAATAACGAAATTTATAATTTAACGAGTGACCTAAATAGAATCTCCGACTCAATTAAAAGAAAAATATCCTTTAAAACAGAAAATATAAAAAAGATATTTGGAGAAGTAGGAATCTATTTCCAAGACCAAATATTGAAAGAATATGAAGATTTGGAGCGTTTTAATAAAAATATTACCCAAGATCGCAACAAGCGTTTGAAAAAAGAAAAAGAAAGGATCGATAATGAATTAAACGCCCTAAAGGAAACTCTCGAATCTCGAACCTCTGAAAAAGTTTCCAAACTTGAGATCATAAGAGAAAAAGATACATTTAAAAAATACAAAAAAATGCAAAATGAACTTTTAAAATATAAGACCGACCTTCAAGCATTAGACAATGACTTAAAAAGATACGACAAACTCCGTGAAAAAAGAAAAGAAATTAATGCTTTAGATAAAATATTAAAAGAAACAATAGACAAACTCCGTAATGAGGTAGAAACAGGAAATAATACCCTTTTTAATATCCGTTCATTTTTTAGAGATATTGTTAAAAAAGTTCTTAGTACAGAAGTATTACTTTATGTAGATTTAAATAAAGAAAACAATATAGATTTCTTTGCCAAATATACAAGGAATGATGACCCAACATCACCGACTTCAGAAGACCAAGGAACGAGTTATTATAAACTCTTATGTGCCTTTTTCGATTTAGCGGTATTAAGGTGTTATAAAGATTCAAAATTCTATCACTTCGTTTACCATGACGGTATTTTAGAAGGGCTTGACAACAGAAAAAAGTTATTGCTAATTCAAATGATAAAAGACTATACAAAAAAATATAATATTCAATATATCTTGACCGCTATTGACTCTGATTTGCCTACCCGTAACGATGGGCAAAAGTTTGAATTTTCTGATGAAGAAATAATTAGAGAACTAACAGATGAAGGCGACAAAGGTAGGCTTTTTAATTGTGAAGTTTTTTAGATACTGAAATTTCACTGAATAGGGCCACTATCTCAGGCCCTTCAATTGATGGGCTAAAAACGGGCTACTTCAAGTGAAAATGGCCCATTTTAGATAAAATTATAACGCAATGCGCATATTTGCTCAAGTTGGTAAAAAGCTAGCAAATTGAGTGAGTTAGACTTTCCTTTTGCGGTGTATTTTGATTTGCTTTATTGGCCAAGTCTTTCCTAAATTGAGAGCAGTTTAATCATATTCCCGCCGGCGCAGGCGCTTTTGTATATCTTTTTTGGCCTGGGCCTGGCGCTTGTCGTATTTTTTCTTGCCTCGGCCCAGGGCGATTTCCAATTTGGCCTTGCCCTTGCGGAAGTACAGGGCACAGGGGACGATGCTGTAATTTCCCGCGCTCACCTGTTGGGCGTAGTGGGTGATCTCTTTTTTGTGCATCAACAGTTTGCGCACGCGGGTGGGTTGATGATTGTGGATATTGCCGAATTTGTAGTGGGGAATATTCATATTATAAATCCACGCCTCACCCCCCTTGTCGATGGCGATATAGGCCTCCGCCAGGGAGGCCTGGCCCTGGGCCAAAACTTTGATCTCGGTTCCCTTTAAGACGATGCCCACTTCGAGTTTTTCCTCCAAGTGGTAGTCGTAGGCGGCCCTCTTGTTTTTGCTAATGATTTTGATATTCATAAATTTTACGGTAAAGTAGCTGAACTTCTCGCAACTGGAAAGTTTCCGCCCGCCTGGAGGGGGAGATGCCCAATTCTTCCAGCGCGGGGCCAATCCTATCTGCGGGGAGCAAATCCGACAGGACATTGCCCACTTGCTTGCGCCTGAAGCGAAAGAGTTGGCGCAAAAAATCCTGATAGGGGGCGAAGGGAGGCAGCGGCGTGGCCACTAATTCGCGCCGCCTGAAAAATAGTGCCGTACTTTCCACCCGGGGAGGGGGATGGAAAGCGCCGGGGGGAACGCGGCACAGGCGTTCGACGGTAAAATAGGTCTGCGCCAGGGCCGCCAGCGAGTTCATGCCCCCCTGCCCTTCAATTTTTTTGGCCACTTCCCGCTGAAACATGAGTGCCATAAAGGTGATGGAAGGGCACGCCAAAAACTTGGCCAGCAGGGGAGTGGCGGCATTGTAGGGCAAATTGGAGGCCAGGCCAATTTTTTGGCCGCTCCAACCCCAGTGCTCAAAATGCGCTTCCAGGTCAAACTCCAGGGCATCCTGTAGGTAGACGCAATCGCCGCCCACAATGGCCGTCAGGGCCTTTTCAAAGTGCCGGTCTTTTTCCACCACTTTGAGAGGGCACTCTCTTTGCACCAAATGGCGGGTGAGGTGTCCGCTGCCCGGGCCTATTTCCACGATCGCCTGGGCCTCGCCCAAACTCGCGCTCAGCTTGTTGAGCACGCTTTGGCCATGGAGAAAGTGCTGGCCCAGGTTTTTGTTGGGACGAAAGTCATTCATGTGTGGCCCCCTTTGTTCGCCCCTTGCGGACAAACTTTCCTTGCGCGTCCAGCGAGAGGGCATCGGGAAAGTCCACCGCTTTGGCCTTCCGGGTGCGCCAGGCGTAGTTGGCCACCATGGCGGCGTTGTCGGTGCAGTATTGGGGGGGCACAAAGTGAACGCCGGGGAATTGTTCCCCCAATACTTCCCTGAGCCGGCGGTTACAGGCCACCCCTCCACCAACCACCAGGGGAATTTCATTGTGGCCACTGCGTCCTTGGGCCAAGGCGAGGGCGTGGGAGGCCTTGAGTGCCAGGGCGGAGACGATCGCCTCCTGGTAACTGGCGCACAGGTCGCGTAAGACTTGGCCATTTTTGGCCGGCCGGCCGTGTTTTTGCAACCATGCCCGCAGGGATGTTTTCAGGCCGCTGAAGCTCAACCGGGCATCTTTGGAGTGTTGCAGCCCAATGGGGAAGGTGTAGCGCTGGCGATCTCCCAGTGTGGCCAATTGATCGATCTCTCGCCCCGCCGGATAGTCCAGTCCCATCAACTTTCCCCCCTTGTCGAAGGCCTCACCGGCGGCATCGTCGACAGTGCCGGCGAGAATTTCAAACTCCACACTGGAGTGGGCCAGGGCGAACAAACTGTGCCCACCACTGGCGATCAACCCCAAATAGGGGTAGGGAATGTCCTTCACCAAGTGTATGGCCTCGACATGGGCGTAGAGGTGATTGACCGGCACGATGGGGATTTGGTGCAAGAGAGAGAGGGTTTTGGCGGCGTTGAGTCCGGTGAGCAGGGGGCCTAGAAGGCCCGGGTGGGTAGTGACTCCAATGGTGTCAACACGGCCAGGGCCAATCCCCGCCTCTGCAAAGGCCTGGCAAAGCAGGGGAACCAATTTGGCCAAGTGGTTGCGGGCGGCAATTTCGGGAACTACCCCGCCCCATTTTTTCAGGGCCGCCCCTTGGCCAAAGCTCGCCAGTGCCAAAACTTCAGGTCTGGTGTCTTCCCGCCCCTGCAGCAGTCCCACTGAAGTGTCGTCACAACTGGTTTCAATTCCCAGGATGATTTTTGGGGCCTTGTCCACGCTTTCCCCACAAGACAAAGTTTATGAGGGAAGTCCTACCTAGCGGCGGATGCGAAAGGCAAGCATTTTTGTGGCCTCTAGTCCATTGCTCCCCAGTTTGGCGGAAATTTTAATCAGGTAATTCCCCCGCGCCAGAAAACTGGGAACCAACTGGAGTTGGTATCCGCGTCCTTCCACATAGGAGAGGGAATCATTGAGCGCCATCAGTGTTTCTCCATCACTGCCGAGCAAATCCACTTGGATTTTTACATCAGTTTGAGTGGGGTGGAGGCCAAAGCGCACCAGCAAGTGGTCGTTGCGGTAGAAGTGGGGGGCAGTGGCCGGGGAAACTTCCCAGTCGGCGGCCAGTTTTTTGAGTTCAAAGGCGTTGCGGCCGCGCACGAAAAAGGGCGTGCTCAGGGGCAGTTTTAAACTTTTGAAATCGGGGACATCAACTTCCTCGCGGTTGCGGTCGATGATTTTGCCATTTTCGTCCTCCACCCACACTTGTAGTTTTATAGTTCCCGGCGAGACATTGAACTGGGTAGAGGGCAGGGGGGCGCGCGAAACATAATCGTCAAAATAAGTGATGCCGGTCTTCTCGTCGGTGGCAGTGACATGCAGGCGCGAGGGCCGGTGTCTTTCCCCTGGCCATTCGGGATTGGGTTCCCACGCAAAGCGGATTTGCCCTTCGTCACGATCCTCTCTACTAGAGGGAAAAATTCCCATCCAGGTGCGCACGATCAATTGTTTGACCAGCTTGCGCGACAAACTTTCCATGGCGTTGGTAACAATCTGGGGCAAGTTCTTTTTTTGTTTCGTCGTCTGTTGCCGGCGCAGGTCGTCCGCGGTGGCGGCCCAATAACCCTTGCGGGCGCGCACTTTCAGTCCGGGGCGTTTGACTTTGACTTCGACCTGGTGAAACTTTCCGTCGGAAGGGGCGTCGGAATTGTAGCTCAGCAAATAGTAGTCGCCGTGTTCGTCCAGGATTTGTTGCAGTCCGGAGCGCGCACCGGCCCCGATCAAGGTTCGGCCCTCGGTATTTGCTGCCAATTGGCGCAAAGTATTTTGAGAATTGCGGGTGACCTGCCGTTCAACTCCGGATATGTTGCCCCCCAGGCCGTTGGGATCGAGGGGGTAAATGGAAGTGTTCGCTTGGCCCGCTGCTTTAGTCACTCGGTTCACTCGATTGATCAGTTCGCCCTCCCGAAAAAATGAACGGGTCTCCTCGTGGGAGTTGCGCTGTTCGTCGTGCATGTGCAGGCCGCCAAACCCGCTGTGGGGGTCTACGGTGTCTGGGGATTGGTGGCGCAAGTGGGGGGGGACATAGTTGGTGTATCCTTCGCTCACCAGCAGCACCGACTTGTGCACTTCTGGCCTGTTGCCCAGTTTGATCATCAGGGCGTTTAAGGCGGAGAGGGAGACTTCGTTGCGGATTTGCTCGATGTATTCCAGGGGATAGTGATTGTATCGGCCCTCAAAACTGTTGCGGATGTCGTAGCGGAAGCGGGTTCCTTGAAAGGTTTGGATCGCCCTCTGGACGGCGCGGTGGTTGTGGGTGAAGACAACCGCTTCTAAGGGAGTGAGCGGGAACATAATGCCCACCAGGTCGGTGGGCCGCAATTGATCGATAAAGTCGATCAGCAGATTTTGGATGCGCCAACTATGGCCCAATTGCACATGGTAGTCGTCGAAGAAAATGACAAAGGCCCGCGCTTCGGGATCACTGCCGGAAGTGCGGATAAACTGAACCGACTGGAGTTCTTGCTCCACTTCGTCTTCGTAAATTTCAAAGTCTTGCAGATTCAAGTCGGGCACCGCATTTCCGGCGGCATCGGTGACGAAGGCATCGATGCGGACTGAATTGATCCCCCCTCGGAAGGTCGCCGCAGGGGTGGATTCCTCGCCGTTGGCCCCTACGGAAAGAATGGCGAGAAGCGGAAGGAAATACCAGATGCTAAGAATCTTAAATAACGCATTGCACATAGTCAAATTCTCCTCGGTGGAGACGGGATAGGGGATAGTGTACTCCCAGAGTTTTCAAATTAGCAAATGGATTTTTTTAAAGTTTTTTGAGTAGCTTTTTGGCCTCTCTGGCCTGGGGGGATTTGGGGTGTCGTTCGGTCAGTTCCTGTAAAGTTTGTTTGGCCTTGACGCTTTCTTCGAGCCGCATAAAGGCCTTGGCCATAAACAGCAGGCCGCGCTTGTTGTAGGAACTTTTGGGGTAGCGGGTAAAGAGCCGCCCGAAGTGCACGATGGCCTCGTCATTGTCCTTATTGCTGTAGGCAATCATGCCCAAATTGTGCAGAGTGCGGGTCTTCTGGGCGTACTTGAGGTATTTACTCTTGATTAGCGAGGCGAATTGTTGTTTGGCGGTTTTGTACTTTCCCGCCTTGTAGTTGGCCACTGCCCGCTGGTACAGGGAATTGGTGCCCGATCGGGAGGAGGTGGCGGTTCCGGGGGAGAGGGATTGTAAAGTGCGCAGTACATCCTTGAGGTAGCGTTCCTGACTGCGGGATTTCTTTTCCAGCGCGGAGAGTTTTTTTTGTATGCCGGCGCTGGTGCTCTCCAGCAGGGCGACTTTTTCTTGCAGGGATTGGATTTGGCCCTCGGCCTTTTGGGCAATTTGATGGTCGCCTTCTTCCACCTGGCCAGAGACATGGCCCAGGCGCTCCTCCAGGGCCTGAATGCGGGATGCCGCACTGGATTGCAGTTTTTGCCCGTCGCGCATTTGCACCGCCAAACTGGCCAGCAATTGTTCCCGCTCGATGTCTCCGCGGGTTTTGCAGGCGTTCAGCGCGGCCGCCAGGGCCAGGGCGAGCGCGAAGGAGAAGGGGGAGGGGAGGCAGAGGCGTTTCATTGCAGGTTGTCCAACGCCTTCTTGCGAACGGCGATAAACTCCGCCCTCTCGGCAAATTGCCGGGAGAGCAGAGCGTATTGCTTGGCCTTGTTGAAGAACTTTTGGCGGTAAGTCGTCTTGGCCTTCAAGTAGTAAAATTCGGCCCTGCGGAAAAATTCGGGGGCCAGTCCTTGGGCATTCGCCTGCCTGGCGGCCATATAGGCAGTCTGGGCCATGACCATCTCCAGCTTAGGCCGGGTGGTGGCCAGGCCACAGGCCGCCAACAACAGGCCCCCAATTGCAAGGCCAAAAATTTTCATTCCTACTTCGCCGTGATGACAAAGTTGGCCCTTCTATTGCGGCCCCAAGACTCCTCGTCGTGTCCGAAGGCGATGTGCCTCTCCTTGCCGTAGGAGATGGTGCTAATCCGACTGCTGTCGATACCCAGGGAAACCAAGTGATCCCTGACCGACTGGGCGCGTCTCTCTCCCAGAGCGATATTGTACTGAACACCGCCCCTTTCGTCGCAGTGGCCTTCCAATTGAATTGCCACCGAGGGGTTGTTTTGCAAGAAATCGGCATTGCCTTGCAAAATGTCCAGGGCGGTGGCACTCAGGGCCGCCGAGTTGAAATCAAAGTTGACGGTTCTGAGTTCCCCCGCCGAACTTGAGTCGGAATCGCCGTTGACATCAAATCCCCCGTCCGTACTCATGGGGGAATCGTCCATCATGTTGGCGGTGTTGGAGCGCGAACAACTGGAAAGGCCGAGAACTAGGCCCAGTCCCAAAATGGTGGCAAAAACATTAAACTTGTGCATGGTAGTGACTCCTTTTTTGTTTGCCCACAAAACGACAAGTTTTGGCCAAAGTGGTGGCAAACGCGCTCCCTGGCGGGAATGCGCAGGCCCAAACTCCACTCTTCAAATTCATTATCGTAATCTTTTAAATGAATATAAAGTTAAAATCGCGCAATGGGGCAAAAAAATTACATGAGGAGTAAAAAAAGAATAAAAATCTCGGTTTAATTCTCTTTTTCTTGATTAAAATAGTTCAAATTGGTTGCCTCAATTTTTTACCACCGAGGCACTCCTTTTTACAAATTTGATTTTACGGGCCTCTCTTATTTCAAGGGGTTGGCCCTCCCGTTTTGAGTCTGCCCTTGCCCCTCTAGGCGCAAGTCCAAAAAATCAAACCGGAGAACTACCAATGCATGGCCCCTTCGTGTCCCTCACCAACGACTTCGCTTTCAAAATCTTTTTTAAAAGCGAGGAAAATCGCCCCTTGCTCAACGCCCTCTTAAACGACTTCTTGCCCCTCCCTCCAGGGGCCAAAATCACTGAAACTCAAATTTTCGATCCCGAACTCCTGCCCGAAGACACCTCCAAAAAGCGCGGCATCCTCGACCTCAAAGCAAAGTTTGTCCAAACTCTTTCTTCTGGCCGCCGGTACCATGAAACAATCAATGTGGAAATGCAAACTACCTCTCAGGATTATCTGCCCGAACGACTGGCCTTTTACGCCAGCAAACTCTACTGCGGGCAACTCCAAAAGGGCGAAAGTTTCAGAAAACTTGGCCGCGTCTACTCTTTGGCATTTACTACATTCAATATGCCCCAATTTGAACAATCGAAATCCTACTACCACCACTGCGATATTCGGGACAGACAGGCCCCTTGGGCCACTTTTACCCGGGCACTCAATTTTATCGTGGTCGAACTGGAAAAATTTCCACGGCCGTTGGAGCAACTCCTTGATTCCAAGGAGAATTGGTGCTACCTTTTGAAGGAATCTGGCCGCATCGGCAAACGCCAGAGCGAGGCGCTGGCATCCCGAGGGGAGATTATGTCTAAAGCAGTTAAAAGTTTGTGGAATCTCTCGCAGGACGAAGTTATGCGCGAGATTATGGAAGCGGAGGAGAATCAACGCCGGGATCAACTCACCCGCGAGGAATTTGCCTGGGAACGGGGCGAACAGTCGGGGCGTAAAAAAGGACTAGAAAAAGGTCGCCAAGAAGGCATAGAGAAAGGCCGCATAGAAATCGCCCGCAATCTTCTCGCCGAAGGGACAGACCCCAAATTTGTGGCCAAAACTACTGGCCTATCCCTCGCCGAGATTGAAAAACTCAAGACTTGAAATGTGAGCAGTTCTTCCTCGATTTTGTTCCCAGGGCGTTTTAAATTCCAACGCCTGCAAGGCCTAAAGAAGAGAGGGGGCCCCTCATTCTAGGAGTGTCCTGTCGAATTGGGGCCAAAAAAGCGGCGTAGAGAACCTTTTTATAAAATAGGGGGAGCAAAACACGAAGAAGAACCTCATCCTCATCCTCTTTTCCTTGATTGAAACGCTTTGGGCCGCCAATGAGGCCGTCACCCAAAAAGTGGTGGTGCCCACTCCGCGGGGGAGAGTGCATTTTGAGATTCACGGCACAGTTCAAAACGCCGTTTTTATGGAGCGGGTGGCGGAGATTTTGCAGAAAAAAGCGCCGCCCCTGTTGGACTATTTCGAGTACGCCCCTCCCCACCCCGTGCACTTCGTCCTCAACCCCCGCGCCAGCGTGGCCAACGGGAGCGCCCAGGCCTTTCCCTTTCCCCTGGTGCACCTCCACACCTTCCCTCCTCTGGAGTATGGCCACTTGGTGGGGGCCAGCGATTGGATTGAAAGGTTGGTTTTGCACGAATTGGCCCACATTGCCGACCTGGACACCACCGGGCGTTGGGTGGGGGAATTGCGCCGCCTGTTCGGCAGTTTGGCCACCCTCCTTCCCGCCTTCGCCCCCCGCTGGTACCGGGAGGGCCTGGCGGTGTGGGCGGAAACCCGCTTTACTGGTGGCGGGCGCTTGCGCCAGGATTTGGCCCTATGGGAGGCCCACTCCCGCATCCTCGACGCCGACTTTTGTTCCACTCTGGACTGCCTGGACGAACCCGGCGCTTATCCCTACGCCTCCTTCCCCTACTGGATGGGTGCCCTCTTCTTAAATGAGTTGGAAAGCAAGAGGCCTGGCCTTATCACCTGTTTGATCAAAGTTCACAACGCCCAGGCCCCCTTTCAGTTGGCCAGTGCCTACGCTCAATGCCGTGAGGGGGCCGATTTGAGTGCCGATTTTGAAAGTTTCATTACCGGAAAACGCCGGCACTTTGCGGAAGTTCAGAAACGGGGCCTGATGGACAGTTTTCCCTCCCAGTGGAAGAGTATGCGCGCCCTGGAGTTTCCCTGGGGCACTCCCATTTTGCAAAAAGGATTTCAAGTGGCCCAAGGCCAATTGCTCTATGCCGCCGACTACCGGGAGTCCCCCACTGGCGTGCTGGCCAATTTGCGCACGGGGGAGAGCAAATTATTGGATTGGGAGGTGCATGTCGATTTTATTTCTCCGGCGGCCGAAACTGTCTGGCCAGTTTCCGTCTCCAGGCGCAACCGCGCCTCCTTATTGCGCCAAA
The DNA here is from genome assembly GCA_965243145.1 of Bacteriovoracaceae bacterium. Lineage (GTDB taxonomy): Bacteria > Bdellovibrionota > Bacteriovoracia > Bacteriovoracales > Bacteriovoracaceae > CBDBLK01. The sequence goes on from CBDEUB010000002.1 coordinate 2,824,020, forward strand.
TGGCCCACCTGAATTTAAGTAGCGGGCGTTTGGAGAGGGAATTTCATTGGCCTCTGGGGGCCGACTACCCCCTGGAGGGGCAGAGCGGTTTTTTCTTTTTTCGCTATTTGGAAAACGCCTGGCACTTGTACCGCTACACGGGCGGGCGGGAGGACAAACTGCTGAGTCTCCCCCCTTTGGCCTCCCTGGAAGGGGCCGACATTTCCCGCTTTCGAGGGAAAGAGTGGATTTCCTTTGTCCTCCAGGACAGTGCCCAGAAAAAACCTTATCAGTTGTGGAGCGTCCGCGGGGACGGAAGCGAGGCCCTGATTTTGTACGATTCGCCCGCTCCTTTGAGGTTGCTCGAACAGTGGCAAAACACTTTTTGGATTGTGCGCGGCCAGAGCGAACTGGTGCAAGTTGAGCGAACAGTGGCCAAGCGGGTGCGCCTGCGCCCTTCCACCCACCCGTGGAGCAAAAAGATTGTGTCCATGAGGTGGGATGCCGGCGATACGGTCTTTCTATTTAAAGACGACCCCACCCGCGCCTATCACCTCGCCGCCGGCGGTGCCCAGGTTTCCGCCCACTTGGCGGCCAACTCGAGGCCTGTCACGGAACGGGAAGTGCGGAAAGCACTCCCATCCCGGGCCATAGAGACACCTCCCAAAAAAGTGCCGCTGGAAAGTTACCCCCGCCTCTCCCACCTCCGCCCCCGCTGGTGGTTCCTCAATTATGCCTCTGGGCCACAAACTTCCCTGTGGGGGATCAGGACTTCCCTGCAAGGCCCTATGAATCATCACCGTTTGAATTTGGTGGCCAATTATTATACCCAGTTGGAAAGGCCCGCCGTGCAGGCCGACTATCGCTATTTGCTCGGCCAAAATTCGGACTACCGCCGGCCGCCAGTGCAATTTTTTCTGGATTTAGGCCATAAAGAGTCCTACACCACTGGTGGCCCCCGTTCCACTGTCAACCAAGAACAAAATCATTTCGTTGGCCTGGCCGGAAATATGCAGATGGCGGATTTCCGCTACCAGTTTGCCCTGCAACTGTCCCGCCAGCGTGGCCACAATTTGTTACAGGATTACGATTTTTTCAGGTATCAATGGATTCACCTCTGGCCAGTGGATGCGATTCTGCCCGGGGACTTTTGGCAAAAACTGGAATTGCGGCAGCACATTTACCTGCAACGATCCCGATCTTCGGGAGGAGGGGACGGGCCTTTTTGGGGGCATGTCGCCTCGGCCAAGGCCAGGTTGAGGCCGCTCCACAGAGTTTATCTCGACGGGCAAATGGCCCACGGAAAATTGGGCAAAAAGACTTTGCGGCAGGGCCTATTGTCCGGCGGGGGATGGAAGTCGTCCCCGTTTGCTTTTTACGGCATCGGTGACGGAGAGGCCCTGGGCAATGAAATGGCCACTTCGCGCTTGCAGTTCCAAGTCGAGGCCCTAAAAGTGTACCGCTCCTATAAAACCTTTCCCCTCCATTTAAAGGATTTTAAATGGCTCGCCGGGGCCGACGCGTTGAAGGCGGACTGGATTTATGTCAGCAAAGAGCAAACATTTTTGCGTGACAAAGAACTGTGGGGATGGCACTGGGGCGTGCGCTCTACCGCCACGCTGTTTTACCAACTGCCCGTTGAGTTGGATGTGATCTTCAACCAGTTGGAAAACAAATACGGCAGTGATCAGAAACAAACGCTTTTCTTACTCAACACCGCTCTCTCATTTTAAGTTTAGTAAACCGGGTTTGATTTTTTTATCCCGTTCTTGGCATCTCTTACCGCTTAATGCCGTGAGGATATTTTGTTAATATTTTAGAGAGGGGTTTTTATGTTTAAAAAAATTCTTATCGCCGAAGACAACCAGGGACTGCAACTGCTGTACTCCAAATTGTTGAAAAACCAGGGCCATGAAATACTCTTGGCCTCCAATGGAGCGGAGGCCTTTGCCCAGCTAGTGACCGAGGACGACATCGACATTGCCCTGGTTGATATTATGATGCCCAAGTTGAACGGGATCGAATTTATCAAGCGCGCCAGGAATATGATTCAGGAAAAAGAAGTCAAAATTTGCATGCTTTCGGCACTTTCGGATGTGAAAAAAATAGAGGAGTGCCTCAAAGAGGGGGCGGACGACTACATTATCAAAGTCAGCGACGGGGAGCTGTTGGTCAACAAAGTGAATTTCCTGCTGGGTTATGTCCCCAGATTTGAATATTCCAAAATCAAGTGCGAATACTTCCAAACCGTCAAGGTGGTCGGCCGGGACAAACTGGAAAACAATTTTGATCGCGGTGCTAGCAGCATCGACATCACTCTGACCCAGATTCACGAAGACTATTTTATTTTTAAAACCCAAACGGAAGTCAAAGTCGGAGATCGCATTATCGTCAACGAGGGCAAGATCAAAAACATGATCGAATCCTCCAACAATGTTTTGGCCCGGGTGTTCCGGATGTACCGGGAGGGGAAAAATTATATTGCCTGCGTGAATTATATTGGCCTTTCCGAGGGCCAAATCAAGGCCTTGCGTTCCCAAACGGTGAGGGGAGGGGAGGACGATGCGGCCTAATCGGTCGAGACTGCTCTTTATCGACGACGACCGGGAAATCCTCACCGCCTACGCCAATATATTCAAACCCAAAAGGCCCCCTGGCCGGCTTTCCCAGTTCGTCAAAAAGGAGGAAAGTGAAAAATCCGTGGAGGAAACCTTTTGGGGCAAGATGAATTTTGAAGTCGATTTTGCCCAGGACGGCACTGAAGGTGTGCAAAAGATAGAGGCGGCGGCCAATGCCAAAGACGCCTTTCAAGTGGCCTTCGTGGACATGCGCATGCCTCCGGGAATCAACGGGGTGGAAACCGCCCGCCGGATCAGGCAGATCGACCCGGCGGTGGAAATTGTGGTGATCACCGCTTATAGCGATTTTAGCACCGGCGAGATCAACACGGTGGTGGGCCACCCCGACAAGCTGATTTATATCAAGAAACCTTTTTACAACGAGGAGATCAAACAAATTGCGCTCAATTTGACCGAAAAGTACAAAAACGAACGGATCAAAGAAAATTTTATCTCCAATGTCTCCCACGAATTGAGAACTCCCCTGGCCTCCATTTCAGGGTTTGCCAAACTGTTGCTCGATGCAGGCACTTTGCCGCCGGAGCAGACAGATTTTGCCCGGGTCATCCAGGACAATTCCACCCTATTGCAGGGCCTAGTCGAAGAACTCATCACCTCGGTGCAGATGAGGCGGCCCGAATTTTCGGTCAATGCGACTCCCCTGAATCCGATTCCGGTGGTCAAGTCGGTGGCCTCTTCGTTCGTCCCCATCTTTGGCACGGGAGGCGAGGTCGAACTGGTGGCCAAGATTGAAGAGATGGATGTGAAAGTCGAGTGGGATGTGCTCAAAATCAAACAGGCGATCACCAATATTCTGGCCAATGCCAAAAAATTCACTCACGAGGGCCGTGTGGAAATTTCTTGTTTCCGCGAGGGGCGTGGCCCCCTCGGCACATTTGTCGTCCAGGTCAGGGACACCGGCATCGGCATCCCCGAAGATAAAACTAAGGCCATCTTTGAGGAATTTCACCGCCTGGAAAATACCCATCACCAATTGGAGGGCCTGGGCCTGGGCCTGAGTATTGCCAAAGGCATTGTGCTCAAGCACGGGGGAGAGATTGAAGTTGAGTCCCGGCCAGATCAGGGCAGCACTTTCCGCTTGAAATTCAACCAGGTGGCCTGAATTGTGAAAATTTTTAAAAACCAATCCGCCTTAAAGGCCCAGTATTTTAACAACATCTTTAACTCGGTTCACGGCGGAATCCTCATTTTTGAAAAGAACGGCAAACTGGTTTTTGGCAACCGATTTTTTGAAAGCATTTTTTTTCAAGTTGAATCGCAAGTGCTGGGGCCACCGGAAAAGCGGGGCCTTTACTTTCAGGACATCTTTAAAATCAAAAATACCAAGAAGTATTATATTTTCAATTTCGACAAGTTTTCTGGCCAGCGGGAATACCCGTTCTTTCTCTGCAACCAACGGCAAACCCCCGTCGCCTGCCGCTTTAATAAGGTGAACAACCCGGGCCAGGGAAAAAATGAAGTGGTGGTAACTTTCAGTGACCTGACGGAAGTGAAAAATATGGCCCATCAAAACCGCAAACTGCAAAAGCAACTGATCAAAAGCGCCTACCGCGCCGGCATGGCGGAAAACGCCGTCGAGGTGCTGCACAATATCGGCAATGTTTTGGCCGCCATCATCGGCAATACTTCGGAAAACACCAACCTCAACGATTTGATGGACATTGTGGAGTTGCTCTTGAAAATTGATGCCGAAAAAGTGGATGTCTACGACCTCTTGAGTGCTCTCAAAGAAGAGTTGGTGATGGTGAGCGGGGGCCTCAAGCGGGATTTCGACTTTATTACCAACAAGGCCAGTCACATTGCCGATGTCATCGCCACCCAACAGCGCTATGCCAATACCAATGAAGAGATTAAAACTTCGGTCAATCTCTCCCGTATCGTGGAGCAATGCTTGCACACCTTTGAGGCGCAAATTCTGAAGAGCAATATTGAAATCGTCCACCACAGCAACAAGAGTCTGCACATTTTTGTGGAGGAAAACGGCATGCTTCAGGCCCTCTCCAATGTCATTCTCAACGCCTGCCAGTCGGTGCAAAAGGCCATCGCCCAAGAGAAGCGCAACAAGGGCAAAATTGAAGTGCGCTGTTGGCCCGAGGGGGAGATGGCGGTTTTACAGGTGGCCGACAACGGCCTGGGGCTGGCCTCCGAAGACCTTTCCAGGGCCTTGGACAGCGGATTTTCCACCAAGGAGCGGCCTTCGGGCCTGGGCCTTTCCAACTGTGCCCAGTTCGTCAAGCGCTCCAAGGGCCAGATGGCCATAGACAACAACAATGCCGCCGAGGGGGCCTGCGTGACTTTTAAACTGCCCCTCTACCGGGAGCGGGCGCAAAAAATCCCCCAAAGTGCCTAAAAAAGGCCAAAAAAGTGCCGCCGGGGACTGGACAACGCCGCAAAATGTGCTATATTGAGGCCCATGGGGGTGCCCTGGTTTCGACGGGGTGCTTGAATTATTGACGGGCGTGTCCAGGTTGGTTTCTGGCCCTGGTAAAAAAGAAACCAAAACACAAATGCTGACTCTTTTGGGCCAGCTGCTATGGCCGCTTAATTATAGCGAACCCAAGCATGAGGCGCTAGCGCCAAGAAACAGAAGCTAGCAAAGCTGCTTGCTCCGCAGTTAAAAAAGGGGCGCGAGACTGCCGGGCCTTCTCGTTAATCACTCACCGGGGTTTGCTGGGGGCATGTAACCCAGACAGTCTTGGCGGCCGACGATAACTGCCGCCTACACACGTAGGCCGGATAAGGACAATACCTCGGAAGGGAGGTTCAACTCCTCCCCACCTCCACCAATCAAACCGCCAGGGATGGCCAAGTTGTTAATTTCATTGGGGATTTGGCGAAAAAGAGTAACTCAAATTTTTACTCATGGGCTAAATATGGGCTAATATGGGCCATAAAACACGACAGCGGGCCACACTGGTTAAAAACCACTCACTCACACTTCAAACTGAATTGTCTGAACGATCTCCTTCATAAAACGAGGATGAAGGGCCGCGTATCTCTGGGCCGTCATTTCCACCTTGGTATGCCCTAACAGTTTGGACAGGGCAAAGATGTCACCTCCGGCCATGACAAAATTGGAGGCGTAGGTCGTTCTCAGGTCGTGAAATCGAATCTCTGGAACTGCTGCCCGCTTAATGGCCTTTTTGAAATGACGGGTTGAAAGGTGGGGGGTATCAGGTAATTTGCCGTTTTTATCCGCAAAAACAAAAATCTTGTGATGTTTCTCTTGCGCAAGAATGGACAAAATCTTAAAAGCGGCATTATTGAGGGGCAAATACCTAATCACTCCATTAAAAATCGTTACGAGTTTGTGTATTTGTTCGATGTCACTAATGGGAATCCTAACGGTGACCCAGATGCAGGGAATTTGCCGAGACTCGATCCTGAAACAAGTCATGGCCTAGTGACGGATGTCTGTTTAAAAAGAAAAATTCGCAACTATGTTTCCCTAAGTAAATCGGGTGAATCCCAGGCCGGATATAACATTTATGTGGAAGAAAAGGCCCTTTTAAACGAGAGGCATGAAAAGGCCTATAAGGCATTAAATTTTGTAAAAGAAGATAATAAAGGAAAAAAAGAATACACCAAAGGTAAAGATGATGAGGCCAAGAATTGGATGTGCCAACATTATTTCGATATACGGTCATTTGGTGCTGTGATGTCAACAGGTGATGCTAAATGTGGTCAAGTTCGTGGCCCCGTACAATTTGCTTTTGCTTCCTATATTGATGCTATTGTTCCTCAAGAAATTTCAATTACACGAATGGCAGTTACTAACAAAAAGGACTTGGAAAAAGAACGAACTATGGGAAGGAAAAGCATCGTTCCTTATGGCCTCTATCGTGCTCACGGTTATATCTCTGCTAAATTGGCCGAGCAAACGGGATTTTCTGAAAATGATTTGGAGTTATTGTGGGAGTCTTTAAAGAATATGTTTGAGCACGACCATTCGGCAGCACGAGGAGAAATGTCGGCCAGAAAGTTGATTATTTTTAGGCATGAAAATGCAATGGGTAATGCCCCTGCTCATAAGCTCTTTGAACTTGTTACCATTGAGAAAACTCCAGGATTAGAAACTTCTCCAAGAAGATTTGACGATTATCAAATTTGTATTTCTAAAGAGAGAGTGCCTAAAGGAGTAGAGTTGCGAGAGTTATTATAAAAGTGCTGGTGATTCATGCCAACCTTGCTAAACAAAGATGGATTTCGTTTTTTCTTTTATTCGAGGGAGGGGAAGCACAAGCCTGCCCATGTTCATGTTGAGTATCAGGGTGGAATGGCGGTTTTTTGGTTAGACCCACTGTCTCTCCGAGAGCAAAGGGGCCTATCTCCAAAAAAGATTGACAAAGCAAGGAGAATTGTTTTAGAGTATAGAGAGGATTTTCTGGAGCAATATTATGATTTTTTTAGAAGACGGTAGCGTGAGCGATTTTGCCTTTCAGGCGATTGATGTTTGGTTTACCAAGGACGAGTTGAATGTGCTTTTATCAGATGGAAGGGTAATCTCTAACCCTCTGTCACTTTATCCCTTTTTGCTCAATATCCCTCGCAAATCCAGGGAAAATTTCCGCTTGTTTGGAGAGGGTACGGCCATTCATTTTGAAGATATTGATGAAGATATTTCGGTGACGGATATTGTTTTGGGCACACCTTATTTTGATCTCAAGTCATCGCCCTCTAAAAAAACAGCGTAGTGTTTCTGCCTATTTCAGCAATCCAACACTATGCTTATTGCCCTCGCCAATTTGCCCTTATTCATGTGGAGCAAGCGTGGGAAGAAAATCGTTTTACCGCCGAGGGTAAAATTCTTCACGAACGAGTAGATTCGGGCGAAAAAGAAAAGCGGGGAAAATGTAAATACGAAAGGAGTGTTTCGGCCATTTCATACACTTATGAAATCCAAGGAAAGTTAGACCTTTTGGAAATAGAGTCAGGAAATCCACCCAAATATTTTCCTGTGGAATATAAAAGAGGAAAATCCAAGACACAAGATTGGGATAGGGTGCAGTTATGTGCTCAGGCCTTGTGTATAGAAGAAATGAAAGACACAAAAATTGAAGAAGGTGGCCTTTGGTATTGGGAAACTCGCCAAAGAGAACGAGTGTTGATGACTAAGACCTTGCGTCAGAGTACTATCAAAATGATTGAACTTGCCAAAGAACTTTTGGAGCAAGGGAGAACACCGCCACCCATTCAGGAAAAGAGAAAATGTCGTGCTTGCTCGCTAAAAAATATTTGCAGGCCTGATGTTTTTCTTGAAGACCATTCTGGTGAGTATGTCAAGGCATTATTGGAAGAATGAAGAAGCTACTCAACACTCTCTACATTACCAGGCAAGACAGTTATCTTCACAAGGAGAGGGAAACTATTGTCATTAAAAATGGTGATGAAAAAATTGGCCAGTTCCCCATTATCAATATTGGAGGCATTTTTTGTTTTGGGAGAGTTTCGGTTTCTCCTTATTTAATGGGCCATTGTGCCGATCACTCGGTTGGCCTGGTATTTTATACAGAATACGGCCGTTTTTTGGCCAGAATACAAGGCAAAATTACGGGCAATGTTCTTTTGCGGCGAGAGCAGTACAGATGGGCCGATGATAAAGATAAAACCGCCATGATGGCGCGTTTAACGGTTGCTGCTAAAATTTCCAACACAAAAAGTATTTTGCAAAGAGAAATTCGCAATCATGGAGAGACGGCCACTTTGGCCGAAGCTGTGTCCAAATTGTCGAGAAGTCTAAGAAGAGTTAAAGAGACGCTTAATTTGGATGAAATGAGAGGCATTGAAGGGGAGGCCGCAACCACTTACTTTGGTGTTTTTAATGAACTTTTAAAAGAGAAAACTTTTTCTTTTGATAAGAGAGTGCGTCGCCCTCCAACCGATCCGGTTAATGCTATCCTTTCTTTTGCTTACTCGATGATAACTCAAGAATGTGCATCTGCACTTTATGGCGTTGGCCTCGACCCTTATGTGGGGTTTCTCCACAGAGATCGGCCGGGAAGATTGAGTTTGGCCTTGGATATGTTAGAGGAATTTCGTGCCGCTTGGGCCGATCGTCTTATTTTAACATTGTTGAACAGGCAACAAATTAGAAAAAAAGATTTTGTTACAGAATCCAGCGGTGCTGTAAAACTCTCCGACGATGCTCGAAAACTGTTTTTTAAGGCCTATCAAGAGAGGAAGCAAGTAGAGATGACTCATCCGTATCTCAAAGAAAAAGTTTCGGTTGGTTTGCTTCCCCATTGTCAGGCCATGCTGATGGCCAGACATATTAGGGGAGATACCCAATATTATACCCCTTATTTGGTTAAATAATGCTAGTGCTTATTACTTATGATGTTGCCGTTACAACCAAGCAAGGCCAAAAAAGATTGCGCCATATTTCCAAAACTTGTCTTGATCATGGGGTTAGAGTTCAAAATTCTGTTTTTGAATGTGAGGTCGATCCTTCTCAGTTTGTCAATCTCAAAGCAAAATTATTGGGCCAGTATGATGAAGAGGAAGACAGTTTGAGATTCTATTTTTTAGGGAAAAAGGGCCATACAAAGGTCGAGCATTTTGGCGCAAAAACAATAAAAGACCCTCTGCATGGTGATCTTATTTTCTAACCGCTAATGTCAGGCCCTCAAAGATTTTGTAAGGGGTTAGCACTAAAGCTATCTTATTATTTTTAAAAGGGATTCAAATTGAAAAATGTTTTTTGCTTTGCTGCATTTATTTCTTTTCAGTGTGGCCAGCGGAGGCCAGTAATTTTACTCTTTGATAACAAGGGATTAGAAATAGTGGAGTCGCCCCCCATGCGGGGGCGTGGATTGAAACGAGGGTATTCAGGCCATTCCCACTCATTGCTCCTGTCGCCCCCCATGCGGGGGCGTGGATTGAAACTGATCATTTGGCCATTGCTGTAGTGCCGGCAGACATCGCCCCCCATGCGGGGGCGTGGATTGAAACGATGCGGAGGGGTTTAAACTGTCCGACGAAGTGGAGGTCGCCCCCCATGCGGGGGCGTGGATTGAAACTGAGTGAGCATAACCGCTAGATAGGGCATAGGGCGTCGCCCCCCATGCGGGGGCGTGGATTGAAACTGGAAAATTTAAGGCCAACGCCATCTAAATTAAGTCGCCCCCCATGCGGGGGCGTGGATTGAAACGGTATATGTAGGTGAGACTGGAGGCGGGGCCATAGTCGCCCCCCATGCGGGGGCGTGGATTGAAACTTATTCTAAATGCGATTTGTCGATTTTTATAGTCGGTCGCCCCCCATGCGGGGGCGTGGATTGAAACCCCAAAAATGATTCCCATATTGCCAAAATCGAATGTCGCCCCCCATGCGGGGGCGTGGATTGAAACGGGGCAATAGTTACGCCGGCAACGAGAATAAGGTGGGGCAGTCTATTTCTCAATAAGTTTTTTGACTTCAGAGAGAGGTAGACCTGTGATTTTGGCGACAAATTTAGGGTCTGTCCCTTCGGCGAGTGCCTTGCGGGCGATCTCTATGCGCTCTTCCTCGCGAGCATCTTCTTTTTCGGCGATGCGATCTCGCCATTCCCTGTCTCTGGCCAAGGCGGCCTCTCGCAATTTTTCATCTTGGGAAATGCCCCACAAATGTTTGAGTGCTTTTGCCATTTCTCCTCCTTTTTCCAGGAATTGCCTGCATTCTTCAACTTTTAAATTTCTGGAATTTTTAATCATATAGGCCCATTCATCTCTGGTGCTTTCCAATTTTGGCAAGTGCTTGTTAAATTTGCCGAGTTCAACGATGACAAAGCACATTCCCTGCGACATTACTACCTGGGGTTCCTTAGTGCGTCTGATATTACACACATGGCGGTAGTCATCTTTGACTTCGGCAAACTCTTTTAAGTTTTCTGCGGCAAAGACGAGCGAGTAAACTGGGTTGAGTTTGCGGTAGGGGTCGCCTCTCTTGAGTTGTTCTGAGTAAACTCTGCCCGAATAGGCCAAAATTCGGTCGGTAAAGTGAGAATGGGTGGTAGTTTGAACTTCCACATTGACTATTTCTTTGAGAATGCCTCCTGTAGCATTTTTGCGCTCATATTCGGCCCTGATGTCGAGAACAAAAGTCTTGCCTGCATCTCTTTGTTCGTCAGAGGGCAATTCAGGGTTGAGGGGAGTGACATTAACAATGGAAGAGTTGTCGGGCAGGGGAAGAAAGTGCTTGAGCAGGGATTTGAGGAGTTCCTTGTTTTTGATAAAGTAGGTCTTGAAGGAAAGGTCGTTGGTCAGGGCCAAAAAAGTCATTCTATTTAAAAATTCGGCCAGGGCCTTTATATCTTTTTGCATAGTTTGATTTCCAAAAAAAGTTGAGATACTCCGATAGTAATATGGCCTTTTGCCATGCCCTGTCAAGGGCCAATTTTTTGGGCCATATTTGGCCATTTTCTATGGGCTAAATATGGGCTATTAAGGCCAAAAAAGGCCCATTTTAGGTGAAATTAGAACGCAATGCACATGATTGCTCGGGTTGATGAAAAGTTATTAAATTCAACACTTTAGAGTGATTTTTTGTGGTGTGTAATGCTTTATAGCCCAATGCCTAAATACCTCCTCCCCACCTCCACCATGTACTGCGCAAAAGGATTGCGCCCGACTTCTATTTTGTGTATAAATCTTTTGAACTTTTCCCCGTAGGAGTTCCACCAGTTTTAAACCGAGGAGTTTCACCGTGACGGCAATAAAAAAATTCACCCTTTGTCTTGTGGCCAAAATGTTTTTGTTAGGTTCCCCATCCGCCTTGGCGGGCGAGGCCCAAGAGAGCAGTGCGGGGGATGGTTACCACATTTACCTCAACGGTGTTTTGCGGGATATGGCCCACCAGTCTCTGCAAGAGGTGGCCTCTCGGTCGGTGCCGGGAACTGTGTTGAGTGGCCGCCTATTTGATACAGAGTTTATTTTTGGCCACGATGAACTTTTCTTTTGCGTTCCCGCCGGCGTGGCCAGCATGGTGGGGACGGGATGGGCCTTGGCCAATAAAGCGAAGATCAAAAATCCCGTATTGATTGGTGCGGCCATGGGCCTGTCCCTGTTTGCCCCTTGTTTTGTGTACAATCTGGTAACCCAGGGAGCGGAAAGGGATGTTTTGGGGGCCTTCCGCGACCATTTTGGCAACGGTTATTACCTGGCCAGGATAAAATACACTTTAAGGCCAAATGCTCCCACTTTAGATGAAGACAAGGGCAAGGGCAGTTGCCGCTTTTTCTTTTCCATCGACGAGGAAAATCTCACCGTCGACTATGAAATTGATAGTTGCACTCACAAAAATATTTTTCCCGAAACCGTCCCCGGAAACATGAGAGTTGGCGGCCAGGCCGATTGGTTTGACGAAAAGGCGGGGCGAACCCTGGTAGTGGCCAGCGAAACTGGCCGCTCTCTTGTGGTCGACTAGAAGAAATAGCATCAAATCGGCCATACTGGGCCTATTGATTTGACTAATTTAGTTTTTTCTCAATAATTTCAACTGTCTCTCCTGCCTCTCACACCATAACACCCAGCGTCCGAACTGGCAGTCAAGTGGCCACAAGTTCGTGCCGCATTCGGAATGGTGGACCTGACTGGGTTCGAACCAGCGACCCCGTCACTGCCAGCGACGTGCTCTCCCAACTGAGCTACAGGCCCAATTGGTGTGAGCGACAGGGCCTCAAGATAGGCCAGCGGGGAGAGAACGGCAAGGGGAGGCCCGCCAAAGTGGCCTATAAAACGGCGCGCAAAAACTGGGTGTAAATGGAGTAACTGTGTGGGCCATACCCTCCGCCCATAGTCCAACACTGGGGAATGTCACGGGAAGCAAAAAAATGGTAGGTGAGGAGGTCGCGCTCCAAGAGTTGCCGGCGGGAAAGATTGAGTTGACTGGTGCTGGGCAACTGGTCTTTTTCGTAAGCATCGGCACCGGCCACCACCACCGCCACATCGGGAGAGGGGGCCTTTTGCGCCAACATATGTAGGCCCCGCTCCAGGGCCTTGACATAGTGGCCCTCTTCCCCCGCTTCCATGGGAATGTCGAGAGTGCTGGGCAAAAACCAGGGGTGCAGTTTGCCACCTTGGCCATGGCGTGGCCCACACAAGGGCCATCCCCGGGCCATGTGGATGCTCAGTGTTTGGATGCTGGGGTCGTTTTGGGTGAGTTCGGCAGTGCCGTCTCCCTTGTGGGCATCGGTGTCCACTACCCAGGCAGTCTGAATTTGGCCTCGCGCTTGCAGTTTTTTAAGGCCTATTAAGACATCGTGAACCGGACAAAAACCCCGGCCGCCAAAACTCATCGCGTGGTGCATGCCTCCCCCTAGAAAGAAGCAAAATCTGGTTTGCAGGGCGAGTTCTAGGGCGTGTTGAGTGGCCGCCACTTGTTTTAAGATGACCGCTTTCATATCCGATAGAGGGCGCTTGCTGGCCGCTGGTGAGTAGCGAAAGAAATGGCCCCGTTCGTCCACCAATTCATAAGTTTTGAGCAACTCTGCCTCAATCGCAACCGGATCGAAAAAGCGTTCCACAAAATTGCCGTCGTGGACGCGCAGAAAGTCCGATTGGGTGAGCGAAGGCAAATGCGAAAGACTGGTTTTTTCCAGGTGGGGGAAACTCTGCTTTAATTCCTCAAAACACCTCCGGGAGCGATCACTGGCCAGGGGAATGGAAATTCCGTAATCGCCCAGGTTGTGGGAGAGTTCGGGGTGGTAGACGACCTTCACTCCCTCCCTCCAAAACGGTGGAGGATGCCCTCGACATAGGCCAAGTGTTTGAAGTTGCCGTGTTTGATCAGGCCCTTTTTTAAAATGTTGGCCTTTTTGATCATCTCGCTGGCCACTCGCTGTCTGCGGCCAGGGGAGAAACGGCGAATGTGCAAAATTCTCTCCAGAGCGCGCACCCGCCAGTAATCCATCCCCTTGTAGCGGGAGGAGAGTTGGTCGGCGTGGCCGCCGTACTTGACGATAATCGGTTCATCCACAAAACCCACGGGATAGAGAGAAGTGATCTTGAGCCACAAATCGTAGTCTTCGCAAACCACAAATTCCTCGTCAAAAAGGCCCACTTCCCGCAGAAGTTCTCTTTTGATCAGAGTGGCGGAGGGACTTATCAAACAGCGGGGCAAGCATTTTTCAAAAATGTCGCCGCCAAATTTTTGGTGGATTTTTTTGGGGTTGACTCGCTGGCCGCGCCGGATCCAAATTTCCTCCCCGTGGATCAATTTGAGATGGGGGTTACATTGGAGCAATTCAAATTGCCGTTCCAATCTCCAGGGCAACCACTGGTCGTCGGAGTCGAGAAAGGCCACCCATTCCCCCCGCGCCCGTTGGATGCCCCAATTGCGGGCGGCGCTGACTCCGGCGTGGGGCCTGTGCCAATAGCGCAACGGTTGGGCCATATTGGCCCGTTTTTTTTCCACCAGTTGGCGGGTGCCATCACTGGGGCCGTCATCGACAATGAAAAGTTCAAAGTCTTGGCAGGTTTGGCCCAGGACGGAGTCTATGGCCCGTTCCAGGAGGTGGGCGCGGTTATAAGTGGGGATCACCACGGTCACTTTGGGTAGCTGCTCGCATTTCAGGCCATCTTGAGAGTCAGCTTCGCCATCGCTCCCTGCGGCGTGCTTTAAGCACGCCTCAGTCGCTCTGTCTTGCTTCCCCCCAATCTGACCTAAACTGCAAGCAGCTACCGTGCTCTCACCACAATCTTGCATTGGAGGCGATCGATCGCATTTCAGGCCATCTTGCCTCCGCATCTTGCTTCGGCACTGCCCATCGGGGCAGTCGTCGCTCGTCGCCCTCCAGGCGACTCCGTGCAGTTCGGCCTCTTCTAGGGCGCTGGCCAAAGTTGTTCCCACTCCCGTTGAATCGCCGCCAAAGTCTCCCGCGAGGGCAAATCTTCCAGGGTGGAGAGGACTTCCTTTAATTGCGCCAAACTCCTGGAACCAATGATCACTTGTTCAATGCCATACTCTACCAGGTTGTGGCCCAAGGCCCATTGCAAGAGCGAACACTCATATTTTTGCAAAACGGGCCTTATCTTTTCCACGCACTCGATCTTTTTCAAAACCTCGGCGCGGTTCCACCAGGGGGCCTTTTTGCGGGCATCGCCGGCGGCGTAGTCCTTGCCCATCTCCCGCTTGTGGCCCACCGTTCCGCTTAAAATGCCCTTGTCCAGGGTTCCCCAACTTTGAAAAGAGATGCCCTGCCGGCGGGTAAAATCCAACAGCGAAGTGCTCTCCGTGGCAAAGGGGTTGAGTTGGGATTGCACCACCTCCACGCTGTCAATTTCCAGGGCCTTGGACAGGTCTTCCAAGTTGGTATTGGAAAGGCCAATGTGGCGAATCTGGCCAAGCGCCTTGGCCTGGGACAAAACCTCCATGGGGCGGCGGATGTCCACCGCTGGATCGGGCCAGTGGATCATGTACAGGTCGATATAGTCGCTGGCCAAATCCTTTAAACTTTGATCCAGCATTTTCTGGGTGAGTTGGGGATCGTTGCTCCGTTCAATGCGGTGATCAGGGTTCCAACTCACTCCCGACTTGGTAGTGATAAAAACCTCTTGGCGAACTTCCCGCAAGGCCTGGCCGATCCGCCGCTCCGACTGGCCAAAACCGTACACCGGCGCGCTGTCAAAAACCCGCACCCCCAACTCAAAGGCACCCCTCAAAAGTTCTTGTGCCTGGGACTCGTCCAGGCCAGCAAAACTGTAGCCCCCCTGCGCTCCGGCCACGGCGGCCCCGCCAAAGGCCAGGCGGCCATACTTCGACAACAACGAAAAACCCATATCCATCTCCAGCAGGTTTGTGCTCGTTGACGAGATAAACACAATCCCGGTAAAAAGCAAAGGTGAAACTGCTGATTTTTGCTCACCGGGGTGAGGCGCAAACCTTTCTCAAAGAGGAAAAGGCGCGAGTGTGCGAATCTGGTGTCTTGGGGCCGCCCCTCCAGGGCCTGTTCCAATGCTCCCTGGGGCACATTCTGATCACCGGCGAGGGGCCACACCGGGCCTTGGGAAAGACCTGCACCGTGCTGGCGGCCCTGAGTGCTCGCGGACAAAGGGTGGAGCAAGTTTGGAACTTGGGCATCGCCGGGGCCTTGCGGCCAGAAATCTCCCTGGGGGACATTTACCCCTTGCGCACCATCTACGCCCTGGCCTCCCACGCACCCCACTCTCAGGTCGAATTTCACAGCTACACCTCCCACTGGCCCCACGCCCGCAGCGACTGCGTTTCCTCCCCGGTGCGCATTTTGGATTCCGCCGCCGCCGATCACGCCGACAACTTCGCCCCTCTGGTGGACGGCGAGGCCTGGGGTGTGGCCCGCGCCTGCCAGTCCTTTGAGATTCCCTTTTTTCCCGTCAAATTGGCCTCGGACAGGCCCACTTTGGCCAATCCCGATGCCTGCCAAAGCGGCAGGGCGGGTGCTGCTACATGGAGCGATCAACTCTACCGCTGGTTTAGAGAACATTCCCCTACAGGGCCGCAAACCAGGCCTCAAGAAACCCGAAGGCCATTGGGGCCTGAAGAGTGGCCCAATCTCTACTTTACCGTGTCGGGCATGCGCCAACTCCGCCACCTGACTGCGGCCTTGCTCTCCCGGGGGGCCACTGCGCAAGAGATTGAGGCCTTGGCGCAAAGAAAAGAAGTGCAAGGGGAGGGACTCACCCCCAAGCAAAAGGGCGCGCAATTCCTCAAACTGTTGCGCCAGCAACTCAATCCCGTGCAGACAGAAGTCCGGCATCAACTGGAAGAGTGCGTGGAACCCCTGCGGCGGGCGGGTTTTCAAATAGGCCTGGATGCCGATCTGGAAAGGGAACAATTTTCTCTGCGCGCTCAAGTGAAAGACGGGGATCATCTGCAAAGGCTGCAAAGCGGCCTGGCCCAATTTTCCTTTTCCCGCTTTGCCCGCCTGATGCGAGGGGAAGTCGATGTTTGAGCGCATTTTGGTCGAGCGCCACCTGGTGCACCACCCCCGGGTGCAAAGCGTGTGCCGGCGCTTTCCCCAAACTCCGGTCAAGGCCATCGGCCGGGTCGAAGATGTCTTTGGCCGCGCCAAAAAACCCTATTTGCAAAAGCGCACTGGGGTGCAACTCTTCCTGGGGGAAAAGCGGGGAACTCTGGTCAAACTCGCCCCCCCCGCCTATGGCCAGAGTGGCGATCCCCACTACTATTTTATTCACGCCTACAACTGCCCCTACGAATGTCAATACTGTTATCTGCAAGGCCACTTTCAAAGTCCCGACCTGGTTCTCTTCGTCAACCACGAGGCCATAGGGGCGGAAATCGAACGCTTGGCCCACGCCACTCCCCTCCGCCAAAGGGCCTGGTTTCACGCCGGCGAATACAGCGACAGTTTGGCCCTATCGTCCCTGACCGAAGAGTGGCCCCACTACTTTCAACTCTTTGGCCGGCTCCCCCGCGCCGTCCTGGAACTGAGAACCAAGTCGGCCAATATCAAAGTTCTGCGCAGACTGCCCCCCCGGGAAAATGTCATCGTCAGCTACAGCTTGTCCCCGCGCCGGAGGGCGCAAAACACCGAACTCAAGGTTCCCTCTCTTGATCAACGCTTTAAGGCCATGAGTGCGCTAGAGGCATTGGGCCACCCTCTGGCCGTGCACCTCGACCCCATCATCTACCAGGCCGATTTTGCATCTATGTACGCCCAATTCATCGAGGAACTGGGGGGGGCGGCCACCCTGGCGAAAATCCGCTACTGGAGTTTGGGAGTGGTGCGCTTCACCACCCACACTGTCCGGCAGGCCAGACAAAACTACCCCGGCAGCGATTTTTTGGCCGCCGACTGGATCAGATCGGCCGACGGTAAAGTGCGCTATCCCAGGCCCATGCGCCTGTGGATGCTGAATAAAATCAAAGATTTACTGCTCAAAAAGGGGGTTTCGCGGGAAAAAATCTATTTTTGCATGGAGTAATTCAAATTTTCTCTTGCCTTAGGGAATAAAAGCGTCTACCGTCGGGGACAGAATTTAAAATGAGGATGATGCCATGGCCTATACATGCAATTTGACCGGCAAGCGGCGTTTGGTTGGGTACAATGTCTCCCACGCCAACAACCGCACCAAGAAGCAGCAAAAACCCAATTTGCATAAAAAGCGCGTCTACGACCCGCAAACTGGCCGCACGGTGCGCATGAACCTCTCGGCCCAGGCCATCCGCACCCTCGACAAAGTGGGGGGACTCTCCCAATTCTTGCAAAAATCCCGCCCCCACCAAGAGGCCTAATCTTTAGAAGTAACCTTCATATCTCAACTAAAAATTGTCAGTGTGGCCAGGCCATTGCTCACAATTTAGGTCAGACGGGAAGCATTGAAAAGCGCAGAGCGTAATAAATAACATTGCTTAGCATCAAGTAGTCGAATTTACTAACCTTTTACCAACACGAGCAAACATGCGCATTGCGTTCTATTTTGACCCCAAAAGGGCCATTTTTTCTTGTGTTGGCCCATTTTTAGCACAAAAAAATGGCCCTTTTTTATGCCAAATTTTCTTCAAATAACCGCTGGCCTTTAGGTGGAGAGTACGGTTCTATGGGTTTATAGGACACCGCATCCAAAGGAGGTTTTGAGTATGTATTGTCTCTTTATTAGCGTTATCCCAAGGGTCTTTTTTCATGGTGCTATTGTGGCGGCCATCCTCACTTGGGGGCCAGACTGGACGAGGAAAAAATTTTTTGAACTCCATAGGGCCACGGCAAAACTGTTTATTGAAAAGCTAAAACAGGGTGGGCCTTCTCTTAAAATGATGGCACCCAATGGCAGCAGATTTATGGACGGGACTTATATCAGGTACGAAGACCTCGACAAGGCCAAAAAGGCAAACACTCCCTACATTCCCCTTTAGGCCATCCAAACGCAGGGAAGAAATGGCGAAAAAGAGGGGGAGCGAAACTTCGCTTTTCGTCCTTTTTTCGCCGATTTTAATTTCCTCTTTAATTCCCAAGACTTAGTGCGAAAAACGGCGTAACTTCGCCGCTTTTTTCCCACTTTCTCTTTTTTCTTAAAATGCAAAAATCCTTAAATTTCAGCTATTTGCAAGGTCTTGCACGCGATGCGTTTTTCTCCATACTAAGCACAAAAAACTTTGGAGGAAACGATGGAAAACCAAAAATCCGTTCCGGCCTGGCAAGAGTTTTTAAACAATTGTGACGAGGCCGAAACAAAAAACAGACGCCTTTGGGACTTGCGCCCCGATATGGACACGGAAGAAATGTTTGCGAAGTCGGAAGTCTTGGATTTTTTCAAAAACCGCGACCTCGACCCCCAAATTAAAATTGTCCTGTCCGATGCCGTGGATGAACTGCCTCTACTTCAAGGGACGGTTTTAAGGGCGATTTACTGGAAGGGCATGACGACTTCTGAAGTCGCCAAAAATTTGAACACCACGGCCAAGGCCATTTATATGGCCAAGTCCAGGGGCATACAAGAACTCAGACGGGTTTTCTCTTTAAAAAAGTTGGCCGTTAGATTTGGAACTTCGGAAAACTCTGCAATTACGGAGGGTTGAAGTGGATTTTTTTAAAGGGCCGTTAAGGCCAAGTGACATTTTTCCCTAGTAGTAGAGGCCCTTTTTTTGAAAGAGGCCCTAAAAATTGAAATTAAAAACGAAGGAGGTTGGAAAAAAATTCTGTTTTTAATGCCTGGATTGAAACGGTATGGCCACGGCAAAGGCCGTGATTTGAAAAATGCGGCCGTTAGATTTGGAGTTTCGGAAAGCTCTGCAATTACGGAGGGTTGAAGTGGATTTTTTTAAAGGGCCGTTAAGGCCAAGTGACATTTTTCCCTAGTAGTAGAGGCCCTTTTTTGAGAAGGCCCCAAAAGTTGAGATGGCAAACCAACAACAAGGAGACCGCACAATGGAACACAAAAGAGAGACGACACCACCGCCGTGGAGGAATCCAGACGGCACAAGAAAAACTGATGCGGAAATTTCTAAACTCGGCAAAAGCTGGGATGTGGAAACCTGGAAGCAGTTTCTCGACGAGGATGTGGGAAAGATTACCGAAGACGGAAAACTTTACTTCGTTAAAAAGTTTGAAGACTGTCCCAAGCTGGAAAAGCAGACGGAAGACGAAGAGAAATTTTCTAACAAAATGGAGAACCTGGACTTAGAAGTCATTTTTAGTCTCGCCTTTGAAGAGTTGACTCCCAGAGAGCAACTTATCTTGGACAAGCTGTTTTGGGAGGAATTGAGTTTGCGAAGAACCGCAAGGGCATTGAATACCACTCCCACCAACATTAGCACAACTAAGGCCAGAGTTTTGAAAAAACTGAAAATGATCCTCACTTCAAAAGGTTTTGGGCAAAGACTGTCTTCCCACTTGAAAAGGTTTGCCATCCAAAGGCCAAAACGGGTGCGGTGTGGAGGCAATGAATTTCTCAAAAACGAGAACTTGAATTTTATCGAAGACAACCTTGCTTGTCTCAACCACACGGAAAGAAAAGTTGTGGAGTGTCTGTATTTCAAAGATATGGATTTAAAAACAGTTGCTTCCATCATTAAAAAAACGGTGGATGAAACCAGAAAAATTAACAAAATTGCCGGGGATAAACTGCAAAGAGTCTTTAATGAGGGCACTTTGAGAAATCTATGGCCAATAAAACTTGTGGGGTAAAATTATGCAAAAAATCTTTGACACAAAATTTTTCATTGCCGCAGGATGTGTGGCACTGGCCTGCTTCTTTCCCGAAGTAGCAGAGGCGCAATTTATCAAGGGGCGAGGTTTTGAATCGAGGCTGGGGAATCTTAGGGATGCCTTGATCGGGACAGTCCTTCCCTTGGTTAGCACTATCGGACTGGTTTACGCCACAATTTTGGCCATGACAGGCTCTGGTGAGGGCCGCGGGAAAGTCATTGGCGTGGTGGTGATGTCCATTGTGGGCTTTTATA